>NZ_JBBCMR010000001.1:0-2532842 GCF_037152215.1 Leclercia sp. UBA7405 | reverse complement strand
TTAGCGCGGTGGTCCCACCTGACCCCATGCCGAACTCAGAAGTGAAACGCCGTAGCGCCGATGGTAGTGTGGGGTCTCCCCATGCGAGAGTAGGGAACTGCCAGGCATCAATTAAGAAAAACCCCGTACCGTAAGGTGCGGGGTTTTTTGCTTTGCATTCGCATACGGCACGTTCACTATTCTCTGGCTAAAATAATAAAATAAATCACAGCAGTGAGGTTATTTTGCCGAACCCTCCTTTTAACTACCAACAAGATTTCGCCAACATAAACTTTCGCGAGCATCCGGAGCTCTACCAGGTCGGACGAGGAGAGCAGGGGGTGTTATTGGTTGAACCTTATAAAAGTGAAATCCTCCCCCACTGGCGCTATAAAAATGCTGAAGTTGCCACGACGTCTGCCCAGGAAATTTACGCTTTGTTCGAGCAATATCGGGAGAAGAATGACTTTGTCGGCATGGACATGGCCCGTAAATTCATTCAGATGGGATATACCCGTGCCAGACGCTATGCAAACCATAAAGGAGGAAGAAAATATGACGAAGATCGTAACGTGAAGCCATTAGATCACGATCCGGTGAAGGCCGAAGCGGCCAAAATCTTTAAAACGTGGTGGGATAAAATCCGCGCAGATGAGGACTATCTGCAACGAAAACAAGAGCATCAAAAGAAATGGGGCTAGGAGACATCACCAGAGGTTATCTTTTTTATGATTTGCCTCACAAAATTTAATGAAACATAAAAATAACAAGTTTTTTACCTAACGCTACATTTTAAATGCGGTTTTACTTGGTATGGGTGCAATGGCCCGCAATGTAAGACAGGGGATTTAAAATGACAGAAACCGTAGCCAGTACAGATACGGATCATAAACAGAGCGCGGTGCAGGATACCCGCCGCAGAATCTGGGCAATCGTTGGTGCCTCTTCAGGTAACCTGGTGGAGTGGTTTGACTTCTACGTCTACTCATTCTGTTCACTCTATTTTGCTCATATTTTCTTTCCATCTGGTAATACCACGACCCAGTTGCTGCAGACAGCAGGCGTTTTTGCAGCTGGATTTTTGATGCGTCCTATCGGTGGCTGGCTATTTGGCCGCATTGCCGATCGTAAAGGGCGTAAAACCTCTATGCTGATTTCAGTCTGCATGATGTGCTTTGGATCGCTAGTGATCGCGTGTCTGCCCGGCTATGCCGTTATCGGCACCTGGGCTCCGGCGCTTTTGCTGCTCGCTCGTCTATTCCAGGGATTATCCGTCGGCGGTGAATATGGCACGAGCGCGACCTATATGAGTGAAGTCGCCGTGGAAGGCCGTAAAGGTTTTTATGCTTCCTTCCAGTACGTAACGCTCATAGGCGGTCAACTGTTAGCCATACTGGCTGTGGTGATCCTGCAGCAGGTGCTGAGCGATGAAGACCTACGTGCATGGGGATGGCGCATACCTTTTGCGCTGGGTGCAGTGTTGGCAATAGTGGCACTGTGGCTACGCCGTCAACTGGATGAAACGTCACAGAAAGAGGTGCGCTCGCTGAAAGAGGCGGGTTCATTCAAGGGGCTATGGCGCAACCGAAAGGCATTTTTGATGGTGCTCGGTTTTACGGCAGGGGGATCGCTCACCTTCTATACCTTCACTACCTATATGCAGAAGTATCTGGTCAATACGACGGGTATGCACGCTAATGTGGCGAGTATGGTTATGACCGTGGCGCTTTTTGTCTTTATGCTGATCCAGCCTGTTATTGGCGCGCTGTCGGATAAAATTGGTCGCCGTAGTTCAATGCTTATATTCGGGGGAATGTCGACGTTATGCACCGTGCCTATCCTGACGGCATTACAACATGTCTCCTCACCCTACGCCGCTTTCGCGCTGGTGATGGTGGCACTTGTTATCGCCAGCTTTTACACCTCGATCAGTGGGATTCTTAAAGCCGAAATGTTTCCAGCTCAGGTGCGTGCGCTTGGGGTTGGGTTGTCTTATGCGGTGGCCAATGCCCTTTTTGGTGGCTCGGCCGAGTATGTGGCGCTTTCATTGAAATCGATAGGTAGCGAGACGATCTTTTTCTGGTACGTCACGCTCATGGGCGCGCTGGCGTTCATCGTCTCCTTAATGCTGCACCGTAAAGGCAAAGGTATTCGTCTTTAGTGATCAGCCAGCTGCCATAGGGTATAGCCGGTGGTTGCGCCGGCGATATCCCAGGCAAAATCCTTCCAGCTCCAGCCGCTTCCTGCCGGGCGGCTGTCCCAAAATTCCTTGCTGGCCCCCAGACTGACCGAAAACATCAGTCCGTAAGCTGCGCTGCGATCGCGGCTATAGCCCTGGTGCCGGGCATATTCATTCCCGGCGGCAGAGAGCACAGCGGAAGCCAGAAAGTGTTGGGCTTTATCCTGGCCCGCCCAGCTGTCTTGTGCCATGTGGCTACAGCCGCACAGTAGACAACAGCCCAGGAGAAGGAGATATCGCACGGCAACCTCCATAAAAAAGCCCCGTCAATGACGGGGCAGGTGCATTACAGAATACGGCTGATAAGCCGATCAATACGAATGCGGCGTAAACGGCGTATCAGCTTACGCACTTTTACCGGATAGTCAGCGATACTTTGTAGATCGCGGTAGTGGTTCACTATGGTGGTGTGCGTGCGGATCAGATCCAGCTCGCGTTCACGCTGTACCGATAGCTCTTTACGCGGATCGTGGATCAGGATCGCATTCTCAAGATCAAGTCGCCATGCGCGCGGGTTAAGGTTATTCCCCGTCAGCAGCATCCATTCATCGTCAACCCACATTCCCTTCAGGTGATAGCTATTATCTTCGTGCTTCCACAGACGCACGATCAGCTGATCGGTATTCACATAATACTGAAGGCGGCTCAGGAAGCGGCGCAGGTTGATCTCGTAGAGATAAGGCAGCGCACCGATGATTTTAAACGGTTGATCTTCAGGGATATAAAAATCGTTTGCCGTTTTATCGCCAACGATGATTTCCACTTTTTTACCATCGCGCAGTAGCTGGATGATGCTACGAACCAACACTGCCGGCAAATTGAAGTAGGGGGTACAAATCGTCAGTTTCTCGTTTGTACAGGGCATCAAATGGAAGATGGTTTTATTTAACAGGCTCGATTTGCCAAGGCCGACCAGCGGTGTAACCGAGAGCTGGTCGTTATCGGCATCGCCCTGGAAATGGAATGCAGCATCACGCAACTCCTGACGGAATAAGCGAATGTCATTTTTGATTTCCGGGCTTTTAGGGCGATGGGGATCATCAAGGCGATTAACGCCACGGCCGTGTACCAGGTTCTGATCGACCCACTCAAACATCACGTCCGCCATACGCGCATTGCGTACCAGGTGGTAACGATCGTAACGGTACTTATCAAGCTGATGCAGGTAAACGTCATTCAGGCTGGCGCCGCTATAGAGCACGCTGTCATCAATGATGAAACCTTTGAAATGCAGTACGCCCAGGGCTTCACGGGTGTTTACAGGGACACCGTAAACCGGAACGTCAACGCCCGGATTCTGCTGGGCCATGCGGCAATACCAGTCAGCGTTGGTGTTAGAGGCAGCATCGCCGATGCGTCCGCGCTGTGCCCGATGCCAGTCGACCAGTACACGCACGTCCAGTTCCGGACGCTGGCGCTTTGCTTCATAAATTGCGTGTAATATAGCGCTGCCGCCTTCATCCTGTTCAAGATAAAGCGCCACGATGCAAATACGTTGCGTCGCGCTGGCAATTTTTTCCAGAAGCGTTTCCCGAAAATGGGCGGGAGCGTAAAAGAACTCGACATCATCAACTGACTGAGAAATCTTCGGTAGTTGAGCAAGGTGTTGTTGATGTTTGTTGCGCTTAAATTTTGACAACATCACAGTGCGTTTCTTCTCTGTTCATTGAAGGGTTATCTGTACTAAGCAGACAACAGAAGCGGACAATCATATCATTAGTACCCGCGAAAGTGGTCAACATTTCCAGTACCTTACTCTTGTTTACCCTGCTGCATCAGATGCAGCGTTAGCCCCACGATGCCTTCTTCAAGCTGCACATCTATGGTAAATCCAAGTTTTCGCGCCAGGGCGATCATGCCCCTATTGTTAGGCATAGTAATACCATTAAGGCGCAGTAATCCGTGATCGCGCGTATAGCTAATGAGCTTCTCCAGCAGCCGCCGCCCAAGACCTAATCCTTTCAGATCCGAGCGAACCAGCACGGCGAATTCGGCATCGACGTTATCAGGATCCGAAATGGCGCGCGTTACGCCGAGTATCTCATCACCTTCAGAGGTTCGCCGAACGGCAACAAACGCCATTTCCCGATCGTAGTCGATCTGCGTCATGTTAGCTAAATCTTCATGGGTAAATTCATTGATTTCGCTGAAATAGCGATAGTAGAGATCCTCTTTAGTCACCTGAGCGATAAAGCGCTGCAGCTGTGGTTCATCTTCCGGCAGGATAGGGCGGAACAGCGATTTTTCACCGTTTTTCATCTCGACCCACTCTTCCAGCTGCTGTGGGTAAGGGCGAATAGCCAGCCGGCTTTCGCGATCGCCGCTGAAGGCTGCTACATCCATGGTGACATCCAGAGCGGTCATCTCACTCCCTGATGCCAGCAGAGGATGAATATCCAGACGCTGAATTTCTGGGGTATCCACGATCAGGTTGGAGACTTGCACCAGGAATTGGCTCAGCCCGGCAATATCCAGAGGTCGGAGTGCACTGCGTCCGCGGATCTTTTTGCTCTTGATCGCCTGGATCACCAGATATCGTGCCAGGTTCATGTTCAGCGGCGGCAGAGCCACCACAGCCTGCTCCTCCGGATGCCATTCCACGCCCCCTTCACCAAGCATGATCAACGGACCAAATACTGGATCGTGCTCAACGACCACCCTCAACTCTTGCGCGCCGGCGCGGTTGGCCATGCTTTGTACCAACAGGCCATGGATGCGTGCCCGGGGCCAGGTCATTTTAACGCGATCGATGATGGCATCGGCCGCCTGCTGAACCTCTGCGGCTGTGCGCAGATAGAGCATGACGCCCTGAACTTCAGACTTATGGGGAATATCCGGAGAACGCAGCTTAAGGGCGACCGGATAGCCGATCTGCTCGGCGATATGTACGGCTTCAGCGCTATCGCTGGCAATCCACGTGGGTAGAGTATTCAGGCCGTACGCCTGAAGTATCGGTTGCACCTCATGGGTGTCCAGCGCACGCGCGCCCTCATCAATGGCCCGCTGTAACAGGTTACGGGCACCGCTGGTGTTCGCGGTCAGATTGCCGGGAAGCGCGGGGGTTTCACGCAACTGTTTCTGGTTACGTCGGTACTCCACCATATGCATAAACGCGGTGATAGTCCCTTCGGGGGTCCGGTAGGTCGGCAGTCCTGCTTCACTGAAAAGGCGGCGTGCCTCCTGGGATGAAAATTCACCACACCAGTTGGTCAGTACAGAGACATACTTGCCACGTTGATGATTTTTAATGCCATCAATCAGCGCCCGCGCGCTCTCGCTGCCCGGAGCCACGGCACTGGGCGAGTGAATGACCATCAGAGCATCGAAATCCTGACTGTCGAGCAGAAGGCTTAGGGCCGTTAAATAGTGCTGATTGCTGGCATCGTCACGGAGATCAAGCGGATTGCCCGGCTCAACGCCTGCAGGCAAGGCCTCGCGCAGTCGTTGTAACGTCTCTTCGCTAAGGGTGGCGAGTTTACCATTACGCAACCAGAGCTCATCGAGGGCTAGTGCGGCCGGGGCTGCGCCATTACTGATAATCATCAGCCTCTCCCCACGAAGCGGGCGCATATGGCTCAGCGTTTCAACGGCGGAGAAGAGTTCATGCGTGTCCTGCACGCGTAACAGACCCGCGCGCTGAATGGCGGCATCCCAGGCCGGATCCATTCCGGAGTGGGAGTGCAATAACCGTTGGGCTGCCGGACTACGTCCGCTTTTGATCACCAGGATAGGTTTATTGCGCGACGCGCTACGCGCCGCAGAGACAAACCGCCGCGCATCACTCAGATGTTCAAGATAGAGCAGGATAGCGCTGGTTTTACTGTCTCTCGCCAAAAAATCGAGCAGCTCATCCACGTCGATGTCGAGGCTATCACCCAGCGCGATAAAATACGAAAAGCCCATCTCACGTTGCTGAGCCCAGTCGAGAATAGTATTGGAAACCGCTGCCGACTGGGAAATAAATGCCAGCTTGCCTTTACGAATGGGCACCGGAGAAAAACTGGCATTCAGACCCTGCCAGGGAGCCAGCAGGCCGAGGCTGTTTGGGCCAAGCAAACGCATTTGATAACGTGCCGCGCAGGCCAGCAGGTCGTTGTGCTGTTCAGGAGGAGAGGAGAGGATGATGCAGGTTTTACACCCTTTCTTGCCGAGCGCTTCCAGCAGATCCAGATTGCGCCGGGCGTGCGTGCAGAGCACCGCCAGGTCGGGGATATAAGGTAAGCTTTCGACATCCGGCCAGGCAAGTACCCCCTGCACCGCCTTCCAGGCAGGGGTAACGGGCAGCACAGGCCCGCTGAAGCCGCCAGCCAACAGGTTGCGCATCATCAGATAGCCAGCGCGTTCGGGCTTCATTGACGCGCCGATAACGGCGATGGATTTGGGGCGGAGTAAGGCTTCTAACCCACGCTGGCTCATTCAGGTCTCCTGAGAGTACGAGTGACCTGATGATTTTAAACGCTTTCTGACTCGGCTGCTGTGACGCTTCCCTTATGTACGGTTTTTCCGGCCAGATAACGTTCGCGAAAACAGGAAAAATGCTGACCTAATGCGCCAGCCGCCTGGCGATCGCCTGCCAGATCCAGCAAGGCAATGGCAACCTCGGCGGTACAATACTGGCCGTCCGCATGCGCTTCGCGTAGCCGGTAGTCTGAGACGCGAGAGAGATCGACAGAGATCACCGGCAGCGCATCAAGATAAGGGCTTTTACGAAACATTTTGCGCGCTTCTGTCCAGGTACCGTCCAGCATGATGAACAGCGGCGGTTTTCCCGTCGCCGGCGTCGTCAACACCTGGCGATCCGGGCCGGCATAAGAGGCGGGGAACACCACCATCGGCTGATAAGCGTCACTGGCTACCAGCTCTAGTAGCGCCTCTGGCGGCTCGGTGCGCGACCATTGAAACGCGACGGTATCTGGCAGGATATCGGCAATCAATCGCCCGGTATTACTGGGTTTCATGGGTTCTGTATCGAACATCACCAGGCAAAAGCGGCTGGTAGCATGGCTTGGCGTCAGGGTAGCGCACAGACACTGTTTCAGCGGTAACAAACAGTGTTGGCAGCGTCGGATGCGGTTACCACGGGCGAGAAAAGGGCGCGTTGCGCGGGCAAGGCGTTCAGCACGCAGTTGCAATACGGCGTTATCAGTCATGAGAGATGCGCAGAAAAAACGCCATTTTCGCAGAGGAGTGGGCGGGGCACAAGCGGTGTGCCCCGGGTATGTCAGAGGGATTCGTTCAACCAGCTATCGAAGGGGGCTTTGGGTACCGCGCCGTTCAGCATATCGATGACTTCACCATTCTTGAAAATCATAATGGTGGGAATACTGCGAATGCGGAAACGAGCACTCAGTTCGCGCTCCGCTTCGGTGTTCACTTTCACAAAGCGCATCTTCCCGCTACGCTCTTCAGCCACATCTTCAAAGATAGGGGCAAAGTTACGGCAAGGACCGCACCATGGCGCCCAGAAATCCACGACCACCGGCAGATCGTCCTTCAGCAGTTTATCCAGAGTTGCACCGGTAGCGTTGATGACATCACCATCGAACAATTCATGACCGCAACGTCCGCATTTAGCCACATCATCAATTCGGTCTTCCGGAATGCGATTAAGGGCCTGGCAGTTGGCACATACGGTATTCATAACTAACCTCAGGAATAGCAGTGGAACATAGCGGCCCAGGGCCGGTGTGTTTCTAATATGTTACATATTATCAGTGACCCTGTTTGAAACGACAATGCGTTTTATTCAATAAGAACAATAGTCATAAGCTTTGATACGAAATAATGGCTATGAGGGGATACATCGGGTAATCTGCGCGCTTCGCGCAGCGCTGGTGGAGAAAAGCATGAACGACGAACTGAAAAACAAAAGCGGCAAGGTCAAAGTGATGTATGTCCGCAGTGATGATGACTCTGATAAACGCACCGCAAATCCGCGTACCGGAAAAGGCGGCGGACGTCCGGGTCCATCTCGTGCAGACGGTGGCCGTCGCCCCGCCCGCGATGAAAGAAACAACCGCGGTGAAGACCGCAAACGCGATGACCGTAAACGTGACGATGCCGGTCGTGACGGGGGATCGCCATGGCGTACCGTATCCCGTGCACCGGGCGAAGAGACCTCGGCTAAAACCGATCACGGCGGTATTAGCGGAAAAAGCTTTATCGATCCGGAAGTGTTGCGCCGTCAGCGTGCTGAAGAGACCCGCGTCTACGGTGAAAACGCATGTCAGGCTCTGTTCCAGAGCCGTCCGGACTGTATTGTTCGCGCCTGGTTTATTCAGAGCGTAACGCCGCGCTTCAAAGAAGCATTGCGCTGGATGGCGGCCAATCGCAAGGCGTACCATGTGGTCGATGATGCCGAACTGACAAAAGCATCGGGTACTGAGCACCACGGTGGCGTTTGCTTCCTGATTAAAAAACGTAACGGTACCACCGTGCAGCAGTGGGTAAGCGAGGCGGAAGCCGATGACTGTGTGTTGGCGCTGGAGGACGTGGGTAACCCGCATAACCTCGGTGCGATGATGCGCAGCTGTGCTCACTTTGGCGTAAAAGGTGTTTTACTGCAGGATGCCGCACTGCTGGAATCTGGCGCGGCTATCCGCACGGCGGAAGGCGGCGCGGAACATGTGCAGCCTATCACGGGTGACAGCGTTCTGGATGCCCTTGAGCAGTTCCGCAAAGCGGGTTACGCTATCGTAACCACCTCCAGCCACGCTGGTACGCCGCTGTTCAAAGCGACGCTGCCACGTAAAATGGTACTGGTATTAGGCCAGGAGCGAGATGGTCTGTCTGATGCTGCGCTGTC
Organism: Leclercia sp. UBA7405; assembly: GCF_037152215.1. Taxonomy (NCBI): domain Bacteria; kingdom Pseudomonadati; phylum Pseudomonadota; class Gammaproteobacteria; order Enterobacterales; family Enterobacteriaceae; genus Leclercia; species Leclercia sp. UBA7405. Next base: position 2,523,819 of record NZ_JBBCMR010000001.1, on the reverse strand, counting down.
CAGTGCGGATCTGAGTGTCTCTATCGATGGAACAGGCAATGTTGAAAGTCTGAACGTTTCCGTGGCTACCGGCGTACTGCTGGCAGAGTGGTGGCGTCAGAATAAAGCCTAAGCATTGATGTTACCTGTATGCCCGGTTAACCGGGCATACAATCAAGACTACTCCCCTTCAGCCGGTAACACTGGCATCCAGTCAATAGGCTTCTCGCCGCGTTTTTCCAGCCACTCATTCGCCAGAATAAAGTGATTACAGCCAAAGAAACCGCGATGTGCTGATAGCGGTGAAGGGTGCGGCGCTTTAAGAACATGATGACGCTCCGGGTCGATAATCGCCCCTTTCTTCTGCGCATGCGATCCCCAGAGTAAAAACACCACCCCTTCGCAATGCGTGTTAATCAGACCGATCACTTTGTCCGTAAAGGTCTCCCAGCCGAGGCTGGCATGGGAATGCGCCTGGCCTGCACGTACCGTCAGCACGGTGTTTAATAACAACACCCCCTGGCGAGCCCAGCTTTCAAGATAACCGTGTTTTGGTCGGGTAAAACCGGGAATCGACCCTTCAAGCTCTTTATACATGTTCAGTAGTGAAGGGGGGATAGCAATACCAGGGCGTACGGAAAAGGCCAGTCCGTGTGCTTGTCCGGGTCCGTGATAGGGATCCTGCCCAAGGATAACCACCTTCACATCGCTCAGTTCGGTATAGCGAAAAGCGTTGAAAACATCTTTCTGTGGCGGGTAAATCGTCTGGCCGGCCTGCCGTTCAGCGGCAACAGTACTGAGGGTATTAACAAAATAGGGTTGTTGTTTCTCTTCTGCCAGTACGTCGTGCCATGTTAAGGATGTCGTCATTTCGCTCTCCTGCAAATCTCAATCGCCTAAGCTTACCTGTTAAATCCTGATGAGCAAAATTCGACGCTGAAATTGCCGCTAAGTCATTCAATTTATATTGAATATCTGCGCGATAAATTGATTCGGTGAAGGCGTTAAATTGATCTAAAACAACAAAATCAGACCACACAGTTTGTGTGGTTGGCATTTCTGTTGATTTAAATCAATAAATGACGGGTGGGTGAGTGATATATATACACACAAGCAACAATGGTTTTACCAATTGCCCGAAGCCGGGCAGACACCAAATTAATGTAGTCTAAGGGAGACACCACATGATTACGGGTATTCAGATTACTAAAGCAGCAAACGATGACCTGTTGAACTCATTCTGGCTGCTGGATAGCGAAAAAGGCGAAGCGCGCTGTGTTGCAGCAAAAGCGGGTTTTGCTGAAGACGAAATCGTACCGGTTAGCAAACTGGGCGAAATCGAATATCGCGAAATTCCTATGGAAGTGAAACCAGAAGTGCGCGTTGAAGGCGGTCAGCACCTGAACGTGAACGTGCTGCGTCGTGAAACGCTGGAAGATGCCGTTAAGCATCCGGAAAAATATCCACAACTGACCATTCGCGTATCCGGCTATGCAGTACGTTTCAACTCGCTGACGCCAGAGCAGCAACGCGACGTTATCGCGCGTACCTTTACTGAAAGCCTCTAAGGTTCAGTTACTAGGCAAATAAAAAGCCGGGTTAACACCCGGCTTTTTTTTACTCTTCAGTTTTAGATTCGGTCGCCGAACTGCTTGGCTTACGACGCTTACCAATGTTTTTGGTGTCGCGGTGGCGCTGTTTGACGCGCGGCTTCTCTTTTTCTTTCTCTTTTCTCTCTGCACGTTTCGCGAGTGCTTTTTTGGACGGTTTACCCGTCATTTTCTCACTCGGTGCACGCGTGGTCGGACGAAGCTCATCGATAACGCGCGCTTTCAGCGGCTCCTCGACGTAGCGGCCGATTTTCTGCAGTAGCAGGTAGTCATGCGCCTCGACCAACGAAATCGCAATACCTTTACGGCCAGCACGACCCGTACGGCCAATGCGGTGCAGGTAGGTATCGCCGCTACGTGGCATATCGAAGTTGATGACATGGCTCACGTCAGGGATATCGATACCACGCGCCGCAACGTCGGTGGCGACCAGGACATTCACGCGGCCATCGGTCAAACGCTTAATCCCTTCAGTACGCTTGACCTGCGCCATCTCGCCTTCGAGATAACAGTTATTGATCCCGGCGTTACGCAGCATTTCAGCTAACTCATGCACACGCTCACGCTTGCGTACAAACACAATGGTACGGGTCGCATCGTCCTGTTTGAGCAGGTGCTTCAGCAACTCCACTTTGTGCTCGAGGTTATCGGCGCGGTAATACCACTGATGAATTTTCTTGCGCTCACGGGTGGATGGCGTGGCTGACACTTCTACGGGATCTTCCAGCAGACGCTCTGCAAAGTCTTTGATGGCATCGCCTTCCAGCGTTGCGGAGAACAGCAGGGTCTGTTTACGCCAGCGAGTTTCACCGGCGATATGTTCGATATCTTGCGCGAAGCCCATGTCCAGCATGCGGTCAGCTTCGTCCAGAATGAGTGTCTCAACGGCGCGGCAGTCGAAGTTCTCTTCTTTGATGTACTGCAGCAGACGGCCCGTTGTGGCAACCACAATATCCTGGTTTTCGCTGAATACTTCGGCGTGGTTCATATAGGCTACGCCGCCGGTGATAGTGGCGATGTCCAGATGGGTATTCGCCGCCAGTTCACGCGCATGTTCGGCAACCTGTGTCGCCAGTTCGCGGGTCGGCGTCAGGATTAAAATGCGCGGTGGGCCTGATTTTTTACGGGGGAAATCGAGCAGATGCTGCAACACCGGCAGCAAGTATGCTGCTGTTTTCCCCGTGCCGGTTGGCGCAGAACCGAGCACATCACGGCCCTCCAGTGCAGGCGGAATGGCCGCAGCCTGAATGGCGGTCGGGCGTGTGAAGCCTTTGCTCTCAAGCGCATTGAGCAGGCTTTCATCGAGTTCAAGTTCGGAAAAAGTCGTTACAGTCATGTTCTACCTCTGTGTGGGGCGCTGATTATAGACGTTACCGCTGCAATCTTCATCTGTTTGTGTGGATATCCCTTTTCCACCGTTACGCTTTCCCCTATGCTACTTCAGTTTCGTTTAGAAGGTTGCTCTGACATGTCTCAACTCAAAGCGCAATTGCGCCGCGATGGATTTACGTTTAAACAATTTTTCGTTGCACACGATCGCTGTGCAATGAAAGTGGGTACCGATGGCATCCTGCTTGGCGCCTGGGCGCCGGTAGCCGGCGCTAAACGTATTCTGGATATTGGCACCGGGAGCGGCCTGCTGGCGCTTATGCTGGCGCAGCGAACGGAGCAGTCGACGACCGTCGATGCCGTCGAGCTGGATCCCGATGCAGCAGAGCAGGCGAGCGAAAACCAGGCCGAATCGCCCTGGGCCTCGCGCATCACTATTCATTGTGCGGATGTCCTTAGCTGGGCGCCAGAACAAACCGCACGTTATGATCTTATCGTGAGTAATCCGCCTTATTATGAACCCGGCGTCGAGTGTGCGACGCCGCAGCGCGAACAAGCGCGATATACCGGTTCACTCAGCCACAGTGCCTTGCTTGCCTGTGCCGCGGCGCTTATTTCGGAAGAGGGATTTTTCTGTGTCGTGCTGCCGGAAAGCACGGGCAGCCATTTCATAAATATGGCGACAGAGATGGGCTGGCATCTGCGCCTGCGCACCGATATCGCCGATACCGAAGGCAGGTTGCCGCACCGGGTGCTGCTGGCCTTGTCGCCGAAAGAGGGAGAGTGCTTCAGCGACAGAATGGTTATCCGTGGGGCAGACCAGCGCTATTCCGAAGACTACACCGCGCTGACCCACCCTTTCTATCTCTTTATGTGAGCCAGCGGCGAAAGCACGGACGGCCCGGAGTGTTCCAGTTGCTCCGGATAATCCAGCGTATAGTGCAATCCGCGGCTCTCTTTACGCTTCATCGCACAGCGAACAATCAGCTCTGCCACCTGCACCAGGTTACGTAGCTCCAGCAAATTGTTAGAGACGCGGAAGTGGGCATAGTACTCATCAATTTCTTGCTGCAACATGGTAATACGACGCAGGGCGCGTTCCAGACGTTTGCTGGTGCGTACGATACCGACGTAATCCCACATAAACAGGCGCAACTCATGCCAGTTGTGCTGGATCACGACCAGTTCATCCGGATTTTCGACCCGGCTCTCATCCCAGGCGGGCAGGGTATTGGCATGGCGCGCATAGGGCATGCGCTTAACGATATCTTCCGCCGCCGACCAACCGTACACCAGACACTCCAGCAAAGAGTTAGAGGCCATGCGGTTTGCGCCGTGCAGGCCGGTGTAACTCACTTCGCCAATCGCATACAACCCATCCACATCGGTACGACCATGATCATCCACCATCACGCCGCCGCACGTGTAGTGCGCGGCAGGTACTACGGGTACCGGATCCCGGGTGAGATCAATGCCTAATCCGAGCAGCTTTTCGTAGATTGTCGGGAAATGCTGACGGACAAACTCGGCGGGCTTATGGCTGATGTCCAGATACATACAGTCCACTCCCAGGCGTTTCATCTCATGGTCGATAGCGCGGGCAACAATGTCACGTGGGGCAAGTTCGCCTCGCGGATCAAAGTCGGGCATAAAGCGTGTGCCATCGGGCCGCTTCAGGTGTGCGCCTTCACCGCGCAAGGCTTCTGTTAGCAGAAAATTGCGAGCTTGCGGATGGAAGAGGGCTGTCGGGTGGAACTGATTAAATTCCAGATTCGCCACACGGCAGCCTGCACGCCACGCCATGGCGATACCATCTCCGGAGGAGATGTCCGGGTTAGTGGTGTACTGATAAACTTTTGACGCACCGCCGGTGGCCAGCACAACGGCTTTGGCCTGACAGGTTTCAACCGTCTCTTTATTACGGTTCCAGACCCAGGCCCCGACAACCCGACGCGTGCCAGGCAAGCCGATTTTGTCAGAGACAATTAAATCTACGGCGTTGCTGCGCTCCAGCACCTGGATATTTGGGTGACTCAACGCCTGGCTCACCAGGGTGGTTTCCACCGCTTTACCCGTGGCGTCGGCAGCATGCAGAATACGGCGATGGCTATGACCGCCTTCACGCGTCAGGTGATAACCCTCTTCCCCGTTTGGCTGCACGTGGGTATCAAACAAAACACCCTGATCGATCAGCCACTGGACGCAGTGGCGTGCGTTACTGGCAACAAATTCTGCGGCGTGTTTATCAACAATTCCGGCCCCGGCAATCAGGGTGTCTTCAACATGTGAAGCTATGCTGTCTGTTTCGTCAAACACGGCTGCGATACCGCCCTGGGCGTAGAAAGTTGACCCTTCGCTTACCGGTCCTTTACTCAGGACAATGACTTTTTGGTGTTTGGCGAGCCGCAGGGCGAGAGAGAGGCCCGCTGCACCACTGCCGACGATCAGGACGTCGCAAGAGAGTTCTGGAAGTGTGTTCATGATCTTTGTTTAATTTACTAAACAGTGTCTGGCCAGCATAGCACCCGAATGCGAGAAATCGCACGTTTTTTTTACTGAGTGTTGCAATGACTAAACAAGCCTGGGGGGCCGCTCTGGGGCAAAAATGGGAGAAATATTTTGCGAAGCAGATCGTTAGCTTCAGATTATGTGGTGAAATAAAGCCCGCGTTGCGGTACTCTGCTGGCGGAAATGCCATTTCTTATCAGAAACTGGGTGCGTATCGTGAACAGACTTATAATGATAGAAAACGAACAGTCTGCGGCGCGATTAACAAAAACAAAAGCGTGACGGAACTTTTTAAGAAAACAGCCCTCTACACAACTGCTTGCTCACAGTGCAGTGTTTAGAGTGGCGTTTCGATAACGCGTGGATTTTAGGTTTGGGGAGACATTACCTCGGATGAGCGAGCAGTTAACGGACCAGATTCTGGTTGAACGGGTCCAGAAGGGAGATCAGAAAGCTTTTAACCTACTGGTGGTGCGCTACCAGCATAAGGTGGCGAGTCTGGTTTCCCGCTATGTACCTTCAGGGGATGTCCCTGATGTCGTACAGGAATCTTTTATTAAGGCCTATCGCGCGCTGGAATCATTCCGGGGGGATAGTGCTTTTTATACCTGGCTGTACCGAATTGCTGTCAATACGGCAAAGAATTACCTGGTCGCTCAGGGCCGTCGTCCGCCTTCCAGTGATGTTGATGCGATAGACGCAGAAAACTTCGAAAGCGGCGGCGCGTTGAAAGAAATTTCGAACCCTGAGAACTTAATGTTGTCAGAAGAACTGAGACAAATAGTTTTTCGTACCATCGAGTCGCTTCCGGAAGATTTACGCATGGCAATTACGTTGCGGGAGCTTGATGGCCTGAGCTATGAAGAGATAGCCGCTATCATGGATTGTCCGGTTGGTACGGTTCGTTCACGTATTTTCCGTGCGCGAGAAGCTATTGATAATAAAGTTCAACCGCTTATCAGGCGTTGACGATAGCGGGATACTGGAAAAGGTATTAGGCATGCAGAAAGAACAACTTTCCGCTTTAATGGATGGTGAAACGCTGGACAATGAGCTGCTTAATGAGCTCTCTCGCTCTCCTGAGATGCAAAAAGCCTGGGAGAGTTATCATCTTATTCGCGATTCTATGCGCGGCGATACCAGCGAGCTCCTCCATTTCGATATCTCATCACGCGTAATGGCGGCGATAGAGAACGAACCTGTTACTCAGGCCACTCCGCTGATCCCTGAAGCCCAGCCTGCACCACACCTGTGGCAAAAAATGCCATTCTGGAATAAAGTGCGCCCGTGGGCGAGTCAACTGACCCAGATGGGTGTCGCAGCTTGCGTGTCGCTTGCGGTTATTGTTGGCGTCCAGCAGTATAACAGCCAATCTGAAGTCAACCAGCAACCTGAAGCGCCAGTGTTTAACACGCTGCCGATGATGGGCAAAGCCAGCCCGGTTAGCCTGGGTATTCCTTCCGACGCGTCGGCGGGTGCTGGCCAGCAGCAGCAGGTACAGGAGCAGCGTCGTCGCATTAATGCGATGTTGCAGGACTATGAATTGCAACGTCGTTTGCATTCAGAGCAGCTTCAGTTTGAACAGGCACAAACCCAGCAAGCCGCTGTGCAAGTGCCCGGAAACCAAACTTTAGGAACGCAATCGCAGTAATGAAGCAACTTTGGTGCGCCATGTCTTTGATGGCGGGTAGCTTGCTCTTCTCTGTCAACGCCTCGGCTGATGTATCGTCCGGGGCGTTGTTGCAGCAGATGAACCTCGCTAGCCAGTCACTCAACTATGAACTGGCTTTTATCAGTATCAATAAGCAGGGCGTCGAGTCGTTACGCTATCGCCACGCCCGTCTTGATAAACAGCCTCTCGCTCAGCTCTTGCAGATGGATGGCCCGCGCCGTGAAGTTGTGCAGCGTGGTAATGAAATCAGCTATTTTGAGCCGGGCCTTGAGCCTTTCACCCTTAATGGCGACTACATCGTCGATTCGCTGCCATCGCTGGTTTATACCGACTTTAAGCGTCTTGCCCCCTACTACGACTTTATTTCCGTTGGCCGTACGCGCATTGCAGACCGGTTATGTGAAGTCATCCGGGTCGTGGCCCGGGACGGGACGCGCTACAGCTATATCGTCTGGATGGATGCCGAAACCAAGCTTCCGATGCGGGTCGATCTACTTGATCGCGATGGTGAAACGCTGGAACAGTTCCGCGTGATCTCCTTTAGCGTCGATGATCAGGTCGGCAATAGCATGCAGAATCTTGCTAAAGCCAGTCTGCCGCCGCTGCTCTCTGTACCGGTAGGGGATACCATTAACTTTAACTGGGCCCCGACCTGGATCCCGCAAGGGTTCAGCGAGATCTCCAGCAGCAAACGCCAGCTTCCTACGATTGATACGCCGGTTGAATCGCGTCTCTACTCGGATGGTCTGTTCAGCTTCTCGGTGAATATCAACCGCGCCACCGCGATCAGTGCCGACCAGATGCTGCGTACCGGTCGTCGCACAGTGAGCACGACGGTGCGTGATAATGCCGAAATTACGGTCGTGGGTGAGCTTCCGCCGCAAACTGCAAAGCGTATCGCCGACAGTATCAAATTTAGGGCAGCACAATGATTAAAGAGTGGGCTACGGTCGTATCATGGCAAAATGGCGTCGCGCTGGTGAGTTGCGACGTTAAGGCCTCCTGCAGCAGCTGCGCCTCCCGCGCAGGATGCGGCAGCCGCGTGCTGAATAAACTGGGCCCGCAAACTACCCACACGCTTTCCGTTCCTAGCGAGCAACCGCTGGTGAAAGGGCAAAAAGTGGAGTTGGGGATTGCCGAAGCGAGCCTGCTGGGCTCGGCGATGCTGGTTTATCTCTCTCCGCTGGTGGGCTTGTTTGCCGTGGGTGGTCTTTTCCAGCTCCTGTTTGCCACCGATCTTGCCGCCATGTGCGGGGCCGCTCTTGGCGGCGTAGGCGGTTTTTTGCTGGCGCGGGGGCTTTCGCCCAGGCTTGCTGTGCGCGATAACTGGCAGCCAACCATTCTCAGCGTTGGCTTACCACCCGACGAACTGCGCGTTGAAACACTATCCTCAGAGGCCCGGTAAATACACCGGGCTTTATCTATGTTTGATTCTTATAAACCAAAACCCTCAAACTTAGCGCTATACCTGAATTCAAGAGCATTTCCTGGTGACGAAGATGTAGTGTAGAATGCTGCGTTTTCGCACTGAAAAACGTCAGGCTAAGAACAGCGGCCTCCAGGAATTCGTAAGGCAAAATTATTTAACTATATGAAGAACATACGTAACTTTTCGATCATAGCTCACATTGACCACGGTAAGTCGACGCTGTCTGACCGTATTATCCAGATTTGCGGTGGCCTGTCTGATCGTGAAATGGCAGCCCAGGTTCTGGACTCCATGGACCTGGAACGCGAACGCGGTATCACCATTAAAGCCCAGAGCGTAACGCTCGATTATAAAGCGTCTGACGGTGAAACTTATCAACTTAACTTTATCGACACCCCAGGCCACGTTGACTTCTCCTATGAAGTTTCCCGCTCGCTGGCGGCCTGTGAAGGCGCGCTGCTGGTGGTAGATGCCGGGCAGGGCGTAGAAGCCCAGACCCTGGCGAACTGCTACACCGCGATGGAAATGGACCTGGAAGTGGTGCCGGTACTGAACAAAATCGACCTGCCTGCCGCCGATCCTGAACGCGTGGCGGAAGAGATTGAAGATATCGTGGGCATTGATGCCACCGATGCTGTGCGCTGCTCCGCGAAGACCGGCGTAGGTGTTCCGGATGTGCTGGAACGTCTGGTCCGCGATATCCCTGCTCCTGAAGGCGACCCGGATGCACCGCTGCAGGCACTGATCATTGACTCCTGGTTCGATAACTATCTGGGTGTTGTCTCGCTGGTACGTATTAAAAACGGCACCATGCGTAAAGGCGAAAAGATCAAGGTTATGAGCACCGGTCAGGTCTATAACGCCGATCGCCTGGGTATCTTCACCCCGAAACAGGTTGACCGTACCGAGCTGAAATGCGGCGAGGTAGGCTGGCTGGTCTGTGCAATTAAAGACATCCTCGGTGCGCCGGTTGGCGATACCTTGACGGGCGCCCGTAATCCGGCTGATAAAGCACTGCCTGGCTTTAAAAAAGTGAAGCCACAGGTATATGCAGGTCTCTTCCCGGTCAGCTCTGATGATTATGAAAACTTCCGTGACGCGCTTGGCAAACTGAGCCTGAACGATGCTTCTCTGTTCTATGAGCCAGAAAGCTCCACGGCGCTGGGCTTCGGCTTCCGCTGCGGCTTCCTCGGCCTGCTGCACATGGAGATCATTCAGGAACGTCTGGAGCGTGAGTACGATCTGGATCTGATCACCACCGCGCCGACGGTAGTTTACGAAGTGGAAACCACCTCGAAAGAGGTGATCTACGTCGATAGCCCGTCCAAGCTGCCGCCGCTGAACAACATTTCTGAGCTGCGCGAGCCTATCGCAGAGTGTCACATGCTGCTGCCGCAAGAGTTCCTCGGCAACGTCATCACCCTTTGTATCGAGAAGCGCGGCGTACAGACCAACATGGTTTACCACGGTAACCAGGTGGCGCTGACTTACGAAATCCCGATGGCGGAAGTGGTACTCGACTTCTTCGACCGTCTGAAGTCGACGTCCCGTGGCTACGCGTCACTGGATTACAACTTTAAACGCTTCCAGGCTTCCAACATGGTACGTGTAGATGTGCTGATTAACAGCGAGCGTGTCGATGCGCTGGCGCTGATCACGCATAACGACAACGCACCATACCGCGGGCGTGAGCTGGTTGAGAAGATGAAAGAGCTGATCCCGCGTCAGCAATTTGATATCGCGATTCAGGCGGCCATTGGCAACCACATCATCGCGCGTTCTACCGTGAAACAGTTGCGTAAAAACGTTCTGGCAAAATGCTATGGCGGTGACGTCAGCCGTAAGAAAAAGCTGCTGCAGAAGCAGAAAGACGGTAAGAAACGTATGAAGCAGGTTGGTAACGTTGAGCTGCCGCAGGAAGCGTTCCTCGCCATTCTGCACGTAGGTAAAGACGGCAAATAATCCTAAGGAGTTGGCATGGCGAACATGTTTGCCCTGATCCTGGTCATCGCGACGCTGGTGACGGGTCTATTGTGGTGTCTGGATAAGTTTATTTTCGCCCCGAAACGTCGTGAACGTCAGGCTGCCGCGCAGGCAGCCACTGGCGACGGGCTTGATGCGAAGACCCTGAAAAAAGTCGGCCCGAAACCGGGCTGGCTGGAGACAGGGGCTTCGGTCTTCCCGGTACTGGCGATTGTTCTGGTGGTACGTTCATTTATTTATGAACCTTTCCAGATCCCATCAGGTTCGATGATGCCAACGCTGCTGATTGGTGACTTCATCCTGGTCGAGAAGTTTGCCTACGGCATTAAAGATCCTATCTACCAAAAAACGTTGATCGAAACCGGTCATCCGAAACGCGGCGATATCGTGGTCTTTAAATACCCCGACGATCCGCGTCTGGATTACATCAAACGTGCGGTGGGTCTGCCTGGCGATAAAGTCTCTTACGATCCAGTTGCGAAAGAAGTGACGGTACAGCCTGGCTGCAGTTCTGGTACGGCCTGTGAAAGCGCGCTGCCCATTACCTACTCCAACGTAGAGCCGAGTGACTTCGTGCAGACCTTTGCCCGTCGTAACGGCGGTGAAGCTACCAGCGGTTTCTTCCAGATGCCAAAAGGCGAGACCAAAGAGAACGGTATCCGCCTGACTGAGCGTAAAGAGACGCTGGGTGACGTCACACACCGTATTCTGACGGTGCCTATTGCGCAGGATCAACTGGGGATGTACTACCATCAGTCCGGTCAGCAGCTGGCTTCCTGGATTGTGCCGCCGGGCCAATACTTCATGATGGGTGATAACCGCGATAATTCTGCGGACAGCCGTTACTGGGGCTTTGTGCCGGAAGCGAATCTGGTCGGTAAAGCGACCGCCATCTGGATGAGCTTCGAGAAGCAGGAAGGCGAATGGCCGACCGGGGTACGTCTAAATCGTATCGGCGGGATCCATTAATTCGTGATATCTGAACACATCGCCCTTTATCTTAAGGGCGATGTGAATTATTTAAGCGATAAATCTCTCCAGACTAACGACAACCCCTGTCGTTGTGTATAGAATATTCCCCCGAAGTTTAAGGTTGGCGCTGAATCAGTGCCACGGCACACGAAACCGCGTTGGCTTTCTCAGGTCGGTTTCGTGTGCTGCATTTTTGACGCATTCATTCTATTGGTATCGCATGAACCCCATCGTAATTAATCGGCTTCAACGGAAGCTGGGCTACACTTTTCAGCATCAGGAGTTGTTGCAACAGGCATTAACCCATCGCAGTGCCAGCAGCAAACACAACGAACGTCTCGAATTTTTGGGCGATTCCATTTTAAGTTACGTTATTGCCAATGCGCTTTATCACCGTTTCCCACGTGTGGACGAAGGGGATATGAGCCGCATGCGTGCAACGCTGGTTCGCGGTAACACGCTGGCAGAAATTGCGCGTGAGTTCGAATTGGGTGAGTGCCTGCGTCTGGGGCCGGGCGAACTGAAAAGTGGCGGTTTCCGCCGTGAGTCCATTCTTGCGGACACGGTCGAAGCCTTAATCGGTGGCGTTTTCCTCGACAGCAATATTCAGACCGTCGAGCAACTGATTCTGAACTGGTATCAGACCCGTCTGGACGAAATTAGCCCAGGCGATAAACAAAAAGATCCGAAAACGCGTCTGCAGGAATATCTGCAGGGTCGTCACCTTCCGCTGCCATCTTATCTGGTGGTGCAGGTCCGTGGCGAAGCGCACGATCAGGAATTTACCATCCATTGCCAGGTCAGTGGCCTGAGTGAACCGGTGGTGGGCACAGGTTCTAGCCGTCGTAAGGCGGAACAGGCTGCCGCCGAACAGGCGTTGAAAATGCTGGAGCTGGAATGAGCGAAGAGAAAACCTATTGCGGATTTATTGCCATCGTTGGTCGTCCAAACGTTGGCAAATCCACCCTGTTGAATAATCTGCTTGGGCAGAAGATTTCTATCACCTCTCGTAAGGCGCAAACCACGCGTCACCGCATCGTCGGTATCCATACGGAAGGCGCGTATCAGGCGATTTATGTCGATACCCCAGGCCTGCACATGGAAGAGAAGCGTGCGATCAACCGTCTGATGAACAAGGCGGCGAGCAGCTCTATCGGTGACGTTGAGCTGGTGATTTTTGTTGTGGAAGGCACCCGCTGGACGCCTGACGACGAAATGGTGCTCAATAAACTGCGTGATGGGAAAACCCCGGTGATCCTGGCGGTCAACAAAGTTGACAACGTGCAAGAAAAAGCCGATCTGCTGCCGCATCTGCAGTGGCTGGGCAGCCAGATGAACTTCCTCGATATCGTACCGCTGTCTGCAGAGACCGGTCTGAATGTGGATACCATCGCGGGCATCGTGCGTAAACATCTGCCGGAAGCGATCCATCACTTCCCGGAAGAGTACATCACCGATCGTTCTCAGCGCTTTATGGCCTCTGAGATCATCCGTGAAAAGCTGATGCGTTTCCTTGGCGCGGAGTTACCGTACTCTGTCACCGTCGAGATCGAACGTTTCCAGACGAACGAGCGTGGTGGCTATGATATCAACGGCCTGATCCTCGTGGAGCGTGAAGGGCAGAAGAAAATGGTGATTGGCAACAAAGGTGCCAAGATCAAAACCATCGGTATTGAAGCTCGTAAAGATATGCAGGAGATGTTCGAAGCACCGGTTCACCTGGAGCTGTGGGTGAAGGTGAAATCTGGCTGGGCCGATGATGAGCGTGCACTGCGCAGCCTCGGTTACGGCGAAGATCAGTAACGCAAGACGACGAACAGTATGGAAGGTTGGCAGCGTGCCTTCGTTCTCCATAGTCGTCCCTGGAGCGAAACCAGCCTGATACTGGACGTCTTCACGGAAGAGTCGGGCCGCGTGCGCCTTGTGGCTAAAGGCGCACGTTCCAAACGTTCTAATCTGAAAGGAACTTTACAGCCTTTCACACCGCTGCTGGTCCGCTTTGGTGGGCGAGGGGAGGTCAAAACCCTGCGCAGCGCCGAAGCCGTCTCCCTGGCACTTCCCCTCTCTGGTATCACTCTTTATAGCGGCCTGTACGTCAACGAACTCATCTCACGCGTGCTTGAGCATGAGACTCGCTTCTCTGAACTTTTCTTCGACTACCTGCACTGTATCCAGGCCCTGGCGGGGGTAACTGGCTCGCCTGAACCCGTCCTGCGCCGTTTTGAACTGGCGCTGCTTGGCCATCTGGGTTACGGCGTTGATTTTCTTCACTGTGCAGGCAGTGGCGATCCGGTGGAAGAGACCATGACCTACCGCTACCGGGAAGAGAAAGGATTTATCGCCAGTATTGTGATTGATAATAGTACCTTTACCGGGCGTGACCTGCGCGCGTTAGCCGAGCGGGAATTTCCGGATGCAGAGACACTGCGGGCGGCAAAACGCTTTACCCGTATTGCGCTGAAGCCGTATCTTGGAGGCAAGCCCTTAAAGAGCCGCGAATTATTCAGGCAGTTTATGCCCAAGCGTAAATGAACAACGAGAAAACCGAGGATTGTCATGGCTGAATTACTGTTAGGCGTCAATATTGACCATATCGCCACCCTGCGTAACGCGCGCGGCACGGCCTATCCGGACCCGGTACAGGCCGCGTTTATTGCTGAGCAGGCGGGGGCCGACGGCATTACGGTTCACCTGCGTGAGGACCGCCGTCACATCACCGATCGCGATGTACGGGTGCTGCGTCAAACGCTGGATACCCGCATGAACCTCGAGATGGCGGTGACCGAAGAGATGCTGAACATCGCCGTTGAGACGCAACCTCATTTTTGCTGCCTGGTACCAGAAAAACGTCAGGAAGTGACCACTGAAGGCGGCCTCGACGTTGCCGGCCAACTGGAAAAAATGCGCGATGCCTGCAAACGTCTGGCAGATGCCGGTATTCTGGTCTCGCTGTTTATTGATGCCGATGAGGCCCAAATCAAAGCCGCAGCAGACGTGGGTGCGCCCTACATCGAAATCCACACCGGTTGCTATGCGGATGCCAAAGACGAAGCAACCCAGGCAAAAGAGCTTGAGCGCATCGCCAAAGCCGCGACCTACGCCGCAAGCCTCGGACTGAAGGTCAATGCCGGTCATGGCCTTACCTACCACAACGTGAAAGCCATCGCCGCCATTCCGGAGATGCACGAGCTGAATATTGGTCACGCCATCATTGGCCGTGCGGTGATGAGCGGCCTGAAAGAGGCGGTGGCAGAGATGAAACGCCTGATGCTGGAAGCCCGTCGCTAATGGCTATTCTTGGCTTAGGCACGGACATCGTTGAGATTTCGCGTATTGAAGCGGTGATTGCCCGTAGTGGCGATCGCCTTGCCCGTCGCGTACTTAGCAATAACGAGTGGGCCATCTGGGAGACGCACCAGCAGCCGGTGCGTTTTCTGGCTAAACGTTTTGCGGTGAAAGAGGCGGCGGCGAAAGCATTCGGCACGGGGATCCGTAACGGGCTGGCTTTCAATCAGTTCGAAGTTTTTAACGATGAGCTGGGCAAGCCGCGTCTGCGTCTGTGGGGAGAAGCGTTAAAACTGGCTGAGAAGCTGGGGGTAGCGCATATGCACGTTACGCTGGCGGATGAGCGCCACTACGCCTGCGCAACGGTCATTATTGAAAGTTAGATCTTATCCGCGTGGTGCATCAGTACAAATTTATCCCACAGCTGCTCTTCTGATTCAGTGTGTGCCGGATCCTTGAGAATGGTATTCGGGATTGGGCACACTTTCTGACAGGTCGGCGTCTCGTAATGGCCAACACACTCGGTGCAACGGTCGCTGTTAATCTCATAAATGCTATCGCCCATGGAAATGGCCTCGTTAGGACATTCGGGTTCGCACATATCGCAATTGATACATTTTTTGGTAATTAACAGCGCCATCAGGTAATTCTCAGAAACATCACAAACAGGGCGGGCATTATACGCTCATTACGTACTCAAACCAGTTTTTTAACCAACGCTTCGCTGTGGCGAATACGATCCGGCGCATGTTCGAGATCTTGCTGCACCAGCGCCATAAACATCAGGTCCGTCAGCAGCATCTGTGCGCTGGTGGAAGAGATGGCCGCGCTCCGGGTCGCTTGCTCTTCCGCAATGGTATACAGGCAGCGAGAGGCGCGTTGCTGTAGGGCGTTAGGGGTAAAACCGGTTATTGCGAGGATCTTCCCCCCCGCGCGCAGGGCTTCGTCTGCTGCCAGGTTGATTTCACGGCGCTCGCCGGAATAGGAGATGGCCAGCAGCACGTCACTGGGCTCCATAGCCTGAACGGTGGCCAGCAGAGCATGCATATCTTGCTCGACGATAGCGGTCAGGCCAATTTTATTCAGCTTCCAGCCAAAGTTGCGTGCTACCAGCCCCGACGCGCCAATACCCGTCAGGATCACCCGTCGTGCCGTGCGCAGCATGGTCACGCTCTCCAGCAACTTCTCTTCAGTATTCACATCCAGGGTAGCGTGCATGGCCGCCAATTTTTCTTTGATCAGTTTTTCACCGACCAGCCGCATCGGATCGTCGCCACGGATGTGGTTATGTACCGGCATCGACTGTGGGTTAGGGTGGCTGGCCAGCGCTTCGCTGATGGCCAGTTTGAGCGCGGGAAACCCTTTGAAGCCGATCTTCTGCGCAAATTTCACCACGCTCGACTGGCTGACGCCTGCCTCCTGGGCCAGCTGCTGTGAACTCAGATGCCGGGCATGGTCGGGCTGAGACAGCAGGAAATCCGCCAGTTTTTTGTCGCTCTGGGCAAAGCCAGCGTATCGCTGGCGAATTCGGATTAAACAGTTCATGAGGTCTCCTGGCGAAATGTGATAGCTGTTGCAAATTGCGAATATTGCTCGCCCGAATGAATTTTATATTCCATTATAGTGCGATTATTATGAATTAAAAATTCTTGAGGCACAAAAGATGAATCTAGGATCGCTTGTTTCTGAAACCCGTAACCCGCAAACCATGGATCTGGATGCGCTCTCCACTTTTGACCTTGTAAGCCGTTTTAATCAACAGGATACGCTGGTCGCGCAGGCAGTGAAAGAGACATTGCCCGAGGTTGCGAAAGCGGTCGATGCGGCGGCCACTTCGTTGAAATCGGGCGGCCGCATTATTTACATGGGGGCGGGGACCAGTGGTCGCCTGGGCGTGCTGGATGCTTCTGAATGTCCACCTACGTTCGGCGTACCGCACGGCCTGGTGATCGGCCTGATAGCCGGTGGGCCGGGGGCATTGTTAAAAGCCGTCGAAGGGGCGGAGGACAGCCCGCAGCTCGGTGAAGACGATTTACGCGACATTGCCCTGACACCGCAGGATCTGGTCGTCGGGCTGGCGGCATCGGGGCGCACGCCGTACGTGCTGGGTGGGCTGGCATATGCCAGACAGACCGGCTGCACGACGGTGGCCATCTCCTGTAATCCGGGATCCCCCATCGCCCAGGTGGCGGATATCGCTATTTCGCCTGTGGTAGGGCCTGAAGCTCTGACCGGCTCCACGCGACTTAAATCCGGCACGGCGCAGAAACTGGTGCTGAACATGATCTCTACCGGCGCGATGGTGAAGTTCGGCAAGGTTTACCAGAACCTGATGGTGGATATGAAGGCCACTAACGTGAAGCTTATCGACAGGGCTTGCCGCATGGTCGTGGAAGCGACCGGCACCACGCGTGAAGAGGCCGAAAAGGTGCTCCAGCAGACCGATTATGACGTTAAGCCTGCCATTCTGATGATATTAAGCGGGCTGGATGCGACGACGGCGCGTGCCCGACTCGACCAGCACAGTGGTTTTTTACGGGCGGCGTTAGAAAACTAAAGAGGCGGATATGGAAAAAACGGCAGCGCTCGCCAGCGGTATCCTGCAGGGGATTGGCGGAGAGAAAAACATCCTGCGTCTGGAAAACTGCATGACGCGCGTGCGGGTGGAGGTAGTAGACGAGTCCAGGCTCGATCTCCCGCATCTGAAGAAACTGCCGGGCGTCAGCGGCTATGTGAAGCAGGGCGAGCAGCACCAGTTGATTGTCGGGCCGGGCAAAGCTGCGCAAGTCGTGGATGCCATGCGCGCGGTGATGGGGGGCGCAGCGGTGGATGACGCCGAGCGCACCAAAGCTCAGGTGAAGGCGCGCTATAAAGCACCGATGAGCGATGCCCTGCGCCAGCTGGCAAACGTCTTTATTCCGCTGATTCCGGCGTTTATCGCCTCCGGGCTGATCACCGGGATCATTAATATCCTGAAGCGCCCGGATATTGTCGGTGATTTTGCTACGCAGTACCCCAATCTGCTGGGGATCCTGGGCATCTTTGGCAGTGCTGTCTTCGCGATCATGAACATTCTGGTGGGGGTCAATACCGCCAAGGTATTTGGCGGCTCGCTTGCTATGGGCGGGGTTATGGCCGGGATCCTCTCCAGCCCACAGCTGGCGCAAATAAGCCTGTTTGGCGAGGCGCTCCAGCCTGGCCGTGGCGGGGTTATTGCCGTGCTGCTGGTGGTCGTGCTGATGTGTTGGGTCGAGAAAAAGCTGCGCAATGCCCTGCCGGGCTCGCTGGAGCTGATCCTCAACCCGCTGCTGACGACGCTCATTACGGGCAGTATTGCGATTATTGCCCTGCAACCGCTCGGCGGCTGGATCTCCGATGCGATAGCGCACGGTGCCTCCTGGGCTATCGACCGGGGGGGATTCCTGGTAGGGGCGGTGTTGGCCGGAACCTTCCTGCCGCTGGTGTTGACTGGCCTGCATCAGGGGCTGGTGCCCATCCACGTCGAGCTGGTGCAGGCCCACGGCTTTAACGCCTTGCTGCCGATTCTGTCGATGGCCGGTGTCGGGCAGGTGGGGGCGGCGATTGCGGTATTGATGAAAACCCGCAATGCACGCCTTAAAAAAGTGATTAAAGGGGCTCTGCCGGTGGGCTTACTCGGCATCGGCGAACCGCTCATTTTTGGCGTCACGCTGCCGCTCGGTAAGCCATTTATCGGTGCCTGCCTGGGCGGTGCCGTGGGTGGGGCGCTGATCAGTTTCTGGAAAGTGGCGACCGTCATCACCTTTGGTATTTCCGGTTTACCGCTGGCATTAACCATCGTGACCGGAAAAGTCATGCTCTATCTGTTAGGCTATTTAATAGCGGTGATCGCCGGGTTCCTCTTTACCTGGCTGTTAGGGTTCAACGATCCAGAGGAGTGAGGTTTGGTTAATAACGAGCGTCGGGTTGTCTTTTTTGATCTGGATGGAACGCTTCATCAACAGGATATGTTCGGTACGTTTATGCGTTATTTATTGCGCCGACAACCCCTGAATGCGTTGCTCGTATTGCCCCTCCTGCCGGTCATCGGCTGCGCGTTACTGATAAAAGGGCGCGCAGCCCGCTGGCCCATGAGTCTGTTGCTGTGGGGATGCACATTTGGCCACAGCGAGGCGCGACTGCAACAGCTGCGTCAGGATTTTGCCGACTGGTTTCGCCAGCATGTTACCGCCTTTCCGGTGGTGCAGCAGAGGCTCACCGCCTATCTTGATGCGTCGGATGCCGATATTTGGTTGATTACCGGATCTCCACAGCCGTTGGTGGAGCTCGTCTATTTTGATACGCCGTGGTTGCCGAAAGTGAACCTTATCGCCACCCAGACAGGGCGACGCTACGGCGGTTGGGTGCTCACCATGCGCTGTCTTGGCCATGAAAAGGTGGCGCAACTGGAGAAAAGAATCGGTACGCCGCTGCGCCTGTACAGTGGTTACAGCGACAGTAAGCAAGATAACCCGCTGCTCTACTTCTGCCAGCACCGCTGGCGTGTCACTCCCCAGGGCGAGCTACAGCAGCTGGAATAGTGTTATACATAAGCTGTGTGTATAATGCGCCCGCTTTACAGACTGGAGTGCATGTCGTTGTCTAACCCTGAACCTAATCATGAATACTGGATGCGCCATGCGCTCTCGCTGGCTCAACGCGCCTGGGATGAGGGCGAAGTGCCCGTGGGTGCCGTGCTGGTACACAACAATAAGGTGATTGGCGAAGGGTGGAACCGCCCGATTGGCCGCCACGATCCTACCGCGCATGCAGAGATTATGGCGCTGCGTCAGGGGGGGCTGGTACTGCAAAACTACCGTCTGCTGGAGACAACGCTTTATGTTACCCTGGAGCCGTGCGTCATGTGCTCAGGTGCGATGGTCCACAGCCGCATTGGCACCGTGGTGTACGGCGCGCAGGATGAAAAAACCGGGGCCGCAGGTTCTCTTATGAACGTGCTGGGACACCCGGGAATGAATCATCAGGTTAATGTCATCGGTGGGGTACTTGCACCAGCCTGTTCGGCGATGCTGAGTGACTTTTTTCGAATGCGTCGCCAGCAGAAAAAGCAACAAAAGGCAGAATCGAAGTTACCGGGTGGTTAAGTTCGTCCGGGGCGACCACCGGATAGTTTTCCGCCATCTGGCGCGCCTGCGCCGCCTCTTTCTCTTTCTCCATCAAATAACCCACCAGGCTTATCTGATATTTACGAATGTTTTCGACGTAGGCGTAGGCCTCATGGCCGCGCGCATACCCGTAGGTGAGCTTGTTGTACCAGGGTTTCTGGCTCAGGAGAGGCAGGCGCTGCTTCACATCTGACCAGCTGTCCGGGTTGCCTTTGGTTTTGGCCGTCAGGGCGCGGGCATCGAGCATATGGGCGTAGCCCATGTTATACGCCGCCAGCGCAAACCAGATCCGCTCCTCTTCCGGTACTGTCTCCGGGACTTTGCTCATCATGTCCTGCAGATAGCGCGCCCCGCCGCTGATGCTCTGCTCCGCATCCGTCCTGTCGGTAAGGCCGAGACTCTGGGCGGTATTCTTGGTCAGCATCATCAATCCACGTACGCCGGTGGGCGAGGTGGCCAGCGCATCCCAGTGCGATTCCTGATATGAAATCGCGGCCAGCAACCGCCAGTCGATCTCCTGAGCGTATTTCTCAAACAGCGGCTGAAGATCCGGTAACACGTTGTCGACGGCCCGCAGGAAGCTGCGGGTATCCACATAATCAAAGTCATCGCCATGACCGAGGTATTTCTCCTCCAGCCGTGCCAGGGTGCCATCTTCATTCAGGCCGCTGAAGAAATCGAGCATTGCGGCAGAGAGGGTCTGATCGTCATCAAGTTTACTGAACCAGGTCACCGGCTGCTCGTCGGTCACGTCCAGCGCCACGGCCAGTTCAGGATGTACACGCTGGAAGAGGCTGATGGCAACCGAGTCGGCGATGGTATAGGGCAGCTTCCCGTCTTTAACCTGTTCGAGCAGGGCCGTCGTGCCCAGCTTTTCATCGACCGTCCAGCTAAGGTCAGGATATTTTTTCTCTTTCAGGACGCGTAAGTCTTCGATTGCCACGTGGCCAGGCGCAATGACCAGCTGTTCAGCGGTCAGATTTGCCAGGGTACGCGGGCGCAGGCTGCCCACGCGGTAGACCAGCTGCTGCGAAACGGAATAGTAGGTTGGGCCCGGCTGATAATTTTTGCTACGCTCGCTGTTGTAAACCAGACCGGCGGCCAGCAGGTCGGCATCGCCGTTATCGAGGTCGTCGAAAAGCTGGCTAATGTTCTGGCGTACGGTTACTTTTAGCTTCACGCCCAGGTAGTCAGCAAAATGTTGCGCCAGCTCGTAGTCCAGCCCAATCACTTTATTGTTGATGGCGTTGTAGGTCAGCGGGGAGGTAATGGTACTGACGCGCAGCTCCCCCCGCGCCTGGATCGCGGCGATACGGTTTTCGGCTTTGCCGAACCAGGGGATTGAAGGCCATAAGGCCGCTGCCAGCAGCAAGGTAACAATGCCGATGAGCAGATAATTAATCTTTAATTTTTTCAATTAGTTAATTCTCTGCGTCAGCGCTTGCCTCAGTCTGCAGTGGCCATGTTAAACGTACGGTTTGCCATTGATTGAGCGGCATTTTGCGTAAACTTAAGCCAGTTGGCAACTTATTACAGATAACGGCAACACCTATTGTTAAATTTCCGCTGTGATTTTATTTCGACGCAAACGGTTTCGTCTGCGCTCAGGATTCTCTATAATGACGCCCGTTTTCCCCCCTTGCGCACACTGTAAGCGCCTCCGGCGCTTCGAAGACGAGAGACTTATGATGGAAATTCTGCGTGGTTCGCCTGCACTGTCTGCCTTCCGTATCAACAAACTGCTGGCACGTTTTCAGGCGGCCGACCTTCCGGTAAGCAATATTTACGCTGAGTATGTCCATTTTGCTGACCTGAATGCCCCTCTGGATGCAGAGGAGCGAGCGAGACTTGAGCGCCTGCTGAAGTATGGCCCGAGCCTGAGCAGCCATACCCCAACCGGTAAACTTCTGCTCGTCACCCCTCGCCCTGGTACCATCTCCCCCTGGTCTTCTAAAGCAACCGACATCGCCCATAACTGTGGCCTGACGCAGGTTAACCGCCTTGAGCGCGGCGTGGCTTATTACGTTGAAGCCTCAACGCTGACCGACGCCCAGTGGGCGACCGTGGCCGCTGAACTGCATGACCGCATGATGGAGAGCGTCTTTGGCGCGTTAAACGACGCGGAGCAGCTCTTCGCCCATCATCAGCCGGCGCCCGTGCAGAGCGTGGATGTGCTGGGGCAGGGCCGTCAGGCGCTGATTGACGCCAACCTGCGTCTCGGCCTGGCGCTGGCCGAAGATGAAATTGATTATCTGCAGGATGCGTTCGTTAAACTGAATCGCAACCCGAACGATATCGAACTCTATATGTTCGCCCAGGCGAACTCAGAACACTGCCGCCACAAAATCTTCAACGCCGACTGGGTGATTGACGGCGAACAGCAGCCGAAGTCGCTGTTCAAAATGATTAAAAACACCATGGAGCAAACCCCTGACCACGTGCTGTCTGCCTATAAAGACAACGCCGCGGTAATGGAGGGTTCCGAGGTGGGCCGCTTCTTCGCCGATCGCGAAGCAGGGCGCTATGACTTCCATCAGGAGCCAGCGCATATCCTGATGAAAGTAGAAACGCATAACCACCCGACGGCGATTTCGCCGTGGCCGGGTGCGGCGACCGGCTCCGGCGGTGAAATCCGTGACGAAGGGGCAACCGGTCGCGGTGCAAAACCCAAAGCGGGTCTGGTGGGCTTCTCCGTTTCCAACCTGCGTATCCCGGGCTTTGAACAGCCCTGGGAAGAAGATTTCGGTAAGCCGGAACGTATTGTCACCGCGTTGGATATTATGACCGATGGCCCACTGGGCGGTGCGGCATTCAACAACGAATTTGGTCGTCCGGCGCTTAACGGTTACTTCCGTACCTACGAAGAGAAAGTGGAGAGCCACAACGGCGAAGAGCTGCGCGGCTACCACAAACCCATCATGCTGGCTGGCGGGATCGGCAACATCCGCGCCGATCATGTGCAGAAAGGTGAGATCGTCGTCGGTGCGAAGCTGATCGTACTGGGCGGCCCGGCGATGAACATCGGTCTGGGCGGCGGGGCGGCCTCGTCCATGGCATCCGGTCAGTCTGATGCGGATCTCGATTTTGCCTCCGTACAGCGTGATAACCCGGAAATGGAGCGCCGTTGTCAGGAGGTGATCGACCGCTGCTGGCAGCTGGGCGATGCGAACCCGATTCTCTTCATCCACGACGTCGGGGCGGGCGGTCTCTCCAACGCTATGCCGGAGCTGGTGAGCGATGGCGGTCGCGGTGGCCGTTTCAACCTGCGCGACATCCTGAACGACGAACCGGGCATGAGCCCGCTGGAAATCTGGTGTAACGAATCGCAGGAGCGTTACGTGCTGGCGGTTTCGCCAGACCAGCTGCCGCTGTTCGATGAGTTGTGCCGTCGTGAACGTGCCCCTTATGCGGTGATCGGTGAAGCGACCGAAGAGATGCACCTCAGCCTGAATGACACCCATTTCGACAACCAGCCGATCGATCTGCCGCTGGACGTGCTGCTGGGCAAAACGCCGAAGATGACCCGCGATGTCGAGACTCGTAAAGCGGCCGGCAAAGCGCTGGAACGTCAGGACATCTCGATAGCAGAAGCGGTAAACCGCGTTCTGCATCTGCCCACCGTGGCGGAAAAAACTTTCCTGGTAACTATCGGCGACCGTACCGTGACCGGAATGGTCTCCCGTGACCAGATGGTAGGGCCATGGCAGATCCCGGTTGCCAACTGCGCGGTAACCACCGCCAGCCTCGATAGCTACTACGGTGAAGCGATGGCATTGGGCGAGCGCGCGCCGGTTGCACTGCTGGACTTCGGGGCTTCGGCTCGTCTGGCCGTGGGTGAAGCGTTGACCAACATCGCCGCTACCCGCATTGGCGATATCAAACGCATCAAACTCTCTGCTAACTGGATGGCCGCAGCGGGTCATCCGGGTGAAGACGCCGGGCTGTACGAAGCGGTGAAAGCCGTGGGCGAAGAGCTCTGTCCGGCGCTGGGGCTGACCATTCCGGTGGGTAAAGACTCCATGTCGATGAAAACCCGCTGGCAGGAAGGTAACGAACAGCGCGAGATGACCTCTCCGCTGTCGCTGGTGATTACCGCCTTTGCCCGCGTGGAAGATGTGCGTCAGACCATTACCCCTGAGCTCTCTCTCGAAGATAATGCCCTGTTGCTGATCGATCTCGGCAAAGGCCAGAACGCCCTCGGGGCAACCGCGCTGGCGCAGGTTTACCGTCAACTGGGCGATAAGCCTGCCGACGTGCGTGACGTGGCGCAGCTGAAAGGCTTCTACGACGCGATTCAGACGCTGGTGGCGCAGCGCAAACTGTTGGCTTATCACGACCGTTCCGACGGCGGTCTGCTGGTGACTCTGGCAGAGATGGCCTTTACCGGTCACTGTGGCGTGGAAGCCAACATCGCGACGCTGGGCGAGGATCGTCTGGCCGCGCTGTTCAATGAAGAGCTGGGCGCCGTGATTCAGGTGCGTGCTGCCGATCGCGACGCGGTTGAGGCCCTGCTGGCTCAGCATGGCCTGGCAGATTGCGTGCACTATCTGGGTAAAGCCGTACAGGGCGATCGCTTCGTGATTGAAGCGGACGGCCATGCGGTGTTCAGCGAAAGCCGTACCACCCTGCGTATGTGGTGGGCAGAGACCACCTGGCAGATGCAGCGCCTGCGTGATAACCCGGAATGTGCCGATCAGGAACACGAGGCTAAGGCCAACGATAACGATCCAGGGCTGAATGTGAAGCTCTCCTTCGATATCAACGAGGATATCGCCGCGCCTTATATCGCGACCGGCGCGCGCCCGAAAGTGGCGGTTCTGCGTGAGCAGGGGGTGAACTCTCACGTTGAGATGGCAGCGGCCTTCCACCGTGCGGGCTTCGATGCCATCGATGTGCACATGAGCGACCTGATTGGCGGACGCAGGGGTCTGGAAGATTTCCATGCGCTGGTAGCCTGCGGTGGTTTCTCTTACGGTGACGTACTGGGGGCGGGTGAAGGCTGGGCGAAATCGATCCTCTTCAACAGCCGCGTGCGCGATGAGTTCGAAACCTTCTTCCATCGTCCGCAGACGCTGGCGCTGGGCGTGTGTAACGGCTGCCAGATGATGTCTAACCTGCGCGAGCTGATCCCAGGTAGCGAGGCCTGGCCGCGCTTTGTGCGTAACCAGTCCGATCGCTTCGAAGCGCGTTTCAGCCTGGTTGAAGTGACCCAAAGCCCGTCTCTGCTGCTGCAAGGGATGGTAGGATCGCAGATGCCGATTGCCGTCTCTCACGGCGAAGGGCAGGTAGAAGTACGTGATGCGGCGCATCTCGCTCAGCTGGAAAGTAAAGGGCTGGTGGCGCTGCGCTTCGTGGATAACTTCGGCAAAGTCACCCAGACCTACCCGGCGAACCCGAACGGCTCAGTCAATGGTATTACCGCGGTCACCAGCGAAAGCGGCCGTGCGACCATTATGATGCCGCACCCGGAACGCGTCTTCCGTACCGTCAGCAACTCCTGGCACCCGGAAAACTGGGGCGAAGACAGCCCATGGATGCGTATCTTCCGCAACGCGCGTAAACAGCTGGGTTAATTCCCCGGCAAGTAATAAGGCCCGGCAAACGCCGGGCTTTTTTATTTGTGATGGAGAACACGCGATAGTGTCGGGAAATTGCGACAAGCGCAATAATCGGGTGTCTCTATATGGAGACACATAAATTATTGATTTTCATAGGGTGGGGTAATTGCACTTTAAGCTGTTGCTAAATGGCGACAGTTAGCCTGAAAATCATTCAGTGGCAAACTAACGTCTTTTATACATTAAACCCTTATAAATCATATAAATAATAAATTTATTTGCATTTTGGCACGAGTGTTGCATAATTATAACCAGTGGCTCATTCACCTTCTTATGTCAGCCCCTTCGGGACGCGCTACATAAACTTCGAATGACGCACAACAAGGTGCCTGCCGTCCAACTGCTGATAATTGCTTTGCTTTATCAGACCCAGGGCGAAACGTCGAGTTAGGCACCGCCTCATTCCACAACAACGCCGGGTTTTTACCCGGCTTTGTTGTATCTGAAGCGCGTAGTCAGTAGCATCCCACTCACCCCCTATTTTGCTGAGAGTAATGCGTTGAAACGCTGGCCTGTTTTTCCTCGCTCCCTGCGACAGTTAGTTATGATGGCCTTTATCCTGATCCTGCTGCCGTTACTGGTGCTGGCATGGCAGGCCTGGCAAAGCCTGAACGCGCTCAGCGCCCAGGCGGCGCTGACTAACCGAACCACGCTGATAGATGCCCGTCGCAGTGAGGCGATGACCAATGCCGCACTGGAGATGGAGCGCAGCTACCGGCAATACTGCGTACTGGATGACCGTACGCTGGCACGGGTGTACCAGAATCAGCGCAAGCGCTACAGTGAAATGCTGGATGCCCACGCCGGGGTATTACCGGACGATAAACTCTATCAGGCGTTGCGTCAGGATCTAAACGCGCTTGCCCAGCTTCAATGCCATAACAGCGGCCCGGACGCCGACGCCGCCTCCCGGCTGGAAGCCTTCGCCACGGCCAATACCGAGATGGTACAGGCTACCCGTTCAGTGATCTTCTCTCGAGGCCAGCAGCTACAGCAGGAGATCGCCGAACGCGGGCAGTTCTTCGGCTGGCAGGCGCTGGTGCTGTTCCTGGTCAGCCTGATCCTGGTGCTGCTCTTTACCCGCATGATCATCGGCCCGGTAAAAGGCATTGAGCGGATGATCAACCGCCTGGGGGAAGGGCGCTCTCTGGGCAATACCGTGGTCTTTACCGGCCCGCGCGAGCTGCGTTCGGTGGGGCAGCGTATCATCTGGCTCTCGGAACGGCTGGCGTGGCTTGAGTCACAACGCCACCAGTTCCTGCGTCACATATCCCATGAATTGAAAACACCGCTGGCCAGCATGCGTGAAGGCACCGAATTGTTGGCGGATCAGGTTGCCGGGCCGCTCACCCCCGAGCAAAAAGAGATAGTGGATATTCTCGATGACAGCAGCCGCAATCTGCAAAAATTGATTGAGCAACTGCTTGATTACAACCGTAAACTGGCGGATGGTGCGCCAGAGCTAGAGCGGGTTGAGATTGCGCCGCTGGTCGATATGGTGCTCTCCGCCCATAGCTTGCCGGCGCGAGCTAAAATGATGCATACCGAAATGGATCTGCAGGCGTCAGCCTGTGTTGCCGAGCCAATGCTACTGATGAGCGTGCTGGACAATCTTTATTCCAATGCGGTGCACTATGGTACTGAATCCGGTACCATTTATATTCGGAGTTTTACCCAGGGTTCGCGGGTCTGTATTGATGTCGCCAATACTGGAAGCCCTATCCCTGATGACGAGCAGGAGATGATCTTTGAGCCCTTCTACCAGGGGAGCCATCAGCGCAAAGGGGCGGTCAAGGGGAGCGGCCTGGGTCTGAGCATCGCTCGCGACTGCATTCGCCGCATGCACGGAGAGCTAAACCTAATTACTGACGACCGTACCGATGTTTGCTTTCGCATCGAACTGCCGCTTAAGCCGGAAAAATCAATGAAATGAATCTATGCCTGGTGAGTATGTCACATATCTTTTCCCGCGCCATTAACGCGGTATTTAACAGCAAATGTCTACGTATCAGCCTTGCCGGTCTGCTGCTAAGCGGTTGTGTTACCCATGCGCCGACCAGCGCCATTAGCAATAAGCCGGAAGAGAAGCTGCCTGAACATCAACTGGCCGATTTCCTCTCCACGGACTGCAATAATATCTGGCGATTACAGGGACACGAAACCGAGACTAACCCTCTTTACTGGCTGCGCAGCATGGACTGTGCCGAACGCCTGGCACCGTCGGTTGCCCGCGCAGAGGCAAGGAACTGGGCGGATGATAGCTGGCAAGGAACCTTTAAACGCGGCATCCTGCTGGCAAATGCCAAAATCAGCCCTGTGGAGCGCCGCGCCTATACCACCCGACTTGATGCCCTGAGCCCACAGATCCCGGCACAGGTACGCCCCTTATTCCAGGTCTGGCGTGACGGGCAGATGCAGCAGCTGCAGCTTGCCGAAGAGCGTTCGCGTTACAGTAAGCTTCAGCAAGCGAGTGACGAAGAGCTGGATACACTGCGCCAGCAGCAGCAATATTTGCGTGGCGAGCTGGAGACCACTACCCGCAAGCTGGAAAACCTGACCGATATTGAGCGTCAACTCTCCACCCGAAAACCGGTGGGCGATATGCCAAAATCTGAGGAAGTGAGCCATGAGCCGTAAACCTGCGCACCTTTTACTGGTAGATGATGATCCTGGGCTGCTAAAGCTGCTGGGAATGCGTCTGATGAGTGAAGGCTACAGCGTCGTGACCGTCGAAAGCGGACAAGAAGGGTTGCGGGTGCTGGCACGGGAAAAAGTGGATCTGGTGATTAGCGATCTGCGCATGGATGAGATGGATGGCATGCAGCTCTTTATCGAGATCCAGCGAGTCCAGCCCGGCATGCCGGTGATCATCCTTACCGCCCACGGATCGATTCCCGATGCCGTGGCGGCCACGCAGCAGGGGGTGTTCAGTTTTCTCACCAAGCCAGTGGATAAAGATGCGCTCTACAAAGCCATCGACGATGCGCTGGAACATACCGCTTCGTCCGGCGATGACCAGTGGCGCGAGGCGATTGTGACCCGCAGCCCCATTATGCTGCGTCTGCTTGAGCAGGCGAGAATGGTGGCTCAGTCTGACGTCAGCGTATTGATTAACGGCCAGAGCGGTACCGGGAAAGAGATCCTTGCTCAGGCCATTCACAACGCCAGCCCGCGTAGTAAAAATGCCTTTATCGCCATCAACTGCGGCGCCTTGCCTGAGCAGTTACTGGAGTCTGAGCTCTTTGGTCATGCCCGTGGCGCCTTTACCGGGGCCGTGAGCAGCCGCGAAGGGCTGTTCCAGGCCGCAGAGGGCGGCACGCTATTTCTGGATGAGATCGGCGATATGCCCGCGCCTTTGCAGGTGAAGCTCCTGCGCGTCTTGCAGGAGCGTAAAGTACGTCCGCTGGGCAGTAACCGCGATATCGACATCAATGTCCGCATTATTTCTGCAACCCATCGCGATCTGCCGAAAGCGATGGAGCGCAAAGAGTTCCGTGAAGATCTTTACTACCGTCTTAACGTGGTGAATTTGAAAATACCGCCGCTGGCAGAGCGTGCTGAAGATATCCCGCTGCTGGCGACGCAGCTGCTGCGCCAGTCGGCTGAGCGGCATAAACCCTTTGTGCGAGCCTTTTCAACCGATGCCATGAAGCGGCTGATGACCGCCGGCTGGCCGGGCAACGTGCGACAGCTGGTGAATGTGATCGAGCAGTGCGTAGCGCTGACCTCCTCGCCGGTGATCAGTGATGCGCTGGTTGAGCAGGCGCTGGAAGGGGAGAACACCGCGTTGCCCACTTTTGTGGAAGCGCGTAATCAGTTTGAACTCAACTACCTGCGTAAGCTGCTGCAAATTACCAAAGGCAACGTGACCCATGCGGCCCGTATGGCTGGACGCAACCGCACCGAGTTTTACAAATTGCTGTCGCGCCATGAGCTGGAAGCAAACGACTTTAAAGAGTAATACCGCTAAATCCATCGGGTATGATACTGTGAGCAACCGATTACGATGCTGCTGACAGGTACGATTTCAAGGACTCACCATGAAAAAAATTGATGCGATTATTAAACCTTTCAAACTGGACGATGTGCGTGAAGCGCTGGCGGAAGTCGGCATCACCGGGATGACGGTAACTGAAGTGAAAGGCTTTGGTCGCCAGAAGGGCCATACTGAGCTGTATCGTGGCGCAGAGTATATGGTGGACTTTCTGCCGAAGGTGAAAATTGAGATCGTGGTCAGCGACGATATCGTCGACACCTGCGTGGATACGATTATTCGCACCGCTCAGACCGGTAAAATTGGCGACGGAAAGATCTTTGTCTTTGATGTTGCGCGGGTGATCCGTATTCGTACGGGTGAAGAGGACGACGCGGCGATCTAAACCCGCATCACGCTGACTCATCTGTATAAAAAAAGCCCCCGGTAATTGCCGGGGGCTTTTTGCATTACAGCACCTTGTGCGGGCCGAAACATTCGTAATGGATGTTCTCTTTGTTGACCCCCAGTTCGACCAGCTGCGCAGCTGCGAACTGCATAAAGGCTACCGGGCCACAGACATAAAACAGCATCTCCGGGGCGTTAAATAGGCCTTTATGCTGGGCTAAATCCATCAACCCTTCGGCATTAAAGCGTGCTGCTGTGCGATCGGTCTCCGTCGGCAGGCGGTACCAGGTGTATGCGGTAAAGTGCGGCAACTGAGCGGCCAGAGTCTGTACTTCATCGGCAAACGCATGCACATCACCGTTCTCGGCGGCATGGAACCAGTTTACCGGCGCACTGTGCTGCGATTTCGCCAGAGTATCCAGCATCGCCAGCATCGGGGTTTGCCCCACGCCTGCGGAAATCAGCGTAACCGGCGTGTCGGTGTCAACGGCCATAAAGAAATCCCCCGCCGGCGCGGCCAGATGCACCACGTCGCCTACTTTCGCTTCGTTATGCAGCCAGGTTGAGACCTGACCACCCTCTTCGCGTTTCACGGCGATACGATAGCTCTTAGCATTGGCTTTGCGGGTGAGGGAATACTGGCGGATCTCCTGATGCGGGAAGCCTTCGGGTTTCAGCCACACGGCCAGATACTGGCCAGGCTGATAATCCGCTACGGGTTTACCATCCACCGGTTCGAATTCGAAGCTGGTAATCAGCGCGCTGCGCGGGGTTTTCTCTACGATACGGAAGGCGCGAGTGCCCTCCCAGCCACCCTTTTTGCTGGCATGCTCGCTGTAGATCTGCGCTTCACGGTTGATAAAGACATTAGCCAGCACGCCGTAAGCTTTACCCCAGGCATCCAGCACCTCCTGACCCGGGCTGAACATCTCATCCAGGGTGGCCAGCAGGTGAGTACCCACGATGTTGTACTGCTCCGGCTTGATCTGGAAGCTGGTGTGCTTCTGCGCAATTTTCTCGACTGCCGGCAGTAGGGCCGCCAGGTTATCGATGTTGCTGGCATAGGCGGCAATCGCATTAAACAGCGCTTCGCGCTGATCGCCGTTACGCTGGTTGCTCATGTTAAAAATTTCTTTGAGCTCGGGATTGTGGGCGAACATCCGGTCGTAAAAGTGGGCGGTAAGTTTAGGACCTGTTTCAACCAGCAGGGGAATAGTGGCTTTCACGGTTGCGATGGTTTGGGCGTCGAGCATGGCTGCTTCCTTTTCTGTAACTCTAATGATGTATTTTAAATACATCTTATAAAAAATAACCCTGCGTTGTAAATGGTTCTTTGCAACGTGAAATATTCACATCACAAACCTGAAAAGAAATCCCTTACTTGCCGTCTGCGCTTTATGTGTCAAACCCTTGCGTGGCGGGCAGGAAAACGTTTGCGTAAAATCGTTTGTCAAGACCTGTTATCACAGAACTAATCAGTTATACTGTTGCGCGTTGTCCAACAGGACTGCCTTTTTCAGGTCAAAATTTTATTGTTAGCTGAGTCAGGAGATGCGGATGTTAAAGCGTGAAATGAACATTGCCGATTATGATGCCGAACTGTGGCAGGCTATGGAGCAGGAAAAAGTACGTCAGGAAGAGCACATCGAACTGATCGCCTCCGAAAACTACACCAGCCCGCGTGTGATGCAGGCGCAGGGCTCTCAGCTGACCAACAAATACGCTGAAGGTTATCCGGGCAAGCGCTACTACGGCGGTTGCGAGTACGTGGATATCGTTGAGCAGCTGGCAATCGACCGCGCGAAAGAGCTGTTTGGCGCCGACTACGCTAACGTCCAGCCGCACTCCGGTTCTCAGGCTAACTTCGCGGTTTACACCGCACTGCTGCAGCCAGGCGATACCGTTCTGGGTATGAACCTGGCACAGGGTGGCCACCTGACTCATGGCTCTCCGGTTAACTTTTCGGGCAAACTGTACAACATCATTCCTTACGGTATTGATGAGTCCGGTAAAATTGACTACGAAGATATGGCGAAGCAGGCCAAAGAGCACAAGCCGAAGATGATCATCGGCGGCTTCTCTGCCTATTCCGGTATCGTTGACTGGGCTAAAATGCGCGAAATCGCGGACAGCATCGGCGCATATCTGTTTGTGGATATGGCGCACGTTGCCGGTCTGATTGCTGCGGGCGTTTACCCGAACCCGGTTCCACATGCGCACGTTGTCACCACCACGACTCACAAAACCCTGGCGGGTCCACGCGGTGGCCTGATCCTGGCGAAGGGCGGCGACGAAGATCTGTACAAAAAACTGAACTCTGCTGTCTTCCCAAGCGCGCAGGGCGGCCCGCTGATGCACGTTATCGCAGCGAAAGCCGTGGCGCTGAAAGAAGCGATGGAGCCAGAGTTCAAAGTGTATCAGCAACAGGTTGCTAAAAACGCTAAAGCGATGGTGGAAGTGTTCCTGAACCGTGGCTACAAAGTGGTGTCTGGCGGTACTGAAAACCACCTGTTCCTGCTGGATCTGGTGGATAAAAACCTGACCGGTAAAGAGGCTGACGCTGCCCTGGGCCGTGCCAACATTACCGTAAACAAAAACAGCGTACCTAACGATCCGAAGAGCCCGTTCGTGACCTCCGGTATCCGTATCGGTTCACCGGCCGTTACTCGCCGTGGCTTTAAAGAAGCGGAAGTGAAAGAGCTGGCAGGCTGGATGTGTGACGTGCTGGACAATATCAATGACGAAGCGGTTATCGAGCGCGTTAAAGGTAAAGTTCTGGAAATCTGCGCACGCTTCCCGGTATACGCATAATTCTGCTTCGCAGAAAGAGAAAAGGCCGCGCAAGCGGCCTTTTTTATTTGGTGGCGAAAAAGGGAGGTTCTTAGCGCCGGTCAATAGAAATTGCGCCAGGCCCGGTGACGGCCAATAATAAAAAGGCCCCAGCAATACTGATATTTTTATAAAAGTTAATCATATTCGGCATGACGGCGTCGCCGCTCATATCCCAGTAAGGATGGCCGATAACTGCCGTACCCAGCGTGTAAAAGACAAACAGCAGTGCGATAGGGCGGGTAAAGAAACCCAGCACGATCAAAATAGCCGCCGGGATCTCCATCACCACCGCAATAATCGCCGCCAGCATCGGCATGGGGGCGCCCAGCTTCGCCATATATTGCACGGTGCCATCAAACCCGGTCATTTTCGGCAGACCAAAAATAATAAACAGCAGCACGATAGCGATCCGGGCGATCAAAAGAAGCAGAGGACGTGACTGACCGAAATCTAAATAGCGAAGTGCGTTCATGATGAGCTCGCTTTTCGGTGGGGCGTAATTTAACCCTAATACAAATTATCGGCGCCTGCCATTGACCTTCCCGCTATAAATCAGCCGTTAGGGTGATTTTAATTTCAGGGTCACAGGCTGGCTGTGTAGAATTCTCTATTTCGGTAAGGATATCGCGATGCAATGTATTGAATGTCAGGAACAACCGGCCAATAAAGAGTCGGGGTTATGTCATCAGTGTGAAAGTCTGGATGAGAAGAAAATTAACGGCCTGCTCTATCTTCCTGCGGCCGGGTTAGTCATCAATATGCTGATCTCCCCCTTCAATGCCTGGGAATTTATCTCGTCCATTGTGGGCTTTATGCGACAAGGAATGGCAATCACCCCTTTCGGTATAGGCGGCGTGGCGCTGATTGTTATTGATGTTGTGCTGACTTTCCTGACGGGCTGGTACTTCTTCAAAAGGAAGCGAAATATTCGCAAGGTGATTATTCCATACTATCTTTTTGGCCTGCTCTATATGCTGTACTTTGTCGCCTTACGCGTGTGGCTGTTCGGGGCCACGCTGGATACGATGGATATTCGCAATGCGCTCACGCCCGTTGTCGGCGCGCTCATCTGGATCCCGTATTTTCTCTTCTCAAAACGGATCCCGCGCGTTTTCACTCAGGAGTGACTCCTGACACCGCGCAACTATAGCCGGGGCAGGAAGGGAAGGCCGGTGATAAAAGTTAAATAAAAGTTAATGCTTAGCCAGCTTATGGACTTGCGCAGTATCGCCTTTCTCGCCAGACTATCGCCTCCATAACGGGAGGGATTCATGGTCTTGCATTCCACACGCTGGCTGGCGCTCAGCTACTTCACCTACTTTTTTAGCTACGGTATTTTTCTTCCTTTCTGGAGCGTCTGGCTTAAAGGCATAGGCCTGACGCCCGAGACCATTGGTGTACTGCTGGGCGCAGGCCTGGTGGCGCGCTTCCTCGGTAGCTTGCTGATTGCCCCTCGCGTGAGCGATCCCGCTCTTCTGATCAACGCCGTGCGCGTCCTGGCGCTGTTAACCCTGGTGTTTCTCTGCGGCTTCTGGGTCAGCCAGCAGTTTGCGTGGTTAATGGTGGTGATGGTTGGCTTTAACCTCTTTTTCTCACCGCTGGTGCCCCTCACCGATGCGCTGGCAAACACCTGGCAGAAACAGATCACCATGGATTATGGTCGGGTGCGCCTGTGGGGATCGATCGCCTTTGTCATTGGCTCTGCGCTGGTGGGCAAACTGGTTAGCCTGTATGACTATCAGGCGATTCTGGCGCTGTTAACCCT
This sequence comes from Leclercia sp. UBA7405, assembly GCF_037152215.1. Taxonomy (NCBI): domain Bacteria; kingdom Pseudomonadati; phylum Pseudomonadota; class Gammaproteobacteria; order Enterobacterales; family Enterobacteriaceae; genus Leclercia; species Leclercia sp. UBA7405. The sequence goes on along the minus strand of NZ_JBBCMR010000001.1, from coordinate 2,489,312 downwards.
CGGTATTTTCTCGATGCTGCTTGGGCTACTTTTACGCCCGTCGGTAATGCCGCAGGGGGAAAGCCGTCATCAGGAGAGCGCAGGCTGGCCAGCCTGGCGCGCGCTGGTAACCCAGAGCTGGCGGTTCCTGGCTTGCGTCTGCCTGCTACAGGGGGCCCACGCGGCCTATTACGCCTTTAGCGCCATCTACTGGCAGGGGGCAGGGTATTCAGCCTCGGCGGTGGGGTATCTCTGGTCGCTGGGCGTGGTGGCTGAAGTGATTATCTTTGCCTTAAGCAACAGGCTGTTCCGCCGCTTCGGCGCCCGGGACCTGCTGCTGCTCTCTGCCATTTGCGGCCTGGCCCGCTGGGGGATCATGGGCTGGACGACAGCGTTGCCGTGGCTCATTGTCGCCCAGATCCTGCACTGCGGCACTTTCACGGTCTGCCACCTGGCGGCGATGCGCTACATCGCTTCACGGGAAGGGGCCGACGTGATTCGTCTACAGGCGGTCTATTCTGCGGTGGCGATGGGGGGAAGTATTGCGGTCATGACCGTATTTGCTGGCTTCCTGTATCAGCATCTCGGTCAGGGTGTCTTCTGGGTAATGGCGCTGCTGGCGCTGCCGGCCATGGTGCTCCGACCGCGCGTGGCAGCGCGCTAAGTCTCCAGCATCACGCGAATATGTTCCTGCTGCTGCGCATTCAACGTCTCTACCGCGTGGATGAGCGGCGGCGAGAAGAGCGGCAGGGCGGTCGCGTAGGGGGTCACTACCAGGGCTGCTTCCCGGGGGGCGCCCTCCTTCTGAAAAGCCTGTAACGGCACATAGCGAATGTTTAAGGGCAGGAGGGTCAGTTCGCGAAGTTGCTGCTCGATCGCCTCTTCGCTCGCTTTATCCGCCCCGGTTAACAGCACCACCTGTTTTTCATGCAGGTCATTTTCCTGCATCAGCCAGGCGCCAAATATCACCGCCACCAGACTGGCCTCCTCTTCGGAAAAAGAGAGCGAAAACGCACTCTCCAGTTCCAGGAGCGCATCGCGGGTGGTGCGCATCAGCCGTGGATAAAGGCGCTGGATCTCCTCCGCCAGGCTGTTATCAATCCCAATCCCGAACAGAGACCGGTTTAGCGCCTGGGCAAGATGAATATAGAGCTGATCGGTCAGCCCTTGCTCGTCACTAAAACGCATCCCCGTCTGGCAATGAAAGCGGGTAATCATTCGGCCAATCGCCTGGCGTAACTGTTCATCCTGGTTTTGCATATCCCGTAGCGGATCCGGGGTGCGCAGCATCATAAAGAGTAGCGTCAGGAAAGGCTGCTCATCTTCATGGGGCAGGGGGAGCACACGGCGCTGCCAGTGGCGAACAATCTCCTGCGCCATCAGATACTCACCACGTTGTTGCGTCCAGCTGCGCTGAATCTCCGAAAACTGCGGTGTCTGGCCCAGATGGTGTTGAATCAGACAATATTGCAGGTAAAGCTGTAAAAACTGCACGTCGCGGCACTCAAATTGACGTTGTAAGCGGCGGGAGCAGAAATTTATCAGCGCCCGTAAATTGGTATCGTCATACAACGTGCGCGCAATGCCATGCTGTTTAAGCGCGGTTTTCAGAGATGGGGTAAACTGCTGCGCGACGAAATGCGGGCAGAGTCGGAGTGCACGCCGCAGCCAGTGCAGCAAGCATAAGCGTTGGTCAAGTGTGGTGCCTTCAATCCGGTAGCTGCCGTCATGGTGCGTAGCAATGTTGAGCCGATGATAGCGCTGGATTTCATCGCGCGTCTCGGCTATATCTTGCCGAGCAATGCTGTGATCCACCCCGTTGATTTCACCGATGCGCTGCTCGGTGGCGATAAAATCCGGCAGATAGAGCATCAGCAGCACCTGGCAGCGGCGCTGCGAACTGGAAAGCACAGATGGCATTTCGAGAGTCGTCATCATCTGCAAGGTTCCAGTAAGAATGTTTGATAAGAATAGCTAAAGGATCTGCGTAATAGCGCGCGTTCAGGGCTCTTTCCTTCAGGAATGCGGGCAGACATCACAGAATTTTTGACGTGAGGAAGAGATGCAAATAGTTAAACAAAGCGCTGCGGCGCTATTTTTGGCGGTAATATCTTCTGCCGTGGCCGCGCATCCTCACAGTTTTATCACCCTCAAAACCGAGATCGTGGCTAACGACAGTCAACTTACCGGGCTTAAGATGCGCTGGACCATGGATGAAATGACCTCCGCCGATCTGCTGTACGACGCCGGCGATGCGCGTCCGGGGGATGAGATCTGGAAAAAGCTGGCGGCAGAAGTGATGGCCAACGTGCTCGGCCAGCACTACTTCACCGAGTTCTGGCATAACGGGCAGAAGGTGAAGTTTCTCAATCGTCCTACGGAGTACGGCATGAGCCGCGAGGATCACCAGGCCGTGCTGACTTTTGTGCTGCCGCTGGCGCAACCCCAGCCGCTGGCCGGGCAGACCTACACCTTCTCTACCTTCGATCCCTCTTATTATGTGGACATGAGCTATGCCGAAGATAGCGATGTCACGCTGCCAGCCGCGCTGCAGAAAAAATGTTCCCTCGCGGTTCATACCCCCGAGCCCAGCGAAGAGACGCTCAATTTTGCCATTTCTCTTGATAAGGACGATGCGCCGCCGGAGGACATGGACCTCGGTAAACAGTTTGCTCAACAGGTGACCTTACAATGTCAGTAACCTTTTCTCAGCCCTCCAAACAGCGCCGCTGGCTGCATCTCTGGCCGCTGGGACTCTTTACGCTACTGGCCGTCGGGGCAGCAATCTGGTTATGGCAGGCCTGGCCGCAGGTCATGATGCAGAGCGTTATCTGGCAGCGTGAGGTTAACCAGCAGATGAGCGGGTTGCTGAAGGCGGTGGCGGATAACCCTGCCCGTGCGGGCGGTTCGCTGCTGATTTTCAGCTTTCTCTATGGTGTGCTGCATGCGCTCGGGCCCGGGCATGGCAAGATTGTTATTACTACATGGCTGGCAACCCATCCCTCTAAGCTGAAATCCAGTATTGGCCTGACGCTTGCTTCCTCGCTGCTGCAGGGGCTGGTGGCCATTGCGTTAGTGATCGTGGTGCTAACGCTTCTGCAACTGCCCGCACGCCAGCTTCATGCCAGCAGTTTCTGGCTAGAAAAGGGGAGCTATGCGCTGGTGGGGGTACTGGGAGTGATGCTCTGCTGGCGGGCAATAAAAAAGTTACGTGCGTTGCTGCGTAAGCCGACGTTTAAACGTTTTTCGCCGCATCACGTGCACGATGCCCACTGTGGCTGCGGGCATCAACATCTGCCCACCGGGGCGCAATTACAGCAGGGCGATGACTGGCGCGCCAGGCTGATGATCATTCTCTCTATGGGGATGCGGCCCTGCTCCGGGGCGATTATGGTATTGCTCTTCAGTAAGGTTATCGGCGTCTTCGGTTGGGGCGTCATCTCTGCCCTGGCGATGTCGGCAGGCACCTCTATTACCATCAGCGCGCTGGCGTTGCTGGTACATAGCTTTCGCCAGCTGGCCATCAGGCTTAGCGGCAATAAAACCCCTGTACTGTGGCAGCAAATTGGCTGGACGACCTTAGCCCTGGCCGGCGGGGTGATGTTGCTCGCGGCTGCAGTAGTGATGTGGGTCAGTGCGGTTCCGGTAGGACGAGGGCTGCGGCCGTTTTAGTCTCTCTGCCGACTACGGGTCGGCTGGATAGGGCGCAGCTGGATCTTACAGTGCGGTTTATTTGTCACTGTTATTTGGCGTTGAGAGTTAAATTGCGGGGATGTTTTGCGGTGCTCTGCATTCGCTGTTGGCTTAAGCGCGTGAGAGATTTACGGCAGTAGCGGGTGAGGAGAACCTCACCCGCCCTCAGAGATTAGCGCTTCAGCGCTTCGCTCAGTTCGTCACGCATGCTGGCCAGCATGGCTTTGACGACGCGCGGATTACCGGCAACCAGGTTGCCCGTCATCATGTAGTTATGACCACCGGTGAAATCACACACCAGCGCGCCGGCTTCACGGGCAATCAGCTCGCCTGCGGCAAAGTCCCATGGCTTAAGGCCAATTTCAAAATAGCCATCCACGCGCGCTGCGGCAACGTAGGCCAGATCCAGTGCTGCAGAACCGCTGCGACGGAAGTCAGCACATTCAGTAAAGAGTTTGCCCAGTACCTTCATATAGGCAGGAGCGTGCTGTTTCGCTTTGAACGGGAAGCCGGTCGCCAGAATGGTGCCATCCAGATCGCGGGCGTTGCTGCCGCGCAGACGGTAGCCGTTCAGCTGTGCGCCCTGGCCGCGGGTCGCGGTGAAGAGTTCGTTACGCATTGGATCGTAAACCACGGCGACTTCAGTACGGCCTTTAATGCGTACGGCGATAGAAACAGCGAAGTGGGGCAGACGTTTTACGAAGTTGGTGGTGCCATCCAGCGGATCGATAATCCATTGAACATCCTGATCTTCGCCCACGTGCTCACCGCTTTCTTCGGTGATGATGGTGTGTTGCGGGTAAGATTTGCGAATGGTTTCGATAATCATCGCTTCTGCGGCTTTATCGACGTTGGTCACAAAATCATTGCTGCCTTTCTGGCTGGTTTCTACGGAATCTGGCGTCTCGTAGTGCTTGGCAATTACATTACCCGCCTTGCGCGCTGCGCGCACGGCGATGGTCAACATTGGATGTTGCATCGGTTACTCTCACTGGATGTTAAAGAACGGGGGATACGAAAACGGCGCAGAGTATAGCAGCGAGTTCGGAATATGTCTTCCGTTTATGGTAGCATGGCCGAATATTCTTCAGACTCAGAAAAATTATGCTGCAAAATATTCGAATTGTGCTGGTCGAAACCTCGCATACCGGCAATATGGGCTCCGTGGCCCGCGCGATGAAAACCATGGGCTTAACCAACCTCTGGCTGGTTAACCCGCTGGTCAAACCCGACTCACAGGCCATTGCGCTCGCGGCGGGTGCCAGCGATGTCATCGGTAACGCGCAAATCGTCGATACCCTGGATGAAGCCCTGGCGGGTTGCAGCCTGGTTGTTGGCACCAGTGCACGCTCCCGCACGCTGCCGTGGCCAATGCTTGACCCTCGCGAATGCGGTCTGAAAAGCGTTGCTGAAGGGCAGCACGCCCCTGTGGCGCTGGTGTTTGGCCGTGAACGCGTCGGCCTGACTAACGAAGAGTTGCAAAAGTGCCATTATCACGTGGCCATTGCAGCGAACCCGGAATACAGCTCGCTGAACCTGGCGATGGCGGTACAGGTTATTGCTTACGAAGTGCGTATGGCATGGCTGGCAACCCAGGAAAACGCGCCGGCCACCGAGCCGGAAGAGGCGCCATACCCGCTGGTGGACGATCTGGAACGGTTCTACGGGCACCTTGAAAAAACGCTGCTGGGCACCGGGTTTATCCGCGCCGACCATCCGGGTCAGGTTATGAATAAACTGCGTCGTCTGTTTACGCGCGCGCGTCCGGAAAGCCAGGAGCTGAATATCCTGCGCGGCATTCTGGCGTCGATTGAGCAGAAGAATAAAGAGTAGCGCCACTCTCTCCCTTTTTCCCTGAAAGAGGGGAGAGGTGAGGGCATCAGGCCGCACTTTTATGATACGGCACAGAAGGTTAAATACCTGACTAAAACAGTCAACTAAATAGTTGACCATTTTAGTCGGGAATGTCAGACTTGGCCCTGCTATGCAATACCCCATTTTACAATAAAAAACCCCGGGCAGGGGCGAGTTTGAGGTTAAGTAAGACATGAGACTGACATCTAAAGGGCGTTATGCCGTGACCGCGATGCTGGACGTTGCGCTCAACTCCGAAGCGGGCCCGGTACCGTTGGCTGATATTTCTGAACGTCAGGGAATTTCCCTCTCTTATCTGGAACAGCTGTTTTCAAGACTGCGTAAAAATGGCCTGGTTTCCAGCGTCCGTGGTCCTGGCGGTGGTTATTTACTGGGTAAAGACGCAGGCAGTATTGCGGTTGGCGAAGTCATTAGCGCAGTGGACGAGTCCGTTGACGCGACCCGCTGCCAGGGCAAAGGGGGTTGTCAGGGTGGTGATAAATGCCTGACGCACGCGCTGTGGCGCGACCTGAGCGACCGTCTGACCGGCTTCCTGAACAACATCACCATCGGTGAACTGGTTAACAACCAGGAAGTGCTGGACGTCTCTGACCGTCAGCATAATCACGAAGCACAGCGCAATACCCGCACGCAAGACGCCATCGACGTTAAACTGCGCGCGTAGTTTCCCTGGCCTGTTTTCGGTGCGTTGCAGCCCCGCAAAATAGTCAGGGTAAAAATTATAAAGAATTTTAGAATCAGGCCGGGGCGTTAACTCGCCCCGTGTACTCGGTCGTACATCCAGCCGGTAGCCTGATTCCTTGCATTGAAGCGATGTACGGAGTTTAAAGAGCAATGAAATTACCGATCTATCTCGATTACTCCGCAACCACGCCGGTGGACCCGCGTGTTGCCGAGAAAATGATGCAGTGTCTGACCCTGGACGGAAACTTTGGTAACCCTGCCTCCCGTTCACACCGTTTTGGCTGGCATGCTGAAGAGGCGGTTGATATCGCCCGTAATCAGATTGCTGAGCTGGTTGGCGCTGACCCGCGTGAAATTGTTTTCACCTCCGGTGCCACCGAATCCGATAACCTGGCGATTAAAGGTGCGGCCAACTTCTATCAGAAAAAAGGCAAGCACATCATCACCAGCAAAACCGAGCACAAAGCCGTGCTGGATACCTGCCGTCAGCTGGAGCGTGAAGGGTTTGAAGTGACCTACCTCGCCCCGCAGAGCAACGGTATCATCGACCTGAAAGAGCTCGAAGCGGCAATGCGTGATGACACCATTCTGGTCTCCATCATGCACGTAAACAACGAAATTGGCGTGGTTCAGGATATCGCCACCATCGGCGAACTGTGCCGTGCACGCGGTATTATCTACCACGTGGATGCAACCCAGAGCGTGGGCAAACTGCCTATCGACCTGAGCCAGCTGAAAGTGGATCTGATGTCCTTCTCCGGCCACAAAATCTATGGCCCGAAAGGCATTGGCGCGCTGTATGTGCGTCGTAAACCGCGTATCCGTATCGAATCCCAGATGCACGGCGGCGGTCACGAGCGCGGCATGCGTTCCGGTACTCTGCCTGTTCACCAGATCGTGGGCATGGGCGAAGCGTATCGTATCGCCAAAGAAGAGATGGAAACCGAGATGGCACGTCTGCGTACGCTGCGTAACCGTCTGTGGGATGGCGTGAAAGATATGGAAGAAGTGTATCTGAACGGCGATCTTGAGCAGGGCGCGCCAAACATCCTCAACGTCAGCTTTAACTACGTTGAAGGCGAATCGCTGATCATGGCGCTGAAAGATCTGGCGGTCTCTTCCGGTTCTGCCTGTACTTCTGCAAGCCTCGAGCCATCCTACGTGCTGCGCGCGCTGGGCATGACCGACGAGCTAGCACACAGCTCCATTCGTTTCTCTTTAGGTCGTTTTACTACCGATGAAGAGATTGACTACACCATCAAGCTGGTTCGCAACTCCATTGGCCGTCTGCGTGAGCTTTCTCCTCTGTGGGAAATGTTCAAAGAAGGCGTGGATCTGAACAGCATTGAATGGTCACATCACTAATCGGTTTATAAGGAGAATTCAATCATGGCATACAGCGAAAAAGTTATTGATCATTACGAGAACCCACGCAACGTTGGCTCTTTCGACAACAGCGACGACAGCGTAGGTAGCGGCATGGTTGGCGCACCGGCGTGTGGCGACGTCATGAAGCTGCAGATCAAAGTTAACAATGAAGGTATCATTGAAGACGCGCGCTTCAAGACTTACGGCTGCGGTTCCGCCATTGCCTCCAGCTCGCTGGTCACCGAATGGGTGAAAGGCAAGTCTCTGGACGAAGCGCAGGCGATTAAAAACACCGATATCGCCGATGAACTCGAACTGCCGCCGGTGAAAATTCACTGCTCTATCCTGGCAGAAGACGCGATCAAAGCCGCAATTGCGGATTACAAAAGTAAACGTGAAGCAAAATAATTAGTTGAGGTTGTTATGTCGATTACCCTTAGCGACAGCGCTGCCGCGCGCGTAAGCGCCTTCCTGGCAAACCGTGGTAAAGGTTTTGGCCTGCGCCTGGGCGTGCGGACTTCCGGCTGCTCTGGCATGGCGTACGTCCTGGAGTTCGTTGATGAACCGGCGTCTGACGATACCGTGTTTGAAGACAAGGGCGTGAAGGTGGTGGTCGATGGCAAAAGCCTACAGTTCCTCAACGGCACTCAGCTGGACTTTGTTAAAGAAGGTCTGAACGAAGGGTTTAAATTCACCAACCCGAACGTAAAAGATGAGTGCGGCTGCGGCGAAAGCTTCCACGTTTGATTGTGCGTCACCCGAATAACCCCACCGCAGTTACCTGCGCGTGGGGTTTGTTCTAACAGGCTACCCCTGAGATTGTTATGGATTACTTCACACTCTTCGGACTACCCGCTCAATACCCGATCGATATCCCGGCTTTAACGACCCGCTTTCAGGATCTGCAGCGCCAGTATCATCCGGATAAATTCGCGAGTGGGACGCAGTCAGAACAGTTGGCTGCCGTTTCACACTCTGCCACCATCAATCAGGCCTGGCAGACGCTGCGTCATCCTCTGACCCGCGCTGAGTATCTGCTCTCGCTCCACGGTTTCGACCTGGCGAGCGAACAGCATACCGTACGTGATACCGCGTTCCTGATGGAACAGCTGGAACTGCGCGAAGAGTTGGATGAGATTGAACAAGCCAAAGACGAAGCGCGTCTGGAACGTTTTATCACCCGCGTGAAGGGCATGTTTGATACCCGCCATCAGCAGATGGTGGAGCAGTTGAACAATGAGACGTGGGACGTAGCGGCCGACACGGTACGCAAACTCCGTTTTCTCGATAAACTGCGAAGCAGTGCTGAACAACTCGAAGAAAAGCTGCTCGATTTTTAATTTCGGAAGCAATTATGGCCTTATTACAAATTAGTGAGCCCGGTTTAAGTGCTGCGCCGCACCAGCGTCGTCTGGCGGTGGGCATTGATTTAGGCACCACCAACTCGCTGGTGGCAACCGTGCGTAGCGGCGAGGCCAGTACGCTGGCAGATGAACAGGGCCAGCACCTGTTGCCGTCGGTGGTCCACTACCAGCAACAGGGTCACACGGTCGGTTACCACGCGCGTGCTAATGCCGCTAAAGATCCGGCTAATACCATTAGCTCTGTGAAGCGCATGATGGGCCGTTCCCTGGCCGACATCCAGACCCGTTACCCGCATCTGCCGTATCAGCTGCAGGCGAGTGAGAACGGTCTGCCGATGATTGCCACCGCTGCCGGTTTGCTCAACCCGATTCGTGTCTCTGCAGACATCCTTAAAGCGCTGGCCGCGCGCGCCACTGACTCGCTGCAGGGCGAACTGGATGGCGTAGTGATCACCGTTCCGGCCTATTTTGACGATGCACAACGTCAAGGCACCAAAGACGCCGCGCGTCTGGCGGGTCTGCACGTTCTGCGTCTGCTCAATGAACCAACCGCCGCCGCCATTGCCTACGGCCTCGACTCCGGTCAGGAAGGGGTCATTGCCGTCTTCGATCTTGGCGGTGGAACCTTTGATATCTCTATTTTGCGCCTGAGCCGCGGTGTATTCGAAGTGCTGGCCACCGGTGGTGATTCAGCCCTGGGCGGTGATGACTTCGACCACCTGCTGGCAGATTTCATCCGCCTGCAGGCGGGGATTGACGATCGCAGCGACGCGCGCGTACAGCGTGAACTGCTGGATGCGGCGATTGCGGCCAAAATTGCCCTCAGCGATGCGCAAAGCGTCACCGTTGAGGTCGCTGGCTGGAAGGGGGAGATCACCCGTGACCAGTTTAATGACCTGATCGCCTCCCTGGTTAAACGCACGCTGCTGGCCTGCCGTCGCGCATTGAAAGATGCTGGCGTAGAGGCGCAGGACGTACTGGAAGTGGTCATGGTGGGCGGTTCAACCCGCGTACCGCTGGTGCGTGAGCGCGTGGGTGAGTTCTTTGGCCGTACGCCACTGACCTCTATCGACCCGGACAAAGTGGTCGCTATCGGGGCGGCGATTCAGGCGGATATTCTGGTGGGGAACAAACCGGACAGCGAAATGCTGTTGCTGGATGTGATCCCGCTCTCCCTGGGGCTCGAAACCATGGGTGGCCTGGTGGAGAAAGTGATCCCGCGTAATACCACCATTCCGGTGGCACGTGCGCAGGAGTTCACCACCTTTAAAGATGGCCAGACCGCCATGTCTATTCACGTGATGCAGGGTGAACGTGAGCTGGTACAGGATTGCCGCTCGCTGGCGCGCTTTGCGCTGCGCGGGATCCCGGCGCTGCCTGCGGGCGGGGCACATATTCGTGTCACCTTCCAGGTGGATGCCGATGGCCTGCTGAGCGTGACGGCGATGGAAAAATCCACCGGTGTCGAATCCTCCATCCAGGTTAAGCCGTCTTACGGGCTGACCGAGGGCGAAATCGCCTCCATGATTCAGGACTCAATGAGCTTTGCCGAACAGGACGTGAAGGCGCGAATGCTGGCTGAACAGAAAGTTGAAGCCGCACGTGTGCTGGAAAGCCTGACCGGTGCGCTCACTGCCGATGCCGCGCTGCTAAGCGCCGCAGAACGTCAGGCCATTGACGATGCCATCGCACAACTGCATGCGGTAGCAGAAGGCAATGACGCTGACGCCATAGAACAAGCGATTAAAAACGTTGATAAACAAACCCAGGAGTTTGCCGCTCGCCGTATGGATCAGTCGGTCCGTGTCGCGCTGAAAGGCCACTCCGTGGACGAGGTTTAATATGCCAAAGATTGTTTTTCTGCCTCATGCGGACCTCTGTCCGGATGGCGCAGTTCTGGAAGCTGAGACCGGCGAAACCATCCTTGACGTTGCCCTGCGTAACGGTATTGAAGTGGAACACGCCTGTGAAAAATCCTGTGCCTGCACAACCTGCCACTGCGTCGTACGTGAAGGTTTTGACTCGCTCGCCGAAAGCACCGAAGACGAAGATGACATGCTGGATAAAGCATGGGGTCTGGAGCCAGACAGCCGTTTAAGCTGCCAGGCACGCGTCACCGATGAAGATCTGGTGGTCGAATTCCCGCGTTACACCATTAACCACGCACGCGAGCATTGATATGGGACTGAAGTGGACAGACAGCCGTGAAATCGGCGAAGCGCTTTATGACGCGAACCCGGATCTTGATCCCAGGACCGTACGATTCACCGATATGCACCAGTGGATCTGCGATTTGGAGGATTTTGACGATGATCCTAACGCATCCAATGAAAAAATTCTGGAGGCGATTCTGTTAGTCTGGTTAGATGAGGCTAGCTAAATCACATTACGGGCTGCCTTCAGGCGGCCCGTTTGCTAATAAGGATAAATAAAATGACCGAAGCGATGAAGATTACGATTTCGCATCAGCCAGCCGACGCGCGCTGGGGCGAAAAAGCCACTTACAGTATCAATAACGACGGTATTACCCTGCACCTGACGGGCCAGGATGACGCCGGTCTGATTCAACGCGCAGCACGTAAAATCGACGGTCTTGGCATTAAACACGTCTCCTTAGCGGGTGAAGGCTGGGATATCGATCGTAGCTGGGCATTCTGGGCCGGATATAAAGGGCCGAAAGGCACCCGTAAAATCGAGTGGGCGAACCTCGACGAAGCCGGTCAGAAAGAGCTGGAAAGCCGTCTGACCATTATTGACTGGGTACGTGACACCATCAACGCGCCGGCGGAAGAGCTCGGTCCTGAGCAGCTGGCGCAGCGTGCCGTTGACCTGCTCTGCGGCGTGGCGGGGGACAACATGTCTTACCGCATCACCAAGGGTGAAGATCTGCGCGAGCAGAACTATATGGGCATCCACACCGTGGGCCGCGGCTCTGAGCGTCCGCCGGTGCTGCTGGCGCTGGACTACAACCCAACCGGTGATAAAGAAGCGCCCGTATTTGCCTGCCTGGTCGGTAAAGGCATCACCTTCGATACCGGTGGTTACAGCCTGAAGCAGAGCGCCTTTATGGACTCCATGAAGTCCGATATGGGCGGCGCGGCCACCATTACCGGTGCGCTGGCTTTCGCCATTACCCGTGGTCTGAATAAGCGTGTGAAGCTGTACCTGTGCTGCGCGGATAACATGGTTAGCGGCAATGCCTTTAAGCTGGGCGACATTATTCGCTACCGCAACGGTAAAAATGTGGAGGTGATGAACACCGACGCCGAAGGCCGTCTGGTACTGGCCGATGGCCTGATCGATGCCTCTGCCCAGAAACCTGAGCTGATTATCGATATGGCGACCCTGACCGGTGCCGCGAAAACCGCGTTGGGTAACGACTACCACGCGCTGTTCAGCTTCGACGATAAGCTGGCGGCTCGCGTACTGGCGAGTGCTGCCGAAGAAAACGAACCCTTCTGGCGCCTGCCGCTGGCCGAGTTCCACCGCAGCCAGTTGCCTTCAAACTTTGCCGAGCTGAACAACACTGCCAGCGCCGCCTACCCGGCGGGAGCAAGCACGGCGGCAGGTTTCCTGTCCCACTTTGTTGAAAACTACCGCGAAGGCTGGCTGCACATCGACTGCTCTGCGACCTACCGCAAAGCGGCGGTTGAACAGTGGTCCGCAGGGGCAACCGGGCTGGGCGTGCGTACCATTGCAAACCTGCTGACGGCAGAGTAACTGTTACCGCTTCACCCTAACCCTCTCCCATGGGGGAGAGGGGATGGTTTGCTCCCTCTCCCTTGAGGGAGAGGGCCGGGGTGAGGGGGCGAATGCACCATCTGGAATAATTATGTCCGAAACCAAAAACGAATTAGAAACTCTGCTGGAGCAGGCGGCGACCGAGCCCGCCCACCGTCCGGCATTTTTCCGCACGCTGCTGGAGTCTACCGTCTGGGTGCCCGGTACCGCTGCGGAAGGTGAGCAAGTTGTTGAAGACAGCGCGCTGGATCTGCTGCACTGGGAGAAAGACGACGGCACGTCGGTGATCCCGTTCTTTACTTCTCTTGAAGCCCTACAGACAGCGGTGGAAGACGAACAGGCGTTTGTGGTTATGCCCGTACGTACCCTTTTTGAGATGACCCTGGGCCAGACGTTGTTCCTTAACGCCAAATTGCCGACCGGGAAAGAGTTTACCCCACGCGAAATTAGTCATCTGATGGGTGAAGAAGGCAACCCGCTCAGCACGCAGGAGGTGCTGGAAGGGGGCGAAACGCTGCTGCTCTCAGAAGTGGCCGAGCCGCCGGCGCAGATGATTGACTCTTTAACCACGCTGTTTAAAACCATGAAGCCCGTCAGACGCGCGTTTCTCTGCTCCATCAAAGAGCGAGCCGACGAGCAGCCAGTGCTGTTGATTGGCATTGAGGCAGACGGCGATATCGATGAGATTATCCAGGCGGCGGGCAGTGTAGCGACCGACACGCTGCCAGGCGATGAACCTATTGATATCTGTCAGGTGTTGAAAGGCGAGAAGGGCATTAGCCACTTTATTACTGAGCACATCACACCCTTTTATGAGCGTCGCTGGGGCGGGTTCCTTCGCGATCTCAAAACGACCCGTATCATTTGATGAAGACGGGGTGGTTTTTCACCCCGTTGCTTCCAGCAGCAGTAAATCCATCAGCAACACCAGATTCGACTCAAACGAGGTGACACCGGCGGCCTCGGCGGCAAAGTGCACCGCTTCGTCATACAGGGCAAAATGCAGATCGGCCATGCCCGCCAGCGTATTTGCCGAGGCGCGCGTAAAGGCCACCACGACCATCCCTACGTTCTGCGCAATCCGCGCTTTATCCAGCACCTGTTCCGTTTCGCCGCTGCGCGAGACGGCGATAAAGACCTGATAGCGGGCGGCATTACTGAGGAAGATATTCCGGCTGTCGCCCGGCCCCGAGATAAACGCCGTTTTTCCCAATACCTGCAGTTTTTTGGTCAGGTACTCGGCAAACAGATAAGAAAACCCGGCACCGTACAGAAAAAAGCTCTCTTTCTCGCTAAGCAGTGCGCGGAAGCGCTGACGCTTCTCCACCGTCGCCCATTGCAATGTCTGCTGATAGTTGGCAATAAACCGATGGAAGAGTTCGGGCACGTCGCTGGAGGCACTGGCCTCAATGGCAATATGCGGGGTATCAGACAGCAGTTGCTTACAGTGCCAGATAAATTCGCTAAACCCGCTGAACCCCAGCTTCTGGCAAAGCCGCATGATTGTGGCGGTCGAAACGAATGTCGCCTGCGCGAGCTCGCGTACCGTAATGTTGCCGACCAGCAGCGGATGCTCCGTCAGATGGGAAAGTACGCGGTATTCCGCGCGGGTCAGTGACTCCCCGCGCGTGAGAAGCGTCGCCAGACGATTATCCATTAGTGAGCCGGTTCAATCGGCAGATCGTCCCGTGCACCCCATTCGCTCCAGGCGCCGTCGTAGAGCGTGACGTCGGTTTTACCGAGGGTAGCAAGGGCAAGAATCACCACGCAGGCGGTGACGCCAGAGCCGCAGCTGGCAACAATGGGTTTGCTCAGATCCACACCCTGACGCTCAAAGATAGCCTGCAGTTCGTCGGTGGTTTTCAGCTCCCCTTCAAACACTAAATCGCCCCAGGGCACGTTTAGCGCGCCGGGAATATGGCCACGCTTCAGGCCAGCCCGCGGCTCGTCCGCTTCGGCATTGAAGCGTGGGGCAGGGCGCGCATCGACGATTTGCGCCGTTTTTTCATGGCTGACGACCAGCACGTCGGTCAGACGTTTTACGACATGCGGGTCAAAGGTTGCGTCAAACTCCCCTTCCGGCAGCGTCACGTCGCCCTGCTGCAGCGGCAGTTCATCCCGCTGCCAGCCCGCAAGCCCGCCCGCGAGAATAGAGACTTTTTCGACGCCGTAATTTTTCAGCATCCACCAGGCACGCGGCGCGGAGAAGAGATTACCCTCGTCGTAGATCACCAGATGCTTGTCGCGACTGATGCCCAGCTCGCGCATTGCGACGGAAAATGCCTCCGGGCGGATAAGCATATGTGGCAGTGATGAGGTGTGATCGGATAAGGCTTCAATATCGAAAAATACCGCCCCTGGCAGATGCCCGGCGCGGTATTCAGCGGTCATATCGCGGAGATGCTCCTGCCCTGCAGGGGCCATTCGCGCGTCGAGGATCTGGATTTCCGGGTCGTCGCTGTGCTCAATCAGCCAGTCGGCGGCGACAAAATATGAGGTGGACATGGGTTGCCTCCGTTCTTTTCCGTAAAAGAGGATTGTCGGTGTTTTTTCTGACACCGACAAGCAAACCACGTTCAACTCGCGAGCACGCCCGTATTATTTCACTGCTTCGCCATCCCGCCAGGCTTTTTGCAGCGCTGGCCAGTACTCACGGTTCGCTTCAATCATCTCATCCAGAATCGCTTTCGCGTGCTCCATGGTGGGCACGGTGCGGTTCAGGGTAAATGCCTGCAGCGCTTTTTCGTAGCTGCCTTCGATGGTCGCTTCCACCAGTAGCTGCTCCGAAGCGAGCTGCTGCTGCAACAGCGTCTGATGGAACAGGGGAACCTGCCCCACGCGGATCGGCTCTGGCCCTTCAGAGGTGATATAAGCGGGCACTTCCACCACGGCATCGTACGGCAAGTTGGTAATCGCTCCCTGGTTTTCCACCATTACCAGATGGCGCTGACGCAGGTTAAACGCCAGCGAGCGGGCCACATCAACGATAAACTCACCGTGCACCCCCACGTGAAACGCGTCGGGCAAAACCCCGGTACGTTGATACTCTTCGGCGGCGGCAAACAGTTTTTTCTCACGACCGTTCATCACTTCGTTAGCGCGCGTGTACTCCGGATTTTGATGCTCGACGATCTGGTTCGGCATCAGGTAATACTGCAAATACGGGTTTGGCAAATACTCGGGGAAGTTATCCATAATTGGCTTAATGTTGCGCCAGGTCTTCACCCATGACGGATCTGAGTGCTGCGGATCAGTTTTGGCGGCATCTTCCGTTAGCAGGCCAAACTTAGCGATATGGCGACGCAACTCTGGCAGTCTGTCTTCGCCGTCTACCAGCACGCGGGTAAACCAGCCGAAATGGTTCAGACCAAAGTAGTCCACCTCCAGCTTATGACGATCAACGCCCAGAATCGCCCCCATATTGCGCATAGCCGCTACTGGCATATCGCAGATATTCAGCACCCGCGCGTTAGGACGAAGACGACGCACCCCTTCGGCGACGATCGCCGCCGGGTTAGAGTAGTTGACGATCCAGGCTTTCTCGTGGGCGTGGCGCTCTACCAAATCGATCAGCTCAACCATCGGCAGGATCGTACGCAAGCCATAGGCCAGCCCGCCTGGTCCACAGGTCTCCTGGCCAACCACGCCGTGGCGCAGCGGGATCTTCTCATCCTGCTCGCGCATCTTATATTGCCCGACGCGCATCTGGGCGAAGATGAAGTGGGCGCCGCTAAAGGCGACTTCCGGGTCGGTGGTGACCGTAAATTTGATGCTCTGGCTATGGTCACGAATCACCTTCTCGACCACCGGCGCAATGGTGTTCTGGCGTGCTTCATCGATGTCGTAGAGGCGAATCTCCGCCAGCGGGAAATCCTGCAGGCGCACCATCAGGCTTTTCACAATACCCGGCGTATAGGTACTGCCACCGCCGGCGATAGAGAGAATGAATGGGGGTTTAAACATCTTTAGCTCCTTTCAGAGAAACGTCTCAACGGCTTCTCGCATTTTTTTGACATGCAGCCCGTAGACCACCTGAACGTTGTTACCTTGTTTGATAATGCCTTTCGCACCCGTCGCTTTCAGTCGCGGCTCGTCGATGATCGCCACATCTTTTACCGTGACGCGCAGGCGGGTGTAGCAGTTATCCACCACTTCAATGTTTTCGCGCCCGCCCAGGCCAATCACAATGGATTCACCCAGACCGTCGTTATTGCCTTTCGCCTGATACTCCTGCTTGCTATAGAGACGGGTCTCTTGCTCGTCATCTTCCCGACCCGGCGTCTTCATGTTGAAGTGAACAATCAGGAAGCGGAAAATCACAAAGTAGAGAGCAAACATGATGAGCCCGACCAAAATGTACATCGGCCAGTTGGACTTCTCGGTGCCGAGCGGCAGGTTATAAAGAATGAAATCGATAATGCCGTTCGCACCGATGGCGTGAACGCCAAACAGGGAGAAGAGCATCATGCCAATCCCGGTCAGTACCGCATGCACCACGAACAGCAGCGGGGCGACAAACAGGAAGGAGAACTCGATAGGTTCGGTCACGCCCACCAGCAGGGAGGTGAGGGCTGCCGGGATCAGAATCGCTTTTGCCGCAGCTTTACGCTCAGGCTTCGCGGTCATGTACATCGCCAGCGCCGCCGCAGGCAGGCCAAACATTTTGCTGATACCGCGCGCATCCCAGACCACCGTACTGCTCAGTTGCTTCACGTCCGGACAGGCCATTTCGGCAAAGTAAATGTTGCGCGCGCCCTGGTAAGTGGTGCCGCATACCTCCTGGGTTCCGCCCAGTTCGGTATAGAGGAATGGGGTATAGACCAGATGGTGAAGACCGGTCGGCACCAGGATACGTTCAAGGAAGCCATACACCGCCACCCCAAACGGGCCTGCCCCTTTAATGGCCAGCGCCATTGCGCTAATACCATGCTGGGCGAACGGCCAGAGCTCACTCATCACCACGCCCAGCAGCATTGAGACGGGCAGCATCACGATAGCGACGAAGCAGTGACCGGAGTAGATGGCCATCGCCCCGTTAAACTGTACCCCGGAATATTTGTTGTAGAGGTAGCCCGACAGCGCGCCGGTCAGGATCCCGGCGAAAACGCCCATCTCCAGGACTTGTACCCCGAGTACCATCGCCTGCCCGGCAGCTTTCATCTGATCGGCAGGGGCAAGCGCGCCTTGTAACTGCAGGGTCACGTTCATGGCGTTGATAAAGACCACAAAGGTCACCAGACCGATCAGGGCCGCGTAACCTTTATCGCGTGTCGCCAGGCCGATAGGGATCCCCACAGCGAATACCAGCGCCAGGTTTACTAACACCGAAACGGCAGACTTGGCGATTAACTGCCCAAGGCTCTGCACCAACGGATGCCCAAGAAACGGCAGGTAATCGGCAAGCGCGCCATTACCCAGCACGTTACCAAAGGCGATAAACAGACCAACGATCGGCAGGATAAGTACCGGTCCGTACAATGATTTTCCGAAATTTTGTAGGGCGTTCACGGCTCGTTTCATGGCTATCTCTCTTATTGAACCGCGCACTCGGGGTGCGTCTTAGGCATAAAACTAGCAGGCGCTAACGGAGCTTAACCAGCTATCTTATTGTTTTAAAAACAAATGACCTAAAAGGTAACATGTAACCATGCAGGTTGTGATCGGTATAACAGGGTGGATGCTGTTCCCTATACCATTTTGCGAGATGCTTTCCAGCCCCCTCAAAATGGGCTTTTGTATTAATGAAACTTGCGGATAATACTTAACCCGACGACGACCAACAGGCCTCTCAGGCCAGGGATGCAGGATGAAACCGTTTCGCCTCGCCGCGCTGTCCATAGCGCTGCTGACAGCCTTTACGCTTGCCGGCTGTGATGACAACACCGAGAAACCCCATGCAGAAGCGCCGGCAACCGCTGCCGCAACGCCTGCTGAACCGAAGGCCGCGACTAAACCCGACGATGCCACGCTGCAAAAACTGGCGGAACAGAGTCAGGGCAAGCCGCTGACGTTGCTGGATGCGTCGGAAATTCAGCTCGACGGCGCATCGACGCTGGTGCTCACCTTCTCGGTGCCGCTCGATCCTTCCCAGGATTTCGCAAAAACCCTCCACGTCGTGGACAAGAAAAGCGGCAAGGTAGATGGCGCATGGGAACTGGCGCCAAATCTGAAGGAGGTCCGTTTACGTCATCTGGAGCCCAACCGCAATCTGGTGGTGACCGTTGAGCGTGGCCTGCTGGCACTGAATAAAGCCACCTTCGATAGCGACTACGAAAAAGCGATAACCACGCGCGATATCGAGCCTACCGTCGGCTTTGCCAGCCGCGGCTCGCTGCTGCCGGGCAAGGTGGTAGAGGGGCTGCCGGTCATGGCGCTGAACGTCAGCAACGTTGACGTCAATTTCTATCGGGTGAAACCGGAGTCGCTGGCGGCATTTGTCAGCCAGTGGGAATACCGTAACTCCCTGACCAACTGGGAATCCGACAATTTGCTTAAAATGGCGGAGCTGGTCTATACCGGCCGCTTCGACCTCAACCCGGCGCGTAACACCCGTGAAAAACTGCTGTTACCGCTGCGTGATATCGCGCCGCTGCAGCAGGCCGGTGTTTACCTGGCGGTAATGAACCAGGCGGGGCATTACAATTACAGCAATGCCGCCACGCTCTTTACCCTCAGCGATATTGGCCTGTCGGTTCACCGC
The DNA here is from genome assembly GCF_037152215.1 of Leclercia sp. UBA7405. Taxonomy (NCBI): domain Bacteria; kingdom Pseudomonadati; phylum Pseudomonadota; class Gammaproteobacteria; order Enterobacterales; family Enterobacteriaceae; genus Leclercia; species Leclercia sp. UBA7405. Next base: position 2,469,908 of record NZ_JBBCMR010000001.1, on the reverse strand, counting down.
TACCACAACCGGCTGGATATCTTTACCCAGAGCATTGAAAACGGTGGCGCGCAGGCCGGCGTTGATGTCGTGCTGCTCAACGACAAAGGCCAGACGCTGGCTCAGGCCGCCAGCGACGGCGATGGTCACGCTGTGCTGCAAACGGATAAAGAAGCGGCGCTTATTCTGGCGCGTAAAGAGGGGCAAACCACGCTTCTCGACCTCAATCTGCCCGCACTCGACCTCGCCGAATTCGCTATTGCCGGTGCGCCAGGTTTTAGCAAACAGTTCTTTATGTTTGGCCCGCGTGACCTCTACCGGCCGGGAGAAACGGTAATTCTTAATGGCTTACTGCGCGACAGTGATGGCAAACCCTTGCCTGACCAGCCGGTAAAACTGGAAGTATTACGCCCGGATGGACAGGTGGCGCGAACCGTCGTGAGCCAGCCGGAAAATGGCCTCTATCGCTTTAACTATGCGCTGGATAGCGGCGCCCAGACCGGGATGTGGCATATCCGCGCCAGCACCGGCGATAATCAAAAGCAGATGTGGGATTTCCACGTCGAAGACTTTATGCCGGAGCGGATGGCGCTGAATATCAGCGGGCAAAAAGCGCCTGTTAAACCGCAGGACAATGTCAGCTTCGACGTGAACGGGTATTACCTGTATGGCGCGCCCGCAAACGGCAATAGTCTACAGGGGCAGCTGTTCCTGCGCCCGCTGCGTGAGGCGGTCGCGGCACTGCCGGGATTCCAGTTTGGCGATATCGCTGAAGAGAACCTGAGCCGCAGTCTGGATGAAGTTCAACTCACGTTAAATGACGAGGGGCGCGGGCAGGTCAGCGCGGAGAGCCAGTGGAAAGAGACGCACTCACCGCTGCAGCTCATTTTGCAGGCCAGCCTGCTGGAGTCCGGTGGCCGCCCGGTGACACGTCGCGCTGAACAGGCTATCTGGCCGGCGGACACGCTGGCGGGGATTCGCCCGCAGTTCGCCAGCAAAGCGGTCTATGACTACCGCACCGACACCACCGTGACGCAGCCCATCGTGGACGAAAATAGCCAGGCCGGTTTCGATATTGTTTACACCGATGCCAGCGGCGCCAAAAAAGCAGTTTCAGGTCTGCAGGTTCGCCTTATCCGCGAGCGTCGTGACTACTTCTGGAACTGGTCAGAGAGCGAAGGCTGGCAGTCCCAGTATGATCAAAAAGATCTGATCGAAGCGGAGCAGGCGCTGGATCTTAAGGCCGATGAGACCGGTAAAGTGAGCTTCCCGGTGGAGTGGGGATCATATCGTCTGGAAGTAAAAGCGCCGAACGACACCGTCAGCAGCGTCCGTTTCTGGGCCGGTTATAGCTGGCAAGATAACAGTGAAGGCAGCGGCGCGGCGCGCCCGGATCGCGTTACGTTGAAGATAGACAAACCGGCTTACCAGCCTGGCGATACCATCAAGCTGCATATTGCCGCCCCGGCTGCCGGGAAAGGCTATGCGATGATCGAATCCAGCGAAGGGCCGCTATGGTGGAAAGAGATCGATGTTCCGGCCGACGGGCTGGAGCTCTCTATTCCTGTCGATAAAGCCTGGAAACGCCACGACCTCTACCTCAGTACGCTGGTGGTACGTCCCGGCGATAAGTCTAAATCTGCCACGCCAAAACGCGCCGTCGGCCTGCTGCACTTGCCGATGGGGGATGAAAACCGTCGTCTGAATCTTTCGCTGGAAAACCCGCCCAAAATGCGTCCTGACCAGACGGTGACGGTGAAGGTGAAAGCCAGCGTTAAAGAGGGGGCGGTGCCGCAGAAAGTGAATGTCCTGCTCTCGGCGGTGGACAGCGGCGTGCTAAACATTACCGACTATGTCACGCCGAATCCCTGGCAGGCCTTCTTTGGGCAGAAGCGTTACGGCGCCGATATTTACGATATCTACGGCCAGGTCATAGAGGGGCAGGGGCGTCTGGCCTCCCTGCGCTTCGGCGGCGACGGCGATGAGCTCAAACGTGGCGGCAAACCGCCTGTTAATCACGTGACCATCATCGCCCAGCAGGCGCAGCCGGTTGAGCTGGATGCTAACGGCGAAGGCACCATTACGATGCCGATCGGCGATTTTAACGGTGAGCTTCGTCTGATGGCACAAGCCTGGACCGACGACGACTTTGGCAGCGGCGAAAGTAAGGTCGTGGTCGCGGCACCGGTCATCGCTGAGCTCAACACTCCACGCTTCCTCGCCAGCGGCGATATTTCGCGGCTGACGCTGGATCTCACTAACCTGACCGATCGGCCGCAGACGCTGAACGTGGCGTTAACGGTTCACGGCAAACTGGCGCTGGAAGGGGGGCAACCGCAGCCCGTAAAACTGGCGCCCGGTGCACGTAGCACCCTATTCATCCCGGTGCGTGCGCTGGAGGGATATGGCGACGGAGAGGTAGTGGCCCAGGTCAATGGCCTGTCGCTTCCCGGCGAAACCTTCGCGCCGTTGAGTAAAAACTGGAAAATCGGCGTGCGTCCGGCCTTCCCGGCACAGACGGTTAACTCGGGTACGATGCTCAACCCGGGGGAGAGCTGGATTGCGCCAGGGCAACACCTTGCCGGTTTCTCGCCTGCAACGTTGCAGGGGCAACTGATGCTGAGCGGTAAACCGCCGCTCAACCTCGCGCGTTATATCCGTGAACTGCAGGCCTATCCTTATGGCTGCCTGGAGCAGACTACCAGTGGACTCTTCCCGTCGCTCTACACCAACGCCGCGCAGCTGGCTGCGCTGGGTATCAAAGGTGACACCGATGAAAAACGGCGTGGTGCCATTGATGTAGGCATCTCGCGTCTGTTACAGATGCAGCGGGATGACGGCGGTTTTGCGCTCTGGGATAAAAACGGCCCGGAAGAGTACTGGCTGACGGCCTACGTGACTGACTTCCTGGTACGTGCGGGCGAGCAGGGCTATAGCGTGCCGGCAGAGGCGCTAAACAGTGCTAACAACCGTCTGCTGCGTTACCTGCAGGACCCGGGCATGATCTCTATCCGCTACAGCAACGATACCCAGGCCAGTAAGTTCGCGGTGCAGGCTTATGCCGCGCTGGTGCTGGCACGTCAGCAAAAAGCCCCACTGGGTGCGCTGCGTGAAATATGGGAAAAACATGCGCAGGCAAAATCGGGTCTGCCGCTGATGCAGTTAGGCGTCGCGTTGAAGATGATGGGAGATGCGCCACGAAGCCAGCAGGCGCTGGAAGCTGCGCTGCAAACCCCGCGTACAGATTCGCAAAACTGGATCGCGGATTACGGCAGTCAACTGCGTGATAACGCCATGATGCTCGCGCTGTTGCAGGAAAATTCTCTGTTACCGCAGGCACAAAACACCCTGCTGAATGCCCTGGTACAGCAGGCATTCAGCCAGCGCTGGCTATCAACCCAGGAGAGTAATGCCCTGTTCCTCGCCGGACGTGCGCAACAAACGCTCTCTGGTGCGTGGCAGGCCACCACCAGCCTGGCAGAAGAGCCGGCGCACGGTGACAAACCGCAGGTAACCAATGTCGATGGCGATCGGCTGGCTGGGCTGCAGGTGAGTAACAGTGGCACCAGTCCGCTGTGGGTACGTCTCGACAGTAGCGGCTATCCACAGCGTGCGCCGCAGCCTTCCTCGAAGGTGCTGAAAATCGAGCGCCACATTCTGGCCACCGATGGCAGCAGCAAAGATCTCTCTACCCTGAAGAGCGGTGAGCTGGTACTGGTCTGGCTCGAGGTGCAGGCCAGCCAGAACGTACCGGATGCGCTGGTGGTTGATCTGCTCCCTGCCGGACTTGAGCTGGAAAATCAGAATCTGGCCAGCAGCAGCGCCAGCCTGCAGGAGAGCGGTAGCGAAGTGCAAAATCTGCTAAACCAGATGCAGCAGGCGGATATCCAGCACATGGAGTTTCGCGATGACCGTTTTGTGGCCGCAGTACCGGTGAATGAAGGTCAGCCCGTCACGCTGGTCTACCTGGCGCGTGCCGTGACGCCGGGGACCTATCAGGTGCCGGTCCCCATGGTTGAATCGATGTACGTTCCCCAGTGGCGGGCAACGGGTGCGGCAAGTGGCCCGCTGACTGTAGCCCCATAACGTGCCGGTTCTTTCACCTTTGCGCTCCCGCTGGCTGTGGCTGGCGGGGGCGATTCTGCTGATATGGGGGCTGGTTGTTGCCGCCGATCGCCTGTGGCCGCTACCGTTAAAAGAGGTTAATCCCGCGCGGGTTGTTGTGGACGAACAGGGCACGCCGCTCTGGCGCTTTGCCGACAGTGAAGGGATCTGGCGCTATCCGGTCACAATAGAAGAGGTCTCTCCCCGCTATCTTGAAGCGCTGATCCAGTACGAAGATCGCTGGTTCTGGGATCATCCGGGCGTAAACCCCTTTTCCGTTCTGCGTGCCGCCTGGCAAGATCTCACCTCTGGCAGAGTGGTTTCCGGAGGGAGCACCCTGACCATGCAGGTCGCGCGCCTTCTCGATCCACATCCCCGCACCTTTGGCGGCAAAATTCGTCAACTCTGGCGCGCCCTGCAGCTGGAGTGGCACCTGTCAAAGCGCGATATCCTGACGCTCTACCTCAATCGCGCCCCCTTTGGCGGCACATTGCAGGGGGTAGGGGCTGCAAGCTGGGCCTACCTGGGCAAATCACCGGCACAGCTCAGCTACTCCGAGGCGGCGTTGCTGGCAGTATTGCCGCAGGCGCCGAGCCGTCTGCGTCCTGACCGCTGGCCCGGGCGCGCCGAAGCGGCGCGCAACAAAGTGCTGGCGCGGATGGAAACCCAGGGGGTGTGGAGCGCGAAGCAGGTGCGGGAATCCCGTGAAGAGACGGTGTGGCTGGCGCCGCGTCAGATGCCGCAGCTGGCGCCGCTGTTCTCGCGAATGATGCTGGGCAAAAGCCGCGACGATAAAATTGTCACCACGCTGGATGCCGCCTTGCAGCGCCAGCTTGAAGAGCTGGCAATGAACTGGAAAGGGCGCCTGCCGCCGCGTAGCTCGCTGGCAATGATCGTTGTCGATCACGCCACGATGAAAGTGCGCGGCTGGGTGGGATCGGTAGACATTAACGATGACAGTCGCTTTAGCCATGTGGATATGGTGAGCGCAATCCGATCCCCGGGATCGGTCCTGAAGCCCTTCGTTTATGGCCTGGCGATGGAAGACGGACTGCTCCATCCGGCCTCGCTGCTACAGGACGTTCCTCGCCGCACCGGCGATTATCGGCCTGGCAATTTTGACAGCGGATTCCATGGCCCAATCAGTATGAGCGAGGCGCTGCTACGCTCGCTGAATCTCCCTGCGGTACAGGTGCTGGAAGCCTACGGACCGAAAAAATTTGCCGGGAAGCTGCGTAACGTCGGCTTACCGCTCATCTTGCCCGCCGGAGCCCAGCCCAATCTGGCGCTGATTCTGGGCGGGGCGGGGGCACGCCTGCAGGATATTGTCGCCGCCTACAGTACTTTTGCCCGGCATGGAAATGCCGCGCGACTGCGTCTGTTACCCGGCGATCCGCTGGTTGAACGCCCGTTAATGACGCCGGGGGCGGCGTGGATCATTCGTCGAATACTGGCTAACCAGGCCCAGCCTTTGCCAGATAGCGCGTTGCCTCAGGTGGTGCCGCTGGCGGTTAAGACCGGCACCAGCTATGGCTATCGCGATGCCTGGGCTATCGGTGTTAATGCCCGCTATGTCATCGGCATCTGGACCGGTCGGCCGGACGGTACGCCGGTGGCGGGGCAGTTTGGCTATGCCAGCGCGGTACCGCTGCTTAACCAGGTGAACAATTTGCTGCTGTCGCACTCGGTGGTGGATGAAGCGCGACTACCACGCGACCCGCGTCCTGCGTCTGTGGGGCGCGGGGTCATCTGCTGGCCTGGAGGCCAGGCATTGCCCGATGGGGATGATAACTGCCGTCGACGTCTGGCAACCTGGCTGCTCGATGGCAGCCAGCCGCCTACGCTTTTACTGCCCGAGCAGGAGGGGATGCGAGGGATCCGCTTCCCGCTGTGGCTGGATAGCGCCGGTAAACGGGTCGCGGCAGATTGCCCGCAGGCGAGGCAGAAAACAGTCGACGTCTGGCCGCTGGCGCTGGAGCCGTGGCTGCCGGGAACAGAGCGGCGGGCGGAGCGTATTCCGCCGTCATCGACGCAGTGCCCGCCGTTGAGTCAGGACGATCCGGTGCCGTTAATTCTTTCCGGTATTCAGGAGGGGGCGGTTGTTAAGCGTCTTCCGGGCGAGCCGCGCGTGTCGCTGCCGCTACAGGTTAGCGGCAGTACGGGGCAGCGCTGGTGGTTTTTAAACGGTGAACCGCTCAATGCGCAAGGGCGGACCTATACCTTAAAACTGGAACAGGCCGGGGAGTATCAACTTCTGGTGATGGATGAAGCCGGGCAGGTGGCCACTGTGCACTTTACGCTGCAGTAGGTAAACGGAGAAAAGGGGTCTCTGAACGTTTCTGTTGTTGAAACTCGTCTTATTTTAAAAAAATGTTACATCCATCCATAGGCAATGGCGCTATTGCTCATTATAATCCGCGCCAGGTCTAACGCTGTATGCAAACCACATAACAAATCACAGAGGTAATCATGGCTATTGAACGTACTTTTTCCATCATCAAACCAAACGCGGTGGCAAAAAACGTTATTGGCAGCATCTTTGCTCGCTTTGAATCTGCAGGGTTCAAAATCGTTGGCACCAAAATGCTGCATCTGACCGTAGAGCAGGCTCGCGGTTTCTACGCTGAGCATGAAGGTCGCCCATTCTTCGACGGCCTGGTAGAGTTCATGACCTCTGGCCCAATCGTTGTCTCTGTACTGGAAGGCGAAAACGCGGTTCAGCGTCACCGCGATCTGCTGGGTGCAACCAACCCGGACAACGCCCTGGCGGGTACGCTGCGCGCTGACTACGCAGACAGCTTCACCGAGAACGGCACCCACGGTTCCGACTCTGTTGAATCAGCAGCCCGTGAAATCGCTTTCTTCTTCGCTGAAGGCGAAGTGTGTCCACGTACCCGTTAATTTAACGGTTTCGTTTACACATTATTTTCGTAAATGCCACGTGCAAACGTGGCATCCCTGCGCCAGACTTTGTACAATGCAACGCCCCGGATGAGCACACTGCTTTCCGGGGCGTTTCTTTTCAACCCTCCACGGGCCATAACGTGTAACAACGAGGCCGGAAAAAATTATGTCTGAATTAGTGAACACCTCCGAAATCGCCACGCCTGCGGTTCCAAATAAAAATGGAAAAATTAACCTGCTGGATCTGAACCGTCAGCAGATGCGCGAGTTCTTTAAAGAGATGGGCGAGAAGCCATTTCGTGCCGATCAGGTCATGAAGTGGATGTACCACTATTGCAGCGACAACTTTGATGACATGACTGACATCAATAAAGTGCTGCGTAACAAGCTTAAAGAAGTGGCTGAGATTCGCGCGCCGGAAGTCGTAGAAGAGCAACGCTCTTCTGACGGCACCATTAAGTGGGCCATCGCCGTGGGCGATCAGCGTGTTGAAACGGTCTACATTCCGGAAGACGATCGTGCAACGCTGTGCGTCTCTTCACAGGTTGGCTGCGCGCTGGAGTGTAAATTCTGCTCTACGGCTCAGCAAGGCTTTAACCGCAACCTGCGCGTGTCCGAAATTATTGGCCAGGTCTGGCGTGCGGCGAAAATCGTCGGTGCGGCAAAAGTGACCGGTACCCGTCCGATTACGAACGTTGTGATGATGGGCATGGGCGAACCGCTGCTCAACCTGACGAACGTTGTGCCGGCCATGGAGATCATGCTCGACGACTTCGGCTTTGGTCTGTCTAAACGTCGCGTTACCCTCTCTACCTCAGGCGTTGTGCCTGCGCTGGACAAACTGGGTGACATGATCGACGTGGCGCTGGCTATCTCCCTGCACGCACCTAACGACGAAATTCGTGACGAAATTGTACCGATCAACAAAAAGTACAATATCGAAGCTTTCCTTGCCGGTGTACGCCGCTATCTGGAGAAGTCCAACGCTAACCAGGGCCGCGTGACCATTGAGTACGTGATGCTGGATCATGTGAACGACGGTACCGAGCATGCGCATGAGTTAGCCGAGCTGCTGAAAGATACGCCATGCAAGATCAACCTGATCCCATGGAACCCGTTCCCTGGCGCGCCGTATGGCCGTAGCTCTAACAGCCGCATCGACCGTTTCTCCAAAGTTCTGATGGAGTACGGTTTCACCACTATCGTGCGTAAAACCCGCGGTGATGATATCGATGCCGCCTGTGGTCAGCTGGCGGGTGACGTCATTGACCGTACCAAACGCACGCTGCGTAAACGCATGCAGGGCGAGTCGATTGCGGTCAAAGCCGTCTAATCCTTATGCCGTCACCGCGCAGGTTTTGCGCGGTGACGGCGTCTCACGCGCATAATCATTCCGTGTGCGAGTGAAGGGGAAATAATTACGGTGCGTTTCTGATGACTTTAGGGCAGTATGTAACGACGCAACAACAGTTTAGCCTCGCGGGCAGGCCTCTTCTGTCAACAAAAACCTGACAGTCCAGGACTGTCTTACTAAGGTTAACTGACCAGAAGTTTCGCGGTGCGGGTAGCATTGTGACTCACCGGCACCTGGATCCTTAATTTTCACGTACCAGTAGTTGTAGCGAATGAATACTGAAGCCACTCACGACCAAAATGCAGCACTTTCCACCGGCGTTCGTCTCCGCAACGCCCGTGAACAACTCGGACTTAGCCAGCAAGCCGTTGCAGAGCGCCTATGTCTGAAGGTTTCCACGGTTCGCGATATTGAAGAAGACAAGGCTCCGGCCGATCTCGCTTCAACGTTTCTGCGTGGTTATATCCGCTCTTATGCAAAACTGGTGCATATCCCCGAAGAAGAACTTCTGCCTATGATGGAAAAGCAGGCACCGGTCAGAGCGGCTAAGGTCGCGCCGATGCAGACTTTTTCTTTAGGTAAACGCCGCAAAAAACGCGACGGCTGGTTGATGAGCTTTACCTGGCTGGTGCTGTTTGTAGTGATCGGTCTGACGGGCGCATGGTGGTGGCAGAACCACAAAGCGCAGCAGGAAGAGATCACCACCATGGCCGATCAATCTTCTATCGAGCTTAACAACTCCGGAAACAGCGGCGCGCAGAACGTTCCTCTGAACACCGACAGCAGCACGCCTTCAGCCGATCCGCAGACAGCTGCAACCGCTGCGCCTGCGGCGACGCCGGCACAGACGCCAGCCGCCGATCAGCCTGCTCAGGCACCGGTGGATAATGCCGTGGTTTCTCCGTCTCAGGCGAACGTCGATTCTGGCGCTCCGGCCACCACGACGACGGATACCGCCCAGACTCTGCCGTCCGATCCGGCAGGGGTGGCAACCCCCGCGGCTGACCCTAATGCACTGGTCATGAACTTCACCGCCGATTGCTGGCTGGAAGTGACCGATGCCACAGGCAAAAAACTCTTCAGCGGCCTGCAGCGTAAAGATGGCAGTTTAAATCTGGCAGGCCAGACACCGTACAAACTTAAAATCGGTGCACCATCAGCCGTACAGATTCAGTTCCAGGGTAAACCTGTCGATCTGAGCCGTTTTATCAGAACTAACCAGGTTGCGCGTCTGACCCTCGATGCCGAACAATCAGCAGCACAGTAACAGACAGGCGACGCGGGAGATTTTTCATGCATAACCAGGCCCCTATTCAGCGTAGAAAGTCCAAACGCATTTACGTTGGGAATGTGCCAATCGGCGATGGGGCACCTATCGCCGTTCAGTCCATGACGAACACACGCACCACGGATGTGGAAGCGACGGTTAATCAGATTAAAGCGTTAGAACGCGTAGGCGCCGATATTGTTCGCGTCTCCGTGCCAACCATGGATGCCGCCGAGGCGTTCAAACTTATCAAACAGCAGGTCAGCGTTCCGCTGGTTGCAGACATCCATTTTGACTACCGTATCGCCCTGAAAGTGGCGGAATACGGCGTGGACTGCCTGCGTATCAACCCGGGTAACATCGGTAGTGAAGAGCGTATTCGCACCGTCGTTGACTGCGCACGCGATAAAAACATTCCTATTCGTATCGGTGTGAACGCCGGTTCGCTGGAAAAAGATCTGCAGGAAAAGTATGGCGAGCCAACGCCGCAGGCTTTGCTCGAATCCGCTATGCGCCATGTGGATCACCTCGATCGTCTGAACTTCGATCAGTTTAAAGTCAGCGTGAAAGCGTCTGACGTCTTCCTTGCCGTAGAGTCCTATCGCCTGCTGGCAAAACAGATCGATCAGCCGCTGCACCTGGGGATCACCGAAGCCGGTGGACTGCGCAGCGGATCGGTGAAATCAGCCATTGGCCTGGGCCTGCTGCTCTCCGAAGGGATCGGCGACACGCTGCGCGTTTCACTGGCGGCGGATCCGGTCGAAGAGATCAAAGTCGGTTTCGATATCCTTAAATCGCTGCGCATCCGCTCGCGCGGGATCAACTTCATCGCCTGCCCAACCTGTTCACGTCAGGAGTTTGACGTTATCGGTACGGTTAATGCCCTGGAGCAGCGTCTGGAAGATATCATCACGCCAATGGATGTCTCTATCATTGGCTGCGTGGTCAATGGCCCAGGCGAAGCGCTGGTCTCTACCCTGGGCGTAACCGGCGGTAACAAGAAAAGCGGTCTCTATGAAGATGGCGTTCGCAAAGATCGTCTGGATAATAACGACATGATTGATCAGCTGGAAGCCCGCATTCGTGCCAAGGCAACCATGCTAGATGAGACGCAACGCATCAGCGTGCAACACGTCGAAAAATAACGAGATGGGAAGCGGTGCGCTTCCTGTGTATGATTGAACCCTTGGGTTAATGAATCTTTGGGTTCATTTTTGTATATAGAAAGAGAATAAACGTGGCAAAAAACATTCAAGCCATTCGCGGCATGAACGATTATCTGCCTGGCGAGACCGCCATCTGGCAGCGCATTGAAGGCACACTGAAACAGGTGCTCGGCAGCTACGGTTACAGCGAAATCCGTTTGCCGATTGTAGAGCAGACCCCGTTATTCAAGCGCGCAATCGGCGAAGTAACCGACGTGGTTGAAAAAGAGATGTATACCTTTGAAGACCGCAATGGCGATAGCCTGACGCTGCGTCCTGAAGGTACGGCGGGTTGTGTACGCGCCGGCATCGAACATGGTCTCCTGTACAATCAGGAGCAGCGCCTGTGGTATATCGGCCCGATGTTCCGCCACGAACGTCCACAAAAAGGCCGCTATCGTCAGTTTAACCAGCTGGGTGTTGAAGTCTTTGGCCTGCAGGGGCCGGATATTGACGCCGAACTGATTATGTTGACCGCCCGCTGGTGGCGTGCGCTCGGTATTGCTGAGCACGTTTCCCTGGAGCTGAACTCTATCGGCTCTCTGGAAGCGCGAGCCAACTACCGTGACGCGCTGGTCGCGTTCCTTGAACAGCATAAAGAGAAGCTGGACGACGATTGCAAACGCCGGATGTACAGCAACCCGCTGCGCGTACTGGACTCCAAAAACGCCGAGGTACAGGCGCTATTGAACGACGCGCCTGCGCTGGGTGATTATCTGGACGACGAGTCGCGTGAGCACTTCACCGGTCTGTGCAAATTACTGGAAGCGGCGGGCATTGCCTACACCGTGAACCAGCGCCTGGTGCGTGGTCTGGACTACTATAACCGTACCGTATTTGAGTGGGTAACCACCAGCCTGGGCTCGCAGGGTACAGTCTGCGCAGGCGGTCGTTACGATGGCCTGGTTGAGCAACTGGGTGGGCGTGCTGCGCCTGCAGTGGGCTTCGCCATGGGTCTTGAGCGACTTGTTTTGCTGGTTCAGGCAGTTAATCCGGAATTTAAAGCAGAATCCGTTGTCGATATATACCTGGTCGCCTCGGGTGCGGATACGCAACCTGCGGCAATGCAGCTGGCCGAACGCATTCGTGATGAATTGCCGGGCGTTAAGCTGATGACCAACCATGGTGGCGGCAACTTTAAAAAACAGTTTGCGCGTGCCGATAAGTGGGGCGCACAGGTGGCACTGGTACTGGGTGAGTCTGAAGTCGCTGCGGGTAACGTCGTGGTGAAAGACTTGCGCTCTGGTGAACAGATTACGGTAACGCAGGACGGCGTTGCGGCGCACTTGCGCTCTTTGACTTTCTAAGGAGAAGGACGGCGTGGAAATGTACGAAAACGAAAACGACCAGGTTGATGCCATCAAGCGCTTCTTTGCTGAAAACGGCAAGGCTCTGGCAGTTGGGGTTATTTTAGGTGTTGGCGCATTAATTGGCTGGCGTTACTGGACCAGTCATCAGGTGGATTCCGTGCGTGGCTCCTCGCTGCAGTATGAAAATACGGTCAGCGCGATCAAAGCCGACCAGCCGCAAACCCTGGCCGCCGCTGAGAAATTCGCCGCGGAGACAAAAAACACCTATGGTGCACTGGCGTCGCTGGAAGTTGCGCAGCAGTTCGTTGATAAAAACGACCTGGATAAAGCAGCGGCTCAGCTTCAGCAAGGTCTGGCTGCCGCCAGCGACGATAACCTGAAAGCGCTGATCAACTTGCGTCTGGCACGCGTTCAGGTTCAGCAGAAGAAAGCTGACGAAGCGCTGAAAACGCTCGACACCATTAAAGGTGAAGGTTTTGCCTCTATTGTTGCCGATCTGCGCGGTGAAGCACTGCTGAGCAAAGGCGATAAACAAGGCGCGCGCAGCGCATGGGAAGCGGGCGTAAAAAGCAACGCCTCGCCAGCGCTGAGCGAAATGATGCAGATGAAAATAAATAATTTGTCCGTCTGAGAGGGACCCGATGCAATTGCGTAAATTACTTCTGCCAGGACTGCTTTCCGTTACGTTATTGAGTGGCTGTTCACTGTTCAGTGGCGAAGAAGATGTTGTCACCATGTCTCCGCTGCCGACGGTGGAAAATCAATTCACCCCGTCTACTGCGTGGAGTACCTCCGTCGGTGACGGTATCGGTGATTTCTACTCCAACCTGCACCCGGCCTATGCGGATAGCGTCGTCTATGCGGCCGATCGTAAAGGCACCGTGAAAGCGGTCAACGCCGACGACGGAAAAGAGATTTGGTCGATCAATCTGGCAGAAAAAAGCGGCTGGTTCTCCCGTAACCCAGCGCTGCTCTCTGGCGGTTTAACCGTGTCCGGTGGACGCGTGTATGTGGCCAGTGAAAAAGCACAGGTCTACGCCCTGGACAGCGGCGATGGCTCAATCGTCTGGCAGAGTCGTGTTGCAGGCGAAGCGCTTTCTCGTCCGGTGGTGAGCGATGGTATGGTGCTGGTTCACACGGCGAATGGTCAGCTTCAGGCGCTTAACGAAGCCGATGGCGCGGTAAAATGGACCGTTAACCTGGATATGCCTGCGCTCTCTCTGCGCGGTGAATCCGCTCCTGCAACCGCCTTTGGCGCAGCCATCGTGGGCGGTGATAACGGTCGTGTGAACGCCGTGCTGATGCAGCAGGGCCAGTTGATTTGGCAACAGCGTATCTCGCAGGCGACCGGTCCGACTGAGATCGACCGTCTGAGCGACGTGGATACCACGCCAGTTATCGTCAACGGCGTCGTCTACGCGCTGGCGTACAACGGCAATCTGACCGCGCTGGATCTGCGTAGTGGCCAGATCATGTGGAAACGTGAGCTGGGTTCAGTGAATGATTTCATCGTTGATGGCGACCGTATCTACCTGGTTGACCAGAACGATCGTCTGCTGGCGCTGAGCACCGAAGGGGGCGTGACCCTGTGGACGCAAAGCGATCTGCTGCACCGTCTGCTGACCGCACCGGCGCTCTATAACGGCAGCCTGGTGGTGGGCGATAGCGAAGGCTATATGCACTGGCTCGACCCGTCAAACGGCCGCTTTGTTGCTCAGGATAAAGTCGACAGCTCCGGCTTCCTGACGGAACCTGTCGTCGCTGACGGCAAACTGCTGATTCAGGCAAAAGACGGCACGCTGTACGCGATCACGCGTTAATCACAGCGGTTGTAGTATAATAAACGGCTCCTGTCTCTTCAGGGGCCGTTTTGACTTTTTTATCTACGCCGCAAAAGCGACGTAGTAATGCATTTTATGAGGCTTTAAACATGGTACCTGTGGTCGCGCTTGTCGGGCGCCCGAACGTTGGAAAATCCACTCTTTTTAACCGTTTAACACGCACCCGTGATGCGCTGGTTGCGGATTTCCCGGGGCTCACGCGTGACCGTAAGTACGGTCGTGCAGAAGTGGAAGGTCGTGAATTCATCTGTATTGATACCGGCGGTATCGACGGAACGGAAGACGGCGTTGAAACGCGTATGGCTGAGCAGTCTCTGCTGGCTATCGAAGAAGCCGATGTCGTTCTTTTCCTGGTGGATGCCCGCGCGGGTCTGATGCCTGCGGATTCCGCTATTGCCAAGCACCTGCGTTCGCGTCAAAAGCCGACCTTCCTGGTGGCGAACAAGACAGACGGTATTGATGTCGACCAGGCGATGGCCGATTTCTGGTCTCTGGGTCTGGGCGATATTTATCCTATCGCGGCCTCCCATGGCCGTGGCGTAACCAGCCTGCTCGAAACTGCACTGCTGCCATTCGTTGATGAAATCAGCCCGCCGGAAGAGGTTGATGAAGACGCCGAATACTGGGCGCAGTTTGAAGAGCGTGAAGAGGGCGAAGAAGAGCCGGAAGACGACTTCAACCCGCAGGATCTGCCGATTAAACTGGCTATCGTGGGGCGTCCGAACGTAGGTAAGTCTACGCTTACTAACCGTATCCTCGGCGAAGACCGCGTGGTGGTTTACGATATGCCGGGCACCACCCGCGACAGTATTTATATTCCGATGCAGCGTGACGAGCGTGAATACGTTCTGATTGACACCGCAGGGGTGCGTAAGCGCGGCAAAATTACCGATGTGGTGGAAAAATTCTCGGTTATTAAGACCCTGCAAGCGATCGAAGATGCCAACGTAGTTATGCTGGTTATCGATGCCCGTGAAGGTATTTCCGATCAGGATCTCTCTCTGCTCGGCTTCATCCTGAATAGTGGGCGCTCACTGGTGATTGTGGTTAACAAGTGGGATGGCCTGAGCAATGAAGTGAGAGAGCAGGTGAAAGAGACCCTGGACTACCGTCTGGGCTTTATCGACTTTGCGCGCGTGCACTTCATCTCTGCTCTGCATGGCAGTGGGGTGGGAAATCTGTTTGAATCCGTACGTGAAGCCTATGACAGCTCCACCCGCCGCGTAGGCACGGCGATGCTGACCCGCATCATGACCATGGCCGCTGAAGACCATCAGCCGCCGCTGGTGCGTGGCCGTCGCGTGAAGCTGAAATATGCCCACGCCGGTGGTTATAACCCGCCGATTGTGGTGATTCACGGTAACCAGGTAAAAGACCTGCCGGATTCCTACAAACGTTATCTGATGAACTACTTCCGTAAGTCTCTGGACGTAATGGGCACGCCGATTCGTATCCAGTTCAAGGAAGGGGATAACCCGTTCGCCAATAAGCGCAACACCCTGACGCCAAACCAGATGCGTAAACGTAAGCGTTTAATCAAACACATCAAAAAGGGCAAATAACCGTTTCAGGTGACCTCTTGCTCAACAAGCCCGCTTTCAGCGGGCTTTTTACTTTTCACGCTCTTTCACCTTCCTGACGTTAGTGCGCTGATGTCAATCACAATTCTGCTTTTTCCAGCATAAAATCTACGAAAAGAGATACCTGTCGAATTTTCGTCTTAACGTTCCGCATCTGGCACTAGACAAAACCAGCGACTGGTTATCAAATGGTTAAATAAAATTTTCGGAGTGTATTGATCGACCTGAACCGTAACTGGCCGACCTTAATTCCGCGTTTATAAGCACAACGACACACCTCTTCGGGAGAACTATGCAATCCTCAGTTAATAATAAAGAAAGCCGGACCTTCTTCGGCCACCCGTATCCGCTTGGCTCGCTCTTTTTCACAGAGATGTGGGAACGTTTCTCGTTCTATGGCATTCGCCCGTTACTGATTCTGTTCATGGCGGCCACCGTTTATGACGGCGGCATGGGGCTGGCACGTGAAAATGCCTCGGCTATCGTCGGGATCTTCGCCGGTACCATGTATCTGGCGGCCCTGCCGGGTGGGTGGCTGGCCGACAACTGGCTCGGCCAGCAGAGAGCGGTCTGGTACGGCTCCATTCTGATTGCGCTCGGCCACCTGTCGATTGCGCTGTCGGCGGTGATGGGGAACAACCTGTTCTTTATCGGCCTGATGTTCATTGTGCTGGGATCGGGTCTGTTCAAAACCTGTATCTCGGTGATGGTAGGGACCCTGTATAAAAAAGGCGATACGCGTCGTGATGGCGGCTTCTCGCTCTTTTATATGGGCATCAACATGGGGTCATTTATCGCGCCACTGATTTCCGGCTGGCTGATTAAATCCCATGGCTGGCACTGGGGCTTCGGCATCGGTGGTATCGGGATGCTGGTTGCCCTGGTGATCTTCCGTCTCTTCGCCGTGCCATCAATGAAACGCTATGACCGCGAAGTGGGGCTCGACTCCACCTGGAACAGCCCGGTGGCGAAGAAAAATGGCGTAGGGGCCTGGCTGGTGGCGCTGGCGGTGGGTGTGGCGATTGTCGTTGCGCTGATTGCTCAGGGCGTGATTGTGATTAATCCGGTCGCGGTCGCCAGCGCGCTGGTCTACGTGATTGCCGCCTCGGTAGCGCTGTACTTCATCTGGCTGTTCGTCTTTGCCGGTCTCAATCGCAAAGAGCGTGCCCGCCTGCTGGTCTGCTTCATTCTGCTGATTTCGGCGGCCTTCTTCTGGTCTGCGTTTGAACAGAAACCTACCTCGTTCAACCTGTTCGCCAATGACTATACGAATCGTATGATCGGCGACTTTGAAATTCCGGCGGTATGGTTCCAGTCTATTAATGCTCTGTTCATTATTTTGCTGGCACCGGTCTTTAGCTGGGCGTGGCCGAAGATGGCGAGCATGAACATTCGTCCGGGCAGCATCACCAAATTTGTCATCGGTATTCTCTGCGCAGCGGCAGGTTTTGGCCTGATGATGCTGGCGGCACAGAACGTGCTGCAAAATGGCGGGGCAGGCGTATCGCCGTTCTGGCTGGTGGGCAGTATCCTGATGCTGACCCTGGGTGAGCTGTGTCTGAGCCCGATTGGCCTGGCAACCATGACGTTGCTGGCCCCAGAAAGAATGCGCGGCCAGATGATGGGCCTGTGGTTCTGTGCCAGTGCGCTGGGCAACCTGGCAGCGGGCCTGATTGGTGGCCACGTTAAGGCCGATCAGCTGGATATGCTGCCGGATCTCTTTGCACGCTGCTCCATTGCCTTGCTGATCTGTGCTGCCGTACTGATCGTCCTCATTGTTCCGGTCCGCCGCATGCTGGAAAATGCGCAAACGAAAAGTGAGGAAAAACCGGTAACCACCGCCTGACGGCAGGGTTATAACCAGACAAAACCGGCGCCTTGTACGCCGGTTTTTTTATATTGAGCGAGGCAGAATATGAATGTCGGCTTTATCGGCCTGGGGGCGGTGGTGGAAACGGCTTACCTCCCTGCGCTACGACAGATGGGGGCAAACTGCTACGGCTTTGACCTTCGCCTTGACCGCCAGCCTGAGGGGATCATTCGCTGTCCCACGCTGTCGTCGCTCCTGGACTCCCCGCTGGAAACGCTATTTATTACCACCTCTTCGCTCCATCACCTTGAGGTACTCGAGCAGGCCCTGGCTTCCCCGATCCCCCGTATCGTGGTGGAAAAACCGATTATTGCGACCCTCGCTCAGGCCACCCGGTTAAACGGGCTGTTGAACGATTGCCGGGTCGCCCGCCGGGTGCTGGCCCTCGATCACTGGATGGCGCGAACCGGTGCGCTGCAGCTGGCGCTGGGGCAACCGGATCCCCGCTGGCAGCCGCAGGGTGAAGTACGCCCCATGCGCGCCATTTCCGGCGTTGCAGATATCGTCAAAATAGAGGGCTTTTTGCTGGAACCCAGCGGTTTTAATGAGGCAGGAGAACCTGTCGCTCTTAACTTCGCTACCGGGGAGCCTGATCCACGTACGTTGCACCATCCGGACGGCGTAATTCTGGATATTGGCACCCACGTACTGGCAATGATGCGGGAAACGGTTTGCCATCTCGGGGGAAATAACGAGATGGCGCTGCAGGTGATCTCCGCCAGGGATCGGCTGGGGCGCGATATCGAGAGAGGCGATCTGCGCACGGCAGAAGGTGAAGCGCATTTAGAAGGGCATCTGAGCGGTATTCCGGTGGCTGTCTGGCTTAATAAATATGCCGGGCCTCAGGGCGGACAAAAAGGGCTGCGGCTGCATCTTCGCGATGGCCGCATTATCAGCCACGACAGGCGAGGCCAGCAGGATGTGCTAACGCTCACCGAAGGTGAACATCTCCAGCGCTGGGCGCGTACCGGTACGCTCTATGAACACTGCCTCGCAGAACAGATCCTTGGGGAGGCGAGCCTGTTTTCCCGCGCGCCGGATGAGGTGCGCCACATTACCCGACGGCGACTGGACGAAGTCACACTGCTCCTGAATTTACAGCAACGGCTGCGTGGCCCCCACTGACCGCGCTGTGGTAAAATCAGCCCATGCTGAACCCCTTTTAAGGAGTCACAATGCCTGTTACCTGTCCGGATTGTCATGCAGAATTAACCCCGCAAAATGGCCTGGCGCACTGTGCGGCCTGTAACAAAGAGATTGCGCTGCAAGCCCTTTGCCCGGAGTGCCATCAGCCTTTGCAGGTCTTAAAAGCTTGCGGCGCAGTGGATTATTTTTGCCAGAATGGCCACGGTCTGATCTCGAAAAAGCGCGTGGAGTTTGTTCTGCCAGAGGCTTAATCGCAAACGCAACCTTCGCCTTTCAACCACAAATCCACCAGCGACGGCGGCGCTTCCTGTTCGGGTACCAGCAAGATGACATTCGTATATTGCGCCTGATTGTGCTGGGTCCAGACGATCTGAATACGAAAGTAGCGCTGATCGCCCTGGCCTGGCGACGCAGGCTGGCCGGGCGGTTGGCCCAGCTCCAGCGCCTGGTCCAGAATCTCTACCACCTTTTGGCGCTGTTGCGCATTCAGTGAAGAGAGCGCGATTCTGCGCAGGCCGCTTAACTTTGGAATAAAGGCGACGCCACCTTCACGCGCCAGTTCAACGACGGCATCTTCAGTCAATTCCGGAATCTGCATTTACAGCACTCCTGTGGTTTTCCAGGCCGCCTCGATTGCTGCTGCCACCGCGCTGCCGGACCGTTTGCCCCCGTGGTTGATTGTCAATCGGGCGAAAGTCTCGAAATCGGCATCCTGCGGGAGGGCCCGGTCGCAAACCGTATCATACCAGGCATATCCGGCCTGCTCCCACGCATAGCCCCCCAGCGCGGTCGCGGCGAGATAGAATGCGCGATTAGGTATCCCGGAGTTAATATGCACGCCCCCGTTATCCTCACGGGTTTTCAGGAAATCATTCATATGGCCCGGCTGCGGATCTTTACCCAGCAGAGGGTCGTCATAGGCGCTACCGGGCTCCTTCATGGAGCGTAGCCCTTTCCCGTTAATTCCGGATGCCAGCAACCCTTCACCAATGAGCCAGTCGGCTTCCTGGGCGGTCTGTTTAAGATGGTATTGCTTAACCAGCGAGCCAAAGACATCTGAAAGCGATTCGTTCAGCGCGCCGGATTGTTCGTAATAAATTAATCCCGCTTCGGTTTCGGTCACGCCGTGACTCAGTTCATGGGCCACCACGTCGATGGCGATGGTAAAGCGGTTAAATATTTCGCCGTCGCCGTCGCCGAACACCATCTGCTCGCCATTCCAGAAAGCATTTTGATATTCCCGGCCATAATGTACGGTGCCGGTCAATATTAGCCCCTTACCATCCAGCGAATCGCGCTGATAGTTTTCCCAGAAAAAGTCATGCGTGACGCCGAGGTAATCATAGGCCTCATCCACCGCGATATCGCCGGTTGAGGGTTGTCCTTCATAGCGAACCTGCGTTCCTGGTAGCTCCTGCAGATTCCGGGCATCGTAGATATCACGCTCCAGCTGACCGGCATTGTTGACGTGCGGGGCGGCGGGTTTGCCGGGCATATGGGCCATTAAGGTCTGCACGTGGGTTAATGTCTGGCGAGCACACTGCTGCTGTAATTCAGAGCCGCGATCGATGATGCGGCGCAAGATGTAGGGGGGAATAACGCTATAAGGCTGGGTCATGCTGCTCTCCTGTTTTCTGGCAATGCCGAAAAAAGAACCAGTGTAAGTGTAAGCCATCGACACGGGGATGGGCATAAGTCGGACAAATCGCGCAGCGTAAAACTGGCACTCTACTGGTTCAGGGATTAGGTTTTAGCGGGGTACATAACGAGGATCATAATGAAAAAAAGCATGGCATTCGCCTTCAGCGGTTTTGTCTTGATCGCCGTGACCTATGGGATGGCAAGGTTTTCATGGGGCATTATGCTGCCCGATATAAAACAGGCCATTCCGTTCTCTGTGGAAACCGCCGGTCTGATTGCCGCCTGTAGCTACGCGGCATACTGCCTGTCGGTATTATTTGCGTCGTTATTAACCAACCGATTCGGTGCCCGGTTCACGGCGTCGCTCGCGGCCATCACCGCGGCCGTCGGGCTGCTGATTCTGGCCGTTTCACCTTCGCCGCTCTGTCTGGCCATCGGGCTGTTTATTGCGGGACTGAGCTCAGGCCTGGCGTCCCCCTCGTTGGCCGGCGCGGTCAGCGCGGTAATACCGCCTGAGCGTAACACGCAAGTGAACACGGTCATCAATGCGGGTACCAGCGGAGGGATCATCCTCTCGGTACCGATACTGTTTTTTCTGCCGGGAGGGTGGCGATTCGCCTGTGTCGCTTTTGCGCTACTGGCTCTGCTTTGCCTGATCCCTGTCTGGCGCTTTCTCCCGGCGGGTAAAGCCCCCCAGGCTGCGGCGCAACAGGGGTGGCGGGCCCAGCTGGCTAAACCGGCGATGCTGCGATTATTACTGATCGCGTTTGTCAGCGGTATCGCCAGCGCGGCGTGGTGGAGTTTTGGTCCGGAGCTGCTTCAACGTCATACCGGGCTGGAGAGCGGCACCACGAATATTCTTTGGCTGATCAGCGGGGGAGCGGGCATTGCGGCGGTATTAACCGCTAGCGTAGCTCAGCGCACAGGGATGCGGGTGGTCTACCGGGGATCGCAAGTTTTTATGGCGGTTTCGCTTATTCTGCTCGCCCTGATCCACGGCTTTAGCGGGTGGCTGATACCCGCCGTGGCATTGAACGGCGCGGGCTATGTGATCCTCTCCGGGGTGCTATTAGTTCAGGGGGCGGCGATTGCCGCCTCTGCACCCGCGATGGGGGTGAGTCTGGCCTTTTTAATGCTGGCGGTCGGGCAGATTGTCGGGGCGATTGTCTTCGGGCAGCTGTATGGAGCGATAGGCGCGGCTGGCGCGCTGATGACTTTTTCTGTCTTATCTTGGCTGATGCTTTGCGTCACGCCGGGGGGCGATACGCCTACAGATTAGGGCTGTTTTTTTCGGGCCCGCGGTTTTTTCGCGGCCGTCACGCCTTTCACTTCACTCTCGACCCAGCCGTCTGACAGGCGGGTCGTCAGCACATCGCCGGCTTTGACTTGTTTGGTCTGTTTAAGCACTTTGCCATCGGTCGCGGTGGTGACGCTATAACCGCGTGCCAGGGTAGAGAGGGGGCTGACCGCCTCCAGATGGGTAACCGCGTTGCCAAAGCGTTCGCGCGTGCTGCTGAGCCGCGCACGCAGATTCTCGGCCAGCCGATACTCAAGCTGCTGAATGCGGGTTTGCGCACGGTAGATTTTCGGCTGCGGATTTTGCTGGTTCAGGCGCTGGGCCACGCGTTGCTGACGCAAGGTCGCACGTTTGAGCTGGCCCTCCAGCGCAACGTTCATGCGCTGGCGCAGACGTTCTAGCACGGTTTGCTGACGCGCAAGACGCAGCTGAGGGTGCTGCTGGTGCAGGCGATGCTGGAGCTGGGTAAAGCGACGCGTACGTTCTGCGAGGAAGTAATCCATCGCCATCTCCAGGCGTTGCTGCCCGTTCTGAAGCTGTCGTAGCAGCTCCAGCTGATTGCGGCTCACCACTTCGGCCGCGGCGGACGGCGTCGGGGCGCGTAAATCCGCCACGAAATCGGCGATGGTGACGTCTGTTTCATGGCCGACAGCGCTGACCACCGGAATGGCGCTGGCAAAGATGGCCCGTGCTACGCGCTCCTCGTTAAAGCTCCACAGATCCTCCAGCGAACCGCCACCGCGCCCGACAATTAACACATCACACTCACGGCGCGCATTCGCCAGCTCAATGGCGCGCACGATCTGGCCTGGGGCATCATCCCCCTGAACCGCAGTGGGGTAGATGATGACGGGCAGGGAGGGATCGCGACGCTTCAGAACGTGGAGAATATCGTGCAAGGCCGCACCGGTTTTCGAGGTAACTACGCCAACGCAGTGAGCCGGAGCGGGCAGAGGTTGTTTATATTGCTGATCGAACAACCCCTCTGCAGAGAGTTTCGCTTTTAGCTGTTCATATTTTTGCTGCAACAGCCCTTCGCCCGCAGGCTGCATGCTCTCGACGATGATTTGATAATCACCGCGTGGTTCATACAGCGTAATATTGGCGCGTACCAGAACCTGCTGGCCATGCTGAGGACGGAACGTGACGCGACGATTGCTGTTGCGGAACATTGCACAGCGCACCTGAGCGGTGTCGTCTTTTAGCGTAAAGTACCAGTGGCCGGAAGAGGGCTGGGTAAAGTTAGAGATCTCACCGCTGATCCAGACTTGCCCCATTTCCTGCTCAAGCAGCAAACGCACCGTCTGGTTAAGGCGGCTGACAGTAAAAATTGAGGGGGATTGAGAGGATAACATGTGAGCGGGATCAAATTTTAAATCAGCAAGTTATTCAGTCGATAGTAACCTGCTGAGAGGCGATCGCAAGCTTTTTTCTAAAAAAGTGTAGATGCAATCGGTTACGCTCTGTATAATGCCACGGCAATATTTAACCACCCAGGTCAGAGATATTGCCCATGCTACGTATCGCTAAAGAAGCACTGACGTTTGACGACGTCCTCCTCGTTCCCGCTCACTCCACCGTTCTGCCGAATACTGCCGACCTCAGCACGCAGTTAACCAAAACCATTCGCCTGAACATTCCTATGCTCTCCGCGGCAATGGACACCGTGACTGAAGCGCGCCTGGCTATCGCCCTGGCTCAGGAAGGCGGCATTGGCTTTATTCATAAAAACATGTCTATCGAGCGTCAGGCAGAAGAAGTTCGCCGCGTGAAGAAACATGAATCTGGCATCGTTACCGACCCGCAAACTGTTTTGCCAACCACCACGCTGCACGAAGTTAAAGCGCTGACCGAGCGTAACGGCTTTGCAGGCTACCCGGTTGTAACCTCCGATAACGAACTGGTGGGTATTATCACTGGCCGCGACGTCCGCTTCGTCACCGACCTGAACCAGCCGGTTAGCGTTTATATGACTCCGAAAGAGCGTCTGGTTACCGTGCGTGAAGGTGAATCCCGCGAAGTGGTCTTTGCGAAGATGCACGAAAAACGCGTTGAGAAAGCGCTGGTGGTGGATGATAGCTTCCATCTGCGCGGCATGATCACCGTAAAAGATTTCCAGAAAGCAGAACGTAAACCGAACGCCTGTAAAGACGAGCATGGACGTCTGCGCGTCGGTGCTGCGGTTGGCGCAGGTGCTGGCAACGAAGAGCGCGTTGATGCGCTGGTTGCTGCAGGCGTTGACGTGCTGCTGATTGACTCCTCTCATGGCCACTCCGAAGGCGTGCTGCAACGTATTCGTGAAACCCGTGCAAAATATCCTGATCTGCAGATTATTGGCGGTAACGTCGCGACTGGCGCAGGCGCTCGCGCTCTGGCAGAAGCCGGCTGCAGCGCGGTGAAAGTGGGTATCGGCCCAGGCTCCATCTGTACGACCCGTATCGTCACCGGCGTGGGCGTTCCACAAATCACCGCCGTTTCCGACGCGGTTGAAGCGCTGGAAGGCACGGGTATCCCGGTTATCGCTGATGGCGGTATCCGCTTCTCTGGCGACATCGCCAAAGCGATCGCGGCCGGTGCGGCAGCGGTGATGGTTGGCTCCATGCTGGCCGGTACCGAAGAGTCCCCGGGTGAAATCGAACTGTTCCAGGGCCGTTCTTACAAATCCTACCGTGGGATGGGCTCTCTGGGCGCGATGTCTAAAGGCTCCTCTGACCGTTACTTCCAGACCGATAACGCGGCAGACAAACTGGTGCCGGAAGGTATCGAAGGCCGCGTAGCCTATAAAGGCTACCTGAAAGAGATCATTCACCAGCAGATGGGCGGCCTGCGCTCCTGTATGGGTCTGACCGGCTGTGGTACTATCGACCTGCTGCGTACTAAAGCGGAATTTGTGCGTATCAGCGGTGCGGGTATTCAGGAAAGTCACGTCCATGACGTGACCATCACCAAAGAGTCCCCGAACTACCGTATGGGCTCCTGATAAGTTTCCACGCCCGGCTATATGCCGGGCGATTTTGTTTCACTTGCCTCGGAATTAGCGTCAATGACGGAAAACATTCATAAACATCGCATTCTTATCCTCGATTTCGGTTCTCAGTACACGCAGCTGGTGGCACGTCGCGTCCGTGAGCTGGGCGTTTACTGTGAGCTGTGGGCATGGGATGTCACGGAAGCACAGATTCGCGAGTTCAACCCAAGCGGCATCATCTTGTCTGGCGGCCCGGAAAGCACCACCGAAGAGAACAGTCCACGCGCACCGCAGTACGTGTTTGAAGCGGGCGTGCCGGTCTTTGGCGTCTGCTACGGCATGCAGACCATGGCAATGCAGCTGGGCGGCCACGTAGAAGGCTCTACTGAACGTGAATTCGGCTATGCGCAGGTAGAAGTGGTGAGCGATAGCGCACTGGTGCGCGGTATCGAAGACTCCCTGACCGCAGACGGCAAACCGCTGCTGGACGTATGGATGAGCCACGGCGATAAAGTTACCGCTATCCCGTCCGACTTCGTGACCGTTGCCAGCACCGAAAGCTGCCCGTTCGCGATCATGGCGAACGAAGAAAAACGCTTCTATGGCGTGCAGTTCCACCCGGAAGTGACCCACACCCGTCAGGGTATGCGCATGCTGGAGCGCTTCGTGCGTGACATCTGCCAGTGTGAAGCCCTCTGGACCCCGGCAAAAATCATCGACGACGCCGTGGAGCGTATCCGCCAGCAGGTTGGTGATGACAAAGTGATTCTTGGCCTCTCCGGCGGCGTGGACTCCTCCGTGACCGCGATGCTGCTGCACCGCGCTATTGGCAAAAATCTGACCTGCGTCTTCGTGGACAACGGTCTGCTGCGTCTTAACGAAGCCCAGCAGGTGCTGGACATGTTCGGCGACCACTTCGGTCTGAACATCGTTCACGTGGAAGGCGAGAAGCGCTTCCTGGACGCGCTGGCCGGTGAAAACGATCCGGAAGCGAAACGTAAAATCATCGGTCGCGTGTTTGTCGAAGTGTTCGACGAAGAGGCGCTGAAGCTGGAAGACGTGAAATGGCTGGCGCAGGGTACCATCTATCCTGACGTAATCGAGTCTGCGGCCTCTGCCACCGGTAAAGCACACGTCATCAAATCTCACCACAACGTGGGCGGCCTGCCGAAAGAGATGAAGATGGGCCTGGTTGAACCGCTGCGTGAGCTGTTTAAAGACGAAGTGCGTAAGATCGGCCTGGAGCTGGGTCTGCCGTACGATATGCTTTACCGTCACCCGTTCCCGGGGCCAGGTCTAGGGGTGCGCGTACTGGGCGAAGTGAAGAAAGAGTACTGCGACCTGCTGCGCCGTGCCGATGCGATCTTCATTGAAGAGCTGCACAAAGCCGACCTGTATAACAAAGTGAGCCAGGCGTTCACCGTGTTCCTGCCGGTTCGCTCTGTAGGCGTAATGGGCGATGGCCGTAAATACGACTGGGTTGTCTCCCTGCGTGCGGTGGAAACCATCGACTTCATGACCGCACACTGGGCGCATCTGCCGTATGATTTCCTGGGCCGCGTCTCAAACCGCATCATCAATGAAGTGAACGGTATCTCCCGCGTAGTGTATGACATCAGCGGTAAGCCACCGGCGACGATCGAGTGGGAATAATCCCCGCCCGATAATCGCGTTTTATTGAAGCCCGCTACCCGCGGGCTTTTTATTGCCTGCTCATTGCGCCGCTTGCTCAATCGTCCGGGCAATCTCCTCCGGATGGCTCACCATCGAGACATGGCTTGCCGCCACTTCGGTGGTTTTGGCATGAATCGCCTTCGCCATGGCGCGCTCCAGATCCGGGTTGATCATCCGGTCATTCTTGCT
Organism: Leclercia sp. UBA7405; assembly: GCF_037152215.1. Classification (NCBI taxonomy): domain Bacteria; kingdom Pseudomonadati; phylum Pseudomonadota; class Gammaproteobacteria; order Enterobacterales; family Enterobacteriaceae; genus Leclercia; species Leclercia sp. UBA7405. The sequence continues at coordinate 2,443,579 of NZ_JBBCMR010000001.1, read as the reverse complement.
GACCACATACCAGCTCGGTTTGTCGTGCCAGGCCGCATGGGTCACCTTTTCCGCAAAGGCATCTGCACGGATCGGGCCCTGGGTGGCGGTCAGCGCGTTCTGCTCGCCCGCCTTAATGTCCGGCGCAAAATCCTCGCGTACCGATTTGCCCGGCAGGTAAAGATAACCGTCCGCGGTCTTAGCGATGCCTGCGCTGCCCGGTGGGGCAGGGTAGCTTCCGGCCAGATCCGCCGTCGACTGGCCCGAATCCGGGGCAAATGCCGCCACATAGACCAGCGCTTTTACCCGTGCATCGTTGCCCGCCTCGCTAATTACCGTCCCGCCCCAGGAGTGCCCCACCAGTACGACATCCCCGTGCGCCCGGGCGATGGCGCGCTGAGTCGCGGCAACATCATCTTTTAACGAGGTGAGCGGCAGCTGAACGGCAATGACCTCGGTATGCTGGTTATGCAATTTATTGATCACAGAGTTCCAGCTACTGCCATCGGCAAAAGCACCATGCACCAACACCACGGTTTTATCGCTGCCCGCCAGCGCTACGCCGCTGGCGGCGGCCAGCAGCAGGCCTGCTGCTAGCGTATGCGTAAACAGTTTTTTCATCATGACGACCTCAGCGATAAATATCTGCGGTACCAGACAGGGTGTTATTGCCCCCGGCGGAGGTAATGCGGAACGCGCTGGCGCCCGCTTCGGCGGCTTTGGCCTGCAGTTTCGCCTCCAGATCCGTAAGCGACGTTGCGCCGCTGCTGTCGGAAATGGTGCCAATCTTTTGTTGCCCGTGAGGCTGGTTAATTTCCTGAGCAGCGAAAGCGGAAGAAGCCATGGCAGCAGAGAAGGTCAGAACAGCAATCAGTAATGTTTTCATGGTTAAAATCCTCAAAAATAGGTCAGTGGTTGTGTTCAGTGCATAACCGCAGCATGCGGCGGCACGGTGAATTCAATGGTTTTACGATCAACAGGCTTATGGGTTGGGTCGGCGAGAATAATCGTCACCTTGTGCTGGCCAGCAGGCAGCCCCACCAGAATGACCGGCTCGCCGCTGGCGTCGGCCCAGTGCCAGGGATTGTCATCGACGATGACGTGAATATGGCCAATGCGTGGCGTCACTTTTAGCGCCTCGGGCCCGAAAACGGGTTCGATGCGCATGTTCTCTGTGCGGTACTGAATAAAGACCGCGCCTTTACTCAGCGGGCCCGCCAGGGGCGGATCGACAATCAGCTTCGCCGGAGGCTGGGGCTGTTCAAGCGGCGCAACGGCAGCGGGGCCATTAACCTCCGCGGCACTCAGTCCGCTTAACGACGCGGCCCAGGTGCAGCCTGACGTCAGTGCGAGCAGCGCCAGCAGTAAATTTCGATGCTTCATTCGGGGAACTCCTCTTCGGTAATCATTTGCGACAGACATAGAAGACCATTTTTATGTATAGGGTCTGTTTGCTGCGGGCGGCTTTTTTGTATGGCTGCGTAAGCAGGGAGAGGTGGATACAGTGCGATACATTCCGCGCATGCGGGCAGCACGTGTATGCCATGAGTAAAGCGGCTGTTGCAGCGAGGGTGCACATCCCCGGCCTGGATCTGGCGCCACGACGTATAACTATCAACATGGCGGCATGGCTTGCCGGGGAATCATCCGGCTATATCACCGGAGCAAGCCTGACCATTGACGGTGGCGTTGTGTTTCAATCACGCAGGGCAGGGATGCCCCGGCTGATTTTTTACAATAGACACCGCCAGCCCGGTAATTACCAGCGTCAGCCCCCATGACAGCCACATCGCACCGGTAATCCCCAATGTCCGGTTCAACCACGCATAGGCCAGCGGAGAGACTGCGGCCATCAGCTGGGCCGGGATCAACAGCACCCCGGTGCGTCTGGCGTACTCTTCTGGGGCAAACAGCTGCAGCGGCAGGGTGGCTTTCACAATGGTCACCAGTCCGTTAATCGCCCCATAGCCCAGCACAAACCCGGCGGCGGACCAGGCAAAAAATGAACTGCTCAACCCGAGTAAAAAACAGAGCGGCATGGCCAGGGCGGTAATCAGCGTGAGCCGAAGCGGCGTAAGACGCTGGCCTGCCACCACCTCCATAAAACGTGCGCCGGTTTGTCCTGTACCCCACAACATACCGATAGCCATGGGTAAGCCACAGCTGGCGATAAATTCCGGAAGGTGGGTAGAGGTGCCGTTAGAGACAAAAGTGATTAACGCAATGAAGGCGGCATAACACCCTGCGTTACGTCGGTCATTACCTGTGGCGCGGGCCGGCGGGGTTCGCTTCACCGGGCAGCGCTGGGACGGAAGCTGGCGAATCAAAATGGCACTTAGCACGCCACAAAGCGCATAGATCAGTAGCGCATCTTGCCAGCGCATGATGTTAAGCAGGGCGTCGCCGAACGGCCAGAAGGCGGCGGAGGCCAGTCCACCCGCCAGCGTCACGCGGGATATCGTTTTTCGTGCTTGTTGGCCATACAGATTAACCAGAGAGGCGAAGAGAGCGTCGTAGAGCGACAGGCGCATACCGATGCCGGCCAGCAGCCAGGCGCCGTACCAGCCTGCGAGTGAGGGGGTGTAAGCCATCCCCACGCAGCTGGCCGCAATCAATAAGGTGCCGCTCATTACCACCCGCCGCCCGCCAAACCGCGCCAGCAGGCGGGCAACAAAAGGCGACACGCCCGCCATCACCAGCATCGCGAAGGTCAGGCCGAGATAGATCTGCACAGATGACCAGCCTTTGTCGGCGGAAATCGCCCGGGCGAAGGTCCCGGGCATATAAAACGAAATCCCCCAGTTGATGAGTTGATTACAGCCAGCGGCAAGGGGTAATGCGCGGGGGAGGGCAGACGTTTTCATTATTTTTCATTCCGTTATGCAGTTGTCCCGAGCATACTGGGCGCGGTAAGGTGCAGGCAGGTCCTGACGGTTATCACCCGTATAAGAGAAACTTTGTATGACGACGCTCAACCTGGCACATCTGGCCACCTTCCGGCTGGTTATTCAGCGGGGAAGCTTTTCCGCAGCGGCAGACGTGCTGGGGATCTCGCAGCCTGCCGTCAGTTTACAAATCCGGCAACTGGAACATTTTTTACGTTCACGACTGCTCGAGCGCACCGGACGGGGCGTAAAGGCCACTGCCGCCGGTCTGGCATTGCTGACCCACGGCGAACGTATTGAGCAGGCGGTCGAAGAGACCCTGCGTTCGCTGGATGCGTTCAGCCATGAAGTGAGCGGGACAGTGTCGCTTGGCACAGGGGCGACGGCCTGTATTCATCTGCTACCGCCGCTGTTGCAGCAGTTACGGGAGACGTACCCGCTGCTGAAGGTGGGGGTGACTACCGGCAATACCCCCGGCGTGGTGCGCGCTATTGAAGAGAATCGCCTCGACCTGGGGCTAGTGACGATGCCGGTCAGCGGCAGAGGGCTGGAAATTACACCGATTCTCGATGAGGAGTTTGTCTGTATTTCTGCGCAGGAGGAGGAGGAGGAGTGTGAGCCCACGCCGGATTCGTTACACACCCTGCCGCTGATAGCGTTTGAGTCGGGAAGTGGAACGCGTGCGCTTATTGACGGCTGGTTTCAGGCGAGTGGGTTACAGCCGGAACCGGTGATGCAGCTGGGTAGCATCGAAGCGATAAAACGGATGGTTCGCGCCGGGCTGGGGTACAGCATCGTTCCACGTATGGCGGTAGAGCAGGTGGCCGATCGCGAAGGGTTATGCGTATTGTCATTAACGCCGGTATTACATCGCCAGTTGGCCATTGTCATGCGTCAGGACAAAATTCTTAGCAAAGGCATAAGTGGGTTGATCAGACTGCTGCAGCAGGAAAAATAGCAGGCAAGGTCACTGAAGGAATTTTATTTATTCCGCAATAAGGGTTACCGAACGGCAGTATCAACAGAGAGGGAGGATTGCTGCAACTCGAGTTTGTCCTGATGATGATACCAGGCACCTATCGAGGAATAAACGAAGCGGCCAAAGAAGAAGAGAAAACTAATAAGCAAAATGATGCGCGTCATCCGAGTGTTAAACCGATGTCGTTTTCGCATACGTGTAGCCTGACTCACAATGTTATCCAGATAATACCCTTCCGGGCGATAGGCTCATTAAGGCATAGCGGCGAAGCGGGGTCAATTAATGCTTATGTAAAATTCTGTCAGCATTTAAATAATCCATTGTTATGTATATTAATCAGTTAATTTACACCATTGATAAATCGCACAAAAATATCGTTAAAAAATGTGATTATTGATTCTGGATATTAAAAAGTTTGATTTAAGTCAATTGCCGCGCAGGGATGCTTTATAAAATCTCACCTCCTCCGTGAGAGCCTCCTTCAAGCCTCCACGGTTAACAAGCGTCAGGTTGGATGCCTGTCTGAAATTACCCTTGGGGACGAGCGGGTTTAAATGGCATCTATGACAATTTTCGCATTATATCAACAATACAAAAATCGCTGGTGGGCGCTGCCCCTGATCCTGCCCCTTCTGCTGATGCCTTTGGTGCGCCAGGCTACAACCTATACCGAGGTCGAAGGCGGTATCGTCGTACTTTATTATATGCCCCTGGCCTTTCTACTGGCGCTAACCCTCTTTTATGGTCTTGCGGCGCTGCCGGGCATGATTCTGGCGCTGGTACTTCATTACTACCCCGCAATAGGCGGTTTTGAGACCACCATTGCCACCGCACATTTTCTTATTCCGGTCATACTCAGTTGGGGAGGATACCGGGTCTTTTCGCCGCGGCGTAATCGTGTCGCCTACGGTAATACCCGGCTAATGGCATCACGCCTGTTCTGGCAAATGTTTTGCCCGGCGACGCTTTTCTTTTTACTTTTTCAGTTCGCTGTCTATTTTGGCGTTTACGAAACCCGTTTTCACCTGGCCGGGCTCAGCGACACGGGTATCCGCTCGTTAATTAATTACCAGGGGCTGCTGGTAGGCTGTCTGACCGGGGTCCCGTTCTGCTACGTGCTGCTGCGCGCAATCCGCCACCCGCGCTATCTGCGCAGCCTGGTGTCGCAGATTCGTGCTCAATTCGACCCGAAGGTCACCGCGCTGGAGATCGTGCTCTGGCTTATCATCAACGGCATCCTGCTGGGAATGCTGTTATGGCCGATGAACGAGAACAGCTCTATCTTCAGCACCAACTATACCCTGTCACTGCTGATGCCGGTTATGCTCTGGGGCTCAATGCGTTTCGGTTATAAGCTGATGTCACTGCTCTGGACGCCGGTGCTGATTGTCTCTATACACTATTTCTATCGCTATATTCCGCTGTCAGAGGGGTATGACATCCAGCTCACGATCACCTCGTCCAGCTACCTCGTCTTTACCTTCGTCGTGGTGTACATGGGCATGCTGGCGACACGTCAGCGCGCCATCAGCATTCGTGCTCGTCGTCTGGCATTTCTGGATCCGGTCGTCCATATGCCTAACCTGCGTGCGCTCAGCCGCGCGCTGGGTGAAAGGCCCTGGTCAGCGCTCTGTTTCCTGCGCATACCGGAGCTGGAAGTGCTGGGGCGTAATTACGGCGTCCTGCTCCGGATACAGTACAAACAGAAACTGGCGGAGTGGCTGAACGGTTACCTGCAGCCTGATGAGTGCGTCTATCAACTTTCCGGACACGATCTGGCGCTACGCCTCAATACCGAATCCTACCAGACCCGGATTGAGGAACTGGATCAGCAAATTAAACGCTTTCGTTTCTACTGGGACGGGATGCCGCTACAACCGCAGGTGGGAGTGAGCTACTGCTACGTGCGCTCGCCCGTCGCCCATCTCTATCTTTTGTTGGGGGAGCTGAGCACCATCGCCGATCTCTCCCTCTCCACCTGTCATCCAGAAAATCTGCAGCAGCGTGGTGCCCTTAATATGCAGCGCGGCCTGAAAGATAAAGTCGAGATGATGAACCGCGTGCAGCGGGCGCTGGAAAACGACGCCTTTGTTCTGATGGTGCAGCCTGTTCAGGGAATTCGCGGGGATCACTATCATGAGGTGCTGCTGCGGATGCGCGACGATAAAGGCGAAATGATCTCTCCGGATCTGTTTTTACCCGTGGCCCAGGAGTTTGGCCTCTCTTCGCGGATCGACTTGTGGGTGCTGGAGAAGACTTTGCAGTTTATGGCCGACAATCGCGTCTCTCTGCCGGGTCAGCGCTTTGCGATCAATCTTTCACCCAGCGCGGTTTGCCGCGCCCCGTTGCCGCTTGAGGTCAATCGTCTGCTGCAAAAATATGCCATTGAGCCCTGGCAGCTTGTTTTTGAAGTCACCGAAAGCAGCAGTTTCGGCAATGCGGGGCTGGCGAACCAGATCATGGGCCAGCTGCAAAAAATGGGCTGTCGGATTGCGATAGATGATTTTGGTACCGGCTACGCCAGCTATGCTCGCCTGAAGGATGTGGATGCGGATATCCTGAAAATCGATGGCAGTTTTATTCGTAATATTGTCAGTAACAGCCTGGATTACCAGATTGTGGCCTCGATATGCCATTTGGCGCGAATGAAGAATATGCAGGTGGTGGCAGAGTATGTCGAAAACGAACAAATCCGCGATGCTGCAGTGGCGCTGGGCATTGATTATCTGCAAGGGTATTTGATCGGCAAACCCGAAGTCATGACGAATCTGCTCATCGATCAGGCGCCCGGTCTGAGCGCCTGATCGCGGGTTTTATGCCGCCACGTTCGGGGAGTGTTCTTCCTCGATTTTCAGGTTCCAGCCGGTAACCGCGCTCCAGTATTGCTGCTCTCTTTCCAGATCCAACAAGACCAGCGCGTTCTGGCTGAACCAGTCGTGCGGGAAGCTCAGCGTCCAGTGGTTATCATCCGTGGTGAGCGTCAGCGTAGGCGGCGTTGTGGTCGCCTGACGCTGGTTATTCAGCAGCACGCCTAAACGTAACAGCTGAATCATGGGCAGGAACTGCTTTTTCTTAAACAGGGTAAAGCGTGGCATATCATCCAGCTTCACCGCTTTGCGATGATAGCGCACCAGGGTGGCCATCATGGTTTGCTGCTCCTGGTTATAGCCGGGCAAATCGCTATTTTGCAGAATATAGGCCGAGTGGCGGTGCATCCCGCTGTGATTGATGTTCAGCCCCACCTCGTGCAGCATGGCCGCCCATTTAAGGAGGGCTGCCAGCTGCGGATGCGCCAGCTTCGGATTCTGGATTTCCCACTGTTCATACATATGGGTCGTGGTTTCCAGTACGCGGCGCGCCTGTTCGCGGTCGATATTGTACTGATTGGCCAGGCTCTGAGCCGTACGACTACGGATATCCTGATGACGGAAGCGGCCTTCCATCTCGTAGAGCACCCCTTCACGCAGGGCGCCGTCAGAGAGACGGAGTTCTTTAATCGCCAGCGCGTCAAAAACGCCGCACAGAATTGCCAGCCCCGGCACAAACACGGCTTTACGCTCATCAGAGAGACCAGGCAGACTCAGCGCGTCAAAGCTCTTATGTTTGAGCACCTCTTCCGTCAGCATAACCAGACGTTCAGGGGTGATAAATCCATCTTTTTCACCCATCGCCAGTAGCACTTCGTGGGCGGCTTTAATGGAGCCTGAGGCGCCCAGCGCTACGTTCCAGCCATGAATACGATACTGCCAGGCCAGCGTTTCCAGTTTCTGCACGGCGGCCATGCGCGCGCGCTGGAAATTATCGCGACTGATGGCGCCGCCCGGGAAGTAAAGCTGGGCAAAGCTTACGCAGCCCATCCGGCGGCTTTCAACCAGATGCGGTTCAAAGTTTTCGCCGATCACCAGCTCAGTGGAGCCGCCGCCGATATCGATTACCAGCTTGCGCCCTTTTTCCGGCTGAGTATGTTCCACGCCCATGAAGATCAGCCGGGCTTCTTCATTGCCCGAGATAATCTCGATCGGGTAGGGGATGACCTTCTCTGCGCGCTTTAGGAACTCTGACGCGTTGAGCGCCTGACGCAGCGTATGGGTGCCCACGATGCAGACGCTTGAGGGATCGAAACCTTGCAGGCGTTCAGCAAACAGCGACAGGCAGTTCAGCCCGCGCTCAATAGCCTCTTCGCTGAGCATGCTGTTCTCATCCAGACCATCCGCCAGATGGACACGCTGTTTCAGGCGACCGATGATCTGCATCGCGCCATCCACCTCACGGGCGATGACCATGTGGAAGCTGTTAGAACCAAGGTCGACCGCGGCAAATTCCTGCGGTCGTGGGGTCGTATCATTTATCGGCATAGGTTAATCGGGTTGCTCGAGTGATTTGATATAGTCGTAAATCGCCAGCTGCGCCCGCACTTTGCGGCGGTTACCGCGCGGCACATAGCGATTACTCAGTTCTTTATCGATATAACGTGCTTTTACGGTATCACTTAACAGGATTTCAATGATATCGAGAATGCGTTGTTTCAACCGCGGATCAAGCAGCGGTGTCGCCACTTCGATGCGGTAGTCGATGTTGCGAGTCATCCAGTCGGCGGAGGAGAGATACACCCGTTTGTCGCCGCCGTTTTCAAAAATATAGACGCGATCGTGCTCCAGATAGCGGTCGACGATGCTGATAACGCGAATATTATCGCTAATACCTTCCAGTTCCGGGATCAGAGAGCACATACCGCGGATCAGCAGATTCACCTGCACACCGGAGCTGGAGGCCGCGTACAGACGATCAACAAGCCCTTTATCGACCAGGTTGTTCAGCTTGAGGGTAATGCCTGCTGGCACCCCTTGCTGCGCATTGGCGATTTCACGATCGATCATGTCATACAGCAGGCGACGCGAATTCTGCGGAGAGACCAGCAGATAGTCGAAGCTCACCGGACGGTAAGGGTTCTCGATAAAGTTAAAGACCCGCCGCACTTCATTGGTGATACGCGCATCGGCGGTCAATAACGAGTAGTCGGTATAAATACGCGCCGTCTTCTCGTTAAAGTTGCCGGTACCGATGTGGGCATAACGCACCACCTCTTCACCCTCTTTACGCGAAATAAGGAACAGTTTGGCGTGAATTTTCAGACCCGGCGCGGAGAAGATAACGTGTACCCCGGCTTCTGTCAGACGACGGGCCCAGTGGATATTGGCCTCTTCGTCAAAACGCGCCTGCAGCTCAACCACTACGGTCACTTTTTTACCGTTATGGGCGGCGTGGATCATGGCATCGATAATGCGGGAGTCTTTCGCTACGCGGTAGATGTTGATTTTGATCGCCAGCACGTTCGGATCGAATGAGGCCTGGCGCATCAACTCCAGCACGTGCTCGAAGGTATGGTACGGATAATAAAGCAGGACATCGCGTTCGCGAATGGCATCGAAACCGTTGCGGAATTTGTCGAACCAGAGGTGGCGCAGACGCGGCAGCGGTTTGTTCACCAGGTTGGCTTTGCCAACGTTCGGGAAGCCAATGAAGTCTTTAAAGTTGTGATAACGCCCGCCGGGCACGATGGAGTCATAGCGTGAGATGGTGAGCTTATCGCGCAGCATCTCCACCATGGCATCGGGCATGTCGCGCTGATAGACAAAGCGTACCGGCTCGGCCGTCAGGCGCTGTTTCAGGCTCGATGACATCAGCTCCATCAGGCTGGCTTCCATTTCGTGTACCAGGTCGTACTCGGCATCACGGGTCATCTTCATGGAGTAGGCGTTCAGCGCATCGTAATCGAAGAAACCTTTAAAGATATCATCCAGACAGTAGCGCAGGATGTTATCCAGCAGGATCATTGGCTTACGTCGGCGTGGGGTCTCCGGCGGTAAGTTAACGAAACGCGGCACTTTGTCTGACGGGATCTCCAGCAGCGCATAACGAATGTTATCGCCACGAATAATCTCTACCGCCAGATAGGTGTAATCATCTTTCAGGAACTGCACCAGATCGGTTTCACGATTGATAAGAATGGGCGTGATATGTTGGCGCAGGTACTGTTTGAAGTAGTGACGTAGCCAGCTTTGCTGGTTGACAGAGAGTTGGCGTTCATTGATGAGGAAGATTTGATTGCGTGCCATTTCCAGCAGCAATTCGTTATACAGGCTATCGAATTCCTGATCGGCTTTCAAAACGCGGGATTGAATCTTACCGAGCAGATGGCGTGAATTCGAGTTGAGTCCCTGCTCCTCGCTAATGATGATTCTGCGCTTCAGCTCAGCGAAGCGAACTTTATAAAACTCATCCAGGTTATTGGAATAGATCCCCAGAAAACGCATACGCTCAATCAGCGGATTGCTCTTGTCAGCCGCTTCCTGAAGGACACGCTCGTTGAATGCTAACCAGCTTAACTCTTTCTCGATGTATAACTTTTCCTGACCCATTACTACTCACACTCCAGTTCAATCACAGGACGTGGCAAATCCGTCTCAACCTTATTATGGCGAGCATTGTCACGATATGTCCAACTGTGCCAGAAAAGTATGACAGTTAACTGACCGCAGGAGGGGCATAACCGTCATCAGACGCCTGATTTTTTACAGTTTTTGCGATTTGCAGATAAAAAAAAGCCGGCAATCGCCGGCTCGGTATCACGTTACGCTTCGGAGGCATGTCCTTCCGGGGGAAGTTGTACGCCATCCAGCCAGGCCGCACCGTTACGCATGGCGAGGCGGCCATCAACCAACCAGCTTACTACCAGCGGGTAGATGGCATGTTCTTGTGCCTGAACGCGGTGCGTAATGTCCTCTTCGCTGTCGCCGTCAAACACCGGGATTTTGGCCTGCAGAATGACCGGGCCACCGTCCAGCTCGTCAGTAACAAAATGAACGGAGGTGCCGTGCTCCTCGTCGCCGTTTTCCAGGACCTGGCGGTGGGTATGCAGGCCCGGGTATTTTGGCAGCAGGGAAGGGTGGATGTTCAGCAGGCGTCCGGCATAGTGTGCAACAAACGCCGGGCTGAGAATACGCATGTAGCCTGCCAGCACGACGACATCGGGGGCGTAAGCGTCGATCTCTTGCACCAGCTCCCGATCAAACGCTTCCCGGCCCGCAAACTGGCTCGCCTCAAGGACGTGCGCCGGAATGCCGGCTTCACGAGCGCGTTCAAGACCGTACGCGTCGGCCTTGTTACTGAATACTGCACGGATGGTGCCGTTAATTCTTTTCTGTTTGCAGCCATCAATAATGGCCTGCAAATTACTTCCGTTACCGGAAATGAGCACCACGATGTTTTTCATGCAATAACCACACGCTCTTCGGAATCAGAGGCTTTGATGATACCGATTTTCCAGGCGTTTTCACCTTTGGCCTGCATCAGGCTCACGGCTTTATCGGCTTCGGCTGCCGGCAGGGCAATGAGCATGCCTACGCCGCAGTTGAAGGTACGATACATCTCATGATCGCTGACGTTACCGGCTTCCTGCAGCCAGTTGAAGACAGCCGGCCACTGCCAGGAGGATTCGTCGATCACGGCCTGGGTGTTGTCAGGCAGAACGCGCGGGATGTTTTCCCAGAAGCCGCCGCCGGTCAGGTGAGCGATAGCATGGACATCGACATTCTCGATCAGCTCAAGAATGTTTTTCACGTAGATACGGGTCGGTGCCAGCAGATGGTCGGCCAGCGGTTTACCTTCCAGATCGGTTGTTTCAGGATCACAGCCGCTCACTTCAATGATTTTGCGCACCAGTGAATAGCCATTTGAGTGTGGGCCGCTGGAGCCCAGCGCGATCAGCACATCGCCATCTGCAACTTTGCTACCGTCGATAATTTCTGATTTTTCTACCACGCCTACGCAAAAACCGGCCACGTCGTAATCTTCACCGTGATACATGCCTGGCATCTCTGCGGTTTCACCGCCCACCAGCGCACAGCCAGACTGCAGACAGCCTTCAGCGATGCCGCTGATGACGCTTGCTGCGGTGTCGACATCCAGTTTTCCGGTCGCATAGTAGTCGAGGAAGAAGAGCGGCTCAGCGCCCTGGACGACGAGATCGTTAACGCACATAGCGACCAGGTCGATACCGATAGTGTCGTGGCGTTTCAGATCCATTGCCAGACGCAATTTGGTGCCTACGCCGTCGGTGCCAGAGACCAGTACCGGTTCACGATATTTTTGTGGCAGTGCGCACAGTGCGCCGAATCCACCCAGACCACCCATCACTTCAGGGCGGCGGGTCTTTTTCACCACACCTTTGATTCGGTCAACCAGCGCATTACCTGCGTCAATATCAACACCGGCATCTTTGTAGCTGAGAGAAGTTTTGTTGGTCACGGCTCAAGTCCCCACGCGATTGCATTGCGATAGTAAGAAAAATCGGCGCAATTCTAACAGTCCAGGCAAACGTTTGCGAGCCTATTCTGCAACAGAAGTTTGCATGAAGATTTTTGCTCTGCATCAGCCAGCGAGGCGGTACAAAGTTGATACTGTTCACGAAAATGAAACCGGGTACAGTCTTGTTCTTGCAACCGTTACGATGAATGAACATCATTCCACTGAAACCGGTTTCTGTGCTCAATTTTGCCGATAATTAACGCTGAATGAGGGATATCGCATGTCAGGATTTAAAGAGGGTTTTCTGTGGGGCGGCGCGGTTGCGGCGCATCAACTTGAAGGCGGCTGGCAGGAGGGTGGCAAAGGCGTAAGCGTGGCAGATGTTATGACCGCCGGCGCGCATGGCGTTCCGCGTGAGATCACCGACGGCGTGATGCCGGGCAAAAATTACCCTAACCACGAAGCCATCGATTTTTATCATCGCTATAAAGACGATATTCAGCTCTTCGCCGAACTGGGCTTTAAGTGTTTCCGCACCTCTATCGCCTGGACGCGTATTTTCCCGAAAGGGGATGAGCAGACCCCGAATGAGGCCGGTCTGCAGTTTTATGACGATCTGTTTGATGAGTGCCTTAAGCACGGCATCGAACCGGTTATTACCCTCTCACATTTTGAAATGCCGTATCACCTGGTTAGCGAATATGGCGGCTGGCGCAACCGTAAGCTGATTGAGTTCTTCGTACGCTTTGCCCGCGTCGTGTTCGAGCGTTATCAACATAAAGTGAAGTACTGGATGACCTTCAACGAGATCAACAACCAGGCTAACTTCCATGAAGACTTCGCCCCCTTTACTAACTCCGGCCTGAAATATCAGCCGGGAGAAGAGCGCGAGCCCGTGATGTTCCAGGCCGCGCACTATGAGCTGGTGGCCAGCGCGCTGGCGGTGAAAGCAGGGCGGGAGATAAACCCGTCGCTGCAGATTGGCTGCATGATTGCCATGTGCCCGATCTATCCGTTCTCCTGCGCGCCAAACGACATGATGATGGCGATGAATGCGATGCACCGTCGCTACTGGTTTACCGATGTACATGTGCGCGGCGCCTATCCGCAACATCTGCTCAACTACTTCGAGCGCCGCGGCTTCGCGCTGGATATCACCGACGGGGATATCGCTGCGCTGAAGCAGGGCTGTGTGGATTACATCGGCTTCAGCTATTACATGTCGTTTGCCACCAAAGCGACCCCCGACAACCCGCAGCTGGATTACGACGAGAGCAAGAGTCTGGTCTCCAACCCTTACGTGCAAAAATCGGACTGGGGCTGGCAGATTGACCCGGTGGGGCTGCGTTACTCCCTGAACTGGTTCTGGGATCACTATCAGTTACCGCTCTTTATTGTTGAAAACGGCTTCGGGGCTATCGACGTGCAGGAGAGTGACGGCACGGTCAACGATCAGTACCGCATTGATTATCTCTCTGCCCACATCAGCGAAATGAAAAAAGCGGTCATTGAGGATGGCGTGGATCTGATGGGCTATACCCCATGGGGTTGTATCGATCTGGTCTCCGCCGGCACCGGTGAGATGAAAAAACGCTACGGCTTTATCTTTGTAGATAAAGATAACGAAGGCAATGGCACCCTGAATCGCAGTAAGAAAAAGTCGTTTGACTGGTATAAACAGGTAATTGCCAGCAACGGCGCTAATATTGAATAAGCGGGCAAAATGCCGTTAAAAAGCCGGAGCTTGTTCTCCGGCTTTTTTATGCTCAGAACACTTTGCTTGATTTGCGTCAAGCAAGTTGGGTATGGCGCAATCCCGAAAAAGCGGTATAATCCGGCGATTTTTTTTGTGGCTGCCACCCCCGAAGGAGAAAAGTATGAAGATTGTTGAAGTGAAACACCCGCTGGTAAAACACAAGCTGGGCCTGATGCGTGAGCATGACATCAGCACGAAACGTTTTCGCGAACTGGCCTCTGAAGTGGGCAGCTTACTGACATACGAAGCGACCTCCGATCTCGAAACCGAAAAAGTGACCATCGAAGGCTGGAACGGCCCGGTGCAGGTTGAGCAGATCAAAGGTAAAAAAATTACCGTTGTGCCGATCCTGCGCGCAGGTCTGGGCATGATGGAAGGCGTTCTGGAGCACGTACCCAGCGCACGTATTAGCGTAGTGGGTATCTACCGTGACGAAGAGACCCTGGAGCCCGTGCCGTACTTCCAGAAGCTGGTTTCCAACATCGACGAGCGTATGGCGCTGGTCGTTGACCCGATGCTGGCGACCGGCGGTTCGATGATCGCCACTATCGACCTGCTGAAAAAAGCGGGCTGCAGCAGCATTAAAGTGCTGGTTCTGGTGGCGGCACCGGAAGGTATCGCGGCACTGGAAAAAGCGCACCCGGACGTCGAGCTCTATACCGCGTCCGTTGATCAGGGGCTGAACGAGCACGGGTACATTATCCCGGGGCTTGGCGATGCCGGCGACAAGATTTTTGGTACTAAGTAATCGAATAACGATAAAGAAGCCGACTTTGATAGTCGGCTTTTTTTTGAATACAACACCCACAATAATCATTACTCAGAGGACAACACTATGACGCGCCGTGCTATCGGGGTGAGTGAAAGACCGCCGCTTTTACAGACGATCCCGCTTAGTTTGCAGCACCTGTTTGCCATGTTTGGCGCAACCGTGCTGGTGCCCATCCTGTTCCACATTAACCCGGCTACCGTGCTGCTGTTTAACGGTGTCGGCACCTTGCTTTACCTCTTCATCTGTAAAGGTAAAATCCCGGCTTACCTGGGTTCCAGCTTTGCATTTATCTCTCCGGTGCTGCTGTTGCTGCCGCTGGGTTATGAAGTGGCGCTGGGCGGCTTTATCATGTGTGGCGTGCTGTTCTGTCTGGTCTCTTTCATTGTGAAGAAAGCCGGTACCGGCTGGCTGGACGTCATGTTCCCGCCTGCGGCGATGGGGGCGATCGTGGCCGTCATCGGTCTGGAACTGGCAGGCGTGGCGGCCAATATGGCGGGATTACTCCCTGCTGAGGGACAATCGCCGGATTCTAAAACCATTATCATCTCGCTGGTCACGCTGGGTGTAACGGTATTTGGTTCCGTGCTGTTCCGTGGCTTTATGGCCATTATCCCGATTTTGATCGGCGTGCTGGCGGGTTATGCGCTCTCCTTCGCAATGGGCGTTGTGGATACCACCCCTATTGCCCAGGCGCACTGGTTCGCTCTGCCAACCTTCTATACTCCGCGCTTCGAGTGGTTCGCTATCTTCACCATCCTGCCTGCTGCGCTGGTGGTGATTGCGGAGCACGTCGGCCACCTGGTGGTCACGGCGAATATCGTTAAGCGCGATCTTATCCGCGACCCTGGCCTGCATCGCTCAATGTTTGCGAACGGCCTGTCGACCATGATTTCCGGATTCTTCGGCTCCACGCCAAACACCACCTACGGTGAGAATATCGGCGTTATGGCGATCACCCGCGTCTACAGCACCTGGGTAATTGGCGGCGCGGCCATCATCGCCATTCTGCTTTCATGCGTGGGTAAGCTGGCTGCGGCGATTCAGATTATCCCGGTTCCGGTAATGGGCGGCGTGTCGCTGCTGCTGTACGGCGTGATTGGCGCATCCGGTATCCGCGTCCTGATCGAATCCAAAGTCGATTACAGCAAAGCGCAGAACCTGATCCTGACCTCCGTGATTCTGATCATCGGCGTGAGCGGTGCGAAGGTACACATCGGCGCCGCAGAGCTGAAAGGGATGGCGCTGGCCACGATTGTCGGCATCGCCCTGAGCCTGATCTTCAAAGCGATCTCGGTTCTGCGTCCGGAAGAGGTAGTTCTGGATGCGGAAGAGAGCGAAAAATCCGCACATTGATCGATAAACCGGGCGGCCGTTCCGCCCGGTTCTCTCCCTGCATGTTCCGTGCTAAACTCTTTGCCGATTACGAGTAAGACCTGGTTGAGGTATTTCTGAACGCACCGGCACAGCTCTCTTTGCCACTTTATTTACCCGACGACGAAACGTTTGCCAGTTTCTGGCCGGGTGATAACCCCTCTTTACTGGCTGCACTGCAAAACGTGCTGCGCCAGGAGCATAGCGGTTACATCTATATCTGGTCGCGCGAAGGTGCGGGCCGCAGCCATTTATTGCACGCAGCCTGTGCTGAGCTCTCTCAGCGTGGTGACGCCGTGGGTTACGTTCCGCTCGATAAACGCACCTGGTTTGTACCCGAAGTGCTTGATGGTATGGAGCAGCTTTCCCTGGTCTGTATCGACAATATTGAGTGCGTGGCGGGTGATGAACTTTGGGAGATGGCGATCTTTAATCTCTACAACCGCATCCTTGAATCCGGAAACACCCGGCTGTTGATCACCGGCGATCGTCCTCCGCGCCAGTTGAACCTGGGGCTGGCGGATCTGGCGTCGCGACTGGACTGGGGACAGATCTATAAGCTGCAACCGCTGTCAGACGAAGACAAACTGCAGGCTTTGCAACTGCGGGCGCGGCTGAGAGGTTTTGAACTGCCGGAAGATGTGGGGCGCTTCTTGCTGAAGCGGCTGGATCGTGAAATGCGCACGCTGTTTGTCACGCTCGACAAGCTGGATCATGCCTCTATTACCGCCCAGCGAAAGCTGACTATTCCTTTCGTAAAAGATATTCTGGCGCTCTGAACCCGGCCGACTGCCGGGTTGACCTCTTCTTACTTGACGATATCCAGTACCTGTTCCGGCGGGCGTCCGATACGCGCTTTACCGTTCGCGACCACAATCGGCCGCTCAATCAGTTTCGGGTTCTCTACCATCGCCTGGATTAGCGCGGCTTCGCTCAGGTGGCTGTCAGCCAGGTTGAGCGATTTATAGAGCTCCTCTTTCTGGCGCATCAGTTCACGTGCGCTACCCATTCCCAACATTTGCAGCAGCGCCTTGATCGTGTCGGCATCCGGCGGCGTCTCAAGATAAAGCACCACGTCTGGTTCAATACCGTTCGATTGCAGCAAGCTTAACGTTTCGCGGCTCTTGGAGCAGCGAGGGTTATGGTAGATCTTTACCGCGTTAGTCATCTGTTCTCCTTTTTACATCTTTTCATACGGGCGGTAGCGCTGTTGTAACTGTCGCAGCTGATCGATACGGGCATCGTAGCGCGCCTGCTGCAGGCTCCCCAGCTTCGCCTGCGAGCTGGCGCTGCTCAGCAACGAGATAGCCTGATCCAGGCGTCCGGCAAGGGCATAACCCTCGGCGCGCGCGGCCAGCTCCTGATCGCGATGGTTCAGCGCGGCTTCGGCCTGCGCCAGCAGATCCCAGCCGTTGGGGTCGTCTTTATAGCTGAAGGTATAGCGATTGAGGATGGTCACAGCCTCCTGCGGCTGACCACCCTGTAAGTAAGCATTCGCCAGGTTGAGTTGCAGCACCGGATTGTTGCGCAGATCGCGTGCGCCCTTCAGGCGATTAATCGCCTCTGTGGCGCGTTTCTGGCCCAAATCAATGTCGGTGGCGAGGTCGAGATACCAGGCATTGCCCGGTTCAGCCGTCAGCAAAGGCTGCAGATTCTTGCGTGCCTCATCGTAATTACTCGCCTCCATCGCCTGCAGGGCCCGGCCATACTGCGCCGCGCGCTGTTCGCGCACATTCCCTTTAGCCCAGCTGTCGAGCAGATCGCTGGTTAACTGATTACGACCAGAGTTATACATCCCGAGCGTTCTCACCTTCGCCATGTAAAAATCTTCTGAAGACTGCACCACCACCGAACGCATCTGATTGGCACGGTTACGGGCATCAGAAAGGCGGCTCTCAGGCAGGGGGTGAGTCAGCAAGATTTCCGGCGGACGGGAGGAGTAACGCGCCTGGTCGAGCAATTTTTCAAGGAAGGTGGGCATAGCCTGCGGATCAAAGCCAGAGCGTTGCAATACCTGGATACCGATACGGTCGGCTTCCTGTTCGTTTTGCTGGGTAAAGCTGATCATCCCCTGGCGGGTGCCCGCCAGCGTACCCGTCAGGGCGGCCATACCGGCCTGGGGGCTTGCCATTGCCAGCAGGATCGAACCCAGCGCGCCAACCCAGGTCAGCGGGGCGCTACGTTTTTGATCTTCCATGGCCCGAGCCAGGTGACGCTGGGTAACGTGGGAGATTTCGTGCGCCATCACCGACGCCAGCTGGCTTTCGTTATCGGCATAGCGGAACAGCGCCGAGTGCAATACCACGTTACCGCCAAAGAAGGCGAAGGCGTTGATCTCGTCGTTGTTGATCAAAAAGAAGTGGAACGGTGTCTTCACTGAATCTGCATGGGAGACCAGCCGCATGCCCAGTGAGTTAATGTACTGCACCAGCAGGGGATCGTTGATCAACGGCGCGCTGCCACGAAGCTGGCGGACATAAAAATCGCCCATCTGCATCTCCTGGCCAATGGAGAGCGTGCTTCCTGCTGAGGTGCCCATATCCGGCAATGAATCGGCCGAATCGGCAAAGGCTGGCGTCATCTGACCCACGGTCAGAGCAGCGATAAGCGTTGCAACCAGCGTTTTTTTCAACTGCCTGAACATAACCTCGGTCCTGTCTGTTGGGTGTGCTATTTTGACCGGCGAACCCGTATATCGTTCACCAGCGGCTGCTTTGCGAGTGTAGCCGTGTCGGGGCGATAAGAAAATCCCCCGTCTCAGCTTTTGCGTTTTGCGACAAGACGATAAAAAGCGAAAGTCTTTTCAACGACTCTTCGATACAATTCGCCTGTTCTCTCTCGCCACCTCCCCAGGTAAGGACTGTATGCTTGAGTTATTGATGCAGTGGTATCGCCGGCGTTTTAGCGATCCGGAAGCCATTGCTTTGTTGGTTATTCTTGTTGCCGGATTTGGCATTCTCTTCTTCTTTAGCGGACTTTTAGCACCGCTACTGGTCGCCATCGTTCTGGCCTATCTTCTGGAGTGGCCTACCGTTCGCCTGGAACATATCGGCTGCTCTCGCCGCTGGGCAAGCACCATCGTGCTGGTGCTCTTTGTCGGAATCTTACTGCTGATGTCCTTTGTGGTTCTGCCCATTGCCTGGCAGCAGGGCATCTACCTGATACGCGATATGCCCGGTATGCTCAGCAAGCTCTCCGATTTTGCCGCTACGTTGCCGCGCCGATATCCGGCGCTGATGGACGCGGGCATCATTGATGCCATGGCGGAAAATGTGCGTACCCGCATCATGACGATGGGGGATACGGTAGTGAAATTTTCCCTCGCCTCGCTGGTCGGGCTGCTGACGCTGGCGGTTTATCTGGTTCTGGTGCCGCTGATGGTCTTCTTCCTGGTGAAGGATAAAGAGCAGATGCTCAACGCGGTACGCCGCGTACTGCCGCGGAACCGCGGGCTGGCTGGGCAGGTATGGCAAGAGATGAATCAGCAAATCACGAACTACATTCGCGGCAAAGTGCTGGAGATGATTGTAGTGGGTGTGGCGACCTGGATTGGCTTCGTCATCTTTGGGCTCAACTATTCGTTGCTACTGGCAGTGCTGGTCGGCTTCTCGGTGCTGATCCCCTACATCGGGGCATTTGTGGTGACGATTCCGGTGGTCGGGGTCGCGCTATTCCAGTTTGGCCTGGGTACTGAGTTCTGGAGCTGCTTCGCGGTGTACCTGATTATCCAGGGGCTGGATGGCAATCTGCTGGTCCCGGTGCTCTTCTCTGAAGCGGTGAACCTGCATCCGCTGGTGATTATTCTGTCGGTGGTGATTTTTGGCGGGCTATGGGGATTCTGGGGCGTGTTCTTTGCAATTCCACTGGCGACGCTCATCAAGGCCGTGGTGCACGCATGGCCAGATGTTCCTGCGGTAGAAGAGTAGCGAGCCTCAACATGAAAAACGGCAACCTCAGGGTTGCCGTTTTGTTTTGAATCAGGCGTTCTCTTTTAGCCAGTTAAGCACCACGTCATGGTGATTGCTGGTTTTAAAATCGTCAAACACATGTTCGACTTTGCCGTTGGCGTCAATCAGGAAACTGATACGGTGAATGCCGTCATAGGTTTTCCCCATAAAGGATTTCTCACCCCAGACGCCAAAGCTTTCGCAAACTTTGTGGTCTTCGTCGGAAAGCAGCGTAAAGTTCAACAGCTCTTTTTCGGCGAAGCGAGAGAGCTTTTCAGGCTTGTCAGTGCTGATACCCAGCACGTCAACGCCTGCATTTTTCAAACCGTCCATGTTATCGCGTAAACCGCACGCTTGTACGGTACAGCCTGGCGTCATGGCTTTCGGGTAGAAATAGACCAGAACACGCTGTCCCTGGAAGTCGGCCAAATTTACTTGCTCACCGTCTTGATCGGGCAAGCTAAATTTCGGTGCGATGTCACCGGCTTTCAGTGGATTCATTACTCAACTCCATCCTGTTCATGCTGTGAATAGTTGACGACGTTTATACTGCCTTGCGCATTCAATTCTGTACATAGGGCTTTGAACGCTTGCTCGATATTTGACGCATCGTGCGAGGCGGGGCTATGAGCGGTAATCTGAATGAACAGCCGTGGGGCATTCTCATCATTTCCGGGCTGCGTGCGAGAAACCAGCTCTGCGACGTTCATTTGATGGCTGTCGAACAGCGCAGTGAAACGTTCGATTAGATGCGGTGAGTCATTCACCTCGACCTGCACCCAGACGGTTGCGGGCATGGCCGGAATAGGGCGTGCAGTGGTGCGCTTCATGACGATGAGCAGGTCCAGCTCAGCCCCTTTCATCGGCAGCGTCGACTCAATTAAGTTAATGGCGTTCCATGACCCGGAAAGCAGCATAATAAACGTGAACTCTTCGCCCAGCATCGCCAGCCGGCTATCTTCAATGTTACAGCCGCAGCTACTGACGTGACGGGTGATGGTGTTCACAATACCAGGCCTGTCGGCACCCAGCGCAGTGATAACCAGGTAATGTTGTGATGGGGTTGTCAAACCTGTTCTTCCTTTGCGTGGTTAAGTCTTACTAAGGAAAGCATAAAAAAAACCGGCATACAACAACCTGGGGGCCTCAGGTCGCTTGCTTTTATTACAGTTCCAAACGTACCATTGAGGCTCTTGCACGCATTGAGGATGGCCCATGTTCACGGGAAGTATTGTCGCGATTGTTACACCGATGGATGAAAAAGGTAATGTCTGCCGGTCAAGCCTGAAGAAACTGATTGATTATCATGTCGCCAGCGGAACCTCGGCGATTGTATCGGTAGGGACTACCGGTGAATCTGCCACGCTGAGCCACGATGAGCATGGCGATGTCGTATTGATGACCCTTGAACTGGCTGACGGCCGCATCCCGGTCATTGCCGGAACTGGCGCCAATGCTACTGCTGAGGCCATCAGCCTGACGCAGCGTTTTAACGACAGCGGCGTTGTGGGTTGCCTGACGGTAACACCATACTACAACCGTCCTACCCAGGAAGGTCTGTTCCAGCACTTCAAAGCTATCGCCGAACATACTGACTTGCCGCAAATCCTGTATAATGTGCCGTCGCGTACTGGCTGCGATATGCTGCCAGAAACCGTGGGCCGTCTCGCCAAAGTAAAAAATATTATTGCGATTAAAGAGGCGACCGGGAACTTAAGCCGTGTTCACCAGATCAAAGAGCTGGTTTCAGACGACTTCATCCTGCTCAGCGGGGATGATGCCACTGCGCTGGACTTTATGCAGCTCGGTGGTCATGGGGTCATTTCCGTGACCTCAAACATCGCGGCCCGTGATATGGCTGAAATGTGCAAACTGGCTGCCGCAGGGCATTTCCAGGAAGCACGGTTGATCAACCAGCGTCTGATGCCGCTGCACAATAAATTATTTGTCGAACCCAATCCGATCCCAGTGAAATGGGCATGTAAGGAGTTGGGACTTGTAGCAACTGACACGCTGCGTCTGCCGATGACCCCCATCACCGACCATGGTCGTGAAGTGGTTACCGGCGCGTTGAAGCATGCTGGTTTGCTGTAAAGTTTAGGGAGATTTGATGGCTTACTCAGTACAGAAATCGCGCCTGGCGAAGGTTGCGGGTGTTTCGCTTGTTATGCTGCTTGCGGCCTGTAGCTCAGATTCACGCTATAAACGCCAGGTGAGCGGTGACGAATCCTACCTGGATGCTACGCCGCTTGCTGAACTTCATGCTCCTGCGGGCATGATCCTGCCGGTTGAGAATGGCGATTACACCATTCCTGTCACCAATGGCAGTGGCGCGGTGGGTAAAGCGCTGGATATCCGTCCGCCGGCACAGCCGCTGGCGCTGGTGAGCGGAGCGCGCACGCAGTTTACCGGTGATACCGCCACCCTGCAGGTTGAAAGCGCGCGTAACGCTAACCTGTGGCCACAGGTGGTTAGCGTGCTGCAGGCGAAGAACTACACCATCGATAAACGTGATGATGCCAGCCAGACGCTGACAACGGACTGGATCGAATGGAACCGTCTGGATGAAGATCAGCAGTACCGTGGTCGTTATCAAGTCTCTGTTAAGGCTCAGGGTTATCAACAGGCCGTGGTGGTCAAACTGTTGAACCTGGAGCAGGCGGGTAAACCGGTTGCTGATGCTGCTTCTCTGCAGCGCTACAGCGCCGAGATGCTGAACGTGATCTCTGCGGGCCTTGATAAAAACGCTACCGACGCGGCGAACGCGGCGCAGAGCCGTAACGGCGCCACCTTCGATGTACAGAGCGCTGCAGACGATACTGGCCTGCCGATGCTCGTGGTACGTGGTCCGTTCAACCAGGTCTGGCAACGTCTGCCGTCGACGCTGGAGCGCGTAGGGATGAAGGTCAACGACAGCACCCGCTCTACCGGCAGCATGGCGGTGACCTACAAGCCGCTTTCCGATAGCAGTTGGGAAGAGCTTGGCGCGCGTGACCCAGGCCTCGCAGCCGGCGACTATAAGTTGCAGGTAGGGGATCTGGATAACCGCAGTAGTTTGCAATTTATCGACCCGAAAGGGCATACGCTGACCCAGTCGCAAAACGATGCGCTGGTTGCTGCCTTCCAGGCCGCATTCAGCAAATAAAAAAAAGGGGCTGGTTTATCCAGCCCTTTTTATTTTAGTGCTACGCAAACGTGTGCGTGGCATAATACGCCGGGTTTTGTACACAAATCATCACACCAGGAGTAGAGAAGATGCAGAAGCAAGCTGAGTTGTATCGTGGCAAAGCGAAAACCGTATACAGCACGGAAAATCCCGATCTGTTGGTGCTCGAGTTCCGCAATGATACGTCAGCAGGAGATGGCGCGCGCATTGAGCAGTTCGATCGTAAAGGGATGGTGAACAACAAGTTTAACTATTTCATTATGAGCAAACTGGCGGAAGCGGGTATTCCGACGCAGATGGAAGCGTTGCTGTCCGATACGGAATGTCTGGTGAAAAAACTGGATATGGTTCCGGTTGAGTGCGTAGTCCGTAACCGTGCCGCTGGCTCCCTGGTGAAACGTCTGGGCGTTGAAGAGGGTATTGAACTGAACCCGCCACTGTTCGACCTGTTCCTGAAAAACGATGCGATGCACGACCCTATGGTGAACGAGTCTTACTGCGAAACCTTTGGCTGGGTGAGCAAAGAGAATCTGGCGCGCATGCAGGAGCTGACCTTCAAAGCCAACGACGTGTTGAAAAAACTCTTCGATGACGCCGGCCTGATTCTGGTCGACTTCAAACTGGAATTCGGACTTTATAAAGGCGAAGTGGTACTGGGCGATGAATTTTCTCCAGACGGTAGCCGTCTGTGGGATAAAGAGACCCTGGATAAAATGGACAAAGACCGCTTCCGCCAGAGCCTGGGTGGCGTGGTTGAAGCCTATGAAGCCGTTGCCCATCGTCTGGGTGTGAACCTCGATTAATCCCCGCTTTTCCGTCAGAGGTAGATACCTGCCTCTGACGTTTCATCCGTGTTGCCTGTGGTAATCTTTCCCTTAAACGCCTACGATCAGACATATTATCAATGCGATATTATTGAGGTGGGATATGCGCTGGCAAGGGCGTCGTGAAAGTGACAATGTAGAAGACAGGCGCAGCGGTGGCGGCGGTCCGATGATGGGCGGCCCGGGCTTTCGCTTACCTCGCGGTAAAGGGGGGCTGGTTCTGCTGGTGGTGGTGCTGGTAGCAGGGTACTACGGCGTCGACCTGACCGGTTTACTCACCGGCCAACCGATGGAACAGCAGCAATCGCAGCGTTCCATTAGCCCTAATGAGGACGAAGCGGCAAAATTCACTTCGGTGATCCTGGCCACGACCGAAGACACCTGGAGCCAGCTGTTCGACAAAATGGGTCGAACCTATCAGCAGCCGAAACTGGTGATGTATCGCGGCGCCACGCGCACCGGATGCGGCACCGGCCAGTCGGTAATGGGGCCGTTCTACTGTCCGGCCGATTCAACCGTCTATATCGATCTCTCTTTTTATGATGACATGAAATCAAAACTGGGCGCCGATGGCGATTTCGCTCAGGGCTATGTTATTGCCCATGAAGTCGGGCACCACGTGCAGAAGCTGCTGGGTATCGAGCCAAAGGTGCGTCAGCTGCAACAAAATGCCAGCCAGACTGAAGTAAACGCGCTGTCGGTGCGCATGGAGCTACAGGCCGACTGCTACGCCGGCGTGTGGGGACACAATATGCAGCAGCAAGGCGTGCTGGAAGCGGGCGACCTGGAAGAGGCGCTCAACGCCGCCGAAGCCATTGGTGATGATCGCCTGCAGCAGCAAAGCCAGGGGCACGTCGTCCCCGACAGCTTCACTCACGGCAGCTCGCAGCAGCGCTACACCTGGTTCAAACGCGGTTTCGATAGCGGTGACCCGGCGCAGTGCAATACCTTTGGCCGCGCAATGTAATGTCTGAGGGCGTTGAGGCATTATCCCGGTTTCAACTGCAGTTGACGCGTGCCGGGCATCGGCGTCTGCTGGTGGTCAGCGGTGACGATGAATGGGCGCAGCAGCAGGCGCTCACCCTTTGCGATACGCTTGCCGGCGACTGGCTTTGGGTGGGCAATAACGCGCCGGTTCCGAACGCCTGCGCCCCGCAGGCATTAAGTAACCTGCTGGGGCGAGAGCATCTTCACGCCGTGTTTGATGCACGTTACGGCTTTGACGTGGCCGCACTGGCGGCGCTCTGCGGCACACTGCGCGCCGGCAGTCTGCTAGTCCTGCTGACGCCCCCTTTACCCCAGTGGCCATCCAAACCTGATCAGGACGCCGTGCGCTGGAGCGACAGCGCGGAGCCAATTGCTACACCGCGTTTCGTGCAGCACTTTTGTCGCCACCTCGCTGCCGATCCGCAGGTGCTCCTGTGGCAGCAGGGCGACCCGTTGATCCTTCCGGACCTACCGCCAGCGATCCCCTGGCAACCCGCCAGCGGTGAACCCCAGCGCGAGCAGGCGCAAATCCTCGAGCGTTTACTGACCCAGCCTCCAGGCATCACCGCCGTTACTGCCCCCCGCGGGCGAGGCAAATCGGCGCTGGCGGGCATGCTACTGCAACGTATTACCGGCAACGCAATCGTGACGGCACCGTCCAGAGGCGCCACGGACGTTATTGCCCACTTCGCCGATAAGCACTTTCACTTTATGGCGCCGGACGCGCTGCTGGCCTCAGGGCGAGTGGCTGACTGGCTCATTGTTGACGAGGCTGCTGCCATCCCCGGCCCGCTACTGGAACAGCTGGTGAGTCGTTTTCCGCGGGTACTGTTAACCACAACCGTACAGGGGTACGAAGGCACGGGCCGGGGATTTTTACTGAAATTCTGCGCTCGCTTTGCCGGGCTGCGCTATTTCCCGCTTTCCGAGCCGATGCGCTGGGCCATCGGCTGTCCGCTGGAGCGCTTTATCGATGAGGTGCTGCTGTTTGACGATCGCCCTGACAGTGAGCCAGCGCAGGGCGAGGTCCGTTTTTTACCCCTTGAGCCGGAAGCCTGGCTCTCTGCCCCCGCCCGGCCAACCGCGGTCTATAAACTCCTGTGTGCCGCCCATTATCGTACCTCTCCGCTCGACTTACGGCGGATGATGGATGCTCCGGGCCAACATTTTACCGTCGCCTACACGGGGGATCGCGTAACGGGGGCAGTGTGGCTGGTCGATGAAGGCGGTTTAGCGCCTGGGCTCAGCCGGGCGGTCTGGGCCGGGTACCGGCGGCCGCGCGGTAATCTGGTGGCGCAGTCTCTGGCAGCACATGGCGGTTCGCCGCTTGCCGCGACCCTCAGCGGCAGACGAATAACCCGGGTGGCCGTCCATCCCGGCCACCAGCGGCAGGGGCTCGGTCAGGCGCTGATTGCCAGCGCGGCGGCCAGCGCAACGGTCGATTACCTCTCGGTCAGCTTTGGCTATACCGAGGAGCTCTGGCGCTTCTGGCAGCGCTGCGGTTTTGTGCTGGTACGAATAGGCAGCCACCGGGAGGCGAGCAGCGGCTGTTACAGCGCCATGGCGATACGTCCCCTCAGCGATGCAGGGCGAGCGCTTTGCGCGCATGAGCATCAACGCCTGCGCCGGGATGCCCGCATCATTGAGCGCTGGAACGGTGAAAAGATCCCGGTAGAGACGCTTGAGTCGACTACCCTTACGGATGATGACTGGCTGGAGCTGGCGGGATTCGCCTGGGGTCATCGCCCGTTTTCCGCCTCTGTGAGCAGCCTCACCCGGCTGTTAAATGCCACCTCAGCACCGCTGGAGGCGTTAAGGGGCAAAATCGAGCTGCAGCTGGAGGAGGGCGAAATGAGCCGCAGGCTGGGGCTAAACGGGCGTAAAGCGCTGTTAGCGCGGTTGCGTGCCGAAACCGGCCAGACACTGGCGCAGCAGGATCTGCCGCGTAGCCAGCAGCTCAAAAACGACATATTGCAATGGCAATTTTTTCAATGACTTCTTCAATGAACTGGCATGGTTAATATGCCCATCAGGCGTAAAATCGGGTTCATCAAATAAGGAGAGTGCCATGAAACATGATCATTTTGTTGTTCAAAGCCCGGTGCAACCGGCAAAACAATTATTGCTGCTGTTTCATGGCGTAGGCGATAGCGCGGCTAACATGGCGCAGATCGGATCCTGGTTTGCGCCGCATTTCCCGGATGCGCTTATTGTCAGCATCGGTGGCGCAGAGCCGTGCGGCCCGAACGGCCGCCAGTGGTTCGCCGTGCAGGGAGTGACCGAAGAGAGCCGTCAGGGGCGGGTGGACGCCATCATGCCGCGATTTATCGAAACGGTGCACTACTGGCAGCAGCAGAGTGGGGTAGGCGCCAATGCCACCGCGCTGATTGGTTTCTCGCAGGGCTCAATTATGTCGCTGGAAAGTATAAAAGCAGAGCCGGGCCTGGCATCACGGGTAATTGCCTTTAATGGCCGCTACGCCACCCTGCCGCAACGTGCCGATACCGCCACGACCATCCATCTGATTCACGGTGGTGAAGACCGGGTCATTGAGTTATCGCACGCCGTCGACGCCCAGGAGGCATTGCTGCGGGCGGGAGGAGATGTGACGCTGGATATCGTTGAAGATCTGGGTCACGCCATTGACGATCGCAGTATGCAGTTCGCACTGGACCATCTGCGTTTTACCGTACCGAAGCACTATTTTGACGAAGCGCTGAGCGGCGGTAAGCCTAACGACGATGACATCGTAGAGTTCTTGTAATAAAAAGCCCTCTCCCGGTGGGGAGAGGGCTGATTTTCACTTCTTCTGGTCTTTGTTCGGCCAGTCGTCGTCATCATCCCACTTATCGTTAAAATCACGATGCGGCGGGAGGTCGGGTTTGTTGGCGAGGAATTTCTTGTGGTCCACGCGATTCAGATCTTTGATGACATTGATCAGCACGCCCACCAGGAAAACCAACACCAGAATCCACCAGTATTTTGCCAGCCAGTCCATTCGCTTTTCCTTTTACAGAACACTCATCAGGCGATGAGCTGCTCCATGATACGTTGATACATACGAGCCAGTAGCTGTAAATCAGCCGCATTCACGCATTCATTGATTTTATGAATGGTGGCGTTCACTGGCCCAAGTTCTACCACTTGCGCACCCATACGGGCGATAAAGCGCCCATCGGATGTGCCGCCCGTGGTAAGTAGCTGCGGTTTAATTTCATTATAGTGCGCGATAGCGTTAACGACCGCATCGACCAGCTTGCCGCGTCCGGTCAGGAAAGGTTGGCCTGAGAGCCACCAATCCACGCTGTAGCGCAGCGCATATTTATCCAACAGCGCGGCCACGCGGGCTTTGATCATCTCGTCGGTCAGCTCAGTGCTGAAGCGGAAGTTAAACTGAACGAACAGATCGCCCGGGATCACGTTGTTACTGCCGGTTCCGGCCTGGATGTTGGCAATCTGCATGCTGGTGGGCGGGAAGTACTCATTGCCTTTGTCCCACTCGATACCCACCAGCTCGTTGAGCATAGGGGCTGCGCGGTGTACCGGATTATCGGCCAGGTGTGGGTAGGCAACATGGCCCTGCACGCCGTGGATGGTCAGGTTGCAGGTGAGTGAGCCCCGACGGCCATTTTTCACCACATCCCCCACCACTTCGGTGCTGGAGGGCTCACCCACCAGGCAGTAGTCCAGGCGTTCATTACGCGCCATCAGGGTTTCGACTACCTTCACGGTGCCGTTTTTAGCGCTGGCCTCTTCATCAGAGGTGATCAGAAATGCCAGACGGCCTTTATGGTTCGGATGCTGAGCGACAAAGCGTTCAGCCGCCACAACCATGGCCGCCAGCGAGCCTTTCATGTCTGCCGCGCCGCGACCAAACAGCATACCGTCGCGGATGGTGGGTTCGAAAGGCGGGTTGATCCAGAGGTCGGCTTTGCCCGCAGGCACCACGTCGGTGTGTCCGGCAAAGGCCAGGGTTTCGCCCTCGCCACGCCACGCCCAGAAGTTTTGCGTATCGCCAAAATCCATCGCTTCAACGGTGAAGCCGATAGCGCGCAGGCGTTCTATCATTAGCGCCTGACAACCAGCGTCGTCCGGGCTGAGGGAGGGGCGGCGAATAAGCTGCTGAGTCAGCTCAATGACCGGGCATGACATAAACTACACCTCGTCAAAATAGCGTTGGTAACTGGAATCACTAAAGCCCAGCAGCATAGGCTGACCTGGCGTCCAGAGCAATGGGCGTTTAATGATTGCAGGCATTTCGATCATCAGTGCCGCCGCGCTGTCGGCGTTATTAATGCTGGCGCGCAGGCTCTCATCCAGCTTACGCCAGGTCGTCCCTCGGGTGTTCAGCAACGCTTCCCAACCCAGTTCAGCGATAAATTTTTGCAGCAAATCTGCATCCAGTCCGTCCACGCGATAGTCGTGAAAACGATAGTCAATATTGTTATCTTCAAGCCAGCGGCGTGCTTTTTTGATGGTATCGCAATTTTTGATGCCATAGAGCTGGGTCATGGTGAATCCTTTTGTATTAATTACGCTCAAACGCACAGTATTTTCGAATATGTTAGTGATGCACAAATATAACACATTCAGTTTATGACTTTATTTAAACACGCTACGTACCGCTGCTTAAGGGAAATTGTGAATATTCTTTCACTCCCGCTGCATAGCCCTCCAGAATCAAATAAATGCCTGGCAAAACGGCCTGGATTTATTTCATCGACTTAAATCAGGGTTGTTTCAAAATATTGCAGTACGTCACATAAAGTTTATCGTTCTCCCTCCATATTACTTACAAGCCCTGTGATAGCAGGGTAGGGCAATCGCAGTGATTGATTAAAGATTCTTCACATTGTCGATATATTCTCGTAAAATGCCCATAATAATAAGAGAGGTTGTTATGATTGAACGTGAACTGGGGAACTGGAAAGATTTTATCGAAGTCATGCTTCGTAAATGAAATTCAGGAAGAACAGCAAAAAGCACTTGGTTGTAAAATAATGATAGTGTGCACAAAAGCACACAAAAAAGGCGGCTAGTGAGGCCGCCTTTTTTATTTCTAACGCCTTATTCCGGGCGCGCTTTTAGCGGGAAGCGACGGCGCACCAGCACAAAGAAGAGCGGTACAAAGTAGATGGCAAGTATCGTGGCCGCGATCATCCCGCCCATTACGCCGGTCCCTACCGCATGCTGACTTGCCGAACCGGCACCGGAACTGGTCGCCATCGGCAGTACGCCAAAAACAAACGCCAGTGAGGTCATCAGAATTGGACGCAATCGCTGACGGCACGCATCCAGCGTAGCGGCTACCAGATCCTGGCCCTTCTCATTCATCTCGTTAGCAAATTCGACGATCAATATGGCGTTCTTCGCCGATAGCCCAATAACCGTCAGCAACCCGACCTGGAAGTAGACGTCGTTCTCCAGCCCGCGCATCCAGGTGGCCAGCAGGGCGCCAATTACCCCCAGCGGCACCACCAGCATGACCGAGAAGGGAACTGACCAGCTCTCATAGAGCGCGGCCAGACAAAGGAAGACTACCAGCAGCGACAGCGCATAGAGCGCAGGCGCCTGCGCGCCGGAGAGGCGTTCTTGATACGACATGGCCGTCC
Organism: Leclercia sp. UBA7405; assembly: GCF_037152215.1. Classification (NCBI taxonomy): domain Bacteria; kingdom Pseudomonadati; phylum Pseudomonadota; class Gammaproteobacteria; order Enterobacterales; family Enterobacteriaceae; genus Leclercia; species Leclercia sp. UBA7405. Next base: position 2,412,994 of record NZ_JBBCMR010000001.1, on the reverse strand, counting down.
ACTCCAGCCCGAAGCCTGCCGGAAGCTGACTGACCAGCCCTTCCATCACATCCATTGCCGTACCGGTACTGACGCCTGGCGCGGCTTCCCCGACAATTTCCACCGCCGCATAGCCGTTGTAGCGCTCCATGCGGGGCGAGCCGGTTTGCCAGCGTGACGTAGCGAAGGCGGAGAAGGGCACCATGCTGCCCTCTTTATTGCGTACGTACCAGAGGTTGATATCCTCCGGCAGCATGCGGTATTTGGCGGCCGCCTGCACGTAGACCTTCTTCACGCGGCCACGATCCATAAAATCATTCACGTAGCTGGAGCCCCACGCGGTCTGCAGCGTGTCGTTGATATCATCAATAGAGACGCCCAGCGCCTGCGCTTTACGCTGATCAATATCGATCTGTAACTGGGGGCTGTCATCAAGGCCGTTGTGGCGTACGCGGGTCAGATTGGGCTCTTCCCCGGCCAGCTCCAGCAGGCGATCGCGCGCCGCCATCAGGGCGTCATGTCCCGCACCGGCGTGATCCTGCAACTCCATATCAAAACCGGCGGAGCTGCCCAGGCCGCTGATGGCCGGCGGGCTGCTGGCAAAGACGCGCGCTTCTTTAATCCGACTGAACGCTTTGGTGGCACGCTCGATAATGGCAAACGAGGTGCCAGTTTTTGCATCACGTTGCTCCCAATCTTTCAGGCGTACAAACATACGTGCCACGTTCTGCCCGTTGCCGCCAGGGCCAGAGCCGACGGTGGCAAACACCGACACGACGTTCTCTTTCTCTTTGGTGAAGAAATACTGTTCGACCTGCTGCACCACTTTCAGCGTTTGCTGCTGCGTCGCACCGCTGGGAAGCTGCACCGAGGTAATAAACATGCCGCGGTCTTCCAGAGGTAAAAATGAGGTGGGCAGGCGCAGGAACAGGAACACCATTCCGCCCAGCAGCAGCACGTACACCACAATCCAGCGCAGACTGTGCTGCAAAACTCGCCCCACGCCCGCTTCATAGCGTGCCGCGTTGCGATTGAACATGCGGTTGAACCACCCGAACAAGCCTTTTTGCCCGTGATGCTCGCCTTTGTGTAGCGGCTTAAGCAGGGTAGCGCAGAGGGCAGGGGTCAGGATCATCGCCACCAGCACGGACAGTACCATTGCCGAGACAATGGTAATGGAGAACTGGCGATAGATAGCCCCCGTAGTGCCGCCAAAGAAGGCCATTGGCACAAAGACGGCCGACAGCACCAGGGCGATACCCACCAGCGCCCCCTGGATCTGCCCCATCGATTTTCGGGTGGCCTCCCGTGGGGAGAGCCCCTCCTCGCTCATGATGCGTTCGACGTTTTCCACCACCACAATGGCGTCATCGACCAGTAGCCCTATTGCCAGCACCATAGCGAACATCGTCAGGGTGTTAATGCTGTAGCCAAAGGCATAAAGCACGGAGAAGGTCCCCATCAGTACCACAGGTACGGCGATGGTTGGAATGAGGGTGGCGCGGAAGTTTTGGAGGAACAGATACATCACGAGGAACACCAGCGCGATGGCTTCCAGCAGCGTTTTGACTACGTCCTCGATAGAGGCTTTCACGAAGGAGGTGGTTTCGTACGCGACCTTGTATTCGAGCCCGTGGGGAAAGAAATGCGACAGTTCATCGAGGCGGTCGATGACCAGTTTGGCGGTGGCCATTTCGTTGGCCCCCGACGCCAGTTTCACCCCCAGCCCGGAGGCTGCATTGCCGTTGAACCGGCTAAGATAGTCATATTTCTCGGCACCCATCTCAATCGTCGCCACGTCTCCGAGGCGCACCTCGGAGCCGTCCTGATTCACGCGCAGCGTGATGTCCCGGAACTGCTGCGGTGTCTGCAGTAATGATTGCGAATTGATGGTGGCGTTCAGCGCCTGCTTGTCGATGGAGGGCGTCCCGCCCAACTGGCCTACGGCAATCTGGGCGTTTTGCGACTCGATAGCGTCGGTCACATCTTTCGCCGTCATCTGAACGCTGTTCAGTTTCGCCGGGTCAAGCCAGATGCGCATGGAGTATGGTGAGCCGTAGGCGTCGATATCCCCCACGCCGTTAATACGGCTCAGCGGATCCTGAATATTACTGGCGACGTAGTCGGCGATGTCCTGCTTATCCATTGAGTTATCGGTAGAGACGAAGGCGATGGTCAGGATATTGGTGTCCCCGGTTTTACGCACCGTCACCCCCTGATTCTGCACCGCCTGGGGCAGTTTACGCAGGGCTGACTGCAGCTGGTTTTGCACCTGTTGCACCGCTTCGTCGGGATCGCTGCCGGCGGAAAAGCTCAGCGTGACCGTTGCCATACCGGTAGCGCTGCTCTGGGAAGACATATACATCAGGTTATCGAGGCCGGTCATATTCTGCTCGATAACCTGGGTGACCGTATTTTCCAGCGTCTGTGCCGACGCCCCCGGATAGTTGGCAGTGATACGCACATTCGGCGGTGCCAGGTCGGGATATTGCTCAACAGGAAGTGAAAAAATGGCCAGGGTGCCGGTCAGGCATAATAAGATTGCCAGTACCCAGGCAAAAATGGGGCGATCGATGAAAAAATTCGCCATTGAACCAGGACCTCATTTAGCGTCGAATTGTTATTGTACATTGCCCGCATCACTCTAGCGGCAAGGCGGATGTCAAACGTGGAGAAAATAAGGAGATAGTGTAAATTATCATGCGCGTTTACAGCGCAATCGCGCCTCCTGTGCGGCTGAGTATTACGCATGCGCGTGGCGTTCTAATGAGATGCGAGGGTTTTTTACGCTTATTTACCCTCTGCACGGCTCACTGCGGAAAACGCACCTCCACCTGCGTTCCCCCCTCAGTTGGACGCGAGAAGTGCAGGCTACCGCCCAGTCGCAGAGCGCGTTCGCGCATGATATTGAGCCCGTAATGGCCAGGGGGTTCGCTGGCATCGCCAATCCCAATCCCGTTATCGCGAATAGAAACGATGTGCTCGCCGCTGGCGGTGGTCACGCAGGCGACGGCAATCTCACTGGCCTGCGCATGCTTAATGGCGTTCAGCACCGCTTCGCGCACAATCTGCAGCAGGTGCACCTGCTTTTGCGCATCGAGGGCGAGGGAGGAGAGACGACAATCTAAAGAGAGTTTCGCGCGGGTCTGGCTTTGTAAGCCATCCAGCGACTCCTGGAGCGCCGCGGGGAGGTTGGCATGATTAAGCGTCAGGCGGAAGGTGGTCAGCAGTTCGCGTAACTGAAGCCAGGCATCGTTCAGCGCTCGCGAGAAGTCGCTAATAATGGTCTGCGCCGGCTGGTTCTCCTCCGGTACGGCGTGTTTTAACAACGTTAGCTGAATGCGTAAATAAGAGAGTACCTGGGCCAGCGAGTCGTGCAATTCCCGGGCAATGGTGGCACGCTCCTCCATCAACAGCAGTTGCTGGAAGTGCTTCTGCGACTGGTTCACATAGATACCGCGCCCCAGCATCGTGGCCACGCTTTTCATTAGCGGCCCTGACACCGTACCGTGCTCGTTCTGCCAACAGAGTTCACCAAATCGCGTCTCCTGCATCACCACCGGCAACTGCTGCATGGGTAAACGATCGCTTTTGTAGCCCTCGCTCATCTGCCAGCCGTCGCTGGTGCTTAGCGCCAGATAGCGCATGCCGGTATGCGCCTTCACAATTTGCAAAATGTGGCGAAAGCAGTGGCTGTCTGTCTGGCTGGCATTCAGGGCCTGTGAACAGGTGAAAAGCATCTCCAGCTGCTGGTGGGCCTCGTGCAAATGATGGGTTTTCTCTTCTACGGAGCTTTCCAGGGAGCGGTACAGAGTGTGCAACTCCTCGGCCATATGGTTAAAGGTACGCGACAGCAGGCCCAGCTCGTTGGGCAGATCGCTGTCCGGAGCGGGGGTATCAAAGCGGCCTTGTTCAATCTGCAGGCTGGAGCTTACCAGATGGTTGAGCGGGGCGACGACCTGGCGGCGAATGCGACGCAGCGTGATAAAGACCAACAGCAGGATCCCGCCGCCGCCCGCCAGCGAAATGATCACCACCAGCTGCATCTTGTGTTCGGCATAATGTTGCAGTGAAAGCACAAAGGCATCCATTCGCCCGATATACTCTTTGATATGCGCCTGGTACCACGCCTCGTTGCCCTGCAATAAATGCTCATTCATCACCTGCCATGCCGCCTGCAACTGATGATAGCGTTGCTTTACCTCCTCCGGCACATACCACTTATCCAGCGATGTTAACGCTGGCGCATTCAGCGTGTTTTGCCAGGTAAGCAAGTGCTCATGCAGATCGCTCCCACCACGCTGCAGCTCGTAGCCAAGACGATAGCTCTGCATACGCAGGGAGCCGGCAATGTTAATGGCTTCTGCATCGCGTTGGCTGCTGGCAAGGGTCAATAGCGCTACTGCGCTGGACAGGACCGATAACACAATAATGGAGATGAATGCCCGGGCAAGGCTTCGCGAGACGGGTCGTTTTACTATCACACATGGCTTCCTGAATGATGTCTGAACAAAGGTCCGGCGCGACTGCACCAGCCGAAGGAAACGCTATTCCCTTTACGCAAAATATATTTGATCTCACTCAGGTTCAGGGCAGAAAGTTCGCGTTTCTGGGCATATGAACATTGCCTGAACCCGCCCCGGTGCGTAAATACTTAGCCCCTGTAAAAGATAAGGTTAATAACCAGGGCAGGTGTCGCTATGAATCATTTTATTATGGCCAACAGCCAGCAATGTATCGGATGTCACGCCTGCGAAGTCGCCTGCGTGATGGCACATCATAATGAACAACATGCGCTGAGTCAGCGGGAATTCACGCCACGAATCACCGTGGTGAAAGAGGGGAGCCGCTTCAACACCGTCACCTGCCATCACTGCGAAAATGCCCCCTGCATCCAGAGCTGTCCGAATGGGGCTATCGCCCGCGAAAACGACAGCGTGCAGGTGAATCAACAGCGCTGTATTGGCTGCAAAGCCTGCGTCGTGGCTTGCCCCTTTGGCACGATGGACATCGTGGTTACCGCCCAGGGTGAAGCCACCGCGCAGAAGTGCGATCTCTGTGCCGGACGACCGCAGGGGCCAGCCTGCGTGGAAAACTGCCCGGCAGATGTCCTGACGCTTGCCACCCCTGACGCACTGAATCAACTCTCCCGCGCGCGCAGACTGCGTACGGCGAGTCATGAGGCGCAGCCATGGAAAGGTATTGCCCCGGCGGCGGTGAAAGCCGGCGGAAAGCAGGCGCAGCTGCAGGCGCTTAGCCCGCGTGGCGAGCCGGATAAGCTCAGCCCTGAGGCGCGCGTGGGCAACTTTGCAGAAATTTATCTGCCATTTCGAACAGAGCAGGCGCAGCGGGAGGCATCGCGCTGTCTTACCTGCGGCGAGCACACGATTTGTGAATGGACCTGTCCGCTGCACAACCATATCCCGCAGTGGATTGAGCGGGTAAAAGCCGGTGATATCGAGGCGGCGGTCGAGTTATCACACCAGACCAACTGCCTGCCGGAGATCACCGGGCGAGTCTGCCCGCAAGACAAACTTTGCGAAGGGGCCTGCACGGTGCGCGAGGCGTCCGGCGCGGTCACCATCGGCAACCTTGAACGTTATATTTCTGACCAGGCGCTGGCGAAAGGCTGGCGGCCCGATCTCAGCCAGGTGGTGCCGGTCGATAAACGTGTGGCCATTATCGGTGCCGGGCCTGCGGGGTTAGCCTGCGCAGACGCGCTGGTGCGCCGTGGCCTTAGTGTGACCGTCTACGATCGTCACCCGGAGATTGGCGGTTTGCTGACCTTTGGCATACCGTCGTTCAAACTGGATAAGTCGCTGCTGGCCCGCCGTCGCGACATCTTTACCGCGATGGGGATCCGTTTTGTACTCAATTGCGAGGTGGGTAAGGATGTGTCGATGGCTGAACTTCAGCGGAAGTATGATGCGCTCTTTATCGGAGTCGGTACCTGGCGGTCGATGAAAGCCGGCATCCCTAACGAAGAGGCGCCGGGTGTTTACGATGCGCTGCCGTATCTGGTGGGCAATACCCGTCAGCTTATGGGGCTGCCCGCCTCGGTGGCCGATCCCTTTATCGATACCGCCGGGCTCAACGTGGTAGTACTGGGGGGCGGCGATACGGCGATGGACTGTGTGCGTACCGCTCTGCGTCAGGGGGCGGCAAACGTCACCTGCGCTTACCGTCGCGACGAAGCCAACATGCCCGGTTCCCGTAAAGAGGTGAAAAATGCCAAAGAGGAGGGGGCCGCCTTTGAATTCAACGTCCAGCCGGTGGCGCTGGCGCTGGATGACAGCGGACGGGTCAACGGAGTTCGTCTACTGCGCACTCAGCTCGGCGAGCCGGATGGCGAGGGGCGGCGGCGTCCGGTGCCGATTGCCGGCAGTGAATTCGTGATCCCTGCCGATGCGGTAATCATGGCCTTTGGCTTTACTCCGCATGCCGCGGCGTGGCTGCAGGCGCAGGGGGTTGCCGTGGATGAGTGGGGACGGATTGTCGCCGGCGTGGATAGCCGTTACCGCTATCAGACCAGTAACCCGCAAATCTTCGCCGGTGGAGATGCGGTTCGCGGTGCTGATCTGGTGGTGACCGCCATGGCCGAAGGGCGGCATGCGGCGCAGGGCATCGCCGACTGGCTGGGCGTAAATCAGAATCTTATCCATTAACCCGGCCACGACAAAGCGGACTTCACGGCGTAGTATGACGAGGATATTTTGCGCTGTGGAGTCCGCATGACCCTGAAAATTGACCTAATCAAAGATAGAATCCTCTCCGACAATTACTTTCTGCTTCGCAACATGACCTACGATCTAACGCGTGAAAACGGCGAAGTCGTGCGCCATAAGCGTGAGGTCTACGATCGTGGTAATGGCGCAACGGTGATGCTCTATAACCGGGATAAAAAAACCGTGGTGCTGATCCGTCAGTTCCGGGTAGCGACCTGGGTTAATGGCAATCCCGACGGTATGCTGATTGAAACCTGTGCCGGTCTGCTGGATGACGATGCACCCGACGTCTGCGTCCGTAAAGAGGCAATTGAAGAGACCGGCTTCGCCGTCAGCGAAGTGCGTAAAGTCTTTGAGCTGTATATGTCCCCGGGCGGTGTCACCGAACTCATTCACTTTTTTGTTGCGGAATACAGCGACGCTCACCGCGCCAATGCGGGCGGCGGCATTGAAGATGAAGAGATCGAGGTACTGGAGATGCCTTTCACGGAGGCGCTGGAGAAGGTTAAAACCGGCGAAATCCGGGATGGCAAGACGGTGATATTACTGCAATATCTTCAGACGTCCGGCTTAATGACTTGATCTTATTAATGTTAATAAGATGTATTTTAAATAAATCTATCCGATAAATCCGATTGAGCCATCCCGGTTTGCGCAGGAAGATACGGCCAGTTTTTGAGTCATGCTTCCGGGATCGTGCCATACATGCGTCACTGCTATTTATTTATCTTTATGCTCACTATGCTGCCGGCACTTTATGTGCAGGCGGCCCCCGCGCAGCGAGCTTTTTCTGACTGGCAGGTGACCTGCAACAATCAGAATTTTTGCATTGCGCGCAATATTAACGAGCATAAAGGGCTGGTGATGACCCTGAGCCGTAGCGCCGGTGCCAAAACCGATGCGGTCCTGCGCATTGAACTCGGCGGGCTGGCGACCCCTTCTACCGGCGAACCGGCGATCGCCCCCCGTTTACTCCTCGACGGCGAACCGTTAGCGCTCGATACCCGGCACTGGCAACTCTCCCCCTGGCGTTTATCAACTGACGATACCGCCACTATTAATGCGTTCCTGGCCACTATTCAGGAAAAGCATATGATCGCCCTGAACCGGGGCAAGCAAGAGATCTCCCTCGATGGCCTGAAGGCCACGCTGTTGTTTATCGACAGCCAGCAAAAGCGTGTGGGCAGTGAAACCGCCTGGATTAAAAAGGGCGACGATCCGCCGCTCAGCGTGCCACCCGCACCGGCGCTAAAAGAGGTAGCGGTAATTAATCCAACGCCTACGCCCCTGACGCGCCAGGAGCGCAGCGATTTAATTGATTACGGTACCTGGCGGATGAATAACAGCCAGTGCTCGCTCGATCCGGCGCGCCGGGAGGTACGGGTAACGGCCCTGACCGATGATAAAGCGTTGATGATGATTAGCTGTGAAGCGGGGGCCTACAATACCGTGGATCTGGCGTGGCTGGTTTCGCGTAAAAAACCCTTTGCCGCACGGCCTGTCCGCCTGCGTCTGCCGTTTGTTGCCGCAAGCGAGAGCAGCGATATGGAGCTGATGAATGCGGGTTTCGATGAGAAAAATCGCGAACTCACCACCCTGGCGTTAGGGCGGGGTATTGCCGATTGTGGCATCCAGACGCGCTGGCGTTTTAATGGCCAGCGCTTTCGTCTGGTGCGGTATGCTGAAGAGCCAAGCTGCGATAACTGGCATGGGCCAGATGCCTGGCCCACCTTGTGGATCACCCGTTAAAGCAGGTTCTGCGCTTTTTCCACCACGTTTTCGACCGTAAAGCCGAAGTACGGGAAGAGCTTATCAGCCGGGGCCGATTCGCCGTATCCCCGCATGCCGACAATCGCCCCCTTCAGGCCGACATATTTATACCAGTAGTCGGCAATTCCGGCCTCGACCGCCACGCGGGCGCTCACATCTGAAGGCAGCACCGACTCACGGTATTCCTCATCCTGGGCATCAAAAATGTCCGTCGAAGGCAGAGAAACTACACGTACCGCATGACCTTCAGCGGTAAGTTTTTCTGCCGCCTTCACGGTGATCTCCACTTCCGAGCCGGTGGCAATCAGGATCACGTCCGGCTTGCCGCCGCTGTCTTTCAGGATGTAGCCACCGCGGGCGATGTTTTTGACCTGCTCCGGCGTACGTTCAATCTGCGCCAGATTCTGACGCGACAAGATCAGCGCCGTCGGGCCGTTATGGCGCTCTATGGCCAGCTTCCAGCCCACTGCGGCCTCGACCTGATCGCAAGGACGCCAGGTGCTAAAGTTTGGCGTCAGGCGCAGGCTCGCCAGCTGTTCCACCGCCTGGTGGGTCGGCCCATCTTCCCCCAGCCCGATGGAGTCGTGGGTATACACCATGATCTGTCGCGCTTTCATCAGTGCCGCCATGCGCGCGGCATTACGCGCGTACTCCACAAACATCAGGAAGGTCGCGGTATAAGGCACAAAACCGCCGTGATGGGCTATACCGTTGGCGATGGCGGTCATGCCAAACTCACGTACACCGTAGTGGATGTAGTTACCGGCCTGGTCCTCTTTAATCGATGTCGACCCCGACCAGATGGTGAGGTTGCTGGGCGCCAGGTCCGCGGAACCGCCAAGCAGCTCGGGCAGAATCGGCCCCAGTGCGTTAAGGGTGTTTTGCGACGCCTTACGGGTAGCGATTTTCGCCGGATTAGCTTGCAGCTCCTCAATCAGCGCCTGGGTCTTCTCTTCCCAGGCTTCTGGCATACCGCCGCTCATCCGGCGGGTGAACTCGGCGGCCAGCTCCGGATGCGCGTTTTTATACGCGGCAAATTTCTCATTCCACGAGGCCTGGATTTTGCTCCCCTTGTCGCGGGCATCCCAGGCGCTATAGATCTCTTTCGGGATCTCAAAGGCGGGATATTTCCAGCCCAGTTTCTGGCGGGTCAGCGCCACCTCTTCTTCACCCAGCGCCGCGCCGTGCGACTCTTCTTTGCCCGCTTTGTTCGGCGAGCCGAAGCCGATGGTGGTCCGGCAGATAATCAGGGACGGTTTGTCCTTCACGCTCTGCGCTTCCTGAATCGCTTTTTTCACCGCCTCAGGATCGTGGCCGTCAATTTCGTGAACAACGTGCCAGTGGTACGCCTCGAAGCGCTTGGCCGTATCGTCGGTGAACCAGCCTTCGGTTTCGCCATCAATGGAGATGCCGTTGTGATCGTAAAAACCGATCAGTTTGCCAAGCCCCAGGGTGCCGGCCAGGGAGCAGACCTCGTGCGAGATCCCCTCCATCAGACAGCCGTCGCCCATAAAGACGTAGGTAAAGTGATCGACGATGTCATGGCCCGGCTGATTAAATTGCGCCGCCAGGGTGCGCTCTGCGATGGCCAGCCCCACGGCATTGGCCAGCCCCTGGCCCAGCGGACCGGTGGTGGTTTCAACGCCCGGCGTGTAGCCCAGCTCCGGGTGGCCTGGCGTTTTGGAGTGCAGCTGACGGAAGTTTTTCAACTCTTCCAGCGGCAGGTCGTAGCCAGAGAGGTGCAGCAGGCTATAGAGCAGCATGGAGGCGTGGCCGTTAGACAAAATAAAGCGATCGCGGTCGTACCATGCCGGGTCGTTAGGATTGTGCTTCAGAAAGTCGTTCCACAGCACTTCGGCGATATCGGCCATGCCCATCGGTGCCCCCGGATGGCCGGAATTGGCTTTTTGCACGGCATCCATGCTTAGGGCGCGTATGGCGTTGGCTAACTCTTTACGGGACATAGTTCACTCCATGGCTGATTTAAAGTTTGGCGGCGAGCAGATCTTCAAGCTTGCGCTGGTCAACGGCAAACTGACGAATGCCGTCTGCCAGTTTTTCGACGGCCATTGCATCCTGGTTATGCTCCCAGCGGAATTCGGCTTCGGTCATCGCTTTCGGCTTCGGCAGCACGGTTGAGGTAGGGATCAGCTTACGCATGACGGTCTCGTCTTTGTCCTGCAGCTTTTTCAGCAGATCCGGGGAGATGGTCAGGCGGTCGCAGCCGGCCAGGGCGAGGATCTGTTCAGTGCGGCGGAAGCTGGCACCCATCACGATGGTTTCGTAGCGGTGCTGCTTGTAATAATCGTAGATATTACGTACGGATTTCACGCCGGGGTCTTGCTCGACCACGTAGGGGTCCATCGGCTCTTTTGCCTGATACCAGTCATAGATGCGGCCAACAAACGGGGAGACAAGATAGACGCCAGCCTCGGCGCAGGCACGGGCCTGAGCAAATGAGAACAGTAGCGTCAGGTTACAGTTGATTCCCTCTTTCTCCAGCTGTTCCGCCGCCCGGATCCCCTCCCAGGTCGAGGCCAGCTTGATCAAAATGCGCGACTTATCGATGCCCTGGTCCTGATAAAGCTCAACCAGACGACGGGCCTTGTTAATGCTCTTCTCTTTATCGAAGGAGAGGCGGGCGTCAACCTCGGTTGAAACACGGCCGGGAATACTTTTCAGAATTTCCGCACCAATATTTACCGCCAGTTTGTCGCTGGCCTCTGCCACCTGTTGCTCTTGCGTTTTACCGCGCTGCTTACCATAAGCGATGGCGTCGTCAATGAGATGGCTGAAATGGGTCAATCCCGCCGCCTTTAACAGCAGCGAAGGGTTGGTGGTCGCATCTTCCGGCTGGTAGCTACGGATAGATTCAATATCACCGCTGTCAGCAACGACGGTGGTAAATTGTTTGATGCCGTCTAGTTGGTTCATAAAGTATGACTCCTTGAAATCAAAAGAGTTAGTCGAGTGCGTTGGATCACACTTCTGGAAAATTCGCGACGTGCTTAACAAAAAAGCATAGCAGACGAGGAGGGTCTTGCTTTGGCGGGTGGGTAACAGGCTTGTTATAAATTGATAACAAATTTTGTTGTTTGTTGGTCAGAGTTTGGCAGCCTTCAAAGTTTGAACCGCAGCCAGCGGCGATACTATGCGGCACGCCAGGGTGTGCCTCAGGACAGAAAAACAGCACCCATTTTGAACGATACGTTAAAGGAAGGATAAGATGGACGATCAGTTGAAACAGAGTGCCCTCGATTTTCATGAATTCCCTGTTCCCGGTAAAATCCAGGTTTCCCCCACCAAACCTCTCGCCACGCAACGTGACCTGGCGCTAGCCTACTCGCCGGGCGTTGCCGCCCCTTGCCTGGAAATTGAGAAAGATCCGCTCGCTGCCTACAAATACACCGCGCGCGGCAACCTGGTGGCGGTGATTTCTAACGGTACCGCGGTGCTGGGACTTGGCAATATCGGTGCGCTGGCGGGTAAGCCGGTGATGGAAGGGAAGGGTGTTCTGTTCAAGAAGTTCGCCGGTATCGACGTGTTTGATATCGAAGTCGATGAGCTCGATCCCGATAAGTTTATCAACGTGGTGGCCGCGCTGGAGCCAACCTTCGGCGGTATTAACCTCGAAGATATCAAAGCGCCAGAGTGTTTCTATATTGAACAAAAACTGCGCGAACGGATGAATATTCCGGTGTTCCATGACGACCAGCATGGCACCGCTATTATCAGTACAGCCGCCATTCTGAACGGCCTGCGGGTGGTAGAGAAAAACATCTCTGACGTGCGTATGGTGGTATCCGGTGCCGGTGCGGCAGCCATCGCCTGTATGAACCTGCTGGTGGCGCTGGGTATGCAGAAGCACAATATTGTGGTCTGCGACTCAAAAGGGGTTATCTACAAAGATCGCGAACCCAATTTGGCTGAAACCAAAGCCGCCTATGCGGTCGTGGATGACGGCAAGCGCACGCTGGATGATGTGATTGATGGCGCGGATATCTTCCTCGGCTGCTCCGGCCCGAAAGTGCTGACCCAGGAGATGGTGAAGAAGATGGCTCGTGCGCCGATGATTCTGGCGCTGGCCAACCCGGAGCCGGAAATTCTGCCGCCGCTGGCGAAAGCGGTGCGTGAAGACGCCATTATCTGTACCGGCCGTTCTGATTACCCAAACCAGGTGAACAACGTGCTCTGCTTCCCGTTCATCTTCCGCGGCGCACTGGACGTGGGTGCGACGGCAATCAACGAAGAGATGAAGCTGGCCGCCGTTCACGCCATCGCCGAACTGGCTCACGCCGAACAGAGCGAAGTGGTAGCTTCGGCCTACGGCGATCAGGATCTCAGCTTTGGTCCGGATTACATTATTCCGAAACCGTTCGACCCGCGCCTGATTGTGAAGATCGCTCCGGCAGTGGCGAAGGCAGCGATGGACTCCGGTGTAGCCATGCGTCCGATTCAGGACTTTGATGCCTACGTCGATAAACTGACCGAGTTCGTCTACAAAACGAACCTGTTTATGAAGCCTATCTTCTCCCAGGCACGCGCAGACGCGAAGCGCGTGGTGCTGGCAGAGGGTGAGGAGGCGCGCGTGCTGCATGCCACGCAGGAGTTGATCACCTTAGGTCTGGCGAAGCCGATTCTGATTGGCCGTCCGAGCGTGATTGAGATGCGTATCCAGAAGCTGGGGCTGCAGATTAAACCGGGCGTGGATTTTGAGATCGTGAACAACGAATCCGATCCGCGCTTTAAAGAGTACTGGAACGAATATTACGCGATCATGAAACGTCGCGGGATCACCCAGGAGCAGGCGCAGAAAGCGGTCATCAGCAATACCACGGTGATCGGCGCGATCATGGTCCACCGCGGTGAAGCCGACGCCCTGATCTGCGGCACGGTAGGGGATTACCACGAGCACTTTACCGTGGTGCAGGAGATCTTCGGCTATCGTGAGGGTGTCCATACGGCGGGGGCGATGAACGCGCTGCTGTTGCCAAGCGGTAACACCTTTATCGCTGATACCTATGTGAATGACGATCCGACGCCGGAGCAACTGGCTGAAATCACCGTGATGGCGGCAGAAACCGTGCGTCGTTTCGGGATCGAACCAAAGGTAGCCTTGTTGTCGCACTCAAACTTCGGATCATCAAAATCCCCGGCGGCGAGCAAGATGCGCGAGACGCTGGAACGGGTGCGTGCGCGTGCGCCTGAGCTGATGATTGATGGTGAAATGCACGGTGATGCCGCGCTGGTGGAGAGTATCCGCAATGAGCGTATGCCGGATAGCCCGCTGAAAGGCTCGGCGAACGTGCTGATTATGCCGAACGTCGAAGCGGCGCGTATCAGCTACAACCTGCTGCGTGTCTCCAGCTCCGAAGGGGTGACGGTTGGTCCCGTGCTGATGGGGGTGGCGAAGCCGGTACATGTGCTGACGCCGATCGCCTCTGTACGTCGTATTGTGAACATGGTGGCGCTGGCGGTGGTAGAGGCGCAGACGCAGCCGCTGTAGTTTTTATTTCTCCCCCTCATCCTAACCCTCTCCCACGGGGAGAGGGGACAGACGGGAACGCCCGTTTTTTCTCTCTCCCACGGGGAGAGGGAACTGACGGGAACCCCGTTTTCTCCCTTTCCCACGGGGAGAGGGGACTGACGGGAACCCCCCGTTTTCTCCCTCTCCCTCAGGGAGAGGGCCGGGGTGAGGGGGTAAAGGCTACACCCAGTCCCGAACCCGAATAAAATTCTTCAGGGCAGCCTCCGGGCTGCCCTCTTTCGGCTCGAAATTATACTCCCAGCGCACCAGCGGCGGCATCGACATCAGAATCGACTCCGTACGCCCGCCGGTCTGCAAACCAAACAGCGTGCCGCGATCCCACACCAGATTAAACTCTACGTAACGCCCCCGGCGATAAAGCTGGAACTCACGCTCTCGTACGCCGTAATCGGTATCCTTACGCCGTTCCACAATGGGCAGATACGCGTCGGTAAAGCCGTTACCCACCGCCTGCATAAAGGCGAAAGCGGTATCAAAATCCGGCGTGTTGAGATCGTCAAAAAAGAGCCCGCCGATACCCCGCTGCTCGTCGCGGTGCTTCAGATAGAAATAGTCGTCACACCATTTTTTGTATTTGGGATACACCTCGTCACCGAAGGGCTGGCAAAGATCGCGGGCCGTACGGTGCCAGTGAACGGCATCCTCTTCAAAGCCGTAAAAAGGCGTTAAATCGAAGCCACCGCCAAACCACCATACCGGCTCGGCGCCGGGTTTTTCGGCAATAAAAAAGCGCACGTTAGCATGGCTGGTCGGTACAAAAGGGCTGTGGGGATGGACCACCAGCGAAACCCCCATCGCCTCGAAGCTGCGGCCTGCCAGCTCTGGACGGTGAGCGGTGGCCGAGGCAGGCATTGTATCGCCATGGACGTGCGAGAAATTCACGCCGGCTTGCTCAAAGATACCGCCGTTACGCAGCACCCGACTGCGTCCGCCGCCGCCGCCTTCGCGCTGCCACTCATCTTCCTGAAACGCTCCGCCGTCAACCGCGGTCAATTTCTGGCAAATCTGGTCCTGCAACTGTAGCAAGAAGGTTTTAACCCGTTGCGCATTTGGTTTCATCAGCGTCTCTTCACGTGGGCTTTTTGATTATCGAACCAGTTAAAGTAACTGATTATCCCGGAGGCGATGGCGTTAGCGATCTTCTGGCGAAACGCGGTAGTGCCGAGTAAGCGCTCCTCTTCCGGGTTAGTAATAAAGGAGGTTTCCACCAGCACAGAGGGGATGGAGGGCGATTTCAGCACCACAAAGGCAGCCTGCTCGGTCCCTTTACTGTGCAGACGGTGCACGGGGCGAATCTTCTTCAGAATATGCGACCCGAGGGTCAGGCTGTTTTTGATGGTGTCGGTTTGCACCAGGTCAAACAGCACCTGCTGGAGAAGATGATCTTTATCGGTGGCTTTTTTCCCGGCGACTTCATCGGCGCGGTTTTCGCGATCCGAAAGATATTTCGCCATGGCGCTACTGGCGCCGCGGTTCGAAAGGGCGAACACCGAGGCACCGGCCGCGCTCGGATTAGTAAAGCCGTCCGCGTGGATAGACATAAACAGATCCGCGCCGTGCTTGTGGGCAATTTCCACCCGATCGTACAGGGGAATAAAGGTATCACCGGTGCGAGTCAGCCGTGCGTCAATGCCGTTGCTGCGTAAAATTGTCCGCACTTTTTTTGCAATCGCCAGCACGACATGTTTCTCTTTAGAGCCGTTATGGCCAATGGCTCCGGTATCGATGCCGCCGTGGCCCGGATCGAGCATGACCACGCGCTTAGCGCCCGGTTTTTTAGCTTTAGGTTTACTGTGTCCGTTACTGGTTTTAAGCGTGCTCTCTTCTTTGGCCTGGGCTTTTGCAATGCCGGATAAAGTTAAGGCTGCCAGCCCCGCTTTGAGAACCTGACGACGCGATGTGAGTGTTTTTAATGGTTTGAATGTGCTCATGCGGCCTGAATTGTAAAAAATGGGGGTCCCGGTGTTATATCGTATCGTCTTTCGCGTTACGACAGTCCTTGCTAATAATTGTTTTACTTTTCATTTCAATACGTGACAGAGTGACATTATGCCAAATTTTGGTGAGATTTTCCCCGAATATTGGCTCAACGCGGCGTTCGGGCGATAATCACTGTTTTTGAACCTAAAAAGGCGGCTAATACCATGGAGATACGCGTTTTTCGCCAGGCAGATTTCGAAGAGGTCATCACCCTGTGGGAGCGTTGCGATCTTCTGCGCCCCTGGAATGATCCGGAAATGGATATTGAACGTAAGCTCAATCATGACGTCAGTCTGTTCCTGGTGGCGGAAGTGAATGGCGAAGTGGTTGGCTCGGTGATGGGCGGTTACGATGGCCATCGCGGCTCTGCCTACTATCTTGGTGTGCATCCGGAGTTCCGTGGACGCGGTATTGCCAATGCGTTGCTCAACCGTCTCGAGAAGAAATTGATTGCCCGCGGCTGTCCCAAAATTCAGATCATGGTTCGCGAAGACAACGATGTGGTGCTGGGGATGTACGAACGGCTGGCTTATGAACACGCCGATGTGCTGACCCTCGGCAAGCGCCTGATAGAAGATGAAGAGTATTGAGTTTCACCCCGGCGACTACGACAGCCAGGGACGCATGCGCTTGCCGCTCTTGTTCTGGTGCGTATTGCTACTTCAGGCACGCACCTGGGTGCTCTTTGTGCTGGCAGGGGCCTCACGCGATCAGGGCAACACCCTGCTAAACCTCTTTTATCCCGATCACGATAACTTCTGGCTCGGGCTATTACCGGGCGTGCCTGCGGTGCTGGCGTTTTTGCTGAGCGGACGACGCCATCTCTGGCCCCGCCTGTGGTTCGCGCTGCGTAGTCTGCTGATTGCGGCGCAGCTCATCCTGTTGGCCTGGCAGCCCTGGCTCTGGCTGCAGGGCGAACCGTTAAGCGGCATTGGAATTACGCTGGTGATTGCGGACATCGTGGCGCTGTTATGGCTGGTCACCAATCCCCGTCTGCGCGCCTGTTTCATACCTGAGAAAGATTGAACGGCACTTTTTGCCGATGATGCACTCCAACAAGCGTTGAATTAACCAGAAAGGACCCTCTCATGAAATCGCTGCGTTTATTGATCTGCGCGCTCCCCGTTGTGTTGACGGGTTGTTCCACTCTCTCGTCGGTTAACTGGTCTGCGGCTTATCCCTGGAACTGGTTTGGCGCCTCCACCGAGGTTACCGAGGAGGGGGTAGGCAATATCACCTCCGCCACGCCGATGGAGCAGGAGGCGATCGCCTCAGCGCTAAGCAGCGATTATCGCCTGCGTAGCGGAATGAAAACCGAAAATGGCAATATCGTGCGTTATTACGAAGCGCTGAAAGATGACAAGCTGGCGCTGGTCATCAGCGGTGATAATAGTGCGGTAAAACGCGTTGAAGTTCTGGATAGCGAGATTGAAACCGACAGTGGGGTCAAAATCGGCACGCCGTTCAGTGACCTGTATCAGAAAGCATTCGGAAACTGTACCAGCGCCGTGGTAGAGGAAGGCGTTGGGGTTGAGTGTAAAGCGAAAGAGAGCCAGCACATCCGTTATCTGTTTAGCGGCAGCTGGAGCGGCCCGGAAGGGTTAATGCCTTCTGACGATACCCTGAAGAGCTGGAAAGTCAGCAAAATTATCTGGCAGCAGTAAATTGCGTCTGGACAATCTGCCTTGCTGAAAAAGCGGGTATAATCGCCGCCAACAATGCCACGCTGACGTGGCATCTTTTTTTTCAGGAGGAGCGATGTCTCAGGTTCAGAGTGGCATTTTGCCAGAGCATTGCCGCGCGGCGATTTGGATGGAAGCCAATATTAAAGGGGATGTCGATGCCCTGCGTGCGGCCAGCAAAATTTTTATCGATAAACTGGCCACTTTCCAGGCCGCATTTCCCGAGGCACATCTGGGCGCGGTCGTTGCTTTCGGGAACAACGTCTGGCGTCAGCTGAGCGGCGGTGAGGGGGCAGAAGAGCTGAAAGACTTCATCCCTTACGGGAAAGGTCTGGCACCGGCTACCCAGTATGACGTGTTGATTCATATTCTTTCCCTGCGCCATGACGTGAATTTTTCTGTTGCCCAGGCGGCGCTGGAAGCCTTTGGCGACAGCATCGAGGTGCAGGACGAGGTCCATGGTTTCCGCTGGGTTGAAGAGCGCGATCTGAGCGGCTTTGTCGACGGTACCGAAAACCCAGCCGGGGAAGAGACGCGCCGCGACGTGGCGGTCATTAAAGAGGGCGTGGACGCGGGCGGCAGTTATGTATTCGTTCAGCGCTGGGAGCATAACCTGAAGCAGCTTAACCGCATGAGCGTGCATGACCAGGAGATGATGATTGGCCGTACCAAACAGGCCAATGAAGAGATCGACGGCGACGATCGCCCGGTGACCTCTCACCTGACCCGCGTCGATCTGAAAGAAGACGGCAAAGGGCTGAAGATTGTGCGCCAGAGCCTGCCCTATGGCACGGCGAGCGGCACGCATGGCCTTTACTTCTGTGCCTACTGCGCGCGTCTCTATAACATTGAGCAGCAGTTGCTGAGTATGTTTGGTG
Source organism: Leclercia sp. UBA7405 (assembly GCF_037152215.1). Lineage (NCBI taxonomy): Bacteria > Pseudomonadati > Pseudomonadota > Gammaproteobacteria > Enterobacterales > Enterobacteriaceae > Leclercia > Leclercia sp. UBA7405. The sequence continues at coordinate 2,394,432 of NZ_JBBCMR010000001.1, read as the reverse complement.
ATACTGACGGTAAGCGCGACGCGATGCTGCGCTTCACCAAACCGGTGACCGGTGGTTACTATTTCGCCCCGTCCGTCGAGCGTCTGCTGGCGTTGTAAAAGCCTTCCTTCCTCTCCCGCGGGAGAGGGCTGGGGTGCGGGCTTCAGGCCGCACCCTTATTCTCTTTTCTGCTTGTAAATCACCAAACGGTATATAAAACCGTTACTCCTTTCGTACTCGTTATAAATATTATGACCATAAGATAGTCATCACATTTATAAGGGTGCTCAATGGCCGTTACGTTACTGAAAAAAGGATATCTGACGCTGGCTGCTTCCGTGCTGCTGGTGGCGCAGGCGCAGGCAACTGAGCTGCTTAACAGCTCCTATGACGTCTCCCGCGAGCTGTTTGCCGCCCTTAACCCGCCGTTTGAACAGCAGTGGGCGAAAGAGAACAACGGAGACAAGCTGACCATTAAGCAATCCCATGCGGGTTCTTCCAAGCAAGCGCTGGCGATCCTGCAGGGTCTGAAGGCGGATGTAGTGACCTACAACCAGGTGACAGACGTGCAGATCCTGCATGACAAGGGCAAGCTGATCCCGGCCAACTGGCAAAGCCGCCTGCCCAATAACAGCTCACCGTTCTACTCCACCATGGGCTTCCTGGTGCGTAAGGGCAACCCGAAAAATATTCACGACTGGAACGATCTGGTACGTTCTGACGTGAAACTGATCTTCCCGAATCCTAAAACCTCCGGTAACGCGCGCTACACCTATCTGGCGGCCTGGGGGGCGGCAGATAACGCTGACGGTGGCGATAAAGCAAAAACCGAGCAGTTCATGACCCAGTTCCTGAAAAACGTTGAAGTGTTCGATACCGGCGGACGTGGCGCGACCACAACCTTTGCCGAACGTGGCCTGGGCGATGTGTTGATCAGCTTTGAATCGGAAGTGAACAACATCCGTAAGCAGTATGAAGCTCAGGGCTTTGAGGTCGTAATTCCGAAGACCAATATTCTGGCGGAGTTCCCGGTGGCGTGGGTAGACAAAAACGTCGAGGCCAACGGTACTGAGAAAGCGGCGAAAGCGTACCTGAACTGGCTCTACAGTCCACAGGCGCAAACCATCATTACCGATTATTACTACCGCGTGAACAACCCGGAAGTCATGGACAAACTGAAAGACAAATTCCCGCAGACGCAGCTGTTCCGTGTGGAAGAGAAGTTTGGCTCCTGGCCTGAGGTGATGAAAACGCACTTCACCAGCGGCGGCGAGTTAGACAAATTGCTGGCGGCGGGGCGTAAGTAATGTTTGCAGTCTCCTCCAGACGCGTGCTGCCGGGCTTTACTTTAAGCCTTGGGACCAGCCTGCTGTTCGTCTGTCTGATTTTATTATTACCGCTTAGCGCGCTGGCCATGCAGCTCTCCGAAATGAGCTGGGCCCAGTACTGGGAAGTGATCACTAACCCGCAGGTGGTGGCGGCTTACAAAGTAACGCTGCTCTCTGCGTTTGTCGCCTCCATTTTTAACGGCGTGTTCGGTCTGCTGATGGCGTGGATCTTAACCCGCTATCGTTTTCCGGGGCGTACGCTGCTGGATGCGCTGATGGATTTACCTTTTGCGCTGCCCACGGCGGTGGCCGGCCTGACGCTGGCCTCGCTGTTCTCGGTGAACGGTTTTTACGGCGAGTGGCTGGCAAAGTTTGATATCAAAGTGACGTATACCTGGCTCGGCATCGCGGTGGCCATGGCGTTTACCAGCATTCCTTTTGTGGTACGTACCGTACAGCCGGTGCTGGAAGAGTTAGGGCCGGAATATGAAGAAGCGGCGGAAACGCTGGGCGCGACGCGCTGGCAGAGTTTTCGCAAAGTCGTACTGCCGGAGCTCTCTCCTGCGCTGCTGGCGGGCGTAGCGCTCTCCTTCACCCGAAGCCTGGGAGAGTTTGGCGCGGTAATCTTTATTGCCGGCAACATCGCCTGGAAGACCGAAGTCACCTCGCTGATGATTTTTGTTCGCTTACAGGAGTTCGATTACCCGGCGGCGAGCGCCATCGCCTCGGTGATCCTCGCGGCATCGCTGCTGCTGCTGTTCTCAATTAACACTCTGCAAAGTCGCTTTGGGCGACGTGTGGTAGGTCACTGATGGCGGAAGTTACACAATTGAAGCGCTACGACGCACCCCGCATCAACTGGGGTAAATGGTTTTTGATTGGTACCGGGGCGGTGGTGTCTGTCTTTATCCTCGTGGTGCCAATGGTCTATATCTTTGTGCAGGCCTTCAGCAAGGGGATTATGCCCGCGCTGCAAAACCTCGCCGACCCGGACATGCTGCACGCCATCTGGCTGACGGTGATGATCGCGTTGATCACGGTTCCGGTAAATCTGGTGTTTGGCATCCTGCTGGCATGGCTGGTCACGCGCTTTAACTTCCCGGGCCGTCAGCTGCTGCTGACCTTACTGGATATCCCGTTTGCCGTTTCGCCGGTGGTGGCGGGCCTGGTGTACCTGCTCTTTTACGGCTCCAACGGCCCGCTGGGCGAATGGCTGGATGAGCACAACCTGCAGATTATGTTCTCCTGGCCGGGAATGGTGCTGGTGACCATATTTGTGACCTGTCCGTTTGTTGTCCGTGAGCTGGTGCCGGTGATGTTAAGCCAGGGCAGCCATGAAGATGAAGCCGCGGTGTTGCTGGGCGCATCCGGCTGGCAAATGTTCCGCCGAGTCACCTTGCCGAATATTCGCTGGGCATTGCTCTATGGCGTGGTACTGACCAACGCCCGCGCCATTGGCGAGTTTGGCGCTGTGTCGGTGGTCTCCGGCTCGATTCGCGGTGAAACCCTGTCACTGCCGTTACAGATTGAATTGCTGGAGCAGGACTATAACACCGTCGGCTCCTTTACCGCCGCAGCCCTGCTGACGCTGATGGCGATTTTGACCCTGTTTTTAAAGAGTGTGGTGCAGTGGCGTTTGGAAAATCAGGAAAAACGCCAGCATCAGGAGGGAAATCATGAGCATTGAGATTGCCAATATTAAGAAGTCTTTTGGTCGCACCCAGGTGCTGAACGATATCTCGCTGGATATCCCTTCCGGACAAATGGTCGCGCTGCTGGGGCCGTCCGGCTCTGGTAAAACCACGCTGCTGCGCATCATCGCCGGGCTTGAGCACCAGACCAGCGGACATATCCGCTTCCACGGTACCGACGTGAGCCGCCTGCATGCCCGCGACCGTAAGGTGGGTTTTGTGTTCCAGCACTATGCGCTGTTCCGCCATATGACGGTGTTCGATAACATCGCCTTCGGCCTTACCGTGCTGCCGCGCCGCGAACGTCCCAATGCGGCAGCCATCAAAGCGAAAGTAACCAAACTGCTGGAGATGGTGCAGCTCGCCCATCTGGCGGATCGTTTTCCCGCTCAGCTTTCCGGCGGGCAGAAGCAGCGTGTCGCCCTGGCGCGTGCGCTGGCCGTTGAACCGCAAATCCTGCTGCTGGATGAACCTTTTGGCGCACTGGACGCACAGGTGCGTAAAGAGCTGCGTCGCTGGCTGCGTCAACTGCATGAAGAGCTGCAGTTCACCAGCGTGTTCGTTACCCACGATCAGGAAGAGGCGATGGAAGTGGCCGACCGGGTGGTGGTGATGAGCCAGGGGAACATTGAACAGGTAGACGAACCAGAGCAGCTCTGGCGTGAACCGGCGACCCGTTTCGTGCTGGAGTTTATGGGCGAAGTCAACCGCCTGCATGGCACCGTGCGCGGCGGGCAGTTTCACGTCGGCGCACACCGCTGGCCGCTGGGTTATACCCCCGCGCACCAGGGGCCGGTGGATCTGTTCCTGCGTCCGTGGGAAGTGGATGTCAGTCGCCGTACCAGCCTCGACTCCCCGCTGCCGGTGCAGGTACTGGAGGCCAGCCCGAAAGGACACTATACCCAGCTGGTGGTACAACCGCTGGGCTGGTACACCGATCCCCTGACGGTAGTCATGCGCGATGAAACCCCGCCACACCGCGGTGAGCGCTTATTTGTCGGGCTACAGCATGCCCGTATCTATCACGGGAAAGCGCGTATCGAAACGCGTGGGGATCTTGCTCTGGCCGAATCTGCCTGATAGGTTAATCAGTATGTTTATCGCCCGGTGGCGCTGCGCTAGCCGGGCTTTTTATTGAGCAAAAATCGTGAACACATTAGAGCAAACCATCGGCAACACTCCTCTGGTCAGGCTTCAGCGCATGGGGCCAGCCAATGGCAGCGAAGTCTGGGTCAAACTGGAAGGCAACAATCCTGCGGGTTCGGTGAAAGACAGAGCTGCGCTGTCGATGATTGTGCAGGCCGAGTTGCGGGGCGAGATTAAGCCCGGCGACGTGCTGATTGAAGCGACCAGCGGCAACACCGGCATTGCGTTGGCGATGATCGCCGCCCTGAAAGGTTATCGCATGAAACTGCTGATGCCCGACAACATGAGCCAGGAGCGACGGGCTGCCATGCGGGCCTACGGCGCCGAGCTCATTCTGGTCACGAAGGAACAGGGGATGGAAGGGGCACGCGACCTGGCCCTTGAGATGGCCAGTCGGGGCGAGGGTAAGCTGCTGGATCAATTCAATAATCCGGATAACCCGTATGCGCATTACACCACCACTGGGCCGGAAATCTGGCAGCAGACCGGGGGGCGGATCACCCATTTTGTCTCCAGTATGGGCACCACCGGAACCATTACCGGCGTGTCGCGCTTTCTGCGCGAGCAGCCCAGCGCGGTCACGATAGTTGGCTTACAGCCGGAAGAGGGGAGCAGTATCCCGGGCATTCGTCGCTGGCCGCAGGCATATATGCCGGGCATTTATAATGCACAGCTGGTGGATCAGGTACTGGATATTCATCAGCGCGAGGCGGAAAATACGATGCGTGAGCTGGCCATGCGCGAAGGTATCTTCTGTGGCGTCAGTTCGGGTGGCGCAGTAGCCGGTGCGTTGCGTGTCGCCGCGCAACATCCGGGCGCGGTCGTAGTGGCGATTATCTGCGATCGTGGCGATCGTTATCTTTCTACGGGCGTCTTTGGTGAAGAGAGTTATTCGCAGGGTGCGGGGATTTAAGCCTCATGGAGATGATTTTATTTCGGGATAAAACCCGGGCGCAGCAGAGCGATATCGTGGCGGTACAGTCTCAGGTCGTTTATGGCAGCGTGGGTAACAGCGTTGCGGTGCCAAACATTCGCCGCCATCAGCTTACCGTCACCGCCGTTCCTACGGTGCTTTTCAGTAATACGCCACACTATGACACCTTCTACGGCGGCGTCATTCCTGACGAGTGGTTTGTCGGCTATCTGCAGGCGCTGGAAGAGCGTGACGTCCTGCGTGAACTGAAGGCAGTGACCACGGGCTATATGGGGAGCGCCAGCCAGATTGCGCTGTTGGCCAAATGGCTGAGCGCGATTAGAGCCAGCCATCCCGAACTGCTGGTGCTGGTCGATCCGGTGATCGGCGATGTGGATAGCGGGATGTACGTTAAGCCAGAGATCCCTGAAGCCTACCGCCAGTATCTGCTGCCGTTAGCGCAGGGGATTACGCCCAACGTTTTCGAACTGGAAGTGCTGAGCGGCCAGTCCTGTCGTACGCCGGAGAGCGCAATTGCGGCGGCGAAAAGTCTGCTCAGCGAGACGCTGAAGTGGGTCGCCATCACCAGCGCACCCGTTGCGGCGGATCCCGACCACATTCACGTGGTGCTGGTGACGGCCGGGGGCGTTAGCGTGAGCGCGCATCCGCGCGTGCAGGCCGATCTGAAAGGGACGGGCGATCTGTTCTGCTCAGAGTTGGTAAGCGGTATCGTACGAGGCAAGCCGGTAGCAGAGGCGATAGCGCTGGCCGGTAATCGAGTGACTGAAGTGATGGACTATACCCTGCAAAAGGGCTACGACGAGCTTATTCTCCCAGCGTAGAAACAAAAATGGCGCCCGAAGGCGCCATTTTTCTGTGTGGCAAATTACTTCTTGATGCGGATAACCGGGGTTTCGCCCACGGTGACGCTGCCAGACAGTTTGATCAGTTCTTTGATTTCGTCCATGTTGGAGATCACAACCGGCGTCAGGGTAGACTTGGCTTTCTCTTCCAGCAATGGCAGATCGAATTCAATGACCGGGTCGCCCACTTTCACACGCTGACCTTCTTCAGCGATGCGCTTGAAGCCTTCGCCTTTCAGTTCGACGGTGTCGATACCGAAGTGTACGAACAGTTCAATACCGCTATCAGATTCGATAGAAAACGCGTGGTTGGTTTCAAAAATCTTACCGATAGTACCGTCAACCGGTGCAACCATTTTGTTACCGGTCGGTTTGATAGCAATGCCATCACCAACGATTTTCTCTGCGAACACTACATCCGGCACGTCTTCGATGTTGACGATCTCGCCGGAGAGCGGAGCAACAATCTCAATAGTTCCGGAGTCTTTTTTATCATCAGAAACCAGAGATTTCAGTTTATCGAACAAACCCATGATCTTCTCCTAAGCAGTAATTTGGGCCGCATCTCGTGGATTAGCAGATTGTTTTTTCTTCAATGAACTTGTTAACCAGCGTCATTAACTCGTCCGTTGTCGGTTGAGCAAGAGCTTGCTCTGCTAATACCTTCGCATCTTCGAAGTTCGTGTTACGGATAATCTTCTTAATGCGCGGGATGGAAATGGCGCTCATAGAGAATTCGTCCAGACCCATACCCAGCAACAGAAGTGTAGCACGTTCGTCGCCTGCAAGCTCACCACACATGCCTGTCCATTTACCTTCAGCATGAGAAGCATCAATAACTTGCTTGATAAGCGTCAGTACGGACGGCGACATTGGCTGGTAGAGATGTGAAATCATATCATTACCACGGTCAACTGCCAGGGTGTACTGCGTTAAATCATTGGTACCAATACTAAAGAAGTCGACTTCTTTGGCTAAATGACGCGCAATTGTCGCCGCTGCCGGTGTTTCCACCATCACGCCCACTTCGATTGACTCGTCAAATGCCTTACCTTCGTCACGCAGTTCCTGTTTAAAGATTTCGATCTCTTTCTTCAGCGCACGCACTTCTTCAACGGAGATGATCATCGGGAACATGATGCGCAGCTTACCGAAAGCGGAGGCACGCAGAATGGCGCGAACCTGGTCACGCAGGATCTCTTTGCGATCCATGGCAATACGCACTGCACGCCAGCCCAGGAACGGGTTCTCTTCTTTCGGGAAGTTCATGTACGGCAGCTCTTTGTCGCCACCGATGTCCATGGTACGGACAATGACCGCCTGAGAGCCACAGGCTTCAGCAACGGCTTTGTATGCGGCGAACTGCTCTTCTTCAGTAGGCAGCGCGTCACGGTCCATGAACAGGAATTCAGTACGATACAGACCCACACCTTCCGCACCGTTGCGCTCAGCGCCATCGACGTCACGGACGGTACCGATGTTAGCGCAAACTTCAACCTGGTGACCATCCAGCGTGATAGCCGGCAGATCTTTCAGCTTCGCGAGTTCGGCTTTTTCGGTAGCAACCTGCTCCTGAACGGCACGCAGTTGCTCGATCTCTTCGTTAGTTGGGTTGACGTAAACTTTGTTGTTTACGGCATCCAGAATCAGATAGTCGTTGTTTTTCACCTGAGTGGTGACGCTACCGGTGCCCACAATGGCTGGCAGCTCCAGAGAACGCGCCATAATTGAGGTGTGGGAGGTACGTCCGCCCGCATCGGTGATGAAACCCAGCACCTTGTTCAGGTTCAGCTGTGCGGTTTCAGACGGGGTGAGGTCAGCAGCAACCAGAATAACTTCGTCCTGAATGGAGCTCAGGTCGATGATTGCCAGACCCAGGATGTTGCGCAGCAGGCGCTTACCGATGTCACGTACGTCAGCCGCACGCTCTTTCAGGTACTCATCATCCAGTTCTTCCAGGGCGGTTGCCTGGCCTTCGATAACTTCATGCGCAGCCGCGTCGGCCGTCATGCCCTTATCTTTAATCAGGGCTATGATTTCCTGCTCCAGCTCCTCATCTTCGAGCAGCATGATATGCCCTTCGAAGATGGCTTCTTTTTCTTCGCCAAAAGTTTCACCAGCTTTTGTTTTGATCGCTTCCAGCTGCGCAGATGCTTTTGCACGACCGCTCAGAAAACGTTCAACTTCCTGATCAACCTTGTCGGCAGAAACTTTTTTCCGGTCGATGACGATCTCGTCTTCCTTCAGCAGCAGTGCGTTGCCGAAAGCGATACCCGGGGATGCTAAAATGCCTGAAATCATAACCCTACCTTACTTGTGACTGATATTGAAAAGAACCCGGATACTTACTCGAGCTCAGCCATCAGTTTTACCAGATGCTCAACTGCTTTCTGCTCGTCTTCGCCTTCAGCGGAGATGGTGACGACGGTACCCTGAGTCAGGCCCAGAGTTTGCAGTTTAAACAGGCTTTTTGCGCTGGCGCTTTTGCCGTTGGAAGTCACAGTGATCTCAGAAGTGAAGCCTTTTGCTTCTTTAACAAACTGAGCAGCAGGGCGGGTGTGCAGACCGTTCGGAGCGGTAATGGTAACTTCTTGCTGGAACATTGTATTTCCCCAACTTATAGGTTTAGTGTTGTGGAACTAAAGTCTAGCCTGGCGGCTCCACTTTAGCCTGTATTGTTAGCACCGACTTAAGGGTACGCGGTATACGTTAGCGCATGACGTAACCTGGTGCCTGCATGTCTTGCAACTGACGCTTCGTCACATTAAACATTATGCCGTGGAAGCAAGACTTGAACCAAATCATAAAATCGATTCAGCAGCGTGATTTCGTGCGTTGATTAATTTCGCGCATCAAAATAATTGCCAGCTTAAATACCAGAGCTAACAGGGTGAAGCAATGCCGATAGAGGCAAAAGTTTGACGTGGGCCACAAAAAAGCACCCATAAGGGTGCTTTTTTACGCGTTATTTACATTCTGGCATTACTGTTGCAGTTCTTTCTCAGTAAAGAGATCGGCAAACAGGGCCGTACTTAAATAACGCTCACCCGAAGACGGCAGAATAACCACGATATTCTTGTTGGTAAAGGTTTCATCTTCAAGCAATTTTAACGCAGCGGCCACGGCGGCACCAGAGGAGATACCCGCCAGAATACCCTCTTCTTCCATCAGGCGGCGTGCGGTAGAAATCGCTTCGTCGTTACTGATGGCCACCACTTTATCGATAAGCTTCAAATCCAGGTTACCCGGGATAAAGCCCGCTCCAATGCCCTGAATTTTGTGCGGGCCTGGTTTTAACTCTTCACCTGCCAGTGCCTGGGCAATGACCGGGGAATCTGTTGGCTCGACGGCGACGGTAATCAGATCTTTTTTGCCCTTCGTGCCTTTAATATAACGGCTTACGCCCGTCAGCGTACCGCCGGTACCCACACCGGAGATAAACACATCGACCTGGCCGTCAGTATCTTCCCAGATTTCCGGACCGGTGGTTTTCTCGTGAATTTCCGGGTTTGCCGGGTTGCTGAACTGCTGAAGCAGCAGATATTTAGCCGGATCGCTGGCAACAATTTCTTCTGCTTTCTGGATGGCACCTTTCATCCCTTTGGCACCTTCGGTCAGCACCAGATTCGCCCCCAGCGCTTTCAGCAGCTTGCGGCGTTCGATACTCATGGTTTCAGGCATGGTTAACGTCAGTTTATAACCACGCGCCGCGGCGACGTAGGCCAGAGCAATACCGGTGTTCCCGCTGGTTGGTTCAACCAGTTCAACGCCCGCTTTCAACACGCCACGTTTTTCCGCATCCCAAATCATGTTGGCACCGATACGGCATTTCACGCTGAAGCTCGGGTTACGTGATTCGACCTTCGCCAGGATGCGTCCATTACCGATACGGTTCAGTCGAACCAGGGGCGTATGACCGATAGTCAGCGAGTTATCTTCAAAAATCTTACTCATGGCCTGTCCTTAACTGTATGAAATTGGGATACCGACCCAGCATACCTGCTGAATAAGTATGGGGAAGTAAGGAATTCGCATATCTATATGCTACAAGGAAATAATGGGGATCAGTATGGAATAAGGAGTGATATAAGCCACTCCTTTTTGACCTTATTTCCACAAAGCATGTTTCGGACGGTAGCAGTCCACCCACATGGCGGTCGCGCCACAGACGGCGACGGGCATAATAAAGAGGTTAAGCAGCGGGATCATCGTAAAGAGGCTCGTCAATGCACCAAACTGCATGTTGGCAACCTTTTGCGAACGAAGGGCCGTGCGCATCTCTTTAAAAGGCACTTTATGGTTGTCGAAGGGGTAGTCGCAGTATTGAATCGCCAGCATCCAGGCGCTAAACAAGAACCAGAGCACCGGGGCCACGGTTTGTCCGATACCGGGGATAAAATAGAGAATCAGCAGCACCACGGCACGGGGGAGGTACCAGGCGAGCTTTTGCCACTCGCGTTTCATGATGCGCGGCAGATCTTTCATGATGCCCAGGATGCCGGTATCGGGCGGCGTTGCGCCGGTGAGGCGCGCTTCGAGCTGTTCGGCCAGCAGACCGTTAAACGGCGCCGCAATCCAGTTCGCCAGGGTTGAGAAAAAGTAGCCAAAGACCAGTAACACGGAAATGACTGCAATAGGCCATAACAGATAGCTCAGCCATTGCAGCCAGTCGGGTACATGACTCATCAATGATGGGATCCAGCTATCGAGCTGATGAAACAGCCACCAGAATGCGCCCCCCATCAGTAAGATATTGATCACCAGTGGCAGGATCACAAAACGGCGGATGCCTGGCAGGGAGACCAGCTTCCAGCCCTGTGAAAAGTACCAGACGCCACTGCGAGGGGAGGTAGAATTTGATGAAACCATAACCAGGTTGAGCTCCTTTTATCGCAACCAGTGAAATTGCCTGCCTATATTAGCCAGTTGCACGCTGTTGACCAGTTCGGAAATGTTCGAAAAAACAGCAAAAAGCACGATTTAATTCATCTTTATGGGGTGAATGCTCTGCATCCACTTGCACTTGACGTAATCGGCAAATACTCTTAGTGAGTAAATGTTTGCCGTGGTGGCAAGGTGTTAGAACAACAGAGAATATAATGATGCAGGATTTGCGTCTGATATTAATCATTGTTGGCGCGATCGCCATACTCGCTTTACTGGTGCACGGTTTCTGGACCAGCCGTAAAGAGCGTTCCTCTATGTTTCGCGATCGCCCACTAAAGCGCATGAAGTCTCAACGTGACGATGAAAACGATGATGACGACATGGAATCTGAAGACGAAGGCGTGGGTGAAGTTCGCGTTCATCGTACTCACAGTGCGCCCGGCGCAGGCTTTGGGGAGCACGAAGCCCCCCGTCCTTCGCAGCACCAGTACCAGCCGCCGTATGCCTCTGCTCAGCCGCGCCCCGCTAAGCCGGCACCGGTAGAAGCGCCTGTTCATCAGACGCAGCAGCCTGTACAGACTCAGCCGGAGGCTCCGCAACCCGCAGCACAGCAGCCTGTGCATCAACCGCAGCCTGTGCATCAGCCTCAGCCTGTGCAACAGCAGCCTGTCCATCAGCCGCAGCCTGTGCAACAGCCACTGCAGCCAGAGCCGCAGCCTGTTCAGGTACAGCAGCCTACGCCAGTGGTTGAGCCAGAGCCGGTTGTGGTTGAAGAGCCCGTGGTAGAAAAACCGCAGCGTAAAGAGACGGTCATCGTCATGAACGTCGCTGCGCATCATGGGACATGGTTAAACGGTGATGTATTACTGAACAGTATTCAGCAGGCCGGTTTCAAGTTTGGCGATATGAATATCTTCCATCGTCATCTGAGTCCGGACGGCAGCGGCCCAGCCCTCTTTAGCCTGGCCAATATGGTGAATCCGGGGACCTTTGACCCTGAAATGACCGGTGATTTCACTACGCCCGGCGTCACAATCTTTATGCAGGTGCCCTCTTACGGTGATGAAGTGCAAAACTTTAAGCTGATGCTGCAGTCCGCTCAGCATATCGCCGATGAAGTGGGTGGGGTGGTACTTGACGATCAGCGTCGCATGATGACGCCGCAGAAGCTGCGTGAGTATCAGGACCGTATCCGCGAAGTTAAGGAAGCAAACGCCTAAGCCTGGCGTTCGTTTCATCCCTTATCAACCCCCGCCTGTCGGGGGTTTTTCTCATTGATGGTGCGACATGGACTCTATCGAACAACAACTCACTGAACTGCGAACCACGCTTCGCCATCATGAATACCTGTATCACGTGATGGATGCCCCGGAAATCCCGGACGCGGAGTACGATCGCCTGCTGCGCCAACTGCGCGATCTCGAAGCGCAGCATCCAGAGCTGATTACGCCGGACTCGCCGACCCAGCGCGTGGGTGCCACGCCGCTGACGGCGTTTACTCAGGTACGTCATGAAGTGCCGATGCTGTCCCTGGATAACGTTTTTGATGAAGAGAGCTTCCTCGCCTTTAATAAACGCGTGCAAGACCGCTTAAAAAGCGTGGATGTACTGACCTGGTGCTGTGAGCTTAAGCTCGATGGCCTGGCGGTGAGCTTGCTGTATGAGAACGGTGTGCTGGTACGTGCCGCCACCCGCGGCGATGGCACTACCGGTGAAGATATCACCACAAACGTCCGCACCATTCGCGCCATTCCGCTGAAGCTGCACGGTGACAACATCCCTGCGCGGCTGGAAGTGCGCGGAGAAGTGTTCCTGCCGCAGGCCGGGTTTGAAAAAATTAACGACGACGCTCGCCGTACGGGTGGAAAAGTCTTCGCCAACCCCCGTAACGCTGCGGCTGGTTCATTGCGCCAGCTGGACCCGCGTATCACCGCGAAGCGACCACTTACTTTCTTCTGTTATGGGGTGGGAATACTGGAGGGCGGTGAACTGCCGGATACCCATCTGGGACGTTTACTCCAGTTTAAAGAGTGGGGCCTGCCGGTGAGCAACCGCGTGCAGCTTTGCGATTCTCCCGAAGCCGTGCTGGCGTTCTACCGCAAGGTTGAAGAGGACCGCCCAACGCTCGGCTTCGATATTGATGGCGTGGTGATCAAGGTCAACTCGCTCGCGTTACAGGAGCAGCTTGGCTTTGTGGCGCGCGCTCCGCGCTGGGCAGTGGCTTTCAAATTCCCGGCACAGGAACAGCTGACCGTTGTTCGGGACGTCGAGTTCCAGGTAGGACGTACCGGCGCAATCACGCCGGTGGCGCGCCTTGAGCCCGTCCAGGTGGCTGGCGTGCTGGTGAGCAACGCCACGCTACATAATGCCGATGAAATCGCGCGCCTGGGTCTGCGCATTGGCGACAAAGTGGTCATACGGCGCGCAGGGGACGTTATTCCGCAGGTCGTTAACGTGGTGGAGTCCGAGCGACCGGCCGATACCCGCGCTATCGTCTTCCCCTCCCACTGTCCGGTGTGCGGCTCTGATGTGGAGCGTGTGGAAGGTGAGGCCGTTACCCGCTGCACCGGCGGATTGATCTGCGGTGCGCAGCGTAAAGAGGCGCTGAAGCACTTTGTCTCCCGCCGCGCCATGGATGTGGACGGCATGGGTGACAAAATTATCGATCAACTGGTCGAGAAAGAGTACGTCCATAACCCAGCCGATCTGTTCAGGCTGACCGCCGGTAAGCTGACGGGCCTTGATCGTATGGGACCTAAATCGGCGCAGAATGTGGTCAACGCTCTGGAAGCCGCGAAACAGACTACCTTTGCCCGCTTCCTCTATGCACTGGGGATCCGTGAAGTGGGTGAAGCGACGGCAGCCGGGCTGGCGGCCTACTTCGGTACCCTGGAGGCGCTTGAAAAAGCCAGCATTGACGAACTACAAAAGGTGCCGGATGTCGGTATTGTGGTTGCGACACACGTCTTCAACTTCTTTGCTGAAGAGAGCAACCGCGAGGTGATTGGCAACCTGCTGGCAGAGGGCATTCAATGGCCTGCGCCAGTGGTGGTCAATGCCGAGGAGATCGACAGTCCGTTTGCGGGTAAAACCGTGGTATTGACGGGCAGCCTTAGCCAGCTTTCACGTGATGATGCGAAAGCGCGTCTGGTGGCACTGGGGGCGAAAGTGGCGGGTAGCGTCTCAAAGAAAACCGATCTGGTGATCGCCGGCGAAGCGGCAGGCTCAAAACTGGCGAAAGCGCAGGAGCTTGGCATTGACGTTATCGACGAAGATGAAATGATGCGTCTGCTGGGAGAGTAACGTGGAGAAGGAACAGCTTGTTGAGATTGCCAATACAGAGATGCCATTCGGTAAATATCAAGGCCGCAGGCTGATTGATTTGCCGGAAGAGTATCTGCTGTGGTTTGCCCGTAAAGATGAATTCCCTGCCGGGCGACTGGGTGAGCTGATGGCTATCACGTTACTGATCAAAACAGAGGGGCTGACCCAGCTGGTTCAGCCCCTGAAACGCCCTTAAGCCTTCGCGGCGCGGGTCTCTTCCTGCGCCTGCAACTTCTCGGTCTGCTGTTTATAACGGCGCGCCAGCACTGCGCAGAGCATCAGCTGCAATTGATGGAAGATCATCAGCGGCAGCACCATCATCCCTATTGCCGCTGTCGGGAAGAGGATATTGGCCATCGGGATACCGTTCGCCAGGCTCTTTTTCGACCCACAGAAGACAATAGTGATCTCATCCGCTTTATTGAAGCCGAAGCGGCGGGCGGCAAACACGTTGATGCCAATAATTATCGCCAGCAGCACCAGGCTTACCACCACGATAAACAGCAACGAACCCACGCCCACTTTATGCCAGATACCGTTGACTACCGCTTCACTAAAGGCGGAGTAGACCACCAGCAGAATGGAAGTCTGGTCAGTTTTAGAGATCCACTTCTTGTGTTTTGCCACAAAGGCGGCAGTCCAGGGGCGGGAAAGATGTCCCAGCACAAATGGCAGCAGCAGTTGCAGCATGATTTTACCCACCTGCTCGAGGCTGCCTTCTGCGCCGTGCAGATTCATGACCAGCCCTACCAGCAATGGCGATACGAAGATCCCCAATAGGCTTGAGGCCGACGCCGAACAGACCGCAGCCGCAACGTTACCCCCTGCAAGTGAGGTAAAGGCAATGGCGGACTGGACGGTGGCAGGCAGAATGCACAGATAAAGGAAGCCGCTATAGAGCGCCGGATCTACGTTAACGGGGGCCCACCAGGCAAAGAGCACGCCCAGCACAGGGAAGATAACGAAAGTGCTACACATCACCCAGAGGTGTAGCCGCCAGTGGCTACCGCCCGCAATAATTGCTTCGCGCGACAGCTTTGCGCCATGCATAAAGAACAACAGCGCGATAGCGGCGGTGGTCAGCCCTTCAAAGAAGGGGACAAAACCGCCCCTCGCCGGGAAGAAAGAGGCGAGTAATACGGTGACCACCAGCGTTAACGTAAATGGATCAAGAATCTTTAAAATTTTCATAACCACTCCTGAAAACAGATGCTGCTATTGTGCTTTTATCCGTTTGAGAAATAAAATTGATTTATTGCATCTATTCATGAGTAAAACAGATGAATTACTCCCTGCGTCAACTTCGTGTTTTTGTCACCGTCGCACAGGCGAAAAGCTTTAGCCGCGCCGGGGAGATAATTGGGTTGAGCCAGTCTGCTGTAAGTCATAGCGTGAAAGAGCTGGAACAGCAAACGGGCGTGCGCCTGCTGGACAGAACCACGCGTGAGGTGATACTCACCGAGGCGGGGCAGCAGCTGGCCGCGCGGCTGGCGCGTTTGTTAGATGAGCTTTCGAGCACGCTTCGCGATGTAGGAAGGGTAGGGCAGCAGCTTTCAGGCACGGTACGTGTAGCCGCCAGTCAGACCATTTCGGCGCATTTGATTCCACACTGTATCGCGCAAAGTAATCAATGTTACCCCGATATCAATTTTGTGCTGCATGATCGGCCCCAACAGTGGGTGCTGGAAAGTATTCGTCAGGGAGAGGTAGATTTCGGCATCGTTATCGATCCTGGCCCGGTAAGCGACCTTGAGTGTGAAGTCGTGCTCTCGGAGCCATTCTTGCTGCTTTGTCGTAACGATAGCCCGCTGGCAGCGCAGACGAGCGTGACGTGGCAAGCGCTGGAAGGGGCAAAACTGGTGTTGCAGGACTATGCCTCAGGAAGCCGACCGCTGATCGATGCCGCCCTTGCGGACCAGCAGGTGAATGCCACCATAGTCCAGGAAATTGGACATCCTGCGACGCTCTTCCCGATGGTTGAAGCCGGGATTGGTATCAGCGTTCTCCCGGCTCTGGCTCTGCCTTTACCGCAGGGGAGCCAGCTCACGGTGAAACGATTTACGCCTGCAGTCGAGCGTAAGTTAATGCTGGTGCGGCGTAAAAATCGTTCGCTTTCTGGCGCGGCGCAGGCGATCTGGGAGGTGGTGCGCATCCAGGCTGAACAGCTCACACAAGCCCGTATGCGCGATCCCTTGTTTAACTCTGAGGCGCGTTAAACGTAAATATCAATTTCGTGCTCATCGGAAGGTTTGTTTACGCCTTCCACTTTAGCTTGCGCCTGTTCTTGTTTTTGTTTTGCCTCTTCAGCCTGACGACGTAGCAGCATCTGCAGTTGTGCCTGCAGGCCGTCAATCTGCGCTTTCAGTATCTCTTGTTGCTCCTTTTTTTCTTCGGGAGTGCCGCTTCCCAGAGCAATATCCTTAAATTTCTGGCTCAGTTCAGAAATTTGGGCCGTGATACGACTGATTTGCCCAGCAATGCTGTTATCGCTTGAGCCGCTTTTACTGTTACTGCTGGTCTGTATTGATGGGGTTGATGCCTGAATTGTAGTCATATAAAGATCTCTTGCCGGAAATCCCTTTTATCGGCATAAGTTCGCCTCTACTTGAGATCACCTGCCAGAAATGACAGGTAACAAGGCGAAAGGTTATTGGCATGTAAATCTTCGGTTGAGCGATTGATAAAGACGATAGAGAAAGGGGAGTTACCGGAGGTGGGCAAGGGCATAGAGCGTTCAAATCTCAGATAGCAAAAAAGCGCCTTTAGGGCGCTTTTTTACATTGGTGGGTCGTGCAGGATGACTCGCTTCGCTCGCCCTTCGGGCCGTCGCCGTAAACGGCTCCGGTGCCTCACTGCGTTCGGCTCGAGCCTGCTGCAGGTTCGAATCTTTCAAATCGCAGATAGCAAAAAAGCGCCTTTAGGGCGCTTTTTTACATTGGTGGGTCGTGCAGGATTCGAACCTGCGACCAATTGATTAAAAGTCAACTGCTCTACCAACTGAGCTAACGACCCGAAATGGTGGGCGATGACGGGCTCGAACCGCCGACCCCCTCCGTGTAAAGGAGATGCTCTACCAACTGAGCTAATCGCCCATTTCGGAACTGCTGCGATAAGGTGAGAATGGTGGGCGATGACGGGCTCGAACCGCCGACCCCCTCCGTGTAAAGGAGATGCTCTACCAACTGAGCTAATCGCCCAATCTCAATTCTTATCTACACTGCGAGCCATCGAAGTAGATGGTGGGTGATGACGGGCTCGAACCGCCGACCCCCTCCGTGTAAAGGAGATGCTCTACCAACTGAGCTAATCACCCCCGCTGTGTGGAGTCGCATTATAGGGAGAGTTGAAAATGAGTCAACGCCTTTTCTAAAGATTTTGTTTGTTCGTCGTAAAATTAGGCAAAACGATCGCAAAACGCGCCAGGCAGCATGATTTCTATACAAAAATGGCAAAGGTGGCGGTTCCGGCTGCAACAAGATTGAGGATTCAGGCTGGAGTGATAGAATATTGCCCACTCTCATTTCCAGGATATGCCGGTTGTCGGCATCTTTATTACTGTAAGGCCACTTCATGAAAATCAAAACTCGCTTCGCGCCAAGCCCTACCGGCTATCTGCACGTCGGCGGTGCGCGTACTGCTCTCTATTCCTGGCTTTTTGCGCGTCACAACGGCGGTGATTTCGTTCTGCGTATCGAAGATACCGACCTTGAGCGTTCTACGCCGGAAGCAATTGAAGCCATCATGGATGGCATGAACTGGCTGAATCTGGAGTGGGATGAAGGCCCTTACTTCCAGACCAAACGTTTTGACCGCTATAACGCCGTTATCGATGAGATGCTGGAAGCGGGCACCGCCTACAAATGCTACTGCTCTAAAGAGCGTCTTGAGGCGCTGCGTGAGTCGCAGATGGCAAATAATGAAAAGCCGCGTTACGACGGCCGCTGCCGCCACGGTCATGAGCACCACGCAGATGATGAACCTTGCGTAGTGCGTTTCGCCAACCCGGAAGAGGGCTCGGTGATCTTCGACGATCAGATCCGTGGTCCGATTGAGTTCAGTAACCTGGAGCTTGATGACCTGATCATCCGTCGTACCGATGGCTCACCAACCTATAATTTCTGCGTAGTCGTTGATGACTGGGATATGGAGATTACCCACGTGATCCGTGGTGAAGATCATATCAATAACACGCCACGTCAGATCAACATCCTCAAGGCGCTGAACGCACCGGTACCGGTCTATGCGCATGTCTCCATGATCAACGGTGACGACGGCAAAAAACTGTCGAAACGTCATGGTGCCGTTAGCGTGATGCAGTACCGCGACGATGGTTATCTGCCGGAAGCCCTGCTGAACTATCTGGTGCGTCTGGGCTGGTCTAATGGCGATCAGGAAATTTTCAGCCGTGAAGAGATGATTAAGCTTTTCTCTTTGGGCGCGGTGAGCAAATCGGCCAGTGCATTCAATACTGATAAGCTGCTGTGGCTGAACCATCACTACATCAATACGATGCAGCCAGAATACGTTGCAACCTATCTGCAATGGCATATTGAGCAGGCTAACATCGACACCCGCAATGGCCCGCAGCTGGCTGAGCTGGTGAAACTGCTCGGCGAGCGCTGCAAAACGCTGAAAGAAATTGCCGAAAGCTGCCGCTATTTCTATGAAGATTTCGAGCAGTTTGATGCAGATGCGGCGAAGAAACACCTGCGTCCGGTTGCGCGTCAGCCTCTGGAAGTGGTTCGCGATAAACTGGCTGCCCTTACCGACTGGAGCGCTGAAGCTGTGCATAATGCCATTCAGGCGACTGCCGATGAACTGGAAGTGGGGATGGGTAAAGTGGGCATGCCGCTGCGCGTAGCCGTTACCGGTGCGGGTCAGTCTCCGGCGCTGGACGTTACCGTACACGCAATTGGCAAATCACGCAGCGTGGCGCGTATCAATAAAGCGCTGGGCTATATCGCCGAGCGCGAAAGCCAGCAGTAATCTCGTCAGGATGTAAAAACGGCAGGGTCAAGCCTGCCGTTTTTTTTATGTCCCGCTTGCCTGCAGATTGAGGCGGGTGAGAAAACCTTTTATCCCTTCCCGTGCCAACAGCAATGCCAGACGTTCTTGCTCATCTGCCGTCATCTTCTCTAGCGCATCGGTAATTTGCCGTAAAACAGCAGTGGGTCTGTTATCACCATATGGAGGGATACTTTCCGCCAGTTGGTAGAGCGCTTGACGTTTACGGATCGCCGGAATATTCATGATGTGTTTACGCACCTGAGCATCAATATAGACCAGGCGAGCGCGTCCACCTTTGACCCCGTTAATCCCTTCTGTTTTCCAGCCGTTTTTACGTATCCAGCGATTCACGGTCTGCCTGGCAACACCCAGACTATCCGCCAGCTCCTCGGTGGTCATTTTGCTGCGTAAGCTTTTCATAAGCGTTTAATCACGTATCCCTAAGCGTTGTAACAATCCCGAGATCCCTTCCCGGAGTAATAAAGAGGAGAGCTGTTTCTGCTCTTTTGGTGTCATCTCATTTGCCAGCGTCAGGAGCAGGGCAGAGAGCGAGTTGTCTCCGGCTATTTCTGGTAAGGTCGCGGCGTCGGGTGCCCTGCGTGCGCTGCGGATAAAATCGCGAACTTTATCGTTCACATGCACCAGGCGTGCTTTTCCACCCTGTACGCCAGGCTTTGGCGACGTTGCCCAGCCCTCTTTGCGCACCCATTTATTGATGGTTTGTCGACTGTAGCCAGTGAGTCGGGCCAACTCCTCCGGCGTCATTCTTTCCTTGATCATGCCATTTCCAGAGAATTACCAGGGTTAATTGAGGTTTCATCTTATAGCATCATTTAACGTCAAAACGTGACAAGTATAACTACAGGCTGCGAGTCTCCTCGCAATGTGGTTCATTTGCCTGATTTTTCGGCGATCAATCACTGACGGCTGAATTTGCCGTTGACACTCCGCAGCGGAATTCATATGATGCCGCCCGTCAACACGACAAGCTTTACGTATGGGGCTATAGCTCAGCTGGGAGAGCGCCTGCATGGCATGCAGGAGGTCAGCGGTTCGATCCCGCTTAGCTCCACCAAACTCTGAACCCAACAGAGTGAGGTTCGTATAAGCAACGCGTTGGGGCTATAGCTCAGCTGGGAGAGCGCCTGCATGGCATGCAGGAGGTCAGCGGTTCGATCCCGCTTAGCTCCACCAAAATTTAGACCCTCGTCGAAAGACGGGGGTTTTTTTATGCCTATGTAACATCTATTCGCACTTTTTGTTGCCAGAAATAATGCTTTCTATACCTTGACTCAATCTATATCAATAAACAGGTCTCTAAATAGACTTGAACTTGATTCGCGCAATTAATAAACCTATTATCCATCCGGTCAATGAGGCAAACGGTTAATAGATTATTTAATTTAATGAACAGAAAAGCTTACAATAATGTAAAGATATTTATAACAGCGCTGACGCTATGTCTGATTACTGTGCCCTTTTCCCGATATCTTTCTCCGCGCGCTATGGTAAATGGGCATGATGTCTATTTAGCATGGCTACCGTTAAGCGTTATGCTGGCGGTTATACTGTTATTTGGTCGTCGGGCGATTATTCCTGTTCTTTTAAGTTTTATTGCTACTAACATATTAAGCGTAAGTTTAGCACCGCTACAACATGCTGTATTATTGTTTTGTCAGACTTTTTCGGTGTTTGCCGTCTGTGGCATGATGCGTCTCATGCTAGGCAAGCGCTGGCGCTACCGCGTGCCCAACAAATATGTCGGGTTACGTATTTTCTGGCTCGGTTTTATGGTGCCGATAGGTATCAAATTATCGATGTATCTTGCTGGTTATCTATTTCTTTTCCCGGTAACAATATCGACATTTTTCGGCGAGGGAACGGCAATATATAACGTTGTGGATATTCAGAGCCTGATTTGTGCAGCGTTAATTTTTACCATGATGTTCTATTATCCGTTAAGAATGATAATTAATCCCCGCTACGCCAGAACGTTCTGGCTACAGAGCGTGAAGCCCGTCTTTTTTCACAAAAAATCGTTATATATCGTCATTTGGTTACTGCTTTTAATTCTCATTATCGCCATTTTATGTGCTCCCGTAGAGTCACCCATCATTGCGGGATATTTAATGCCGATTATTTTTATCCTCTTTACGTTAGGTATTAGTCGCCTGAGCTATGCGCTTATCTCGCTGTTCTGGGCTGCAACCGCGCTTCTGCTGTTAACCTACAATTACAACTTTCTTACAGGGGTCGAGTCGGGCCATTCTCTCTCCTTCATCCTTTCTGTACTGATCTCTTTTGCGATCTGTTTACTCTATATGTCGAAGATCTACCAGCGAAGTGAATGGCTTAAGCAGGGCTGGCAGGAGAGGGCGCTCACCGATCCGCTTACCGGTTTACCTAACATTCGCGCACTGGAAGACTTTCTACAAATCCACCCTGGCGCGAAACTTTGTTGCCTGCGCATGGATAATCTCGAGTTTCTAAGTCGCCATTACGGCATTCTTATGCGGGTTCATTGCAAACGCAGGATCACCGCATCGTTACAGCCGTTACTGCAAAAGGACGAGACGCTATTCCAGCTACCCGGAAGTGAGCTGGTACTGGCGTTGCTGGGGCCGGGGACGGCCGAGCGACTGCAGCATATGGTCGACCGACTCAACAGCCGTAAAATTGTCTGGAACAACACCGGGCTGGATATTGAATTTGGCGCCTCGTGGGGAGAGGTTGAGAATGGTGAACATCTGCATCATACGCTGGGGCAACTGAGCTGGCTGGCTGAGCAATCCTGTGCCGCGCATAATGTGCTGGCGCTCACCAACAGGATTGAAGATGCCTCCGGCCAAACCACCGACAGGGTATTGCTGCTGGGCCGCATTAAACGCGCTCTTGAAGAGGGGGGCTTACATCTTTACGCCCAGGCGATACGGGATGCTGAGGGGAAAGGTTACTATGAAATTCTCTCACGTCTGGAGAGTGAAGGTGAGATTATCACCCCCGATCGCTTCATTCCGCTGATTGCCCAATTTAACCTGAGCCATCGCTTTGATCTTAACGTCGTTGAGAATCTGCTCATTTGGCTACGCCAGCACCCCGTGACGGATGCCGGGACACGGTTTTCCGTCAATCTGCTGCCGATGACGCTGATGCAGCAAGAGGTGGCTGCAGAGATCATCGGCCTCTTTGAGCGTTACGGGGTGGCCCCGCAGACCGTCGTCATCGAGATAACCGAAGAGCAGGCTTTTTCGAACTCCGGAAGCAGCATCAAAAATATCCAGCAGCTCAGGGACTACGGTTTCCGCATTGCGATTGATGACTTTGGGTCAGGTTACGCCAACTATGAGCGTCTTAAGCGCCTGGAGGCAGACATCATTAAGATCGATGGCTGTTTTGTGAAAGATATCTGTACCGACAATATGGATGCCATGATTGTGCAATCTATTTGCAATCTGGCAAAAACGAAAGCGCTTTCTGTGGTAGCTGAATATGTGGAAACGCCTGAGCAGCGCGACATGCTGCTGCGTTTCGGTGTGGACTATCTTCAGGGCTATTTGATAGGCAAACCGATGCCTTTAGCGGAATTACAGGGATAAAAAAACCGGGAGCATTTGCTCCCGGTTGCTTTTACAGCGTCGTATTACAGAACCAGTGCTGCGATAGAAGCAGACAGGACGCTAACCAGCGTAGAACCGTACACCAGCTTCAGACCGAAGCGAGAAACCACGTTACCCTGCTCTTCGTTCAGGCCTTTAATCGCGCCCGCGATAATGCCGATAGAAGAGAAGTTAGCGAAGGAGACCAGGAATACAGACAGGATGCCTTCCGCGCGCGGCGACAGGGTGCCCGCGATCTTTTGCAGGTCCATCATGGCAACGAATTCGTTAGAGACCAGTTTGGTGGCCATAATACTGCCAACCTGAAGCGCTTCGCTTGCCGGAACACCCATCACCCATGCAACCGGGTAGAAGATATAACCCAGAATCCCCTGGAAGGAGATGCCCAGTACCGCAGCAAACAGGGCATTCAGTGCGGAGATCAGGGCAATGAAGCCGATCAGCATCGCAGCAACGATAATCGCAACTTTAAAACCAGCCAGGATGTATTCACCCAGCATTTCGAAGAAGCTCTGACCTTCGTGCAGATTTGCCATCTGCAGGTTCTCTTCACTCTCATCCACGCGGTACGGGTTGATCAGTGACAGAACAATGAAGGTGCTGAACATGTTCAGAACCAGCGCCGCAACCACGAATTTCGGTTCCAGCATTGTCATATATGCGCCCACGATAGACATGGATACAGTCGACATTGCGGTTGCCGCCATGGTGTACATGCGGTTACGGGACATCTTGCCGAGGATATCTTTATAGGCGATAAAGTTCTCAGACTGACCCAGGATCAGCGAGCTGACGGCGTTGAAAGATTCCAGTTTGCCCATGCCATTGACTTTGGACAGTACTGTACCGATAGCGCGGATCACAATGGGCAGAATGCGAATGTGCTGCAGAATACCGATCAGCGCAGAGATGAAGACGATAGGGCACAGAACTTTCAGGAAGAAGAATGCCAGACCTTCATCATTCATTTTACCGAATACGAAGTTGGTCCCTTCATTTGCGAATCCGAGCAGTTTTTCAAACATTTCGGAGAAGCCTTTTACGAAGCCAAGACCCACGTCGGAGTTCAGGAAGAACCAGGCGAGTAAAACTTCAATAACGAGTAACTGTACAACATAGCGAATGCGGATTTTTTTGCGGTCATGGCTGACCAGCAACGCAAGCGCTGTAACGACAACGAGTGCCAGGACAAAATGAAGGACGCGGTCCATATTTGCTCCAAATATGAGGCAGGTTTAATTTCCGTGCACATTCTATGTAACAACAGTAAAGAAAACGAGATCAAAGCCACACTATAGTCACGTCCTGTGACGAGACTCAAAAATAGTGACACACCATACAATTTTGTTATGTTATGTAAATGAGTTAAAAGTTAAGTTCGTGTGCTACGCTTCACAAATATGGGCGCATTCAATCTGCGCTACGTCTATTTTTATTTTCCAGCCTGATCATTGTTCTTAGCTATCACAGTCATCAATACAACCATCGCAAATGAACTTGATAATCATTCGCATTTTGATAGCATTAAACATAGCAAAGGCTATATTTTAGAGGCAGAGATGACGAACAGTCGCGTTGAGAGTAGCAGCGGCCGCGCAGCACGCAAGATGCGTTTCGCATTAATGGGACCTGCGTTCATCGCTGCGATTGGTTATATCGATCCGGGTAACTTTGCGACCAATATTCAGGCCGGCGCCAGCTTCGGTTATAAATTGCTGTGGGTGGTGGTCTGGGCGAACCTGATGGCAATGTTGATTCAGGTGCTGTCGGCCAAACTGGGTATCGCAACCGGGAAAAATCTGGCGGAGCAGATCCGCGACCACTACCCGCGTCCGCTGGTCTGGTTTTATTGGGTGCAGGCAGAAATCATCGCCATGGCCACTGACCTGGCAGAATTCATTGGCGCGGCCATCGGCTTTAAGTTGATTCTTGGGATTTCCCTGTTGCAGGGCGCGGTCTTAACGGGTATCGCCACTTTCCTGATTTTGATGCTTCAGCGACGTGGGCAAAAACCACTTGAGCTGGTCATTGGCGGCCTGCTGCTATTTGTGGCGGCGGCCTACATTGTCGAGCTGGTCTTCTCGCAGCCGGACTTTGTGCAGTTAACGAAGGGGATGGCCATTCCGAGCCTGCCGACATCGGAAGCGGTATTCCTCGCCGCCGGGGTTCTGGGGGCGACCATTATGCCGCACGTCATTTATTTGCACTCTTCTTTAACCCAGCATCTGCATCAGGGATCGCCAAAGGAGCAGTATTCCGCAACGAAATGGGATGTGGCGCTCGCAATGACCATCGCCGGTTTTGTTAACCTGGCCATGATGGCTACTGCAGCAGCGGCCTTTCATTTTAATGGCCATACCGGGATTGCCGATCTTGATCAGGCCTATCTGACCCTTGAACCGCTGTTAAGCCACGCTGCCGCCACGATTTTCGGCCTGAGCCTGGTGGCTGCCGGACTCTCCTCTACGGTCGTTGGCACGCTGGCAGGGCAGGTTGTTATGCAGGGGTTTGTGCGCTTTCATATTCCACTGTGGGTACGCCGTACCATTACGATGATGCCTTCATTCATTGTGATTCTGATGGGGCTCGATCCGACGCGGATTCTGGTCATGAGCCAGGTGCTGCTGAGCTTTGGTATTGCGCTGGCGCTGGTGCCCTTGCTGATTTTTACCAGTGACAAATCCCTGATGGGTGAGCTCGTCAACTCGAAAATGGTGAAGCGAATCGGATGGGCGATCGTCGTGGTAGTGGTTGCGCTTAACCTCTGGTTGCTTATCGGGACAGCGCTGGGGTTGTAAACATGGAGTGATAAAAAAGGAGCCGGTAGGCTCCTTTTTCGTATTAGTGGTGATGTCCGTGACCATGGCCATGGCCGCGACCACGACCTCCGCGATGATCATCCCGGTCTCTCCAGCCTTCACGGTAGCCGCGCTCATAAGCTTTACGCTTATCCCAGCCACGATGATAGCCATTATCATGTTTACGCCAGTGGTTGCCGCGCCATTCATAATGGCGATGCCAGTAGCCGCGGTCACGCCAGCCACCGCCGTCCCAGTAGTTACCGTAATTATCACGATCGCCAATTTGTAATTTAATCGATGGCAACAGGGTGATTTCGCCAGCATTAGCAACCAGCGGTGCTGAAGCCAGTAAAACTGCGGCCAGAATCAGGGACCTGAACATTGTTATTCTCCTTCACGATCGGGGCCGAAGCCGGCCTGTTAACGCAATTTTACGGGGCTGTGAAGCCGCGTTTAATGCGCGTAACTCCGAAATGAGAAGGCGAAGCACGATTTGCTAAAAATGCTGCTATTTTGCGCTGTCCAGAATCGCTTCGATTTCACTCAACTCTTCAGCAGCAAAATGGCGGTTCGCCAGCATGCCTACCGCATCTTCAATCTGTGCTGTCTTACTGGCACCTATCAGCACTGAGGTGACGGCACGATTTCTCAGCACCCAGGCGAGTGCCATTTGCGACAACTTCTGACCTCGGCGTTCGGCTATCGCATTCAGCATCCGCACTTTTTTCAGCTTCTCTTCTGTGAGCTGATCCGGATTGAGGAAACGGCTGCCGCTTGCGGCGCGGGAATCGGCCGGTATGCCATTCAGATAGCGGTCGGTTAATTGCCCACCCGCCAGCGGCGAGAAGGCAATGCAGCCCACGCCATTTTCTTGCAGCATCTCAAGCAGGCCAGCTTCCGGCGCGCGCTCGAACATTGAGTATTTCGGCTGGTGGATAAGGCAGGGGGTGCCTAAATCATTCAGAATCTCAATGGCCTGGCGCGCAAGTTCGGCCGGGTAGTTGGACAGCCCGACGTACAGGGCTTTCCCCTGGCGGACAATATGGTCAAGCGCTTTCATCGTCTCTTGCAGCGGCGTTTCGGGATCGGGGCGATGGTGGTAGAAGATATCCACATATTCCAGACCCATGCGTTTCAGGCTCTGATCAAGGCTGGCAATAAGGTACTTGCGCGAGCCCCAGTCGCCGTAGGGACCCTCCCACATGGTGTATCCCGCTTTGCTGGAAATGATTAGCTCATCGCGATAGGGCAGGAAATCTTCCTGCAAAATACGTCCGAAGTTACGTTCAGCGGAGCCCGGTGGCGGGCCGTAGTTATTGGCCAGGTCAAAGTGCGTAATGCCCAAATCGAAGGCGCGCTGTAATAGTTGACGGCTGTTCTCGATCAGGGTGGTGTCACCAAAGTTATGCCATAAGCCAAGCGAGATGGCGGGCATTTTAAGGCCACTGCTTCCGCATCGCTGATACGTCATTGACTGGTAACGGTTTTTATCCGCCTGATAAACCATAGGTACGTCCTCTGAGCCGGAAATAAAGGTGAGTGTATACGTTTACACAATAAACGAGATCGGCAGATTACAGCGCGAAAATTTGTAAAGCATTCTTTCCATAACCTCATTGTTTGTGTTTCTGGACACCCATCACGCTTCTTCAATACTCAAATTGAAGTCATCATAATAAGGACACCTGCTATGCGTACCCCCTACTGTGTCGCTGATTATTTATTGGATCGTCTTACTGATTGTGGCGTAGACCACCTGTTTGGCGTGCCTGGCGACTATAACCTGCAGTTTCTTGATCACGTCATCGACAGCCCCGATATCGGTTGGGTGGGCTGTGCCAATGAGCTGAATGCGGCCTATGCCGCCGACGGCTACGCGCGTTGTAAAGGCTTCGCTGCTCTTCTGACCACCTTTGGCGTGGGGGAGCTCAGCGCCATTAACGGCGTAGCGGGCAGCTTTGCAGAACATGTACCGGTTCTGCATATTGTGGGTGCGCCTGGCAGCGCATCGCAGAAAAAGGGGGAGTTGCTCCATCACACCCTTGGTGACGGCGAGTTCCGTCATTTTTACAATATGAGTGAATCCATTACGGTGGCGCAGGCGCTACTCACCGAACAAAACGCCTGCTATGAAATCGACAGGGTGCTGATCGCCATGCTGCGCGAGCGCCGTCCCGGCTATCTGATGCTGCCTGCCGATGTGGCAAAAAAACCTGCCACGCCGCCTGTAAACGCTCTCATCGATGAGCGGTATGAGAGCGACGGTTTCCGCCTCGAAGCCTTCCGCCAGGCGGCAGAACAACGTCTGGCGATGAGCGAACGTACCGCGCTGCTGGCTGACTTCCTGGTATTGCGTTATGGCCTGCAAAAACAGCTTCAGCAGTGGGTCTGCGAAACGCCTATTGCCCATGCCACTATGCTGATGGGGAAAGGGATATTCGATGAACGTAAACCGGGTTTTTACGGTACATACAGCGGTTCTGCCAGCAGCGCGGCGGTAAGCGAAGCCATCGAAGGCGCAGACACCGTGATCTGCGTAGGGACACGTTTTACCGACACCCTGACGGCGGGCTTTACGCACACGCTCACGCAGCAACAAACTATCGAGGTGCAGCCGCACGCGTCACGCGTGGGCGACACCTGGTTTACCGGCATCCCCATGACGCAGGCCATTGAGGTGCTGCATCGCTTGTGTCGGGAACAGAGTGATGGCAGAAATCTGCCGAACCGGCCTCTCCCTTCAACGGCGATGCACCACGGCAGTCTGACGCAGGATAGTTTCTGGAAAACCCTGCAAACCTTCATTCGCCCCGGGGATATTATTCTGGCCGACCAGGGGACCTCTGCGTTCGGGGCCATAGATCTCTGCCTGCCGAACGAGGTGAATTTTATTGTCCAGCCTATCTGGGGGTCGATCGGCTACACGCTCGCTGCCGCCTTTGGCGCTCAGACGGCGTGTCCGGATCGCAGAGTGATTGCCATTACCGGTGATGGCGCCGCGCAGCTGACCATCCAGGAGCTGGGGTCGATGCTGCGTGATAACCAGCATCCTCTGATTCTGGTGCTGAACAACGAAGGGTATACGGTCGAGCGCGCCATTCACGGTCCCGAACAACGCTATAACGATATTGCCCTGTGGGACTGGACCAAAATTCCCCAGGCGCTCAGCCTGGATTGTCAGGCTGAGTGCTGGCGAGTGAGTGAAACGGTACAACTCGCCGAGGTGCTGGAGAAGGTGGCTCACAGCGAGCGGCTTTCGCTAATTGAGGTGATGTTACCGAAGCATGATATTCCGCCATTATTGGGGGCTATCACCCGTGCGCTCGAGGCGCGTAATAATGCCTGATTAGCGATCTCTACGCCCGACGATCATCATCGGTCTGCCCGCCAGCAACAGCCAGGCGGGCAGCATGACGATGCAGAGTAACGGCATCAGGTTAAGATCCGGCACCACCACCGCAGCCATAAACAGACTCAGCCACGCATCCCGCGTCACCACCAGCACCAGCCCCAGAATCGAACATGAAACGGTAATCGCCGCCGGCACCGCTTCGACGTGTTCGTGCAGCATCAGCCCCAGCGCCGCGCCGATAAACACGGCCGGGAAGATACGCCCGCCGCGAAAGCCGCACGCGGCCGCGACCACTAAGGCTGCCAGTTTAATCAGGGCAAACAGCAGATAATCGCTGACGCTGAAGACCTGACTAAAGGCCATCTGCTGCATCTCATCAAGCCCCTTAAATAAGGTTATCGGTCCGCCGATGGCGCCAAGGATCCCCAGCAGCAAACCGCCTGCGCCAAGAATCAACACCGGGTTGTTCAGGCGGTGCATGACCCTGTGCAGACGCGGCAGACACCACACCGCCACCATGCCCAGAGCAATGGCGATGGCCGCAACCACCGCGCCGCTGAAGAGATCGACGAGCTGCATCTGCCCATAGTGCGCAATGGGCAGGGAGAAGTGG
The DNA here is from genome assembly GCF_037152215.1 of Leclercia sp. UBA7405. Classification (NCBI taxonomy): domain Bacteria; kingdom Pseudomonadati; phylum Pseudomonadota; class Gammaproteobacteria; order Enterobacterales; family Enterobacteriaceae; genus Leclercia; species Leclercia sp. UBA7405. Next base: position 2,364,911 of record NZ_JBBCMR010000001.1, on the reverse strand, counting down.
GGATGATAAAAGAGGCTGGTGGTAAGCGCGCCGGCAGCAGCCGCTAACAGCGGGGCAAAAAGACGATCCCAGAGGGGGAGATCATTATTACCGCTCAGGGTTTGCGAGAAAATTAGCGCGGCAGCGACAGGGGTGCCAAACAGTGCGCCAATGGTGCCGGCAGAGGCCAGGATCGTCCAGTCGAGCGCATCCACGCGTGGGAAAGTCCGTGCCCCAATGGCCACGGCCAGCGCAATATTGACTGCCATCACCGGGTGTTCCGGCCCCAGGCTCACGCCACCCGCCAGGCCAATAATCAGGGCGATAATTAACCCTGGCAGTGCGCTACCATTCACCGGTGCACCGATCAGAGGTTCGGTGGCCGGATCGGGCCCGGCATGGCCAGGGCTGTAGCGCACCACCAGACCGACGGCAATCCCCGTGAGGGTCAGCATCACCAGCGTCCAGACGGGAGAGTCAAAGCGCAAGCCCATGGCGGCAGGCAGCGTTTTCCACAGGAAAGCCTGTAAAACGGAAGCGACCTTCATAATAACGATCAGGATCAGACTGGATGCCACGCCAATAATTAACGCCGGGGGGGCCAGCAACAGCATGGTTCTGGCTCGCGGATGGAGCATGATGATTTCCTTGTAGAAAATGACACGCGTTACTTTGCACAATCAGTTTGTATCTCATAGTGCAATTGGTGCTGAAACGGTAAAGTTATTCTGTGACGTAGATCGATAATCCTGGGGCACTTTCACCCAGGCCGTTGTTGTTACGGTGCCTTGAATTTAGAGTGTGCCAAAGAGTTATTTTGACTTTAGCGGAGCAGTAGAAGAATGACAAAGTATGCTTTGGTAGGTGATGTGGGGGGGACGAATGCGCGTCTGGCATTATGCGATGTCAGTAACGGGGAGATTTCCCGCGCGAAGACCTATTCCGGGCTGGATTATCCCAGCCTGGAAGCCGTGGTGCGCGTCTATCTGACGGAGCACAACGTCAGCGTCGAGGATGGCTGTATCGCCATTGCCTGCCCTATCACGGGTGACTGGGTGGCCATGACCAACCACACCTGGGCCTTTTCCATCGAAGAGATGAAAAACAACCTGGGTTTTGCGCATCTGGAAATTATTAACGACTTCACCGCGGTATCGATGGCGATCCCGATGTTAACGCCAGAGCATCTTATCCAGTTCGGCGGCACGCAGCCGGTAGAAGGCAAACCGATTGCCGTTTATGGCGCAGGCACCGGCTTAGGGGTATCGCACCTGGTGCACGTTGATAAGCGCTGGGTAAGCCTTCCGGGCGAAGGGGGCCATGTCGATTTCGCGCCGAACAGCGAAGAAGAGGGCATTATCCTTGAAGAGCTGCGAGCAGAGATTGGCCACGTGTCGGCAGAGCGCGTCCTCTCGGGGCCTGGGCTGGTGAATCTCTACCGTGCGATTGTCAAATCAGATGGCCGCCTGCCGGAAAATCTGCAGCCGAAAGATGTTACTCAACGCGCACTGGAAGATACCTGTATTGATAGCCGTCGGGCGCTGTCGCTGTTCTGCGTCATTATGGGGCGTTTCGGCGGTAACCTGGCGTTGAATCTTGGCACCTTTGGCGGGGTGTACATCGCTGGCGGCATCGTACCGCGTTTTCTGGAATTCTTTAAAGCGTCCGGCTTCCGTGGCGGCTTTGAAGATAAAGGTCGCTTCAAAGCTTACGTACAGGATATCCCTGTGTTCCTGATCGTCCACGATAACCCCGGTCTGCTGGGGGCGGGCGCCCATCTGCGCCAGACGCTGGGTCAGGTACTGTAACGTCCTCTCCCGGTGGCTGTCAGGTCACCGGGGCATCTCCCCTACAAGTGCATAAGCTGGCGAAACTCTTTCACCTTGCTACGGCTGACCGGCACCTGAAAATCGAGATCTTTCAGACGCAAAATATAGGTATTGTTAAACCAGGGCTCAATCTCGCGGATCTTGTTCAGATTGACACAAAATGAGCGATGGCAGCGGAAAAAGCGACTGGCCGGCAGCTTGCTACAAAACTCGGTAATGTTCATTGGCATGACAAAGGAGTCGCGCCGCGTGTAGACAAAGGTCATCTTTTCATGGGCTTCCGCATAGTAGATATCGTCCATCGGCGTCACGATGATGCGTTCGTCCTTGATCAGATTGATGGTGTCATTTTCACGCGGGGCAGGGGAGGCAACGCTCTGCCCGCTGCCCGATTGCTGTTGTGCCCAGGCCTGCTCCAGCTTTTGCAGCATGCTGACGATACGCGACTCCTGGTAAGGCTTCAGAATATAGTCAAACGCTTCCAGTTCGAAGGCCTCAACCGCATGCTCCTTCCAGGCCGTGACAAACACAATGTAGGGCTTGCTGGCAAACTGGCTGATGTTTTGTGCCAGCAATACGCCATCCAGCGACGGGATGTTAATGTCGAGAAAAATGGCATCGACCCGGTTATGTTGCAGGAATTTTAAAACGTCCAGCCCGTCGTCAAAGGTCCCGACGATCTCCATCTGACTATGCGCTTTAATGAGCCAGCTTAGCTCCTGCTGGGCGAGTATCTCATCTTCCACAATGATGACTTTCATGCTAACTCCGGACTAAGGTAATAACAGCGTCTGGGCATGAACGGCTGAGCGTTCATTAGGGACATAAAACGCGATCTCGGTGCCCGGTTCAAGGCGGCGGATGTGTAGCCCCTCTCCGTAGAGGAGTTTCACCCGGTGATGCACGTTAAGCAGGCCAATTTTGTTGCCGGGCATTTCGTTCGCTTCAACCCGCTCAACCACCTTCGGATCGATACCGTGTCCGGTGTCCCGCACCGATACGCGCACCCGATTACCGCACTCGGCAATACTGATGGTGACCACTCCTTTCCCTTTGCAGGGCTGGATGCCATGCACAATCGCGTTTTCCACCAGCGGCTGGATCAGCAGGCTGGGAATTACACAGTTTACCTCTTCATCAATGTCGTATATCACCGTCAATTTATCGCCGAAGCGAGCCTGCTCAATCGCGATGTAATCTTTAATCTGATACAGCTCTTTTTTGATATCGATCTGCTCATCGTCTTTCAGCTCAATGTTGTAGCGCAAATAGCGGGATAAATTAAAAATCAGCTGGCGCGCCGTATCCGGATTAAGGCGGATCGAAGAGGAGATGGCATTCAGTGCGTTAAACAGAAAGTGAGGGTTAATCTTACTCTGTAACGCACGCAGTTCAGCCTTATTGGCCATTTCACGTAGCTGCTCGGCGCGGGAGACTTCCAGTTGTGTAGAGATAATTTGCGATAACCCCACGGCCATCTCCTGGAGCGAGGAGGTGATCTGGTGCGCGTGGCAGTAGTAAATTTTCAGCGTGCCGGTGACCACCCCTTTTTCCCATAAGGGGATCACCAGCATCGAGTGAATTTCCGGCGTACGGTAGGCCTCATCGTTATTTTTGATGATGATCTTGCCGTAGTTGATGGCCTGACGCGTAGTCGGGCTCACGTTGTCGTCATTGTCGCGATAGTTATCTTCCCCGACACCCACATAGGCCAGCACGCGGTCAATATTGGTAATGGCAACGGCATCCGCATGAATATCGCGGCGGATGATGTCGCACACCTGACGCAGAGATTCGGCGTTGATATGGCGAAACAGCGGTAGCGTTTTGTTGGCAATATCCAGAGCCAGCTTGGCCTGGCGGGCGGCGCTGGCCTCTTTTTCCCCTTCCACGCTCTGTACCAGCAGCACAATAAAGCCAACGCAGACGCTGCCGAGGATCATCGGCACACCGATTTTCGACACGATATCCAGGCCCAGTGCAATGGTAGGTGCCCAGACAACCACCAGGATCATGGTCAGGGTTTCGCAAGCCATCCCTGCCAGGATGCCAACTTTCCAGTGCTGTTTTTTCGGGACTTTGCGGTTGATCCATCCCGACAGGATGCCGGCAATAATGCTGGTGATAAAGCAGGGGATCGCCGTGACCCCTCCGATATCAATCAGATAGCGGTGCACCCCGGCGATGAGACCGGTAATAATGCCCACCCAGGGGCCAAACAGGATGCCGCCGGACATCACCGCAATAATGCGCACATTGACCAGCGACCCCTCTACCGGTACGCCGGACCAGGTACTGAACAGCGCAAACATCGAAAAGATGGCGGTAACGGCCAGCAACTCCTTCGGCGAGTGCGCCGACTTATGGAGCAGTTCGCGGAACAGGCGGATGCGGATTAGAAAGAAAAGGCAAATCAGCATCAATGCCGCACGATCAAAGACCGCCAGCAGCATATTGAATATTTCGTGCACGAGAAAACCTGCAAGACGGGGAAAAAGGCATAATAAAAAACCTGACGCCGAATGACCAGCCATCACTCAGAATTATCAAATGAGGAAAGTCCATGCAATCCAAAGGGGATAGGGCGTAAAGGGAGGCTGCTTCGCCAAAGAGAGGGACGTTTAAACCTGAGGGTAAAATGTTTGATATCATCATGTTAACAAAAAAGCATGTTTCAAGAACTTGCGGTCGTTTTAGTTCCTGTTTTCTCTCTGGCACTGTTCCCGTTTTCTGGCGGACTACTTTTTTCACTCAGCCTCTCGACAAGCTGTTTTTTTTCAGGCTATTTTCTCTACATGCCACACACGTGGCAGCGTCGCTCGGACGGTCCGGGCGCTCACGTTAATCGAGGAATCTATGGCTGACTCCAGTCCTGAACGCCGCTTTACGCGTATTGATCGTCTCCCCCCTTATGTTTTTAACATCACTGCTGAGCTGAAAATGGCTGCGCGTCGGCGCGGCGAAGACATTATCGATTTCAGTATGGGTAACCCGGACGGTGCGACCCCGCCCCATATCGTTGAAAAACTGTGCACCGTAGCGCAACGCCCGGATACGCACGGTTACTCGACCTCTCGCGGTATTCCTCGCCTGCGCCGCGCTATCTCCCGCTGGTATCAGGATCGTTATAACGTTGACATTGACCCTGAAAGCGAAGCTATCGTCACTATCGGCTCTAAAGAGGGGCTGGCGCACCTGATGCTGGCAACGCTGGATCACGGGGATACGGTGCTGGTGCCAAACCCAAGCTACCCTATCCACATTTACGGTGCGGTCATCGCCGGCGCGCAGGTACGCTCAGTGCCGCTGGTAGAAGGCGTCGACTTTTTCAATGAGCTGGAGCGCGCGATTCGCGAAAGCTATCCCAAGCCGAAGATGATGATTCTCGGTTTCCCCTCTAACCCAACCGCGCAGTGCGTTGAGCTCGAGTTTTTTGAGAAGGTCGTTGCGCTGGCGAAGCGCTACGATGTGCTGGTGGTGCATGATCTGGCCTACGCCGATATCGTCTATGACGGCTGGAAAGCGCCTTCCATCATGCAGGTACCCGGTGCTCGCGACGTGGCCGTCGAGTTCTTTACGCTGTCGAAAAGCTACAATATGGCCGGCTGGCGTATCGGATTTATGGTAGGTAATAAAACGCTGGTCAATGCGCTCGCGCGTATTAAAAGCTACCACGACTACGGCACCTTCACCCCATTACAGGTTGCGGCCATCGCTGCGCTGGAGGGGGATCAGCAGTGTGTACGCGACATTGCCGCACAATATAAACGTCGCCGCGATGTACTGGTGAAGGGGCTGCACGAAGCAGGCTGGATGGTTGAGATGCCAAAAGCGTCTATGTACGTCTGGGCAAAAATCCCTGAACCCTACGCGGCGATGGGATCGCTGGAGTTTGCTAAAAAGCTGCTGCAGGACGCCAAAGTGTGTGTGTCCCCGGGTATTGGCTTCGGCGATTACGGTGACACCCATGTCCGCTTTGCGCTCATCGAAAACAGCGACCGTATCCGCCAGGCGGTGAGGGGCATTAAAGGCATGTTCCGCGCCGATGGGCTATTACCGGCTGCCACAAAAAATACGACGGAACAGGCGGGTTAACCATCCCAAAAAAAACAGGCGCCAACGGCGCCTGCTTTTTTGACTGCATGTTCTTCGCTCAGATCATCAGGGCAAAGGTACCGGCCCAGACTAAAACAATCACCGACATACCCATAAAGAAATATTTCACGTTCATCGCTCCGCGCATCCACTGACACGCCTTAAAAACAGAGTCCAACTGAGTATAGAGAGGTGAAGTCAGGGCAAAGCGGAAATAAGAATTATCCCCGTAATAGACCCAACACCAGCTCAGAATTCTATGGCATCCCATTGCCAGACGGCGTTAATGTACGCTTAAAAATCAGGGGTGACAAGTGAGATTTTTTTAAATGATTTCCGTTACTTAGGAGTGTCGTGGAACGGCGACAGTTTAATTTCGCCGGGTAATAAATTTCACTTGAGCGAAGTCAAAAACGAAACGGTAATGGCGAAGATGCAGATGTCTGAAAAGGTTAGTTTCTTAGTGAAACTAACCTGACGTCAGCATTATAAATAGAGGGACGTTTCGCCTTCAGGGCGGGTTTTAAAGCGGCGATGCACCCATAAATACTGTTCGGGAGCACGCATGATTTCGCGCTCAATGATCTTATTGATATAGCTGGCGGCTTCACTCTCATCTTCCGGATAGTTTTCCATCACCGGTGTGATAAACAGACGATAGCCAGAGTTATCCTTTTTACGGATCATGGTGACGGTGAGCATGGCCGCTTTTGACAGGCGAGAAATCACAAAGGTGCCGTTAGTGGTCGCGACATCCTTCACCGCAAAGAAGGGGGCAAAGTTACTGCCTTTACGCCCATAATCCTGATCCGGTGCAAACCAGACCGCTTCGCCTTTCTTCAGGGCGCTCACCAGGCCACGCAGGTTATTACGGTTAATCATCGCCTTATTCGAGCGCATACGCCCGCGGGTCTGAACCCACTCCATCAGGGGGCTATTATGTTGACGGTAGGTCGCCATCATCGGCTGGCATAAACCCATGACCCGGCCACCGAGTTCCAGCGACATAAAGTGCACGCCGATGACCATCACGCCACGATTTTTGGCCAGAGCATGCTGCAAATGCTCAAGGCCTTCAACGTCAAACCATTTACGTACTCGCCAGTCAGGCCAGAACCAGGCCATGCCGGTCTCCAGCAAAGCCATGCCGATGGCTTTAAAATTTTCGGCGATCATCTGTTCACGCTCGTTTTCAGATAACGATGGGAAACAGAGCTCCAGATTTCTGCGTGCAATCTTCTCGCGACGTTTCAGAAAACGTCGTGACAGGCTACCCAGTCGGGTGCCAAGCCAACGTATCGCAGGGTAGGGGAGCTGCACGAGCAGCCACAAAACACCCAGACCAAACCACGTTACCCAGTAACGAGGATGCAGAAGTGAGCGTTTGAATTTGCTTTGCGACAAGATAAAACAACCTTTATGGAGGGGATATTGGTAACGCTATTATCACGTTACACCATAATGCTTTTAGAGACAGAGACCAATGGGTGGTATCTGAATAATTCGGAAATTAACCCCGACGCGACTGAAGCACACCAGGCGGCGGCGTAATGTAGCACCCTTGCACTGTACGTGACTAACACTACTTATAGTACGGAAAAAGATAATCTCAAAGAGGTCTGCGCAGTGTGCTTTTTATACGATAAAAACGGGTAAAAAGAAGCTTGCTTTTCGTCGGGATCGTTTAAAAAAGCAGCGAGCGAAACTGTTTTGCGAACGCGATCAACGAACAGAGCGATTCTCTAAAGCTCCGGCGCGTCGTTATGCGTATCGCTGTACTTTGCATCAGCGAATGAGAAGTTTCGGTAAGTGGGAGAGGCGTAAGCGGTGTGCTTTAATGGTGTCCCCTGCAGGAATCGAACCTGCAACTAGCCCTTAGGAGGGGCTCGTTATATCCATTTAACTAAGGGGACGAGGCGGCACGAGTATAACGTCATTTACACTTTGCGTTAAGCGCGTGGCCGCCCGACTGCTTAAAGAGTCGCCATTCAGGTTGATTTTTTTGCGTCTTTCCGGCTTTCCTGCAACTCCTGTTCCTTCGCTTTGGCCTCGGCTTTGCGTTTATTTGACATGTCGTTACGGATTTGCGCATGGCTCAGCAGAGCAAAAATAAAGGTGCCGCCGCAGATATTTCCCGCCAGGGTTGGCAGAGCGAATGGCCAGAAAAATTCCGTCCAGGGGATTGTCCCGTTGAAAACCAGGTAGAGAATTTCAACGGCGCCAACCACGATATGCGTCGTATCGGCCAGCGCAATTAGCCAGGTCATCAGTATAATGACCACGATTTTCGCCGAGCCGGCAGAGGGAAACATCCACACCATGGTGGCGATGATCCAGCCGGAAATAATCGCGTTGGAGAACATCTCCAGCGGAGTATTCTTCATCACGTCCATACCAATTTTGACAAAAGCATCTCGCGTCTCTTCATCAAAAATGGGCATATATTCAAACGCCCAGGCCGCTATCCCGGTCCCGACGATATTCCCCAGCAGTACCACGCTCCACAACCGCATCAACAGGCCAAAGTTGCTCCATGTCGGGCTCTGCATAACGGGCAGAACGGCGGTGACGGTGTTTTCGGTAAAGAGTTGCTGACGCGCCATAATGACGATAATAAAACCAAAGGTGTAGCCGAGGTTTTCCAGCAGAAAAGCACCCGGCACGCCGTCAAGCTGTACGTGGAAAATCCCTTTCGCCAGCAGAGATGCGCCCATCGATAGCCCCGCGGCGATAGCCGACCAGAAGAGGGCCATCGCATCGCGTTCCATCTCTTTTTCACCATCCTGGCGAATGTGCTCATGAATCGCCATCGCCCGAGACGGAAGATGCTCCTCGTCGACTTCTATTTTTTTGCCCCGACTTTTCTCTTCACTTTCGACTTCCAAATCTTCGGTATGCTCATCAATTTTCTCTTCTTTTAATTCATCCATTTCGCTGCTCCTGACGGGGTTCTTATCTATTAAGCGTAGCGACTTTTTGCCCGTATCCCTTGGGGAAGCTCCGAAATTCTTCTAAAGCTTATAAAGCCAATACATCTTCTTTAAAGCAGAGTTAAAATCGGCGGCGATCGAAAATGCTAAGCCAGGCTATTCTGAAATCATAAAGATGATGATTCCTGCCCGTAATTGTGTTCGTGGACATCGATAAACGTGCTGATACAATCACCTGCATGTTTACAGACGGAGCGCAAACGCTTCGTTGCGGATGGCAATCAACGATGGCCATACTTAACAGGGAGAAACCTATGAAACTTCGGCTATCGGCGCTTGCGCTGGGCACGACTTTGCTAGTGGGGTGTGCCAGTTCCGGAGAGCAGCAGGGGCGCTCGGACCCGTTCGAAGGGTTTAACCGCTCTATGTACAGCTTCAACTACAACGTGCTGGATCCTTATGTCGTCCGTCCCGTGGCGGTCGCCTGGCGTGATTACGTCCCTCAGCCGGCCCGTAACGGTCTGAGCAACTTCACCAGCAACCTTGAAGAGCCTGCCGTGATGGCGAACTATTTCCTGCAGGGCGATCCCTATCAGGGCATGGTGCATTTCACCCGCTTCTTCCTGAATACCTTGCTGGGGATGGGGGGCTTTATTGACGTGGCGGGGATGGCTAATCCTAAACTGCAGCGTGAACAGCCGCACCGTTTCGGTAGTACGCTTGGGCATTACGATGTGGGTTACGGCCCGTACGTCCATTTGCCATTCTATGGCAGCTTTACGCTGCGTGAGGATGGCGGTGATATGGTCGATACCCTTTACCCAGTGCTCTCCTGGCTTACCTGGCCACTCTCTATCGGTAAGTGGACCCTTGAAGGTGTTGAAAGCCGCGCGCAGCTGCTGGATTCCGATGGGCTGCTGCGTCAGTCTTCCGATCCGTACATTCTGGTACGTGAGGCGTACTTCCAGAATCACGACTTTATTGCCAGCGGCGGTAAGTTGAAGCCGGAAGAGAACCCGAACGCCAAGGCGATCGAGAACAACCTATCCGAGATTGATGCGGAATAAAAAAAAGGTGAGCTAAGCTCACCTTTTTTACTGCTTGCGCGAAATCAGAACGCGTAGTTAAAGTTCGTACCGAACAGCCAGGCTTTCCCTTCAGATTTAAAGTCGTAAGCCGCAGCGCCTTCACCTTCGGTGAAGCTCACTTTCTGGCCGTGCATATAAGATGCACCGACGTCGATAGAGGCATCATCGTTGAAGGCATACGTCATACCGGCACTCAGCCACAGACGATCCTGGTCCGGAATGGAGATAGAGCGTTTGTCAGCCGGAACCGGGCTGTCATCGAAGGCAATACCGGTGCGGAAGGTCCAGTTTTTATCGTAATAATAAGTGGTACCCAGCGCGATACGATACGCATCTTTAAAGCCTTCGTCCTTCTGGAACAGCACCTGGCCATTGTCGCCTTTCGCCTTCAGCTCCTGGAACTGACTCCAACTGGTGTATGCCAGGCTGTAGTGAATCGCCCATTGCGGCGCAACGCGGTTATAACCCGAAACTTCCCACATTTCCGGAAGATTCAGGGTCAGGGAGCCGTTAACGGTTCTGCCGCCGGTGCCCGCTGGCAGCTGAGTCATCCCCATGCTGGCGAAGATTGAGCTTAACGCCGGATTGATAGAACTCTTGTAGTCGCCGTCGAAGTCGATTTTCACTTCAGAGCGATAGGTCAGGCCCCAACGGTTGTTTTTATCCAGCTCATAGAGGATACCGGCGTTCCAGCCATAGCCCCACTCATCCCCTTTCAGGTGAGCAATCTGATCGTCCGGAGAGTTGATACCGTCAACCAGCTGGGAAGGGACACCCTGCTGCTGCAGGCCGCCAGCCAGCAGTGGACCCAGGGAACCTGCGTAGCGTTCAATTTTGGCCTTCGCGTAAACGGCATCGAAACCAAGACCGAAGCTCCAGCTATTATTCAGACGATAGGCGCCGCTCAGATTCAGGTTAACGGTAGTCAGATCGGTTTTACCGCCGTAAATCCCGGCACCATAATTATTATTAAATTCGGTTGCCAGACCATAGTTAGAGGTTACGGATGCGCCCCAGCCAAACTGTTCATTGATTGGCATAACGAAGTGCATATTCGGCACCCAGGCTACCGGGGCAATATTGTCCTGGTTGGCACTGCCCGTCAGGGCTGAGTTACCTTTTACGTCAACATCCGGATCGATATAAACGGCACCGATCGAGAAGGTCGGACGGTCGAACAGGGTAATCAGAGCCGGGTTACGGCTCACGTTACCTGCGTCGTCAGCGATTGCACCTTCCCCGGAATAGGCACGGCCAAGGCCCGAGGAAGAGAATTCGTTAAGCTGGAAGCCCGCTGACCAGGCGGAGGTGGAGACGATTGCCACTGCGACTGCTAACGCAGTTTTTTTAAACAGGGTTTTCTGGCTCATGACCATAACCTCATTGAGTTATTTTTATGCAATTTTTGTTACATAGAGTAACAGGAGCGCGAAGTGTAGGGTCTGAGGTAACACTTAGAAATCAGACCAGTGGCGAGAGTATAGGTCTGACCAGATGGAATGTTGCAAGTATGTTTATTAATTTCGCACAACATGTTTTTCGAAACGGGATCTGGCTGGCAATTTTGCCGCCCATCGGACTCCTCCGAATGGGTGATTTTTGTTTTAGATCATTTTTAAGTGGGATAAAGCGCCGGGGTCGCGCTTTACGCCATTAACGACTGGAGAGCGGATTCCCCGGGGAGTAAAATATCAGCATCGTGTTTAGCTCGCGCCCTGCGCGAAAAGAGAGGAAAGCGACTATGAGTAAATGCAGTGCTGATGAAACCCCGGTTTGCTGCTGTATGGATGTTGGCACCATCATGGACAACTCCGATTGCACCGCCTCATACAGCCGTGTGTTCGACACCCGTGCCGAGGCTGAAGAGACCCTTGCCGCATTAACAGAACGTGCGCGCGGCGTGGAGTCCGATCCTTGCCAGATCATCCCTACCTTCAAAGAGGTCGAAGGTGGCGTACAGCTGGATATCGATTTTGTCTTTGCCTGTGAAGCTGAAACGCTGATTTTCCAGCTTGGGCTGCGTTAAGAATCGCATCAACGCCTCTGATTCCAGAGGCGTTTTCTCCCCCTCTCTGTGTTACCGCTCGCAATTTTTCTTCCTCCTGATTGGCTTATGTAAAAATTTGGTTAAGACTGTTATCAGGTCAGACCACTTTGCGCTTAATTTTGTCATTACAGGGGAGTGTTATGAGTCAGGCATTACCGCTAATCACCCGTCAGGGCGATCGCATTGCCATTGTCAGCGGATTACGAACCCCCTTTGCCCGCCAGGCAACGGCGTTTCACGGGATACCGGCTGTCGATCTGGGAAAAATGGTCGTGGGGGAGATGCTTGCCCGCAGCGAAATACCTCCCGAGGTGATTGAACAGCTGGTCTTTGGCCAGGTTGTGCAAATGCCGGAAGCGCCAAACATCGCGCGTGAAATTGTGCTGGGCACGGGTATGAACGTACATACCGATGCTTACAGCGTCAGCCGCGCCTGCGCCACCAGCTTCCAGGCGGTGGCTAACGTTGCCGAAAGCCTGATGGCGGGCACCATTCGCGCCGGTATTGCCGGCGGCGCTGACTCCTCGTCTGTGCTCCCCATTGGGGTGAGTAAAACGCTGGCCCGGGTGCTGGTAGACGTCAACAAAGCCCGGACCCTGGGGCAACGTTTAAAACTCTTCTCACGGCTGCGTCTGCGCGATCTGCTTCCGGTGCCCCCTGCGGTTGCCGAGTACTCCACGGGTCTGCGGATGGGCGACACCGCCGAACAGATGGCAAAAACCTACGGTATCACCCGCGAGCAACAGGATATGCTGGCTCATCGCTCCCATCAGCGCGCAGCGCAAGCCTGGGCGGAGGGAAAGCTGGCTCAGGAGGTCATGACGGCATACACCCCGCCATACCGTGAGCCGCTAAGTGAAGACAACAACATTCGTGGTCAATCAACGCTTGCCGATTATGCCAAACTGCGCCCGGCTTTTGACCGTAAACATGGCACCGTAACGGCCGCAAACAGCACGCCGCTCACCGATGGTGCCGCCGCCGTGATCCTGATGACCGAATCTCGTGCCAAAGAGCTGGGGCTCACGCCGCTCGGCTACCTGCGCAGCTACGCCTTTACCGCCATTGATGTCTGGCAAGACATGCTGCTGGGCCCTGCCTGGTCCACGCCACTGGCGCTGGAGCGAGCGGGTCTTACCCTCGGCGATCTTACCCTTATTGATATGCACGAAGCGTTTGCCGCCCAGACGCTGGCGAATCTGCAATTGCTTGCCAGCGAACGATTCGCCCGTGATGTACTGGGCCGCTCTCATGCCACCGGCGAGGTTGATGAGAGCAAATTCAACGTGCTGGGTGGATCTATTGCCTACGGACATCCCTTCGCGGCAACCGGGGCGCGCATGATTACCCAGACGCTGCACGAGCTGCGCCGTCGCGGTGGTGGATTTGGCCTCGTCACCGCCTGCGCGGCGGGTGGTTTGGGTGCAGCCATGGTTCTGGAGGCGGAATAATGGATAACATGACAGCATTTACCCTACATGTACGGCTGGATAACGTGGCGGTAGTGACCATCGACGCCCCCGGCGAAAAGATGAATACCCTGAAAGCCGAATTTGGCGCGCAGGTGCGTGCCATCCTCAAACAGGTGCGTGAAAACAAAGCGCTGCGCGGCCTGGTGTTCATTTCTGCAAAACCCGACAACTTTATTGCCGGCGCCGATATCAACATGATTGCCAGTGCGCCTGACGCACAGGCTGCCGAAGATCTGGCCCGCCAGGGACAGCAGATCATGGCCGAGATCCATGCCTTGTCGATCCCGGCGATCGCCGCGATCCACGGCGCCTGTCTCGGCGGTGGGCTTGAGCTGGCGCTGGCATGTCATGGGCGCGTCTGCACTGACGACAACAAAACGGTACTCGGTTTACCGGAAGTTCAGCTCGGCCTGCTTCCCGGCTCTGGCGGCACGCAGCGTCTGCCGCGTCTGGTGGGTGTCAGCACGGCCCTGGAGATGATCCTCACCGGCAAGCAACTGCGTCCGCGCCAGGCGCTGAAGGCGGGGCTGGTGGATGAAGTGGTACCGCACTCCATTCTGCTTGAGGCGGCCGTCGAGCGCGCCCTGCAGGGGCGTACGACCCGTCGCCTTCTGCCCGTGCGCGAGCGTGTGCTGGCCGGGCCGCTGGGGCGCACCTTGCTCTTCAGTATGGTGGGTAAAAAAACCGAGCAGAAGACCAAAGGAAACTACCCGGCGGCAAAACGCATTCTCGAGGTGGTGGAGACCGGTCTTGCTCAGGGCAGCAGCAGCGGTTATGCCGCTGAAGCGAAAGCCTTTGGTGAACTGGCGATGACCCCCGAATCGCAGGCGTTACGCAGTCTCTTTTTTGCCAGTACTGATCTGAAAAAAGATCCCGGCAGCGAGGCTCAACCTGGTCCGCTCAATGCAGTTGGCGTGCTGGGAGGCGGACTGATGGGAGGGGGAATTGCTTTTGTCAGCGCCAGCAAGGCCAGAGTGCCAGTACGTATTAAAGACATCAATCCAAAAGGGATAAATCATGCGCTGCAGCACAGTTGGCAGCAGCTTGATAACAAGGTCAAACGGCGCCATATCAAAGCCAGCGAGCGCGATAAAACCCTGGGAATGATCTCCGGTACCACGGACTACAGCGGATTTCATCACCGGGATGTGGTGATCGAGGCGGTGTTTGAAGATCTGGCTCTTAAACAGCAGATGGTGGCAGAAGTTGAAGCGCACTGCGCGCCGCACACGATTTTTGCGTCAAATACCTCTTCGCTGCCGATTAGTGATATTGCCGCCCTTGCTGCGCGGCCGGAGCAAGTGATTGGGCTCCATTTCTTTAGTCCGGTTGAAAAAATGCCGCTGGTGGAGGTGATTCCACACGCTGCGACCAGTCCGCAAACCGTGGCAACTATCGTCAGTCTGGCGAAAAAGCAGGGAAAAACGCCGATCGTGGTGGCGGATAAAGCCGGTTTCTATGTGAACCGTATTCTTGCTCCCTATATTAATGAGGCGATGCGTCTACTCACCGAAGGGGAAAAGGTCGAGCATATCGACGACGCACTGGTGAAATTTGGTTTCCCCGTCGGCCCAATCCAACTTTTGGATGAGGTAGGAATTGATACCGGAACTAAAATTATTCCTGTACTGGAAAGTGCTTACGGTGAACGATTTGCTGCCCCTGCAAACATCGTTGCAGCGATTTTGAATGACGATCGCAAAGGCAGAAAAAATGGCCGTGGTTTCTATCTTTACGCTGCAAAAGGGCGTAAAAGCAAGAAGCAAGTTGACCCAGCGATTTATGGGCTTATTAGGTCACAGGGGCAGAGCAAACTCTCCGCAGCGCAGTGCGTAGAACGCTGCGTAATGATGATGCTTAACGAAGCGGCACGCTGCTTTGACGAGGGTGTGATCAAAAACGCCCGGGATGGCGATATCGGTGCGGTGTTTGGTATCGGTTTTCCACCTTTCCTGGGTGGCCCGTTCAGGTATATGGATACGCTGGGAGCGGGTGAAGTGGTTGCAACGTTGCAGCGTCTGGCTGCGCAATATGGCCCACGGTTCGCACCGTGCGACGCACTATTGCAGATAGCCGCGCAGGGGCTGAAATTCTGGCCAGCAAAAGAAACTGATCTTGTAAGTTAAGGTCAAAGAAGAGTAAATCCTTCGTTGAATGAAGGGTCTCTGTCCAAATTGTAAACGGGCATTGACTATAATTACGCCGATGAGGTAAAAAACGGCGTTTCATTCAACGATGGGATCAGGCACAATGCCCGGCCATTGGGTTTGCTACCCTGCAATTTTTGCAGGTTGTGAACGCCGATGATCCTGGTCAACAAAAGCGGTGCAATATGCAAGTTTTTATCATGCGTCACGGCGACGCGGCTCTTGAAGCCGCCAGTGACTCTGTCCGTCCTCTTACACCTTGCGGCTGTGACGAATCCCGTCAGATGGCTACCTGGCTGAAAGGGCAAAAAGTGGATATTGAACGTGTCCTGGTGAGCCCGTATCTGCGAGCTGAACAGACGCTGGATGTGGTAGGGGAGTGTATGAACCTGCCAAAAGAGGTCGATGTTCTGCCTGAGCTTACTCCGGGCGGCGATGTCGGTCTGGTCAGTGCCTATCTTCAGGCCCTGTGCAATGAAGGTGTCGCCTCGGCGCTGATCATCTCCCACCTGCCACTGGTTGGTTATCTGGTTTCTGAACTCTGCCCGGGCGAAACGCCGCCGATGTTCAGCACCTCAGGGATAGCGAATGTCACCCTCGATGAGTCGGGTAAAGGGGTATTTAACTGGCAGATCGGCCCTTGCAATCTAAAGATGGCCAAAGCCATCTGACGACAATGTCATTAAGGCGGGGCGCTTAGCACCCGCCTTTCTGTCAGGGCAGCTCAGGCGGCTGCCACTCTTCCACCTCAATCAGCACCAGTAATGCGGCATCTCCACCGTACTCTTTGGGTGCCTGATGAAAAGCCATAATATGCGGATGCTGGGCAAGCCAGAGCGGGGTTTGCTGTTTAAGAATATGCTTTCCGTGGCCGTGCATCACGCAGGCGCAGAAAACATGCTCCCGACGGCAGGCGGCGATCAATGCGCCCAGCTCCTGTTTGGCCTGCATCTGGGTTAATCCGTGCAGATCGAGAAATAACTCCGGCGAATAATCTCCCCGACGCAATTTCTTCAGCTCGAAGTGGCTCACATCCGGGCGCACATACTTCATCGCCCCTTCCGTATTCAGCAGCGGCTGAAATTCATCCGAGAAATAGTGGCTGGCATCGGCCTGTTCTGAGATCAGGCGTTTTACCGGTAGCTCGGTGATTTTTTTACGCTGCGGGCGGTGGACAAAGGTGTCCTGCTTAATTTTACGCGTGCCGGTCATGAGCTGACGAAACAGCGTTTGATCCTCCTCGCTGAGCGATGTTTTCTTTTTCATTTGGTCGTCTCATCTTCTGTTTGCCACAGTGTACCTGACTCCCCGCCCCGCAAAACGCATTTTTTAAACGCCAGCCGTTGCTGACAATGCTGATTTATCGCCGTCTTCATGGCAAACTAGCCGCCGAAAAATTAGCGAGCATGCCCTGGAGGGAAAAGTGGATAAAATATTTGTCGATGAAGCAGTGAATGAGCTGCATACCATTCAGGACATGTTGCGTTGGTCGGTTAGCCGCTTCAGCGCCGCCAACATCTGGTATGGTCACGGTACTGATAACCCGTGGGACGAAGCGGTGCAGTTAGTTCTGCCGTCGCTCTATCTGCCACTGGATATCCCGGAAGATATGCGCACTGCGCGCCTGACCTCCAGCGAGAAACACCGTATCGTTGAGCGCGTCATTCGCCGTGTGAACGAGCGTATTCCGGTAGCCTACCTCACCAATAAAGCCTGGTTCTGCGGCCACGAATTCTACGTTGATGAGCGCGTGCTGGTTCCGCGTTCGCCTATTGGTGAGCTGATTAACAATCAGTTCTCTGGCCTTATCGACCATCAGCCTGAACATATTCTGGATATGTGCACCGGTAGCGGCTGTATAGCCATTGCCTGTGCTTACGCCTTCCCGGAAGCGGAGGTGGATGCGGTCGATATCTCTTCCGACGCGCTGGCGGTGACGGAACATAACATCGAAGAGCATGGCCTGATCCATCACGTTACGCCGATCCGCTCCGATCTGTTCCGCGATTTGCCGAAGCTGCAATATGATCTGATTGTCACCAACCCGCCGTACGTCGATGCGGAAGATATGTCCGATCTGCCAAACGAGTATCGCCACGAACCAGAGCTGGGTCTTGCCTCCGGTAGCGACGGCCTGAAACTGACCCGCCGCATTCTGGCCTGCGCGCCAGAGTACCTGACCGACGACGGCGTTCTGATTTGTGAAGTGGGCAACAGCATGGTACATCTGATAGAGCAGTACCCGGATGTGCCGTTCACCTGGCTCGAATTTGACAACGGTGGCGACGGCGTCTTTATGCTGACCAAAGCGCAGCTGATCGCAGCGCGTGAATACTTCAGCATCTACAAAGATTAATCCAGCGGGCTTCGGCCCGTTTCACAACGCTCAAATACAGAACAACGACAACGGAGCCGTGATGGCAGGAAACAGTATTGGACAATTATTCCGCGTGACCACGTTCGGTGAGTCACACGGGCTGGCGCTGGGCTGTATCGTTGATGGCGTGCCGCCAGGCATCGAACTGACAGAAGCGGATTTACAGCACGACCTCGACCGCCGTCGTCCGGGCACCTCGCGCTACACCACGCAGCGTCGCGAGCCGGACAGCGTCAAGATCCTTTCCGGCGTTTTCGAAGGCCGCACAACCGGCACCAGCATTGGTCTGCTGATTGAAAACACTGACCAGCGCTCGCAGGATTACGGCGCCATTAAAGATGTGTTCCGTCCGGGCCATGCCGATTACACCTACGAACAAAAATACGGTTTTCGCGACTATCGCGGCGGCGGACGCTCTTCCGCGCGTGAGACAGCGATGCGCGTGGCGGCAGGGGCGATTGCCAAGAAATATCTGGCCCAGAAATTTGGCATTGTGATCCGCGGCTGCCTGACCCAGATGGGCGACATTCCGCTGGCCATCAAAGACTGGGATCAGGTCGAACAAAACCCCTTCTTCTGCGCCGATGCCGATAAACTTGAGGCGCTGGACGAACTGATGCGTGGCCTGAAAAAAGAGGGCGACTCCATCGGTGCCAAAGTCACGGTTGTGGCGGAGGGCGTTCCTGCGGGCTGGGGTGAACCGGTCTTCGACCGCCTGGATGCTGATATCGCCCACGCGATGATGAGCATCAACGCCGTGAAAGGGGTGGAGATTGGCGACGGTTTCGGCGTTGTGGCGCTGCGCGGTAGCCAGAATCGCGATGAAATTACCAAAGAGGGCTTCCAGAGCAATCATGCGGGCGGCATTCTGGGTGGTATCAGCAGCGGTCAGCACATTGTGGCCAATATTGCGCTGAAACCGACCTCCAGCATCACCGTGCCGGGTCACACGATTAACCGCTCTGGCGAAGAAGTTGAGATGATCACCAAAGGGCGTCACGATCCTTGTGTGGGGATCCGCGCGGTGCCGATCGCAGAAGCGATGCTGGCCATCGTGCTGATGGATCACTTCCTGCGCCAGCGCGCGCAGAATGCGGATGTGACGACCACCATTCCACGCTGGTAAACATGAAAAAAACCGCAATTGCTCTGCTGGCGCTGGTTGCCAGCGGAGCCAGCCTGGCAGCGACGCCGTGGCAGAAGATTACCCATCCGGTGGCGGGAAGCGCGCAGTCTATTGGCGCCTTCTCGAATGGCTGTATCGTCGGCGCGCAAGCGCTGCCGTTGCAATCCAGCACGTATCAAGTCATGCGCACCGATCAGCGGCGTTACTTCGGCCATCCGGATCTGGTCTCGTTTATCGAACGTCTGGGTACTCAGGTTAACACTCTCGGGCTGGGAACGATGCTGATAGGCGATATGGGGATGCCAGCGGGCGGGCGCTTCAATGGCGGCCACGCCAGCCACCAGACCGGGCTGGATGTCGATATCTTCCTGCAACTCCCTAAAACACGCTGGACGTCTTCGCAATTATTAAAGCCCCAGGCGCTGGATTTGGTGGCGCGTGACGGCAAAAACGTGGTGCCGTCGCTCTGGACTCCAGAGGTATTTAGCCTGATCAAGCTTGCGGCAAAAGACAACGACGTGACGCGCATCTTTGTTAACCCGGCCATTAAACAGCGTCTTTGCCAGGATGCCGGCACCGATCGCGACTGGCTGCGCAAAGTGCGGCCGTGGTTCCAGCATCGCGCGCATATGCACGTCCGGCTGCGCTGCCCGGCAAACAGCCTGGAGTGTGAAGATCAGCCTTTGCCTCCGGATGGCGACGGCTGTGGCATGGAGTTACAAAGCTGGTTTGAACCGCCAAAACCGGGTACCACTAAACCTGAGAAGAAGACACCGCCTCCGCTGCCCCCTTCCTGTCAGGCGCTACTGGACGAGCATGTACTGTAATGGATAATTTCGTTGAGTTATTTATGGTGTCACCGCTGCTGCTGCTGGCACTTTTTTTTGTCGCTATGCTGGCGGGCTTTATCGATGCCCTGGCGGGCGGCGGCGGGTTGTTAACTGTCCCTGCGCTGTTAGCGGTAGGGATGAGCCCGGCGCAAGCGCTGGCGACCAATAAGCTGCAGGCCTGCGGGGGATCCGTCTCCGCCACGCTCTATTTTGTACGCCGCAAAGTGGTCAGCATTGCCGATCAGAAACTCAATATTTTGATGACCTTTATCGGCTCAACGAGCGGGGCGCTGCTGGTGCAGCACGTTCAGTCCGACATCTTACGTCAAATCCTGCCGCTGCTAGTCATCTGTATTGGTCTCTACTTCCTGCTTATGCCAAAACTGGGCGAAGAGGACCGCCAGCGCCGACTGCACGGTCTGCCGTTTGCCCTCATCGCCGGGGGTTGCGTGGGATTCTACGATGGCTTTTTCGGGCCGGGGGCCGGGTCGTTCTACGCGCTGGCCTTTGTCACCCTGGCCGGTTTTAACCTCGCTAAATCCACCGCCCATGCCAAAATGCTCAACGCCACCTCGAATCTGGGCGGCCTGCTGCTGTTTATCATCGGCGGTAAGGTGATCTGGGCAACCGGTTTTGTCATGATGGCAGGACAATTTCTTGGAGCGCGAATGGGGTCGCGCCTGGTGCTCAGCAAAGGGCAACAGCTCATTCGTCCGATGATCGTGATCGTCTCGGCGGTGATGAGTGCAAAACTACTTTATGACAGCCACGGACAGGAGATCCTCAGCTGGTTGGGGATGAACTAATGAACAGTACGCATAAATATGAACAGCTGATCGCCATTTTCGACGGCTGCTTTGCCGATGATTTTAATACCCGTCTGATTAAAGGCGACGACGAACCGATCTATCTTCCTGCAGATGCGGAAGTGTCGTACAACCGGATCGTCTTTGCCCACGGATTTTATGCCAGCGCCATGCACGAGATCTCACACTGGTGCATTGCCGGAAAAGCCCGCCGCGAGCAGGTCGATTTCGGCTACTGGTACTGCCCGGACGGTCGCGACGCCGCGACGCAGGGGCAATTTGAGGATGTGGAAGTGAAACCGCAGTCCCTCGAATGGTTGTTCTGCGTCGCGGCGGGTTTTCCCTTTAACGTCAGCTGCGACAATCTGGAAGGCGAGTGCGAACCGGATCGTATCGCGTTTCAACGTCGCGTGCATGCGCAGGTCATGACGTACCTGGATAAGGGAATACCGGAACGCCCGGCGCGCTTTATCCAGGCGCTGCAAAACTATTATCACACACCGGCCATAACGGCGGAGCAGTTCCCGTGGCCGGAAGATCTTAATTGAGGAAAGAAGATGATCGCAGAATTTGAATCACGCATCCTGGCGTTAATTGATGACATGGTAGAGCACGCCAGTGACGATGAACTGTTTGCCAGCGGTTATCTGCGTGGGCACCTGACGCTGGCGATTGCCGAGCTGGAAGCGGGTGACGATCACTCTCCGCAGGCCGTGCACCAGGGGGTGAGCCGCAGCCTTGAAAAAGCGATTCAGGCCGGTGAACTCAACCCGCGCGACCAGTCTCTGGTGGTGGGCATGTGGGACAACCTGTTCCAGCAGGCCAGCAAGCACTAAGCATTTCCCTCCCTCTCCCGCGGGAGAGGGAAGTACCCCTATTTTACCTGCTTTCCTTTCAGCAATTTTCTCACCCATAGCCGGTTCGGATTCAATCCCGCCAGGGTCGTCGCATCCAGCGGAATAGGCTCATTACTCATTTGCGATGCCAGCACCTCTGCCGCCAGCGGCGCGGAGCAGAGGCCACGCGAACCCAGCGCACCCAGCAGATAGAGATCGGGCCACACCGGCGCAGAGTCGGCGTTCTCTTTATTGCCTGCCAGATCGGCATAGCGCGCCAGCGTGGCGTCGTAATCTGCCGCGTTACCGATCATCGGCAGATGATCGCGCGAGGCGCAGCGCACCCCGTTACGGGCCTGCTTGCCGCTGACATCCACCTCTTTAGCCCACTCAGCATCGGGGAAGCAGTCCAGCAAGCGCTGACGATTATGCTGCTGATCTTCTTCGCGATAGCGAGCCTCGGTCTCGCCGCGATGATAACTGGCGCCAATACAGTGCTGGCCGTTGGAGGGATTCTGTGGCGTGAGGTAGCCGTCATAACAGAGTACCTGGCGCAGCTGGCTGAGCCGAGGCGCCGCCGGGATATGGCTGACCTGGCCACTCACCGGATAGACCGGTAGGGCCTCTGTCTGACTGAACCCACTGATATTTTCACCGTTGGCCAGCACTACCGCGTGATGCTGCTCGCGCTGGCCGTCGCTAAAGGTAATCGTCCACTGTGCCTCTTCACGCGTTAATGATGCTGCGGTGCGGGCGTAGTGCACCTGTAAACCGCGCTGGCAGGCGAGGGCGATAGCGCCTGCGGTGAGTTCTGCCGGGCAGAGCCAGCCGCCGAGCGGGTACTGAATGCCACCGCAGCCGGTTTCCACCTCGGTTGTTTCCTGCACCTGCTCCGCATTCACCGCTGCGGCGAGGGGAGCCGGCAGCCCCAGTGAAAGCATCTGGTCGATTTTTTGCTGACTTTTTTCATCCCAGCCGAGCTGGGTTACGCCGCACCAGTCATGATCAAAGCCAACCGGCAGGGCATCGTAGAAACGACGGGCGAAAGTAAAGGCCGCCGGGAAAAAGCGGCTCAGGGCCGGGTCGTGAGCGCTAAGTAGCGGGTAAAGCGCCCCCTGTCGATTGCCGGACGCTCCCGCGGCCGGGGCGTCGTCGGCGCAGTACAAGGTGACCTGCCAGCCGCGCTGAATCAGGGCCAGCGCGAGAAGGGCACTGGCGACGCCGCCGCCGATAATGGCCGTTTCCCGTTTCTCACTGCCGCTGCGGGCAAACCAGGGGGCGCGGGCCGGGGAGGCGTTGTCCTGCTCCATCATCCCCACCAGCATTTCCCGTTTGCGGCCAAAACCTTTTACCTTCTGCACGCTGAAACCGGCCTCTTTTAACCCGCGACGGACAAAACCGGCGCAGGTAAAGGTCGCAAATGTCCCGCCCGGGCGCACCAGGCGCGCCATTGCAGAAAACAGATTGTTATTCCACATCTCCGGATTTTTCGCCGGGGCAAAGCCATCTAAAAACCAGGCATCGACCTTCTGATTAAGCGAGTCATCCAGGGTTTCGGTTAGCGCGTTAATGTCCCCAAGCCACAGATCGAGCGTGACGCGCCCCTCGTCCATGATCAGGCGATGGCAGCCCGCCAGCGGCAGGGGCCACTGCTTTTGCAACTGCTCTGCAAAGGGGGCGAGTTCTGGCCAGTGCTGATGCGAAAGGATCAAGTCGTCCTGGGTCAGCGGAAATTTTTCAAAACTGATGAAATGTAATCTTTGCAGGTTAGCGTCGGGGTGTGCGGTGCGGAAATGCGCAAACGCCTGCCAGAGGGTAAGAAAGTTTAAACCCGTACCAAAACCGCTCTCAGCCACCACAAACTGGCTGCGCTGGTGGTCAGGGAAGCGCGAAAGAATGTGGTTTCCGTTGAGGAAAACATAACGAGTTTCCTCCAGTCCGTTATCATTAGAGAAGTAGACGTCATCAAAATCTCGGGAAACAGGTGTACCCTCAGCGTTGAATTCGAGGTTGGCGGGTTGTATAGCGTTATGTTTCACGTAAGTTACTCGTCTGACAGGCAGTGGCACGATCTTAGCGATGTGTGCCTGAGGGTGCAAATTTCCGCAGAAATTGGCTGATCGGACTTGTTCGGCGTACAAGTGTACGCTATTGTGCGACTCGAAACTTACTTTAGTGCGACTTACAGAGGTATTGAATGAAACGTGCAGTGATTACTGGCCTGGGCATCGTTTCCAGCATCGGTAATAACCAGCAGGAAGTCCTGGCATCTCTGCGTGAAGGACGCTCCGGGATCACTTTCTCTGAAGAGTTTAAAGATTCAGGTATGCGTAGCCACGTATGGGGTAACGTCAAACTGGACACCACCGGTTTGATCGACCGCAAAGTGGTTCGTTTCATGAACGATGCCTCTATTTATGCTTATCTCTCCATGCAGGAAGCGATTGCTGATGCTGGCCTGAGCGAAGACGTTTATCAGAACAACCCACGTGTGGGTCTGATCGCCGGTTCCGGTGGTTCGTCTAAGGCGCAGGTATTTGGTGCTGACGCAATGCGTAGCCCGCGTGGTCTGAAAGCGGTTGGCCCGTATGTCGTCACCAAAGCAATGGGTTCTGCGGTCTCCGCGTGCCTGGCAACCCCTTTCAAAATCCATGGCGTTAACTACTCCATCAGCTCTGCCTGTGCGACCTCCGCGCACTGCATCGGTAACGCGGTTGAGCAGATCCAGTTAGGTAAACAGGACATCGTGTTTGCTGGCGGCGGCGAAGAGCTGGGCTGGGAAATGGCCTGTGAGTTCGACGCAATGGGTGCGCTTTCTACCAAGTACAATGAAACGCCTGACCAGGCTTCCCGTACCTATGATGCAAACCGTGACGGTTTCGTTATCGCAGGCGGCGGCGGCATGGTTGTGGTTGAAGAGCTGGAACACGCCCTGGCGCGTGGTGCTCACATCTACGCTGAAATCGTTGGCTACGGTGCAACTTCCGATGGTGCAGATATGGTTGCTCCGTCTGGCGAAGGCGCAGTGCGCTGCATGAAGATGGCGATGCACGGCATTGACACCCCAATCGATTACCTGAACTCCCACGGCACCTCCACGCCGGTAGGCGATGTGAAAGAACTGGGTGCGATTCGTGAAGTCTTCGGCGACAACAGCCCGGCTATCTCTGCAACCAAAGCGATGACCGGCCACTCTCTGGGTGCAGCTGGCGTGCAGGAAGCTATCTACTCTCTGCTGATGCTGGAACACGGCTTTATTGCCCCAAGCATCAACATCGACGAGATGGACGAGCAGGCTGCGGGTCTGAACATCGTGACCGCGCCAACCGAGCGTGAACTGAATACTGTTATGTCTAACAGCTTCGGTTTTGGTGGTACCAATGCCACGCTGGTAATGCGTAAGCTGAACGCGTAAGTTCAGGCAGTTTGCAAAAAGGGAGCCTCAGGGCTCCCTTTTTTACGTTGACAAGATGCTGATCCGACAGGCAAACTTCCCGGCTCAACATTATCATCACGGTAATGCGTAAGCGTTTAACGTCAACCAACGCACCTTAATCCTGATCGTCAGGTAGAGGGGGCGTGGCATTTCTCCCCGCCTTACTCTTCATTTCGGAGTAAAGCATGACAGCAGTAACCCAACATGAAACCTCTTCAGCGAATGTCTCGCTGTTTCGCATCGCCTTCGCGGTGTTTCTCACCTACATGACCGTCGGCTTGCCGCTGCCGGTGATCCCCCTGTTTGTTCACCAGGAGCTGGGTTACGGCAATACTTTGGTCGGCATTGCCGTGGGTGTTCAGTTTTTAGCTACCGTACTAACCCGTGGCTACGCCGGGCGACTGGCGGATCAGCATGGCGCCAAACGTTCGGCGTTACAGGGAATGTTTGCCTGTGGGCTGGCCGGCGGTGCCTGGCTGCTGGCGGCGCTACTGCCGGTGGATGCAGTGGTGAAATTCGCGCTGCTCATTGTAGGTCGCCTTATTCTGGGCTTTG
Source organism: Leclercia sp. UBA7405 (assembly GCF_037152215.1). Taxonomy (NCBI): domain Bacteria; kingdom Pseudomonadati; phylum Pseudomonadota; class Gammaproteobacteria; order Enterobacterales; family Enterobacteriaceae; genus Leclercia; species Leclercia sp. UBA7405. Next base: position 2,339,358 of record NZ_JBBCMR010000001.1, on the reverse strand, counting down.
GTGAAAGCCAGCTTCTGACCGGGACCCTCACCTGGGGAATGGGGCTGGTTGGCCCTGCGCGCTCCGGGAAAGTGATGTCCTGGAACGGTATGGCTATCTACGGTGCTCTGGCGGCGGGTGCGCCGCTGGGCCTGCTGATTCACAGCCATTTTGGTTTTGCTGCGCTGGCTGGCACCACCATGCTACTGCCATTGCTGGCCTGGGCCTTTAATGGCCCGGTACGAAAGGTGCCTGCCCATAAAGGCGAGCGACTATCGCTATGGAGCGTAGTCGGGCAGATCTGGCAGCCAGGTCTGGGGCTGGCGTTGCAGGGAGTGGGATTCGCCGTTATTGGGACCTTCGTGTCGCTCTACTTTATGAGCCGCGGCTGGGCAATGGCGGGCTTTACCCTGACGGCGTTTGGCGGAGCTTTTGTACTGATGCGCGTGCTTTTTGGCTGGATGCCGGATCGCTTTGGCGGGGTGAAGGTTGCCGTCGCGTCGCTGGCGATCGAGACGGTAGGTCTGCTGATGTTGTGGCAAGCGCCAGTGGCTTCGGTTGCACTCCTCGGGGCGGCGCTAACCGGCTGCGGTTGTTCGCTCATCTTCCCGGCGCTGGGCGTAGAAGTGGTGAAGCGTGTGGCGCCGCAGGTGCGCGGCACGGCACTGGGTGGTTATGCGGCGTTTCAGGATATCTCGTACGGCGTAACCGGCCCGCTGGCAGGGCTACTGGCAACCTCGATGGGTTATCCGTCGGTATTTCTGGCAGGGGCCGTTTCAGCCGTCGTGGGGATTGTCGTTACGCTGCTGGCATTTCGTAAAGGGTAGCTCGCTGCCGGGGGATCTCCTCATCCTTGAGGAGAAGCCTGTCAGACCACCAGCCAGAACAGCGCCAGCGCGACCATCAGCGCCACAAACATCAATCCCGGACGTGCAGTCAGCGTTCGGAAGGTCTCTACAACCGGGGCAAACAGCGGGCTGTAAATAGGCTGAATATTGCGAGCCTCTGGCACGCCGCTCTCACGTTCGGCACGGCGAACGAAGATCTGGTTCAGGATATCCTGCACCTGAGCGGTCGTCAGCACCGTTTGCGGCGTCGCCTGCCAGTTCTGCTGGGCATAGTCGCGTATCGTCTCGAACTCCTGTGGCTCCAGTGGCTGTTTCAGCGCGGCCTGCACCGTGTGCAGCGTTGGCGCACTCTGGGCATTCAGCGTCTGGCGCGCCTGCAGCCAGGTAACCAGATGGGTGAACTGTTTCGCCGGGATGAGCTCTCCCGCCTTCACCCCTGAAAGCTCCAGCATCGACTGCCAGATAAGCTTCGTTGGCTCGCCGGTAGCGGCAGCCAGCCGGGTGACCATCTGTTTAAGGGTGTTGTGCTCGGCAGGCTGAAGCGGACGTTCCGTCGCGGGCCGCTGTTGCGGCTGAGGGATGGTCAGCTCTTTGTTCTGTAAAAGCGTCAGCACCGTCTTTAGCTGCTCCGGCGTCAACTGGCTTAGCGCCGTGTGTCCGAACTCATGGCGAATAAAATCACTCACCGCCTGGCGGTTATTCCCCTGGCTTAACAACTCCGTCAGTTGTGACACCATCTGACGCGTAGTGTGATTCTGCTGCGCAGCGTTAAGGCGCTGGTTGAGATTCTGTTCGGCCGCAGGGAAGTGGCGCGATTGCAACGGAGTATCGTTCTTTAGCCCCAGATCATGCTTAACCCCGGCCCAGACCTCCGCGTTTTGTTGCGACGTGAGCGCAATAAGACGCGTAATAAGGCGCTCCAGCACGGTGCGCTGCTGCGTGGAGAGAGGCTGTTCGCCAACGTTCGAAGGGGCTACGGGGCCTTCACCCGGAGGGCGCGGCGGCGTGCCTGAAATGGGCTGCATCGTCTATCAATCCTTAAAGTCATTACTCACCGTAAACCGGGTTTACGTGTATGCCTGGCGGCGAGATTATGGCACACTTGGCAGGTTTTCTTCCTCTCAAACAGGTACTCAGCCGTGAAAATCCTCGTTGATGAAAATATGCCTTACGCGCGTGAGCTTTTCAGCCGTCTGGGCGATGTTAAAGCGGTTGCTGGTCGCCCCATCCCCGTCGCGGAACTGGACGACGCGGATGCCCTGATGGTGCGCTCGGTAACGAAGGTGAATGAGGCGTTACTGGCCGGTAAGCCGGTGAAATTTGTCGGCACCGCAACAGCAGGCACCGATCATGTGGATGATACATGGCTGAAACAGGCCGGTATTGGCTTTTCTGCCGCCCCCGGCTGTAATGCCATCGCAGTGGTGGAGTATGTCTTTTCCGCTCTCTTAATGCTGGCCGAACGCGACGGCTTTGCCCTGCGCGATCGCACCGTGGGCATTATCGGGGTGGGGAATGTGGGCGGTCGCCTGCAAAAACGCCTTGAGGCGCTAGGCATACGTACGTTGCTTTGCGATCCGCCGCGTGCCGATCGGGGTGACGAAGGCGAGTTCCATTCGCTGGAGCAGCTGGTGGCAGAGTGTGACGTTTTGACTTTCCATACCCCGCTCTTCAAAGATGGTCCTTATAAATCGCTGCACCTCGTCGACGACGCACTCCTCCGCGCCCTTAAGCCTGGCACTATTCTGATTAACGCCTGTCGTGGGCCGGTCGTGGATAACGCCGCGCTCCTGACCCGTCTCGACGCCGGACAGGATCTGAGCGTGGTACTGGACGTGTGGGAGCCGGAGCCGGATCTCAACGTCGAATTACTGGCGAAGGTGGATATTGGCACCGCGCATATTGCAGGCTACACCCTTGAGGGGAAAGCGCGCGGCACCACCCAGGTTTTTGAGGCCTACAGCGCCTTCATTGGCCAGGCGCAGCAGGTAGCACTCGACACGCTGCTACCGACGCCTGAGTTCGGCCGCCTGACCCTGCATGGCCCATTCGATGAGTCGACGCTAAAAAGGCTGGTCCATTTAGTGTATGATGTGCGCCGCGATGACGCGCTGCTGCGTAAAGTGGCGGGTATTCCGGGTGAATTTGACAAGCTGCGCAAGCATTACCATGAGCGTCGCGAATGGTCTTCCCTGTATATCATGTGTGATGACGCCAATGCCGCGTCCATGCTGCATAAGCTGGGTTTCAACGCCGTTCATCATCCGGTACGTTAATATCTTCTTTATGCTCCCTGTCGGCGATCCCGGCAGGGACGCTTTTTTCTGGAGTAAACCACCATGTCTGAAGGCTGGAACATTGCCATACTGGGCGCCACGGGTGCCGTGGGCGAAGCCCTGCTTGAAACGCTTGCCGAGCGTCAGTTCTCAGTGGGTGAGATCTTTGCCCTGGCGCGTACCGAGAGCGCGGGGGAGTATCTGCGCTTTGCCGGTAAATCGGTGATGGTACAGGATGCCGCACAGTTCGACTGGACCCAGGCCCAACTGGCCTTCTTCGCCGCGGGCGTTGAAGCCAGCGCAGCCTATGCCGAAGAGGCGACCAATGCGGGCTGTCTGGTCATTGACCTGAGCGGTCTGTTTGCCCTTGAACCCGATGTCCCGCTGGTCGTGCCGGATGTTAACCCCTTTGTGCTGGCCGACTATCGCAATCGCAACATCATTGCCGTGCCGAACAGCCTCACCAGCCAGCTACTTACCGCGCTGAAACCGCTGATCGACGATGGCGGCTTATCGCGCATCACTGTTACCAGCCTGCTCTCCGCCTCCGCGCGGGGTAAAAAAGCGGTGGATGCCCTGGCGGGGCAGAGCGCGAAGCTACTGAACGGTATTCCTGTCGACGAAGACGATTTCTTTGGACGTCAGCTGGCTTTCAATATGTTGCCACTCCTGCCGGATCGGGAAGGTAGCGTGGCTGATGAGCGCCGTATTGTCGATGAAACCCGCAAAATTATGCAGGACGAAGGGCTGATGATCTCCGCCAGCTGCGTGCAGTCGCCAGTCTTCTACGGCCACGCTCAGATGGTGAATTTCGAAGCGCTGCGCCCGCTGGCGGCAGAAGAGGCCCGCGATGCCTTTGCGCGCGGCGAGGATATTGTTCTGAGCGAAGAGAGTGAGTTCCCGACGCAGGTCGGCGACGCGACGGGCAACGGGCATCTTTCCGTAGGCTGTGTGCGTAACGATTACGGTATGCCGGAACAGGTACAGTTCTGGTCGGTTGCCGATAACGTCCGTTTCGGCGGCGCGCTGATGGCGGTGAAGATCGCCGAAAAACTGGTGCAGGAGTATCTGTACTGATGTCAGAAGTGGAACACAAGCCAGTACATAAGATTGCCCTCGGCATTGAGTACGATGGCAGTAAATATTATGGCTGGCAGCGCCAGAATGAGGTGCGCAGCGTCCAGGAAAAACTGGAAAAAGCGCTCTCTCAGGTGGCGAATGAACCCATCAGCGTCTTCTGTGCCGGTCGTACCGATGCGGGGGTGCATGGCACGGGCCAGGTAGTGCATTTCACCACTACTGCGGTGCGTAAAGACGCGGCATGGACGCTGGGTGTAAATGCGAATTTACCTGGTGACATCGCGGTGCGTTGGGTGAAAGATGTGCCGGATGATTTTCACGCGCGCTTTAGCGCCACCGCGCGCCGTTATCGCTACATCATCTACAATCAGCGTCTTCGCCCCGCGGTCTTAGGCCAGGGGGTGACCCATTACTATGAGCCGCTGGATGCCGATCGTATGCATCGCGCGGCCCAGAGTCTGCTGGGTGAAAATGATTTTACCTCGTTCCGTGCGGTGCAGTGCCAGTCGCGCACACCGTGGCGTAACGTGATGCACATTAACGTCAGTCGTTATGGCGCGTATGTGGTGGTGGACATCAAAGCCAATGCCTTTGTACATCATATGGTGCGGAATATTACAGGCAGCCTGATGGAAGTGGGTGCCGGACACCAGCCGGAGAGCTGGATTGCAGAGCTGTTAGCGGCAAAGGACAGAACGCTGGCGGCAGCAACGGCGAAAGCGGAAGGGCTGTATCTGGTCTCTGTGGATTATCCGGACCATTTTGACCTACCGAAGCCGCCAATGGGACCGCTGTTTTTAGCGGACTAAGCGCATGTGCAATTAAGGCTAAGACAATATGGATTTAATTCGCTTTCTGATTGATTTCATTCTGCATATTGATGTTCACCTGGCTGAACTGGTGGCGCAATACGGCGTCTGGGTGTATGCCATTCTGTTTGTGATCCTGTTTTGTGAAACCGGGCTGGTGGTGACGCCGTTTTTACCGGGCGATTCGCTGCTGTTTGTCGCGGGCGCGCTGGCGTCGCTTGAGACCAACGATCTGAACGTTCACCTGATGGTGGTGCTAATGCTGATTGCCGCTATCGTCGGCGATGCGGTGAACTACACTATAGGGCGGTTGTTCGGCGAGCGGTTATTCAGTAACCCGAACTCGAAAATTTTCCGTCGCAGCTATCTGGATAAAACCCACGCGTTTTACGAGAAGCACGGCGGAAAAACCATTATCCTCGCGCGATTCGTGCCTATCGTCAGGACGTTTGCGCCCTTTGTTGCGGGGATGGGGCATATGTCCTACCGTCATTTTGCCCTCTATAACGTGACGGGGGCCCTGTTGTGGGTGCTCAGCTTTACTTACGCGGGTTATTTCTTTGGCACCATTCCGATGATTCAGGAAAACCTTAAGCTCCTGATCGTTGGGATAATTGTGGTGTCCATCCTGCCGGGCGTGATTGAGATTATTCGTCACCGACGCGCGGCGGCAAAGCAAGCGAAGTAAAGGCGCATTAGCGGTTCGACCACTTTTTTGTCCAAAGTTTCGGGCTGTTATGTTTTAATGTGCAACATTCATGGTCTGTTGGGGGCAAAAATGGCATTATGCGCCCCTTACAGCAAAACTGGCATAGAACCAGGTTCAGGCAGAAAGGTTATCAATGAGCTGGATTGAACGAATTAAAAGCAACATAACCCCCACCCGCAAGGCGAGTATTCCTGAAGGGGTGTGGACCAAGTGTGACAGCTGCGGTCAGGTCCTGTACCGCGCCGAGCTCGAGCGTAATCTTGAGGTCTGTCCGAAGTGCGACCATCACATGCGTATGTCGGCGCGTAACCGCCTGCATAGCTTGCTGGATGAGGGATCTCTGGTAGAACTGGGTAGCGAACTTGAGCCGAAAGACGTGCTGAAGTTCCGTGACTCCAAGAAATACAAAGATCGTCTGGCCTCTGCACAGAAAGAGACCGGCGAGAAAGACGCCCTGGTTGTGATGAAAGGCACGCTGCACGAGATGCCGGTTGTCGCGGCGGCGTTTGAGTTCGCCTTTATGGGCGGCTCGATGGGTTCTGTCGTGGGCGCGCGCTTCGTGCGTGCCGTTGAGCAGGCGCTGGAAGACAACTGCCCGCTGATCTGCTTCTCCGCCTCCGGCGGGGCGCGTATGCAGGAAGCACTGATGTCACTGATGCAGATGGCGAAAACCTCTGCGGCACTGGCTAAAATGCAGGAGCGTGGGCTGCCGTACATCTCCGTCCTGACTGACCCTACCATGGGCGGCGTATCAGCGAGCTTTGCAATGCTGGGCGACCTGAACGTGGCTGAACCTAAAGCGCTGATCGGTTTTGCCGGTCCGCGTGTTATCGAACAAACGGTACGTGAAAAACTGCCGCCGGGCTTCCAGCGCAGTGAATTCCTTATCGAGAAAGGCGCTATCGACATGATCGTCCGCCGCCCGGAAATGCGCCTGAAACTGGCAAGCATCCTGGCGAAGCTGATGAATCTGCCATCGCCGTCTCCGGATGAGCCGCGCGAAGGCGTGGTCGTACCGCATCAGGAACCCGAGGCCTGATAACTGCAAAGGGCAGGGCCAGATGGCGCTGCCCTTTTGCTTTCTCACCGTAACTGAAAAGTGCGCATCATGGAAAAGAACCCAATCCCTCAAGCCACGTCGCCTCTGGCCGCGTGGCTTTCTTATCTGGAAAACCTGCACAGTAAAACCATCGACATGGGCCTTGCCCGTGTGAGTCAGGTGGCGGCGCGCCTTGATGTTCTGAAACCGGCCCCTTTTGTCTTTACCGTCGCAGGTACTAACGGTAAGGGCACGACCTGCCGTACGCTGGAATCGGTGCTGATGGCCGCCGGCTACAAAGTGGGGGTGTACAGCTCCCCGCACCTGGTACGTTACACAGAGCGCGTGCGCGTACAGAATCAGGAGCTCACTGAAGCAGCCCACACCGCTTCATTTGCCGAGATCGAGGCTGCGCGCGGTGATATCTCATTAACCTACTTCGAGTACGGAACGCTCTCGGCCCTGTGGCTGTTTAAGCAGGCGCAGCTTGACGTCGTCATTCTGGAAGTGGGTCTCGGCGGCCGTCTGGATGCCACCAATATGGTGGATGCGGATGTGGCCGTGGTGACCAGCATCGCGCTGGACCATGTCGACTGGCTTGGTCCGGATCGCGAAAGCATTGGCCGCGAAAAAGCGGGAATCTTCCGCGCCGGCAAACCTGCCGTAGTGGGGGAGCCCGATATGCCGCATACCATCGCCGATGTGGCTCAGGAGAAGGGCGCCACGCTTCTGCGCCGTGACGTTGACTGGCATTATGCCGTGAGCGAACACGACTGGCGCTTTAGCGACGCGAAGGGCGTGCTCGAAAACTTGCCGCTACCGCAGGTGCCGCAGCCGAACGCCGCCACCGCGCTTGCTGCACTGCGAGCCAGTGGGTTGGCCGTTAGCGAGCAGGCGATTCGGGAGGGCGTTCAGCATGCCATACTGCCGGGACGTTTTCAGATTGTCAGTGACGCACCGCGCGTGATACTTGACGTCGCCCATAACCCCCACGCTGCGGCGTACCTTGCAGGACGTCTCAAAAGCTTGCCAAAAACCGGGCGTGTCCTGGCGGTTATCGGTATGCTTCATGATAAAGACATTGCGGGGACGCTGGCCTGCATGGAGAGTGCGGTCGATAGCTGGTATTGTGCTCCTCTGGAAGGTCCACGCGGCGCGTCTGCCGAACAGCTGACGGAACACCTCGGCGAAGGCAAACGCTTTGATAGCGTGGAGCAGGCCTGGCATGCAGCCATGGCCGATGCCAGACCAGAAGATACCGTGCTGGTGTGTGGCTCGTTCCACACGGTGGCACATGTCATGGAAGTGATGGACGCGGGGAGAACCGGTGGCAAGTAAGTTTCAGAACCGTTTAGCAGGAACCATTGTGCTGGTAGCGCTGGGGGTGATCATCCTCCCGGGGCTGCTCGACGGGCAGAAAAAACATTATCAGGATGAGTTCGCGGCGATCCCGCTGGTACCAAAACCTGGCGACCGTGATGAGCCGGATATGCTGCCTGCCGCGACGCAGGCCCTGCCTGCTCAGCCGCCTGAAGGCGCCGCAGAAGAGGTGCAGGCGGGCGATGCCGCTGCGCCGTCAATAGATCCTGCGCGCATGGCCGCCAGTAATAATGGCGAACTGGATCCCGTGCCGGTACAGGCTGAACAGCCTGCGCCAAAGTCGGTACAAAAACCGAAGCCTGCCGAGAAACCGCAGCCGAAGCCGCAGCGTGATAATACTCGCGACCAACTGGCCGCAGCCACGGAAATGCCTCCAGCGAAACCGGCAGCGGAAGAGAAGCCCGCACCGACTGGCAAAGCATATGTGGTGCAACTCGGCGCGCTGAAAAATGCGGATAAGGTTAACGAGATCGTTGCCAAACTCCGTGGCGCGGGGTATCGCGCTTACACTTCACCTGGTACACCGGTACAAGGTAAAATCACCCGTATTCTCGTCGGGCCTGATGCCTCAAAAGAGAAGCTAAAAGGCTCGCTGGGGGAACTCAATCAGCTCTCAGGGTTGAGCGGTGTGGTGATGAATTATAGCGCGAACTGATGCGCGCTATAGGCCCGTTTCTTAACCGATAAGGGCCGGGGCATCCGTCCGCAGAGACGTAACCCGCCACAGGCGTTGACTATTTTTTCAACGCCTTTTTTATTTACGCATGGGAAGGAAATCCCTACGCAAACGTTTTCTTTTTCTGTTAGAATTCGCCCCGAACTGGATGACAGGGCGTTAAATCGTGGGACATATATGGTCTGGATTGATTACGCCATCATTGCGGTGATTGGTTTTTCCTGTCTGGTTAGCCTGATCCGTGGCTTTGTTCGTGAAGCGTTATCGCTGGTAACCTGGGGCTGTGCCTTCTTCGTTGCCAGTCATTACTACACTTACCTGTCTGTCTGGTTCACGGGCTTTGAAGATGAACTGGTCCGAAACGGAATCGCCATCGCGGTACTGTTTATCGCGACGTTGATTGTCGGCGCTATCGTCAATTATGTGATAGGTCAGTTGGTCGAGAAAACCGGTCTGTCAGGTACGGACAGGGTGCTCGGCATCTGTTTTGGGGCATTGCGAGGCGCGCTGATTGTGGCGGCGATACTGTTCTTCCTTGATACCTTTACCGGGTTCTCAAAAAGTGAAGACTGGCAGAAATCGCAGCTGATTCCACAATTCAGTTTCATCATCAGATGGTTCTTTGACTATCTGCAAAGCTCGTCGAGTTTCTTGCCCAGAACCTGATCGGTTCTGAGATGTGGCTTAACGAGGAAAAGACGAATGTGCGGTATTGTCGGTATCGCCGGTTTCATGCCGGTAAACCAGTCGATTTATGACGCGTTAACGGTGCTTCAGCACCGTGGGCAGGATGCTGCGGGTATCATCACCATTGATGCAAATAACTGCTTCCGTTTACGTAAGGCGAATGGCCTGGTAAGCGATGTGTTTGAAGCCCGCCATATGCAGCGTCTGCAAGGTAATATGGGGATTGGTCACGTTCGTTATCCTACCGCTGGTAGTTCCAGCGCCTCTGAAGCACAGCCTTTCTATGTAAACTCCCCGTATGGCATCACGCTTGCTCACAACGGCAACCTGACCAACGCGCACGAGTTACGCCAGAAGCTGTTCGAAGAGAAGCGTCGCCACATTAACACCACTTCTGATTCTGAAATTCTGCTGAATATTTTTGCCAGTGAACTGGACAACTTTCGTCACTATCCGCTTGAAGCAGATAACATTTTTGCTGCCGTGGCTGCCACTAACCGTCTGATCCGTGGTGCTTATGCCTGCGTAGCGATGATTATCGGCCACGGTATGGTTGCCTTCCGCGACCCGAACGGTATCCGCCCGCTGGTGCTGGGTAAACGTGACATGGGCGACGGCCGTACCGAATACATGGTGGCCTCTGAGAGCGTGGCGCTGGATACCCTGGGCTTTGAATTCCTGCGCGATGTCGCGCCAGGCGAAGCGATTTACATCACCGAGAAAGGGCAGCTGTTCACCCGCATGTGTGCGGATAATCCGGTCAGCAATCCGTGTCTGTTCGAGTATGTTTACTTCGCACGTCCAGACTCCTTCATCGATAAAATCTCCGTCTACAGCGCCCGTGTGAATATGGGAACCAAGCTCGGCGAGAAGATTGCGCGTGAGTGGGAAGACCTGGATATTGACGTGGTGATCCCCATCCCGGAGACCTCCTGCGATATCGCACTGGAGATGGCACGTATTCTGGGTAAACCCTATCGTCAGGGTTTTGTGAAAAACCGCTACGTGGGTCGTACCTTTATCATGCCAGGCCAGCATCTGCGCCGTAAATCTGTGCGCCGTAAGCTCAACGCCAACCGCGCTGAGTTCCGCGATAAAAACGTGCTGCTGGTTGATGACTCTATTGTACGCGGCACGACCTCTGAGCAGATTATCGAGATGGCCCGTGAAGCCGGAGCGAAGAAGGTCTATCTGGCCTCTGCAGCGCCGGAAATCCGCTTCCCGAACGTCTACGGTATCGACATGCCAACAGCGAACGAGCTGATTGCCCACGGTCGTGAAGTGGACGAGATTCGCCAGATCATTGGCGCGGACGGCCTGATTTTCCAGGATCTCAACGATCTCATCGAGGCGGTGCGTGCGGAAAATCCGGATATTCAGCAGTTTGAATGCTCAGTATTTAACGGTATTTACGTCACAAAAGATGTCGATCAGCAGTATCTCGACTATCTCGATTCCCTGCGAAATGACGACGCGAAAGCGGTTCAGATGCAGAACGATCTTGAAAGCTTAGAGATGCACAACGAAGGCTAATCGCCGAAGCAAGCGAGGGCAGTGGCCCTCGCTTGCAACTCCTCGCAAAATCCTGCACAGTCAGCCCTGAACTGGAAAGGGCGAAAATCATGAAACGACTGATAGTAGGGATCTCAGGTGCCAGCGGTGCCATATACGGTGTGCGTTTACTGCAGGTGCTGCGTAACGTGCCGGACGTGGAAACCCATCTGGTAATGAGCCAGGCGGCGCGCCAAACCCTCTCCCTTGAAACAGACCTCTCTCTGCGCGACGTTCAGTCTTTGGCCGACGTTATTCATGACGCCCGTGATATCGCCGCTACCATCTCTTCCGGCTCGTTTAAAACATCGGGAATGGTCATACTGCCCTGTTCGATTAAGACCTTGTCTGGCATCGTGAACAGCTACACCGACACTCTGGTAACCCGTGCGGCCGATGTAGTGCTAAAAGAACGTCGTCCGCTGGTGTTGTGCGTGCGTGAAACGCCGCTGCATCTGGGGCATCTGCGTCTGATGACTCAGGCGGCAGAACTGGGCGCGGTGATTATGCCGCCGGTGCCGGCGTTCTACCATCGCCCACAAAGTCTGGATGACGTGATCAATCAAACGGTTAATCGCGTGATCGATCAGTTCGACATTGAACTGCCTGCCGATCTTTTTACCCGCTGGCAGGGTAGCTAAAAATGTGCACTGGCTGAGTGCGATAAAACACCGTGTTGCCCTGTTTCAGGGCAATTATGCAACAGCGATCATATCCTCAACATTTAATTCCTTTTTTGCCCTCTCCTCGCTGCGGTTCGTTTGGCAGACCTGCTATCTTTCACCATTAAGGCATTCTTGCAACCTTTCATTAACATATTAAACGTTGAATTTTCATACCGACGTCAAAATGGCATAAGACCTGCAAGACAATGCCTGCAACACACAACACAACAGATAATAAAATCACGATACTTGAGGGTAAATGTATGAAGAAGACGGTTCTGGCTCTGTCTTTACTGGTGGGATTAAGCGCGGCCGCAGGGAGCTACGCAGCGCTTCCGCAAACCGTACGTATCGGTACCGATGCGACCTATGCGCCATTCTCATCTAAAGATGCGAAAGGGGAGTTCGTCGGGTTTGATATCGATCTGGGGAATGAGATGTGCAAACGCATGTCTGTGAAATGTACCTGGGTAGGCAGCGATTTCGATGCGCTGATCCCGTCCCTCAAAGCCAAGAAAATTGACGCGATTATCTCGTCGCTCTCCATTACTGAGAAGCGCCAGCAGGAGATCGCGTTTTCTGAAAAACTCTACGCAGCAGATTCGCGTCTGATTGCCGCAAAAGGCTCCCCCGTACAGCCGACCATCGACTCGCTGAAAGGCAAGCATGTGGGCGTGCTGCAGGGCTCGACGCAGGAAGGTTACGCTAATGCCAACTGGCGTGAGAAGGGGGTCGATGTAGTGGCCTACCAGAACCAGGATCTGATTTACTCTGACCTGTCGGCGGGCCGTCTTGATGCGGCATTCCAGGATGAAGTTGCGGCCAGCGAAGGCTTCCTGAAACAGCCAGCGGGCAAAGAGTTTGCTTTTGCAGGCCCATCGGTTAAAGACAAAAAATACTTTGGTGACGGTACCGGTATTGGCCTGCGTAAGGACGATACTGAGCTGAAAGCGGCCTTCGATAAAGCCTTCGACGACCTGCGCAAAGATGGGACTTACGACAAACTGGCGAAAAAATACTTCGACTTCAATGTCTACGGTGATTAATCGGCTTTAAGCGAATGCACCATAATGGTGGGTCATTATGGTGCATGGCGGGTGAGCGTGAACCAGAAGAGTGCACATCATGTGCCCGGCTGGTTATAAAGTGAATAATTAAGCAGTAATGATGCACTTTTTGGCGCAAGGCGAGCATATTCTTTTGCCTTGTCGCGTGGATTAATGGCACATTACTTACACCCCGTCGACGTAGAAAACCCGTAAGAAGACAGTTTGTTGAGGATAGATATGAAAAAATTGGTATTGTCACTTTCTCTGGTTCTGGCCTTTTCCAGCGCCACCGCGGCATTTGCAGCAATTCCGCAAAAAATTCGTATCGGTACTGACCCAACTTATGCCCCGTTCGAATCGAAGAATGCGAAGGGTGAACTGGTCGGTTTTGACATCGATCTGGCGAATGAGCTGTGCAAACGGATCAAAGCACAATGTTCTTATGTTGAAAACCCTCTGGATGCGCTGATTCCGTCGCTGAAAGCGAAAAAAATCGACGTCATCATGTCGTCGCTCTCCATCACCGAAAAACGTCAGCAAGAGATTGCCTTTACCGACAAACTCTATGCAGCCGACTCCCGTCTGGTGGTGGCCAAATCCTCCGATATCCAGCCAACCGTTGAGTCACTGAAAGGTAAACGCGTAGGTGTGCTGCAGGGGACCACTCAGGAGACCTACGGTAACGAACATTGGGCACCAAAAGGGATTGAAATCGTCTCGTATCAGGGCCAGGAGAACATCTACGCCGACCTGACTGCGGGCCGTATCGATGCCGCCTTCCAGGATGAAGTTGCGGCCAGCGAAGGTTTCCTGAAGCAGCCGGTCGGAAAAGAATATAAGTTCGGCGGCCCGTCTATTAAGGACGAGAAGCTCTTCGGCGTCGGCACCGGTATGGGGCTGCGCAAAGAAGATAACGAGCTGCGTGAAGCGCTGAACAAAGCCTTTGCAGAGATGCGTGCCGACGGCACCTATGAAAAACTCGCCAAAAAGTACTTTGATTTCGACGTATACGGCGGTTAAGCCCCGCTAAATAACGTGCGCCCCCTCCCGCTTCGGGAGGGGAAAAGACACGGTTGACCACACTCACGACAGGGCAGGCTGTATGCTGTACGGATTTTCTGGCGTTATTCTACAAGGCGCGCTGGTCACCCTGGAACTGGCTCTCAGTTCCGTGGTGCTGGCCGTGCTGATAGGCCTGGCGGGCGCGGGGGCAAAACTTTCGGCAAATCGCGCGCTGGCGTTGATTTTCGAAGGCTATACCACACTTATTCGCGGTGTACCTGACCTCGTACTGATGCTGTTGATTTTCTACGGCCTGCAGATTGCGCTAAACGGCGTGACCGATGCCATTGGCATGGGGCAGATCGATATTGATCCTATGGTGGCGGGTATCATCACCCTCGGTTTCATTTACGGTGCTTATTTTACGGAAACGTTCCGCGGCGCCTATCTCGCGGTACCCAAAGGCCATATCGAGGCGGCCACCGCCTTCGGTTTTACCTCCTCTCAGACCTTCCGTCGCATTATGTTTCCGGCCATGATGCGCTTTGCGCTGCCGGGCATCGGCAACAACTGGCAGGTGATCCTCAAAGCCACGGCGCTGGTCTCGTTGCTGGGTCTGGAAGACGTTGTGAAAGCCACTCAGCTGGCCGGCAAAAGCACCTGGGAGCCGTTCTACTTCGCCATTGTTTGTGGCGTTATCTATCTGGTTTTTACCACCGTCTCCAATGGTGTACTGCTGCTGCTCGAACGTCGCTACTCCGTGGGTGTGAAGAGGGCTGACCTGTGATCGAGATTATTCAGGAGTACTGGAAATCGCTGCTCTGGACCGATGGCTATCGCTTTACCGGCGTGGCCATCACTCTGTGGCTGCTGATTTCATCCGTGGTGATGGGCGGTATCCTGGCGGTGTTTCTCGCCATTGGCCGGGTATCAAACAATAAATTCATCCGCTTCCCGATCTGGCTGTTTACCTACATTTTTCGTGGTACGCCGCTGTACGTGCAGCTGCTGGTGTTCTACTCCGGCATGTATACGCTGGAGATTGTAAAAGGCACCGAAATGTTAAACGCCTTTTTCCGTAGCGGCCTGAACTGTACGGTACTGGCGTTGACGCTGAATACCTGTGCCTACACCACCGAGATCTTTGCCGGTGCCATCCGTTCGGTGCCCCATGGTGAAATCGAGGCGGCGCGGGCTTACGGCTTCTCCTCGGTGAAACTTTATCGCTGCATTATTCTGCCGTCGGCCCTGCGTATCGCGCTGCCTGCCTACAGCAACGAAGTGATCCTGATGCTGCATTCCACCGCACTGGCATTTACTGCCACCGTACCGGATCTGCTGAAAATCGCCCGGGATATTAACTCAGCGACCTATCAGCCCTTTACCGCGTTCGGCATCGCGGCCGTGTTGTATCTGATGATTTCGTATGTCCTGATTAGCCTCTTCCGCAAGGCGGAGAAGCGCTGGTTACAGCATATCAAACCTACTTCGACGCACTGAGAACATGATGGCTGAGAACAAATTAAACGTTACCGATTTGCACAAACGCTACGGCGAACATGAAGTGCTGAAAGGGGTATCGCTCCAGGCGAATGCCGGCGATGTAATTAGCATTATCGGCTCATCCGGCTCGGGTAAAAGTACCTTCCTGCGCTGCATCAACTTCCTCGAAAAGCCGAGCGAAGGCTCTATTGTGGTCAGCGGCGAGAACATCAACCTGGTACGTGATAAAGACGGCCAGCTGAAGGTGGCGGATAAGCATCAGCTGCGGATGCTGCGTACGCGCCTGACGATGGTGTTCCAGCACTTTAACCTCTGGAGCCACATGACGGTGCTCGAGAACGTGATGGAAGCGCCGATTCAGGTGCTGGGCTTAAGCAAACAAGACGCGCGCAAGCGTGCGGAGAAATACCTCGCAAAGGTGGGGATCGACGAGCGCCAGCAAATTAAATACCCGGTACATCTGTCAGGGGGCCAACAGCAGCGTGTCTCTATTGCCCGCGCGCTGGCGATGGAACCGGAAGTGCTGCTGTTCGATGAACCCACCTCCGCGCTGGATCCGGAGCTGGTAGGCGAAGTGCTGCGTATTATGCAGCAGCTTGCCGAAGAGGGAAAAACGATGGTGGTGGTGACGCACGAGATGGGCTTTGCGCGTAACGTCTCTAACCACGTTATCTTCCTGCATCAGGGAAAGATCGAAGAGCAGGGGCATCCGGACGAGGTATTAGGTAACCCCCAGAGCGCCCGCTTGCAGCAGTTCCTGAAGGGCTCGTTGAAGTAGCCTTTTGCTTTCCCCTCTCTCTTTACGGGAGAGGGGAATTGGCCGCATCAGGCTCCAGCCGATACACCCAATCGTCATACCGCACGCCATCAATCTCGTAAGCTTTTTCCAGCACCTGGGTACGGACAAACCCGGCTTTCTCAAGCACCCGCACTGAACCGCCGTTATCCGCCAGTACATAAGCATTGACCGCCTTCACGCCGGCCTGGGTAAACCCATAGTCACACACCGCCTGAAGCGCCTCGCTGGCGTAGCCCTGGCCTTGCGCCTGGGGCACGATGGTATAACCGATATCCGCCTCTTCAGGATGGTGGTCGCTGATTTGCAGGCCGATGTCCCCCAGCGGGGTGGGATCGTCATGGCGGCGAATCACAAAGAGATGTTTCGATGTCAGGCGCAGCGCAAACAGGCGCTGCGTCTCTTTCTCAGGGGCAATGGCGGCCATGTAGCGCATTATCGCCGGATCTTCACGCAGGGCGCGAAAAAAGGGCCAGTCAGAGGGTTCGAACGGGGAGAGGGAGAGCCGGGGAGTGGTAATGATCGCCATAGTCATGCCCTTGCAGGGAAACAGGCGAATAACAGTACCATAACCGGCCGCTACGCTTAACCTACCACATCTCCCAGCGCATCTTCTAAGTCAAACCAACGGAACGCAAAGCCAGCCGCCTCCAGCCGCTTCGGCAGAGCGCGCTGGCCGCCTAATACCAGCACAGCGGACTCTCCCATCATCAGGCGCACCGCCGTGGCCGGAGCGCGAACCACCGCCGGGCGATGCAGCGCATGACCGAGCGCGTGGGCAAACTGCTCATTACGCACCGGGTAAGGCGAGACCATATTGAACGGGCCGCGCAGATCGTTATCCAGCAGCCACAGAATACCGTTGACCATATCATCGACGTGGATCCACGCCAGATACTGCCGTCCATTGCCAATCGGCCCGCCGAGGCCGAGCTTAAATACCGGCAGCATTTTCGCCAGGATCCCGCCCTTCGGGGCCAGGACCACGCCGGTGCGAAGCAGGCAGACGCGGGTGGAATCGCTTTGCGCACCGCAGGCTATCTGTTCCCAGCGGGCGCAAAGTTTGTGGGTAAATTCGTTATGCGGGGGCTCTTCTTCGGTAACGACCACTTCACCCAAATCGCCATAATAGCCCGTCGCCGACCCGGAAA
This sequence comes from Leclercia sp. UBA7405, assembly GCF_037152215.1. NCBI lineage: Bacteria > Pseudomonadati > Pseudomonadota > Gammaproteobacteria > Enterobacterales > Enterobacteriaceae > Leclercia > Leclercia sp. UBA7405. The sequence continues at coordinate 2,322,158 of NZ_JBBCMR010000001.1, read as the reverse complement.
TCAGGACCGACGGCGGTGTATTGCTGGCCTTGAACAGGTCAACCAGCCGCTGGGTAATTTGCCAGCGACTGTTACATAAACGCTGCTTCTGCTGTTCAGTCCAGCGTTTGTCGGCGATAGGCTCACCCGCGAGGTTGATGACGGCGTCGAAGCCGTCGAGATTCTGCCGTTCAGCCAGCCCTTTCCAGAGGGTAATATCGCTACCCAGTACCTGCCGTGCTTTTTCCGGGCTGCGCGTCACCACCGTGATCTCATGGCCCAGCTGGCGCAAGCGGGGGATCAGATGACGGCCAATCAGGCCGGTTCCGCCGGTTAACAGAATCTGCATACAACCTCCAGGGTTGCGCTTAGCGTTGCCAGCTTAACGTCATAGAGACGGAGTCGGCGTAGCGCAGCGCATGAAGTTTATCGATTTCGACTTCAGCATAGGTGACCCAGTGATGTTCGCGTGCGAGATCGAGCACATCCTGAGTTAATTTTTCGAGCAATGAGAAGCGGTTATTCTCGACCAGCTGAATGATGCTCTTGGTAATGGTGCGGTAGTTCAGCGCGTCGTTAATATCTTCGCTGGCGCGCGCTTTATCGGCAGGATAGTGAATGGTCACATTGATGACGATATCCTGACGATTAGCGCGCTCTTCCTCTTTAATACCAATATAGGTACGCAGGCGTAAATTTTTGATTCTGATTATTGCGTCGTGTTGGGACATTGCAGGCTTCCTCCGTGTCATTTTCCGCAACATGATACATGAGGATTCATCGGAAAACGCCTGCTTCTATTACGCTTTTAACAGGGCGCGTTGGGTTGCCGGGCGCGTACGTATGCGTTCGAACCAGTTGTTGACCGCAGGCCATGTCGCCAGGTCTACGCGCTGACGTACGTGCTCGTTCACCCAGGGCCAACAGGCGATATCGGCGATGCTATAGTGATCGCCCGCCAGCCACGGTGTTTTTTCCAGCCGCTTGTTAAGCACGTTATAAAGCCGCTGCGTTTCCACCTGATAACGCTCGATGGCATAGGGGATCGGCTGCGGTGCATGGTAGTTGAAATGGTGGTTTTGTCCCAGCATCGGCCCTAATCCGCTCATCTGCCAGAAAAGCCACTGCAAGGTAACATGCCGCTCGCGCAACTCCCCGCTCAATAACGTGCCTGACTTTTCTGCCAGATAAAGCAGGATCGCTCCCGATTCAAACAGGCTTAACGGCTGGCCACCATCCTCGGGATCGTTATCCACGATGGCGGGGATTTTATTGTTGGGTGAGAGGGCCAGAAACTCAGGGCGAAACTGCTCTCCCCGGCTGATATCCACCCGAATCAATTGGTAATCTAGCTGCGCCTCTTCCAGAAAAAGGGTGATCTTATGTCCGTTAGGGGTCGGGGCGTAATAGAGGTCAATCATCTCCACTCCTGTCGCTACATTTTTACGGCACTGGATCGAGTATAGGTGGTGATGCTACATCGTGATTTTTCATCAGGTGACAGAGAGGCCGACAGACTATATGTTGGATGAAAACCCTACAGCCAGTGAGCATCCTATGAATCAACCTGCAATTACTTTGTGGTCCGATGCGGATTTCTTTTCCCCTTACGTGATGAGCGTTTACGTTGCGCTGGCAGAGAAAGGGCTGCCGTTTACCCTGAAGACCGTGAGTCTCGATAAGGGGGAGCACTTAAATCCCCGGTGGCAGGGCTATGCGTTAACCCGCCGGGTACCCGTGCTGGAGATCGACGGTTTTGAGCTGAGCGAGTCGTCGGCCATTGATGAATACCTTGAGGAACGATTTGCCCCGCCGGAGTGGGAGCGAATCTATCCTCATGATCTGCAAAAACGCGCCCGGGCGCGGCAAATTCAAGCCTGGTTACGTAGCGATCTCGGTCCAATACGCGAAGAGCGCGCCACCGATGTGGTGTTCGCCGGTGCCAAGAAACCGCCGCTGAGCACCGGGGCGCAAAGCGCGGCGGGTAAACTTATCGATACCGCGAGCACCTTGTTGGCTCAGGGGCATCAGAATTTGTTTGGCGAATGGTGTATTGCGGATACCGATCTGGCGCTGATGCTTAACCGTCTGATACTGAATGGTGATGAGGTGCCGCCGCGTCTGGCTGACTATGCCGCGTTCCAGTGGCAGCGCGCGTCCGTGCAGCGTTATGTGGCCCTTTCCGCGAAGCGTCCGGGCTGATAAGGCTGGCTGAATAAGGTAAGATAGGCCGTGGTTTTTAGAAGGAGTTATCAATGAAGCTGATGTTTGCCTCAGATATCCACGGCTCGCTGCCCGCAACCGAACAGATCCTTGAACGTTTCACACAAAGCGGGGCGAACTGGTTGATTATCCTGGGTGATGTGCTTAACCACGGTCCGCGCAACGCGCTGCCGGAAGGCTATGCCCCGGCGCAGGTCGCCGAACGTCTGAACGCGTTTGCCTCGCGCATTATTGCCGTACGCGGCAATTGCGACAGCGAAGTCGATCAGATGTTGCTCCAGTTCCCCATCACCGCCCCGTGGCAGCAAATTTTGCTGGAAAATCGCCGTCTGTTTTTGACCCACGGTCACCTTTTTGGCCCCGATAAACAGCCGCCGCTGAACGCTGGCGATGTGCTGGTTTATGGTCATACTCATATTCCAGTGGCGGAGGCGCGGGAGGATATCATCCATTTCAATCCCGGCTCCGTTAGTATCCCGAAAGGGGGATTCCCGGCGAGCTATGGCTGGCTTGAAGGAGACCATTTGTGCGTTATGGCGCTGAATAATGGTCAGGTTATTGCGCAGACAACGATTAATCCGTAATTTACACCTCAACCGTAAACGCGCCGCGAGAGCGCTATGAAGAGAAGGTTTCCCCGATGGTGGAGCAGAGTCATTTGGCAAGTACAGAGTGGGTTGATATTGTCAGCGAAGACAATGAGGTGATAGCACAGGCGAGCCGCGAACAGATGCGGGCGCAGCGCTTGCGTCATCGCGCAACCTACATCGTCGTGCATGATGGGATGGGTAAAATTCTGGTCCAGCGCCGTACCGAAACGAAAGATTTTATGCCGGGTATGCTTGATGCGACCGCCGGTGGCGTGGTTCAGGCCGATGAAGTGCTGCTCGACTCCGCACGTCGTGAAGCGGAAGAGGAGTTAGGTATTGCCGGCGTGCCCTTCGCCGAGCATGGCCAGTTCTACTTCGAAGACGACAACTGCCGCGTCTGGGGTGGGCTGTTCAGCTGCGTCTCTCACGGGCCGTTTGCGCTTCAGGAAGAAGAGGTGAGTGAAGTCAGTTGGATGACGCCGGAAGAGATCACCGCGCGTTGCGATGAGTTCACGCCGGATTCATTAAAAGCGCTGGCGCTGTGGATGACCCGCAACGCCAAAAACGAATCCTCTAAACCGGAAAAAGAGGAAGAGGCGGAATAAGCCTCAGCAACTTTCCCGCAAGCACAGGCTGGACGCGATAGGTTTATGGTCGCGCCAGTCTCCGTCATTCAGACGTTCCAGTAACGCTTTCCCGGCTTCAACCCCGATTTTACGATGCGGTACCGCCATGGTGGTCAACGGCGGCACGCACACGCGGCTCACATCGCTATCGCCAAAACCGACAACGGCGAGATCGTCCGGCACTTTAATTCGCCGGCGTTGGCACTCATAAAGCACCCCGCAGGCCAGCTCATCAGAAACGCAGACCAGCGCATCCAGCTCTGGCCAGGCCAGGAGAAACTCCGGTAGCTGTGATGCTCCGGTCGAGAAACTGGGAGGCAGCGCCGCGTTGATAACCCGGTTTGGCGCCAGGTGGTGACGCAGCATCGCTTTGTACCAGCCCTGCAAATGCTGCTGGAAAATCCACTGCTCCTGGTTAGCGCACAGCAGGCCGATATTCTGATAGCCACGCTGAATTACCATCTCGGTGAGCTCATACATGGCGGCAACGTTATCAATACCGATATTCATATCGATAGGGTCGGCGCGCATCGCCCCCATCTCTACCACCGGAATAGAGCGATGCTGCAGCCAGTGGCGCACCGTTTCGCTGTGCTCCACGCTGAGTAAAATCGCGGCGGCAATGTTCGATGCCAGCAGCGTCTCGAGCAATTTTTCTTCCTGCTCAAGTCGATGCTGTGATTCCGCCAGCATGATCTGATATCCGGCAGGCTGGAGCACTTGCTGCAGGCCGGCAAACATTTCGGAACACCCCGCCTCGGCAAGGTTTGGCACCACCATAGCGATCGTCCACGAAGAGGCCGATGCCAGCGCGCTGGCGGCCAGGTTGGGCATATAGCCCAGCTCATGAACCGCAGCGTCGATCTTTTCACGCAATTTATCAGACACTTGTTCAGGGGTACGCAGCGCCCGCGATACCGTCATGGTACCGACCCCTGCCAGCTGCGCCACGTCTGCAATAGTGACTTTGCCGGTACTTCGCCTTTTTCTGGTCAGAGACATACAGATTCCTGCTGTTTTACAACATGTTGGCACACGTTTTTCTTATCGTTCGTCACGTGCTGTGCTCGAAGTATACGCCTTAAATCCCGTTTTCTGGTTGTGATTTGCTGCGCTGATTGCATTTTGATAGCGCTATCACATTTATGAATGTTAACGATTGGTAGCGCTATCTTTGTGATCCTGATCGCAGCCAATTTGGGTAGGCTTGCATAAAGTTTGCCCATCTTAGCCCCTGAAACGAGGAACAAGCGTGCTCAATAAGTGGATTTTTGAACAGACGATCCAGCTTCATGACAGCGTGGAAAACTGGCCGCAGGCGCTTGAAATTTGCGCGCGTCCGCTGCTGGAGATGAACGTTATTGCGCCGGAGTACATTACGGCGATTGTCCAGCAACACCAGAAGCTTGGCCCCTACTATGTGCTGGCGCCTGGGCTGGCAATGCCGCATGCACGCCCGGAAGAGGGGGCAAAAGGGTTAGGTCTTTCGCTGCTGAAGTTGAAAGAGGGAATTTCGTTTGGTGCAGGTGAGTTTGATCCGGTAGATGTGATCGTCATGCTCGCGGCACCAGACAAACATAGCCACATCGAAATGATCTCCGCGCTGGCAGAATTATTTTCGAGCGATGAGGATATGGCGCAATTACATGTCGCAACGACCCGGGAGGAAATAAAAGCCATTATCGAACGCTTCTAGTTTTAATTCCGACATCGTTTTTAACCACATTACGCTCGAGCGTGATGGGGACGTACTCTACTCAAAAAAGGGCATAACAATGAAAATTATGGCGATTTGCGGCTCCGGGCTGGGCAGTAGTTTTATGGTCGAAATGAACATTAAAAAAGTCCTCAAAAAACTCAATATCGATGCCGAGGTGGAGCATTCTGATCTCTCTTCAGCCACCCCTGGCGCGGCCGACCTGTTCGTGATGGCCAAAGATATCGCGGCCAGCGCCAGCGTGCCGGAGAGCCAGCTAGTGGTGATCCAGAACATCATTGATATCAACGAACTTGAAGCGCAGCTTAGCGCCTGGTTCGCGAAACACTAACCCTGACTGTGACGAGGTGGATATGTTTATCCTTGAATCGCTGAACTTCGTTGTTGATATTTTAAAAGTACCCTCGGTGCTGGTGGGCTTAATTGCATTAATCGGCCTGGTGGCGCAGAAAAAAGGGTTTTCGGATGTGGTGAAAGGCACGATTAAAACCATTCTGGGTTTTATTGTGCTGGGTGGCGGAGCCACCGTGCTGGTGGGATCGCTTAATCCGTTAGGCGGTATGTTTGAACATGCCTTTAATATTCAGGGCATCATTCCGAATAACGAAGCAATTGTCTCTATTGCGCTGGAAAAATATGGCGCCTCTACGGCTCTGATCATGGCCTTCGGTATGGTGGCGAATATTATTGTCGCCCGCTTTACCCGCCTGAAATACATCTTCCTGACCGGGCACCATACGTTTTATATGGCGTGCATGATTGGCGTGATCCTGACGGTGGCAGACTTTGAAGGGGTGGGACTGGTCTTCACCGGTTCGTTGATCCTTGGGCTGGTGATGGCCTTCTTCCCGGCCATTGCCCAGCGCTATATGAAGCGCATCACCGGTAATGATGACATCGCCTTTGGCCACTTCGGTACCCTCGGCTATGTGCTCTCAGGCTGGATTGGCAGCAAGGTGGGCAAAGGCTCTCGCTCCACCGAAGAGATGAACCTGCCGAAGAATTTAAGCTTCCTGCGCGACAGCTCTATCTCCATCTCCCTGACCATGATGATTATCTATCTGATCATGGCGGTGAGTGCCGGACGTGAGTACGTGGAGGCCACCTTCAGCGGTGGACAGAACTATCTGGTCTACGCCATCATCATGGCCATTACCTTCGCGGCGGGGGTATTTATCATCCTGCAGGGTGTTCGCCTGATTCTGGCGGAAATCGTTCCGGCTTTTACCGGCTTCTCCGAAAAACTGGTGCCCAACGCGCGTCCTGCGCTGGACTGCCCGGTGGTCTACCCGTATGCCCCTAATGCCGTGCTGATTGGCTTCCTGTTTAGCTTCCTCGGCGGTCTGGTTGGACTCTTTATCTGCGGGCAGTTTAGCTGGGTGCTGATCCTGCCGGGCGTCGTGCCGCACTTCTTCACCGGTGCGACCGCAGGCGTGTTTGGCAACGCCACGGGCGGACGTCGCGGGGCAATGATAGGCGCCTTTGCCAATGGTTTATTGATTACCTTCCTGCCGGTGTTGCTGCTGCCTGTGCTGGGTGCGATTGGATTCGCCAACACCACTTTCTCTGATGCGGACTTTGGCGCCATCGGCATTGTGCTGGGTAACCTGGCACGCTACCTGTCGCCAATGGCTATTACGGGTCTGGTTGTGGCGGTGTTCGCGCTGCTGGTGGCCTGGAACCTCTTCGCTAAAAACAAAAGTGCGGGTAATAGCGCGCAAGAAAATACCGGAGCCAAATCATGAATGTTAATGAAGTGACCCAACTGGCACGCGAAATCCGTATTGCCACCCTGAAATCGCTCACTCAGCTGGGATTCGGGCACTATGGTGGCAGTATGTCGGTGGTAGAGACGCTGGCGGTGCTGTACGGCGCGGTAATGAAGATTGATCCTGCCGATCCCGACTGGCCTGAGCGTGACTATTTTGTGTTATCCAAAGGCCATGCGGGCCCGGCGCTCTACAGCACCCTGGCAATCAAAGGCTACTTTCCGATTGAGGAACTCAGCACCCTGAACCAGAACGGAACGCGGCTGCCAAGCCATCCGGACAGGCTAAAAACGCGTGGCGTGGATGCCACCACGGGATCGCTGGGGCAGGGGATCTCCATTGCCGGCGGTATGGCGCTGTCGCACAAACTGGCGGGGCGCGCGAATCGCGTCTTCTGCATCGTGGGCGATGGTGAGTTGAACGAAGGGCAGTGCTGGGAGGCGTTTCAGTTTATCGCTCACCATCGCCTGAATAACCTGACGGTCTTCGTGGACTGGAATAAACAACAGCTGGACGGTGAGCTGGATGAGATCATCTGCGCCTTCGACCTGGAAGGAAAATTCCGCGCTTTTGGCTATGACGTGGTTAAGGTCAAAGGGGACGACATTCCGGGGCTGCTTGAGGTGACGTCGCTCATCCCTGAAGCGGATGCTCGACCGCTGGTCGTGATCCTGGACAGCATCAAAGGGCAGGGGGTGCCGTATCTGGAGCAGCTCAGTAACTCCCACCATTTGCGACTGACTGATGACGTTAAAGCCGCCCTTACCGAGACGATTCGCCAGCTGGAGGCCACACATGATTAAGCTTGCACCCACAGGACAAAAAGATGCCGTCGAGATGCGCAAAGTCTATGCCGGATTCGTCGCGAGCCAGATTGAAGCGGGGAGTGAAATTATCGCCCTGGAAGCGGATCTGATGAGCTCCATGGCGATGGACGGCGTGGCGCGCGATTATCCCCAGCACGTCATCAACTGCGGGATCATGGAGGCCAATGTCATCGGTACCGCAGCGGGGTTGTCGCTGACCGGGCGTAAGCCGTTTGTGCACACCTTTACCGCCTTCGCCAGCCGCCGCTGCTTCGACCAGCTGTTTATGTCGCTGGATTATCAGCGTAACAACGTGAAGGTCATCGCCTCGGATGCGGGCGTTACCGCTTGTCACAACGGCGGTACGCATATGTCGTTTGAAGATATGGGCATTGTGCGCGGGCTGGCTCATTCGGTGGTGCTGGAAGTGACCGACGCGGTCATGTTTGAGGATGTCCTGCGCCAGTTGATTGACCTTGAGGGCTTTTACTGGGTGCGAACTATCCGTAAGCAAGCCCCGAGCATCTACGCCCCCGGCTCGACCTTTACCATCGGCAAGGGCAACGTGCTACGCGAAGGAGACGATATTACCCTGATAGCTAACGGCATCATGGTCGCAGAGGCGCTGGAGGCGGCGCGGCAGCTTGAACAGGAGGGCGTCAGCGCGGCGGTGATCGATATGTTCACCCTGAAGCCTATCGACCGGATGCTGGTGAAAAATTATGCCGAGAAAACCGGACGTATCGTTACCTGTGAAAATCACAGTATTCACAATGGCCTGGGATCGGCGGTGGCAGAAGTGTTAGTGGAAACGTGCCCGGTGCCGATGCGGCGGGTGGGGGTAAAAGAACGCTACGGCCAGGTAGGCACGCAGGACTTCCTGCAACGCGAGTACGGCCTGACGGCGCACGACATTGTGTCGGCGGCAAGAGAACTGCTGTAAATAAAAAAGGCGACCATCGGGTCGCCTTTTTAATGCAGCTAAAAGTTACTGCTGCTGCTGTGAAGACTGGATCGCGGTCAGGGCGATGGTGTAGACGATGTCGTCTACCAGCGCGCCACGAGACAGGTCATTCACCGGCTTGCGCATACCCTGCAGCATTGGCCCGATAGAGATCAGGTCTGCAGAACGCTGTACCGCTTTGTAGGTGGTGTTACCGGTGTTCAGATCCGGGAAGATGAACACGGTAGCGCGACCTGCAACCGGCGAGTTCGGTGCTTTGGATTTCGCCACGTCTGCCATCACGGCGGCATCGTACTGCAGCGGGCCGTCGATCATCAGATCTGGGCGTTTTTCCTGCGCAATACGGGTCGCTTCACGTACTTTCTCTACGTCGCTACCTGCACCAGAGGTGCCGGTGGAGTAGGAGAGCATGGCTACGCGCGGTTCGATACCGAAGGCAATAGCGGAGTCTGCGGACTGGATAGCGATTTCAGCCAGCTGCTCTGCGGTTGGATCCGGGTTGATCGCACAGTCGCCGTAAACGTAAACCTGTTCAGGCAGCAGCATGAAGAACACGGAAGAGACCAGAGAGCTACCTGGGGCGGTTTTGATCAGCTGCAGCGGTGGACGGATGGTGTTCGCGGTGGTGTGAACAGCACCGGAAACCAGACCGTCAACTTCGTCCTGTTCCAGCATCAGGGTACCGAGAACCACGTTGTCTTCCAGCTGTTCGCGCGCAACGGCTTCGGTCATGCCTTTGCTCTTACGCAGCTCAACCAGACGTGCAACGTAGCTTTCACGTACCACTTCCGGGTCAACGATTTCGATGCCCGCACCCAGTTCAACGCCCTGAGATGCCGCTACGCGGGTGATCTCGTCCGGGTTACCCAGCAGCACACAGGTCGCGATACCGCGCTCTGCACAGATGGCGGCTGCTTTAACGGTACGTGGTTCGTCGCCTTCTGGCAGAACAACGCGTTTACCCGCTTTACGCGCCAGCTCGGTGAGCTGATAGCGGAAGGCTGGAGGAGACAGACGGCGGCTGCGCTCGGAGGTCGCAGTCAGGGATTCGATCCAGTCTGCGTTCACATAACCTGCCACGTATTCCTGAACTTTCTCGATACGCTCGTGGTCATCAACCGGCACTTCGAGGTTGAAGCTCTGCAGGCTCAGAGAGGTCTGCCAGGTGTTGGTGTTCACCATGAATACCGGCAGGCCAGTCGCAAAGGCGCGCTCGCACAGTTTGCTTACGCGTGGGTCCATCTCGTAAGCACCGGTCAGCAGGATAGCGCCGATTTCAACGCCGTTCATTGCGGCCAGGCAGGCAGCAACCAGCACGTCAGGACGGTCAGCGGAGGTGACCAGCAGGGAACCTGCACGGAAGTGTTCCAGCATGTGCGGAATGCTACGCGCACAGAAGGTGACAGACTTCACGCGACGGGTATTGATGTCGCCTTCGTTGATCACGGTGGCGTTCAGGTGACGCGCCATGTCGATGGCACGGGTCGCGATCAGATCAAAGCTCCATGGCACCGCGCCCAGCACTGGAAGCGGGCTGGTTTCCTGCAGTTTTGCCGGGTCGATTTTCACGACTTTCGCTTTGGAAGAGTCATCGAAAATTTCGGACAGGTCAGGACGGGTACGACCTTGTTCATCAACCGGTGCGTTCAGCTTGTTGATGATAACGCCGGTGATGCTGGTGTTTTTCGCGCCGCCGAAGCTGCTGCGGGTCAGTTCGATACGCTCTTTCAGCTGCTCCTGGGTATCGGTACCCTGAGACATCACGAAGACGATCTCGGCGTTCAGCGTTTTGGCGATTTCAAAGTTCAGCGACTGGGCAAACTGATGTTTGCGGGTCGGAACCAAACCTTCAACCAGTACCACTTCCGCGTCCTGCGCGTTCGCGTGATAGTTAGCGATGATCTCTTCCATCAGCACGTCTTTCTGATTGCTGGAGAGCAGAGACTCAACGTGGGACATTTTCAGCGGCTCTGCGGCGGGCAGATTAGAGTTCTTACGAACAATGCTGGTGGTCTGGTCTGGCGCATCGCCACCGGCACGTGGCTGGGCGATAGGTTTAAAGACGCTCAGACGAACGCCTTTGCGTTCCATAGCACGGATGACGCCGAGGCTGACGCTGGTCAGGCCGACGCTGGTTCCGGTAGGGATCAGCATAATTGTACGGGACACGGTTTATCCTCTTTTGGCTACCGCCGAAGTCAGGCGGGTTTCAAAACAGCACCGCCAGCTAGGCTGGCGGTGTGGAATCAGGCAGTCAGACGGTTCGCGTCTTGCGCGATGACCAGCTCTTCGTTAGTTGGGATAACGATAGCAGGGCGGGTGCCTTCTTTGTTGATGAAGCCAGACTTGCCGAAGCGGGCAGCCAGGTTACGCTCGTGATCAACTTCGAAGCCCAGAACGCCCAGTTTACCCAGGGACAGTTCACGAACCATTGCTGCGTTTTCACCGATACCACCGGTGAAGATAACCGCGTCCAGACGACCGTCCATCAGTGCAGTGTAAGAACCGATGTATTTCGCCAGACGGTGGCAGTAAACGTCCATAGCACGTTTAGCATCTTCTTTGGCTTCGTAGTTATCTTCAACATAACGGCAGTCGCTGGTGACTTCGGTCAGACCCAGCAGGCCAGACTCTTTGGTCAGCATTTTGTTGATGTCATCAACGCTCATGCCCAGGGTGTCGTGCAGGTGGAAGATAATCGCCGGGTCGATGTCACCAGAACGGGTACCCATCACCAGACCTTCCAGCGGGGTCAGACCCATGGAGGTATCAACACATTTACCGTTACGGATAGCAGAAACAGAACCGCCGTTGCCCAGGTGGCAAGTGATGATGTTCACTTCTTCTACCGGCTTGTTCAGGACTTTTGCCGCTTCCTGAGTAACATAGAAGTGGCTGGTGCCGTGTGCGCCGTAACGACGTACGCCATGCTCTTTGTACAGTTTGTACGGCAGGGCATACAGGTAAGACTCTTCCGGCATGGTCTGATGGAACGCCGTGTCAAATACAGCCACGTTTTTGTCTTTCAGCTGCGGGAAGGATTTCAGTGCTTCAGCGATACCGATCAGGTGAGCCGGGTTATGCAGTGGCGCGAAAGAGGCGGAATCTTTGATGCCCTGGATGACAGAGTCGTCGATCACAACAGAGCTGGTGTATTTTTCGCCGCCGTGGACGATACGGTGACCGATTGCCGTCAGCTGAGCAGACAGTTCTGGTTTTTGTGCCAGAATAGTGTTAACGATAAAGTTCAGCGCTTCACTGTGAGCGGCGCCTGCACCTAAAGCCGCTTCTTGTTTGCTGCCGTCCATCTTCCACTTGATACGCGCTTCAGGCAGATGGAAACATTCGGCCAAACCAGAGAGGTACTCGTCACCGTTGAGCGCATCGATGATGGCGAATTTCAGTGAGGAGCTACCGCAGTTCAGAACCAGTACTAACTTACTCGACATGGAAGTACCTATTATTGATACGTGGCTAAAAAAACGTCAGTGAGAATCGTAGCGTAGCGCAAGAATCCGCTGACATTTATGATTAACATCATGCCGAAAGTACTTTTTGGCATGACGAAAGGAATACATAAGATTTTATGCCATTTTGCGCATTTTTCCGGCAATGGCATAATGTGCTTAAACTTGACGAATTTACGATTATCGTCCAGGGCCTTTTCAGGCCGGCACAGGATACCTGATACTGGGTAGTTAAGACAAAAGTTTTTGAACGATGTCATGACCAGTTGGGGATTTGCACGAATTTTTTAATTTTTATATGTGAAGTTGAGGTAAAGCCATGTCGACACCCGAAACCCCCTCAGTGAACTTTTTTAGTCTGTTTCGCCGGGGACAGCACTATTCGAAGACGTGGCCGCTGGAAAAACGCCTTGCGCCTGTCTTTATCGAGAACCGTGTGATCCGTGCTACCCGTCACGCCATTCGCCTGATGCCCCCGATTGCCATTTTCACCCTCTGCTGGCAGATAGCGCTTGGCGGCCAGCTTGGACCGGCCGTCGCCACCGCGCTGTTTGCGCTTAGCCTGCCGATGCAGGGGCTCTGGTGGTTAGGTAAACGCTCCGTTACGCCACTCCCCCCGTCCGTGCTGCAGTGGTTCTATGAAGTGCGCGGCAAGTTGCAGGAGGCGGGACAGGCCCTGGCCCCCGTTGAGGGCAAGCCCGATTACCAGGCGCTGGCCGACACGCTAAAGAAAGCATTTAAACAACTTGATAAAACATTCCTGGATGATTTGTGATTGATCATCGAAACGATCATTAAAAGAAGGCACAGTAACCCTTAGTTACCGTGTCTTTTTTTTAGGTTGCTTCGCGCAACAGGAGTCGAATGATGGAAATGACTAATGCTCAACGTCTGATTTTGTCTAATCAGTACAAAATGATGACCATGCTTGATCCCGACAACGCAGAGCGCTATCGCCGCCTGCAGACTATCGTCGAACGTGGCTTTGGCCTGCAGATGCGCGAACTGGATCGCGAGTTTGGCGAATTAAAGGAAGAGACCTGCCGCATTGTCATTGACATCATGGAGATGTATCACGCATTGCACGTCTCATGGGCTAACCTGAAAGACGCGCAGATAATTGATGAGCGTCGTGTGACCTTCCTCGGTTTTGATGCTGCCACCGAAGCGCGTTACCTGAGCTACGTCCGCTTTATGGTTAACACCGAAGGGCGTTACACCCACTTCGATGCCGGTACGCATGGCTTTAATGCCCAGACCCCGATGTGGGACAAATATCAACGTATGCTGAGCGTCTGGCACGCCTGCCCGCGCCAGTACCATCTGAGCAGCAACGAAATTCAACAAATCATTAATGCCTGACGGAGGTCGATGTGCAGTGTAAAGGTTTTCTGTTTGATCTGGACGGTACGCTGGTGGATTCCTTACCGGTGGTTGAGCGCTCATGGTGCCGCTGGGCCGACAGGCACGGTATTAGCCATGATGAAGTCCTCCATTTCATCCATGGCAAACAGGCCATTACCTCTTTACGTCACTTTATGGCGGGCAGCACTGAAGAAGAAATTCAGGCCGAGTTTCGCTGGCTGGAGCAGCTAGAGGCGAAGGATACCGACGGCATAGTCGCGCTACCAGGCGCGCATGCGCTGCTTCGTCACCTGAATGAATCACAGATTCCGTGGGCTATCGTCACCTCCGGCTCGGTTCCGGTGGCGCACGCCCGCCATAAAGCGGCGGGTTTGCCAACGCCTGAAGTCTTTGTCACCGCCGAGCGTGTCGCTCGCGGCAAGCCGGAGCCCGACGCCTTTTTGCTGGGCGCCGAGCTGCTAGGGCTGGCACCAGAACAGTGCGTGGTGGTGGAAGATGCAGCTGCCGGCGTCCTTGCCGGGCTGGCGGCGGGGTGTCATGTCATCGCCGTGAATGTACCTGCCACGGCGCCGCGCCTGAATGAAGCCGGTTTTGTGCTGACTTCGCTGGCAGCCATTGAGGTCAGCAAAACGGCCGACGGAACGGTAACCGTGACGCAGAAAATGTAATCCCATGATTTAGCCCCACAACTGTGGGGCTTTTTTATGGCAGTATGCTGTCACTCTTTTCTGACAAGGACCTGTTGTGAACGGTGAATTAATCTGGGTATTGAGCCTGCTGGTCTTCGCCATCATTCTCTTTGCTACCGGTAAAGTGCGCATGGATGCCGTGGCATTACTGGTGATAGTGGCGTTCGTGCTAAGCGGCACCCTCACGCTCCCCGAAGCGTTATCGGGCTTTAGCGATCCGAACGTTATTTTGATTGCCGCACTCTTTATTATTGGTGATGGGCTGGTACGCACCGGCGTCGCCACCAGTATGGGCTCCTGGCTGGTGAACGCCGCAGGCAGCAGCGAAACCAAAATGCTTATCCTGCTGATGCTGACCGTGGCCGGACTGGGAGCCTTTATGAGCTCTACCGGCGTAGTGGCCATCTTTATCCCGGTGGTGTTAAGCGTCTGCATGAGGATGCAGATCCCGCCATCACGCCTGATGATGCCGCTCAGCTTCGCCGGGCTTATCAGCGGCATGATGACGCTGGTAGCAACGCCACCCAACCTGGTGGTTAACAGCGAACTTTTGCGCGAAGGGCTGCAGGGATTTAGCTTTTTTAGCGTCACGCCGCTGGGGTTGGTGATTCTGGTGCTGGGTATTGCCTACATGCTGCTGACTCGCTTTGTCCTGAAGAGCGAAACGCAGGATAAATCCCGGGACGGCTGGAAGCGCCGCACATTTCGCGATTTGATCAAAGAGTATCGCCTGACCGGGCGGGCCCGTCGTCTGGCTATCCGCCCAGGCTCCCCCCTGATTGGTCAACGGCTGGACGATCTTAAACTGCGTGAACGATACGGCGCGAACGTGATTGGGGTAGAGCGCTGGCGCCGTTTTCGGCGGGTGATCGTGAATGTTAACGGTGTATCTGAATTCCGCGCCCGTGACGTATTACTTATCGACATGTCCTCTGCCGATGTCGATCTGCGTGAATTTTGCAGTGAGCAGTTGCTGGAGCCGATGGTGCTGCGGGGAGAGTATTTCTCCGATCAGGCGCTGGACGTGGGGATGGCAGAAATTTCGCTGATTCCCGAATCGGAGCTGCTGGGCAAGACCATGCGCGAGATCGGTTTTCGTACGCGCTATGGGCTCAATGTAGTGGGATTGAAGCGTGACGGCGTGGCAATGGATGGCGCCGTGGTGGATGAACCCTTACAGCTGGGCGACATTTTCCTGGTGGTGGGGAACTGGAAACTCATCACTCAGCTCGGCCAGCGCGGACGCGACTTTGTGGTCATGAACCTGCCCGTTGAGGTGAGTGATGCCTCACCGGCTCACAGCCAGGCACCACATGCTATTTTCTGTCTGGTGCTGATGGTCGCGCTGATGTTAACGGATGAGATCCCTAACCCGATTGCGGCGATTATCGCCTGCCTGCTGATGGGGAAATTCCGCTGTATTGATGCACAAAGCGCCTATAAGGCAATCCACTGGCCGAGCATCATACTCATCGTCGGGATGATGCCGTTTGCGCTGGCGCTGCAAAAAACGGGCGGGGTAGATTTGGTGGTTAAAGGATTGATGGAACTCGGCGGCGGATATGGGCCTTACATGATGCTAATCTGCCTGTTTGTAATGTGCGCCACCATTGGTCTGTTTATCTCCAATACCGCCACGGCTGTGCTGATGGCGCCCATTGCGCTGGCGATGGCGAAATCGATGGGGGTCTCGCCTTACCCGTTTGCAATGATGGTGGCGATGGCCGCTTCAGCCGCCTTTATGACCCCGGTCTCTTCTCCGGTTAACACGCTGGTACTGGGGCCCGGGAACTACCGGTTTAGCGATTTCGTAAAATTGGGCGTGCCTTTTACCGTGCTGGTTATGGTGGTGTGCGTCATTATGATCCCGGTGCTGTTTCCATTTTAATACCGCACGTAATTCGGGTGGCGACAGCGCCACCCGGCCCGGAAATTACAGTGGGGAATCCTGGCTAATCTCATCCAGCGACAGGTGGAAGCTCGGGACAAATACCTGCATAAAGTAATCCATTTCGTCACTGCGACGGGCTTCCAGCGTCTTTTCCAGGCGCGTTTTCGCCAGCAAGAATTCGTGATTGCCGGCCGAGAGCTCCTCAAGGCATTTCAGATAAGCACAGAGCGCATCTGCCTGCTTAACCAGAGACTTCTCTTCCTCGCTGTATTGGTGTTCGTCGATCAGGGGGGCAAAAATATCGCGCAGCTCTTCAGGCACCATGTCGACCAGTTTCTGCTGAGCTATTTTTTCAATCGCTTTGTACTCCTGAGCAATCTGCGAATTGAAATACTTCACCGGCGTGGGCAGATCCCCTGTCAGCACTTCAGAAGCATCATGATACATCGCCAGCAGTGCGATTCGCTCTGCGTTCACCTGTCCGTTGAATTTGCGGTTTTTAATGGCGGCCAGCGCATGGGCAACCATGGCGACCTGCAGACTATGCTCTGAGACGTTCTCGGTCCGCACGTTGCGCATCAGCGGCCAGCGGTTAATCAGTTTCAGGCGGGAAAGGTGGGCAAAGAAATGACTCTCACTCATAGGGTACCTTTTGTCTAACACGGCGACAGACTTCATTGTGAGGGGAGGGGCGGGCAGATGCAAATCGGGCTGCCGTTGGCAGCCCGGAAGGTTTACTGATGATACCCAGAGAGGAATCGACCAAAACGACTGACCGCCATCTCAAGTTCATCCTCACGCGGCAGGGTAACAATGCGCACATGATCCGGCCATGGCCAGTTGAACGCCGTCCCCTGGACCAGCAGCACTTTTTCTTGCAGCAGGAAGTCGAGCACCATTTTTTGATCGTCAAAGATGTTAAAGCGTTTGATGTCGATTTTCGGGAACATATAGAGCGCGCCTTTTGGCTTCACGCAGGAGACGCCCGGAATGTCATTAATCAGCTCCCATGCGCGATTACGTTGCTCATACAGGCGACCGCCTGGCACGATAAATTCGCTAATGCTCTGATAACCACCCAGCGCCGTCTGAATAGCGTGCTGGGCTGGTACGTTGGCGCACAGGCGCATCGAGGCCAACATTTCCAGCCCTTCGATATAGCCTTTGGCGTGCTTTTTCGGGCCGTTCAGAACCATCCAGCCCTGACGGAAACCGGCGACGCGGTAGGTTTTAGACAGGCCGTTGAACGTGACGGTCAGCAGATCGGGAGCCATCGCGGCGATAGAGTGGTGTTGCGCTTCGTCGTAAAGGATCTTGTCGTAAATTTCGTCGGCGAAGATGATCAGGTTATGCTGACGGGCGATCTCAACGATCTCCATCAAGAGCTCTTTTGAATAGACCGCACCCGTTGGGTTGTTCGGGTTGATGATCACGATGCCGCGGGTGCGAGGGGTAATTTTAGCGCGGATATCGTCCAGATCAGGGAACCAGTCGGATGACTCATCACAGAGGTAATGCACCGCTTTACCACTGGAAAGCGAGACAGCGGCGGTCCAGAGTGGGTAATCCGGCGCGGGCACCAGCATTTCGTCACCGCTGTTGAGCAGCGCCTGCATGGCCTGCACGATCAGCTCTGATACGCCGTTGCCAATATAGATATCTTCTACCGTAACATCGCGCATCCCGCGAGCCTGGTAGTGCTGCATAATGGCTTTACGGGCGGAGTAAAGCCCTTTCGAATCACAGTAGCCCTGTGCGGTAGGCAGGTTTCGGATCACATCAACCAGTATTTCATCCGGGGCATCGAAACCAAATGGCGCCGGGTTACCGATATTGAGCTTGAGAACTTTATTGCCTTCTTCTTCGAGGCGTTTGGCCTCTTTAAGAACGGGCCCGCGGATGTCATAACAGACGTTATCTAATTTACTGGATTTTTCGATAGGGGACATGAACCTTTGACCTTTTAACTGTTATTGCCACTCCCTGCCGTGGAAGTCAGCACGAAACAATGTACTCCTTGAAAGGCCTTTTTTAAAGCATGAGCAGAAGAAGATTTTGCTAATTAAGAAAAACTATCATTAAAATTTTAATCTACTATTTGCGTTATGACGAATAAGACCTGCCACGGGTTCGTTATAATCTGGTGTAAAGTTTTGCAAGTGACATCTTTTACTGGATTTTACGCTAACGGATCAATCGGCATTAGCTTCGCAGACCGATATACAGAGGTTTCCCCTGGCAATTTTTCGTAAATGCTGAATTAATTGCGATTATCACAATTCAAATCCCGCTTTATATAAACGTTGATCATGTGAATATAATGTTAAGTATAATTAATGAATAATCTTTTTTTAAATTATTGTGTATTTCAAAATAAGGGTGAAATCGTAACTTTCGTTAATATTAATAAAAATAATTTAGACTCTTATCAACAGGGTTAAATCATCCGGGATGCAATAAGACTTATAAATAAAATGGATTTAGGTTAAGATGATGCAACAGGCCTGCAGTACGCGATTGCGGCTTGTTGTAAATCTTAGTTGTGCCTCCATTAATAGCATATTGTTATTAATAGATTTATCTTTACCCGGAGAAGCGAAGCGACGCCCATTGCTGCTTTAGCTTGACTACGATAAAGTTGAGCCTGAAGCGCCACTGCCTTTCGTGCATTACCTAATCCGGTAAAAATTTATATTTACTGAACGTAAAGCCAATAAAAATATCGTCAGATACGTTGTGTTTGACGACGGATATACCTGGACTTCAACTTTCTGTCTGGCAGTCTGCCGGTCGGGATTACAAGGATTCTTGTTCAGAAGGACCTGTTTTACTTTTACGCACACAGCTTCTACCCGAGGCAGCTCCGCATGAGCCACCTGTAAGTGAAAAGATATGATGAATGCAAATCGTCCGATACTGAACCTCGATCTCGATCTGCTGAGAACTTTTGTTGCAGTCGCCGATCTGAATACATTTGCAGCTGCGGCTGCGGCAGTCTGCCGTACCCAATCGGCTGTTAGCCAACAAATGCAACGACTGGAACAACTGGTCGGAAAAGAGCTTTTTGCCCGCCACGGCCGCAATAAACTTCTGACTGAACATGGTATTCAGCTGCTGGGCTATGCCAGAAAAATACTTCGCTTCAACGATGAAGCCTGCACGTCGCTAATGTTTAGTAACCTACAGGGTGTCTTAACCGTAGGGGCGTCTGATGAGTCGGCTGATACTATTTTGCCTTTCCTGCTTAATCGTATTAGTTCGGTTTATCCGAAGATTGCGTTGGACGTCAGGGTTAAACGCAATGCGTTTATGATGGAGATGCTGCAGGAGCAGGAAGTAGACCTGGTCGTCACAACCCAACGAATGGAGCATTTCAGTTGCCTGACGCTCCGTACGTCACCTACTCACTGGTATTGTGCAGCCGAGTATCAACTGCAGCGCGGCGAGCCCATCCCGCTGGTACTGATGGATGACCCCAGCCCGTTCCGCGACATGGTTCTGGCCACATTAAATGCCGCTAATATTCCCTGGCGTCTCGCCTACGTAGCGACAACCCTGCCAGCCGTCCGTGCGGCGGTGAAAGCTGGACTGGGGGTCACCGCGCGCCCGGTTGAGATGATGAGCCCGGATTTACGAGTATTAGGCAAATCAGACGGGCTGCCGATGCTGCCCGATACGGAATATTTGCTGTGTCATAACGCGACTAGTCAGAACGAGTTAGCGCAAACCATCTTCTCGGCAATGGAAAATTATCAGAATCCATGGCAGTACAATAATGTTACCCCGGAAGGAGGGGATGACTCTCTCGTCATCGAAGGAGATTTTGAATAAAAGTTCGGCAATTTCCTCGTAACAAAATGTAAGTGTTAAAAAAGAGCCACTGACGCCACTTTCGCGCGCTGTGGTTCTTTTTTTGCAATTCGATTTGAAAAGTTTTTGTTAAGTAAAGTTAATTTTATTGCTTATCAACATTATATGGATTACGCGCTGTATTCGTTACTCCCATTCTTACAGCTTATGGTTGTCAATTTGCATGTTAAAAAAACAGCGAAGATGTTGCCGTTTTTTTGATTGAATTAACAAAAGCGTGTCTCAGATCAAGAAAATACTCCTCTTTGGGGGGAGGAATCAGCGACAAATCCTGTCAAAATAGGAGGGTAATCTTTTTTTTACATCAAAACGGACACGATTCAACAGTATGCAGTTGACCAAATGTCATGTTCCCGCCAGGGTTAAAGGGCATTAAATGTTAACGAGAATCGTTCGATGTAATTTAATGTGAAGAAACCTTTGTTAAAGTTGACAAAAGGTTATAGAAAGGAGTAAAAAACCACATCATTTTGCTGTCTATGTCTCATTTCTGACAGTTGGTGTAAGGTTATTTGTTCCTCCCCATGAATCGATGTGATGCCCATCTGCCAGCAAGAGCAGTGTCGTCGGTATCACTTTTGATGAGTAAGCAATGAGTATGTCAACATCCACAGAAGTCATCGCTCATCACTGGGCATTCGCAATCTTTCTTATTGTAGCCATTGGCCTGTGCTGCCTGATGTTAGTCGGCGGCTGGTTCCTGGGCGGTCGCGCCCGCGCAAGGCACAAAAACACACCTTTTGAATCAGGTATTGATTCTGTAGGTACTGCTCGCTTACGCCTGTCTGCCAAGTTCTATCTGGTAGCCATGTTCTTCGTCATCTTCGACGTTGAAGCGCTCTATCTTTTCGCATGGTCTACCTCCATTCGTGAAAGTGGTTGGGTGGGCTTTGTCGAGGCCGCAATTTTCATTTTAGTGTTACTGGCCGGTCTGGTTTATCTGGTGCGTATTGGCGCGCTGGACTGGACACCTGCACGTTCACGTCGTGAACGTATCAACCCGGAAAACAGTATCTCTAATCGTCAGCAGTAACAGCGAGGCAATAAGATGGATTATACGCTCACCCGCATAGATCCTAACGGTGAGAATGACCGTTACCCCCTGCAAAAACAGGAGATCGTAACCGACCCCCTGGAGCAAGAAGTCAATAAAAGCGTGTACATGGGCAAACTCGAAAATGCCATGCACGATATGGTCAACTGGGGTCGTAAAAACTCCATCTGGCCGTATAACTTTGGTCTTTCTTGCTGCTACGTTGAAATGGTGACGTCATTCACTGCGGTGCATGACGTTGCGCGTTTTGGTGCAGAAGTACTGCGTGCCTCTCCGCGTCAGGCTGACCTGATGGTGGTGGCCGGTACCTGCTTTACCAAAATGGCACCGGTCATTCAGCGTCTGTACGACCAGATGCTCGAGCCAAAATGGGTTATTTCCATGGGCGCTTGTGCAAACTCAGGCGGAATGTACGACATTTACTCCGTTGTCCAGGGCGTAGATAAGTTCATCCCGGTTGATGTGTACATCCCAGGTTGCCCGCCGCGCCCGGAAGCTTACATGCAGGCGCTGATGCTGCTGCAGGAGTCGATTGGCAAAGAACGCCGTCCGCTCTCCTGGGTGGTAGGCGACCAGGGTGTCTATCGCGCGAACATGCAGTCTGAGCGCGAGCGTAAACGCGGCGAACGTATTGCAGTGACCAACCTGCGTACGCCTGACGAAATTTAATTTGCGCCTGCGGGCGGTGGAGAAAAGCTTCGTACATCACTATTCAAATAGCGCGAAGCCCCGCCTGGCAGTCACCACGGACCATTTGCAATGGTGAACAATATGACCGACTTAACCGCGCAAGACGCCGCATGGCAAACACGGGATCACCTGGATGACCCGGTCATTGGCGAACTGCGCAACCGTTTTGGGCCGGATGCCTTTACTGTTCAGGCCACCCGCACCGGGGTACCCGTTGTTTGGGTGAAGCGTGAGCAATTACTGGAAGTTGTCGATTTCCTCAAGAAATTGCCAAAACCTTACGTCATGCTGTTTGACTTACACGGCATGGATGAACGTCTGCGTACGCACCGTCACGGGTTACCCGCGGCGGATTTTTCCGTTTTCTACCACCTGATCTCAATAGACCGCAACACGGATATCATGCTCAAGGTGGCCTTGTCTGAAAACGACATGCATCTGCCGACGATCACCAAAATTTTCCCGAACGCGAACTGGTATGAGCGTGAAACCTGGGAAATGTTTGGTATGACTTTCGATGGCCACCCAAATCTGACGCGCATCATGATGCCGCAGACCTGGACCGGCCACCCGCTGCGTAAAGACTATCCGGCCCGTGCGACCGAATTCGACCCGTTTGAGCTGACCAAAGCCAAGCAGGATCTGGAGATGGAAGCGCTGACCTTCAAGCCGGAAGACTGGGGCATGAAGCGCGGTACCGATAACGAGGACTTCATGTTCCTCAACCTCGGTCCAAACCACCCGTCTGCGCACGGTGCCTTCCGTATTATTCTTCAGCTTGATGGCGAAGAGATTGTCGACTGTGTTCCGGACATCGGTTACCACCACCGTGGTGCTGAGAAGATGGGCGAGCGTCAGTCCTGGCACAGCTATATTCCGTATACCGACCGTATCGAGTATCTGGGCGGCTGCGTTAACGAAATGCCATACGTGCTGGCCGTTGAGAAACTGGCAGGGATCACCACGCCGGATCGCGTTAACGTAATCCGCGTTATGCTGTCTGAACTGTTCCGTATCAACAGCCATCTGCTGTACATCTCCACGTTCATTCAGGACGTCGGTGCGATGACCCCGGTCTTCTTCGCCTTTACCGACCGTCAGAAAATTTACGATCTGGTGGAAGCAATCACCGGTTTCCGTATGCACCCGGCCTGGTTCCGTATTGGCGGCGTCGCACACGACCTGCCGCGCGGCTGGGACCGTCTGCTGCGTGAGTTCCTCGACTGGATGCCGAAACGTCTCGCCTCCTACGAGAAAGCTGCGCTACGCAACTCCATTCTGAAAGGCCGCTCTCAGGGCGTTGCTGCCTATGGCGCGAAAGAAGCGCTTGAGTGGGGCACAACAGGTGCAGGTCTGCGCGCTACCGGTATCGATTTCGACGTGCGTAAAGCCCGTCCATACTCTGGCTACGAGAACTTCGACTTTGAAATCCCGGTTGGCGGTGGTGTTTCCGACTGCTATACCCGCGTGATGCTGAAAGTGGAAGAGCTGCGTCAGAGTCTGCGCATCCTTGAGCAGTGCCTCAACAACATGCCGGAAGGGCCGTTTAAAGCGGATCACCCGCTGACCACGCCACCGCCGAAAGAGCGCACGCTGCAACATATCGAAACCCTGATCACCCACTTCCTGCAGGTTTCCTGGGGTCCGGTCATGCCGGCGCAAGAATCCTTCCAGATGATTGAAGCGACCAAGGGTATCAACAGTTACTACCTGACCAGCGACGGCAGCACCATGAGCTACCGTACCCGCGTGCGTACGCCAAGTTTTGCGCACCTGCAACAGATCCCGGCCGCCATTCGCGGCAGTCTGGTCTCCGACCTGATTGTTTATCTGGGTAGTATCGATTTTGTTATGTCAGATGTGGACCGCTAATTATGCACGAGAATCAACAACCACAGACCGAGGCTTTTGAGCTGAGTGAAGCAGAGCGTGCCGCCATTGAGCACGAGATGCACCACTACGAAGACCCGCGTGCGGCGTCCATTGAAGCGCTGAAAATCGTTCAGAAACAGCGTGGCTGGGTGCCGGATGGGGCGATCTATGAGATTGCAAAAGTGCTGGGTATTCCGGCAAGTGACGTTGAAGGCGTAGCCACGTTCTACAGCCAGATCTTCCGTCAGCCGGTAGGCCGCCATGTGATCCGCTACTGTGACAGCGTTGTTTGTCACATCACGGGCTATCAGGGCATTCAGGCCGCCATTGAGAAGAAACTCAATATCAAGCCGGGCCAGACAACCTTTGATGGTCGCTTTACCCTGCTGCCAACCTGCTGCCTGGGTAACTGCGACAAGGGGCCGACCATGATGATTGATGAGGACACTCACAGCCATCTGACGCCGGAAGCGATTCCTGACCTGCTGGAGCAGTATAAATAATGAAAAATATTATTCTGACTCCCGAAACCCATCCGCTGACCTGGCGTCTTCGCGACGACAAGCAGCCGGTGTGGCTGGAAGAGTATCAGGCGAAAAACGGCTATGCTGGCGCGCGCAAGGCGCTCGGCGGTATGGCCCCGGATGAGATCGTCAATGCGGTTAAAGATGCTGGCCTGAAAGGGCGCGGCGGCGCGGGCTTCTCCACCGGTCTGAAGTGGAGCCTGATGCCAAAAGACGAATCCATGAACATCCGTTACCTGCTGTGTAACGCTGATGAAATGGAGCCAGGTACCTATAAAGACCGCCTGCTGATGGAGCAGCTGCCGCACCTGCTGGTGGAAGGCATGCTGATCTCCGCGTTTGCGCTGAAAGCCTACCGTGGCTACATCTTCCTGCGCGGCGAGTATATCGAAGCGGCAGAAAACCTGCGTCGCGCGATTGCCGAAGCGACCGAAGCCGGTCTGCTCGGTAAAAACATTCTGGGCACCGGTTTTGACTTCGAACTGTTCGTGCACACCGGGGCAGGGCGTTATATCTGCGGTGAAGAGACCGCGCTGATTAACTCCCTGGAAGGTCGCCGTGCGAACCCACGTTCCAAGCCGCCGTTCCCGGCCAGCTCCGGCGTGTGGGGTAAACCGACCTGCGTTAACAACGTCGAAACCCTGTGTAACGTTCCGGCGATCCTCGCCAATGGCGTGGAGTGGTATCAGGGCATCTCTTCAAGCAAAGATGCCGGCACCAAGCTGATGGGCTTCTCCGGCCGCGTGAAGAATCCTGGCGTCTGGGAACTGCCGTTCGGTACCACCGCGCGTGAGATTCTTGAAGACTACGCGGGCGGCATGCGTGATGGCCTGAAGTTCAAAGCCTGGCAGCCGGGTGGAGCAGGAACAGACTTCCTGACCGAAGCTCACCTCGACCTGCCGATGGAATTTGAAAGCATTGGTAAAGCGGGTAGCCGTCTGGGTACGGCGCTGGCGATGGCCGTCGACCACGAGATCGGCATGGTTCCGCTGGTGCGTAACCTGGAAGAGTTCTTTGCCCGCGAGTCCTGCGGCTGGTGTACGCCATGCCGTGACGGACTGCCGTGGAGCGTGAAAATTCTGCGTGCTATCGAACGTGGCGAAGGTCAGCCTGGTGATATCGAGACACTTGAGCAACTGTGTCGATTCCTGGGCCCAGGTAAAACCTTCTGTGCCCACGCACCGGGTGCCGTCGAGCCGCTGCAGAGCGCGATTAAATATTTCCGCGAAGAATTCGAAGCGGGCATCAAGCAGCCGTTCAGCAATACCCATTCGATCAATGGTATTCAGCCGAACCTGCTCAAAGCACGCTGGTAATTCCCCCTTGCCCCGGACCTCTTCCTCAAGGGAGAGGGAGAAAACCGGGCTCTATCCTCTCCTTCAGGGAGAGGGGTAGGGTAAGGGTGATAAAAAGAATTTTGATTAACGCTCGAAGCAATTCGAGCCAACTGGAAGCATGCTAATGGCTACGATTCATGTAGACGGCAAAGAATACGAAGTCAACGGGGCGGACAACCTGCTAGAAGCTTGTCTGTCTCTTGGCCTCGATATTCCGTACTTTTGCTGGCATCCGGCGCTGGGCAGCGTCGGTGCTTGCCGCCAGTGTGCGGTAAAGCAATATCAAAACGCGGAAGACACGCGTGGTCGCCTGGTGATGTCCTGTATGACGCCGGCCACCGAAGGCACGTTTATTTCGATTGATGACGAAGAAGCCAAACAGTTCCGCGAAAGCGTGGTGGAGTGGTTGATGACCAACCACCCGCACGACTGTCCGGTGTGTGAAGAGGGCGGTAACTGCCACCTTCAGGATATGACCGTCATGACCGGTCACAGCTTCCGTCGCTATCGCTTTACTAAGCGTACCCACCGTAACCAGGACCTGGGGCCGTTCATCTCTCACGAAATGAACCGCTGCATCGCCTGCTACCGCTGCGTGCGTTACTACAAAGATTACGCAGACGGTCAGGATCTGGGCGTGTATGGCGCGCATGACAACGTCTACTTCGGTCGTCCGGAAGATGGCGTGCTGGAAAGCGAATTCTCCGGTAACCTGGTAGAAATCTGCCCGACCGGCGTATTCACAGATAAAACGCACTCCGAGCGCTACAACCGTAAATGGGACATGCAGTTTGCACCAAGCATCTGCCAGCAGTGTTCCCTCGGCTGTAACACCAGCCCGGGTGAGCGTTACGGCGAACTGCGTCGTATCGAAAACCGTTACAACGGTACCGTTAACCACTACTTCCTCTGCGACCGCGGTCGTTTCGGCTATGGCTACGTGAACCTGAAAGACCGTCCGCGTCAGCCGGTTCAGCGCCGTGGCGATGACGTCATCACCCTGAACGCCGAGCAGGCGATGCAGGGCGCGGCTGATATTTTGCGTCAGTCGAAGAAGGTGATCGGTATCGGCTCCCCGCGCGCCAGCATCGAAAGCAACTTCGCGCTGCGCGAGCTGGTTGGGGCAGAAAACTTCTATACCGGTATCGCGAAGTCAGAGCAGGAACGTCTGCAGCTGGTACTGAAAGTGCTGCGTGAAGGTGGCGTTCACACCCCTGCGCTGCGCGAAATTGAATCTTATGACGCGGTGCTGGTGCTGGGTGAAGATCTGACTCAGACCGGCGCACGTGCGGCTCTGGCGGTTCGTCAGGCGGTGAAAGGTAAAGCGCGTGAAATGGCAGCGGCCCAGAAAGTGGCTGACTGGCAGATTGCGGCGATCCTGAACATCGGTCAGCGCGCGAAGCATCCGCTGTTTGTAACCAACGTCGACAATACCCGTCTGGACGACATCGCCGCGTGGACCTACTGTGCACCGGTGGAAGATCAGGCACGCCTGGGCTTCGCCATCGCGCATGCGCTCGATAGTAACTCTCCGGCCGTTGAACTGGATCGAGACCTGCAAAACAAGGTTGACGTAATTGTTCAGGCCCTGGCGGGCGCGAAGAAACCGCTGATTATTTCCGGCACCAACGCCGGTAGTGCCGAAATCATTCAGGCGGCAGCGAACGTTGCTAAAGCCCTGAAAGGCCGCGGCGCGGACGTGGGTATCACCATGATTGCCCGTGCGGTGAACAGCATCGGTCTGGGTATGATTGGCGGCGGCTCGCTGGAAGACGCGTTAAGCGAACTGGAATCCGGTTCTGCTGACGCCGTTGTGGTGTTGGAAAACGACCTGCATCGCCACGCCTCTGCCGCTCGCGTTGACGCAGCGCTTTCAAAAGCGCCGCTGGTGATGGTCATTGACCATCAGCGCACCGCGATTATGGACAAAGCGCACCTGGTGCTCTCTGCGGCAAGTTTCGCCGAAAGCGACGGTACGGTCATCAACAACGAAGGACGCGCACAGCGCTTCTTCCAGGTTTACGACCCGGCCTACTACGACAACAACATTATCATGCTGGAAAGCTGGCGCTGGCTGCACTCGCTGCACAGCACCCTGCTCAGCCGTGAAGTGGACTGGACGCAGCTCGACCACGTTATTGATGCGGTAGTCGAAAAACTGCCTCAACTGGCCGGTATCAAAGACGCGGCGCCGGAAGCGAGCTTCCGTATTCGCGGTCAGAAACTGGCGCGTGAGCCGCACCGCTACAGCGGCCGTACCGCGATGCGTGCCAACATCAGCGTGCATGAGCCTCGTCAGCCGCAGGACAAAGACACGATGTTTGCCTTCTCGATGGAAGGGAACAACCAGCCGTCTGCACCGCGTTCACAGATTCCGTTCGCATGGGCTCCGGGCTGGAACTCACCGCAGGCATGGAACAAGTTCCAGGCTGAAGTGGGCGGCTCCCTGCGCCACGGCGATCCGGGCGTACGCCTGATTGAAGCCTCTGAAACCGGTCTGGACTTCTTCACGACCGTGCCGGCGAGCTTCCAGGCGGAAGAGGGTAACTGGCGTATTGCACCTTACTACCATCTGTTCGGTAGCGATGAAATGTCCCAGCGCTCTCCGGTCTTCCAGACCCGTATGCCGCAGCCGTACATCAAGCTCAATCCGGCGGACGCCGCGAAGCTTGGCGTTAACGCGGGTGCGAACATCGCTTTCAGCTACGATGGCCAGACGATCAGCCTGCCGCTGATTATCTCCGAAGGTTTGACCGCCGGCCAGGTGGGTCTGCCGATGGGTATGCCTGGCATCGCGCCAGTTCTGGCGGGTGCGCGTCTTGATAACCTGCAGGAGGCAAAAGCATGAGTTGGTTAACGCCGGATCTTATCGACATCCTGCTGAGCATTCTGAAGGCGGTTGTGATTCTGCTGGTGGTGGTCACCTGCGGTGCATTCATGAGCTTTGGTGAACGTCGCCTGCTCGGTCTGTTCCAGAACCGTTACGGGCCGAACCGCGTGGGCTGGGGGGGGTCACTCCAGCTGGTCGCGGACATGATCAAGATGTTCTTTAAAGAGGACTGGATCCCGAAATTCTCGGATCGCGTCATCTTTACGCTGGCCCCAATGATCGCCTTTACCTCGCTGCTGCTGGCGTTTGCTATCGTTCCCGTCAGCCCGACCTGGGTTGTGGCTGACCTGAACATCGGCATCCTGTTCTTCCTGATGATGGCAGGCCTCGCGGTTTACGCGGTACTGTTCGCAGGCTGGTCCAGTAACAACAAATACTCACTGCTGGGTGCGATGCGTGCTTCCGCGCAGACCCTGAGCTACGAGGTGTTCCTTGGGCTCTCCCTGATGGGCGTGGTGGCGCAGGCCGGTTCATTCAACATGACCGACATCGTCAACAACCAGGCCGACATCTGGAACGTTATCCCGCAGTTCTTTGGTTTTGTTACCTTTGCTATCGCAGGCGTGGCGGTGTGTCACCGTCACCCGTTTGACCAGCCAGAAGCCGAACAGGAACTGGCCGACGGTTACCACATTGAATATTCCGGTATGAAGTTCGGTCTGTTCTTCGTGGGCGAGTACATCGGTATCGTCACCATTTCCGCGTTGATGGTAACGCTGTTCTTTGGTGGCTGGCATGGCCCGTTCTTACCGCCATTCATCTGGTTCGCGCTGAAAACCGCGTTCTTTATGATGATGTTTATTTTGATTCGCGCAGCGTTACCGCGTCCTCGTTATGACCAGGTAATGTCCTTCGGCTGGAAAGTGTGCCTGCCGCTGACGCTCGTCAATTTATTGGTAACGGCAGCTGTCATTCTCTGGCAGCAGCCATAAGGGGCTTTAGACCATGACCTTAAAAGAATTATTGGTAGGTTTCGGCACCCAGGTACGCAGTATCTGGATGATCGGCCTGCACGCGTTTGCAAAACGCGAAACCCGGATGTACCCGGAAGAGCCGGTATATCTGCCGCCGCGCTACCGTGGCCGTATCGTGCTGACGCGCGATCCGGACGGTTCAGAGCGCTGCGTAGCCTGTAACCTGTGTGCGGTAGCCTGTCCGGTAGGCTGTATCTCTCTGCAGAAAGCAGAGACGGTCGATGGCCGCTGGTACCCGGAGTTTTTCCGCATCAACTTCTCACGCTGCATCTTCTGCGGTCTGTGTGAAGAAGCGTGCCCAACCACGGCGATTCAGCTGACTCCAGACTTCGAGCTGGGTGAGTACAAGCGTCAGGATCTGGTGTACGAGAAAGAGGATCTGCTGATTTCCGGTCCGGGCAAATACCCGGAATATAACTTCTACCGGATGGCGGGTATGGCAATCGACGGCAAAGATAAGGGCGAAGCAGAGAACGAAGCTAAGCCTATCGACGTCAAGAGCCTGTTACCGTAAGGAGAGGGCAATGGAATTCGCTTTTTATATCTGTGGCCTTATCGCCATCCTGGCTACGCTGCGAGTGATTACGCACACCAACCCGGTGCATGCGCTGCTCTATTTAATCATCTCGCTGCTGGCTATTTCCGGGGTGTTCTTTGCGCTGGGCGCGCACTTCGCCGGTGCGCTGGAAATCATCGTTTACGCCGGTGCCATTATGGTGCTGTTCGTCTTCGTGGTGATGATGCTGAACCTGGGCGGCTCCGAAATTGAGCAGGAACGTCAGTGGTTAAAACCGCAGGTGTGGATTGGCCCGGCGATTCTGTCGGCCATCATGCTGGCGGTGATTGTTTACGCCATTCTGGGCGTGAACGATCAGGGCATCGACGGCACGCCGATCAGCGCCAAAACCGTGGGTATTGCCCTGTTTGGCCCGTACGTTCTGGCGGTTGAGCTGGCCTCAATGCTGCTGCTGGCGGGCCTGGTTGTTGCCTTCCACGTTGGTCGCGAAGAGCGCGTCGGCGAGGTGCTGAGCAACCGCACTGACGACCGCGCGAAAAGAAAAACGGAGGAGCGCGCATGATCCCCTTAACACATGGACTGATCCTCGCTGCGATTTTGTTCGTCCTGGGCTTAACCTGTCTGGTTATCCGCCGCAATCTGCTGTTTATGCTGATTGGACTGGAAATCATGATTAACGCTTCGGCGCTGGCCTTCGTGGTCGCCGGGAGCTACTGGGGCCAGGCCGATGGTCAGGTGATGTACATTCTTGCTATCAGCCTCGCGGCTGCCGAAGCGAGTATTGGCCTGGCGCTGTTGCTGCAGCTCCATCGTCGCCGCCAGAACCTGAACATCGATTCAGTAAGTGAGTTGCGTGGATGAACATGCTTGCCTTAACCATTATTTTTCCGCTGATTGGCTTCCTGCTGCTGTCGTTCTCACGCGGCCGCTGGTCTGAGAATCTCTCTGCCACCGTTGGTATGGGGTCTGTCGGTCTGGCTGCGCTGGTCACGGCGTATGCGGGTATCGACTTCTTTAATAACGGGCGTCAGGCCTTTAGCGTT
This sequence comes from Leclercia sp. UBA7405, assembly GCF_037152215.1. Lineage (NCBI taxonomy): Bacteria > Pseudomonadati > Pseudomonadota > Gammaproteobacteria > Enterobacterales > Enterobacteriaceae > Leclercia > Leclercia sp. UBA7405. The sequence goes on along the minus strand of NZ_JBBCMR010000001.1, from coordinate 2,291,301 downwards.
CCACTGTGGACCTGGATGTCGGTAGGCGATTTCAACATCGGCTTTAATCTGGTGCTGGACGGACTGTCGCTGACCATGCTCTCTGTGGTCACCGGCGTGGGCTTCCTGATCCACATGTTCGCCTCCTGGTATATGCGCGGTGAAGAGGGTTACTCCCGCTTCTTCGCCTACACCAACCTGTTTATCGCCAGCATGGTTGTCCTGGTGCTGGCCGATAACCTGCTGCTGATGTATCTCGGCTGGGAAGGGGTGGGTCTCTGCTCTTACCTGCTGATCGGTTTCTACTACACCGATCCGAAGAATGGCGCAGCGGCCATGAAAGCGTTTGTCGTAACCCGCGTGGGTGACGTCTTCCTCGCCTTCGCGCTGTTCATTCTCTACAACGAACTGGGCACGCTGAACTTCCGCGAAATGGTGGAACTGGCGCCGGCGCACTTCGAGGCAGGTAATAACATGCTGTGGTGGGCGACGCTGATGCTGCTGGGTGGTGCTGTGGGTAAATCCGCACAGCTGCCGCTGCAGACATGGCTGGCCGACGCGATGGCGGGCCCGACGCCTGTCTCCGCGCTGATCCACGCCGCAACCATGGTGACCGCAGGGGTTTATCTGATTGCGCGTACCCATGGTCTGTTCCTGATGACCCCGGAAATTCTGCATCTGGTGGGTATCGTGGGTGCCGTAACGCTGGTGCTGGCAGGTTTCGCCGCACTGGTGCAGACCGACATCAAGCGTGTTCTCGCGTATTCCACCATGAGCCAGATCGGCTACATGTTCCTGGCGCTGGGCGTTCAGGCGTGGGACGCGGCCATTTTCCACCTGATGACTCACGCGTTCTTTAAAGCGCTGCTGTTCCTCTCATCCGGTTCGGTGATTCTGGCCTGCCACCACGAGCAAAATATCTTCAAAATGGGCGGACTGCGTAAGTCCATCCCGCTGGTTTACGCTTGCTTCCTGGTGGGCGGCGCGGCGCTGGCGGCACTGCCGCTGATCACCGCGGGCTTCTTCAGTAAGGACGAAATCCTTGCGGGCGCCATGGCGAATGGTCATATCAATCTGATGGTTGCGGGTCTGGTCGGTGCATTCATGACCTCCCTGTACACCTTCCGTATGATTTTCATCGTCTTCCACGGTAAAGAACAAATTCACGCTCACGCAGGGAAGGGGATTACCCACCACCTGCCGCTGATTGTACTGCTGGTACTGTCCACCTTCGTTGGCGCGATGATCGTGCCACCGCTGCAGGGCGTACTGCCGGCAACCACCGAGCTTGAGCACGGTCGCGTTCTGACCCTCGAAATCACCTCCGGTGTGGTCGCGATTGCGGGCATCCTGATTGCGGCATGGCTGTGGCTGGGCAAACGTACGTTGGTGACTGCGGTTGCTAACAGCGCGCCGGGCCGTCTGCTGGGGACCTGGTGGTACAACGCGTGGGGCTTCGACTGGCTGTACGACATGATCTTCGTGAAACCGTTCCTCGGCATTGCGTGGCTGATTAAGCGCGATCCACTGAACTCACTGATGAACATTCCGGCAATCCTCTCTCGCTTTGCAGGTAAAGGCCTGCTGTTCAGCGAGAACGGTTATCTGCGCTGGTATGTGGCGTCCATGAGCATCGGTGCGGTTGTCGTGCTGGCGCTGCTGATGGTATTGCGTTGATCGTTAAGTGAATTTTATTCGAATTCGTTGAAAATCAGGCCCCTGCTGGGGGCCTTAAAAAGGAATGCAAATCGCCATGTTACTACCCTGGCTAATATTAATTCCCTTCATCGGCGGCTTCCTGTGCTGGCAGACTGAACGCTTTGGCGTGAAGATGCCGCGCTGGATTGCGCTGATTACCATGGGATTGACGCTCGCGCTTGGCCTGCAACTGTGGTTGCAGGGTGGCTACTCCCTGACGCAGTCTGCGGGCATTCCGCAGTGGCAGTCGGAGTTTATTCTGCCGTGGATCCCACGCTTTGGCATAACCATTCACCTGGCTATTGACGGCCTGTCGCTGCTGATGGTGGTGTTGACGGGTCTGCTCGGTGTTCTGGCGGTGCTCTGCTCCTGGCGAGAAATCGAAAAATATCAGGGCTTCTTCCACCTGAACCTGATGTGGATCCTGGGCGGCGTTATCGGCGTGTTCCTTGCCATCGACATGTTCCTGTTCTTCTTCTTCTGGGAGATGATGCTGGTGCCGATGTACTTCCTGATCGCGCTGTGGGGCCATAAGGCATCCGACGGTAAAACGCGTATCACGGCGGCTACCAAATTCTTCATCTATACCCAGGCGAGCGGTCTGGTGATGTTGATTGCGATTCTGGCGCTGGTATTCGTGCACTACAACGCGACCGGTGTCTGGACCTTCAACTACCAGGATCTGCTGAAGACGCCAATGTCTCACGGTGTTGAATATCTGCTGATGCTGGGCTTCTTCATTGCCTTCGCGGTGAAAATGCCGGTGGTTCCTCTGCACGGCTGGCTGCCGGATGCGCACTCTCAGGCACCGACGGCAGGTTCCGTTGACCTGGCAGGCATCCTGCTGAAAACCGCGGCCTATGGTCTGCTGCGTTTCGCACTGCCGCTGTTCCCGAACGCCTCTGCTGAATTTGCGCCGATTGCGATGTGGCTCGGTGTGATCGGTATCTTCTACGGCGCGTGGATGGCTTTCACGCAGTACGACATCAAGCGTCTGATTGCTTACACCTCTGTCTCCCACATGGGCTTCGTGCTGATTGCTATCTACACTGGCAGCCAGCTGGCGTACCAGGGGGCGGTGATTCAGATGATTGCGCACGGTCTCTCTGCGGCCGGTCTCTTCATCCTGTGTGGCCAGCTGTACGAACGTCTGCACACCCGCGACATGCGTCAGATGGGCGGTCTGTGGAGCAAAATTAAGTGGCTGCCGGCGATGTCGATGTTCTTCGCGGTGGCGACGCTGGGGATGCCTGGCACCGGTAACTTCGTCGGCGAATTTATGATTCTGTTCGGCAGCTTCAAAGTGGTGCCGGTTATTACCGTGATCTCTACCTTTGGTCTGGTGTTCGCTTCCGTCTACTCCCTGGCGATGCTGCACCGCGCCTATTTCGGTAAAGCGAAGAGTGAAATCGCTGCCAAAGAGCTGCCGGGGATGTCGCTGCGTGAGCTGTTCATCATCCTGCTGCTGGTCGTACTGCTGGTGCTGTTGGGCTTCTTCCCGCAGCCGATTCTGGATACCTCGCACAGCGCGATGGGTAACATCCAGCAGTGGTTTGTTAATTCTGCTTCTACTACAAGGCCGTAAATCGCCATGACAATAACTCCACAACAACTGATTGCGCTGCTACCGCTGCTGATCGTCGGATTGACGGTGGTGGTTGTGATGCTCTCCATTGCGTGGCGACGCAATCACTTCCTGAATGCGACCCTGTCGGTTCTGGGTATGAACGCTGCGTTGGTTTCCCTCTGGTTTGTTGGCCAGGCGGGCGCGATGGATGTCACGCCGCTAATGCGCGTTGACGGCTACGCCATGCTGTACACCGGTCTGGTTCTGCTGGCGAGCCTGGCGACCTGTACCTTTGCTTATCCATGGCTGGAAGGTTACAAGGACAACAAAGAAGAGTTTTACCTGCTGGTACTGATTGCCGCACTGGGCGGCATTCTGCTGGCGAATGCGAACCACCTGGCCGCGCTGTTCCTCGGTATTGAGCTGATCTCATTGCCGCTGTTCGGTCTGATTGGTTATGCCTTCCGTCAGAAACGCTCGCTGGAAGCGGCGATCAAGTACACGATCTTGTCCGCTGCCGCGTCGTCGTTCCTGCTGTTCGGTATCGCACTGCTGTACGCACAGACGGGTAACCTCTCCTTCCTGGCTATCGGCAAGAGCCTGGGCGACGGTATGCTGCATGAGCCGCTGCTGTTGGCAGGCCTGGGTATGATGATTGTTGGCCTGGGCTTCAAGCTCTCTCTGGTTCCGTTCCACCTGTGGACGCCAGACGTTTACCAGGGTGCTCCGGCACCGGTATCGACCTTCCTGGCGACGGCGAGCAAAATCGCTATCTTCGGTGTGGTCATGCGTCTGTTCCTGTACGCACCGGTGGGTGATAGCGAAGCGGTACGCGTGGTGCTGGGCATTATTGCGTTCGTCTCCATTATCTTCGGTAACCTGATGGCGCTGAGCCAGACCAATATCAAGCGTCTGCTGGGCTACTCGTCTATTTCCCATCTGGGTTATCTGCTGGTGGCGCTGATTGCGCTGCAGAGCGGTGAAATGTCGATGGAGACCGTAGGCGTCTATCTGGCCGGTTATCTGTTCAGCAGCCTCGGCGCGTTCGGCGTGGTGAGCCTGATGTCCAGCCCGTACCGTGGCCCGGATGCCGACTCACTGTTCTCCTACCGTGGTCTGTTCTGGCACCGTCCGATTCTGTCTGCGGTGATGACGGTGATGATGCTGTCCCTGGCAGGTATTCCGATGACCCTGGGCTTTATCGGTAAGTTCTACGTGCTGGCCGTCGGTGTGCAGGCTGGCCTGTGGTGGCTGACCGCCGGTGTGGTTATCGGTTCCGCGATTGGTCTGTACTACTACCTGCGCGTTGCCGTGAGCCTCTACCTGAGCGCGCCTCAGCAACTCAACCGCGATGCGCCGTCTAACTGGCAGTACAGCGCCGGTGGTATCGTGGTGCTCATCTCCGCGCTGCTGGTGCTGATCTTTGGTATCTGGCCGCAGCCGCTTATCACCATCGTGCAACACGCGATGCCGCTGATGTAAGCAAGCAAAAAACAAAAACCCGCTCCGGCGGGTTTTTTTATGTTTACACCCTCTCGCCGCGGAAAGGGCACCAGACCCGCACCAAATAAAAACCCGCCTCGGCGGGTTTTTGATGTTTACTCCCTCTCCCCGTGGGAGAGGGTCGGGGTGAGGGCATCAGCCCGCACCGATCTTACGCCAGCTGCTTACGGCTGATCAGCGGCCCGTCAATTCTCTTCATTGAACGGTCCAGCACCTCTTCAATCACCGACGACAGTTCATTCAGCTCGAACTTCGCCACATATCCGTCGGCCTTCACTTTACGAATATGATCTTCGTTAGCATTTCCTGACAGTGAAGAGTGGATCACCACCGGAATGTCCTTCAGCACCGGGTCGGTTTTAATCTTACGCGTCAGCGTAAAGCCGTCCATCTCGGGCATTTCCAGGTCGGTCAGCACCAGCGAGATCTTGTCGGTAATCGGCACCCCTTCTGCCTGCGCCTGAGCCGCCAGCACGCCAATTTTTTCCCAGGCCTCTTTCCCGGTGATATGCAGCTGTGCCGGGATCGCCATCGCCTGCAGACCCTTCTCCAGCATTGAGCGCGCAACCTTCGAATCTTCCGCCACGATGGCCACCGCACCAGGTTTGATATTGAACTTGGTGGTTTTCAGGTTGGTAGCATGCAGATCGTGATTGGCCGGGGTGATATCGTACAGGATCTGTTCCACATCCAGCACCATCGCCAGATCGTTGGTGTCCGTCTGCTCGTCCAGGCAGGCAATACTGGTAATGTAACGGCCGCTGACGGCGGTTTCGGCAGCATGAACCTGCTTCCAGTCCAGACGCATAATGTTCTCGACGGACTCAACCGCAAATGCCTGTACGCTACGGGCGTATTCGGTAATCAGCAGGATATTGAGGCCGGTAGAGGGTTTACAGCCAGCCACGGCGGCCAGGTCGATAACCGGGATCACCTGGTCGCGAATATTCACCATCCCCATCAGCGGTGACTTCATGCCCGCAGGTTTGGTGAACTCCGGCATCGGCACAATTTCACGCAGCTTAAATACGTTAATGCCAAACAGCTCGGACTTGTTTTCGTGCATCGAGGTGCCGAGACGGAACAGCAATAGCTCAAATCGGTTCGACAGGGTGAGATTCGCCCTGTCATCAATGTCTTTCTGGAAATTATCCATTTTACCCTCAAGTGAAATGCCTGCCTTATAATCGTTATCGGCACGCGGAGGGAAAAGTGAAGGACTAAACGCTGACTTGAGTGAAATCGTCGGCTAACTCGGTATTCGCAAAGTATTCACGACACTCTGCCAGTAGCGCCTGGCAACCCTGAGCGTCATAGCGTGAGCTGACGTGGGTCACCATCAGCTTTTTCACCCCAGCCTGACGCGCTAATTGCGCCGCCTGACGGGTAGAGCTGTGCCCGCGACTGTTGGCTTTCTCCTCCATCGCCGTTTCCAGCGTGGCCTCGTGCACCAGCAAATCGACGTTCTCTGCCAGCAGATGGGCGGCAGGGCAGGGGGCGGTATCCCCGAAAATGGCCAGTTTCTTCCCGGGCAGTGGGGCAGAGAGATAATCCTGCCCATTAATGACGCGCCCGTCCTCCATCGTCACGGTTTCGCCACGTTTCAGGCGCTGGAATAAGGGGCCGGGCACAATACCCTCGGCGACCAGGGCGGCCGCATCCAGCGCGCCCGGTTTATCTTGCTCCTCTATGCGGTAGCCATAGCACTCGACGGGATGATTAAGCGGCAGGGCAGTAACGCGGTACAGCCCATCATCCAGAACGATCCCTTCGCCTATCTCGACGATCTCAAGAGGGTAGTCCGTCCAGGAGCCGCTCAGACGCAGCGTGGTATCGACAAATTCGCGAATGCCCACCGGGCCGTAGAGGGTCAGCGGCCGGGCATTGCCTGCCATCGAGCGACTGCACAGCAAACCCGGCAGGCCGAAAAGATGATCGCCGTGCAGGTGGGTAATAAAAATCTTATCGAGTTTGCCCGGATGATAAGCCGTTTCAAGCAGTTGATGCTGGGTGCCTTCGCCGCAGTCGAATAACCACAAACCTGCATGGGTAGGATGCTGTAAATCGAGCAGCATGGCCGTCACATTTCGTTGTCGTGTCGGTACGCCTGCAGACGTACCCAGAAAAAGCAGTTCCATAACGCGGTAACACCCTTTGCCGAACCGAAAGCATTTAGTATAACGGGATGATAACCCATAAGGAGCCTGACATGATTCAGTGGCAAGATTTACACCATCGCGAGCTTACCGTTTCGACCCTCTATGCCCTGCTTAAACTGCGCTGTGAAGTGTTCGTCGTTGAGCAAACCTGCCCCTATCTGGATATTGACGGTGACGATCTGGTGGGGGAGAACCGCCACATTTTGGGCTGGAGAGATAACGAACTGGTGGCGTATACGAGGATTCTGAAAAGTGAGGATGATCTGGAGCCGGTGGCCATCGGGCGGGTGATCGTCAGCAGCAAAGCGCGGGGCGAAAAAATGGGATATCAACTGATGGAGCAAACGCTGGCTGCGTGTCAAAAACAGTGGCCTGACAAGGCGTTATATCTGGGGGCGCAGGCACATCTTCAGCCGTTCTATGCTCACTTTGGCTTCCGCCCGGTGACCGAAATCTATGACGAAGATGGCATTCCTCACGTCGGTATGGCGAAGGAAGCGTAACAGGCGAAATCGCCAGGCATTGTCTATAGTTAGCGAACTGGTACAACTACATGGAGATAACTATGTCATATCAATCCTGGGATTCTCGTGTCGATGACGATCTGGCGCTGTTAAGCGAAACGCTGGAAGAGGTACTGCGCTCTTCTGGCGATCCGGCCGATCAAAAATACATTGAGCTTAAAGCGCGCGCCGAGCAGGCGCTGCACGAAGTGAAGGCTCGCGTCAGTAATGCCTCCGATAACTATTACTATCGGGCGAAACAGGCGGTTTATCGCGCAGATGACTATGTGCATGAAAAACCGTGGCAAGGCGTTGGCGTCGGCGCGGCCGCAGGTCTGGTTCTGGGTCTCCTGCTCGCTCGCCGCTAATCGCACTCATCCTTCTCCCTGCTAAATCGGGGGTACTGCCTTTTAATGCTAGTACCCCGTATAATGTAGGGTTTTAGCAGGGAGAGGTTTGCGTGCATTCAATGACTACCGCGCTGCAGGGACTCTGCAGCCAGCTTGACCAGGATATTCCCGCGACGCCAGGCTTACGCCAATATGACGTCACCTTCCCGCTTAATGATGCCTTCGACCCGCTCGCGTGGCTCAACGCGCAGCAATATTACCCGCAATTCTACTGGCAGCAGCGCAACGGCGATGAAGAGCTGGCGGCGCTGGGGGCTATTAAACGTTTTTCATCGCTGGCGGCCGCCCGGCAGTTTTTACATCTGTTTCCCGACAGCCCGGCTACCCGCATTGTCGGCTTAAACGCCTTCGATCCGCATCAGGGCGAGCTCTTCCTGCCGCGGCTGAGCTGGCAGCGGCATGGCGGGCGCGCCACTCTTCGCCTGCTGCTCTGGAGCGACACTTCTCTGCATGACGACGCTAAAACCGCCCGCGCATTTTTACTTTCGCTAAATGTCGCCAGGCCGATTGTTCCGCTCTCCCTGCACAGCGTGAGCGAAACGCATCTCCCTGACAAGGCCGCATGGTTAGCGCTGGTAACCAGCGCCACAGAGGCTATCGCCCGCCATGATTTTGACAAAGTGGTGCTGGCGCGGGCCACCGACCTGCAGTTTAACCGCCCGGTCAATCCTGCGGCCCTGATGGCTGCCAGTCGGCGCGTTAACTTACGCTGCTTCCACTTCTTTATGCAGCTTGATGCTGATAACGCCTTTCTCGGCTCTACGCCTGAACGTCTGTGGCGGCGCAGGGGCGAGTTACTGCGCACCGAGGCACTGGCAGGCACCGTTGCCAGCCACAGCGATGATTATCGCGCGGGCCGCCTGGCCGACTGGCTGATGAACGACGACAAGAACCAGCGTGAAAATATGCTGGTGGTCGAAGATATCTGTCAACGCTTGCAGCATCACACCCAGCCGCTGGAGGTGCTGCCCCCGCAGGTTGTGCGCCTGCGTAAAGTGCAGCATCTGCGTCGCTGCATCTGGACCGCACTGCGGCAGCCGGATGATGAACAGTGCCTGATGTTGTTACAGCCGACCGCCGCCGTTGCGGGGTTGCCGCGTCAGGCGGCCTGGGACTTTATCGCCCGTCATGAATCTTTTGACCGGGAGTGGTATGCCGGTTCCGCCGGGTATCTCAGCCTGGAGCAGAGCGAGTTTTGCGTGTCGCTGCGTTCAGCGCGGGTGACGGCAAACCGTGTCCGTCTGTACGCCGGAGCGGGGATAGTTAGCGGCTCCGATCCCGAACAGGAGTGGCAAGAGATAGAAAACAAAGCCGCAGGGTTGCGCTCTTTGCTCCTTAGGGATTAAGTCAAAGTCGCGCAATACCGATTCATATCAAAATTACGATTTTTTCTATTATTTATACTGTGTCGCATATTTGATACCGGACAACCTCATGTCAGTAAGTTCTTTTAACCGGCGCTGGGCGACGGTCATTCTTGAAGCCCTGACTCGCCATGGCGTCAGGCATATTTGTATCGCACCGGGTTCCCGCTCTACGCCGCTGACGCTGGCCGCTGCCGACAACCCGGCTTTTATACATCACACCCATTTTGATGAGCGTGGTCTGGGACATCTGGCGCTTGGGCTGGCAAAAGCGAGCCGCGAGCCGGTGGCGGTAATTGTGACCTCCGGCACGGCGGTGGCTAACCTTTATCCGGCACTGATTGAGGCGGGGCTGACGGGGGAAAAACTGATCCTGCTGACCGCTGACCGTCCTCCGGAGTTGATCGACTGCGGCGCGAATCAGGCCATCCGCCAGCAGGCTATGTTCGCTACCCACCCCTCACAAACGCTCTCACTTCCTCGGCCAACGCGGGATATCCCCGCGCGCTGGCTGGTATCCACGGTCGATAACGCCGTGGGATCACTGCGTCAGGGCGCACTGCACATTAACTGTCCTTTCGCCGAGCCTTTGTATGGCGAAATGGATAATGCCGATCTTGACTGGCAGCAGGCGCTGGGCGACTGGTGGCAGAGCGATAAACCCTGGCTGCGCGCCCCCGCTGAGCTTGTCAGCCCGAAACAGCGCGACTGGTTCTTCTGGCGCCAGAAACGCGGGGTGATCGTGGCAGGCAGAATGAGCGCCGCCGAAGGAAAGCGGGTGGCCGAATGGGCCCAGACTCTGGGTTGGCCGCTGATTGGCGATGTGTTATCCCAGACCGGGCAGCCGTTACCCTGCGCCGACCTCTGGCTCGGAAACGCCCGCGCGGTGACCGAACTCCAGCAGGCGCAAATCGTCGTACAGTTGGGCAGTAGTCTGACGGGCAAACGGCTGCTGCAGTGGCAGGCCACCTGCGAACCCGAAGAGTACTGGCTGGTCGAAAACCGCGAAGGGCGGCTCGATCCGGCCCACCACCGCGGGCGCCGCCTGGTATCGGGGGTTGCGGAGTGGCTCGACCTGCATCCGGCTGAAAAGCGTAAACCCTGGGCGACGGCCATTCCTGAACTCTCCCGCCAGGCCTGGGCGCTCGTCGAGCAACATAGCGAGCAGTTTGGTGAAGCGCAGCTGGCGCACCGTATCCGGCACTGTCTGCCCGAGCAGGGGCAGCTCTTTGTCGGTAATAGCCTTGTTGTCCGCCTGATCGACGCCTTTTCCCGGTTGCCGGTGGGCTATCCGGTTTACAGTAATCGGGGAGCAAGCGGCATCGACGGCTTGATCTCGACCGCTGCAGGGGTGCAGCGTGCGACCGCCAAAGCCACGCTGGCCATCGTGGGCGATCTCTCTGCGTTATACGATTTGAATGCGCTGGCGCTGCTGCGCCAGGCTTCGGCACCTTTTGTGCTGCTGGTGGTGAATAATAATGGCGGGCAAATTTTCTCTCTGTTACCCACACCGCCGCGCGAACGCGAGCAGTTCTACCTTATGCCGCAGAACATAAACTTTGAACATGCGGCGGCCATGTTTAGCCTTAAATACCAGCGCCCACAAAGCTGGGCCGAGCTTGATATGGCGCTTAACAGTGCCTGGAGTAAGCCGGGCGCCACGCTAATCGAGGTTATTGTTAATGACAGCGACGGCGCGCAGATGCTGCAGAACATGCTCGCACAGGTAAGCCACCTGTGATCCTCGCCGGAGAAGTGCAGGCGGGCACAGTCGGCCAACCCTGGCTGGTATTTCTGCATGGTTTTTCCGGCGATGCTGTCGAGTGGCAGCCGGTGGGCGAGCAACTTAGCGCTATGCCCCGGCTCTATCTTGACCTCCCGGGCCATGGCGGGTCGGCCGATATTGCGGTCGCGGATTTCGCCCAGGTCGATGCGCTACTGCGTGCTACGCTAATTAGTTACAACATACTAGATTACTGGCTGGTGGGGTACTCTCTCGGCGGCCGCATTGCAATGTATCATGCCTGTCAGGGGCCGAAAGGGCTGCGGGGCCTGATTGTCGAAGGCGCGCATCCGGGCCTGAGCCACCCTGACGAACGTCACCAGCGCAGGGTGTCGGATGCCGGCTGGGCGGAGCGGTTTCGCCATGAACCTCTGCCGGAAGTCTTTGCCGACTGGTATCAGCAGCCCGTTTTTGCCTCGCTCACGGCGGGGCTGCGCCAACAGCTCATTGCCCTGCGTAGTAAGAACAATGGCCGCACGCTGGCCGCCATGTTACAGGCCACTTCGCTGGCAGAGCAGCCGGACCTGCGTTCGGGCCTCAGCCAGCCCGCTTTCCCTTTTTATTATCTCTTTGGCGAGCGGGATAACAAATTCGCTCACATCGCTGGTGAACTTGCCGCCACCTGTTTCGCAATTCCTCATGCCGGACACAACGCCCATCGGGATAACCCCGCTGCGGTGACTGCCCGGCTGTATCAGATACTCCGACTTCCCGTTAAGGAAACGCTATGATCTATCCTGATGAAAACATGCTCTACGCACCGGTTGAATGGCAAGACTGCTCCGAAGGCTATACCGATATTCGCTATCACAAATCGGCTGATGGCATTGCCAAAATCACTATCAACCGCCCGCAGGTGCGCAACGCGTTTCGCCCGCTGACCGTAAAAGAGATGATTCAGGCGCTGGCGGATGCACGCTATGACGACAATATCGGCGTCATCGTCCTGACCGGTGAAGGTGACAAAGCTTTCTGCTCCGGCGGTGACCAGAAAGTGCGTGGCGATTACGGCGGATACCAGGATGATGCCGGTACGCACCACCTGAACGTGCTCGATTTCCAGCGCCAGATCCGCACCTGTCCAAAACCGGTTGTTGCCATGGTCGCGGGCTACTCCATCGGCGGCGGCCACGTGCTGCACATGATGTGTGACCTGACCATTGCCGCTGAAAACGCCATCTTCGGCCAGACCGGCCCGAAAGTCGGCTCGTTCGACGGCGGCTGGGGCGCCTCCTACATGGCTCGCATTGTGGGTCAGAAAAAAGCGCGCGAAATCTGGTTCCTGTGCCGTCAGTACAACGCTCAGGAAGCGCTGGATATGGGACTGGTGAACACCGTGGTACCTATCGCCGATCTCGAAAAAGAGACCGTCCGCTGGTGTCGCGAAATGCTGCAAAACAGCCCCATGGCGCTGCGCTGCCTGAAGGCGGCACTCAATGCCGACTGCGATGGCCAGGCGGGTCTGCAGGAGCTGGCGGGTAACGCCACCATGCTGTTCTATATGACCGAAGAGGGTCAGGAAGGACGCAACGCGTTCAACGAAAAACGTCAGCCAGACTTCAGCAAATACAAACGGAACCCGTAATGCGTCGCGCGCAGGTTTACCGCTGGCAGATACCCATGGACGCGGGCGTGGTGCTGCGTGAACGGCGGTTAAAAACCCGTGACGGGCTGTTCGTGCATCTCCGGCAGGGCGAGCGCGAAGGGTGGGGCGAGGTTTCGCCCCTTCCGGGCTTTAGCCAGGAGTCGCTGGAGGAGGCGCAGGCTGCAGTGCTTGCCTGGGCGCGCGAATGGCGCGAGGGGGCTGAACCGGCACTGCCGGACATCCCCTCCGCTGCCTTCGGTGTCAGCTGCGCGCTGGCCGAGCTTGAGGGCCGCTTGCGCGACGCGGCGAACTATCGCGCCGCACCGCTCTGCACCGGCGATCCGGATGAGCTATTTGCGCTGCTCTCCGCCATGCCCGGCGAAAAAGTGGCGAAAATTAAGGTCGGACTGTACGAAGCGGTGCGCGACGGCATGGTGGCGAATCTGCTGCTCGAAGCGATCCCCGATTTGCATCTGCGTCTGGACGCCAACCGCGCCTGGACGCCGCTCAAGGCTCAGCAGTTTGCGAAGTACGTTAATCCCGCATACCGCAACCGTATCGCCTTCCTTGAAGAGCCCTGCAAAACCCGCGATGACTCCCGCGCCTTTGCCCGTGAAACGGGCATTGCGATTGCGTGGGATGAAAGCCTGCGCGAGGCGGATTTTGCATTCATCGCCGAGCCTGGCGTGAGCGCGGTGGTGATCAAACCCACGCTCACCGGCAGCCTGGAGAAAGTGCGCGAGCAGGTCGCGGCAGCCCATGCCTTAGAGCTGACGGCGGTGATCAGTTCATCCATTGAATCCAGCCTCGGGCTGACCCAACTGGCGCGCCTCGCCGCGTGGTTAACGCCCGACACCCTCCCGGGTCTCGACACGCTGAACCTGATGCAGGCGCAGCTGATCCGCACGTGGCCGGACAGTGCCCTGCCGTGCCTCGGGGCCGAGGCGCTGGAGCCGTTGCTATGATCTTTACTGACTGGCCGTGGCGACACTGGCGCGCGCAGCGTGCGGATAAACCCGCGCTGCGGTTAAACGACACCACGCTGAGCTGGCAGCAGCTGTGCGAGCGGGTGGACAGGCTGGCGACAGGCTTCCACCGTCAGGGGCTTGGTGAGGGCGACGGCGTGATGCTGCTCGCCCATAACCATCCTCAGACGCTGCTGGCGTGGCTGGCGCTGTTGCAGTGCGGCGCGCGTATTCTTCCGGTCAATCCGCAGCTTCCGCGCCCTCTGCTTGACGTCCTGATCCCGCAGATGACGCTGCGCTTCGCGCTGCTGCTTGACGGCGCGTTTGACGGGCTTTCGCGGCTCACACTTGATGACCAACCCGGTGATTATGCCGCCCCGTGGCAGCCGGAGCGTCTGGCGTCGATGACGCTCACTTCCGGCTCTACCGGCTTACCCAAGGCGGCGGTACACACCTGTGCGGCGCATCTTGCCAGCGCGGCAGGCGTGTTGTCGCTGATGCCTTACGGCGATGACGACGACTGGCTGCTCTCCCTGCCGCTGTTTCACGTCTCCGGCCAGGGGATTTTGTGGCGCTGGCTCCAGGCCGGGGCGCGTCTAACGGTGCGTGAGAAGCAGCCTCTGGAGCAGGCGCTACAGGGCTGCACCCACGCCTCGCTGGTGCCAACACAGCTGTGGCGACTGCTTAATGGTGAGTGCCGCATCGCACTGAAAGCCGTGCTGCTTGGCGGGGCGGAAATCCCCGTTGAACTGACTGCACGGGCACGCGAAGCAGGTATTCGGACTTTTTGCGGCTATGGACTGACCGAGTTTGCCTCCACCGTCTGCGCCAAAGAGGCTGACGGCGCGCCGGACGTGGGTAGCGCGCTCCCGGGCAGAGAGGTGCAGGTGGTGAACGGTGAAGTCTGGATCAGGGCGCAGAGCATGGCGGCGGGCTACTGGCGAGACGGCGCACTCTTGCCGCTGGTCAACGAGCAGGGCTGGTTTGCCACCCGCGATCGCGGTGAGTGGCACAACGGCCGCCTGACCATTCTGGGCCGTATGGACAATCTCTTTTTCAGTGGGGGAGAGGGGATCCAGCCGGAATCGCTGGAGCGCATCATCGTCACCCATCCGCAGGTAAACCAGGTGTTTATCGTCCCGCTGGACGACGCTGAGTTCGGGCAGCGCCCGGTCGCGGTGGTGGAATGTGAGCCGGGCACGGACATCACGGAATTACCGGAGTGGGTTAAGGGTAAGCTGGCGCGCTTTGAGCAGCCGGTCCACTGGCTGGCGCTGCCGCCAGAGCTGAAAAATGGCGGGATAAAGATCTCCCGCCAGGCGTTAAAACAGTGGGTCAATGCCCTGCTGAGAAGATAGTTAGCCGAAATCCGGCTGTTCGGTGTACATCGCCAGACCCGGTGAGATGTTGAAGAAGATTAGCGCGCCCACCTTCAGTTAACGCGCAGTGAAAATGCGCTTTTTATTGATGCTGTAAATACCGAAATTATCAAACCGTTACAAACTAATTGCCTGACGCACACAGAGTGCTTGATCCCAAAGACACGCAGGTTAAAATCTCGCGGTTTTGGGAGATCTCTAATTATTACGTGCGGGACACGACAATGAAAAAAGTGGCATTTTTGGGCGCAGGCCTGATGTTTGTTTCAGTAGCAGCAAACGCAATTTCCTTTAACGGCTCGGCGGGTAAAGAGTACACCCATCTGGGCTTTGGCCTGGGGACGGAAACCTCCGGCCCGGCGATGACGGGCGGCTGGACGCATAACGACGACGACGGCGATGCGGCAAGCCTCGGCCTTGGCCTTAACGTTCCGCTGGGGCCATTCCTGGCAACCGTGGGCGGTAAAGGTATCTACACCAACCCGAACGACGGTGACGAAGGGTACGCGGCGGCCGTTGGCGGCGGGCTGCAGTGGAAAATTGGCGACAGCTTCGGCCTGTTCGGCGAGTACTACTACTCTCCGGACTCGCTCTCCAGCGGTATCGACAGCTATCAGGAAGCTAACGCCGGTGCGCGCTGGACCATCATGCGTCCTGTTACCATCGAAGCAGGCTACCGCTATCTGAACCTGGCCGGTAAAAACGGCAACCGCGACAACGCCCTGGCCGACGGTCCATACGTGGGCGTGAGCGCAGGCTTCTAATCCCCCCGGCGCGGCGGCCTGCCGCGCCAGTTTATCGCTTCCCCCCTCTCCCAATTGCGCTATAGTGTTTTGACTATTAAAGCGGGAGAAGACAATGATTAACGTGGAGATGTTATCCACCGGCGATGAAGTGCTGCATGGTCAAATTATCGATACCAATGCGGCCTGGCTCGCCGATTTATTCTTTGAGCAGGGATTACCGTTAACGCGCCGCAATACGGTAGGCGACGACCTTGAGTCGCTGGTGAATATTCTGCGCGAACGCAGCGAGCACGCTGACGTGCTGATTGTGAACGGCGGCCTTGGCCCAACCGGGGACGATCTTAGCGCACTGGCCGCCGCCACGGCGAAAGGCGAAGGGCTGGTCCTCCACGAAGCGTGGCTGGCGCAGATGGAGCGCTTTTTCACGGATCGCGGTCGCGTCATGGCCCCCAGCAACCGCAAGCAGGCCGAAATCCCGGCCAGCGCCGAGCTGGTGGATAACCCCGTCGGCACCGCCTGTGGCTTTGCCATTAAACTTAACCGCTGCCTGATGTTCTTCACCCCGGGCGTGCCGTCTGAATTTAAAGTGATGGTCGAGCAGCAAATTCTGCCGCGCCTGCGCGCGCGTTTCACTCTGCCTGAGCCGCCGCTGTGTCTGCGTCTGACCACCTTTGGCCGCTCTGAAAGCGATCTTGCCCAGCGCCTCGACAGCCTGCCGCTGCCGCCAGGCGTCTCGATGGGCTACCGCTCCTCCATGCCGATTATTGAACTGAAGCTGACCGGCCCGGCGACGCAAAAGGAGGCCATGCTGGCGCTATGGCCTGAGGTGCAGCGCGTGGCGGGAGAGAGCCTGATCTTTGAGGGAACGGAAGGGCTGCCTGCGCAGATTGCCCGCACCCTGAAAGCTCGCCAGCTGAGCGTCACGCTGAGCGAACAGTTCACCGGCGGGTTGCTGGCGCTGCAGCTTTCTCGGGCGGATGCGCCGCTGCTGGCCAGTGAAGTGGTGCCGTTCCAGCAGGAAACGCTGGCACAGACCGCGCGCTGGGCGGCCGAGCGCAGGGTTAAGCATTTCGCCGGGCTGGCGCTGGCCGTCGGCGGCGTGGATGACGAGCATCTTAATTTTGCTCTCGCGACGCCGGAAGGGACCCATGCGCTGCAGGTAAAAATGAGTATCACCCGCCACAGCCAGGCGGTGCGTCAGGAGGTATGTGCGATGATGGCGCTCAACATGCTGCGGCGCTGGCTGAACGGCAAACCGGTCGCCAGCGAGCATGGCTGGATCAATGTGGTTGATTCGCTGTTTGTTGAGTAACGGATGTGCCGGGGCGAACCGCCCCGGCAACGCTTAGCCCAGCGCCTTTGCCAGCAGGGTGATGGGATGTTCGCAGCGTTTGCTGGTGGACATTTCAATCTGCCATTTGCAGGTTTCGCAGTCGGTTACCACCAGATCGGCGCCGCTCTCCTCTATCTGCCTGAACAGCGGCGCGCCAATTGCCTGCGACGTGTCGTAGTTTTCACGCTTAAAACCGTAGGTGCCCGCTATCCCGCAGCAGCGCGAATCCAGCACCGTCAGCTCCAGCCCGGGGATCAGCCGCAGCAGCTCCAGCGTATACAGCGACCAGCCCATCTTTTCCATATGACATGGGGTGTGATACACCACCTTCAGCTGCAGGGTGCCCAGCGGTAAGGTCTTCCCGCTGTCCAGCATGCGCCACAGAAACCGCGTTGCCAGTTCAATATGGTCGCGCAGATCGGTGTTATCCACGTCCAGCAGGTGGGGGTACTCATCGCGAAGGGTGAAGGTGCAGGTAGACGAGGTAGCCAGGACCGGTATCCCTTTCCCGACGATCGCATCACGCAGGGAGGTGACATTGCTGCGGGCTTGCCTGCGCGCTTTGTCCGTAAAGCCGTTGGCAATCAGCGGCACGCCGCAGCACTTTTCCTTGCTGAGGAGCTGTACACCCGTACCCATCGCGTTCAGCACTTTCAGCAGGTCTTTTCCCAACTGCGGGTGGTTGTAATTCACGTAGCAGCCATGGAAGAACGCCACCTGATCGGCAAAGCGGGCCTGTTCTGCCGCCATCGATTTGTACCAGCGACGGAAGGTGCCGTGGGAGTATTTCGGCAGGCTGCGGTGGTGGTCAATTTTCAGCGTCGCGTCGAGCAGCCGGCGTACCGGTTTCAGAGAGGTGGCGGCATTCACCAGCGGCGCGAAGGGCGTGGAAACGCTGCCCATCAGGTCGGTATGGCTGAGGATCGCATCGCGTAGCGTCGGTTTTTGCCTGCTGTAATGCGCCCGGGCGCGCTGGATGATGTCGCCGATTTTGACGTCTGACGGACAGGCCACCTCGCAGCGCTTGCAGTTAATGCAGTATTTCAGCGCATCATCGTAGAGTGCGGCGTCTTTCAGACGCAGGCGCTCGCCGTCAGGCCCGGCCTGTTTTGGGCCAGGATAACGCGGGTTCACACCGCTGACCGGGCAGACCGTGGTGCACACCGTGCATTTTATGCAGCTTTCGAAACGGCTATCGCTCATTGTTCTGCCTCCGTGCGTTGAATAATCTGCTCTGCGGCATGAAACGCCGTGATAGCACACACGCCGCCGCCGCAGCCCTGGGCAATCGGATCGTAGCCGCCCAGAATCGAGCCGATGGCGTAGAGGCCGTTAAGCGACTGGCCATTGAGCTGCGGGTGCAGGTGGTGATCAACAATCACGCCAAACTGCTGCCAGGGCTGCGGCGTAAAGAAATCACTCTGATACCAGTCCGAACGGGAGGCGCTCTGCCGGACATCCAGCCCCAGAATGGCTTCGCGGATCCCCTCGCGGGTACTCAGTAACCCGTTACTGAAAAAGCTGCCGCTGGCCAGTACCACGGCGCGCGCGCGCAGCGGAATGTCACCGTGGTTTCGCGTCCACACCTCGCTGACGTCGTTATCAGATAGCGTGATCTTTTTCACCTCGTCACCCGCCATCCACACGCCGCCCTGGGCAATAAATTTTTGCTTAAGCTGCGTGTGCAGCCGAATACCCGGTACGGAAGGGGGAAGGGTAGGCAGCAAGCCGAGCGTGCACGGCAGGCGGTCCGACAGCCAGCGCCAGAGTCGATTGTCAGTGAGGCCAAAGCACGCAGGCATCATTAGGGCATCACACTGTTCAGCGAGCGGCCTGAGCGCGTCATACAGCAGCGGCCAGTTATCGTCGTTATCCAGCAGCCGCGCGATATTCACTGCCCGAAACTCGCTGGGGTTTTCGCGCAGCACGTCCAGTTCGGGCAGGTCTATTTCCGCCGCCGTCGCGTTAATGCCGCGCTGAAAGAGCGAGGCCGCCGCCAGGTGCGGCTGAAAATCAAGAAAACCGCCAATTCCCACCACTATCACGCGTTCTGCGCTGAATGGGGCAACAGGAACTTCTTCCGGGCTGAGCCACGCGGAACGCAGGGTGCCGAGCGGCGTCACGCGCTGGTGATTTTTCTCAGCGCTGCCCTGCATCCGCGTGCCACAGGCGCTCAGCAGCCTTTCGGTTTCCTGCGCCAGGCGGGCAATGTTGTGCTCGCCGATCAGGCTATAGGGATGCTCAGGGGCAAGTGCGCCGCGACAGGCATCGTCGAGGAGATCCAGCGATCCGGAAGAGAAGTGCAAAGCGCTCTGCCCGCGGGTGACGATGGCGCAGCGCAGACCACGTTGCGTGAGCGTGATCCCGCACAGCAGCCCTGCCAGCCCGCCGCCGACAATGACGGTATTAAATTTCATGGTGTGGCTCCTTCTCCAGGCCGCAAAGTCCCTGATAAACCCAGCGGGTAAACTCGCTTTCACGCAGGGCATCGCCCCAGGCAACGGGCTGAATGCCTTTCCAGCGTTCATTGAGGAAATCGTTGAGCTGGGTCAGGGACTGCGTTGAGGTGGTGGCGTGAAAGCGTTGCAGCAGCCCGGCGGCGCGACAGGCGCAAAGCTCGCCCTGACAGGTACCCATGCCGACGCGCGTGCGGCGGCGAAGATCGAGCAGCGTATTGACCGTCAGGTTCTCGACGGCATATTGCACCTCGCCTGCGGTCACCGCTTCGCACTCGCACACCAGGCTGCGGCTAAGCCGCCCCTCGCCAAGCCACTGCGGGGTTCTGTCGCCGTGGCGATAAACGGCGGAGCCGCGCAGCGGAGCGGGCAGAGAGATGATTTTCTGCAGCGTTTTCTCGGTGGACTGACGCGATCCGGGCAGGGGCTGTTCTGCCGTGACGCACGGCGTTGTGTTACCGAGTTTGCGGCAGACCGCATCCGCGGCCCACTCCGCCATCAGGCGATAGGTCATGAGCTTGCCGCCGGTGATGGTGATAAAGCCCTCCATGCCGTCACGTTGGGCATGATCGAGCAGGACAATTCCCCGGCTGACGTTGCGCCCGCTGGGGTCGTTATCGCTGGCAACCAGCGGCCGCACGCCCGCATAGGCGCGCAAAATGCGGGTTTGCGCCATCACCGGAGCCAGTTTCTCGCCTTCGCGCAGCAGAATATCCACCTCTTCGGCCGTCACCCGGTTAACGTCAATCTCGCTGTAATCGACGTGGGTAGAGGTGGTGCCGATAAGCGAAATGGTATCGCCCGGGACCAGAATATCGGCGTCGGAAGGCTTACGACAGCGGTTGATGACGTGGTTGTTGATGCGATGGTCGAGGATCAGCAGCGAACCTTTCGCCGGGAACATGCGGAGGGATAAGTCGGCGTATTCCGCGATGCGCTGCCCCCAGATCCCCGCCGCATTGATAACCACGGCGGCGTACAGTTCGCTGCGCTCGTTATATTGCGGGTCGAACACCCGCACGCCGCGCACAGTGTTGCCGTCGCGGATAAGCCCGGTGACTTCATGCCCGGTCAGAATGCGCGCGCCGTGTTCCCGTGCGTCCAGCATATTGGCGGCGGTCAGGCGAAACGGATCGACCGTGCCGTCGGGGACTTTCACCGCACCGGTGAGGGCCGGGTTGACAGACGGCTCCAGCCGACGCGCCAGTGCCGGGTCGATGGCCTCGGCCTGGATCCCTGCGGCCGTACAGGCGGTGATAAAGGTTTGCTGAAACGCGAGATCGTCTTCGGGGAGGGTAATGAACAGTCCGTTGGTCGGCTCGACGCAGTGGCGGGCGATGCGTTTCAGGATCTGGTTTTCCGTAATGCACTCCCGCGCCGACTCGCCGTCGGTTACCGCGTACCGCGCGCCGCTGTGCAGCAGGCCGTGGTTGCGGCCTGTGGCACCTGTCGCAATATCATGGCGCTCCAGCAGGGTCACGCTCAGGCCACGTAAGGCACAGTCGCGGGCGATGCCGGCCCCGGTTGCGCCGCCGCCAATGATTATCACATCGCTGTAGCGAGGATCGAGAACCGTCATTGTCTTCCCTCTATGTTCGTTTTTTTATCATTTAGCCACACTAAAAATGTGGTTTGTTTGATTTCGAACATAAACGCGCGTTATTCGAAAGTGAAACGTGATTTCATGCGCTATTTTGCGCATTCTGTCATATTTCTGTAACAATCTGTGCGTTGATTCACAGTAACAATCACCGTGATTTCTTAACATCCCCGCCTCTGGAATCGGGTGCGAAGCACCTTCTCATTCATCACAAGGCCACGGAGGCTGTCATGCTCAGTATCTTTAAACCTGCGCCGCATCGGGCGCGTCTGCCAGAGGCAGAGATAGATCCGCTTTACCGCCGTCTGCGTTGGCAAATCTTCCTGGGGATTTTCTTCGGGTACGCGGCATATTATCTGGTACGTAAAAACTTCGCGCTCGCCATGCCGTATCTGGTGGAGCAGGGCTTCTCGCGCGGTGATTTAGGGTTTGCGCTCTCGGGGATCTCGATCGCCTACGGGTTTTCCAAGTTCATTATGGGGTCGGTGTCGGATCGCTCGAACCCGCGCGTGTTCCTGCCAGCCGGTTTGATTCTGGCGGCCGCAGTGATGTTGTTTATGGGCTTTGTGCCCTGGGCGACCTCCAGTATCGCGATTATGTTTGTGCTGCTGTTCCTCTGCGGCTGGTTCCAGGGGATGGGCTGGCCGCCGTGCGGACGCACCATGGTGCACTGGTGGTCGCAGAAAGAGCGTGGCGGAATTGTGTCGGTCTGGAACTGCGCGCATAACGTGGGCGGCGGTATCCCTCCGCTGCTGTTCCTGCTCGGGATGGCATGGTTCAACGACTGGAAAGCCGCGCTTTACATGCCGGCGTTTGGCGCGATCGTGGTAGCGATTATCGCCTTCGCCCTGATGCGCGATACGCCGCAGTCCTGCGGCCTGCCGCCAATCGAAGAGTATAAAAACGACTATCCGGACGACTATAGCGAACAGCATGAAGAGGAGCTGACGGCCAAACAGATCTTCATGAAATACGTGCTGCCCAACAAACTGCTGTGGTATATCGCGGTCGCTAACGTCTTTGTTTACCTGCTGCGCTACGGCATCCTCGACTGGTCGCCAACCTACCTGAAAGAGGTGAAACACTTCGCGCTGGATAAATCCTCCTGGGCCTACTTCCTGTATGAATACGCGGGTATCCCGGGCACGCTGATTTGTGGCTGGATGTCGGACAAGGTCTTCCGCGGCAACCGTGGTGCAACGGGTGTCTTCTTTATGACCCTGGTGACCATCGCCACCGTCGTTTACTGGCTTAACCCACCGGGCAACCCGGGCGTGGACATGGCCTGTATGATTGTGATCGGCTTCCTGATCTACGGCCCGGTGATGCTGATTGGCCTGCATGCCCTTGAGCTGGCACCGAAGAAAGCAGCAGGGACGGCGGCAGGCTTTACCGGCCTGTTTGGCTACCTTGGCGGCTCGGTCGCCGCAAGCGCCATTGTCGGCTATACCGTCGACTTCTTCGGCTGGGATGGCGGCTTCATGGTGATGATTGGCGGTAGCGTACTGGCGGTACTGCTGCTGATTGTTGTCATGATTGGTGAAAAACGTCATCACGCCGAAATACAGGCACGTCGTCAATAAGGAGCATTACGATGAAACTGACTCAACTAGCGACCGGCCTGCTGCTGGCCAGTGCCATGACAGGCTCGGCGCTGGCGGCAGACAAGATTGTCATTGCTCACCGCGGCGCCAGCGGCTATCTGCCCGAGCATACGCTGCCAGCGAAAGCGATGGCTTACGCGCAGGGGGCGGATTATCTTGAGCAGGATCTGGTGATGACCCGGGACGACCATCTGGTCGTCCTGCATGACCACTATCTTGACCGCGTTACCGATGTCGCCGACCGTTTTCCCGACCGTGCCCGCAAGGACGGCCGTTATTACGCCATCGACTTCACGCTTGCCGAGATCCGCTCGCTGAAATTTACCGAAGGCTTCGAGATTGAAAACGGCAAGAAGGTACAGGTCTATCCGGGGCGTTTCCCGATGGGCAAATCCGACTTCCGCATTCATACCTTTGAAGAGGAAATCGAGTTTGTGCAGGGGCTGAACCACTCTACCGGTAAAAACATCGGCATCTACCCGGAGATCAAAGCGCCGTGGTTCCATCATCAGGAAGGGAAGGACATTGCGGCGAAAACGCTGGATGTGCTGAAGCAGTACGGCTACACCAGTAAGAAGGATAAGGTCTACCTCCAGTGCTTTGATGCGGCTGAACTCAAGCGCATTAAAACCGAGCTGGAACCGAAGCGGGGGATGGATCTCAACCTGGTGCAGCTGATTGCCTATACCGACTGGAATGAAACGCAGGAGAAACAGCCGGACGGCAAGTGGGTTAACTACAACTACGACTGGATGTTTAAGCCGGGCGCGATGAAGCAGATTGCCCAATACGCCGACGGCATCGGGCCGGATTACCACATGCTGGTGGCGGAGGGCTCAACGCCGGGTCACATAAAGCTGACGGCAATGGTCAAAGAGGCGCATGCGAACCATATGCAGGTCCATCCTTTTACGGTGCGAGCCGACCAGCTGCCTGATTATGCGACGGACGTGAACCAGCTTTACAACGTGCTGTACAACCAGGCAGACGTAGATGGGCTGTTTACGGACTTCCCCGATAAGGCTGTGGAATTTTTGAACCACAAGCGTTAATGACAGACGTAACCTCATCCGGCCTGCGATTTCGCAGGCCGGGACCGCCGAACCCTCGCCACTAACCCTTTACGCAGCCTCACTCCGTTCGCCTATCCTGCCTGCCATGAATAAAGCCTTTATTAAGTGGGACGTTGTCTGCTTCCCGACACAAATTGTTGAGATTTTTCCTAATCATCCTGGTTATCATAAGGCTGATTATTTACCTGTGAATAGTAACGGATGGTACAGCATGAACATGGCTGCAAAAGATAAAGAATTTAGCCATTGGTGGGCCACAGAAGGCGACTGGGTTGAAGAACCGAACTTTCGGCGTAAGGGAATGAGCGGCGTGCAATGTGTCGAGCGTGACGGCAAAAAGCTGTATGTCAAACGCATGACGCACCATCTGTTCCACTCCTTACGTTACCCTTTTGGCCGCCCCACCATTGTTCGTGAGATCAGCGTTATCCACGATCTGGAAAAAGCGGGTGTGATCGTTCCTAAGATCGTTTATGGCAAAGCGATGAAGGTCGAGGGTGAATGGCGTGCCCTGCTGGTCACCGAAGATATGGCAGGATTTATCAGTATTGCTGACTGGTATCATCAGCACGCAATTACGCCGTTCCCGGACGAGGTGCGTGACGCCATGCTAAAAGCGGTCGCCCTGGCGTTCAAAAAAATGCATAGCGTTAACCGCCAGCATGGTTGCTGCTATGTACGTCATATCTATGTGAAGACCGAAGGGGTGGTCGAGGCAGGATTTCTCGATCTTGAGAAGAGCCGCCGTCGTCTGCGCCGCCATAAGGCTGCGAATCACGACTTCCGGCAGCTGGAAAAATATCTGGATCCGATTCCGAAGCGTGACTGGGAACAGGTCAAAGCGTATTACTACGCGATGTAATCGCTGTTACATCTCGATCTCAATATCCCCTTTAGCCCTGCAGCAGCAGGGCAAAATTTCCCCTTCGCTGATGAAGGCCAGCGGTTCGGCAATCCAGTCTACCTGACCGGATACCAGGCGACAGCGGCAAGAGCCGCAGTAACCTTCACGACACTGGTATTCTACTTCAACCTGATGCGACTCAAGAGCAATCAGCAGGGAGGGGTGCTCATCCCGGCACATAACCTCTGTGCCGGAAAGGCGAAGCGTCACGCGGCTCATCAGAGCTGGAAGTCGCTCAGGTCGTCGGTATTCACTTCAGAGTCAATCTGACCGACCAGGTAAGAGCTCACCTCCACTTCCTGCGGCGCAACCTGCACATTGTCAGAGACCAGCCAGGTATTGATCCACGGAATCGGGTTGGAGCGCGTCTGGAACGGCAGGTCAAGGCCCACCGCCTGCATACGGATATTGGTAATGTACTCGACGTACTGGCAGAGAATATCTTTGTTCAGGCCAATCATAGAGCCGCCCTGGAACAGATACTCTGCCCACTCTTTTTCCTGCACTGCAGCCTGAACGAACAGGTCGTAGCTCTCCTGTTTACACTCTTCTGCGATCTCGGCCATTTCCGGATCGTCTACACCGCTGCGCAGCAGGTTCAGCATATGCTGAGTACCTGTCAAATGCAGGGCTTCGTCACGGGCAATCAGGCGGATGATTTTGGCGTTGCCTTCCATCAGCTCACGTTCAGCAAAGGCGAAGGAGCAGGCGAAACTGACGTAGAAGCGGATCGCTTCCAGCGCGTTCACGCTCATCAGGCACAGGTACAGTTTTTTCTTCAGCTCGCGCAGGCTTACGGTGACGGTTTTACCGTTAACGGTGTGCGTACCTTCGCCCAGCAGATGCCAGTAGCTGGTCATCTCAATCAGATCGTCGTAGAAGTGAGAGATGCCCTCTGCGCGCTTCAGGATCTGGTCGTTCGTCACGATATCATCAAACACAATCGCCGGATCGTTAACGATATTACGGATGATATGGGTATAGGAGCGTGAGTGGATCGTCTCGGAAAACGCCCAGGTCTCAACCCAGGTTTCCAGCTCCGGAATAGAGATCAACGGCAGCAGCGCCACGTTCGGGCTACGTCCCTGAATAGAGTCCAGCAGCGTCTGGTATTTCAGGTTGCTGAGGAAGATATGCTTCTCATGCTCTGGCAATGCCTGGAAATCGATGCGATCGCGTGAAACGTCCACTTCTTCCGGACGCCAGAAGAAGGAGAGTTGCTTTTCAATCAGCTTTTCGAAGATGTCATATTTTTGCTGATCGTAGCGTGCCACGTTGACCGGCTGGCCGAAAAACATCGGCTCTTTGAGCTGGTCATTTTTCGTCTGTGAAAAGGTGGTGTATGCCATGAATGTGTCCTGTGGTGTTATTTCCCTCACCCCGGCCCTCTCCCACAGGGAGAGGGGGAAAGAGTTCCCTCTCCTTGTAAGAGAGGGTTAGGGTGAGGGGATTTATTAGATCTTACATGCGCCGCTTTCGCAGCCATCATCCTGGATAGAAGGAGCCAGGTCATCCTGTGCATCTTCTGCACCGTCACGGGTGTTTTGATAGTACAGGGTTTTCACGCCAAATTTGTAAGCGGTAAGCAGGTCTTTCAGCAACTGCTGCATCGGCACTTTTCCGGACGGGAAACGTGACGGGTCATAGTTAGTATTCGCCGAGATCGCCTGATCGATGAACTTCTGCATGATACCCACCAGTTGCAGGTAGCCGTCGTTGTTCGGCATTTCCCACAGCAGTTCGTAGTTGTTTTTCAGCAGTTCATAATCCGGCACCACCTGGCGCAGGATGCCATCTTTCGACGCCTTAATGCTCACGTGGCCGCGCGGCGGCTCAATGCCGTTAGTGGCGTTAGAGATCTGCGAAGAGGTCTCGGACGGCATCAGGGCAGAGAGCGTAGAGTTACGCAGGCCGTGGGTCTTGATGGACTCACGAAGCGCGTCCCAGTCCAGGTGCAGCGGCTCGCTGACAATCGCATCCAGGTCTTTCTTGTAGGTGTCGATTGGCATAATGCCTTTTGCATAGGTGGTTTCATTGAACCACGGGCAAGCACCTTGCTCTTTCGCCAGTTCGTTAGAGGCTTTCAGCAAGTAGTACTGAATGGCTTCAAACGTCTCATGGGTCAGGTTGTTGGCGCTGCCATCGGAGTAACGCTTACCGTTCTTCGCCAGCCAGTAGGCGAAGTTGATGACACCAATACCCAGGGTACGACGACCCATTGCACCGCGTTTGGCCGCCGGGATTGGATAATCCTGGTAATCCAGCAGGGCGTCGAGCGCGCGAACCGCCAGTACCGCTAGCTCTTCCAGCTCGGACAGGCTCTTGATCGCGCCCAGGTTAAACGCGGAGAGCGTACAGAGCGCGATCTCGCCGTTTTCGTCGTTCACATCGTCCAGCGGTTTGGTCGGCAGCGCGATTTCCAGGCACAGGTTAGACTGACGCACCGGGGCAATCGCCGGATCGAACGGGCTGTGGGTGTTGCAGTGGTCAACGTTCTGAATGTAGATACGGCCAGTCGAAGCACGTTCCTGCATCATCAGGGAGAAGAGATCGACCGCTTTCACGCGCTGCTTACGAATGCTGTCATCTTTTTCGTATTTGGTGTACAGACGCTCAAACTCGTCCTGATCGGCAAAGAAAGCGTCGTACAGGCCCGGTACGTCGGACGGGCTAAACAGGGTGATGTCTTCGCCCTTCAGCAGACGGGTGTACATCAGTTTGTTGATCTGTACGCCGTAGTCCATGTGACGCACGCGGTTGCCTTCCACGCCACGGTTATTTTTCAGTACCAGCAGGCTTTCCACTTCCAGATGCCACATTGGGTAGAAGAGGGTAGCCGCACCGCCGCGCACGCCGCCCTGAGAGCAGGACTTCACGGCAGTCTGGAAATGTTTATAGAACGGAATACAGCCGGTGTGGAACGCTTCACCGCCGCGAATAGGGCTACCCAGCGCACGAATACGGCCCGCGTTGATACCGATGCCGGCACGCTGGGAGACATATTTCACAATGGCGCTGGAGGTGGCGTTAATGGAATCCAGGCTGTCACCGCATTCGATCAGTACGCAAGAGCTGAACTGACGCGTTGGGGTACGCACGCCAGACATGATTGGCGTAGGCAGCGAAATTTTAAAGGTGGAGACCGCATCATAGAAACGCTTCACGTATTCCAGACGGGTGTCACGCGGATAGTTAGAGAACAGGCAAGCGGCAACCAGAATATAGAGGAACTGTGCGCTTTCGTAGATCTCACCGGTCACGCGGTTCTGCACCAGGTATTTGCCTTCCAGCTGCTTAACGGCAGCATAGGAGAAGTTCATGTCGCGCCAGTGGTCGATAAACCCGTCCATCTGCTTGAACTCTTCTTCCGTATAGTCTTCCAGCAGATGCGTGTCGTACTTGCCCAGCTCGACCATTTTCACGACGTGATCGTACAGGGCTGGCGGTTCAAACTGACCGTAGGCTTTTTTGCGCAGATGGAAGATGGCCAGACGTGCCGCCAGGTACTGATAATCCGGCGCTTCGCGGGAGATCAAATCTGCCGCGGCTTTGATGATGGTCTCGTGGATATCAGAGGTTTTGATGCCATCGTAGAACTGGATGTGCGATCGCAGTTCGACCTGGGAGATTGATACGTTATTCAGTCCTTCTGCTGCCCAGTCGAGAACACGATGGATTTTGTCCAGATTGATACGCTCGGTTGCACCGTCGCGCTTTGTCACCAGCAGACTCTGATTCATGTGGGTTTTTACCTGTCCGTGAAATAAAAAAATATCCCCCGCTTATCCACAGATTCGCCTTGTGACTAACTCTGTGGATAAATACTACATATAGGGGGTTTGCGATAAGAGAAACGCTATATGGTGAGTATTCTAGTATCGAATCATTTCAGTACAAGGGTTGATTTTGACGTTAATTTGAGGTTGTGAAAGGGTAAAAAAGCGTAAGTCCTCGTGCTATAAGGCCTGGACCCCGTGTCAATAATCTAGAAAAAAAATCCAAATTTTGATCAAGTGCTGATTTCTTCAACGACGGGCAAAATTGCGCAACACAGGGTTGCGCATTGTTTATAAGAATTCGTGATGTCGTTAGTCTTTTTTTGCCGTTGTATGCAACATATAATTAACATCAACGCCCGGCCCAAGCTTGAATTTATCCAGAACAGGATTGTAGTGGAGACCGGTCATGTGCTGCTCTTTAAGCCCCGTCTGGTCAACCCAGCTCAGTAACTCGGCAGGCTTAATAAATTTCTTCACGTCGTGGGTCCCTTTCGGCACCATGCGCAGGACATATTCAGCCCCGACCACCGCCATCAGCCAGGCCTTGCCGTTACGGTTGATGGTAGAGAAGAAGACCTGACCGCCGGGCTTAACCAGTTTTGCACAGGCGCTCACCACCGACTGCGGATCAGGAACGTGTTCGAGCATCTCCATGCAGGTCACTACGTCATACTGATGGGCATACTTAGCGGCGTGCTCTTCCACGGTCTCTTGAACATACTCAACCTGTACACCCGATTCCAGCGCATGCAGCCGTGCTACCTGCAGTGGCTCGAAGCCCATATCCAGCCCGGTAACGTTCGCGCCTTCGCGCGCCATGCTTTCTGCCAGAATTCCGCCGCCGCAGCCGACATCAAGCACCTTTTTGCCAAACAGGCCACCGGAGCGCTCGGCGATGTAGCCCAGACGTAGCGGGTTAATACGATGCAGCGGTTTAAACTCGCCTTCAAGGTCCCACCAGCGCGAGGCGACGGCTTCGAATTTGGCGATCTCTTCATGGTCAACGTTGTGACCCACCGACGTTTTTTCGGCATTCATGGGCGCTTTTACTCCTTTTGTGGTCAGACCCGGAAGTATATCAGGTGAAGGGGATGAATAAACCGTATTGGTTTACCTCTTACACCGCGGCTGTGTTATAATTTGCGACCTTTGAATCCGGGATACAGTAGAGGGATAGCGGTTAGATGAGCGACCTTGCGAGAGAAATTACACCGGTTAACATCGAGGAAGAGCTGAAGAGCTCCTATCTGGACTATGCGATGTCGGTCATTGTTGGCCGTGCGCTGCCGGATGTCCGCGATGGACTTAAACCGGTACACCGTCGCGTACTATACGCCATGAACGTATTGGGCAATGACTGGAATAAAGCCTACAAAAAATCTGCCCGTGTCGTTGGTGACGTAATCGGTAAATACCACCCCCATGGTGATACCGCCGTATATGACACCATCGTCCGTATGGCGCAGCCATTCTCCTTGCGTTACATGCTGGTAGATGGTCAGGGTAACTTTGGTTCTGTTGACGGCGACTCCGCAGCGGCGATGCGTTATACGGAAATCCGTATGTCGAAAATCGCCCATGAGCTGATGGCCGACCTGGAAAAAGAGACCGTTGATTTCGTCGATAACTACGACGGTACCGAGCGAATCCCAGATGTTATGCCTACCAAGATCCCGAACCTGCTCGTTAACGGGTCGTCCGGTATCGCCGTAGGTATGGCAACCAACATTCCGCCACACAATATTACCGAAGTCATCAACGGCTGCCTGGCCTATATCGACGATGAAGAGATCAGCATTGAAGGGCTGATGGAACACATCCCGGGCCCGGATTTCCCGACAGCGGCGATCATCAATGGTCGTCGTGGTATTGAAGAAGCGTATCGCACCGGTCGCGGCAAGATTTATATCCGTGCCCGTGCGGAAGTGGAAGCGGACGCCAAAACCGGCCGTGAAACCATCATTGTTCACGAGATCCCGT
The DNA here is from genome assembly GCF_037152215.1 of Leclercia sp. UBA7405. Taxonomy (NCBI): domain Bacteria; kingdom Pseudomonadati; phylum Pseudomonadota; class Gammaproteobacteria; order Enterobacterales; family Enterobacteriaceae; genus Leclercia; species Leclercia sp. UBA7405. The sequence goes on along the minus strand of NZ_JBBCMR010000001.1, from coordinate 2,260,931 downwards.
ATCAGGTGAACAAAGCGCGTCTGATTGAAAAAATCGCCGAGCTGGTAAAAGAGAAACGTGTTGAAGGTATCAGCGCGCTGCGTGACGAGTCCGATAAAGACGGGATGCGCATCGTGATTGAGATCAAACGCGACGCGGTGGGTGAAGTGGTTCTTAACAACCTCTACTCCCAGACTCAGCTGCAGGTCTCCTTCGGTATCAACATGGTTGCGCTGCACCATGGCCAGCCGAAGATCATGAACCTGAAAGAGATTCTGAGCGCGTTCGTGCGTCACCGCCGTGAAGTGGTAACGCGTCGTACTATTTTCGAACTGCGCAAAGCGCGCGACCGTGCGCACATCCTTGAAGCGCTGGCCGTGGCCCTGGCAAACATCGAACCGATTATTGAATTGATTCGTCGTGCGCCAACCCCTGCGGAAGCGAAAGCGGCGTTAGTCTCTCAGCCATGGGCGCTGGGTAACGTCTCTGCCATGCTCGAACGTGCGGGTGATGACGCTGCACGTCCTGAGTGGCTGGATCCTGAATTCGGCGTGCGCGATGGTCAGTACTATCTGACTGAGCAGCAGGCCCAGGCGATTCTGGATCTGCGTCTGCAGAAACTGACCGGCCTTGAGCATGAAAAACTGCTCGACGAGTACAAAGAGCTGCTGGAACAGATTGCTGAGCTGCTGCACATCCTGGGCAGCGCCGAGCGTCTGATGGAAGTGATCCGCGAAGAGCTGGAGCTGGTCCGCGATCAGTTTGGCGATGCGCGTCGTACTGAAATCACCGCTAACAGCTCTGATATCAACATCGAAGATCTGATCAACCGCGAAGATGTGGTGGTCACCCTGTCTCACCAGGGCTATGTGAAGTATCAGCCGCTCACCGACTACGAAGCTCAGCGTCGTGGCGGTAAAGGCAAATCTGCCGCACGTATTAAAGAAGAAGATTTTATCGACCGCCTGCTGGTGGCGAACACCCATGACACGATCCTCTGCTTCTCAAGCCGCGGTCGTCTCTACTGGATGAAAGTCTATCAGCTGCCGGAAGCGAGCCGTGGCGCGCGTGGTCGTCCAATCGTCAACCTGCTGCCGCTGGAAGCGAACGAGCGTATTACCGCTATCCTGCCGGTGCGTGAGTATGAAGAGGGCGTGAACGTCTTTATGGCGACCGCCAGCGGTACCGTGAAGAAAACCGCGCTGACCGAATTCAGCCGTCCGCGTTCTGCCGGTATTATTGCGGTGAACCTCAACGAAGGCGACGAACTGATTGGCGTGGATCTGACCTCTGGTTCTGATGAAGTCATGCTCTTCTCTGCTGCCGGTAAAGTGGTGCGCTTTAAAGAGAACGCGGTGCGCGCAATGGGTCGTACGGCGACCGGCGTTCGCGGTATCAAACTGGCGGGCGAAGATGCCGTTGTCTCCCTGATCGTTCCACGTGGCGAAGGAGCAATCCTGACCGTTACCCAGAACGGCTATGGTAAACGTACGGCGGAAAGCGAGTATCCAACCAAGTCTCGCGGCACCCAGGGCGTTATCTCTATCAAAGTGACCGAGCGCAACGGTTCCGTTGTTGGCGCGGTACAGGTAGATGATGCTGACCAGATTATGATGATCACCGATGCCGGTACGCTGGTGCGTACACGCGTTTCCGAGATCAGCATTGTCGGCCGTAATACGCAGGGCGTGATCCTCATCCGTACTGCGGAAGACGAAAACGTAGTGGGTCTGCAGCGTGTTGCCGAACCGGTAGATGATGAAGAGCTTGATTCTATCGACGGTACCGTAGCGGAAGGCGATGATGAAATCGCGCCGGAAGCAGACGTAGACGACGATGCAGCGGACGACGCTGACGAGTAATGTCTCCCTGTTGCAAAAGGGCCGGTTTCCGGCCCTTTTCTTTTGCACAAGCAGACAAGTGAACGTTGCGACCCGGCGCGTTTACCGCTACCTTAACCACATTCTTTTTTACCCCGATGGCGGAGCCTCGCCCCCTTGAAATACCTCGTCTCCTTTCGAACTACGCTAAAAGTCTCCCGCTATCTGTTTCGGGCGCTGGCACTGCTACTCTGGCTATTGATCGCACTTTTCTCGGTGTTTTACATCGTGAACGCGCTGCATCAGAAGGAGTCGGAGATTCGTCAGGAGTTCAATCTTAGCTCCGATCAGGCTCAGCGTTATATTCAGCGCACCTCAGACGTGATGAAAGAGCTGAAATACATCGCGGAAAACCGCCTGACGGCAGAAAACGGCATCATGGCCAGCCGTGGGCGTGATAGCAAAGCCGAAGTGCCCGATTTCGAACCGCTTTTCCCGGATTCCGACTGTTCTACGATGGGCAGTGCATGGCGCGGTTCGCTGGAGTCGCTGGCCTGGTTTATGCGCTACTGGCGCGATAACTTCTCCGCCGCCTACGATCTTAATCGTGTCTTCTTAATTGGCAGTGACAATCTCTGTATGGCCGATTTTGGCCTGCGTGACGTACCGGTCGAGCGCGATGATGCGCTGAAGAGCCTGCATGAGCGCATCGTCAAATACCGCAATGCGCCGCAGGATGAGCGGGGCAATAACATCTTCTGGATTAGCCAGGGGCCGCGTCCGGGGATAGGGTACTTCTATTCCCTGACCCCGGTATATCTGGCGAACCGCCTGCAGGCGCTGCTGGGTATTGAACAGACTATCCGGATGGAGAACTTCTTTACCCCGGGTACCTTACCAATTGGGGTGACCATTCTGGACGAAAACGGTCATCCCCTTATTTCCCTGACCGGACCGGAAAATCGCATCAAGATCGATCCGCGCTGGATGCAGGAGCGTTCATGGTTTGGCTATACCTCCGGTTTCCGTGACCTGGTGCTGAAGAAAAGCTTACCGCCGTCCTCGCTGAGCATCGTCTATTCGGTGCCGGTGGATATGGTGCTTGAGCGGATCCGCATGTTAATCCTGAACTCGGTGCTACTGAACGTGCTGGTGGGGATTGCCCTCTTTACCCTCGCGCGGATGTACGAACGCAAAATTTTTATTCCGGCAGAAGCCGACGCCCAGCGTCTTGAAGAGCACGAGCAGTTCAACCGCAAGATCGTCGCTTCGGCGCCGGTGGGGATCTGCATTCTGCGTACGGTCGATGGCACTAACATACTGAGTAACGAGCTGGCGCATAACTATCTGAACATGCTCACCCACGAAGACCGGCAGCGGCTGACGCAGATTATCTGCGGACAGCAGGTTAACTTTGTGGACGTGCTCACCAGCAATAACACCAATCTGCAGATTAGCTTTGTCCACTCGCGCTACCGTAATGAAAACGTGGCGATCTGCGTGCTGGTCGACGTCTCGGCCCGCGTCAAAATGGAAGAGTCGTTGCAGGACATGGCCCAGTCGGCAGAGCAGGCGAGCCAGTCGAAATCGATGTTCCTTGCCACCGTAAGCCATGAGTTGCGTACCCCGCTATACGGCATCATCGGCAACCTGGATCTGCTGCAAACCAAAGAGCTGCCGCGGGGTGTAGACCGTCTGGTGACGGCGATGAACAACTCCTCCAGCCTGCTGCTAAAAATCATCAGCGACATTCTCGACTTCTCTAAAATCGAGTCGGAACAGCTGAAGATTGAGCCGCGTGAGTTCTCTCCCCGTGAGGTGATGAACCATATCAGCGCTAACTACCTGCCTCTGGTGGTGCGCAAACAGCTGGGACTGTACTGCTTTATCGAACCTGATGTGCCAGTTACCCTGCAGGGCGACCCGATGCGCCTGCAGCAGGTCATCTCTAACCTGTTGAGTAACGCTATTAAATTCACCGATATCGGCTGCATCGTCCTGCATGTCACCCGGGCCGGTGATTATCTGAGTATCCGCGTGCGCGACACCGGGGTAGGGATCCCGGCCAAAGAGGTGGTGAAGCTTTTCGACCCGTTCTTCCAGGTGGGGACCGGGGTGCAACGTAACTTCCAGGGCACCGGACTGGGGCTGGCGATCTGTGAAAAACTGATCAGCATGATGGACGGGGATATCTCGGTAGATACCGAACCGGGCATGGGCAGCCAGTTTACTATTCGTATTCCTCTCTATGCTGCCCAGTCGCCGTCCAGCGTGGTGGTGAAAGGGTTGAGTGACAAACGCTGCTGGCTGGCGGTTAATAACGCCTCACTGCACAGCTATCTTGAATCCCTGCTGACCCGCAGCGGTATCCGCGTGGCGCGCTATCAGGGGCAAACGCCGGATGCGGAAGATGTGCTGCTCACCGATGATGAACTGGCACAGCCGTGGCAGGGCAAGGCGTCAGTACTCTTCTGCCGTCGTCATATTGGTATTCCGCTTGAGCGTGCGCACGGCGTGTGGGTAAACAGCGTGGCCTCTCCTCATGAGCTGATTGCGCTGCTGGCGCGTATTTGGCGCGTAGAGCTTGAGACCAGCGACGGTACGGCGGCGCTGCCGTCACCGGAAACGGCGCAGTTGAACGACGATATGATGATTCTGGTGGTGGACGATCATCCTATCAACCGCCGTCTGCTGGCCGATCAGCTCGGCTCGCTGGGCTATCAATGTAAAACCGCGAACGACGGCGTGGATGCCCTTAATGTCCTGAGCAAAAACCACATTGATATCGTGCTGAGTGATGTCAACATGCCGAATATGGACGGTTATCGCCTCACGCAGCGGATCCGTCAGCTTGGCCTCACGCTCCCGGTCGTAGGCGTAACGGCCAACGCGCTGGCGGAAGAGAAGCAGCGCTGTCTGGAGTCGGGAATGGATAGCTGTCTCTCCAAGCCGGTCACGCTGGATGTGTTAAAACAGACGCTGGCGGTCTATGCGGATCGGGTGAGAAAAGCGCGGGTATAAAAAAACGCCCGCAGGCGTTATTGAGAAGCCGGGCACGCGTAAGCGTAGCCCGGTTTTTTTACGGGGTTAATCTTTATCCGCCGGGCTCAGGGTCACGGAAGAGAGGTAGTTAAGCAGTGCGATATCATTTTCCACGCCCAGTTTCATCATCGCTGATTTCTTCTGGCTACTGATGGTCTTGATACTGCGGTTCAGCTTTTTGGCGATCTCGGTAACGAGGAAACCTTCGGCGAACAGACGCAGAACTTCGCTCTCTTTCGGTGACAGACGTTTGTCGCCATAGCCACCTGCGCTGATTTTCTCCAGCAGGCGAGAGACGCTCTCCGGGGTAAACTTCTTCCCTTTCTGCAGTGCGGCCAGCGCTTTCGGCAGATCGGTTGGCGCACCCTGTTTCAGGACAATCCCTTCAATGTCGAGATCCAGCACGGCGCTTAAGATCGCCGGGTTATTGTTCATGGTCAGAACAATAATCGACAGGCTTGGGAAATGGCGCTTGATGTATTTGATAAGCGTAATGCCGTCACCGTACTTATCTCCAGGCATGGAAAGGTCGGTGATGAGCACGTGCGCATCAAGTTTCGGGAGGTTATTAATCAGTGCTGTGGAGTCTTCAAATTCGCCAACAACATTCACCCACTCGATCTGTTCAAGTGATTTGCGAATACCGAACAGTACAATCGGATGGTCATCGGCAATAATTACGTTCATATTGTTCATGTATAGGGCTACCTTGCTACAGCAAGCTTTTGACGTAGGCGTCAATGTCGCTGATGTATTTTTCTATGCTGGCGGCATCTTTCTCACGAATAAGATGTTCCAGCGTTTCACATAATTGCTTGCCTGGAACCAGATTAAGCATGGCAAACACCCCTTTTAGTCGGTGTGCTGTCTGAGCCAGCGCCGCAAAATCGCTCGCGGCGGATTCAGTATACAGCCTCTTAACATCATCTGGTACTGTGTCTACAAAGAGCGAATAATAACCGCTGGCCTGAAGCTCGGCATTTTCATTACCGCCAAGCGGGGAGTCCGGGATTGTTTCCTGGGCCAGCTGCTCTTCTATTAGTTGTAGTACAGCTTCCTGCATAGCATTGCTCATATTAAAGTTGACGCGCATCTGCCCGGGGCCGATATTTCGCACGCCTGGCTCATCATCGCTTAAAAGCAAGCCGGAGGCAGTAAGATTAGACGGATTATCAGTTAAAAACAGATCATATTCTTGACTTACCAGCCTTTCGTCAGGCGTGATGCAGCTTGCACCCCAGTTTTCCAGCTGACGAACCACGATATTACGAATCTCATTAGAGGTGACGTCAATCATGGCTACCACGTCATCGAGCAGACGTTCATCATCTTCAGCTTCTTGTGCCGTCGCCGCCATTTTTACGTGCAGAGAGTAACGGGTTCCCAGCGATTCGCGGGCTTTAATATTCAGATGACCGCCAAGCTTACGGGCGAGCTGATCGCAGAGCCAGAAGGTGAGGGGGTTGGCTTTACCGTAACTATCCCCCTGGGTCTCGTTCAGGAACGGGAAGTGGAGATTATCGATTTCGCTCAGCGTGACCCCTTCACCGGTATCCAGAATACGGAAGGTCAAGCGATCGTCTGCCGATTCGTCATTGCTCACTTCAAGGGTGATCTTACCGATCTGGGTGGTGGTGACGGCATACTGAATCAGCAGCAGCAAGATCCGGCGCAGCGCTTCGCGATCCCCGTGACGTTTATCGTTAGCCGGCAGCGGGTTGTTAATAAGAAGCTGCAGACCCTTGCGCTTAACAACCGGCAGTACCTCCGGCACGACTTCATCAATCAGATCCTGAATAGAAAACAACTCTGCGTTGCTCTTCCAGCTATCATTCTCCAGCATATTTGCCAGCTGAATCTCGTCCACCAGCCTTACCAGCGTATCGGCGTGTCTGGCAAGCTGCAGACTGTCCGCGCCGTTGAGATGTGCAGCCTCATCGGCCAACGTCTTCAGAGGCTGTTTAAACGCCTCACCAATGTTCTGCATAAAGGCCGCCCGGCCCTGTTGATTCTTTTCATACAGCCGTTGTGCCTGCTTGAGCTTTTTGTTCACCAGCACTTCACGATCCTGGTCGCGGATAATAAAGATCTGGGTACGCGAAGCCACCTGGCTGCGGAACTGACGAATTTCATACAGCTCATTATTAATGGTGGCCTGAATCACACCCTGATGCTGATCGGCCATCGTGGTGATGTTTTGCAAATTGAGGTGCGGTAGCAGGTGATCGGCGATCTTATTGCTGATAATAGTGCGGTTTGCTTCCTGATCATGCACCAGCAGACCAAGGGGCAATACCGAGACAATTTCTTCATTCAGGGCGCGCAGGACGCGAAGCTCATTGCTGCTTCCGGTATTGACCGGGACATCGCTCTGACGCCCGGACTGCGTACGGAATGTACTGAAACCAAACAGCGCCAGAGCCAACAGGCCAATGTTCAGCAACAGTGGCAATAGAATATTTTGCAGCGTATCGAGCAGCAGGGTACCAAAAGGCACCTGCCAGACCAGTCGCATCCCGGTACTGTTCAGGGAAGAGGCGATCTCGATCTTCGAGCCGTTGAAAGAGATGCTTACGCTGTCCGGGCTCTCTTTATCTTGTGATGAACGCAGATTTTGCGAGGCAGTATCCGGATCGAGGCGGAAACTATCCAGCGGCATATCCGGTGGGATCAAATCGTTTATCGGCAGGTCGAACGCCACTACCGTTGCCAGATGCCCCGGTTGGTTAAAGGTGGTGCGTAGCGTGAAGTAATGCCCGTTCTGCCATGCCAGGCGGCGCAGAGAAGAGAAACTTTCACGCTCATCCAGCGCATTGGCCTGCTGCAACATCTCTGCCCGACGCGAGTCAACGATATTGCCGACCGTGGTCTCTTTAAACCCGGAGGAGAGGTCTTTCAGCGGCAGGGTAGAGATTAAAATCATGCTGTTATCCTGGCCGTTCAGGTAGTACATCGACCAGGGAATAGTTTCGGCGCCCCACAAGGTATCAAGATAGGTAGAGATACGCTGCGTCATCTCAAGGGTGGCGCTGTCGTGAGAGCCAAAAATCAGGGCTTCGGTTTTCCGACGCGTCTTCTCAAGATAGTAAACGTCTTGTTTAAGGCGGGTTTCCTGCAAGCCTTCTCCCGAAGAGTTACCAGGCGTTGCAGCGATATTGTCGTAAATCTGCCAGGTGGCATAGCGCCAGGTATCAATGCGTTTATGAAGGGCATGGGTGATATCCACAACCTGATAACTGCGATCCTTTAGCCAGGCATTTACTGCACTCTGCACCATCACGCCCAGAGTGACTAACAGCACAACGATCAATAGAAGAAAGAAACGGGTAATGCTGCCCGGAAGCAGTGAAAATTTACTGGCGGCTGTGGTTTCAGACTGACTCATTGCTATGTTTAACCCGTTATGGCTGCGCTGCAGGCGGAAAGGGCAGTATAAAGGGTAATAATCGAATTTCCAGCGTCACGCTACTTGATGAGCTGACTTTTTACGTCAGAAAACCCCGCCCATTCATCTGGCGAAAATTTGTACACCATGAAATGTATTGTACAAATTATTAGCGATAATTAAAGAAAATAGCACAATCAAACAAACAATTATATTTGCCGCTCATTTTTGCTGTCTAATTTTCAGCACAATGGCAATTAATTAATAGTCGTTATAGTTTCAGGGCGGTAGCACAAATAATGACTATTTGTGTAGGGAAGTGTAAAAAAAAACCGAATGCAGGGCATTCGGCTCAATTTGGGATAAACAGACATTCAAAACTGAATGACGGTAATAAATAAAGTTAATGATGATAGCGAGAGTTATTTTAGACGGGAGATAAGAAATTGTTTTGTCAATCAGTGCTATAACGCAGCCTTGAATATATCATTGATATTTATAGTTTTTATTTGAATGCGCTGTATGGTGTGTTTGTTTTTTAACTATTTGTGCTGTCAGAAAGTTCCCTGGTTTTTACAAAATGAAACATCCTGGTCGAAAAGTGAAACATCTTCAAAGTTTTCGTATCATATTCCCGTTGGATTATTCTGTATTTTTGCGGAGAATGAAGTTGCCGACTGGTTAAGAGGGTTAATCAGTAAGCAGTGGTAATAAAAATAAGGCATATAACAGAGGGTATAAAAATGAAAGTTAAAGTACTTTCCCTCCTGGTACCAGCACTGCTGGTAGCGGGCGCAGCGAATGCGGCTGAAATTTATAACAAAGACGGCAACAAATTAGATCTCTTCGGTAAAGTTGATGGCCTGCACTATTTCTCTGATGACGACGGTAGCGATGGCGATCAGACCTATATGCGTATCGGCTTTAAAGGCGAAACGCAGGTTAATGACCAACTGACCGGGTACGGCCAGTGGGAATACCAGATTCAGGGCAACACCTCTGAAAGCGATAACCAGTCCTGGACCCGTGTGGCATTTGCAGGTCTGAAATTCGGCGACGCAGGCTCTTTCGATTACGGTCGTAACTACGGCATTATCTACGACGTCACCTCCTGGACTGACGTTCTGCCAGAATTCGGCGGCGACACCTACGGTGCTGATAACTTCATGCAATCCCGTGCTAATGGTGTTGCGACCTACCGTAACCAGGACTTCTTCGGTCTGGTTGAAGGCCTGAACTTCGCGCTGCAGTACCAGGGCGCGAACGACAACGTAAGCGGCGAGAATGACTCTGCCGGCGGTCGTAGCCTGCTGAAACAGAACGGTGATGGCTATGGCGCGTCTCTGACTTACGATCTGGGCGAAGGTTTCAGTGCGGGTGCCGCTCTGGCCTCCTCTAAACGTACCGCTGACCAGAACGCAGCAGATGTCTACGGCGACGGCGATCGCGCTAACGTATACAGCGGCGGCCTGAAATATGACGCGAACAATGTTTACCTGGCAGCACAATACTCCCAGACCTATAACGCGACCCGTTTTGGTTCTTCTAACGGCAGCAGCATCACCGATGCCTACGGTTTCGCTGATAAAGCGCAGAACTTCGAAGTGGTCGCACAGTACCAGTTCGACTTCGGTCTGCGTCCGTCCGTGGCGTACCTGCAGTCTAAAGGGAAAGACATCCGTAACAACACCACCAACTTCGGCGATCAGGATTTGCTGAAGTATGTTGATGTTGGCGCGACTTACTACTTCAACAAAAACATGTCCACCTACGTTGATTACAAAATCAACCTGCTGGATAAAAACGAATTCACCGAACAGGCTGGCATCAGCACTGACGACATCGTCGCGCTGGGTCTGGTTTACCAGTTCTAAGACGCATAGCGTGTCAGATAAGGGGCCTGATGGCCCCTTTTTTGTTCCTGTAATCGGCTCTTACAAATCCCTGTTTTTGGTGTACTCTTGCCGGGCTCAGGCCAGAGGATAATAAATAATGGATATGACTTTTCTTCGTGTCGGCGTCTTGTCGGCACTTTTTATGTTAACAGCGTGCGATGCCCCAAAAACGCCAGAAAAAAGTGAAAATGCCGCAGTGGCAACGGTGTTAGAAGGTAAAACCATGGGCACCTTCTGGCGCGTTAGCGTTATCAACGTTGATAAAGCCAGGGCTGAAGCACTACGCGGTAAGATCCAGACGCAGCTGGATGCCGACGATCAGCTCCTTTCTACCTGGAAAAACGACTCCGCGCTGATGCGCTTTAATCACTCAAAAAGCACCTCTCCGTGGCCCGTTAGCGAGGCGATGGCAGATATCGTGACTGAATCCCTGCGCGTGGGCTACAAAACCCAGGGGGCGATGGATATCACCGTGGGGCCGCTGGTTAACCTGTGGGGATTTGGTCCCGACAAACAGCCCGTAAAAACACCCACCCAGCAACAAATTGATGATGCGCGAGGACAAACCGGACTGCACCATCTGTCGGTGTTGTACCAGTACGGTCAGCAGTATCTGGAAAAAAATATCCCCGACCTGTTTGTTGATCTTTCTACCGTTGGCGAAGGCTATGCCGCCGATCACCTGGCCGCGCTGATGGCCGAAGAGGGGATCCCTCGCTATCTGGTGTCGGTAGGGGGCGCGCTGGTCAGTCGGGGGATGAATGCCAGCGATAAACCGTGGCGCGTGGCGATCCAAAAACCTACCGATGAGCAGAATGCCGTACAGGCGATCGTTGACATCAACGGCCACGGCATTAGTACGGCGGGCAGCTATCGTAACTATTATGAGTTGGACGGCAAGCGCATCTCTCACGCGATCGACCCTCAGACCGGGCGACCTATCACCCATAATCTGGTGTCCGTGACGGTGATAGCCCCCACGGCGCTGGAGGCCGATGCCTGGGATACAGGTCTGATGGTGCTGGGGACGGAAAAAGCGAAGGAAGTTGTGCGCCGGGAAGGGCTGGCGGTCTATATGATCACCCGTGAAGGTAACGGGTTCAAAACCTGGATGTCACCGCAGTTCAGCGGTTATCTGGTTAACGGAAAAAATTAAAAAGCAAGGTTACGGGTTTTTGTTCTCTGGCGCTCAGGCAGGGTAGGAGTATGCTTACTGAAGGAGCGCATGATGAACAAAACGACCCTGATTAACGATGACCCACGCTGGCAGGCGGTGTTGTCTCGCGACACCGCCGCTGACGGCCAGTTCGTCTTTGCCGTGCAAACCACCGGTATCTTTTGCCGCCCGTCGTGTCGGGCGCGCCACGCCTTACGCCAGAATGTCCGTTTCTTTGACGATGCTGATACCGCCCTTCAGGCCGGCTTTCGTCCCTGTAAGCGTTGTCGCCCCGATGAACATGATCCGCAGGCGCGGTGCGTATTGCTTATCGACAAAGCCTGCCGCCTGCTGGAGCAGGAAGAGCCCCTCACGCTGGATGCACTGGCGCAGCAGGTGGCGGTAAGCCCTTATCATCTGCACCGTCTGTTCAAATCCGCCACCGGGATGACGCCCAAAGCCTGGCAGCAGGCCGCCCGCGCGGCGCGTCTCCGTAGCCGGTTAGCGCAGGGCGAAAAGATTACCGATTCGTTGCTGGCGGCCGGTTTCCCGGACAGCAGCAGCTACTACCGTAACGCAGACGCCGCGCTTGGCATGACCGCGAAGCAGTTTCGCCGGGGCGGCGATAAGACAACTGTCCGTTACGCGCTCAGCGACTGCGCGCTGGGCCGCTGTCTGGTCGCGGAGAGCGAGCGCGGGATCTGTGCCATACTGCCCGGAGATGACGACGCGGCGTTGCTGAACGAACTGCAGACGTTGTTCCCGCACGCCCGCCACGAGCAGGCAGATACCGGATTTGCCGCACGCGTGCAGCAGGTTATCGCCAGCATTGATAACCATACCCTGAGCCTGACGCTGCCGCTGGATATTCGCGGTACCGCCTTCCAGCAGCAGGTCTGGCAAGCATTACGCACTATTCCGGCCGGGGAAACCGTCAGTTATCAGCAGGTGGCTACCCGCCTCGGTAAACCGAATGCGGTGCGGGCAGTGGCCCGTGCCTGCGCGGCCAACCGGCTCGCCATTATCATTCCGTGTCACCGGGTAGTGCGAAACGACGGTGGGCTTTCAGGGTACCGCTGGGGAATAGCGCGAAAAGCGGCGCTTCTGCGCCGTGAAGCCGGAAATGAGGAGGAGTAATGCTCGATCTTTTTGCCGATGCCGAACCCTGGGAAGAGCCGCTGGCGCCGGGGGCCGTGATCTTGCGCCGCTTTGCGCTCGCCTCTGACTCCGCCCTGATGGCGGCGATTGCCGACGTGGCGACGCACGCTCCCTTTCGCCAGATGGTGACCCCGGGCGGGTACACCATGTCAGTGGCCATGAGCAACTGCGGCCCGCTCGGCTGGACGACCGACCAACGCGGCTATCTATACTCTCCCAACGATCCGCTCACCGGTCATCGCTGGCCGCCGCTACCTGTCGCCTTTGCTACGCTTTGCCACCGGGCGGCTATCGCGGCAGGCTACGCCGATTTTCAACCCGACGCCTGCCTGATCAACCGCTACGGCGTAGGGGCAAAGCTCTCGCTGCATCAGGATAAAGACGAAGCCGACCTGCGGGCACCGATTGTTTCGGTCTCGCTGGGATTGCCGGCCGTCTTCCAGTTTGGCGGAATGAAACGTAATGATCCCCTACAACGCCTGCTGCTGGAGCATGGTGATGTGGTGGTGTGGGGCGGCGCATCGCGCCTCTTTTATCACGGGATCCAACCGCTCAAGCCAGGCGAACATCCCCTGACCGGCGAGTATCGCTACAACCTTACGTTCCGCCAGGCAGCGAAGAGCGAATAAAAATAAGAATTATTCTTGATGTAAGCGGCGGGCAGTTTAAACTGCTGGCTGTTTTTTCTTGTCCGGATAGCTCTGCATGGAACTCCTTCTTCTGGTCTGGCGACAATATCGCTGGCCTTTTATTGCGGTGATGGCGCTAAGCCTGCTCAGCGCCGCGCTGGGCATAGGGCTCATCGCCTTTATCAATCTGCGTTTAATCGAAACGGTCGATACCACCCTGACGGTGCTACCCGAATTTCTCGGCTTGCTGCTGTTGCTGATGGCGGTAACGCTGGGCTCACAGCTGGCGCTGACCACGCTGGGCCACCACTTCGTTTATCGCCTGCGCAGCGAGTTTATCAAGCGTATTCTGGATACCCATGTAGAGCGCATCGAGCAGTTAGGCAGCGCTTCGTTGCTGGCCGGGCTGACCAGCGATGTGCGTGCCATCACCATTGCCTTTGTGCGTCTGCCGGAGCTGGTGCAGGGGATTATTCTGACCTTCGGATCGGCAGCCTATCTCGCATTCTTGTCTACCAAAATGCTGGCCATCACCGCACTGTGGATTGTGATCACCATCTGGGGCGGGTTCGTGCTGGTGGCGCGGGTCTACAAACATATGGCCGTGCTGCGTGAAACCGAAGATAAGCTCTACAACGATTATCAGACCGTGCTGGAAGGGCGCAAAGAGCTGACCCTGAATCGCGAGCGCGCTGAACACATCTTCAATAATCTCTATGTTCCGGATGCCCGCGAGTATCGCCACCATATTATTCGCGCCGATACCTTTCATCTGAGCGCGGTAAACTGGTCGAATATTATGATGCTGGGCGCTATCGGCCTGGTGTTCTGGATGGCGAACAGCCTCGGTTGGGCCGATACCAACGTGGCGGCAACCTACTCGTTGACGCTGCTGTTCCTGCGTACGCCGATGCTCTCCGCCGTGGGTGCGTTGCCGACCCTGCTGAGCGCGCAGGTGGCATTTAATAAGCTTAACAAATTTGCGCTGGCGCCCTACAAGCCTGCGTTCCCGCGTCCACAGGCCTTCCCGAACTGGCAGACCCTGGAGTTACGCAATGTCACGTTCCACTATCAGGACAACGCCTTCGCCATTGGGCCGGTAAATTTAACGATCCATCGCGGTGAGTTGCTGTTTCTGATTGGCGGGAACGGTAGCGGTAAATCAACGCTGGCGATGCTGTTAACGGGCCTCTACCAGCCTCAGTCAGGCGACATCCTCCTTGACGGCAAACCCATGAACGTTGAGCAGCCTGAAGACTACCGCAAGCTCTTCTCGGCGGTCTTCACCGACGTCTGGCTGTTTGACCAGTTGCTGGGACCAGAGGGCAAACAGGCCGATTCGGCGCTGGTCGCGAAGTGGCTCGACCATCTGCAAATGTCGCATAAGCTTGAGCTGGAGAATGGCAAAATTCTCAACCTGAAACTGTCGAAAGGGCAGAAGAAGCGCGTGGCGCTACTCCTGGCGCTGGCCGAAGAGCGTGACATCATTTTGCTCGACGAGTGGGCAGCAGATCAGGATCCCCACTTCCGCCGCGACTTCTACCAGGTGCTGCTACCGCTGATGCAGCAGATGGGCAAAACCATCTTTGCCATCAGCCATGACGATCACTACTTTATTCATGCGGATCGGCTGCTGGAGATGCGTAATGGCCAGCTGAGCGAGCTGACCGGTGCCGAGCGCGATGCTGCCTCCAGGGATGCGGTTGCCCGTACAGCCTGACTTCTTTGCCCGGCCCTTTCAAAGGCCGGGTATTTTCCCTCTTTATGCTCTTTTTTTGTTCATCTCCACCCGTCGTTTATTCTTATTTACATATCCTGCCGCTATTCTTAATGCCATCACATTACATGGATTTATGATCAATGCCGTTAAAGAACAAAAACAGCGCAAGGCTGCGCGATGAAGAGCGTGCGCGACTGATCTGGTTGATGACCACCGATAAAGCGCTGGTCTCCACGCTGCTGGGTAAACTGACCCTGGCTGAGCAATATGACGTCGGCACCTTAGCCGACGATATTGCTGAGGTAGGGGCACTGGTGTCGCATCTGCCGCCGCCCGATCTTGCCGATACCCTTGAAGCGTTGCCCCGGGAAGAGCGTCTCGCTCTGTGGCGGCTGGTGGAAGATCACGAGCGCGGCCAGGTGCTGCTTGAAGCCTCAGAGAACGTCTGGGACGACTTGATCGAGGAGATGAGCGATCACGCTATCCTTGACGCGCTCCGGACCCTGGATATTGATGAGCAGATCTACCTCGTACAGCATCTGCCGCGTAATCTGACGGGCCGTCTGCTGGCCTCGATGCCGGCTGATGAACGCGCCCGCGTTCGCCAGGTGATGCATTATGAGAAAAACAGCGTCGGCGCGATCATGGAGTTTGGCGTGATTCTCGTGCGCCCGGACGTCACTCTGGGCGCGGTGCAGCGCTATCTGCGACGTCTGGGGAAAATGCCCAATAACACTGACAAACTCTTTGTCACTTCACGGGATAAAACCTTGCTGGGCGAGCTGGATCTGCAAACCATTCTGCTGCACGGCGCGAAGCGGCGAGTGAGTGAAGTGATGGAGCCCGATCCGGTGATCTTCATGCCGGAAGATGACGCGGAAAAAGCGGCGCGCACCTTCGAACGTGACAACCTGCTCAGCGCCGCCGTCGTGGACTCGACGGGCAAATTGATGGGACGTGTGACCATCGATGAAATCGTTGATGTGGTCTATGAAGAGACCGATAACGATATGCGCGCCATGGGGGGCTTGAGCGCGGAAGAGGATGTCTATGCGCCGGTCAGTAAAGCGGTAAAAACCCGCTGGGCGTGGCTAGCCATCAACCTTTGCACCGCCTTTATCGCCTCGCGGGTTATTGATGGTTTCGAACATACCATCTCGCAGCTGGTCGCCCTGGCCTCGCTGATGCCGATTGTCGCGGGAATTGGCGGCAATACCGGTAACCAGACCATCACCATGATTGTCCGTGCGCTGGCGTTGCAGAACATCCAGCCCGGCAACTTCACCTTCTTAATTTTCCGCGAACTGGGCGTGGCGCTTATCAACGGTCTGGTGTGGGGCGGGATTATGGGCGGAGTGACCTGGTGGTTGTACGATGATATGGCACTGGGCGCGGTCATGACCCTGGCAATGGTGCTCAACCTGCTGGTGGCGGCGCTGATGGGGGTGATTATCCCAATGACCATGAATCGTCTCGGGCGCGACCCCGCAGTGGGGTCGAGCGTAATGATCACCGCCATCACCGATACCGGGGGCTTCTTTATTTTTCTTGGGCTTGCGACGCTGTTTCTGCTGTAGCGGCGTGCTTGCGCTTAAGACGGGCCGGGATGATCGCCATGGCGATAATCCCGGCTACCACGCCAATGGCCAGGTTACCGGTTGAAACGGTCGCCGCAACGGTCACCAGCATCACCAGCGTTTCAGCCACCGGCGCACCTTTCACCGTACCGGGCTGGATGCTATGCCAGCTGAAGGTTTTCACCGCGACGATGGCCATGATCCCCGCCAGCACCGCCATCGGGATTTTGGCCATCACTTCGCTCAGCGCGGTCACCAGGAGCAGGAGCACCAGACCGGCAGCGAAGGTGGATACGCGACTGCGGCCTTTGCCCATCTCGACGTTCACGATGGTTTGCCCGATCATCGCGCAACCGGCAATCCCACCAAAAAAACCAGCCAGGATATTGGTGACGCCGAGCCCGATGCTTTCCCGGCGCTTGCTGGAGGGGGTTGCCGTCAGCTCATCCACCAGTTTTGCCGTCAGTAACGACTCCATCAGTCCGACAAAGGCGATACTGAGCGCACAAGGCCAGATAATGCTAAGGGTGTTCAGGTTTAAGGGCACCAGCAGTTCAGTCAGCCCTGGCAGTCCGCCGCCCATGGAACCTTCATCGCCTACGGTCGGCAGGATCTGTCCGCTGGTGACGGTAAACAGGGTCAGCAGCACAATGGCAATCAGCGGGGAGGGGACGCTCTTAATGTAGCGTGGCACCCAGAGCACAATCAGTATCGTCAATACAAACAGACCGACAATCAGCGGGCTTTTGCTCCAGAAGTGGGGAACCTGCGCGAAGAAGATCAATATCCCAAGGGCGTTAACAAACCCGGTCATCACCGACTGGGGAATAAAACGCATCAATCGTGCCATCCCCAGCGCGCCGAAGAGGATCTGAATTAACCCGGCGAGCAGTACCGCTGGCAGGATGTACTGCACGCCATGCTGTGCCACCATCGGACCAATCACCAGCGCCACCGAACCGGCTGCGGCGGTGACCATCGCCGGGCGACCGCCCAACACAGAGAGCCCCAGGCAGAGTACCACCGAGGCAAAGAGGCTAACTTTCGGGTCGACGCCGGCCACCACAGAGAAGGAGATCACTTCCGGGATCAGCGCCAGGGCGGTGATAACACCCGCCAGAATTTCGCGGACAAAGAGATTCGGCGAGCGCAGGATATGCGCTACACGGCCCTCATCGGGCTGGTGAGAGGTCAGGATTTTAGACATAAGGCTTCGCAGGTCAGGGCGGGCTTCCGTGCGCGCGATCACAAAGTGCAGCATAGTAGCCAGAAAATGGTCGCGTTGCCAGTCTGATGCGCCATTCCCCTATAAACAATCCACCATTAAATTTCACAATTACAATAATTTCGTAACCTTTAAACAATATTTAAATGTTGCTACCGTTGCCCCGCAGCTTATTTCACCTGCAATTTCCACGTATAACTTAAGGCATAAATGATGAAAAAAATGACTGCCGTGCTCTTTTCGCTGGCCGTGGGGCTGAACGCTGTCTCGATGGCGGCGAAGGCTGACGCACCAAAAGAGCAGCAAACGGATGTCCTTTTAATTGGTGGCGGGATCATGAGCGCAACGCTCGGAACCTACCTGCAAGAACTGCAGCCAGACTGGTCAATGACCATGGTTGAGCGCCTGGATGGGGTGGCGAAAGAGAGTTCGAACGGCTGGAACAACGCCGGTACCGGCCACTCGGCATTGATGGAGCTGAACTATACGCCGCAGAAGAAGGACGGCTCCATCAGTATCGAAAAAGCGGTTGAGATTAACGAAGCGTTCCAGATTTCTCGTCAGTTCTGGTCTCATCAGGTGAACAGCGGCGTGCTGCACGACCCACACAGCTTCATTAACACCGTGCCACACATGAGTTTTGTCTGGGGCGATGACAACGTTAACTTCCTGCGTGGACGTTATGCCGCCCTGCAACAGAGCACCCTGTTCCGCGGCATGAAATACTCTGAAGATCATGCACAGATCAAAGAGTGGGCGCCGCTGGTGATGGAAGGGCGTGATCCCAACCAGAAGGTAGCTGCAACCCGTACCGAAATCGGCACCGATGTAAACTACGGTGAAATCACCCGTCAGCTGGTGGGCGCTTTGCAGAAGAAAGAGCACTTCAACCTGGCGCTGAATACCGAAGTCCGTGGCTTTAAGCGTAACGCTGATAACTCCTGGAGCGTGACCGTAGCCGACCTGAAGCACAATGAAGAAGAGCACGTCATTAAGGCGAAGTTTGTCTTCATCGGTGCCGGCGGCGCAGCGTTAAAACTGCTGCAGGAGACCGGTATTCCGGAAGCCGACAACTACGGTGGTTTCCCGGTGGGCGGCCAGTTCCTGGTCTCTGAAAATCCGGAAGTGGTGAATCGTCATCTGGCGAAAGTTTATGGCCAGGCCTCTGTGGGCGCACCGCCAATGTCTGTTCCCCATATCGATACCCGTATGCTGGATGGCAAACGCGTCGTGCTGTTCGGGCCGTTCGCGACCTTCTCCACGAAATTCCTGAAAAACGGTTCGCTGTGGGATCTGCTGAGCTCCACCACCACCTCAAACATCGTGCCGATGATGAACGTCGGGCTGGATAACTTCGATCTGGTGAAATACCTGATTAGCCAGGTCATGCTCTCTGATGAAGAGCGTTTCGAGGCGCTGAAAGAGTACTATCCGCAGGCGAAAAAAGAGGATTGGCGTCTGTGGCAGGCAGGTCAGCGCGTGCAGATCATCAAACGTGATGAAAAAGAGGGCGGCGTTCTGCGTCTCGGCACTGAAGTGGTGAGCGATAAAGAGGGCACCATTGCGGCGCTGCTGGGCGCTTCTCCAGGCGCATCTACCGCTGCACCTATCATGCTGCACCTGATGGAAAAAGTGTTCAAAGATAAAGTCGCGACGCCGGAATGGCAGGCGAAACTGAAAACCATTATTCCGTCTTACGGCACCAAACTGAACGGTAATGTGGCAGCGACTGAACAGGAGCTGGAGTACACCAGCCGCGTTCTGCAGCTGAAATATGAAAAACCGCAGGCGGCCGATGTGGCACCAAAAGCGGAGCCGCAGGGCAAGCCCCAGCCGGCAGTTAACAAGCCCGTGGCAGATATCGCACTGTAATGTCACGCTGAGAGAAAAAGGCCGGTTTTTCCGGCCTTTTTTACGCGTAAAGCAAACCCGCGAGGAAAAGTACCCCGGCAATATTTAGGCGTGCGCACGCGCTTTTGATACCAATGTGGCCTTTCATATCAGGAGATAATAATGAAAAGGACCACCCTCTCTGCCGCGATGGCGTCGGCCATGCTACTTCCCTCCCTTTTTGCTCACGCCGGCCCGCAGGCTCACGTGGTTTGCGCCATGAGCCATACGCGTGGCGATGACGCGATCATGATGTACGGTATGCCCAATCAGGCCATGTGGCATGACTTTTTCGGCAACACCCATGCCGATGCCTGGTCAGATTATTCATCGCTGCGTCAGCGCCCTGAGACCACCTGCGATAACAAAGCCGATAGCTCTGCTTACTGGGCGCCTTCTCTGCGTCTGCCGGATGGTACGGTCGTGCAGCCTGCTTATCAGAAAACCTATTATCAGGCTTCGCATGTTACGCAATATCCACTAACCCCTTTTCCGGCGGGGCTGGCGCTGCTGGCGGGCGATCACCATGGCACGCAGCCTAACGGCAGAATTACCTTCTTATGCGCCAACGGAAAAGGTTATAGCAATAAGGTGGGTGAGGTATGTGGACTGCGTAAAGCCAAAGATGCGGTGCAGTTCAATATCGGTATCCAGTTTCCCAACTGCTGGGATGGGATCCATCTTAAGCCGATGCACGGTATGAAAAATGCCGTTTATGACGTGAAAGGGCAGTGTCCATCCGGGTATCCAGTGAAGATCCCGACCGTCAATATGAATGTAGCCTATGTGCTAAAGGGCATTACCTCCCTGGATACGGCAAAAGCGCAGCTTTCTCTCGATCCCACGATGAATGGAGACATGCGGGAGGAGCACTGGGGGAGCCTCTATACGGCCCACGCCGACTTTATGAACGGCTGGACAGAGGAGGGGGCGCAATTTATGACCGATCTCTGTATGAACCAGGGGATGGACTGCGGTACCAACGTGCCCTACGGGTATTCGAAGGCGCTGGCGAATGTCACTGTCAGCAGCGAGACTCCATCAGGGCAGGGGCTGCAGATTAGCGATAACTGGAAACAGGGGGGCCGTACCCGCAACCCGGAAACGCTGAGCCTGGTGAAATTTGCCATCCCACCGCTGCCGGCCGGGCAGGATCCTGCGCAGTTTAAGTACCGTATACGCCTCTATGGCGGGAAGGTAGAGAATAATGGTGCCGATCAGATCTTCTTCTATCCGGCGAGCAATGACTGGGATCCCGCCACGGTGAACTGGAAACGGCGTCCGGCCTGCAGTTATCGCTCAGAGGCGTTGCTCTATCTCAATCATGTCCGGGAATACCGGATGGTGGATGTCGATACCGCAGTACGTAAAGCACTGGCCGCAGGGAAAACGGAGATCTCCTGGTATATCGGCGGCGATCGGCAGGGTAACCATTATCAGTTCAACACCGCTGCGTCGAAAGAGAGCCTTGTGCTGATGCTGACAGGCTTTAAACACACGCCAGAGATTTAGATGAGAGGGGGTTCCAGGCGAGCGCTGGAACCCTGAAATTGCCTCTTTAACGCACTTGTGCGTCGTCGATTTTCTCGTCTGCCTTCCAGAGGCGATACTTCACGTCGATATTTTCCGGGGTATAGACCACAATCGGCAGCTTGCTGTTATAGCGCAGCAGGCTGTGGTCGCCGAGGTATGCCGTAACAAATTTCTCGGTTTTCTTGCCGTCCGGACAGGCCATCATCGTTGAGACCGGAGAAGTAACGTTATCGAAGCGGTAGTAGTCGTAACCCCAGCCTTCCAGCGTTTTTTGGGACAGCTCGCCGCCCAGTCGGTGCTGATTGCAGTCCACTTCCAGCGTCTTACCGATCAGCAGTTCGACTTTGTACTGCGCCTCATCCTTCTGCTCCGGCAGCTGGATCACCTGACGTTTCATCCCTTTTTCGGCCTGCGGGAAAGGGGTCAGAATATCATTGCTGGCAAAAGCGCTGGTACAGGTGGCCGCCAGCAGGGCGATAGCAATCTTCGGTACTTTTTTCACAATCATTCCTTTTGTTCAACGATCGTGGCAAGCGTAGCATATTGAACCCTCACTGGCAGGGGGATTTACTTAAATTTTCTGTTTAACCGGTTTAATTAGCTGGTTGTTTGCTTGTTGTTTAGTGTTAAATGCTGATATGGCGTGACCGGCAAGATCGTGGTAGGGTTAGCGGCAATCATGGTTATTCATCTGTAAAGGAAAGAGCGATGGTACGCGCAAAGCTTAACACCCCGTCGGGCAGAAAGTTTCTTCTGGCATTGTTGGTGGTATTTTCAATTGCGGTGGCCTGCGTCGGCCGCGCGACCATCGTTGGTGTCATTGAACAGTACAATATCCCACTCTCTTCGTGGACGACCAGCATGTTTGTTTTGCAGTCGGCCATGATCCTCGTCTACAGCACCGTCTTTACCGTGCTGCTGGCCATCCCGCTGGGGATTTTTTTCCTCGGTGGCAGTAATAAACAGTAAGCCCCGCACGGTAATACCCCAGACCAGCCCACGGGCTGGTTTTTTTACCTCTGAAAAACGTGCCTGATGAATTAACGATACCCGGTCGCGTTTTCAAATTTCACCATTTTGGCCTGTTCACTCTGGTAGGCGGCGTCGTCCCCTGGCGCAGGTGTCATCCGGGAAAGCTGGGGGGCGGGGTATACCTTTCAGATCGGGGCGCTGGTAACGCTCGTTTACCTGCTGCGTAGGCCGCCAGAATTGGTCTCACTCTGAGCGAGGAGTTCCTGTCATCGGCGCCAGGGTTTATTACAGGCATAAAAAAACCAACCGTAGAAGGTTGGTTTCTTTGGAATTTTTGGTCGGCACGAGAGGATTTGAACCTCCGACCCCTGACACCCCATGACAGTGCGCTACCAGGCTGCGCTACGTGCCGACACTGGTAGCTAATACTACTCAATTTACGGTCTATTGCAAGCGCCCTGACCGCTAACTGATTTAATATTAATCAGTTAGCGATGAAGCGTTTCTCATCGGTCAATACCTGCAGCAGCAGGCTGAGCTGCGGTTTCTGATCGTTGATTCTTTCGCCCTTCAGGGTATAGGTCTTATAGGTGCCGTTGCTATTTAGCACCAGCGACAGATTTGGCGTCATCACGGTCAGCGTATTGCCGTCTGCGGCGGTTACCCAGTCATGACGACGCGTCGCGCTGAACAGATCCTGCCCCTGTGAGTACTCGTTAGCTGGCGTATTCACATGCAGTAAGCGCTGCATCAGCGTGGTCATCACATCTTTATGATCGGTAAGCCTGTTGATGCGCTGGGAAGGGGTGCCCGGCCAGTGGATAACCAGCGGTACCTGCAGGCGAGGGCGAGACCACTCCATGCTGTCGCGATCGCTACCCAGCGCCACGCCATGGCCCGCCGTGATCACCACCACGGTGTTTTCCAGCTTGCCAGACTCGCGTAAGGCGTTCAGCACGCGGGCAATTTGAGCATCGACCTCACCAGCCGCGCGCGCGTAACGCTGGTTAAAGCCCTTCTGCTGACTGTCGTCGATTGCGGTGCCGTTCAGGGCGACCCACGAGAACCAGCGGTTATCTTCCTGCGCATAACGCTGCAGCCAGTTAATCCACTGCCCGGCGGTTTGCGCATCAGTTTGCGTTTTGGCGGTAGGCAGAGAGAAATCGGACAACAGCGCCTGGCGATAGAGCGGGCTGCTAAAGCCGTCTGAAGAGAAGAGCCCCAGCTGATAGCCCTGCTGATTCAGCGCGGTGATCAAGGCCGCAGGGATGCGCGCCGACAGGACGCCGTCCATATAGGCAGGCGAAATCCCGTAGAACAGGCCAAAGATCCCCGCATCCGTCGAATTACCGGCACTCATATGCTGCGTAAAGTTAATGTTCTTATCCGCAAATTCGGCCAGCGTCGGCATCTGTTTTTCGAAGCGCGAGTAGTTCAGGCCGTCGACGGTAATCAACAGCACGTTCTGGCCCTGGCCCATATCGCGGAAACGCAGCGGGCTGAGTGGATACTGCACGGATACCGCTTCCGGATTGCCCTGCTCGACAAGACGGCGCTGATACTCCTGCGCATCCAGCAGACCGTGTTTTTCCAGAAAGCGTCGCGCGGTCATCGGATAAGAGAGCGGCAGGTTGGCGCGCTGCATCGTGACCGGACGATAGAAGTTGGCATCAGCCCAGATATACATAACGTGTGAGCTGATAAAAGCGACGAAGAAGAGCGCCGCAATGGGTTTGGCGTAATGACGGCGACGCGTCAGGCTACGCAGTTTTTGCCAGCTCCAGGTGGCAAAAAGCATCTCAATCATCAGGATAATAGGCGCGCTGATAAACATTAGCTGCCAGTCACGCGCGGTTTCGTTCTGGTCGGGGTTAATCACCAGTTCCCAGACGATGGGATTGAGATGCAGATGGAAACGGGTAAAGACTTCGCTGTCGATTAACAGCAGCGTCATGCCTACAGTGGCCAGAATCGCGGAGATGAACCGCATAAGCCGCTGCGACATGACAACGAAGGTCAGTGGAAACAGAATCAGCAGATAGGTGGCGAAAACCAGAAAGCTAAAATGGCCAATGACGCTGATCCAGGAGTAAATCCGCCCGGCCAGCGTGGTTG
Source organism: Leclercia sp. UBA7405 (assembly GCF_037152215.1). Lineage (NCBI taxonomy): Bacteria > Pseudomonadati > Pseudomonadota > Gammaproteobacteria > Enterobacterales > Enterobacteriaceae > Leclercia > Leclercia sp. UBA7405. Next base: position 2,236,835 of record NZ_JBBCMR010000001.1, on the reverse strand, counting down.
GCCAGTCGGCTACAAACAGATAGCGGCTGCCAAGCACCATCGCCAACAGAATGTTGAACAGGGCAAACCAGTGCCCCCAGCTTACCATCTGGGACACTTTTTCGCGGTAGCGCTGACGATTCGTCACCATAAGCTGTCGTTCGTTTCCCTTAGTGTGCCGGGTCGTCGTTAACCGAGGACTGCAACGCCTGTGCGAAGGATTTCGCAATGGCCTGACGTTGAGCCGGAGCAACGCTGGTATTAATCAGGTTGGTCACCATATTCCCCAGTACCATCAGGGAAAGGTCGGTTGGCGTTTTGTGTTTTTCCAGTACGTTAACCAGCTCACTCAGAAGCTGTTCTACGTGTTCGTCACTGTAGCGGGAATGTTGTGGCATAAATCAAAATCATTTCGTTGATGAAAGGGCAACATAGTACCGTAGCAACAGCATTTTTTCCCCTTTTTTATCTTCTATTGCGCACATGCGCAGGGGATGGTTGAATACCGCCCGGTCTAACAGGAGAGTTTATCATGAGTCTGGATATCAACCAGATTGCGCTGCACCAGCTTATCAAGCGTGATGAGCAAACCCTTGAGCTGGTGCTGCGCGATACGTTACTTGAACCGACGCCAACCGTCGTGGACATGATGGCGGAGCTACACCGCGTCTATAGCGCCAAAAATAAAGCTTACGGCATGTTCAACGAAGAGAGTGAACTGGCGCAAAGCCTGCGCTTACAGCGTCAGGGCGAAGAGGAGTTCCTCGCCTTTAGCCGGGCGGCGACCGGACGCCTGCGCGATGAGCTGGCAAAATATCCTTTTGCTGACGGCGGTATCGTGCTGTTCTGTCAGTACCGCTACCTGGCGGTAGAGTATCTGCTGGTCACGGTGCTGAACAACTTAAGCAGCATGCGCGTAAATGAGCAGCTGGACATCAGCTCGACCCACTATCTGGACATCAATCACGCCGATATTGTGGCGCGTATTGACCTTACCGAGTGGGAAACCAATCCGGAATCCACACGCTACCTCACCTTCCTTAAAGGGCGGGTAGGGCGCAAAGTGGCCGACTTCTTTATGGATTTCCTCGGCGCCAGCGAAGGGCTTAACGCGAAAGCGCAAAACAAAGGCTTGCTGCAGGCGGTGGACGACTTTACCGCAGAGGCGCAGCTCGATAAATCCGAGCGTCAGACCGTGCGTCAGCAGGTGTACACCTACTGCAACGAACAGCTGCAGGCGGGGGAAGAGATCGAGCTTGAGTCGTTATCGAAAGAGCTGGCGGGCGTCAGTGAAGTGAGTTTCCAGGAATTTACGGCTGACAAAGGTTACGAGCTGGAAGAGAGCTTCCCGGCGGATCGTAGCACCCTGCGTCAGTTGACCAAATTTGCCGGGAGCGGCGGCGGGCTGACGATCAACTTCGATGCCTTGCTGCTGGGTGAGCGCATTTTCTGGGACCCGGCCACGGATACCCTGACGATCAAAGGTACTCCGCCAAACCTGCGCGACCAGCTCCAGCGTCGCACCTCCGGCGGCAAATAAGCGCCATAAAAAAACCCCGCAGAGCGGGGTTTTTTCATTCAACTTGTCAGCGATTACGCGCGAACGAAGTCGATGTGAGACAGTTTTGGCTTGAACGGGTGACGCTGCACCGCCTGAGCTTTAACTTTCTCTTCTTTACCGTCAACAACGATAGTCAGAACTTCGCTGTAGAACTCAGCTTTGTTCTGCATGTTCCACACTTTGTCGTGGTCCAGTTCGATTGCGACAGGAGCAGCTTCGCCGCCATAGATGATGGCCGGGAATTTGTTAGCTGCGCGCAGGCGGCGGCTCGCACCCTTACCCTGCTCTTTACGTGCTTCTGCATTAATAGTGAACATTGATTTCTCTCTGTATATAGATCCTGCTACAGGCGACCCAGCAGCAGGCAGGTGTTCTGCTTCACGGATGTGAGGCGGGCGGCATTTTATACGTAATCAGCGCTGACATCAATGAAAACTCCCTTTAGCCGCGCAATTCATTCGCCCGGCGGTAACGCCCCTCATAGTCAAACACCTTCTCGCGCACCTGCCAGAACTGCCCTTTTTTGCGGGCCACCACAAAGTCCGGATGGCGAAGCAACGCCTGCTGATGAAGGATATCCCCGGCGGTGATCCAGCGCAGGGGCACCCCTGGCGTACGGGTATGCGGACGGATAAACAGCTGTTCGAAAGCGGTACGCTGGGCGGGTGTGTGCAGACGGAAGCGCTCACTCACATCGGCACCGTCTTCATCGTAATAGGTGATTTTTAACCACTCGCCTTTCTCATCCGCCCCCTGGGCCAGCACCATGCCGCTACAGCGCAACACCAGCGCATCTTTCAGCTTCAGCGCCGCTTTTAACATATCGTCCGGATCGACCAGCACCGTATCGCACTCGCGGCAGCGGCGGGCAGCAATGTCGTTTTCAGCATTGCATTGCGGACAATTTTTGAAGCGGAAACGATAATCGCACTGCTCGCGATGGCCGTCGTCATCCTCCAGCCAGCCCTGACAGCGTCGGCCAAAATGTTCAATAAGGGTGCCGTCGGCCGTTGTCTTTCCCCAGAAGGTATTGGCGAAGCCGCATCCCGGGCAAAATACCTGCACCGGAACGTTGTCACTTTTGCCTTTTGGCGTACCCACTTCCGGGGTATACAGGTCGTGGGGGTTGCCGGCGTAATCCAGAATCAGGCAGTCGGTTTTACCCGGCGACAGACGCAACCCCCTGCCGACGATCTGCTGATACAGGCTCACCGATTCGGTAGGGCGCAGAATCGCAATCAGATCCACGTGAGGAGCATCAAAACCGGTGGTCAGGACCGCTACGTTCACCAGATAGCGAAACTGCTGCGCTTTGAAGGCTTCAATTAAGCGATCGCGTTCGCTGCCCGGCGTTTCTCCGGTGATCAGCGCCGCATCGTCAGCGGGCAACAACCCGGTGATTTCGCGGGCGTGTTCCACGGTGGCGGCAAAAATCATCACCCCTTTGCGGGTTTCGGCAAATTCCATTATCTGGCTGATGATGTGCGGGGTAATACGATCCTGTTTTTTGAGTTCGCGATTAAGATCCGCTTCGCTAAACAGGCCATTACTCTGCACCTGCAGGCGGCTAAAGTCGTACTGCACCACCGGCATATCCAGCCGCTCAGGCGGGGTGAGGTAACCGTGCTTTATCATGTAACGCAGGGGTAACTCGTATATACAGTCGCGAAACAGCGCTTTGTCTGTGCCGCGCACCATGCCGTGATAGTGGAAATGGTAAATCCAGCCTTTGCCCAGACGGAACGGCGTGGCAGTTAATCCCAGCAGCCGAATCGAGGGGTTAACGCTTTTCAGATGGGCAAGGATCTGCTGATACTGGCTGTCGTCGTCATCGCTGATGCGATGACACTCGTCCACAATCAACAGCGAAAATTCGCTGCGGAACTGATCCAGATTACGCGCCACCGACTGCACGCTACCAAACACCACTTTGCCGTGGCTCTCTTTACGCTGCAGACCGGCGGCAAAGATATCCGCCTCAAGGCCGAGGGCCAGGTACTTGGCATGGTTCTGCGCCACCAGCTCTTTCACATGCGCCAGCACCAGCACGCGCCCGCGCGCCAGCCGGGCCAGTTCGGCGATCACCAGGCTCTTGCCGGCCCCGGTAGGGAGCACAATGGCCGCCGGTTCTTTATGCTTGCGAAAGTGGGCGAGGGTCGCGTCAACCGCTTCCTGCTGATAGGGGCGAAGAGTAAATGTCATGGGATCTCAGTTTGGTTATCTCGCATATAGTATGCCACGAAACTTTTTCCCTTGAGTGGCGCAGATAGCCCGTTATACTGGCTTCTTCAGACTGCCTCTTTTCCGGATGTGTTGTCCGGCTCCTGGCACCATTAAGGCTAAAAATACTTCATGCGACTTGATAAGTTTATCGCTCAGCAACTCGGCGTAAGCCGCGCTATTGCCGGGCGTGAAATTCGCGCCAGCCGCGTTACCGTGGATGGCGATATTGTGAAAGATAGTGCGTTCAAACTCCAGCCTGACCATCAGGTTGAGTACGACGGTAATTCGCTGACTCAGCAGAATGGCCCGCGCTATTTCATGCTCAATAAACCGGAAGGTTATGTCTGCTCCACCGACGATCCGGATCATCCGACCATTCTCTATTTCCTTGATGAGCCGATGGCGCACAAGCTACACGCCGCCGGGCGTCTGGATATCGACACTACCGGACTGGTGCTGATGACCGACGACGGTCAGTGGTCGCACCGCATTACCTCACCACGCCATCATTGTGAAAAAACGTATCGGGTGATGCTGGAATCACCGGTGAGCGATAATACGGCGGAACAGTTCGCGCAGGGTGTACAGCTGCATAATGAAAAAGATCTGACCAGGCCGGCCACGCTCGAGGTGATCACACCGACCGAGGTGCGCCTGACCATCAGCGAAGGGCGTTACCATCAGGTAAAACGTATGTTCGCCGCGGTGGGTAACCACGTGATTGGTTTACACCGGGAGCGTATCGGCGCCATCGAGCTTGATGATGATCTGGAACCCGGTGAATACCGCCCGTTAACGGATGAAGAAATTGCCAGCGTTGGCCTGGCTCCACGCTAATCCAGGAGTTTATTGTGACCAACAGGCCACACTCGTCATTTAGCATTGTCTTTATCCTTGGCCTGCTGGCCATGCTGATGCCGCTCTCTATCGATATGTACCTGCCCGCACTGCCGGTCATTTCCGAGCAGTTCGGCGTACCGGCAGGCAGCGCGCAAATGACCCTCAGCACCTATATTCTCGGCTTTGCCGTGGGGCAGTTGCTCTACGGGCCGATGGCCGATAGCCTGGGGCGCAAACCGGTTATCCTCGGCGGTACCCTGGTGTTTGCCGGTGCGGCTGTTGCCTGTGCGCTGGCACAGACCATTGACCACCTGATTGTCATGCGTTTCTTCCACGGGCTGGCCGCCGCCGCTGCCAGCGTGGTGATTAATGCCCTAATGCGCGATATCTACCCGAAAGAAGAGTTCTCGCGCATGATGTCCTTCGTCATGCTGGTCACCACCGTGGCGCCGTTGATAGCGCCGATGGCGGGTGGGGCAGTGCTGGTCTGGTTTAGCTGGCACGCTATCTTCTGGATCCTGGCGCTTGCGGCGCTGCTGGCGTCGGCAATGATCTTCTTCTTTATCAAGGAAACCTTGCCGCCTGAACGTCGGCAAAAGTTCCACATCCGCACCACGCTCGGCAACTTCGCATCGCTGTTTCGTCATAAGCGGGTGCTGAGCTATATGCTGGCCAGCGGATTCAGCTTCGCGGGGATGTTCTCATTCCTGAGCGCCGGGCCCTTTGTTTACATTGAACTGAACCACGTCTCACCGCAGCATTTCGGCTACTACTTTGCACTGAACATCGTCTTCCTGATTGTGATGACGCTGATCAACAGCCGCTTTGTCCGCCGCGTTGGGGCGCTGAATATGTTCCGTGCCGGGCTGTGGATCCAGTTCGCCATGGCAATCTGGATGGTGGTGACGGCATTCTTCGATGTGGGCTTCTGGTCGCTGGTGGTGGGCGTGGCGGCGTTTGTCGGTTGCGTCTCCATGGTCTCGTCGAACGCGATGGCGGTCATTCTGGATGAGTTCCCGCACATGGCGGGCACGGCGTCGTCGCTCGCCGGGACCTTCCGCTTTGGCATTGGCGCCATTATCGGTGCGTTACTGTCGATGGCCACCTTCAACAGTGCCTGGCCGATGCTCTGGTCCATCGCTTTCTGTGCGACGGGCTCCATTCTTTTCTACCTCTATGCCAGCCGACCCAAAAAAACGGTTAAATGACGCACAAAAAAGGGTTCCACAGGAACCCTTTTTTGACACATATCAACCAAAACGTTCATCCCGGTCTCCTTGTTTGTTTCTTTTATGTAAAATCTATTTATGTAAAAAGTCACATCGTTGTAGTTAAAAAGGTTGAGTTAGATCGCAGAAACGGGTACATATAGCGCCGTTGCGAACCTGAAACTCATACAAAAAGCCCTGAGAAATAAGACGCTAACGCCGATGATATCTGGCTGTAACCGCTTTCTCACTAAAAACAGGGCAGGTGAGTAATGATGTGTTACTATAAATGTAAATAGATTGTGAAGTATATTTTGCTTCCGGGGAACAAACGTGGATACATTACAGCTCTCCATCGTCCATCGCTTGCCGCAGAGCTATCGCTGGTCGGCGGGTTTCGCAGGTTCGAAAGTTGAACCGATTCCGCAAAGCGGGACGAACTGCGATAACTGCCTGGTGGCGCTTAAATTGCTCAGTCCGCAAGACGAAAACGCATGGCCGGTAATGGAAAAGCTCAGCCAGGCGCTGACTGACATTGAACTCGACAGCTCCGTGCTGGAGTGCGAGGGCGAACCCTGCCTGTTCGTGAAAAGTCAGGACGAATTTGCCGCCACCTGCCGCCTGAAAAATTTCGGCGTAGCCATTGCTGAGCCGGTGTCTGGCCAGAATCCTTTCTGAGTGTCAACGTAACGCCAACAGCTGGCGGGTATATGCCTGCGTCGGCGCGGCAAACACGCGCTGACACTCTCCCTGCTCGACAACCTCTCCCTGACGTAAAACAATGACCTGATGGCAAAGCGTCTGCACGACCTGCAGGTCATGGCTAATGAAGATATACGCCAGCCGATACTGCTGCTGAAGATCTTTCAGTAACGCCAGAATCTGCGCCTGCACGGTGCGATCCAGCGATGACGTCGGTTCATCAAGGATGATCAGCTCCGGTCGCAGGATCAAGGCGCGGGCAATGGCGATACGCTGTCGTTGACCGCCGGAAAAGGCCCCCGGATAACGTTGCCGGGTTTCGGGATCCAGCCCCACCTCGCCCATTACCCGAATCACCTCGGCTTCTCGCTGCGCCGGGGTGAGCGCAGGCTGGTGTACGCGTAACCCCTCTTCGATAATCTGCAGAACATTGAGTCGCGGGTTGAGTGAGGAGTTGGGATCCTGGAAAACCACCTGCATTCGATGGCGCAACGAAAGCATCTGACGGCGATTGCGGTCATGCAGTGTCTTACCATCGAAAGTCATCTCACCTTGCGACGTAATCAGCCGCAGTAGCGCCAGCCCGGTGGTGCTTTTACCGGAACCAGATTCCCCCACCAGCCCCAGAGTTTCACCTGCACGTAGGGTAAAGCTGACCTTGTTCAGCACCCGTTTGCTATCCACCTCCCGGCGTAAAAGACCCTTACGTATCGGGAAGGCCACCGACAAATTATTCACGGTGAGTAGCGTCGGGGCATTTTCTGCCAGCGGAACAGGGCCGCCGGTGGGTTCACTATCAAGGAGTCGCTGCGTGTAGGGATGTTGCGGAGCACTAAACAGGGCAGGGGCGCTATTCTGCTCGACGCAACGCCCGCTTTGCATTACCGCCACCCTATCGGCAAGCTTTTTAACGATGCTGAGATTGTGGGTGATAAACAGCAAGCTCATGTTCAGCTCGTCGCGCAGTTCCCGCAGCAGTTGCAGGATCTGCGCCTGTACCGTGACGTCCAGCGCCGTGGTGGGTTCATCGGCAATCAGCAGTTCAGGGCGGGTGAGCAGGGCCATGGCAATCATGACGCGCTGGCGCTCTCCTCCCGAGAGCTGATGCGGGAAGTCAGAGAGCCGTTTGGCCGCGTGACGAATGCCGGTGCGCTCCAGACAGTCGAGCATCTCGCCGCGCGCGGCCTCTTTACGCATCCCCCGATGCAGAGAGAGCACTTCATACAGCTGTTTTTCAAGGGTATGCAGTGGGTTGAGCGAGACCATCGGCTCCTGGAAGATCATCGCGATTTTATTGCCTCGCACGCCGCGCAGGGTACGTTCATCGGCATGCAGCAGTGACTGCCCCTGAAAGAGGATATCGCCCTGGGGATAGATGGCCGGTGGCGAAGGCAGCAGGCGCAGCACTGAGAGGGCCGTAACGCTCTTCCCCGAGCCCGACTCACCCACCAGCGCCAGCGTTTCTCCCGGATCGATATGCAGCGAGAGATCGCTCACTACCGGACGCGTTTCGCCCTGCTGACGAAAAGCGATGGAGAGGTTATCAATATGCAGAAGGGGCTGCGTCATGTTACACCGCCTTGTTGGGGTCGAAGGCATCGCGTACCGCTTCGCCAATAAAGATCAGTAACGACAGCAGCAATGCCACCGAGATAAACGCGGTGATCCCAAGCCATGGCGCCTGTAGGTTATTTTTGCCCTGCAATAACAGTTCCCCCAGCGATGGCGATCCCAGCGGCAGGCCGAAACCGAGAAAATCGAGAGAGGTCAGGGTAGTGATGGAGCTGCACATAATAAACGGCAGGAAGGTGAGGGTAGCCACCATCGCATTGGGCAGAATGTGGCGGAAAATAATTCCCCGATCGCCCACGCCCAGCGCCTGCGCGGCACGGATATAATCAAAATTACGGGTACGCAAAAACTCAGCCCGTACTACGCCGACCAGCGCCATCCAGCCGAACAGCACGGTGATGGCGAGTAACCACCAGAAATTCGGCTGCACTACGCTTGAGAGCAGAATGATCAGAAACAGGGTCGGCATGCCCGACCACACCTCAATAAAACGCTGTCCCCAGAGGTCGATTTTGCCGCCGTAATAGCCCTGAAGGGCGCCCGCCAGTATCCCCAGAACGCTAGAGAAAAGGGTTAATAGCAGGCCGAACAGAATCGAGATGCGGGTGCCATAGAGAATGCGAGCCAGTACGTCGCCGCCGTTGGCATCGGTGCCTAACCAGTTCTGACTGGAGGGGGGAGAAGGAAAGGGACGGGTAGTGGCAAAGTTAATGCTGGTGGCGCCAAAACGAACCGGCGCCCACAGCGCCCAGCCGTGGTTATCGAGCTGCGCGCGTAGCCACGGATCCTGATAATCTGCCGGGGTGGCGAACGGGCCGCCGAAGTCGCTCTCACTGTAGTTATTTATCGCTGGCAGATACCAGCGGTCGTTAAAATGGACCAGTAGTGGCTTGTCGTTAGCCACCAGTTCAGAGAACAGGCTCAGAATAAAGATCACCGCAAAGATCCACAGCGACCAGTAGCCGCGGCGGTTGTGGCGAAAACGGGCCCAGCGGGCCTGGTTTATGGGGCTTAGGCGTAGCATCAGCGGCCCTCAAAATCGATGCGTGGGTCGACCAGCGTATAGCTGATATCACTGATGATATTCAGCAGCAGGCCAATCAGGGTGAAGATATAGAGCGTGCCGAACATCACCGGGTAGTCACGGGAGAGCGTCGCTTCGTAGCCCAGCAGGCCGAGGCCGTTCAGGGAGAACATCACCTCTATGAGCAGCGAGCCGGTGAAGAACATGCTGATAAAGGTGGCCGGAAAACCGGCGATGACCAGCAGCATGGCGTTGCGAAATATATGCCGCCACAGAATTTTGCGCTCGCTCACCCCTTTCGCCCGGGCGGTGACCACATACTGTTTGCGGATCTCATCAAGAAACGAGTTTTTGGTCAGCATGGTGAGCGCGGCGAAGCCGCCAATGACCGTGGCCAGCACCGGCAAGGTGATATGCCAGAGGTAATCCGTCACTTTCTGGTACCAGGGCAGAGAGTCAAAATCCGCCGAGACCAGCCCGCGCAGCGGGAAAAGGTCGTAATAGCTGCCTCCGGCACAGAGGACGATCAACACTACGGCGAAAAGGAAGGCCGGAATAGCATAGCCGATAATGATAAAGGTACTGCTCCAGGTATCGAAACGGCTGCCGTTATAAACCGCCTTGCGAATACCCAGCGGGATAGAGACCAGGTAGATAATCAAGGTACCCCATAGCCCCAGGGTGATGGAGACGGGCAGACTCTCCTTGATCAGTTGCAATACCGAGGCGCTGCGGAACAGGCTATTACCAAAATCGAAGCGCGCGTAATCCCACAACATTTTGAAATAGCGTTCATGCAGCGGTTTATCGAAACCGTAGCGCTGAGTGATCTCGGCGATCACCTCCGGATCGAGGCCGCATCCGCCGCGATAGTGACTGTCACTGATATTACCCACGCCGGTACGGGCATGGCTGGCGCGCATCCCTTCGCCACCCCCACCGGGCAGGCTGTTGCTGCTACCCATTTCGATAGCGGCTATGGCCTGATCCACCGGACCACCGGGGGCAATCTGCACGATAAAAAAGTTGATAGTTATGATGGCCCACAGGGTGGGGATCACCAGTAATAAGCGACGAATCAGATAAGCGCCCATAACATTCCTTACCGTCGCTCGGCGGGTAATTTCGCCGCTTTGTTCACGTCATACCACCAGTTTTCAAAACCGAGGGCGTAGACCGGACGTACCGCCGGGTGAGAAAATTTATCCCAGCTGGCGACACGATCCTGTGCCATATACCACATGGGCAGCATGTAATAGTTCCAGGTCAGAACCCGGTCGAGCGCCCGCCCGAGCGGCAGCAATTTCTCTTTATCGCCCTGGGCGTCAACGATCCGGGCGATAAGCGCGTCGAGGGCCGGGCTTTTTACTCCCGGGGAGTTATAGGTGGAGTCGATATATGCCGAAGCCCAGGAGAGCTGCAGATCGGAGCTTGGCCATGGCATCGCCCGCCACAGGCGCGGCATCATATCGTAATCGCGGCTACGCATACGGTTAGTGATTTGCGAATTATCGACCTGGCGAATCGTCATCGTCACGCCCAGGCGTTCGAGATTGTGCTGGAACGGCAACACCCACTGATTATTGCCGCCGGAGGGAAGGAGCAGCTCAAAGGTGAGCGGTTTCCCGGTCTGGATATTAACGCGTTTCTGATTTTTCAGCGTCCAGCCTGCCTCATCCAGCAATTTACTGGCTTTAAGCAGGTTGTTACGATCGTAGCCGTCGCCCTTTGACACCGGCGGCTGATAGACGGAGGTAAAGACCTCGGCCGGGATTTCACCCTTGAGTGGAGCGAGCAGCGTCAGTTCAGCGGCGTCCGGATACCCTGTTGCGGCGTACTCCGTATTTTGAAAATAGCTGTTCACCCGGCTGTAAGCACCGTAGAAGAGCGCTTTATTCATCCATTCAAAGTCGAAGGCGAGGGTAATGGCTTCGCGCACGCGTCGGTCGGTAAAGACGGGACGCTGGATATTAAACGCCAGCCAGCGGGTGTCCTGCGCCGAATCGCTCTTAAACTCATCTTTAACGATATAGCCGCGCTCGAAATTTCTGCCGGTGTAGCGGGTGGCCCAGTTTTTGGCGCTGCTCTCAAGGCGCATATCAAATGCCCCGGCCTTGAAGGCCTCAAAGGCGACATTATCGTCCAGATAATAGTCATAGCGCAGGGTGTCGAAGTTCCAGCGGCCGCGGTTAACAGGCAGGTCGGCGGCCCAGTAATCTTTTACCCGTGACCAGATGACATACTGCCCCATACGCCAGCTGGTAATGCGATACGGGCCGCTGGCCAGCGGCGGCGTGGAGATAGGATCGCTGAGTTTATGATTTTTCCAGAATTTCTCTGGCATCACCGGCAGGGAGAAGAGGCTCAGCATATCCTCTTTATTGGGCTTCGCCAGCTCAATACGCACCGTAAGCGGCGCGATGGCTTTAACGGTGGTGCCTTTATAGACCAGTCGGAACTGGGGGACCCCTTCAGTCATAAATTTATGAAAGGTAAACTCGACGTCACGGGCGCTGACCGGTGTCCCATCATGAAAGCGCGCTTTCGGATTGATTGTAAGTTCCACCCAGGAATAATCATCAGCGTAGCGTGCAAACTCAGCGACCAGAGGATAGTAGCTGCCGGGTTCATCGTCGGAGGTGGTGAAGAGGGGATCGTAAAGTGATTCAGTGCGTTCGGCGGCCACGCCGCGCAGAGCATAGCGGTTGAAGTTATCAAAGGTACCGATAACGGAAAGGGTAGCCTTTCCCCCTTTTGGCGCCGCCGGGTTGACGTAATCGTAGTGATCGAAATTGATGGCGTATTTCGGCTCGCCGATGACGGCGAACGCGTAGCTCTCTTTGATGGTCTGCGCCTGACAGAATCCACTCAGCGCTACAAGCAGTAGCATCATTACGCGCAATATCATTCCGCTACGCATTCCTTATTATTAACTGGCCACCCGATGATCATTGAATAATAAGTGACGAGGCGACCGTTGTGCAATTATTCACGACTGAGCCCGGGATCTTCTTGCCACGTCAGCAGCGCGTCCAGCGGCATAGGGCGACTAATCCAGTATCCTTGTAAGAAATTGACGCCATGTTCCCGCAGCCACTTTGCCTGCTCGACTGTTTCTACCCCTTCCGCCACGGTGACCATATTTAGCCGGCGCGCCAGGGTAATGACCGCGTCGAGGACGGGGGAGGTAACCGTTTCCATACCGATGGTGTTGACGAACCCACGATCGATTTTGAGATAGTCCATCGAGAAGCGCTCAAGATAGATGAGCGCGCTATGCCCGGTACCAAAGTCATCAATCGCCACTTCAAAGCCTTCATGATGAAGCCAGTCGAACAGCCGGGCCGCTTCGCTGTGTTGCAGCATATTGCGCTCGGTAATTTCAAGCACGACCTGGAAGTGATTCGGCGGTAGCGAGGCGGCAAATTTGCGCATGTCTTCTTTAAAACTTTCGGCATGCAGGTGGCCTGGAGCAATATTGATCCCCAGTTTTGCACCCGGCGGTAGCCGTTTTTTCAACATTGGCGCATCGCGCAGTATCAGGTCAAAGAGGTGAAGCGTCAGCGGGACGATCAACTTTTGTGCTTCAGCAAAGTTGATAAAAGCATCAGGCGGGATCTCTCCGGCACCCGGATGACGCCAGCGCATGAGTACCTCTACGCCAGTCATTTTTAGATCGTTGGCATCTACAACCGGCTGATAGACCACATAAAACTGATCCTGCTTAATGGCCGTCAGGATCTCTTTTCTTGGGTTAGCCCGCGCCATCGACAGGTAGTAGCAGACAACCGCACTGCTGATGCCGCAAATCACGCCAAACAGTAATGCAAACAGCAAGTCTTCTCGCGTCCAGGCTTCGGCGTAGAGATTTATTTGCAGCGGCAACTCTTCAATGCGGGTGGACCGTATGGGTGGCGTAGTTAATTCGTTGGTATGCAGCAGGTGATCGGCATAGGTTGAAAAGGCGGTGTTTCCTACCACCAGCGCAATGGCCGCAAACTCATCCTGACGGGCGGTATATAAAAGGTAAGGGGTCAGGTTGAGGTTAATTGACGTAAAAATGCCGCCATCGTTTACCAGCGGGTTACGGTACCACAGCACAATGGCGGATTTATTCGGCATCATTGGGGTGCCGGGGACCAGCGCCATATCGATTGGCTTTTTCAGATCAATTTCGGGAACCAGATCCGCAAGGGGGGTGTTCATCGGCCCGGTGGCCGAAGAGCAAAAAGCGATTTTGTCTTTCACCAGCAGAAATGCGCGAACGTTCAGGCTAAAGGCCGCGCGCGAGGTCAGCTCTGAACCCACATCCTCACATCTATTCAAAGTCATGGGTTGCAACTGGTCGACAGAGGTACGCAGCTCGGTGAAATAGCTCTCCATATACAGTCGAAGATCGACAATCAGGTTATCGAACCTTACCGCGCGTTTATGGTAACTGGAAAAAAATTGCAAACCGCCGCAGAGCAGGGCGATAAACAGGCCGGTAAGAAGGCTAATGATCAGCACCTTACGGCGGGATGAAAAGTAGCGGGTGAACATTGATGTCATCAGATCCTGATTTGCCGCCCCCGTCTTCATGACGGCTAAATTCATGCAGTTACACGACTATAGCCTGGATTGGCTTTGCCAGAGAAAGGTTACGCTCTCTTGCCTGGCGATGAAACAAAAAAAGCACCGCCGTAGCAGTGCTTTATTCAACGTGTTGTCAGCCAAGGGTAACGGACAACACGCATCGATTAACTCCGCGTCAGTACACGGCGCGCTTCATTGTAGCGCTTCTTCCAGTAAGGCTCGTTCATACTGGAGATCATCACACCGTTGCTGGTGGATGCGTGGACGAACTGATCATTACCGATATAGATGCCGACGTGTCGGCCGGTCGAACCTGCGCGGAACAGGACTAAATCGCCGGTGCGTAAGCTGGTACGCGAAATCGACTTGCCCATCTCCTGCTGTTCATAGGTTGAACGCGGAAGTTCTAAACCAAACTGCTCACGGAAAGTACGCTGTACGAAACCGGAACAATCAATACCTTTTTTGGTGCTGCCACCCAGGCGGTAACGAACGCCTTTCCAGCTGGCATACTGGTCCATAAGTCGGGATTTCACATCCAGATTACGTACCATTGTCTCAAATTCATCCTGAGAGGCTTGCAGTGAAGAGGCGTCTTCTGACCCCACAACACGCGTCTCAGGATGCATATTCTTCGCGGTATTCGTTGTGCTACAAGCAGAAAGCAGAACCGCAACTGCAATCGCCGGGATCCCCCGCAAGATATATCTCAAAATCGGTTGAGATTTGACCATTTTGTTTATTTTCCCTTGAAGTCCTTAACGATCAATATCGTTATAAAAATGCCAAACGTGACGAGACTAATTACCTGCGCACTTTGAGACAATTCTTTATGGTCAAATCTGTGGCGAATCGCACAAATTTTTCTGCATTAGAAATAATTACGGTGCTGGGTAAAACGAGTCTGAGAGTAACCGATTGCCGAACCCATTGCGAGTAAAAAAAGCCAATTTTTTATAAGTATTTGTGATAGCCAAATCAGGCTGATGGGAAAGGGAAATGAGGGGAGAAATCAGGCTAAAAATCACACAACTGATTCATTTGTAAGCCGATTAATGTTACAGCATGATGACATAATGTAAATTAAGCAGCCGTTAAATCGTCAGGGATCGATAACGATCCCTGACGGCGCTTAATAATTTCGGTTAGTTATTTGTTTTATTTTTGTTGAATTTATGAGGTAAATAACGATCGAACACGGCGATTAATTTATCACTTAATGGAGTCATCAGACACCAGGGAAGACCAATCAGCGCCACAGAGAGCGACCCGACAGCAATATCGGTGAACCAGTGGGCGCCAATCATGACCCGCGGGAAAGCAAAGACCATAAAGATAATCAGGGCAACCATAAAGGCTTTACGACCGAAATAGCGCCATACTACTGCCGCAAAAATAAGCAGCATCATCCCGTGATCGCCAGGGAAACTGTCTTTCGAGGCGTCTTTCGTTGAAATATGCAGCAATTCGCTAACGCGATAAATATCAGAAAACCAGAGCGTAGGACTCGAACGTTTCACCGGAATAAGGGCAGATGCCAGTTGATTCAGCACCACGGCGATCAATAACATTACCAACCCGATAATAATAATGCGCCGACGTCCTTCTGCCGATGCCTGGCGCCAGAACCAGAGAAGCAGACAGCCCATCGCCAGTAACGAACATCCGTCAAAAGCACGATTATTGGTGATGGCGACCAGCCACAGGAAGGCACGACTCTCCACCAGCTTATGGTTAAAGAAGTGGAAGATGCCACTGTCCAGCGGGAACCAGAAGCCGTGGTTAACCGGCAGGTACCATGAGAAGAAGAGCGCCAGGCCAGCGACATTAAGCAGTATTATCTGGGGGAATCGTGTTTTCATCATCGTTTACTAAGCTAAGAAGTCCGGGCAACGTTAGTTGTCGGAAGTTAAACGAAGCTTCAACAGACTAGCCTGAAGTGCGTTCCAGTCGGTATTTACCGCACTAATTAGCTCTATACGACTGTCCGGCGGAGCCACTCCCTGGGTTTCGATGAAGTAATCTTCCCCCTGGCGATTAATCCGCACCAGGCCATCTGGCGTGCGCATCACCCCTTTAACGCGATCAACCGGCGCCAGTCGCGCCCATTCCAGCAGACCGATAGTGTCGAAACAGGTGTCAGCGTCAAAAATCCATCCGCACGCCTGATGGCCCTGGCCGCTATTGAGGTTACGCCGCCAGCGCTGGTGGGCAGGCAGGCTCAGGGCGGCAAGCCCTTTCTGATCGCGATGGGAATGGTTGTGTTCCGCGCTGGCAGGCAGTTCCACCGTATTCAGGCGCGGCAGATCTAACAAGGCGATATCGATATTGCCCTGCGTTGCGTACTGCAACTGACGCTCCCCGCCGACGTGTTGCCACCAAATCTGAAGCGCTTCACAGCTTTCTGGCGTCGCCCGGTCTTCTTTGTTGGCAATGATAATATCGGCAGAAGCCAGCTGATCGCGGAAGTTGTCATTTTGTACCGCTTTTTCGTCCAGCAGCTGACGCGGGTCGAGCACGCATAGCGTCGCACGCAGATCGATCCAGGGTTCATAAACCGGCGAGGTGAGCAGGTCGAGGATCTGCTTTGGATGGCCGAGGCCAGTGGGCTCGATGAGCAGTCGGTCGGGTTTACCCTGTCGCAGAAGCGTGTTCAGGCCAACCTGCATCGGCAGACCATTGACACAACACATGCAGCCTCCGGGTATCTCTTTGATCATCGCGCCGCTGTCGGCCAGCAGCGCGCCATCGATACCCACTTCGCCAAATTCATTGACCAGTACGGCCCATTTTTCGGCAGGATCTTTATTGGCCAGCAGATGCAAAATTGAGGTGGTTTTGCCGCTGCCGAGAAAACCGGTGATCAGGTTAGTCTTGGTCACATGTGCTCCAGGAGTGATAACTGTAATCTTATAACAATTATCAATAATCCTGGCTGAAAAGAACAGTCATGAGAAGAGGTCACGCGAACGGAACCCTATTCCGTCCGCGTAAACCGCCATTATTGGGAAAGGTTTAGCGTATCAATGATTGCCTGGCGGGCGCCGGTGTGCTGAATACGCTGGTAAGCGTTGCTGACGGCGTCAACAAACCCGGCATCCTGCGGCAGATCCTCGCCAAAAATTTCGCTCAGGCCAAGCAGCGCCTGCACGCGCGTCTGCTCGGTACTGCTGTCGACGATAGCGCGGATTTTGTCGCTCAGGGGATCGCGTACGTCGATGGCCTGACCCGCATCATCCACGCCGCTGACGTAACGCATCCAGCCCGCTACGCCAAGCGCCAGCAGTGGCCACGGGGTGCCGCGCTGCAGGTGCACGCGGATCCCTTCCAGCATGCGCTGAGGCAGCTTCTGGCTGCCATCCATCGCAATCTGCCATGTACGGTGCTGCAGGGCCGGGTTGGTAAAACGGTCGATCAGACTGTCGGCATACGCATCCAGATCCACACCGGTAATGCGCAGGGTAGGGGCTTGTTCGGTCAGCATCAGCTGACGGGCAGCCTTGCGCAAAGCCTCGTCCTGCATGCAGTCGCTGATATGGGCAAACCCGCTGAGATAACCCAGCCAGGCGAGGAAAGAGTGGCTGCCATTAAGCATTCGCAGCTTCATCTGCTCCCAGGGCAACACATCCTGCACAAGCTGAACGCCCGCGGCTTCCCACGCCGGGCGACCGGCCACAAAATTATCTTCAACCACCCACTGGATAAAGGGCTCACAGCTGATGGCGCAGGGATCATCCACACCCAGCACGTCAGCAATTTCCGCAAGGGAGGCGTCGGTCGCTGCAGGAACAATGCGATCCACCATCGTCCCCGGGAAGCTAACATGTTTCGCAATCCACTCAGCCAGTTCCGGCGAGCGTTTCTGCGCCATGCCCAGCACCGCATTTTTCACTACATGACCGTTATCGGGGATGTTATCGCAGGAGAGTACGCTGAAGGGCGTCAGGCCGCGTTCGCGACGACGGTGTAACGCTTCGACCAGAATACCCGGCGCCGAGTGTGGCTCAGTGGGATTTTCCAGATCGTGAAGAATACGTTCGTTCTGCACATCCAGTTTGCCGGTGGCAGGATCAATGCAGTAACCCTTTTCCGTAATGGTCAGAGAGACGATCGCCACCTGCGGTTCACAGAACTTCTCAATAATGGCGGCCAGCGAATCAAGCTTCGCGTTCAGGCACTCATGCACCGCGCCGACGATGATGGGTTGATTCCCATCCGCCCCTTTTTCCAGCACGGTAAACAGGTGATCCTGCGCGCGCAGCTGGCTCATCAGCTTATCGCCGCTAAACAGGCTAATCTCACAGATACCCCAGTCGCCGCCCTCGGAATTCAGCACGCGATCGGTTAACAGCGCCTGATGCGCGCGATGAAAAGCACCAAATCCAAAATGGACGATGCGGGAGCGCAGTTGCTGACGATCGTACTGGGGCTGCTTAACGTTAGCGGGCAGCGTAATAGAGGCAATTGTCTTCATGAAATACACACCTAATTAACCGTTAATTAACAATGTCAGTCTAAAGTTATATGACAGCAATTTAAATTGGTGAGCCGTAAATATGCGGGAACTGTGAGTTTGATCAATCAATGAGGCGAGGCGCGTTGACCCGGCGCGTTAGACATGTATGGTAGTCGTCATTGCGTCACATTATATTGGTATAACAACTTTGCGAGGATGAAGCGATGGAACAAACCTGGCGTTGGTATGGCCCGAACGATCCGGTTTCTCTTGATGACGTGCGCCAGGCAGGCGCGACCGGCGTGGTGACCGCGCTGCATCATATTCCTAACGGTGAGGTATGGCCGGTAGAAGAGATTAAACAGCGCCAGAAGCTGCTGGCCGAAAAAGGGCTCACCTGGTCTGTCGTTGAAAGCATTCCGGTGCACGAAGAGATCAAAACTCATTCCGGGCAGTGCGCGACCTGGATTGCCAACTATCAGCAGAGCATTCGTAATCTGGCGGCCTGCGGTATTGATACGGTCTGCTACAACTTTATGCCTATCCTCGACTGGACGCGCACCGATCTGGAATACGAATTGCCGGATGGCTCCAAAGCACTGCGCTTTGATCAGATCGCCTTCGCCGCATTTGAGCTGCATATTCTGAAGCGTGAAGGCGCAGCAGCCGATTACAGCCCTGAAGAGCAGCAACAAGCCCAGGCATGGTTTAATGCGGCCAGCGCGGCAGAAATTGAAAAATTGACCCGCAATATTATTGCCGGCCTGCCGGGCGCTGAAGAGGGCTATACCCTCGACCAGTTCCGCGCGCGTCTGGCGGAGTATGGCAATATCGATAAAGCGCAGCTGCGGGAAAACATGGCCCACTTCCTGCGCGCTATCGTCCCGGTGGCAGAAGAAGCGGGCGTGCGTCTGGCAGTCCATCCGGACGATCCACCGCGTCCAATTCTCGGTCTGCCGCGTATTGTCTCTACCATTGAAGATATGCAGTGGCTGAAAGAGACCGTCGACAGCATCAACAATGGCTTCACCATGTGTACCGGCTCCTACGGCGTGCGTGCCGATAACGATCTGGTGCGGATGATCGAAACCTTTGGTGACCGTATTCACTTTACTCACCTGCGCGCTACCTGCCGGGAAGAGAATCCAAAAACCTTCCACGAAGCCGCGCATCTGGGCGGTGACGTGAATATGGTGGCGGTGGTGGACGCTATCCTCAGTGAAGAGCAACGCCGCAAGAAAGCGGGCGATGTGCGACCGATTCCATTCCGTCCCGATCACGGCCATCAAATGCTGGATGACCTGCGTAAGAAAACCAATCCTGGCTATTCGGCGATTGGGCGACTGAAGGGGATGGCGGAAGTGCGTGGCGTGGAATTGGCGCTAAAAATGACCAAATATCCCGAACTGCTGTAAAAAAGAAACCCGGCGAAAGCCGGGTTTTTTGTCTTAGTCTGCACGACCCATATAACGTTTTTCTTCGATATGGATACGGATCTTCTCGCCAGCGGAGAGGTACTCCGGAACCTGCACCACCAGGCCGGTGGTCAGCGTCGCCGGTTTGTTACGGGCGCTGGCTGAAGCCCCTTTGATGCCCGGTGCGGTCTCAACGATTTCCAGATCAACGGTCTGCGGCAGCTCAAGCGCCAGCAGCTGGCCGTCCCAGGTCAGTACCTGCATATCCGGCATGCCGCCTTCAGGCATAAACTGCAGCTCGTCTGCGATCTGATCTTTGGTGAAGATATACGGGGTGTAATCTTCTTTATCCATAAACACGTATTCGTTGCCATCAATATAAGAGAAGTCAACGAAGCGGCGGGTCAGGGTCACGGTATCGACGATATCGTCGCCTTTAAAGCGCTCTTCCACTTTAAGACCGGTGCGGACATCGGAGAAACGCATTTTATACAGCGTCGCTGCGCCACGGGCGCTCGGTGCCTGGATATCAATATCCTTCACAATCAGCAGTTTGCTGTTGTAGTTCAGCACCATACCTTTTTTAATTTCGTTCGCTCTTGGCATTGCAGTAATCCTGTTAACGGGGAGGTCAAAAATATCGCGTCAAAGTACTCGCGCGCGGGCTTTCAGGCAAGAGGAATTCGTGGGTTTTGCTATCAATACATAAAAGGTGTTACTGTGCGCGCCACGCCCGCTCTGCGGGTTCTCGTCAGGGTAAGAGTGCCTTTATGGAATGCCGTCCAGACTGTGGAGCGTGCTGCACTGCACCCTCCATTACCAGCCCGATTCCCGGCATGCCCAACGGCAAGCCGGCGAATACACCGTGCGTACAGCTGGATGCGCAGCAGCGCTGTAAGATTTTTGGCTCACCGCTACGCCCAAAAGTCTGCGCCGGCCTGCAGCCCGCCGCCGATATGTGTGGCAGTTCGCGCCAGCAGGCGATGACCTGGCTGCTGGAGCTGGAGGCGCTGACCGCGCCTTAAATGTCTTTTATGCGCGTCAGGCAAACGCAGGTGATCACGCACATCGCCAGCGCTATCCAGAAGACCGCGTGATAGCTCCAGATCTCGGCCACCACACCGGCCATCGAGCCCGCGATGATCCAGCCCACGCGCGTCGTATTGGTATAAAGCGTGGTGGCTGCCCCCGCCTGGCCGGGCATTAAATCCTGAAAATAGAGCATGCCGATCCCCGCCAGAATGCCGATATAAATCGCATTGAGCAGTTGTAACCCCAGCAACAATGCCGGTGAGCTGGCGGTCAGCATCCCGATATAGAACAGCAGTCCTGCTACGGCGGCAATGCGCATCAGAAAGCGTTTGCCGAAGCGCCTGGCGTAATAGCCGGCAATCAGCATGGTCGGGATTTCCAGCCCCGCCGCCGCGCCCATCATGATGCCCGCCAGTTTTTCCGACAGATGCAGTTCATTAATAATAAACAGCGGCATATTGATGATGTACAGACTGTTAGTACCCCACATCAATGTGCAGATAATAAACAGCAGCAGGGCGTCGCGGCGGTTACGACGCGGGGCTTCCAGCGTACCGGTCGCCAGCTTCGGCTCTTTACGCATAGAGGGTAAAAAGAACCATACCATCAGGCCGCAAATGATGTACGCCGCTGCGGCGCTGAGATACATCACCGTAAAGCCAAAACCCATCGCCAGGGCGTAAGCCAGCGGCGGACCTATCACCCAGGCCAGCGAAACCTGGGCACGCAATATTGAACTGAACATCACCGCTTCACGCCCGGTGCGATCCGCATGTTCGCGGGCGAGGGCAAACATCTGCGGGTTAGCCGTAGAGCCAAAACTCCCCAAAAAGACGCCAACGAACAACAAAATGAAGTAATTACGGTTCCAGGCAAATAGCAGGCAGGCGAACACGCCCAGCAGACAACAGAAGACGATCAAGCTTTTGCGATCGCCCTTTTTGTCTGAGCGACCCGCCAAAAACTGGCTAACAAAAATGCCGATGATGGCGCTGCCGGTAAAAAAGAAGCCAACCATCGCCGGACGAGCATGCACTTCCGTGGTCAGGAACAGGCTCAGCGTAGGGGTTTGCAGTGCACCGGCAATACCGGTGAGGAAGGCCACAATCAAAAACGCCGATGACGTCAAATCAAACGATTTTTGCCTGGCGGCAGCGGGAGTCGTATGCATGTTTCTGTATCAGTAATATGAAGAGAGGCGGAGTTTACGCCGCTTGTCAGAAAATGAACAGATGCGCACTCTTATTACCACAAAAAATCAAAATGGCATTTCATATTGCCGCTGCGCTTGCTGAAGCTGCTGAAGTAAAGCGCGCTGGTCTCTTTTATTGCCCGCGAAAGAGGACGGAATGTTGCAAAAATGTGCTGCAACTCTAAATTCCGAAAGCTGAAACGTAACTTTACTTGCAAGGATGGCGATAAAAAGCAAGACTTCTTGAAACGTTTCAGCGCTAATTGGTTGATCTAATACAAACGGATTGGCGCCTATTTTCACATTTAAGCTGAAACGATTCAATTTCAGCAGGAGTGGAGAGCTATGTTCCAGTTATCCGTACAGGACATTCATCCGGGCGAACAGGCCGGTAATAAAGAAGAGGCCATCCGGCAGATCGCTGCCGCGCTGGTGCAGTCTGGCAATGTTGCCGCTGGCTATGTTGATGGCATGCTGGCGCGTGAGCAGCAGACCTCAACCTTCCTCGGCAATGGCATCGCCATTCCCCATGGCACCACCGATACCCGCGATCAGGTTCTGAAGACCGGTGTGCAGGTATATCAATTCCCGCAGGGCGTGCTCTGGGGCGAAGGGCAGGTGGCGTATGTCGCCATCGGTATCGCCGCCAGCAGTGACGAACATCTGGGCCTGCTGCGTCAACTGACGCACGTGCTGAGCGATGACGCAGTGGCGGAACAACTGAAAACTGCCACCACCGCTGAAGAGCTGCGAGCACTGCTGATGGGTGAAAAGCAGAGCGAAGCGCTGAAGCTGGATAACGCGACGCTGTCGCTGGATGTGGTCGCCTCCGATCTGGTGACGCTGCAGGCGATGAACGCCGCACGTCTGAAAGAGGCGGGCGCGGTCGACACAGCATTTGTCACCCATACCATAACGGACAAGCCGCTGAACCTGGGCCAGGGCGTCTGGCTGAACGACAGTGCTGAAGGCAATCTGCGCAGCGCTGTTGCCGTCAGCCGTGCGGCCTCCGCATTTGATGTTGAAGGTGAGAAAGCAGCCCTGCTGGTGACCGTCGCGATGGCCGATGACCAGCCGGTTGCCGTGCTCAAACGCCTGAGCGATCTGCTGCTGATCAACAAAGCTGACAAATTGCTGAACGCGGATGCCGCGACCCTGCTGGCGCTGCTGACCAGCGATGACGCGCTGACCGACGACCTGCTCAGTGCAGAGTACGTGGTGCGTAACGAACACGGTCTGCATGCCCGCCCGGGCACCATGCTGGTTAATACCATCAAGCAGTTTGAAAGCGACATCACCGTCACTAACCTCGACGGCAGCGGTAAGCCCGCTAATGGCCGTAGCCTGATGAAAGTGGTCGCACTGGGCGTGAAAAAAGGCCATCGCCTGCGCTTCACCGCCCAGGGTGCCGATGCTGAACAGGCGCTGAAAGCCATTGGCGATGCCATCGCGGCAGGTCTGGGGGAGGGCGCATAATGAGCAGACGTGTTGCAACGATTACGCTGAACCCGGCTTACGACCTGGTAGGATTCTGCCCGGAGATTGAGCGCGGCGAAGTCAACCTGGTGCGGACCACTGGCCTGCATGCGGCAGGTAAAGGGATCAATGTGGCGAAGGTGCTGAAAGATCTGGGCATCGATGTCACCGTAGGCGGCTTCCTGGGCAAAGATAACCAGGACGGCTTTCAGCAGTTGTTCAGCGAACTGGGCATTGCTAACCGTTTCCAGATTGTGCAGGGCCGTACCCGCATCAACGTGAAGCTGACCGAGAAAGACGGTGAAGTGACCGACCTGAACTTCTCCGGCTTCGAAGTGACGCAGTCAGACTGGGAACGTTTTGTTAACGACTCGCTCTCCTGGCTGGGCCAGTTCGACATGGTATGCGTCAGCGGCAGTCTGCCGTCGGGCGTCAGCCCGGAAGCCTTTACCGACTGGATGACGCGTCTGCGCAGCCAGTGCCCGTGTATTATTTTCGACAGCAGCCGTGATGCGCTGGTTGCAGGCCTTAAAGCCGCACCATGGCTGGTAAAACCAAATCGTCGCGAACTGGAAATCTGGGCTGGCCGTAAGCTGCCAGAATTGAAAGATGTGATTGATGCTGCCCATGCGCTGCGTGAACAGGGTATCGCTCATGTGGTGATTTCATTGGGTGCAGAAGGCGCGCTGTGGGTTAACGCGTCTGGCGAATGGATTGCCAAACCACCGTCGATGGAAGTGGTAAGCACCGTTGGCGCAGGGGATTCCATGGTAGGTGGGCTGATTTACGGCCTGCTGATGCGTGAATCCAGTGAACACACGTTACGTCTTGCTACCGCTGTTGCTGCCCTGGCCGTGAGCCAGAGCAATGTCGGTATTACCGATCGTACCCAGTTAGCCGCGATGATGGCGCGCGTTGACTTAAAACCCTTTAACTAACAGCAGGAGAGGCATAATGAAAACGCTGCTGATTATCGACTCTGCTCTCGGACAGGCCCGCGCCTATATGGCAAAGACACTGCTGGGCGCGGCGGCACACAAAGCACATCTGGATATCCTGGACAACCCGAACGATGCCGAACTGGTGATCGTTCTGGGCGACACCATTCCTGCTGACAGCGCGCTGAACGGCAAAAAGGTGTGGCTGGGCGATATCAATCGCGCGGTTGCCCACCCGGAGCTGTTCCTGAGCGAAGCGAAGGATCACGCCTCGGTCTATACCCTGCCAGCGGCAACGGCACCGGCCCTGAGCGGCGGTCCGAAACGCGTGGTGGCGGTGACAGCCTGTCCAACGGGCGTGGCACACACTTTCATGGCGGCTGAAGCCATTGAAACCGAAGCCAAAAAACGTGGCTGGTGGGTAAAAGTTGAAACCCGCGGCTCCGTGGGTGCAGGCAATGCCATCACCCCCGAAGAGGTGGCTGAAGCGGATCTGGTGATCGTGGCGGCAGACATCGAAGTGGATCTGGCGAAATTCGCCGGAAAACCGATGTACCGTACCTCTACTGGTCTGGCGTTGAAGAAGACCGCGCAGGAGTTCGATAAGGCCGTAGCAGAAGCGAAGCCGTATCAGGCGGCGGGCGGTGCCCAGGGCGCGACGGAAACCAAAAAAGAGTCTGCTGGCGCTTATCGTCACCTGCTGACCGGGGTTTCCTATATGCTGCCGATGGTGGTGGCTGGTGGTCTGTGTATCGCACTCTCCTTCGCTTTCGGTATCGAAGCCTTTAAAGAGCCGAACACGCTGGCTGCGGCGCTGATGCAAATTGGTGGGGGTTCTGCCTTCGCGCTGATGGTACCTGTCCTGGCAGGTTATATCGCCTTCTCTATCGCGGATCGTCCGGGTCTGACTCCAGGTCTTATTGGCGGTATGTTGGCTGTAAGCACCGGTTCAGGTTTCATCGGCGGGATCATCGCGGGCTTCCTGGCCGGTTATGTTGCGAAGCTAATTAGTTCGAAGTTGAAATTGCCGCAGAGTATGGAAGCGCTGAAGCCGATCCTGATCATTCCGCTGCTTTCAAGCCTGGTGGTGGGTCTGGGAATGATCTACCTGATCGGTAAGCCGGTCGCGGGTATCCTCGAAGGCCTGACCCACTGGCTGCAAACCATGGGCACTGCCAATGCGGTACTGCTGGGCGCAATCCTCGGTGGCATGATGTGTACCGATATGGGCGGCCCGGTGAACAAAGCGGCCTATGCGTTTGGTGTTGGCCTGCTGAGTACCCAGACTTACGCGCCGATGGCTGCCATTATGGCTGCCGGTATGGTGCCACCGCTGGCGCTGGGCCTGGCGACTATTATTGCCCGCCGTAAATTCGATAAGGCACAACAGGAAGGCGGCAAAGCAGCGCTGATTCTCGGTCTGTGCTTCATCACCGAAGGTGCCATTCCGTTCGCTGCGCGTGACCCAATGCGCGTTCTGCCTTGCTGTATCGCGGGTGGTGCAGTAACCGGTGCTATCTCTATGGCCATTGGTGCGAAGCTGATGGCACCGCACGGCGGTCTGTTTGTCCTGCTGATCCCTGGGGCGATCACGCCGGTGCTGGGTTACCTGCTGGCGATTATCGCCGGTACCCTGGTGGCGGGCCTCTCTTACGCGGTGCTGAAGCGCCCGGAAGCGGAAGCAGTTGCCAAAGCGGCTTAAACCCGCTCACGCATAAAGGCAGAGGTGACTCTGCCTTTTTTTCATCTCAAAAACGCGGCGTCGGCCGCGTTTTTTTATGGCCTGACAAAAGGCCTTTTTTCCTCCGGACATATCGCTATTCCGCACTCACCTCGTCTGGGGTAGGGGTGGCAGAGTCGATCGGCGTAATATAACGAGAAAGGCGTGAAGCGGTTAACGTAATAATTCAGAGAAATTATTTTCGGGATCCATCTCCCGCGCCAGATTAAGCAGTCTGGATTTATTTTTGATGATATAGCCCGCTTTTTGCTTTATCAGTACACCTTCCTGAGTGAACTGCGCAATAACATAAAGAAGATGACGGTAGGAGACCCCCATATATTCGGCCGCCTGCGTATGTTTTTCGCGATAGATATCACAATTCTGCGTCAATAAAATAAAGGCCGCCAGTCGATTAATCAGCGGGAAAGACTGATTTTGGGTAAGCGAAACAATATTGCGATAATTTTTGCGACTTAGCGCAATGCACAAATGCCGTAAAAATGTTGCATCATTCAACAATAAGGGGCGGTACTGCTTCATCGGCAACGCCAGACACCAGCACGCTTCAATAGCCTGAACAGCCCGGGGTTCGTGATCCGCGTCAACTAATTCAATTTCGCCAATAAAACAGGGTGCAGTAAAGAAATCGATCAGCGACACCCGCCCGTTGGCTGAGGTGGCGTACAGTCTGGCGCGTCCGCGCACGAGATAGAAGAGCCAGGCAGGTTGTTGGCCTACTCTCACAATCTCCTCACCTGCTGCGACCTCAAACAAGCGGGTATCCCGCAAAATATCCACGGAAAACCGTTCCTTATATCCTGACTGCAGAATCAGTTCCTGTTTAACAACCTCATTGTGGATCTCTTTCACGGCCCATTCCTGATGTGAGATTTCTCATATTTAGCATACGTTCTCCGTTGTTAACATTCAATCGTCGACACTCCCCACCTTAATGACTGAAATGAATTTAACGCAACAGCGAACCGAGGAAATAAAAATGGAAAAAAGAAAGATCATTCTTGATTGCGATCCAGGCCATGACGATGCTATTGCGATAATGCTGGCAGCAAGGCATCCGGCTATCGATTTATTAGGGATAACGATTGTTGCCGGTAATCAGACGCTGGATAAAACATTAGTCAATGGATTAAATGTCTGTCAGACATTAGATATACATGTTCCGGTCTATGCGGGTATGCCGCAGCCGATAATGCGCCAGCAAATCGTTGCCGATAATATCCATGGCGAAACGGGTCTGGATGGCCCGGTATTTGCTCCGTTGACCCGCAAAGCGGAAAATACGCATGCCGTAAAATTCATTATCGATACGCTGATGGCAAGCGAAGGGGATATCACCCTGGTGCCCGTCGGTCCGCTGAGCAATATTGCGGTGGCGATGCGTATGCAGCCCGCCATTGTGCCCAAAATCCGTGAGATTGTGCTGATGGGCGGGGCCTACGGCACCGGTAATTTCACCCCATCCGCTGAGTTTAATATCTTTGCCGATCCGGAAGCGGCCCGCGTTGTCTTCACCTCCGGCGTGCCGCTGGTGATGATGGGGCTGGATCTGACTAACCAGACGGTCTGCACTGCCGACGTGATCGCCAGAATGGAAAAAGCGGGGGGACCGGCCGGCAAGCTCTTCAGAGACATCATGAACTTTACCCTCAAAACCCAGTATGAAAACTATGGCTTAGCGGGCGGCCCGGTACACGACGCCACCTGTATTGCTTACCTCATCAACCCTGCCGGCATTAAAACCCAGGAGATGTACGTCGAAATCGACGTCAACAGTGGCCCTTGCTATGGACGTACAGTGTGCGATGAGCTGGGCGTTCTCGGCAAACCGGCGAACACCAAAGTGGGCATCACCATCGACACCCACTGGTTCTGGGACTTAGTGGAAGAGTGTGTACGTAAGTACCACTAATCCCCTGGGCGTGCGGCGTGACAGCCATTGCGCAAAGCGCCATCGCTGTCACACCCAACGGGCAGCAAGCGGTAGCCCGCAACAAAATCAGACCTGGCCGTAAGAGAAAATCATTATGGACGTCATGAGAAGTGTTCTGGGTATGGTGGTATTACTGGCAATCGCGTTTCTGCTGTCAGTGAATAAAAAGCGTATTAGTCTGCGCACGGTAGGGGCGGCGTTGCTGCTGCAAATCGCCATCGGCGGCATCATGCTCTATTTTCCACCCGGGAAGTGGCTGGCAGAAAAGGCTGCCTACGGCATCCACAAAGTGATGACCTATAGCGATGCCGGTAGCGCCTTTATCTTTGGCTCGCTGGTCGGGCCCAAGATGGACAAAGTCTTTGATGGCGCCGGCTTTGTGTTTGCCTTTCGCGTGCTGCCCGCCATTATTTTTATCACCGCGCTGGTCAGCCTGCTCTATTACATTGGCGTAATGGGCTTCCTGATTCGTCTTCTTGGAGGGATTTTCCAGAAAGCGCTTAATATCAGCAAAATCGAATCCTTTGTCGCGGTCACCACCATTTTCCTCGGGCAGAACGAGATCCCGGCGATCGTGAAGCCTTTTATGGAGCGTCTTAACCGCAATGAGCTTTTTACCGCGATCTGTAGCGGGATGGCGTCGATCGCGGGTTCGACAATGATTGGCTACGCCGCTTTAGGGGTACCCATTGGTTACCTGCTAGCCGCCTCGCTGATGGCAATCCCGGGCGGCATTCTCTTTGCTCGCCTGCTGAGCCCGGCGACGGAGGCCTCGCAGGTATCGTTTGATAACCTTTCGTTTACCGAAACGCCGCCCAAAAGCATTATTGAAGCGGCCGCCAGCGGGGCGATGACCGGGCTGAAAATCGCCGCCGGCGTGGCGACGGTGGTCATGGCCTTTGTGGCCATTATCGCCATGATCAACGGGATTATTGGCGGTATTGGCGGTTGGTTTGGTTTCGGCGGGGCGACCCTGGAGGGGATTTTTGGCTACGCGCTGGCGCCGCTGGCATGGTTGATGGGGGTCGACTGGAGCGATGCGCATCTGGCCGGTAGCCTGATTGGTCAGAAGCTGGCGATAAACGAATTTGTCGCTTATCTCCACTTCTCGCCCTGGCTACAAACTGCCGGTCAGCTGGATGTGAAGACCATCGCCATTATATCGTTTGCACTGTGCGGGTTTGCGAATTTCGGATCGATTGGGGTCGTGGTCGGGGCGTTTTCTGCCGTTTCCCCCCGACGCGCGCCGGAAATTGCGCAGTTGGGGTTGCGGGCACTGGCCGCCGCCACGCTCTCTAATCTGATGAGCGCCACCATTGCGGGTTTCTTTATTGGTCTGGCTGGGTAAGAGTCGCGCCGCGTAAGCGGCGCGATAGTCGATCGAAATGGGCCTGCGGCCAGAGGACGTTATCAGCAGGCTCCGGGGCTTAAGCTGACGCCGTTGCCTCCGCCGTTTGCTGTGCCTTCAGCCAGGCAATCTCTTCGGCCCAGATATCCGGATTAATGGTCTCCAGAACCATGGGAATGCCGTCGAAGCGGGCGTCCTGCATAATAAAGCGGAACGCATCATGGCCGATATTGCCTTCACCCAGGCTGTGATGGCGGTCAACGCGGCTACCAAAGGCGCTTTTCGCATCGTTCAGGTGCATACCGCGCAGATACTGGAAGCCGACGATACGCTCGAATTCTGCGAAGGTTTTTTCGGTCTCTTCGGTAGTACGGAGATCGTAGCCTGCGGCAAAGGCGTGACAGGTATCGATACACACCCCCACGCGGGTTTTGTCCTCAACCCCGGCGATAATCTCGGCCAGCTGTTCGAATTTAAACCCGAGGTTGCTGCCCTGACCGGCCGTGTTTTCGATGACGGCGGTCACCCCTTGCGTTTTGTCCAGCGCGATATTAATGGACTCAGCGATGCGTGCCAGACAGGTGGATTCGTCGATTTGCGACAAGTGGCTACCAGGGTGGAAGTTCAGCAAGGTCAGGCCAAGCTGTTCGCAGCGCTGCATCTCATCAATGAACGCGTCGCGAGATTTATCGAGAGCCTCCTGGACCGGATGACCTAAATTAATCAGATAGCTGTCATGCGGCAGAATTTGGCCGGGACCAAAGTGGTATTTCTCACACGCGGCTTTGAAATCATCAATCACTTGTGTGGAGAGCGGGGCGGCGCGCCACTGGCGCTGATTTTTGGTGAACAGGGCGAAAGCGGTCGCCTCAATTTCAGCAGCGCGAATGGCAGCATTAGCAAGACCGCCAGCTGCGCTGACGTGCGCTCCAACATATTTCATAAAGGGACTCCTGTTTAACCCGCCGGGGGAAAGCAAACGCTTATGATAGCGGGTTAACAGGAGAAGGATGTAGTGGTTTATGCCATCAGGCTATGAACCACCAGGTTGATGGCACCCCCGCCGACTATCAGCCAGATAAAGAGGATCAGCGCCATCAACAGCGGCTTAACGCCGGCCTTTTTCAGAGCACTGACGTGGGTTGTGACCCCCAGTGCTGCCATCGCCATCGCCAGCAGGACGGTATCCAGGGTGATCAGCATGTCCACCACCGCTTTCGGCAGCAGGTGTAAGGAGTTAAAGATAGCCACCACGATAAAGAGGATGGCGAACCACGGAATGGTGATTTTACCTTTCTGCGCCTGGCCCGCCGGTGCCAGCTGTTTAACCCTTGCTGCGAGGAAGATGAGGAACGGTGCCAGCATCATCACGCGCAGCATTTTGGCGATCACCGCCGCGTTTTCCGCCTCCGGATTGATAGCATGACCCGCAGCCACTACCTGAGCGACCTCGTGCATGGTCGAACCGATATAGATGCCGTAGTTTTCCGGGCTGAACCAGTGCGCCAGCAGGGGGTACATGGCCGGATAGAGGAAAATGGCCAGGGTACCGAATATCACCACGGTTGCCACGGCCACCGTCACTTTACTGGCCTCGGCTTTCACTACCGGCTCGGTCGCCAGCACCGCCGCCGCGCCGCAGATGCTGCTGCCTGCACCAATCAACCAGCTGGTGTGTTTATCCAGCCCGAACACTTTTTGTCCGATAAAGCAGGCCAGCATAAAGGTGCTGCTCAGCGTCAGCACATCTATGGCGATGCCGCTGACGCCCACGTCGGCAATCTGCGCAAAGGTGAGGCGAAAACCGTAGAGAATGATCCCCAGGCGTAGCAGGTGCTGTTTAGCAAAGATCACGCCGCCGTCACAGGCACGCCAGAGACGCGGGTACACCGTATTACCGACCACCATGCCAAATAAAATGGCCAGCGTCAGGGCGCTAAACCCGGCCCCCGCTACCGCAGGGATACTGCCACCCCAGAGTGCCGCGCCGGTGATGAGTGCGCTCAGGGCCAGACCCGGGGCGTAATGCCATACAGAACGATGATGCTGTGCAATCAGTGTCGTCATAATCTTCTCCTTTCTCTGGCTGGAGATTACGCCGCGCTGGTTTAAAAATAAAATTGATTATATATTTATAATTAATCTTTATAAGTGGTAAGCACCCCCTACTGACCCTACCGTGGAATGCGACTATGCACATTACCTTACGCCAGCTTGAAGTCTTTACCGAAGTGCTGAAAAGCGGCTCGACGACCCAGGCATCGCAGATGCTGGCGTTATCGCAATCTGCGGTCAGTGCGGCGCTCACCGACCTTGAAGGGCAACTCGGCGTGCAGCTTTTTGACAGGGTAGGGAAGCGGCTGGTGGTGAACGAGCATGGGCGGTTGCTCTACCCCCGGGCGCTGGCGTTGCTGGAGCAGACGGTCGAGATTGAGCAGTTGTTCCGGGAAGAGAACGGAGCCATTCGCGTTTCGGCGAGCAGTACGATTGGCAACTATATCCTGCCGGAGGTCATCGCCCGCTACCGCCGGGATTTCCCCGCCTTGCCGCTGGAGATGAGCGTAGGGAACAGCCAGGATGTGATTAACGCCATTATCGATTTTCGGGTCGATATCGGTCTGATCGAAGGGCCATGCCATAACGCGGATATTGTTGCTGAACCCTGGCTGGAAGATGAGCTGGTGGTCTTTGCTTCGCCAGCCTCTTCGCTGCTACAGGGGGAGGTAACGCTGGAACGGCTGGCGCAGGCGCCGTGGATTTTACGTGAGCATGGCTCGGGTACCCGTGAAATTGTCGATTATCTTCTGTTGTCGCATTTGCCGCAGTTTCATCTGGGCATGGAGCTTGGCAACTCGGAAGCCATCAAGCATGCGGTTCGCCATGGGTTGGGCATTAGCTGCCTTTCACGGCGGGTGATTGCCGAGCAACTGGAGAGCGGTTCGCTGGTGGAGATTGCGCTGCCCTTGCCAAAGCTGGTGCGCACGCTATGGTGCATTCGCCATCGTCAGAAACACCTTTCCAGCTCGCTACAACGCTTCCTGCGCTACTGCCAGCAGTAAGCACCAGTGGCCGGGGTGAAATCGGTCGAAACTCTGCTTTACTTATAATCCTGGACCGGTCATGAAGCTCTCTTATAACAGAGTATTTCTGCCGGAAGGAACGCGGATCCTCTGCTACAATCGCGCCTCATTTTTTGAATGGACAGCATTTTCATATGGTTTCCGAAACTAAAACCACAGAAGCGCCCGCGCTACGTCGCGAACTCAAGGCGCGTCACCTGACGATGATCGCCATTGGCGGTTCCATCGGTACAGGTCTTTTCGTTGCCTCTGGCGCAACGATTTCCGCGGCAGGCCCGGGTGGGGCACTCTTCTCTTATATTCTGATTGGCCTGATGGTCTATTTCCTGATGACCAGTCTCGGTGAACTGGCGGCCTATATGCCGGTTTCCGGTTCTTTCTCTACTTATGGGCAAAAGTACGTCGAGGAAGGCTTCGGCTTCGCGCTGGGCTGGAACTACTGGTACAACTGGGCGGTGACCATCGCTGTTGACCTCGTGGCGGCACAGCTGGTGATGACATGGTGGTTCCCGGACACGCCAGGTTGGATCTGGAGTGCGCTCTTCCTGGCCGTCATCTTCCTGCTGAACTTCATCTCGGTGCGCGGCTTTGGTGAGGCGGAATACTGGTTCTCCCTGATCAAAGTGGCGACCGTCATTATCTTTATCATTGTGGGTCTGGCGATGATCGTCGGCATCTTCAAGGGCAGCGAGCCTGCGGGCTGGAGCAACTGGGAGATTGGCGATGCGCCGTTTGCTGGCGGCCTCTCGGCAATGATTGGCGTGGCGATGATTGTAGGCTTCTCCTTCCAGGGTACCGAACTGATCGGTATCGCGGCGGGGGAGTCTGCCGACCCGGAGAAGAACATTCCCCGCGCGGTGCGGCAGGTGTTCTGGCGTATCCTGCTGTTCTACGTGTTCGCTATCCTGATCATCAGCCTGATCATTCCGTATACCGATCCAAGCCTGCTGCGTAATGATGTAAAAGATATCAGCGTCAGCCCGTTCACCCTGGTGTTCCAGCATGCGGGCCTGCTCTCTGCGGCGGCAATCATGAATGCGGTGATCCTGACGGCGGTGCTCTCTGCGGGTAACTCTGGCATGTATGCCTCAACCCGTATGCTCTACGCGCTGGCGTGCGACGGTAAAGCGCCGCGTATTTTCGCCAAACTGTCTCGCGGCGGTGTGCCACGTAACGCGCTGTTGGCCACTACCGTTATTGCCAGCCTGTGCTTCCTTACCTCGATGTTCGGTAACCAGACGGTCTACCTGTGGCTACTGAATACCTCCGGGATGACGGGCTTTATCGCCTGGCTGGGCATTGCCATTAGCCATTACCGTTTCCGTCGTGGCTATGTGAAACAGGGTCATGATATTAACGATCTGCCGTACCGATCCGGCTTCTTCCCGCTGGGTCCGATTTTTGCCTTCGTACTTTGCTTGATCATCACCCTGGGTCAGAACTACGAAGCCTTCCTGTCGGACACCATCGACTGGGGCGGTGTGATGGCGACCTATATCGGCATCCCGCTGTTCCTCATCATCTGGTTTGGTTACAAACTGGCGAAAGGAACGCGCTTCGTGCGCTACAGCGAAATGGAATTCCCGGGACGCGTTAAGAAATAATGTTCCGGCCATAAAAAAGCCCCCGGCAACCGCCGGGGGCTTTTTGTTTGTGGGTCAGAAGCTGTAGGTCATCCCCACGGTGTAACGGCGTCCGTCCAGCACGGTGTCGTAGGTATCGTAATCGATCTGCTTATCGAGAACGTTGTAGACCCCGGCAGAAACCAGCAGATTTTTGTTGGCGTTATAACGCAGGCCCACATCAATCTGGGTGTAAGACGGGGTGCCCTGGGACATGGAAGTACGGCTCAGGTACTCAGACGTTTTGCCGCGGAAGTTGAGGCGACTCCAGAGGCCGACATCTTCGGTCGCCTGCCAGTCCAGCGTGGTGTTGAACATATGCTTCGGCATCTTGTTCAGCGGTTTGCCAGAGAACTGGCCGCTCTTCTGTTCAGATTCGGTATAGGTGTAGTTGGCCGTCCAGTTCACATCACGGGTGATTTTCCAGCCGAAGGTGGACTCTACGCCGCGCATGTTGGCTTTATCGACGTTGACGCGATCGCTGACGAAATCATAGGTTTGGTTGCCGATGGTACAGGCCGGATCGGTGCGGCTGTTACACCGGCGGACTTCCGTGATCTTGTCTTTGAAATCGGTATTGAACAGGGTGACGCCCGCGTTGAGGTTATCGTTGTTATCCCACAGCAGGGCAATCTCTTCGCTCAGGCTCTTTTCCGGCTTCAAATCGGGGTTGCCGACAATAATACCCTCCAGACGACCACCGCCAGTAACCTGGCCCCAGTTGGCAGAGGACTGGCGCAGATCGGGCGCACGATAGCCTGCCGAGACGCCACCCTTCAGGGTCCACTGATCCGCCAGATGCCATACGCCGTAGCCACGTGGCGTCCAGTTGGTGCCGTAGTTCTCATCTTTATCCATACGCAGGCCGCCGGTCAGCGTAAAGCTTTCGGCCATCGCCCACTCGTCTTCGGCAAACAGTGCCCAGCTCCAGCGCGTCAGCTTGCTTAACCCATCGGCCGCGGCCAGCTGGTTACCTTCATCACGCAGTTTTTCATAACGATACTGCCCACCCAGCGTCAGGGTATGATCGCCCAGGAAAACCTGGTTCTGGTTATTAAAGGTGGTGTTGTACGAGCGCATATCGCGATCGGGGTTGTTGGTCTCTTCCTGCTGAATGTAGCTGGTGCTATTGAAATCGTCGTAATAGCCGCTGTGGGTCAGAGCCCAGGTGGTGTGCTCGTAGCGGGTTTCACTTTTGGTATTTGGGGT
Source organism: Leclercia sp. UBA7405 (assembly GCF_037152215.1). NCBI lineage: Bacteria > Pseudomonadati > Pseudomonadota > Gammaproteobacteria > Enterobacterales > Enterobacteriaceae > Leclercia > Leclercia sp. UBA7405. Next base: position 2,201,709 of record NZ_JBBCMR010000001.1, on the reverse strand, counting down.
GCAGACATTACCGCGACAGTTTTCAACCGTTTTCGACATCCCCGGCGTGCTGTTGCGATCCTGCAACTCACGGGCAAAATCGAGGTCAATGTCGTTCTTCTCATCCGGCGTGAAGTTGAGCGTGATACCGCCGTTACGCATTTTCTGCTCGTTATAACCGTTCTCAATCTTATCTTCCGCGCGGCGTGAGAGCAGGCCGGTCACCTTCGCCCCCAGCAGCCCGTCAATCAGCGGGCCAGAGGCATACGCATTGGTCTGGAACAGATCGCCAGAATCGTTATTCTCCTGGAAGGTGGCATCGCCATGCAGCGAGCCGGTCCAGGCTTTGGTGTTCGATACCTTCTTAGTGATGACGTTAATCACGCCGCCCATGGCATCGGAGCCATACAGGGAGGACATCGGCCCGCGGATCACTTCGATACGTTCGATGGACTCCAGCGGCGGCAGCCAGCCTTGTTCGATGCCGGAGTTATCGCTGTTAGGGCGGGTGCTGCGGGTGCTGATTCGCTTACCGTTGACCAGGAAGAGGGTGTATTGCGAAGACATGCCGCGAATACTGATATCGCTGCTGCTGCCACCGCCTGTCACCACCACGCCCGGCACGTCTTTCAGCGCGTCAGTCACGTCCCGGTAGGCCTTATCTTCGATCTGCTGTTTAGAGATGACGGAGATAGAGGCAGGGGCATTCTGGATTTTTTGTTCAAAGCCGGTCGCCGTGACAACAACGGTGTCCTGGTCGGCTGCGTGAAGGAGAGGGGACAATGTGGCGATGCTAACGGCGATAGCCAGACGATTAATCTGAGGTATTGTCATTTGTACATTCCGTATAAAAAAAGATAAAACTCCATGGAGATAACCCTGAGAACCCTATGTATTTGTCTTGTATGAACTCTTTGGCATGGAGAAGAGCCTGGAATTGTACAAAAGAATGTTTATTTGTAAACACTAATGATAATTGAAATCATTTGTGTTTGATAGAAGGGATAAAGAATGACAAAAGATTCAATAAGATGATGGAATGTAAAGGTAGGGGAAGGTAAAGAAGGAGGGCAGCGCCCTCCTGAATAACTAGGCTAAGAGGTGTTCGGCGTGAAAACGCAGGTGGTCTTCGATAAAGGTCGCAATAAAGTAGTAGCTGTGATCGTATCCCGGCTGGATGCGCAGGGTGAGGGGCCAGGCGGTTTGACGCGCGGCTTCGGCCAGCACGGCAGGCTGGAGTTGGCCGGCGAGGAACTGATCCGCATCGCCCTGATCGATAAGCGTAGGGATGGCATGCTCTGGCTGACTGGCGAGCATCAACGCGCAGCTGTCCCACGCCTGCCAGCGGGTGGCATCATCACCCAGATAGTGGCTGAAGGCTTTTTGTCCCCAGGGCACCTGTGTCGGATTAACAATCGGCGCAAAGGCCGACACGCTGGTGAAGCGACCCGGATTTTTCAGGGCCATGATTAATGCCCCATGGCCGCCCATAGAATGGCCGCTGATGGCGCAGCGCTCGCTCACCGCAAAGGTTTGAGTAATCAGGGCAGGCAGCTCATCGCGCAGGTAATCGTACATGCGGTAATGGCTGGCCCAGGGCTGCTCGGTGGCGTTGAGATAAAAGCCGGCGCCTTTACCCAGATCGTAGCCGGCATCGTCCGCTACATCGTCCCCACGCGGGCTGGTGTCTGGCATTACCAGGACGATGCCCAGCTCTGCGGCAACACGCTGGGCGCCCGCTTTGGTGGTGAAGTTTTCATCATTACAGGTCAGACCGGAGAGCCAGTACAACACCGGTGGCTTTGCCGTTTCGTCAACCGGCGGTAAAAAGATGCTGAACGTCATGGCGCAGTTCAGAACCGTGGAGTCGTGGCGCCAGCGCTGCTGTCGGCCTTCATAACAGTGGTGCTCTTCGAGCAGTTCCATGCAGGGCTCCTTAAGGGGTGGGCGAATCATTCGGCCCATAATACAGATAATTCATTCACCTGTGAGCAACTTTCACTTCCGCATCGCCTCCCGATCCTGCATCATAAATTAACTAAATTTTAACAACTGGAGTGATCATGGCGCTGCGTATCGCGCTCAGCGGTTTTGTGGTTCTGGTCGTGGCGATGGGTATCGGACGGTTTGCTTTCACGCCGCAGGTGCCGCTGATGATTGCGGCCGGTCAACTGACGCTCACCAGCGCCGGGCTGGTTGCCGCGATGAACTATCTCGGCTATCTGGTCGGTGCGTGGGATGCCATGCGCGCCCACCGCTTCGTTGAAGGGCGGCTGTGGCTGGGGATTATCGGTGCCGTAGCGCTGACGCTGCTCTCTGCCGTGGCAGATAACGCCATTGTTCATGGCCTGTTACGCTTCGTGATTGGCTGCATGAGCGGCTGGTCGATGGTGCTGATTGCCGCCTGGACCAACGAACGACTGGCCCATTACGGCAAGCCTGGGCTGAGTGCGGCGGTTTTCGCCGGGCCGGGAGCCGGTATTGCTATCAGCGGGCTACTGGCGGTTTATATTCAGTCGCGCGCCCTGAGCGCAGGGGCCGCGTGGCAGATTTATGGCGTGCTGGCGCTGGTGCTGATTGTCCTGGTCGCCCGCTATCTGCCCCGCGCCGGGCAACTTCACCGTCCGGGGAGCGCGCCTGAGCCTCTGGTCCTGACGCGCGATCTCCGCCGTCTGGTATGGAGCTACAGTCTGGCGGGATTTGGCTATATCCTGCCGGCCACCTTCCTGTCGCAAATGGCGGCGCTGCGTTTTCCGGGTAGCGTCTTCGCCCAGTTCGTCTGGCCCGTATTTGGCGCTGCCGCAGTGGTCGGTATTGCGCTGAGTATCGCGCTGCGTCATATTTCGACGTCAAACCGCAGGCTGGCACTGGTGCTTTGGTTACAGGGTATTGGCGTGCTGGCCGCCTGGCTGATGCCCGGTATGGCCGGCCTGATTACCGGCGCGCTGCTGGTCGGCGGCGGTTTCTTATGTGCCGTGCAGTTATCGCTGTTATATGGCCGTGAACTGGCGCCTGGTCATACCCGCTACATGGCCGGATTATTAACTACCGGCTATGCGGTCGGGCAGCTGGTAGGGCCGGTAACCTCGGCGCTGTCGACCTGGCTCACGCATCAGCTTGAGCCGGCTTTAGGCCTTGCGGGTATCGCGCTGTTCGTCGCGGGCGCGCTGGTCTGGCGCCGTTACGATGAAAGGCTACAGCAATCGTAATAATTATCGCTGTGAATACTGGATTAAGTGCGCCGCCTCGCGCACAATGAGTGCACATTTTGCCCCCAAGAGGCAAAAGCGAGCCACACCTGCAGGAGAACAATGAATGTCATCACTCAGTAAAGAAGCTGCCCTTGTCCATGAAGCGCTGGTTGCGCGCGGTCTTGAAACCCCGCTACGCCCACCGGTTCAGGAGATGGACAATGAAACCCGTAAACGTCTTATTTCCGGCCACATGACGGAAATCATGCAGCTGCTGAATCTCGATCTGAGTGACGACAGTCTGATGGAGACCCCGCGCCGCATTGCGAAAATGTATGTGGATGAGATCTTCTCCGGGCTGGATTACGCCAACTTCCCGAAAATCACCGTCATTGAAAACAAAATGAAGGTAGATGAGATGGTCACCGTGCGTGATATCACGCTCACCAGCACCTGCGAGCACCATTTCGTGACTATCGACGGTAAAGCAACGGTGGCCTACATTCCGAAAGATGCGGTAATCGGTCTGTCCAAGATCAACCGTATCGTGCAGTTCTTTGCTCAGCGTCCGCAGGTTCAGGAGCGTTTAACGCAGCAGATCCTTACCGCGCTGCAGACGCTGCTGGGTACGAATAACGTGGCCGTTTCCATTGATGCCGTGCATTACTGCGTAAAAGCGCGCGGTATTCGCGATGCCACCAGCGCCACCACTACCACATCGCTGGGCGGTCTTTTCAAATCCAGCCAGAACACCCGCCAGGAGTTCCTGCGCGCCGTTCGTCACCACAACTGATCGTCAGGGCAGGGTATATGGAGCGGAATGTCACGCTGGATTTTGTACGTGGCGTTGCCATCCTCGGTATCCTGCTTTTGAATATAAGCGCCTTCGGTCTGCCGAAGGCCGCTTATCTCAATCCTGCCTGGTATGGCGAGATCACTCGCCGCGACGCCTGGACCTGGGCGGTGCTGGATCTCTTCGCTCAGGTTAAATTCCTGACCTTATTTGCTCTGCTGTTCGGCGCCGGACTACAGCTGTTACTGAAACGCGGTAAGCGCTGGATCCAGTCGCGCCTGACGCTGTTGGTGCTGCTCGGTTTTCTGCACGGTCTCTTTTTCTGGGATGGCGATATTCTGCTGGCGTATGGGCTGGTGGGGTTAATTTGCTGGCGCATGATCCGCGACGCCCACGGCGTGAAAAATCTCTTTATGACCGGCGTAGTGCTGTATGCCATGGGGATCGGGGTGTTGGTATTGCTGGGGTTAATCTCGGGTGATTCGACCAACCGCTCCTGGGTGCCGGATGCGGCAAACTTACAGTATGAACAGTTCTGGAAGCTTACCGGAGGCAGTGAAGCCATAACGAACCGTCTCGATATGCTGGGCGATAGTTTGCTGGCGCTCGGGGCACAGTACGGATGGCAACTGGCGGGGATGATGTTAATGGGCGCCGCGCTGATGCGCAGCGGCTGGCTGAAGGGTGAATTTAGCCTGAAGCACTATCGTCGTACTGGCCTGTGGCTGGTACTGACCGGTATCGCCATCAATCTGCCGGCGGTCATTACCCAGTGGCAGTTGGGGTGGGACTATCGCTGGTGTGCCTTTCTGTTGCAGGCCCCGCGCGAACTGAGTGCACCGTTCCAGACGGTGGGATACGCGGCGTTACTGTATGGTTACTGGCCGCAGCTCTGCCGCTTTCGCCTGGTCACCGCCATCGCCTGCGTGGGGCGCATGGCGCTAAGCAACTATCTTTTGCAAACCCTGATTTGTACGACACTCTTCTACCGGTTGGGCCTGTTTATGAAGTTCGACCGCCTGCAACTGCTGGCATTCGTACTCCCGGTATGGGCCGCAAACATTCTCTTTTCAGTTTACTGGCTGCGCCGGTTCCGCCAGGGTCCGGTTGAATGGCTGTGGCGCCAACTGACCGCCAGGGCTGCCGGTGTTTCATTGAACGATACATCCAGATAACGATCTGGATCACAATCATTAACAAAATGGATGTAACCGTTTTCATCTGTGTGAGCTTCTTCACGTAGTCCCCGCGCTTGCGCTGCCAGAATAGACACCTTGCTAAACACAGGGGGTGTCTGTGAGTTGCTGCAATCTCTTTAAGGATGGTGAATATGATCACCATTCGTGACGTGGCCCGCATCGCGGGCGTTTCTGTTGCCACCGTTTCCCGCGTTTTAAACAACAGCGCGCTGGTCAGCCCTGATACACGGGAAGCCGTGTTGAAAGCGGTGGCCGAGCTTGGCTATCGCCCGAACGCGAATGCCCAGGCGCTGGCCACTCAGGTCAGTGATACCATCGGCGTGGTGGTGATGGATGTGTCGGATGCCTTTTTCGGTGCGCTGGTTAAAGCCGTGGATGTGGTGGCGCAGCAGCATCAGAAGTATGTGCTGATTGGTAACAGCTATCACGAGGCAGAGAAAGAGCGTAACGCCATTGAGGTGCTGATACGTCAGCGCTGTAACGCCCTGATTGTGCACTCAAAAGCCCTTGCCGACGACGAACTGGCCAGCTTTATGGATCAGATCCCGGGCATGGTGCTGATTAACCGGATTGTACCGGGCTACGCCCATCGTTGCGTGGGGCTGGATAATGTCAGCGGGGCGATGATGGCTACCCGGATGCTGCTCAATCATGGTCATCAGCGCATCGGCTATCTGGCCTCCAGCCACCATATTGAAGATGACGTGATGCGTTACGAAGGCTGGCAAAATGCGCTGAAAGAGCAGGGGATAACGCCGTCTGATAGCTGGGTGGGTACCGGAGAGCCTGATATGCAGGGTGGGGAGGCGGCAATGGTCGAGTTGCTGGGCCGAAACCTGCAGTTGACGGCAGTTTTTGCCTACAACGACAGTATGGCTGCCGGCGCCCTGACAGCGCTGAAAGATAATGGCATTGCGGTGCCACAGCATCTCTCCTTGATTGGCTTCGATGATATTCCCATTGCCCGTTACACCGATCCGCAGCTCACTACCGTCCGTTATCCCATTGCTTCTATGGCGAAACTGGCGACAGAGCTGGCATTACTGGGCGCGGCGGGGCAACTTGATCCTGATGCAACGCACTGTTTTATGCCAACGCTGGTGCGTCGCCATTCCGTTGCCATTCGGCAAATTGTGGCGCCGATCACTAACTAATTATCTGCAGTGATGTAACCGCTTTCAATCTGTGAGTAAATTCACAGTATCTTAACAAGGCGCTGGCTATGATGTCAGCGTTTTAGGGGCTGAAACGCTATGTAACGGTGATTATTCATTTTCACCATAGCAAACGTGCCGCAAACAACGAAAAAAACGCATTCTGGAGCGTTACCGACCAAGGAAGATAGAAATTTTATAAGTGAGCTTCGGTAGTCAGTAACGTTTTTTTAACACACTGCCCGCCGACCGTTATTCACACGAACTACCCTGCATAAAAAAAACCGGAGATACCATGAATAAGAAGGTGTTGACCCTGTCTGCTGTAATGGCAAGCATGCTTTTCGGTGCCGCAGCGCACGCTGCTGATACCCGTATCGGTGTAACTATTTATAAATACGACGACAACTTCATGTCCGTTGTGCGTAAAGCTATCGAGAAAGATGCTAAAGCAGCGCCAGACGTTCAGTTGCTGATGAATGACTCCCAGAATGACCAGTCCAAACAGAACGATCAGATTGACGTTCTGCTGGCGAAGGGCGTAAAAGCCCTGGCAATCAACCTGGTTGACCCGGCTGCTGCAGGCACCGTTATTGAAAAAGCGCGTGGCCAGAACGTTCCTATCGTCTTCTTCAACAAAGAACCTTCCCGTAAAGCGCTGGATAGCTACGACAAAGCGTTCTACGTGGGTACCGACTCGAAAGAATCCGGCATTATCCAGGGCGACCTGATTGCTAAACACTGGGCGGCTAACCCGAACTGGGACCTGAACAAAGATGGTCAGATTCAGTTCGTGCTGCTGAAAGGCGAGCCGGGCCACCCGGATGCAGAAGCGCGTACCTCTTACGTGATCAAAGAGCTGAATGACAAGGGCCTGAAGACCCAGCAGCTGGCGTTAGATACCGCAATGTGGGATACCGCTCAGGCGAAAGATAAGATGGACGCATGGCTCTCTGGCCCGAATGCGAACAAAATTGAAGTGGTCATTGCCAACAACGATGCGATGGCAATGGGGGCGGTAGAAGCGCTGAAAGCACACAACAAATCCTCTGTTCCGGTATTCGGTGTTGATGCCCTGCCAGAAGCGCTGGCTCTGGTTAAATCTGGCGCAATGGCCGGTACCGTTCTGAACGATGCCAACAACCAGGCGAAAGCCACCTTCGACCTGGCGAAAAACCTGGCCGACGGTAAAGGTGCCGCTGATGGCACCAACTGGAAAATTGAAAATAAAATCGTACGCGTACCTTACGTGGGCGTAGACCAGTCCAACCTGGCTGAGTTTATCGGTAAATAAGTTCTTTTTTGTAAGTTCTCACTGGGCGCAATTCGTTGCGCCCTTTTATAACGCGATATGCGAGGCCAACAAGGTATAATTATGGTCAGCACAAATACTCAGTCGTCGGGTGAATTCTTGTTGGAAATGAGCAATATCAACAAGTCTTTCCCGGGCGTTAAGGCTCTCGATAATGTTAATTTAAAAGTGCGTCCTCACTCTATTCACGCGTTGATGGGGGAGAACGGTGCAGGTAAATCAACATTATTAAAATGCCTTTTTGGAATCTATTCTAAAGATTCAGGTAGCATTCTTTTTCAGGGGAAAGAGATTGACTTCCATTCGGCCAAAGAAGCACTGGAAAACGGCATTTCAATGGTGCACCAGGAATTAAACCTGGTTCTCCAGCGTTCTGTTATGGACAATATGTGGCTGGGGCGTTACCCCACCAAAGGCGTATTTGTCGATCAGGACAAAATGTATCGCGATACCAAAGCGATTTTTGATGAACTGGATATTGATATTGACCCACGGGCCCGCGTTGGCACGCTATCCGTTTCTCAAATGCAGATGATCGAAATTGCGAAAGCCTTTTCCTATGATGCCAAGATTGTCATTATGGATGAACCGACTTCTTCCTTAACGGAAAAAGAGGTGAACCATCTGTTTACTATTATCCGCAAGCTGAAAGAGCGTGGCTGCGGCATTGTTTATATCTCGCATAAGATGGAAGAGATCTTCCAGCTCTGCGATGAAATCACCATTCTGCGTGACGGTCAGTGGATTGCCACTCAGCCTCTTGAAGGGCTGGATATGGATAAGATCATCGCCATGATGGTGGGGCGCTCCCTAAACCAGCGCTTCCCGGACCGCGAGAACGTCCCGGGCGAAGTGATCCTCGAGGTCCGTAACCTGACCTCTCTGCGTCAACCCTCGATTCGTGATGTCTCCTTCGATCTGCATAAGGGCGAGATCCTGGGCATTGCCGGTCTGGTGGGGGCGAAGCGTACCGATATCGTGGAAACTCTGTTTGGTATCCGCGAAAAATCGGGCGGCACCATTACCCTGCATGGTAAAAAAATTAATAACCATAACGCCAACGAAGCCATTAACCATGGTTTTGCGCTGGTCACCGAAGAGCGCCGCTCTACCGGTATTTACGCTTATCTGGATATTAACTTTAACTCGTTAATCTCTAATATTCGCAACTATAAAAATAAAGTCGGTCTGCTGGATAATTCCCGCATGAAGAGTGATACCCAGTGGGTTATTGACTCAATGCGCGTTAAAACGCCAGGGCACCGCACCCAGATTGGTTCTCTCTCTGGTGGTAACCAGCAGAAAGTCATTATTGGCCGCTGGTTGTTGACCCAGCCCGAAATTTTAATGCTGGACGAACCCACCCGTGGCATTGACGTAGGTGCAAAATTTGAAATCTATCAGCTGATTGCTGAACTGGCTAAAAAGAATAAAGGGATCATTATTATTTCTTCCGAAATGCCGGAATTGTTAGGGATCACAGACCGTATTCTGGTAATGAGCAATGGTCTCGTTGCCGGAATTGTTGACACCAAAACGACAACGCAAAACGAAATTCTCCGTCTTGCGTCTTTGCACCTTTAAGATCAGGGGCTCCTCATGAGTGCGTTAAATAAAAAAAGTTTTCTCACTTATCTGAAAGAAGGCGGTATTTACGTTGTTCTTTTAGTGTTACTGGCCATTATTATTTTCCAGGACCCCACGTTCTTAAGCTTATTGAACTTGAGTAACATCCTGACCCAGTCCTCCGTGCGTATTATCATCGCCCTCGGCGTTGCCGGGCTGATTGTAACCCAGGGGACTGACCTCTCTGCCGGACGTCAGGTGGGTCTGGCTGCGGTTGTCGCCGCCACGCTGTTGCAGTCGATGGAGAACGCCAACAAGGTGTTCCCGGAGATGGCAACCATGCCGATTTTCGTGGTTATGCTCATCGTCTGCGCAGTGGGTGCCGTCATTGGTCTGATTAACGGCATTATCATCGCTTACCTGAACGTGACGCCGTTTATCACCACCCTGGGTACGATGATCATCGTTTACGGTATCAACTCCCTGTACTACGACTTCGTAGGCGCGTCGCCTATTTCTGGCTTCGACAGCGGATTCTCCTCCTTCACGCAGGGCTTTATCGCACTCGGGAGCTTCCGTCTCTCGTATATCACTTTCTATGCGTTGATTGCGGTGGCCTTCGTCTGGATCCTGTGGAACAAGACCCGTTTCGGCAAAAACATCTTCGCTATTGGCGGCAACCCGGAAGCGGCAAAAGTGTCTGGCGTTAACGTTGGCCTGAATCTGCTGATGATTTATGCGCTGTCGGGTGTCTTCTATGCCTTCGGTGGGATGCTGGAAGCGGGCCGTATCGGTTCGGCAACCAACAACCTCGGCTTTATGTACGAACTGGATGCGATTGCAGCCTGTGTAGTGGGCGGCGTCTCGTTCAGCGGCGGTGTGGGTACCGTACTCGGCGTGGTGACGGGGGTCATTATCTTTACCGTTATCAACTACGGTCTGACCTATATCGGCGTGAACCCTTACTGGCAGTACATTATCAAGGGCGGCATTATTATCTTCGCCGTTGCGCTGGATTCACTGAAATACGCGCGTAAAAAATAATTTATCCATCTGTTATCAGGCCCGCTCAGTGAGCGGGCTTTTTTATTTCCAGCGAAGAAGAGAGGGTGGGCTAGTTTCGTGGCGACGCAACGTATCCTGCAACGTTCGAATGTTAACGCAAAGCAGAAGTGGCACCTGGGCTGCGAGACACAGATATCCTGTCGACGTTCAGAGAAAAATACGAAAAGGTCCGCTTTGTGCCAGAAGCGGACATTGATAACAGGGTATCCGTGGAGGGTGCGATTCACCCAGTTGCAATGTTAATAATGTTTCGCTCACAACCAAATATTGAGCTAATCCGATAATCGGATGTAGCCCTACGATCAGTAATATAACTCAGGCCGATAACATAGGCGCATGTATCGGACTGATGTCAATAGCTTGTTGTTTTACGCACATTCACGCGACTGAAGCCATTCTTCATGGATTTTCTGTACTTTAACCCATAGTTTTTTAAGTGATGCCTCAGGAACGTTTTCGAAAGTCAGGCCGAATTCATCGCCAAGCACTTCCTGCCACTCAGTTAAAGACCTAGAGGTATGAGTCGTTACGACTTCACCATCGGTTTTTGTCAGAACACAACCTCGCAGAATCGTTTTGCCATGTGGCTTTCGAAGCTGTGCAGTAACAACTTTTGCATATCCGGATTCTGGTGAATACATATTAAAGTGATGCCGGTCTTCGAACTCACTCATAGAGGAAGGTTGCTCGGCCATATTCACACCTGCTATCCAACATGACGGATCAGCAATGAGATGCCAATCACCAACACCGTTCTCGCCCACAGCTTCCATGCCAAACTGCATCCCCCCCTGATTAACGGAGGCATTCATAAGCGGCATTTGTTTATGAAGTGCATCGCCGAGGCCGACGTCAACCCACCATCTGCCATCAGGATTGTTCTCACAGGGTAAACCCTCCGCGATTATTGCTACATGGTTTTCCAGTTTGATGCGTTCAGGTCCTGCAGTACCGTGGACATTAGCAGGGTTGATGCTTACGCGGTAACCAAGATGGGTGAGCAACATGTGGAAGCCGCCATTAAGCTGAAAACAATAACCACCTCGTCTGGTTGTCGCTGCTCTGCTGAAGCTTTCCATAGCGTCAATTCCCCATTTCTGCCCGAGATGTATCCAGAAAGTTTCGTAAGGAATCTGCTCAACATGAGCCTGATGTAAACGGGTAAGAGCCTCAATGGAAGGCTTTTCAGCGTCGAGGCCAAGACGGGTAAGATAAGATTTTACTAATTCGTTCATGTTACTGTCATATTCCTAAGTATGTGCAGAATTATTCAGTTATTTGCCTTCAGAAGTGAGCTACTGCATTTCCACTCAATCATCGTCAGGTTTGCTGCCTGAGCACCCATTACTTTCATTTATGAGAGCTTTTCGGCGGACTGGTTCTGAGTTCAAAAGATCTGGCTGAGTTAGGTACAGTCTGAAACTAGTAAAAGATGTACTTTTACTCCGGTTTAACTGGCATTTCTTTTGAAGGTGACTGTATTTTAATATCCACATTCAGTACTGTGTAGAGTCTGCATTGAGAACAGAGCTTTCATATTTGAGAGGGAATGATGGATTTGAATGCCTTGAAAATGTTTGTTTTGACAGCCCGCAGTGGAAGCCTTTCTGCTGCAGCACGGCAGAACAACATTCCACTTCCGACGCTAAGCCGCAGGATCGCTGAACTTGAACATGAACTGGATGTTGTTCTTCTCGAACGAACTGTAAAAGGTTGCAAAGCTACAGAGGCGGGGGAAAGACTGCTGAATCAAGCCAGTTCGGCCATCGATATGCTTAATGATGCAGAACAGTTTCTCATAACAGCCAATTCTCATGTCACTGGCCGTTTACGGCTGACTATGCCTCAATCACTTGAACCATGGTGGGAGATCATAAGGCAGTTCCAGCATACATACCCGGGCATTGCCATTAACGTGTATACGACTGAGCGTCGGGTGGATTTAGTTTCTGAAGGTATTGATGTTGCACTCAGGGTAGGCAGCATTTCTGATGATGATGTCGTTGCAAGCCATTTGATGGACTTCAGGCATATTCTGGTCGCGAGTCCGGAGCTTTTTCAGGGTAGCGAACATCCCAAAGAGCCGTCAGATCTCATGAAGTATCCCTGTGCTGCCTGGGGTTCAGTGATAGGAGCGCGTCCGGTATGGATGCTCGGTGAGCATGTCTACGATGTACCAGCTACCTTCATAGTCAATGATTATCTTCATCTGCGCTCTGGAGCGCTTGCTGGTGACTATATTACTGAACTACCAGCATTTTTTGCTGCTGAATACATTCATAGTGGAAAACTAATAGAGGTTTTACCTCAGACACGCTTGCCCTTCTCATCATTACATCTGGTTTATAAAAAACACAGACATGTTTCCGCAGCTGCCAGAGCATATATAGAATTCTGTAAAGATAATGTGTATGTGCTAAGGGAAAAAAGCCGCGTCCCCTCAGATGATGAAAATGTAGACCCTTAGCCAGTATCAAACCATGGCGTAGAAATTATTAGTTCTGGCAGGTGGAATGTCTGCTCCTCGCTCAAAGCAGACCTTCCGTTTCCATCTACCCCATGCCATGAACCCCTTCCTGCTGTAGCTCCCTCACCCTTCAATACGATTAGCCAGCCCGGATTCGGCTTCAGGATTTTTCGGTTCTCCTGAAGAGAAAAGAGAAATAAAGAACAAATATGTTCCGAATGAGGTTATTGCAACCGAAAAACATTAAGGCGGAATAGTCATTAAAACTGAGAAATTTATGTTGCAGGAAGCAGTAATGAAACTGGATGGGAAAACCGGCCGCCCGTTAAGCCCCTCATTCGGGATCGATTCAGGCAAGCGCAGCTCTGGGGACACAGCATGATTAAAATGTCCCTGGTATACGTTCTATTTTACCTTTTCGAGAGAAAGTCTTAATTCGGCTGCTGACTTTTTCCTCCTATCCTGTCGCAGTAATGTGCTCATGAACCTGGCGTGGCAGGGCATTAACGTTCTGTCACCTGAACAATTATCTAAATGAAATCAGGAGTAATTATGAGCCGCTTACATACTATCGCCGAAGGCGAAGCAACCGGTAAAACCGCACAGCTGTTCAGCGCTATCAAAGGCAGCATGGGTAAAGTTCCGAACGCCTATCTGACCATTGGTACGCAGTCCCCGGAAATACTGGGCCAGATGCTGCAGCTGAACGCGGCACTACATAAGGGAAGTCTCAATGCGCGTGAGCTGGAAGCCATTAATCTTGCGGTAAGCGAAGAGTCTGGCTGTGACTATTGTCTTGCCGCCCACACGCTGATGGCAAAAAAGGCCGGATACACTGACGAGCAGACGCGTGAATTACGCGAAGCCCGCTTCAGCGATGATGAGCATATTGATGCGCTGGTGAAGTTCGTTCAGTATCTGGTTTCATCGCGCGGTACCGTGGCGGCTGAACACGTCGAGACCTTCCGTCAGGCGGGATTCAGCGACCAGCAGGTCGTGGAAACTATCGGTGCCGTTAGCGCCATCCTCTTTACCAATATGGTAAACCGCGTGAACGACACTGTTGTCGACTTCCCTAAAGTGAACTGAGTTTACAGGACAGTGGTGGCGCGGGAGACTGGCATTACATGCCGCTCCCGCTCACTGCTCCACTTCTGAACCCGCTAAAGGGAACCGGACATGACGAACATTACCGCGAAGAAGTCAGCGCGTTTCAAACCGGCAGAAATTGCCCGGAACCTTCCGGAGTCAGCCACCACGATGCTGGCCGACATTTACTTAACAGATCGACCTGATGCCAGTAGCCGTGTTTTTCGGGCTTATCGGGGCGTTCCACCTCACTTCCACCGCGAATGCGACGAGTACCTGTATGTGTTATCAGGCCGCGGAACGTTCTGGATGGAGGATGCTGCGACAGAGGCCGAATTCGGTCCCGGCGATATGCTGTTTTTTGAACGCAACGTTGTGCATGCACTGCCGACCCTGCTGGAAGAGCCCGTGATTTTTCTGACCCTGGATACGCCCCGACGTTCGCCCGAAGATGTCGTATTTATCGATTCAGATGCCGGCAATGTCGGTACGTTTATGTACAGAAACCGCTGAACCTCCTGCCCAAAAACACATATTTTTAGTGGGTCCCCTGCGTTAAGCACCGGGGGGCCTTCATTCTTTTGTAACTGACCCCGTACCCAGGAGGGCTCTCCATCCGGGCTGACCTGAAAAGAACCGGTCATCCCGGCGACTCCGCCTCCTTTATTTTCACCGCGCATGCAGGCAGCTTTCCAGCATTCCCTCTGGAGCCTCTCCTGGCGCGCCTTGCAGTGATGAATACGACAAACGTCCTGGACTTCCTCTGACGAACTATTGATGGAGCACTTTTCCGACAGTTTCGCCCTGATACCGACGTGGGATAACCACCTGCAGCAGGGGCAGAGTACTGACGAGGCTTAACTGAAGCCGCCGGTCCTGTCCGATGCGCCGTCGGCGTTGCTGTCTGCTAATTTACCGACGGTGTAGTGTGGGTCACCTGCACGTATTACCCTGCCTGCGCTGACACGTCAGTCAGCCTGGTAGGGACAGACGACCTGTCAGCTCTTCCTGGAATTTGCCTGAGGCCCGAAAACGGTTGATGTTCACGTAATGAGTGGAGTCTGTAAGGCGGAGGGATAAAGACTGATGCAGAAAACCCGGCGCTGTGGGTTTATTCACGAAAACGCCGGGGAGGATAGGGTGTCAGAAGGTTAAGGCATTCATCACTGCTTCGGGCATCGACGGGCGGCCGTTTAGCAGACATGTGGCGGTAAAGGTCGCTTCAGCGCAAATCACGCCCTCAACCCGAATTTGCTGATAAAAATTCACGCGGTTGCGTTTTACATTTCGTTCCAGCTGGCAGGTCGCTTCTATTCTGTCTCCCTTTTTCAGGCTCTGACGGAATCGCAGGGAGTAGTCCAGCACCATATAGATGCGCCCCTGTGTGAATTCCTCTTCGATATCGATACCCAGCGCCTCTTTCATAAAGGCGTGACGCGCCCACTCCATATAAAACGGATAGTAAAGCCCATCAACCACGCCCTGGAAATCAATATGGCCTTCATCAACGTCATACATTTTACTGAACATACCTGCTCCTGATAGCAGGGGCACGGGGCCCCTGAGGTGAAATGATTTAGTGCGTTGGTGCGGGTGCTGCATTAATTTTGATGCGTAACAGGGCATACGGCTTCTGACGCAAATCTTTACCGCTGTGGAAGCCAGGCTGGCGGTTCAGCTGGTTCGTGGTGAAGTACAGATAGCCATCCGGCCCGACTGAGAGGGTATCCGGCCACAGGATTTCCGGGCCGTGCGCAATGGTTGTCCATTCCCCGCCAGCGGGCAGCTTACGGATAGCATTGCGCTCATAGTCACCGGCATAAACAGTTCCGTTCGCATCGCTTTCCAGACCGTCTGATGCCCCTTTTTCACCCAAATCCTTCACGGACGAAGAGAGCTGAGACTCAGTGACGGCCGGATCGCGAAGCAGCGCCGTGGAAACGGCATACAGGTGACGCCCCGAGAGCGGACTGTAGTAGAGCGTTTTACCGTCCGGAGAGATGGCAATGCCGTCTGAGGCCACGCTAAACGGCGCGGTCGTTCCATCCGGGTGACGCTGCAGCAGCGTCTCGCCCTCTACGACAGGTGAAAAGCCCGCCTCTGGCGACGTTGTGCGGTCGCCTTCCAGACGGCGAAGCGCTTTGCCGGAGTCCAGGTCAATGACGATGATAGCGCCAGTACCAGACAGTGAAGAGTCGGTTACGTACGCCACGCCGGCTTTACCGATGCGAAAATCAAAGCGCATATCGTTGACGTAAGTGGCAGGCTTAATGACGTCAGCCGGGAAAACGATGGTTTTTTCAACCTGATTAGTTTTCAGGTTAACCGCGACAAGCTTTGCGCCACCGGCAACAGGCTTTGAAAAGCCCGGCGCGGCGGTATCAAGTATCCAGACCCGGCCCCGGCCATCGGCCACCACGCTCTGTACGCTCAGCAGATGCGTGCGGGGAGCAGAATTGTCAGCGATATTTATAGCGGCGTCCGGGTAAGGTACCAGCTGGTTATCTTTTACCTCGGCTACGGTAAACGGAACGTCGTCTCCCCAGCGCGGGAAGTTCACGAAAATACGGCCCGTTTCGGTGACGGTGACCCCGGTCGGCATGGCACCGCTAAATGTCGCCACCACTTCGGGTTTTCCGATCGCGCGATCCTGGGCCAGCTCGCTGAGAGCAGGTAGTGCGTGGGATTCCGCCGCCAGAGCATTCAGGGTGGTGCTGCCTGCCACCAGAGCTACGGACAGTGCTAACATTGTTTTCATCATACGGTTTTTCATCATTACAACTTCCTGAGATATTGAGTGAGCCGGCCAGCCTGTTGCCTGACCGGCAGGGAAATCAGAAACCTTCCAGTACGATTTTTCCGCGCGCGCGCCCGCTTTCGATGAAGGCGTGCGCCTTGCGGAGATTTTCCGCGCTGATTTTTCCGTAATGCTCGCCCTTCGTGGTACGCAGGGTGCCGTCCTCGATCAAGCGACGTACATTTTCCAGAATTTCGTTCTGGCGCATCATATCGGGGGTCTGGAACAGCGAGCGGGTAAACATCAGCTCCCAGTGCAGCGAAACGGATTTGCGCTTCAGCGGAACCGCATCAAGCGAATCCGGATCGTCAATCACCGCCAGTCGACCCTGCGGTGCCAGTACTTCCACAATCTGCTGATAGTGCTTATCGGTGTGCGTCAGGCTTGCAACGTAACGTACGGAAGAGACGCCGATTTCACGCAGGCCTTCCAGCAACGGACGGGAGTGATCGATGACGTCATGGGCGCCGAGTTCACGCACCCACTCTGCCGTTTCCGCTCGTGAGGCGGTGCCGATAACGCGCAGGCCGGTCAGCCTGCTGGCCAGCTGAGTGAGCACCGAACCCACACCGCCACCTGCGCCGATAATGAGGAGCGCATCACCCTGTCCGTCTGTGACTTCCAGGCGGTCGAAGAGCAACTCCCAGGCGGTAAGTGACGTAAGGGGCAACGCTGCTGCGTCGGCATCGCTCAGCGAGGCCGGTTTATGGGCCGCGATACGCTCATCAACCAGACCGTATTCGGCATAGGAGCCAGGGCGGTTAATTGCGCCGGCGTAGTACACCTCATCACCAGGCCTGAACAGTGTGACGTCTTCACCGATGGCTTCAACCACGCCCACGGCGTCCCAGCCGAGAATGCGCGGCTGCGTAACGGGTGAGCTGGCGCGCACCTTGGTGTCTGCGGGGTTAACGGAAATCGCCCGGATCTTGACCAGGATGTCATGGCCAACCGGCTGAGGTTTTGGCAGTTCGGTCTCAAAGAGAGAGCGGGGGTCAGTAATGGGTAATCCGTGCTGGGTATAAACGATCGCTTTCATGGTATGTTCCCGTTTCATTAAGAGGTGATGTGGCACCCAGGGTGCCGGTGCTTGATATGAAGAGTACGGGAGCCAGTGGCGCGGAAAAACGGGGTGCCGGCATCAGCACTTTCACTCGGGGAGTGAAAATCCGGGCAGGGATGAACGAAAAAACGGGCCCGCAGGCCCGTTGGAATTACAGAAGGCTGTAGGCTGAAGGGTCAGTGACGCGGGCTTTCGGGTTTGATATGGCGTTGTGCAGTACACCTGTCACCCGTCCTCCCTGTACCAGCGCTGGCAGATCATGGCTGGGCAGTATAAACCGCACGCCGGACAGCGCTTTCTTGATGGCCGTTTTTTCTTCCAGTGTAGACATTGCCCGGTTACCCGTGATGGTCGGTTCTCCAGGGTTCAGACTGTCGAGGAAGGGATCAATAAGGCTGCCTTCCAGGTTATACACCACGTCCCCACAGATATTTGCCAGTCCCTCCGCTGTCTCCACCAGAACAGAAATCGAGCCCGGAGTATGGCCCCCGCTCAGGCGCACTGTTACCCCCGGGATCACTTCTTCTTCAAAACTGCCGTCCACGTCAAACAGGCGTAGTGCACCCCGCGTGTAAAGTCTGTCGAGCAGATGACGCGTATCCTCAAGGGCATACATGGCCGGCCAAGGAACAATTGTTCGTCAGTGCGCTTGAATACTATGTCAGTAGCGCACCCGCGCAGTTTCTGCTACAAAAACAACCGTATGGCTGGCAAAATATTGAAGCTTTCCTGCTGGCTGCGCCTTTTAACAATCCGGCATTTAACGGCTGTTTCCTGGTCAACTCTTCCCGGGAAGTCGGTGAATTGCCTGCTGAAGCACTGACGATTGTGCGTAATTTTCGTGAGGCGGTGACCGCACAGATCCAACTGAATATTCCGGCGGATGAAGCCGGAGATAATAGTGACGTCATAGCTGAAATTATCTGGTCAACCCTGGCTGAGGCTTGTCTGGAAGCAAATGATGCCCTGGACAGAACCGCCTGGCAGCAGCGCGTGACCCGTCTGATGAAATTTCTTATGCCTGCCCGAAAAACATAAGCGCCCTGTCTGCGCGGTATTGGAAACGTTTTGCACTCTGGAGTCTGCATGATACGTCTTGAAGATGTTACGTTATTCGTCCGTTCTGCCGCGCTGGGCAGTTTTTCCAGTGCCGGCCGTGAGGCTGATATTCTCCCCGGCCAGGTCAGCGCTGCGGTCAACCGCCTGGAGCGGGATCTCAACAAGCGCCTGTTTGCGCGCTCCACCCGTAGCCTGCGTCTTACCGCCGAAGGTGAAGCGTGGCTGCCCTATGCCCAGGAGATGCTGAATATTCTGCAGGCAGGTTCCGAACGACTGCAGGGTGGGGAGAATGAAATACAGGGTGAGCTTAAAATTTCCGTTCCGTCAGATCTTGGACGCAACGTTTTGTTGCCCGTGATAACCGCTTTCTGCGAGAAGCATCCCGGGATATCGCTACGCATCTTCATGTCCGATAATGTCAGTGATGTATTCCGCGATCCGGTGGACGTGGCTATTCGCTACGGGGTCCTGGAAAACAGCAGCTACGTTGCCCTGCCACTGGCTGAGGATAACCGTCGTGTGCTGGTCGCTTCCCCATCCTATCTGAATAAGAATGGTCGCCCCCGGCAACTCGACGATCTGATTCTGCATCACTGTCTGCTTTATACGCTTAACGGTCATGTGTATGACAAATGGTCCTTCCCGGAAAATGGCGTCAGACGCCAGTTGACGGTGAGCAGTCGCATGTTGTGTGACGATGCCGATCTGGCAAGACGCTGGGCCGTGGCTGGTATGGGAATTGCGTACAAGTCATGGATCGATGTGAGCGCGGATGTGCTGGCAGGCAGGCTTGAGGTTCTGCTGCCGGAACAGCCTGGCGAAGGGGTGCCGCTCAATCTTATCTGTCCCCACCGTAAACAGTTTTCTCCTGCAATACGCGAACTCCACGCGCAGCTGCGTGAGCACCTGAAAGCCGTGACGGCGCTGATGCGCACTCATCCGGCTTTTGTACCTGACACTCAGGCCGCACTGTCCGCGAACCGGAGCGCATAAAAAAGGCCATTTCATCGAAATGGCCTTTTGTCCCACATATCCGTTATTTCAGCAGCATCGCCGTCATATGTACCTGATTACCGACGTAGCTGCTGGTAATTTTATAATCCGCGCCAGCCCGCTTTGCTTTTTGTGCAATTTGCGATTCAGCGTCACCCAGTGTTGAACCTGTTGCGGAGATGCTCTGAGCATAGCTACTGAATGAAGCTGCGGACAGGGCGGAAATAATAGGAGCGTTTTTTACAATGTTCATTTTCATATTCCTTAAGCAGGTTTTAAGATGAATGGCTTTATTTTCAGGCGTCGGTTAATAATTTCCGCCTTGTATGAGTGTGATATTATTTCCTTACAAGAAGCACAAAAAGAGACGGAACTCGTTAAGACCTTCACTCTCTGAGTGAAAGTCGAATAGAAAGCCCCCTTATTTTTTCATTCATGAATGAATTTTCGTAGCACTGACCTAAACATTACGACAGGCAGGATGACGAAAAAAAACAGAATAAGTTGAGATAAAATGCTTACTTTCAGATGGTTGAGTAGATTTTTAGGTGGGTGTGAAGTTGCCAGTGGGAGAGATAGAGCTTGAGCAGGGAGGGCAATGTAGGTGCAAAAAAATAAAGAAGGCCATTTATGTAAATGGCCTTTTTTGCACGGTATTATTTAATCAGACGGGCGGTCATGTGGACCTGATTACCGGAATAGCTTTCAGTAATTTTATACTGAGCGCCAGCCTTCTGCGCCTGCTGAGCAATTTGCGCTTCCGCATCATCCAGCGTTGAGGCCGTAGCCGTAATACTTTGGGCGAAGCTTGCGAATGAAACGGCAGACAGGACGGCAATCATCAGAGCGGTTTTAACAGTTTTCATTTTAGTGACCTCAATAAAGTTTGTGAGATATTACGTTTCAGTTTCAGGGCAGCGCATTTATTTGCTGCCTTGTGTGAAATGAATAATAGTTACCTGCGTTCAGCCGAAAAAGACGTGAGCGCAGCAAACACTTTCACTCGATGAGTGAAGATCACCATGAAGGGTTGAGATGCCTTTTATTTTTTATGACGGTAATGCCAGTGGACAAAAACAGGTTATTGTCTGTGTTCACCCTGCTTGCAGTCAGACCGGCTAAAGCGATGTAAACGGCGCCGGATTATTAGAGGAGACAATGATGCACCGGGTAGGCTTACTGATTTCCGATCATTTCCAGATTCTGGGATTATCCACGCTAAGTATCTTTGAATTTGCCAATCAGGTAGTCGGCGAACCGTTTTATGACTGTACGGTTTATTCAGAGCGCGGCGGATCCGTTAAGTCATCTTACGGTTTTGGTGTGGACAGCCAGCCGATTGCTGCGGACACTGAAGTCGATACCTGGCTTATCGCGGGCGTGCTTACGCCGCTGGAGTTACCTGCCTCGCCGGGCATCGTTGATTTCCTGAAGACCTATGCTTCCCGAGCACGACGGGTGGCGGGTATCTGTACCGGGGCGTTCGTGCTGGGACAGGCCGGTCTGTTATCTGAGCGGCGCGCCACGACGCACTGGGTACACGCGCAGAGTCTGAAAGCTCTGAACCCCACCACGCGCGTTGAAGAAGACCGAATCTTTATAATTGACGATCACGTCTGGACCTCTGCGGGACTTACTGCCGGACTTGATATGGCGCTGGGCATGGTTGAGAAAGACCTCGGTGCCGAGGTGGCCCGCTCCGTGGCGCACCTGCTGGTCATGCACCACCGCCGCTCCGGCGGACAGACGCAGCACTCGGAAATGCTGATGCTCTCCCCACGCAGCGACCGACTGCAGTCTGCTCTTGAATATGCGCGTAACAACCTCAGCAAAGCGCTGACCATCGAAGACATAGCTGACGCGGTCCACGTCAGCGCCCGGCAACTCAGCCGCCTGTTCCGTTCTGAAACGGGTAAATCTCCTGCCAAAGCCATTGAAGGGCTACGGCTGGAAAATGCCCGGCTGCTGATCGAGCAGAGCAGGCTGTCGATGGAGGTGATTGCGCGAGAGTCCGGATTCCGCGACCGTCGTCATATGCGAGAAGTCTTTATCCGCGGATATGGCATCCCGCCCCAGTCGTTGCGCACCGGCAAAGCCTGACCGTTCTCTTTTTTCTGACGTCTCTCCCTCATCACTCGTGATGACCGACATCCGGTCATCATGATGTCCCAAATCACAACCTTTCTCGTCAGCCGCCCCGTTGCATGACTGCGTACTATGAATTCACCAACCCGATAAATGACAAGGTGAACATCATGACGCAGCACAAACAGACCGACCGCGGGACCGCCGTCGTCACCGGCGCCTCAACCGGCATGGGTGCACTGTATGCCGGTCGCCTGGCACGCATGGGCTATGACCTCATCATCGTGGCACGCAATCACAACCGCCTGAACCAACTGGCTGAACACATCACCACCGACAGCGGTCGCAGCGTGGAAGTGGTTGCAGCGGACCTGGCAGATGCCACCCAGTTGAAAGCGCTGGAAGAAAAGCTGCGTCAGGACGCGAGCATTACGCTGCTGGTGAATAACGCCGGTATCGGCACGCACACCCCGCTGCTACAGAGTGGTGTAGAAGATATGACAGCCATGATTAACCTCAACGTCACCGCTCTGACCCGCCTGACCTACGCGGTAGTGCCTGGCATGGTTGCTCGGGGTCGCGGCGCCATCATCAACATCGCCTCTATCGTCAGCATTGCCCCTGAGCTGCTGAACGGCGTTTACGGTGGCAGCAAGGCTTACGTCCTGGCATTCAGCCAGTCGCTTCATCACGAACTGGCCAGTAAGGGCATTCAGGTGCAGGCCGTACTGCCCGGTGCCACCGCCACGCCGTTCTGGGACAACGGTGGTCTGCCGGTTGAACAGCTCGACCCGGGCATCGTCATGAGTGCTCAGGATATGGTAGATGCTGCCCTCACCGGATTTGCCCGCGGCGAACTCATTACCATCCCCTCCCTGCAGGATGAGGCGTTCTGGACCCGCTACGAACAAGCGCGTCAGGCCATGATGCCGCACCTGGGAAGCGACGCACCGGCTGAACGCTATCAGCCCCTGTCCGTACACTGATCGACTTTTTTCAACCTCACAACCTTAAAACTATCCCGTAAAGGAGTAAGACCATGAAACTGACCAACAACACTATCTTCATCACCGGCGGCACTTCTGGTATTGGCCGCGCAATGGCAGAAAAATTCCATCAACTGGGTAACCAGGTGATCATCTCCGGACGTCGCGAAGCGCTGCTGAAGGAGGTTATCGCCGCGAGCCCGGGCATGGATTATGTGGTGCTGGACGTGACGCGCGCCGACAGTATCCATGCCGCCGCACAGAGCGTGCTGGAACGCTATCCGGCACTGAACGTGGTGATTAATAACGCCGGGATCATGCCGTTTGATAATGCGGCGGGTGAGCTGGATGATGCGCAGGCGGTGACGCTGCTAAACACGAATATTTTGGGGCCGGTGCGCGTCAGCGCGGCGTTTATTGAGCACCTTAAGCAGCAGCCGGACGCGGTGCTGATCAACAACAGTTCTGTGCTGGCCTTCCTGCCGCTGGCGACCAACGCACTTTACTCGGCCACCAAAGCTGCAATTCACTCCTATACCCTGTCACAGCGTTTCCTGCTGCGTGACACTGGCGTACAGGTTATCGAGATCTCTCCTCCATGGGTTGATACGGATCTGATTTACAAGAGTGGCGACCCGCGTGCCATGCCACTGGATGCATTTATCAGCGAGACGTTTGACAAGCTTGGCACCGACACCATTGAAGCCATCGTTGATCGTGTATTGCCTGTACGCGATAACCCAGGCGCAGACGAACATACCCTGGTGAACCAGTTCAACCAGTCCCTGGCGGATAACCCAATCCCGGTCCAGTAAACGTTACAGGGGCCCCGGCCCCTGTTTTTTATGCAGGAGTTGAATAATGAACGCTTTCATTACTACTTCCCAGCGCCGTGCCTTGCGCGCGCTGAGCATCGCTTACTTTGTACAGGCTACCGGTGCGCTGTCCGTTGCCGGCAGCCTGCCTGCTATTTCCGCTGCCTGGCAGCTGACTGATGCGCAGAGTGCTCGCTTAATCAGTATTTTCGGCCTTACCTTTGCGCTGGCTGCCCCGCTGGTTCAGGTGCTGTTTGGTCACCTGCACCGCCGCCAGCTCGTGCTCACGGGCATTGGGCTGTTTGGCCTGGGCGCTTTTGCTTTTGCACTGTCCCCGGGCTACAGCACGCTGGTTGCCTCGCGCATCCTGATGGGGGCCGGCGCGGGGTTCATCGGTCCGGTGCTGGTTGCGCTGGGTTCCGAACTGGTGCTTGAGCAGCAGCGAGGCCGGGCTATCGGCATGGTGCTGCTCGGGGTATCGATGGCAAGCCTTGCCGGAATTCCGCTCGCCGCATGGGTTGCCAGCCTGTGGGGCGCAAAAGCGCTGTTTGCGCTGGTCGGCCTGGTGAGTCTCTTGAGCGGGCTCAACATTCTGCTGACGGTGCCGAATGAAAGTGCAGGAACGCGCATCCGGCTCACCGAGATGGCGGGCGTGCTGGCTGAGGGAAAGTACCTGACGGCCTTTCTGGTCGTGTTTTTTATCACCTCCGGTGTTTACAGTTTTTACTCCTTCATCGCTCCGTTGATCCGCGATACCTACACCGGCGGCACACATGCGGTCTCCGCAGCGCTGACTGTACTGGGGATTGCCGGCGTGCTGGGCAATCTCTGGGTTACCCGCGCGGCAACACGCTTTAGTTCTGAAAAGTTGCTGATGACGGGCATGACGCTGCTCATCGTTGATACGGCGCTGATTGCCATGCTGCCTAAAGTGCTGCTCGTACTGTTGATAATGCTGGTTTTATGGGCGTTTGCTACAGATCTACTCTGGCCCAGCCAGCAGCGCAGGATCGTCGAGCTGTCATCTGTCCGGCATCGTGGCATTGCGCTGGCGCTGACCAGCGCCTTTATGTTCGGGGGGATAGGCTTTGGCTCGGCAGTAGCTTCCTGGATTTATCCGGTCGCGGGATTTTACGGACTGGCCGCTATATCAGGGGCCTTCATTGTTCTGGCGCTGGTCAGCCTGCAGCTGTCTGAGAAGCTCAGAAGGTCGGTTACAGTGGCTGAACCCTGCCAGAGCGAAGCCTGAACCCTGCATCTCCGTGCTCGCCTCGCGGTATTACTTACCGGGAGGCGGTCTTTATTCCGGCCTGACCAATTTTTCAATCATTTGCTGCAACATCTTCCTGATGGCACTGGCCTGGACGCCATCGCAG
This sequence comes from Leclercia sp. UBA7405, assembly GCF_037152215.1. NCBI lineage: Bacteria > Pseudomonadati > Pseudomonadota > Gammaproteobacteria > Enterobacterales > Enterobacteriaceae > Leclercia > Leclercia sp. UBA7405. Next base: position 2,176,720 of record NZ_JBBCMR010000001.1, on the reverse strand, counting down.
AATAGAGTCACTTTCCAAAGAAGTGGCGCCGTTTGGCATCTCAGTCGCGGCTCGTTCTGGGAAGCGATGCCTACGCCTTTATGGAGAGTGCATCAGAAGAACGGCTTTTCAGCCTCCGTGAGCAGCGGATTAGACTTATGCCAGCGATTCTGAATAGCAGCTATATTTTCGCAGAATAGGGTAGCTCGGTAATTACGCAGCTTTAGGCAAGTCCGTATTAAGAAGAAGGACGTGCCTTGCTGTTCTTCTGCATTCAAGGTCCGCTTCTCGCTCAAAGCGGATCTTTATCTCATGGAGCATGACCGCTTTGTGCCTGTGTCGGCTAAAGAAGAGTGTAATGAACAGCCCTAAGCGTCCTTCTTCGGATCCATCCACTGCCTGCACGTATTGCTGCCCGTATTGCCAGCCAGTAAGCGGTCATTTTTAGCTGAGGGGCATGATCCGGGCTACAACAATGAACCGTTTCCGAGCCTTTCGACGGGCAGCTAAGTAATAAAATAGAGCAGTCTCTCAACTGGCCATGTCAGCCTCAAGGACGACCGTTATATCCATCCCAGTATGTTTGAATAGCGTTATTTTTCATGATATCGCCTCGCTTGTCTGGCTGGTCTGCATCATATTCCCGGTTTATGATCATGGTTTTTTGGTTCTCAGGTGAAAAAGGCCCTTTATCCCTGGTGAAACTGTCAACTCTTTGCTGCGCCTGAATGATGGACAGGCCAGCAGCCCTGTCCTCTTTCCCTAACTCATAAAACTGGCTGAGAAACTGTGTCATCAGACGGGTGTTATCTGCTGTTAACGGTTGCGTATTGGCATCAAAGTGTATCTGTTGCATCTGGTAAGCCATATGCCGGGCGTTTTTTTCGACGCTGGTACGAGAACTGGAGCAGGCTGCCAAGACTAAGGGTAGAACGAGTGAAAGCGCTAAAAGACGACCAGAATACATCATGGACGTTCCCTGTGAGAGGCGAAATAGGCATGGTAGTTTGAAGATTGCACCAGCGTAAGCCGCCAAAAATAGCGGCCTTGACACAAGCATAATTTTCAAACTCTTAACGCTTGAAATAAAATAAGACCAACATAACGCGTAAAAGATAATCTACCGCGTTTTCAAGTGGAAGAGGGGTTACATAGCAAAATCCAGATAGGCTTTTTTAAATATTTCCCCGGTTTTTGCATCCGGCGCAGGCGGGATTTTAGCACGGGCTACAGCAGAAACCGCAGCCTGACAGAGTTCAGGGTCGCCTTTTTCGGCCTCTACCTTCACCAACATGCCGTCCGGCAGAATGGAAATCATGACAGTACACTCCTTCCCCGACCAGGTATCATTATCAGGCATTTGTTCTGATATGGCCTGCCGCACTTGTTCACCATAGGCATCAATTTTAACTAAGTCTGCCTGGCTTATATCCGGCGGGAAGGGCGCATTTTTGTGGCTTCCGGCACAGGCTGCCAGTAGAAACGGAACGAGCAACCAAAAGGTTGTAATACGTTGTGATGGCACTAAAGTCATTCCCATTACTGACAATAGGGATATCTTAATGAGATCACGTGGTAAGAGAAAGCTCCTGGAAATGGCGATTTCATGTGCTCAACCGAGATGCGTATGAGCGCGTCTCCACGTTTGTTAAACCAGCCTGCCAGACTATAAGGTCCGCTTTTCGCTCATTGCAGACATCAGTTCGAGGATCTCTGGCTGCACGTATCCATGAAAAAGCCCGCGATAGGGAGTCAGTCCAATAGCGGGCTCTTTGTGCAACGTTCAGACTTGCCGTCTCATTTTCGCCGTAAATAAAACGGCTACTTTTTCTCTTTTTTCTGAAAATCCAGTAGCTGTTCCGGCGTGACTGCCGGGTAACCCTGCGCATCTTCCGGCACTTCGTGTTGGGTGGGGATCGGCACCAGTGGGCCTAAAAAGCGCGGTTCACGTTTGAAGAGGTAGAGATCGGCCATCGCACCCAGACGTGCGCCAAATTCGCGTACCCGTACGGTGAGCATATCTTTCGGGGACGGGACCGCGTAGCACTGGGCCTGAATGCCCATATGCAGCGCGATAAACAGCGCGCGTTCGCAATGGAAGCGCTGGGTGATAATGATAAAGTCGTTGGTATCAAAGACCTTACGGGTGCGCACAATCGAGTCCAGGGTACGAAAACCAGCATAGTCGAGCACGATATCCGCGGGATCGACCCCGGCGGCAATCAGATCTTTACGCATCGTGACCGGCTCGTTATAGCTCTGGAGCGCATTATCGCCGCTCAGCAGCAGGTAGTTTACCTTGCCGCTGTTATAGGCATTCAGCGCCCCCTGAATACGGTAGCGGTAATACTGATTGATCACCCCGGTGCGGTAATACTTGGCGGTACCCAGCACCACGCCCACCTGACGGTAAGGCAAGTCTTGCAGGTCGTCGAAGATGTAAGGGGCGGTTTTCCAGCTCATCCAGCGGTCGAGGCCAAGCGCAGTCAACAGCACGATGCCAGTCAGGACAAAGAGGCTGTAAAAAACGCGCTTAAACATGGAGATGACTCGTGTCGTGGGTGAAATTTCACTCAGGCTACTTTACCCGTCTGGTAAGCGCAAGAAACGGCGGTTTAATTGGGGGGATTTTCACCAGATACGCGGGCATTTCTGCCCGCGGAGCGGATCAGGCCAGCAAGCTGCGGTCAATATTCTGGCAGCCCAGCGCCTTCAGGGTTGCCACCGTAGCATCCCACTGAATGAGCGACGCATCAGCCTTTTCAGCCAGCATGGCGCGCTGAATGTCCGGATAATCATAGCCATTCAGACTCAGCAGATTCAGAGCACCCTGCAATGGGGGCAGGGTCGGGTTGAATGCCGCATTTTCAGCATAGCTGCCCGTGAAGATCGTACCGTCCCGGCACTCCAGGGCCACACCGCTCGGGGCGTTACTATAAGGGGCGTGGGAGTGGTTGGCGGCGGCGATGGCGGCCTGAGTTAAGGCGTCGCCACTCAGAGCGAACCCCTGATTCTGCTCATCCATCAGGAGAGTTTTGATCTCCAGATCTTTTGGACCAAAAGCATCTGGCAGGTAATCGGCCAGCGTATGTGGGGCGCGACCCGGCAGGTTAATGCGCAGCTCTAAGCCGCTATTCAGCTCATTCATAAACTGACGACAGTGGCCGCAAGGCGTGTAATTTACGGTGATGGCGCTCAACCCTTTTTCACCGCGCAGCCAGGCATGGCTGATAGCGCTCTGCTCGGCGTGCACCGTCTGCTGCATGGTGGAGCCCAGAAACTCCATATTGCCGCCAAAATACCAGGTGCCGCTCACGCCGCGCGCAATGGCACCGACGTTAAAGTGCGAAAGGTCAGCGCGTGCGCAGGCGGCGGCCAGCGGCAGTAGCGCAAAGGCCAGCGCGTCGTCATCCAGATCGGTTGCCCGTTTCAGTGCGGTGACCTGTTCAGCCGTCAGCAGGGCGGGGAAGTGCGCATCTGCCAGAATCGGGGCCAGGGCTGATTGCAAATTCTCTGCAAGCTGGGCAAAAGCTGATTGAAAACGTGGGTGCATGGCATTGCCTCATAAGGATTAATGGATCGGTAGTGTACGGAGCCGCAACCGGTTTATATGTGACAGTGATCTCATTATGTGTGCAACTTATGAAACAGAAATGAAAAATGCGCGACGCGTCGCAAATTTTAGCCCATTACCGCCAAAATCACCGGGAACAGGAACGGCGCGAGAAGCGAGGTCATGATCCCGCAAATCACCAGCGCCAGCGAACTGAATGCCCCTTCCTGATAATCCAGCTCGGCACAGCGCGCAGTGCCAAGGGCATGCGACGCGGTTCCCATCGCTAAGCCGCGGGCTGCTTTGGTCCGAATACGCATCAGGTTCAGCAGCGTGTGACCAAACACGGCCCCGAGGATGCCGACAAAAATCACGCAAACGGCGCTAATGGCCGGGATACCGCCAATGCTTCCGCCCACCGCCATCGCAATGGGGGTGGTGACCGATTTCGGTAAAATAGAGGCGGCGATTTGCGGTGATGCCCCCATCAGCAGTGCAACCGAGGTACCGGTGATCATCGCCACCACGCTGCCCACCAGGCAGATAGTGATGATGGATTTCCAGCGCGCACGGATTTGATGCAGCTGTTCATACAGCGGGAAAGCCAGCGCCACGACCGCAGGCTGCAGGAGATCGTTGAGCACTTTACTGCCAGCAAAATAGTGCTCATACGAGATACCGGTCACCAGCAGGAAAGGGATGATAACCACCATCGCCACCAGTAACGGATTGAGCAGCGGCATCTTAAAACGCATGGCGAGCTTACGCGCGGCGAAGAAGACGGCCAGGGTTAACGGCAATGACCACCAGATATTTGCCATCATTTCTTACTCTCCTTCTCGCCAATTACTTTGCGCTCACCATGAACCAGGTGTGAACTCCAGCTCACCACCAGGAAGACCACCAGAGTGCTGATAAAACAGGAAACAACGATCGGACCATACTGGGCTTTTAGCAGGTCGTAATATTGCATCACCCCCACGCCGATGGGGACAAACAGCAGCGCCATATAGCGAATCAGCACCGAGCATCCCGGTTTAACCCACTTCGCCGGAATGATCTGCAGCGCCAGTAAGACAAAGAGGATCAGCATGCCAATGATGCTGCCCGGAATAGTGATCGGCAGCAGCGATGCCAGGAAGTTACCCACGTAGAGGCAGAGATAGATAAATATGAACGCGCGCAGATACTGCCAGACGTTATTCAATGATTTGTTCATGGTGAAAGCCCTTGAAGAAACGCATTCATCATACAATTAAACCCGGAAACGTGCTACGGATCACATCATGAAATTTGAGCATACCAGACATTGCTTTTTGGAACGTCGGGCATTTCCACAAACACGGGTGACAAGCCTTCACTGACGATATACGATTTATATATGAATCATTACGGAGTATATAAATGGGTATCGTAAAAATTTCCGACCTGCTGCATGACGACATTCGTGATGCCAGCAAAGCCATGTCACGTTCGGTCAATGCTCAGGCCGAATACTGGATCCGCCTCGGTATGATGAGTGAGCTCTACCCTGAACTTAATCATCAGCAGATCAAGATGATGATGCTGAAATCCGGCTCCGACCGTTTACTGGAGGTGATCAATGCCATCAATTCTCATTAAAAGCGCAGATGAGCTGGCGCGCCAGCGTCATGCGGGCGAACTGCTGGCCTCGGTCTTTACCATGCTGGACGACTTTATTAAGCCAGGCGTCACCACCATGGAGATCAACGACCGGGTGGAAGCCTTTATTGTTAATCAACTCCAGGCCCGTCCGGCCAGTAAAGGGCAGTACGATTTCCCGTATGTGCTTAACACCTCGGTGAATGACGTGGTCTGCCACGGTATCCCGAAATCGTCCGAGCACCTGAAGTCCGGGTCCATCGTCAATGTCGACATCACGCTCGAAAAAGCGGGCATGATTGCCGACTCCAGTAAAATGTATCTCATTGGCGACGTCTCGCCGCTGGCCCGTCGACTGGTTAATAAAACGTACGAGGCGATGTGGAGAGGGATTAAGGCCGTGAAGCCGGGCGCGACGCTGGGGGACATTGGCCATGCGATTCAGTCTTATGTTGAGAGCAACGGCTACAGCGTGGTGCGGGAATATTGTGGACACGGTATCGGCAAAGAGATGCACGAAGAGCCGCAGGTCTTGCACTATGGAAAGCCCGGTGAAGGCGCTGTGCTCAAAGAAGGGATGGTCTTTACCATCGAGCCGATGATCAACCAGGGCGACAGCCGTATCAAGACCAAAAAAGATGGCTGGACGGTAGTGACCCGCGACAAAAAACTCTCGGCCCAGTGGGAACATACCATCGCCGTCACGGCGGAGGGTTTTGAAGTGCTGACGCTGCGCCCGGAAGAGACGGTGCCTGAGTAAGCGCCGGGCTTTCCACATACCGGGAGAGCGGCTACTATAGCGCGTCTTTTTTCACAGGTACGAACAATGCGTGTATTACTGGCGCCGATGGAAGGCGTGCTCGACTCACTGGTGCGCGAGCTGCTGACCGAGGTTAACGATTACGATCTCTGCATCACCGAATTTCTGCGCGTGGTCGATATGTTGCTGCCAGTAAAGTCGTTTTACAGACTCTGCCCTGAACTCCACAACCAGAGCCGCACCTCTACGGGTACCCTGGTAAGGGTACAGTTGCTGGGGCAATATCCCGAGTGGCTGGCAGAAAACGCCGCCCGGGCGGTGGAGCTGGGGTCGTATGGCGTAGATCTCAACTGCGGCTGCCCTTCAAAGCTGGTTAACGGCAGCGGCGGCGGGGCCACGCTATTAAAAGATCCTGAACTTATCTACCGTGGCGCAAAGGCGATGCGCGAAGCGGTACCCGCGCACCTGCCGGTGACGGTAAAAGTGCGGTTGGGATGGGACAGCAGCGATCGCCAGTTTGAGATTGCCGATGCTGTGCAGCAGGCGGGGGCCAGCGAGATGGTGGTTCACGGGCGTACTAAAGAAGATGGCTACAAGGCGGAACGCATTAACTGGCAGGCCATCGGCGAGATCCGTAAACGCCTGTCGATTCCGGTTATTGCCAACGGTGAGATCTGGGATTACGAAAGTGCCCAGGCCTGTATGGCCGCTACCGGCTGTGATTCGGTCATGATTGGCCGTGGCGCCCTGAACGTGCCCAATCTGAGCCGGGTCATAAAATATAACGCGCCGCGCATGCCCTGGGCGGAGGTGGTGACCTTGCTGCAAAAATACAGTCGTCTGGAAAAGCAGGGTGATACCGGGTTGTATCATGTGGCGCGCATTAAACAGTGGCTCAGTTATCTGCGCAAAGAGTATGACGAGGCGCTGTCGTTATTTCAGGAGATCCGCACGCTGCAAACCTCAGCAGAGATTGCGCGCGTCATCCAGGCAAAATAATACCCGCTCGTGCAGGCTCCGTGCTTTTAGATGCCTCTTTCGCCCAGCATTAAGGGCCTTTGGTACGCAAATCGCCTGCTGGCTGTACAATGGCCGAGAGCGATCTCCATCACGTTTCTGTTCGTGGCGGATTGAGGCTACGAATGAAAGTGATAGAGTACCTGAACTGGATTGTTACTGCTGCGGCAGGCAAAACCTGATTTCTGGCTTCCGCCGGAGGTCAGGTTTTTTTGTTTTTGGGGTTCCGATGATCATCTCCAAAATTCTTAATAATAATGTGGTGGTTGTTCAGGATGAACACGGGCGCGAACAGGTCGTGATGGGTCGTGGGCTGGCCTTTCAAAAGCGCGTGGGTGAGAACCTGGATAAAGAGAAAGTGGAAAAGGTGTTCGCACTGCAAAGTGACGAACTGGTGCATCGCCTCGGGGAGCTTCTCAGTCAGATCCCTCTGGAGGTGATGACCACCTGTGACCGCATTATCGGGCTGGCGGCGCAGCGACTGGGTAAATTGCAGGAGAGTTTATACATCACCCTGACCGACCACTGCTACTTCGCCATTGAGCGGCAGAAGAAGGGGCTGGCGATTAAAAACGTGCTGCTGTGGGAGATCAAACGCCTTTATCCAAAAGAGTTTGAACTGGGGCAGGAAGCCCGGGCCATTATCGCCAGAAGGCTCGACGTCGCCTTAGCCGAAGATGAGGCCGGCTTTATCGCGCTGCATCTGGTGACCGCCCAGTTGAATAGCGAAATGCCGGAGGTGATGCACGTTACGCGCGTGATGCAGGAAATTCTGCAGCTAGTGAAGTATCAACTGCAGCTGGAGTATGACGAGGAGTCGCTCAGTTATCAGCGCTTCGTCACCCACCTGAAGTTCTTCGCCCAGCGCATGCTGACGCGAACCGTCGTGGAAGATGACGACGTCTCGCTGCATACCGCGGTGAAAGATAACTATGCGAAGGCGTGGAAATGCGCCGAGAAGATCGCACAGCATCTGCAAAAAAGTTATCAGCGCGAGCTGACAACCGAAGAGATTATGTTCCTCGCTATCCATATTGAGCGGGTAAGAAAAGAGGGGCGTTAAGCCTCAACAACTGGATTGTTACTGCATTACGCAGGCAAAACCTGAGCGCGGCCCCCTGATGGGGGTCGTTCTCGGGTTTTTTTATTTTTAGTCTCAGTCAACGGGTGCCTGCGGGCATTGAAGAAGGAAATCGAGATGGAATATCAAGCATTGGCAAAGGATATTCTCGCCCACGTCGGGGGCAAGGAGAACATTGTCAGTCTGGTGCATTGCGCCACCCGGCTTCGCTTTAAACTGAAAGAGAGCCAAAAGGCGGATGCTGAGGGGCTGAAGAAAAATCCGGGCGTGATTATGGTTGTCGAAAGCGGCGGCCAGTTTCAGGTGGTGATCGGCAACCACGTTAACGATGTGTGGAAAGCCGTTCGTCATGAAGCCGGGCTCACCGATGATACGCCGGTGACGGAAGAGGCGGGCGACAAAGGTAATCTGCTTGGCCGTTTGATCGACATCGTTTCGGGCATCTTTACTCCCTTTATCGGCATTCTGGCCGCCTCCGGTATTTTAAAAGGGCTGTTGGCGCTGGCAGTAGTCTGCGGCTGGCTGACCACCGACAGTGGCACCTACAAAATCTGGTTTGCGGCGAGCGATGCGCTCTTCTTCTTTTTCCCACTGGTGCTGGGTTACACCGCCGGTAAGAAATTTGGCGGTAATCCCTTCATCACCATGGTCATCGGGGGGGCATTAACCCATCCGATGATGATTCAGGCCTTTGAGGCCAGCCAGCAGGCAGGAGCGATGGAAGACGCTTTCCTCGGGATCCCTGTCACCTGGTTCAACTACAGTTCATCGGTGATTCCGATCATACTCGCTGCCTGGGTCAGCTGCTGGCTGGAGAAGCAGAGCGTAAAACGCCTGCCCTCTTCGATGAAAAACTTCTTTACCCCGCTCATCTGTCTGGGCGTGACCGTGCCGCTGACCTTCCTGGTCATTGGGCCGATTGCCACCTGGCTTAGCCAGATGCTGGCAAACGGGTACCAGTGGATCTACGTGCTGGCGCCGTGGCTGGCAGGGGCGGCAATGGGGGCGCTCTGGCAGGTCTGCGTGATCTTCGGCCTGCACTGGGGGCTGGTGCCGCTGATGATTAACAACCTTGCGGTACTGGGGCATGACTCTATGCTGCCGATGTTGCTGCCGGCGGTGTTTGGCCAGGTAGGCGCCGCGCTGGGTATCTTCCTGCGTACCCGTGATAGCCGTCAGAAAATGTTGGCCGGTTCGTCCGTCACCGCAGGGATTTTTGGCATCACTGAACCGGCGGTCTATGGCGTGAACTTGCCGCTGCGCCGTCCGTTTATCTTTGGTTGTGTGGCGGGGGCTATCGGCGGCGCGATTGTGGGTTTCAGCGATACTCACGTCTACTCCTTTGGCTTTGCCAATATCTTTACCGTGGCGCAGATGATCCCGCCAGGCGGCGTGGATGCCACCCTGTGGGGCGGTATTATCGGTACGCTGGTGGCACTGGTGTTGAGCTGCGTCATGACGCTGGTGGCCGGGATGCCGGGCCGGGCAGCGGAATCCACCCCGGTGGCGGTGCCCCCGGGTGAAAACGATGTGCTGTCGCCGATGACCGGCACCGTACTGGCTCTGGATCAGGTACCGGATACCACCTTTGCCAGCGGGCTGCTGGGCAACGGGGCGGCAATTATTCCTTCAGACAACAAAGTCATCGCCCCATTTGCCGGGGAGGTGGCCTCGCTGTTTGCCACCAAGCATGCCATCGGCCTGCTGAGCGACAGCGGCATTGAGGTGCTGATTCATGTGGGAATCGACACCGTTAAGCTCGACGGCAAACCCTTTACCGCTCACGTGAAGGTGGGTGACAAAGTTCAGCCGGGCGATCTGCTACTGGAGTTCGATCGCCAGGCGATTATCGATGCCGGCTACGATCTGGCGACCCCTATCATTATCAGTAATAGCGACGAGTACCGGGATGTTGCCACCGTGGCGGCCACTGCCGTCAATGCGGGCACGCCGTTACTCTGCGTCAGCCATTAATAACAGGAGAACCTATGAAAACGTTTCCGAATGATTTCTTGTGGGGCGGCGCGGTTGCCGCTAATCAGGTAGAAGGGGCTTATCTGGAGGATGGCAAAGGATTATCCACCTCTGACGTGCAGCCGCAGGGGGTCTTTGGCCCGGTGGTGGAACGGGTTGTGGGCGACAGCGGCATCAAAGACGTGGCGATCGATTTTTATCACCGTTATCCGGAAGATATCAGTCTGTTTGCCGAAATGGGCTTCAGCTGCCTGCGCGTCTCTATTGCCTGGACGCGTATCTTCCCGAACGGTGACGAGCAGCAGCCAAACGAAGCCGGGCTGGCCTTTTATGACAAGCTCTTTGACGAACTGGCCGCCCACGGCATCACGCCGCTGGTGACGCTCTCCCACTACGAAATGCCCTGGGGCCTGGTGAAACAGTACGGCGGCTGGGGCAGTCGTCAGACCATCGGCTTTTTTGAACGGTACGCGCGCACCGTATTTACACGCTATAAAGAGAAGGTGAAGCTGTGGCTCACGTTCAATGAGATCAACATGTCCCTGCACGCGCCGATGACCGGCGTCGGCCTGCCGGAGAGCAGCAGTAAAGGCGAAGTCTATCAGGCGATCCACCACCAACTGGTGGCCAGCGCACTGGCGGTCAAAGCCTGCCACGAGATCATTGCGGAGGCGAAAATTGGCAACATGCTGCTGGGCGGCCTGGTCTATCCGCTGACCTGCAAACCTGAAGATGTGCTGGAAGCGCTGCAGGAGAACCGCGCCTGGCAGTTCTTCGGTGACGTACAGTGCCGCGGGGCGTATCCGGGCTATATGCTGCGCTTCTTCCGCGAAAACGGCATCCAGTTGGAGATCACCGACGCCGATCGCGAGGCGCTGAAATCAACCGTCGATTTTATCTCTTTTAGCTACTACATGACCGGCTGTGTGACCACCGATGAAGCGCTAAACCAGCAGGCACGCGGCAACATCCTGAGCATGGTCCCCAATCCGCACCTGGCCAGCTCAGAATGGGGCTGGCAGATTGACCCGATTGGCCTGCGTACACTGCTGAACGTGCTGTGGGATCGCTATCAGAAGCCGCTGTTTATTGTGGAAAATGGACTTGGTGCGAAGGATAAACCGGATGCCGACGGCGTGGTGCAAGATGATTACCGCATCAGTTATCTGAACGATCACCTGGTGCAGGTTCGCGAGGCGATTGACGACGGCGTCGAGATCATGGGGTATACCAGCTGGGGGCCGATTGATCTGGTCAGCGCCTCGAAGGCCGAGCTGTCAAAACGCTATGGCTTTATCTACGTTGACCGTGACGACAAGGGTAACGGCACCCTGGCGCGGAGCCGTAAAAAGAGCTTCTGGTGGTATCAGGAGGTGATTGCCACCAACGGGGCATCGCTAAAAGAGTAACGCAGGAAACATCCCGGCAGGGGTCAGCCTGCCGGGGTATCGCTTAGAAGATCATCTTAAACACACCCGTCACCACCAGTAACCCAATCAGAAATATAACTAAAATAACCCATAGCAAAATTTTCATTGTCAGTTCCCTCATCTGTGTATTTTCCCTTTAAGTGTAGCAACCATGACAAAAGCGGCCTGATTTTAGTCAGGATCTATACTTACCTCTTTGTCCTTGAGGAGGTGAGTATGACGGCAACACAACGGGTCGCGATTGTGACCGCATCCGATTCCGGCATCGGTAAAACCACGGCACTGATGCTGGCAGAGCGCGGATTTGATATAGGCGTCACCTGGCATTCGGACGAAGAGGGGGCAGCGAAGACCTGCCGGGAGGTAGAAGCCCGTGGCCGCCGCGCGGAGTCCATCCACCTCGATTTAAGCACGCTTCCGGAGGGGGCAAAGGCCATCGAGACGCTGATTGCCCGCTTTGGCCGTCTGGATGTGCTGGTTAATAACGCCGGGGCGATGACCAAAGCCCCGTTCCTCGAGATGAAATTTGAGGAGTGGCGCAGCATCCTCACCGTCGATGTGGACGGGGCCTTTCTCTGTTCGCAGATTGCGGCGCAGCAGATGGTGAAGCAGGGGCAGGGCGGGCGCATTGTGAACATCACGTCAGTGCATGAACATACGCCGTTACCGGAGGCCAGCGCTTACACGGCGGCTAAACACGCCCTCGGCGGGCTAACCAAATCGATGGCGCTGGAGCTCGTCCACCACAATATTTTGGTCAATGCCGTGGCGCCGGGCGCTATTGCCACGCCGATGAACGACATGGATGACAGCGAAGTGAAGCCGGGTTCGATGCCCGAAATCCCGCTGGCGCGGCCTGGGCACACCAAAGAGATCGCCAGTCTGGTCGCCTGGCTATGCGATAGCGATGCCAGTTACACCACCGGCCAGTCGTTTATCGTTGATGGGGGCTTTATGCTGGCCAATCCGCAGTTCAAGCCCCAGTCGTAGCCGGGGTTAATCGCGCTTATTCTCACGGCGCTTTAACCACAGGCGTATCAGCACCACCAGCACCAGCACGCCAATCAGCCATACCCAGTGGCGCAGGTGCTGGTCAAGGCTATGCAGCCACGGGCCTATCACTTCTCCACCCGCGTAACCCAGGGTGGAGAAGATCAGCGCCCAAACAATGGCGCCGAGGATATTTAGCGGCAGGAAGATTTTGGGCGGAAGACGGCTGGCCCCGATGAGCAGCGGGCCGATAATGCGAAAGCCATACATAAAGCGGGTGCCGATGACAAACAGGTAAGGGTGGCGCTGAATCAGTTTTTGCGCCCGCTGGATTTTTTTCTGATGGCGAGAGAAGCGCCGTAACAGCGCGGGGCCAAAGCGGACGCCAAGAAAATAGAGCAGTTGATCGCCGATCATCCCCCCCAGCGCCACGGCAGCTACCACCAGCGGGAATTTCAACAGGCCCTGGTGCGCGGCCACGCCGCCCAGAAGCGTAATGGTTTCCCCTTCTGCCACGCTGCCTATCACTAACGCGGCGTATCCGTATTGTTCTATCAGTGCATTGATATCCATAAGATAAGCGTAGTTCCTCTCTGGCCATAACGGCATTTTTTATGCTGTACACAAAATAATCTGATGCCTGGATTATACTTAAGTATCGCTGTACGGGCCGACAACAAGGGGGCGTTATGAACCATGTCTGGGGACTTTTTTCCCATCCCGACCGTGAAATGCACGTTATCAGAAGTGAAAACGAAACCGTCAGTCATCACTATACCCATCATGTGTTGCTGATGGCGGCGATCCCCGTCATTTGCGCGTTTATTGGTACCACGCAGATTGGCTGGGATTTTGGTGATGGCACAGTTATACAACTCTCCTGGATGACCGGCCTGGCGCTTGCGGTGATCTTTTACGGCATGATGCTGGCCGGTGTGGCGATCATGGGGCGCGTGATTTACTGGATGGCGCGTAACCACCCGCAGCGTCCCTCCCTCACGCTCTGTATGATCTTCGCCGGCTATGTTGCTACTCCGCTGTTTTTAAGCGGCATTGTGGCGATTTACCCGCTGGTCTGGCTCTGTGCGCTGGTGGGCACCGTTGCGCTGTTCTATACCGGCTATTTACTGTATGTCGGCATTCCCACCTTCCTCAATATCAATAAAGAGGAGGGGCTCAGTTTCTCCAGCTCGACGCTGGCTATCGGCGTGCTGGTGCTGGAAGCGCTGCTGGCGCTGACTGTTATTCTCTGGGGTTATGGGTATCGCCTGTTCTGAATGCTCTGCATTGCTGGTGTAATCGCCAGCAATGCAGCATCTGTTCACGATTATCTTCTGGCGGCCAGGCATCCGGGCGGCTATGATGACGTTTGCCAGCCGGTGATGCCTCACTTCATCGGCGGTGTACGTTATCACGTGCGTGAATAATTATTCGAAGTCTCCCCATGCTGAAATTCCGCGTTTCTATACTGAGCCTTGCCCTGTTGCTGACCGTGCCTGTTGCGACACCGGCCCTCGCGAAAACCGCCGCCGTGACGACGGCAGCCCAACCGGAAATTGCTTCCGGTAGCGCGATGATCGTCGATCTGAACACCAATAAGGTGATCTACTCCAGCCACCCAAATCTGGTGCGCCCGATCGCTTCCATCACCAAATTAATGACCGCGATGGTTGTGCTGGACGCACGACTGCCGCTGGATGAGAAACTAAAAGTCGATATCAGCCAGACGCCTGAAATGAAAGGGATCTACTCCCGCGTGCGCCTGAACAGCGAAATCAGCCGTAAAAATATGCTATTGCTGGCACTGATGTCCTCGGAAAACCGCGCGGCGGCGAGCCTGGCTCACCACTATCCGGGCGGCTATAACGCCTTTATCAAGGCCATGAACGCTAAGGCGAAAGCGCTGGGCATGACCCATACCCGCTTCGTAGAGCCGACAGGCCTGTCGATCCATAACGTCTCGACCGCGCAGGATCTGACCAAAATGTTGATCGCCAGCAAACAGTATCCGCTGATTGGCCAGTTGAGCACTACCCGAGAAGAGATGGCAACTTTTGCGAACCCGGCTTATACCTTGCCGTTCCGCAATACTAACCATCTGGTCTACCGTGATAACTGGAACATTCAGTTGACCAAAACCGGCTTTACCAACGCCGCAGGCCACTGCCTGGTGATGCGTACGGTGATCAAGGGTAAACCGGTGGCGCTGGTGGTGATGGATGCTTTCGGCAAATACACCCACTTCGCGGATGCCAGCCGTCTGCGTACCTGGATTGAGACGGGGAAAGTGATGCCGGTTCCGGCGGCGGCGCTGAGCTATAAAAAGCAAAAAGCGGCCCAGATGGCGGCGGCGGGTACTCTCGCCGGCGAACAGACCGCCCAGAACGACTAATTACTCCGGCAGCGTCCAGTCACCGTCGTTGAGTGGACGCTGCAAAATCAGGGTATCGCGCCAGTCCCCTTTCTTGTAACCCACGCTCCTGAGCTGTCCGGCCACTTCAAATCCGTGCTTTTTATGCAGGCGCAACGAGCCGGTATTATTCGGTCCATCGCCGATGATGGCGATCATCTGCCGCCACGGCCCCTGTTCGCTGCGTGCAATCAACGCGCTGAGCAGGGCGCTGCCAAAACCCCGTCCCGGCGTGCTGGCATCAACGTAGATCGACTCTTCAAGGGTGTAGCGATAGGCGGAGCGGGGACGGTACAGCGTCGCATAGCAGTAGCCCACCAGGATGCCGCGATAGAGGGCAACCAGCCAGGGTAATCCCTCTCCGGTCACGCTCTTGATGCGTTGACGCATCTCTTCTACCGTCGGGGGAACCTCTTCAAACGAGGCCCGCCCATTGAGGACATGCCAGGCGTAAATTGCCGCAATGGCATGCGCATCGTCGGGCAGCACATCGCGTACCACAACTTCCGTTTCGGTTAACATTTCTACAGCCGACATGGTCTGCCCATTCCTCATCAAAAAGCCAGAGAAACGTTTCTCTGGCACAGTGATGCTACTTTAGTCCTGCTGCATGTCGCTTAACAAATGCTTCTGCGACCCTTTCTGGTCTATTTCGTCGTTTGCAAAGTATCACCCGCTGGATTAGTCCCTTCAGCCCAGTTTTTGTGCTTAGTGGTTTTACCAATGCCGGGGTTCATACTGTTGGTGGGGTCATTTGCGCGATAAAACTGCTTTAATGCTTCCGGCGCTTCGTAGAGGTGGCCAACATTATGCTCCGCAGGATATTGCGCCCCGCGCGCCTGCAATAGCGCCAGCATTTGCTCCTTCAGCGCATGGGCATCCACCCCTTTTTTGACGATATAGTCCTGGTGGAAGACATAACACATAAAGTGGCCGTAATAGAGCTTATGCACCAGTTGGCTGTCGATCTCCGGCGGCAGCTGTTCAAACCACTCGGTATCATTGCGGCGCAGGGCGATATCCAGCGCAAGGATATCTTCAACTTCATCGGCATGAACCGCCTGATAACGGATAGCCGCGCCGGCGGCGGCAAAACGGTGCAAGAAAGCTTTGCTGCCTTCTTCCGGGGTACAGGCGAAGAAATCCCCGTCGGCGGTTTTGAAATATTCGCTTAACCAGCTTTGCGCTTCGGCAATACCGTCGCCCGCCATCTTCAGTAGCAGGTGATGCTCGTACTTATCGCGCCAGCTCTTCATACGTGGGGGCAGGTGTGCCGGGAAGGCGTTGCCCAGTTTCTGCATAAACCGGTCGGTAAAGTGCGGTTTAAAGAGCGAGACTTTCTCCAGCATCGCATCGGTACGCCCCTTCATAGTAAAGAAGAAGGGCATCTTGTCGGTACCGAGTTTGTCGATCATCAGGAACGTGTCTTTGCCGTAACGCTCAGCAATATCGTAAATGTCCCGGTGCATATACTCACCCGCCACCGGCAGATGAGAGAACTCGCCAAGGATATGACGGCGAAGGGTGGTCAGGACCTCCGGCTGGTTGGTGCCAATATAGAACACCTGCTGATTTTTCTCGGCTTCAAAGGTGTCCAGGCGCACGGCAAAGACCGCCAGTTTGCCCGCACAGCCGGAGGATTCAAACAGTCGATCCGGGTCAGCGTTATAACGTGCCGGCGTATCGGCATCAATCTCGCGCACGCGGCTGATGTAGTCATGATCGTGCGCGTGGCGCCCGTCATGAAGCACATCCTCATCTTTGACCCGATCGTCGTCCAGCTTGCTAAGGATCTGCTCTGGCGTAACGCCCAGTTCAATACCGAGATGGTTCACCAGTTGAAGCTTGCCATTTTCATCGATGCGCGCAAAGAGCGACATCTCGGTATACGCAGGACCGCGCTGCACCAGTGAGCCACCGGAGTTATTGCAGATACCACCCACTACCGAGGCCCCAATGCAGGAGGAGCCAATCACCGAGTGCGGCTCGCGTCCCAGTGGCTTAAGCGCTTTTTCCAGTGAGTAGAGGGTGGTGCCCGGATAGGCCAGAACCTGTTCGCCGTTGTCCAGCAGGTGCAGCTTATCCAGTCGCAGGGTACTGATGATCACGATATCGCGGTCGTAGTCGTTACCGTTGGGGGTAGAACCTTCGGTCAGGCCGGTATTGGCTGCCTGCATCAGGATGATTTTATCGGCCTCAACGCAGAGGCTGAGCACGCGCCATAGTTCCAGCAAGGTTCCCGGGAATACCACCGCGAGCGCATCGCCCTGGCCGGAACGGAACCCTTTACGATAGCGGGCGGTCTTCGCCGCGTCGGTCAACAGGTGGGACGCGCCCACCAGTCGTGACAATTCATTGATAAATGCGTTGTTATCGTGCGTGTTGACGGAAGACATTTCCACTCCTTGTGATGAAGCAAACTCGTGCTCTACAGCATAGCGCGATTAATCTTTAGACGAACCTCTATTCACCAGAAAAATCAGAGAATAAACCCTGCAAGCGGCGCAGGGTTTATGGCACACTGCGTTTTTCGCACGGTCTGGCCGCGATTATCCGGCGGTTATTGATGAGAGAGTAAACGACATGAAATGGCTATGTTCTGTAGGTGTCGCTGTAAGTCTGGCACTGCAACCCGCGCTGGCTGATGAGCTGTTTGGCAATCATCCCCTGACGCCGGAAGCGCGTGACGCCTTTGTTACCGACCTGCTCAAGAAGATGACGGTCGATGAGAAAATTGGTCAGTTACGTCTTATCAGCGTCGGCCCGGATAACCCGAAAGAGGCCATCCGTGAGATGATCAAAGAGAGTCAGGTTGGGGCGATTTTCAATACCGTCACCCGCCAGGACATCCGCAAAATGCAGGACCAGGTGATGGAGTTGAGTCGCCTGAAGATCCCATTGTTCTTTGCCTATGACGTGCTGCACGGCCAGCGTACCGTCTTCCCGATTAGCCTGGGTCTGGCCTCCTCATTTAACCTCGATGCGGTGAAAACTGTGGGGCGCGTCTCGGCATATGAAGCAGCCGACGACGGCCTGAATATGACCTGGGCGCCAATGGTCGATGTCTCTCGCGATCCGCGCTGGGGGCGCGCCTCGGAAGGCTTCGGGGAAGATACCTACCTTACCGCCACCCTGGGCAAAACCATGGTGGAAGCGATGCAGGGCAAAAGCCCGGCGGATCGCTATTCGGTGATGACCAGCGTGAAGCACTTCGCGGCCTACGGCGCCGTTGAGGGTGGTAAAGAGTACAACACCGTCGACATGAGCCCGCAGCGTCTGTTTAACGACTATATGCCGCCCTACAAAGCGGGGCTGGACGCGGGCAGCGGCGCGGTAATGGTCGCCCTGAACTCCCTGAACGGGACCCCGGCGACCTCGGATGCCTGGCTGCTGAAAGAGGTTCTGCGTGACGAGTGGGGCTTCAAGGGTATCACCGTTTCCGATCACGGGGCCATTAAGGAGCTGATCAAGCACGGCACCGCCTCCGATCCTGAAGATGCTGTGCGCGTCGCCCTGAAGTCTGGCATTAACATGAGCATGAGCGACGAGTATTACAGCAAATACCTGCCGGGTCTGGTCAAATCGGGCAAAGTCACCATGGCGGAGCTGGACGACGCGACCCGTCACGTTCTGAATGTGAAATATGACATGGGGCTGTTTAACGATCCGTACAGCCACCTGGGGCCGAAAGAGTCTGATCCGGTAGACACGAACGCCGAAAGCCGCCTGCACCGCAAAGAAGCCCGCGAAGTCGCCCGCGAAAGTCTGGTGCTGCTGAAAAACCGTCTCAATACGCTGCCGCTCGCCAAATCGGGCACCGTGGCGGTGATCGGGCCGCTGGCCGACAGCAAGCGCGACGTGATGGGAAGCTGGTCGGCAGCCGGGGTGGCGGACCAGTCGGTCACCGTGCTGACGGGTATCAAAAATGCGCTGGGCGACAACGCCACCGTGAAGTATGCCAAAGGTGCCAACGTGACTAACGATCAGGGCATCGTCACCTTCCTCAATCAGTATGAAGAGGCGGTGAAGGTCGATCCGCGTTCGCCAAAAGAGATGATCGACGAAGCGGTGAATACCGCGAAGCAGTCTGACGTCATCGTTGCCGTGGTGGGTGAAGCGCAGGGCATGGCCCATGAGGCCTCCAGCCGGACTGACATCACCCTGCCGCAAAGTCAGCGTGACCTGATTGCCGCGCTGAAAGCCACCGGCAAACCGCTGGTGCTGGTGCTAATGAATGGCCGTCCGCTGGCGCTGGTAAAAGAGGATCAGCAGGCGGACGCCATTCTGGAAACCTGGTTCGCCGGCACCGAGGGCGGGAACGCCATTGCCGATGTGCTGTTTGGCGATTACAACCCGTCCGGTAAGCTGCCGATGTCCTTCCCGCGTTCGGTTGGACAGATCCCGGTTTACTACAGCCACCTCAACACCGGCCGTCCGTACAACGCCGATAAGCCAAACAAATACACCTCGCGCTATTTCGACGAAGCCAATGGCCCGCTTTATCCCTTTGGCTATGGCCTGAGCTACACCACATTTAGCGTCTCTGAGGTGAAAATGTCTTCCCCGTCGATGGCGCGTGACGGCAAGGTCACCGCCAGCGTGCAGGTAACCAACAGCGGTAAGCGTGAAGGTGCGACCGTGCTGCAGATGTACATTCAGGACGTTACCGCCTCAACCAGCCGCCCGGTTAAACAACTGCGTGGGTTTGAGAAGATTAGCCTGAAGCCGGGCGAGACCAAAACCGTTAACTTCCCGATCGATATCGAGGCGCTTAAGTTCTGGAATCAGCGCATGAAGTACGATGCTGAACCGGGCAAATTCAACGTCTTTATTGGCCAGGACTCTGCGCGGGTAAACAAAGGCGAGTTCGAACTGCTGTAACCCTTCCTCCAGACATCCCCTGCCATGCGGGGGATGTCTCTCACGCGATGCAAATAACGCAATTTGGCGGTTAATTTCGCCATTTTAAACTACGCTTTTCACTCAAGCCTCTGAAAAGGGCGATAAAAAAATGAGGAATGAGGTATGACGATTTCGAAGGGGATTTTAGGCTCAGCGGCACTTTTGGCGGCGTTGAGTTTACCGCTGCAGGCCGCGGAGCCTGTGAAAGTGGGCTCTAAAATTGATACTGAGGGGGCGCTGCTCGGCAATATCATTTTGCAGGTGCTCGAAAGTCACGGCGTAAAAACAGTCAATAAAGTTCAGCTTGGCACCACCCCGGTGGTGCGCGGTGCCATCACGTCCGGCGAGCTGGATATCTACCCGGAATATACTGGCAACGGGGCGTTTTTCTTCAAAGATGAAAACGATGCCGCATGGAAGAATGCCAGCCAGGGCTACGAAAAAGTTAAAAAACTCGACGCCGAACAGAACAAGCTGGTGTGGTTAACCCCGGCCCCGGCCAATAACACCTGGACCATCGCGGTGCGCAAAGACGTGGCGGAAAAGGGCAAACTGACGACGCTTGAGGATCTCAGCCGCTATCTGAAAGAGAAAGGCGAATTCAAACTGGCCGCGTCGGCAGAATTTATCGAACGTGCGGATGCGTTACCCGCGTTTGAAAAAACCTACGGTTTCAAGCTCGACCAGAGCCAGCTATTGTCGCTGGCCGGTGGCGATACGGCTGTGACCATTAAAGCGGCGGCGCAGCAGACTTCCGGAGTGAACGCGGCAATGGCCTACGGCACCGACGGCCCGGTCGCGGCGCTGGGTCTACAGACCCTTACCGATCCGAAGGGGGTTCAGCCTATTTATGCGCCTGCACCCGTGGTACGGGAAGCGGTGCTGAAGGCCTATCCGCAGCTCGGCGAATGGCTGAAGCCCGTCTTTGAAAGCCTGGATGAGAAAACCTTACAGCAGCTGAATGCCAGCATTGCGGTAGAGGGGCTGGATGCCAAAAAAGTGGCGGCAGATTATCTTAAGTCGAAAGGGCTGGTGAAATAGCCCACCGCAACAGGACTTTGCTGTGCCGATAACCTGTCATAACCGCGTGCTGTTGCTGCTGGCCATTCTGGCTGTGGCGGCAGCCGCACTGCCTTTCGTCAATTTCGCCCCAAACCGGCTGGTTTCCGGAGAGGGGCGTGCGCTCTGGCAAATCTGGTCTTTTTCCCCCTGGCTGCTTCTGGCGCCGCTCTGCCTGCTGGCGGGGCTATCGCTGGCGCGTGGCCGACTGGCGCTGATGCTGACGCTACTGGTATGCGAGCTGCTGTTTATTGTGCTTTTCTGGAGCGCAGGGCAGGCGGCCAAGCACCTGGTAACGGCAGAGAGTCCGCTGGCTCGTACGTCGGTTGGCAGCGGTCTGTGGCTCTGGCTGGCCTTGTGCTTGCTGGCCTGCAGCGATGCTATTCGTCGTCTCTCGACTCAGCCCGTCTGGCGCTGGCTGCTGCATGCGCAAATCTGGATCCTGCCGTTAGCCCTGCTCTTTAGCGGTGAGCTGAATAGCTTATCGTTGCTAAAGGAGTACGCCAATCGGCAGGAGGTGTTTGATAACGCGCTGGCGCAGCATCTAACGCTATTGCTGGGCACTCTCGCCCCGGCGCTGGTCATTGGCGTGCCGCTGGGGATGTGGTGTTATCGCCATCCCACCCGCCAGGGGTCGGTGTTTGCGGTGTTGAACGTTATCCAGACTATCCCTTCCGTGGCCCTGTTTGGCCTGCTGATCGCGCCGCTGGCCGGGCTGACCAAAGCCTTTCCGTGGCTCTCGACGCTGGGTATCGCCGGGACAGGGTTGACCCCGGCGCTGATTGCCCTGGTGCTCTACGCCTTGCTGCCGCTGGCGCGCGGGATGGTGGCGGGGTTAAGCCATGTGCCTGCCGACGTGCTGGAAAGTGCTGATGCGATGGGCATGAACGCCCGTCAGCGCTTCTGGCAGATCCAGCTTCCCCTTGCGCTACCGGTGCTGCTACGCGCATTACGGGTGGTAGCGGTGCAGACGGTCGGGATGGCGGTGATTGCCGCGCTGATTGGAGCCGGCGGGTTTGGTGCACTGGTGTTCCAGGGGCTGCTGAGTAGTGCCCTCGACCTTGTGCTGTTGGGTGTGGTGCCGGTTATTGCGCTGGCAGTCGTCATTGACGCTCTCTTCGCCCTGTGGATAGCGCTACTGAAAGGGAGTCGCGATGATTGAATTCCACGATGTAAATAAAGTATTCGCCGGTCAGCCGGCGGTCAGCGACCTGAACCTCACCTGTGAGGAGGGGGCGTTTTCAGTGCTGATTGGCACCTCCGGATCGGGGAAGTCTACCACCCTGAAAATGATCAATCGGCTGGTGGAACATGACAGCGGCCGCATCTGCTTCGCCGGGCAAGAGATCCGCAGCCTGCCGGTGCTGGAGCTGCGTCGGCGTATGGGGTACGCCATTCAATCCATCGGGCTGTTCCCCCACTGGACGGTCGCGCGCAACATTGCCACCGTGCCGCAGTTGCAAAAGTGGTCGAAACAACAGATCGACGACCGCGTCGATGAGCTGATGGCGCTGCTGGGTCTGGATCCCTCCCTGCGGGAACGCTATCCGCATCAGCTTTCTGGCGGGCAGCAGCAGCGCGTAGGGGTTGCCCGGGCGCTGGCTGCTAACCCAGAAGTGCTATTAATGGATGAACCCTTCGGGGCGCTGGATCCGGTCACACGCAGCGCATTGCAGCTGGAGATGACCCGTATTCACCGCATTCTGGGGCGCACCATTGTTCTGGTGACCCACGATATTGACGAGGCCCTGAGGCTGGCGGATAGGCTGGTGCTGATGGATAACGGCAGAGTCGTGCAGCAAGGCTCGCCGCTGGAGCTGTTAACACAGCCCGCCACCCCCTTTGTACGTGAGTTCTTTGGCCACAGCGAGCTGGGGGTGCGGTTGCTCTCCCTGCGAACGGTGGGTGAGTCGATGCGTCGGGAGATGACCCCGGAGGCGGGTGAGCCCTTACACGACAGCATGAGCCTGCGCGATGCCCTGTCGGCGTTTGTCACTGGCCGCTGCGAGCGGTTGCCGGTCGTCAACGCCCAGGGTCAGCCTTGCGGCACGCTGCATTTTCGCGATCTGCTGAACGGGGAGGCCGCGCATGAAGTGGATGCGTGACCCGCTGCTGTGGCTGGTGCTGCTCTTCGTGGCGCTGCTGCTGCTCATGCCCCACAGTGCGCCCCTTTTCAGCGCTCTATTTCCTGAACTGCCTCGTCCGGTTTATCAGCAAGAGAGTTTTCTGAGCCTGACGCTGGCGCACTTCTGGCTGGTGGGGATATCGAGCCTGATTGCGGTGGCGATTGGCGTGGGGGCAGGCATTGCGGTGACGCGCCCGGCAGGGGCGGAGTTTCGCCCATTAATTGAAACGCTGGCTGCTATCGGGCAGACGTTCCCGCCGGTGGCGGTACTGGCCATTGCGGTGCCCGTGATGGGATTTGGGCAACAGCCGGCGATTATCGCCCTGATCCTCTACGGCGTGTTGCCGATTTTACAGGCGACGCTGGCAGGGCTCGCGGCAGTGCCCGCCTCGGCCATCAGCGTAGCGGAAGGGATGGGGATGAGCGGCTGGCAGCGACTGCGCAGTATTGAGCTGCCGCTGGCGGCGCCGGTGATGCTGGCAGGTATCCGCACCTCGGTGATCATCAATATTGGTACGGCGGCTATCGCGTCGACGGTGGGGGCGAACACACTGGGAACGCCGATTATTATCGGCTTAAGCGGATTCAATACGGCTTATATCATTCAGGGGGCGACTCTGGTGGCGCTGGCGGCCATTGTGGTAGACCGCGCCTTTGAACGGCTGGCAGGCTGGATCAGCCGACACCGCCGCGAACAATAAAGGAATAGCCAGCCAGCATCACACCGCCAATACCGCTTACGGCCATCAGTGCGAACAGGGTGATTACCGCCACTTTGGTTGCTTTCATCTTGTGCTCCTTTTGTTAACAGAGCGATTATACGGCGAAGCACGGCTGTTAATGAACCATTAATTGCCATTAAGGGAGAAGACCGGATATCCGTGCTCTTGCCACTGGGTTAGTTGCTGCTGCTGTGCTTCGGTGGGGGACTCACCGCACCACACCAGCAGCGTCTGGCCGTCAAACAATTCCGGGCGCAACTGGCCGAGCGAATGGGCCAGTACATCGACGCGCCACCCCTGCTGGGCGGCGATCCAGGCTTCCAGCCACAGACGGGTCGTATCATGCACGTTCCAGCCAATGACGAGCGCGTCTTTGCTGTTTTTCTTACGCGCCGTCGCCAGACAGATGCAGATGTAATTAATCAGCACGCCATCCAGTGCACTCAGTAACGCCTGAAGGGTTGGTTGTTGGGATTGCAGACGTCGGCGAAGGGGGATGAAAAGGTGGGCAATTAACGTCTGTGCGGGATAGTCACTGCCCCGTTCCTTAAGCCAGAGACGCAGGCGGTTGAGATGGCCAGACTGCAAATAGCGTAGCAACACTTCCTGCTGTTCGCGCCAGATGTCCTGTTCAGTATTATTCTGCTCGCTCAGCAGGGTTTTCACCTTGCTGACCTGCACGCCGTTATCAATCCAGCCTTTAATTTCGCGGATCCGATCGATATCCGCATCGTTAAACAGCCGATGCCCGCCGTCGGTTCGCTGCGGTTTCAGTAATCCGTAGCGACGCTGCCAGGCCCGTAACGTAACGGGATTGATGTCACAAAGAAGTGCCACTTCCCCTATCGTGTAAAGCGCCATCTGAGCCCCCTGGCTTGCGCATTCCCAGCTTAACTGTAGACCGAGTTTCGCGAACCAGGAAGAATTGTCC
Source organism: Leclercia sp. UBA7405 (assembly GCF_037152215.1). Classification (NCBI taxonomy): domain Bacteria; kingdom Pseudomonadati; phylum Pseudomonadota; class Gammaproteobacteria; order Enterobacterales; family Enterobacteriaceae; genus Leclercia; species Leclercia sp. UBA7405. Next base: position 2,152,164 of record NZ_JBBCMR010000001.1, on the reverse strand, counting down.
TTTTTTTGCACAAACAATACGAAGATCAGAATATGTTCAGCAAAAGGTGTGATGTCAGCCACGAAACGAGGTTTATTAAGTATTGCTACAAAGAAAGTTAACGCTTATGGGTGTATGTTACGCGCTTTTAGGGTTTGCGGTTTTCAAGTATGTACGAATTCAATCTGGTGTTGTTGCTGCTTCAGCAGATGTGCGTGTTCCTGGTCATTGCCTGGCTGATGAGCAAAACGCGCCTCTTTATCCCCCTGATGCAGGTCACCGTGCGTCTGCCGCATAAACTCCTCTGCTACGTCGTATTCTCTATTTTCTGTATTCTCGGCACCTGGTTCGGCCTGCATATTGAAGACTCCATTGCCAATACGCGCGCCATTGGCGCGGTCATGGGCGGGCTGCTGGGCGGCCCGGTTGTAGGTGGGTTGGTGGGGTTGACCGGTGGGCTGCACCGCTACTCCATGGGCGGCATGACGGCGCTAAGCTGCATGATCTCCACCATCGTTGAGGGGCTGCTGGGTGGGCTGGTGCACAGCTACATGATTAAGCGTGGCCGTCCGGACAAAGTTTTCAGCCCCTTGACCGCGGGCGCCATCACCTTTGTGGCCGAACTGGTGCAAATGTTGATCATCCTGCTTATTGCCCGCCCCTATGACAGCGCGCTGCATCTGGTGAGCAGCATCGCGGCACCGATGATGGTCACGAACACCGTCGGTGCCGCGCTGTTTATGCGTATCTTGCTCGATAAGCGGGCCATGTTTGAAAAGTATACCTCGGCATTTTCCGCCACCGCCCTGAAAGTCGCGGCCTCGACAGAGGGGATTTTGCGCCAGGGATTCAACGAAGAGAACAGCATGAAAGTGGCGCTGGTTCTGCATCAGGAGCTGGATATCAGCGCGGTAGCCATCACCGATCGTGAGAAGTTGCTGGCCTTTACCGGTATCGGAGACGACCATCACCAGCCGGGCAGACCGATTTCGTCCAGCTATACGCTTCGCGCCATCGAGACCGGTGAGGTAGTCTACGCAGACGGTAACGAAGTGCCGTACCGCTGTTCGCTGCATCCCCAGTGCAAGCTAGGGTCGACGCTGGTGATCCCGCTGCGGGGAGAGAACCAGCGGGTCATGGGCACTATCAAGCTCTATGAAGCCAAAAACCGACTCTTTAGCTCCATCAACCGCACGCTGGGGGAGGGGATTGCCCAGCTGCTCTCGGCGCAAATTCTGGCCGGACAGTATGAGCGACAAAAAGCGTTACTGACGCAGTCGGAGATCAAGCTGCTGCATGCTCAGGTGAATCCGCACTTCCTGTTCAATGCCCTCAATACGCTTAAGGCGGTGATCCGCCGTGATAGCGACCAGGCCACGCAGCTGGTGCAATTTTTATCGACCTTCTTCCGTAAGAACCTGAAGCGGCCGTCAGAGATTGTCACCCTGGCAGATGAAATAGAGCATGTGAATGCCTATCTGCAAATTGAAAAGGCGCGCTTCCAGGCGCGTTTACAGGTGACGCTGAACGTGCCGGAGAAGCTCTCATGGCAACAGCTGCCTGCTTTTACCTTGCAGCCGCTGGTCGAGAACGCCATCAAGCATGGCACTTCCCAGCTGTTGGGCACCGGTGAGATCTCCATTACCGCCAGCCAGTTTAATCACCATCTGGTGCTTGATATTGAAGATAACGCCGGCTTGTATACCGCAAAACCCGGATCCACTGGACTGGGCATGGGGCTGGTCGATAAACGATTGCGTGCCCATTTCGGCGATAGCTGTGGCATTACCGTGGCCTGTGAACCGGATTGCTTTACCCGTATTACCTTACGTCTGCCCCTGGAGGAACGCACATGCTGAACGTGCTGATAGTTGATGATGAACCTCTGGCGAGGGAAAACCTGCGGGTGCTCCTGCAGGAACAGCGTGATATCGAGGTGGTAGGGGAGTGCGCCAACGCCATCGAAGCTATCGGGGCCGTCCATACGCTGCGTCCGGATGTGCTGTTTCTGGACATTCAGATGCCACGCATCAGCGGTCTGGAGATGGTGGGAATGCTCGATCCGGCGCACCGGCCCTATATCGTGTTTCTGACCGCCTACGATGAGTACGCGGTAAAAGCCTTTGAAGAACATGCGTTTGACTATCTGCTGAAGCCCATCGAAGAGAAGCGGCTGGAAAAGACCCTTAACCGTTTACGGCAAGAGCGTAGCGTGCAGGATGTTTCGCTGCTGGCGGAAAATCAGCAGCCCCTGAAGTTCATTCCCTGTTCGGGCCATAGCCGTATTTATCTGCTGCAGATGGATGACGTGGCCTTTGTCAGCAGTCGAATGAGCGGGGTTTTCGTGACCAGCCATGAAGGCAAAGAGGGTTTTACCGAGCTGACGCTACGAACCCTGGAGAGCCGCACGCCGCTGTTGCGCTGCCATCGACAATACCTGGTTAACATGGCCCACCTGGAAGAGATCCGGCTGGAGGAGAACGGTCAGGCGGAGCTGGTCTTAAAATCCGGGCAGACGGTGCCGGTAAGCCGCCGCTATCTGAAGAGTTTGAAAGAGGCGATTGGGCTGTAAAACTGCTACACTGCGCGCCATTGCATCATCGACAGTTAAAGGCACTCATGCTTAGTAATGACATTCTTCGTAGCCTGCGCTACACCCTGAAAGCGAACAATAACGATATGGTGCGCATTCTTGCGCTCTCCGAGATGGAGTCCACCTCTGCCGGTTTCGACACCTGGATGACCAAAGAGGACGAAGAGGGTTTTGTCCGTTGCCCGGACATTATTCTGTCTGGCTTCCTGAACGGGCTGATCTACGATAAGCGTGGCAAAGATGAATCCGCGCCTGAGCTGGCGCTTGAGCGTCGTGTTAACAATAACACGGTGCTGAAGAAACTGCGCATCGCCTTCTCCCTGAAAACAGACGATATTCTGGCGATCATGACCGAGCAGAAGTTTCGCGTCTCTATGCCGGAAATCACGGCCATGATGCGCGCGCCGGACCACAAGAACTACCGTGAGTGCGGCGATCAGTTCTTGCGTTACTTCCTGCGCGGCCTGACCAACCGGGTGCACGCCAAAGCCTGACGCCAGTGACCGCCCCGGCAGCTACGTTCTGCGGGGGCGCGTACTCATTTCACCTCGACAAATCCCTGCGCAAGCCGATGTTCTGCCGATTCAGCCATTGAAAGGCTCGGTTTTTCACAGTCGGCCTCTTTACCCTGTAATCTGCACAGATCGCGGTCGCTGACCTCGCTAAAGTTTACCGAGACGCGTAGCAGTACGGCGTCGGGCTGATACTCTGCACTGTATTTGGCCCCTTTCACCCCGGCATAATGGGCCACCATGGTCTCAATGGACTGGCGCGCCTGCGCTTCATCCGCGGCACCCATCGATCGGTAGGTGATTTTACTCTGGGTATCCTGGCGAGTGATGGTGTCCCCTTCATAGTAATAAGTGAAGGTGATCTCACTCTCTTTTGCGCCGTTGGTAAAGGTGCGGCTGTTTTCGCTTGTGCTATCGCAGCCCACAGCCGTGGCGGCGAACAAGATCACGGCCAGCGCGGTGGTGAGGCGGTTTACTGTCATCAAATTCCCTTTTGTTAAAGCAGACCCTTTTTCGCGACGATGCTAACAGGTCATCGTGATATCCAAAGCGGGAATGTGGTGAAGGGATTTGATTTCGGAATTTATAAAAAAAGCGCTGCCACTGCAGCGCTTTAAGGGGAGGGGGTTATTTCACCTGCTGACCCGGCTTCGCGCCGTCGTCAGGGCTTAACAGGAAGATATCTTTCCCGCCAGGGCCTGCGGCCATCACCATACCCTCAGAGATGCCGAAGCGCATTTTGCGTGGCGCAAGGTTAGCCACCATCACCGTCAGGCGACCAATCAGCATCTGCGGGTCTGGATAGGCAGAGCGGATGCCGGAGAAGACGTTACGCTTCTCGCCGCCCAGATCCAGCGTCAGACGCAGCAGCTTGTCGGAGCCGTCGACGAATTCCGCGTTTTCAATCAGCGCGACGCGCAAGTCGACTTTGGCGAAATCATCAAAGGTGATGGTCTCCTGAATCGGATCGTCGGCCAGCGGGCCGGTTACCGGCGCAGCGGCAGCCTTCACCTCTTCTTTAGAGGCGTCGACCAGGGCTTCAACCTGCTTCATTTCGATGCGGTTATAGAGCGCCTTGAAGGTGTTCACCTTGTGGCCGAGCAGCGGCTGATGGATGGCATCCCAGGTCAGCTCGGTGTTCAGGAATGCTTCAGCACGCGCAGAGAGCTGCGGCAGAACCGGCTTCAGCCAGGTCATCAGCACGCGGAACATATTCAGGCCCATGGTGCAGATAGCCTGCAGGTCCGCATCGCGACCTTCCTGCTTAGCGACAACCCACGGTGCCTGCTCGTCAACGTAGCGGTTCGCCACGTCAGCCAGCGCCATGATTTCGCGAATGGCTTTACCGAATTCACGGCTTTCCCAGGCCTCGCCAATCGCAGCCGCGGCGTCGGTGAAGGTTTTGTACAGCGCAGGATCGGCCAGTTCGGCAGAGAGCACGCCGTCGAAACGCTTAGCAATGAAGCCCGCGTTACGGGAGGCCAGGTTCACCACCTTGTTAACGATGTCCGCGTTAACGCGCTGGACGAAATCTTCCAGGTTCAGGTCGATATCGTCGATACGGGAAGAGAGCTTCGCGGTGTAGTAGTAGCGCAGGCTGTCCGCGTCGAAGTGGTTCAGCCAGGTGCTGGCTTTAATAAAGGTGCCGCGGGATTTGGACATCTTCGCGCCGTTCACCGTCACATAGCCGTGGACGAACAGGTTGGTCGGCTTGCGGAAGTTGCTGCCTTCCAGCATGGCCGGCCAGAACAGGCTGTGGAAGTAAACGATATCTTTGCCGATAAAGTGGTAGAGCTCGGCGGTGGAATCTTTCTTCCAGTATTCCTCAAAGCTGGTGGTATCGCCGCGCTTGTCGCACAGGTTCTTGAAGGAGCCCATGTAGCCAATTGGCGCATCCAGCCAGACGTAGAAATATTTGCCCGGCGCGTTCGGGATCTCAAAGCCAAAGTACGGCGCATCGCGGGAGATATCCCACTGCTGCAGACCAGACTCGAACCACTCCTGCATCTTGTTCGCCACCTGCTCCTGCAGCGCGCCGCTGCGGGTCCAGGCCTGCAGCATTTCGCTGAAGGACGGCAGATCAAAGAAGAAGTGCTCAGAGTCGCGCATGACAGGCGTTGCGCCGGATACCACGGATTTCGGCTCGATAAGTTCGGTCGGGCTGTAGGTCGCGCCGCACACTTCGCAGTTATCACCATACTGATCCGGCGATTTACATTTCGGGCAGGTGCCTTTCACGAAACGGTCTGGCAGGAACATGCCTTTTTCCGGATCGTAGAGCTGAGAAATGGTGCGGTTTTTAATAAAACCGTTCTCTTTCAGACAGGTATAGATAAGCTCTGACAGCTCACGGTTCTCGTCGCTGTGCGTCGAGTGGTAGTTGTCATAGCTGATATCGAAACCGGCGAAGTCGGTCTGGTGTTCCTGACTCATCTCCCCGATCATCTGCTCCGGGCTGACGCCAAGCTGCTGCGCTTTCAGCATGATTGGCGTGCCGTGGGCATCGTCTGCACAGATGAAGTTGACTTCGTGGCCGCGCATTCGCTGGTAACGGACCCAGACATCAGCCTGGATATGCTCCAGCATGTGGCCGAGGTGGATGGAGCCGTTGGCGTACGGCAGTGCGCACGTTACCAGAATTTTTTTCGCGACTTGAGTCATAGTAAGCATTACTTCTTTTAACTGTGAAAAGGGGGTTTGATGTTACCCGAAAGGGAATAACTACGCCAAGAAATAAGGGCATCAATCCATAAATGAATAATTGTGGCCTGTAGGGTAAACTTAGGCTCTACGCATGCTATTTCAGAACTACAACAAAGGAGTCGGGATGAGTTCTCAATCCCAGGCCAAATCACCGGAAGCCTTACGAGCAATGGTCGCCGGGACGCTGGCAAATTTTCAGCATCCAACCCTGAAACACAATCTCACCACGCTGAAAGCGCTGCACCATGTAGCGTGGCTGGATGAGACGCTGCACATTGAGCTGCAAATGCCATTTATCTGGCGCAGCGCTTTCGAAACGCTGAAAGAGCAGACCAGCTCTGAGCTGCTGCGCATTACTGGCGCAAAAGCGATTGACTGGAAGTTGTCGCACAGCATCGCCACCCTCAAGCGCGTGAAAAACCATCCGGGCGTGAACGGCGTGAAAAATATCATTGCGGTTAGTTCCGGCAAGGGCGGGGTAGGGAAATCCTCTACCGCGGTAAACCTGGCGCTGGCGCTGGCCGCAGAAGGGGCAAAAGTGGGCATCCTGGATGCGGACATTTATGGCCCATCGATCCCGAACATGCTGGGAGCAGAAAACCAGCGCCCAACGTCGCCGGATGGCACCCATATGGCGCCGATCATGGCGCACGGGCTGGCGACAAACTCTATCGGTTACCTGGTAACTGACGACAACGCCATGGTGTGGCGCGGTCCGATGGCCAGTAAAGCCCTGATGCAGATGTTACAAGAGACCATGTGGCCGGATCTGGATTACCTGGTCCTGGATATGCCGCCGGGTACCGGGGACATTCAGTTGACCCTGGCGCAGAACATCCCGGTCACCGGGGCGGTTGTGGTGACCACACCGCAGGACATCGCGCTTATCGATGCTAAAAAAGGCATCGTGATGTTCGAGAAAGTGGAAGTGCCGGTGCTGGGCATCGTTGAGAACATGAGCATGCACATCTGCAGCAACTGCGGGCATCATGAGCCTATCTTCGGGACCGGTGGCGCAGAAAAACTGGCTGAACAGTATCACACTCAACTGCTGGGACAGATGCCGTTACACATCACGCTGCGTGAGGATCTCGACAGCGGCAAGCCAACGGTCGTGAGCCGTCCGGCTAGCGAGTTTGCGGATATGTATCGCCAGCTGGCGGGGCGCGTTGCGGCGCAGCTCTACTGGCAGGGTGACGTTATCCCGAGCGAAATCGCGTTCCGCGCGGTCTAAAATAAGCAGGCTGCCCTAACCGGGCAGCCTGTAGTGCATCAGATAATACTCGCCGTCCGGCGACTCTCCCGTCGCTTCAATATGCCACCCCTGGCGCTGGTAAAATTCCACGGCACGACTGTTCTTCACCAGACATTTCAATGCTCCGGTGCTGGTAAACCTTTGCTGAACGTGTTCGAGCAAGGCTTTACCTGCCCCCTGACCCTGAAAATGGGGATCGACAAACAGGCAGTGCAGGAAATTGTCATTGACCGCCACTGAGGCAAAACCTACCCGGTGACCCGAGTCAATCGCCACCCAAATCTGCTCATTAAGCGTGGCGGCATCGAAATCCTCAAGACGCCAGGCGCTGTCATCAAGCCATGGCCAGGCAGCGCGACGGGCGTGGAGGTAGAGCGTGCGCAGGAAAGGGCGGTCACTCTCCTGCCAGGGACGAATTTTCACGGGCTTAACGATGGTAGAAGATGTCACCGTTGTAGGCTTTGTAGATTTTGCCATCGGTATCGCCAATCAGTACGTAGTTCTCACCCATGTAAGTCCAGTGCGTGCCGGCATCGGGCGCAGGCAAGTTACGCAGATTGTACTGTTTAATGGTGTATTCCGGGGTCTGGTATTGCGCGGGGGCAAAATCGCCAATTTTGTATTTGGTGAAATCGGCAATAAACTCCTGCTCCTCATAGGCCTGGATGCCACCAGGGGCCGCAACGGCCAGAGGCGCAATAAATGCTGTGCTCGCCAGAGACAGTAATGTGCCCAGAAGCAGTACTTTACCTTTGTTCATTTTTTCTCCAGTTCTTAACGCTTTGCTGTGACGCGACATCAGTTATTACTCAACCGACAGTCTATCTCAAGTTTCGCCTGCTGGCGCGTCAGAGAAAAAATGTAACAAACCGTACTTTTGGCCGCCAGCAGTGGCCGCTAATTATCGGTCGCATGAATTACATTAAGAATAGTAATAATTATTTGTATTGCTTTATTAATGAATTCCGAATCTGAAGCCGTTATCCATTAATAGAACGCACACGCTGTGTTAATTTTGTAGCACAGCGTTTAAAATGCCTGGAAGGTTATTGGATTTTCCTCACTGCTTATATTTCAGATAATATCAGCATACTTTCGTCGGACGGATCATACCGTTTCGATGCCTCATAAATCTATAAATATTAATTAGTTATTACAAATCAGCAATGCCGGGCTTGTCGGGTGTATCAACATTAATTTCAGGGCGTCATTATTAATGAAAGCTAAAATACGGATATGGACTTTACTTATTACAACAGGGTTGTTAACAGGCTGCGTTAATATTCCTGGGCAACATCTTAAAACGAATGGGAAAAAGATAGCCCACACCGTTGATTCCTCCGACGATATAAGCAAAAAAGTCGAAATATGGCCACTTACCCCTTCTGTGATTGAACAGTTGCGTCCAGCCAGCCTGAAATCTCAGGCAAATCCTGGACTCGACGAACAGCTTAAAAAGTGGGAGTACCGGATCGGCACCGGTGACATTCTGATGATCACCGTATGGGATCACCCGGAGCTCACCACGCCTGCCGGGCAATATCGTAGCGCCAGCGATACCGGCAACTGGGTAGGGGCGGATGGCACTCTCTTTTATCCCTACGTTGGCAAGCTGCACGTAGCCGGGAAAACGCTGGCAGAGGTGCGCAGTGAGATCACCCGGCGGCTGGAGCGGGTTATCGAAAGCCCACAGGTTGATGTCAGCGTCGCGGCGTTTCGCTCGCAAAAAGCCTATGTCACGGGTGAAGTCGCAAAATCGGGCCAACAGCCTATCACCAATATTCCGCTGACTGTGATGGATGCCATTAACGCGGCAGGCGGTCTCTCTGCGGATGCCGACTGGCGAAACGTGGTGCTGACCCATGACGGCAAAGATTCCGTGATTTCCCTCTATGCGTTAATGCAGCATGGCGATCTCAGTCAGAACCGCCTGCTTAGCGCCGGCGATATCCTCTTTATTCCACGTAATGATGCCCTCAAGGTCTTTGTGATGGGGGAAGTGGTGAAACAGAGCACGCTGAAGATGGATCGCAGCGGTATGACCCTGGCGGAAGCCCTGGGTAATGCGGGCGGTATTAACCAGGATCTGGCGGATGCTACCGGCATTTTTGTGATTCGCTCGACGACTGAGAAAAAGCCCGGGAGCAAAATTGCCAATATCTATCAGCTGAAAGCGCGCGACGCGTCGGCCATGGTTCTGGCCACGGAGTTTGAGCTGCAGCCCTACGACATCGTCTATGTCACTACGGCGCCATTGGCTCGCTGGAACCGCGTCGTGAAACAGCTGGTACCGACAATCACCGGTATCCACGATCTGACTGAAACCGTTCATTCCATCAGGACGTGGCCATAATGCGGATCCAAACCATTCTGGTGGTGTGTACAGGAAACATCTGCCGCTCCCCGATGGGGGAGGGGCTTTTACAGCAGAAGATGCCGGAGATCGCCGTCAGCTCGGCAGGCATCAGTGGACTGAACGGACGGCCCGTTCACCCTCAGGCGCTGGCGGTGGCGGCGGCGCATGGCATTTCGCTTGCTGACCATGTCGCGCGCGTAGTCACCGCCCCCATGCTTAAGCAGCACGATCTGATTCTTGCGATGGAGCAGGCGCAAATCAACCGCATCTCGCAAATCGCGCCGGAGGTGCGCGGCAAAGCGCTACTGTACGGTAAATGGCAGGGGGGACAGGAGATCCCGGATCCGTTCGGCCAGAGCCGGGATGCGTTTGAGTATGTTTTTCGCCTGTTAAGCGAGGCGAGTCAGGAATGGGCCAGCCGGCTCACAGTTAAGGGATTACCAACATGTCGTCAAAAACAGTAAATCAGTCTGGCTACGGGATGGAAACCCAGGAGCTGGATCTGGCTCGCCTGCTCAGCGAATTGATCGATCATCGCGTTTGTATATTGAGTTTCACGCTGCTCTGCGCAACCTGCGGTCTGCTGTATGCACTCTTTGCCTCGCCGGTCTATATCGCCGATGCGATCATTCAAATTGAACAAAAGCAGCAAAATAATCTCCTTAAATCGATCACTCAGCTGTCGGGGGATGCTTCACCAGACTCGACGGCAGAAATCCAGCTGCTGAAATCGCGGATGATTCTGGGTAAAACCGTCGATGATTTACGCCTGCGCGATGAGATCGTCCCGGTGCGTTTCCCGCTCATTGGCAACGGTCTGGCCCGGCTGACAGGCCAGGAGACGCCCGTGCTGAAGCTCGACTGGCTGATGTTGCCCTCCAGGCACTCCCCCCTGACCCTGACCGCCGGGAAAAATGGTGAGTTCCTGCTTGAAGGCATTGATATCAACGTGCATGGCACCCCGGGGAAACTGGTGCAGAAAGCGGGCGTCGCGCTGCGGGTGCGTGAATTGCGCGCCCCGGTCGGTACTCGCTTTAAAATCAGCCAGAAAACGCAGCTTGAGGCGATCAACGTCTTGTCGAAACGCTTTAGTGTGGTCGAAAAGGGCAAAGAGAGTGGGGTACTGGAACTCAGTTTAACCGGTCCTGAGCGAGACGCCATTGCGGCTACGCTAAATCAAATTGCCAATAATTATCTGCAGCAGAATATCGACCGTCAGGCCGCGCAGGATTCACAAAGTCTCGCCTTCCTGAAGCGACAGTTGCCGAAGGTGCGCGGAGAGCTGGATGAAGCGGAGGGTCGCCTGAACAACTACCGCAAAAAGCGGGATTCGGTCGATCTGTCGCTGGAGGCTAAATCGGTCCTTGAGCAGATTGTCAATGTCGACAATCAGCTGAACGAACTGACCTTCCGCGAGGCGGAAGTTTCACAGCACTTTAAAAAGGATCACCCCACTTATCGTGCGCTACGGGACAAACGGATCACGCTGGAAAAGGAGCGTGAGCGGTTGAATAAGCGGGTCGGAACGATGCCATCCACCCAGCAGGAGATTTTACGGCTGAGTCGGGACGTGGATTCGGGGCGCGCGATCTACCTGCAACTGCTTACCCGTCAGCAGGAGCTGGATATCTCCCGTTCCAGCACGATCGGCAATGTCCGTATTATCGATTCGGCGGTCGCGCAGCCTGACCCCGTGCAGCCGCGCAAAGGGTTGATTGTCGTTCTTGCCACCCTGCTCGGGTTGCTGATCTCCTCGGGAGGGATACTGGCACGTAGCGCAATTCGCCAGGGGATTATTTCGCCGGAGCAACTCGAAAACCAGGGCATTACCGTCTACGCAACGCTGCCCCGTTCAGAATGGCTGAGCAGTAAAACGCATCTGCGTAGCTTTGATTTCTGGCGTAACCGTACCCGGCATAAAATTGTTAATGTTCCCTTTTTGCCGGTCGACAAGCCGCTGGACATTTTTGTGGAGGCGATACGCGGTCTGCGCACCAGCCTGCATTTTGCAATGATGGACGCTGATAATAACATCCTGATGTTCAGTGGCCCCTCGCAGGATTGCGGTAAAACGCTGGTCAGTACCTCGCTGGCGGCGCTGGTGGCGCAGATTGGCGGACGTGTTCTCTTCGTTGATGCGGATATGCGTAAGGGTTATGTCCATAACATTTTTGCGCTACAAAACGAGCGCGGGCTCTCTGAACTGCTGTCCGGCAAAATCGCCTTCGACGAGGCGGTGCAGACCTACGAGGACGGACATTTCGATGTGGTCACCTGCGGGTATTATCCGCCGAACCCCTCTGAGCTGCTGATGCACTCGCGCTTCAAGGCCTTTATGCACTGGGCCAGCGAGAACTACGATATGGTGATTGTCGATACGCCGCCGATTCTGGCGGTCACCGATGCCGCCATGGTCGGGCGTATGGCGGCATCGACGCTGCTGGTTGCGCGCCATAACATCACCAGCGTGAAGGAGATGGTCACCAGCGTCCGTCGTCTCGAACAGATGGGGGTGAACATCAAAGGGGCGATACTTAACGACGTGGTCAAATCTCTGGTTAACCACTACAGCACCGGCTACGACGCCTATGCCTATACCGCGTCAAAGAGCAAAGACCCGCAGCACAGTAAAACCGCGCATCCCTGATCTTAATCGCTGCACCTGACAGGGTGCAGCGGTTCTCTAAACTTCTTTACAGCATTATCGTTGCCAAATGGTTTAAGCCCGTTAAGATAAGCGTCGTGAATAAAGGGGCAATGATGATCAAGCAGCAGCGGAAAGCGATATTATTGGTAGTGCTTGCATGTCTGGTGGTGCTGGTTTGCAGCGCACAGCGCATGGCAAGCCTGCACGCGCTGGCGATGAAAGCTCCGCACGTTACCCAGCAGTCCGACGTTGAACCGCCTGTCACCCCTTGTGAACTCAGTGCCAAATCCTTGCTGGCATCGCCACCTATTATGTTTGAAGGTGCGCTCTTTGCCCTGGCGTTGCTGATGGTCGTCCTCACTCCTCAGCCGGTCAGACATCAACGGCGTTGGCCTCCTCGCGTTATCTCTCCGCCCCGGCTCAGGGTGCATCTCCGCTTATGCGTCTTCCGTGAGTGATTAATCGCCTGTTATTCCAGGTTAATTAATCATTTACGGAGAAAATCTATGTTGACTGTTTTCAGGCGGCTTTTAGTCTGCCTGGCATTACTGTGGCTGCCCGTAAGCTGGGCGGCCGATAGCGGCTGGCTGCGCGCTGCCGATAACGATCACGCCAGCGTGCGTTTACGTGCCCAACCCGCTGAGGCGGGAGAGACACACCTGCTGTTGGACGTAGCCCTGGAAAAGGGCTGGAAAACCTACTGGCGATCCCCGGGCGAGGGCGGAATTGCCCCTTCTATTGCCTGGCAAACGCCGCTCCCGGTGCAGTGGTACTGGCCGACACCCCAGCGTTTTGACGTGGCGGGGATCGCCACCCAGGGCTATCAAGGTAACGTGACCTTCCCGCTGGTGGTGAAAGGCAAGATGCCGGACACCCTGTCCGGTGTGCTGACGCTCTCGACCTGTAGCGATGTCTGTATTCTGACCGACTATCCCTTCTCACTCGACCTGAGTGGGCCAACAGAGCGTCAGTTTACTTATGACTTCACCAAAGCGATGGGTACGCTGCCGCGGGAAGACGGGCTGACCTCCTCGCTGAAGGCAGCCTGGGCCCCCGGCAAACTGACGGTAACCGCCACCCGCGACGCTGGCTGGCACGCCCCCGCGCTCTATCTTGATGGTATTGAAGATGCGGATTTTGCGCGCCCGACTTTTAAGATTCAGGGCGAAACGCTGACCGCGACCGTGCCGGTCACGGACGGCTGGGGTGAGGCGGCGCCCGATCTGCGTGGCAAAACGCTATCTCTGGTACTGGCCGACGGTGGTCTGGCCCAGCAGAGCCAAACCACCATTGGTGAAGCCGAGGTGACAACGTCGTCCCTCTTACCGGTACTGGCGATGGCGCTGCTAGGCGGGTTTATCCTCAACCTGATGCCCTGCGTCTTGCCGGTACTGGCGATGAAACTGGGCTCGGTATTGCAGGTGGAAGGGCAGACCAGAAGCCGTGTACGCGGCCAGTTTCTCGCCTCGGTGGCCGGCATTGTGGTGTCGTTTTTAGCACTGGCGCTGATGATGACGTTTCTGCGTCTTAGCAATCAGGCGCTGGGGTGGGGGATTCAGTTCCAGAATCCGTGGTTTATCACCGCTATGGCGCTGGTGATGGTGCTGTTCAGCGCCAGCCTGCTGGGACTGTTTGAAATCCGCTTACCCTCTGGCATTACCACCTCGCTGGCCACGCGAGGCGGCAACGGTCTGGCAGGACATTTCTGGCAGGGGGCGTTCGCCACCTTACTCGCCACTCCCTGCACCGCACCGTTCCTGGGCACCGCCGTGTCGGTCGCGCTGGTGGCGCCGCTGGTACAGCTGTGGGGGATCTTCCTCGCCATGGGGATCGGTATGAGCTTGCCGTGGCTGGCGATTGCCGCCTGGCCAGGACTGGCGCGCCGCCTGCCGCGCCCCGGACGCTGGATGAATACGCTGCGCGTGGTGCTGGGGCTGATGATGCTGGGCTCCGCCGTGTGGCTTATCTCGCTGCTTTGGCTACATATTGGTAAGGCGACGTGGGGTGTACTGACGCTGGTGTTAGTGCTCCTGCTGGCGGGCGTCTGGCGACGCTACCAGCGACGCGGCGCCCTTGCCGCCACCGCGCTGGCACTGCTGATGGCATTGTCGGGATACTGGCTGACCTCGCAGACGACCGGTGCCGTTGTGGAAGATCGTATTGCCTGGCAGCCGTTGAGCGAGCAGGCCATCACCGACGCGCTGGCGGCCAATAAACGGGTCTTTGTCGATGTCACCGCCGACTGGTGCGTAACCTGTAAAGCCAATAAATACAATGTGTTGCTGCGTGACGATGTACAACAGGCACTGAGTGCCCCGGATGTGGTTGCCCTGCGCGGTGACTGGAGTCGACCATCCGATACTGTCTCGCAGTTTCTGACACGCCGTCAGAGTGCGGCGATTCCGTTTAATCAGATTTATGGTCCGGCTCAGCCGCAGGGCACCATTCTGCCTGCGCTGTTAAATCGCGAAGGGGTGCTGAACGCACTGTCTGCCGCTAAAGGAGAGCACTAATGCGTTACTGGATGATGATTTTCCTGTTCTGTTTTTCTGCCGTCAGCATGGCTGAGCAGCAACCCGATGCCAACCAGCAGCTGGAGGAGCTGATCTTTAATGATCCCGACAGTCCGCGAATGGGGGCAAAGCATCCCCGTCTGACTATCGTCAGCTTCACCGATTACAACTGTCCATGGTGTAAGAAATTTGACCCGATGCTGGAGAAAATTGTCCACGACAACCCGGACGTGCAGTTGATTGTGAAGCTTTTACCCTTCCGCGGCGAAAGCTCAATGGCCTCGGCGCGGGTGGCGCTGACGGCCTGGCGCACGATGCCTGATAAATTCTGGGCGTTACACCAGCGATTAATGACAAAGAAGGGCAATCATGATGCGGCCTCCATTCTGGCTGCTCAGCAAAAGACGGCCACGACAGGGATCACCCCCGATGCGAAAAGCCAGCAGAGTCTGCAAATGAACCTGATTCTCTCGCAGGTGCTGGGCATTCAGGGAACGCCTGCCACTATTATTGGCGATCAAATGGTCGCCGGGGCGATTCCTCAGGCGGATCTGGAGGCGCTGGTCAAAGAACAGCTGGCGAAAAGCGATGCGCATTAAACTACGCCGGTGGGCGCGCGAGCTTCTGATTCTGCTGCTGATGGTTATCGCAACGGTATGGGGGATGGATCAGCTGCGAAAACCGGTCCTGCCCGCCGGGTTTTCGGCTACTTCTGTTGAGACGCTGGAGGGTGCGCAGATGAATATCGCCGCCCTCAGCGAGGAGCGCCCTTTGCTGATTTACGTCTGGGCGACCTGGTGCGCCATTTGCCGCTACACCTCTCCTGCGGTTGAAAGGCTAACGCAAGAGGGCGGCAACGTTCTGAGCGTCGCGTTGCGTTCGGGAGATGACGGACAACTGTCGCGCTGGATGGCAAAGAAACGCCTGACCATGCCGGTAGTGAATGACGCGAGCGGGGCGCTATCACGCCAGTGGCAAGTGAGCGTAACGCCGACGCTGGTGATAGTGTCGAAAGGAAATGTAGTCGGTACGACAACCGGCTGGAGCAGCTACTGGGGAATGAAGCTTCGCCTCTGGTGGGCGGGGCGCTAAAAAAAGCCCGGCAGGTTATGCCTGCCGGGCCGGAGATTACTTCGCCAGAATTTCCAGCGCTGTACGCTCAACCAGCGACAGCAGGACTTTGACATCCTCCAGCGTCACCGTTGGGTTCAGCAGCGTCAGCTTCAGGCAGGTGATGCCATTGTGCTCGGTCACGCCGACGTTTGCGCGGCCAGACTCCAGCAGCGCATCACCGATTTTCTGGTTCAGCAGCGCGATTGCCGCGTCGTCCATGGCCGCTTCAGGGCGGAAACGGAACAGCACGCTCGCCAGCTGCGGCTTCATGACCAGCTCCAGCGTTTTATGGCCATCAACCCAGGCGGCAACGTCCTGCGCCATGGTTACGCCATGATCGATGATCGCGGCATAGGTCTTCTGTCCCAGCGCTTCCAGGCTCATCCACAGCTTCAGCGCGTCGAAACGACGGGTCGTCTGCAGCGACTTAGAGACCAGGTTAGGCACGCCTGCTTCTTCGTCAAACTCAGAGTTCAGGTAAGCGGCCTGGTAACGCATCAGCTCATAGTGACGCGCTTCTTTCAGCAAGAAAGCACCGCAGCTGATGGTCTGGAAGTACTGCTTATGGAAGTCGAGCGTGACGGAGTCAACCAGCTCAATACCGTCGAGATAGTGACGATGCTTTTCAGAGAGCAGCAGCGCGCCGCCCCAGGCGGCATCCACGTGCACCCAAATCTGCTGTGCTTTCGCCAGTTCAGCAATCTCGCGCAGCGGGTCAATGGCCCCTGCATCGGTGGTGCCGGCGGTGGCTACAATCGCCATCACCTGCTCGCCGTTGGCTTCACACTGCGCCAGCTTCGCTTTCAGATCGTTCAGATCCATACGCGCGTACTGATCGGTTTTCACCTGCAGTACGGACTGGTAACCCAGACCCATCAGCGCCATATTTTTCTGCACAGAGAAGTGGGCGCTGTCGGAGCAGAGAACGCGAATTTTACGCAGATCGCCTGTCAGCCCATCCTGCTGAATGGAGTGGCCCTGACGCGCGAAGAAAGCATCACGCGCCAGCATCAGCCCCATCAGGTTGCTCTGGGTGCCGCCGCTGGTGAAGACACCCGCGTCGCCAGCCTGGTAGCCCACCTGAGTACGCAGCCACTCGATCAGTTTCATCTCGATGATGGTGGCAGACGGGCTCTGATCCCAGGAGTCCATGCTCTGGTTGGTGGCGTTGATCAGGATCTCCGCCGCCTGGCTCACCACCAGGCTCGGGCAGTGCAGGTGTGCAACGCACTGGGGATGATGCACGGCCAGGCTGTCCTTCAGGAAGTATTCAACGGCGCGCGCAATAGCGGCTTCGTTGCCCAGCCCCTGCGGGCTGAAATCCAGCTGGATACGGTCACGCAGTTCCGCGACCGTTCTGCCTTTGTACATTTCCGGCTGCTGTAGCCACTGCTTTACCGCTTCGGTGCTCTGCGAAATCGCCTGCTGATAGGCTTCAATGCTTTGCGCCGAGGACGACAAAATCGGGTTTACATCTGACATCTTATCTCTCGTCTTCGGTTAAGCCGGGCGAACGCCCGCAGCAAGCAGCGCCTGCTCAAATTTATCCAGGAATACGTTCAGCTCTTGATCGCTGATCAGCAGAGAAGGCAGCAGACGCACAACGTTACCGTTACGGCCACCGCGCTCCAGAATCAGACCCGCTTCGAAGCACTTCTTCTGAATCAGGGCAGAGAGCTCGCCATCGCCCGGGAAGCAACCCAGCTGATCGGCGGCTTCATTTGGCTTAACGATCTCAATACCAATCATCATGCCCAGGCCGCGAACGTGGCCGATAACCGGATAACGTTTCTGCAGCTCAACCAGCTTCGCTTTCAGCCATTCACCCTGTGCAGCGACTTTGTCAGCGATGTTTTGCTCTTTCAGGATCTTAAGGGTGGTGAGGCCGGTTGCCATCGCCAGCTGGTTACCGCGGAAGGTACCGGTATGGTGACCCGGAGCCCAGGCGTCGAACTGCTTTTTGATACCCAGCACGGCCAGCGGCAGACCGCCGCCCACTGCTTTTGACATCACGACGATGTCTGGCTCAATACCCGCGTGTTCGAAGGCGAAGAATTTACCGGTACGGGCAAAGCCTGCCTGCACTTCGTCAAGGATCAGCAGGATACCGTGTTCCTGAGTCACTTTACGGATGCGTTGCAGCCACTCGGCCGGCGCCGGGTTCACGCCACCTTCGCCCTGAACGGCTTCCAGGATCACGGCAGCAGGTTTACGCACGCCGCTCTCAACGTCGTTGATCAGGTTTTCGAAGTAGTAGGTCAGTGCTTTCACGCCAGCTTCACCGCCAATACCCAGCGGGCAGCGGTACTCATGCGGGTAAGGCATGAACTGAACTTCAGGCATCATGCCGTCAACCGCCTCTTTCGGAGAGAGGTTGCCGGTCACGGACAGCGCACCGTGAGTCATGCCGTGATAGCCGCCCGAGAAGCTAATGATGCCGCTACGACCGGTGACTTTTTTCGCCAGCTTCAGCGCTGCCTCAACGGCATCGGCACCGGATGGGCCAGTAAATTGCAGGCAGTACTCTTTGCCTTCGCCCGGCAGCAGGGAGAGCAGGTATTCAGAGAACGCGTCTTTCAACGGCGTTGTCAGATCCAGGGTATGTAACGGCAAGCCGCTGGTAATAACACTTTGGATGCTTTTCAGTACGTCAGGATGGTTGTGACCCAGCGCCAGGGTACCGGCGCCGGCCAGACAATCAAGATACTCTTTATTATCCGCATCCGTTACCCATACGCCGTCCGCCTTTGTGATCGCTAAAGGCAGTTTACGCGGATAACTTCTGACATTGGATTCCATTTCGGCCTGACGGGCCAGGTAGGTCTCGTTGGATTTATTGAAAGTAGAGGCATTCAAAGTATCAATACGGACTTTATCCGTCATCATATCACTCCTACAACCGCGGCACGTCAGGCGGCCCCGATTGAATCATTAGTTAAGAAAAATGAGAAACGTGGCAAAAATCGCGGCCAATATAGAGCCTTTTTTCGTGGGGCTCAATGGTTAATTGTTTAACGTTTTATTACTGGATACATAAATAGCAGAAAGGTACGCGAAACCCGCATGGTACCTGGGGTTGTCGGGTGGTCTGATGAGGTGCAAATTGACGGTTTTACCGAACCTTTACAAAATCAGTTAAGCGCAACGGAAATAGACGAAAACGTTAAATCAGTAGATTTCAGCGACGCAGAGGCAGTATTCTGAATAGCGATTTACGCGCAGTAATTGCAACGTAATGATTTAAATGACTCGGGGTGCCCTTCTTTGTGAAGGCTGAGAAATACCCGTACCACCTGATCTGGATAATGCCAGCGTAGGGAAGTCAGATGCCCTTCACGGCTATCGCTTCTTCACGCAAGGCAGGAGCGATAACATGCAGCCTGACCTGCCCGAACACCTTCTTTTTAACCACTTCCGCGACCGCGCACCGCTGACCCATTGTATGACGAACGATGTGGTGCAAACCTTCACCGCCAACGTACTGCTCGCGTTTGGCGCTTCGCCCGCAATGGTGATCGAGGCCGAAGAAGCCCAGCAGTTCGCTGCGATTGCCGATGCGCTGCTGATCAATGTCGGCACCCTGACGGTGCCCCGTGCGCAGGCGATGCGTTTGGCCGTCGAGAGCGCGCGGGCAGCGGGTAAGCCCTGGACCTTAGATCCCGTAGCCGTAGGCGCACTGGCGTTTCGCACGCAATTTTGCCAGCAACTGCTGGCGCTCAAACCCGCCGCCATTCGCGGCAATGCCTCTGAGATTATGGCCCTCGCCGGCATAAGCGCCGGTGGACGCGGGGTCGATACCACCGATACCGCCAGCAGCGCGCTGCCTGCGGCACAGGCGCTGGCGCGGCAGACGCACGCCATCGTGGCCGTGACCGGAGAGGTGGATTACATCACCGATGGTCAACGCACGAAGCAGGTCACCGGCGGCGATCCGTTAATGACGCGCGTAGTGGGGACAGGCTGCGCGCTCTCTGCGGTGGTGGCGGCCAGCTGTGCCCTGCCTGGCGATCGGCTTGATAACGTTGCCGCGGCCTGCGGCCTGATGAAACGTGCCGGAAGCGAAGCCGCTCAGGCAAGCCAGGGGCCTGGCAGCTTCGCCACCGCGTTCCTTGATGCCATCTGGCACCTGGAGGGGGCGGCATGAAACGGATTAATGCACTGACTATCGCCGGCACCGATCCCAGCGGTGGAGCGGGTATCCAGGCCGATCTGAAAACCTTTTCGGCGCTGGGAGCTTACGGCTGCTCGGTCATTACCGCGCTGGTGGCGCAAAACACCCGTGGGGTGCAGTCGGTCTACCGCATCGAACCCGATTTTGTGGCGGCGCAGCTGGAGTCGGTCTTCAGTGATGTTCGCATCGACACCACCAAAATCGGCATGCTGGCAGAGACGGATATTGTGGAAGCGGTGGCGGAACAACTCCGGCGTCATCAGGTCAAGAGCGTGGTGCTGGATACGGTAATGCTGGCGAAAAGCGGCGATCCGCTGCTCTCTCCCTCGGCGGTTGCGACCCTTCGCAACAAATTGTTGCCGCAGGTCGCGCTTATAACGCCGAACCTGCCGGAGGCTGCGGCGTTGCTCGATGCTCCCCATGCGCGCAGCGAGCAAGAGATGAAAGAGCAGGGCAGAGCGCTACGGGCGTTGGGCTGCGAGGCCGTGTTAATGAAGGGCGGTCATCTGGATGATGCAGAAAGTCCCGACTGGTTGTTCACGCGCGACGGCGAACTGCGCTTCACCGCCCCACGGGTACACACCAAAAACACGCACGGGACCGGCTGTACCCTCTCGGCTGCGCTGGCGGCCTTGCGGCCCCGCCATGAGAACTGGGCCAGCACTGTACAGGAGGCTAAGCACTGGCTCTCCCGCGCCCTGGCCCAGGCAGATACCCTGGAAGTCGGGCAAGGCATCGGCCCGGTCCACCATTTCCACGCCTGGTGGTAGGGCGAGAGTGCATAACGGCGGCGTGTCACGCTGCCGTACCCGAATCGTGCCAGCAGATTGTCCTGAAAATCGGTCTTAAAAGTGGCAAAGATGTTCAGTCGGGACCAGGCTTACCCTGCCCATAAAAACATGGGTCCGGATGACACGCGCCGACATGACGTCGGCACATAGGGGAGCAAAGTTATGACTGATATTACGCAGCTGCTTGGCAAAGATGCCGATAGCCTGTTACAGCACCGTTGTATGACCATTCCAGCCGACAACCTCTACCTGCCTGGCCACGACTACGTCGATCGCGTGATGATCGATAACAACCGCCCGCCTGCGGTGTTGCGCAATATGCAGACGCTGTATAACACCGGGCGTCTTGGCGGCACCGGATATCTCTCTATCCTGCCGGTAGACCAGGGGGTGGAACACTCTGCCGGGGCGTCGTTTGCCGCTAATCCACTCTATTTCGATCCGAAGAATATTGTGGAACTGGCGATCGAAGCGGGCTGTAACTGCGTGGCCTCCACCTATGGCGTGCTGGCCTCCGTCTCGCGCCGCTATGCGCACCGCATTCCTTTCCTTGTGAAACTCAATCACAACGAGACCCTGAGCTATCCTACGGAATATGACCAGACGTTGTATGCCAGCGTGGAGCAAGCCTTCAATATGGGGGCCGTGGCGGTAGGGGCGACCATTTACTTTGGCTCTGAACAGTCGCGTCGCCAGATCGAAGAGATCTCAAGCGCCTTTGAACGTGCGCACGAGCTGGGGATGGTCACCGTCCTGTGGGCCTATCTGCGCAACAATGCGTTCAAAAAAGAGGGCACCGACTATCACGTATCTGCCGACCTTACCGGGCAGGCCAACCACCTGGCGGCGACCATTGGTGCGGATATCGTGAAGCAGAAAATGGCCGAAAATAACGGTGGCTATACGGCGGTGAATTACGGGTATACCGACGAACGGGTCTACAGCAAGCTGACCAGCGATAACCCGATTGACCTGGTCCGTTACCAGCTGGCGAACTGCTACATGGGCCGTGCAGGCTTGATCAACTCCGGTGGTGCCGCAGGCGGCGAGACCGACCTGGCCGACGCGGTACGTACGGCGGTTATCAACAAGCGTGCGGGCGGGATGGGGCTGATTCTGGGCCGCAAAGCCTTTAAAAAATCGATGGCCGACGGCGTGAAACTGATCAATGCCGTGCAGGACGTCTACCTGGACAGCAAGGTCACCATCGCCTGATACCCCTCTCCAGACCCTCTTCCCGGCGGGAAGAGGGTTGCTCGAAACTGCTTTTCATTTCATTCAAACATCCTTCCCGATCGACTTCACAGTTCACCTGTCTTTTGTGAAAACTGTCACTCGTTGCCGTGCATATGCCCAAAAAATGGCCGATGCTTAGCGGAATTTGTCTAAGGCAGCGGACGAATTTTGCGCTTAAAGTTACTTTCGAAACAGCTTTTCAAAATACAAAGTCGCTCTGAACCTCTGTAGTTTTAAGGACTGAAAATGAAAATCGAATCTGTCAATGTCACCGTCTTCCAGTATCCCACGCGCCGCGTCTCTGACACCGCCGGGCATTCGCACCCGGGGCCAGAGAGCCTGGCAAAAATGGCAATGCTGACGATTACCGCAGACGATGGCACCCAAGGGTACGCATTTGCACCGCCGGAAGTAGTGCGCCCTTTTGTGGTCAACACCTTCTTTCGCAAGGTGATGATCGGCCAGGATGCGTTTAATCGCGAGCGCATCTGGCAAGACCTGGCGCACTGGCAGCGCGGCAGCGCCCATCAGCTTAGCGAGCGTGCGCTGGGCTTCGTTGAACAGGCGCTGTGGGATCTGATTGGCCGCAAACTGAATATGCCGGTGTGGAAACTGCTGGGCGGTTATCGCGATAAAGTGCCGGCCTACGGCAGCACCATGTGCGGTGATGACCTGCCGGGTGGCCTCTCCACCCCGGAGGAGTACGCCAGCTTTGCCGAGAAACTGGTGGCGCGCGGTTACAAAGCGATCAAGCTACACACCTGGATGCCGCCAGTCTCCTTCGCCCCGAACCCCAAAATGGATGTTAAAGCCTGCGCCGCCGTGCGTGAGGCGGTGGGGCCGGATATCGATCTGATGATCGACGGCTACCACTGGTATAGCCGGGCCGAAGCGCTGTACATCGGTAAAGAGCTGGAAAAGCTTAATTTCGCCTGGTTTGAGGAGCCGATGGAAGAGGAGAGCATGTCCTCCTACGTCTGGCTGGCAGAGAACCTCTCTATCCCCATCATCGGGCCGGAGAGCCTGGGCGGTAAACATCACAGCCGTGCCGACTGGGTGAAGGCAGGGGCGTGCGACATTCTACGCGCCGGGTCAAATGGAGTGGGCGGTATTACGCCAACCCTGAAGGTGGCCCACCTGGCCGAGTCGTTTGGTATGGATTGCGAAGTCCATGGCAACGGGGCGGCAAGCCTGGCGGTGATTGGGGCAATCAAAAACTGCCGCTGGTATGAGCGCGGTTTATTGCACCCCTTCCTCGACTATGAGGAGCCCGCGGCGTACCTCAACAGCCTGGTCGACCCGATGGACGACGACGGCATGGTCAGCCTGCCAAACCGTCCGGGACTGGGCGAAGACATTAATTTTGCATATATCGAAGCCAATACCGTCAGCCACGACTGACAAATAAAAACGTACCCTACAGGCGATATATACATGAAACGATCTCCCTTAGCTGGCGCGTGCTTGCTCGCGCTCTCGCTGATGATGGGGAGCGGGGCGGCGTACGCAAAAACGCCGCCCGATCAGCTCATCATCGGCATGAATATGAACAACCTGCTGACGCTCGATCCGGCGGCGATGACCGGAAACGAAGTGGTGGGTATTGTGGTCAATCTCTATGATTCGCTGGTGGAGCTGGATCCGAATCAACTCACCAACGTGAAACCGGCCCTGGCGAAATCCTGGGATATTGCCCCGGACGGCAAAACCCTGACCTTCCATTTGCGCGATAACGTCACCTTTCATTCCGGTAACCCGCTTACCGCCGAGGATGTCGTCTGGTCGATGCGTCGCCTGCTGCACCTGAATCTGGCCCAGGCCTCGGTGTGGAAATCCTACGGCTTTAGCAAGAAGAACATTGATCAGCAGGTGAGTGCGCCAGATGCCTACACCGTGCAAATCGTCCTGCCAAAAGCCAATGACCCGCAGCTGGTGATTTACTCTCTCGGGGCGCTTGGCAACCTTGGCGTGCTCGACAGCAAAACCGTGCAACAGCATGAAGTGAATAACGACTGGGGCAACCGCTGGCTCACCACGAACGAAGCGGGTTCCGGCCCCTTTATGCTGGAGACCTGGCAGGCAAAAGATGTGCTGCGTATGCAGCGCAATCCGCACTACTGGCGAGACGCGCCTAAAATGAATCGCATTGTGTTGCGCCATTTCCAGGAGTCGCAAACCCTGCGTCTGATGATTGAAAAGGGCGACCTCGACATTGCCAACAATATGGCGGTTGCCGATATCAATGCCTTACGTAAGGATCCGCAGCTGACGGTAGAGGCCGTGCAGAAAGGGACGGTTTACTACGTAGCGATGAGCATGAAAGAGGCCCATTTCGCCAATCCGAAAGTGCGCGAGGCGGTGCGCTACCTCATTGATTATCAGGGCATCAACAAAGCGCTGATGCCGGGCTACGGCGTGCTGCATCAGCGGCCCATCAAGGCGGGGATGCCCTCCACGCTGCCGGATCCCGGCTATAAGCTGGATATCCCGCGCGCTAAAAAACTGCTGGCAGAGGCAGGGTATCCGGAAGGATTCGACACTACCCTGCGCGTGCTGGCGGATCAGCCCTTCCTTAATATTGCCATCGCCGTGCAGTCCACCCTGATGCAGGCGGGGATCAACGCCAAAATCGTTACCGGTACCGGGAACCAGATTTATGGAGCCATGCGCGAGCGCAAATTCGACATGCTGGTCGGGCGTGGGGGGAGCGGCGTAGAGCCTCATCCACACTCCAGCCTGCGCGCGCTGGTCTATAACCCCGACAACAGCGACGAAGCGCGGCTGACCAACTTCCAGGGCTGGCGCACCAGCTTCTACGATAAGCCGCTCAACGCGATGATCGACAAGGCGCTGCTGGAGCGCGATCCGCAAAAACAGATTGCCGACTATCAGCAGATCCAGGTGCGCTATGACCAACTGATACCGGCGCTGATCCCGCTGTCACAGATGGTGGATTCGGTAGTGGTGCGTAACGAAGTGAAAAACTTCCAGTCGCATCCGTCGGCCACCACCTTCCTGCGTGAAGTCTATAAAACCGGAGGTGAACAATGAGTGTGGCGATCCTCGCGTCGGGCTCCCGTACCCGGCGCTTCTCAAAGCGGGTGACTCAGGTGCTGATCACGCTGTTTGGCCTGCTGGTGCTCACCTTCTTTATTGGTCGGGTGATGCCGGTTGACCCGGTACTAGCGATTGTGGGCCCGGATGCCGACCACAGTACCTATCAGCAGGTTTATCAGCAGCTAGGTTTTGATCAATCTCTGCTGACGCAGTTTGGTATCTACCTGAACAACTTGCTGCACGGCAATCTGGGGAATGCGCTGCTGACCGGTAAGCCGGTGCTGGACGATATTTTACGCGTCTTCCCGGCCACGCTGGAGCTGGCGACGATGGCGATCATTGTCGGCGCAGGGCTGGGTATTCCGCTGGGCGTTCTGGCCGCCGCGCGGCGCAACAGCGTTTCCGATTACGTGGTGCGCATTATCAGCCTGGCGGGTTACTCCACACCCATCTTCTGGGTCGGCATGATGGGGCTGCTGCTGTTTTACGCCTGGCTTGGCTGGGTGGGGGGCGCCGGACGTCTGGATCTGGGGCTGGACGGTTTAGTCCCGCGCCGTACCGGACTCATGACCGTCGATGCCCTGCTGGCGGGTAACAGCGCCGTATTCTGGAATGCCATTAACCACCTGGTGCTACCTGCCTCACTGCTGGGTTTTCATTCGCTGGCCTACATCAGCCGTATGACCCGTAGCTTTATGCTGGCGCAGCTGTCGCAGGAGTTCATTATCACCGCCCGCGTAAAAGGGTTAACCGAGCGGCAGGTTATCTGGAACCACGCGTTTCGTAATATCCTGGTGCAGTTGTTAACCGTGGTCGCGCTGGCCTACGGTTCGCTGCTGGAAGGGGCCGTCCTGATTGAGACCGTCTTCTCCTGGCCTGGCTTTGGCTCCTATCTTACTGGCAGCCTGCTGCTGGGGGATATGAATGCGGTAATGGGCTGCGTGCTGCTGGTAGGGATAATCTTTGTGATGCTCAACCTGCTCTCCGACATGCTGTATCAACTCTTTGACCCGAGGACGAAATCATGACCGTTTCTCTGGATACGCCGCTGGGGGCGGGGCAATCTGAAAGCCGCCAGCGTATCAAACGTTCACTTTCACGCATGGTGGGCTTTCTTGGGCAGATGGCGCGCAACCCCCTTACCGCGATTGGCGGCGGGATTATCTTGCTGCTGCTGATTGTGGCGATATTTGCCCCCTGGATCGCCCCGTATAACCCGCTGGTGCAGGATCTCAATAACGCCCTGGTGGCCCCTAATGGCCAGCACTGGTTCGGTACCGATGAATTTGGCCGGGATATCTTTAGCCGTCTGGTGTATGGCGCGCGAATCACGCTTTATATCGTGTTGCTGGTGTCGGTCACGGTCGGCCCGCTGGGGCTACTGCTGGGCGTGACCGCCGGCTATTTTGGCGGCAAGGTGGATGCGGTACTGATGCGGGTGACTGACATCTTTATCTCCTTCCCGAGCCTGGTTCTGGCGCTGGCGTTTGTTGCCGCGCTGGGGCCTGGGCTGGAGCACGTGGTCATTGCGATTACGATCACCGCCTGGCCGCCGATTGCCCGCCTCGCCAGGGCTGAAACGCTCTCTTTACGGCAGGCCGATTTCATCTCCGCCGTCCGTTTACAGGGCGCTTCCCCGGTGCGTGTCCTCTGGCGTCACATTGTGCCGCTGTGCCTGCCGTCGGTGATTATCCGTATCACCATGAACATGGCCGGCATCATTCTGACCGCCGCCGGGCTCGGTTTCCTTGGCCTGGGGGCACAGCCGCCAGAGCCGGAGTGGGGGGCGATGATCTCCAGCGGCCGGACCTACATGATGGAGTGCTGGTGGGTAGTAACGATCCCGGGGCTGGCGATTTTAATCAACAGTCTGGCGTTCAACTTCTTAGGAGATGGCTTACGTGACATCCTCGATCCTCGCAGCGCCTGATGCGCCGCTGTTAGATGTGCGCGATCTGCACGTCGATTTTATCAACGGACGTGCGGTCACCAACGCGGTGCGCGGCGTCTCCTTCCAGTTGGGGCGTGAGAAGCTGGCGATTGTCGGCGAATCCGGCTCCGGAAAATCTACCGTTGGGCGCGCGCTGATGCGTCTGCACCCGGCAAAGGCGCGGATTAGTGCGACAAAAATGCAGTTTGGCGATGTGGATTTACGCACCGTCAGCGAGGCGAAAATGCGTGCGATCCGCGGCAAACGCATCTCAATGATCATGCAGGACCCAAAGTATTCGCTCAATCCGGTGGTCTGCGTGGGGGATCAAATCGCTGAGGCATGGCTTACCCACCACCCCGGCCGTAAGGCGGAGGCCAAAACCAAAGTGCTGGAGATGCTCGACGTCGTGCGTATTCGCCAGCCGGAGCGGGTTTATCACTTGTACCCGCACGAGATCTCCGGCGGGCAGGGGCAGCGCATCATGATTGCCATGATGTTAATCACCGACCCCGAACTGGTGATTGCCGATGAACCCACCTCGGCGCTGGACGTCTCGGTGCGCTTACAAGTGCTGGGATTGCTGGATGATTTGGTGCAGTCGCGCGGGCTGGGGCTGATATTTATCAGCCACGACATCAACCTGGTCCGTAGCTTCTGCGATCGGGTGCTGGTGATGTATGCCGGGCGCGTGGTGGAGTCGATCGCCGCCAGCGAGCTGCACAATGCACAGCATCCCTACACCCAGGGGCTGATCGATGCCCTGCCGGAAATTAACCATCGCCGCCCGGTGTTGCCGGTGCTGCAACGTCAGGCCAGCTGGCTCAGCGAATAGGGAGGGGCCATGATCGATATACAGAATCTTAATCTGACTTTCGGCGAAGGTGAAAAGCGCACCCAGGTGCTGTACGACGTGAATATCCATGTTCAGCCAGGCGAGATTTATGGCCTGGTGGGAGAGTCGGGCTCCGGCAAAACCACGGTACTGAAATGCCTGGCGGGGCTTTTCACCCACTGGGAGGGGGCGCTCGCTATTGATGGGGTCGCGCTCGGACGTAGCATCAGCGCTGAGCGTTGTCGTCGGGTCCAGATGGTGTTCCAGGATCCCTACGGCTCGCTACACCCGCGCCACACTATCGGCGATATTCTGGAAGAGCCGCTGCAAATCCATGGGATGAAAGAGCGGGATCGCCGTATTCACACCCTGCTGGATCGGGTGGGATTAAACCGGGCTTTTCGCGATCGCTATCCGCATCAGCTTTCAGGCGGGCAACGCCAGCGTGTGGCTATCGCCCGCGCGTTAATACTGGAGCCGCAGGTCTTACTGCTGGATGAGCCCACCTCGGCACTGGACGTATCGGTACAGGCGGAGATCCTCAACCTGCTGGCAGAGTTGCAGCGGGAGTCGAATCTCACCTATCTGATGGTCACGCATGATCTGGGAGTGATTGCCCATCTCTGCCAGAAAGTAGCGGTAATGCAGTACGGCAAGATCCTTGAAACGCTGAGCGTGGATGAACTGGTCGCCGGTCATGCGAAGACGGATTACACGCGAATGCTGGTCAATGCCAGTCAACAATATAGCCGTGAGATGGCGCGTGAGGTGGCGGCGTATTAAGCCAGGCCGGTCAGTCACCTGACCGGCAAAGATTAACGCAGTAGCGGGCAGTCCGGCGGCAGGCGGCACTTAAGCGCACCCGGTAGCAACGACATACGGAAGTGCGTGCCACTTAGCGGTTCACCGTCCAGATTGAAAGTCATGCCGTGTGGGGCATTCACCTCAAACCAGGCAGACTGGCTGTCAATGACGTTCGGACTCTCTTCCGGATGCGTCAACGTGGTGAAGAGGGCAGGGAGCAGCTCGTCAGAGGTAAAAATGCGCAGCTGCAGCTGCCCGTCGTTGATCAGCGCCTCGGGACAGAGCTGCTGACCGCCGCCCGCCTGGCGTCCGTTACCAATGCCGATAACCAGCGCGTTCCCCTGCCAGTTAAAGTTCTCACCGGTGATTTCACAGCTATCTGGCTTGAGCAGGTCCATCCTGACCAGTCCATGAAGAAGATAAGAGACGCCGCCCAGTGCGTCTTTTAATTTTTCCGGCGTTTCACTGGTAATACGTGTGCCAAAACCGCCGGTCGCCATATTGATAAAGCAGGTTTTATCGTTAACCCGGGCGATATCCATTGCCGTCGCTTTTCCGGCGATCGCCAGCTGCAGTGCCTTATCCAGACTCTCCGGCACGCCGGCGCTGGTGGCAAAGTCGTTAGCGGTGCCCAGCGGTAAAATCCCCAGCGCCGGACGCCGGGCTTCGGGTACCGCAATCAGCCCGGTTGCCACCTCATTTATGGTGCCATCGCCTCCGCCGGCGATCACGGTCTCTACGCCCAGGGCGCAGGCTTCGT
Organism: Leclercia sp. UBA7405; assembly: GCF_037152215.1. Classification (NCBI taxonomy): domain Bacteria; kingdom Pseudomonadati; phylum Pseudomonadota; class Gammaproteobacteria; order Enterobacterales; family Enterobacteriaceae; genus Leclercia; species Leclercia sp. UBA7405. The sequence continues at coordinate 2,122,909 of NZ_JBBCMR010000001.1, read as the reverse complement.
CGATATAGCGCGCCGCGTCGCCTTTCTCCCAGGTCACGCGGACGTGGATCACCACGCCCTCTTCGCGTAACAGGGTGATGGCCTGGCGTAAAAGATCGTTGCCAGCCCCTTTGCCATTGAGAATTAATAAACTTGCGGGATAGGTTGCCATCCACGTTGCTCCTGTTCGGGTCTCTGAAAAGTGTATCGCAGCGCGAGAAAAAACGGGTAAGAAGAGGATGAAAGAGTTGAAATTTCGTCATCGCCCCCGGCAGGGGGGCGGCGTAAGGCAATAAATTAGCAGTCCCGGGCCCCCCAGGGGCAGAGGGAGAAGGCGCAGAACGGACGCCGTTTACAGTGGGTTATCAGGGCGCCGCTGTTGCCGGGGCAGCGGGTCCCGGTGAGAAATTCAGACCAAAGTGCGTCTTTATAGGGGAATACACGAAGAATGTGCAGCTCTCTGAGGGTGCCGTCTACGGCTATGCCAAAGGGGCCAGTGACAAGGATTGAACCAACGCTGATGAAATAATCGCCTTTATACCAAACTATCATCCTGATGTTTTTTACCGTGAGTACATGAACAAAAATCGTTCCCGTTGCAGGACAGACCATCCTGTTTTCAACGACCCAATACATATTACCTCCTTTCCCTAAGGTAAATTTATATACGCGGAAAGAATAACATTATGTATCTCTATGAATAGACTGAAATTCAATATCAAACGAATCGATGCGTTTCTACAGGTAAACAGAGATAAATTTACGTAACTGCGGAGAGAAAACGGGGAATGGCAGGCAAAAAAATAAGCCTGCGTAAGGGAGATTACACCACTTTACAGCAGGCACTTCCAACGGTGCAATGCGGGTTGGCGCGGCTCACAAGCCCATTGAAAGCCACTATTAAACATTACATTGTCGATACGAAAACTACTAGTAATACAGGTGCGCATACACCCGCGATAGCTACTTTTGATGGCGCTAATCAGGGTAGGGAAATCGCGCTCACCTCTGGCCGGCTGGATACACAATATTCATCTGCGGGTACCGGCTCAGCTGGAATGGACGCGTACATGGTAGGAATTGGAGCTCTGAGAATTGGGTCTCATAGGCATATGGTCGTCATTGGCGCGCACGGTCACACCTTCACAGTAAACGCTGCCGTTAACACTGAAAACACTGTGAAGCACATCGTATATAACTATATTGTGAGGCTTGCTTAATGACTTTTAAAATGACGGTTCAGAGCCGGACTACAACAATTTATAACTATCGTTCTGACACGATGGAGTTCATTAGCAAAGAGGTTGCTCTTAATCCACCGTTACTGGGCTCCCTGCTAACTCCACAACTACACCAGCCCCCAAGATTCAACCGGGATACAACGCGACTTTTCATGATAAAAGTGAGGTGTGAAAAATAATTGAAGATCACAGGGCGGAAATTTTTTAATACTCAAACCAGAGAACCAATACACGTAACAGCGCCGGGAAGCTAACCTGAAGGTGTTACTGCAATAGCGCCTAATAATACATGTTAAAAATGGGATAGAGAGATTTGGGTTGATGATTCTTTGGCTGAGAAAAATGCGTTGATTGAAGACGCAACTCTACAAAAGGCCGTATTGCTAAAACAGGCAACAGATGAAATATCTACTTTGCAGGACGCTGTGGATTTGAACATAGCAACAGATGACGAAGCTGAACGATTGCAGAAAAAGAAAATTTATCGAGTCATGTTGAGTCGGGTAAATCCGAGCGATGGACCAGCCATTGTCTGGCCTGAAATCGACTAACTATCAACAAGAGTTAGCCTGAGATTTTCAGGCTAACTTATAATTTGTCATAAGCCGTTATGTTTGATGAGTCGGCTGGCTTTCGTCGTAATGAATGTACAGTCATCAGGAATGTCACTATTAACAAGGGACATTGCACCAATTTTTACATTATCACCGATAGTGTGACCCAGTCCGATAATGCACGTATTTGCTCCGATATCAACATTATCGCCAATATGTAATATTAGCGATTTACTCTCACCGTCTTTTTGACCAATGGTTGTATTCTGACGAATAACAAAATTCTCACCAATGCTTACAGCATGATGAATTACAATTCCATTATGATGCGGGATTGAAAGCCCTTTCCCTATCTGCGCCCCCAACGAAATCTCACAACCAAATTTAGTTATTAAAAGGGTACTGAGTTGCTTGGCTGCTTTCTTTTCTAGCTTACTACCATGAATATACATTTGATTTGCCAGTCGCCACCAGAAGAGGTAGTTACGACCAAAGTGTTTTTTCTCGCGTAAAAGCCTGTGTATTGAGAACTTGTCTCTTCTGATAACTTCGTGTTTCCAGTAAACAAAAAGTTCGTGTGTGTTTCCAAAGAGAAGGAAATTTATTGCCAATAAGTACTTAATCATGACCAACCTTGATAGCTCTTTTTGTATGGATTTTGACTATGTATCCGTAAACTACATTAAACCGTCATATTATGGCATAAATTCATCACAATTTAATAATTCAGATTTTGATGATTGATTAAGAGTCATCGTTGTGTCACACCCCAGCCAACTCCGATAAGTAGCCCCTTTCTCATTCGCACTAGACAATACGCTCACTCCATAATCACAGGGTTAAACGGATAAGCGATTATCATAACGGCGTCGAGGTCATCGAGATAAACGATGGCACACGCACCATTTCCACCGTCTCGACGGCAATCATCGGCATGGTCTGCACTGCCAGCGATGCTGACAAGAAAGCTTTTCCCCTCAACGAGCCGGTAGTGATTACCAGCGTGCAGAGCGCCATCGCGAAAGCGGGTAAGCTCGGCACCCTTTCAGCCTCCCTGTAGGCTAGCGCCGACCAGTGCAAGCCGGTCATTGTCATTGTGTGCGTTGCTGAAGGTACTGAAAACCCCGACGACAAAGAGGCCGCGCAGAAACAAACCATTTCCAACATCATCGGCACGACCGACGAAAACGGGAAATACACCGGTCTCAAGACGCTGTCAGCGGCGAAAACCGTCACCGGCGTCAAGCCCCGCATTCTCGGCGTGCCGGGGCTGGATGCTCAGGAAGTCGCGACCGCGCTTGCTTCCACCTGCCAGAGCCTGCACGCGTTTGGCTATATCAGCGCGTGGGGCTGCAAAACCATTTCCGAGGCCATCAACTACCGCGACAACTTTGATCAGCGCGAGCTGATGGTCATTCACCCCGATTTTCTGGCGTGGGATACCACGGCGAACGAAACCACGATCGCATGGGCGACGGCGCGTGCGCTGGGTCTGCGTTCCAGAATCGACCAAAAGACCGGCTGGCATAAAACGCTGTCAAACGTGGGCGTTAACGGTGTGACCGGTGTCAGCGCATCGGTGTCGTGGGATGTGCAGGACAAAGCCACTGACGCCAACCTGCTTAACGAGGCGGGGGTCACGACCCTGATTCGAAACGACGGCTTTAAATTCTGGGGCAACCGCACCTGCTCTGACGATCCGCTCTTCCTGTTTGAAAACTACACCCGCACCGCGCAGGTGCTGGCCGATACGATGGCGGAGGCGCACGCGTGGGCAATGGATAAGTCCATCACCACGACGCTGATTCGTGACGTCATGGAGGGTATCAACGTCAAATTCCGCGAGCTGAAAACCAACGGTTACATAGTCGACGGGAAATGCTGGTACGACCCGGAGTCGAACGACGTCGCCACCCTCAAGGCGGGTAAGCTGTATATCGATTACGACTACACCCCCGTTACCCCGCTGGAAAATCTGACCCTGCGCTAGCGCATCTCTGATAACCTCAACGGAAACGGCAACACGACGGGTTTAGGGATTGAGGTTAAGGTTTCGGATGTGGAGTACGAAAGCGAAGAATTAAATCAGAATTAATGGTTTAACTATATGTGATGTAAGGAAATAATGGTTAAAATTAGCGCATCAGAAATTAAAATGAGATGCTCGCCATGTTTCACTGCCCTAAAGCCATTACGCCGCACACGCCGCTATTTTTTCTGACACGACAAAAGAGCACTAACATCAACTGCAGCGCGACATTTGTCGCCACTGAAACCGTCGATCGCTTTATTGTTTCGCCGGATGTGTTAATACCAACTCCATTGCATACGACAACATCAGGGCAGCAGCAAATCAACTGGATGCGACAAATAACCATGCAACTGCGGTGGTTTTTATATTGGTTATCAAAACATGCACATAGAAAAAAATTCAGGCATCATTAGCTGTTGCCACGCGGATGTGTGGTGTTCGTAAATTAAAAAAACAGAAATCAATTAGGAAGCGGTAATGCTTAAATACTTTTTTGCAGCATATTTTTTACTCTTTGGAAATACACAAGATCTCTTCAAATACTGGAAAGCTGAAATCATCCGGCGTGATAAGTTCTCGCTACATAGGCTTTTGAGGGAGAAGAAAACGCGGGAGAGAAACTTTTTGTTCTGGTGGCGGCTTGCAAACGAAATGTTTATACACGGTGGAAAGTTTACAAAAAGGGCGGCGCGCAAGATTAATATCAAACTGCTTAACGAATACGGTTGCGATCTAGGTCTTGGGTTAAGGGTAGGTAAGGGGTTAACGATTTTTCATCATACTGGCATCATTGTAACCAGCACAGCAATCATCGGTGAAAATCTAACCATCAGGCAAAACACTACGATTGGCCGCAAGCAATCTGATGACGATAATGATGTTCTGAGTATTGGGAACAATGTCGATATTGGCGCACATACATTCATCCTGGGGTCAAACTTTGAGATAGGTGACAACGTCAAAATAGGCGCGATGTCATTTGTTATGGATAATATTCCGTCTGGATGCACGTTCATCACGAAGAAAGATGCCAGAATAGTAAATCAGCTATAATCACAACAACCCCCGCACATGCGGGGCTTTTAGCGCGAGGATTTATGTGGCTGGCGGGATACTAAGTACCCAGCTTTCTGCGTGGGCTGTAAAGCGTGTGATCGACCACGATAAAACCTTTGAGAAGTACTGTGTTACCTGAGCAGGTTGCACACCGGTTAGCCTAGCAAATGATGCCTGATTTCCGTTGTAATATTTTTTGATGTAATCGTTTAGGGACATTGGTTCCAGTTATCTCCGCTGATTTGGTGTTTTTTATATAGTGGAACACTATACTTTAATTAATGCAAATTCTCACTCAGCCAAAAAAAACCTGCCGGGTGGACAGAGTTCTAATTGATGTGGTCAATGTGTGGACATTGAGTGAAATAAAAAAATAAGCCTGCGTAAGGGAGATTGCACAGGCTAAGGAGGTGGTTCCTGGTACAGCTAGCATTTATGGGTTATGTTTTTCAGCGCTGGGGATAATACCCGTATTGAACGCAGCGGTATGTGATCCGATTCTAAGAATTATCCCACCCTGAAGAAATAACCCCACTAAATTACTTCGCGTAAGGCGTACGGCTGTTTTCACCGTCGAAATTACGCATCAGCAGCGCATACTCCAGCGCGATATCTTCAGGGACCGGCAACCAGACAGTATGGCCATCGCCCGGCGCCACGGAAACGGCTTCGCCTTTGCCATTTTCCATATGTTCCAGCGTGAAGTTAACATTGCCCTGCGGCGTCATCAGTTCCATGCTGTTGCCCACGAGGAATTTGTTTTTCACGGCGACGGCCGCCAGCGGCCCTTTACGCTCACCGGTAAATTCCCCAACAAACTGCTGGCGCTCGGAAAGGGAGTGGCCGTAATCATAGTTCTGATAATCGTCGTGGGTATGGCGACGCAGGAAGCCTTCGGTGTAGCCGCGATGGGCCAGCCCTTCCAGCGTATCCAGTAGCCCAGTGTCGAATGGCTTGCCGGCTGCGGCATCGTCTATCGCTTTACGATAGACCTGAGCGGTACGCGCACAGTAGTAGTAGGATTTGGTGCGACCTTCAATCTTCAGAGAGTGCACGCCCATTTTCGTCAACCGTTCGGTATGAGCTATGGCCCGCAGATCTTTGGAGTTCATGATGTAGGTGCCATGCTCGTCCTCAAAGGCGGTCATGTACTCGCCCGGGCGCTGGTTCTCTTCAATCATGAACACTTTATCCGTCGGAGCGCCAATACCCAGCGTCGGCTCAACGGTCTGTACGGGAATCGGTTCGTATTTGTGTACGATATTCCCGATATCGTCCTCTTTCCCTTCCTGGACTTTATATTCCCAGCGGCAGGCGTTAGTACAGGTGCCCTGGTTCGGGTCGCGCTTATTGATATAGCCCGAGAGCAGGCAGCGGCCAGAGTAGGCCATGCACAGTGCACCGTGGACGAAGATCTCCAGTTCCATATCGGGAACCTGGGTACGAATCTCTTCGATCTCCTCAAGCGACAGTTCGCGGGAGAGAATAACGCGGGTCAGCCCCATCTGTTTCCAGAACTTCACCGTCGCCCAGTTAACGGCGTTAGCCTGCACGGAGAGATGAATATCCATCTGCGGGAAGTGTTCACGTACCAACATGATCAGGCCGGGATCCGACATAATCAGGGCATCCGGCCCCATCTCTACCACCGGCTGCAGGTCGCGGATAAAGGTTTTCAGCTTGGCGTTGTGCGGGGCGATGTTGACCACTACATAGAATTTCTTGCCGAGGGCATGCGCTTCATTAATGCCCTGCTGCAGATTCTCGTGGTTGAATTCATTATTACGCACGCGCAGGGAGTAACGCGGCTGGCCCGCATAAACGGCATCGGCGCCATAGGCGAAGGCGTAACGCATATTTTTCAGCGTTCCCGCCGGGGAGAGAAGTTCCGGTTTAAACATGTATGTTCTCGTTCTGATGACAGGTCAGATGCGCCTCACAAGGTGGGCGCCAGGGGGAGATCCCCTACTTTAAGGGCGGGCATTGTAACGCTACGGGGAAGGGAGGTAAACCACTCTACAGAGAAACGCTGACGGCAGCAGTGTACCGTCAGCGTTAAAATTTGCGGTGCGTATTAGAGGTCGTCCTGAGTGTGATCGACAATAATTTCCAGCGTCTTGCGGATAATATCGGCTTTTACCACGTCCTGCGTGGATTCAATTTGTTGAATCAAGCGCAAGATAATCGCTTTGTTAGTCAGCGGTTCCTTCGCATCCAGAATGGCACCCATAACAGATTCGAGTAATGCCCACTCTTCTGCCAGCAAACCGCCGGAGTTGCGAAAATAGCTGGAGAGGACAGGATCGGGCAGTTCATCATAAAAGTCGGATTTCTGGAGCATAGCCTGGCTCATAGTGTCACACCGGTTCAGTTTAGAGTAAATGTATGCAGTTAATGTTTTTTGCTGCTGCTGGATTGTTGGCTATCACCAAACAGGGGATAAACATTACTGCTCTGGCGACTCTCCTTGTCCCATTCATGCTGCTCACTTTTGTGCTTACGAGCCGGCACTTCTGAACTGGTATTCCCATTAGAAATCTCCAGGATTATCTGGGCCAGTACAGCGCGTCGTTCACCATCCTTTTCTGCTGACAACATGGATTGCAGCCTTGCCAACAGCAGCTTCATGCTGATAGGGCCGTTATCTTTCAGCAGCGATAGGGTGGCTTCGCCAATAAGTTCATCAGTCAGTCGTTCATGTTCACTTCTGTTCATAACTACGTCTCTGTTGCCGCCAAATTCAGCTAGCGAAAGGGCGGCATTTCATCAGTAAGTTGCGCCAGTATAAGGCATTAAGATGGCGCAAAAAAACTGACTTAAAAACGGGTAATCAGCGGCGCTTGACCTCAATCTGTTAACGGTCAAAGAGCAAGCCGATTAAAGTTTGGTAGCGACTCTCCTCATCAAAATCAGACGCCTTTTCCATCCGGGAAAGCAGTTTTGTGCAAATCGCTTTTCGGTTAAGAACTTTACCCTCCCGCAGGATTTCGACAACAATTTGTCCCAGCGCTTCTTGTTGGGTAGGCTGACTTGCTTTGTTGAAGTATTGGGTAATGGCATTCGCTGTATTCGGTACAAAGCCGTTCTCGCGCATATGTCACTCCTCGCTTTTAATGCTTAAAACATTCAAAAATGCGTTAACGCAAATGGTTAACACAATGTAAATTTATAAATACTGTACACATCTGTTGTACAACTTATCAATTTTTTTTTGATCATTAAGTGCTAAATTATTAATATCAGCAACTTATAAAACTAATGTTTAGCGTGCATTTAAAAAAGCTTGTACATTATGGCATAATTTCAGTCCTACAAAAGGTCATACGGCGTGACAGGAAAACCACTACAGACCTGCAACAGGACGCGTTAGCAACCTTCTGATATCGTGGCGTTTCATTCACCTCCTCTATTGGAAACCCTATGCTCACTACCATCATTTACCGTAGTCATCTTCGTGATGAACTGCCGGTTAGCACGCTGGAAGACATGGTTGTTGCAGCAAATAAGAAAAACATCGAATCCAATGTCACCGGCATTCTGTTGTTTAACGGTAAGCTCTTTTTCCAACTGCTCGAAGGACCGGATGAGACAGTTCGGGCTATCTATCGCGATATCTGCGCCGATGACCGCCACCACAATGTGGTAGAGCTGCTTAGCGATTTCTCCCGCTCGCGGCGTTTTGGCAAGGTTGGCATGGAGCTGTTTGACCTGCGCAAATATGACCGCCACGAGGTGCTGCAAACGGTGCTGGATAAAGGAACCAGCCGTTATCAACTGATTTATAACGATCGCGCTCTGCAGTTTTTCCGGACGTTTGTCGAAGAGAGTGAAAGAGAGAACTACTTCGAGATCCCGCCGGGAGACTCCTGGCAATTTATTGTCGATGATAATGCCAGTGGCATCCGTCAGCTTGAGCAGAGCCCTGATGAGATGTGCAGCTTCGCTTTTCAGCCGATTATCGACCCACTGGCCCGGGAAGTGGTCTCTTTTGAGGCCTTGATTCGTGCGCCGGGTGGCGAACAGGCCCAAACCTGGTTCGACGATCGACCAGGAGATGAGGTCTACGAAGCTGACCTGCGGAGCAAAAGCGTAGCCTTTGCTATGGCCCGCCAGCTGGGGCTAGGGAAGCAAAGCTTGTCAGTGAATTTATTACCGATGACGCTGGTCATGGTACCTAACGCGGTAGATTTCTTGCTCCAGGAGATAGAAGCAAACGGGCTGGTGGCAGAGCAGATCGTGGTGGAATTCACTGAGAACGAAGTCATTTCCCGGCTGGAAGAGTTCACCGGTGCCGTGCGCGAACTGAAGGCGGCAGGCATAGGGGTGGCTATTGACCACTTTGGCGGCGGATTCGCCGGATTATTGCTGCTGGCGCAGTTCCAGCCGGACAGAATTAAGATTAACCGTGATCTGATTCGCGATGTACACAAAAGTGGTCCACGGCAGGCTATCGTCCTGGCTATCATCAAATGTTGTACAACGCTGGAAATCTTGATCTCTGCTGTAGGTATTGAGAAGCCAGAAGAGTGGATGTGGCTTGAATCGGCAGGTGTTTCTCAGTTCCAGGGGCATCTTTTCGCCCGTCCTCAACTGGCGGGGATCCCGGCAATCGCGTGGCCTGAGCGGATCGATGACATTTAAATCCTCTCTCACCGGGTTATAGTACAAACTTATTGTACAATATTACAGGTTGTACACCCTGGTGAGATTGGTTACCTTGGATACAGAATATATCGTTTTACGCATGGGGATTCGATGGCCTTTTACAGTATTGGCGATGTCGCAGAACGTTGCGGCATAAATCCCGTCACATTACGCGCCTGGCAGCGCCGGTACGGGTTGCTAAAGCCGCAGCGCAGTGAAGGCGGGCATCGACAATTTGACGACGAAGACCTTCAGCGCATTGAGGAGATCAAGCGCTGGATAGAGCGTGGTGTGCCGGTCGGTAAGGTTAAAGCGCTGCTTGATCAGGACAAAGCGCCTGAGCCGGGCGACTGGCGCGCACTGCAAGAAGAGATGATGAGTACCTTACGGCAGGTTAACCCGCTTAAAGTGCGGGCGAAAATCAATGCCTTTTGCCATCTGCATCCCATTGATTCACTCATTGATCATGTCTTTGAACCTGTTCGCCAGACGCTGAGCCTGGATCAAAACACGGCGCGAGCCATGTGCAGCCTGCTCGATGGCATTTTGATTGAACATGCGGTCTCCAGTCTTAGCGAGTCCCGGGTTAAGGCTGGCAGAGATGCGCTGTTAATCGGCTGGGGTATTGTCGATCGCACCAGCCTGTGGCTGGAAGCCTGGCGGCTCTCACAGCGCGGCTGGCGTATCGATGTCTTTGCTGAACCGCTCGAATTGCCGCACCCCGAGTTTTTCCCGGGGCAGCAGATCCTTGTTTGGGCGGGCCGGACGTTAACGGCGTTACAATCAGAACAACTTGAGCACTGGCAAAAACAGGGCTACGCCATTATGGCGCACGGGCTGGGCGAAGCCCGCTAATCCTCTTCCGTGACGCGCACGGGTAACGCAGGCCGGTTAAGCCTGTTACCCCTCAGCTGCGTTCACACTCTCCTATCCGATGCGGCATGCGTCCGCTTCCCAGCGATATCCCACACCATACACCGCGCGAATAAACGACTGATCGGCATCCAGCGCTTCCAGTTTGCGGCGCAGATTTTTAATGTGGCTATCAATAGTACGGTCAGTAACCACGCGATAATCGTCATACAGGTGGTTAAGTAACTGTTCGCGGGAGAAGACTTTCCCCGGTTCGTGAGAGAGGGTTTTCAGCAGGCGAAACTCGGCGGGGGTTAAATCCAGCAGCTTATTACGCCAGCTGGCCTGAAAACGGCTCTCGTCGATAATCAGCGGGCTGACCGCATCCAGAGCCTGAAGCTCACGGTGTGGCTTGCAGCGGCGCAGAATCGTTTTCACCCGGGCGACCACTTCGCGCGGGCTATAGGGTTTACAGATGTAATCATCGGCACCAATTTCCAGCCCCAACAGGCGGTCGATCTCTTCGATTTTTGCCGTCACCATCACAATGGGGAGATCGGAAAAGCGGCGGATTTCGCGGCACAGGGTCAGCCCATCGGTGCCTGGCAGCATCAGATCCAGCAGGATCAGATCTGGTGGAGTCTGACGCACATACGCCAGCACCTGATCGCCGTGGCTGATCAGGGTGGGCGCATAGCTGGCCGCCCGCAGATAGTCGATTAACAGCTGCCCAAGCTTAGGCTCGTCCTCCACGATCAAAATTCGTGGCGTGTTTTCGTCAATAGGGAGTTCAGTCATACTTCTCTCGATAACTCTCTTTCCAGCGGTAGCTCTACTGTAATGCTAACCCCACCAAAAGGCGAATGCGCGGCGCGCAGCGTGCCGCCGTGCGCCGCCACAATGTTCACGCAAATCGCCAGCCCCAGCCCGGAGCCGCCGCTGGCACGATTACGCGAACCTTCCGTACGGTAAAAGCGCTCAAACAGTTTTGTGAGCTGCGCGTCTGTGACCCCGGGGGCCGTGTCGGCGAAGGTGAGGGCAAAATGGGTGTCTGTAAGGTGGCCGGAGAGGCGTAATGCCCCTCCGCCATCGGTATAACGCAGGCTGTTTTCCAGCAGATTATTAAATAGCTGCATCAGGCGGTCGCGATCGCCAAAGACCACCGCATGGTCGGGCAGGGCGAGTTCAATGCGCAGATCGCGGCTGGCAAAACGTTCGCGAAACGCCCCGCTGGCCACTTCCAGAATGTTGATCACATCGACGGGGGCTTTCTGATAGGCCAGCGCCCCTTCGTCGGACATCGAGAGCTGGTGGAGATCGTCCACCAGCTTGGTGAGGGTACCCACCTCTGCCTGCAACGAGGCCACCGACTCGGGGGTAAACTGCCGCACCCCATCCTGGATGGCCTCCAGTTCGCCGCGCAGCACCGCCAGCGGGGTGCGCAGTTCGTGCGAGATATCGGCCATAAAGTCCCGGCGCATCTGCTGGTTCTTCTCCAGAGTGCTGGCAAGCTGGTTAAAGTCTTGCGCCAGCTTGCCCAATTCGTCTTCGCTGCGGGTATCTACCCGGGTCGAGAAATCGCCCGCCGCCAGCTTGTGCGTCCCTTCAACCAGCCGCTTGACCGGCGCCAGCAGGCCGCGCGCCAGCGGGAAGGTGGCCAGCGCGGCAAGCAGGGTGGAGAGGGCCACAATCAGCCAGCTGGTCTGCCGCTGCTGGCGATCGAAATTGATATCAGTATTGCGTGTCAGCCGCTCCACCGGGGAGGCAATGACCCAGCCGACGTTGGCGCCGTTGACCTTGATGGCACGTTTGGTCCCGTCCGGGGGGACGGGGGCGCGCGGGCCAACGAGCACGCGCATATCCTGATCAATCACCCAGAACTGGGTACGCCAGCCGTGCGGCGGCATGCCCGGACCGGGGCGATCATCATCAGAATCATGTTCGAGGGAGCGCAGGATCTGAAAAATAAAGCGATCGTTATTACGTAAAAACCGCCAGTTGCCATGCAGGGCATACTGTTCGCCCAGCGCATCGCTTAACCCCTGCAGACGCTGTTCGTTGCCATGCTTAATGTAATCGATAAAGCCGCGTTCAAAACTGACCCGCACCGCCCAGTGCATCGTGATAAGCAGGACGATACAGGTGGCGAAAATGGCAAGAAACAGCTTACCCGTAATACCGGGACGCCAGAACTTCATGGTTCACTCCTTTTACGCCGCCGGAGGACGACGTTTTTACTGGTATCATCCGGAACCCTGGCGAAGATCAACGCGGGCAGAGCGATGATGACCGCCATGCTGAGATAAGTGTATATAAAGACCTGGTGAGCAACGGCGGTATCGGCGCTCAGATGGTGCTGGCCATACATCCCCAGCAGCAGCCCGGCGACAGTGACCCCGACGCTCATGGAGAGCTGCATGATCATCGACAGCAGGCTGTTGCCGCTGCTCGCCAGCGAATCCGGCAGATCCTTCAGGGTGAGGGTGTTCATCGACGAGAAGCGGGTGGAGTTAATGACGCCCTGGAAGAAGAGCACCAGCGGCAGAACGGCGTACCAGCCCAGCAGGGCGACGGCCATAAACAGCAGACTGATCAGCGCCAGCCCCAGGGTGGACGTCACCAGCACCCGCCGATAGCCAAAGCGGTTGACCACCTGCACGACGATACGCTTCATCCCCATACTGCCCAGCACCATGGGGATCATCATCAGCCCGGCGTGGAACGGAGAGAAACCAAGTCCAATCTGTAAGAAGACTGGGGTCATAAAGGGCAACATACCGCTGCCGATGCGCCCGGCAAAGCTGCCCAGCAGCCCCAGCCGGTAGGTCGTATTTTGAAATAACGACAAACTGAATAAGGCGCGGTCGTTATCGCGGGCATGCCAGAGATACCACAGCACCGAAACCACCCCGATGGCCACCAGAGCGACCAGCGACAGAGAAGAGATCCCCAGCCCCTTTTGCCCATCCAGCGCCAGGGTCAGGGTCGCCATACCGGCCGCCAGCAGAAAAAAGCCCACCAGATCGAAGCGTCGGGTCTGCATGGTGTAGTTGGGCATAAGCCAGAGGGTGGCGATGGCACCGATAACCCCCACAGGAAGGTTAATCAGGAAGATCCAGTGCCAGGAAGCGTACTCAACCAGGATCCCTCCCAGCGCCGGGCCGAGCAGCGGACCAACCTGGCCGGGTAGGGTGACGAAGGTCATTGCCGCCATATACTGCGCGCGCGGGACGATTTTCATCACCGTCAGCCTGCCAACCGGCACCATCATCGCCCCGCCGACCCCCTGTAACGCCCGCGCCATGATCAGCTCATTGAGGGTGTTCGCCTGAGCACAAAACAGCGAGCCGGTGGTAAAGAGCACGATGGCGGTAAAGAAAATATTGCGCACCCCCACTTTGTCCGCCAGCCAGCCGCTGGCAGGCAGCATCACCGCCACCGTCAGCACATAGGCGACGATGACCATGTGCATATGCAGCGGACTCTCCCCCAGGCTTTTCGCCATTGAGGGGAGGGCGGTGTTAACGATGGTCGTATCCAGCGACTGCATAAAGAAGCCGAAGGCGACAATCCATAGCTGCCAGCGAACCTGCTTAGGGAGATCGGTCATTTACTCCGTCACCGTTAGTGTTTTGCCGTGAAAAACGCAACCGCAAACGATCAAAGAACAGGTAGACCACCGGCGTCGTGTAGAGCGTAAGCAACTGGCTCATCACCAGACCGCCGACAATGGTGATCCCCAGCGGCTGACGCAGCTCGGCACCGTCCCCGCTGGAGATAACCAGCGGTAGCGCGCCAAACAGCGCTGCCAGGGTGGTCATCATAATCGGGCGGAAACGCAGCAGGCAGGCCTGGAAGATGGCCTCTTGCGGCGTCAGGTTGCCGTTGCGCTGTGCCTCGAGGGCAAAATCGACCATCATGATCGCGTTTTTCTTCACTATTCCTATTAATAGCATGATCCCGATAAGCGCGATGAGGCTAAACGGTGCGCCAAATAGCTCCAGCGCCAGCAGCGCCCCCACCCCCGCCGACGGCAGGGTGGAAAGAATCGTCAGCGGATGGACATAGCTCTCGTAGAGCACTCCCAGCACGATATAGACGGTGGCAATCGCCGCCAGAATCAAAATGATCTGAGAATTCATCGTCTCCTGGAAAACCTGCGCCGTACCGGCAAAGCTGCCGCGCACCGTCGAAGGGACCCCCAGTTGAGTCATGGCGCGGTTGATGGCTTCACTGGCCTCTGAGAGCGAAGAGCCGGTAGGCAGGTTGAATGAGACGGTCGACGCCGCGGACAGCCCCTGATGGTTAACCGACAGCGGCGCGTTCGCCGGCTGCCAGCTGGCAAAGTAGGAGAGCGGAATTGCCTTGCCGTCGTTGTTAATCACAAACATCTTATCCAGCGCGCTGATATCCTGGGTATAGCGCGGATCGACTTCCATCACCACCTTGTACTGGTTCATCGGCTGATAGATGGTAGAGATCTGTCGCTGACCGAAGGCATTATTCAGCAGGCTGTTGGCCGCGCTGACATCTATCCCCAGCCGCGACATGGTTTCCCGGTCGTAGGTCAGGCTCATCTCTGCGCCGTTGTCCTGCTGGTCTGAGTTAACATCCGCAAGCTGCGGCAAGGCCGCCAGCGCTTTGCGGATCTTCGGCTCCCATTCGCGCAGGGCGGCGAGATCGTCCGACAGCAAGGTGTACTGGTAGCTGGCATTGGCCTGCCGCCCGCCAACGCGGATATCCTGAACGGCCATCAAAAAGAGGTTTGCGCCGGGCTCTTTCGCCAGCTTGCCGCGCAGACGATCAATAACCTGCTGGGCGGTTTCGCTGCGGTTATCGCGGGATTTAAGGGTAATAAACATCATCCCGCTGTTGACCCGCGAGCCGCCGGTAAAGCCGGTGACATTATCCACCGCCGGGTCGTCGCGTATGATCTTCATAAAGTCCTGCAACTTTCCGCGCATTGCCTGGAAGGAGATGCTCTGGTCAGCCTGGATGCCGCCCATCAGCACCCCGGTATCCTGCTCCGGGAAGAAGGTTTTCGGAATGGTGATATAGAGCCAGACATTGAGCACAATGGTGCCCAGCAGCACCAGCCCGACGATGCGGGTATGGTTAAGTACCCACTTCAGTGATTTACCGTAGCCCTCCTGCAGCGCCATCAACAGCCGGCCAAACCCGCGTTTACGCGGCTGGCTGTGCGGTTTGCCGGATTTCAGCATCCAGCCGCACATCATTGGGGTGAGGGTCAGAGAGACCGCCAGCGAAATGCCGATTGCGACCGAGAGCGTCACGGCGAATTCGCGCAACAGCCGTCCCGGCAGGCCATCCATCAGCAGCAGCGGTAAGAACACGGCCACCAGCGACAGACTCATGGAGAGCACCGTAAAGCCCACTTCACGCGACCCCTGCAGCGCCGCCTGTAGCGGCTTCATGCCCGCCTCCAGGTGACGGGAGATATTCTCCAGCACCACAATAGCGTCATCCACCACGAAGCCGGTGGCGATAGTCAGCGCCATCAGCGACAAGTTATTAAGGCTAAAACCGCACAGATACATGGCGGCGAAGGTGCCGATAAGCGACACCGGTACCGCCACGGCGGGGATCAGCGTGGCGCGACCGGAGCGCAGGAACAGGAAGACCACGAGGATCACCAGCGCCACGGAGATAATCAGCGACTGCTCAACCTCTTCAAGCGAGGCGCGAATGGTGGGGGAGCGGTCCTGAGCGATCTGCAGATCGATGGCCGCGGGAATGGTCTCTTGCAACTCAGGCAGACGGGCGCGGATGCTGTTCACCGTCTCGATGATGTTGGCCTCCGGCAGCTTGCGGATCATCAGCAAAATGGCCGGTTTGGCGTTGGTCATCCCGGCGTTACGCACATCCTGAACCGAGTCGGTTACGCTTGCCACGTCGCTGAGGCGCACCGCCGCGCCGTTGTTGTAGTGAATAATCAGTGGCTGGTATTCGGCGGCGGTTTTGAGTTCATCGTTGGTCTGGATCTGCCAGCGGTGGCTACTGTCTTCGATGGCTCCCTGCGGCCTGCGCACGTTAGCATTACTGATAGCGCTGCGCACGTCATCCAGCGATACGCCCTGGTTAAACAGCGCCTGCGGATTGAGCCCCACGCGCACGGCCGGCAGGGAACTGCCGCCCACATCCACATCGCCCACGCCGTCGATCTGGGCGATGGTCTGCGCCAGTTGGGTAGAGGCAAAGTCATACAGCTCACCCTGGGAATAGGTATCCGAGGTGAGCGTCAGGATCATGATCGGCGAGTCGGACGGGTTAGCTTTGCGGTACGTCGGGCGGCTCGGCATACCGCTTGGCAACAAGCTTTGCGCGGCGTTGATCGCTGCCTGCACGTCACGGGCCGCGCCGTTGATGTCGCGGTTAAAATTGAACTCCAGAATGATGCGCGTACTGCCCAGCGAGCTGCTGGAGGTCATCTCGTTGACCCCGGCGATGCGTCCGAGGGAGCGCTCAAGCGGCGTGGCGACCGACGAGGCCATGGTCTCTGGCGACGCGCCGGGCAACGAGGCGCTGACCATAATAACCGGGAAATCCACCTGCGGCAGCGGGGCCACCGGCAGCAGCCGGAAGCCGAGCACGCCGCAGAGCGTAATGGCGAGCGAAATCAAGATCGTCGCCACCGGGCGGTAAATGAAGAGGGCGAAAAACTTCACTTACGCCTCCTCAGTACGCTTCGGGAAGCGGGATTTCATCTTCAGCGCCAGGCTGTCGAACAGCAGGTAAATCACCGGTGTGGTAAAGAGAGTTAACACCTGGCTGACCAGCAGGCCGCCTACCATGCCAATCCCCAGCGGACGACGCAACTCTGCGCCAACCCCGGTGCTGAGCATCAGCGGCAGGGCACCGAGCAGGGCGGCGAGGGTAGTCATCAGGATCGGACGAAAGCGCAGCAGACAGGCCTGATAGATGGCCTCGCGCGGTGCCATTCCCTGCTCGCGCTCGGCGGCAAGGGCAAAGTCGATCATCATGATGGCGTTCTTCTTGACGATACCAATCAGCAAGATGATGCCAATGATGGCGATCACATCCAGTTCACTGCCTGCCAGCATCAGCGCCAGCAGGGCTCCCACTCCTGCAGTAGGTAGGGTAGAGAGGATGGTGATGGGATGAATAAAGCTTTCGTACAGCACGCCAAGCACGATGTACATTGCCACCACTGCCGCCACGATCAGCCAGATGGTACTGCCCAGTGCGGCCTGGAATGCCAGCGTACTGCCCTGGAACTGGGTCTGAATATCGGTGGGGAAACTGAGATCTTTTTCCGCACCCAGGATAGCCTCCACCGCCTCGCCCAGCGAGTAGTCGTCCGGGACGTTAAACGAGATGGTGGTAGAGGGGAACTGATCCAGATGGTTCACCGCCAGCGGCGTATAACGCTCCTCCACCTTCGCGATGGCGCTAAGCGGCACGCTGCCGCCTTCGCTGCTGGTGAGACGCACGGCGTCCAGCCCTGCCAGTCCCGGCGTCTGTTGCGTGTCGTGCTCCAGCACCACGCGGTACTGGTTTGCCTGAGTATAAATGGTGGAGATCAGGCGCTGACCAAAGGCGTTGTACAGGGCGTTATCCACATCCGCCATGGTAATGCCCAGCCGGCTGGCGCTGTCGCGATCGACATTGATATAGGCCGCCAGCCCTTTATCCTGCCAGTCGCTGCTGACGTCGGAAAGCTGCGGCAGCGCCTGCAGTTTCTCTACCAGTTGCGGTACCCAGGTGCTGAGCGCCTCAAGCGTAGTGGCCTGCAAGGTAAACTGATACTGAGTGCGGCTGACCTGGGTATCGATCGTCAGATCCTGAGTCGGTTGCAGATAGAGTTCGATACCCGGTACGCGTGCCACGGCCTGCTGCAGGCGCTCAATCACCGCATTGACGCGGTCATCACGCTCATCCAGCGGTTTGAGGTTGATCTGCAGACGAGCGCTGTTTAGCGACGGGTTGCTACCGTCCACCCCCACGAATGAGGTCAGACTCTCGACGGCCGGATCCTTCATAAGAATTTCGGAAACCTGCTGCTGGCGCTGGGCCATGTTGGCAAACGACACCGACTGCGGCGCCTGCAGCGTTCCCTGAATAATGCCATTGTCCTGAATCGGGAAGAAGCCCTTCGGAATCATGACCCACAGCAGGGCGCTGAGGGCCAGGGTTCCCAGCGCCACGCCCAGCGTCGCCCAGGGGTGGTTAAGCACTTTGGTCAGCAGGCGGCCATAGGCGGCGATCACCCGCTCGAACATCCGTTCAGAGGCGCGAGAAAAACGGTTCTGTTTGCGCAGAGACTCGTGGCTCAGCATGCGCGCGCACATCATTGGTGTCAGGGTTAATGACACTATCGCCGAGATCAGAATCGCCACCGCCAGGGTGACCGCAAATTCGCGGAACAGACGTCCGACAATGTCGCCCATAAACAGCAGCGGAATCAGCACCGCTATCAGGGAGAAGGTCAATGAGATGATGGTAAAGCCGATCTCACCAGCCCCTTTGAGCGCTGCCGCCAGCGGTTTCTCGCCTTTCTCGATATAGCGCGAGATGTTTTCAATCACCACGATGGCATCGTCCACCACAAAACCGGTGGCGATGGTCAGCGCCATTAGCGTCAGGTTATTGATGGAGAAATCGAGAAACACCATGACTGCAAATGTCCCCACCAGCGATAACGGCACCGCGACGGCGGGGATAATGGTAGCGGGAACGTTGCGCAGGAACAGATAGATGATCATCACCACCAGCGCGATGGCGAGCATCAGCTCAAACTGCGTGTCGCTGACCGAGGCGCGGATGTTGGTGGTGCGATCCGAAAGCACCTTCACGCTCACCGACTTCGGCAGGCTCTCTATCAGCTGCGGCAGCATGGCGCGGATGCTGTCGGCGGTATCGATAATGTTAGCGCCCGGCTGGCGCTGCACGTTCATCACGATGGCCTGCTGCTTATTCGCCCAGGCACCCAGCCAGCTGTTTTCCGCCCCTTGTTCAACCGTGGCCACATCGCCCAGCCGAACAGGGGCCCCGTTCTGGTAAGCGACAATCAGCTGGCGGTACTCATCGGCAGACTGCATCTGATCGTTGGCCGACAGCGTGACCGCGCGGGTGGGGCCATCCAGGGAGCCTTTCGCCGAGTTGACGTTGGCGTTGCTGATGGCGGTACGGATGGTTTCGCTGGTCAACCCCAGCGCGGCGATGGCCTGAGCGTTAAGCTTCACGCGAACGGCCGGACGCTGGCCACCAGAGAGGGTGACCAGGCCGACGCCCGATACCTGAGAAATCTTTTGCGCCACGCGGGTTTCGACCATATCTTCCACCTGCGTCATCGGCATGGCAGACGAGGTGACGGCGAGGCTCATGATGGGCGGATCCGCCGGGTTGACCTTGCTGTAGACTGGCGGATTCGGCAGATCGGACGGCAGCAGGTTGGTGGCGGCGTTAATGGCGGCCTGCACCTCCTGCTCGGCGACATCCAGCGGCAGCGTGAGCTGGAACTGAAGCGTAACAACCGACGCGCCGCCAGAGCTTTGTGATGACATCTGCTTCAGCCCCGACATCTGGCCGAACTGACGCTCCAGCGGGGCGGTTATGGCAGAGGTGACCACATCCGGGCTGGCGCCGGGATAGAGGGTCACCACCTGGATGGTAGGATAATCGACTTCCGGCAGGGCGGAGACCGGCAGAAAACGGTAGCCGATAATCCCCGCCAGTAAAATCGCCACCATCAACAGCGTGGTGGCGACCGGGCGCATAATGAACAGGCGTGACGGCCCGCCCGTGGCGCTGGGTGGCATCACCTGCATCAGGCGTTCTCTCTCTGTTTGGCCTGTTCACGGGCAGGCTGCTTCGGGGTGGCAGTGTCGCTGTGCGCTTCCACTACCTCGACTTTAGCCCCTTCGGTCAGGCGGTCGATACCGTCAGTGACTACGCGATCGCCTGCGGACAACCCGGCGCTGATCACCACCGTCTGGCTGTCCTGGATGCCGGTTTTCACCAGATGCTTACTCACTTTATTCTCGCTGTTCAGTACCCACACGAAGTTGCCTTCGTTGCCCATCTGCAGGGCTGCGGTCGGGATAACTACCGCGTTATCCTGAGTCGAGACCAGCATCCGGGCGTTAACAAACTGGTTCGGGAAGAGCGCGTCGTCCTGGTTGGTAAATCGGGCCTTCAGCTTGATGGTGCCGGTGGTGGTGTCGATCTGGTTATCCAGGCTCAGCAGCGTACCTTCGCTCAGTTTCTGTTTGTTGGCGCGATCCCAGGCTTCAACCACCAGCGGCTGGCCGGTTTTCTGCGCCTGAACAACGGTAGCAATGTCGTTTTCTGGCAGGGTGAAAACCAGATCGATGGGGTGGGTCTGGGTGATCACCACGATGCCTGTGGTATCGCCGCTGGAGATCTGGTTACCGATATCAACCTGTTTCAGCCCCACGCGGCCATCAATCGGGGCGGTGATCCGACTCCAGTCGAGCTGGAGCTGGGCGCTGGCGACGGCGGCTTCATCCGCTTTGATCGTGCCCTGTGATTCACTGACCAGCGACTGCTGGGTATCCAGCTCCTGGCGTGACACCAGATTGGTTTTCACCAGCTTCTGGAAGCGGGCGAGGTCGCGCTGTGCGTTGGCGAGAGTCGCTTTGTCTTTTGCGAGCTGCCCCTGCGCCTGGGCGAGGGCAACCTTAAACTGGCTGGGATCGATTTCAGCAAGCAGATCACCGGCTTTGACCTGTTGCCCCTCCTGGAAGTGGAGCGCCATAAGCTGGCCGTCAACGCGACTTCGCACGGTCACCGTATTTGCCGCCGTGATAGTTCCCAGGCCCGTAAGGTAAAGCGGAACGGATTTATTGACGGCGGTGGCAGCCTGGACAGGGGCCAGCACGCCACCGCGCATAGCGTGGCGGCCACCGCCTGCGGGGCGCTGTTGGCTGGTGGCACCTGCCGGTGCCGCGGAGTGACTGTGCCAGTACCACGCGGCGGCAACGACCACCACAATAAGGCCTGCGGCGATTGCCCAGCGGGATTTTTGACTGCCTTTCATCGTTATACGTTCTCGTCCTGAAACATTTCGGGAAATGATACTAGTTTAGTGAGTGGAGACGGCAGAAAAATGGAGGAAATATGGAAGACTGTCTGGAATTGTCTGAATGAGGGTAAAGCAAAAAGGCAACACGGGTTGCCTTTTCTAAGCTTTTCTCCCTCTTCCACAGGGAGAGGGTAGGGGTGAGGGCATCAGCCCGCACCTATGTCAGCTAAACACTACCTGCGCCCAACGCGCCAGCCCCGCCGTCACCGAGCCGAAATCATCGCCGCCAGCAATCGGGATGCCCGGCAACTGCTCCGCCAGCGCACGCTTAATTAACGGCGATTTGGCGCTACCGCCGGTAAGGTAGATCACGTCCGGTTTCTCTTTACCATTATCCAGCGCCAACTGCACCTGTTCCAGAATGCGCTGCAACGGTTGTGCCAGTGCCGCCTCCAGCCCCTGCTGACTAATCGCGGTGGCCAGCTCATCGCCGATAAACGGCAGCGTAACGGTATGATCGGCTGCTTCTGAAAGGGCAATTTTACTCTCTTCGGCGCTACGCACCACGCGATAGCTCAGACGCTGACGCCAGAGCTTATACAGCAGGGCGACTTTGTCGGCATCCTGCGCATCGCGCACCAGGTCATTAAGGAAACGACCGTTGGCGGTACTGTAGAAATCGCTCTGAGCGGGGACGTCGTTAATGGCAACCGCATTCCACCAGGGGAGGATCGGCAGGGCGATACCTTTTTCCGTCTGGCCGCCCATGCCCAGCAGCGGCATCAGGCTTTTGAACGCCAGTGCAATATCAAGATCGTTCCCGCCTACGCGGCACCCGCTGTGTCCCAGCAGGCTATTTTCACGGTCGCGGCGGACATGCCATTGTGGCCCCATCAGCAGCAGCGAGCAGTCAGTTGTCCCGCCGCCGATATCCACTACCAGCACACGTTTCTCTTCACTAAGCGTCGCTTCAAAATCCAGACCGGCGGCAACCGGCTCATACTGGAACACCACGTCCTGAAAACCTGCGCGGTGGGCGGCACGCTCAAGGATCCCTTGCGCCTGCTGGTTCGCGTCGTCTCCCCCCAGCCCCTGGAAGTTAATAGGGCGACCAATCACCGCCTGGGTAATGGTATCCGTCACCTGCGACTGTGCCTGCTGACGAATATGCAGCATCATGGCGCAAACCAGATCCTCAAACAGAGCAACCTGCTGCGGCTTCAGTCCGCTGGCGCCGAGGAAGGATTTCGGGGATTTAACAAAGTAGACCTCTTCCGGGTCCTCAATATAGTGGCCCAGCGAGGAGAGTCCAAACTGCACGCTGGTGGCGGTAACGTCGATATCCTCTTCGCGATTGAAGCTTACCGCCCGGCGTAACAGCGCCTGGGTTTCCGTGCCGGTAGCCGGAACCTGATGATGACGATAGAGCCACTCGCTTACCGCTTCACGCGTGGGCGCGCAAATCATTGATGGCAGCAGGGTGCTGTTATTTTCCATTTTGAGCAGCTGTGGCTGCCCGTCTTGCATCACCGCCACAGAACAGTTGGCGGTACCATAGTCAAATCCGATAAACACGTGCGAAATCCCCATGCCATTGAGAAGGGGCGAGACTTTAGCGAAATGTCTCGCCTGCGACAACTGGAATATGAAAGCAAGGCAAGAACCGCCGGGCAGCGTTATGCTGTGGAATAACGAAAAAAGGAGCCGTAATGTTTATTCTGCACTGGCAACCCCCCTACGACTGGCAATGGATGTTCGATTTTTTGGCCGCCCGTGCGGTCACCGGTATCGAAACCGTGACCGCCACAGACTACGTGCGCAGTTTCGCCTGTGAGGGGCATGTCGGGCTGGTTCGCGCCACGCCGCACCTGCAAGACGGCACGCTTCAGGTTGAACTGAGTGACGGGCTGCTGCCAGTCGCCGGCCCGGTCCTGGCGCGCGTGGCCCGGCTGTTTGACCTGGATTGTCGCCCGCAGCAGATAGCCGGGGTGCTCGGGGCGCTCGGCGCTGCCCGGCCCGGCCTGCGACTGCCCGGCTCGATGGATGCTTACGAGCAGGGGGTACGCGCTATTCTCGGCCAGCTGGTGAGCGTAGCGATGGCGGCGAAGCTCACCGCGAAAGTGGTCGCCTTGTGTGGTGAGCCGCTGGCAGGGGCGCCGGGATATTTCTGCTTTCCTACCCCGGCGGCGCTGGCAAATGCCGACCCGCTGGCCTTGAAGGCGCTCGGCATGCCAGTTAAACGCGCCGAGTCGCTCATTCACCTGGCGCAGTCGGTGGAGGCCGGGACATTTCCTCTTACGCCGCCGGATGACATTGAGGCGGGCGTGAAGGCACTGCAAACTCGCCCGGGCATCGGGCGCTGGACGGCGAATTATTTCGCCCTGCGCGGCTGGCAGGCGAAAGATGTGTTCTTACCGGATGATTATCTGATCAAGCAACGCTTTGCCGGCATGACCCCGGCCGGGATACGGCGCTATGCCGCCCGGTGGCAGCCGTGGCGCTCATACGCGCTGCTGCATATCTGGTATACCGAAGGCTGGATGCCGTCAGTTGATGGCGAAGTAGCTGGTATTAAGCAGTAGTTCCAGCGGACGCGGTTCGTCAATGGTATTGCCGTAGATGTAGTCGATGCCGATGCCTGAGAGCGTGTCCATCACCACCGGCTGGTTGCTCGGCCCGGCGATAGTTTTCATGCCCAGCCGCTGGGCATGACCCTGGATAATGGTGACCAACATCTCGTCCATCAGGTTGCCGTGAACGTTGGTCACGACCTCGGGATCCAGCAGCAGGTAATCTGCCTGATGGGCACTGAGGTGGTTGAACTCGTCCATATCTCGCCCGACGTGGCTGAGGATGATACGGCAGCCGGCGCGGCGCAGTTTATCCAGCCCCTGCAGACAGGCGTTATTTTGCTGTCTCAGTACGTCAATATGCAGCATCAGGTGCAGTAGTCGTGCCGGTAGCGGGCTCTGTGCCAGCATATCCAGCAGCTCGTCGACCAGGGTCACGCTGGCCAGTCCAGCCAGCGACAGCGGAAGGGCCACGCCGGTCCCTTTTTTAGCCAGCGGGGCGGCAAAGCTGCGGAAGAACTCCTGCATCACGCGTC
Organism: Leclercia sp. UBA7405; assembly: GCF_037152215.1. Taxonomy (NCBI): domain Bacteria; kingdom Pseudomonadati; phylum Pseudomonadota; class Gammaproteobacteria; order Enterobacterales; family Enterobacteriaceae; genus Leclercia; species Leclercia sp. UBA7405. The sequence continues at coordinate 2,098,419 of NZ_JBBCMR010000001.1, read as the reverse complement.
TGTCGAGAGCGTGAAGGAGCTCGGGCTCCGCCAGCCCGGCGCGGAAGGTCTGCTCTTCGAGAACTTCCCCTTCGCTGGTCCACAGGCGCAGCGACAGCATCCAGAAATTGCTGCTCTCCGGGATACGCGGTGACGCCACGCTGCGCGCGAGCATCACCAGGTTGTTGTCTTTAATCATGTGCCACTGTTCATCGAGCGACATCATATTGCGGTTGCTCTGCATGCGTTCTTGCTGCGGTTCATACACCGTGACTACCCCACGCCCGCTGTTTTTTGAGGCGTAGCAGGCAATATCCGCCTGAGACATCACTTCAGCGGCCTGGTGGTTTACGGCGTCGATAAGCGTAATCCCGGCGCTGGCGCCGATACGGTGCAGGCGGCCGTCCCACATAAAGTGGTAATCGTTGATGGCATTAATGATACGCCCCGCGATGTAGCGGGCGCTTTCGGTATTGCATTCAGGCAACAGTAAACCAAACTCGTCCCCGCCAAGACGCGCCAGCACATCGGTCGAACGCAGCATGCTGAGCATCAGCGAAGAGAGCTCACGCAGCAGGGCATCGCCCGCCGCATGGCCTGCGGTGTCATTCACCGCTTTAAAACGGTCGAGATCGATAAACACCAGCGCATGTCGCTGGCGGGTCTCCTGCACCATATGGAGCAGACGTTTCAGGTGCGCTTCAAAGCTGACGCGGTTTGCCAGGTGGGTGAGGGCGTCGTGAGAGGCGTTGTAGCTCAGTTCACGCAGCATTTTGCGCGACTCGGTAACATCCTGAATGACCAGCACCGAGCCGATGTTTTGTCCATCGAGAGTGCTCAGTGGGGTGATGCTGTAGTGAATATCGTAGCTCCCGCCACTGCGGCTGTGCAGGACGACATCCTGTTCGATATCAGTACGGGACATATCCCCGCTGTGAATGTTTTCCATCAGCGGGCCGCTATTACCAAAGGTAATATGCAGCACCGATAAAATCGGCTGGCCCATCGCGTCTTGCTGCGTCCAGCCGCTCATCTTCTCGGCGACCGGGTTCATAAAGGTGACGTTCATATCGACATCGGTACAGAGCACGGCTTCGCCGATGGAGTCGAGGGTAATATGCAGACGCTCTTTTTCCTGGAACAGCGCTTCGTTAAGCTCTTTTACCTCGGTCATATCCATATTGACGCCGAGCAGGCGTTCGACCTCGCCCTGCTTATTCAGCACCCGATTAGCCAGCGCGCGGATGTGACGAACCCCCTCTTTGACCCGAATGCGAAACTCCAGCTTGAAAGGAATGCGCGCGGCCAGGGCATCACGTACCACCTGTTCAGCATGGGCGCGGTCCTCCGGGAGCATACACTCATGCCACATCTGCCAGGTGGGTTTAATATGCGGCGGAACTTCATAGAGTTCGAACATGCGCTTATCCCAGCTGATCACGTCCGGTTTAACATCCCACTCCCAGATACCAATTCCCCCCGCTTCGTTAGCGAGAGTAATGCGCTCCATCAGGCGCTTGTTAACCCATTCGGTCTGTTTGAGATCGTTAATGTCTTCGATCTGGGCGATGAAATAGAGCGGGCTGCCGTCCGCATGGCGCACCAGCGATACTGCCAGCAGCGCCCAGACCACCTCACCATTGCGGGTGTAGTAACGCTTCTCCATCGAGTAGCTATTGATATCCCCGCGGATCAGTTGCTCCATCTGCTCGAGGTCAAGATTGAGATCTTCGGGCCAGGTCACCTGCTGGAACGTCAGGGAGTGCAGCTCAGACTGGGAGTAACCGAGGAACTGACAAAGCGCTTTGTTGGCCTGCAGCCACTGGCCGTCGGTACCGACCAGCGCCATGCCGATCGCGGAGTACTCCATGGCATTGCGAAAACGTTCTTCGCTCTCGGTTATGTGTTTCCGCTCGGCGCGGAAGGCGTACATCACCATGGTCATGACGTTAGCGGGCAACAGCATCATCAGGAACGGCAGCCAGGGGGCGTTGAGCATGGCGGCATTTTCAGTGACCAGCGGCACCGGCGAAGAGGCGATCAACAGCGATACCATCATTACCGTGACCAGGAAGACCAGAAATGCCTCAAGGCGTGGTAATCGGACGGCGCTCCACATCAGTAAGACGATAATCGCGGTAAAGGGCCAGGGTAAAAAGCGGATGGCGATCCAGCTTAGCACCAGCGTCACCACCATGGTGACCAGCGTTTCGAGCAGTAATTGCGGATTGCGATGACGCAGCAGGTAGTGGGGTTTAAACAGCAGCCCCAGCGGCACCAGCGCCAGCGCGCCGATGGTTTCCGAGAGCACCCAGACCAGAAAGTTGCGCATCGGCTCGGCGGTAGGAACCAGCAGATACGCCAACATGCCGCCCAGCAGAGGCGGGATCACGGCGCTGCCGATCGCCAGACGGATCCAGTCGCCCAGATTTTGCAGCGGGTTATACCAGGGGAGCAGTTTTCGCAGCAACAGCGCGCCGACCACCGCCTCGAGGGTGTTGATCAACCCGTACCACAGATTAAGGGTATCCCAGGAGAAGAGCAGCCAGGTGGCAAAGATATTGCCGAAGGTGCAGGCGAGCGCGATACCGGGCCACATTTTGCCGGCGTGACGGTAAAAGGCCACCATCATAATGGCGGTCGGGAACCATAAAGGTGCCAGTAATGTACCGAAACGCGTCAGCTCCAGCGAAAAAAGGGTAAAGATAAAGGTAACCAGACCAAGACTGACAAGCCGTAGTAAAGGATGTGGGGTGGTAACCAAAACGCGCTGGTATTGTTTATTCATTACCGCTTATCCAGGGGACGCCATGCCGTCACGAACGAGGTCCGGACGAGTTGAATGATGAATTTGGATTATGCTAGTACAAACAATTTACAATTCATATGGTGGCTGCTCATAATTTGACATCATAGAGTTATTAAATAGTTATCCTGCAAAAATTTCATCTTTGATGATGGAAAAGTGAACAGGGTAATAACGTAGCGGGAAGAAAAAGGCTATTTTCGCGCGTCACGCATAACCTGCGCTTTCGACTGGTATCACGGGAGCGAAATCCCTATAATTGCGCCGTTTGACGCTTCGGCGTCGTCCTTCCTTTACATCCAGGTTACTCAGGTCGCTAAATTTATGACTGATAAGTCTCATCAGTGCGTCATTATAGGCATCGCCGGCGCATCGGCTTCAGGTAAAAGTCTTATTGCTAGTACGCTTTACCGTGAATTACGTGAACAGGTTGGTGATGAGCACATCGGTGTCATTCCGGAAGACAGCTATTACAAGGATCAAAGTCATCTGTCGATGGAAGAGCGCGTTAAGACCAACTATGACCATCCCAGCGCGATGGATCACAGCCTGCTGTTTCAGCATCTTCAGTCTCTGAAGAACGGCGCCCCAATTGAATTACCCGTCTACAGCTATGTTGAACATACCCGCACGCAGGAAACTATCCGTATTGAGCCAAAGAAGGTCATTATCCTTGAAGGCATCCTGCTGCTGACCGACGCGCGTCTGCGCGAATCGATGAACTTCTCCATTTTTGTTGATACGCCACTGGATATTTGCCTGATGCGCCGCATCAAGCGCGACGTTAACGAACGCGGTCGCTCCATGGACTCCGTTATGGCGCAATATCAAAAAACGGTACGTCCAATGTTCCTGCAGTTTATTGAACCGTCCAAACAGTACGCCGATATTATCGTGCCGCGCGGGGGTAAAAACCGTATTGCAATCGATATTCTGAAAGCGAAAATCAGCCAGTTTTTTGAATAAAACACGCGAATTGTGTACCGTTCAGAGATAACCCGGTTCACCCTCGGCGCAGATAAGCCCGAGGGAGTGATGCACGAAAGGAGAGAGTGCCATGCGTCTGTGTGACAAAGATATTGAAGCCTGGCTCGATGAAGGCCGTCTGTCCATTTCACCCCGTCCGCCCGTGGAGCGCATTAATGGCGTGACCGTGGACGTGCGTCTGGGCAATAAATTCCGCACCTTCAGCGGGCATACCGCCCCCTTTATCGACCTTAGCGGTCCAAAAGATGAAGTGAGCGCCGCACTCGAACGCGTGATGAGCGACGAGATTGTTCTTGAGGACGGCGAGGCCTTTTATCTGCACCCAGGAGAACTGGCGCTGGCGGTTACCTTTGAGTCTGTGACCCTGCCTGCCGATCTGGTTGGCTGGCTTGATGGACGTTCGTCCCTGGCGCGTCTGGGGCTGATGGTGCACGTAACCGCGCACCGTATCGATCCAGGCTGGTCGGGTCGCATTGTGCTGGAGTTCTTTAACGCCGGTAAATTGCCGCTGGCATTACGTCCAGGCATGATGATTGGCGCGCTCAGTTTCGAGCCGCTGACCGGCCCGGCTGCACGTCCTTACAACCGCCGCCAGGATGCGAAATACCGCGATCAGCAGGGTGCGGTTGCCAGTCGTATTGACAAAGACTGAGCCCAGCCCAGTCCACCGAGGAAGCCATGAGAAGAGTTCTGACAACGCTGATGATTTTGCTGGTGGTCTTGCTGGCAGGTCTTACTGCGTTGGTGCTGCTGGTTAATCCCAACGATTTTCGTGCCTACATGGTGCGCCAGGTTGAAGCGCGCAGTGGCTACGTGATGAAGCTGGACGGCCCGCTGCGCTGGCACGTCTGGCCGCAGTTAAGCATTCTTTCCGGCCGGATGTCGTTAACCGCGCCGGGGGCTTCCGTGCCGCTGCTTACCTCCGACAATATGCGTCTGGACGTGGCGTTAATGCCGCTTCTTTCGCATCAGTTGCAGGTGAATCAGGTGATGCTTAAAGGGGCGGTAATTCAGTTGACGCCGCAGACCGAGGCGGTGCGCAAGCCCGATGCCCCGGTGGCGCCGCGCGAAAACACGCTCCCCGACGTAGCAGAAGATAACGGCTGGTCGTTTGATATTGGCAAACTGAAGGTCGCCGATAGCGTGCTGGTGTTCCAGCATGAGAGCGACGAACAGGTGACGGTGCGTAATATCAATCTGCAGATGGAGCAGGATGAGCACCACAAAGGCACGATGGACTTTAGCGGGCGCGTGAACCGTAATCAGCGCGACATGGTGGTCTCGCTGAATGCGAATGTCGATGCGTCTGACTATCCTCACCAACTGATTGCCAATATCCAGCAGCTTGACTGGCAGCTGACCGGGGCCGATCTTCCGGCGCAGGGGATCACCGGACAGGGCAAACTGCAGGCAGTCTGGCGGGAAGAGCGCAAACAGCTTGAGCTCAATCAGCTCGATCTGAAAGCGAACGACAGCGCGCTGACTGGCCAGGCGAGCGTGATGCTGAGCGACACCCCGCAATGGGTGATCAATCTGCAATTCGATACGCTCAACCTTGAAAATCTGCTTACGGCGCAAGCCGCTGCCGCCCAGGGCGACGTGGCGCAGCAGGGGCAGTCTCAGCCGAAGCCGCGCCCGGTGATCTCGACGAACCTCGATCGGCCTGACTATAACGGTCTGCGCGGTTTTGACGCGGATATCATGCTAAAAGCCAACCGCGTCCACTGGCGCGGCATGGATTTCACCCATGTCTCCAGCCAGATGACTAACAAAAATGGCTTGCTCACCATCAGCGATCTGAGCGGCGAGATGGGGCAGGGGCGCCTCTCATTGCCAGGCACCCTGGATGTGCGCAAAGCGGAGGCCCGCACGGCATTCCAGCCGCGGCTGGAAAATGTCGAGATTGGCACCATCCTGAAAGCCTTCAACTATCCGATCCCCCTGACCGGTAGCCTGACGCTGGCGGGCGATTTCTCTGGCGGCAAGATCGACGCCGAGGCCTTCCGACGCAACTGGCAAGGGCAGGCCCACGTCGAGATGAGCAACACCCGTATGGAAGGGCTTAACTTCCAGCAGCTGGTGCAGCAGGCGGTGGAGCGCAGCAGTAACGTGAAGGTCAAAGATAACTTCGAGAACGCCACCCGTCTGAATCGCTTCGTTACCGAGCTTTCGCTTGATAACGGCCAGCTCTCGCTGGAAAGCATGCAGGGGGAATCGCCTATGTTATCGCTTGAGGGCGATGGCACGATGGACCTGGTCAAAGAGACGGCGGATACCCACTTTAAAGTGACGGTGCTGGAGGGCTGGCTGGGCGAAGGCAAGCTGATTGACTTCCTGAAACAGACGCCGATCCCGCTTAGCGTGTATGGGCAGTGGCAGGCGCTCAACTACAGTCTGCAGGTGGATCAGCTGATGCGTAAACATCTTCAGGATGAAGCCAAACGGCGTCTGAACGACTGGGCGGATCGCAACAAGGATTCGAAAAACAGTAAAGACGTGAAAAAGCTGCTGGAAAAACTTTAATGATTAAGCCGGGTAGGGGTTAGCCTTACCCGGCTTTTTATTACACTTCGTACTCTTCCTCTGCTTCATCAGCCTGCGGAATTAACTGCACCTTCTGCACCCGGTGATGATCGACTTCCAGCGTCCTCAGAGCATAGTGACCCACCTGGACCTCTTCCCCAGGGGCGGGAATACGTTGCAGGTATTCCATCAGCAGACCGGCGAGGGTGTGATACTCACGCTTCTCATCCAGCGGCAGTGGCACATACTGCACCAGGTCTTCCAGCGGCATATGACCGTTCGCCGTCCAGCTTCCGTCGGCGTTTTTCTGAATATCATGGCGGGCGTCGATCTCTTCCACTTCATTGGGCAGGTTACCGGCAATGGTTTCCATCACGTCGCTCAGGGTCACCACCCCCTCAACGGAGCCGAATTCATCCACCACAAAAGCAAAGTGTGTACGGGCGTTGCGGAACTGCTCCAGCGCAGAGAGCAGCGGCAGCCCCTCCGGGAAGACCAGCGGCTGACGCACCAGCGCCCGCAGATCAAGCGGTTCATCCTGTAACTGCTGGTTGAGCAGGTCGATAACGTGCACCACGCCGAGCAGATCCTCCTCCTGCTCGCCACCGGTTACCACCACGCGGGTATGCTGGTTTTTTTCCAGCAGCGCGCGGATTTGCGCCTCCGGGGCGTTGAGGTCGATATGCTCGATATCGTGACGGGAGGTCATGATGCTGCTGACAGAACGCTGGTTAAGATTTAATACCCGCTCAATCATTCGACGTTCCTGCGGGTTAAAGATCTGGCTGCTGTCATGATCCGCCAGCAGGGAGGCCGACTCCGCATCCAGTTCCGCATCCTCTTTCTTTCCGCTCAGCAGACGCATCACCGTCTCAGCTGTGCGCTGACGTAGCGTCTGATTGGCTGACAGAAAGCGACGGCGGTTGAAAATGGCCAGCTGGTTTAGCGCCTCGATGATGACCGAGAACCCTATGGCGGCGTACAGATAACCTTTCGGAATGTGGAAGCCAAAGCCGTCCGCCACCAGGCTAAAGCCGATCATCAGCAGGAAGCTAAGACAGAGAATGACGATAGTCGGGTGGCTATTAACGAAGCGCGTTAACGCCTTACTGCCCATCACCATCAGCGCAATGGCAATGATGACGGCTGCCATCATAACGGCCAGATGGTCCACCATCCCCACAGCGGTGATCACCGAATCAAGAGAGAAGACAGCGTCCAGCACCACAATTTGCGCCACCACCGGCCAGAATCTGGCGCCCCGGCGCTGGGTGGGGTTTTCATTATCCTTACCTTCCAGCCGTTCATTGAGTTCGACGGTGGCTTTGAAGATCAGGAACAGGCCGCCAAAAAGCATAATCAGGTCGCGTGCGCTGAAGCCCAGGCCGTGTACCGTAAATAGCGGTTTGGTGAGCCCCACCAGCCAGGAAATAGAGGCCAGTAACAGCAGGCGCATCACCATGGCCAGAAGCAGGCCGGTGACGCGAGCGCGATCGCGCTGAGCAGGGGGCAATTTTTCGGCAAGAATGGCGATAAAGACCAGGTTGTCGATGCCAAGCACCAGTTCCAGTAACACCAGAGTGACCAGACCGGCCCAGATTGATGGATCTGCAATCCATTCCATAGCGGGAATCATACCTTTTGTAATATGACAAATGTCACATTTCGATCATGGATAAAGCCTGCGAAAAATGCAATGCCAGCACGGGATTTCCTCGTGCAACGCCGCAAATACGGCTCATTCTATTCCCATGGTTAATTTAGGGTTATAACCAGAATTCCATTAAATAATTATATTTAAGAAATATCGCAGGTAACGGTTATATATTCATTTTTGTCAACCTGAAGAAAATCCTAAAACATTAAAATTTTGCCGTTAATATTAATCTTAAAAAGCGATGCGCCGACTGTTGTTTCCTTGCCTGCTAAATCGTTAGCTGCAACAATTCCTCCAGCATCAAATGTTAAAGCCTCTTGTTGCTATTTCAGTGTCGGTTTAAAGAACAGAAAGTTTATATCTGGAGAAGCGTTTTCTTGCCCGATATATCTTTCGATTAAACCATGTCAAAGAGGGTGTTTATCCATAAATTACTGTTTAAACAGTGGATTGGTAACTGAAAGCCAAGGGCGGTAGCGTGCCTGAAAGCGTGTTAATCAGCCTCGATTATTCTGTCAATAGCTTGCGGATGAATAAACTTTTTTTAGGACTGATGCCAGTTATATTTCTGTTTTATTAACCGCATGCTAAAAGTTAAATGCCGCGCATTTAATTAAACCGCACAGGATAATTACTCTGCCAAAGTGATAAATAATCAATGATGAAATCCAAAATGAAATTGATGCCATTATTGGTGTCTGTGACCTTGATGAGTGGGTGCACCGTCTTACCTGGCAGCAATATGTCGACCATGGGTAAGGATGTGATTAAACAGCAAGATGCTGATTTCGACCTTGATCGGATGGTAAATGTCTATCCCCTGACACCAAGACTGGTGGAGCAATTACGCCCACGCCCGAACGTGGCCCAGCCGAACGTCTCGCTGGATCAGGAGATCTCCTCTTATCAGTATCGCGTCGGACCAGGCGATGTCGTTAGCGTTACCGTCTGGGACCACCCGGAGTTGACGACGCCAGCCGGTCAGTACCGTAGCTCGAGCGATACCGGCAACTGGGTACAGCCTGACGGCACCATGTTCTATCCCTACATTGGCAAAGTACACGTGGTTGGCAAAACGCTGGCCGAGATCCGTAGTGATATTACCAGCCGCTTAGCGCAGTACATCGCTGATCCGCAGGTGGACGTTAATATCGCCGCGTTCCGTTCGCAAAAAGCCTATATCTCCGGGCAGGTCAATAAATCGGGGCAGCAGGCGATCACCAACGTGCCGCTGACCGTACTTGACGCTATCAACGCCGCAGGCGGGCTGACTGAAAATGCCGACTGGCGCAATGTTGTACTGACCCATCAGGGCAAAGAACAACGCATCTCCTTGCAGGCGCTGATGCAAAACGGCGACCTGAGCCAGAACCGACTGCTCTATCCGGGTGACATCCTCTTTGTGCCGCGTAATGACGATCTGAAAGTGTTCGTGATGGGCGAAGTGAAGAAACAGAGCACCCTCAAAATGGACTTCAGCGGCATGACGCTGACCGAAGCGCTGGGCTCGGCGGAAGGTATCGATCTGACGACCTCCAATGCCAGCGGCATCTTCGTTATTCGTCCGCTCAAAGGACAGGGCAGCAACGGCAAGATTGCCAACATTTATCAGCTGGATATGTCCGATGCCACCTCTCTGGTGATGGCAACCGAGTTCCGCCTCCAGCCGTATGACGTGGTCTACGTGACGACCGCACCGGTTGCTCGCTGGAACCGCCTGATCAACCAGTTGCTGCCGACGATCAGTGGCGTTCGCTACATGACCGACACGGCAAGCGACGTTCATAACTGGTAATCCGCGATGTTTAACAAAATTCTGGTGGTGTGCGTGGGGAACATTTGCCGTTCCCCCACGGCCGAGCGGCTGTTAAAGCAATATCAGCCGGGGCTGACGGTGGGTTCTGCAGGCCTGGGTGCGCTGGTAGGCAAAGGGGCCGACGAGCGTGCAACGAGCGTGGCAGAGCAACATAACCTTTCTCTCGACGGGCATTGCGCCCGTCAGGTTTCAGCCGCCATGTGTCGGGAATATGACCTGATCCTGGCGATGGAAAAGCGCCATATTCACGCTCTGTGCGATATCGCGCCGGAGATGCGCGGCAAAGTGATGCTGTTTGGTCACTGGGACAACGAACGCGAAATCCCCGATCCCTATCGCAAAAGCCGTGAAGCCTTTGAAGCGGTTTACACCTTACTTGACCAGTCTGCCCGTCAGTGGGCGCAGGCACTGAACGTTCAGCAGGGATAACAATGACAGAAAAAGTAAAAGCTTCTTCCGCCTCGACCGCGGGCAGCGATGAAATCGATATTGGTCGCCTGATTGGGACCGTGGTTGAGGCGCGCTGGTGGGTGTTAGGCACCACCGCCGTCTTTGCGCTGGCGGCGGTGGTCTACACCCTGTTCGCCACTCCCATCTACAGCGCCGATGCGCTGGTGCAGATCGAGCAAAACACCGGCAACTCGCTGGTGCAGGATATTGGCTCGGCGCTGGCAAACAAGCCACCGGCTTCAGAAGCGGAAATTCAGCTGCTGCAGTCGCGTCTGGTGCTGGGTAAAACCGTGCGCGACCTGGGTCTGGATATCGCCGTTAGCAAAAATACCTTCCCGGTCTTCGGTGCGGGCTGGGATCGTCTGATGGGACGGCAAAACGATACCGTCAAAGTGACTGACTTTAGTCTGCCAAAGGGGGCGGCCGATCAAGTCTTTACCCTTCAGGTGCTGGGGCCAAAACAGTATCAACTGACCAGCGACGCCGGCTTTAGCGCCCGAGGCGAAGTAGGGCAGTTGCTCAGCAAAGATGGCGTGAGCATTAAAGTGAATGCGATTCAGGCCGCTGAGGGCAGCGAGTTTACCGTCACCAAGTTCTCCACGCTTGGGATGATTAACAACCTGCAAAATAACCTCACGGTGACGGAAACGGGTAAAGATACCGGCGTGCTGAGCATGACCTTTACCGGTGAAGATAAAGATAAAATCCGCGATATCCTGAACAGCATCACCCGCAACTATCTCGAGCAGAACGTTGAGCGTAAATCCGAAGAAGCGGCGAAGAGCCTGGCTTTCCTGGCGAAACAGCTTCCTGAAGTGCGCGCTAGCCTGGATGAAGCCGAGAACAAACTCAACGCCTATCGTCAGGATAAGGACTCGGTTGACCTGCCTTTAGAGGCGAAATCGGTGCTGGATTCGATGGTCAATATCGACGCCCAGCTGAACGAGCTGACCTTTAAAGAGGCGGAAATCTCCAAGCTCTATACCAAACGTCACCCGGCATACCGCACGCTGCTGGAAAAACGTAAGGCCTTAGAGGATGAGAAAGCCAAACTGAACAACCGCGTGACCGCCATGCCGAAGACCCAGCAAGAGATTGTGCGTCTAACGCGTGATGTGGAGTCGGGTCAGCAGGTTTATATGCAGCTGCTGAATAAACAGCAGGAGCTGAAGATCACCGAGGCCAGCACCGTGGGCGATGTCCGTATCGTCGACCCGGCCATCACCCAGCCAGGGGTACTGAAGCCGAAGAAAGCGCTGATTATTCTCGGCAGTATCATTCTTGGCCTGATGCTCTCGATTGTGGGCGTACTGCTGCGCTCCCTGTTCAACCGCGGTATCGAAAGCCCGCAGGTGCTGGAAGAGAACGGTATCAGCGTCTATGCCAGCATCCCGCTCTCTGAATGGCAAAAATCCCGCGATAGCGTCAAAACCGTGAAGGGGGTTAAGCGTTACAAACAGAGCCAGCTGCTGGCGGTGGGTAACCCAACGGATCTGGCGATTGAAGCGGTGCGCAGCCTGCGTACCAGCCTCCACTTCGCCATGATGCAGGCGAAAAATAATGTCCTGATGTTGACCGGGGTTAGTCCATCAATTGGTAAGACCTTTGTCTGTGCCAACCTTGCGGCGGTGATCAGCCAGACCAACAAGCGCGTGCTGCTGATCGACTGTGATATGCGTAAAGGCTACACCCACGAGCTGCTCGGCACCAATAACGTCAATGGCCTGTCAGAAGTGCTGTTGGGCAAAGGTGACATTGAGAACTGCGCCAAACCCACTTCTATTACCAATTTCGACCTCGTACCGCGTGGTCAGGTGCCGCCAAACCCGTCTGAACTGTTGATGAGCGAGCGCTTTACTCAGCTGATTGCATGGGCGAGCAAACACTATGACCTGGTGTTAATCGATACCCCGCCAATCCTTGCCGTGACGGATGCCGCCATTGTCGGCCGCCACGCGGGAACCACCCTGATGGTTGCGCGTTATGCAGTCAACACCCTTAAAGAGGTGGAGACCAGCCTCAGCCGCTTCGAGCAGAACGGCATTGAGGTGAAGGGGGTCATTCTTAACTCCATCTTCCGTCGCGCCACCGGGTACCAGGATTACGGGTACTACGAGTACGAATATAAGTCTGACAGTAAATAACCTGTTTTCCTCATCCCGACTCTCCCAGAGGGGGAGGGTAGGGGTGAGGGCATCGAATTCATCCGGGGAAGACCATGACCACACAACGCCCATTGATCTCTATCTATATGCCGACATGGAACCGTCAGCAGTTGGCGATCCGCGCGATTAAATCGGTTTTACGTCAGGATTACGATAACTGGGAGCTGATTATTGTTGATGATTGCTCCTCCTCCTGGGAGCAGTTACAGAACTTCGTTACCGACCTCAACGACCCGCGAGTGATGTACACGCACAACGCGATCAATTCCGGCGCCTGCGCGGTACGCAATCAGGCGATTTTGCAGGCGAAAGGCGAATTTTTAACCGGTATTGACGATGACGATGAGTGGACGCCAAACCGTCTCTCTATCTTCCTGTCTCACCAGGCGCAGCTGGTAACGCATGCGTTTCTGTACGCCAACGATTATGTCTGCCAGGGCGAAGTCTATTCACAACCGGCGAGCCTGCCGCTCTACCCGAAATCGCCTTATTCCCGTCGCCTCTTTTATAAGCGCAACATTATTGGTAATCAGGTCTTTACCTGGTCATGGCGTTTCAAAGAGTGTCTGTTCGACACCACTCTGAAAGCGGCGCAGGACTACGACATCTTCCTGCGGATGGTGGTGGAGTACGGTGAGCCGTGGAAGGTAGACGACGCCACGCAGATCCTGCACATCAACCACGGTGAGATGCAGATTACCTCCTCGCCGAAAAAGTTCTCCGGCTACTTCCATTTCTACCGCAAGCACAAAGACAAGTTCGACCGTGCGAGCCGTAAGTATCAGCTCTTTACCCTCTACCAGATCCGCAACAAGCGCATGAACTGGCGCACGCTGCTGACGCTCTTTTCTGTGCGTAATACCAAGCGTCTGGCTGACGGGCTTCGGGGGAAATAATGTTTCTGGAAGATTGCCGCGCAAACGGCTGGAGCCTGCGCCCCTGCTGCATGGTTCTGGCTTATCGCATCGCCCATTTCTGCTCTGTCTGGCGCAAGAAGAATGTGATTAATAACCTCTGGGCGGCGCCGGTACTGGTGCTCTATCGCATCATTACCGAATGCTTTTTTGGCTATGAGATTCAGGCTGCGGCCACCATTGGTCGTCGCTTTACGATCCACCACGGCTATGCGGTGGTGATCAATAAATTTGTGGTCGCCGGGGATGATTTCACCATCCGCCATGGGGTCACCCTGGGTAATCGCGGTCCGGACAATCTTGCCTGCCCGGTGATTGGCAATAACGTTGAGCTTGGAGCCAACGTGGTGATGATTGGCGAAATCACCGTGGGGAATAACGTCACCGTTGGTGCGGGCAGCGTCGTGCTCGACAGTATTCCGGACAACGCGCTGGTGGTGGGTGAAAAAGCCCGCGTGAAGGTGATTAAATGAATATTCTGCAATTTAATGTTCGTCTCGCCGAGGGCGGGGCAGCAGGCGTCGCGCTGGATCTGCATCAGCGTGCATTACAAAAAGGGCTCGCGTCGCGTTTTGTCTACGGCTATGGCAAGGGCGGTAAAAAAAGCGTGAGTCACGATAACTATCCGCAGGTGGTGAAACACACCCCGCGCCTGACCTCGGTGGCAAACATCGCGCTGTTTCGCCTTTTTAACCGGGATCTGTTCGGCAACCTGAATAACCTCTATCGCACGGTAACCCGCACGCCGGGTCCGGTGGTTCTGCACTTTCATGTGCTGCACAGCTACTGGTTAAAGCTGACAGAGGTGGTGGCGTTTTGTGAAAAGGTGAAAGGGCATAAACCCGATACCACCTTCGTCTGGACGCTGCATGATCACTGGAGCGTAACTGGTCGCTGCGCGTTTACCGATGGCTGTGAAGGCTGGAAAACGAACTGCCAGAAATGCCCGACCCTCGAGAATTATCCGCCGGTGAAAATTGACCGTGCCCATCAACTGGTGGCGGGTAAACGTCAGCTGTTTCGCGACATGCTGGCGTTGGGCTGCCAGTTTATCTCCCCGAGCCAGCACGTCGCCGATGCGTTCAATAGCCTGTATGGGGCAGGGCGCTGCAAGATCATTAATAACGGCATCGACGTTGCCACCGAAGCCATTCTGGCAGAGCTGGAGCCGGTCGCGGCGACAGCGGGCAAACCGAAAATCGCTATCGTCGCCCATGACCTGCGTTACGACGGTAAAACCAATCAGCAGCTGGTGCGCGACATGATGGCGCTCGGCGACAAAATTGAGCTGCACACCTTCGGTAAATTTTCGCCGTTCGAAGGGGCTAACGTGGTGAACCACGGCTTTGAAACCAACAAACGCAAGCTGATGAGCGCCCTCAACGGTATGGATGCGCTGGTGTTCAGCTCCCGGGTCGATAACTACCCCCTGATTTTATGTGAAGCGCTCTCTATTGGCGTGCCGGTAATTGCAACGCACAGCGATGCGGCGCAAGAGGTGCTGGAGAAATCGGGCGGGAAAACCTTCTCTGAGCAGGAGGTACTGCCGCTGGTCCAGCTGCCGAAGGCCGAGATTGCCCAGGCTGTTTTTGGCACTACCCTGGAATCGTTCCGCAACCGCAGCCGCAAGGCTTACAGTGGCCAACAGATGCTGGAGGAGTATGTCTCGTTCTATCAGAATCTGTAGTTATCTGCTGCTGCCGCTGATTTACCTGCTGGTCAACGTCAAGATTGCCCAGCTGGGGGAGAGCTTCCCCATCACCATCGTCACCTTCTTACCGGTTCTGCTGTTGTTGTATGTCGATAAGATAAGCGTGAAGAAGTTGATGATTGCGCTGGGGCTTGGCGCCGGGCTTACCGCCTTTAACTACATCTTTGGTCAGTCGCTGGATGCCAGCAAATATGTCACCTCGACCATGCTGTTTGTTTATATCGTTATTATTATCGGTATGGTGTGGAGTATTCGGTTTAAAACCATCTCTCCACATAATTATCGGAAGATCCTCAGGTTCTTTTATATTGTCATTGCCATCATTGTTATGCTTGCCGCTATGGAAATGGCGCAGATTATTTTAACCGGTGGCAGTAGCCTGATGGAGATAATCTCGAAATATCTGATTTACAGTAACAGCTATGTTCTGAACTTCATTAAGTTCGGTGGAAAACGAACCACTGCGCTCTATTTTGAACCGGCATTTTTTGCTCTGGCTTTAATCTCAATTTGGCTCAGCATCAAACAGTTTGGTATCAAAACCCCTAAGAGCGATGCTATGATTCTTGCAGGAATTGTCCTGTCAGGGTCCTTCTCAGGGGTGATGACATTTATCCTGTTTTACCTGCTGGAATGGGCGTTTCAGTACCTGAATAAAGAGGCGATTAAGAAAAAACTGCCCCTGGCAATCATTTCATTAGCGGTGTTTTTAGTCGGGCTGGTATTCGCGTTCCCGTACATTTCTACCCGTCTGGGTGATTTAGGAACAGAAGGCTCGTCATCGTATTATCGTATAATTGGACCGCTGGTGATGGTGGGTTATTCATTAACCCATATTGATGGTGTAGTAAGATTCGGCTCACTTTACGAATATGTTGCATCATTCGGAATCTTTAACGGTGCGGACGTGGGTAAAACCATAGACAATGGTCTGTATCTGTTAATTATTTATTTTTCCTGGTTCGCCGTTTTGTTAACGCTGTGGTATCTGTTCAAAGTATTCAAAATGACGATCAACGCGTTTGGTGATAATCAGAATTTTCGTGTGCAGCTTTATCTTTTTACGCCGGTTTCACTGTTCTTTACTGGGTCAATTTTTAGCCCGGAGTATGCGTTCTTAATTGTCTGTCCGTTTATTTTGCGCAAAGCGCTTAATATTACGAATTCATAACGAGGTGGTTATATGTTTCTTAGCGTCATTACTGTCGCCTTTCGTAATTACGATGGGGTAGTAAAAACCTGGCGCTCGCTGCGCAATCTGGCACGCGACCCCAGCCTCACTTTTGAATGGATCGTGGTCGATGGCGGCTCGGACGATGGCACCGCAGAGTTTCTCGAAAAACGCAACGGTGAGTTCAACTTACGTTATATCAGCGAGAAAGATAAAGGCATCTACGACGCCATGAATAAGGGCATCGACATGGCGCAAGGTCGTTACGCGATCTTCCTTAACTCCGGTGATGTGTTCCATGAAGACGTCGCGTTGTTTGTGCGCCAGCTGATGCGTGAAAAAGAGAATGCCATGTACATCGGCGATGCGCTGCTCGATTTCGGCGACGGGAATAAAGTCAAACGTGCGGCAAAACATGGTTGGTATATTTATCATAGTCTGCCCGCCAGTCATCAGGCTATTTTCTTCCCGGTCAACGGTTTAAAAACCTATCCCTATGATTTGCAGTATAAGGTTTCATCCGATTACGCCCTTGCCGCCAGAATGTTTAAAGCAGGCTTCCCGTTTAAACGCATTAAAGGGTTGGTGTCGGAATTCTCAATGGGCGGCGTTTCAACCTCGAATAATCTGGAATTGTGCCAGGACGCCAAAAAAGTCCAGCGCAAAATATTACGAGTGCCAGGGTTCTGGGCGGAATTATCTTATTTTTTACGTCTGAAAACGACAGGTAAAACGAAAGCCCTCTATAACAAAGCCTGAATATAAGAGGACGTTATGCAGGATCTTAGTGGTTTTTCCATGCCGAAGGGGTTTCGCGGCGCAAACGGAATCAAAGTTCAATTGTGGTGGGCCGTACAGGCAACGTTATTTGCCTGGTCACCGCAGATTTTATATCGCTGGCGAGCATTTTTATTACGACTCTTCGGCGCAAAAATAGGAAAAAACGTAGTCATTCGCCCATCGGTAAAAATTACCTATCCGTGGAAATTAACCCTCGGAGATTATGCCTGGGTAGGGGATGACGCGGTGTTATATACCCTTGGCGACATTACCATTGGCGCAAACGCGGTGGTATCGCAAAAGTGTTATTTGTGCACTGGCAGCCACGATTTTATGAGCCCGCATTTTGATATTACCGCCACGCCTATTGTGATTGGTGAAAAATGCTGGCTGGCAACAGATGTTTTTGTTGCACCGGGTGTAACTGTTGGTGATGGCACCGTTATTGGCGCCCGCAGCAGCGTTTTTAAATCGCTACCGGCAAATGCAGTTTGCCGTGGCAATCCCGCAGTGGTGATACGCGAACGCGTAGAAACTGAAAAACTTTGATAAGTAGAGGAAAATAAACATGTCTAAAGTCGCTCTCATCACCGGCGTTACCGGACAAGATGGTTCTTACCTGGCAGAGCTGCTGCTGGAAAAAGGGTATGAAGTGCACGGTATTAAGCGTCGTGCCTCTTCGTTTAACACAGAGCGTGTTGACCATATCTATCAGGATCCGCACGCGGCTAACCCGAAATTCCATCTGCATTACGGCGACCTGACCGACACCTCTAACCTGACCCGTATCCTGCAGGAAGTGCAGCCGGATGAGGTTTACAACCTGGGGGCAATGAGCCACGTTGCGGTCTCCTTTGAATCCCCGGAATACACCGCAGATGTTGACGCCATCGGTACCCTGCGTCTGCTGGAAGCGATTCGCTTCCTGGGTCTGGAGAAGAAAACCCGTTTCTATCAGGCGTCCACCTCTGAGCTGTACGGCCTGGTGCAAGAGATCCCGCAGAAAGAGACCACCCCGTTCTACCCGCGTTCTCCGTATGCCGTAGCCAAAATGTACGCCTACTGGATCACCGTGAACTACCGTGAATCCTATGGCATGTATGCCTGTAACGGCATCCTGTTCAACCACGAATCTCCACGTCGCGGCGAAACCTTCGTAACCCGTAAAATTACCCGCGCTATCGCTAATATCGCGCAGGGTCTGGAGAAGAAACTGCACCTGGGCAACATGGACTCCCTGCGTGACTGGGGCCATGCGAAAGACTACGTGAAAATGCAGTGGATGATGCTGCAGCAGGAAAAACCAGAAGATTTCGTTATCGCTACCGGCGTGCAGTACTCCGTGCGTCAGTTCGTAGAGATGGCCGCGGCGCAGCTGGGTATCAAACTGCGCTTTGAAGGCACCGGCGTTGAAGAGAAAGGTATCGTGGTCTCTGTAACCGGTCATGACGCACCGGGCGTGAAACCAGGCGATGTCATTGTTGAGGTTGACCCGCGTTACTTCCGTCCTGCTGAAGTTGAAACCCTGCTGGGCGACCCAACCAAAGCACACGAAAAACTGGGCTGGAAGCCGGAAACCACGCTGCAGGAGATGGTCGCAGAGATGGTGGCAAAAGATCTCGAAGCCGCGAAGAAACACTCCCTGCTTAAGTCCCATGGCTACGAGGTTGCCATCGCGCTGGAGTCCTGAGAATGACAAAACAACGTATTTTTGTCGCCGGTCATCGCGGAATGGTGGGTTCCGCGATTGTTCGCCAGCTTGAACAGCGCGGCGACGTCGAGGTGGTTGTTCGCACCCGCGACGAGCTGAATCTGCTTGATGGCCGTGCGGTAGAGGATTTCTTTGCCAACACGCGCATTGACCAGGTCTATCTGGCGGCGGCGAAAGTGGGCGGTATTGTGGCGAACAATACCTACCCGGCGGATTTCATCTACGAGAACATGATGATCGAGAGCAACATCATTCACGCGGCGCATAAGCATGACGTGAACAAGCTGCTGTTCCTCGGATCCTCCTGTATCTACCCGAAAATGGCGAAGCAGCCTATCGCTGAGAGCGAACTGCTGCAGGGGACGCTGGAAGCGACCAACGAGCCGTACGCGATTGCCAAAATTGCCGGGATTAAGCTGTGTGAGTCCTACAACCGTCAGTACAACCGCGACTATCGCTCGGTGATGCCGACCAACCTGTACGGGCCGCACGATAACTTCCACCCGAGCAATTCGCACGTGATCCCGGCGCTGCTGCGTCGGTTCCACGAAGCCACTGCGGATAACGCACCGGACGTGGTGGTGTGGGGCAGCGGTACGCCGATGCGCGAGTTCCTGCATGTGGATGATATGGCGGCAGCCAGCATTCACGTGATGGAGCTGGATCGCGAGGTATGGCAGGAGAATACCGAGCCGATGCTGTCGCACATCAACGTGGGTACCGGCGTGGACTGCACCATTCGTGAGCTGGCACAGACCATCGCGAAGGTGGTGGGCTACAAAGGCCGCGTGGTGTTCGACGCCAGCAAACCGGACGGCACCCCGCGCAAACTGCTGGATGTGACCCGTCTGCATCAGCTGGGCTGGTATCACGAGGTATCACTGGAACAGGGGCTGGCAAGCACGTACCAGTGGTTCCTGGAAAATCAGCACCGCTTCCGGGGGTAATGATGTTTTTAAGTCAGGAAGATTTTGCCACGGTCGTACGTTCCACTCCGCTCATCTCTATTGATTTGATCGTGGAGAACGAACGCGGCGAGTTCTTACTGGGGAAACGAACCAATCGTCCTGCACAGGGCTTCTGGTTCGTGCCCGGTGGGCGCGTACAGAAGGATGAGACGCTGGCGAATGCCTTTGAGCGACTGACTCTCGCGGAGCTGGGCCTGCGTCTGCCAATGGCGGCAGGGCAGTTTTACGGGGTCTGGCAGCACTTCTATGACGATAACTTTTCAGGTCCGGACTTTACCACCCACTACGTGGTGCTCGGTTTCCGTCTGAAGGTCAGTGAGGCAGACCTGCGTCTGCCTGACGCCCAGCATGACGACTACCGCTGGCTGACGCCAGAGGCGCTGCTGGCAAGCGACAATGTTCACGACAACAGTCGGGCCTATTTCCTTGCCGAGCGTCAGGCTGGGGTGCCGGGACTATGAAAATCCTCGTTTACGGAATCAACTACTCCCCAGAGCTGACCGGGATCGGGAAATACACCGGTGAGATGGTCGAGTGGATGGCGAGCCAGGGTCACGAGGTGCGGGTCATTACCGCACCGCCTTACTACCCTGAGTGGAAAGTGGGCGAACGCTACTCCGGCTGGCGTTATCGTCGGGAAGAGGGCAAGGCCACCGTGTGGCGCTGCCCGCTTTATGTACCGAAGCAGCCGTCGACGCTGAAACGTTTAATTCATCTGGGCAGCTTTGCCCTGAGCAGTTTCTTCCCGCTGATGGCGCAGCGTCGCTGGAAGCCGGATCGCATTATAGGCGTCGTGCCGACGCTCTTTTGCACGCCAGGCATGCGTCTGCTGGGCAAACTCTCCGGCGCGCGCACCCTGCTGCATATTCAGGATTATGAAGTGGACGCCATGCTCGGCCTGGGAATGGCCGGCAAAGGGAAGCGCGGCACCGTTGCGAAGCTGGCGAGCGCCTTCGAGCGCAATGGCCTGCACAACGTCGATTACGTCTCGACCATCTCGCGCTCCATGATGAACAAAGCGCAGGAGAAGGGGGTGGCGGCGGAAAAAGTCATCTTCTTCCCTAACTGGTCGGAAGTGGCGCGCTTTCGTGATGTGACAGAAAGTGACGCTCAGGCACTGCGCACGCAGCTGGGTTTGCCTGACGAGCACAAAATCATTCTTTACTCGGGCAACATCGGCGAAAAGCAGGGGCTGGAGAGCGTGATCGAGGCTGCGACCCGGCTTAGCGACCAGCCATGGCAGTTTGTCATTGTTGGCCAGGGGGGCGGCAAAGCCCGACTGGAAAAAATGACCACCGAACGTGGCCTGACTAATGTGAAATTTTTCCCGCTTCAGTCCTACGACGCATTGCCGGCGCTGCTGAAGATGGGCGATTGCCATCTGGTGGTACAGAAACGCGGCGCGGCAGATGCCGTCCTGCCGTCGAAGCTGACCAACATACTCGCCGTCGGCGGTAACGCAGTCATCACCGCCGAAGCCGAAACCGAATTAGGCCAGCTGTGCGACAGCTATCCAGGGATCGCCGTCTGCGTAGAGCCAGAGTCGGTCTCTGCCCTGGTCGCCGGCATTGAACAGGCACTCGCCATGCCAAAAGAGAACACGGTGGCACGTGAATATGCCGAACGCACGCTCGAAAAAGAGAACGTGCTGAGCCAATTTATTGCAGATATACGGGGATAAATCATGAGTCAAAGCAAACTGTATCCGGTCGTGATGGCTGGAGGCTCTGGTAGCCGGTTGTGGCCGCTGTCCCGCGTGCTCTATCCAAAACAGTTCCTCTGCCTGAAAGGGGAGCTCACCATGCTGCAGACGACGGTGAACCGTCTGAACGGCGTGGAGTGTGAAAGCCCGGTGGTGATCTGTAACGAACAGCATCGCTTTATTGTTGCCGAGCAACTGCGCCAGCTGAACAAACTGACAGAAAACATCATTCTGGAGCCTGCCGGACGTAACACCGCGCCGGCCATTGCCCTGGCGGCACTGGCAGCAAAACGCAGCAGCCCGGAGTGTGACCCGCTGATGTTGGTACTGGCGGCGGACCATGTCATCCAGCAGGAAGAGACCTTCCGCGATGCGGTTCGCGCCGCTATCCCCTATGCCGAAAACGGTAAGCTGGTGACCTTTGGTATCGTGCCGGACATGCCGGAAACCGGCTATGGCTATATTCGTCGCGGTGATGTGACGCCAGGCGAAGGCGACAGCGTGGCATTTGATGTGGCGCAGTTTGTCGAAAAACCGAATCTGGATACCGCGCAGGCCTATGTGGCCAGCGGGGAGTATTACTGGAACAGCGGCATGTTCCTGTTCCGCGCGGGGCGTTACCTCGAGGAGCTGGAGAAATATCGCCCGGATATTTTGCGCGCCTGTGAAAAAGCGATGAACGTCACCGACCCGGATCTCGATTTTATTCGCGTCGACGAAGCGGCATTCCTGGCCTGCCCGGAAGAATCCGTGGACTACGCGGTAATGGAACGCACCGCCGACGCGGTGGTCGTGCCGATGGACGCGGGCTGGAGCGATGTGGGTTCGTGGTCATCCCTGTGGGAAATCAGTGCACATACCGCAGAGGGCAATGTCCATCATGGCGATGTCATTAGCCATAAAACCGAAAACAGCTACGTGTATGCCGAGTCCGGCCTGGTAACTACCGTGGGGGTCAAAGACCTGGTGGTTGTGCAGACCAAAGACGCCGTGCTGATTGCTGACCGCAACGCCGTTCAGGATGTCAAAAAAGTGGTTGAGCAGATCAAAGCCGATGGCCGCCACGAGCACCATATCCACCGCGAAGTGTACCGTCCGTGGGGGAAGTATGACTCCATTGATGCCGGTGACCGCTATCAGGTGAAACGCATCACCGTGAAGCCGGGCGAAGGGCTGTCGGTGCAGATGCACCACCATCGCGCGGAGCACTGGGTAGTGGTGGCGGGAACCGCCAAAGTGACCATCGACGGCGAAATCAAACTGCTGGGTGAAAACGAATCCATCTACATCCCGCTGGGTGCAACCCACTGCCTGGAAAACCCAGGGAAAATTCCTCTCGACTTAATTGAAGTGCGCTCAGGCTCCTATCTCGAAGAGGATGACATCGTCCGCTTCCAGGATCGCTACGGGCGGGTGTAACCGCGCACTTGTTTGCCAGATAGCGCGTCGCTTACCTGGCCTGTGAATAAATAAGAATGAAATTGGCCCGGATATGGGTCGGGCCAACTGTTGCCTGAATAAGGGGTAATCATGGAAAAGTTAACCTGTTTTAAAGCCTACGATATTCGCGGCAAGCTGGGCGAAGAGCTGAACGAAGACATTGCCTGGCGTATTGGCCGCGCCTACGGCGAATATTTAAAACCGCAAACTATCGTGCTGGGCGGCGACGTGCGCCTCACCAGCGAGTCCCTGAAGCTGGCACTGGCAAAAGGACTGCAGGACGCGGGCGTGGACGTACTGGATATCGGCCTGTCCGGTACCGAAGAGATCTATTTTGCGACGTTCCACCTGGGGGTGGATGGCGGTATCGAAGTGACCGCCAGCCATAACCCGATGGACTACAACGGCATGAAGCTGGTGCGCAAGGGCGCCCGTCCTATCAGCGGTGATACCGGCCTACGTGATGTGCAGCGCCTGGCGGAAGCCAACGATTTCCCGCCGGTCGATGAAGCCCGGCGCGGCAGCTACAGACAAATTAATCTGCAAAACGAGTATATCGACCACCTGCTGGGCTACATCAACGTGGCGAGCCTGAAGCCGCTGAAGCTCGTGATCAACTCCGGCAACGGCGCGGCCGGCCCGGTGGTGGATGCGCTGGAGGCCCGCTTTAAGGCGCTGAACGTGCCGGTGACCTTTATCAAGGTTCACAACACCCCGGATGGCAACTTCCCGAACGGTATTCCCAACCCGCTGCTGCCTGAGTGCCGCGATGACACCCGCAACGCGGTGATCGAGCACGGCGCGGATATGGGCATCGCCTTTGACGGCGACTTTGACCGCTGCTTCCTGTTTGACGAGAAAGGGCAGTTTATCGAGGGGTATTACATCGTCGGCCTGCTGGCGGAAGCCTTCCTCGAGAAAAACCCGGGGGCAAAAATCATTCACGATCCGCGTCTCTCCTGGAACACGGTGGATGTGGTGAAGGCGGCAGGCGGCACGCCGGTGATGTCGAAAACCGGCCACGCCTTTATTAAAGAGCGTATGCGTGAAGAAGACGCCATTTATGGCGGCGAGATGAGTGCGCACCACTACTTCCGCGATTTTGCTTACTGCGACAGCGGGATGATCCCGTGGCTGCTGGTCACAGAGCTGCTCTGCCTGAAGGGACAGACCCTGGGTGAGCTGGTGCGCGACCGCATGGCCGCCTTCCCGGCGAGCGGTGAGATTAACAGCAAGCTGGCACAGCCGGCCGAGGCGATTGCCCGCGTGGAGCATCATTTTGCCCTCCACGCGCTGGAGATTGACCGCACCGACGGGATCAGCATGGCCTTCCCACAGTGGCGCTTCAACCTGCGTTCATCTAACACCGAGCCGGTGGTGCGTCTGAACGTGGAGTCCCGCGCCGACACGGCGATGATGGAAGCACGAACAAAGGACATTCTGGCGCTGTTGAATCAGTAATACGAAAACCTCCCCCTTACCCCGCCTTCTCCCCTTTGGCGAGAGGGCGGTGCGAGGGGAAAGGTAACGAAAGGAACAACGATGACAAATCTAAAAAAGCGCGAGCGAGCCAGAACGAATGCATCGTTAATCTCAATGGTGCAGCGTTTTTCGGATATCACCATCATGTTCGGTGGGCTGTGGGTGGTGTGTAAGCTCAGTGGGCTCTCGTTTTTATACATGCACCTGCTGATGGCGCTGATTGCGCTGGTGGTTTTCCAGATGATTGGCGGTATGACCGATTTTTATCGCTCATACCGTGGCGTAAAAATGACCACGGAGCTGATGTTATTACTGCAAAACTGGACGCTGAGCCTCATCTTCAGCGCAGGCCTGGTGGCCTTTAGCAGCGCTTTCGACAACAGTTTCAGTACTTATTTTTACTGGTATCTGCTGACCAGCGTCGGCATGGTCACCTGCCGCTCGCTGATTCGCTTCGGCGCGGGCTGGTTGCGCAATCGGGGGTATAACAAGCGTTATGTGGCGGTAGCAGGGGATCTCCCGGTGGGGCTGGCCCTGATGGAGAGCTTTCGCAATGAGCCGTGGCTGGGTTTCGACGTAGTAGGGGTGTATCACGACGCCAAACCTGGCGGGGTGACCGCTGACTGGGCAGGTAACTACGAGCAGCTGATTGAGGATGCCAAAGCCGGCAAAATCCACAATGTTTATCTCGCCATCCCGATGAGCGAAGAGTCCTGCATTAAAAGGTTGATGCGAGAGCTGGCCGACACCACCTGTTCGGTGATCCTTATCCCGGACGTCTTTACCTTCAACATCCTCCATTCACGCATTGAAGAGGTTAACGGCGTGCCGGTCGTGCCTCTGTACGACACGCCGCTCTCGGGTATCAACCGGGTACTGAAGCGCGTAGAGGACATCATCCTCTCCTCCCTGATTCTGTTACTGATCTCTCCGGTGCTGTGCGCCATTGCGCTGGCGGTGAAGTTCAGTTCGCCGGGGCCAATCATCTTCCGACAAACCCGCTACGGTATGGACGGTAAGCCTATCAAGGTCTGGAAATTCCGCTCAATGAAGGTGATGGAGAATGACACTGTGGTGACGCAGGCGACGCAGAACGATCCGCGCGTAACCCGCGTGGGTAATTTCCTGCGCCGTACCTCTCTTGATGAGTTGCCACAGTTCATCAACGTGCTGACCGGCGGTATGTCCATCGTGGGCCCGCGACCGCATGCGGTTGCGCACAACGAGCAGTATCGTGCGCTGATTGAAGGCTACATGCTGCGCCATAAAGTGAAGCCAGGCATTACTGGCTGGGCGCAGATTAACGGCTGGCGCGGTGAGACCGACACGCTTGAGAAGATGGAAAAACGAATTGAATTTGACCTGGAATACATCCGCGAATGGAGCGTCTGGTTCGATATCAAAATCGTTTTCCTGACGATCTTCAAAGGCTTTGTGAACAAAGCGGCGTACTAAGATGAGCTTACGAGAAAAAACCATCAGCGGCGCCAAATGGTCAGCCATGGCCACCATCATCATCATCGGCCTTGGGCTGGTACAGATGACGGTGCTGGCGCGCATCATCGACAATCACCAGTTCGGTCTGCTGACCGTATCGCTGGTGATTATCGCCCTCGCCGATACTCTCTCGGATTTCGGTATCGCCAACTCCATTATCCAGCGCAAAGAGATTAGCCACCTGGAATTGACCACCCTTTACTGGCTGAACGTCGGGCTGGGACTGTCGGTCTTCGTGGTGGTGTTTCTGCTGAGCGATGTGATTGGTCATGTACTGAACAACCCGGATTTGGCCCCGCTGATTCGCACGCTGTCATTTGCCTTCGTATTGATCCCGCACGGGCAGCAGTTCCGCGCGCTGATGCAGAAGGAGCTGGAGTTCAACAAAATTGGCATGATTGAGACCAGTTCGGTACTGGCGGGCTTTACCTTTACCGTGATTAGCGCTCATTTCTGGCCGCTGGCGATGACCGCGATACTGGGTTATCTGGTCAACACGGCGATGCGTACCCTGCTGTTCGGCTATTTTGGCCGCAAAATTTACCGCCCCGGTTTGCACTTCTCCCTCAAGTCGGTCTCCTCCAACCTGCGCTTTGGCGCCTGGCTGACGGCCGACAGCATTATCAACTATGTGAATACCAACCTCTCAACCCTGGTGCTGGCGCGTATTCTCGGTGCCAGCGTCGCCGGGGGCTACAACCTGGCTTATAACGTGGCGGTGGTCCCGCCGATGAAGCTCAACCCGATCATCACCCGCGTACTCTTCCCGGCCTTTGCCAAAATTCAGGATGATACTGAGAAGCTTCGGGTGAATTTCTACAAGCTGCTTTCGGTGGTGGGGATTATCAACTTTCCGGCGCTGCTGGGGCTGATGGTGGTTTCCAACAACTTTGTTCCGCTGGTCTTTGGCGAGAAATGGGTCTCGATCGTTCCCATTCTGCAGCTGCTGTGCGTGGTGGGTCTGTTGCGCTCGGTAGGTAATCCGATTGGTTCACTGCTGATGGCGAAAGCGCGCGTGGACATTAGCTTTAAATTCAATGTGTTCAAAACGTTCCTGTTTATTCCGGCCATTATCGTGGGTGGACACATGGCCGGTGCGATCGGCGTGACGCTGGGCTTCTTGCTGGTACAGATAATCAATACCGTTCTGAGCTATTTCGTGATGATCAAACCGGTGCTGGGTTCCAGCTACCGTCAATACATCCTGAGCCTGTGGCTGCCGTTCTACCTTTCGTTACCGACGCTTGCGGTGAGTTACGGCTTAGGGGTTGCCCTGGGCGGTCACCTGGCGCTGGGAGCCTTGCTGGCGGCACAGATTGCCGCAGGGGCGCTGGCGTTCGTGGTCATGATTGTGCTGTCGCGTAATGCGCTGGTGGTGGAGTTGAAACGCCAGTTTTGCCGCAGCGAAAAGATGAAAACCTTATTGCGTGCAGGATGAGGGCCAAAGGCCGCATCCGCTGAATGAAGAACCCCTTTTAGAGGTCATTATGAAATTATTGATTCTTGGCAACCACACCTGCGGTAACCGCGGCGACAGCGCCATTCTGCGCGGTCTTCTGGATGCTATTAACACGCTTGCGCCTGAGACAGAAGTGGATGTAATGAGCCGTTATCCGGTGAGCTCCTCCTGGTTACTGAATCGCCCGGTGATGGGCGATCCGCTCTTTTCACAGATGAAGCAACATAACAGTGCGGCGGGCGTGGTGGGACGCGTCAAAAAAGTGCTGCGCCGTCGCTATCAACATCAGGTGCTCTTATCCCGCGTGACCGACACCGGCAAGCTGCGCAATATTGCGATTGCCCAGGGGTTTACTGATTTTGTGCGCCTGCTGTCGGGCTATGATGCGATTATTCAGGTGGGCGGCTCCTTCTTTGTCGACCTCTATGGCGTGCCGCAGTTCGAACATGCGCTCTGTACGTTTATGGCGAAAAAACCGCTGTTTATGATTGGTCACAGCGTGGGGCCATTCCAGGATCCGCAGTTTAATCAGCTGGCCAACTACGTGTTTGGCCATTGTGACGCGCTGATTCTGCGCGAATCCGTGAGCCTGGATTTGATGAAGCGTAGCGATATCGACACCAGCAAAGTCGAGCATGGCGTTGATACGGCCTGGCTGGTGGATCATCAGACGGAAAACTTCCAGCCGAGCTACGCGGTGCAGCACTGGCTGGACGTTGCAGCGAAGCAGAAAACCGTTGCCATTACCCTGCGCGAACTGGCGCCTTTCGACAAACGTCTGGGCACAACGCAGGCTGCTTATGAGAAAGCTTTTGCCGGCGTGGTAAATCGTATCCTGGAGAGTGGCTACCAGGTGCTGGCGCTCTCTACCTGTACCGGGATCGACAGCTATAACAAAGACGATCGCATGGTGGCATTGAACCTGCGCGAGTATGTCAGCGATCCATCCCGTTATCATGTGGTGATGGATGAACTGAATGACCTTGAGATGGGCAAACTGCTGGGTGCCTGCGACCTGACGGTGGGAACCCGCCTGCACTCGGCGATCATCTCCATGAACTTTGCCACCCCGGCCATTGCCATCAACTATGAACACAAGTCGGCGGGCATTATGCAGCAGTTGGGGATGCCGGAGATGGCTATCGATATCCGTCACCTGCTGGATGGCTCGCTGGAGGCGATGGTCGCCGATACGCTGGGCTCGCTGCCGGCGGTTAATGAACGTCTGGCGGTTGCCGTGAAGGCCGAGCGCGAAAATGGCCTTAGCATGGTGAAATCGGTTCTCGATCGCATCGGGGAGGGGAAATGAAGGTTGGTTTCTTCTTGCTGAAATTCCCGCTGTCGTCAGAAACCTTTGTCTTAAATCAGATCACCGCGTTTATTGATATGGGATATGACGTGGAGATTGTCGCCCTGCAAAAGGGCGATACGCAGAACACCCATGCGGCCTGGACTGATTATAATCTTGCGGCAAAAACGCGCTGGCTGCAGGTAGAGCCGCAGGGACGACTGGCAAAATTGCAATACCGTGCGCTGCGTACCCTGAGTGGTATGCATCGCCCCGCCACCTGGAAGGCGCTGAATGTCTCCCGCTATGGCGCGGAATCGCGCAATCTTATCCTCTCTTCTATTTGCGGCCAGACGCCGCAACCGCATCGGGCAGATGTTTTCATCGCCCACTTTGGTCCGGCGGGCGTTACTGCCGCCAAGCTGCGTGAACTGGGCGTGATCGAAGGCAAAATCGCTACCGTGTTTCACGGGATCGATATCTCCAGCCGCGATGTGCTCAGCCACTACACACCCGAATACCAACAGCTGTTTAAGCGCGGCGATATGATGCTGCCCATCAGCGACTTGTGGGCTGGGCGACTGAAAACGATGGGATGCCCGACAGAGAAAATTACCGTCTCCCGCATGGGCGTGGACATGGATCGCTTTACCCAGCGTCCGGTCAAAGTGCCGGGTAAACCGTTGCAGATAATTTCCGTTGCGCGCCTGACCGAGAAGAAGGGGCTGCACGTGGCCATCGAGGCCTGCCGCCAGCTGAAAGCGCGCGGTGTCGATTTCCATTATCGCATTTTGGGTATCGGTCCCTGGGAGCGCCGTCTGCGCACGCTTATTGAGCAGTATCAACTGGACTCTCATGTTGAGATGCCAGGTTTCAAGCCCAGCCACGAAGTGAAAGCGATGCTCGACGAAGCCGATCTCTTTCTGCTGCCCTCCATTACCGGTACCGACGGGGATATGGAAGGCATTCCGGTGGCCTTAATGGAGGCGATGGCCGTGGGGATCCCGGTGGTCTCCACCGTGCATAGCGGGATCCCGGAGCTGATTGAACCCGGCCATTCCGGGTGGCTGGTGGCGGAAAATGATGCGCAGGCGCTAGCCGATCAGCTTGCCGCCTTTGGCGATATCGATAACGACACGCTGACGCCGGTTGTGCATAACGCTCGCCGTAAGGTGGAGACCGATTTTAACCAGCAGCGCATTAATCATCAGCTCGCCAGTCTGTTACAAACGCTATAAAACGGAGGCTCTATGCCGAAATCCATGACGCGACGCACGTTCGTCACTACCTGTTCATTGCTGGCGGTAACGCCTCTGGTAGGTGTGCGCGCCGCGACAAAGAGCGGCACGGTGAATATCCGCGATTATAACAACCGCGACTGGATCGCCGCCTTTAAGCAGGCCTTTGCCGAAAGCGATACGGTGGAAGTTCCGGCAGGATTGACCTGCGAGAACATCAACACCGGGATTTTCATTCCCCAGGGTAAAACCTTGCTGATACGCGGCGCGCTAACCGGCAATGGTCGCGGTCGCTTCGTTCTGCAGGATGGCTGTAAAGTTATAGGGGAAGGGGAGGGGAGAACCGAAAACATCACTCTCGATGTACGCGGTTCGAACTGCGAGATCAAAGGGCTTTCCATGAGTGGATATGGGCCCGTTACGCAGATTTATATTGGCGGTAAAAAACCGAAGGTGATGCGCAATCTGCTGATCGATAACCTGACGGTAACCAAAGCGAACTACGCCATCCTGCGGCAGGGATTCCACAATCAGGTTGATGGCGCGAAAATCACCAACTGTCACTTCAGTTACCTGCAGGGGGATGCCATCGAGTGGAACGTGGCGATCAATGACCAGAACATCCTGATTTCTGACCACGTTATCGACCATATTGACTGCACCAACGGTAAGATCAACTGGGGGATAGGTATCGGTCTGGCGGGTAGCACTTACGACAATGAGTACCCTGAAGATCAGTCGGTAAAAAACTTTGTCGTGGCCAACATCACCGGCAGCAACTGCCGCCAGCTCGTGCATGTTGAGAACGGTAAACATTTTATCATTCGCAACGTTAAGGCCCGTAATATCACGCCGGACTTCAGCAAAAAAGCGGGTATTGATAACGCAACGGTGGCAATCTATGGCTGCGATAACTTTGTCATTGATAACGTTGAAATGATCGACAGCGCAGGCTTTCTCATTGGCTATGGCGTGATCAAAGGGAATTATCTCTCCATCCCGCAAAACTTTAAGCTGAACGATATCCGGTTGGATAATCGTCGTGCGGATAAAAAATTGCGCGGGATCCAAATCTCTTCAGGCAACGCGACGTCGTTTGTCGCTATCACCAACGTGAACATTCAGCGCGCCTCTCTAACCCTTCACAACAAACCGCAACACCTCTTTATGCGTAATATTCACGTGATGCAGGAGGCGACGACCGGCCCGGCCTTGAAACTTAACTTCGACCTGCGCAAAGACGTTAGGGGCAAGTTTATGGCTAAGGAAGAAACGCTTCTGTCACTGGCGAACGTGAAGGCGGTGAATGAGAAGGGGCAGAGCTCGGTGGATATCGACCGGGTGGATCAACATGTGGTGAATGTGGATAGGTTGAATTTTGCGCTGCCCGGTAAAAGATAAAGCGTGCTAAGTGACCAATTATTAGGATTTATGCCCTGTAACCTCTCAAAGTTTGTTACTGAACTCCCTGAATTTAAGGTCTATAATCCGTCCCATTAAATTTTTATGTTCATCCCGTCTAAAGCGTGAACCTCATGGAAGATACAACGATAGACCAGAGGGTGCTTTACACATTACAGAATGAGTGGTTTATGAACGATAAAGTATTATTTATTGGTGCGTCAGGTTTTGTGGGTACCCGTTTGATTGAGATTACCCAGGCGGATTTTAGCGTGACCAACCTGGATAAACAGCAAAGCCATTTCTATCCCGAGATCACCGTATCGGGCGATGTACGTAATCAGGCGGAACTCGACAGCGCTATGGCGGGTTTTGACACTGTAGTGTTGCTTGCTGCAGAGCACCGTGACGATGTCAGCCCTACCTCGCTGTACTACGATGTGAACGTACAGGGTACCCGCAACGTCCTTTCTGCAATGGAAAAAAATGATGTTAAAAACATCATTTTCACCAGTTCAGTTGCCGTTTATGGCCTTAATAAAGTCAATCCGAATGAATCCCATCCGCAGGATCCTTTCAACCATTATGGTAAAAGCAAATGGCAGGCTGAAGAGGTATTGCGTGAGTGGCATTCTAAAGCACCAGACCAGCGTTCTCTGACCATCATTCGCCCAACCGTTATCTTTGGCGAACGTAACCGCGGAAATGTCTATAACCTGCTTAAGCAAATAGCAGGGGGTAAATTTG
The DNA here is from genome assembly GCF_037152215.1 of Leclercia sp. UBA7405. Taxonomy (NCBI): domain Bacteria; kingdom Pseudomonadati; phylum Pseudomonadota; class Gammaproteobacteria; order Enterobacterales; family Enterobacteriaceae; genus Leclercia; species Leclercia sp. UBA7405. The sequence continues at coordinate 2,066,527 of NZ_JBBCMR010000001.1, read as the reverse complement.
CTATGGTAGGCGCTGGAACTAACTTTAAATCAATGGCCTACGTAGGAAATATCGTCGAGTTTATCAAATTCAAACTCCAGAATGTTCATCCCGGCTACGAGGTCTATAACTACGTAGACAAACCGGATTTGAACATGAACCAGCTCGTGTCCGAAGTAGAAAAAAGTCTCGACAAAAAAATCCCTTCTGTACACCTTCCTTACCCACTGGGTATGTTAGGTGGTTATTGCTTTGATGTGTTAAGCAAAGTCACCGGCAAAAAATATGCGATCAGCTCCGTCCGAGTGAAAAAGTTTTGTGCAACCACGCAGTTCGATGCGACTAAGGTGCATAGCTCCGGTTTCAAAGCGCCTTATACTCTTTCTCAGGGACTAGACCGTACGCTGAAGTATGAGTTTGTACATGAGAAGAAAGACGACATCACGTTTGTATCAGAGTAAGCGTCAGGCTGCGATTAGTCGGAAAAAAGTTAGGGCGCACGGAAAATACGATTGATTCCGATTATTCTTGCTCCCTTTAACGTACGATCAGGTTATGTATAACTGCGATTTACACAAAAACGTGATTTGCGTGTGACGAGAATAAGACTTCGTCGTCTGGGCTGTGACCCGCGAAACGTCTATACTTCGTCATCCATACTAAGGTGGAAGAGATAATGATTAATTTGAAAGCAGTCATTCCGGTAGCGGGTCTGGGTATGCATATGCTGCCAGCCACGAAGGCAATTCCTAAAGAGATGCTGCCGATCGTTGACAAGCCGATGATTCAGTACATCGTCGACGAAATTGTTGCTGCAGGGATCAAAGAAATCGTTCTGGTTACGCACTCGTCCAAGAATGCGGTTGAAAACCACTTCGACACCTCTTACGAACTCGAAGCGCTGCTTGAGCAGCGTGTTAAGCGTCAACTTCTTGCCGAAGTTCAATCCATCTGTCCGCCTGGCGTGACCATCATGAACGTGCGTCAGGCTCAGCCGCTGGGCCTGGGTCACTCTATCCTTTGCGCGCGTCCTGTTGTTGGTGATAACCCGTTTGTGGTTGTGCTGCCAGATATCATTCTTGATAACGCCACAGCTGACCCGTTACGCTACAATCTGGCTGCTATGGTGGCTCGCTTCAACGAAACTGGTCGTAGTCAGGTTCTTGCTAAGCGCATGAAGGGCGATCTGTCTGAGTATTCCGTTATTCAGACGAAGGAGCCACTGGATTCTGAAGGTAAGGTTAGCCGCATCGTTAACTTTATTGAAAAACCTGATCAACCGCAGACCCTGGATTCTGACCTGATGGCAGTTGGTCGCTATGTGCTGAATGCAGAGATCTGGGCTGAGCTTGAGAAGACCGAACCAGGCGCCTGGGAGCGTATCCAGTTGACCGATGCTATTGCTGAACTTGCTAAGAAGCAGTCTGTCGATGCGATGCTGATGACGGGCGAAAGCTATGACTGCGGGAAGAAGATGGGGTATATGCAGGCGTTTGTTCAGTATGGGTTAAGAAATTTGAAAGAGGGGCAGAAGTTTCGTAAAAGTATCGAAAAATTGCTAATTAGCTAAGATACTTTATTGTTTCGCTTCTAAATAAAAATCATTCTCGGCGGTAAAATTTCTGGAATCGAAGCTTGCTTTCAGAAATGTTGCCGCTTTTTTGTTTCTTAAACAAGAACTTAGGAGTTTAGCATGCCTATTTTTTTGTGATTTTCTCTTGTTTCCGAAAGTGATTGATAAGACAATTATAACTCGATTTTGACTAGCTTTGTCAGTATGACAAAGCTGATACAGTAGAACTTATACAGCACACTGGTAGCTCTTGAGCCAGGGGCGGTAGCTTGGTTGAAAAAAATGATTAATCTAAGAAATTTTGCAAAATCCGTTTTTGGTGATTATCTATATTGGAAGATTAAGTTCTTTTACTCGACGAAGAAATGGCCAGATATTTATGCCCCGACTTTTTTCAATGAAAAAATACGCTGGCGTATGATGCATGATCAAAACTATCTCTATGTAAAATGCGCAGATAAATTTCAGGTTAGAGAATATGTTGAGAAAAGAATAGGGAAAGATTATTTAGTGCCACTACGTTATGTTTTTACTGAAGTAGACAGTATAACGGACGATTGTGACTTGAAAAATAGCGTTGCCAAATCAAATCATGGCGCTGGAATGGTTGAATTTATTTCCGACAAATATTCTTTGAACAATCTGAAAAATATATTTGATGGATGGATGAGATTTGATTATACAGTAGAATCAAATGAAAAACATTATAGTAGAATACCGCGTAAAATTCTTATTGAAGAGTCTTTATGTATTGATGGTAAACCGCCTGTTGATTATAAATTCCACACCTTCAAACAAAATGATGGTACATACAAATTTGTATTGCAATTAGTTAACGGCCGATTCGATAAAGAATCGAGAGGGTATTACTTAGAAGATCTAGATGCCTGTATCTGGTCGCATGGCGAAGGTCACCATACCATTCCTGAAGAACATTTACTCCCTTTGAGAAAGGCTATGGTCTTGTCGGGTTTACTCTGTGAAGACTTTAATTACGTACGTGTAGATTGGTATATTTCAGAAAATAAACCTTGGTTTGGTGAGTTAACTTTTACACCAGGCGCGGCAAGCTCGTTTGAGTTTGGAAATGAGTTGGAGAAACTAATGGCAAAATATTGGCAACTATAGAATGAAAGTGATTTATAATACACTTTGGATGATAATAGAGAAGTTAATTCTTTCCTTGTCATTATTAATAATCAATGCTTATGTAGCAAGGTATTTAGGACCATCCCAATATGGTGTTATAAGTTATATAATCACTTTGCTCAGTATTTCTGTAGTTGTAAGCAACTTTGGGTCTAACACTTTAATTTTTCAAAAAATAAGTAAAAATAGTTACTCTGCTAAAACAATTATCCCGACAGTACAAGTTCTGCGCTCAAGTATATATCTATTGTGCACTGCTTTGATGTTTTTTTATCTCTACTTGTCTGGGGCCAATTTCGATTTTTATCTTGTTATAGGTTTAGCAATTGCATTTTATTTTCAGGCGATAGATAGTTATTCTTGGTATAATGATGCTAAGCTAAATTCTAAATATAACAGTGTGGTTAACACTATCGCTTTAATAGTGGCTATCATTACGCGTTACTTCCTTGTGAAATGGTCGTTGGAACTACAATGGTTTACTATTCCCTATATCTGCAATTACGCAATTTCTTATTTCCTTAAAAGATATTTTTTTATAAAAAAAGAAGCCCCTCCAGATATAATCAGCCTTATCTTTAAAAGAAGAACACACACTTTAAAAACGCTTACTTTCTTTATTATTGCGGGCGCGCCACTTTTTTTGAGCGAAATTTCAATACTGTTATACACTAGATTAACCAATTTATATCTTGGTGAGATCAACAGCATTGATGCTGTAGGAGTATTTAATGCTTCTTATGTCATAGCTACAGCATGGACGATTATACCTTTGGCATTTATTACCAGTGTTTATACGGTAATTTACAAAGAAAAAAGTACTCGTATCAGAATTGCAATTGGTGCTTTTTTAATGCAATTGATAACTATCGGTGGACTTGTTTTTGTGGTGTTTTGTCTGTTGTTTAAAGATCAAATTATATACTTAATTTATGGTGTCGGGTTTAAAGAGTCAGCAGGTATTTTTCCGATATTAATCCTTAGTTCAGTCTTTTCAATTTTAGGAGTAATATCATATCGAATGATTATAGCTATGTATGGTTATAAATATATAGCTAAAAAAATGATAGTTATGGGGCTAATTAGTATTCCATTAAACTATTTTTTGATTAAAAACTACGGCGTTGTAGGTGCTGCCTATTCTATAGCAATTATTGAATTAATTTCTGCGACGGTAGCTAACTATTTCTTCAAAGGAGGATTGATTGCCAGAATGCATTTAAAAACCATCATCAAACCTCTTGAAACATCATCTCTAGCAATATCGGAAATATTAAAAAAATGATTAAGCAAGGATTGGTTTCCGTAATTATTCCAACTTATGGGCGAAGTGATTCTTTAAAATCAGCTGTCCAGAGCGTCTTGAATCAAGACTATCATGATATTGAAGTGATTATTATAGACGATAACGATGATGTTAATACCTCTGAGCAAGTAAGGTTAAATTTAGCTTCTTTCGGGAATGATTCAAGGTTACGCTATTTTTCAGATGGTCAAAATAGAGGAGGGGCGGGCGCTAGAAACAAAGGGATCGAGATTTCTTCTGGTCAATATATAACATTTCTTGATGATGATGATTTATATATAAATAATAAAGTTTCCCTACAAATGGATTTTTTATACAAAAATAATTTAGATATATGTATTTGTGATATGTTTTTCCAGAAAGATAATAGATTTAAAGATGTGAGTAACTGTTATGCCAGGGGGTTCACATTAAAAGATTTTATCCTCGATGGTAATTGCTATACTCCAATGATATTGTGTAAGAAAGAACTTCTTATTAGAGTTGGTGGATTTATACTAACGCCACGATTTCAAGATCATCTACTAATGATTAGATTGCTTGCTTACACGACTAAAGTTGGGCATCTTGAGGAAAAATTATTCATTCATAATAATCATGATGGTGAAAGAATAACGTATAGTAAAAAATCTATAGCTGCTTATGAATTACGAGAAAAAATTGAGCGCACTCATATTCATTTATTGACTATTCGTGAGAAAAAATCTTTTGAATTCAAAAAGGCTGTTATTAGGATGAAGATTTCAAGGTTAAATCATCAGCCTAAGAAATTATTTATGAATACTTTAATGGCTTTAAAAAGCTTAAGTACTTTTAAAGAAATGCTCATATTTCTTAAGACAGTTATACGAGTAGTTGTATATGGGAGTAAGAATGTGTGATTGTAGATAACCTGTACAATTCTAAAATTAAACTCATCCTATTTTTCGTTTCATTGTTTCTTTATTATTATAAAAGTATATTCATTTCTCTCGAGATTTCTGACGAAATTAAAAACTTGATGTCAGGTCTATTCAATATTCTTTTAATAATATGTTTTGCTATTAGCTTGAATTTCTTTAGGTTTAAAGAAAATTGCTTGATCGCAACGCTAACATTACTTTTTATAACAAATGCTGCTTTATATAATAACATATATCTATTCGGGTTTATAATTGTTGTTTTTATGTTGCTTCTGAGTTCTTCAATTCAATGGAACATTTTAATAAAATGTATTGTTCTGGTACATTGCCTGGCATTTATGTTAATTATACCATTGATATTTTTCTCAGAAAGCTATTCTTACATCGACGAGCGTTTTGGTGTTCGCTATACCTTTGGTTTTCATAACCCTAATACTTTTAGCCAATATTTAATATCATTTTTTATAGCTTTAAATCTTCTAATTTTTACAATCGTAAAAAATGCCTCTTTAAAATTTTTCTTTATAGTTATGCTCACCTTGACAGTCTTTATTATTGTTGAACTCACTGGTTCTAGAACTGGAATGCTTCTTACAATAATGACAGGTGTGGGGTTTTTATTGTGTTTATTTTCTAAAAATATTTTCTTAAAAAGAAGACGCTTTGTATTCTTATATATCGTTAGCGCGTTTATATTATGTTCATTGCAATATTATTTAGTGGCCACTTATTCTTCATCTGAACTCTCCAAACTGTTGAATACCTATCTTTCAGGACGTATATGGTTCGCTTCATTACTCACTAATGATATTTGGCCTATACCGCTTTTTCATGGTGTAAATATTAATGATTATTTACCTATCGATTTTTTCTATATCGCTTATTTTTATAATTTGGGTGCGATTGTTGGACTATGGTTGGTCTACTTATTCACGAAGAAATTGAAAAACCAAACTTATACGCCAGCAATGATGATTGCGCTATGGTTATCCCTTACTATAACCTTTACTGAAAATTACTTCGCTATACCATTATATAATATTGGTGTGTTTATTGTTTTTTCTTCAAGATTAGTGAATAACAGATATGAATACAGCAGTACTTATCCAAGCCCACAAAAATGAACATTTCATTCGGCAACTCGCACTCAGTAATAAAGATGTCAGATTCTATGTGCATATGGATGCAAAATTTCAAAGTAAGCAGACATGGCTAAAAGAGCAGAACATCTCAAATCTATATCTGGTTGAAAATCCAGTATCCGTTTATTGGGGTGGAAGCAGTCAAATTATAGCGACTTTACGTCTGATGGAGATAGCATTTACTGATGAACGAAACAAATTTTTTCATTTAATTAGTGCGGAATGTGCACCATTAAAACGTTTCGATGAGATCGAGAACGAATGGATGCGCAATGTAAACAGACAATTCATTGAGTCTCATCGAGACCCTAGTAATGAATGGCGTCTTAAAGTCCGAATTCCACACTCCAATACTAAATATTTACGTACTTTCTTAGGCCGGTGCGTGAATAAGATGTATAAGTTTTCGACTTTCTTTTTTGATCGGGTAAGGTTTGATCAAAGTTCATATTATTTTGGATCACAGTGGTTTTCTGTTACAAGAGAATTTGTTGAGGAAGTGATCGATAAAACCAATAGGTCATTCTTCAACTCGTTTAATAATATAACGTGCGCTGATGAACATGCTTTCGCGATTTTTGCAAGAATAAAATATTCACGTCGTTCGACTATCGAAGATAATAATAAAAGATATATTGAGTTTAAAGGTAAGTCTAGTCCTGAATATTTAACTGAGGCTAACGTAAAAGAATTAAAATCTGGGGCTAACTATTGGTTTTGTCGGAAAGTACATGAGCAAGAATTGCTTAAGTTACTATACCAGGAAAGTGAATAATGTTTTTTTCAATTATAATGCCAGCTTATAATGCACAATCAACCATAGAGAATAGTATTCTTTCTGTATTGAATCAAACTCATCAACAATTCGAGTTAATTATCATAAATGATAATTCTAGTGATGGCACCATTACGATAATCGAAAGATTTCTAAGGGATGCCAGAGTTAAACTTATAAATAATACAAGCAATCTCGGGGTTGCTCTTTCAAGGAATAAAGGGATTGAGGTCGCTACTGGAGAAATTATATCGTTTTTAGATAGCGATGATTTATGGTACCCCGAGAAGTTAGCAGAACAAGATAAGTGTTTTGAAAAGGGATGCAAAGTCGTATGTACAGATTATGATGTCATAGATATGGAAGGTAATATTGTTGCATCCCGAACATCTCCAAAAGAGATAAGTTATAGCAATATGCTTAAAAGTAATTTTATTGGAAATCTTACAGGCGCATATTTAACCTCTTTTTATGGTAAACACTTTCAAAGAAATATTGGCCATGAAGATTATATAATGTGGTTAGAGTTAGTAAAAAAAGCTCCAGCGTTTTGTATTAATAAAAAATTAGCTGCTTATCGCTTATCAAATAACTCGCTTTCGAGGAATAAGCTTAAAGCGTTAGTATGGCAGTGGAAAATTTATCGCGATATTTTGAACATGAATTATCCCAAAGCTATATATTATTTTATAAATTATGCCTTTTATGCAGTAAAGAAAAGAAGTTAAAAACAAGCCAGACTGATAATATTTTACGTTTTTTATCTACCACAAAACAAGTTACGTGAGTTAACATCTAAGTCACATTTCAAGCCGCGCGCATGTCGCGGTGACCACACCTGACAGGAGTATGTAATGTCCAAACAACAGATCGGCGTTGTCGGTATGGCAGTGATGGGGCGCAACCTGGCGCTCAATATCGAAAGCCGTGGTTATACCGTCTCCGTTTTCAACCGCTCCCGTGATAAGACCGAAGAAGTGATTGCCGAGAACCCGGGCAAGAAACTGGTTCCGTTCTACACGGTGCAGGAGTTCGTTGAATCTCTGGAAACGCCTCGTCGTATCCTGTTAATGGTGAAAGCGGGTGCAGGTACAGATGCTGCTATCGATTCATTGAAACCATATCTGGATAAAGGCGACATCATTATCGATGGTGGTAATACCTTCTTCCACGACACTATTCGTCGTAACCGTGAACTGTCTGAAGAAGGTTTCAACTTCATCGGTACAGGTGTTTCCGGCGGCGAAGAGGGCGCTCTGAAAGGCCCATCCATCATGCCTGGAGGTCAGAAAGAAGCTTACGAGCTGGTTGCACCAATCCTGACCAAAATCGCCGCAGTTGCTGAAGATGGCGAACCTTGCGTAACCTATATTGGTCCGGACGGTGCGGGTCACTATGTGAAGATGGTTCACAACGGTATCGAGTACGGCGACATGCAGCTAATCGCTGAAGCTTACGCATTGCTGAAAGGTGGCCTGAACCTCTCCAACGAAGAGCTTGCTGAAACCTTCACCGAGTGGAACAACGGTGAACTGAGCAGCTACCTGATCGACATCACCAAAGATATCTTCACCAAGAAAGACGAAGACGGTAAATATCTGGTTGACGTGATTCTGGATGAAGCTGCGAACAAAGGTACCGGTAAGTGGACTAGCCAGAGCTCTCTGGATCTGGGCGAGCCGCTGTCTCTGATTACCGAATCTGTATTTGCGCGTTATATCTCTTCCCTGAAAGAGCAGCGTGTCGCCGCATCTAAAGTGTTGAGCGGTCCACAGGCTAAACCTGCCGGCGACAAAGCGGAATTCGTTGAGAAAGTGCGTCGTGCACTGTACCTCGGCAAAATCGTTTCCTATGCTCAGGGCTTCTCTCAGCTGCGCGCTGCATCTGATGAGAACAACTGGGATCTGAACTACGGCGAAATCGCGAAGATCTTCCGTGCAGGCTGCATCATCCGTGCTCAGTTCCTTCAGAAAATCACCGATGCTTACGCAGAAAACGCCGGCATCGCTAACCTGTTGTTGGCGCCTTACTTCAAACAGATCGCGGATGACTACCAGCAGGCGTTACGTGATGTTGTGGCTTATGCGGTTCAGAATGGTATTCCGGTACCGACATTCTCCGCTGCTGTTGCATATTACGACAGCTACCGTGCTGCTGTTCTGCCAGCAAACCTCATTCAGGCACAACGTGATTACTTCGGCGCGCACACTTACAAGCGTACTGATAAAGAAGGTGTGTTCCACACCGAATGGCTGGATTAATCTGATTTAAGTCAGCATGCTATGCGAGCCCGGTATATGTTACCGGGCTTTTTTTTGCGCCAGAATGCCCATGGTGACTCGATTTAAAGTTTCTGGCCTCGCTGAGCCTGTAAAAATCGCTGCAATTCGTGCTTAGTGTATAGAGGTAACTTCCTTGACAGTCGCTCGGCTTAAGGGGTAAAAACCCCAACAGTTGTATATTGCGCTGGCGTTGTTTCGCCTCCAGATTCTTACCAATTAAGACGTTAAACGAATGAAAATAACTATCTCCGGAACAGGTTATGTCGGTCTCTCAAATGGGATTCTGATTGCGCAGCACCACGAAGTGGTAGCGCTGGATATCGTGCAGGCGAAGGTTGATATGCTCAACCAAAAAGTGTCGCCAATTGTGGATAAAGAGATTCAGGAGTATTTAACCACTAAGCCGCTCAATTTCCGTGCTACTACGGACAAGCAAGATGCTTATCGAAATGCTGATTACGTCATCATTGCAACTCCTACTGACTATGACCCGAAGACTAACTATTTCAATACTTCCAGCGTTGAAGCGGTTATAAAAGATGTCACAGCGATCAACCCAAATGCGGTAATGATCATAAAATCGACCATCCCGGTAGGTTTTACGCAGTCGATTAAAGAGAAGATGGGAATTGATAACGTCATCTTTTCTCCTGAATTCCTGCGTGAGGGGAGGGCGTTGTATGACAATCTCCATCCTTCACGAATCGTCATTGGCGAGCGTTCAGAACGTGCAGAGCGATTCGCTGCTTTGCTTCAGGAAGGGGCGATCAAGAAAGATATTGAAGTGCTGTTTACGGATGCCACCGAAGCCGAAGCCATTAAACTCTTTGCCAACACCTACCTGGCCATGCGTGTTGCCTACTTCAACGAGCTCGATAGCTATGCCGAGAGCCTGGGGCTGAATACCAGGCAGATCATTGAAGGGGTTTGTCTCGACCCGCGGATTGGCAATCACTATAACAATCCCTCTTTTGGCTACGGTGGCTATTGCTTGCCAAAAGATACCAAGCAGCTGCTGGCTAACTATCAATCTGTGCCAAACAACATCATTTCTGCCATCGTGGACGCAAACCGCACACGTAAAGACTTTATCGCCGATTCCATCCTTGCGCGCCAGCCAAAAGTGGTCGGTATCTATCGTTTGATCATGAAGAGTGGTTCCGATAACTTCCGCGCGTCCTCTATTCAGGGGATTATGAAACGTATCAAGGCGAAAGGTATCCCGGTCATCATTTACGAGCCCGTAATGCAGGAAGATTCTTTCTTCAATTCCCGTGTGGTTCGTGATCTGGACGCTTTCAAAGAAGAAGCCGATGTCATTATCTCTAACCGTATGGCAGAAGAGCTTATCGACGTTGCCGACAAGGTCTACACCCGCGATCTCTTTGGCAATGACTGAAAACCTTGAATGCCCGGCTTGTCCGGGCATTATTTTTATATTGCACCAGCTTTCATCAGGCTAACTATAGGAAAAATTCATCCTGAAAAGGCAATCCGAAACTGCGTATTTAGGTTGGATATGTCGTACTCATTTCTTTATGCTTCGTCGATTTCCTATAGAAATTCATGCAACAACCGATAAACTGTATTGATAACTTTATGCCTTGTGGTTTTTCATTGTTAAGGATTATATGACGTACAATAACAATAACGTGGTCTCACGAAGCAATGACCCGGAACAGATTGATTTAATTGATCTTGTACTACAGCTCTGGCGTGGAAAATGGTTGATCGCTGCGTTTGTTGCCATTGCTATCGTTATCGCTGGCGCGTATCTCATGCTGGCTAAAGAACAATGGTCCTCCTCCTCAATCATTACTCAGCCTGATTCTGCTCAAATTGGTCCCTACAGCAACGCTTTAAACGTACTTTATGGCAATTCTGCACCCCGCCTGCAGGATATACAGGCTAACGTATTCAACCGCTATAATGCCGCAATTTCAGCTTTATCAGGCACGCTGGAAAATCAAGAAGAGCCAGAGAAACTGACCATCGAGCCGGTGGTTAAAGGACAACCATCGCCCCTACAGGTTAGCTATGTAGGTGATTCAGCGGTAGCCGCGCAAAAGCAGCTCGCTATATACATTCAGGAGATTGATGAGCAGATCGGCAAAGAGCTGTTCAGCGATCTCAAAGATAACATTGAGCAGCAGGTTGCGACCCTGAAGACCTCGATTGAAAACCAGGAAGAGATTGCGCAAGAGCAGAAAGACCTGCGCATCAGACAGATTAGTGAAGCGCTCAAATATGCTGAGGCGGCCAACGTAACCAAACCGCAGATCCAACAGACGCAGGATGTTACTCAGGACAGCATGTTCCTGCTGGGGACCGATGCCTTGTCGACGATGGTGCAACGCGAGTCTTCGCGCCCATTGACCTTTGCGAATGACTATTATCAGAACAAGCAGCGCCTGCTGGATATTGAAAAGCTCAAGATTGAGCCGACGTCCATTCATGGCTATCGCTACGTTATGAAGCCAGACCTGCCTATTCGTCGCGACAGTCCTAAGCGCAGTATTACGCTTATCCTGGCCGTGCTTCTCGGCGGTCTGATCGGCTCTGGTTTCGTCCTCGGCCGGAACGCACTGCGAAATTACCAGCAGAAAGCGTGATGATTCATTAAGTGAAAAAAAACCGGGTTTCCCCGGTTTTTTTATTTGTGTCTTTTACGCAAGTTCTCAATCACCGTCGTTAAATCCAGCTCCTGATCCTGAAGCAGCACCAGCAGGTGATACATCAAATCAGAGGCTTCATTGGTCAGTTCGTCGCGGTCATTTACCGTCGCAGCGAGAGCGGTTTCTACACCTTCTTCTCCCACTTTCTGCGCGATACGTTTGGTACCGCTGGCGTAAAGTTTGGCGGTATACGAACTATCCGGGTCGGCCGTTTTACGTTCTGCTAAAAGTTGCTCCAGCTGATATAAAAACAGCCACTGGTGGCTGGCCTCACCAAAGCAACTGCTGGTACCCAGATGGCAGGTTGGGCCGATAGGGTTAACCAGCACCAGCAGGGTATCGTTATCGCAATCCGGCGTGATGCTCACCACATTCAGGAAATGGCCCGAGGTTTCACCTTTGGTCCATAAACGCTGTTTAGTGCGTGAGAAAAAAGTCACTTTACCGGTGGACAGGGTCTGCTGCAGGGCATCCTGATTCATATACCCCAGCATTAGCACTTCGCCCGATACCGCGTGCTGTATCACGACCGGCATCAGGCCGTCGGTTTTATCCCAGTCCAGCTGCGCGCGTTGTTGCTCTGTTAACATACCCGTATCTCCACGCCCTGGCCCGCCAGGAACGTTTTTAACTCACCAATATTAATTATCTGCTTGTGAAACACCGATGCGGCCAGCGCACCGTCGACATTAGCGTCGCGGAAGGCTTCCAGGAAATGCTCCATCGTTCCAGCACCGCCAGAAGCGATCAGCGGCACGTTGCACACGGCGCGAACTTTGCTCAGCTGTGCCAGGTCATACCCGTTGCGTACGCCGTCCTGGTTCATCATATTCAGTACGATTTCGCCCGCTCCGCGTTTTTGCACCTCCTGCACCCAGTCGGGGGTCTCCCACTGCGTCACCCGGGTGCGGCTCTCATCGCCGGTATATTGGTTAACATGATATTTGCCGGTGGCTTCATCAAACCAGGTATCAATCCCCACCACAATGCACTGTACGCCAAAGCGATCCGCCAGACGGGTGATTAGCTCCGGCTCTGCCAGGGCAGGGGAGTTGATCGAAATTTTATCAGCGCCGAAGGAGAGGATTTTTGCAGCATCCTCTGCCGACTTGATGCCTCCCGCCACGCAGAACGGAATATCAATCACTTCCGCGACGCGTGCCACCCAGCTTTTATCCACCACGCGGCCATCGCTGGAGGCCGTAATATCGTAAAAGACCAGCTCATCCGCGCCTTCATCGGCATAGCGTTTGGCCAGCGGGACGATGTCGCCGATGATCTCGTGGTTGCGGAACTGCACCCCCTTTACCACCTGACCATCGCGTACGTCGAGGCAGGGAATTATCCGTTTTGCCAGCATTGAATTGCCTCCGTCACCGTAAATTTCTCTTCCAGCAGGGCGCGTCCTACGATCACGCCACGCACGCCTGTCCCACGCAGGGCAGCAATATCATCCAGCTCACCAATACCACCTGAAGACTGGAACGCCACCTGCGGATAACGGGCGCAGACTTCTTCGTACAGCGAGACGTTCGAACCCGCGAGGGTGCCATCCCGGGAGATATCCGTGCAAAGGACATGCTTTAGACCAACCGGGAGATAGGTATCCACCAGAGCTTCCAGGGTGACGCCGGAGTTTTCCTGCCAGCCGCTTACTGCCACCTGCTTCGTGCCCTGGTCGTCAATACGTACGTCCAGCGCTAACACCAGCGCGTCAGCGCCAAAGCGACGAAACCAACCTTTCACCGTTTCGGGATCTTTTACCGCAGTAGAACCGACCACCACGCGCGCCACGCCCGCGTTAAGCAACGCCGCCACATCCTCTTCAGTACGTACGCCACCACCGACCTGCACCGGCACGTTCACGCCGGCAACCAGTTTTGTCAGGAGGGAGATCTGGCGTTTGGTGGTATCTTTTGCGCCGGTCAGGTCTACAAGGTGCAGTACTTCAGCCCCCTGAGCGGCATAATCTTGCAAACGCGGCAGCGGATCCTTGCCATAATCGCGCTGCTGGCCGTAGTCGCCCTGGTGCAGACGAACAACGGTGCCGTCAATCAAATCTAATGCTGGAATAATCATTACATCTCCAGGAAGTTTTTCAGCAGCTGTGCGCCTGCGGCACCCGACCGCTCCGGGTGGAACTGCACGCCATAGAAGTTATCTTTCTGCACCGCTGCGGTAAATGCTTCGCCGTATTGGCACTGGGCAATGGTGTAAGTGTTCACTGGCATGGCGTAACTGTGCACAAAGTAGAAATAGGCGCCATCCTCAATGCCCTGGAACAGGCGATTACCCGCTTTCGAGTAGACGCGGTTCCAGCCCATATGCGGCAAAGGCAGACCGTGGTCGGTCATCTTGGGGACGTCCTGCTCGATAATATCCAGCAAATCCACGCCGTTACTCTCTTCGCTACGGCGACCCAGAAGCTGCATGCCGAGGCAGATACCCAATACCGGTTGGGTGCAGGCTTTGATGAGTTCAACTAACTCACGCTCGTGGATCTGGTCCATCGCGGCCTGGGCGGTGCCCACGCCGGGTAAAAACAGTTTGTCGGCGCGCAGCACAATATCGGCATCACGGCTCACCACGGGGTCATAACCGTGGCGGGCGATGGCCGATTTTACCGAGTTCAGGTTGGCGCAGCCGGTATCAAGGATCACCACATTCATTACAGCACTCCCTTCGACGACGGCAGGGCGTCACCTTCCACACGAATAGCCTGGCGCAGCGTACGGCCAAAGGCTTTGAACAAGCTCTCTACGCGGTGGTGATCGTTCTTCCCTTTGGTTTTCAGGTGTAGGGTTACACCCATGGTGTAGGAGAGTGAACGGAAGAAGTGCTCGACCATCTCTGTGCTCAGGTCGCCCACGCGCTGATAGGTAAAATCGGCTTTGTATTCCAGGTGCGGCCGACCCGAAATGTCGAGGGCACAGCGTGCCAGACACTCATCCATGGGCAGCACAAAACCAAAGCGATTGATGCCACGCTTGTCCCCCAGCGCCAGCTTGAGGGCTTCGCCCAACGCCAGACCGGTATCTTCGACGGTGTGGTGATCGTCAATATAAAGGTCACCTTTAACGGCAATCTCCATGCGAAAACCGGCGTGGGTACAGATCTGATCCAGCATATGGTCAAAAAAACCGACGCCGGTGTGGATTTTGCTACCGCCTTCGCGATCCAGCCAGACCTTCACATCAATTTGCGTCTCTTTGGTATTACGCTCAACGTGAGAGTAGCGGTCGCGTTTCGTGAGTTGTTCGCCAATCATGGCCCAGTTAAGGTCGTTAGCGTTGTAACGCAGGCCAGCGATGCCCATGTTCTCCGCCAGCTGAATGTCGGTGGGGCGGTCGCCAATGACATAGCTGTTAGCCTTATCGAGTACCGCGTCTGCCAGATACTGCTCTACCAGCTTGACCTTCGGCTTACGGCATTCGCAATTATCCGCCGGCAGGTGCGGACAGATAAGCACGTCATCGAACACCACCCCCTGCGAGGAGAGGATCTGCATCATCAGGTTATGCGGGCCGTCAAAGTCTGCCTGCGGGAAGCTGACGGTACCCAGCCCATCCTGATTGGTGATCATTACCAGTTTGAAACCGGCTTTCTGCAGCTTCAGCAGAGTAGGGATCACGTCGGCTTCAAAGGCCAGTTTGTCGAAACGATCGACCTGATAATCGCTGGGGGGCTCCGAAATAAGGGTGCCGTCACGATCGATAAAGAGGGTCTTCTGGCTCATACTTTCTCCGCATTCAGGGCGTCGATAACGCGCTGGCTCTCTTTACGGGTGCCGATGGTGATGCGCAGGCAGCCGCTCAGGGAAGGTTGTTTATTTTGATCCCGTAAGATAATGCCCTGATCCCACAAAGATTTAAATACTGAGCTGGAGGCGGTAAAGCGCACCAGGATGTAGTTCGTTTCCGAATCGAATACCTGTTCAACGCAGGGAATGGACTTTAAAGCGTTCACCAGGTACTGACGTTCAGCAAGGATCTGCGCCACGCGGTCACGCATCGCGTTAATGCCCTGCGGAGCCAGCGCCTGGGCCGCGATATCAGCAACCGGCGTAGAGAGCGGATAGGGTGCGATGACCTTCATCAGCAGGTCAATTACCGGTTTATTGGCCAGGGTAAATCCACAGCGCAGCCCGGCGAGGGCGAAGGCTTTCGATAATGTACGCAAGATCACCAGGTGCGGATACTCATCCAGCCAGCCTGCCAGCGTCGCCTGCGGGCAAAACTCGATATAAGCTTCGTCTGCCACCACCAGTGCTTTCCCGCGAGTCATCTCCAGCAGGGTGCGGATATCCTGCGGGTTGATCAGTTGCCCGGTCGGATTATTCGGGCTGCAGACAAACACCACCTTCACGCCGTCCAGATTATCGGCGATAGCCTGCAAATCGAGCTGCCAGTCGTCGCGGGCAGCCACTTTGCGCAGTTCCACATTGAAGGTTTCGGCGCTCACGCTATACATACCGTAGGTTGGCGGGCAGTAGAGCACCGCGTCCTTGCCTGGCTCACAGAACGCGCGAATCAGCAGTTCGATGCCTTCGTCAGCGCCCCGGCTAACCAACACCTGCTCCGGCTTTACGCCGGCATAAGCGGCATAATTTTCAATAACCGCCTTTGGCTGGCATTCCGGATAGCGGTTGAGCGTTTGTTGGGTGAGGGGATACTCCACAGGTGTGGGGAATTCATTGGCATTCAGCCAGACATCGCCGCTTCCGCCCAGACGACGAGCAGACTGATACGGGGTCAGCGCGCGGACGTTGTCGCGGGCCAGCTCTTCAATGTTCATGCTTGCTCCTTCAGGGCTGCAACGCGCAGCGTAACGGCATTCTTATGGGCGGTCAGGCGTTCTGCAGCGGCCAGGGTTTCGATGGTCGCCGCCAGGGAGGCGAAGCCTTCACGAGAGAGTTCCTGCACGGTCATCCGTTTCTGGAAATCCGCCAGTCCCAGGCTGGAGCAGGTAGCGGTATAACCATAGGTTGGCAGCACGTGGTTCGTCCCCGAGGCGTAATCGCCAGCGGATTCGGGTGACCAGTCGCCCAGAAACACCGATCCAGCGCTGGTAATGCTGTCGACCAGGTCACGGGCGTTGCGGGTCTGAATGATCAGGTGCTCAGGTCCGTAGAGGTTAGAGATCGCCACGCACTGGGCCAGGTCGCTGGCCACAATCAGACGGCTGGCAGATAACGCCTGGCGGGCCGTCTCTGCACGGGGGAGATCGGCCAGCTGGCGCTCTACGGCTTCGCCCACGCGTTGTGCCATGCCCGCATCCGGCGTCAGTAAGATCACCTGAGAATCGGGGCCGTGCTCTGCCTGCGACAGGAGATCGGAGGCAACAAAGTCAGGCGTAGCACCGCTGTCGGCGATCACCAGCACTTCAGAAGGGCCGGCAGGCATATCAATGGCCGCACCGTCCAGACGCTGGCTCACCTGGCGCTTGGCTTCGGTCACGAAGGCATTGCCAGGGCCAAAGATCTTATCCACGCGAGGAATCGAATCGGTGCCCAGCGCCAGCGCTGCGATAGCCTGTGCGCCACCCACGTTGAAGATATCCTGCACGCCGCACAGTTGTGCGGCATAGAGGATCTCATCGGCAATTGGCGGAGGAGAACAGAGCACCACTTTACGGCAACCCGCAATGCGTGCCGGGGTCGCCAGCATTAATACGGTAGAAAAGAGAGGGGCTGAGCCCCCCGGGATATAAAGGCCGACAGAGTCAATCGGGCGGGTTACCTGCTGGCAGCGCACGCCTGGCAGGGTTTCGATATCGACGTTTTGCAGTTTCTGCGCCGTGTGGAAGGTGTCGATATTCTTTACAGCAACGGCCATCGCCTGCTTTAGTTCATCGCTCAGGCGCGCGCTGGCGGCATCAATCTCTTCCGCACTGACCTTCAGGGCACCCACCTCGGTTTTATCGAACTTAGCACCGTATTCACGCAGTGCGTCATCGCCACGTTTTTTGACGTTTTCGAGAATCTCCGCAACGGTACGGGTAATGCTGTCGGAGGCGGAGATCGCCGGGCGCATCAGTAATTCCCCTTGCTGCGCGGCACTATAGCTATTCCAGTCGATGATTGTGTTAAAGCTCATGGCCATTACTCCATCATCTTCTCAATAGGCAGTACCAGGATAGAGCTGGCACCCAGCGATTTCAGTTTTTCCATGGTTTCCCAGAAGAGGGTTTCGCTGCTCACCATGTGCATTGCTACGCGCTGCTGATCGCCTGCCAGCGGAAGAATGGTTGGGCGCTCGGCACCCGGCAGCAGGGCAATCACTTCGTCCAGACGCTCGGTCGGGGCGTGCATCATGATGTATTTGGATTCACGCGCCTGGATAACGCCCTGGATACGGGTCAGCAGGCGGTCAATCAGCTGCTGTTTGGCATCAGGCATCTCGCCATCGCGCTGAATGAGACAGGCTTTTGAACGGAACATGACTTCCACTTCACGCAGGCCATTCGCCTCGAGGGTCGCACCGGTGGAAACCAGGTCACAGATGGCATCGGCCAGTCCGGCGCGCGGCGCGACCTCAACTGAACCATTCAACAGACAGGATTTAAATTGCACCCCTTTCTGGTCGAGGTAACGCTTCAGCAGGTGCGGATAAGAGGTGGCGATGCGCTTACCGTTGAGGGAGGCCGGGCCGTCCCAGGCTTCGTCAGCCGGGGTTGCCAGCGACAGGCGGCAACCGCCGAAGTCCAGACGACGTAGCGTAAAGTAACGCGGATCCTCACCCTGCGCACGGCGGGTCAGTAGCTCTTCTTCCAGCACGTTCTCGCCAATAATGCCCAGATCCACCACGCCATCCATCACCAGGCCTGGAATATCGTCATCACGTACGCGCAGAATATCAATCGGCATATTCTCTGCCAGCGCGATCAGGCGCTGTGTGTGCAGGTTAATCTTAATGCCGCAGCGCGCCAGAAGTTCGCGTGAATCGTCGCTCAAACGGCCTGATTTCTGAATAGCTATGCGTAAACGTGAATTATCTAACATTGTTGGTTCCTCGTGATCCTGTTTTAACCTGTCTGAATACGATCCAAAAAAAAGCCCCCGGAAGAAGATCTTCCGGGGGCTTTTCTTGCGTTCATGCACCACTGGAAGATCTGAATGTCTTCCAGCACACATCGCCTGAAAGACTAGTCAGGATGATGGTGATGATGGTGGTGTTTAAATGGAACGCGTGTCATAAAATTCTCGATGAATGCTTATTCATGTGATGTCTTTTAACCTAAACCACTTGTGTCACGGAAAGCAAGGGCTTTTTTTAATCATTAATTCATTTCATATTGTAGCTATGAATTGTCAGTTCCGGACGGCTGGCGTAGCCTTAACAGAGACGCGTAAATGTCAGGAGAAGACGGATGAAAAAGGTCGCAATTGTCGGTTTAGGGTGGTTAGGGATGCCGCTGGCGATGTCATTAACGGCAAGAGGCTGGCAGGTGACGGGCAGCAAAACCACCGCAGACGGCGTGGAAGCCGCGCGGATGTGCGGTATCGAAGGGGTCGAATTGCGCCTGGATCCAGAACTTATCTGCGATGCCGACGATCTGGATACGCTGATGAATGTCGACGCGCTGGTCATTACGCTGCCCGCCCGCCGAACCGGACCGGGAGACGGGTTCTACCTGCAGGCGATGCAGGAGATTGTCGACAGCGCCCTGGCCCATCACATACCGCGCATTATCTTTACCAGTTCAACCTCGGTCTATGGCGATACCGAAGGAACGGTCAAAGAGGACAGTCCGCGCGCGCCGGTCACCGCGAGCGGACGGGTATTAAAAGACCTGGAGGACTGGCTGCACAATTTACCGGGTACACAGGTTGATATCCTGCGTCTTGCCGGCCTGGTCGGGCCGGGGCGTCACCCGGGTCGTTTCTTTGCGGGGAAAACGGCGCCGGACGGGCAACATGGCGTTAATCTTGTGCATCTTGAAGATGTCATCGCGGCAATTACCCTGCTTTTGCAGGCTCCAAAAGGCGGACACATCTATAATATATGTGCGCCCTCTCATCCCGCTCGTAGCACCTTCTACCCGGTTATGGCGCGTCAGCTTGGTCTGGAACCTCCGCATTTCCACGATGCGCAGGGCGTAAGAAAAGGCAAAGTGATTGATGGTAACCGTATCTGTCACGAACTGGGATTTGAGTATCAATTTCCCGATCCGCTGGTTATGCCGATGGAGTGATGCAGCCCGCGGAGGCAATTGCGCCACAAGGGGGAAGCATGAAACCACTGCTGGATGTTCTTATCATCCTCGATGCGCTGGAAAAAGAGGGCAGTTTTGCCGCTGCGTCGGCAAAACTGTTTAAAACGCCCTCGGCGCTCAGCTATACCGTGCACAAGCTGGAAAGCGATCTCAATATCCAGATCCTCGATCGTACCGGGCACCGCGCCCGCTTTACCCGTACCGGACAAATGCTGCTGGAGAAAGGGCGGGATGTACTGCACGCCGTGCGTGAGCTGGAAAAACAGGCCATTAAACTGCACCAGGGATGGGAAAATGAACTGGTCATTGGCGTGGATGATACCTTTCCGTTTTCGTTACTGGCTCCGCTGATCGAGGCTTTTTATGCGCGCCATAGCGTCACCCGGCTGAAATTTATCAACGGCGTGCTGGCCGGGTCCTGGGAGGCGCTAATTCAGGGCCGGGCGGACATTATCGTCGGTGCACTCCATGAGCCTCCCCAACTCAGTGCCTTTGGCTTTGCCTGTCTTGGTAAACTGGAGCAGGTCTTCGTAGTAGCGCCGCATCACCCCCTTGCTCAGGAAGCCGAACCTATTAACCGACGCGTTATTAAAAATTACCGCGCTATCGTGGTGGGAGATAATAGTTTGCCTGGCTGTGCGGTTTCGTCTCAACTGCTCGACGATCAAGAGGCCATCACCGTCTTTGACTTTAAAACTAAACTCGAACTGCAAATAAACGGCCTCGGTTGCGGTTATCTGCCTCGCTATTTAGCCCAGCGCTTTATAGAAAGCGGAGCGCTAATAGAAAAGCAGGTTTTAGCACAGACCAGTGATGAGTCGGTATGGATAGGCTGGAATGAGCAAACTGCGGGGCTTGCCAGTGCATGGTGGCGGCAAGAGATTTTAGCAAATAGTGCTATTGCTGCAGTTTATGCAGCAGCTGGCGTCGAAAAATCAGCCAGTTAGATCAAATAAAGTTTTGCATGCCTTCGCAATCTATTGCATTACTGCCAGCAGATGGGGCAAAATGCCGCCGCTGCAAACAAATGAATAATCGACGATATAAAAGGCGTCGGTTATTTTTTTTTGCATGTACGAAACGAAACTAAAACCAAGAGGCCGGGCTTCGTACCGGATAGATATTTACTAAAATCCGACAGTTGTTGTCGCTGAGGAATAAACGAAATGGGGCAATTTTTCGCTTACGTGGCGGTTATCACCGTAAAGGAGATTAACTATGTCGCATAACGCAACTCCAAACACCTCTCGCGTGGAATTACGTAAAACCCTTACGTTGATTCCGGTTGTTATGATGGGCCTTGCCTACATGCAGCCAATGACGCTGTTCGATACATTCGGTATCGTATCAGGCCTTACTGACGGTCACGTTGCAACGGCGTACGCCTTTGCGCTGGTCGCGATTCTCTTTACAGCGCTGAGCTACGGTAAACTGGTTCGCCGTTTCCCCTCTGCAGGCTCTGCATACACCTATGCTCAGAAATCCATTAGCCCGGCTGTTGGCTTTATGGTGGGCTGGTCATCTCTGCTGGACTACCTGTTCATGCCGATGATCAACATTCTGCTGGCTAAAATTTACTTCGAAGCGCTGGTACCTTCTATACCGTCGTGGATTTTCGTTGTGGCGCTGGTGGCCTTTATGACCATCTCTAACCTGCGCAGCATCAAAACCGTGGCTAACTTCAATACCCTGATCGTTATTCTGCAGATGGGTATTGTGGCGGTTATCGTGGGTCTGATCATTTATGGCGTTTCCCACGGTGAAGGGGCAGGTACGCTCACCAGCACCCGTCCGTTCTGGTCTGAAGGGGCGCACGTTGTGCCGATGATTACCGGCGCGACCATTCTCTGCTTCTCGTTCCTCGGCTTCGATGGTATCTCCTCGTTGTCTGAAGAGACCAAAGACGCAGAGCGCGTGATTCCGCGTGCCATCTTCCTGACGGCGTTGATTGGCGGCCTGATCTTTATCGGTGCTTCCTACTTCCTGCAGCTGTACTTCCCGGATATCTCTCGCTTTAAAGATCCGGACGCGTCACAGCCAGAAATCATGCTGTACGTTGCGGGTAAAACCTTCCAGTGGGGCGTGCTGATCTTCTCCAGCGTGACCGTTCTGGCATCCGGTATGGCTGCACACGCAGGGGTTTCTCGTCTGATGTACGTGATGGGCCGCGATGGTGTGTTCCCGACGCGCTTCTTCGGTTATGTTCATCCGAAATGGCGTACCCCGGCATGGAACGTGCTGCTGGTCGGTGCGATCGCACTGCTGGCCATCAACTTTGACCTGGTAACCGCAACCGCGCTGATCAACTTCGGTGCGCTGGTGGCCTTTACCTTCGTTAACCTCTCGGTTATCTCGCAGTTCTGGATCCGTGAGAAGCGTAACAAGACGTTGAAAGACCACTTTAACTACCTGATTCTGCCAGTTTGTGGTGCCCTGACTGTGGGTGCACTCTGGGTTAACCTGGAAGAGAGCTCCATGGTTCTGGGTCTGATCTGGGGTGGTATCGGTCTGGTTTATCTGGCTTGCGTGACCAAAAGCTTCCGTAACCCGGTACCGCAGTACGAAGACGTTGCATAATCGATAGCGTTGAATAATAAAAACCGGAGACATCGCCTCCGGTTTTTTTATATCTGAAATAACTAAAGGTTCTAACCAGGAACATTTGGTTATTTGTCCCTGCCCGGCGAGTCATTAATAATTTGCCTCCTGATGTTTTGCTGGCTTATTAATAATTATGCTTTCTATGATCTTTAGCGGACTGTTCTGCGGCGCGCTGCTGGGTTTTGTTATGCAGCGTGGGCGGTTCTGTCTCACCGGCGGTTTTCGCGACATGTACATTGCGAAAAACAACCGCATGTTTTATGCCCTCTTAATTGCTATCTCCATTCAGAGCCTGGGCGTATTTGCGCTCATTCAGATGGGGCTGGTGCAGTATGATGCCGGCACCTTTCCGTGGCTTGGTACCGTGGTGGGGGGCTATATCTTTGGCCTGGGTATCGTCTATGCAGGCGGCTGTGCCACCGGAACCTGGTATCGCGCTGGCGAAGGGTTGATCGGCAGCTGGATTGCGCTCTTCACCTATATGCTGCTGAGCGCGGTAATGCGTTCACCCCATGCGGATGGCCTCAATCAGGTGCTAAAAACTTACAGTACCGGGCACAACTCTATTGCCGAGACCTTTGGTTTCTCTGTCTGGCCGTTGATTGCGCTGTTACTGGTGGTCACGCTCTGGGCTGTAAGCAAAGAGCTGCGTAAACCTAAGCTTAAGGTCGCGTCATTGCCGCCGCGCCGTACCGGTCTTGCTCACTTGCTGTTTGAAAAGCGCTGGCATCCCTTTGTCACCGCCATTCTCATTGGTTTGATCGCGCTGCTGGCATGGCCACTGAGCGAGGCGACAGGGCGTATGTTCGGTTTAGGGGTGACTTCCCCGACAGCCAATATTCTGCAGTTCCTGGTCGCCGGGCAGAGCAAGTTCCTGAACTGGGGCGTCTTCCTGGTGCTGGGGATTTTCCTGGGTTCCTTTATTGCCGCGAAAGCCAGCCGCGAGTTTCGTGTACGCGCCGCAGATGCGCAAACCACGCTACGCAGCGGCCTGGGTGGCATTCTGATGGGAGTAGGCGCCAGTATGGCCGGTGGTTGCTCTATCGGCAATGGCCTGGTCATGACGGCAATGATGACCTGGCAGGGCTGGATTGGTCTGGCCTTTATGATTCTTGGCGTATGGACTGCGTCATGGTTTTTATATGTCCGTCCGCAACGCAAAGCGAAACTTGCGGCTGCGACGGCCTGATGAATAACAGGAGCTGTTATGGCGATTAAAAAACTGGATGTGGTGACGCAGGTTTGCCCGTTTCCACTGATTGAAGCAAAAGCCGCGCTGGCTGAGATGGCCAGCGGTGATGAATTGATTATCGAATTCGACTGCACGCAGGCGACAGAAGCCATCCCACAGTGGGCGGCAGAAGAGGGCCACGCAATCACAGATTATCAGCAGGTGGGTGATGCCGCGTGGAGCATCACCGTTCAGAAGGCCTGACCCAAACGCCCTCCCGACCACGGGAGGGCGTAATTAGACGATCTCCTGGGCGTATTGATAAAGCGCCTTCAGTAGCCCAAGCTTCTCGTTATTCCCTTCATACTGACCGTAGAGCATCTCCAGCTCCTGGGCGTAAGCCTGCAAGAACTCAGGCGTAAAGACGTGGCGACGATGCTGCAGCCAGCGCGCCTGCTCGTCTTCATCCAGCGTGCCGGGAAAGTTACGGGCACGGTAGTTAAAGATAAGCTTCTCTATACGCGCATCGGCAAAGGTCAAATCCAGCGCGGGCAGATTGCGTGGTTCGGTTTGCAGTACGATGTTCATTGCCGCACGGTCCGCATCGCTGAAGAAGCCGTTATAAAGCTGGGCATCCACGTTATCTGATGGCGTAAAAGGTTCGGCTTCGGCGAAAATTGCCACCACTTTCTCACGCACCTGGGGATTCTCGCGAAGCACCTTCAGATTATCCAGACAGCGCTGACGGTCGATACCCAGCCGGTCAGCATCTTCTGGACGCAGGGTATTCGCCTGCGCCAGTACCGGGCATTTATTTACGTGCAGTAGCTTCACCGGCACGGCAGACTCGTCGCCCAGTTCATCTTTAGGCGTATAAAGCCGCTCGCGCAGGGTATCGCTATCCAGATCCAGCAGGGGAGAGATGTCCCCCGCCAGGTCTACCATAATCACCGCGTTACGGTTTTCCGGGTGCCAGGCCAGAGGGGCTACCCAGCTGGTATTACCCCGCCAGGCGCCAAACATCCCCGAGACATGGACCAGGGGTTTCATTTGCGGGACGTCGATGAGGGTAGTCAGTTTCTGCTTACTGCGGTGGCTTAGCAGATAATCGAACAGCTTCGGCTGGTGAGCTTTCACCAGCTTTGCTATGGCAATGGTGGCGTAAACATCCGCCATCGCATCGTGGGCATTACTGTGTTCGATACCGTTAGCGCGGGTCAGATGCTCAAGTCGAAAACTGGGCAGCCCTTCATCGTTTTCAGGCCAGTTTATTCCCTGCGGACGCAGGGCATAGCATGCGCGCATCACATCCAGCAGGTCCCAGCGGGAGTTGCGGTTTTGCCAGCTCCAGGCGTAAGGATCGTAGAAGTTGCGGTAGAAGATATTGCGCGTCACTTCGTCATCGAAGCGCACGTTGTTATAACCCACCACGCAGGTATTGGGTACAGTAAACAGATCGTGAATACGGCGGGCAAACTCCGCTTCGGTAACCCCTTTAGCGCGAGCTTCCTGCGGCGTAATGCCTGTCACCATCACTGCGCCGGGTTGAGGCAGATAGTCGTCTGCCGGTTTGCACCAGAACACTTCCGGCTCGCCGATAATGTTGAAGTCGGCATCGGTTCGGATAGCTGCAAACTGGGCAGGGCGGTCCAGCGACGGGCTGGTGCCAAAGGTTTCGTAATCGTGGAAAAGGAAGGTAGGTTGTTTATCGGTATCTGCCATTGTTTCACATTATCCAAATTCGTTTATTAACTGCCTGTTACCACTCGAAAAACAACCCTTTCTACACCTGAGTTTGTCCACGAACGTTTAAAAATGCCTTGATGTCCATGTGATTGTGCGTAACAGAAGAGTACTAAATCACTCGTTCGAGCGTACCAAATACTATCTATAGACATCGCAAAATAATCAGCATTCCAGTAATGGTAAACCATAATCGAGTCCACAAGAAGTGACGATGTTGGAAGGCTTAGTGTCCGCATTTTTAGTTAATGGTCTCAATTCTCAGTAATGGTAACGATGAAAGAGAAACCTCAGCGAATTCGTGTTGGCTGATACCTATCCAATGCACCTGAGAAGCTTCGCCGGATACTACTGAATAGGAAGGTCTTTATTTCGCTGCGAAGAACTACATACCTGTTTTAAAGGAAAATCCTCAATTTGCTGATGATCGCTCAATGGCTTTTACACTGATTCTTCAAATTTGTCGAAATTATCCTCAGAGAGAATATATAAATATTCAATGTCAACAGTTGAGCCGTACCTGCAGGATATTTTTCTAAACCATCTGGCAGCGACGATCATTATTAGGTGCTGGAATTTCCTACTAATTGAATATGAGAGAGATAATATGCGCCGGGCCTGTTAAGTTTTCAGCCAACTAAAAACAGTTATAAGTGGCAGCAGCGGTGCAATAATATAGAAGTTGCGTAACTATGATTATATAGCCAATAGACATCGGATTTTGAACCGCTTTCTGTGATAGTGATTTTTCCTATGGCAAAGTGACTAAGCTCTGGTTTAAAGAGAAAAGACCGACTTTCAATAAACATACGGTTGACCTGATGCTGATATTGTAGGGGCTGGCTTTTTGAGATTGTAATGGCCTCGAAAGTAAAATACGATCCTTACATTAATGTGTGGACCGTTCCGTAAAGGCACTGCATGATAGGATAAAGTGATTTGCGGTCCTCTAACAATTGCACATGTTTATTGAATAAGCTATTACGGCTTTTATAAATCAGCTTTTGTCTGTATAAAGTATTAACGAACCAATCTGCACTGAAGAGTCGTTGACGCCACCCATCATTTATGTGTAGAGGCGGGATTAACCCGCCATTTTTATAACTTTTGCAGGGTTTCCACCTGCAACACACATTGGGGGTATGCTTTTAACCACCACACTGCCAGCGGCTATAATTGAACCTTTTCCAATGGTTACCCCTGGTAAAATGATAGCTCCAGTCCCAACCCATACATCATCTTCAATTACCACTGGTATACCATCACTAGTAGTGTTTATTCTATTTGAAACGTTGTCAAATGAGGTTTCATGACCATTACAATCAATGATTTGTACATTTGCTGCAATCAGACATCTGTTACCGATAGATATATGTTTGTAGGCGTGTAAACAAGCACCATGTATTCTGGTATGTTTTCCTATCGATATGAGTGTGCCCTCTCTTTCTGCAAAAATCTTAACTGGAGAGAACATATTAACATGATAGTATTTATTTGAGGAATTCAAGAATGTACCGTCACCTATTTTTAAGCTGGAGCCCTTACTAATAGATAGGTCAGGCAATCCTCTGAACTTAACATTATTACCAATAGTAATGTTATTCTTTTTTTTCATCATGTAAACATATATAGCAGGGATGAGTTTTTCTTTAGTAAACCTGATAATATTCATACACTAATCCTTTTAAGCGGTAAGAAGTCATGCGAATTTATAAATGATGAATATAGCAGCCTTTTATTACGTATCAACATATTTTTCGACAGGTATAAACAGAAATGTAGTAAATGGGTACAGTTTCGCTACGGGAGATTCTGTATAAAAGATACGATACGTTATGCACAGCCACGGCGAGTTCCATAAAAGAATCTATTGGGTGCCAAGCTGTATTAAAGAATAATTGTGCTAATAAATTCACTCAGAGTAGTTGTAACCATTCTTTCATTGATAGAATCAATGGTTCGAGCATCATGTAAACAACATCAATGATATCGCCCCCAATAGAATTAGAGTCGCTGTCGCATTTACACAAACGATCAAAAACTTAGTGCACATAATTAATTAACGTGAGATTTTTCATTTGGGTTGGGTTAATAATCTATTGACTTTTTTGTTTTTTCTCATTAATGAGATGAAACCTTTTTCAATAGTCAGATATGAAAAGATACCAAATATAATGGAAAAAAGTGAGAACATAAAACTCACAAATAAGTCTTTATCAATCATCGCCGCCCTCCAGGATGCCAGGCTGAAGAGAATATGCGTCAGGTAGATACTATAAGAAGCATCACCTAAGAATGTAAAAGCTTTAGTAATTGGACCTTCATTGAATTTGATGTTCGCAAATGATATAAATGTCAAGCATGCTAAAATAATAACTAACGCTTTTGTACTATCTTGATTTTTCATCAGTAAAAGCGAAAATACTGATAACAATGCTACAATGATCATCGTTGAGTTCGAAGTAATGGAGGATATTTTTTCTTTTAGACTATAACAAATAGCCCCAAAGCCAAAACAGAGCGATGCACTGTCACCTAAGATATAAGAACCATTTATCCACGATGTTCTAACTGGATTTAATGAAGATGTGATTATCAAGCTTGAGAAAAATAAAAAGGCGAATAAAATAAATGGGGTTTTTTTCGCTTTAATAAATATGAAGATTATCGTGAAGATAAAATAATAATACATTTCATAAACAAGACTCCACGCTGTGGATAGCGTTGTGGCATATCTATGCGAATCGGAGCTAGGAATTAAAAATAGTATTCTTACCAATTCACTTAGTGAACCGGGGATATAATTCATTCTGATAATTTCAACTCCAAAATAATCTGAAGAAGAAACAATTATTAATGAGATTAATGTCCAGAACATATAGGTTGGATAAATTCTTTTTACCCTATCGGCAAGAAATATTATCGGTTTCTTAGGTCTTTCCGATATGGATAGCATCATCACATATCCACTTATTGCAAAAAAAACGTAGACGGCAAAGTCTCCGATAAGATGAAAATTTATCATTTTCATGAATGGTTCATTTGTGAACAGTTTTTCGGCCTGCATAAAAAATAAGTGATGAAAAACAACGACTACAGCAGCAATACCCCTGCAAATCTGTATTGAAGTATTTTTGCTCATTAATATAGCCTTCAGAAAGTCTAATGTTATAGATTTTTGATTATGGTAACATCTTATTCGTGTTTAATCGACAACATAAATTGTTAAAATCGGAAATATTTTTCTGTTTTTGTTAGTTACGCATTCTGTAGTCCAAATCAGCTCTGCTGAGTACCATCTGACGCACCTACAGAATGATTATAACATTAATATTTGAATGGCTATTGCAGTCTGTACAAGACTATCATTGACTATCTAGCTTGCGGTCACATTAAAGTAACACAACCTATTTTTGAGGCATCGATCGCATAAGAGGAATTTTACTATTATTTTGATAGTGAAGTAGAGTGCGAAGGCCATGTTTTCATAGGTTTTATCTATTATATCATGTGAGTTTCTTGAGATACGCAACGAAAATTTACTGATCAAGAGGATAATGCTGTACCGCCGGAATTGTCTGTCAAGTACTAGCGTCCTGTATAAATGACGAAAGTTTGGTGATCCGGCGACTGGCTATGATGCAATGTAGCAAGGTCTGATAGGCACCGCTTAATCGCAAATATCACTGATATCAACTATAAGCAGTTAAGCGCTTAAAAATAGATCGTCATCAGCGCGGCGGAGTCAGACACCAGTAATACCATCCTGTTTGTAAGTCACCCTCTATAGTAAACCATCCGCTCAGGCACGCCGAAGAAAAAGCGGTCGAAAAAATAAAAATTGCGGGCCTGCCTCGCAAAAAAATCTGCGCTCTGTCACATTTCATTGCAATTTATCCAGGTATCGACATCAGAACTTCCGTAAAAAGGTCAACGATTTTAAATGACCTGAGGATATACCGTTGAAACGCCGTCTGTTTATTGCAGTTTCTTTGCTCGCTGTAAGTATTTCATCCGCGCTGGCTGCCGACCCGATTGATTATGCGCCGCAACCGCCTGCTATACAGGCAGGATCATGGGTGTTGATGGATTATACGACCGGGCAAGTTTTAACGGCGGGCAACGAACATCAGCAACGTAACCCGGCCAGCCTCACCAAGCTGATGACCGGCTATGTTGTTGACCGTGCGATTGATAGTCACCGTATTTCTGCCGACGATGTGGTCACCGTGGGGCGCGATGCCTGGGCCAAAGGGAATCCCGTTTTCGACGGTTCCTCACTGATGTTTATCAAACCCGGCGATCGCATTACCGTACGGGATTTAAGCCGCGGTTTGATTGTCGATTCTGGAAACGACGCCTGCGTGGCGCTGGCCGATCATGTGGCAGGCGGGCAGCCGCAGTTTGTGAACATGATGAACGACTATGTGCAGAAACTGAATCTGCGCGACACCCATTTCGAAACCGTGCATGGCCTGGATGCGCCGGGGCAGCACAGTTCGGCTTACGACCTGGCAGTACTCTCCCGCGCGATTATTCATGGTGAGCCGGCGTTTTATCACATGTACAGCGAGAAGAGCCTCACCTGGAACGGTATTACCCAGCAAAACCGTAACGGTCTGTTATGGGATAAAAACCTTGATGTTGATGGTCTTAAAACCGGCCACACCTCCGGTGCCGGCTTTAACCTGATCGCCTCTGCGGTGGATGGGCAGCGACGTCTTATTGCCGTTGTGATGGGCGCCGAAAGCCCAAAAGCGCGCGAAGATCAGGCGCGAAAATTGCTGCACTGGGGCCAGCAGAACTTTGATACTGTGCAGATCCTGCGCAGCGGCAAGCAGGTCGGAACCGAGCGCATTTGGTACGGCGATAAAGAGAAGATTGCGCTGGGTACCGATCAGGACTTCTGGCTGGCGCTGCCGAAGGCGGAAGTGGCCAATATTAAAGCGCGCTATGTCCTGGATAAAAAAGAGCTTGAAGCGCCGATTGCTGCGCATCAGCACGTTGGCGAAATCGCTTTATACGATCGCGACAAAGTGGTGGCGCACTGGCCGCTGGTCACCCTTGAGCCTGTCGGGAAGGGGGGGATGTTCTCGCGACTGAGCGACTATATTCACCACAAAATATAACCTGCCCGCGAGCAGACTGGCGACTCTGCGAGTCTGCTCGCATAATAAACACTTCACGTTTGTCACACCGCTTTTTACTGCTTTATAGTGTATGAATATACAGTGATAAAGGAGGCAGCATGGACTATAACATTTCGCATCAACCTAAACGTAAAATCGCGGGTTTTCACCTGGTCGGACCGTGGGAGCAGACGGTAAAACAGGGGTTCGAACAGCTTGTTATGTGGGTCGACGGTCATGACATTCCCTCACAGGAATGGCTGGCGGTCTATTACGATAACCCTGATGAAGTGCCTGCGGAAAAACTGCGCTGCGACACCGTCGTCCGCGTCGCCGACGATTTTACGCTGCCTGCCAATAGCGAAGGGGTGATCCTGACCGAGGTCGCCGAAGGCGAATACGCCTCTGCCACTGCCCGTGTCGAAAATCACGATTTCGCGACGCCCTGGAATCATCTGTTCGCCAGCTTGCTGGAGGACAACCGCTACCAGATCGCGCCAAAACCCTGCTTCGAACGTTACCTGAACGACGGTAATGCCGACGGCTACTGGGATATCGAAATGTATATTCCGGTACAGCACAAAGCGGGTTAGTAACCTTTAGGCATAGAATCTAAAGGGTTTTTCTGCCGCAGACCCCTCTACGGCAGAAAACCAGTTACAATCAGACTTTATTCAATGGCTGGAGAGCGGGTGTGCGCCCCGATAAACCATTAACCTCGTCTGAAATTCGTCTCTATCGTCATTACCGCGTGGTGCATGGATGCCGTATCGCGCTGGCGTTTATCCTCACTTTCCTGCTTGTGCGCCTACTGCATGTGCCGGAAGGGACGTGGCCGCTCATCACCCTGGTGGTAATTATGGGGCCAATCTCTTTCTGGGGTAATGTGGTACCCAGGGCATTTGAACGTATCGGCGGCACTATCTTAGGCTCGGCGCTGGGCCTGATTGCCCTGAAGCTGGAGCTCTATTCACTGCCCTTGATGTTGCTCTGGTGTGCGGCGGCGATGTTCCTTTGCGGCTGGCTGGCGCTGGGTAAAAAACCTTACCAGGCACTGCTGATTGGCATCACCCTGGCGGTGGTTGTCGGTGCGCCAACGGGGGATATGAATACGGCACTGTGGCGAAGCGGCGATGTGATACTGGGTTCACTGCTGGCAATGCTCTTCACGGGTATCTGGCCGCAGCGGGCATTTCTGCACTGGCGCATTCAGATGGCTAACTATGTGACGGCCTTTAACCGCGTTTATCAGGCTGGTTTTTCCCCTAATCTTGTTGAGCGCCCGCGCCTGGAAAAGCGCCTGCATACCATCCTGAATGACGTAGTGAAAATGCGAGGTCTTATTACCCCCGCCAGTAAAGAGACGCACATCCAGAAGTCTATTTTTGAGGGGATCCAGACCGTCAGTCGCAATCTGGTCTGTATGCTGGAGCTTCAAATCAATGCGCACTGGGCATCGCGAGAGAGCCACTTTGTGATGCTCAACGCCCATACCCTCAAAGAGACGCAGCAGATGACCCAGCAAACGCTGCTCACTATTGCCCACGCCCTGTATGAAGGCAATCCGCAGCCGATTCTGGCCAATACCGAAAAGCTGAATGAGATCGTTGCCGAACTGCGTGAATTGATTAATGAGCATCAGAGTCAAAACGTGGCGGAAACGCCTATTCATGGCTATGTATGGTTGAGTATGGAGCTGGCGCGTCAGCTAGAACTGCTTTCGCACTTAATCTGCCGGGCGCTGCGCAAATAAAGCGCAGCCATTACGTTGAGTGATGTCTGCTGCTTCGATTCAGCACCATTTACGGTTATGATAAGACCAAAGCAAAAATTATTGTCATCCGCAATCGCTGTCAGTAAGGTTACTGCCATAGCGGTTGTTTAAACGAATCCGAATCTCACATTATCAGGGGTGTAAAAATGGAAACTACCAAGCCTTCGTTCCAGGATGTTCTGGAATTCGTCCGCCTGTTCCGCCGCAAGAACAAACTGCAGCGTGAAATTCAGGACGTTGAGAAAAAGATCCGTGACAACCAGAAGCGCGTACTGCTGCTGGACAACCTGAGCGATTACATCAAACCGGGTATGAGCGTTGAAGCTATCCAGGGCATCATCGCCAGCATGAAGAGCGACTACGAAGACCGCGTAGATGATTACATCATCAAAAACGCTGAGATCTCCAAAGAGCGCCGTGAGATCTCGAAAAAGCTAAAAGTGATGGGCGAAATGAAACACGTGGAAGCCAAAAGCGAGTAACCTCCGCCAGCTATCCAGGCCCTCCGATTCGTTCGGGGGGCTTTTTTTTGCGCCTCATACTTTGCGCTTCATACAACGGCGTCTGGTTACAGAAAAGCAAAAAGCCTGCTCGAAAGCAGGCTTCTTAAATGTGGCTCCTCTGACTGGACTCGAACCAGTGACATACGGATTAACAGTCCGCCGTTCTACCGACTGAACTACAGAGGAATCGTTGTGGAGCGTTATCTTAGCGGCGAAAAAAGTTTTGTCAAACCTGATCTTAACGCATTTTGTTTAACTGACGATTCATTCAGCAGATTGACGCATTAACCCACACTTTTTTCTGCAAAAGACTTTGCAGGATCGTCTATTCTCCCTCATCATTTGAAATGGAGTTTCAACTTTCTCGCTAAGGTCCATTTTGAACGTCACTTCCGCTTTACGCCAGCGCGTCATGCGTACGCCCTGGTATACCAAACGTAAAAGTTATCGGGTTCTGTTCTGGCGTGAAATCACCCCCCTTGCTGTGCCTATCTTTCTGGAAAATACCTGTGTATTGCTGATGGGCGTGCTGAGCACCTTCCTTGTCAGCTGGCTGGGCAAGGAGGCGATGGCGGGCGTGGGCCTGGCAGATAGCTTTAACATGGTCATCATCTCCTTCTTTGCGGCTATTGATCTGGGTACCACAGTGGTGGTGGCGTTCAGCCTCGGAAAGCGCGATCCGCGACGCGCGCGCGCTGCTGCCCGCCAGTCGCTGGTGATCATGACCTTGTTCTCGATAGTGCTGGCGGCGGTGATCCACTATTACGGTGAAGAGATCATCAACATCGTGGCGGGGGAGGCGACAAACGAGGTTAAGGCCCTGGCGCTCTCGTATCTGGAAATGACCGTGCTGAGCTATCCCGCGGCCGCCATCGCCCTGATTGGCAGCGGAGCCTTGCGTGGGGCAGGAAATACGAAAATTCCGCTGATGATTAACGGCGGGATGAACATACTGAACATCATGATCAGCAGCGTGCTGATCTACGGTATTTTCTCCTGGGATGGACTGGGCTTTATCGGCGCCGGGCTGGGGCTAACCATCTCTCGCTATATTGGCGCGATTGCTATTATTGCTGTGCTGGCGGTGGGGTTCACTCCCTCGCTTCGCATCAGCCTGAAGAGCTACTTTCGGCCGCTTAACTTCGCCATTATCTGGGAGGTGATGGGCATTGGCGTGCCGGCCAGCATTGAATCCGTATTGTTCAACAGCGGAAAATTACTGACGCAGATGTTTGTTGCCGGGATGGGCACCGACGTCATCGCTGGCAACTTTATTGCCTTTTCCATTGCGGCGCTGATTAACCTGCCGGGGAACGCCCTCGGCTCGGCATCCACCATCATCACCGGTAAGCGCCTGGGCAAAGGGCAGATTGGCCAGGCCGAGCGGCAGCTCCGCCATGTTTTCTGGCTCTCGACCATTGGATTAACCGCCATCGCCTGGGTTACCGCGCCGTTTGCCAGTCTGATGGCCTCCTTCTATACCCATGAGCAGGATGTAAAAGATGTGGTAGTGATCCTGATCTGGCTTAACGCCGCCTTTATGCCGATCTGGGCTGCCTCCTGGGTGTTACCTGCCGGTCTGAAGGGGGCACGTGATGCACGTTTTGCGATGTGGGTCTCCATGCTCGGTATGTGGGGCTGTCGTGTCGTAGCCGGGTACACGCTGGGTATCATGCTGGGATGGGGTGTGGTCGGCGTCTGGCTGGGGATGTTCCTTGACTGGGCGGTACGCGGCGCGTTCTTCTACTGGCGAATGGTGAGTGGGCGCTGGCTGTGGAAATACCCGCGTCCGGTCCGGGAAGCGCCAAAAAAACGACTTATAGATGCGCAAACTGGAGAATAATTCGGCAATCGATTCAAAATGTGCATTCTGCCTTTGACATCGCCGGGTGGCATCGATAATATGCGCCCCGTTCACACGATTCCTCTGTAGTTCAGTCGGTAGAACGGCGGACTGTTAATCCGTATGTCACTGGTTCGAGTCCAGTCAGAGGAGCCAAATTTAAAAAGCCTGCTTTTAAGCAGGCTTTTTGCTTTTCTGCGTCCGGGAATTTACCCCTTCTGGCGCTGAATCGGGGCGGTTGCGGCAAGTAGCCACTGCTGCGCCTCACTCTCTACCAGCGGCATGAGTACCTCCCGCACCTGCTGGTGGTAGTCGTCCAGCCACTGTTTTTCCTGCTCGCTCAGCAGGTGCAGTTCCACCTGACTCAAATCGATCGGGATAAGCGTCAGCGAGGCGAATTTGCAAAAGCCCGGCAGGCTCTCTACCACTTCCACCTGGTTTTCAATACGAATGCCATACGCATCGGCCAGATAGTAACCCGGTTCGATGGTCATAATATTTCCCGCCACCAGCGGCCATGGATTGACCTTTTTCGCGATGCGGTGTGGATTTTCATGAATTAGCAATTGATGCCCCACGCCGTGGCCGGTGCCGTGATCGAAATCGAGACCCAGCTCCCACAGAGATCTGCGGGCAAAGGCGTCAATCTGGTGTCCCTGGGTGCCGGACGGGAACTGCAGGCTAATCATCGACAGAAAACCTTTGAGCACGGCCGTATAGTGCAGACGACACTGAGCGCTCAGCGGGCCGTAGGCCAGGGTGCGCGTGGCATCGGTGGTGCCATTATGATACTGGCCGCCCGAGTCGTTCAGATAAAAGTCGCGGTGGGTGATGGCCTTGTTGGTGCTTTCGCTTGAGTGGTAGTGGCACATTGCCGCATTACTGGCGGAGGCTGAAATGGTGGCAAAACTGGGTTCGATAAAGCCGGGCTGTTGCGCGCGGAAAGCCAACTGCTGTTCTTGCGCTTCCAGCTCGGTGAGCGGATTGCCTGCCGCCTCACGCCGGGGCACTTCGCGTGCCAGCCAGGCGAGGAAATTAACCCATGCCGCGCCGTCATACTGGTGAGACTGACGATAGCCCGCCAGCTCCACCGGGTTTTTTAGTGCCTTCATCAGGGTGATGGGATCGGCATTCCAGACGATCTCACCCGCTTTTTCTACCGCAAAACGCAGGGCTACGGGGGCGGTATCGGCATCCATCATCACGCGCTTGCCCGCCGAAAGATGCTGGCTCCGGGAGAGGAAATCACCTTCTGCAGAGAGGGTAAGGCTCGCCAGTAGCGCAGACGAGAGCGAGCGGGTCTTGTCAGCGTTAACAAACCACTCGACGCTACCATCGCGTCCCAGCAGGGCAAACGAGTTGGGTACCGGGCTGGTTGGAATATCACTGCCACGCACATTCAGCAGCCAGGCGATGTTGTCCGGCTGGGTAATCGCCAGGTAATCCGCATTGTGAGCATCAAGCAGGGCGGCAATGCGCTGGCGTTTGTCGGCGCTGTTCTCCCCGTTGTACTCATGCGGCATTTCGCGGATGGCCCCAACCGGAGCCGGGGGGCGATCGTGCCAGATGTCGTCAAAGGGGGAGTCATTCAGCGGCACCAGCGTACACTGGCTGGCACGCAGAGCGTCGTATTGCGCCGGGGTCATCAACATAGCTTCAAACGCGATACAAGCACCGGGGCGAAGATTCTCCCACAGCCAGGGGGCCAGCGGATCATTGTGCAGATGCAGGATCTCGAAGGCGTTTAAATCAACCTGCTCACGGACCTGAACCTGATAGCGGCCATCGACGAACATCAGTGCGCGATCCTGGAGGATCAACGCATGGCCCGCCGAGCCGTCAAAGCCGGTCAACCAGGCCAACTGGTCATCGTGCGGCGCGCAGTATTCGCTTTGAAAGGCATCGGCCCGCGGCACGATCATGCCGTCAAGGTTCTGCGCACGAAGCCATTCGCGCAGCGCGGATAGAGGGGATGGGGTTTGCATATCGCTCCTTTTTTATGATTAGCGAAACGGCGGCTCGTTAAAGGTTCGCAGTTTGCGCGAGTGCAGCTTATCGCCTTCGGCCCGCAGCCGGTCAATGGCCCGAATGCCAATCTGTAAATGCTCGGAGATCGCCCCCTCGTAGAAGCGGTTCGCCTGCCCGGGCAGCTTAATTTCGCCGTGCAACGGCTTGTCGGATACGCACAGCAAGGTGCCGTAAGGGACGCGGAAACGGTAACCCTGGGCGGCGATAGTGGCGCTTTCCATATCAATGGCCACCGCGCGGCTCAGGTTGAAGCGCAGCGCTGAGGCGGAGTAACGCAATTCCCAGTTGCGGTCATCGGTAGTAACCACCGTACCGGTACGCAGGCGCTGTTTAACCTCCTCACCCGGCATACCGCTCACCTCTTTCGTGGCGTCGTAGAGCGCCCGTTGTACTTCGGCAATGCTTGGAATGGGGATGTCCGGAGGCAGGACGGCATCCAGCACGTGGTCATCACGCAGATAAGCATGCGCCAGCACGTAATCGCCAATCAGCTGGCTTTCACGCAGGCCGCCGCAGTGACCAATCATCAGCCAGACATCCGGGCGCAGCACAGCAAGATGATCGCAGATGGTTTTGGCATTTGACGGTCCTACCCCGATGTTAATCAGGGTGATGCCCTGGCCGTCGGCGGTGATCAGGTGCCAGGCCGGCATCTGGTGTTTTTTCCACGCCAGATCAGAAATGGCCTGTTCTGGCGCCTCGGTCTCGGCGGTTATCCAGATCCCGCCTGCGCAGGAGAGGGCAATATACGGGCTATCCGGATCGAGGATCTGGCTGCATCCCCAGCGCACAAACTCATCCACATAGCGGGTGTAGTTGGTGAACAGCACAAACGGCTGGAAATGTTCTGCCGGGGTGCCGGTGTAATGGCGCAAACGCGCCAGCGAGAAATCCACCCGGCGCGCATCAAAGTGCGAAAGGGGGGAATACTCCGCCGGATGGTAGATCCCGTCAGCGGTCTCATCACCAATTTGCGACAGCTCGGTGGTCGGGAAATGGCGCGTCAGCCCGGCGCTCATGGAGCGATCCAGCGTCAGGGCGGAGCCATCTATCACGTAGGGATAGGGGATCTCGTGGCGCGAAGGCTCTACGGTGATATGGGCGTCATAATCCCGATACAGCAGCGTTAACTGCTCTTCCAGATAGGGGCGAAACAGCATCGGACGGGTCACGGTTGTGGAGTAGCAGCCCGCGTGCGTAAACCGGCCATAGGCGCGGGTTTTGGGGGAGTTGGTCACGCTGCCATCCCAGGTGACGGAAAGCGATGGATAGACAAACAGGCCGTTGGCTCTGGCTTCCACATCAGGAAGCGTACCGTCTTCAATATAGTCACTGATGGCACTACGTAAATCGCTTACTGACTGCTCGTACAGCGCGTTCAGTTTTTCCAGTGCCTGAGCCGGGGTCAGGCCGGAGCCCTTATTATTCATCTCTTTCTCCTTGTTCCACAGGTGTACGACATACCCGATAGTATGACACCGTCTTATGAAACAAAAGTCAGGCAACGCGAAGCAGCGAAGGCAAAACGCCTTCGCTGTAGAGATTATGCGTGGGCGCGAGATTTCATCAGCAGGGCGGTGAGGGCTGAAATCAGGCAGCCCGCCAGCAGATAGATAGCCACGCTGTGCCAGTCGCCACCGGAGAAGGTCACCAGTGCGGCGGCGATAAAGGGGGTGAAGCCGCCGCCGACTACGCTGGCGACCTGATAACCGACCCCTGCGCCGCTATAACGATAGCGGGCCCCGAACATGCCGGTGAACATCGGCTGCTGCACGCATACCACCATGTCATGGGCCACGTTCGCCAGTAGCACAGAGAAAACCACAATCCAGAAGATGGACTGCGCTTCCAGAGCCATAAAGAACGGAAAGGCGCTGAGGCTGCCGATAAGCGCGCCGGTGATATAGACCCGACGACGACCATAGCGATCCGCAAGCCACGCGAAGCAGGGGATGGTCAGGCAGCTCAGCCCACCCACCAGCAGGCCGATATTGAGAAATAGCTCGCGCGGCAGCCCCAGATTTTGCGTGGAGTAGTTCAGTGCGAACGCCGTGACGATATACATCGTCAACAGCTCACACAGACGAAGGCCGATAATTTTCAGGAATGCGCCCGGATGGCGGGTCAGGGCCTCCATCACCGGTAAGCGCTCTTTTGCAACTGGTGTGGTTTGCTGCTGTTCAAATTCGGCGGACTCTTCCATCCCGTTACGCACCCACAGTGCGGCAATCACCAGCACGATGCTGAAGAGAAACGGAATGCGCCAGCCCCAGCTCAGAAACTGCTCATTGGTGGTGAGGGCACTTATCAGGGAAACCAGACCGGTCGAGAGCAGGAGACCCACCCCGTAACCCACCTGTACGCCGCTGCTGTAGAACGCTTTCTTTTTCGCAGGTGCGCTCTCGACGGAGAGCAGTGCAGCACCCCCCCATTCGCCGCCTACGGCAAAGCCCTGAATGGCGCGCAGGGTGACCAGCAGAACCGGAGCCCACC
The DNA here is from genome assembly GCF_037152215.1 of Leclercia sp. UBA7405. Lineage (NCBI taxonomy): Bacteria > Pseudomonadati > Pseudomonadota > Gammaproteobacteria > Enterobacterales > Enterobacteriaceae > Leclercia > Leclercia sp. UBA7405. The sequence goes on along the minus strand of NZ_JBBCMR010000001.1, from coordinate 2,027,245 downwards.
AGCCAATCGTGGCAAAAGAGGGCAGTAAGCCAATCAGCGCCGTGGCAATCCCCATCATCCAGACGGTAAGCATTAGCATCCGCTTGCGGCCCAGCTTATCGCCGAAGTGGCCGAAGATAATCCCGCCCAGCGGACGAAAAAGGAACCCAACGCCAAAGGTAGCAAAGGCGGCGAGCGTTCCCATCGCCGGGCCTATCTGCGGAAAGAATTCACTGTTAAAGACCAGCGCCGCGGTGATGCCATATAACAGAAAATCATACCAGTCGACGACGGCACCAGCGAAGCTGCCGAGGGCTGCCCGGCGGGCGCGATTGAGCGAAGGTGCCTCCGGGTCGGGGCAAGGGGAGGTGAGGGTGGAATCCATAGTTATCCTGTCTGTCACTTATTTCTTTTTATAGGTATCGATTAAAGATTACTCACATAGCCGTCGCCGAAACATTGGCAACGCTTATGAGACTACCGCGACTGCGCACAGGAGAAAACGATTAAATCGTCCGGAGATGAAAACCGCCCCGCCGGGCCATGCCAAAGCCTGAACGGGCACGCCATCAGGAGCAAGATGTTACGCGAATAAAATTACACCGCGCCTCGATTGTTGCCTATGACGAAGCATTAAATAATAGATGTTAGTAATAAATAAGCCGGGTACGGCAGATGTCAATAGCGTTATCAGCCACATGAAATAACGGATTTTTAATGAAAGGTCTTCAGAAGGCATTATTAACTTTGTTGCTGCTGTTATATATCACGTCGGTTAACGCTGGGGTAAATATCGGCGGCACTCGCGTCATTTATGACGGCGGGAAAAAAGAGGCAGCACTGAGCGTTTCCAACCCGGACAACGTGCCCTATTTAATTCAGTCCTGGCTAGATAATCCGGATAAAAGCGCCGGGAAGGTGCCTTTTATTATTACGCCACCGCTTTATCGACTGGATCGCGGGCAAGAGAACGTGATGCGCATCGTGCGGGCGGGAAATCTGCCGGATAATAAAGAGTCGATGTACTGGCTTAACATTAAAGCAATTCCGGCGGCTGAAAAAAAAGCCAACTCATTGCAGATCGCGATAAAAACACGCATCAAATTAATATATCGCCCGGTAGGACTGCGAGATAAAGGGGCGGAAAACTTCGCCAATGACCTGGTGTGGCGAATCGCCGGCGGACAAATTCTTGTCAGCAACCCCTCTCATTATTATATGAATTTTAACCAGATTACGGTTGCAGGGAAAAATGTCCCCGAGCCCACCTACGTTGCGCCTGGGGCATCGGCCGCTTTTGCCTTACCCGCGGGCGTTAACACCGGGCCGGTGACGTTCAAATTGATTAATGACTATGGTGGCGTGGGTGCCATTCATCGCGCCGCTATTTAACGGATATAAAACCAGGGAACAGGTATTACGCGTTATGCAGAAGAAAATGTATCCCTGGTTTCCCCGGGCCCGTCTCGCCTGTCTGATTGCACTGGCGCTCCCCGCGGTCATGCAGAATGCTAGCGCGGAAGAGTATTTTAATCCGGCATTACTGGAAGTGGACAACCCTTCAATGAAAGGGGTCGATCTTTCACAATTTGAGGCTGGTGCTCAGGCGCCAGGTAAATATCGCGTGGAGGTCGTACTCAACGATCAAACGGTAGATACCCGCGAGATTGAATTTGACCGCGTAGAGAATGCGCAAGGGGATCACAGCCTGCAGCCCTGCCTGTCGGAAGGGTTGCTGCAAAGCTATGGCGTAAAAACCGGGCTTTACCCCCGGCTCGATGACGGTCACGAATGCGTTAATTTAGCCGCGATCCCCGAGGCGTCGGCTGATTTTATCTTCGGTTCACAAAAGCTGTTGTTAACCCTTCCTCAGGCGGCATTAACCTCGCAGGCCCGGGGCTATGTTGCGCCGGAGATGTGGGATGAGGGGATTAATGCCCTTTTACTGAATTACAGTCTCAGCGGCGACAACAGCTGGAGCAGAAACCGTACCTCTGGTAACAGCAACAGCCAGTACGCCAACCTGCGTCCGGGGATCAATATCGGGCCGTGGCGCCTGCGCAATTACACCACCTGGAACCGTGATTCTGACGGTAAGGCGCGGTGGGATTCGGCCTATACCTATGCCCAGCGCAACATCGTGCTCTTAAAAAGCCAGATGACCCTCGGTGACAGCACCTCGCCTTCCGACGTCTTTGATAGCCTGCCCTTTCGCGGCGGCCAGCTGGCTTCCGACGACGATATGCTGCCCGATAGTCTGAAAGGTTATGCGCCGGTGGTGCGCGGTATTGCGCGTACCAATGCGCAAGTCATTGTGCGACAGAATGGCTACGTTATTTATCAGACCTATGTTGCGCCGGGCGCGTTTGAAATTACCGACATGTACCCAACCGGTGGCGCGGGCGATCTCAATGTCGCCGTAAAAGAGTCTGACGGGAGCGAGCAGGATTTTGTTGTGCCTTTTGCGTCGGTTCCGGTGTTGCAGCGGGAAGGGCGGCTGAAGTACAGCCTGACGGGCGGTCACTATCGCCCCAGCGACAGCAACGTAGATAAAAAAAACCTCCTTCTTGGCACTGCTATTTATGGTCTGCCTCAGGGATTTACCTTGTACGGCGGCGTGCAGCAATCCACTCCGTACCAGGCTTACGCTCTGGGCGTGGGTAAAAACATGGGGGGAATGGGTGCGCTATCTGTCGATGTGACCCAGGCCTGGTCAAGCCCGAAAGGGGCGAGCTCGTCGAAAGGACAAGCCTGGCGCATACGCTTCAGTAAGAATTTTACCGATAGCGGAACCACCTTCTCTGCCACCAGCTATCGCTACTCCACGGCAGGTTATTACGGTATGCAGGAGGTGCTGGACTCCTGGAGTGACGATAATACCCTGCAGGATCGTCGCCGCAGCCGGGCCGAGCTGACGCTAAGCCAGACGCTGGGACCCGCTTATGGCTCTCTCAGTGGCAGCGCAATCCGGGAGGATTACTGGAACGCCAGCAAGACCATGAGCTCGTACAGCCTGAGCTATAACAACGCCTGGCAGGGTATATCCTGGGGGATCAATTACACCTACAGCAACAACGCCAGCGCCGGGGGCGGCAACGAAGGGAAAACCTACCAGAAAGACCAGATTTTTGCGGTGAATGTCAGTATTCCGCTCGACCGGTTCCTGAGCCACTCCTGGGCCAATTACGGCCTGAATACCAGTAAACAGGGGGAGACCACCCATTCGCTGGGGTTGAGTGGCACAGCCATGCAGGGGGATGCGCTGAGCTGGAGCCTGCAGCAAGGCTACGGGAATGACGGTGCAGGGCATTCGGGTAATGTCAGCGCCGATTACCACGGGACCTATGGCGAAGTCATCGGCGGTTATAGCTATGACGAAACCCGCCAGCGGATGAACTATGGCCTGAACGGCGGCATTCTGGCGCATGCCGACGGCATTACCCTGGCACAGCCTTTCGGCGAAACGCTGGCGCTGGTTAAAGCGCCAGGCGCATCCGGCGTCGGCGTGACCGGTCAGTCCGGCGTGAAGACCGACTATCGCGGCTATACCGTAGTCAGCAACATCTCCCCCTATCGTAAAAATACCCTTTCCCTGGATCCGGCGACCTTATCCGATGACGTTGATCTGCAGTTAACCACGCAGACCGTGATCCCCACGCGAGGCGCCATCGTGCGCGCGCAATATATCGCCAGCGTCGGTAATCGCGTCCTGATGACGCTGACCCGAACCGATGGCCGCCCCGTGCCTTTTGGCACGACGGTTACCCTGAGAGGCGAGCAAAACGGGGCAGGATTCATCGTGGGAGACGCCGGGCAAGTCTATTTAACCGGGCTACCCGATAACGGTGATCTCCAGGCGCAATGGGGCAAGGAAAAGAATGAGCAGTGCCGGGTGAACTTTACCCTTCATCAGCAGGATGCAGAATCAGGAGTGGTGCTAAGCAATGAACATTGCAAATAAAATTGGGTTAAATAACGCCCTCAGATTTTTTATGCTGGTGATAATCTTTGGCATCAGCGAGCCGGCCTGCGCAACCTGTAATTTTGCCAGCGGCATGGAGCCACAAACTCTTGGGTTCACACCCAGCGGGGTTATTGTGCAGCGGGATACGCCGGTGGGGTCGGTGATATACTCCAGCTCTTCCGGTGAGGGGGCGACATTACTGAGTTGTACCGGCGACAATACCAACTATTACAAGATGACCTATCTTGGCGGGATACCCACTTCTATTGCTCACGCCTATGCCACCAATATTCCAGGCGTCGCCATAGAGGTTGATTTGGGCTGGGGAAAATTAGACAACCCGGCGTCAACAGACCAAACGGGCGATGCCACGGTGAATATGCCGTGGGTAAGATATCGGTTATATAAAACAGGGGATATCCAACCGGGATCATTTACGGTAGCACAGTTAGGCACCTGGACCGTTTCCGGTATCACGCCGGTGACAATTAATCTGATGGGGGGCTATGTTGCACAGGTCGCCTGTTCTGTCACGACGCCCCAGTTAACATTTCCTGTCGGGAATGTACTGAATTCAGAATTCGGTACAACGGTCGGTTTTATTGCAGCGAAAACCAGCACCCAAAATCTCGGGCTGAATTGCGACAGAAATGCAAATATCAACGTGACATTAAATGGCACGCAAAATCCAGATGTAAGTGATGCCAGCGTACTGGCACTGAATAATCAAGGGGGGGCAAATACAGCGCAAGGCGTTGGAGTACAGTTATTATATGATGGGAAACCACTTATTATTAACAGCACACTTGCATTAAAACACTCCAGCGGCGGGAGCGAAACATTTCCTATTACTGCGCGTTATTATCAAACAAAAAACCATGTATCCGTCGGCGAAGCCAATAGTTCAGCTACGCTCACGCTGACATATCAATAATCCAATGTAATCTCTAAATACCGATGCCAAGGCAGGCTAAAAATGAAAAAATATTTATGTTATGTGGCGGGTTCCGTTTCGGCCATGCTGTTTGCGGGAAATATCTATGCGGCAGATAACGTTAATATTAACGTAACAGGAAAAGTGATTGCTTCACCGTGTACAACAATTAATGGGGGGTCAAATGCGCTGAATGTGGACTTAGGACAAGCTATTCAGGCGTCCAGCCTGGCAACAGCGGGCGCAGGTACCACGTTAAAAACCTTCGATCTCCCCGTGGCGGGCTGTCCGGCAAGTACCACCAACGTGAAGGTGACCTTTACTGGCACACCTGATTCTGGCGACAGCACCCTGTGGGCAAACAGTGCCGCTAATGCGGCAGCCAACACCGCTGTCGAGTTATCGCAGCAGACGACCGACACCATATTGAGCAATAACAGCTCACTGATTGGTGCCGTCAGCGAGGGCAGTACGACGTTTAAACTGCAGGCACGCGTGCTGTCAAAAGCGGGTTCGGTGATGCCTGGCGATGTCTCGTCGGTCATTGTGGCCGCGTTTGAATACCAGTAAATCAGGACGCGTTGTCTTAGTCGGGCCAGGGCAGAAGGCCATGCGCACTCTGCCCGAACCCTTAAGGGCAAACGTAAAAAAACCGCTCAGGTTTCCCTGAGCGGTTTCTTAAAATTTGGCTCCTCTGACTGGACTCGAACCAGTGACATACGGATTAACAGTCCGCCGTTCTACCGACTGAACTACAGAGGAATCGTGTGAACGGGGCGAATATTAGCGGCGTCCGATGCGCTTGTCAAAGGGGGAAAACCGCCTTGTGTATCGTTTGCTGACAAAATCAACAAAGTGCTGATTTTGCCAACGGATTGCACAGATTTGGTGCACTCATACCCCTAATGGGGCAGATCAGAAACCACTGTTACGCTTCTCTTTTTACGATTAACAATTGGAATCTCTTATTTTCAGGCGTTTAGCGATCATATCCGACCTCATCTCCAAATCTGGCAAGCATCTTGCAAAACCCCTTACAACAATTCGCGCCGGAACCGGCAACGCATTTCGTACAGGGGGCAAAATGAACTTAAGACGACTGAAATACTTCGTAAAAATCGTCGACATCGGTAGCCTGACTCAGGCCGCAGAAGTGCTGCATATTGCGCAGCCCGCGTTGAGCCAACAGGTTGCTACTCTGGAAGGCGAAATGGATCAGCAGCTGTTAATCCGTACCAAGCGCGGCGTCACGCCAACGGAAGCCGGAAAGATCCTTTATACCCATGCACGGACTATTTTGCGTCAGTGCGAACAGGCACAGCTGGCGGTATGCAACGTCGGGCAGACGCTAACCGGACAGGTTTCAATTGGCCTGGCGCCCGGAACGGCGGCCTCCTCTGTGACCATGCCGCTGCTGCAGGCAGTTCGCGCCGAACTGCCAGAAGTACTGGTTTATCTGCATGAGAACAGCGGCTCCGTCCTGAACGATAAATTACTGAGCGGCCAGCTGGATATGGCCGTGCTCTACGATCGTTCGCCGGTGGCAGGCATCACTAGCCAGCCGTTGCTAAAAGAAGATCTTTTCCTGGTAGGAACGCGCGATTGCCCAGGGCAGAGCGTGGATCTCACGGCCGTCGCAGAGATGAACCTCTTCCTGCCCCGTGATTACAGCGCCGTACGCCTGCGTGTCGATGAGGCCTTTTCCCTGCGCCGCCTGACGGCGAAAATCATCGGTGAAATCGACTCTATCTCGACCCTGACTGCGGCGATCGCCAGCGGTATGGGCGTGACGGTTCTGCCTGAATCTGCCGCGCGTTCTCTCTGCAGTGCAGCGAACGGCTGGATGGCCCGTATTACTACGCCTTCGATGAGTTTGCCGCTCTCGCTTAATGTCTCTGCCCGCGGTTCGTTGTCACCTCAGGCTCAGGCGGTTAAAGAGATCCTGATGTCGTTGGTGAGTCGTCCATCGCTGGAGAATCGAGAACTGCAGCTGGTGAGCTAATATTCCATAAAAGCATAAGATGCGGGTTTTTATTATTTGTTCTCGTGGTAGGCAGGCTCTAACAATAGAGCCATGTCAGATGCCCCGGAGCGAACAGTGAACTTCCAGCAACTTAAAATTATTCGCGAGGCGGCCCGTCGGGATTACAACCTGACCGAGGTCGCCAATATGCTTTATACCTCTCAGTCCGGCGTCAGTCGTCATATCCGTGAGCTGGAAGAGGAGCTGGGTATCGAGATTTTCATCCGCCGCGGTAAGCGTCTGCTGGGGATGACCGAACCGGGAAAAGCGCTGCTGTCCATCGCAGAGCGTATTCTCAACGAAGCCAGTAACGTTCGCCGTCTGGCCGACCTCTTTACCAACGATGCCTCCGGGGTGCTGACTATCGCCACCACCCATACCCAGGCACGTTACAGTCTGCCGCCGGTGATTAAGGCTTTCCGCGAGCTGTTTCCGCAGGTGCGCCTGGAGCTGATCCAGGGGACACCCCAGGAGATAGACGTTCTGCTGCAAAATGGCGGGGCGGATATCGGTATCGCCAGCGAGCGCTTAAGCAATGATCCGCAACTGGTGGCTTTTCCCTGGTTCCGCTGGCATCACACGCTCCTGCTGCCGACCGATCACCCCCTGACGCAGATAAACCCACTTACGCTGGAAGAGATCAATAAATGGCCGTTGATTACCTATCGGCAGGGTATTACCGGGCGTTCGCGCATCGATGAAGCCTTTCATCGTAAAGGGTTAACGCCAGACATTGTGCTCAGCGCCCAGGACTCCGACGTGATTCGCACCTACGTCGAGCTGGGCCTGGGAATCGGGCTGGTGGCCGAGCAGTCCGGCACTGAGAGCGAGCCGGGTAATCTGGTGCGCCTAGATACACGCCACCTTTTCGATGCCAATACGGTCTGGCTTGGTCTGAAGCGCGGCCAACTGCAGCGTAACTACGTCTGGCGTTTCATTGAACTCTGTAACGCCGGCCTGTCGGTGGATGAAATTAAGCGCCAGGCCATGGAGCCGGAAGAGGTGGCGCTTGATTATCAGATTTAGAACCCGCGCACCTGCGAAAAAAGCCTGCCTTGCGCAGGTTTTTTTATGCCCGCACTGGCGCGCGTTGCGACAATGGTCGCACGCAAAAGTGTAGGTTTCATCCCCTGGAGGCTTATGGCGAAGCCTCACTCGCACATCCTGTAAAGGTAGATACCTTTTTATCTGTCAGCCAGGCACACTCCCTCCTGTAGCTTTACACCTATACAGCTTGTGTTCTATGTTCAGGAGATCCCGTATGGGCGATCGAAACGACGGACAGTTTTGATGAGTGGTTTGGTTTGCAGGGCTGCAATACAACATCAGGAGCCAGAGACAAGATGGACGGTGAATTAATTTTTTGTACCGATTCGGTACTGCGTTTCCGCTCACATTACGATGAGACAACAGCGTTGCCCTTGCTGGCAATACAGAACACCACTGCCGCTACCGATCCCTGGTTCCTCCTCAGATTTTTTCGCCATCCCGTCATCATTGAAGCAGGAACAACCCTTGCCAATATCTTCGTGGCGATTGAGCCCTGGAAAGACCTGCTTGGCGCCTATCTCGACAGAGATGTCGGCGCATGGATTGACGAGGCAAGAAAACCTTCCAGCCCTGGCACCGTGGATCTGGAGTGGATTGGCATTGATCGCCGAAGTTCAGTCTATCGCTGCTGGGTGCGGGAAGGCATGGAGGAGAGCGAGGACGTGAGCGACTATTTTAATCGCGAGCGCTTCTCCACCGATGAATTTGATATTGAAACCGTCTGCGATGCGTCCGGTTTTATCCAGGGCGAGAAGGAGCGCTGGAGTCTGAGTGAGAATATCCACGAAATTAAAAACTTGCCGGTTATTCTCTACAACAAGCAGACGCTCACGGTTTCGCAGAAAGAGGATCTGCTCAATGAACAGATCTCGGGAGTGCGGCGCAGCGAACAAGGCCTCTACGTTTACGGCGACACGACCTTTGCCTTCTTCGAGGTGATGGAAGCGTTATTTATTAGCGGGTTATTTTTCTATTCACCGAACGCGGCGGAAAACAACCTGGCGGTCTTAACCAGCAGGCTCAGCGAGCTGGAGAACACCCTTACCGGGGACGGAGAGCGCGAACCCACCGAACGTCATGACGATCAGCCTGTCAAGATTGAAGTCGTTGAAGGGGCGTTTGATACCCTGATAAGTGACATGGAGTCGGAGGCAGAGGCGTGGCAACAGCTGAAAAAAGCGTGCCAGCAAGCGGATGCGTTGCCAGTACGAATTGGCGTTATCACCCCTGCAGAGCCGCCAGAAATGCGCCTCTGCGGTGAGGTGCTCAACCGTGACGCCCTAGATAGCGGTGGAAAATAGTAAAAATGCGCCCCGGACGCAGAAAAGCAAAAAGCCTGCTTAAAAGCAGGCTTTTCAAATTTGGCTCCTCTGACTGGACTCGAACCAGTGACATACGGATTAACAGTCCGCCGTTCTACCGACTGAACTACAGAGGAATCGTGTGAACGAGGCGCATGTTAATGGCCTCGCTATTTTGTGTCAACACTAAATTTAACGCACTGAATCAACTGATTAATTAAGCCACAAACCGCTGATTTAATGTACCTGAACGCCTGTATCGCCATCACGCGCTTCGTTATTACGAATTCCCTGGAGGGGATCTTGCTGATAAAAATGGCAGAACCGTTGCCAGAGCGACGGGAAGCGAGGGGCGAACAGTTCAGGGGCGCTGAAGAAGTATTCGGACAGCACGGCGAAACACTCCGCCGGATCGGTTGCGGCGTAAGCATCTATGCTTGCTGCACTCTCTCCCACCAGATCGATCTCATCCTGAATATTGTTCATGGCGGCATGGAGATCGTGCTCCCAGCCTGCGACTTCCCGCAGCGGGATAAAGGGCACACCGCTCGCGCGATCGCCATTGCGGGTGTCGAGCTTATGCGCCACCTCATGCACGATAAGGTTAAATCCGGAGGCGTCGAAGGAGTCCTGAATATCGAGCCAGTTCAGGATAATGGGCCCCTGTTGCCAGCTCTGGCCAGATTGCACCATGCGTTGATTGTGCACCAGCCCGATGTCATCTTCCCACTCGTCATCGACGACGAAGGGGGCGGGGTAGATTAGCACTTCGTGGAAACCATCCAGCCACTCAATACCGAGTTTAAGCACGGGTAGGCAGAAGAGCAGGGCGATACGCGCACTCTTCTGTTCATCAAGCTCAAAACCTTGCAGCGCAACCAGGCGTTTTTGCTGTAAAAAACGTTCTGCCAGCTGAGCGAGTTGATGTTTATCCTCGTCCGGAAGCCAGGCCAACACCGGGATCGCCAGCGCTTCTTCCCAGGGGAATGCCGTGTTACGCGCGGATTCATTAGATTTCCAGGGCCACTTAATCATCGCTTTGCTCGCAAACTCGTCACTTGAACAAAATTGAACGGTTATGGACTGTTAAAATGCCAAATTACCTGGCATCATGGCAACCATCAAAACGGAGAGATGCCGGAGCGGCTGAACGGACCGGTCTCGAAAACCGGAGTAGGGGCAACTCTACCGGGGGTTCAAATCCCCCTCTCTCCGCCACTATTCAAGCACTTACCCGCTCCGCTTTCAACGAGCCCGGTCACACTTGGTATGATATTGGTATACTCTCTTGGTATATTCCCCGCCTTAGTCCCCATCTGAATTATCTAAAACAGGCCTGTCCAAGGTCGGAGATATCTTAACTTTTCTGTCGTAGACTAACACTTGGCTTTCGGTTTTGTGGCCCGAGAAAAGCTGCTTCTCTTTAGATGATCCTTCATAGTCAGAAATGCCTTTTGCCTTGATATCGTGAAACGTGCAATTCAGTTGCCGGCCGAGCTTTTCACCTGCTGCTGCACGCGCCTCTTCCCAAAGATCGTTGAAGCCACTCTTCGAATATTTTGTTTTTTTACTGCTGCAGATCACCGTTTCTTTACCGCCAAGACTCCTGCCTATTTCTACAGCATTTTTCAACCGTTCGTTCCACGCCTTGATCTGCTTTATTCCCGTTTTGCCTTGCTGAATAAATATTCCCTTGTCGCTTATCTGTGACCATTTCAATGCCCTAACATCTGAAACGCGAGCTGCGCACAGATAAGATATTTCCATTCCGGCGCGTAGTGCTGGCGCAGCTTCCTCATAAATGGCCTGATATTCTTCATCTGTGATGTAAACCTCCCGCGCTTTGAGCGTGAATTTTCTGATGCCTTTGCATGGGTTACCTTTCACATAGCCACGCTCATATCCCCAGCCAAAAACTCGAGACATACTGGCGACTTCTTGGTTCGCCTGGGTCTTACTACCCAGGCCTCGACGATCCATAAAGATGCGGACCTGTTCAATCTTGATATCATCGGCCCTCATCTTGCCGAACACCGCCAGCAATTGCTTCTGGTGCTGCCTGTAATCCTTCTGAGTCCTGGGGGCTAGCTCGGTAAAGGATGGGCTTTCCAAAAACATATTCCAGAGTTTGGAAAAAGTCATAACGTCATGACGTTTCGCCTTTTCTTCTTCATAGCGCTGCCAGAGCTTTGACATGCTAGTGTTACGGATCTTTCCCAGCGTAATGCTTAGCTTCGTTCCTTTTGGCTTCCAGACGTAACTGTATTTATTTTTGGTAACCCGCGGAGGCAATTGAGCGTCCTTTGGATCCTTTCGTGGTCTTCCCATAAATGGCGTCGTAGTCAGGTTCTGTTGCAACATGTTCGTCAACCTTTGGTAATTCAGTCGTATTTGGTGCCAGATTTCGACGCAGAACAATTGGCCTGTTTCTACCATCCGTAGTGAATGGGATGCCGTGGCAACGCAGCTGGCGCTGCTGCTCTGTGTAACGCCGATAGCCCGTAATCTCTGCAATTTCCGCTGGTGACAGTGTAAGTTCGTGCATGGCTATCACCTCAGATAGCCAGCCAGTAAACAATAACTGGCTGGACATTGAATTTCTGTAAATGAAAAATCAGTTTGCGGTCAGGTGCTGCCAGATGGCAGAAACATATTTCGCCTGATGCCGGGCATCCGCCAGGGCATGATGCGGATCACCTTCGAAGGGGATGTCGTAGCGGCAATTCAGTCCGACAGCTTTTCCCAGCTCAACGACGGTTCGCACGTCGCGGTAATTCCAGTGCGGGATAGGGAAGGGGGTGTCAGCCAATTCAAATGCTGCTTCCAGGAGGGAACAATCAAACGAACTACCATTCCCCCAAAGCTGCACATTCTTAGAGCCGTTGGCTGCGTTTTCAGCAATGAAGTCGAGAAGCTGCTCGAGCGCTTCTACCAGCCCAACCGTATCATCCACCACGATTGCAGATCGGGCTTCCGGCGATTGCTTCAGCCACCAGAGGATGGTACTGGCGTCTGGCTTGGCCCCGAATGACATCGACGATTCGAGGTCAATCACCTGATAATGCTCGGCGCCAGTTGTCCCGCTGGACGGATCAAAGAATACTGCCCCGACTGAAACGATCGGCGCGCCAGGTTTATTACCCATAGTTTCGAGATCCACCATCAGGTGTGTGAACAAGGTTTCCGCTACTGCATCTGTTTGCGTAGCAATTGCATTAACGCTTTCGCCTGTTGATACCGCATTAGTAACTTCGACTTTCTCTGACTGAGCCTCTTCCATCTGCACATTGCTGGTGGTCTCCGTTACTGTTTCCGTTTTTTCGACTTCGTTTGAGGTGTTATTGATGACCGGTTCAGTATTTCCACCCATCAGACCATCAATGGAGAACATGCCGCCGCCGAGGTTGGCGACCTGCGGTTGGCTGGCGGTGGAGCCTGCCCACTTAGGAAGGTTCTGCGTTTCTGCTTCATCTTCATCAGCGAGTTTTTGCTCACCTGCTTCTACCCATTTTTGCAATACGTGTTGCTCAGCAGCTGGCGCAGGCACAGTCACCAACTCAGTTGCAGCATTGAATTCAGCCGTCATCGTCTGGTTAATGAACTCCAAGTGAGCAACAGGCGTCAGGTGGATGTTCTCCGGTGCGATGCGTACCAGGTTGAAGATGGCTGCACGGTTTACCGACAGAATGCCAGGTTGATTGCGAAGGATGGTGCTCCAGGACTTCCAGGGCTGCTCTTTGCTGGCGACAATCTCTTTGGCGCGGCGGTGAATGCTGCCAGGGATTTCACGATGGTTAAAGTCCATAGGAAGTAGGGCACAGGCGATTTCCAGATCCAGAGTATCCAGCGTGTGATGGGCACCTTCACCGCGGTCGGTGATAAAACCGCCGTCTGCATTGGTGCCTGAGTCAGTGCGCTGCACATTACTGATACGGTTGCCGGCAGCCCATTCGCGCGCCAGGATACCGCGGTTGATGTAATCAGTTGCAGCCCATATTCTGGTGAAACGGAGTACCAGAGCCAACTCGTGACGCTTATCCTGACTGAATACCTTGCGAATGGCGTCGGTGAAACGCCAAAGATCCTTGGTGTCGTACCCCTTCACTTCCGGGCAGCTCTCAGCGGCTAGCAGCAAGTTCTGGACGTAGCTGTTATCAGTATCCATTTCAAGCACGCCAAGCGCTGCGAATTCTTCACGGGTTACGTGGTGACGCAGTTCGTCAGCTGTGAACTGGGCGAGCAACTGTTTGCGAAAGGGCATCTGCACAACGGGATAATGGGTGTCTTCGTCGTCATGCTCGTCAATCACCAGACCTTGCTCGACTTGCCCGGTGCCGTCAGCTGCATCGGTTTCAAAACTTGCTTTAATCATTGGGAATTTGCCGTTCAACCAGTCCTCTACCAGCTGGTTACGATCGCCAGTTTCTGCTTTCGCCCAGTCGGACATGAAAGCTGCGATAACATCAGCTTTATGTTCTTCGCCCTGAGCGAAAATATCTTTAACCGCCTGAACCAGTTTCCATTCAGCGTGCAGGCTGAGTTCATCAACTTCAGGCGTTTCGCTTTTGGCCTGAAGCAGGGTCTGGAGATATGTGTTGCCTTCATCCAGCGACATTTCGCTGGCATCCAACTGCTGCTCTTTAGTTATATGTGTTTGATATTTGCTGCTGGTCAGGTGCACGGCAAAGCGGACGGCTGGAGTACGGTTTTCTAACGATACGGTCTCTTTTCCAGTCGTAACGTCAGCAGCGATGTTCACATCGTCAGGAATGGTGGCTTCAACGGTACCAGCAGCCTTTGGAAGCCAGGTGCGTCCGTCGTCCTGCAGCTCGTAGCGTTCGCACCAGGTGTAGTCAATCGCGCCTTCTTTAGGCAAGTCGTTACACACTGGCAGGTCAGTGCGGATCGGTTTGGCGTAATCTTTACCGCGGCCGGTTTCAATTTCGGCGTCTTCAAGCGCGACATCCAGCTGCAGGTTGGCGCGCGCTGCACTTTTAGCAGTGAACCAGATTACGACATCTTTCTTGCCTGATTTTTGCGTTGCCTTGATTAAATGAAAGAATTCCATATCGGGTCCTTAAATTTGGTTGTAAGATACCCGCAGCTAATGATTGCCGCCTTGGGTAGTGGTCATTGGTCAAAACTCGATTCCGGAAAGCTTTGGTCGGCTGACCGGGTACTTAACCCGCCTTGCGCGGGTTTTGTGCTTTTTGGGCGCTGCTATTTTTTCTTGAGCTGGGAGACCAGCACCAAGTCGAGCGCATCCAGCACGGGATCGAAGGCGGTGTTCTCAGGTGCTTTACTGACAGCCCGGATCACCTCTGATACTGAAATCTCACCATCGCGTGGCACATAGCCGCCGCCCGGCCCTCTGTGCGAGATGACAAGTTTCCCGCGGCGCAGCTGTTTAAATATTTGCTCAAGGTAGGAAATCGAGAGCTTTGATTCTTTACTTACTGCTGCGATTGTTACCGGAGCGCCGTTATAGATGGTGTCCAAAACTGCAATGGCCTGGACAGATGCCATAACCCGCTTCATACCGAATTCCATATTGGTTTCCTTCAAGGCCTGCGGCCATTGGTCAAAACTCGATTAAAAATGAAACGCAGGCTGTTGGTCGTCAGCCGCTTTGTATGGGTAACAGTCTCCTTTCACATGCTGCTCTGCGGCAGCTGCTTCACATACTTTCTCGCTCTGATAAATACCGAGCATGATGTCTGAGCATTCCCCGGTGAGGGCGCAGACACTAACGATTAACGTGAACAATGAGGTCATGCGTTTAACTCTGGATTGCCTTTCTGAGCGAGGAAGTAGCAGAGCTTGCGAACTAATATCCCCACCAGACTGAGGCGAACAGCCTGAAGGCCTACTGGGTTGCGTGCGAAGTCGATCATGGTTATCTCCTGTTTGCCTTTATCGCCAGGCTAGCGGAACGGTAAATCCTGCTGCGCAAGTGCTAATGCCATCTCATCCGGTGATTCGTATGCCGCCGGCAACTACTTCGTGGGCGTCCTGCCTTGATGACTGATTTTCTAAAATCAGGCTACAAATAAATATACCAGAGGTCAAGGTGTATTTGATAAATAACATACCAGCATATGTTATTGTTATCAGAGTGGGTGCGCTTTAGATGCAAAAAAAGCCGCTATAAGCGGCCTTTAATAGTTGGGGGCTGGAGTTTTAGGACTGAGGATCGATTTTTCGTTTGCGTAAAAATTCGGCCATGAAAGCATCAAGCTCTTCTAGTCTGGTTTTTGCTAGTGATATAAATCTTTCTTGCTCAGCTTCTGGCAATTGATCAAAGACTTCCAAAAGCGCTGACTGTTGCGAAGTAAGAATTGTTTTACTCTGCATTACAGAGGCTATGTGTTCTTCTTCTTCATCGGTCATAAAAAACCAATACAGCGGCTTTCCAAGCGCTTCCGGCAAAAGCACAAGCTTCTCTTTACGCGGAAAAATACCTGCATTACACCAGTGGCTAACGGTTTGCGAGTTAACGCCGATACGGCGCCCCAGTTCCGATTGAGAGATTCCCGCCTCATCAAGAGCTCTTTGCAAACGTTCTTCGAAGTTCATTTTCAGTTCCCAATCTAACCAGTAAACCAGCATACAAAGTTTCTTTTCAAATGTGGCCAGTTAAATTTCTTGACATTGATAAGTAAATTATCAAGTATGTGGTACGGAATTTAGGAGGCCCGATGAACAAAAACATTCAAATGAAAATTATTTCTCTTTGTGGAAGCCAGTCTGAACTAGCGCGCCGCTTAGGTAAAAATTCACAAACCGTTTCTGTTTGGTTTCGTACTCAGGTAGCTAGTACCGAGGTTTTAAACGCTTGTAGGGCTCTGGACTGGAAAGTAATACCCCATGAGCTACGTCCGGATCTTTATCCCAATCCGACAGATGGTTTACCTCAAAAGGAGGCTTAATCATGCAATCAATCACACATCAACATCATAACCAGCATTTCGCCGCACCGCTGAAAACTCAAAATCAGTTTATGGCGCGTCGGCGAGACAGCTCAAGGCATCGTTCCTTACTGGAGGCAGTGCGGGAGTGGAAATCCTCTTTACCCGGCCAGGCTCAGGAAAAGATCGCGCAGCTGGTGGCCGAACAGTGGGCTAAGGAAGGGGGCCGCGGTATAGCGGTCAATAAGCAGAACCTATTCCGCTATCTGAAGAATGAGGGACGCTCGGATAAATACACTGCTTACGTTATGCAGCTGTCGGACGCAATTGTCGCAGCTATGCCTGTAGAGATCGCCAGAAAACATGGCCTCAGTAATGCCAGAACGGAAGCCGAGCTGGTGGCGAATGCAATCAAGGAATGCAGTGAGGCACACCAGGCGAAGCTGCTTGGAGCACCGTTGC
Source organism: Leclercia sp. UBA7405 (assembly GCF_037152215.1). Lineage (NCBI taxonomy): Bacteria > Pseudomonadati > Pseudomonadota > Gammaproteobacteria > Enterobacterales > Enterobacteriaceae > Leclercia > Leclercia sp. UBA7405. The sequence goes on along the minus strand of NZ_JBBCMR010000001.1, from coordinate 2,010,624 downwards.
AGAAACTTGAGAAGGAAATTCGTGAAGCGGCAATCGCTTTATTCAACATGTTACCTGCTGACGCGGCGGGACCACTATTGGCGAGTATTAGCGCCGTAGCGCCGCAATTTTTTTAATCGAGTTTTGAACAATGACCACCAGCGATGCTGGTTAAAAAGAGGTTTTTGATGGCCCGCATCAGAACAGTTAAACCTGAATTCTGGACAGATGAGAAGGTGGTGGAATGCTCAATTCCAGCGCGCTTATTGTTTATCGGGTTATTTAACTTCGCAAATGATATGGGGTGCCTTGAGCGGTCTCCGAAACGCCTCAAGATGCAAATCTTTCCGGCTGACATGATCGATTGTGAGCCACTGCTACTTGAATTGATAACTCATGGACTGCTCAGTGAGTATTCAGTGAGTGGAGTTAATTACCTCCAAATAAAAGGATTTCTTAAGCATCAGAAAATCAATCGCCCGTCGGCCACAAAAATACCGCTCCCCCGTGAATTCACTGAATCGGGCAAGGATGTCGGGGGTAATTCAAACACTAATCACCGAGGCCTCAGTGAAGACTCAGTGAGTACTCATGGAGAGGTCACTGAGCCCTCACCGACGGATACGGATACGGATACGGAAGGGAAAGGAATAAACCCCTCTTTTAGCGCTGGCCATACAGAAAGCCCGGGTGGGGTAGTTCCACCAGCTGACCCAACCGCCCCGCGTTACCTGGAAGGCATGAATGAACCGATCGGTAAATTCACAATGTCTGGCTCCTGGTTGCCGTCCAGAGATTTTCGACAGCGCGCGGCTATGTGGGGGATCGCTTTGCCTGAGCCTGACTATCTCGTTACCGAGCTCGCAGAGTTCACGTCGTACTGGATGTCTGAGGGGAAGGTATTCACTCAGGTGCAGTGGGAGCAGAAATTTTCCAGGCATGTACAGCGCGTGAGAACGAACCAAAAACCACAGACCGGAGGAAAGCAAAATGCGGCAGTTCAATCAGAACCAACAGCATCCCGAGCTGTTCAGCAAATTCAGTCAGCACACGCAAAATGGCGGCGTGCGAACGGGCTTGATGGCAACGGAGACGGCATGGCGGTTGTGGCAGGTGATGGGGGAAATCTTCTCCAACCGATGGACGCAGAAGAATGGGGCAGAACCTACGGACCTCTGGATTGCTCAGATAGGTTCGATGACTGAGAGTCAAATCAGCCTTGTATGCCAGCAGTGCATGGAACGTTGCGCAGTTGGTAATACCTGGCCCCCGGATCTCGCTGAGTTTGTCTCTCTGGTTTCAGAGAGTGGTGCCAATCCGTTTGGGCTTACCTCGGAGCAAGTGATGTCGGATTACCGGCGCTGGCGAAACGAATCATATCGATATTCGGGCAGCGATAAATATCCTTGGCCGCAGCCGGTGCTGTATCACATCTGCATCGAGATGCGCAGAACAGGCGTTGAACGCCAGATGACAGAGGGGGAATTGAAGAAACTGGCAGAAAAACTTCTCACGAAGTGGACCAAACACGTTAGCAACGGTCTATCGGTTCCTCCGATCCGTCGCCAACTGGCAGCACCGCAGCACCCGGCAGGACCAACTCCGGCACAGCTGCTGATGGAAGAGTACAAACGCCGCAAAGCGGCTGGTTTCAGCAACTAAATCGAGTATTGACCAATGACCAAACAGTTAACCCAAAAAGAACAGGTGGCGGTTTTTGTACGCTATCGACCGAACTGCGCCGTAGGCGACGTATCCGATGCACTGGACATGGCTGGCGCCACCGCTGGCAAATTGCTGCGGGAGCTGAGTGATGAGGGTGTAATCATCCGCACCCGAAACAGCGTGCAGTTCGTCTACACGGCTGCGCCCGATGCAGACATTCCAGACGTTATCTTGCCCTGCATGATCCTGAAAAGTGATCCGGCGAGAATCATGGCAGCTGAACAGAAAGCGAAGGCGCTGGCTGATAAGGGTTTATGGCGCCGTGCAGCTGGTGTTTATACCGACATGTTCAGCATCGCCTGCAGCTCAGTTGAAGTGGCACGTATAGCCAAAGCCCGCAATGAATGCCTGCGCATGGCGAGGAGAGCATGAATATGGCCAGCAATAAGCTTTGGACAATCATTCGCGCTATCCAGTCCGGTGGTGAGATTACACCGCGTCAGGTTTGCCGATTGCTCGACTGCGACAGCAAAAAGGCCTGTCGCATGCTTGAGCATCTTGTATCAGCAGGAGCAGTTAAGAACATTGGCCAACCACGGCACCCCGTATTCGTCATGCTGCCGGGTGGAGAGAAGCGCATCAAGCCATTGCAGGTGGTGCTGGTGGAGCGCCAACAGCCAAGTATTACAGAGGTCTGTCGCCAGAACTGGCTGGGCTATCAGGTACACAAAATTTTCGGGAGGGCGCGGGTATGAACGATTCACTGAACAACAAACAGCTGGTGGCGGTTGGTCATTAGTTTGCGAAGGCGATGAGCAGCGACACGCCGATCATCGATATGGCGAAGATGTTCACTCGCTTGGGCGATCGGCTGGACTGCACCACACTGGCGCTGCGCTGGATGCTTACCGCGCCGCCATGCTTCAGGGTGCCGAACCTGTAAGCCAGTCTTACATGTTGCGAGAAGGATGTGTTGAATAAGGTTGCCTTTGTCTCTTGAATGACAAACCCCAAATAGACACTTAGAGCGGAAGAGGGAAAATGTGCTCTCTTTCACAAAGGAGGGTTTATGGCTAATTTCATTAAGATTCAGTCTAGTCAACAAGAAATTTATTATCGTCAAATAGCGGCCGCTTTGGGGTTAACGTGGGATGAGTATCTTAGAATGAATCCCCACTTGAAAAAATTATTTGGTGAAGTGTTCTACTAGTTCATCACTGTAGCTATTAGGCTGTGGTAGTTTTAACAAAAATCTGAAATTGATTGTGAGGTTCGTATGGAAGTAGATATTTTACTAATCGGAAATGGACTGACTGGCGAAGTAAAAATGTATGATTATCCGAATAAAAAGTTTTTGGTGACTGAAGTGACGGTACAGTCCGCTAATGCGGCCCGTGTTTTTGATGTTGTGTTGCATGAATACAATGGAAAAACCTATGCGATAGGAATCGGAAAAGCGACGGACTCGCTGCAGGTCGAAAGCTTGATCGATACCAAACAGCCAAAGCCAATACCAGGAAACCTGCTTTAAAGGTTCTAAAAGCTAAATTCGGTTTTAATAATTGGATGGCAAAAGTCATGGGATCATAATGAGCGTGGAGTACCGTATTGTGGATATCAGTATGCGCATGCTGCAGAGCTGTGCCACGCCCGAGGTTTCCCGGAGTGGTAGATCATCGACCGAGACTATCGTGGTATGAAGTATGCGAAGGATAAGCAAGTTGCCCGGTGTGGCAATTCAGTACTAGGGCCGTTTGCTGAAGCACGGGTAAGGACAACATGCCAGAAATGCGCATCATTAAGAATGCGACATAATTGACTAAAATGTAGCCGCGAAGTCGCGGCTACATTTTAGCGCTTTGTCCGTTTGAAACGGTGGAGGAAACGATATTTTTTATCAGGCAGTTAGAACTTTCTGTTTCTAAAACTGGAATACATCATCAGATATCTTTTAATATTGCGAAGTGTCATCAATTTCATCAGCGTTCGCGAACTCATGCTTTTATTACGGATATAGTACAGGGTAAAGAGTTGATATTTTCTACTGGAAGCATCTAATTTAGATTTATGCTTTCGATAGAAATCCAGATAACCTGCGAACTTTCTCCCTGAGCATGTAATTCGAGCTTCTCCATGATTTACATAAAGCACTTGAGTAATGTCATCCAGTTTGAATGGGTCGCCATATGTTTCAGCCAATCGATAAAAAGCATCATAATCCTGCGCTGCGCTTAAATTCTCATCAAACAATGTTTTACGCAGTCTGTCGGTTAATGTCAGGATCTGATTGCCAATTATATTTCTTTTATCAAACAGGCTCTTTTTGTATGCGGGTTTAGGATAATCTTTCAATTCGCTTAAATTTTGATAACTATTGCTTTCACATAGGTAATCATTTGCATACAAAAATGCGTGAGTCTCAAGCTTGTACTGATAGGCAACAAACGACGAAAGACGGGTAGGTAGCCATTCGTCATCATCATCCAAGCCTGTAATCAAATAGCCTTTGGCCATTTTTATGGCCTGATTTCGGACAGCGCAGGCACCCGAATTAAATTCGTTACGAATATAGGTTATACGTGGATCTTTAATTTCAGCAACAAATGCCTGCAGCTTCTCAAAAGAAGAGGAAAAATCATCAATAATGATAAGTTCCCAATGAATATAATCTTGCCTAATTACAGAATTTATAGCCCGTATTGTCAGCGCTTCACGATTCCATGTCGGCATGTAAACAGTGATAAGAGGTGTAGCGGTCAACGTAGCCTCCGGCACGTAATCATTATCCATCAATGCACCAGTAAAACTTGCGGCTTTGATATTACTTCCAGAGAAGTCAACGCCAGCGCAAACCGCATGATCGAAGATAGCCCCCTCTGTATTGCAGTGACTCATATTAGCCCCGTTAAGATTGGCAAATGAGAAATTAACCCCACGTAGATCACTGAAAGAAAGGTCACTTCCGGATAAGTTGATATTTTTCAAATTTAGCCTCCGGAGGTCCATAAAACGCAAGTCAGCGCCTGCTAGATCTGAATAATAGTCTGGATTTTTTAAAGATTTATTGTGATGTTTGAGCAATTTTCTCTGTGCCACTTTTTTGCTGTTCATGTTTAAATTTTTTGCTTTATGTAAGCGCATATAACAAACATTCTGCACAGTTAAACACTGCTGTTGCTGTTCAGCAATCATGCCAATAATTTTTAGGATATATGCCATGGAACTTACAAAGAAAGACGATCATGTTGCCTTAACAATAAAGCAACTTAAGGTTAAATTTTATGTAACTTCTTGGCCTTGACCACTCGAGAAGACAATGCTTCCGAAACAGCCTGATCGATAAGTAACCAAACATGGAGCGAGGCGTACGTTGTGTGCAAGGATCTCCTGGGGTTTCTAACAAAACATGGTCGATGCGTCCTTATCTTCATCAATACAAACCGCATTTGATGCCCCGAAATTATTGCAAACCAGAAATGAGAGGTTTATAAAGTAACTGTATAAATATACAGTTTTTCAGCGAGGAGGGAAAAATGAAAGTTGATTTAACCATTGATCGGACTAAAAAACTTCCAGATGGCGCGCTCCCGGCGCTTCAAACAGAACTATCTAAACGATTACAGAATGAGTTTGAAGATTGCTCGGTGACTATTCGGCGCGCAGGTATGGATGGGTTGAGTGTTTCTGGTGGTGAGAAAGACGTTAAAACGAAAGTTGAAGAAATCCTCCAGCAGACCTGGGAAAGCGCTGACGACTGGTTTTATTAATACAGCATTCAATGACTTTTCCAGGCTGAAGGGGGGACTGGTGAAACAAAAAGAAGAATTACCAAAAAAGGGATATGCGGTTATTAGGTGTCACGATGGGGTTATCGTTGCACGACTGCAATCATTTCCAGAATGTGAGCGAGCGCTGATGTACAGGCGTGGCGATGAAGTATCCTTCATGCCGCTCCAGCGAGATGAGATAGTAGGCACACCAACACTCTTTACACAGATGCTGGAGAAGGCGGGTATTCGCGTTTCTCTAAACTCTGATACACTCCCCTCATAGGCCTGAACAACCTATACCTGCTGCGCCACTGGAGAGATACCATGGCGCAAAAACCAATCAATAAAACCTTACCACTGACCCCATCCGGGGACAGCGATTTTTTATTGTCTGCAGCTTTACGGGGGCAGGCATGAAAAAGAGCTGGTTCACCCACACCAATCTGACTACAGACGAAGCAGAGGAGCTGGTTAAGCGCTATCGCGAAAAAGGCGTTCGCGTAGAGAAAACCCTCGACAGGGATCCGCGATACTGGACCGTAAGCGCAGAGCTGCCCCAGCAAAAGTCCAACCCAAAAACAGTACAAAGCATGCGTTCCCGTGCGTGGGGTCACTCATGAAAATCTATAACGTAGTGCCGATGGGCAAGCCACGCATGACCCGCGCAGACAAGTGGAAGAAACGACCAGAAGTGCTTCGGTACCGGGCATTCTGCGATCACGTCCGTTTGCTTGGAGTTAAGCTGCCTGAGGCAAACTCCCACGTTACGTTCATCCTCCCCATGCCCAAGAGCTGGAGCAAGAAGAAACGCGCTGAAATGAACGGTAAGCCTCACCAGAGCAAGCCCGATAAGGACAATCTGGAAAAGGCGTTGCTGGATGCTCTATTCGAGGATGATGCCCATATCTGGGATTCACGCGTAACGAAACTTTGGGGAGAAGTAGGGCAAATCATTATTCGGGAGATTAACTGATGCGAGGGTTATTAAAGCCAGTTATTGCCCGGGAACTTGGTGTGGTTCTGCTTAAGCCGGGCAGTGAACTAATGAGCCTTTTCAGCGGTGGCAGGGTTCTGGTGGAGCGCCAGCCTGAAAGCATGAAAAGCTACCCAGCTGGCCGGGTTCCCGATGCTCTGCAGCCGTTGGCTTTCGAGCAGGATCTGATCCAATTCTTCCATTCGGAGAAAGTGATTTACGCAGCTGGTGGGCTGCCAAGTCTTGAGAACTGGTTACTCAGGAGTAGCTCTGGGCATTGCCAGAACGAACATAGCGATTATCACTATCACGAAATGACCATCCTGCGACAGGAACCAAGCGCGCTGCGGTTGTGCGGCTACTGTGACAACTTATTGAGAGGGCAGTATACAGAAGCGCTGGCAGAGCTGGCTCGTCAAAACCTCATCGACTGGATTCTGGACACTATCCGCTACACGCTTCTGCTGGACAAGACACGCCAGATCTCCCTGTCTGAGTTGTGCTGGTGGGCTGTCATTAAGGGCGTTTTCGGAGAGCTGCCAGAGTCCGTCGCACGTAAGGTCCTTCGATTACCTCAGGAGAAGATGAGTAATCGGGAAAGTGACATCGTCCCGAGCGTGTCGGCCACCAGCATTATCGCTGACAAAGTGGCTGAAATGCCTATTCCTCAACCCGTAGTTGTCACAGTTGTTGAACCTGAATCGCCGTTGACCTTCATGAAGCGCCCCAAGCGCATCCGCTGGGAGAACAGTAATTATCTTGCTTGGGTTAAAACCCAACCTTGCGCCTGTTGTGGTCAGCAGGCTGATGACCCCCATCACTTAATCGGCTGGGGGCAGGGTGGTATGGCAACGAAAGCGCACGACATTTTTGTGATCCCGCTCTGCCGTATCCATCACACCGAACTGCATAACGACCCAACTGAATTTGAGCGCAAGTATGGCGCGCAACCGGTACTGATTATTAATTTGCTGGACCGGGCATATGCGCTCGGCGTTCTGGCGTAGACGGATTGGAGAATACGATGAATCTCGACAGCGTATTAAAGTTTTTTGCACCTAAAGGAATGCACATTTCGGACAGCGTCCGCGCAACAGCTGGCGATCAGTTAACTGTAACCGATATCATGGCGGCATTGGGCATGACTCAGGCAGACGCCGGCATTGGCCTTGCCATGTATCTGGGAAAGGCAGGAATAAGTCCACAAGATAAGGAGGCCGCGATATCCTGGTTATCGGAATACGCTAAAGCGCATGCTCCTATGGCGGTACGTAAAGCTGCTGGTAAAAAATTCCCGCTGTGCATGCGGATTCTCGCCCGGTTCGCCTTCAAAGACTACGCCTCATCAGCTGCTGACAGTGTCGATTGTCCAAAATGCCAGGGCAAAAGCATCATCACCAAAATCAGCGTGATTACCAAAAGCCATTACACGATGCGCCTGCCTCAGTTTGCTAAGGATCTGGGCCAGTCTCCATCTGACTTTGAGGTCACCCGTCAGGTTAAGGATGTGGACCACCAGCTGTGCGGCAACTGCAACGGCACGGGCCAACTGAGTAAGCGCTGCCAGTGTGGAGGAACGGGAAAAACCCTCGACCGTAAAGAAACTGATTTCCAGGGCGTACCCGTTTATAAGGAGTGCAAACGGTGTGAGGGAAGAGGGTACAGCAGGCCGAAATCATCGGTGGCGTATCGCGGCGTTCTGGCTGAGCTGGATAGCCTTCCAGATCGCACCTGGCGCTACAGCTGGAAACCGTTCTATGAAAGCCTGGTGACGAAATGTTTTCAGGAAGAAAGCAATGCTGATGCTGAACTGAAGAAAGTAACAAGAGCGCATAATACGATATAAATATCACTATTTAGCGTCACGTTACTTGCAAAGTTGCCGTTTTTGTGTAAATTTGACGTTAACGATGGGCATTGTATGTTCAGAGTTAAGAAACCCGCCACCGAGCGGTTTTTTTTATGCCTGCAATTCTCCGCGCCACGCTCGGCGCAATTCAACCACAGAGCCTTTCAGGGGTGAGCCATAGGGAACGGTCGGTGTGACTGTCTCTGTGGGCTGATCATTACTGAGCGCGGATCAGTGCATCGCTTTATTCATAATTAAGTATCCCTCACACAAGCCCGTAAACAGAATGGCTACACTCTATCGTTAGTGAGGGAGGGTAAGGTATGAAAGAAGGTTTTTACTGGATAAAACACAATGGCAGGGTTCAGGTAGCCTTTTACGCAGATGGCGAAACGGAAGATCTCCGAACAGGACGGATTATCAGGGGTATATGGCAACTGACTCAAGGTTATGATATTTGCGATGACGGCGAAGCTGAGATTCTTCAAGGTCCCATTGCTCCGCCATGTTAAATATATACACGTATTTTAAGGCTGCCTTTAGGCGGCCTTTTTCATTTTCAGGTCCTGGGAATCAACATCAGATGGCTTCGTTGTTAAATGCAGCCCGAGGGCCTGATCCTATACACACGGAATAATTATGCCTGAGACCTCAACTATCGTAGGCGTTGGTCTTACATCGTCTTCTGTCGGTGTAACCTTTGCCACGCTGTTTCCGGAGGCGACTCCTGCAGTGATGCTCGGATCGCTTGCCGGAACCGCGTTATACGTTCTGACCTCAGACCCCCATCAACTCTGGAAGCAGGCTATCTTTGCGCTGATATCATTTATCAGTGGCGTGTTCTTCTCCGTGCCCATGGCAAAAATCATGGCCGGAATCATAAACACGCCATTAAGCCTGATGAAGCCACCGGCCAGCATCGAGGTATCCCCAGCTGTCGGCGCCATCGTTACCGCTTCCATTTCCGTGGCAGTCCTGCTGCGCATTCTTCGCAAGTCCAAAAGCGGGAAGATGCCAGGGCTGGGGGAGGAAGATAAATGACATGGCAACTTCTTCTGATGAATGCAAACGCCATAGTTTGCCTGTTAATCATGGTCAGGCTGATGTTTTTCCGGAAAGAGGGGAAGCGTTATCGCCTGAGTGTCGCGGTGCTGGCCTACCTGATCATCCTTGCCGCCGGATTCAACGCCTTCAGCATTCTTTTCGGCCATTACGTACAGGTTAATCTCGGCGATCTGCTGCTGAACTCCGTCATCTGCATGGCGGTATGGCTGGCGCGTGGGAATCTGGCTAAGGTCGTTATCTCGGAGTAAATCATGCAAGCTCTCAACGCACAGCGTAAAGCCTTCCTGGACATGCTCGCATGGTCAGAGGGAACCGATAAGCCAGGTCAGCCAACAAAGAACCATGGCTATGACGTGATTGTGGGCGGCTCACTCTTTACGAGCTACGCAGATCACCCTCGCAAACTGATCACCCTTAACCCCCGATTGAAATCTACTGCTGCCGGCCGCTACCAGCTGCTTTCTCGCTACTGGGATGCTTATCGGTCGCAGCTTGGCCTCAGGGATTTCTCCCCGGCCAGCCAGGACGCGGTGGCATTGCAGCAGATTAAAGAACGCCGCGCCCTGCAGCTCATCGACGAAGGCTATATCCGTCAGGCCATTGACCGCTGCAGCAACATCTGGGCGTCGTTGCCCGGCGCAGGTTATGGCCAGCATGAGCACAAGGTTGAAAACCTCCTGAAGAAATTCAAAGAGGCTGGTGGTTTTATAGCGGAGCCAAAGGCATGATCGGCGCCGTTATCAGGAAGTTATGGCTGCCGATTGTGGTCATAGTGCTGCTGGGTTCATTGGTATGGGCTGTTAATCACTATCGCGACAACGCCATCACCTATAAAGACCAGCGCGACAAAGCGACTGACAAGCTGAGTCAGGCTAATGACACCATTGATGACATGAAGGTGCGCCAGCGTGATGTGGCCGCGCTGGATGCCAAATACACACAGGAACTCGTAGATGCGAAAGAAACCATTGAGCGTTTGCATAGCGATGTCATTGCTGGGCGTAAGCGGCTGCAACTCAACGCAACCTGCAAGATTAACTCCACCGGAACCTCCGGCATGGATGATGCAACCAGCGCCAGACTTACTGACTCCGCTGAACGGGATTATTTCACCCTCAGACAGCGAATCGAAACCGCAACCAAGCAACTGACAGGTCTGCAGGAATATGTCCGTACGCAGTGCCTGAAATAGAGCCTCATCCCTGAGGTTCAGACACAGTCTCTCCTCTGGACTTTAAACGTAGCAAATTCTCACGGCCTCGCTTAACACGGGGATTTTTACTAACTGAGGGTTAAGAATGTCATCTCCGATCATGAAGTATTTTGCGTACCAGCATCTTCCGGCACACCTGCAAGAAGTGAGTAAGCCTATTGGCGATCTTGCGACGCTGATGGATGAAACCTTGCCGGACGGCGCAGAAAAGGCAGCAGGCCTGCGCAAACTGCTAGAGGCCAAAGACGCATTGGTACGCGCTAAGCTGGGTTAAGTCATTACAAAGCTCATCTGCTGGTGGGCTTGATAATGGGAAAACAGTGATGCCTATAAGTTTTGGTAATTAGAAAAAACCTCAGATAAGTGCTAAAAATTTTCCCAGTAAACAACGATGAGATGAAGAATGAAAATCCTGGGATTTGATGAGCACAGAACAAAACGTGGGAGTGGTGCATTAAAGTTCTTTGAGCTGGAGCGTGTACCAAGCAGTGACTGGGTAAAGATATTCGAAAGCCTGTTCACAAAAAGTGTTGATAAGGCGTGGGTTGAGGGGTATTGCATAGTAACGAACTGCCCAAGCAGTGACATAGCTGAAAGGCTAGTGCAGTTACAATCAAAGTGTGAAGAAGCAAACACAATATTCAGAACTAAGAACTCAACTCTTTGAACAGTAATCGCCGCCTACGGGCGGTTTATTATTGCCATTACAACGCTCATCTACCGGTGGACATTGATAATGCCTCTAGCTGCAGGTTTGCATTAGGAGTAAATGGCTGGGGTTTTTAGTCTACGTTTAAGGCTTACAACTATGAGCGAGGCTGAATTATGCAAAGCGATAAAGAGGAATACCTTAAGCAGGCGTTACTGGTAGTCCTGTCTCTTAATGAGGACTCAGGTCTGAGCCTGGATGGGGTTGTGAATGACGTACGCCGGGAAATGAGTAAGGGCGGAAAGTACAACCATTACTGTCCAGATGGTGCTGAAGAAGTATGTGGCATCGTTAAAAAGTCAGTAGAAGAGGTCAAAGCTAAAGGCCAAAAGCGCTGACGTTAAGCAATCAGTTCGCTTCCTCATTTACAGGAAAAGAATATCCTCGGATGATATCCCTGATAAGCTGTTGCCAAGTTCAACGGCTAATGAGGCAAAACGGTGATTGGAATTTTGAAACGTGGTCCCGCTGCAGTTAAAGTTAAAAATCATGTCACAGACTTGATGGCTGCCATGAGGGCCTCCTTCCGTAAATTAACGGCTGGAGAGCGCTTTGATGAGACTACGCTGCATATAGTTTGCACAAGCATCATCGTTGCGGCGATTATGGAGCGAGGCGTCAGCTCACCCAGACTAATGACCGCTCTCTCTGATCATGTAATGAATTCATACGGATTAAGTCTGGAAGAAATGCAGCTTACGCCTGTCCTTGCGCATGGCATGCTCAAAGGATTGAATGGAAAAGATACTCTGCAGGTTAAAATGAGCATGCTAAATGACATTTGCCCCGGACATGAGTTTGGTATCGATGGAATTAGATGGTTTGAAACCAGCGTGAATTCAGCAAAGGATCAAATCGATTCGAACCTTAAGGATGCGATTCATACTTTGAGTAAATAGTTTGTTTGCTGGTCCGCCACGCCAATAACGACACCTCTCGTTAAACTTGATAAGCCACTTGCTTTCGCTGGTGGCTTTTTTATTGCCATCAACATGGGCAGTCTCATCATAATTGCTTTATCCCATTCAGCGGATAATCAACCAAATATCCTCAATAAGAGATAGGCATTACAGCAGGCATTCACTTAGTGCCTGTGATAATGTCGAAACACATTAATCAGGTGCGCGAGATGTCGGGTAATACCGATCCGGACGAAGCGTGACGCTGCTATAAGCTGGAGGGTGGTGCAGACGACCAATATCTTCTGGCTCAATGGTTCGAATCCATTCCTGATTACCACGCCCAAGCCACTGGCATCTGCTGGTGGCTTTTTTTATGCGCATCGCACGCGCACATCAAAGAAAGTCTTTCAGTTGTGAGCCTGGGCAAACCGTTAACTTTCGGCGGCTTTGCCGTGCGACAGGCTCACGCCTAAAAGGAAACATTCAATGAGTAACAAAATCATTACGCTCTCTGGTGCTGCTTCTGATGTGCTTTACGCGCTTTTTTATCGTGGTGCTCTTGTGTCTGGTGATCTGCCATCTAAATCCGGTACTGCCGAACTTCGCGAACTGGGCTTTGCAGAAACAAGGCATACAGCTACGGAATACCAGAAAGAAAAACACTTCACCTTCCTGACCCCTGAAGGGCAGAAATTTGCCGTTGAACATCTGGTCAATACGCGATTTGGAAAGCAGCAATATTGCTCTTCGATGATGCTTCGCGTTGAGATTGATACCTCTGCCATAGAACAGGCAATCGACAGGCTGGATGTTCGAAAAGCCATTCAGGAAGAATGTCAGCCTGGCGGTCTAATCTGGAATCTGCGTGGCCGCTGATAGGAGGTTGTATGCAGGTCATTATTGATGGTGTCCCATACGTCCCCGCCAGCGTCATTTCATCACGGATTGGCATTGCTATCTCAACCCACCAGCGTACTGAAGCTCTGAAGCGAGCGCTTGAACAGCACATGAAGCACCTGCCAGCCGGTGCGCTGGTGGTTGTTATTGATGATGGTTCAAAACCTGCAGCGGCAGTGCTCGACGGCGTGCTTGGAAGCCTTGCAGAAGAAGCTAAATACCATGCTTGACGAGCTGAAGAAATCTACGGAGCAGGAATGACTTGTGAGCGCATCTATAACTCCGTGAAGAATCCAGCCCATCCCCTATCCCCTTATGGGGATAGAAAGCTGGGATTGTTCGAAGGGCTGTTATGGCTTTCATCTCGCGTGGACCACACCCCGCATCAAATGAAAATGACTTTCATTAGCTTTTGATGGGTCCTCCCGGCGGGGTGGCCTACCACGGGGCGGCGCGCTCGCGGGAAACGGCTAGTTTTTCGGATCCAGGGGCATCATCATCATGCAGGTAGGTCTTTGTTTTATCTGAGGACCATTTTTTAAAGATGTCGATTTGTTTAAAAAGTGTTCACCATCATGGACCAGGAAATAGCTTCTCTTAAACTCAATATCAACCAGCTTGCTGCCATCACTGATGTGCATCGCCAAACAGTAGCCGCCAGGCTTAAAAATATCGAACCTGCAGCGGGCAGTAATAGCAAACTCAAGCTTTACCTCATCACCGACATTTTGACCGAACTGATGATCCCAACAGTTTCTTCCAGCCTTGAAGACATGCAACCGTCCGACAGGCTGGCGCACTGGAAGGCAGAGAATGAACGCCTTAAGTTCGAACAGGATACCGGGCAGTTGATACCCGCTGATGAAGTGGCGCGAGAATTTTCACTGATGGCTAAAGCAGTCGTCATGGTGCTTGAGACCCTACCTGACATTCTTGAGCGCGACTGCGCGCTGCCACCAGCGGCGGTGTCGCGGGTCCAAAGTGTGATTGACGACTTACGTGATCAGATGGCTCAGAAAGTCCAGGACGCAGAACAAGAGGAGGCCGATACCGAGGAGGAGTGATGGCAAAGCGTGCATCGGCATGCGGTATTCGCCGGGATGTTTCCGGCATCCTTCGCGCGCCGCGTCGCATGGATGTGGCCGATGCGGTCAGCGCATATATGCGTGTGCCAATGGGAGCGGGGAACTCTGTACCGTGGGACCCCGATCTGGCGCCCTATGTTATTGAGCCGATGAACTGCCTGGCATCACGCCAATATGATGCCGTGGTCTTTGTTGGCCCCGCGCGAACGGGTAAAACCATCGGGCTTATTGATGGCTGGATTGTTTATAACGTCGTTTGCGACCCGGCAGATATGCTCGTTATTCAGGTTTCAGAGGAAAAGGCGCGTGAACATTCGAAAAAGCGTCTGGACCGAACTTTTCGCTGTAGCCCTGAAGTGAAAACCCGGTTGAGCCCAAGGCGTAACGATAATAACGTTTACGATCGTACTTTCCGCGCCGGTTATTATCTGAAACTGGGCTGGCCATCCGTCAACATCATGTCGTCCTCTGACTATAAAAGTGTGGCGCTGACGGATTACGACCGCTTTCCGGAAGATATCGACGGAGAAGGCGACGCTTTTTCACTGGCGTCGAAGCGTACCACGACATTCATGTCCTCTGGGATGACGCTGGTTGAGAGCTCGCCCGGGCGGGATATCAGAGACACAAAATGGCGGCGTTCCACGCCCCATGAAGCCCCTCCAACTACCGGAATATTATCGCTCTATAACCGTGGCGACCGTCGCCGTCTGTACTGGCCGTGTCCGCATTGCGGCGAATATTTCCAGCCGGAAATGGACAATATGACCGGGTATCGCGACAGCAGCGATCCTGTGCTTGCCAGCGAAGCGGCGATTCTACAGTGCCCGGCCTGTAAGGGCAGGATCACACCGGATATGAAGCGTGCGCTCAACATGAAATGTGTGTGGCTCCGCGACGGGCAGAGTATCGACAGTAAAGGGCAGGTAAGCGGTGATGGCCGACGTTCCCGTATTGCCTCCTTCTGGATGGAAGGTCCGGCAGCGGCTTACCAGACCTGGTCGCAGCTTATCTATAAATTCCTGACCGCCGAGCAGGAATATGAATCCACCCGCAGTGAAGAAACCCTGAAGACGGTTATCAACACCGATTTCGGCAGGCCCTATTTGCCTCGGGCCAGCATGGAGCAGCGCAAAAGTGAATTGCTCGAGCAGCGTGCCGAAGATGTCCCTAAACGTTCGGTACCGGATGGCGTGCAATTTCTCACCGCGACCGTTGACGTACAGGCCGGGCGCAACAGGCGCTTTGTTGTGCAGGTCACGGGTTATGGAAGTATGGGGGAGCGCTGGATAGTTGACCGTTACAACATCCGGTATTCGCTGCGCTGCGACGGCAACGGGGAGAGCATTCAGGTGGATCCGGCAAGCTACCCTGAGGACTGGGATCTTTTACTCACCGATGTCTTTGATAAAACGTGGCCGCTCGCGTCTGACCCGTCAAAGGGCATGCGGCTTATGTCGATGGCTGTGGACTCCGGGGGCGAGGACGGCGTGACGGATAATGCCTACAAGTTCTGGCGAAGATGTCGCCGCGAGGGGCTGGGTAAGCGTATCTATCTCTTCAAGGGTGACAGCGTCAGGCGTAGCAAACTTATCCAGCGAACATTTCCTGATAATACGGGCAGATCAACGCGTCGCGCACAGGCGACGGGTGATGTGCCTCTTTATCTTCTCCAGACTGATGCCCTCAAAGACCGGGTGAATAATGCGCTGTGGCGGGATTCACCTGGCCCTGGTTATGTGCATTTTCCCGCCTGGCTGGGCAGCTGGTTCTATGACGAACTGACGTATGAGGAACGTTCGAATGAAGGGAAGTGGAGTAAGCCCGGGCGGGGCGCAAACGAAGCATTCGACCTGCTCGTTTATGCCGACGCGCTCGCCATCCTTAGTGGTTACGAAAAAATCAAATGGCCGTCAGCTCCTGAGTGGGCACGGCGGGAAACGTGGATCGAGGACACGCAGACGGAAACTGGCGAAGTGCCATCCCCGTCGCCTGCGCCGAAATCAAAATCAAAACCAAAACGCGAGAAGCCCGTAACCGAGCAGGCTAATCCGTGGTCTTCGTCAGGAGGTTGGGTGTGAATCCAGCAGATATTCAAAACATGATCGACCGCTACGCCGCAGCCGAGCTGTCTGTTCTGGAGGGTAAATCAATCACTTTCAACGGGCAGCAGATGACGCTCGAAAACCTGTCGGAAATCAGAAAAGGCCGTCAGGAATGGGAGCGCCGACTGGCAACGCTCAATAATAAACGCCGCGGGCGACCCGGCTACAGGCTGGCGAGGTTTGGATGAGTTTTTTAGATGATGCGATTGGCGTCTTTTCGCCAGGCTGGAAAGCCTCACGCCTGCGTGCCCGTGCGGTAATTAAGGCGTATGAGGCGGTTAAGCAAACGCGTACCCACAAAGCCCAGAAAGAAAATCGCTCTGCCGATCAGCTCAGCCAGATGGGGGCGGTTTCACTGAGGCAGCAGGCGCGCTGGCTGGACAACAACCATGATCTGGTGATCGGCGTTTTCGACAAGCTGGAAGAAAGGGTGGTGGGTGCGAAGGGCATCATAGTTGAACCGCATCCGATGCTGAGTAACGGGAAGATCGCTAAAAAACTGGCCACTGATATCCGCAGAAAGTGGGGCGAATGGTCCGTAAGACCCGATGTTACAACCCAGTTTACCCGCCCCATGCTGGAGCGGTTGATGCTGCGAACGTGGCTCCGGGACGGTGAGGTATTTGCTCAGCTGGTTCGTGGTACCGGAAATGGTCTTCAGCCCGTTGCTGGCGTACCGTTCTGGCTGGAAGCGCTGGAGCCGGACTTCGTGCCAATGAACAGCGATGCCGCCACCCAGCTCAATCAGGGTGTTTTTGTCGATAGCTGGGGACGGCCTAAAAAATATCAGGTCTATAAAAGCCTGCCGGTGTCCGGGCGTCAGTTCGATACCAAAGAGATAGATGCAGAGAACATGCTTCATCTCAAATTCACCCGACGCCTGCACCAGACCCGTGGGACATCTCTTTTGTCAGGTGTCCTGATGCGGCTGAGCGCGCTGAAAGAGTACGAGGACTCTGAGCTGACTGCAGCAAGAATTGCTGCTGCACTCGGCATGTATATCAAAAAAGGCGACGGACAGAGCTTCGAGTCTGATTCCAGCAGCGATGACCGCGAGCTGATGATTCAGCCCGGGATGCTCTATGACGAGCTGCAGGCCGGGGAAGAAATCGGGATGATTAAATCCGATCGCCCGAACCCTAATCTCGAGTCGTTTCGTAACGGACAGCTGCGTGCTGTATCCGCCGGCAGTCGCCTCAGTTTTTCCAGCACATCCAGAAACTACAACGGCACGTACAGTGCCCAGCGGCAGGAGCTTGTCGAGTCAACCGACGGATATCTGATTCTTCAGGACTGGTTCATCGGTTCAGTGACCCGCCCCATGTACCGGGCCTGGCTGAAGATGGCTATTGCTGCCGGAGAAATCAAGCTGCCGAGAGGCATCGATATGGACTCGCTGTATAACGCGGTCTATTCGGGGCCCGTTATGCCGTGGATTGACCCCGTTAAAGAAGCGAATGCCTGGAAAACGCAGATCCGCGGCGGTGCTGCTACTGAATCCGACTGGATACGTGCCAGCGGTCGCAACCCGGATGATGTTAAGTCACGCCGTAAAGCGGAGGTTGACGAGAACCGTGAACAGGGCCTGGTGTTTGACACAGACCCCGCCAATGATAAAGGAGGCACCAGTGCCGAAGCCAAAGAACCGGGCGCGCCACCGTCCGAAAGCCAGCGTAAAAAGTAATTCGTGGTTCCGCATGCAGGCCAGCAATAACAGCGAGGCCGACATTTTTATTTATGACGAAATCGGGTACTGGGGCGTAACGGCGAAACAGTTCGTCAATGATCTCCGGGCACTTGGGGACGTCACCCACATCAACCTTTATATCAACTCACCCGGTGGTGATGTCTTCGACGGCATTGCTATCTATAACGCGCTGAAGCACCACGGCGCGGCGATTACCGTACATATCGACGGTCTGGCCGCTTCAATGGCGTCAGTGATCGCTATGGTAGGCAATCCGGTCATCATGCCTGAAAACACGATGATGATGATCCATAAGCCATGGGGGTTTGCTGGTGGTGACGCGAGCGATATGCGCGACTATGCGGATCTTCTCGACAAGGTTGAATCCGTTTTGATACCGGCTTATGCGCAGAAAACCGGAAAATCCACCGATGAAATTGCGGCAATGCTGGAAGACGAAACCTGGATGAACGGCAGCGAGTGCCTTGAGCTGGGTTTTGCCGACCAGGTGACACCATCCCTTCAGGCTATGGCCTGTATTCATTCAAAACGTATTGAGGAATTTGAAAAAATGCCAAAAAGCATTCGCAACATGATCACCCCGCCGCGCAACACTACCCAGCGTGACCCGGTTATTACCCAGCCTCAGGCACCGCAGGCAAAAACAGACCCGACGCCGGATGAAAATACCATTCGTGCGCAGGTGATGGCTGAGCAGAAAGCCCGAGTTAACGCTATCGGCGATCTCTTTGCCATGTTCGGCAATAAACACATGGAACTGCAGAATCAGTGTGTGGCTGACCCTGATTGTTCCATCGATAAGGCGAAAGATTTGCTGCTGGCAGAACTCGGTAAAACGGCTACCCCATCCAATAAAACCACCCAGCCGCATATTCATGCGGGTAACGGTAACTTTGTAGCGGACGGTATTCGCCAGGCACTAATGGCGCGTGCCGGGTTCGAAGGTCAGGAACGGGATAACGTTTATAACGGTATGACGCTGCGCGAGTATGCGCGTATGGCTCTGACAGAAAAAGGTATTGGCGTGGCCAGCTACAATCCGATGCAGATGGTTGGCCTGGCGCTGACCCACAGCACTTCTGATTTCGGCAACATTCTGCTCGATGTTGCGAACAAAGCGCTGATTCAGGGCTGGGACGAGGCGCAGGAAACCTTCGAGCAGTGGACCAAAAAAGGCCAGTTGTCAGACTTCAAAACGGCGCATCGTGTCGGCATGGGTGGTTTCCCTTCTTTGCGACAGGTTCGCGAAGGGGCGGAGTACAAGTACATCACCACCAGTGATAAAGGCGAAACTATCGCGCTTGCCACTTACGGTGAAATCTTCTCTGTAACCCGCCAGGCGATCATTAACGACGATCTGAACCAGCTCACCGACGTACCGATGAAGATGGGGCGCGCGGCGAAAGCAACGATTGGCGATCTGGTTTACGCCATCCTGACCAAAAACCCGAAACTCTCCGACGGGAAGGCGCTGTTCCATGCCGATCACAAAAACCTGAGTTCGGGCGCAATTTCCGTGGCAAACCTGGATGAATCGCGCAAGCTGATGCGTCTTCAGAAGGAAGGGGAGCGAACCCTGAATATCCGTCCGGCCTACATGCTGGTGCCCGTCAGCCTGGAAACTCTGGCGAATCAGACTATCAAGTCGGCCAGTGTTAAAGGTGCAGACATCAATGCCGGGATCGTAAACCCTATCCAGAACTTTGCAGAGGTCATTGCCGAACCACGCTTGGATGAAGCTGACGCGAAAGCCTGGTATCTGGCTGCCGCGAAGGGCACCGACACCATTGAGGTCGCTTATCTCAACGGCGTCGACACGCCATACATCGATCAGCAGGAAGGCTTCACCACTGATGGTATCGCCACGAAAGTGCGCATTGATGCCGGTGTTGCTCCGCTGGACTATCGCGGCATGACCAAATCCTCTGGTCAGTAAAAATACAGTCCTGACAAACAGATGCCCGTTAGGGCTTTTTTTATACCTGAAACCAGCCCCGCAAGGGGCTGAATGGAGAAGTTATGGCTAAGAACTATGCGCAGGACGGGAAAACGATCCCTCTGGTAAACAGTGGTACAACCGACATTCAAAGCGGCGATCCGGTTGTGGTTGGCAAACTTATCGCTGTGGCGATTACTGATATTCCTGTCGGCGATACCGGGGACGGCATTACTGAAGGGGTATTCCTCCTGCCAAAAGTCCCCGCTGATGCAGTTACTGCCGGGGCGCAGGTGTATCTGAAGGACGGCAAAATCACGATCGAAGAAACGGATGCCGTTGCCGCAGGTATCGCCTGGGAAGAGGCAGGGGCAAGCACCACCGTTGTTGAAGTTAAGATCAATGCCTAACCCCTTTGACCGGATGGCGGCGCGCATGGACGCGGCCACCATAAAAAAGATGGGAAAGACAGCGATCATCAATGGCAGCAGCTATGACGTTGTTCCCGCCGAGCAGCTGGAGGAAATGGGGCCATTGTCGGGAACAGGTACTTCGCTGGTGATTTTCTCTGAGCTTTACCAGCCACGCCGAAACGACAGTGTCGACTACGACGGTAAGAACCTGAACGTTACCCGCTATGACATGTTCAACGGAAAACCCCGCATCCATCTCGAATGAGGAGGCGCTATGTCCGTGAAAGGACTGGAAAGGGCTATTCAGAACCTGAACAGCCTCAGCCGGTTAATCGTTCCTGAGGCAACCGCAAAAGCGCTTAACCGGATGGCCAGCAGAACGATAAGCCAGGGGAGCAAAGCTGTAGCGAAAGAAGCAACAGTTGATGATAACCGGAAGAAGGGGCTTCCGGTTCGTCTGGTCCGCCAGCGTTCCCGTCTGCGCAAGGCCCGTCACGATCGCCCGGTCGCGTCGATAAAAATCAACCGCGGTAATCTTCCTGCGATAAAGCTCGGCACGGCGCGCGTCCGGCTCTCGCGTAAAAAAGGGGCAAGAAACGGAGCGGGTAGCGTCCTCAAAATCGGCCCCTATACCTTTCGTAACGCTTTTATTCAACAGCTTGCCAACGGGCGCTGGCAGGTCATGCGGCGCGTAGGTCAGGCCCGTTATCCGATTGATGTGGTCAAAGTTCCTCTTGAGACACCGCTCACTGTGGCATTCACCGCTATTTCAAAGCGCCTTATTGAAAGCGATATGCCCAAAGAACTTTCCGCAGCCCTGAAAAACCAACTGAGAATCCACCTGAAGCGATGAACAGACACAGCGCAATTCGTGCAGCCATTCTTGCAAAACTGAAAGCCGATATCACCGACACCGTCACCTGGTTTGACGGGCGCCCTGTTTTTCTTGAAGAGCAGGATCTCCCTGCCGTGGCTGTTTACCTTTCTGACGCGGAGTACACCGGCGATTCGCTTGATGAAGATTCGTGGCAGGCGGTTGTTCACATCGAGGTATTTCTTAAAGCCTCCAGCCCCGACAGCGCGCTTGATTCCTGGATGGAAGAGAAAGTGTATCCGGCAATGGCCTTCATCCCGGCTCTGACCGAACTGGTTGAGACGTTCACCCCGCAGGGTTATGACTATCAGCGGGATGATGAAATGGCCACCTGGGGTTCAGTCGATTTCACGTACTTAATCACCTATTCAATTTAAGAGGTACTTATGCCTACTCCAAACTCACTGGCTCCCGTGAAAGGTGCCGGTACCACACTCTGGCTTTACACCGGAACGGGCAACGCTTTCGCTAACCCACTCTCGGATATCGACTGGAACCGCCTTGCGAAAATTAAAGAGCTGACGCCGGGCGAAATGACCGCCGAATCGTATGACGACACCTACCTCGACGACGAGGACGCCGACTGGAACGCGACCGCTCAGGGGGCAAAATCAGCTGGCGACACCTCTTTCACCCTCGCCTGGAAGCCGGGTGAAGAAGGGCAAAAAGACCTGGTCGCATGGTTTATTGATGGCTCAGTACGCTATTACAAAATCAAATACCCGAACGGTACCGTCGACGTTTTCCGCGGCTGGTGCAGCAGCCTGGGTAAAGCCATTCCGGCAAAAGAGGTTATTACCCGCACAGCGAAAATCACCAACACCGGCAAGCCGGAGCTGGCTGAAGAAAGCGGGAGCCCGAATATCCCAGTCACCGGCGTTACGCTCGATAAAGCCACGGCAAGCGTGGCCGTCGGTGCAACCACAACGCTCAATGTGACGGTTAATCCTGCCAGTGCCTCTGATACCTCGTTCCGCGTGGCAACCTCCGACGGGGCAAAAGCAACGGTCACCGTTAGCGGCAACGCGATCACCGTCACCGGCGTGGCGACAGGCACCGCTGACATTATTGTAATGACCAGCGACGGTAATTTCGTTGCGGTCTGCAAAGTCACCGTAACTGCAGCGTAAGGAAGGACGCATGTTTTTGAAAAAAAAGAAGTTCACCTGGCAAACAGAATCCCTGACCATATTCGAGCTGTCGGCGCTTCAGCGTATTGAGTTCCTCACGTTTATGGCCGCAGAGGAAAGGGCCGTTAGTGCTGACAGCGACGCCATCAGCGATCAGGAAATGACGGCCAGGCTGATTGGCTCAAATATTCGCTGCGGTGCGCGTTTGATCGCGATGTCTTTGTGGCATAACGATCCGGCTGGCACGGATGTGGAGACGCTTTATCAGCAGGTGCTTAGCGGATGGCCGCCGGAGGCGATCGGTAAAGCAGAAATGGAAATAAAGCTGCTCTCCGGCATGCTCGTTCCGGTTGATGATGACAACTCTGCCGATCTGGATGCCTCAGCCGAGGCCGAAGGCGCAGAACCCGTTACGGCGGAAAAGCCCTTGCCAGCGAGCTGAAGTTTGTCCTGAATCTGGCGCGCGAGTTCGGGCGACCCGACTGGCGCGCCATGCTGGCTGGTATGACTTCCAGTGAGCTGGGCGACTGGCACCAGTTCTACCGGGAGCATTATTTTCAGGACGCGCAGCTCGATGCGCATTTCTCAGAGCTGCTTTATTCCATCTCCACTCTTTTCTTCCGCGACCCGGAACTTACCCCCGCACATTTCAGCCTGCTTTCTCCTTCCGGTACCGTCATCAGCGATGAAGAGCCGGATGATGATTCGCTGATGGCCGCAGCTGAGGGGATAACAGGAGGTATCCGATATGGCCCAACAGATTAGCGATCTGGTCATCAACCTTGACGTCGACAGTGCCACGTTTAGTGAGCAGGTTGCCCGCATAAAGGGGCAGCTAACCGGGATGGCTGAGGACTCTGAAAAAGTCCAGACGCGAATGCAGCGCGCTTCTGAGCGGCAGGCGGCTGCATTTAAAACCGTGGGTGACGCCGGCACGGCGGCTGCCGCAGATATGAAAGCCCGACAGTCTGCTGCAACGGAAGGGCTGACCAAAGACTGGCAGAACGTTTCTAAGTCAGTTGATGAAACTCACCGCCGCGTGACCGAGCTTAATCAGCGTATGCGGGAAAATGACGGACAGGCCGCAGCGCTTGCCCGCCGGCAGGACGAACTGGCGGCATCGTTTTTCCGCCAGATTGACGGCGTTCGCCAGCTCAATGGTGAAACGCAGTCGCTTGCGAACGTGCAGGCGCGCTTTCGTGCGGCAAGGGCACAGGGCAATATCTCCCAGCAGGATTATCTCGCCCTGATTTCCCGCACCACGGCCAGGCAAAAAGAGCTACAGATCGTAGAAGAAAAATCGGCCGCCGCGCGTACCCGATTCCTCAGTCAGCTGAAGCAACAGGTCGCAGAGCAAAAACTCTCCGGTACCGAGTTGCTGCGCATGAAGGCGGCGCAGGTCGGTGCAAGCGATGCGGCTGAGGTCTATATCCGCAAGCTTGAAGCTGCCAAAGTGGCCACGCATGGTCTGGGACTGCAAAGTGCTGCTGCCCGGCAGGAGCTGGGGGTGCTTATTGGCGAGGTCATGCGCGGTAACTTAGGTGCACTGCGCGGCTCCGGGATCACGCTGGCGAACCGGGCAGGATGGATAGACCAGCTGCTGTCGCTGCGCGGGCTTGGGATCGCCGGCATGGTTGGTGGTATTGCCGCGG
The DNA here is from genome assembly GCF_037152215.1 of Leclercia sp. UBA7405. Classification (NCBI taxonomy): domain Bacteria; kingdom Pseudomonadati; phylum Pseudomonadota; class Gammaproteobacteria; order Enterobacterales; family Enterobacteriaceae; genus Leclercia; species Leclercia sp. UBA7405. The sequence goes on along the minus strand of NZ_JBBCMR010000001.1, from coordinate 1,986,699 downwards.
CGGTTTACGGGCTGGGTAAAGCCTGGTATGACGGCAGCAAAGAGTCCGAGGAATTTAACAGGCAGCTGATCCTGACCGGGAATTACGCCGGGAAAACGTCCGGACAGCTACAGGCATTGGCGCGCTCACTGGCAGGTAATGGCATCACACAGCATGCTGCTGCAGGTGTGCTGGCGCAGGTTGTCGGAAGTGGTGCGTTTAGCGGTAATGATGTCAGCATGGTGAGCAATGTTGCTGCCAGACTGCAGCAGGCCACCGGGCAGGCCGTCGACGAAACCATCAACCAGTTTAAACGCCTGAAGGATGATCCGGTTAATGCAGTCACAACGCTCAACGATTCGCTGCATTTTCTGACGGCCACGCAGTATGAACAGATTGCCTCTGCTCAGGCGATGGGAGATACGCAGAAAGCATCAGAGCTTGCCATGCGTGCGTATTCTGATGCGGTCATTCAGCGGGCCGGGGCGGTTGAGGAAAATCTTGGCTCCCTCGAAAAAGCCTGGGACTGGGTGAAGAATGCGGCCTCAGGCGCGTGGGATGCGATGCTGGGCATAGGGCGTAATCCTGACACCGCGATGAAGCGCCAGGACTCTTTTGCTGAATGGCAGGCAGCAGAGAAAGAGTACCGTGCTCTGTCCGGCAATCTCAAGGTTGATCCGGACTATGCCGGTAACAACGTTCTGCAAAAGGCAGATGCGGAAAGGCTGAGAAACGCGCGCCAGCAGGTAGAGCTTAAGAAGCAGGCTTACGATCTTGCCGATAAGCAATATGCCCAGGAAGGGCTGGCAGCTGCCAGGGAAAAAATGCGGACGGAACAGCAGACACAGGCCGTCCGGACCCAGCAGCAATTTAATCAGATGGTTGAATCCGGGGCGACGGCGGCAGAAAAACGTGCCCTTGCGGAGAGAAAACTCAATCAGCTTATTGCTAAAAACCGCCAGGATGCGAAAGACGGCATCGCCACGTTGTGGACTGAAAAGGACATAGCGGCAGCACGCGCCGGGATTGAAAAGCAGTGGAAGGATCCCAAAACGCCGAAAGGCAAAAGCTATTCAACGCCAGCCGGGGACAAAGCTGAAGAAAAAGCGCAGGCAGAACTTCTCACCCTTCAGGCCCAGCTCAAAACGCTTGAGCAACATACCAGCGTAAACGACGTCATCAGCAAACAGCGCCAGGACCTATGGCAGACTGAAAATCAGTTCACAGTTCTGCAGGAGGCCGCTGGTCGTCGTCAGCTTACGGCGCAGGAAATGTCCCTGCTGGCGTATAAGGAAGAAACGCTTGAGTACAAGCGGCAGCTTGCCGACCTGGGCGATAAGGTTGCCAGCCAGCAAAAGCTCAATCAGTTGGCCGATCAGGCTGTGAAGTTTGAGCAGCAGCAAAAAGCCGCCAGAGCGGGTTTGCAGGCTCAGTCTCAGGGGGTATCTACCCGGGAGGCTGGACGACAAGTTACGCTGCAACGTCTCAACGAAAGCTATTCGTACAACCCTCAGGCGCAGCAAAAGGTACTGAAGGAGCAAAGGGCAACGTTTGAGGCTGAAGATGCCCTGCGGACTAACTGGCTGGCTGGTGCGAAACAGGGCTGGGCTGAATATCAGGATTCAGCGACAAACGTCTTCAGTTCTGTACAGCAGATTTCGCAGGCAACGTTCTCCGGCTTGGCTGGACAGCTTACAAGCCTGGTGACAACCGGCAAAGCTAGTTTCAGGGATTTCACCACATCTATTCTCAAAATGATTGTGTCTGTCATTAATCAGCTCATGGTGGCTTATGCCGTTCAGACTGCGATGGGATGGATTAGTGGTGGGAGCAATTCCACAACGGCTGGCCAGTCCTTTGCGGTCCCGTCTTACCGCCCCACTGGATATGGTACTGGTGGCTACACTGGGCATGGCGGCAAGTATGAGCCTGCCGGTGTTGTTCATCGCGGAGAATTCGTTTTCACAAAAGAATCAACAAGTCGTATCGGAGTGGGCAACCTCTACCGTCTTATGCGTGGGTATGCAACGGGTGGGCTCGTTGGGGGAGGGAGCCCGGCGGTATCTCCAATGGGTGGCGTCAGCGTTTATGCACCAGTATCAGTCACAACCGGGCAAACCGGCGACCAGAAGCAGCAACAGAATAGTGGTGCGATCGCTAAGGCCTATCAGAAAGTGATTGATAGTTCAGTGAAGGAAGGGATAGCCCGTGAAATACGACCCGGCGGGATAATCTGGAATGCCAACCAACAGAAGAGGTAAGTTTTGGCCATTGAACAATTCAACTGGCGGATTCAAGCCGCCAGTCAACCTACGCTAAGCAGCAAGGATGCTGTCAGAACGGCTCAATTCGGCGATGGATATAAACAGGTTAGCGGTACCGGATTGAATGATGAGGTACTTAACTACGCATTCTCATTTACGGGGGATCCCATCACGGCCCGGGAAATTTATGCTTTTCTGCGGAGGCATAAAACCAAGTCATTCACATTCGCACCGCCCGGAGGTGATTTAACTCTCTGGCGCGTAGAGGCTGATAGCCTTCAGCGAGTGACCCTAAGCAAAAAGGTAGAAACCGTTACTGCAACTTTCGAACAGGCGTTCAAACCATGAGCTTAAATGCTGATTATCAAAAGCTGGAACCTGGCAGCGAGGTTCGATTGTTTGAAGTGGATGGCAGTGCTTTTGGTGTGAGCGAAATTTTACGATTTCACGCCTATAACCTTCCCCACACAGAACAGGAAATTCTGGCAGCCGGTAATGATGAAGCCAAATTACCAGCTAAAAGTATCTGGTGGCAGGGGGAGGAATATTCAGCTTGGCCGTGTCAGATTGAGGGCATTGAAGCTTCCACCAATGGCAGCTCAGCACAACCGAAGCTATCTGTCGCCAATCTGGATAGCTCCATAACAGCGCTGTGCCTTGCTTATGACGATCTGTTGCAGGCGAAGGTAACAATTCACGACACGCTGGCACAATATCTCGATGCACAAAATTTCACCGGCGGTAACCCGACAGCCGATCCGACCCAGGAAAAGCTGAAGGTTTTCTATATTGATGCGAAAAGCAATGAGACTAACGAGGTCGTTGAATTCACCCTCTCCAGCCCGATGGACCTGCAGGGGCTGATGATACCTACGCGCCAGCTCCATTCGCTGTGCACCTGGTGCATCCGGAACAAATACCGTACCGGTGATGGTTGCGACTATGCAGGCACGCGCTATTTCGATAAAAACAACAACCCGGTAAGCGATCCATCTATGGATGAATGCAACGGAACGCTGACGGCTTGCAAGCTTCGGTTCGGAGAAAATAACGAACTGTCGTTTGGTGGTTTCCCGGGCACATCTCTGATCAGGAGCTGATATGCGCCAGAAAACCATTGATGCCATCATGGCGCATGCTGCAGCTGAATATCCTCGTGAATGCTGCGGCGTGGTGGCACAGAAGAGCAGGGTGGAGCGATATTTCCCCTGCCGCAATCTGGCATCAGATCCGGAGGAAAACTTTGTCCTGTGTCCTGAAGACTACGCCGCCGCTGAAGACTGGGGGGCGGTGACCGCAATAGTGCACAGTCACCCTGATGCAACTACCCAACCGAGCGAAACGGATAAAGCTCAGTGCGATCTCAACGGCCTGCCCTGGCACATTGTCAGCTGGCCTGAGGGTGACCTGCGCACATTTATGCCCAGAGGAGAAATCCCCCTTATTGAGCGGCCTTTCGTGCTGGGCGTTTACGACTGCTGGGGTCTGGTGATGAGCTACTTCCGGCAGACCCGCGGAATTGAATTGCACGATTACCGGGTTGATTATCCGTGGTGGGAAAATGAATACCCGGATAATTTCTATCAGGACTGCTGGTACGAATGCGGGTTCCGGGAATTTAACGGTCCGACTCAGCCAGGCGATATGGTGATCATGCAGGTTCAGGCTGATAAGTGGAACCATGCCGGCATCCTGCTGGAAGGTAATATGCTGCTGCACCATCTGTACGGTCATCTGAGCCAACGGGTGCCCTATGGCGGCTACTGGCAGGAAAGAACTATGAAAGTTTTGAGATATAAAACCCTGTGCTAATCTTCCTGCAATTCACAAAGGGAGAGGATATGAAAAGAATATTCTTGGGTTTAGTTATCGTCATATTGACCGGATGCTCCCTAAAACCTTATGAGGCAACGGGCATTATTTATGATTCATCACTTTTAAATGACAAGACTGGTGCTACCAAAGTAAGGGTACACCGTGTCCAGCAATTATCTGGATCGGGGTTGGGTGAGAACTGTCCATTAGTTTTGAAAGTAGATGAAAAAGAAGTGGCAGGGTTAAAGCAAAATCAATATGTAGATGTTTACTTACCAAAGGGCGAGCATAAGATTTCAGTAAGATTCAAATGCGCGCTAACTGAATGGCGAAAATCTTTAAGTATTATCGCTGACGGCCATTATCAAGAATACCAAACAGAGACCGGGGCTGCAGGTCAGTATCGGATGTGGCAAGTTAAGTAAAACGTTCGTCAAAATCGAGGTCGCTTAGGCGGCCTTTTTTTATGGGGTAAGAATGAGCGAAAACATGGTTAAAATCGAACTTGGGGGCATCTTAGGTAAGACATTTGGTAAAACCCATCATCGATTAATAAGTACAGTTCATGAGGCTACAAGAGCTTTAGCGGCAACGATCTCCGGGTTTGAAAAATTTATGATTACTAGTGATCGCCGTGGTCTTACTTATGCAGTTTTCAAAGGAAAGAAAAACATTGGCGAAGATGACCTAGGCTATCCGGTTACAGAAGATGTAATTCGTATCGTGCCCGTAATTATCGGAAGTAAAAAAGCTGGCGTGCTGCAAACCGTTTTGGGCGCGGTACTTGTTGTTGTAGGTGCAGTTGTAGGCGTAATGACGTCGTGGACTGGGGTTGGTGGCGTAATAGGTAGCGGGATGGTTACCGCTGGTATCGGATTAATGGCCGGCGGTGTGATCCAGATGCTTTCTCCTCAACCGGCAGGTCTCGCCAGTAAACAGGATGCAGATAACCGGGCCTCTTATGCTTTCGGTGGCGTGACCAATACCGCTGCGCAAGGGTATCCGGTGCCTCTGCTTTACGGGCGCCGTCGCATCGGCGGTGCGATTATTTCTGCTGGAATTTACGTAGAGGATCAGCAATGAAGAAATACTTGAGATTGACCATTTCAGGCCTGCAGCGCGTTGATGACGGAATCCTCATCGGCGGAAGTGCGACAGTAGTAGTGAACCGAGGGGAAGAGGTTATTTGTCGCGAGCAATTTTCTGGAAAAGTTTCTGAGAAATTTTCAAAGCTTTATGAAGTTGAAGATACCGGTATTCCTGTATCAGTGACATCCTCCAGTGATTGCCAGTTTTTCAAAGCCGAAGTTGATTTTGTAAACCCATTTAGCGAAACGAACATCTAAATAACTTTCTTCAGCAATAAGCCACCTTCGGGTGGCTTTTTTTATGGGCGCAATATGGTAAACGCAACAGCTATAAGAGGCCGCAAGGGTGGCGGCTCAAAATCACGCACGCCTACCGAACAGCCTGACGATCTCCAGTCTATTGCGAAGGCCAAATTATTAATCGCGCTTGGTGAGGGTGAGTTTTCAGGCCAGTTAACCGGCAAAGATATTTATCTCGATGGTACCGCTATTGAGAATGCTGACGGCTCTCAGAACTTCAGCGGCGTCACCTGGGAGTTTCGTTCCGGCACTCAGGCGCAGAAATATATCCAGGGCATACCCGGCACCGAAAACGAAATCAGCGTGGGTACCGAAGTATCAAGCGCCACAGCCTGGACCCGCACGTTTACCAATACCCAGCTTTCTGCCGTTCGTGTGCGCCTGAAGTGGCCATCGCTTTTCCAGCAGGAAGACGACGGCGATCTGGTCGGGTATTCGATTAAATATGCGATTGATCTGCAGACCGACGGCGGCACCTGGAAGACGGTGCTGAATACCAGCGTAACCGGTAAAACCACATCCGGTTATGAGCGCAGCCACCGTATTGATCTTCCTCAGGCCGGCAGCACATGGACGCTTCGTCTGCGTAAAATCACCGCTGACGCGAACAGCGCGAAGATCGGCGATACGATGACGCTGCAGAGCTTTACCGAGGTGATTGACGCCAAACTGCGCTATCCGAACACCGCGCTGCTGTACATCGAATTCGACTCAAGCCAGTTCAATGGCTCTATTCCTCAGATTTCATGCGAACCGCGCGGACGCGTTATCCGTGTACCGGATACCTACGATCCAGAAACCCGAACCTACAGCGGTACCTGGACGGGGGCGTTTAAGTGGGCATGGACAGATAACCCGGCGTGGATTTTTTACGACCTGGTGGTTACCGACCGCTTCGGGCTGGGTGATCGCCTGACGGCGGCGAATATCGACAAATGGACGCTGTACCAGGTGGCCCAGTATTGCGATCAGATGGTGCCGGACGGTAAAGGCGGCAACGGTACCGAACCCCGCTATACCTGCAACGTCTATGTTCAGGAACGGAACGATGCTTACACCGTTCTGCGTGATTTTGCGGCCATCTTCCGGGGTATGACGTACTGGGGTGGGGATCAGATTGTATCCCTTGCAGATATGCCCCGTGATGTCGATTACAGCTATACTCGCTCGAACGTTATCGACGGGCGTTTTAATTACTCCAGCAGTACGACCAAAACACGTTACACGACTGCGCTGGTATCCTGGTCAGATCCGTCTAACGCCTATGCCGATGCCATGGAGCCCGTATTTGAGCAGGCGCTGGTGGCGCGTTACGGATTTAACCAGCTGGAAATGACGGCGATTGGTTGTACCCGTCAGTCGGAGGCTAACCGTAAAGGGCGCTGGGGCATTCTGACCAATAATAAGGATCGGGTCGTTTCCTTTGATGTCGGTCTGGACGGAAATATTCCCCAGCCTGGCTACATCATCGCCGTTGCAGATGAGCTTTTATCCGGCAAGGTGATGGGCGGCCGCATCAGCGAAGTTAATGGCCGTGTTATCACACTGGATCGGGAGCCTGATGCCACCGCCGGGAATCGCCTCATCCTCAATCTGCCATCTGGCGCCGCGCAGAGCCGAACCATTCAGTCTGTCAGCGGCAGGAAGGTTACCGTCACCACAGCCTATAGCGAGACTCCGCAACCGGAGTCGGTCTGGGTGGTGGAGTCGAGCGAACTCTATGCGCAGCAGTACCGTGTTGTGAGCGTCACGGATAATAACGATGGCACATTCTCTATCGCGGGTGCATGGCACGATCCGGACAAATATGCGCGCATCGATACCCGCGCCATAATTGACCAGCGGCCAGTGAGCGTCATTCCTCCAGGCAATCAGTCGCCGCCGGCCAACATCGTGATCAGCTCCTTCTCAGTGGTGCAGCAGAACATCAGCGTTGAAACCATGCGCGTGAGCTGGGACCAGGCGCAGAACGCTATCGCCTATGAAGCGCAATGGCGCCGCAACGACGGGAACTGGGTTAACGTGCCGCGCAGCTCCACCACGTCCTTCGACGTGCCGGGGATTTACGCCGGGCGCTACCTGGTCCGGGTGCGTGCAATTAATGCTGCCGAAATATCCTCCGGATGGGGCTATTCGGAAGAGAAAACGCTGACGGGTAAGGTGGGCAACCCGCCGAAGCCGGTGGGCTTCACCGCCTCTGAAAACGTGGTATTTGGTATTGAGCTGAACTGGGGGTTCCCGGCGAATACGGACGACACGCTGAAAACAGAAATCCAGTACAGCCTGACCGGGAGCGAAGATGATGCCATCCTTCTGAGCGATGTTCCCTATCCGCAGCGCAAGTATCAGCAGATGGGCCTGAAGGCGGGGCAAATTTTCTGGTACCGGGCGCAACTGGTGGACAGGACAGGCAATGAGTCGGGTTATACCGACTGGGTACGTGGACAGGCCAGTATCGATGTGTCGGATATCACCGATGTTATCCTGGAAGATATTAAAGAATCGGACACGTTCAAGGAACTAATCGAAAGCGCAGTAGACAGCAACGAGAAAATTGCTGGTATGGCCGACGACATCAGACAGAACGCTGACGATCTGGAGCAACAGGCGCTGGCCATCAAGGAAAATGCCGATGGTCTCGCACAGGCCGAGGTGAAGATTGACGAAATCTCTGTCTCAATGGATGGCATGACGGGAGGCGTTAAAAACTCCTCTATCGCGGTTATTCAGAACAGCCTCGCGCAGGTAACCAGCCGTCGATCCCAGACAGCCACCAACGCCGGGAACAGCGCCAGTATCGACCGCATCGACACCACCATTGCAGATACCAGCCAGGCGGTTGCCCGTGCTCTGGTGAAGCTTGATGCGTCTGCCGGTGGCAACGTTTCCAATGCAACTGACCTGACAGAGACCCTGGCCAACTTCACGCAGGCCTCGGCCACGAAAATCAACTCCCTGACGGTTACGGTAAACGGCCAGACTGCGGCTATTAATCAGACCGCCCAAGCAGTGGCTGATGTAAACGGCAACCTGAGCGCGATGTACAACATCAAGGTGGCGGTGGACTCCAATGGACGCCAGTACGCCGCCGGGATGGGGATCGGCGTTCAGAACACCCCTGCGGGCATGCAGTCTCAGGTGTTGTTTGTCGCTGACCGTTTCGCGGTAATGTCTCAGGCTGGCGGGGCTGTTACGCTGCCATTCGTGATCCAGAACGGGCAGACGTTCATCCGGGATACGTTCATTCAGGACGGGACTATCAGCAATGCCAAGATTGGCAATTTTATTCAGTCGAATAACTTTCAGGCCAATGTGTCTGGATGGCGTTGGGATAAGTCGGGCACGCTCGAAAATTATGGAAGTGACGGCGACGGGGCAATGAAGCAGACAAACACCACGTGGAGTGTTCGGGATAAAAACCGACTCCGAGTGCAAATCGGCAGACTAACGGGGGTATTCTGATGGATTGGGGTATTCAGACATGGGACGAAAACGGCATCCCAAATAACTATGGTATTAAACCTATTTCAGTTGTTGGGCGAATTCCGCTTTCTGAGGGGCAGAATTCTGGCAGCTGGTCTTTCCCCACTCCTGCTGGAATGAAAGTTGGGTTTGCTATAGCTCTTGATAAAGGCGGTTTTTCAGTTGGAAGGCGCATTGTGGCTAATGGCAGTTCAATCTCACTCAGTGCGGCAAGCACTACAGGTGTTGGAAACTATCCAGCATCTGAGTGTGAACTCATCGTTTACCTGGAGAAAGCATAGTGGCAGATTACGGTGCGCTAATTTCCCTGGAAAACGGCAATCCATTTATAACACCCAATTCAACGCCTTTTTGCCTATATAGAAAAGTTACGGCAAATTCTGTAGGAACGGGGGGTAATTACCAGGGCGCAAGTGCTGACATTCCTATTGACCCAAGCTATCCAGCTATAGTTTTTTGTAAAACATCCAATGCTGCAACGGTTAGCGCCGCCAGGGTTGGTAATGTTATCAAGGTAGGTTCCAGTAGCCCTAGGGGTCTCACTCATACTCTGACAGCGTATGTGTTCGCCATTTTCCCTCAGACGTTACCCAAATGGGGGATGGCAATTTGGGACGAGGCCGGCAAGCTGGTCCTGACGAATGAAAGCAAAGTCCTCACCGATCTGGTTACTATCGGAACTCCGGGGAATAATGGCGGTATTAATATCGATCAAACCTTGGCTGGATCTTACGCCATAGTCCCTACCATTCTGGGCTCCTCTCTCTGGCAAATAACAGTTCAGGGTCAGCCGGTTATAATAAATAGTACCGCCTATGCTGGAGCGCTTTTCAACGGATCGACGACGAGAATTAATGCTCAGGGAAGTCAGACTGGTCAGGGTAGCCCGGCAGGCGGGACAAATACCGGAATAGCAATCACGGCAATTAATACTGCGGCATATGATTAATTGATCGTTTACAGCGATCAATTTAAAGATATCGATCTGTTTTATCTATTTTATATATACCCGGAGGTCGGTTATTTTATTAGAAATAATCTTCTGGGGTAACTGATGAATAAATTAATTGCCGTCATTTTTGTCTGCCTTACTCTTTCTGCCTGCTCAGGTTCTGTTCTGGAAAAGCAGGAGCCTGTATGCGAGGCCACAGCCCTTCTGGGTGGGCAACAGCAGACAGTTCAGATTTATGGTGTGCGCAAGGTTGCAAACCAAACTGAATACCGGGCAGGCTATCCCTTCAACTGGCGATGGGTAAGTAAAAACAACTTCACGACCTCGTCATGTAATTAATAAACGTCAAATAAACAAACCGCTTCGGCGGTTTTTTTATGTCCGGAGAAAATATGATTTATAACAGCGGCACAATTGCCATTAATGGAAATACTGCCACCGGCACCGGTACAAACTGGACGGCTCCCGCCAGCCAGATTCGTCTCGGCCAGACCCTGGTGGTACTTTCTAATCCCGTCCAGCTGTTCCAGATCACCGCCATTAACAGTGCAACGTCGTTAACAGTAACGCCTGCAGCGTCACCCGCGGTGAGCGGTCAGAAGTACGGCATTCTGGTGACAGATGCCTTGTCAGTCGATGGCCTGGCACAGAGCATTTCGCAGCTCATTAACGAGTACGACGAGAATATTGGCGGTTGGGAAACGTTCGCCACTACCTCAGCAAACCAGAACATCACGGTCACCATAAACGGTAAAGCAGTCACCATTCCCGCCATTGGCGGGCTGGCCCGGAAGGGGTCAAACAGTGACATTACCGAACTGAAAGGGCTCACTACAGCGTTATCCGTTGCGCAGGGTGGGACTGGGGCAACAAAGGCAGAAGACGCTCGCTCAAACCTCGGTTTAGGCGAAGGAAGTTCCTTAAAGGTTGGGCAGGTCACTGTGGAAACGGCAGGTTATTCAACTTTGACGGCCAGGAATACATCAAGAGCATCTACCGATTTAGGGGCGCAGGTGATGCTTGAGGTTTCACCAGCTGTCGGCTCAAAACCTTATCTGACCCAACGTTACAATGATGGCTCCAATACGAATCAGATACTGAATAATCTGCCTACATCTTCTGGAGTCATTGCTGTACAGGGCACGTCGGGGCTCATGTATAAACGCGATATATCCCCGGCACCGTTAAGCGATGCTGTAGAGCGTATCGCTGCGCTTGAGATGGTACATTTCACCTATAAAGATGATGAACAAAACAGGGTACGTTTTGGGATTATTGCAGAACAGGCTGAGACTATAGCTCCGCAGTACATCAAACATAATCTGGAGCCTGATCCAAATGCAATTTATGATGCTGATGAACTTGATGAAGCCGGGCGGCCTCTTCTCCCTGTCATGCGCGACAGACCTTCGGTAGACAACAATCCAATCGTAATGGATCTGCTAGGAGCGGTGCAGTATTTATTACGTGAGGTTGCCGAACTCAAAGAGAGCAGAACATAAATAAGTTCAGCAGGAATAATTGATAGGCGGCTTCGCATTGATCTACTCCCCGTTAAAAACTACTGTATATAAAAACAGTATAAATGGAGTGTGGATCATGCCCCGCAAATCAGACCTTCGCGCCGCTTTCGTTGCGGCCGTACACAAAAACCCGAAGGGTTATCAGTGCCTACGTACAGCAGATTTCATCAGGGAGCTACGTGCCAGGAACTGGCATTTCACAGAAGCTGACGCCAATGACTGGATAGAGCGGTACCAGGCTGGCTTTGTAGATAAAACACCGGACGACAGCCAGAACCGCTTGTGGATTATGCGCAACATGGGATATGTCCGCTGATGGGCTTCGTTTCGCCAGCGGGCGACTACATCGAGCGCAGGTTAAATCCCGAGGATATGCTCACGACAGATCAGAGCCGTATCATTGAAACCGCGACAGGCTATGCCGTTATTGAGCCGGTGACAAAACTTTCACAGGGGCAGGTGTTGCTAATTCTGTGTGGTGGACATACCCAGTTTGCGAAACTACAGGGCCGTTCTTTAATCACTGACGATGGCGAAGCGATTGAAGGAGAGGCGATGGGAGATGTAGAGGTGATGGGCAGGGTTACGTATTTCATCAACCGCGCGCTGGAGGACGAGGCGCCCATTTAGGCAGGGCGGATGGCTGAAAATTGTTGGTATATTAACTTTCATAAAGTGGGTAATACATTGATTCTATGGGATAAAAAATACTCCCGATATACCACTGATAAGCCGTAAGTTATTGAATTATATTTATTTGGGATCGGTCTCGAAAACCGGAGTAGGGGCAACTCTACCGGGGGTTCAAATCCCCCTCTCTCCGCCACATCTTTTCAGGCTGTCGACCTCTTCCTGCGATGCGTACCTTATCACTCTGATCGCGTTAAGTAACATTCCTTTACCGCTTCGTCACGATATCTGTGAGCTAAATCAGGATGTTTCAGCGATGCTATTGTCTTGTTGCGTCGATTCTTAACCCGGCTCGCAGAACTGTTTCAGCCGCGCCTCCTGCTCGGGTCGCAGTCGATAGCGATAGACCGGACGCCCGGTGGCACCGTAGTGAATACGGGTAAAAAGCAGATTAATCTGCGCAAGCCATATCAGATATTTACGGCATGAGACCCGCGAGATTTTGACCGCATTGGCCAGGTCATCGGTTGAAAATTCCATACCTGGATTGGCATCGATCCACAAACAGAGCGTACGTAGCGTCTGGGGCGTTAACCCTTTCGGCAGCCTTTTGTTCTCCATAAATTCGGCGGTACTGCCGTGCAGGAGCTTATCCACGTCCGCCTGCTCATAATGCTGATGGGCGTCCATAGCCTGTTTCTTAGCTCGCCAGCCGGTAAGTGCCTCTTCAAAACGCGGAAAATGAAAGGGCTTAATCAGGTAATCCACCACGCCATAGTGCAGCGAGGTCTGAACGGTGGCAGCATCGGATGCCGATGAGATCATAATGACTGCAATTGAACGGCCAGAGGCGCGTATTACCGGCAGCAGATCCAGGCCGCTCTCCTGCTGCATATAGACGTCGAGCAGAATAAGATCTATCGGCGAGGTGTTGTCACTGATTATCCTCCTGGCCTGCGTCAGGGTAGAGGCGATACCGCTACAGTGGAATCCTTCGATACGGTTCACATACATCTGGTTCAGGTCGGCCACCATGGCATCGTCATCGACGATCAAAACATTTATCACGCGCTATTCCTTTCACTGTCCCAGGGGATTTGCACAAAAAATTGTGTAAACACGCCTGGCTCTGATTCCACGCTCAATTCGCCCCCCAGCTTTTCAAGTTGCTGACGCGCAAGATACAACCCCACGCCCCGGTGTTCACCTTTGGTCGAGAAGCCTTTATCAAAAATTGCAGAGAGGTTCTGCGCCGGAATGCCTGGCCCGTCGTCACTCACTTCGCCACTCAGTATGCCGTTCTGGTAATGGAGCAGCAGGCTGACTTCTCCCGCCGGCTGCGCTGCCATCGCATCCAGGGCGTTTTCTATCAGGTTACCCAGGACGGTAACCAGGACGGCGGTTTGCTCTTCATTAGGGTTGTCTGGTACCCGGCACTCATCAGCCAGGGTTAAGGTAAAGCCCGCCTCTTTCGCGCGGGTAATTTTGCCCAACAGAAAACCCGCTACCACCGGAGACTGGATAGTCCGCTGAATCGCGCCCACATCGAGCTGATAATTTTGCGCGGTTTGCAGTATGTACGTCTCCAGTTTGTCATAGCGTTTCATATGCAGCAGGCCGAGTATCACATGCAGCTTATTCATAAACTCATGAGAATGGGTTCGTAGGGCATCGAGGTAGCTAACCAGACCATCCATACGCTGCATCAGTTGGCTGATTTCGGTCTTATCGCGGAAGGTGGTAATCGCGCCAGCCTGCTGATTATGCGCCCTGATGGGCAAGGTATTGCAGAGTAACAGACGACCGTTGCAGTTGATCTCCTGATCCTCACGCGCCTGTCCGCTGCGGGAGACTTCACGCAGCGTAACCAGTAATGGCGTATTAAGGGGATCGTCGGCAAGAATCTGGCGCGCGGCGAGATTGACCATCGTAATCTGCCCCTGTTGATCGACCGCAATAACCCCTTCACGCAGTGATTGCAACATAGCCTGACGCTGCTCAAAGAGCGCGGAAATCTCCCAGGGCTCAAGGCCAAAGAGTACGCGTTTGAGCATTCTGGCCAACCCCCAGGCAGCCAGCGCACCCAGAAGGGCGCTGAACAATACCAGCCAGATGGCATCCCAGCGGTTACGGCTGATTTGTTGCTCCACTTTTTCCAGCGAAATACCTACTGACACCACGCCAATCTGCTGGCGGCTGGCGTTATAAACGGGCGTGAAAACCCGTAGCGCCTCGTCGAGCACGCCGTGGTTGATGGCGACATTCTCTTTTGCCTGCAGGGCAGGGCGCAGGTCCTCCCCGATAAAGGCTTTTCCGAGCAACGAGGGGTTGGGATGGGAATAACGTATTCCGCGCATATCCGTGACGACGGCAAACAACAAATTGTTGCGCTGCATTACCGCCAGGGCGATTGGCTGAATCAGGTTGCTCTGAGGAGGGTGCTCTAACCCTTGCACCACGTCAGGACTATCGGCCAGCGTCCTCGCCACCGCCAGCGCCGTCTCTTTAACCCCTTCGCGTGTCGCTTTGGTGATCTGCGCAAAGTAGAGAGCAAAAATGACCAACAGAATGGAGCCCGTCACGGAGTACACCATCAGAGTCACCAGGGTCGTCAGTTTCATTGGGCGCTTGTGCGGGGTAGTCACGTGGGGCAGATCGCGCATTGAAACTCCGGAAAGGGCAGAAAAGCGCTATTATCGCCGATGCCGCACGATTGTTAAAGCCAGGTTAAGCTGGTGGGGCAGGAAAGAAAAAAGCCCGCAACGAGGCGGGCCTGAATAGGGGGAAGAGATCCTTAGAACTGGTAAACGATACCCAGCGCTATCTGGTCGCCATTGTCGGCGCCAGTGATGGCGGTATCCCGGTCGTCCAGCAGGTTGAATTTGTAAGCAGCGTAGACGTTCATGTTCTTGTTGAAGTAATACCAGGTACCCAGTTCGACATAGTTAAGACGATCTGCATCAGTCCCTTTTTCACCCTCTTTCGCACCCAAATCCTTGCCTTTGGAGTAGACATAACCCAGGGATGGACGCAGGCCAAAGTCGAATTGATACTGGACCACAGCTTCAACGTTCTGGGTTTTATTGGCAAAGCCAATGTCGCTACCAGCCCAGGACATGTTACGGGTTTCGCCGTACATTACCGCGGCATAAAGATTATTTGCATCATATTTTGCCGCCAGAGACCACACTTCAGCGTTGTCGCCGTAACCGTCTGCAGCCTGGGTATCAGTACGATCTGATTTGCCATAGACACCCACAAAGCTGAAGCCATCAATTTCATAGCTCAGGGACGTGCTGTAGCCGTCGCCGTTACCTTTACGCAGGTTTTTGTCATGGTTGTTGCCCTGATACTGGAGGGCGAAATTCAGGCCTTCAACAGCGCCGAAGAAATCGTTGTTACGGTAGGTGGCCACGCCGGTCGTACGGCCGGTCATGAAGTTGTCGGTTGCTGACCAGGCGTCGCCGCCCCATTCAACCAGCATATCGGTGAAAGCCGCTGCGTCATAAGCCACGCCATAGTTACGGCCGTAATCGAAGGAGCCAAAATCGCCGAATTTCACACCCGCAAAGGAAAGACGCGTGCTTTCATCCTGTGCGCCTTCCGGCTTGCTGGCTTCCAGGTTGTATTCGAACTGACCGAAACCGGTCAGTTGATCGGTAATTTCGGTCTCACCCTTGATGCCGAAACGGGCATAGGAGTCATCGGCGTTGCTGCTGTTGCTGCTGTCGGCCTCGCTCCAGATGCGTTTCCCAACCATTTTTCCATACAGGTCAAATTTATTACCGTCTTTATTGTAGATTTCTGCTGCATTGGCAGCGCCAGCGGATAATAAAACGGGGACCAGAACTGCCAGAACTTTTCTTTTCATTATATATATCCTTTATATATTGTTTATATGAATAATCGCGACCCGCTCCGGGTGCGGAATAATACTATTTCATGACGCAATTGCGATCTTTTGAAAATATCTCATTCGAAAGATTAAAAGTATTTCAAAATATTAATGAGGGTTGTTTTATATTATTTATCTATTCAAGCGCAAAAGAAGATAAATGATACCTATTAATTTATATATCAGTGAGTTATTGGTTGGTTAATTTGATTGTTACTGATGATGGTTTGGATCGCTTATGGGGCGAAAAGGGGGTGGAGTAGAAAAAAAAGCCCAATGTGGCTATTGGGCAAAACGGATAGGAATGAATGGCATGAGAGCGCTAAACGATAAAAAGCATAAACAGGGCAATAATTGCATAGCGCTTGCTTATTTAAAATCGATCGCCAGAATAAAATTAACTTTTAGGAATATTTTATGACATTAACCCAAAAAGTAACGGCTGGCGCCGCGGTGTACCCAGGCGGTCATGCGAAAAGGTCTGAAAACCCGACTTTGCAAATTGCGACAGCATCGCCTGTGGCAACGCTTTGATGAGCGTGTCAGCGCGTTGATTAATTGCTAATGTACCCGTTTCAGTCTTGTGGAAACGGCTATGGAACTTGCCCAGTGGCAGCAACATTTTGAACAGTGGCTGGTGAAACATCACGCCAGCGATGATGCAGCACACGATATCTCCCATTTTCGCCGCGTCTGGCATACTGCCCAGCGGCTGATGGCTAACCAGCCGGTCGAGCCGCTGGTCATTCTTACCGCCTGTTATTTTCATGACATCGTGAGCCTTCCCAAAAACCACCCCCAGCGTAGCCGTTCGTCAGTATTGGCGGCCGAACGCACGCTGGACATTCTGCGCGACTATTTTGCAGATTTTCCCGGCACGCACTATCCGGCGGTTCAGCATGCGATCGAAGCGCACAGCTTTAGCGCAGCCATTACGCCCCGGACGCTGGAGGCGAAAATCGTTCAGGATGCTGACCGGCTAGAGGCATTAGGGGCGATCGGCCTGGCGCGGGTGTTTGCCGTTTCCGGTGCCCTGGGCGTGGCACTTTTTGATGCCGGGGACCCTTTCGCCGATCGCCGAGCGTTGAATGACCGGGCATACGCCCTGGACCATTTCCAGACAAAGCTGTTACGCTTGCCCGAAACCATGCAAACTGCCGCCGGGCAAGCGCTGGCACGCCATAATGCCGATTTTTTAATCCAGTTTATGGCCAAATTGAGTGCTGAGTTAGCCGGCGATTGCCTCGGGGTTGACGAGACGGTGCTACAGCGTTTCCGCGCAACGCTGTAAGGCGGTTATGTGGTACTCTCTTCAGCTCTCTCCCAGGCCTGGTTAAATGTATGCAGGAAAATTTATCAGTGACGAACTCCGCCTTTATGCTGGCAGAAAAATCCACCGCGTCCGTTCAGACGCTGTTACGCCAGCTGCTGGACATTTATGATGCCAGAACCCTGGCAACGCTTCTGAATGGTCAGGGAGAGGGGCACTGGAGCCCGGCTATTGTTAAACGCCTGTTGATCAGCGACCGGGCAGGGCAGCGCCTGAGCGATCGCGAATTTACCTTTTTACACAGTCTGTTGCCTCGTCCGCCAGCTACGCAGAGCCGACCGGCCTTCCGCTTTATCGATCTGTTCGCCGGTATCGGCGGTATTCGCCACGGCTTTGAGGCCATTGGCGGGCAGTGTGTCTTTACCAGCGAATGGAACAAACATGCGGTACGCACCTATAAAGCCAACTGGTACTGCGATCCTGATGCGCACACCTTTAACGAGGATATTCGTGAGGTAACCCTGAGCCATCACGAAGGGGTTACGGACCAGGAGGCTGCGGACCATATTCGCAGCGTGATCCCCCAGCATGATGTGCTGCTGGCCGGCTTTCCATGCCAGCCCTTTTCCCTTGCCGGGGTATCAAAAAAGAATGCGCTCGGTCGGGCACACGGTTTTGCTTGCGATACTCAGGGCACGCTGTTTTTCGACGTGGCGCGCATTATTGACGCACGCCGGCCGGCCATCTTTGTGCTGGAGAACGTCAAAAATCTGAAAAGCCATGATGGCGGCAAGACCTTCCGCATCATTATGCAAACCCTCGATGAGCTGGGTTATGACGTCTCAGATGCCGATGAGAGCGGCCCGGACGATCCGAAAATTATCGATGGCAAACATTTCCTGCCGCAGCACCGCGAGCGCATCGTGCTGGTGGGGTTCCGGCGCGATCTCAACCTGCGTGGCGACTTTACCCTGCGCGACTTGCCCGCGCATTATCCGCAACATCGTCCGACCATTGCCGAGCTGCTGGAGCCGGTCGTCGATGCCAAATTCATTCTTACCCCGGTCCTGTGGAAGTACCTGTATCGCTATGCGAAAAAACATCAGGCGAAAGGGAATGGTTTTGGATTTGGCATGGTAGATCCCACCAACCCCCATAGCGTGGCGCGCACCCTCTCTGCGCGTTACTACAAAGACGGCGCCGAAATCCTGATTGACCGGGGCTGGGATAAAGCCCTGGGTGAGAAAGATTTTGACGATCCTGACAATCAGCGTCATCGTCCGCGTCGCCTTACGCCACGCGAATGCGCGCGCCTGATGGGGTTTGAAACGCCGCAGGGTTACCGCTTCCGGATCCCGGTTTCGGATACCCAGGCCTACCGGCAATTCGGAAATTCGGTGGTGGTGCCTGCCTTTGCCGCTGTGGCCAGGCTTTTAAAATCACGCATATTGCAGGCGGCACAACATCGCACTCATGAGGCCGTCAATGACGGATGTCCACAATAAGGCGACCCGCAGTAAAAACATGCGTGCCATTGGCACGCGTGATACCGCAATCGAAAAGCGGCTGGCCGAGCTTCTCACGCAGGCGGGCTTTGCTTTCCGCGTGCAGGACAGTTCGCTACCCGGTCGACCCGATTTTGTGCTGGATGAGTGGCGCTGCGTAATCTTTACGCACGGCTGTTTCTGGCATCACCACGACTGCTATCTGTTTAAAGTCCCGGCAACGCGCACCGACTTCTGGCTCGAGAAAATTGGTAAGAACGTGACGCGTGACAGACGCGATTTAGGGTTGCTCGACCAGCAAGGCTGGCGGGTACTCGTGGTATGGGAATGTGCGCTGCGGGGCAAAATGAAGTTAACCGATGGCGCTCTTAACGCGCGGCTGGAAGAGTGGATCTGCGCAGAAGGGACAAACGCGCAGATCGACACTCAGGGCATTCGCCCGCTCAGGGTTTTTCCGCCGGACACGGCGCAACCACCGGCTTAGCGGGGATCAGGTATTTCCCCAGCGTGACCAGTACCACGGCCATGAGGATAATGCCCAACGCTATCCACTCAACGGAGGAGAGCGTTTCGCCGCCAAGACCGGTCCCCAACAGCACTGCAACCACCGGGTTTACGTAGGCATAGCTGGTTGCCACGGCGGGTGAGACATTGCGGATCAGGAACATATAAGCATTAATCGCAATCACTGAACCGAAGATAGCGAGATATCCCACCGCCAGGAAGCCCGACAGGTCGGGGAGGGCCGTCAGTTTCTCCCCGGAAAGCAGAGACGCGACAAGCAATACTATCCCCGCCGTCACCATCTCGATCGCACCGGCCATCATGCCTGACGGGAGTTCGACACGTGAGCCATAGACCGAGCCGAATGCCCAGCTCATGGAACCGATCAGAATCAGCAGCGCCCCCCAGGGATTACCGCTCAGGTTACCGCCGCTGTTCAGCAGAATAATGCCCGCCAGCCCGATGCCAATTCCCAGCCACTCCAGCTTGCGCGTTTTGATGCCAAACAGCCGGCTGAAACAGAGCGTAAAGAGCGGTACGGTCGCCACCACCACAGCGGCAATGCCCGACGGCACATTTTGGTGTTCTGCCACGGTGACAAATCCGTTGCCCACCGCCAGCAATAGCACGCCAATCAAGGCCGCATTCAGCAGCTGACGGCGCGGCGGCAGTCTGTGTCCACGCAGAAATAAGAAGGCCAGTAACAAGAGACCCGCCGAGAGGAAGCGAACCCCGGCCATCAGCAGTGGCGGCCAGCTCTCTACGCCAATACGGATCACGAAATAGGTGGAACCCCAGATGATATAAAGCGCAAATAACGCGCCAATAAGCGGTAACAAGTGCCTGATACGCATACTCCCTCACGGCGAAATAAAAAGGTCGCGTATAGTTAACGTTAAAACTATCACGCTGGCGAGCGCTTTAATTGTGTAGGTGATGTGAATTATTTGTTGACGAGGCGTGGTGGTTTCAGGCTTGCCGGTTTTACTCCATACTATTTAGGTTTTTAACAATAAAAGAAGGATGTTCATTGTGGCAGGAAGTAGCTTATTAACTTTACTGGATGACATAGCCACCTTGCTGGATGATATCTCCGTGATGGGTAAACTGGCCGCGAAAAAGACGGCCGGGGTTCTGGGAGACGACCTCTCGTTAAATGCGCAGCAGGTCACCGGCGTGCGCGCCAATCGTGAACTGCCGGTAGTGTGGAGCGTGGCGAAGGGTTCCCTTCTCAATAAGGTGATTCTGGTACCGCTGGCACTGCTGATCAGTGCCTTTATTCCCTGGGCTATAACCCCTCTGCTGATGATTGGTGGCGCGTTTCTCTGCTTCGAAGGGGTAGAGAAAGTGCTGCATACCTTCGAGTCACGTAAAGAGAAAGAGAGCCCGGCGGCGCGTCAGCAGCGTCTGGAAGCGCTGGCCGCCGCCGACCCCAAGGCCTTTGAGCGCGATAAAGTGAAAGGGGCGGTGCGCACCGATTTTATTCTCTCGGCCGAGATCGTGGCGATTACGCTGGGTATTGTTGCCGACGCGCCGCTGCTGAATCAGGTGCTGGTGCTCTCCGGTATCGCCGTACTAGTAACGATTGGCGTCTATGGTCTGGTTGGTATCATCGTTAAACTTGATGATATGGGCTACTGGCTGGCAGAGAGACGCGCAGCGCTGGCGCAGTGGCTCGGAAAAGCTCTGCTGTTCATCGCTCCCTGGCTGATGAAATCGCTCTCAGTCATCGGCACGCTGGCCATGTTTTTGGTTGGGGGCGGCATCGTTGTTCATGGCATCGCGCCGCTGCATCATGCCATTCTCCATTTTGCCGAGGCGCAGGGTAGCGTGATGGCGGCCATCCTGCCGACGTTATTAAACCTGGTGCTGGGCTTCATTATCGGGGCGGTTGTCGTTGCGCTGGTGAAGGGCATTGGCAAAATGCGAGGTAGCGCGCACTAAAAAAAGAGCGCAGAAACGCCATTCCTCGACTAAATTGAAACAGTTTCGCACTGATAAAGGAGGCAGTTATGGTCTTTCTGGTCAGCGATGAAGTTAAGCCTAAAAGCGGCGGTCCGCGTATGGTCGTGACCGGCTATTCCAGCGGCATGGTGGAATGTCGTTGGTATGATGGTTATGGCATCAAGCGGGAGGCGTTTCGTGAAGACGAACTCCAGCATGGTGACGGCTACCGCAGCCAGGATCAGGCTTAGGTCACGCAACGCCCGGCTATGCCGGGCGTTTTCGTACGCTATAATCGCTGCTAAGCGCGAAGTCTCGCGAAACCGCCGGCAGCGCGTTGCCGTAAGATCGTTATCATGGAGTGTGTGTGCAGCATGAGAATAGGGTAAGAAAACCCCCGTTTTTCTTACGTCAGCGTCTACATCCTGGCCGGATTGTGACACTCTGTTTTGTTTCCGTCCTGATCTTCTCTACACTCCTTACCTGGCGTGAAGTGGTGGTGCTGGAAGATGCCTATATCTCCAGCCAACGTAACCATCTGGAAACGGTGGCCAACTCCCTCGACAGGCAACTGGAATACAGCGTCGATAAACTGCTTTTTTTCCGTAATGGAATGTACGACGCGCTGCATACGCCGCTGATCTCAGGTTTGCTGCGTCAGAGCGTGGCGCGCTTTTCGGACATCAGCGCTCAGCCTTCATGGCAACTCACTTTCGATGAACACCGGACGCTGCCGCTTAACGGTGTTTCCGATGCGTTTGTGATGCAAACAGTCAGTCTGCGTCGCGATGAGATGCTTATTGCTGACGAGCTGAAGGCGGCTTTCGAGGTGGGATATCTGATGCGAATCACCTCGCCGCTGGCAAAGCTTGCCAGGCGAATCATGTACGTCTCCCGCGCCGGGTTTTATGTCTCCAGTAATAATGCCGACTGGGGAGGCGCAATCCCGTCCCGTTACTATCATCTGGTGACCAGCCCCTGGTTTACGCAGCAATCGCAATCCAGTAACAGCAGCCGTGGCGTACGCTGGTTCACCCGTCCCGCGCAATCCTGGTCCGGCGATGAACAGACGGTGACCGTCAGCGTGCCTGTCGATCATCAGCAGTACTGGTATGGCGTTCTGGCGATCGATTTTACCGTGACGGCCGTCGGGCAGATGCTAAGCGAAGCGCTGGACGGTTACGAAGATGGTGAATACCAACTTTACGACAATCAGTTAACCTTGCTTGTCTCATCCGTGAAGCAGGCAGAGAGAATCAGTCAGTTTGATGAACGGGAGCGGGCGCAGCTTGCCTTTGCGCTAGAGCATGACAACGTAGGAGGCGTGCGACTGGGGAGTCGTTACCTGAGCTGGCATCGTCTGAATCATTTTGATGGTGTACTGCTGCGCGTGCATCGGCTGGACGAAGGCTTACAGGGAGATTTTGGCCGTATCTCGGTAGTACTGGCGCTTCTCTGGCTGCTATTTACCGCCATGCTGGTGGGGTCATGGCTGGTGATTCGCCGTATGGTGAGCAATATGTACAGTCTGCAACACACCTTACAGTGGCAGGCCTGGCATGATCCCCTGACCCGTCTGCATAACCGGGGTGCCCTCTTTGAGCAGGCCAAAACGCTGGCCGCCGGCTGTCAGAGACAGAATCAGCCCTTCTCGGTGATCCAGATGGATCTCGACCATTTCAAAAGTATTAACGACCGCTACGGGCATCAGGCCGGGGACAAAGTGCTGATTCATACCGCAGGGTTGATTGTCAGCACGCTCCGGGAGAGTGACGTGGCCGGCCGGGTAGGGGGCGAAGAGTTTTGCGTGGTATTACCCAATACTACGCTTGCGCAGGCATCTCAGGTGGCTGAGCGGATCCGGGCGCGGGTTAACCGACGCGAGATTCTGGTGCAAAAGAGTCAGACGGTACGTATTAGCATCTCGATTGGGGTGAGCTGCGCCGGAGAAAAAGGCAATTACGAATTTGAACAACTGCAATCCATTGCCGATGCCCGGCTCTATCAGGCGAAACAGCGCGGGCGTAACCGGGTGATCAGTCAGGACGAGAAGTAGTGATCCAGTCCTTCACGCCAGCCCTCCGGTCCCTCCTGACGGGTGTGATAAACCCGCTCAGGGCTATCTTTTTGCAGAGGGACGCCGAGTCGGTTAATCCCTTTCACCACCACCGCGTAATCCACACTGTCGAGAAGCGGAGCATCGTTCGGGCCATCGCCCAGGCCCAGCGTGACGGGGGCGACCCCTTCGCGCAAACGGTACTGTTCGGCCAGCCAGCGCAGGGCCTGATCTTTTCCACCACGGGCATCCAGGATGTGCCAGAAGCGGGCTCCCTGGACAAACTTTAATCCCACCGCGTCCAGCGCCTCGCTAAAGGCCGCCATCCGCTCATCGCTGTCGCGCCAAATCAGGGTCACTGAGGCCTCATGCAGGCGCGCCAGCGTCGCTCTCTCCCGCGTTAAGCCAGTCCATTCACCCACGACTTTGACCTCAACGTCATCGAAACTGGTGAATTTGAATCCTTGCTGGTCGCGCAGTTGATTAATGACGCTGACGATCTCTTCGTGTGGGGCGCCGTTAATTAACCTTGGTGCATCGGGGTGGTCATCCCAGCGTGCGTCCAGCTGTATCACCGCACCGTTTTCAGCAATAAACGGCAGGCCATCTAACCCCAGATCGCTCTGAATCGCCAGCATCTCAGCAGCGGTCTTACTGCTGCACAGAATGACCGGGATCTGATGTTCTTGCAGCTTCTCAAGCCAGTCGGTGGCAGGCGCCCAGCTGTAGGTATGAATGTCCAGCAAGGTGCCGTCGAGATCGGAGAAAATCAGCAAGGGATCCTGAAGTGAAGGCATAGCGTCTCCCGGGTTAATAGCTACGTTAGTAAGATTTATCTTAAAAAAATTCGCAATGCGTAAGACCGTAATTGGGATCGTTACCATCAAACCCAGAGGCCATGCGCCCTGACACTTATAACCAAAATGTAGGTTACTTAGACCATCTATTCAGATAGAGGATATTTCCTTGTCATGCAAATTATTTGCAGATAAGGTAATCCCCGACATCAGATTTCCTGGTGTAACGAATTTTCAAGTGCTTCTTGCATGAGCAAGTTTAATCCCGGTCACCCCATGACCGGGATTTTTTTCAGCTTTATCTGTTCACTTCCGTCACACTAAAATCGTGAATATCCAGTTCGAACGCTTCAGCCAGTTCATGGTAAGTGTGGTAGTCCCGTCCATCCACCATCACCCGTGCCGGCTCGCCCTCAATGCGGCTAACCTCACTTTCGCTGATCTCGTTAATAGCGGCGAGCAGGGCATCGACGTCAATATTCACTTCACGCTTGGCAGTGTCGCTGTACTCTTTGGCGGTCTTCATTTTATATACCTCGTTTAAGCATTCACCCGTAAGTATAGACTGCCGATAAAAGCGGCAATCGTGCATAGGGGCACTGCCAGTAGACGCAATTTGTTCTACACTGGCTCAAAACCAGAGGAGGATTGTATGAAGGTCAACGATCGGGTTACGGTAAAAACGGACGGTGGGCCGCGTCGCCCGGGTGTGGTGCTGGCGGTAGAACCCTTTAATGAAGGGACAATGTATCTGGTCTCGCTGGAGGATTACCCGCTTGGTATCTGGTTCTTCAATGAGATGGGACATCCCGACGGTATCTTTGTTGAACGCGATGAGTAAAGGCTGCGAGAGGGAGTGAGGCCGCCCCGGATAAGGGGAGAGATAAAAATCTCTGGCATAGCCAGAGATTGCACAGGGTTAACGCATATTGACGAAAATTCCGTTGGTCACGTTGTCGGTTAAACGTACCACATGATAGATCACTTGCTTATTATGCGTCTTAATCTTCCTTTTAATATTACCCTTATGTGACGATACCGTTTTAGCTTTGATATTCATTTGGTCAGATATCTGAATGGTTCCCTGACCCGCCATCCACATTCTTAACATACTTGATTCAGTACGGCTTAATGATAAAGTCGGTAAATTAATTGTTCCTACATTCTTAATCGCTCTATTCAAATAATCGCCAAGAAGTTCATCCAGAGATTCTGGCTTAATTGATTTCGAGCTTATAAGAAGATTCTGACGTACCAGCAAATATTCGTCGAAGTGAATATTGGCTATCGCCATAAAAACTATAAACATAGTTTTCGGATGCTGATTAATGATTTGCTTTATTTGCTGACTGTTAGCGGGATCGTGTATGAAACAGTCCTCATTAATAAACACCACACCTGGCTTCAATTCATCACAAGCGGCTTCAAGTTCGTCAACGGAGTGTACGTCGTTGATTTCTCTCTTTTTTACCCCTCTGCTAGCCAGGTACCCGGTTAACCCTAGCCGGGTGTAACTGCATAAATCCATAATGATCGTTGACATGGCATACCCTCACTCAATGCGTAACGATAATTCACCACCAGCCTGAGAGCTCAAAACAGCCATACGGGATGGAAATAACTAATAACCTGTGAGCATTACAAGGACTTTCAGGCGAACTCACTATCTCGTAAAGTTACGTATAATTTGCCAGGAATCTTCTCAAAGTAAAGTAAATGTTGAGGAATGTGAGGAGCATAAAAACAAATAAACCGCACCAGATATATCCTGGAAGATGTTTTTCTAAAAATATTTTAGGAATATCCTCAGAAAGACAATATAAAAATTACGGGTTAGTATTTGCTGGCATTTCGCTTACTATATCGGCTAAGAGATTGAATATTTCACCAAATAAGTGTTCGCAGAATGGCGCAATAAATGGCATTAACAGCGAAATAAGCAGTATGCCAATCGTCAGAGTCAGCGGAAAACCAATCACAAAGACTGACAACTGGGGTGCCATACGATTGAGTAGACCCAGCGCCAGGTTAAGCGTGAGTAGCAGCGTAATGATGGGCAGCGCCAGCATCAGACCGTTAAGGAAGATCATCCCGGCGGCGCGGGTAAGCGCCATAAAGGCGTTGCTGTTAACGGGGTTGCCGCCAATTGGCAGCGTATGGAAGGTATCTACCAGCATTGAGATGAGCCACAGATGCCCGTCAAAGGTGAGGAACAACAGCATCGCCAGCATATCGATAATGCGGGCCAGTACCGGCATATTCAGATGGCTGCCGGGATCGAAGAAGGTGGCGAAGGAGAGCCCCATCTGCAGCCCGATGACTTCCCCTGCGGTACGTACCGCGGCGAAGGCAAACTGCATCGTAAAGCCGATGGCCACGCCAATCAGAATTTGCTGTAACGCCAGCCAGAGCGCCCCGGCAGAAAAAATGGGCACCTCAACGGGGGGCAACGACGGGGCGATGATAAGCGTAATCATAAACCCGAGGCCAATCTTCACCCGCTTTGGAATATAGCGTTCACTGAGAATAGGCGCCGTTGAGATCAGCGCCAGCACCCGCAGCAGCGGCCAGAAGTAGAGACTAAGCCAGTGGATCCACTGGTCGCTGGTGAAGTGCAGCATCGCCTGTGCTAGCCGATGATGTACGGAATGTTGCTGAAGAGATTACGCATGTAATCGAGCAGCAGGTTTAGCATCCACGGACCCGCGATAATCATCGCCACGAAGACAGCGATAATTTTCGGGATGAAGGAGAGGGTCATTTCGTTAATCTGGGTGGCGGCCTGCAGGATACTGATTATCAGACCTGTTACCAGCGCCACCAGCAGCAGCGGGGCGGCAACGGCAAGCGCAATCTTCATCGCCTCCGTGCCCATCATCATTACCGATTCGGGTGTCATGGCCGCCCCTTAACTGTAGAAACTCTGTGCCAGCGAGCCCACCAGCAGCTGCCAGCCGTCCACCAGGACGAACAGCATCAGCTTGAAGGGCAGGGCAATGGTCGCCGGAGGCACCATCATCATACCCAGAGCCATCAGTACGCTGGCGATCACCAGGTCGATAATCAGGAACGGAATAAAAATGGTAAAGCCAATCTGGAAAGCCGTTTTCAGCTCACTGGTCACGTAGGCTGGCAACAGGATGCGCATAGGGACGGCTTCTGGTCCCTGTATTGGGCCGGCGTTAGCCAGACGCGCAAAGAGAGCCAGATCCGCTTCACGGGTCTGACGCAGCATAAACTCACGCAGTGGCTGGGCGCCTTTATCCAGCGCTTCCTGCATGGAGATTTTCTCTTCGCTGAAGGGCTGATACGCGTCGGTATAAATCTTGTCGATGACCGGCGACATAATGAAAAAGGTCAGGAAAAGCGCCAGCCCCAGCAGCACCTGGTTGGGTGGTGCCGACGGGGTGCCGAGGGCGTTACGCAGTAAACCAAAAACGATGATGATGCGAGTGAAGCTGGTCATCATCAGCAAAATAGCCGGAATAAAGGTCAGCGAGGTGATGAAAACCAGCGTCTGTACCGGTAGCGACCAGCTCTGGCCGCCGCCTGCCATCGGGGTGGAGATCAGACCGGGCAACTGGGCATATACGGAAGGAGCAAACAGCGCAAGGCCTGCAAGCGTAAGGGATAACAAACGGTGCATCAGGATCTCCCGGAACGCTTAAGCAAACTCTTCATAACGGACTGGAAATCCGCCGGAACTTCTGCGGCTGCGTCGGTGGAAACGGGCGCAGGCGGCAATTTGTGCAGAACCTGGATGTTTGACGCCGTAACGCCCAGCACCAGCCGGGCATCTTCAACCTCAACAATCACCACGCGTTCGCGCGGACCCAGCGAGGTACTGGCGCTGAGCTTCAGGCCACGTGCGCCGGCGTTTTTACCGGCCAGACCCACGCGTTTTGCCAGCCAGGCCACCACGAGGATAAACGCGATAATCCCCAGCAGCGCACCGCTCACCTGCAACAGCGGCGAGCCTGGAACTGCAGAGGGCTGTGATACGGTGGCCTGTGTCGTCATCTTAACGGCTCAAACGACGCATACGTTCAGACGGGGTAATGATGTCGGTGATACGCACGCCATATTTATCGGCAACCACCACCACTTCACCCTGGGCTATCAGGTAACCGTTGATCAGAATATCCAGCGGCTCACCGGCAAGGCCTTCCAGCGCCACGACGGAACCCTGCGTCAGACGCAGAAGCTCTTTGATGGTCATGCGGGTACGACCCAGCTCAACGGTCAGCTTGACCGGGATATCCATAATCAGATCGATATCCTGCAGGGTGCCGCTAACATCGCCGCCACCCAGCTGCTGGAATACCGCATCCGCCGCGCTTTTGCTGGCCGGTGCTTTTTGTTCGCTTAACGCCTCAGCCCACAGATCGTCCATATCTCCGCTGTTTTCATCGGACGGATTGTTCATATCACTCATTTGGGCTGTTCCTCATTCAGCGAATTCAAAATCGGGTTGATCAAGTGCTCTACTCGTAACGCGTATTGACCGTTGATTGTGCCGTACTGGCTGGTCAGGACGGGTACGCCATCCACATGGGCAATGATGCGATCGGGCTTTTCTATCGGCAGAACATCGCCGGGTTGTAATTTCAGAATCTGGGATAACCGCATTGAGATATCAGCAAAATTCGCCACCAGCTCCAGCTGTGAGTGCTGCACCTGACGCACCAGGTTCTCACGCCAGTTCTGGTCTTCATGACGAGAGTTTTCCAGCGGCGGGTTGACCAGCACTTCGCGCAACGGCTCAATCATGCTAAACGGCAGACAGATATTGAACTCGCCGGTCAGGTTGCCGATCTCCACATGGAACGGGGTATTCACGACGATATCGTTAGGCGAGGTGGTGATGTTGGTGAATTTCACCTGCATCTCCGAACGCACATACTCCACTTCCAGCGGGTGAATCGCCTTCCAGGCATCGCTGTAGCCTTCAAGCGCCAGCTTCAGCATGCGGTTAATGACTCGCTGCTCCGTATGGGTGAACTCACGGCCTTCGACCTTCGTCGGGAAACGCCCATCACCGCCGAAGAGGTTATCGACCGCGATAAACACCAGGCTCGGCGAGAAGACCACCAGACCTGTACCGCGCAGCGGTTTCAGATGAATCAGGTTGAGGTTGGTCGGCACCGGCAGGTTACGGGCAAACTCGTGATACGGCTGAATGCGGATCGCGCCAACGGTGATATCCGGGCTACGACGCAGCAGGTTAAACAGCCCCATACGGAACTGACGTGCAAAACGTTCGTTAATAATCTCCAGCGCCTGCAGACGTTCACGTACTACGCGACGCTGAGTATTCGGGTCATAGGGGCGAATATCGCTCTCACCCGCTATCCCTGGCGTTGGATCATCGCTCTTATCGCTGTCGCCATTGAGCAGCGCATCGATTTCAGCCTGAGAAAGAATACTATCGCCCATGTCTTTACCGCAGAATGAAGGCTGTATACAGAACGTCAGTGACTTCCTGCTTAGGTTGGCCAGATACCAGCGGTACGGCCAGCGTTTGCTTAATAGCGTCTACCAGTTTTTGCTTACCTTCATCGGTCGCGAGCTGTGATGCGTCCTGACGGGAGAACAGCAACAGCAGACGGCTACGCACTTCTGGCAAATATTCGCTCAGACGTGTGCGGGTCGCTTCGTCTTTCAGACGCAGCGTGATACCGACATAGAGGACGCGATCTGCGTCTCCCAGATTGACGGTAAAGGTATCCAGCGCAAAGAAGACCGGCGCAGGTGGCGGCGGAATCTCTTCTTTTACTTTTTCTGTCGGTGCCTTGTTCATGCGCCAGTAGCTATAACCGGCGGTCGCGCAGGCGGCGAGGGTAATCAACACCAGCAGCGGGATCCAGATGGAACGCTTACTTTTTTTGCTGATAGCGGAGTCAGTCATCTGATACGAGCTTCCTGTTTCGGGTACTGCTAATAAAGTGATTATCCCGTGTCCTTACCGCGTCAAAGCGTGGAAAAGACGAGGATAATCACGCTACCTCTGGCGTTTAGGCGAAGATGTCTACCGCACCATTACCGCGGGCGGCAGACTGCAAGGTGGCCGGGGTTGGCAGAATCTCATCGCTCTCTTCATTAAAACCACCCTGATGACCAGAGCGGGAAGCCTGTCCCTGCTGCTGCGACGAGGCATTTTGCTGTCCGGCAAAGCTCTCGCTGCTCACGCTGCTTTGGGTAAGCTGAATACCGCTTTCAGCCAGGTTGGTACGCAGAACTGGAATGGCGGCTTCCAGTGCGGCCCGCACGTGACTGTGCGCTGACACCATTTGCAACTGCGCCTGGTTATCATCCAGTTTAAGTGAAATCTGCACCTGACCCAGATTTTCGGGGTGCAGACGCAGCTCGGCGCTCTGCAGCCCCTCTTTGGTAAACAGGGTGATGTGCTGACTGACGCTCTGGCGCCAGTCATGGCTGCCCAGCGGCGCACTGACCACCGGCGCGGCAACCAGGGTTGGCTGCGCGGCGTTGGCGGTATTCAGTACGGGGGCGATGCTGGCTGCTGGCGTGCCAGATACCGTCGGAGAAGGGGTGCTATCCACCTCGTGCTTCGTAGCGACCGCCGCTACGGTTGGGGAGAGCTGATTATTGCCCGGGAGCGCTACGGTCGGATCCTGAGCAACCTGTTTACCGGTGCGCTGGGCGTCGGTCTCCAGCGCAGGTTGACGTCCGGCGCTCGCTCCTGTCAGCGGAACCTGAACAGCAATGGCGTCGCTGCTCACCGCTTTCGGCGCGGCGATGGTGCTGGCCTGCTGCTGATGCGGCAGCATCGCCATCAGGGCGCTCAGGCCCGCCAGCTCTTCATCGCTCAGCTCGCTTTTGCTATCGGCCTCTTTAACCGCCTGCGTCAGCGTCTTCAGCACGTCGGTTTTAGCCGCTGGCATTAAGCCAGAGACCAGCCCCTGCAGCGTGCCCTGTTGGACGCTATCGTCAGTGAATTTACTCTCTTTACTTGCCAGCAGATCGCTCAGGGCGCTGGCATCCAGGCTTTCGTCGCCTTTTAACAGCGCTGCTTTCGACAGTTTGTCGCCTGCCGCCTGCAGATCGCTAAGCGTCAGCGGCGTCTCTTTGCCCTGCGCTTTCGCATCGGTTAATGCACCCGCCAGCAGAGCAAGAAAATCTTGCCCGCCGTCGGCGGCTTTACCGCCCAGCGCACCGCCGGTAAGGTCGGTATCGCTTGAGAGCAGTTGTTGCAGTGTGATCATTCAGGTTTCCTCATTGAAGCGCGCTGGGCAAACTCATCCATTTTTTTCTGATCAAGGCGGTTTTCGGCCAGAGTCGCGGCGGCCACTTGTCTCTCCTGCAGGGTTTGCCAGGCTTGTAACCGCTGTTTTTTCTCTCGCCAGAAATTGAGCGCCGTATCGACTTTCTGGTTCCACTGGTCAAGCTGCTGGCGATGCTGATCGATCGCCTTTTCCAGCGTCTGGATAAACTGCTGATAGTTGATCCACCGCTGGCTGCCGATGCCCTGTGTCATATCGTTGTTGAGGTTGGAGCGATACTCATGCTGATAGTCGATCAACATTTTTAGCTGCTCCTCAGCCTGCTGATAGCCGCGACGCATAGCGCCGAGTTGTTGTGCGGCGTTATCAACTTCTTTTTCGGCCAGATCTTTCAGCGTCGTTAATGCGCTATTTTGTGCCATGACCTTCGCCCTCTACCTCTGTTACACCTGCGGGAAAATATGCTCCAGAGCCTGAATCGAATCTTCCCAGTCAGCTTTTTCAAAAATACCTTGTTGCAGATAGGCCTCCAGCTGTGGCCAGAGCGCAATCGCTTTGTCGAGCATCGGGTCGCTGCCTTTGGCATAGGCCCCGACGCTGACCAGATCGCGGTTACGCTGGAAGCTGGAGAGCAACTGTTTGAAGTTACGCACGCGGGCGTAATGCTTCTCGCTAATCAGCGCGGTCATCGCACGGCTGATTGACGCTTCGATATCAATGGCCGGATAGTGACCCGCCTCGGCCAGGCGGCGCGACAACACGATGTGCCCATCAAGGATGGCGCGCGCGGAGTCGGCAATAGGGTCCTGCTGGTCATCACCCTCGGTCAGGACCGTATAAAACGCGGTGATGGAGCCCCCACCGGTGATGCCGTTACCGGCACGCTCTACCAGCGCCGGGAGTTTGGCAAACACCGACGGCGGATAGCCTTTAGTGGCCGGCGGCTCGCCAATCGCCAGGGCGATTTCACGTTGCGCCATGGCGTAGCGGGTGAGGGAGTCCATGATCAGCAGTACGTGCTGACCGCGGTCACGAAAATCTTCGGCGATACGGGTGGCATAGGCGGCACCCTGCATGCGTAGCAGGGGAGACACATCGGCCGGGGCGGCAATCACCACCGAGCGGGCGCGCCCCTCTGCACCGAGAATGTTCTCGATGAAATCTTTGACTTCGCGGCCACGCTCGCCGATTAACCCCACCACGATCACATCGGCCTGGGTGTAGCGGGCCATCATGCCCAGCAGCACCGATTTACCGACACCCGAGCCCGCAAAGAGCCCCATACGTTGACCACGGCCGACGGTCAGCAAGGCGTTGATTGGACGCACGCCGGTGTCCAGCACATGCTCGATCGCCGTACGTTGTAATGGGTTGAAGGGGGCGGTGATCAGGGCCCCGGTTTCGGTGGTATCTGGAGCAGGCAGGCCGTCGAGCGGTTTACCTGCGCCATCCAGTACGCGACCGAGCAGCGCCGGCCCGAGCGGCAGCTGTTTGCCACTTTGCAGACCGTCACCGGTTAAACTTTTGGCGTAAACGCGGGCGCCGGGGAGAACGCCTTCGACTTCTTCCAGCGGCATCAGGAATAGCCGCTGGCCGTTAAAACCGACCACTTCGCTTTCAACTTCGCGGATATCGGCACCGTCCTGACGTTCAATAATACAGGTGGCGCCCAGCGGCAATTGCAGGCCGGTCGCTTCCAGCACCAGGCCGGTAGCGCGGGTCAGACGACCGTAACGACGAACCGAAGGCAGCTGCGCCATTTTCGTTTCGAAATTATCCAGCGTGGTGAGCCAGCGAGTGAGGCGCGCGGTCATCAGACGACTCCCGGCGCTGCCAGACGGCACAGCTCCTGCCAGCGGGTAGCGACGCTGGCATCAAGATCGCCTTCATCCGCAGAGACTTTACAGCCCCCGTGATGCAGCGTCGGGTCGCCACGCAGACGCCAGCCGTGCAGGCTAAGCGTGGCACCCAGCATCTCTTCCACTCGCTGCAGATCGTCCGGATGGACGCGCAGCTGCGGCTTACCGCTAAACAGCGGCTCCTGCTGGAGCAGACCCTGAATCTGTTTTATCAACGACGAGTTGTCTACCGGCGGCGTGTGGCCGATAACCTGACGCGCGGCTTCCAGCGCCATCTGCATCAGGCGTGAGGCAATGACGCTGTCCAGCGCATCCAGCGTATGCTGGAATTCGCTCACCAGCTGCTGCATACGGGCGTGAAGAGGCGCTTGCTGTTGACGCGCCTGCGCCAGACCCTGCTCCAGCCCCTGAGCCAGACCCTCCTGGTAACCCTTGTCGTGCCCTTGCTGGCGGCCTTCGTTCATGCCCGCGGTATAACCCTGCTCGTGGGCCTGCATCTGGATCTGCGCTAACTGCTGCGCCTTAAGCTCTTCTTCGCTAAGCTCGGGCACGTCGGTCTCTTCGCCGTCGGGCGTCTCTGTCGCCGTTACGGCAGGCACAAACTCCGCGAGGGGAGGGGCGAGGTCATCCGGTGTCCAGACCTTCCACGGCAGTTCGTTAGACATAGGTATCCTCGCCGCTGCCAATTACCATCTCGCCGGTTTCGGCCAGACGACGAACAATAAGCAGGATTGCTTTCTGCTCGTTCTCCACCTGAGACAGACGTACCGGACCACGGTTGGCCAGATCGTCGCGCAGGATATCGGCTGCACGCTGGGACATATTGCGCAGGAATTTCTCGCGCAGCGGCTGTTCGGCCCCTTTGAGGGCGATAAGCAGCGATTCGGAGTCCACTTCCTGCAGCAGGCGCTGAATACTGCGATCGTCCACTTCGACCAGGTTTTCGAACAGGAACATCTCGTCGATAATTTTTTGTGCCAGCTCGCCATCGAACTCGCGCACCGCCGAAATAACGGCCTCTTCCTGCTGCGTTTTCATCAGGTTGATAATTTCGGCTGCGGTTCTCACGCCGCCCATTTTGCTGCGCTTGAGGTTCTGGCCGTCGAGCAGGCCGTTCAACACTTCGGTCAGCTCTGCCAGTGCGGCAGGCTGCACGCCGCCGAAGGTGGCGATACGCAGCATGACATCGTGACGCAGACGTTCGTCGAACAGCGCCAGGATATCTGCCGCCTGGCCACGCTTGAGGTGAACCAGGATGGTGGCGATGATCTGCGGATGCTCGTCGCGAATAAGGTCGGCGGCGCTCTGCGGCTCCATAAAGTTAAGCGTTTCGATACCGCTGGCGGTGTCGCGGGTTTCGAGAATGTCTTCCAGCAGGCTGGCGGCACGCTCTTCGCCGAGTGCCTTGACCAGCACTGAACGCAAGTATTCGTTGGCATTGACGTTCAACGCTGCAAACTGTTCTGCTTCCTGCTCAAACTCGGCCAGCACGTCGGTCAGCTGTTTGTTCGAGATCTGGCGTACATTCGCCATCGCTGAACTGAGGATCTGAACTTCGCGCTGGGAGAGGTGTTTAAACACCTCTGCCGCACGATCCTCGCCGATGGTCATCAGCAGGATGACACTTTTATCCGTTCCGGAAATGTTACTCATGTTCTTCGTTACTCATCCACTGGCGAATGACCAGCGCCACGACGCGCGGATCGTTGTCTGACATTTCGCGAATACGCTGGCTCATGACCTCGGCGCTCAGGCGCTGATTAGCACGACGCTGCTGTTGCTGCTCGTCTTTGCTGAGGCGGACTTCCACCGCTTCTTCGGTCTCTTCACGCTGCGTGAGCATCTCTTGCTGTGCCTTGATAACCTCTGCACGGCGATTGAGCTGTGGGCGAATGGCTTTACGCCACAGCAGCCACGCGACAAGCAGAACCAGCAGCCAGCGACCGGCAGACATCAGCTGATCAATAAACGTCTGCTGTTGCCAGAACGGCAGTTCACCGCCTGTTTCGTCCGTTGCGCTGAACGGCGAGTTGACCACGTTGAGCGTGTCGCCACGTTTCTCGGAGTAGCCCATCGCTTCGCGGGTCAGATTTTCAATCTGTTTCATCTGCTCTGCGGTGAGCGGCAGGGGTTTGCCATCTGGCAGGGTTTTGTAGTTCACCACCACGGCAACGGAGAGACGCTCGATGTCGCCCACGTTCTGTTTGGTGTGGCGAATCGTACGGTCAACTTCGTAGTTGGTGGTTTCATTACGGCTGCTGTTGCGTGGGCCGGAATTCGCCGCCGTTGACGTCGTCTGTTGCTGATTATTCTGCTGACCCTGCTGGTTCTGAGCCGGCGTAGTGATCGGTGCAGTGTTGGCCGGTGCAGGCTGGTTAGAGAGCGCACCCGGCACGCCGCCCGCATTCGGGCCGCCAATCTGCTCACTCTCGTTAACCTGACGTGAACGCATTACCGCCTGCGATGCTTCACCGTTCGGACGATACTGCTCTTCAGTCTGCTCTTTATTAGCAAAGTCGATCTGCGCGGTGACCTGTGCGTGGACATTGCTGTTACCGACAATAGGACCGAGGATAGATTCGATGCGGCGCTGAACGCGGCTTTCAACATCATTGGCGTATTTCAGCTGGGCATCATTCAAATCGCGACCGCTGGTATTGGACTGAGTCAGCAGGTGCCCGCTCTGGTCTACCAGGGTCACGTTGCCCGGCGGTAAACCGGCGACAGCGCTGGAAACCAGGTGCACAACCGCGTTGATCTGGCCTTCATCCAGCGCACGGCCAGGCTCCAGGTTTACGGTAACGGAGGCAGAAGGGGCTTTTTGCTCGCGGACAAACAGCGATGGCTTCGGCATGGCCAGGTGAACGCGGGCGCTTTTCAGCGGCCCCAGGGTTTCGATGGTGCGGGCCAGTTCACCTTCCAGCGCACGCTGGTAGTTGACCTGCTCGCTGAACTGACTGATGCCAAACTTTTCCTGATCCAGTAACTCAAAGCCCACGGCGCCGCCTTTCGGCAGACCTTGCTGGGCCAGACGCAGGCGCAATTCATGAACTTTGTCTGCCGGAACTTCCAGCGCACCGCCATTATCAGCGAAGCGGTAAGGGATGTTCATTTGGGTCAACTGGGTGACGATGGCACCGCCATCCTGATCGGAGAGGTTGCTATAAAGGGTGCGATAGTCAGGGGCTTTGGCCCACAGGACCATGGCGACAATGATAGCAATAGCAGCAGCACCGGCGACAATCAGCGGTACTTTTGGGTTCGCGCGCAGGCGACTCATCCACTCGAGAGGTTTAGTTTGAGGTGCTGTTGTTGCTGTTGCACTCATAGCGCACCTCGTGACTCTTCGTGGATTACATTATTCGTGTAGAGAAACAAAACAGACTCCCGGGTCGGCAAACACGACAAAAATTCCATATTTGATGGCTGTGTCATTATTTGATGATTCGGGATTTTCTATGCGTCAAATAACCTGGTTTTTTCGCGCTATTTAGCGCCTTTATCTTATTGACAGGCTGGTACTCTTGAGCGCGTAAAAATCCATCCAGGGGAGAATCATGGCAATTCAGGGTATTGAGGGCGTTATCAGCCAGTTGCAGGCAACGGCAATGACGGCCCGTAATCAGAACGTGGCGGATGTGCAGCCAACCGTGAGCTTTGCCGGTCAGCTGCATGCCGCGCTGGACCGCATTAGCGAAACCCAGTCTGCCGCCCGCACCCAGGCAGAGAAGTTCACCCTGGGAGAGCCAGGCGTAGCATTGAATGACGTGATGACCGACATGCAGAAAGCCTCTGTGTCGATGCAGATGGGTATTCAGGTCCGTAATAAACTGATGCAGGCCTATCAGGACGTCATGTCCATGCAGGTTTAGGTTTTATCAGGCTGGCGGCCTCATCGCTTTAATGCCACAATATTTTTTTCTTCTCATGTGAGAAAGATGATGAAAAAAATAGCAATTATTGGTGCGCTGCTGGCCTTAAGCGGATGTGTGCAGGTTGATAACTATCAGGATGTGGTTAAACATCCGGTTCCGGCCAGTCTGGCGGGCTACTGGCAGACGAAAGGGCCACAGAGCAAACTGGTCAGCCCGGAGGCCATCGCTTCCCTGGTGGTGACTCCGCAGGGCGATACGCTGGATTGTCGCCAGTGGCAACGGGTGATTGCGGTACCGGGTAAAGTCATGCTGCGTTCAGATGATTTTTACAACGTGACCAGCAAGCTCGATATCTATTCTCTCGAACGCGATGGCAGCCTGCTTGAGTACGATGGGATGACGCTGGAACGCGTGACCCGGCCTACCGTAGAGTGTGCTGACGCGCTGGAGAAAGCGCCGCTCGCCAGCCAACTGCCATAAAACCGCGCCGGGTAGGGCACAAGCACTACCCGGTCTCGTTACTACAGCACCTCTTCTAACACCCACACGCTGACGCTGCCTCCATGGCAGGTGAAGACCCCGGTGCCGCTTTCATCGGTAATGACGGTCTCGTCGCGGTTACCGAGAAAATCCTTCCACTGTTTGTTGCCATAATTTTCGCCGAGGGTGATTGTTTTCTCTCCCTCATCGCCATTGGACAGTACCACTACGCAGCCGGGATCTTCTTCCGTGCCGCTGCGGCTAAAGGCGATACAGTTAGGATGATCGAACCAGAGGGTCTGGATCCCATGTGCATAGCGCTGACGGGCGAGAATGAGTTTATCCAGATGTTCAATGACCGGCATATCAACATGGTAGGTTTCGCCATCCCCGCCGGTATCGTCGTAACTGGCACCATAGAGATCCGGATAAAAGACGCTGGGGACGCCATTTTCCCGCAGCAGGATTAGGGCATACGCCAGAGGTTTAAACCAGGCTTCCACCGGGGCTTCCAGCGCCTGCAGCGGTTGGGTATCGTGGTTAGCCACCAGCGTGACCGCGTGGAAGGGATCGGCTTCCACCAGCGTGCCGGTAAAGATCTGACTCATGTCGTAATCCCGTCCCTGAAGCGACGCTTCGTGGAATTTCATATGCAGCGGGGCATCGAACAGCATGGTCTTACCTTCAACCTGATCGATATATTGCTGCAGTTTATCTACCTCGTGAGACCAGTACTCCGCCACGATGAACAGCGGCTTTGGCGCCACTTCCTGAACGTGCTCAATCCATTCTTTATAAAACCACGCCGGAATGTGTTTCACCGCGTCGAGCCGGAAGCCGTCGCAGCCGGTCTGCTCCATGACCCAGCGCGCCCAGTATTTGATCTCCTCCGTCACGGCGCGGTTACGATAATCGATGTTTTCACCCATCAAATAGTCGAAGTTGCCCATTTCATCGTCAACCTGGTCGTTCCACCCTTCGCCGGTATAGTCGTTAACGATTTTGAAGATGCCGTCTTCACTCGGATTTTCGATATGGTCCACGCCGCTGAAGCATTTGTAATCCCAGATAAAACGCGAGTACTGCCCGGCGCGGGCGGGGAAGGTATAACGGGTCCAGGCTTCGCAGGTAATAATCTCATCGTCGATCTGGGTACGATCCTGCTCATTCACTCGCTGCACGCGGACCGGTTCTTTCTCGTCGGCACCCATTTTGTGGTTCACCACAACATCAAGCAGAACGGCAATCTCGTTGCGTTTCAGCGCATCGATGGCGGCGAGGAGTTGGGCTTTATCACCGTATTTGGTCGCGACCGAGCCTTTCTGGTCAAACTCACCGAGATCGAACAGGTCGTAGGTGTCATAGCCTACGGAATAGCCGCCAGAGGCGCCTTTACAGGCCGGAGGCAGCCAGACCATATTGATGCCGATGTCATTGAGACCGTCAGCACGTTCGGCTACTTCAGACCAGAGTTTTCCGCCGTCGGGGTAATACCAGTGAAAGAGTTGTAACAGGGTGGGGTTTTTCATCATCCGTGCTCCAGAAGCCGTTAGGCAGACCTCTGGAGTATGGATGAAGAAATCATAATTGGGTGTCGCGGGTCAGGCTTTCTGGATAAAGAATATTGCCAGAGAGTTTGCCATAAGCGGTGGAAATAGATTGTTGCTTGCCCGTTTGAACGATAAGGTTACGCAATTCATCCATCCGGGTTTTTAACATCTCTTTTAATTTTTGCTCGTTTTCCAGAATCTTTTTCA
Organism: Leclercia sp. UBA7405; assembly: GCF_037152215.1. Lineage (NCBI taxonomy): Bacteria > Pseudomonadati > Pseudomonadota > Gammaproteobacteria > Enterobacterales > Enterobacteriaceae > Leclercia > Leclercia sp. UBA7405. The sequence goes on along the minus strand of NZ_JBBCMR010000001.1, from coordinate 1,947,479 downwards.
GAAGAAAACGCGCCTGCTCGACCTGAGCGGGGGGGCATGACGTGATGGGGTTACGCGAGATGCTTTCCACCAGTTGAACGTAATGCATTTCCTGCTCGATTAACTCATCCCACTTACCAACATGGGCGAGATTCAGCATAGCAATACTCTGGGCATGCAGGGCATGCCAGTGACTTAGAGCGGCGCTGGGAGTATTCATCAAAATTATCCTGAAATGGAGGACGCATTGGGGCCGATTTGTTTCCACGCATCCGCAATGTTGTTTAGTAACCCCTCAACTTCAACAATTGCCTCTACGTCGTTATGCAGGTTCGCCAGTAACAATCGACGAACCATATATTCGTATAAAGAGGAGAGATTGTCGGACAACTCGCCTCCGGCCTCCATATTCAGGCCTGCCTTTAACCCGTTATCGATGATGTTGATGGCTTTGGAAAGGGCTTCCCCTTTCTCCGGCATCTGGCCAGCCTCGAGGAACAGGCGGGCCCGAACCAGGGCGCTGTGCGCCCCATCGAACAACATGACGATCAACTGGTGTGGGCTGGCATTCATTACTGCGCTTTCCACTCCTATCTTCTGATAGGACTGAACACCAGAGGTGTTATACATATTCTCTCCTAAACATTACGACGATGAGCTTGAGAACTGTTGGGTCAGGTAGTTGGTGGTATTGGTCATTTTGGTCATCAATACATCGAGTGAGGTAAACTGCGCTTTATATCGCGCCATGGTCGCTTCAATCGAGGCTTCCATCGCATCGTAACGCTCACTCAGGCTTTTCAGCGTTTTATTGATGCCATCTTTTGCGTTCTGAATCACACCGGCTTTACCGGCGCTTGTGCTCAGCATGGAGTCAAGTGTGCTGCTCATTTTGGTTGCCAGACCGGTGGTTTTACCGTCGCCAATAAAGTACTGCTGTACGGCGTCCGGATTATCCGCCAGCGCTTTTTTCAGCTTATCCGCATCGATTTTCAGGTTACCCATAGTCCCATCGCTACCTTTCTGCGGGTCCTGAGTAATACCCAGCTGCGCCATAATCTGCACGGAGCCGGTCTGCACATCCGTTAACAGACCACGTAATTGTGATTGAATACCGCGGACGTTACCGTCGCCAACAAGAGCGCCGTTACTATTAGACTGATCTTCACCTTTATCCACAGCCACATACTTGGTGACGCTGTTGATAGTGGATTGCAGCGAGTTGTAGGCGGTTACCCAATCGGTAATAGCTTTCTGATTCCCATCGGTTGCGCGGGTAATATCCAGCGTCTCGTCTGCTTTACTCTCGGCTTTAATCGTAAAGGTCACGCCCGGCAGCGCATCAGAAATGGTATTGCTCTGACGCTCGATAGTGATGTCGTTCACCACCAGGATGGCATTTTGCGCTTTTGTCTGGACGGTCAGCGCACCGGTTCCGGCCGCGGAGTTATAACCAATCGCTTCCTGTAAGGTATCGTCGCCGGTGACCTTAATGGTCATCTGGCCTTCAGTACCCGTAGCTTTCGACGTCAACATCAGGCGGTAGTCACCGTCTTTCGCTTTGACGACGCTGGCGGAAACGTTGCCGTTGGCTTTGTTGATCGCGCTGGCGATACCACTCAGCGTGGTGTCCGTGTCAGACAGTTCCACTTCCAGCGGCTTTTGTGTGCCCGGCTGGGTGATTGTAATGGTGCGTGTAGCTCCTGTTGATTCACCCAGCAGCTCAGTGTTGCTGCCGATTGAACCGCTGGTCAGCACCTGCGCTTTCGCCATCTGATTGACGTTGACCGTGAACGAGCCCGTAGAGGCTTCTGTCGAGGTAGTCGCCGTAAACGCGGTGTTCGTGCTGCTGACGGAGGTTGAGTTCCAGGTCGCAGCTTTTGCCAGCGCAGCGGTCGCAGTTTGCAGGCTGGTCATGGCACTCTGCAGTTTCCCATAAGCGCTCAATTGGGCGTTATAGGTATTTTGTTGGGTTGTAATCGTGGTCAGTTTGGTTTTTTCTGCTGTTTCTAACTGATCGTACAAATCCCCGAGTCCTGCAAAACCTACCCCGAGGTTAGTGATAGTAGCCATGCCTGTTTTCCTTAAAAGACGGTATGTAGTTCAGGACTCTTTATCGGCTTATAGAGGCAAAAGTTTACGGCTCAGGTAAAAAAATAATCCGTGGAATAGCAATAAGCGGAGTGGGCTAATAAGTGGATTGACCAATGGCGTACCTATAAAGGCCTTGAAAAGGCATGGGTACTAAGATGAAAACAAGAGACGCTATCCACTCAGTGTTTGCGTTAAAAAATCGACACTTAAAAATAATAGTGTAAATAATTCCTTTAAAATCATTCGGATGAATTTTTTTTAAAATTGATTCTAAAGTCTTTTTGGGGGACGTCGATAACCTTGTTGACGGTGAGAGACGCCGTGAGTGTTAGGCACCGAAACCTAAACCCATTTTTGAAGGAATTAAAATTATGGCAGTTATCAATACTAACCTGTTGTCCCTGACTACTCAGAACAACCTGAACAAATCTCAGTCTTCCCTGGGTACTGCGATCGAGCGTCTGTCCTCTGGTCTGCGTATCAACAGCGCAAAAGATGACGCTGCTGGCCAGGCGATTGCCAACCGTATGACCGCACAGGTTAAAGGTCTGACTCAGGCTGCGCGTAACGCAAACGACGGTATCTCTGTTGCTCAGACTACTGAAGGCGCACTGAACGAAATCAACACCAACTTACAGCGTATCCGTGAACTGACCGTTCAGGCAAGCAACGGTACCAATTCTGCAGACGACCTGGTTTCCATCAACAATGAAGTTGTTGACCGCCTGAAAGAAATCAACCGCGTTTCTAGCCAGACCAGCTTCAACGGCGTGAATGTACTGGCTAACAATACTACTCTGAACATTCAGGTAGGCGCTAATGATAACGAGACCATCGGTATTTCCCTGAAAAAAATCGACTCCAGCACCCTGTTCACAGGTGTTGCAGGTATGAACAATATTACTGAAGCTTCTACCGGTAAGTTAACTGCTGCTGGTACCGTTGGTATCCTGACCTTCACTGATGCAGTTGCTTCCGTTCCTGGTACCCCAGCAAACGGTAATACTCCAGCCGTTCCGACAGTTGCAGCTAAAGCAGCGGGCGCTACCGTTAATGATGACCTGCTGGCATCAATTGATACAGCTATCTCTGATGTTGACTCCCTGCGTTCAAGCCTGGGTGCGAGCCAGAACCGTTTCGAATCTACGGTTAACAACCTAAATAGCACTGTGACCAACATCACTGCTGCGAAGAGCCGTATCGAAGATGCTGACTACGCGACCGAAGTGTCTAACATGAGCCGCGCGCAGATTCTGCAGCAGGCAGGTACTTCCGTACTGTCTCAGGCAAACCAGGTTCCTCAGACCGTACTGTCCCTGCTGCGTTAATATCGCCTCAGCAATCACAGTAATTAGCATAAAAAATAACGGGTATTGTACCCGTTATTTTTTTTTGTCTTTTTTACACTGGGATAACTAATGAATGTCGCCCATCCCTGGCGGTTCTGCTCTTAACCTGGAATCAGTGTGTATTATGAAAAAGTCGCTCGTTACCTCTACCCCCGGTAAAAAAATGGACAGCTCGACTAAGGAAAAAATTCGCCTAGCGGCGGAATGGCTGCCCACGCAACCTGCCAGAGCGCGTCAGCTCCTTGAGGAGTTGATAGAAAAGGATGAGGAGAACCCATTGTTATGGGTGCTGATGGCAAAAGCGCACCAGCGTCTGGAGACACTTACTGAGGCTGAAAACTGTCTGAATAAAGCCCTGACGATAGCGTCATATTATACTGAGGCGGTCTACGCGAAGGGCGAACTGCTGTATAGCAGTGGCCGACTGGATGAGGCCTGCCGTGACATAAATGAAGCCGTCAGCTTTAGCGACGAGTGCCGCGGCAACACTCAAATATGTGAACTGCAGGCCAGGATATTGTGGAAGCTAAAAAAATATGATCAGGCCGGTGAGGTGTATCAGCAGTTAGTAAAGAAAGAACCGAAAAACTGGGCACACTGGAATAACCTTGGGATGGTGAAACTATCGCTCGGTCAGTTTGTTGAAATGGAAACGGTATATAGTAAAAGCGCCACACTAGTTCGGGACAATCCTACCCCTTACTTTAACCGTATTGTTGGTTTGCATTACCATCCAGAAATAACCGCAGAGCAACTGCTGGCATTATGCAAAGCCTGGCAGACTAAGTTCAGGCCAAAAGTCATTTCTCGCGCCGCCGCAAAAAATAAAACCGCGAATAAGCGTCTGCGTATTGGTCTGATCTCTGACGGCCTGCGTGTTCATCCGGTTGGTAATATGATTACTATCGGCTTGGCAAAGGTTGCTGATTCACAGTTTGAATTCTATGCCTATAGTACTAATGATAAAGAAGATCATATTACTCACCGCATTAAGCGTATATGTGCCAAATGGCAGATTATCAAAAATATGAGCTCCGGGGAGCTGGATACCCTTATCCGCGAAGATGAGATAGATATCCTGTTCGATCTGAACGGCTATAACGAAAACAGCCAGATGCAGACTATGCTAATGGCCCCCGCACCGCTGCAGATTAAATGGGTTGGTGGGCTAATAAGCAGTACCGGGCTTGAAACTATGGACTATTTGCTCAGTGATAACATAGAAACGCCGGAAGAGGCGGATGCGCTTTACACTGAGAAACTGATTCGTATGCCGGACGACTATATTTGTTACGATCCGCCTTTTTATTTGCCGCCGGTAAGTGCTGCACCGGTGAATAGCAAGGGATATATTACCTTCGGCTGCTTTAACAACGCCTCAAAGATTAACGATGTGCTTCTGGCGCAGTGGGCTGCACTTCTGCATCAGGTACCATATTCCCGCCTGTTTTTAAAGAGTTTTAATTTTGAAAGCGAACCACTCAGGGAGCAGGTGCTCAGCAAACTCGAGATGGAGGGTATCAGCCGTGAGCGTGTGAGAATTGAAGGTTCATCACCGCACAGAGAGCTGCTGGCAAGCTATAACGACGTTGATATTGCGCTCGATCCCTGGCCCTATTCCGGGGGATTAACCACTTGCGAAGCTTTGGCGATGGGTGTTCCGGTTGTAACTCTGCCAGGGCCAACTTTTGCTGGACGACATTCAGCCTCTCACCTGGTCAATGCGGGTTTACAGGAACTGATTGCCGGTGACTGGGAGCAATATATCAACATTTGCGTTGGCATAACCCAGGACCTGGATAGTCTGAACATTATCCGCAGCAATTTACGTGATATTTTACTGGCCTCGCCGGTATGCGATGGCCAGCGTTTTGCGAAACATTTTACGGATGCTATGCGTGCGATATGGCAGCGCTACTGTGAAGGGAAGCAGCCAGAAGCACTTACGCTTAGCAATGACGCACCCCCCTATTTCCACGATGACCGGCAAGCTGTTGAATTGCAGTACGCGCCGGAGCAAGGGAGTGCTGCGGGTTCACCAAACGTTAACGACTTCCAGTTCCAGATGGAAGGAAAAATATTTATGATGGATTACGGTGGCAGCTTTGTAACCGGAAATAAATTTATTTATCTGGCCGATCTGGACACATTCTATTTTATCATTATGGATGTAGTGGGCAGTGTTGCAGAAAATAAATTCCCACTACGCCGAAAAAATATTCAACATATCCAGATGCATGCTCTGGGGGATGGGAAGCCGGTCCCCGTCTACATCTGCCTGGATAATGTTTACAGTAGCGATCTCAAACCATTAGGTGCAGTGGAAAATATTTCTGGCGTAATATCTGATAAGCAAATTGTCACCGAGATTTTAGCCCAGAGTTCTAAACTTGATGCCATTCATGGTCTGGATTCACTCGAGTGGCTGGTGTTAGATAATAAATTTGATATTGCCCAGGTATTTAAATACGGTCAACGTTTGTTAAGTGAATGCCTGGTGATTGATATTCGTCTGCCATTTAGCGATACGCATGAAGAACAGCTGGCACTCAATGATATTAGCGCTGCGCTAAAAGCGCTGGGCTTCTATTTTCATGCTTTCCAGGATTTTGAATTTGCACAGGTTAGTACGAAGAAGAATCAGGTGGCGTTATCCTCTTCACAGATGGTGGCAGCGCGGGGGCTTTGGTTGCCGAATGCAGATCGCCTCGCGGCAATGAGCGAGGGGCAGCGTGAGAAACTGGCGTTTATTATGCATGCTGTTTACGACCTTAAAGATGTGGTCTATTCAACACTGGAAGTCACCTCCCTTGAGCGTGCGGAGCATTATTTGATAAGCCTTAAAGGGAAAGAAGGTGCCCGGGAAGCCACGAGTAGCGACATTATTCCAGATAATCCGCGTATGACGGCGCGAGAGACCTCGCTTTTTGAGTCATATCTTAAACGTTCAAAAGCTTATTATGAATTTGGTAGCGGCGATTCAACTAAACTGGCGACGCGTCATAACGTAGAAGTTTATGGTGTGGAAAGCGACAAGTTTTGGGTTGATACCCTTAAAAAAGAAGTCGGCCCGCTTTGTAAAGTAGATTATGTCAATATTGGCCCAACGAAGGAATGGGGTTATCCAGTTAATGATGATAATCGTGATAAATTCCCGCGCTATAGCCAGGCTATTATGCAGCATGATAAGGCATTTGACCTAATCCTGGTGGATGGCCGTTTCCGCGTGGCTTGTACGTTGAATGCGATAAGACAGACGCTTGCTCAGCAAAAGAATATTGATGATACCGTCATCTTTATCCATGATTTCTGGAATCGTCCTGATTATCATCCTGTGCTCACTTTCCTTGATGTGCAAGAGAAAGTAGAGAGTGCTGGCGCCTTTAAAATCAAGCCAGAGATAGATGTTGAAGAATTAATGAAAATGCTTGATAAGTATCAGTACGTTGCATTTTAGTCATGCCAGTAAGGCGCCTATTTTTGAGTCCCTTACTTTTTGCCTGTAGAAAACGCCCGGCCGCTCAGATGGATTGTTCCAACTGAAGCGGCTTAACGCTGATTTACTCAGAAAAGTTAACAAAACATTGATGATATTTTGCCCTTGTTTCTACCAGCTCCAGGTGCCGACACAAACTATTTAATTGTTGTGGGGGGGTAGATCGCTGAGGTATTCAGCGCGGTGCCGATCAAACGGTGTTAGGCCATTAAAAAATCCTCACACCGGATCGGTACTATCCCCGAACCTAGGTTATCTTACTCATTATGGAGATAGTAAAATTATTTGAAGCAAAACCCACTGAGAGTTTTAGGTGCTGTGCCAAGAGTATCCCAGAGTGTAGGCTGGATTGCCTGAATATATTATTACCATAACTTCCAGGAATACAGAGCGAGACCCGTAACCCCTAAATAACCCCTCATTTCACCCACTATTCATCCAATTGAACGCCCTGCAGAATCGGATAATCATGCCGATAACTCAATTAACGCAGGGCTGTTTATCGTGAATTCACTCTATACCGCTGAAGGTGTAATGGATAAACACTCGCTGTGGCAACGTTATGTACCACTAGTGCGTCACGAAGCATTGCGCCTACAGGTGCGGTTGCCGGCGAGCGTGGAACTGGACGATCTGCTACAGGCGGGCGGTATCGGGTTATTGAATGCAGTTGACCGGTACGACGCTCTGCAAGGAACGGCATTTACTACTTACGCAGTACAGCGTATTCGTGGTGCGATGCTGGACGAACTGCGCAGCCGGGACTGGGTGCCGCGCAGCGTCCGACGTAACGCACGCGAAGTGGCGCAGGCGATGGGACAGCTGGAACAGGAGCTTGGACGTAACGCAACCGAAACCGAAGTGGCGGAGCGTCTGGGTATTGCTGTTGTCGAATATCGCCAGATGTTGCTCGATACCAATAATAGCCAACTCTTCTCTTATGACGAGTGGCGTGAAGAGCATGGCGATAGCATCGAGCTCGTGACTGAAGATCATCAGCAGGAAAACCCGTTACACCAATTACTTGAAGGCAATTTACGCCAGCGCGTAATGGAAGCGATAGAAGCTTTACCGGAACGTGAGCAATTGGTGTTGACGCTCTATTACCAGGAAGAGCTCAATCTCAAAGAGATTGGCGCGGTACTGGAAGTCGGGGAGTCACGGGTAAGTCAGCTGCACAGTCAGGCCATTAAACGCTTACGTACCAAACTGGGTAAGTTATAGGTGATTCATTTCATCCGAAAAGTGCCGCACAACGTATTGACAACCAGGAGTTATCATGACGGTGCAGCAATCTAAAAGACGGCCTTTAAGCCGCTATCTGAAAGACTTTAAACACAGCCAGACGCATTGCGCCCATTGCCATAAATTGCTCGACCGCATCACGCTGGTTCGTCGCGGTGAAATCGTGAACAAGATTGCGATTTCCCGCCTCGATACTTTGATGGACGAAGCCGCGTGGCAAGAAGAGCAGAAAGAGTGGGTGGCGTTATGTCGTTTCTGCGGCGATCTTCACTGCAAAGAACAGAGCGACTTTTTTGATATCATCGGCTTCAAACAGTTCCTGTTTGAGCAAACCGAGATGAGCCACGGCACGGTCCGCGAATATGTCGTGCGCCTGCGTCGTCTTGGCCAGCATCTGACCACACAAGCGATTTCTCGCGATCTGCTGAAGAGCGGTTTACTGGATGAAAATCTGGAGCCGTGGCTGCCCGTCACCAGCACCAACAACTACCGAATTGCGCTGCGTAAATATGCACAGTTTAAGGCGCAAATGCCGGCGGTGCAGAAGCAGAAAGTCCTCCTCGAGACAACTTCTGATATATATTAAAAATGAATAACATGTAGCGCAGTCGTGTTTGACCTGTGGGCCAAACGCCCTACACTACAGTCAAAATTCCACTATATCGGGGTACTTATGAAATTAGCACTTCTGGGTCGTCAGGCGCTGATGGGTGTTATGGCCGTGGCGCTGGTTGCGGGTATGAGTGTCAAAACCTTCGCCGCCGAAGGTCTGTTAAATAAAGTCAAAGAGCGCGGTACGCTGTTGGTTGGGCTGGAAGGTACTTATCCTCCGTTTAGCTTCCAGGGTGACGACGGTAAACTGACCGGGTTTGAAGTGGAGTTTGCCGAGGAGCTGGCGAAGCATCTCGGGGTCAAAGCCTCGCTGAAGCCGACCAAGTGGGACGGGATGCTGGCATCGCTGGACTCTAAACGTATCGACGTGGTGATAAACCAGGTCACCATCTCTGACGAGCGTAAGAAGAAGTATGACTTCTCGACGCCTTATACCGTCTCAGGTATTCAGGCGCTGGTGAAGAAAGGGAATGAAGGCAGCATCAAAACCGCCGCCGACCTGAAAGGCAAGAAAGTGGGGGTTGGTCTGGGCACTAACTATGAAGAGTGGCTGCGCCAGAACGTACAGGGCGTGGATATCCGCACTTATGATGATGACCCGACTAAATACCAGGATCTGCGCGTAGGCCGTATCGACGCCATCCTTGTTGACCGTCTTGCTGCGCTGGATCTGGTGAAGAAAACCAAAGACACCCTGGCAGTGGCCGGTGACGCGTTCTCCCGTCAGGAATCCGGTGTTGCCGTGCGTAAAGACAATGAAGACCTCGTGAAAGCCATCGATGGCGCGATTGCCGATATGCAGAAAGATGGCACGCTGAAGAAACTCTCTGAGAAGTGGTTCGGCGCAGACGTCACCCAATAAGTATTTGCTCAGAAAAAGGCGCTTATTCAGCGCCTTTTTTATTTCCTGCCGATCTACGTGCATAATAAATAATAACAGATCAAACAGACCCGCCGGGGGAATCCATGTCATTGCAAAACTTAACGCGTTATCCGCGTCTGGAATTTATTGGCGCACCGACGCCGCTCGAATATCTACCTCGCTTATCGGATTACCTGGGCCGCGACATACTGATCAAACGGGACGATGTGACTCCAATGGCAATGGGCGGTAATAAGCTGCGCAAACTGGAGTTTCTGGCCGCTGAAGCCCTGCGTGAGGGGGCCGATACGCTCATCACCGCCGGCGCTATTCAGTCGAACCACGTCCGTCAGACCGCGGCCGTCGCCGCGAAGCTGGGACTGCACTGTGTGGCCTTGCTGGAAAACCCGATTGGCACCCGTGCGGAAAACTATCTCACCAACGGCAACCGCCTGCTGCTCGACCTGTTTAATGTGCAGATTGAAATGTGCGATGCCCTGCACGACCCTGTCACGCAGCTTGATGAACTGGCCACCCGCGTTGAAGCGCAGGGGTTCCGACCTTATGTCATTCCCGTTGGCGGCTCAAACGCACTGGGCGCGCTGGGCTATGTGGAGAGCGCGCTGGAAATTGCCCAGCAGTGTGAAGGTGCGGTAGGGATTTCGTCGGTAGTGGTGGCCTCGGGCAGCGCGGGCACGCATGCCGGGCTGGCGGTAGGGCTGGAACAGCTTATGCCGCAGGTTGAGCTCATTGGCGTGACGGTCTCGCGCAGCATTGCGGATCAAAAACCGAAAGTGGTCACGCTGCAACAGGCGGTGGCGCAAGCGCTGGAAGTCACGGCCAGCGCGGACATCACGCTCTGGGATGACTACTTTGCGCCAGGCTATGGCACGCCGAATGATGAGGGGATGGAAGCCGTCAAACTGCTGGCGCGCCTGGAAGGTATCCTGCTGGACCCGGTCTATACGGGCAAAGCCATGGCAGGGCTTATCGATGGGATCAGCCAGAAACGCTTTAAGGATGAAGGGCCTATTTTGTTTGTCCATACTGGCGGAGCGCCGGCTCTTTTTGCCTACCATCCTCATGTTTAACTGCGGGTAGAAAAATTCGAATGCAAGAAAGTATCCAACTGGTTATCGACTCCTTGCCCTTCTTGCTCAAAGGGGCGGTATTTACGCTGCAACTGAGTATCGGCGGCATGTTCTTTGGGTTGCTGCTGGGCTTTATACTGGCGTTGATGCGCATGTCATCGATTCTGCCGGTGCGCTGGCTGGCGCGTTTTTACATCTCAGTCTTCCGCGGCACGCCGCTGATTGCCCAGCTGTTTATGATCTATTACGGTCTCCCGCAGTTTGGTATTGAGCTGGATCCCATCCCGGCGGCCATGATTGGGTTATCGCTTAACACGGCGGCGTATACCTCTGAAACACTCCGTGCCGCCATTTCGTCTATTGATAAAGGGCAGTGGGAAGCCGCAGCCAGTATCGGGATGACGCCGTGGCAGACGCTGCGCAGGGCGATTCTACCGCAGGCGGCGCGCGTAGCATTACCGCCGCTTAGCAACAGTTTTATTAGCCTGGTGAAGGATACGTCGCTGGCGGCCACGATTCAGGTGCCGGAACTGTTCCGTCAGGCGCAGCTGATTACGTCGCGTACGCTGGAGGTATTCACCATGTATCTGGCGGCCTCGCTGATTTACTGGGTGATGGCGACGGTCCTCTCCGCGCTGCAAAATTACTTTGAAAACCAGTTGAACCGCCAGGAGCGTGATCCGAAATGAGTGCTATCGAAGTCAAAAACCTGGTTAAAAAATTCCACGGTCAAACGGTGCTGCATGGTATCGATCTGGAGGTGCAGCAGGGCGAAGTGGTGGCCATTATCGGCCCCAGCGGCTCGGGTAAAACTACCTTACTGCGCAGCATAAACCTGCTGGAGCAGCCAGAAGGCGGCACCATCCGGGTAGGGGATATCACTATTGATACCGGTAAACCCATGGGGCAACAGAAGGGGCTAATTCGCCGTCTGCGCCAGCACGTGGGTTTCGTCTTCCAGAGCTTCAATCTGTTCCCTCATCGCACGGTGCTGGAGAACATCATTGAAGGGCCGGTTATCGTAAAAGGTGAGCCGAAAGAGGAGGCGACAATCCGCGCCCGCGAACTGCTGGCCAAGGTGGGACTATCAGGGAAAGAGACCAGTTATCCGCGCCGTCTCTCCGGCGGGCAGCAGCAACGCGTGGCTATTGCCCGCGCGCTGGCAATGCGCCCGGAGGTGATTCTGTTTGATGAACCCACATCCGCACTCGACCCAGAGCTGGTGGGGGAGGTATTAAATACCATCCGTCAACTGGCTCAGGAGAAGCGCACGCTGGTGATCGTGACCCATGAAATGAGCTTTGCCCGTGACGTGGCGGACCGGGCTATCTTTATGGATCAGGGGCGTATTGTTGAGCAAGGGCCGGCAAAAGCGTTATTCGCCGACCCGCAACAGCCGCGTACCCGACAGTTCCTGGAAAAATTCCTTCTTCAGTAGAATCTTTGTTCTTTTTTGCTCCAGAAACATTATCTGGAGCAAATAATTCCCCCTGAAAGTCTTTACATATATTGTTTTATTCTGTCTGAATTGCTGTAACCACATAAATTCTGTACAAATTCCCCTTGTGGTCGATATTTTATACATATAAATAAGATTTATGTGTTAGTTTAATCAATCCATAATAATGATTATCTTTTACAGGGGCTTCATTCCGTAAGTATGAAGGATTCAGACTTTTTCACATGGCGACGGGATTGCTATCTTCGGTTTCAGGAAATGACTTCGGCCGATGAGGTATATTCCGAACTTCTGCGACAAACACAGGCACTAGAGTTCGATTATTTTTCGCTTTGTGTCCGTCATCCCGTGCCGTTTACCCGGCCTAAACTCTCATTGCAGAGTAATTATCCGGCACAATGGTTATCGCATTATCAGGCGGAGAATTATTTCGCCATCGATCCGGTACTCAAACCAGAGAATTTTGTGCACGGCCACCTCCCCTGGAACGACGCGTTGTTTGCCGATGCGCAACCCTTATGGGATGGCGCGCGGGAGCATGGGCTGCGCAAGGGAGTTACCCAGTGCCTGATGTTACCGAATCATGCGCTCGGTTTTCTGTCCGTCTCCAGCACGGTGCAAAGCATCAATAAGTTCAGCAAAGAAGAGCTGGAGTTGCGTCTGCAAATGCTGGTGCAGATGGCCCTGACCACGCTGTTGCGTCTGGAACATGAAATGGTGATGCCGCCTGAGATGAAATTCAGCAAGCGCGAGAAAGAGATTCTGAAATGGACGGCGGAAGGTAAAACCTCAGCGGAAATAGCGATTATTCTCTCTATTTCTGAAAATACGGTGAACTTCCATCAGAAGAACATGCAGAAGAAGTTCAATGCGCCAAACAAAACGCAGATAGCATGTTATGCGGCGGCGACGGGCATTATCTGACGCGTTCTGACGTTCTGCGTGCCAGACGAAAAAACGGCTGAATGCAATGCGTTCAGCCGTTTTTGTTTTTACTGACGGTAAGCTTGTTTAATTTGCTTAACCGTGCTGGAAAATACGTCGGCCTGAGCCTGGTCTTCCATTTGCGCGATCTGCTTTTCCATCTTAAGGATCACACGACCCGCATCAGCCTGGCCCATTGCCTGAAGCATCAGGGTCAGAAGGGATTTCAGACAGGAGACTTCCTGCGCCAGTTCCTGGTTATTTTCCGCAGTGGCGAAATCAGGTGTGCTCATTCATTTTCCTCATTATAAAAACGGCGCATACGCGCTTAGACCTTAGTTAAGGCGGCGGAGTATACCACAAGCTTGACAAAAAAATGCAGCGGTTGTTTTTTGTACTTTTGGCATGCGGTTTAATTGAATAAACAATCAATAAGCATAAACTTCATCTTGCTTTTACTGACAATTAACATATACCGCCAGTTTTAATGCAGTTAATTATTGTTACAAAAATTTGAAAATTATATTGGTGAACGCAACCCCGCCTGAACAATTGTAACCTTCTGAAAAAAGGGAGCTAAAATTTAGCGACAAGCGTTGAAGCGCCTTCTTATCGTTTCCAGTTACTGTATAGGTTAATTTCCAAAAATTTGTTCGGTATCGCTTATCTGCATTTTTAACGTTTTAAAGTTGAGGTAAAAAACGGTAATATATACGGCATTAGCATTCCATAGCGTTATCCCTATTCTGGAGACTTTCCATTGATCAACGTCCTTCTTGTTGATGACCACGAACTGGTGCGCGCAGGGATACGACGCATTCTGGAAGATATTAAGGGTATTAAAGTTGCCGGTGAGGCCTGCTGCGGTGAAGACGCCGTAAAATGGTGCCGCGCCAATACCGCCGATGTTGTCCTGATGGATATGAATATGCCTGGGATCGGTGGGCTTGAAGCAACCCGAAAAATCGCCCGCGCCTTTGTAGACACCAAAGTCATTATGCTGACGGTGCATACCGAGAACCCCCTTCCTGCGCGTGTTATGCAGGCAGGTGCTGCAGGTTATTTAAGCAAAGGCGCTGCGCCGCAAGAGGTGGTCAACGCCATTCGCTCTGTTCACGCCGGACAGCGCTATATCGCCTCTGACATTGCGCAACAGATGGCGCTTAGCCAGATTGAGCCAGAAAAGACCGAATCACCCTTTGCCAGTTTGTCTGAGCGCGAATTGCAGATTATGCTGATGATAACCAAAGGCCAGAAGGTGAATGAGATTTCCGAGCAGCTTAATCTCAGCCCGAAAACGGTGAACAGCTACCGCTATCGTATGTTCAGTAAACTGAACATTCATGGTGATGTCGAACTCACTCATCTGGCCATTCGCCATGGTCTGTGTAATGCAGAGACCTTAACCAGTCAGTGAGTGATGTGTTTGAATCCAGTGCATTTCTGAAAACCGTGACCAGCCAGCCCGGTGTTTACCGGATGTACGATGCTGGCGGTACGGTTATCTATGTCGGTAAAGCGAAGGACCTTAAAAAGCGTCTTTCCAGCTATTTCCGCAGCAATCTTGCGTCCCGTAAAACGGAAGCGCTCGTCGCGCAAATCCAGCAAATTGACGTAACCGTCACCCATACGGAGACGGAAGCGCTGCTGCTTGAACATAACTACATCAAGCTCTATCAACCTCGCTACAACGTACTGCTGCGCGACGACAAATCCTATCCGTTTATTTTCCTCAGCGGCGACACCCACCCGCGCCTGGCAATGCACCGCGGTGCAAAGCATGCGAAAGGGGAGTATTTCGGTCCGTTCCCGAATGGTTACGCAGTGCGTGAAACGCTCGCCTTGCTGCAAAAAATCTTCCCGGTTCGCCAGTGCGAAAACAGCGTCTACCGCAACCGCTCGCGCCCGTGTCTGCAATATCAGATCGGCCGCTGCCTGGGGCCCTGCGTCGCCGGGCTGGTCAGCGAAGAGGAGTATGCGCAGCAGGTGGAGTACGTGCGGCTGTTCCTGGCCGGTAAAGATGACCAGGTGCTCACGCAGCTTATTGAGCGGATGGAAAAAGCGAGCCAGGCGCTGGCCTTCGAAGAGGCAGGGCGAATTCGCGATCAGATTCAGGCCGTGCGCCGGGTCACAGAGAAGCAGTTCGTCTCCAATAATGGTGACGATCTGGATGTGATTGGCGTGTCGTTTGATGCGGGCATGGCCTGCGTCCACGTGCTGTTTATTCGTCAGGGTAAAGTGCTGGGCAGCCGGAGTTACTTCCCAAAAGTACCGGGTGGCACCGAGCTGGGTGAAGTGGTCGAAACCTTTGTCGGGCAGTTCTATCTGCAGGGAAGCCAGATGCGTACGCTCCCCTCGGAAATCTTGCTCGATTTCAACCTTACCGATAAAACGCTGTTAGCAGAGTCGCTCTCTGAGCTGGCCGGGCGTCGCGTAAATGTGCAGACCCGTCCACGCGGCGATCGGGCCCGTTATCTAAAGCTGGCGCGAACCAACGCGGCCACGGCGCTGACCACCAAACTGTCACAGCAATCTACAGTTCATCAGCGTCTTGCCGCGCTGGCGACGGTGTTAAAATTGCCGGAAGTGAAACGCATGGAGTGTTTCGACATCAGCCACACCATGGGCGAGCAGACCGTCGCATCCTGTGTGGTCTTTGATGCCAACGGCCCTCTGCGCGCAGAATATCGCCGCTACAATATTACCGGCATCACTCCGGGTGATGATTACGCTGCAATGAATCAGGTCCTGCGCCGCCGCTACGGCAAAGCGATTGAAGAGAGCAAGATCCCCGATGTTATCCTGATTGACGGTGGCAAGGGGCAGCTAGGCCAGGCGAAAACGGTGTTTGCCGAACTGGACGTCAGCTGGGATAAGCATCATCCTCTGCTGCTGGGTGTCGCCAAAGGTACCGATCGTAAGGCGGGCCTGGAGACGCTATTCCTGGAGCCGGAAGGGGAGGGATTCAGCTTGCCGCCGGACTCACCGGCGCTGCACGTCATCCAGCACATTCGCGATGAGTCGCACGATCATGCGATCGGTGGTCACCGTAAAAAGCGGGCGAAGGTCAAAAATACCAGTACGCTGGAGACCATTGAAGGCGTTGGGCCAAAACGTCGCCAGATGTTGTTGAAATATATGGGCGGATTGCAAGGTTTACTCAACGCCAGCGTTGAGGAAATTGCAAAAGTGCCGGGTATTTCGCAAGCGTTGGCAGAAAAGATCTACTACTCGTTGAAACATTGAGGGCTATGTAGCAACATAGAGCTAATATTTACTGCCAACAAACAGTTACCGTCACTATGCGATTAAATATTCCAACGCTACTCACGCTTTTTCGTGTCGTACTTATCCCGTTCTTTGTAGTGGCGTTTTACCTGCCCTTCATTTGGGCGCCATTCGCATGTGCACTTATTTTTCTTGTCGCCGCCGTCACCGACTGGTTTGACGGCTATCTGGCGCGCCGCTGGAATCAGAGCACCCGCTTCGGCGCGTTCCTTGACCCGGTGGCTGATAAAGTGATGGTCGCCATTGCAATGGTGCTGGTCGCCGAGCACTATCACAGCTGGTGGGTGACCTTGCCAGCCGCAACCATGATTGCCCGCGAGATTATCATCTCGGCGTTGCGTGAGTGGATGGCTGAGATGGGCAAGCGCAGCAGCGTGGCGGTCTCCTGGATTGGCAAAGTGAAAACCACTGCGCAAATGGCCTCGCTGGTCTGGATGCTGTGGCGTCCGAACGCCTGGGTAGAGTGGGCCGGTATCGGTCTGCTGTGGGTGGCAGCGGTGCTCACGCTCTGGTCTATGTTGCAGTATTTGAACGCCGCACGTGGCGATTTGCTTGAACAGTGATCGTTTCGCCGTAATTTTCAGCAAACGAACAATACTGACGAAAATTAACGTTGACTCAAAACGTCATATAAGTAGAATGCAACGCATCGAACGGCGGCACAGCCAGCCAGTCGATAGCAAAATCAAGTGATTAGCGAATGACTTGATGATTGCGGGAATAGCTCAGTTGGTAGAGCACGACCTTGCCAAGGTCGGGGTCGCGAGTTCGAGTCTCGTTTCCCGCTCCAAATTAAGTGCATCGGCAGTTGCGGATGCCATCGAAAGACAGAAGATTTAAGGCGCGTTAGCAAAGCGGTTATGTAGCGGATTGCAAATCCGTCTAGTCCGGTTCGACTCCGGAACGCGCCTCCACTTTCTTCCCGAGCCCGGATGGTGGAATCGGTAGACACAAGGGATTTAAAATCCCTCGGCGTTCGCGCTGTGCGAGTTCAAGTCTCGCTCCGGGTACCATGGGATACAAAGAATAATCAAAGCAATAAGCAGTGTCGTGAAACCACCTCCGGGTGGTTTTTTTGTTTTTGTTACACCCCACCCAGATACGCTTTTCTCACCTCCGGGTCCCCTAACAGCGCCTCACCGCTGCCGCTCAGGCGAATCTGCCCGTTAACCATTACATAGCCGCGATCGGACAACTTCAGGGCATGGTGCGCATTCTGTTCAACCAGGAAGATTGTCATCCCGTTGCGGGCCAGCTCGCGCAGCGTCTGGAATATCTGTTTCACCACGATAGGGGCGAGGCCGAGGCTGGGCTCGTCCAGCAGCAATAATTTGGGGCGACTCATTAACGCCCGGGCGATGGCCAGCATCTGCTGTTCGCCGCCGGACATGGTCATCGCCCGCTGTTTACGCCGCTCTTTCAGGCGCGGGAAGAGGTCAAACATGCTTTGCAGATCCTCGGCCGCATACTGATTCCCCACCGGAATGGTGCCTATCAGCAGGTTCTCTTCAACGGTCATATCCGGAAAGATCCGCCGTCCTTCCGGTGCCTGAGCGATGCCGCCCGACGCAACGTAGTGTGTAGATTTATGGCTGATATCCTCGCCACAAAAGAGGATCTGCCCCTGACGAATGCGTGGCTGGCCAAAGATGGACATCAACAGCGTCGACTTCCCGGCGCCGTTAGCGCCTATCAGCGCCACGGTCTCCCCCGCATTAACCTGCAGCGACACCTGCCTTAACGCCTGAATCGCGCCGTAGAAAACGTCGACTTCCCGAAATTCCAGCATCGGCAGACTCATAGATTCACCTCGGATTCATCGGTACCCAGATACGCAGCAATCACTTTCTCATCATGCTGTATCTGGTCAGGTTTCCCCTGGGCAATCACATCTCCATGGTCCAGAACAATAATATGATCGGAGATTTCCATCACCATCCCCATATCATGCTCAATCAACAGGACCGTAATGTGGTGATGGTCGCGTAAAAAGCGAATGATTTTACTCAGCGCACGGGTTTCCACCGGGTTTAACCCGGCAGCGGGTTCATCCAGACAGATGAGTTCCGGGCCGGTGCACATGGCGCGCGCGATCTCCAGCCGCCGTTGCTGGCCGTAAGACATCTCACCCGCCAGCCGGTTAGCGCAATCCACCAAATCCACCACCTCCAGCCAGTAAAAGGCCCGGTCCAGCGCCTGGCTCTCTGCCCGGCGGTAAGCAGGGGTATTGAGCACCCCCGCCAGAAGATTGCGGTTAACGCGCATATGCTGCGCGACCAGCAGGTTCTCTACCACTGACATTTCCCGAAACAGACGGATATTTTGAAAGGTACGCGCCAGTCCGGCGCGGTTGACCAGATGGGTACCCCCAAACATTTTAAAGAACAGCCGTTGCCCCAGCTGGGCCGGGTTGATCCAGTCGCCGGGCTGGAACTTCTGCCCCAGCACCTGAATCACATTGGTGGATCTCTGCCGGGTATGAAAGAGAATGCTCCCGCCCGACGCTTTATAAAAACCGGTGAGGCAGTTAAACACGGTGGTTTTTCCGGCGCCGTTGGGGCCGATAAGCGCGGTAATGGATCCGCGCTGCACCTCGAGATTCACGTCATTAAGCGCCTTGATACCACCAAAGTGCATCATTAGGTGCTCCACGCTCAGTATGGTTCCGTTCATGGTGCTACTCCCTTGCGCGGGGCGTAACCGCTGCGGTTGATGCGAATCAGGCCCCGTGGCCGCCAGATCATCATCACCACCATCAGCATGCCAAACAGCAAGACGCGATATTCGGCGAAGCTGCGCAGCAGTTCAGGGGTGACGGTCAGAACAAATGCCGCCAGCACCACACCCAGCGTCGATCCCATCCCACCCAGCACAACAATGGCAAGAATCAGGGCCGACTCAAAGAAGGTAAAGGAGGTGGGGTTGACGAAACCCTGATAGGTGGCGAAAAACACCCCTGCGATCCCGGCAGTCGAAGCGCCGAGCGTAAAGGCAGACAATTTCACCAGCACGTGATTCAACCCCATCGCGCGGCAGGCCACCTCATCTTCGCGCAGCGCTTCCCACGCCCGGCCAATCGGCATGCGGGTCAGCCGATGCTTGACGTACAGAACCAGCATCACCACCAGTATGAGGACGGCATAAATAAAGATGAACTTCAGATTGGGGTTATAGGTGAGGTGGAAAAACTCGTGAAATGGAACGCCGCCATCCTTTGCACGCCGTCCGAACTCCAGGCCAAACAGGGTCGGAGGCGGGGCAGATATACCGTTTGGTCCGCCGGTAAAGCTGAGCCAGTTGTTGAGGATAAGCCGGATAATCTCCCCGAAGCCGAGCGTCACGATGGCGAGATAGTCACCGTGCATCCGCAGTACCGGGAAACCGAGCAGCGCGCCGGCCGCGGCCGCCATCAGTGCCGCCAGCGGCAGCATCGTCCAGAATCCCAGACCCAGATATTGATACCCCAGCGCCAGGCCATAAGCGCCGATGGCGTAAAATGCCACGTAGCCCAGGTCCAGTAGTCCCGCCAGCCCGACCACAATGTTCAGCCCCAGCCCCAACAGGACGTAGATCAACCCGAGGATCGCCACCGTCAGCAGGTACTTGGTTGCGATAAAGGGAAAGCAGAGGGCCAGGGCCAGCAGCAGGGGGATTATCCAGCGCAGGCGGCTTTTATACCCCGGCGGGCGAACGTAGACCCCGGCGTTATCGGTGTCGAAGCGCGCTAACAGGCGCTTGCCGGCGGCGGTCATCAGAAAAGCGCTCAGTAAAAATCGTCCCAGCACCACGGTCGCCACAATCCATGCCAGCCGCCGTCCTTCAAAATTAAAGCTGTAGCCATCCAGCACCACGCCGACGATGGGGCCAAAAATAATCAGGGCAATCATACCTGCCAGCAGGCTATCCAGCAGACAGCGCTTCAGTGAGAAATCATCAGCCATTGTTCGTCCCTCACACCTTAGCCACAACCGGGCGGCCGAGCAGTCCCTGAGGACGGAAAATCAGGATCACCACCAGCAAGCCAAACGAGAAGACATCTTTGTAGTCGGAGTTCACCATCCCTGAAAACTGTGCTTCGGCAATCCCAAGAATGAGTCCGCCGAGCATCGCTCCGGGCAGCGAGCCAATCCCCCCCAGCACGGCGGCGGTGAAGGCTTTTATCCCAATCACAAAGCCGGCATAGAAATCAAAGGTGCCGTAGTTCATGGTGATCAATACCCCTGCCAGGCCGGCCATCGCGGCGCCAATCACAAACACCAGCGATATGATGCGGTCGGTATTGATACCCAAAATCGAGGCCATCTTACGATCCTGTTGCACCGCCCGGCACATCCGGCCCAGCCGGGTATGGGCGATGATCCAGGTTAACAGCGCCATGCCGGCAAACGAGGCGATCAAAATAAACACTTTGGTATAGGTGATCTGCACAAAGCCTTCACCAATATGGAAACGCAGGACCCCGTCCAGCAGGGTAGGGACCCCTTGCTGGCGCGGCCCCTGGCTAAGCTGGGCATAGTTTTGCAGGATCAATGACATCCCGATGGCAGAGATCAGGGGGGCCAGCCGGGTAGAGTTACGTAGCGGCTTATAGGCAATGCGTTCGATGGTCCAGCCATATACCCCCGTGACCACAATGGTGAAAACCAGCGTGCCGAGGATCAACAAAGGAAAGGACTCCAGCCCAAAGAAGGCGAGGAGGGCGAGACCGATAGCGCACAGATAGGCGGAGATCATATACACCTCGCCGTGGGCGAAGTTGATCATGCCGATAATGCCGTAAACCATGGTATAGCCGATGGCGATTAATCCGTAGACCGAACCCAGCGTCAGGCCATTGACCAGCTGTTGCAAAAAGAATGTACTCATCATCGCGCGCTCGTGTATCAGGCCGCAGGGAGTGCGGCCCTCTGGTTATCGTGCGTCGGCAGAGGTTCCTGCCGACGATGAGCGTGACGCCGTCCCGTTACGGCACTTCCTGGTATTTGCCTTTATCGTCCCACTGGTAGACCACGTAGTCAGAGACCTTCAGGTCGCCTTTCTCGTCCCAGGCCTTTTTACCCATGACCGTTTCCACTGGGTTCGCTTTCAGCCAGGCGCTGGCTTTGGCCGAGTCGGGACCACCGCTGGCCTTAAAGGCGGCGGCAATGGCCTGAATAGAGGCATAGGCGTAGAGGGTGTATCCCTCAGGTTCAAATTTGGCGGTACGGAACTTCTCGATAACCGCTTTGCCATCCGGAATAAGACGCGGATCTTTGCCAAAGGTCATATAGATGCCATTGGTATACTGCGCGCCACCGGCAGCGGTAACCATCTCCTCATTCACAATACAGTCGCCGGAGAAGAATTTGGCCTGAACCCCTTGCTCGCGCATCTGGCGCACCAGCGGCCCGGCCTCAGGATGACAGCCGCCAAAGAAGACAACGTCTGGCTTTTGCGCGCCAATTTTGGTGACCAGCGCGTTGAAATCTTTCTCACCGCGCGACAGCCCTTCGTACATCACATCCTTCACGCCGCGTTTCGCCAGCGCGGCCTTTGTCGCATCCGCCAGCCCCTGTCCGTAGGTATCTTTGTCGTGAATGATCACCACGCGTTTGGCTTTCAACTTATCGATGATGAAGTCACTCGCCACCTGACCCTGCTGGTCATCGCGCCCGCACATGCGGAACATATCGCTCATGCCGCGTTCAGTTATGAGTGGGTTGGTAGAGCCGGGGGTGATGGCGATGACGCCGGCATCGCTATATACCTCGGAGGCCGGCATGGTCGATGAAGAGCAGAAATGGCCGACCACGGCCTTCACTTCATCCTGATCAACGAGGCGGTTAGCTACGGCAACGGCCTGTTTGGGTTCACAGGCATCATCCCCCTGTACCAGCTTAATCTTCTCGCCGTTGATCCCCCCTGCGGCATTGATATCTTCGGCGGCCTGGGTTGCGCCGTGCCAGTATTGGTCGCCATAGGTTGCGTTCGGGCCGGTAAAGGGCCCGGCCACACCGATAACGATATCTGCCTGGGCGGAAAATGCCGTCACCAGACAACCTGCCAACACCAGCGAAAGAGGACTTCTGATTAGTTTCAGCGACATTATGATGTACCTTTTCTGAGCGGTTTTTGCGCAACCCTGTGTAGCCGAACGCCGGATGGCGCACCCAATACCAACACATTAATGAGAACACAAAGCTCTGAACGACAGACCAGCAAGGCTCTGCTTATGACGGCGAGGTTTCCTGAGGCGAGATCGCCGCGAGGAAAAAATAAGCAAAATTGTTGCCAGGTCGTAAACCCATCGTCTGGGTTCCGACAATTCTGAGTATAGAGCGCCGTTTTACGCCGCCTGAGGCGGCGAGGTGAAATTCCAGCGGGGATCACATCCCATTAACATGAATGCCCGTAAGTTGTGCAACGGTCACGATTTGGGGCCCTGTTAGCCAGGCAAGGTCGTGCGCCCGTAGTGGGGCGTTATGTGTTACGATCGAGGGAATACATTTTTATTCAGGAGTAGCGCAATCATGTCCGAAGGCCCATTAAATGCATCCGAAATGGAGTGGCTGGAAGAGACGTTAATGGCTTATGGTCATGACGACGAATCGATTATGGACGTCTCAGAGCTCGACGGTATGCTGACTGCCGTGCTCTCCGGCCCGGTAGTGGTTGAACCGGATCGCTGGCTGGTGGCCGTATGGGGCGGTGAGAAGAACATTCCACGCTGGAAAAATGAGCGCGAAATGAACCGTTTCATTAACCTCAGCTTCAAGCACATGAACGACATTGCCGAACGCCTGAGCGACTATCCGGATCAGTTTGAGCCGATGTTTGGTTTTAACGAGATGGATGGGCAGGAGTACACCGTGGTGGAAGAGTGGTGCTTCGGCTATATGCGCGGCGTGGCACTCACCGACTGGTCAACCCTGCCAGAAAAGCTGAAAGCCGATCTGGATCTTATTGCTCTGCACGGCTCAGAAGAGAACTTCTCCCGTCTGGATGAGATGACCGAAGAGGCGTTCCACGAAAGCGTAGCGCAGATTCGCCCGGCGGCGCTGCGTCTGTATGCGTACTGGGCAGCGAATCCGCAGCAGCCAGTAAGCCAGCAGCCGGTGATTAATGGCACCAAAGTCGGGCGTAACGATCCCTGTCCGTGTGGCAGCGGTAAGAAGTTTAAAAGCTGCTGCTTACATTAATAAAGAGGGCTCATCACAATGAGCCCTTTTATTTTATCCGGGTTCCGGTAACAGCCCGGCAGCAATAGCCAGCTGCACCAGAATAATGCCAACCCCGCAGGCAAAGACCAGACAGAGCGCCGGTTTCCCGCCTGGCACCCGGTACCCTCCAGCAGCGTGTTGTTTGCGGCTCTGCCATGCCAGCATCGACGGAAGCAGTAGGGCGAGCACCGCCAGCGCGACGCCGGCATACCCCAGCGCCATAACAAATCCGCGCGGATAGAAGAGGGCGAACGCCAGCGGCGGCAGGAAAGTGATGACCCCGGTCTGTATCCGCCCGGCAGCGGACCGGCTACGCTGGAACAGATCGGCAAGGTAATCAAACAGCCCCAGCGCCACCCCCAGGAACGAGGTTGCCAGCGCCAGATCGGCAAACAGATGCACGGCCAGTTCCACGTGCGGTGAGGCAACCACTTCCCGCAGTGCCTGCAGGAAACCGTTCAACCCCGAATGGTTGGCCATCAGCCCCATAAAGGTAGGCGCGTTAATACTGCCCAGCGTGACCAGCTGCCAGAAAATATAGGCAATCAGCGGAATCGCGCTACCGGTGATAAAAATCCAGCGCAGCTTACGTACGTTGCCATTCATGTAACTGACAATGCTGGGTACGCTACCATGGAAGCCAAATGAGGTAAAAATAACCGGGATAGCCGAAAGCGCTAGCCCCTTTTCCAGCGGTAACGTGAGCAGGTTGACCTGATGAATGTGCGGCGCCAGTAAGCCAAGCATGACCACCAGGAAGATAATTTTGGCGGTAAAAAGGAAGCGGTTAAAGAGATCCACCAGGGCGGTACCCACGCAGACCACCGCGCCGCCAATCAGCGTAAAGAAGATCACGCCGGTAGAGGGGGCGATATCCGCACCGAACCAGTCGTTAATGCTGGAGGCAATCAGCTCGCCGGCGCCGCTCACGTAGGCCGCCGTCAGGGCATACATCAGGAACATCATGCTAAAGCCGGTAAGCCATTGACCATAGCGGCCAAGATAGCGACCCGCCAGCGAACCCAGGCCGGTATCGGCAGGAACGTGTTGATACACTTCCAGCAGCAACAAGGCGGTGTAACACATTAGCGCCCATAACCCGCCCAGTAACGCCAGCGTAACGCCAAAACCGATCCCTGCAGCCGCCAGCGGCATTGCCAGCATTCCTGCGCCAATCGTCGTTCCGGCGACGATAAAAATACTTCCCAGCGTTCTGTTTTTCACTCTTTCCTCTACAGCATTGCCATACCGCGAACCAATCTGCGGCGCAGAGTAAGGGAAAAGTGCCGCCTCGTCAAACCGGCGTTACATGCTCTGTAATTATTTCTTTACGGAAAAACTCGCTAGACATGCTTTCCGGACATTTGCCCAACAAATTTGGTAAATCCATCTACTTCATAAGGACAATGTTTTCCCGGCACAATCGGGCGTAACGTAAACAAATCCCGCAAATAATCAAAAAATGAGGTAGTGATGACGGACAGCAACCCATTTCAGGCATCCTGGAGTCGCTCAGGTAATTTGCTCTGTCACGGACACTGGACCATCCTCTGGCAAGGGCAGCCTCTGACGTTGCCCGAATCGCGACGCGAAAAAGAGATGGGGACCTGGGGTATCTACTCCATCATTGATCCGGAGGACGAGACCTTTGCGCAGGGTCTGGAAGAAGATGAGTGGATCATTGCAAACGTGGAGTGGCTAACCGACCTCTTTTACGACCAGGGCATACCGCTGGAAAGCCGCTCATACCGCCAGTTTTATCAGGCCGTGAATCGCCATGACTGGCGCTGCACCAGCTGTGCAGGCTGCATGTAAACCTGCGCCAGCGCAAGGCAAGCGTAGGGCGAAACGGGTAGGCTGCGGCTTTAATCTGGAGGGTTTATGGCATCGGTACACGGTCACGAAGTATTAACCATGATGATAGCATCCGGCGAGCGCTACACCCGGCAGAGCCTGGTGGCGGCCATAATCGCGCGTTTTGGTGATGAGGCTCGTTTTCACACCTGTTCAGCCGCGCAGATGACCACGGCAGAGCTGGTGGCCTTTCTGGCCGAGAAAGGGAAATTTATTCCGCAGGAGGCGGGGTTCACAATAGACGAAAGTAAGATATGTAAACACTGAAAATAATAACGGCGCCCATTGAAGGCGCCGCGGAATAATTATTTCTGTGCGTCGAGCGTTGCCAGCTCTTTATCAATAAAGTACAGACCTTCGCCCGATTTACCCGCCAGCGACAGTTTATCGAGAATAGATTTAAACAGTTTCTCTTCTTCGTGTTGTTCCGCGACATACCACTGCAGGAAATTAAAGGTGGGATAATCCTGGCCGATCATAGCAGAGTGAACCAGCTCATTAATTTTTTGGGTGATCAGCTGCTCGTGTTCATAGGTGGCACGGAACAATTCATCCAATGAGCCATATTCAGCGACGGGCGAGGCGACCGGTGCGATGCGCGGCAGGCTGCCGGTATCGGTCAGGTAATCGAACAGGCGCTGCATGTGCGTCATCTCTTCCTGAGCGTGGCGGCGCAGGAAAGCCGCAGCGCCTTCAAAGCTATGGTAACTACACCAGGCGCTCATCTGTTGATAAAGCAGAGAGGAGAAAAGCTCCAGATTCATTTGCTCATTCAGCTTGTCGATCATTTCAGGTTTAAGCATGGTGTCGCTCCGTTTTATTATTCATTGGTCAACGCGAACGCCACTATAATTTTTTATTTATGTATTTGCAAAAGTTAAAATAAATAATTAAATGATCATAATACGAATGGGAATAACACGCATTGAGGCTTATTAAATTATATTAATGAGAATTATTCTGTTTCGTGTTTAATAGAAATATTGCCAGCCGGGTAAACTGGCAATCAGATTAATAATAAGCGGGGGCCGTCACCGGATTTGGGGCAAAGCCCTGACACTGATACTGAATG
The DNA here is from genome assembly GCF_037152215.1 of Leclercia sp. UBA7405. Lineage (NCBI taxonomy): Bacteria > Pseudomonadati > Pseudomonadota > Gammaproteobacteria > Enterobacterales > Enterobacteriaceae > Leclercia > Leclercia sp. UBA7405. The sequence goes on along the minus strand of NZ_JBBCMR010000001.1, from coordinate 1,920,955 downwards.
GTCACCGTTTCGTTCAGGCACAGCGAGCCGCTAATCACGCTACAGGTTTTAACCGGCTGTCCGTAAGCCATGGCCGTGTTATAGCCCATCGCCTGGCATTCGCGGGTGGCGGTGCCGTTTGTCACATAAGCGTCGTAGCGGGCATTTTGCAGTGCGGCCTGACCGTAATTCATCCAGACGAGGCCCTGCGGCACATCGACGCGACTCACTTCCGCCTGCCGGGTTACGCTACATCCCGTCAGCAATAAGAGCAGGGCACTAAGGCATACTTTCTTCATGGAACACTCTGCATGAGGTGAAATAGCTTATCCTACCGTGACCCTGCGCGCGCAATGGCCTGAATAGCCGGGGTTTATCCCCTTTCTTTACTGATAGTTAATCGGCCATGCTGTCGAAGATGGCCTGAAACGCCAGATGGTGACGGCGAAATAACTGAACCAGCATGGGATCGAAATGGCGTCCGTTGCCTGCGAGGATCACCTCGCAGGCCTCTTCATGGCTGAAGGCGGGCTTATAAATCCGCTTCTGACGAAGGGCGTCGTACACGTCCGCCAGCGCCAGAATACGCGCCTCTACTGGAATCTCCTCGCCGCGTAGCCCCTGCGGATAGCCACTGCCATCCCACTTCTCATGATGGAAGTGGATCATGTTTTCCGCCACGGGCCCCAGTCCCAGCCCCTGAATAACGCGCCAGCCCTTCAGCACGTGCAGTTTCATTTCGCTGAACTCTTCCGGGGTGAGTTTGCCCTGTTTACGCAGAATACGATCGGGCACCGCAATTTTGCCGACGTCGTGGAGTGAGGCGAAGTGTTCGATATCGTGGACAGTACGACGGGGCAGGCCCAGTTCACGAGCCATCATCCCGCAATATTTCGCCACCCGCTGAATATGGCTGCCGGTTTCGTCATCGTGTGCGCGGTTGACCTTCTCCAGCGCCTGCACGATATTGCGATTGACCAGCCGGTTTTTCTGCATGTGCCGCCACATCATCACCAGCATCCCGAGGCTGAATAGCGAGGCGATAAGCAGTATTACGCTGATCATCTTCCAGCTGTTTTTCGTCAGCTCCGGTAAGGTATCCGGTTTTTCCTGCCGTTCGAGCTGCGTGCGGAAACTGGAGAGCCGCTGCACCTGGCTCAGCAGATTATGCAGCGGATGGTCGGGGGCGACCCAGGGACCGATCTCGAACTCTGACCGGGTTACCCCTGCCACTTTGAGCACGCCGCGGAACAGTTCATTTCCGCGAAGGGCGGCTTCCAGCGTACTGAGGTCGCCGAGAATATAATCTATCTCTTTATCTTCTATGGCAGCGATCAACTGGTCGACAGAGGCGCGGTTAACGATCGTCACGTCCTCGCCGAAGCGACGTTGCAGATAGGTTTGAGCAAAGGAGCCCGTGAGTACCCCGATACGCTGATTACGGATACTCTCTTCATCCCACAAAAAGGGGTGGCCGATAAGATTGTAATACGCATTGTGCCAGGGAATGGTGGGCCCAATCTGCCCCTGGGTGAGGTTATCACCTTTCGACTCAGTGATATTGAGTAGCCGCACCGGCCACTGCTGATTTCGCAGGGCAGTTGCGTAATCATCGATAAACTGCACGTCCACTTTCATCCCCAGCAGTTCGCGCATGTCGTTGATCATATTGAGGGCGATGCCATGATAACCCTGACCCTCTCTCCAGATCACCGGGGCGTAGTTCTCATTTTTGGGCAGCCAGACCTGTAAATGATGCTGCTGTAACCAGTCGCGCTCGGCCTCAGACAGCGTGATACGGCTCAGGAGATAATCGCGCTTACTCTCTTCGAGCAGGTGGCGCATCTTTCCGCTACGAAACCATTCGCTAATTAACGTGTTGACCTGCTCCCGTAACGGGCGCAGATCGGGGCTGAAGGCCATGACTACCGGAATTCGAAGTTCGGGGAAGGGGCGGGAGATAACATAATAGCGGGCCGTATTCTCCATCTCGCTGGCGTCATTAATATAGAAATCGGCTTTATTCTCACTCAACAGTCGAAACGCTTCATCGCTGCTGGCCACCTCGCGCAGAGAGCGGAAGGTGAGATCGGGGTAGCGCTGTTTCACGCTTGCGAGGGTAGCGTCGTTTTCGCGAAACAGGACGCGAGCATGGCGTAACGGCTCCAGCGTACTAATCTGCTGTGTCTGGCTGGCGGCTACCACTTCATTATCAAATAGCCGGGAGGAGAGGTGTTTGGTGCGGGCTCGCTGTTCTGTGCGCAAGACGCCCACATAGACTCCATAAGCGTCGGTATTAAAACGCTGGCCAATTTCACTGCCGGAAATCGGACGCAGTTGCAGATTGAGGTTAAAACGTTGATTAAGGGCGGAAACGAGTATGGGATAAAACCCGCGCGCCTCACCCTGCGGCGTGTGCCAGAATTCGAAGCTGTCCGCATTGTAGATCCAGACCGGCACTGCGTCAGCGGCAGGCTCTGAGCTGGCAAGTAGCCAGGGGGTCCATAATGTCGTCATACACAGGATGGCGACACGCAAAGCGGTGAAACGAAGCGTCAGGCGGCGCAAATTCACAGTTAAACCTCGAACTGATGGTTTGTCGTCTTTTTCTTGCAGTCTAGTCAAAAGAAGAGCAGGGCGACTAAGCTTTTTTTCAGGTTGTGAATCCATGCAGCAAAACGGTTAAAGGACGAAACTGTGAGCCCATCTTTATTTTTTAAAACTATTTTTCAGTTAATTTGAAAGTCTGTTTGCTAAGTAGTAAGGTTGAAAAGGTTAGCTATTCACCGCGGGAAAGCCCGCCACGCATTCAGGAGATGAAGAATGAAAATTGCACTGATGATGGAAAACAGCCAGGCGAGCAAAAACGCCATCATCCTCAATGAATTAAACGCCGTTGCCGATGAGAAAGGTTTCCCGGTGTTTAACGTCGGCATGAGCGATGAGCAAGATCACCATCTGACCTATATTCACCTCGGTATCATGGCGAGCATCCTGCTCAACTCCAAAGCAGTTGATTTTGTTATCGCCGGCTGCGGCACTGGCCAGGGTGCACTGATGTCCCTGAACATCCATCCGGGGGTGAACTGCGGCTACTGCATCGATCCGGCAGATGCGTTCCTGTTTGCACAGATTAACAACGGTAACGCGCTGGCGCTGCCTTTTGCGAAAGGCTTCGGCTGGGGTGCAGAGCTGAACGTGCGCTTTATCTTTGAAAAAGCCTTCACGGGGCGTAAAGGCGAAGGCTATCCACCAGAGCGTAAAGAGCCGCAGGTGCGTAATGCCGGCATTCTTAACCAGGTGAAAGCGGCGGTGGTCAAAGATAACTATCTCGACACGCTGCGCGCCATCGATCCGGAACTGGTGAAAACCGCAGTAACGGGTCAGCGCTTCCAGCAGTGCTTCTTTGAAAACTGCCAGGATAAAGAGATCGAAGCCTTTGTTCGCGGTATTGTTGGCTAATTTGTAGGTAGTAATAAAAAGCCAGCAGCAGCTGGCTTTTTTTATGCCTGCTTACCCGAGACGGCGCTACCGGCGTTTTTCGTCAGCCGCAGCGTATCGAACATGCCTGCCAGGCAGATCAGCGCAATCACCACAAACGCCAGCCGGAAGCTAATGCCGGGCAGCGCGTTAATCTCCAGCATCTCGCTAAAAAGCTCGCCAATGCGGATCCCGATTGCGCCAAGCGTGATGCCCAGCCCCACGGCCAGTTGGGTAGCGGTCGAGAAGAGGGTGTTGGCATAGCTCATTTGTGGTGAAGGGACATCTGCAAAAGCGAGGGTGCTAATTGCGGTAAACTGCACTGAACGAAACACGCCGCCGAGATAGAGAATCAGCATAATAAGCCAGACGGGCGTCTCGGGGGTCAACAAGGCACAGGCTAACAGCGCCAGGACGTTCAGCGTCCCGTTGATGAGCAGCAATTTTTTGAATCCCAGCGTGCGAATCAGCGGCGTGGTTGCCGGTTTGATGGTCAGGTTACCGACGAATACCGCCAGCACCAACAGCCCTGAGTGAAACGCATCCATTCCAAACCCCACCTGAAACAGCAGCGGCAGCAGAAACGGCACCGCGCTGATAGAGGCGCGAAATAATGAGCCACCGTACATTGTGACGCGAAACGTCGGCACCTGCATGGCATCGAGGCGGATCATGGGCCATGGTGCCCGCAGGAAGTGGCGCAGAGCCCACACCAGCGTGACGGTGCCGAGTGCCAGCAAACCCAGGGTCAACGCCAGGTCAATCTGCCCGACGCCCAGCGACTCCATGGCATAGACCAGGCTTACCATCGCAATGGCGGTGGCGATAAAGCCTGGCGTGTCAAACGGGCGGCGGGCCTCCTCGCGAATATCGGGAATAATGCGCAGGGCCAGGGCGATAGCTATCAAGCCCAGCGGCACATTGATAAAGAAGATCCAGCGCCAGTTGGCATAGCTGGTAATAAAGCCTCCGAGCGGAGGTCCGATAATGGGGGCCACCAGCGCAGGCCAGGTGAGGGTGGCGATAGCGGTAATGAGCTGATGTTTTGGCGTAGTGCGCAGTACGGCCAGTCGTCCGACCGGTACCATCAAGGCGCCGCCCATCCCCTGCAAAATACGCATGGCGACAAATTGATCGACGCTATTGGCCAGGCCGCAAAATACCGAGGCAAGGGTGAAAATGGCTAACGCAAGCGCAAAGACTTTGCGTGCGCCAAAGCGGTCTGCAATCCAGCCGCTGGCCGGAATGAGCACGGCCAGGGTAATCAGATAAGCGCTAATGCCAATGTTAAGATCGACCGCATGAACGCCAAAGCTTTTGGCCATATCAGGAAGCGCCGTGGCGATCACGGTGCCATCGAGAAACTCCATAAAGAAGGCGCCGGCAACCAACAGCGCGGCGGGCGAGAGCCCACCGGAGGCTTTACCGGTATTGTTTTCTGCCATTTGTCCTCTACCACTAAAAAAATTTTAAATTTTACTGAGATTTGTTTAATTTTAATCTCATGTTTTTGCTTATATTTTTGGTCAAATGCGCCATTTATCTGGCATTTGCATGAGTGATGAGCATCACAAAACCATTGATTTTTGTGATGCAGGTCATATTATAAGCGCATCAACCAAAACACCTGCATATAAAAACAACCGGAGCATACCGATGAAACTGCGCGCAATCCTGAAGAGCATGTGGGAAACCTACTGCAAAACCTTCAAAGACGTCCCGCCTGGCGCGATGTTCTGATAAAAAAACCTGCTGCGGCAGGTTTTTTTATGCCCGAAAACGGTATCCGGGAAGGTGCAAGGGCAGGAGTTTTGCTACTATGGCCGCCTTTCAATAAGGAGAAGCCAAATGTCTCAAAACCTGAGTGCCGATCAGGAGCTGGTCTCTGACGTGGTCGCCTGCCAGCTGGTCATTAAACAGATTCTGGACGTGCTTGACGTCATCGCCCCGGTCGAAGTTCGCGAGAAGATGACCACCCAGCTCAAAAACATCGATTTTAGCAGCCATCCTGCCGCCGCCGACCCGGTCACCCTGCGCGCTATCCAGAAAGCCATTGCGTTGATTGAGCTTAAGTTCACTCCGCAGGGCGAATCCCATTAAAATAAACCGATGTTTTGAATTTAGAAACGATTTTGTGAAGTTTTTAAACGGGCGGCAGCGCGCCGCCCGGAAAGGTTTTTAGAAGAACAACTGCACCAGCATGTAACTAACCGCGCAGGCGCAGCTTACCCCAATCAGCCCCGGTAAGATAAAGCTGTGGTTGATGATGAATCTGCCAATCCGCGTGGTGCCGGAACGGTCAAAGCCGATACAGGCGAGGTCGCTGGGGTAGGTAGGCAGGACAAAATAGCCGTACGAAGCGGGGAAGAAAGCAATCAGCATTTTGGGATCGATGCCCAGCATAAGCCCCATCGGCGCGACGGCGGTTAAGGCTGCCGCCTGGCTGTTCACCAGTTTTGAGACTAAAAACAGCACGAGGGCGTAGGTCCAGGGATGGTTCTTCACTACCCCCTCCAGGGCCATTTTTAACTCTTCCAGATGGGCCTGGAAAAAGGTATCGCTCATCCACGCCACGCCAAATACCGAGAAGATGGCCACCATACCCGCTTTAAAGACCGCGCCATTGGAAATGGATGAGGGATTAACCTTGCAGACCACCAGCATTACCGCACCGGCTATCAGCATCATCATCTGAATGACCAGGTTCATTGAGAGCTGGGTCAGCTTGCCTTTCACCTCAAATGCCGGCCGTAAATCAGGTAACGCCCCCAGCAGAACCACCAGCGCAATACCGGCAAAGAAGATCCACGTTGACCACCAGGCATGTTTTTGAAATTGCTGGTTAAGCAGGGTCTCAGTGCTACCGTAAATAAACTTTCGTTGCTCAGGATCGCTGATTCGCTTCTGAAACGCTTCATCATCGGCCAGATCTTTGCCCCGGCGCAGGCTCCAGAGCGCCGCTATCGCCACACCCGCTAACGACGCGGGTACTGACACGGCCAGAATCTGCAGAATGCCCCACGCCTGACCGCCCCCATGATGCTGGGCAAGGATAGAGATCAGTGACACCACCGCCACAGAGACTGGCGATGCGGTGATCGCCATCTGCGAAGCAACAGAGGCCACGGCCATCGGGCGCTCGGGGCGGATCCCTTTTTTCAGTGCGATGTCGGCGATAATAGGAAACATGGTGTAAACCACATGCCCTGTGCCGCAGAGAAAGGTCAACATCCAGGTGGTAAAAGGGGCCAGCAGGGTGATGTGCTGAGGATGTCGGCGCAGCAGCCGTTCCGCAAACTGCATCATCACATTTAACCCGCCTGCGGTTTGCAGCGTGGCCGCACAGCCGATCACCGCCAGGATGGTGAGCATCACATCGACCGGGGGTTTACCGGGCTGCAGACCAAAAATAAAGCAGAGAATAAATAGCCCAATGCCGCTTATCAGGCCAAGCCCCATACCGCCAAACCGCGTACCTGCCAGCAGGCAGAGGATAATGACCAGAAATTCCATCGTAATCATGAACGCCCTCATCAATGTAAACAGATTTTGCCAAATCATTACATGATGTGTGGGTATTCATTGCGAGCGGGATCGGATTTATTAAAAGTTAATAAAAGCAATGTGTTAGTAACTTTTGCGTAACATAAAAAAGCCCGGCGGAGCCGGGCGTTTAAGCAACAGGAGGATTAATGGTGCTGATGGCTGACAATATTCAGGAGATGTCGGTCGGTCTGTTCCTGACATAAGCCCGCCTGGCGGGCATTCTTCACTTCGTCGAGTACCGCTTTTAATAACAGGCCATCTTGCTGCTGTTCTTGTTTAATTTCCTGCAGGAAATTGAGCGTGCTGCTATCTTTCAGCGATCTGGCATCCTGCGTTAATTCCGCAAGGTTATGATGGCGCTGTTCATAATCTTCAAGCGTTCGCTGAAAGAGTGCTTCCAGCGTGGAGTAATCTTCGTCGCACAAATCAATGGCTTCAAGAACCGGCATGGCGCCAGAGGCTTTTATAAAGTCAAATACGCGCATCATCTGCGTAACGTTGCTCTGCGCCTGGGTACGCAAAAATGTTGCTGTACCATTCAGACTGTTGTGTGAGCACCATTCACTGAGGCGGAGATAAAGATTAGAAGCGTAATACTCCCGATTCATCTGGGTGTTAAGTTTCTTCATCATGACCTGAAAAACCATAATAACTTCCTTTTATTTGGGGTCTTGAACGGGGTAAATTTCACCTCGAAGGGCTTATAAATATAGTTGCTCTTCAGAAGATGAAAGATGAGAAATATTCATTAAATGCACTTAACACAAATTATAATACCCCTGGCGCATTTATAAGAAAATCCTTATAAATATATTCTTACCGTTCATTACTCTTAATTTATAAAACTTAACGCAGGGAAGATATTGACAATTTAGTTGGTAGTTATGTTTCTTATAACATGTTGATATATAAAATTTATTTCCATTTATTGATCCGGATGGGTCTTTATCAATCCCCCCTGTTTCTATGCGCTTGAGAAAAATGATCCAAACAATAAAAACCAGTGTCCCTGTCTCAGTTCACACGCGCTGGTTATTTATTCAGCACAACGAGGGCTAAGCGCCATCTTCAAAAGTCTTTCTCCTGCTTTAGCCCGTTCTGTGATCCATCATGAGGTTTGCTGGCAAAACTTCTGTAAAAATGAAACATTGTTTTATCTTTTGTTGGGTACGGGAGTGGTTTATGGCAAAAGTGGCGGTGCTGCTGGCACCCGGTTTTGAAGAAGCAGAAGCGATTATTACCATTGATATCCTGCGTCGCATGCACATTGAGGTCGAGACGCTGGCGTGCGCTGAGTCGCGCGCGGTAGTGAGTTACCATAATATTCCCATGGTGGCAGACAGCACCCTGAGCGAAAAGCGCGAGACCCGCTACGATGCCGTTGTCCTGCCCGGCGGGCCGCAGGGCAGTGTCAATCTGGCCGCCAGCGAAGAGGTGGTGCGCTTTGTGGCGGCACACGATGAGATGGGTAAATACATCTGCCCCATCTGCTCAGCGGCGGCACGTGTACTGGGCGGCAATGGTTTATTAAAAGGGCGCCGCTATGTCTGTTCAGGCGATCTTTGGCAGGACGTAAAAGATGGCGTCTATATTGATGCCCCGGTTGTAGAAGATGGCCACCTTCTTAGCGGCAAAGGATTAGGGCATGCGTTCGATTTTGCCCTGACGCTGGCGGCGCGTCTTTTAAAAGACGAAGCTCCGGTACGCGATCACGCCGACCATATCTATTACGCCTGGTAATTTTTCTTACGGGCGCTATGGCGCCCATTTCACAAGGATATCATAGCTGAAGTTATGGATTATCCTGCTTACCCCCTCTTGATTTGTCTGACAAAACCCCCTTTTTTTATGTCATTTTTCGCTGAATTTATGTACGCAATTACTGTAATTCTGCCGTGTGATGGCGCTCTCTTATGGATGATTAATTTCCCGCTAAAACTATCTCAAGCAAACGCGCTTTAATCCCTTCTGGCGCTAATGCCTTGTTTTAAGTCCGATAAAATTAAATTTGAATACGTTTTCCCTACAGAAAAGAACATTAAAGCTGGAGTTTACCATGCACAAATTTACTAAAGCGCTGGCGGCCATTGGTCTGGCCGCGGTTATGTCACAATCCGCTATGGCAGAGAATCTGAAGCTCGGTTTTCTGGTGAAACAACCAGAGGAGCCCTGGTTCCAGACGGAATGGAAATTTGCTGACAAAGCCGGCAAGGATTTAGGTTTCGAGGTGATCAAAATTGCCGTGCCGGACGGTGAGAAAACATTGAACGCCATCGATAGCCTGGCGGCCAGCGGCGCGAAAGGGTTTGTCATCTGTACTCCGGATCCCAAACTGGGCTCGGCCATCATGGCGAAAGCGCGCGGCTACGACATGAAAGTGATCGCGGTTGATGACCAGTTCGTCAACGCCAAAGGTCAACCGATGGAGACCGTACCGCTGGTGATGATGGCCGCCACCAAAATCGGTGAGCGTCAGGGGCAAGAGTTATACAAAGAGATGCAAAAGCGCGGCTGGGACGTGAAAGAGACCGGCGTAATGGCGATTACTGCAGATGAGTTGGATACGGCGCGTCGTCGTACTACAGGCTCCATGGATGCGCTGAAGGCTGCAGGCTTCCCGGAAAAACAGATCTTCAAAGTGCCAACCAAATCTAACGATATCCCAGGGGCATTCGATGCCGCGAACTCCATGCTGGTACAGCACCCGGAAGTGAAGCATTGGCTGGTGTTAGGGATGAACGATAACACCGTGCTGGGTGGTGTGCGTGCAACAGAAGGTCAGGGCTTTAAAGCCGCAGACGTTATCGGTATCGGTATCAATGGCGTGGATGCGGTGAGCGAACTGTCAAAAGCGAAGGCTACCGGCTTCTACGGTTCTCTGCTGCCAAGCCCGGACGTGCATGGCTATAAATCCAGCGAAATGCTCTATAACTGGGTGACCAAAGACGCAGAACCGGCGAAGTTTACCGAAGTGACCGATGTGGTGCTGATCACCCGCGACAACTTTAAAGCAGAGCTGGAGAAAAAAGGGCTGGGCGGTAAATAAGTTACTGTGATTGCGCCCTCTGCGCTGTGCGGAGGGCCAGACGTTCACTACTCGATCTTCGGAGACGTTATGCAACAGTCTGAACCCTATCTCTCTTTTCGCGGCATCGGCAAAACCTTCCCGGGTGTTAATGCCCTTACCGATATCAGCTTCGATTGCTATGCCGGTCAGGTTCATGCCCTGATGGGGGAGAACGGCGCCGGAAAATCCACACTGCTGAAAATTCTCAGTGGTAACTACGCCCCTACCACGGGCAGCCTGGCCCTGAAAGGGGAACAGGTCTCGTTTGCTGACACCACCGCCGCGCTGAATGCCGGGGTGGCGATTATTTATCAGGAACTGCATCTGGTGCCGGAGATGACGGTCGCCGAGAACATTTATCTCGGCCAGTTGCCCCATAAAGGCGGTTTTGTGAACCGCTCCCTGCTCAATTACGAAGCCGGTTTGCAGCTTAAGCATCTCGGCCTGGATATTGATCCGCAGACGCCGCTTAAGTATCTCTCCATTGGCCAGTGGCAGATGGTTGAAATCGCCAAGGCGCTGGCGCGAAATGCCAAAGTCATCGCCTTTGATGAACCGACCAGTTCGCTCTCGGCGCGCGAAATCGACAACCTCTTCCGCGTGATTCGCGAGCTGCGCAAAGAGGGGCGCGTCATTTTATATGTCTCCCACCGTATGGAAGAGATTTTTGCCCTCAGCGATGCCATCACCGTCTTTAAAGATGGCCGCTATGTGCGCACCTTCTCTGATATGCAGCAGGTCAATCATGATCAACTGGTGCAGGCGATGGTGGGCCGCGACCTGGGGGATATCTATCACTGGGAGCCGCGTCAGTATGGCGGTGAATTGCTGCGTCTGGAGGAGGTTAAAGCCCCTGGCGTACGCAAGCCCATTAGCCTGACGGTGCGCAGCGGCGAAATCGTCGGTCTGTTTGGCCTGGTGGGAGCAGGGCGCAGTGAATTAATGAAAGGGCTGTTTGGTGGAACGCGTATCACCGAAGGGCAAGTCTATATCGACGGACAGCGGATCGATATTCAGAAGCCTGCTCACGCCATTCGTGCGGGGATGATGCTCTGCCCCGAAGATCGTAAAGCCGAGGGGATCATCCCGGTGCATTCAGTGCGCGATAACATCAATATCTCCGCGCGCCGTAAAACCATCCGCGCCGGCTGCCTGATTAACGATAGCTGGGAGGTGAGCAATGCCGACCACCACATTCGTTCTCTGAATATCAAAACGCCGGGTGCCGAACAGCTGATTATGAACCTCTCTGGCGGTAACCAGCAGAAGGCGATTCTTGGGCGCTGGCTGTCGGAAGAGATGAAAGTGATCTTGCTGGATGAACCGACCCGCGGCATTGACGTTGGGGCGAAACATGAAATCTACAACGTGATTTACGCGCTGGCAAAACGCGGAGTGGCGGTGCTCTTCGCCTCCAGCGATCTGCCGGAAGTACTGGGGGTTGCCGACCGCGTAGTGGTGATGCGGGAAGGTGAAATCGCCGGTGAATTACTTCATGAACAGGCGAATGAACAGCAGGCGTTAAGCCTTGCGATGCCTAAAGTTAGCCAGGCAGTCGCCTGATTAAGGAGAATATGATGTCCTCTGTCACAACTTCCGGAGCGCCAAAATCGGCCTTCAGCTTTGGGCGTATCTGGGATCAATACGGCATGCTGGTGGTCTTCGCCGTACTGTTTCTCGGCTGCGCCATTTTCGTGCCCAACTTTGCCACCTTTATCAATATGAAGGGGCTGGGGCTGGCTATCTCTATGTCCGGGATGGTCGCCTGCGGAATGCTGTTCTGTCTGGCATCCGGTGATTTTGACCTGTCGGTGGCCTCTGTCATCGCCTGCGCCGGGGTCACCACGGCGGTGGTCATCAATATGACCGAAAGTCTGTGGATTGGCGTCGCGGCCGGGTTGCTGCTGGGCGTGGCGAGTGGGCTGGTGAACGGCTTTGTCATCGCCCGCCTGAAAATCAATGCCCTGATCACGACCTTAGCCACCATGCAGATTGTGCGTGGGCTGGCCTATATCATTTCGGATGGTAAAGCGGTGGGTATCGAAGACGAGCGCTTCTTTACGCTCGGCTATGCCAACTGGTTAGGGCTGCCGGCGCCTATCTGGCTGACGGTCGGGTGCCTGATTATCTTTGGTTTCCTGCTCAACAGAACCACTTTTGGCCGTAATACCCTCGCCATTGGCGGTAATGAAGAGGCGGCGCGTCTGGCCGGGGTACCGGTTGTACGCACCAAAATCACTATCTTCGTTCTTTCGGGGCTGGTGTCGGCAGCGGCGGGTATTATCCTGGCATCGCGTATGACCAGCGGCCAGCCGATGACCTCCATCGGTTATGAGCTGATTGTCATCTCAGCCTGCGTTTTAGGCGGGGTTTCACTGAAAGGCGGCATCGGAAAAATCTCATATGTCGTGGCCGGTATCCTGATCCTCGGCACGGTGGAAAACGCGATGAACCTGTTGAATATCTCCCCATTCTCGCAGTACGTGGTTCGCGGCCTCATCCTGCTGGCAGCGGTGATCTTCGACCGTTATAAGCAAAAAGCGAAGCGCACAGTTTAAGCAAAAATCCCCCTCTGGCGACCCAACTTTTAAGTGTAGTTGCCTACAAAACCCCCTTCCAGCCGCAGCGGGAAGGGGGGCTTCAAATGGCGAGCAGCGTCACACTGTCTATACTTACATGGCTGTAGAGATATCCGTTACTTGATATCTCATTAACTGTGAGGAGGACAAGTGTGGCAGATACGTTAACTGCACCGCCTGTGTTAGCTGGAAATTTTGCTTATTTTTTTGATCTCGACGGAACGCTGGCGACGATAAAACCACATCCGGACGAGGTTGTTGTTCCACCTGATGTCTTGCAGGCGCTTAATCAGCTTGCGCTACAAAATCAGGGGGCACTGGCATTGATATCAGGGCGTTCAATGGCCGAGCTTGATCAGTTGGCCGCGCCATACCGTTTCCCGCTTGCCGGCGTACACGGGGCAGAGCGCCGCGACATCCATGATCACTCTCATATTATTTCCCTCCCGACTAGCCTGATTCAATCGCTGCATGCCGAGCTGGCCATCGCGCTTGCCGCATTGCCGGGAACCGAGCTGGAAGCGAAAGGAATGGCCTTTGCGCTGCACTATCGGCGCGCGCCGCAGTATGAGGCGGATATCATGGCGCTGGCGTCCCGCATGGTGGAGAAAACCCCTCAGCTGTCACTTCAGCCGGGTAAATGCGTGGTGGAGTTGAAGCCAAAAGGCATCAACAAAGGTGAGGCCATCGCTGCATTTATGGCAGAACCGCCGTTTTTGGGTAAAACGCCGGTCTTTTTCGGCGATGACCTGACGGATGAGTACGGATTCAATGTGGTAAACCAGGCGGAGGGTTTATCTGTGAAGGTTGGCCCGGGTCATACCGCGGCAAAATGGCGCCTGGAGGGCGTCTCCAGCGTCTGGGAATGGGTTAAACAAGTCGCTAACCAGAAACAAGAAGAAGAAATAGCGCAAACTAACAGGAGAAATCATTATGGGTCGCTTAGTCGTAGTCTCTAACCGAATCGCACCGCCGGACGATAAAAAAGCCAGTGCGGGTGGTCTTGCTGTCGGGGTACTTGGGGCGTTAAAAGCCGCAGGCGGCCTCTGGTTTGGCTGGAGCGGAGACATAGGCAACGAGGATCAGCCGCTTAAAAAGGAGACGCGCGGGAACATCACCTGGGCATCGTTTAACCTTAGCGAGCAGGATTACGAAGAGTACTATTGTCAGTTTTCAAATGCCGTACTGTGGCCAGCGTTTCACTATCGTCTGGATCTGGTTAAGTTCCAGCGTGAGTCCTGGGAAGGGTATACCCGGGTAAATAGCATGCTGGCAGACAAACTGTTGCCGCTGGTGGAAGAGGACGACAGGCTGTGGATACATGATTATCATCTGCTGCCTTTCGCCGGTGAGCTACGCAAACGTGGCGTAAATAACCGGGTCGGTTTTTTCCTGCACATTCCTTTCCCGACCCCTGAGATTTTTAACGCGCTGCCGCCTGCAGAAGAGCTGCTGGAAGCGCTGTGTGATTATGACCTTCTGGGCTTCCAGACCGATAACGATCAGATGGCTTTCCTGGATTGTGTCGCCAGCAAAACGCGCCTGACCAGCCACGATGATGGTTCTTACAGCGCCTGGGGTAAGCGATTCCGCACCGAAGTGTATCCGATTGGTATTGAACCTGACGAGATTGCCGCCGACGCTTCCGGACCTCTGCCGCCAAAACTGGCGCAGCTCAAAAACGAACTGAAAAACGTGAAGAATATCTTCTCCGTAGAGCGTCTCGACTATTCCAAAGGGTTGCCGGAGCGTTTCCTTGCCTTTGAAACCCTGTTGGACAAGTTCCCGCAGCATCATGGCAAAATTCGTTACACCCAGATTGCCCCTACGTCCCGGGGAGAGGTGCAGGCTTATCAGGACATTCGCCATCAGCTGGAGACCGAAGCAGGGCGTATTAACGGCCGCTATGGTCAGCTGGGCTGGACCCCGCTTTACTACCTCAACCAGCATTTTGATCGCAAAATTCTGATGAAGGTGTTCCGCTATGCGGAGGTCGGTCTGGTTACGCCATTGCGAGACGGGATGAATCTGGTGGCGAAAGAGTATGTCGCCGCGCAGGATCCTGCCGATCCCGGTGTGCTGGTACTATCACAGTTTGCCGGCGCGGCGAACGAATTGACCTCTGCGTTGATCGTCAATCCTTATGACCGCGATGATGTGGCGAACGCACTCAACCGTGCATTAACGATGCCGTTAACGGAACGTATTTCGCGTCATGCAGAAATGATGAAAATTATTAAAGAGAACGATATTGATCGCTGGCAGGCGCGTTTTATTGACGATTTAAATCAAATAACCGCTCGCAGCGTGGAGAGCAATCTCCAAAAAAAGGTCGCAACTTTTCCTAAACTGGCCTGAGGTCATACCGCCGGTGGTTTTATAAACCGCCGAGCGGTATTAACAGCACGTCGACTTTAGTGCTGCTAACAATTTTTTTAGCAGAACAGGTAGTCCGGGAAAAAAAGTTTTGATTATGATTGCCACATACCACTAAATCGACCTGCTGCTTTTCACAAATATCGAGAATATATTCGCTCAATTCACCCGTTGCAATCACTGCGCGGGTGAGAGGATATTCTGCCTGCGCGACAAGTTCATTCAAAAATGTCTGCGTTTCTTCCTGTAAAACCCCACGAATATCTTCCAGCATTGGCGCGGCGAGTTGGTTATACATTTCCGGTTCAGCCCTAAGCGTAACCACCGTAATTTTGGCCTGATAAGGGCGGGCGATGGCCACCGCTTTGGCGAGGAGATAGTGGCTTTCAGGAGAAACAGCAACAGAAACAAGCAGATGGGAGTAACGCATTGGACACTCCTTTTTAGCGCGTGAGCGGTCTATTCATCAGCTTTAGCGCGGAATGTTTTTCAGCGCAAGGGGTAGACATGTCAATTGTGTGACGCTAATCATAATTATTCATTAATTATTCTTATAGAAAGAATAATCCGTGTACTGCATAGCAAGTCAAAAAACATGCACTTAACCGAAATAATACAAATTCAATCCACATCGGCCAACCTCTTTTAAACAAAATCAACGACCCAAAAAATGGTAACGCAAGGTAATAGTTTACCCATTGACATGTCCCATGCAGCTGTATTTAAAGAGTATTTTATTAACGTTTCTAACATAGAAATGGTTGATATTGCGTAGGGGGCGATGACGGACGCTCTCGGCAAGATGCGTGCCTGACTTATTAACACTTCTGCATGAGTATTCGTCTGTTCAGAATATATTCTTCCCTTAATCGTTCAAAAAGAGGGCAAATTAGAAGTCATACTGATGGATTTCTGCCTCAAATTCACTTAAATTATGTGACGCGGATCACATTTATTTTAAATTTCAGCGAGGGCTGCATTGTATGTGACAAACCGGACGAGTACAGTTGCGTCGAATTAGGAAAAATCTTAGTTATTTGTAAGAAATGATAAACGCGAAGAAAAGGAATCTATTTTTTCGTGTCGTTCGGACTCTATACAAACCTTAATTCAACTATGCATTTTAGCCTTTTCTTCTTTTTTACCGGGGTTTTTCCCGGCGACATCACGGGGTGCGGTTACACCGCATAAAAATATTAGTTGGTTATTCGGGATGGGAAAAATGCATACATCCGAGTTGCTAAAACACGTTTATGACATCAACTTGTCATATTTATTGCTTGCACAGCGCTTGATTAGCCAGGACAAGGCGTCCGCTATGTTCCGACTGGGTATCAACGAAGAGATGGCGACCTCTCTGGGCGGATTAACACTGCCACAGATGGTTAAATTAGCCGAGACGAATCAGCTGGTTTGCCAGTTCCGCTTCGATAATCCTCAGGCTATTACGCGTCTCACTCAAGAATCCCGTGTTGACGATCTGCAACAGGTCCATACCGGTATTTTACTCTCGACACGCCTGCTCAACGAAATCAGCCAGCCTGATGATGCGGCAAGGAAAAAAAGGGCCTGATAATGAGCGAAAAAAGCATTGTTCAGGAAGCGCGAGACATTCAGTTAGCGATGGAACTGATTACGCTTGGTGCTCGTTTGCAAATGCTGGAAAGCGAGACTCAGCTGAGCCGTGGTCGCCTTATCAAACTGTACAAAGAGCTGCGCGGTAGCCCTCCGCCGAAAGGCATGCTGCCGTTCTCAACCGACTGGTTTATGACCTGGGAGCAGAACATTCACGCTTCGATGTTCTGCAATGCCTGGCAGTATTTACTGAAGACTGGCTTATGCAGCGGCGTTGATGCCGTTATCAAAGCCTACAAACTCTATCTTGAACAGTGTCCACAGCCGGAAGAGGGGCCTTTGCTGGCACTGACGCGTGCCTGGACACTGGTGCGTTTCGTTGAAAGCGGAATGCTGGAACTCTCTCGCTGCAACTGCTGCGGCGGCAACTTTATCACCCACGCTCATCAGCCTGCAGGCAGCTTCGCCTGTAGTTTGTGCCAGCCTCCATCCCGAGCCGTAAAAAGACGTAAACTTTCCCGGGAGGCTGCCGATATTATTCCACAACTGCTGGATGAACAGATCGAACAGGCTGTTTAACCCTTACGTGTGGGCAAGATTCCAGCAGCGGTAAGTGATTACCGCTGCTTTTTTTTACCCGCCGTTTGGCTAAACCTCCCGAGCTGCGCATCCTGCGAAAGTCACTAGCGGAAGGATGATGTCGTGCTTATCTTATTAGGTTACCTGGTTGTTCTCGGTACAGTTTTCGGCGGTTACATGATGACCGGCGGGCACCTTGGGGCACTCTATCAACCGGCCGAGCTGATCATTATCGGCGGCGCAGGGGTGGGGGCCTTTATCGTTGGTAACAACGGTAAAGCGATCAAGGGGACGCTGAAGGCGTTACCTTTGCTGTTCCGTCGTTCTAAATACACCAAAAGTATGTACATGGACTTGCTGGCACTGCTGTATCGCCTGATGGCGAAGTCGCGTCAGCAGGGGATGTTCTCGCTTGAACGGGATATCGAAAACCCGAAAGAGAGCGAAATCTTCGCGAGCTATCCACGTATTATCGCGGATACCGTCATGCTCGATTTCATCGTTGACTACCTGCGTCTGATCATCAGCGGCAACATGAACACCTTCGAGATCGAAGCCCTGATGGACGAAGAGATCGAAACCCATGAAAGCGAATCCGAAGTGCCGGCGAATAGCCTGGCATTGGTGGGGGATTCCCTGCCGGCGTTCGGGATCGTGGCCGCGGTAATGGGGGTGGTACACGCCCTGGCTTCGGCGGATCGTCCCGCGGCAGAGCTGGGGGCGCTGATTGCCCACGCCATGGTGGGTACCTTCCTCGGGATCCTGCTGGCGTACGGCTTTATCTCGCCGCTGGCTTCCGTACTGCGTCAGAAGAGCGCCGAAACCACCAAGATGATGCAGTGCGTCAAGATCACGCTGCTCTCCAACCTTAATGGCTATGCCCCGCCAATTGCAGTGGAATTTGGGCGTAAGACCCTCTACTCCAGCGAGCGTCCGTCGTTTATCGAACTGGAAGAACACGTGCGTGCGGTGAAAAACCCCAACCAACAGACGACCACTGAGGACGCATGAAAAACCAGTCCCATCCCATCGTCATAGTTAAAAAACGCAAACACAAAAGCCATGGGCACGGTTCCCATGGCTCGTGGAAAATCGCGTATGCGGACTTTATGACCGCGATGATGGCGTTTTTCCTTGTGATGTGGCTGATTTCAATCTCCAGCCCGAAAGAGCTGATCCAGATTGCCGAATACTTCCGTACCCCGCTGGCGACGGCGGTGACCGGTGGGCAGCGTATCTCCAATAGCGATAGCCCGATTCCCGGCGGGGGCGATGACTACACCCAGTCCAAGGGCGAAGTGAAACGCGAACCGAACATCGACGAGCTGAAAAAACGCATGGAGCGCAGTCGCCTGCAAAAACTGCGCGGCGATCTCGACCAGTTGATCGAGGCGGATCCGAAACTGCGTGCGCTGCGTCCGCATTTGAAGATCGATCTGGTGCAGGAAGGGCTGCGTATTCAAATCATCGACAGCCAGAATCGCCCGATGTTTAAAACCGGCAGCGCCGAAGTGGAGCCCTACATGCGCGATATTCTGCGCGGGATCGCCCCGGTGCTGAACGGGATCCCGAACCGAATTAGCCTCTCCGGCCACACCGATGACTTCCCGTATGCCAACGGTGAAAAAGGGTATAGCAACTGGGAGCTCTCTGCGGATCGCGCTAACGCCTCCCGCCGCGAATTAGTGATAGGTGGCCTGGACGATGGCAAAGTGCTGCGGGTTGTCGGCATGGCCGCAACCATGCGCATGAGCGATCGCGGCCCGGATGATGCCATTAACCGTCGTATTAGTCTTTTAGTGCTCAACAACCAGGCGGAGCAGGCCATCCTGCATGAAAACGCCGAGAGTCAGAGTGAGTCACTGGATGATTTGAAACAGCCTGGCGCCTTGCCTTCGGCTGCCGTTCCAACATCGCCACCAGCCAATCCGAGGTGATAGCGTGAGCATGGATATTAGCGATTTTTACCAGACGTTTTTTGATGAAGCCGACGAACTGTTGGCTGATATGGAGCAACACCTGCTGGACCTGGTGCCCGAAGCACCGGACTCTGAGCAGCTCAACGCCATCTTTCGTGCTGCGCACTCTATAAAAGGAGGCGCCGGAACCTTTGGTTTCACCATTCTGCAGGAGACGACCCATTTAATGGAGAACCTGCTGGATGAAGCGCGGCGCGGTGAGATGCAGCTCAATACCGATATTATCAACCTGTTTTTGGAAACCAAAGATATTATGCAGGAACAGCTCGACGCCTATAAAAGCTCGCAAGAGCCGGATGCCGCCAGCTTTGAATATATCTGCAACGCTCTGCGCCAGTTAGCGCTGGAAGCCAAAGGCGAAGCTGCGGTACCTGCCGTTGCGCCGGCGAAACTGAGCGTTGTAGAGACCGCCCCTGCCGCGGCGCCAGCCCAGGACGATCGTCTGCGTATCGTGCTGTCTGGTCTGAAAGAGAGCGAAGTTAACCTTCTCGAAGAAGAGCTGAGCAACCTCGCTACGCTGAGCGACGTGGTGAAAGGGAAAGATACCCTTGCCGCGACCCTGAATGGCGACATCGGAAAAGATGATGTTGTGGCGGTGCTCTGCTTCGTGATTGAACCGGATCAGATTAGCTTTGAAACGCCAGTTGCCGTCGAGCCAGCCGCCGTTGAGGTGGTCGCGGTTGCCGAAACCCCGGCTGCACCGGCCGTCGTTCCTGCCGCACCGGCAGTAAAAGCCGCGCCTCGCGAAGCGGCCGCGCCAAACCGCGCGGAAAAACCGGCGGCGCGCTCCAGCGAATCGACCAGCATCCGCGTGGCGGTTGAAAAAGTCGATCAGCTGATCAACCTGGTGGGCGAGCTAGTGATTACCCAGTCAATGTTGGCCCAGCGCTCGAACGAGCTGGATCCGGTCAACCACGGTGACCTGATCACCAGCATGGGCCAGCTGCAACGCAACGCCCGTGATCTGCAAGAATCGGTTATGTCGATCCGTATGATGCCGATGGAATACGTCTTCAGCCGCTTCCCGCGTCTGGTGCGTGACCTTGCGGGCAAGCTGAATAAGCAGATTGAGCTGACTCTGATGGGCAGCTCCACCGAGCTGGATAAGAGCCTGATCGAGCGCATTATCGATCCGTTAACTCACCTGGTGCGTAACAGCCTCGACCACGGGATCGAGCTGCCGGAAACCCGCGTGAACGCAGGCAAATCACCGGTCGGGAATCTGATTCTCTCTGCGGAACACCAGGGCGGAAACATCTGCATCGAAGTGACCGATGACGGGGCAGGCCTTAACCGCGAGCGTATTCTGGCGAAGGCGATCTCCCAGGGGATGGCAGTCAGTGAAAACATGACCGACGAAGAAGTGGGCATGCTGATCTTCGCCCCTGGCTTCTCCACCGCCGAGCAGGTGACCGACGTCTCTGGCCGCGGTGTGGGCATGGACGTGGTGAAACGTAACATCCAGGAGATGGGCGGCCACGTTGAGATTCAGTCTAAACAGGGCACGGGTACCACCATTCGTATCCTGCTGCCGCTGACTCTGGCGATCCTCGACGGTATGTCGGTGAAAGTGGCAGGCGAAGTGTTCATTCTGCCGTTGAACGCAGTAATGGAATCACTGCAGCCGCGCGAAGAAGATCTGCATCCGCTGGCGGGTGGCGAGCGCGTACTGGAAGTGCGTGGCGAGTACCTGCCGCTGGTGGAATTGTGGAAAGTGTTCGATGTGGCAGGGGCCAAAACCGAGGCGACGCAGGGGATTGTGGTCATTCTGCAGAGCGCGGGTCGTCGTTATGCGCTGCTGGTCGATCAGCTGATTGGCCAGCACCAGGTCGTGGTGAAGAACCTGGAAAGCAACTATCGCAAAGTGCCTGGAATTTCAGCCGCCACCATCCTTGGGGATGGCAGCGTGGCGCTGATCGTCGATGTTTCGGCGCTTCAGGGTTTAAATCGTGAACAACGTGTGGCGTACACAGCCGCCTGATACTGTTAAGAAGGTAATAACATGACCGGTATGAGTAATGTAACCAAGCTGGCCGGCGAGCCGTCAGGGCAGGAATTCCTGGTATTCACTTTAGGTGACGAAGAATACGGTATCGATATTCTGAAAGTGCAGGAGATCCGTGGCTATGATCAGGTCACTCGCATTGCTAACACGCCTGAATTCATTAAAGGCGTAACCAACCTGCGTGGCGTCATCGTGCCGATCGTCGATCTGCGCGTGAAGTTCAGCCAGGGCGACGTGGATTATGACGATAACACCGTCGTGATCGTACTGAATCTCGGTCAGCGTGTGGTGGGCATTGTGGTGGATGGCGTCTCTGATGTCCTCTCCCTGACTGCCGATCAGATTCGCCCGGCACCAGAATTCGCGGTGACGCTGTCAACCGAGTACCTGACCGGTTTGGGTGCGCTGGGTGAGCGGATGCTGATTCTGGTGAACATCGAGAAGTTACTGAACAGCGATGAGATGGCACTGCTGGACATTGCCGCGACGCACGTAGCCTGATGTGTAACGGGAGGGGAATCCCTCCCGTTTTTTTTATCCCCTTTTCTGCTTTTTCCTCGTAAAAAAAACGCTTCTGCAAAATATATTTCGCATAAATAGCCCGCCTATCATTTAGCTATCCTTAACTGTTTATTATAAGAATTTAAATATAACCCCTTCAGGCTATTTATCCTGAAAGCTTTCAGCGCCCTGAATTGCGAACATGATCATAAATTAAATCGCTAAAACGCTAAAAAACAGCGATTCAGGAAAAGTAAAATTACATTAAGTTGTTGTTTTTGATGAACATTAAAAATTAACACCCGTTTTTTCCGATAGAGTGCAATAAAAGTGGCTGATTGTCGTTCCGTAAACTAAATTCATTTTAGTGACTCATAAATAACCATAATGAGTCAGCACCAATTATGCGTTAGCCAAATAGACAACGGCTAATTACATTTTCTGGAGGGTGGAAAATGAACAGGAAACTTCTCACGATATTCACAGGTTCATTGTTGGCGTTAAGTGCCGGTTCGGCGCAGGCGGTAACCAGCAGCGGGACGATTGGCGCAACCCTGACGTTGACCAACGGATGCTTGATCAACGGATCGCCAACGCAAAACGGCATTAACTTCGGTACTCTGGACTTCGGTACTCACCCGGCGACTTTCTCCACCCTGACTACCCAGCTTACCGGGGCCAGCGGCGGCAATACCTTTACCATACAGTGCACCACCGACAGTTATACGGTCGCCATTACCGGCAACACCAACTCCACGGCCCCTGGTACGGTAGTGGGTACGCCAGGGACCCCAACGCGCTATCTGGTGAATACGGCCAATGCCGCACAGGGCGTGGCTTATAGTCTGTTTAGCGACAGCGGGTACAACAACATCATTGCCAATAACGCACCGCTTCCGATTGCATCCACCGCCGGGGGCGTAAACAGCTATACGCTGTATGGCCGAATTACCGGTGGTGGCAACAGCGTGACGGTTGTCCCCGGCACCTACACCGATACCATCAACGTTAGCGTCACCTATTAAGCTGTCCCGCAATGCGCGTAGAGAGTGCATCGCTCCGGCCACGGGGTAAGGGGAAGCTGCGCACATTTTTCTGCCTAAGCCTGGCGCTGCTGGTAACACAGAGCGCTCAGGCGATCACCACCCAGCAGTTCAGGGTTAACGCCACCATCACTCCCGGATGCTCGGTGATGGCTGGCACGGGCAGTGTGTTAGGGACGCTCAACTTTGGTACCCGCTCCGGGGTGGAGAGCGGCCAGGTCAGCACCAGTTTTGTTCCTAACGGCGCGCTCAGCATTGCCTGTACACCCGGCGTGGCGCTGAGCATGACTATCGACGGTGGCCAGTATTACACCTCGGTACGGAATATGCAGCGCAGCGGAGGAACTCAGCGCGTGGCGTACCGCCTCTACAGCAGCAGTTCGCTTGGGGCCAACAGTGAAATCGGCGTAAACCAGGCCATTCCGGTGGCCTATACCAATAGCAATAACATTGCCTTGCCACTTTTTGGCGTGGCGCTTCTGACCGGCTTTAGCCCGGCAGGAAACTATTCAGATCAACTCACCGTGACCTTGTCATGGTGAATAGGGAGAAGGACGATGAGGATATTTGCATCCGGCAGGGCGCTGGCGTTAGCCATGGCGCTGGGCATCACGGCAGGCACGGCGCACGGCGCGGCAACCATTCTACTCTGGCCAATCGATCCCTGGCTCTCTGCGGATACCAAAGCGACCGAGCTGTGGGTGCAGAATCAGGGAAACAGCGCCACCACCATGCAGGTGCGCATTGTGCGCTGGCGGCAGGAGAATGGCCTTGAGCGCTACACCGCGCAGCAGGATGTGGTCGCCAGCCCTCCTATCGTCACCATCGCGAAAGGCAGTAAACAGCTGATTCGTCTGATTAAACAAGGTGATGTGCCGGTGGGCGTCGAGCAGGCCTACCGCATTATTGTCGATGAAATTCCCCAGCCTCAGGACAACGCGACGCCGCAAATGGGCCTAAAACTGCAGATGCGTTACTCCATTCCGCTGTTTGTTTATGGACAGGGGATCCCGACCATTAAAGAGGGAGAGCATCACGCTCTGGTCGATACCAACGCCCTGAGCTGGCGAGTGGTTCGCGACAATGGACAACCGGCGCTACAGGTGCGTAACCGCAGCGACGTGCATGTTCGCTTAAGCAAGGTCACCCTTTCGCAGGGCGGGCAGCAACGAACTATCGCGGATGGTTTGCTCGGCTATGTTTTACCGGGCAGCGAACGCAGCTGGCCGTTGCCTGCCGGGATTGGCCAGCCGGGACAGATGAGTGCGGAAATTAATGCCCGGGATACGCGATGGCAGTCGGCCCCCGTCAACTGAAACCGACCATGATGATGCTGCTTTGTCTGTCGACCGCGAGCTGGGCAGAAACCGGCGATGACGCTTTACCGCCGCCACCCGCACCGCAGTCGTTAAATGACGAAGCCGTGTTTCAACTGGGGTTGATCGTTAACCATTACGACACCGGACAGGTAGTGCCTGTGAGCCAGCGTAAAGGTGAGTTCTGGATCTCCAGCGCCGATCTGCTGCGCGCCGGACTACCGCCGGAAAAAGTGCCGCCAGGCGAGGTCAATCTGGCGCAGCTAACCGGCGTCAGAACCGAATATGATAGCGCCGGCCAGCGTCTATTGCTGAGCGTGCCGCGAGACTGGATCTCTGCCAGGGTTACCCCCTTCGGCGGCACGCCTGCCCAGAGCAAACCGCGTTACGGCAGAGGGGCGCTGCTGAACTATGACTTCTACTCCAGCAAAACCGAGCACGCGGGCGGGCAAGCCTCTCTCTGGCATGAATTCCGCTATTTTGACGACCGGGGTTCATTATCCTCGACCGGTTATTACCGGCAAAACTTCTCTGGCGGCGGCCAGCAGGAGGGGTATGTGCGCTACGACACGACGCTGCTGGTGACCAATGAAGATGACGCCATCACCTGGAGCGCCGGGGATGTGATCAGCGATGCCCTGAGCTGGAGCAGCAGTGTGCGCATGGGCGGTATCAGCTACGGCCGTGACTTCTCGCTGCGCCCGGACCTTGTGACCTGGCCACTGCCGGAATTTTCCGGCGAGGCGGCGGTGCCAACGTCGGTGGATCTCTTTGTGAATGGCTACCGGGCTGGCTCCACCCGCTTACAGCCGGGTCCCTTCACCCTGACCAACCTTCCTTATATCAATGGCGCGGGTGATGCGGTTCTGGTCACCACCGATGCGCTTGGTCGCCAGGTAAGCACCACACTTCCGTTTTACGTCACCAGCGAACTGCTCAAAGAGGGGCTGAGCGACGGGGCGATAACCCTCGGGAGCCTGCGACGTAACTACGGGATTGAAAATTTCGACTACGGCCCGGCGGCGGGCAGCGGATCCTACCGCTATGGTTTGACCGACTGGCTCACTCTTGAAGGACACGTTGAGGGGGCGGAGGAGCTGGCTCTTGGCGGGGCAGGCACGGTGGTAAAACTGGGTCGCTTTGGGGTAGTGAATACCGCCTTGTCTCACAGCCGGATGCGCGGCGACGACGGGGAGCAGATCAACTGGGGTTATCAGTACAGTACCAGCGCATTCAGTCTTGCTACCCAGCACAGCCGCCGCGATCGCGGCTTTGGTAACCTGGCGCTGTACGATCAGCCTACGATTTATGACGAATACAACCAGCCTATTGCCAGTCTCAGCCGCAATACGGATCAATACTCCGTGAGCGTTAACCTCGGCGATTACGGTAACATCGGTGCGGCATGGATTGGCGTAGAGAGTTTTGATAGCCAGAAAACCGAGCTGCTTAACCTCTCCTGGAGCCGCAATCTCTGGGGCAGCAGCAGTATCTATCTGGCCGCCAGCCGGGATCAGCAGCGCGGCGACTGGACCGTGGCCATGTCGTTGCAAATTCCGCTTGGCGAGCGCGACAGTGCTGCGGTAACTCTGGAGAATACGCCGGATTCGGGCAGTACCCAGCGTCTCAACTACAACCATTCGATGCCGACCGACGGCGGCTTTAGCTGGAACATGGCGCTGGCGCGACAGTCCCGCTCCAGCAATTATCAGCAGGCGTCGCTGGGCTGGCGCAATAACAATATTGAAGTGCAGGGCGGCGGTTACGGCGAACGTGACATGATGACCTGGTGGGGCGAAGCGTTAGGTTCGGTGGTGCTGATGGATGGCGAACTCTTTGCGGCCAATAAGATCAACGACGCCTTCGTGGTCATCAGCACCGACGGGCAGCCGGACGTGCCGGTCAGCTATGAAAACCAGCCGGTCGGAAAAACGAACAGAAATGGCTATCTGCTGGTTAGCGGCGTCTCGGCCTATTATCCCGCCAGCTACAGCATTAACACTCTCGATCTGCCAGCCGATACCCGGTTGAAAGAGACCGAACGCCGGGTCGCCCTGCGCCGTAATAGCGGTTATCTGGTTGATTTTCCGATGGAGCAGGAGCGGGTCGCCAGCGTGATTCTGCACGATGGGGAAGGGCATGCTATTCCGTTGGGCAGTCAGGTTCGACGGGCGTCGCACTCCAACGCTACCGTGGGGTATGACGGTATCGCCTGGCTCGAGGATCTGAACGACATCAATCCGTTAGAGGTGCGCACCCCGGAAGGCCAAACCTGCAAGGTCACCCTCACACTGGCCGCCAACCCGGACCATAAGCTGCAAACATACGGTCCACTCACCTGCAGGCTGACGCCATGAAACGCCTGCTACTGCTCTTTGTGCTGCTGATGCTCTCCGGCGCCAGCTGGGGGGCCTGTACTGCCAGTACCCTGAACGCTAACTTTGGCAGCGTGACCTCTTTTGCGCTGAGCGGTAGCAATGAAGTGCAGACCACCGGCACGCTGGTCGTGAACTGCGATGCAATACTGAATTTGCTGACCAACGACTCCATCACCTTAACGTACACCGGGGCCACCATTGCCGCGTCGAATCGCGCGACCCTGAAACGCACCGATAATGCGGCAATCACCGACGTCATCCCTGTCCGGCTGTGCGGCGCCTCCGGGTGTAATACCGCTAACGAAGTGCAGATCGGCAGAACCTACACCTGGAGCGGCAACACGCTGCTGGGTCTGCTGGGCAGCCGGCAGTATAATATTCCGCTCTATTTTCGTACCCTGGCCGGGCAGAATGTCACCGCCGGACCCTATCGGGTCACCCTCAATTTCAGCATCTATTACAACGTCTGCTCGGTGGGGGCGGTCGGATTATGCCTTACGCCGCAAACCGGTACGGTCACCACCAGCATCGCGGTGGATATCAATGTCACCAATGACTGTAGCGCCATGACCACGCCGGATATCAACTTCAACAGTGCGCCGCTGGTGCAAAATTTCCCCACGGTCTCGCAGGCAATCTCTGTCTCCTGTACCAAGGGCAGCGTTTACACCATTGGCATTAACAATGGCGCTAACGCCCTCAACAACGTGCGGCAAATGGCCAGCGGCAGTAACCGCATGAGCTATGACATCTATAAAGGCGCCACCGCCAACCGCTGGGGAAGCAGCGGTTCGGAGCGCTGGTCCAGCGGCACCTCCTCACAGGTCAGCGCCGATGGCCTGCTGCGTACCTATAATTACACCGCCAAAGTCCTGACGACCCAGGCCACCCCGCCCGCCGGTAGTTACACCGATACCCTGATTGTTGATGTCGCCTTCTAAGCCGCGCTTTTCCCTTTCGCAAATGTAAAGTTCCCGTCAGCTGTGCCGATAACACCGATAACCAATCCAGGAGAAGGTGTTGTATGTTGAACCGTATGCGCGTTGTCACAATGCTGATGTTAGTGCTGGTTGTCTTCGCACTTCTGCAGCTGATTTCCGGCGGTCTCTTTTTCTCATCGTTAAAGGAAAATCAGGAGAGCTTCGCCGCATCCAATGATTTACGCCTGCAACAAAGCGAGCTGACCACCACCTGGGATCTGATGCTGCAAACCCGCATCAACCTCAGCCGCTCCTCCGCCCGGATGATGATGGATCCTAATAACCAGCAGAGCAGTGCCAAAACGGAACTGCTGAAGAATGCGCGTACCACGCTGGATGAAGCCGGTAAACACTACGAGGCCTTTAAGGCTATCGCGCCGCTACCGACGATGGTCGATGCCAGTAACAATATTGAAGAGAAGTACCGCAACTATGCCGCCGCGCTGGCGGAGCTGATTCAGTTCCTCGAAAGCGGGAACATGGATGCCTACTTTGCCCAGCCGACGCAGGGGATGCAGAACGCGCTCGGCGCCGCGCTTGGCGACTACGCCAAAGCCAGCGCCGAACAGTATCACACCGCCTTTAGCGAAAGCGCCAATGACTACCAGTTTGCTAAATGGCAAATGGCATCGCTGGCACTGGCGCTGGTCATTGTGCTGGTCGGCGTCTGGTACGGCATTCGCCATATTCTGCTCAACCCGCTGGGGAGCGTCATTACCCACATCCGTGACATTGCCAGCGGCGATTTGACCCAGACGCTGGTGATTTCCGGGCGCAACGAAATCAGCGAGCTGGCCAGCAGCGTGGATCATATGCAGCGCTCCCTTAGCGAAACGGTAACCAATGTGCGTCACGGCTCTGATGCCATCTACGACGGCACCAGCGAAATCGCCATGGGTAACAATGACCTCTCCTCCCGTACCGAGCAGCAAGCTTCCGCGCTGGAGGAGACCGCCGCCAGCATGGAACAGCTGACCGCGACAGTAAAACAAAACGCCGACAATGCGCGCCAGGCCTCGCATCTGGCAGAAAGTGCGTCGGAAACTGCCCAGCGCGGCGGGAAAGTGGTAGATGGCGTGGTGAAAACCATGCACGAGATTGCCGATAGTTCGCGAAAAATCGCCGACATCATCAGCGTGATCGACGGTATTGCTTTCCAGACCAATATTTTAGCCCTCAACGCCGCGGTAGAAGCTGCCCGCGCCGGTGAGCAGGGGCGTGGCTTCGCTGTAGTAGCAGGGGAGGTACGTAATCTCGCCAGCCGCAGCGCCAATGCCGCCAAAGAGATCAAAGCGTTAATCGAAGACTCCGTCTCGCGTGTGGATACCGGCTCGGTGCTGGTCGAAACCGCTGGCGAGACCATGAATGACATCGTGAATGCGGTGACCCGCGTAAACGACATCATGGGTGAAATCGCCTCGGCATCTGATGAACAGAGCCGGGGTATCGATCAGGTCGCTCTGGCGGTATCAGAGATGGATCGGGTAACACAACAAAACGCCGCGCTGGTGCAGGAGTCCGCTGCGGCGGCCGCTGCGCTGGAAGACCAGGCGAGCCGTCTGAAGATGGCCGTCTCGGCGTTTCGTCTTACTGCAGCACCTACAAAATTGGTTTCAGCCCGCAGAAACCCTGGTACGACGACATCCGCCGCCGCGCCAGGCAGCTTGCGCGTGCCGACAGCCGGACAAGAAGAGAACTGGGAAACATTTTGACTGAACTTTAAACCGCGGCTGCTGGCCGCTGAATGGGAGCGTGGATGTTAAATCGTATTCGTATCTCGACCACACTGTTTTTGATTCTGATCCTTTGCGGTGTGTTGCAGGTTGGCAGTAACGGGTTGTCTTTTTGGGCGTTTCGCGATGGCTATCAGAATTTGAAGGAAGTCGAGACCAGCAATCAACAACGCTCCGCACTGGCGCAGACCCGCGCCGTGCTTTTACAGGCCAGCACCGCGCTCAACAAGGCGGGAACTTTAACCGCGCTGAGTTATCCGCCGGATGACATCAAAGCGCTGATGGTAACCGCGCGCGACAGCCTGCAGCAGGCTGACACGATGTTTAAGGCTTTTATCGCGCAGGATACCCTCAGTGAGCAGGGTAAAAAACTGCGTACAGACATGCAGAAAGGGTATGCCCAGTGGCACGGCGATCTGGAGCACCAGGCCACATGGCTTGAAAACAATCAGCTGTCGGACTTCCTCACCGCGCCGGTGCAGGAGTCGCAGGCGGCGTTTGATAAGAGCTTCAATGCCTGGCAGCTGGAGATTAACCACTTCGTCGAGAAGGCGGGGGCCGACAGCCGCACCAGTTATCACATGTCCGGGGTGATCTTCACCACCGTGGTGATTCTGGCCGCGCTGCTGACCAGCGCGGCGCTGTTCTGGTCGCGCAGGATGATCGTGCAGCCGCTGGCGATCATCAGCAGCCATTTCGACAGCATCGCCAAAGGCGATCTTGCCCGTCCGGTGGCGGTGTACGGCAAAAACGAAATATCGGCGATCTTTGCCAGCCTGAAGGCGATGCAGGGATCGTTACGCGAAACGGTGAGTAATGTGCGGCAAGGTAGCTATGCCATGCACACCGGGATTTCAGAGATCGCCGAAGGCAACAATGATCTCTCTTCCCGCACCGAGCAGCAGGCGGCCTCGCTGGCACAGACGGCAGCCAGCATGGAACAGCTGACGGCGACCGTCAGCCAGAACGCCGATAACGCTCGCCAGGCATCTGGCCTGGCGCAGAGCGCTGCGCAGACGGCGAAAAAAGGGGGCGATCAAGCAACCCACGTGGCGCGCACCATGTCGGATATCGCCACCAGCTCGCAGAAAATTGGCGACATTATTAGCGTGATTGACGGTATCGCGTTCCAGACCAACATCCTGGCGCTGAACGCGGCGGTAGAAGCTGCCCGAGCCGGGGAGCAGGGACGGGGATTTGCCGTTGTCGCAGGTGAGGTACGTAATCTGGCCAGCCGGAGCGCCAACGCGGCAAAAGAGATCAAAGTGCTGATTGAAGAGTCGGTCTCCCGCGTTCAGCAGGGTTCCGAACTGGTAGACACCGCCGCGAAGACCATGACGGAGATCGTCAGTTCGGTGACGCGCGTGAACGACATTATGGGAGAGATTGCCTCCGCATCGGATGAGCAGCGCCGGGGAATTGAACAGGTTGCCCAGGCCGTAAGCCAGATGGATCAGGTAACGCAACAGAACGCCGCCCTTGTAGAAGAGGCGGCCGCCGCTACCGACCAGTTAGCCAACCAGGCGGATCACCTGACCTCGCTGGTGGCCGTTTTTAATGTAAGTGAGCAGATCGTAAAAGTAACCGAAGTCGGACGGTCACAAGCCGTGCCAGTGGGATCCTGAAAGTGATAAAGAAGGCGCTATGACATCATCTCTGCCCTCAGGGCAATCGTCATTACTTATGCAGATGACACAGCGCCTCGCGCTGTCCGATGCGCATTTCCGTCGGATATGTCAGTTAATCTACCAGCGTGCCGGGATCGTGCTAGCCGATCACAAGCGCGACATGGTCTACAACCGCCTGGTTCGGCGGTTGCGGACCCTGGAACTGGACGATTTTGGCCGCTACCTGGGCATGCTCGAAGCAAACCCGAACAGCGCGGAGTGGCAAGCGTTTATCAACTCGCTGACCACCAACCTGACGGCATTTTTCCGCGAAGGCCATCACTTTCCGGTGCTGGCGGAGCATGCTCGTCGGCGTAGCGGAGAGTACCGGGTCTGGAGCGCGGCGGCCTCAACCGGAGAAGAGCCCTATTCACTGGCGATTACGCTGGCGGATACGCTCGGCACCGCGCCGGGGCGCTGGAAAGTGTTCGCCAGCGATATCGATACCGAAGTGCTGCAGAAGGCGCAAAGCGGTATCTATCGTCAGGATGAGCTGAAAACGCTGTCGCCCCAGCAGCTACAGCGATACTTCATGCGCGGTACCGGCCCGCACGAGGGGCTGGTGCGGGTGCGTCAGGAGCTGGCCAACAACGTGGAGTTTACCCAGCTGAACCTGCTGGATAAGCAGTACAACGTGCCGGGACCCTTTGACGCAATTTTTTGCCGTAACGTTATGATCTATTTCGACAAACCGACGCAACAGGAGATTCTGCGTCGCTTTGTACCGTTGCTCAAGCCGGACGGATTACTGTTTGCCGGGCACTCGGAGAACTTCAGCAACCTCGTGCGTGAGTTTAGCCTGCGTGGGCAAACGGTATATGCGCTGAGTAAGGATAAAGCATGAGTAAAATCAGGGTCTTGTCAGTCGATGATTCGGCATTGATGCGCCAGATCATGACCGAAATTATCAACAGTCACAGTGACATGGAGATGGTGGCAACGGCTCCCGATCCGCTGGTCGCCCGGGATTTAATTAAAAAATACAATCCCGACGTGCTGACGCTGGATGTCGAAATGCCGCGGATGGACGGCATCGATTTCCTGGAAAAATTGATGCGTCTGCGCCCGATGCCGGTGGTGATGGTCTCCTCGCTCACGGGTAAGGGCTCTGAAATTACGCTGCGAGCCCTGGAGCTGGGGGCGGTGGATTTTGTCACCAAACCGCAGTTGGGCATCCGCGAAGGCATGCTGGCCTACAGCGAGATGATCGCGGAGAAGATCCGCACCGCCTCCCGGGCGCAGATTGCGGCGCATAAGCCGATTGCCGCACCGGCGACCCTGAAAGCGGGGCCGCTGCTCAGCTCGGAAAAACTGCTGGTTATTGGCGCGTCAACCGGGGGAACAGAGGCAATTCGCCATGTACTCCAGCCATTGCCGCTCTCCAGCCCCGGTATTCTGATTACGCAGCATATGCCGCCGGGCTTCACCCGTTCTTTTGCTGAGCGGCTGAACAAACTGTGTCAGATCAGCGTGAAAGAGGCGGAAGATGGCGAGCGCGTGCTGCCGGGACATGCTTACATCGCGCCGGGCGATAAGCACATGGAGCTGGCGCGCAGTGGCGCAAACTATCAAATCAAAATTCATGACGGGCCGCCGGTTAACCGGCACCGTCCGTCGGTGGATGTGCTGTTTCATTCGGTGGCGAAACATGCGGGGCGCAACGCCGTTGGGGTGATCCTGACGGGGATGGGCAACGATGGTGCCGCCGGAATGCTTGCAATGCACCAGGCTGGCGCCTGGACGATTGCGCAGAATGAAGCAAGTTGTGTGGTGTTCGGCATGCCGCGCGAGGCCATCAATATGGGTGGCGTGAGCGAAGTGGTCGATCTTAGCCAGGTAAGCCAGCAGATGCTGGCAAAAATCAGTGCCGGACAGGCAATACGTATTTAAAGAGGAGTGTAGTTTTATGGCGGACAAAGAGCTCAGATTTTTGGTTGTGGATGACTTTTCCACCATGCGTCGCATCGTGCGCAACCTGCTGAAAGAGCTGGGCTTCAACAACGTTGAAGAAGCAGAAGACGGCGTAGATGCGCTGAATAAACTGCAGGCGGGCGGCTTCGGTTTTGTCATCTCTGACTGGAACATGCCTAACATGGACGGTCTGGAGCTGCTGAAAACCATTCGTGCCGACAGCAATATGTCTGCGCTGCCGGTGCTGATGGTGACCGCAGAAGCCAAGAAAGAGAACATTATTGCTGCCGCACAGGCGGGGGCAAGCGGATATGTGGTGAAACCGTTCACTGCTGCAACCCTGGAAGAGAAACTCGGCAAGATCTTCGAGAAACTCGGCATGTAAGGTGGTGAATATGATGCAGCCTGCAATTAAACCCGCTGAGGAGCATTCACCCAGCGAAATCATCGCCCGTATCGGTAGCCTGACGCGCATGCTGCGCGACAGTCTGCGCGAATTGGGTCTGGATCAGGCGATTGCCGAAGCCGCGGAAGCGATTCCGGATGCGCGCGACCGTCTCGATTATGTGGTACAGATGACCGCTCAGGCGGCTGAACGTGCGCTGAACAGCGTTGAAGCGTCTCAGCCGCACCAGGACGAGATGGAGAAGGGCGCCAAAGACCTGACCAAACGCTGGGATGAGTGGTTCGAAGATCCGATTGAGCTCTCTGATGCGCGTGAGCTGGTGACGGACACCCGTCAGTATCTGAAAGCGGTGCCGGGTCATACCAGCTTCACTAACGCCCAGCTGCTGGACATCATGATGGCGCAGGATTTCCAGGACCTGACCGGTCAGGTTATCAAGCGGATGATGGATGTGATCCAGGAGATTGAGCGTCAGTTGCTGATGGTACTGCTGGAAAATATGCCAGAGCCTGCCGCCCGTCCGAAGCGTGAAAACGAAAGCCTGCTCAATGGCCCGCAGCTCGACACCACCAAAGCCGGTGTGGTTGCCAGCCAGGATCAGGTCGACGACCTGCTGGACAGCTTAGGTTTCTAATCTGAATCGCTCCGGTTTTGGCAACGAAACCGGAGCTTTTTTGCCTATATCCGAAAAACCTGCCCTTTTTGACCCTTACTCTGCCCATTAGCTTTGCAGGCGGCTGGCATGATATTGCCAAACTTCTACCTGCGGGACGCTTGCCGTGGCAGACGACAGCGACGACAAAACAGAAGCCCCCACACCCCACCGACTTGATAAAGCGCGTGAGGAAGGGCAAATACCCCGATCCAGAGAACTTACCTCCCTGCTCATTTTAGTGGTAGGCGTGTGCATTATCTGGTTTGGCGGGGAGTCTCTTGCCCGCAGGCTGGCAGGGATGCTTTCGGCCGGGCTGCGTTTTGACCACAGTATGGTTAACGACCCCAACCTGATCCTCGGGCAGATTATTCTGCTGATTAAAGGCGCTATGGTGGCGCTGTTGCCGCTGATTGTCGGCGTGGTTCTGGTGGCGCTTATCTCCCCGGTTCTGCTCGGCGGGTTGGTCTTTAGCGGTAAATCGCTGCAGCCTAAGTTTTCCAAGCTTAACCCGCTGCCGGGTATTAAACGCATGTTCTCCGCCCAGACCGGTGCCGAGTTGCTGAAAGCGATTCTGAAAGCGACGTTGATGGGCAGCGCCGCAGGCTTCTATCTGTGGCTGCACTGGCCTGACATGATGCGGCTGATCAGTGAATCGCCCGTTACCGCCATCTCGAATGCCCTCAACCTGGTTGGCTTGTGCGCTCTGCTGGTGGTGCTGTCGATCATTCCGATGGTGGGCTTTGACGTCATCTTCCAGATTTACAGCCACATCAAAAAACTGCGGATGTCCCGCCAGGATATCCGCGACGAATATAAGCAGATGGAAGGCGACCCGCACGTGAAGGGGCGTATCCGTCAAATGCAGCGCGCCGCTGCCCGACGCCGCATGATGGAGGATGTGCCAAAAGCGGACGTGATTGTCACCAACCCGACGCACTACTCCGTGGCCTTGCAGTACGACGAAAACAAAATGAGCGCGCCGAAGGTGGTGGCGAAAGGGGCGGGGCTTATCGCCCTGCGAATTCGTGAGATTGGTAGTGAAAATCGCGTGCCGATGCTGGAGGCGCCACCGCTGGCGCGTGCCCTCTATCGCCACGCTGAAATTGGACAGCAGATCCCAGGTCAGCTCTATGCCGCGGTAGCGGAAGTGTTGGCGTGGGTTTGGCAGTTGAAGCGCTGGCGTCTGGCCGGCGGTCAACAACCTGTGAAACCGGTGAATTTGCCAGTGCCTGAAGCGCTGGATTTTTTGAACGAGAAGGACACTGATGGCTAATCTGGTGGCAATGTTGCGCCTGCCCGGCAACCTGAAATCGACGCAATGGCAAATCCTTGCCGGCCCGATTCTCATCCTGCTAATTCTGTCGATGATGGTACTGCCGCTGCCGGCATTCATCCTCGATCTGCTTTTTACCTTTAACATTGCACTGTCCATTATGGTGCTGCTGGTGGCGATGTTCACCCAGCGCACGCTGGACTTTGCCGCGTTTCCAACCATTCTGCTGTTTACCACCTTGCTGCGCCTGGCGCTGAACGTGGCCTCAACCCGTATCATCCTGATGGATGGCCATACGGGGGCTGCGGCAGCGGGTAAAGTGGTGGAAGCCTTTGGCCACTTCCTGGTGGGCGGCAACTTCGCCATCGGCATCGTGGTGTTCGTGATCCTCGTTATCATCAACTTTATGGTTATTACCAAAGGTGCGGGACGTATCGCCGAAGTGGGCGCGCGTTTCGTGCTGGACGGAATGCCGGGCAAACAGATGGCGATCGACGCCGACCTGAACGCCGGGCTGATCGCCGAAGATGAAGCGAAAAAACGCCGTTCGGAAGTGACCCAGGAAGCGGACTTCTACGGCTCGATGGACGGGGCGAGTAAGTTCGTGCGTGGCGATGCCATCGCGGGGATCCTGATCATGGTGATCAACGTGGTGGGGGGGCTGCTGGTTGGGGTTCTGCAACACGGTATGGATATGGGACATGCCGCCGAAAGCTATACGCTGCTGACCATTGGTGACGGCCTGGTAGCACAGATCCCTGCGCTGGTTATCTCTACCGCCGCGGGCGTTATCGTTACCCGCGTGGCTACTGACCAGGATGTGGGTCAGCAGATGGTTGGCCAGCTGTTCAGCAACCCGAGCGTGATGTTGCTGAGCGCCGCCGTTCTGGGTCTGCTGGGTCTGGTACCTGGCATGCCTAACTTTGTCTTCCTGCTCTTCACCGGTGCGCTGTTGGGACTGGCGTGGTGGCTGCGCGGACGTGAAACCAAACCGAAGGCGGAGCCAGCGCCGGTGAAAATGCCGGAGAACAGCCAGGCGGTTGAAGCGACCTGGAATGATGTTCAACTGGAAGACTCCCTGGGTATGGAGGTGGGTTACCGCCTTATCCCGATGGTTGATTTCCAGCAGGACGGTGAGTTGTTGGGACGTATTCGCAGTATTCGTAAGAAGTTTGCCCAGGATATGGGCTTCCTGCCGCCGGTAGTGCATATCCGTGACAATATGGATCTGCCACCTGCTCGCTACCGTATCCTGATGAAAGGGGTTGAGATTGGCAGTGGTGATGCTTATCCGGGGCGCTGGCTGGCCATTAACCCAGGCACGGCGGCGGGGACGCTGCCAGGGGAGCAGACCACTGACCCGGCGTTTGGCCTGGCGGCAATCTGGATTGAGAGCGCCCTGAAAGAGCAGGCGCAAATTCAGGGATACACCGTGGTGGAAGCCAGTACCGTTGTGGCAACCCATCTTAACCACCTGATTGGCCAGTTCTCGGCCGAACTGTTCGGTCGCCAGGAGGCGCAGCAGTTGCTTGACCGCGTCACCCAGGAGATGCCGAAGCTGACGGAAGATCTGGTGCCGGGTGTAGTGACCCTCACCACGCTGCATAAAGTGCTGCAAAATCTGCTTGAAGAGAAGGTGCCTATCCGCGATATGCGTACCATTCTGGAAACCCTGGCCGAGCACGCGCCGCTGCAAAGCGATCCGCATGAACTGACGGCGGTGGTGCGCGTGGCGCTGGGTCGTGCCATAACTCAACAATGGTTCCCGGGCAACGATGAGGTGCAGGTCATTGGCCTCGATACGCCGCTTGAACGCCTGTTGCTTCAGGCATTGCAGGGCGGCGGTGGCCTGGAGCCTGGGCTGGCAGATCGCCTGCTGGCTCAGTCGCAAGAAGCGTTGCGTCGTCAGGAGATGCTGGGCGCACCGCCGGTGCTGCTGGTCAACCATGCGCTGCGTCCACTGCTCTCGCGCTTCCTGCGTCGCAGCCTGCCGCAGCTGGTGGTTCTGTCGAATCTCGAACTGTCGGACAACCGTCATATTCGTATGACCGCCACCATTGGAGGCCAGTAATGCGCAAATTACTCTGGCTGTTGGTTTTACCTTTTATGGCGCAGGCGGCGGGTGAGGGGAGCTGGCAGGCCAGCAGTATCGGTCTGACCCTGAACAACCGGGGAGTGGCCGCCTCTTCCAGGCCACTGTCGGCCAGTGAGCCAGTCTCCGGTCTGATGACGCTGGTGGCCTGGCGCTATGAGCTCAATGGCCCGATTCCCGCAGGGCTGCGGGCGCGCCTCTGTTCGCAATCCCGCTGTACCGAGCTGGACGGACAGAGCGGCACCACCCATGCCTTCAATAACGTACCGGCTGCCGAGCCGCTGCGGTTTATCTGGGAAGTGCCGGGCGGTGGTCGCCTGATCCCGGCCCTGAAAATTCAGCGTAACGAAGTGATTGTCAACTACCGCTAATCCGCTGCTGCCGCTCCACTCAGGGGCGGCAGCGCTATTTCCCTCCGTCATGCTTCCCCGCCTGCCCCTGGTAATAATGCAATTAAGTAGATAATTGTCCCACTGCGAATATACTGGCGATCTAAGGTTTCGGTATTTTATTTATCTATATTCTGTTTTTGATAACTCACAAAAATAATTAGCACGACGAAAAGGGCACAGGGAATGCGGCATTTATATAAGGTCTCTCTATTTTGGGGCGCAATGGATACGTTATATTGCGCAGGGTATTTGACGGAAAATCTTGTTCAGCAGCGCATCCCGCTGGTGGATGATGTGATGAGCTTCAGCGACCTCTATACGCAGCATGGGGGCGATGGCTGGCTGATAGGGGGATTTATCCTCTCGTTCGTCACCACGCTCTCCATTGGGGTCTCTGCCGCCCTGTGGTTCTGCCGGCCGCATTACGCCCGCTGGCTGGCGCTGGGGCAAACGCCGTTGCGGCTGTTGATGGTTGTGCCATCGGTCTCTTTTTTACCCTGGGTTATGCACGGCCTGAATATTCGCAGCGTCACCCTCGCGCTCAGTCTGTTAATTGCCTCGGAGATCCTGAAGGTGGCCTCACTGTTATTAACCAAACGGCTAGAAACCTGAGCGCTCTCTTTTACTCACACACAAACAAGGAAGGAAAATGAATAAAACGGCGATGGAATGCTACACCGAAGGCTGGAAGAAAATAGGGGATTACCGGGGGCGTTCGACACGGCGTGCGTTCTGGTTATTTATATTCATCAATATTATTATTTTATTATTCATAGCGGTGCTGACCTATTTGGGTCTGACCCTGAGCGTGACGGACGAGACAGGCCGTGGCGGTATGTTGCTGGTGTGGGGCTGGTATGTCTTACTTCCGCTTGGTGGTCTTGCCCCGCTGGCGCTCTTGCCGCCGATCGTAGCCGCGGGGATCCGCCGGATGCACGATATCGGTAAATCGGGCTGGTGGTTCGGCGGGCTGCTTTTCGCCAAACTGGCTGGCTTGCCGCTGCTGATTACTCTGGCTTCGCGGCTCCTGCCTGTTAACGCCGTCGACCTGTGGGTTATCCCGATGGCGAGCTTAGCGGGGACCGTGATGTCCTGTGTTCTCCTCTGGCTATGCTGTAAACCGACGGTTCCTGGTAATGAACCCCGCCCTGATACCCGCCGCCCAGGCGCACTGCTCTGATCACTTTTCGCCCAGTCATCAGGCGAATCTGATGACTGGCTCGCAATTCTGACCCTCTCTTTTGAAGCAAAAGAAACACTGTTTTATAAATCAGTGACACGCGTAGTGAGTCTCTTTGCATTTTTGCCAGATGGTTTCCCCGGGTGGCAGAAACAGAAAGGTATCCCACTGGTGATACTCTTACTGTAGCCGTGTAATCACTCCCGTAAAGAATGTGGTTGTCAGGGAGTCTCCCAAAACTTACAGGGTTGACGGCAATGAAAACACGTAAAATTGGACTCACAAACTACCTGGCCTACGGATCAGGCGATTTTCTTGGGGCCGGCACCACCGCGCTGACGGCCGCATGGCTTTTATACTTCTATACCACCTTCTGTGGCCTTACCCCTATCGAAGCCACCTTTATTTTTGCCGCGGCAAGGGTGCTGGATGCGGTGGTGAGTCCGCTGATGGGCTTCCTCACCGATAACTTCGGCACCACCTGGCTTGGCAAACGCTTTGGCCGTCGCAAATTCTTTATTCTGCTGGGTATCCCGTGCGTCTTCAGCTACTCGCTGATGTGGGTCGGTGACATGAGCTTCTGGTACTACCTGCTCACCTATCTGGTGTTTGATATTGTCTACACCATGATTCTGGTGCCGTATGAGACGCTGGTACCGGAGATGACCGATGACTTCAAACAGAAGACCAAATTCTCTGGCGCCCGTATCTCTATGGCGCAGATGTCAGCGATTCTCGCCTCGTTCCTGCCGGGTGTCCTGCTGACCGCATTCGGCAAAGACAACCCCATCTCCTTCTTCTATGCAAGCCTGGTCTTCTCTGTGCTCTGCGCCCTGATGCTGACCTTCGTCTGGTTCTTCACCTGGGAGCGACCGCGTGAAGAGTGGAGCGAAGCGGCCCTGCGTGCGGAAGAAGAGAAGAAGAGCCTGACCCTGAGCCAGAGCCTGAGCCGCCTGATCACCGAATTGAGCTCAACCCTGCGCATCAAGATCTTCCGCCAGCATCTGGGGATGTACCTTGGGGGGTATATCGCACAGGATGTGTTCAACGCCGTATTCACCTACTACGTCGTATTTGTGCTGATGCAGGAAGCCTCCATGGCCTCTAACCTGCTGGGCACCATGGCTATCTTCCAGTTCATCGCGGTTATCGCCATGATCCCGCTCTGCATCCGCTTCGGACCGGCGCCTTCGTATCGCATGGTTGTTGTGCTCTTTGGTCTGGCCTCGCTCTCCTATGCGGGTCTCTATTATGCCGGCTTAAGCGACGTCTACTCTCTGCTGCTGCTGATCTCTGCGGTTGCGGGCCTGGGTCGCGGCGGGATCAACTATGTGCCATGGAATACCTATACCTACATCGCCGATGTGGATGAGGTCGTGACCGGCCAACGCCGCGAAGGGATCTTCGCTGGCATCATGACGCTGACCCGTAAAGCGTCCCAGGCGGGTGCCGTCATGCTGGTGGGGATTGTGATGCAGATGTCCGGCTTCGTCAGCGGCCAGAAAGTGCAGGCTGAAGGGGTGAGTCACACCATTCTGATGATCTTAAGCGTGGGGACCATTCTGGTATTGATCTGCGGCTTCCTGGTCTCACTGCGCTTCAAACTCAATCTGCAGACCCACAGTGTCCTGCGGGAAGAGACGGCAAAAATGCGTGAAAGTGGCAGGGCAATGCCTGAAGCGGCAACCCCGCAAGCACGCGCCACCGTGGAAATGCTGGCCGGTATGCCTTACGAGTGTCTGTGGGGTAACAACAATATCGGTTATCTGAACCGCAACAAGCCCGCTGCGCCGTCTCTGAAACATCGTGCATCACTGAATTCGACATATAACTGAGGTTAAGAATATGAAGGTTTGGCCTGTCAAACATAGCCCATTACTGCGTCAGCCAGAGCGGTTTATCGCCCGGGATGAACTGAAGTCGCTGATTGAAAAGGTGACGCATAACCTGGTGAACATTCACGATAAGACCGGTGAGTTTTTACTGCGGCTGGACGACGGGCGCGTGATCGATACCAAAGGCTGGGCGGGGTGGGAGTGGACGCACGGCGTTGGTCTCTACGGTATCTGGCAGTACTACTGCCAGACCGGTGATGAAGGGATGCGCGATATCATCGACAGTTGGTTCCGCGACCGCTTCAACGAAGGGGCCACCACCAAGAACGTCAATACGATGTCACCCTTTTTGACCCTGGCCTACCGGTATGAAGAGAGCCGCAATCCGGCCTGGTTGCCCTGGCTGGAGAGCTGGGCGGAGTGGGCGATGAACGAGATGCCGCGTACCGATCACGGTGGCATGCAGCACATCACGCTGGCGGAAGAGAACCATCAGCAGATGTGGGATGACACCCTGATGATGACCGTGCTGCCGCTGGCAAAAATCGGCAAGCTGCTCAATCGTCCCGAGTATGTGGAAGAGGCGGTTTACCAGTTCCTGCTGCACGTACAGAACCTGATGGATCGGGAGACCGGCCTCTGGTTCCACGGCTGGAATTACGACGGCCAGCACAACTTTGCCAGGGCGCGCTGGGCGCGTGGCAATAGCTGGTTAACCATTGTGATCCCGGATTTCCTCGAGCTGGTGGATCTGCCGAAACAGAATGCGGTGCGCCGTTATTTGGTTCAGGTATTGAACGCGCAAATCGCTGCGCTGGCTAAATGCCAGGATGAGAGTGGCCTTTGGCACACGCTGCTCGACGATCCTGACTCCTATCTTGAGGCCTCTGCCACGGCAGGCTTTGCTTACGGGATCCTGAAGGCGGTGCGCAAAGGGTACGTCGGCGCAGAGTATGCCGGGGTGGCAGAAAAAGCGATTCGCGGCATTGTGAAAAACATTTCGCCGGAAGGGGAGCTGCTGCAAACCTCATTCGGTACCGGGATGGGCAGCGATCTGGAGTTTTATCGCCAGATACCGCTCACCTCCATGCCGTATGGCCAGGCCATGGCGATACTCTGTCTGACGGAGTATTTGCGAAAATACTTCTGATAAGAAAAAACCCGGCGATTGCCGGGTTTATTTTTTTACATGCGCTCGACGGTTTCGATGCCCAGGGTGTCCAGACCCAGCTTCAGGGTCTTCGCCGTAAGCTGCGCCAGCTTCAGGCGACTGTTACGCACGGCTTCGCTCTCGGCAGAGAGTATAGGGCAGTGTTCGTAGAAGCCAGAGAAGAGGCCAGCCAGGTCGTACAGGTATGAGCACATCACGTGCGGGGTACCGTCACGGGCGACCACAGAGAGCGTCTCTTCAAACTGCAGCAGGCGTGCTGCCAGCTGGGCTTCACGATCTTCAGAGACCACCACCGCTGCGGCGGCAAGGGCCGCTTCATCCACTGCCGCTTTACGGAATACGGAGAGCACGCGGGTATAGGCGTACTGCATGTAAGGGGCCGTATTGCCTTCGAAGGCCAGCATGTTATCCCAGTCGAACACATAGTCCGTGGTACGGTTCTTGGAGAGATCCGCATATTTAACCGCGCCGATACCGACCGCGTTAGCCAGTTTTTCCAGCTCGTCCGCCGCCATGTCCGGGTTCTTCTCCGCCACCAGACGGCGCGCACGCTCCAGCGCTTCGTCCAGCAGATCGGCCAGCTTCACCGTACCGCCAGCGCGGGTTTTGAACGGCTTACCGTCTTTACCCAGCATCATGCCGAACATGTGGTGTTCCAGCGGTACGGAGTCCGGCACGTAACCGGCTTTACGCACGATAGTCCACGCCTGCATCAGGTGCTGGTGCTGGCGAGAGTCAATGTAATAAAGAACGCGGTCCGCATGCAGCGTTTCGTAGCGATATTTGGCGCAGGCGATATCGGTGGTGGTGTAGAGATAGCCGCCATCCTTCTTCTGGATGATGACGCCCATAGGTTCGCCTTCCTTGTTTTTATACTCATCAAGGAAGACCACGGTCGCACCTTCGCTCTCGACCGCCAGCCCTTTGGCCTTCAGATCGGCCACAATGCCTGGCAGCATAGGGTTATAGAGGCTTTCACCCATCACATCCTTGCGGGTGAGGGTCACATTCAGGCGGTCGTATGTGATCTGGTTCTGGGACATGGTGATGTCCACCAGCTTACGCCACATCTGCAGGAAGTACTCGTCGCCGCCCTGCAACTTAACAACGTAGCTACGCGCGCGCTCGGCGAAGGCTTCGTCTTCGTCGTAGTGTTTTTTCGCTTCGCGGTAAAAACCTTCCAGGTCCGCCAGCGCCATTTCACCGGCGTTTTCCTGCTGCTGCTTCTCGAGATAAGCGATAAGCATCCCGAACTGGGTACCCCAGTCGCCAACGTGGTTAGCGCGGATTACCTTGTGGCCCAGGAACTCAAGCGTACGCACGGCCGCATCACCGATGATGGTGGAGCGCAAATGGCCTACGTGCATCTCTTTCGCCACGTTAGGGGCCGAGTAGTCCACCACGATGGTTTGTGCTGCCGGCTGGTTTACGCCCAGACGGTCAGATTTCAGCGCCGCGTCAACGTGGCTGGCAAGGAAGGCCGGGTCGAGGAAGATATTGATGAAGCCCGGTCCGGCAATTTCAGTTTTGCTGGCGATACCGTCAAGATCCAGATGAGTGAGTACCTGCTCTGCGAGTTGTCGCGGCGCCATGCCCAGTTTTTTAGCTACGGCCATCACGCCATTTGCCTGATAGTCGCCAAACTGTACTTTAGCTGACTGACGAACCTGAGGTTCGCAATCCGCAGGCGCGCCTGCGGCAATCAGTGCCTGACTGACTTTATCTGAGAGAAGTGCCTGAATATTCACCTGGATACCTTACTTTTTTGCTGCGGCAGACCAACCATCCGCGCCAGTTTAAGAATGAGGCCGGGAGTATACTGCAATTGCCTCTTGCCGTCAGCACCGGACAAATCAGCGGTTGGTGGGCGGCGCGCAACAGAGTAAATTAACCGTTTTGTACGATAGGACGAGTAATATTAATGGCGAACTGGCAATCCATTGACGAACTGCAGGACATCCGCGCCGACCTGCCGCGCTTTACCCGCGATTTTCACGCGCTGACTCAACGCCTGGGGCTGGAGATCGCTCCGCTGGCGGCAGACCATATCTCCCTGCGCTGCCACCAGAATGCCACCGCCGAGCGCTGGCGTCGAGGCTTTGAACAGTGCGGCGAGCTGCTCTCTGAAAACATCATTAATGGCCGCCCAATCTGCCTGTTTAAACTGCATGAGCCCGTCTGCGTCGCCCACTGGCAATTTGACGTGGTGGAGCTGCCATGGCCGGGTGAGAAGCGCTATCCCCATGAAGGGTGGGAGCACATTGAGATCGTTCTGCCCGGCGACCCCGACGGCCTGAATGCCCGCGCGCTGGCGCTGCTCTCTGACGAGGGGTTAAGCCAGCCGGGGATTTTTGTGAAATGCAGTTCACCCAAAGGGGAGCGCGAGCGCCTGCCGAATCCCACCCTGGCGGTGACGGACGGTAGTGTGACGGTGAAGTTTCACCCCTGGACTATCGAGCAGATCGTCGCCAGCGAAGCATAACGCGTAGAAGTTTGTGAGC
Organism: Leclercia sp. UBA7405; assembly: GCF_037152215.1. NCBI lineage: Bacteria > Pseudomonadati > Pseudomonadota > Gammaproteobacteria > Enterobacterales > Enterobacteriaceae > Leclercia > Leclercia sp. UBA7405. The sequence goes on along the minus strand of NZ_JBBCMR010000001.1, from coordinate 1,876,756 downwards.
GACCGCCGTGTCCGGCCTGTTCGGGCATGGCATGATGCCGTATTCATGATGTTTTAAGGAGGAATCATGGCAGTGCTGGAGATCTGCTGTTACAGCATGGAGTGCGCCGTGACCGCACAGCAACAGGGGGCCGATCGCATCGAACTCTGCGCGGCACCGAAAGAGGGGGGCTTAACCCCCTCTTATGGCGTACTGAAATCGGTGCGTGAGACCGTCACTATTCCGGTTCATCCCATCGTCCGTCCCCGCGGCGGCGATTTCTGTTACAGCTCAGGCGAGCTGAGCGCCATGCTGGACGATGTGGCGCATATCAACGCGCTGGGCTTTCCGGGGGTGGTGATTGGCCTGCTCGATGAAGATGGCGAAGTCAATATGCCGTCAATGCGCAAGCTGATGGCGGCTGCGAAGGGGATGGCGGTGACATTTCATCGCGCCTTCGATATGTGTGCCGATCCACGACAAGCTTATGAAAAGCTGGCGGAACTCGGCGTCAAGCGGATCCTCACCTCGGGGCAGCAAGCATCCGCAGAAAAAGGTCTTTCATTAATTACGGAACTTAATGGCCGATCTGGTGTTCCAATAATCATGGCAGGAGCAGGCGTGCGCGCCGGCAATCTGCATAAGTTTCTCGACGCAGGGGTGAAGGAGCTGCATAGCTCAGCGGGTAAATGGATACCCTCGCCCATGCGTTATCGCAATACAGGGTTGTCTATGTCGACGGATGCCGAGGCGGATGAGTACTCCCGCTATAGCGTTGATGGAGAGTCGGTTGCGGTAATGAAAGCGATTATTGACCGTTATCACGTGTAGCAACGTTTTTACCGCCGCATCATGTCGCCCAATATGATGCTTGTTTGTACCAGGCCCCTGCCTTTTACACAGGGGCCTTTTTTTCTCCTGCATATTTCAGGCCGCAGCGGCGTTAGCCGCCTCGCTTGCCCTGATTGAAAGGAGATTACGGCTTCGTTGCAATCAATACTGCACGCATCGGCGCAGGATAGCCTTCCACCGTTTTGCTCTGGTCAGCCGGATCCAGGAACTGCTCCAGCGACTCGGTGATCATCCAGTCGGTACGACGCTGCTCTTCGGTCAAGGTTACGCAGACGTCGGCGATACGCACATCTACGAAGCCGCACTTCTCAAGCCAGTTTTTCAGCGCCAGCGCGGATGGAATGAAATAGACATTTCGCATCTGTGCGTAGCGGTCGCCAGGCACCAGCACCGCGTTCTCATCACCTTCTATTACCAGCGTTTCCAGCACCAGTTCACCCCCGCTGACCAGCTGATCTTTCAGCTGCCACAGATGTTCCAGCGGGGAGCGACGGTGGTAAAGCACCCCCATCGAGAAGACCGTATCGAAGGCTTTCAGGGCAGGCAGTTGTTCAATACCCAACGGCAACAGATGCGCGCGCTGATCGTTACCCAACAGTTTTCGCACCGCTTCGAACTGACAGAGGAACAGCTGCATAGGGTCGATACCGACCGCAAGATGCGCGCCGGCGCCAATCATGCGCCACAGGTGATAGCCGCTACCGCAGCCCACGTCAAGAATGGTGCGGCCTGACAGGTCAGACAGGTGCGGCAGAACGCGATCCCACTTCCAGTCAGAACGCCATTCGGTATTAATGTCCACCCCATAGAGCGAGAAGGGCCCTTTACGCCAGGGCATCAGGTTACGGAGCAAGGTTTCGATACGGTTCTTCTGCCCGGCGCTTAACGGCGTTTCGCTCTCTGCCGTAACGCTGTGCAGCAAGTCGAGACGGTAAGGCGTAAGCTCAGGCAAAAACTCCACCGCGTTAGACCACTGCTTTAACAAGCCATGCTGCTGGTCGCGCTGCCAGGTGGCGATTTGCGCGGGCAGGGTCTCCAGCCAGTGGGAAAGGTGATTCTTTGCAATCAGCTGATAAAAATTACTGAATTCAATCATGCCGCTTCGCCGCCTTTCAGTGCCACCAGAGAGCCAAAGTTAAAACACTGGAACCACAGCTCGCTATGCTCAAAACCTGCGCTGCGCAGGCGAGCCTTATGCGTTTCGACCGAATCGGTCAGCATCACATTTTCCAGCATGCTACGTTTCTGGCTAATCTCCAGCTCGCTATAGCCGTTGGCACGTTTAAAATCGTGGTGCATGTTGAACAGCAGTTCACCGACGTTGGCATCTTCGAAGCTAAATTTCTCTGACAGCACCAGGGCGCCGCCCGGGTTAAGCCCCTGATAGATCTTATTCAGCAGCAGCTGACGATCGGCGGGCTCTAAAAACTGCAGCGTAAAGTTCAGTACCACCATGGAGGCATTATGAATTTCGATATCACGGATATCGCCCTCAATGACCTCAACCGGCGTGGAGGCTTTCCAGGCGTCGATGTGGCGGCGACAGCGCTCAACCATGGCCGGGGAATTATCCACGGCGATAATTTTGCAGCCTGGCTGATTAACGTTACGACGAACCGACAGCGTAGCCGCGCCCAGCGAGCAACCCAGATCGTATACCTGCGTGTCAGGCTGAACAAAACGCTCCGCCAGCATGCCGATCATGGAGATGATATTAGAGTAACCGGGCACTGAGCGCTGAATCATATCCGGGAAGACTTCAGCCACCCGTTCATCAAAGGTCCAGTCGCCCAGACTGGCGATAGGCGCAGAAAAAAGCGTGTCGCGATCTGACATAACGTTAAAATCCGGGAAAAATAAAGGGGCGTATTGTGCGCTAATGCAGGGAGAAAACCAACTCCCACGGCATATACCAGAGGTTAGCCAGCACCATCAGCAAAAGCGAACACCAGGTGGCGCTCATGCCTGAGCGACGCCAGCGGAACAACCGATTGTGAAAGCCGTAGTAATGCATCAGGCGACCGGCAATCAGAAGCAAACCGCAAACGTGCACCATCCACGTCTCAGCGCCGTTCATTTCCATAAAAAGCAGCATGATCAGGGCAACCGGGATGTACTCCACGGCATTCCCATGCACACGAATCGCGCTTTGCAGCTCAGAAAACCCACCGTCGCCCCAGGAGACGCGATACATCATCCGCAGACGCACAACATCGAACGAAAACTTAATTAAAAGTAACGCACCCAAAACCGCATACAGCGCGCTGACCATACAAACTCCCTGTTATCTGGCAGATGGCACTTCTATGATAGGGGGTGCGGCTAGAAAAGAGAAGATTGTTGTGGGATAGCAGGGGCAGGACCCAGGCCCGGAAGCGCGTCCTGCAAGGCCTGCCAGAGAGCATCGACCAGTTCAGGGGCCTGGGCAATATCCGGAGTATGCAGAAACAGATAGGGGGTGGTGGTCTGCTGCCATTTCGCTAATGTTTGCAGCCAGACGGCGAACATCTGCTGGTTTTGCTGCATATTATCGCTGCCGATAAAGCGCACCATTGGGTTGCTGGCGGTCACCACGGCATGCACCGGCACCTTCGGTTTTTTCCGCTGGGCGTCGATAACGGCTTCACTGTGGGGTACGGCACTGTGTACGGGACGACTGTCGAGGATCACGCGATTCACGCCGCGCTCATGTAACCCCCGGTTGAGCGCCTTTTCCGTTTCGCCTTTATTAAAGAACGCTGGATGGCGCACTTCCACTCCGTAAGTAAAGGCTTTGGGCAGGGTATCGAGAAAGTGCCACAGCGCCGGCAGCCCCTGCGGGCCAAATGTTGCCGGGAGCTGGAGCCAGTATTGACCGATGCGGTTCGCCAGGGGATCCATACGGGTAAAAAATTCCGCTGTAAGATCGTCGCAGTTGCGCAGTGCAGCGGTGTGTGAAATGGTGGATGGAAACTTGAAGCAAAAGCGGAAATCATCGGTCGTCTGCTCACGCCAGCGTTCAACAATCTCCGCCCGGGGCAGGGCGTATAGCGTCGTATTGCCCTCCACGCAGTTAAAGTGGCGAGCATACTCCTCAAGGCTGGTGATACCCAGCCGCACCCATTTCGGGTGCGACCATTGGGGCAGGCCCAGATAAATCATAACGCGCTAAGGATCTCGTCGGTGCTACGCACGCGGCCAATGCGCGGGAAGATGTTCGTCATGCTGCCCTGGTGTTGATCTGCTGAGGCGGCACTGCAGGCATCTTCGGCGATAATCAGGTTAAAGCCCATCTCCCAGGCGTGACGCGCGGTTGATTCCACTCCGATGTTGGTGGAGATGCCGCACAGAATAATGGTGTCGATACCGCGACGACGCAGCTGCAGTTCCAGATCTGTGCCGTAGAATGCGCCCCACTGGCGTTTGGTCACCTCGATATCGCTGTCGCGTTTACCCAGTGCAACCGGGTACGTCCACCAGTTATCGGGCAGGGCGTGCGCCGGAGCCTGAGCATCTACCGGTTGTTTCAGCGCTTCGGCAAAATCGGCAGACCAGCCGACGCGTACCATCACTACCGGTGACCCGCTGGCCCGGCACTTGTCGGCCAGACGCGCACTACGACTGACCACATCGTCCGCCGTGTAAGGACCTCCGGCGAACGGCAGGATCCCTTCCTGTAAATCAATCACGACAAGGGCGGTTTTGGTGGCGTCGAGGTTCAACATAATTTCTCCAGTCAAATAAATAGCTTCGCTACACCTTACGCTGTGGAGGCCTGTTCCAGGTCTGATATTTTTGTTAATTTTTGTGAGAATATGCAAGATGCGAGCAGCAATCGCGCTTCTGGCCGTGCTTCGCTCTTATCGTCCGGCGGAATTTCCAGTATAATAGCCGCCTTTTTTCATCCAGTTGTGACATACAAAAAGCTGCGACATAGTAGCCTGCATCACAGGCAACATTTAGCCGTCGGCTAAGTTAAGGGATATCTCATGCGTACAGAATATTGCGGGCAGCTGCGTCAGACCCATGTCGGGCAGCAGGTTACCCTGTGTGGTTGGGTCAACCGTCGTCGTGATCTTGGTAGCCTTATCTTTATCGATTTGCGCGACCGTGAAGGCATTGTGCAGGTGTTCTTCGATCCGGATCGCGCGGATGCGTTAAAACTGGCCTCTGAACTGCGTAATGAGTTCTGCATTCAGGTCACCGGTACCGTGCGTGCGCGCGACGAGAAAAACGTCAACGCGGAGATGGCAACGGGGGCAGTAGAAGTGCTGGCGTCCGATCTGGTTATCATTAACCGTTCAGAGTCGCTGCCGCTCGACTCCAACCACGTCAATACTGAAGAAGCGCGTCTGAAATACCGTTACCTGGATCTTCGTCGCCCGGAGATGGCTCAGCGCCTGAAAACGCGCGCTAAGATCACAAGCCTGGTGCGTCGCTTTATGGACGATCACGGTTTCCTCGATATCGAAACCCCGATGCTGACCAAAGCGACTCCGGAAGGGGCGCGTGACTACCTCGTTCCTTCCCGCGTCCATAAAGGCAAATTTTACGCGCTGCCGCAGTCCCCTCAGCTGTTTAAACAGCTGCTGATGATGTCCGGCTTCGATCGCTATTATCAGATTGTAAAATGTTTCCGCGACGAAGACCTGCGTGCTGACCGCCAGCCTGAATTTACCCAGATCGACGTCGAAACCTCCTTCATGACGGCTGAACAAGTGCGTGAAGTGATGGAAGCGCTGGTGCGCGGTCTGTGGCAGGACGTGAAAGGTGTCGATCTCGGCGACTTCCCGATCATGACCTTCGCCGAAGCAGAGCGTCGTTACGGTTCCGATAAGCCAGACCTGCGTAACCCAATGGAGCTGGTGGACGTGGCGGACCTGGTGAAAGAGGTTGAGTTTGCGGTATTCGCGGGCCCGGCTAATGATGCAAAAGGCCGCGTGGCTGCCCTGCGTGTACCAGGTGGTGCCGCACTCAGCCGTAAGCAGATCGACGATTACGGTAACTTTATTAAGATTTACGGGGCCAAAGGGCTGGCGTACATCAAAGTGACCGAGCGGGCGAAAGGCATCGAAGGGATCACAAGCCCCGTGGCGAAATTCCTGAACGCTGACATCGTGGAAGCGATCCTCGCGCGCACAGACGCACAGGATGGCGATATGATCTTCTTCGGCGCGGACAACAAGAAAGTGGTTGCCGATGCGATGGGCGCACTGCGTCTGAAAGTTGGCAAAGACCTGAACCTGACCGACGAATCCAAATGGGCGCCGCTGTGGGTAATCGACTTCCCGATGTTTGAAGACGACGGCGAAGGCGGCCTGACCGCGATGCACCACCCGTTCACCGCCCCGAAAGAGATGACCGCAGACGAGCTGAAAGCTGCGCCGGAAACGGCCATTGCCAACGCCTACGATATGGTTATTAACGGTTATGAAGTGGGCGGCGGTTCCGTGCGTATTCACCGCGGTGAAATGCAGCAGACGGTGTTCGGTATCCTCGGCATTGAAGAGCAAGAGCAGCGCGAGAAGTTTGGCTTCCTGCTGGACGCCCTGAAATACGGTACGCCGCCGCATGCTGGTCTGGCCTTCGGTCTCGACCGTCTGACCATGCTGCTGACCGGTACTGATAACATCCGTGATGTTATCGCCTTCCCGAAAACCACCGCCGCGGCCTGTCTGATGACGGAAGCGCCAAGCTTCGCCAACCCGACCTCTCTGGCAGAGCTCGGCATCGAAGTGGTGAAAAAGGAAGAGAAAAACTGATATGGCATACAAGCGTCCCGTTTCTGTCTTAGTTGTCATTTATGCCCAGGACACGAAGCGGGTGCTGATGTTGCAGCGGCGCGATGATCCCGCTTTTTGGCAGTCGGTTACCGGCAGCCTGGAGGCGGGAGAAACCGCGCTGCAGGCCGCCGCGCGCGAAGTAAAGGAAGAGGTCGCCATCGATGTTGCTTGCGAGCAACTGACCCTGAAGGACTGTCAGCGCACGGTGGAGTTTGAAATTTTTAGCCATTTACGTCATCGCTATGCGCCGGGTACCGAGCGCAATACAGAATCCTGGTTCTGTCTCGCGCTCCCCCGCGAACGGGAGATTGTGTTCACCGAACACCTGACCTACCGCTGGGTCAATGCAACGGAAGCCGCTGCACTGACCAAGTCGTGGAGCAACCGGCAGGCGATTGAAGAATTTGTAATTAACGCTGCCTGAGAAGGCGCGATTTTTGGAGAACTTTTTATGGCAGGTCATAGTAAGTGGGCCAACACCAAACACCGTAAAGCGGCACAGGATGCCAAACGCGGTAAGATCTTTACCAAAATCATTCGTGAGCTGGTAACAGCGGCACGTCTGGGCGGTGGCGACGCGGGTTCTAACCCACGTCTGCGTGCCGCTATTGATAAAGCGCTGTCCAACAACATGACACGTGACACCCTGAACCGTGCTATTGCACGTGGCGTGGGCGGTGACGAAGACGCGAACATGGAAACCATCATTTATGAAGGTTACGGTCCTGGCGGTACGGCGGTCATGGTGGAATGCCTGTCCGACAACCGTAACCGTACCGTTGCCGAAGTGCGCCATGCGTTCACCAAAACCGGTGGTAACCTGGGTACCGACGGCTCCGTGGCTTACCTGTTCAGCAAAAAAGGCGTCATCTCCTTCGAGAAAGGCGACGAAGACGTGATTATGGAAGCGGCGCTGGAAGCGGGTGCGGAAGATGTCGTAACCTTCGATGACGGTGCTATCGACGTTTATACCGCGTGGGAAGAGATGGGTGCCGTGCGCGATGCGCTGGAAGCGGCTGGCCTGAAAGCGGACAACGCTGAAGTCTCTATGATCCCGTCTACCAAGGCCGACATGGATGCGGAAACTGCACCAAAACTGCTGCGTCTGATCGACATGCTCGAAGACTGCGACGACGTGCAGGAAGTGTATCACAACGGTGAAATCTCTGATGAGGTTGCAGCGACGCTCTGATGAGAGCGTGTAAACCCATCTCAGGAGAGGCGTGATGTCGATTATTCTTGGGATTGACCCTGGCTCACGCATCACCGGGTATGGCGTTATTCGTCAGGTGGGACGCCAGTTAACCTATCTCGGCAGCGGTTGTATCCGCACCAAAGTGGACGATCTCCCGTCACGCCTAAAGCTGATCTACGCAGGCGTGTCGGAGATCATCACTCAGTTCCAGCCCGACTATTTCGCCATCGAGCAGGTTTTTATGGCGAAAAACGCCGACTCGGCGTTAAAACTCGGTCAGGCACGCGGTGTCGCCATCGTGGCGGCGGTGAACCAGGACTTGCCGGTATTTGAATACGCGGCGAGGCAGGTCAAGCAGACGGTAGTGGGTATAGGCAGCGCGGAGAAAAGCCAGGTGCAGCATATGGTGCGAACTCTGCTAAAGCTCCCCGCTAATCCGCAGGCCGACGCCGCCGATGCGCTGGCCATTGCGATTACGCATTGCCATATTAGCCAGAACGCCGTGCAAATGAGCGAGTCGCGGCTCAATCTGGCGCGAGGCAGGTTACGATAATGACAAATCAGGCTGGATGTTTATCCAGCCTTTTTTTATTATGGCAGCAGAAATTTTTAGCCCTTAACGCAGGAGCGTCACGTGATAGGCAGACTCAGAGGCATCATCATTGAAAAACAACCCCCGTTAGTACTGCTCGAAGCGGGAGGCGTGGGCTATGAAGTCCATATGCCGATGACCTGCTTCTACGAACTGCCGGACGCAGGCAAAGAGGCGATTGTCTTTACTCAGTTTGTGGTGCGAGAAGATGCTCAGCTTCTGTATGGTTTTAATAACAAACAAGAACGTACCCTGTTCCGCGAACTGATAAAAACCAACGGCGTCGGACCGAAGCTGGCCCTGGCTATTTTATCCGGCATGTCAGCCCAGCAGTTTGTGAATGCCGTGGAGCGCGAAGATCCTGCGGCGCTGATTAAACTTCCGGGCATCGGGAAGAAAACCGCGGAGCGTCTGATCGTTGAGATGAAAGATCGCTTCAAAGGGCTGCATGGCGACCTGTTCACGCCGGCGGCGGATCTGGTGCTTACCTCTCCGGGCTCACCTGTAACCGACGATGCCGAGCAGGAAGCGGTTGCCGCGCTGGTGGCGCTGGGCTATAAACCTCAGGAAGCGAGCCGCATGGTGAGTAAAATCGCGAAGCCGGACGCCAACAGTGAAACTCTGATTCGTGAAGCGCTACGCGCGGCATTGTGAGGTAAAGGATGATTGAAGCAGACCGTCTGGTGTCGGCAGGCAGCGTTCAGACAGAAGATGCAGTGGATCGCGCAATCCGCCCAAAGTTACTGGACGAGTATATTGGCCAGCCTCAGGTGCGTTCGCAAATGGAGATCTTCATCCAGGCGGCGAAACTGCGCGGAGATGCCCTCGATCATCTGCTCATTTTCGGTCCCCCGGGGCTAGGTAAAACCACACTTGCCAATATCGTTGCTAACGAAATGGGGGTGAATCTGCGTACCACCTCTGGCCCGGTGCTTGAAAAAGCGGGCGATCTGGCGGCCATGCTCACTAACCTTGAGCCGCATGACGTCTTATTTATCGATGAGATCCACCGCTTATCCCCCGTGGTAGAAGAGGTGCTCTACCCGGCGATGGAGGATTATCAACTCGATATCATGATCGGCGAAGGCCCGGCCGCGCGCTCCATTAAAATCGATTTACCGCCTTTTACCCTCATTGGTGCCACCACCCGTGCGGGATCATTAACCTCACCACTGCGCGACCGCTTTGGCATTGTGCAGCGTCTGGAGTTTTACCAGGTCGCGGATCTGCAACACATCGTGGGTCGAAGCGCGCGGTACATGGGGCTGGAGATGAGCGAGGAGGGGGCTTTCGAAGTCGCCAAACGCTCCCGCGGAACGCCGCGTATCGCCAACCGATTGCTGCGCCGCGTGCGTGACTTTGCTGAGGTGAAGCACGATGGGACGATCTCATCCGACATCGCTGCCCAGGCGCTGGATATGCTTAACGTCGATGCGGAAGGTTTTGATTATATGGACCGGAAGCTGCTACTGGCGGTGCTGGATAAATTCTTCGGCGGCCCGGTAGGGCTGGATAACCTGGCGGCGGCTATTGGTGAAGAGCGCGAAACGATTGAGGACGTGCTGGAGCCCTATCTGATTCAGCAGGGCTTTTTACAGCGTACGCCGCGTGGGCGAATGGCGACGGTACGGGCGTGGAATCACTTTGGTATCACCCCACCCGCCATGCCGTGAGGCTTCGCCCTCTCCCGGCGGGAGAGGGGACCTACCCGCCTAGCTGGCGGGTTTTTTCATCATGCTGAAGATAAATAACAGCGCCGCGCACAGCACTACCGACGGCCCGGCAGGCGTGTCGTAAAAGGCCGAGAACGTTAACCCGCCCGTAACCGCAACCATCCCCACAACAACGGCGACACCCGCCATTTGCTCCGGCGTGCGGGCAAAACGGCGCGCAGTCGCCGCCGGAATGATCAGCAGCGAGGTGATAATTAATGCCCCGACAAATTTCATTGCCACACCAATAGTAAGCGCGGTGACCAGCATCAGTAACAGTTTCACGCGCTGCAATTTTACGCCATCGACAAAGGCCAGGTCCGGGCTGATGGTCATGGCCAGCAGATTCCGCCATTGCCAGAAGAGGATGGAGAGGACAATAACCACCCCGATGGCGATGGAGATTAAGTCTTCTGGCGTCACGGCCAGCAGGTCGCCAAAGAGATAGGCCATCAGATCGACACGAATATTCGACATCAGGCTGACCACGACCAGGCCCAGGGATAGCGCGCTGTGGGCCATAATTCCCAGCAGGGTATCCACCGCGAGGTGAGGGCGCTTCTCCAGCCAGACCAGACCGGCTGCCAGCAGCAGGGTAACAACGATGACCGCATAGAATGGATTAACATCCAGCAGCAAGCCAAAGGCCACCCCCAGCAGCGAGGCGTGGGCCAGCGTATCGCCAAAGTAGGACATTCGACGCCAGACAACAAACGAACCCAGCGGGCCAGCGGCGCAGGCGAGCATAATCCCGGCCAGCCAGCCGGGCAGTAATAATTCAATCATGAGTGACCATTTCCCCGGCGCAGAACAATTCGTCCTTGCAAATCATGGCGGTGGTTATGTTGATGGCGATAAATACCCAACTGTTCCGCACCGCGTGGGCCGAACATAGAGATAAATTCCGGGTGCATAGAGACCACTTCAGGGGTACCGGAGCAGCAGATATGGTGGTTGAGACAGAGCACCTCATCGGTTTTGGCCATCACCAGGTGCAGGTCGTGGGAGACCATCAACACGGCGCAATTCAGCTCTTTACGCAGCTGGTCGATGAGATCGTAAAGCGCAACCTGGCCGTTAACATCCACACCCTGCGTCGGCTCATCCAGCACCAGCAGCTGCGGATTATTCAGCAGGGCGCGGGCTAGCAGGACGCGCTGGGTCTCACCGCCAGAGAGTTTTTGCAACGGGGCGTCGATGAGGTGTCCGGCCTGCACGCGTTTCAGAGCGGGAAGGATATCCTCTTTACGCGTATCAGGACGCAACCGCAAAAAGCGATTTACGGTCAGCGGCAGAGTGGAGTCCAGATGTAATTTCTGGGGTACGTAGCCAATGCGCAGCTTTCCGTCACGCTTGATGAGCCCTTCGTCCGGTGCTACCAGACCGAGGACCACACGAACCAGCGTGGATTTTCCGGCGCCATTGGGGCCAAGCAACGTCAGTATTCTTCCGGGTTTCAGGCACAAAGAGACGTCAGAAAGGACGCGGCGCTGACCGAAAGAGACCGATACATTTTCGAGAGAAACTAAATTAGTCATGTCAATTTAAGCTTGCAGAAGTCATCGAATGTTATAATATCACATCCCACACACTCATTACGAACAGTAGTCGCATTATGTTACATAAAAATACGCTTCTTTTCGCAGCATTATCCGCTGCGCTGTGGGGTTCCGCAGCACAAGATGTTAACGCCGCCGTTGTCGCTTCGCTTAAACCACTCGGTTTTATCGCCTCCGCCATTGCCGATGGCGTGACCGAGACCGAGGTTTTACTGCCGGATGGCGCTTCCGAACACGATTACTCCTTACGCCCATCTGATGTAAAACGCTTACAAAACGCGGACTTAGTTGTGTGGATTGGCCCTGAGATGGAAGCTTTCATGCAGAAGTCTGCCAAACAGGTCCCTGCGGCGAATCAGGTTGCCATCGCCGATCTGTCTGGTGTTAAACCGCTGCTCATGAAAGGGGCAGAGGACCACGATCATGATCATGGTCACGGCGAGGGTGACGATGAAAATAGTGATGCACATCACCATCATGGCGAGTACAACATGCACCTGTGGCTGTCACCCGAGATAGCGCGGTTGTCTGCGGTTGCAATCCACGAAAAATTAGTGGAACTTATGCCGCAAAGTCGAGCCAAACTAGACGCCAACCTGAAGGATTTTGAGGCACAGCTTGCCGCAACCGATAAGCAGGTAGGTACCGAGCTCGCACCATTGAAAGGTAAAGGATATTTCGTTTTTCATGACGCCTATGGCTATTACGAAAAACATTACGGTCTCACGCCGCTTGGCCATTTTACCGTGAATCCTGTCATTCAGCCTGGTGCGCAGCGTTTACATGAAATCAGAACACAGTTGGTTGAGCAAAAAGCGACCTGCGTTTTTGCTGAGCCACAGTTCAGGCCAGCGGTCGTTGAAGCCGTGGCAAGGGGAACATCCGTGCGCATGGGCACCCTTGACCCGCTAGGAACGAATATCCAGTTGAGCAAAGCGAGCTATTCGCAGTTCCTCAGCCAACTGGCGAACCAGTATGCGAGCTGCCTGAAAGGAGATTAACGAGGAAGTGAATACGTGCAACAGATAGCCCGCTCTGTCGCCCTGGCATTTAATAATTTGCCCCGGCCCCACCGCGTCATGCTGGGGTCGCTTACCGTTCTCACCTTAGCGGTCGCCGTCTGGCGACCCTACGTTTACCACCCGGTTTCGACACCTATCGTTAAAACCATTGAGCTTGAACGAAGTGAAATTCGTTCTTTGCTGCCGGAAGCGAGTGAGCCTATTGACCAGGCCCCCCAGGAAGAGGAAGCCATCCCGCAGGATGAGCTCGATGACAAAACCGCAAACGAAGCCGGTGTCCATGAATACGTCGTTTCGACCGGCGATACCTTAAGCAGCATTCTTAATCAGTATGGCATTGAGATGGGCGAAATCAGCCAGCTTGCTGCCTCTGATAAAGAGTTGCGTAACCTGAAAATTGGCCAGCAGCTCTCCTGGACCCTGACCGACAACGGTGATTTACAACGCCTGACCTGGGAAATGTCCCGTCGTGAAACCCGCACCTACGATCGTACTGCAAACGGTTTCAAGATGAGCAGTGAGATGCAGCAGGGCGAATGGGTGAATAGCGCCATTAAAGGCACCGTGGGCGGCAGCTTTGTTGCCAGCGCCCGTGATGCCGGCCTGACGAGCGGTGAAATCAGCTCGGTGATCAAAGCCATGCAGTGGCAGATGGACTTCCGCAAACTGAAAAAAGGCGATGCGTTCTCGGTACTGATGTCCCGCGAAATGCTGGACGGTAAACGTGAGCAGAGCCAGCTTTTAGGTGTCCGACTGCGTTCAGATGGGAAGGATTATTATGCTGTCCGCGCAGAAGATGGCAAATTCTATGACCGCAACGGTACCGGGCTGGCGAAAGGCTTCCTGCGTTTCCCGACCGCTAAACAGTTCCGCGTCTCCTCTAACTTTAATCCACGCCGTCTGAACCCGGTAACTGGGCGTATTGCGCCGCACCGTGGCGTTGATTTCGCGATGCCGCAGGGCACGCCTGTGCTGTCAGTCGGTGATGGCGAAGTGGTGATCGCTAAACGTAGCGGTGCAGCAGGGTACTACGTGGCAGTGCGTCATGGCCGTACTTATACCACCCGCTATATGCACCTGCGTAAACTGCTGGTGAAACCCGGCCAGAAAGTGAAGCGCGGTGACCGTATTGCGCTCTCTGGTAACACGGGTCGTTCTACTGGCCCGCACCTGCACTATGAAGTGTGGATCAACCAGCAGGCGGTTAACCCATTAACGGCGAAACTGCCGCGTACCGAAGGGTTGACCGGTAAAGACCGCACCGATTACCTGGCGCAGGTGAAACAGGTGCTGCCACAACTCAGCATCGATTAATTTCTCTGCTGACAAAGCCGGTACAGTGACTGTGCCGGCTTTTTCTTTTGTGCGTTACGCACTGCCTCGCTAAACTATCTCATTATTCTTTTCAGCGTCACCCGCCACTGGAAAAAGCATGGAAACCAGAAAAAACAATATTGAATACATTCCTGAGTTTGAGAAAGACTTTCGCCATCCGCGCCACTGGGGCGCCTGGATCGGTGTTTTTGCATTTGCGGGCCTGGCGCTGACTCCGGCCGCGTTTCGCGATCCGCTATTGGGAGCGGTAGGGCGTCTGGCGGGAAAGTTTGGTAAAAGCGCACGTCGTCGCGCGCAGATTAACTTACTCTACTGCTTCCCCGAAAAGAGTGAAGCAGAGCGTGAAGCCCTCATTGACGACATGTTCACGACTGCTCCGCAGGCGATGGCGATGATGGCAGAGCTGGCGATGCGCGGCCCAAAAAAGCTGGAAAAGCGCGTTGACTGGAAAGGGCTGGAGATTATCGACGAGCTGCGTCGTCATGACGAAAAGGTCATCTTTCTGGTGCCGCACGGCTGGGGCGTCGATATTCCTGCGATGCTGATGGCATCCCAGGGGCAGAAGATGGCGGCAATGTTCCACAATCAGGGAAACAAGGTCTTTGATTACGTCTGGAACAGCGTCCGACGCCGCTTTGGGGGGCGTCTGCATGCTCGTAACGATGGTATCAAACCTTTCATTCAGTCCGTGCGTCAGGGCTACTGGGGATACTATCTTCCCGATCAGGATCACGGCCCTGAGCACAGTGAGTTCGTCGATTTCTTTGCGACCTATAAAGCTACGTTACCGGCAATTGGCCGCCTGATGAAAGTATGCCGCGCACGCGTGGTGCCGCTGTTCCCTATTTACGATGGCAAGACCCACCGTCTGACTATTGAAGTGCGCCCGCCGATGGACGACCTGATGACCGCTGACGATCACACCATCGCCCGCCGGATGAATGAAGAGGTTGAACTGCTGGTGGGACCGCATCTGGAGCAGTATACCTGGATCCTTAAGTTGCTGAAGACGCGTAAGCCGGGGGAGATACAGCCCTACAAACGTAACGACCTCTATCGCAAGAAATAAAAAAAGCCCCGTCAGGGGCTTTTTTAGATCACGATAACGCGACAGATTACTCGACGGTCATGACGCGCGTGGTGTTGGTTGAGCCGATGGTGCTCATCACATCACCCTGGGTCACAATAACGATATCGCCGGAAACCAGGTAGCCTTTGTCACGCAGCAGATTAACGGCATCGTTAGCTGCGGCGACGCCGTCATTATTGCTGTCGAAGTAGACCGGGGTTACACCGCGATAGAGTGCGGTGAGATTCAGGGTGCGTTCATGGCGAGACATGGCGAAGATGGGCAGACCAGAGCTGATACGGGATGTCATCAGCGCGGTACGGCCAGATTCGGTCATGGTAATGATGGCGGTTACGCCTTTCAGGTGGTTGGCGGCGTACATCGCGGACATTGCAATCGCCTCTTCCACATTGTCGAACTGAATGTCCAGACGGTGTTTTGAGACGTTAATGCTAGGGATCTTTTCTGCACCCAGACAGACGCGCGCCATGGCCGCTACGGTTTCAGCCGGATACTGACCCGCCGCCGTCTCGGCAGAGAGCATGACCGCATCGGTGCCATCCAGCACGGCGTTGGCGACGTCCATGACTTCCGCACGGGTTGGCATAGGGTTGGTGATCATCGACTCCATCATCTGCGTCGCGGTGATCACGGAACGGTTCAGCTGACGGGCGCGGCGGATGAGCGCTTTCTGGATACCGACCAGTTCCGGGTCGCCAATTTCCACGCCCAGGTCACCACGTGCCACCATCACCACGTCAGAGGCCAGAATGATGTCATCCATCGCATCCTGGCTGCAGACCGCCTCAGCACGTTCAACTTTTGCGACGATTTTCGCATCGCAGCCGGCATCGCGCGCCAGACGGCGAGCATAGTTCAGATCTTCGCCGCAGCGCGGGAAGGAGACGGCCAGGTAATCCACGCCGATCTGGGCCGCGGTAAGAATATCAGCCTTGTCTTTTTCGGTCAGCGCTTCGGCAGAGAGGCCGCCGCCCAGTTTGTTGATCCCTTTGTTGTTAGAAAGCGGGCCGCCAACGGTCACTTCGGTGAAGACGCGCATTCCTTGGACTTCCAGCACTTTCAGCTGAACGCGTCCATCGTCGAGCAACAGAATATCGCCCGGTACCACATCAGCAGGCAGACCTTTATAGTCGATACCCACTTTCTCTTTGTCGCCTTCGCCTTTACCCAGGTTGGCGTCGAGCAGGAATTTATCGCCGATATTGAGGAAAACTTTGCCTTCTTTAAAGGTCGAAACGCGAATTTTCGGTCCCTGAAGATCGCCAAGGATGGCGACATGACGTCCCAGTTTAGCCGCGATCTCGCGGACTTTGTCCGCACGAAGTTTATGATCTTCTGGCGTGCCGTGTGAGAAGTTCATACGTACCACGTTGGCACCTGCAGCGATGATTTTCTCGAGATTATTATCGCGGTCGGTGGCTGGGCCTAAAGTGGTAACGATCTTGGTTCTGCGAAGCCTTCTGGACATGTAATACTCCGTTGACTGAAACAACTTTGGTGTTGCGTGAACATTGATTCGGCGCTCTGTGCAGAAACTTACCGAATAGCGAAAAAAGTAACAACCTTGTTTTAACGATTAGGGCATATCACCCTTTATAAGTAACTCTTTATCAAAACGCGATTCCTTGAGCGCTTCTTTGACCCGCTTCAAGTTATCTCTGAATTTCGCACCGCGACGCAGGGTAAAACCGGTAGCCAGAACGTCGATCACCGTTAACTGCGCCAGACGGGAGACCATCGGCATATAGATGTCGGTATCTTCGGGGACGTCGAGGGTGATCGCCAGGGTGGCTTCCCGCGCCAGCGGTGTCCCAACGGTGGTCAGAGCAATGACCATGGCATCATTTTCGCGCGCGAGTTGCGCCAGCTCAACCAGGCTCTTAGTGCGACCGGTGTGCGAGATTAACACCACCACGTCATCTTCGTTACAATTCATACAGCTCATGCGTTGTAACACGATGTCGTCGGAATAGATAACGGGCACGTTGAAGCGGAAAAATTTGTTCATGGCATCGTGTGCCACCGCAGCGGATGAGCCGAGGCCAAAAAATGCGATTTTCTTCGCCTGGGTGAGCAGGTCTACAGCGCGGTTTACCGACGTCATATCCAGTGACTGGCGCACCTGGTCAAGCGTTGCCATAGCCGACTCAAAGATTTTTGCGGTGTAAGCTTCCACGCTATCGTCTTCATCGACATTACGATTTACATAAGGTGTACCGTTAGCAAGACTCTGAGCCAGATGCAGTTTAAAATCAGGAAAGCCGCGAGTATCCATGCTGCGGCAGAAACGGTTGACGGTCGGTTCACTGACCCCGGAGCCCTGCGCCAGTGCCGCAATGCTTGAGTGTATGGCCTGAGCGGGGGAGGCGAGAATGACTTCAGCCACTTTTCGCTCGGATTTGCTAAGGTGTTCCAGTTGGAACTGGATTTTTTCCAGCATGTTCATTGTTAACAAGGCGCCCATGGGTGGAAGCGATTTCATTAATACGTGAAATCATGGATCTAATTAGCAAGAATATACGCCTGTGACTTCCGGAAAAGGCAAATCGTGCTGAGAAATGTTGTTGTTTTTTTTCATTACTTGATCGCTGTCGGGTTTTAGCCTCCCGCAGCCAGGACGATTTTTAAACGGTTTCATAAGTCGTTACCGTGCTGCATGTGCCCAGGCGATGAAAAAACAGCGTATCGCACGCGTCGTTAAGCGCTAATGGTTTCGGGAATGACGTAAAAGCAGTACAGTGCATTGTAATAAAATTACAACGATATGCTGGCAAAAGCACCAGCATATCCAACTGAGGAGAATGACATGGCGGTAACGCAAACAGCCCAGGCATGTGACCTGGTCATTTTCGGCGCGAAAGGCGATCTTGCACGCCGTAAATTGCTGCCTTCCCTGTATCAACTGGAAAAAGCGGGCCAGATCCATCCGGAAACCCGTATCCTGGGCGTCGGTCGCGCGGACTGGGATAAAGAGGAGTACACCAGGGTCGTTCGCGAAGCGCTGGAAACTTTCATGAAGGAGAAGATCGATGAAAGTTTGTGGGATACGCTGAGCGGACGTCTTGATTTCTGCAACCTGGACGTGAATGACACGGCATCCTTTACCCGCCTGGGCGAGATGCTGGACCAGCAAAACCGCGTTACCATCAACTACTTTGCCATGCCGCCAAGCACCTTTGGTGCAATCTGCAAAGGGCTGGGCGAAGCGAAGCTGAACGCCAAACCAGCACGCGTTGTGATGGAGAAACCCCTGGGTACGTCGCTGGATACCTCCCGCGAAATTAACGACCAGGTAGGCGAATACTTCGAAGAGTGCCAGGTATACCGTATTGACCACTATCTGGGTAAAGAGACGGTTCTGAACCTGCTGGCGCTGCGTTTTGCCAACTCACTGTTTGCGAACAACTGGGATAACCGCACCATCGATCACGTGGAAATCACCGTGGCGGAAGAGGTGGGTATCGAAGGCCGCTGGGGTTACTTTGACCAGGCTGGTCAGATGCGTGACATGATCCAGAACCACCTGCTGCAAATTCTGTGCATGATCGCCATGTCGCCGCCGTCCGATCTCTCTGCTGACAATATTCGCGACGAGAAAGTGAAAGTGCTGAAGTCCCTGCGCCGTATCGATCGCTCGAATGTGCGTGAGAAGACCGTACGCGGTCAGTACACTGCAGGCTTTGCGCAGGGTAAAAAAGTGCCGGGCTACCTGGAAGAAGAGGGTGCCAACAAATCCAGCAATACCGAAACCTTTGTGGCGATCCGCGTTGATATCGACAACTGGCGTTGGGCCGGTGTGCCATTCTACCTGCGTACCGGTAAGCGTCTGCCGACCAAATGTTCTGAAGTGGTGGTTTACTTCAAGAACCCAGAGCTGAACCTGTTTAAAGAGTCCTGGCAGGAGTTGCCGCAGAACAAGCTGACCATCCGTCTGCAGCCGGACGAAGGCGTGGATATCCAGGTTCTGAACAAAGTGCCGGGTCTGGATCACAAACACAACCTGCAGACTACCAAGCTGGATCTGAGCTACTCCGAAACCTTCAATGAAACTCATCTGGCCGATGCTTACGAGCGTCTGCTGCTGGAAACCATGCGCGGTATCCAGGCGCTGTTCGTGCGTCGCGATGAAGTGGAAGAGGCCTGGAAGTGGGTCGACTCCATCACCGAAGCCTGGGCTGCCGATCAGGACGCGCCGAAGCCTTATCAGGCGGGCACCTGGGGTCCGGTCGCTTCTGTGGCGATGATCACGCGCGATGGCCGTTCCTGGAACGAATTTGAGTAAGGTCAGGTTAATCCTTGAGGGTTATTTTACCGGTAACATGATCTAACTCAGGCCCGGTGTAATTTTTAATCATTTAAGCTCTGCGTGGATTTCCCCGCGGAGCTTTTTTTATTACACTGCCGGAAGCGATTTTGCCCCTGAGCTCCGGCAATAAAGCGTTTCCGCGATGTTATAGAGTGCGAAACACTTTGTTAATCCCAGAGCCTGGACAGATTAATATTGAGGAGCATCTATGAATCCGACATTGTTACGGGTAACACAACGCATTGCTGAGCGCTCAAAACAGACCCGTTCAGACTACCTCGCGCGCATCCAGCAGGCGAAGCGTGACACGGTACACCGTTCGCAGTTAGCCTGCGGCAACCTGGCCCACGGCTTTGCCGCCTGTCAGCCGGAAGACAAAGCCTCGCTGAAGAGCATGCTGCGTAACAATATCGCGATTATCACCTCCTATAACGACATGCTCTCGGCTCACCAGCCTTACGAGCGCTACCCGGATATCATTCGCAAAGCCCTGCATAGCGCCAATGCGGTGGGGCAGGTTGCGGGCGGAGTTCCGGCTATGTGTGATGGTGTAACCCAGGGGCAGGACGGTATGGAACTGTCGCTACTGAGCCGTGAAGTCATTGCCATGTCCGCCGCGGTAGGGTTGTCTCATAATATGTTTGATGGCGCACTCTATCTGGGCGTGTGCGATAAAATTGTCCCGGGCCTGGTGATGGCGGCGCTCTCTTTTGGTCACCTTCCGGCAATCTTCGTGCCATCAGGCCCGATGGCCAGCGGCTTACCTAATAAAGAAAAAGTCCGCGTCCGTCAGCTCTACGCAGAAGGCAAAGCCGATCGTGCCGCGCTGCTGGAGGCGGAAGCGGCCTCCTACCATGCACCGGGGACCTGCACTTTCTACGGTACCGCCAACACCAACCAGATGGTGGTGGAGTTCATGGGTATGCAGCTTCCGGGCTCATCTTTCATTCAACCGGATGCGCCTCTGCGGCAGGCTCTGACTGAAGCCGCCGCCCGTCAGGTGACGCGTCTTACCGGCAACGGCAACGAATGGATGCCGATGGGCAAAATGGTCGATGAAAAAGTGGTGGTGAACGGGATCGTAGCCCTGCTGGCAACCGGTGGCTCCACCAACCACACCATGCACCTGGTGGCGATGGCGCGGGCGGCAGGTATCCTGATTAACTGGGATGACTTCTCCGAACTCTCTGAAGTGGTGCCGCTGATGGCTCGCCTCTACCCGAACGGCCCGGCAGATATTAACCACTTCCAGGCCGCGGGCGGCGTACCGGTGCTGATGCGTGAGCTGCTCAAAGGTGGTCTGCTGCATGAAGACGTCAACACCGTGGCAGGTTTTGGCCTGACGCGCTACACCCTGGAGCCCTGGCTGAATAATGGCGAGCTGGACTGGCGCGACGGCGCAACCGCGTCGCTGGATGAAAACGTCATTGCCACCATCGAAAAACCATTCTCTCTCCACGGCGGTACTAAAGTGCTGAGTGGGAATCTGGGCCGGGCGGTGATGAAAACCTCTGCGGTGCCGGTAGAAAACCAGATCATCGAAGCCCCCGCGGTGGTCTTTGAAAGCCAGCATGATGTATTGCCTGCTTTCGAGGCTGGTCTGCTGGATAGAGACTGCGTGGTGGTGGTACGCCATCAGGGGCCAAAGGCGAACGGTATGCCAGAATTACATAAACTTATGCCGCCACTTGGTGTATTATTGGACCGCTGTTTCAAAATTGCGTTAGTAACCGATGGACGCCTCTCCGGCGCATCAGGTAAAGTGCCTTCAGCTATCCACGTCACCCCGGAAGCGTATGACGGTGGTCTGTTGGCGAAGGTTTACGATGGCGACATCATCCGCGTAAACGGCCAGACCGGTGAGTTGACCTTATTGGTGGATGAAGACGTGCTTGCCGCACGCAAGCCGCATATTCCTGACCTGAGCGCATCGCGCGTGGGCACAGGGCGCGAAATGTTCAGCGCGCTGCGCGAGAAACTCTCCGGCGCGGAGCAGGGCGCGACCTGTATTACGTTTTAAGACGACAAGAATTATCGATCTGGCGAGAGAAAAACTCTGATGAAAAACTGGAAAACAAGTGCAGAAGCAATCCTGAAAACGGGCCCGGTTGTGCCGGTAATTGTGGTGAACAAGCTGGAACATGCGGTACCGATGGCGAAAGCCCTGGTCGCTGGCGGCGTACGTGTGCTGGAAGTGACCCTGCGTACCGCATGCGCGATGGATGCTATCCGTGCCATTGCGAAAGAAGTGCCCGAGGCGATCATTGGCGCAGGTACCGTACTGAACCCGCAGCAACTGGCCGACGTCACCGAAGCCGGTGCGCAGTTTGCTATCAGCCCGGGCCTGACTGAGTCGCTGCTGAAAGCAGCAACCGAAGGCACTATTCCTCTGATTCCTGGGATCAGCACCGTCTCCGAGCTGATGCTGGGCATGGACTACGGTCTGAAAGAGTTCAAATTCTTCCCGGCGGAAGCGAACGGCGGCACCAAAGCGCTGCAGGCAATTGCGGGTCCATTCTCTCAGGTTCGTTTCTGCCCAACCGGCGGTATCTCTCCAGCCAACTACCGTGACTACCTGGCGCTGAAAAGCGTGCTTTGTATCGGTGGCTCCTGGCTGGTTCCTGCTGATGCACTGGAAGCGGGTGACTGGGATCGTATCACCAAACTGGCGCGCGAAGCCGTTGAGGGTGCGCAGCAGTAATCGCTGTCAGAGCATAAAAAAACGGGCCATCAGGCCCGTTTTTTTTATCCTTCCACTTTCACCGCGCTGGCAGCGGCTTTCGCCCGTGTAACCGCGTCGTCAAGGGTCTCGCCGGTCGCCAGCGCCACCCCCAGGCGACGGGATCCGTCGATGTCGGGCTTGCCGAACAGACGAAGCTGCAAACCGGCACCGACCGCGTCGTCGAGATGGTCGAAAATGACATTCTGGCTGGTAAGCTGAGGCAAAATCACCGCCGATGCCGCCGGGCCGTACTGACGAATTCCGCCCACCGGCAGCCCAAGGAAAGCACGCACGTGCAGCGCAAACTCGGACAGATCTTGCGATATCAGGGTCACCATGCCGGTATCATGCGGGCGAGGGGAGACCTCGCTAAAGATCACCTCATCGCCGCAGACAAACAGCTCCACGCCAAACAGACCATAACCGCCCAGGGCTAAGACGGTTTTGCGGGCGATCTCCTGCGCGCGCTCCAGCGCCAGAGGACTCATCTGCTGTGGCTGCCAGGACTCGCGGTAATCGCCATCTTCCTGACGATGACCAATAGGATCGCAGAAGTGCACCCCGTCGACGGCGCTGACGGTAAGCAGCGTGATTTCAAAATCAAACTTCACAACGCCCTCAACAATCACCCGTCCGGCTCCCGCGCGACCACCCTGTTGCGCGTAATCCCAGGCCACATCGAGCTGTTCAGCCGTACGGATAAAGCTTTGGCCTTTGCCAGAAGAGCTCATCACGGGCTTAATGATGCACGGGTAGCCAATCTCGTTCACCGCCTGTAAAAAGGCCTCTTTGCTGTCGGCAAAACGGTAGCTGGAGGTGGGGATCGCCAGCTCTTCGGCGGCCAGCCGTCGGATGCCCTCACGGTTCATGGTCAACTTCGTGGCGCGGGCGCAGGGCACCACGCGCTGGCCTTCGGCCTCAAGCGCCAGCAGGGTGTCGGTCGCGATGGCTTCGATCTCGGGAACCACAAAATGCGGTTTCTCTTTAGCAATCAGGGCGCGCAGGGCATCGCCGTCGAGCATGTTAATGACGTGCGAGCGATGCGCGAGGTGCATGGCGGGCGCATCGGGATAACGATCGACCGCTATAACTTCAATTCCCAGACGCTGGCACTCAATGGCGACCTCTTTTCCCAGCTCACCGGAGCCTAACAGCATTACACGCGTGGCTGCCGGACGCAGCGCAGTACCTAAACGAGTCATAACATCCCCCTGAAAAAGTTGCGCGCAGTATAAACGAAAACGTTTGCGTCTGTCTTCTGTTACAGAATCTGCCTCTGTTACAGCGCGTTACTGGCAAAGCCCTATTTTTAGTCCATGCTTGTCAATGTGTTAAATCACAGGAGAAGAGCATGAACAAAACAGGGGTCGTAATGGTCGCCGTGCTACTGGTCGCCAGCGTCGGCGCGCAGGCAAAAAGTGAGAAAACGGTGAAATTTCCTGCCTGTGAAGGGCAAAATGCGGAAGGTATCGCCGCCAGCGTAAAACGGGATTACCTGCAAAATCGTATTGTCCGCTGGGCAGACGATCAACAGAAGCTGGGGCAGGCCGATCCGGTCGCATGGATCAATCCGCAACAGGTCAAAAGTCAGGATAACCACTGGACCGTGCCGCTGACGGTGCGCGGTAAGAGCGCCGATATTCATTATCAGGTAAAAATTGATTGCGCAGCCGGCAACGCGCAGTACGTCGCGCAGTAATATGAATTTTCGCTTCTTTTTATGCCGCAGACATTTCCTGACATCCCCTCGCTTAGGCTGTGAAATTGATGAACTAAAATGCGAGGGGAATCATGTCGAACTGGTTGAATCAAATACAGTCTATGTTGGGTCAGAAGTCATCGAACGGCTCGGGTGAAGGGCTGAGTAAACTGCTGGTACCCGGCGCGTTGGGCGGGCTTGCCGGCCTGTTGGTCGCTAATAAATCATCCCGAAAATTGCTGACTAAATATGGCACCGGTGCGTTATTGGCCGGGGGCGGAGCGGTTGCTGGTACGGTGCTGTGGAATAAATATAAGGACAAAATTCGAGGGGCGCATCAGGATGAGCCGCAGTTTGGTCAACAGTCATCCTCCCTCGATGAACGCAGTGAGCGCCTTATTCTTGCGCTGGTGTTTGCCGCAAAAAGCGACGGACATATTGATGCGACCGAACGTGCCGCAATCGAGCAGCAGATGCGTGAAGCAGGCGTAGAAGAGCATGGCCGGGCCCTGGTCGCACGCGCCATTGAACAACCTCTTGATCCCGCACGCCTGGCCCAGGGGGTCAAAAACGAGGAAGAGGCGCTGGAGGTCTACTTCCTGAGCTGTGCCGCCATCGACATCGACCATTTTATGGAGCGCAGCTATCTGAATGCGCTGGGCGATGCGTTAAAGATCCCGCAGGAGGTTCGGGAGGGCATTGAACAGGATATAAAGCAGCAGAAACAGGCACTACCGGGATAAATTTTTGTGCATGACTGCGCGTTTCGCTTGCATCATTCGTGTGATTTGCCAACCTTATAGGGTGTTAATCGCAGAAGAATAAAATCGTCATGCCACCGAAAGCCCGCCGTATTCCTCACGCGATCACCGCCCACGGTGATACGCGTATCGACAACTACTACTGGTTGCGGGACGATAGTCGTTCGCAACCGGAAGTGCTGGATTACCTGCACCAGGAGAATGACTATGGCCGTAAGGTCATGGCCTCACAGCAGGCGCTCCAGGATCGCCTTCTCAGCGAGATGGTAGAACGCGTACCGCAGCGGGATGTCTCTGCGCCGTGGAGCAGAAACGGCTACCGATACCGTCACGTCTACGAACCGGGCAATGAGTACGCCATTTATCAGCGTCAGTCGGTGCTTTGCGCTGAATGGGAAGAGTGGGAAACGCTGCTGGATGCCAACAAGCGTGCGGCGCACAGCGAGTTTTACACCCTGGGTGGCATGGGCATCTCGCCAGACAACACCATTATGGCTCTGGCAGAAGATTACCTCTCACGGCGTCAGTATGGCCTGCGTTTTCGCAATCTGGAGAGCGGTAACTGGTATCCGGAAATGCTGGATAATGTCTCGCCAGATTTTGTCTGGGCGAACGATTCCGAAACGGTGTACTACGTTAAAAAACATGCTACAACGCTGCTGCCTTATCAGGTGTGGCGTCATACCGTCGGTACACCTGCGGCCACTGACGAACTGGTGTATGAAGAGAAAGACGAAACGTTTTACGTTAGCCTGCATAAAACCACCTCGAAGCACTACATCATTATCTTTCTGGCCAGCGCGACCACCACAGAAGTGTTGCTGCTGGATGCCGAATTGCCCGACGCGCAGCCGCTCTGCTTCCTGCCCCGACGCAAGGATCATGAATACAGCCTTGACCATTTCCAGCACACCTTCTACTTGCGATCGAATCGGGAAGGGAAAAACTTTGGTCTCTACAAAACTCGGGTACGCGATGAGCGTAAGTGGGAGGTGCTGATCCCGGCGCGGGAGCAGGTGATGCTGGAAGGGTTTACCCTCTTCACCGACTGGCTTGTCGTTGAGGAGCGCCAGCGTGGGCTGACCAGTATTCGCCAGATCAACCGCAAAACTCGCGAGGTGATCGGTATTGCGTTCGACGATCCGGCCTATGTGACCTGGATCGGCTATAACCCTGAGGCGGAGACCTCACGCCTGCGTTACGGTTATTCATCGATGACCACGCCTGACACCTTGTTTGAACTGGATATGGATACCGGGGAACGCAAGGTGCTTAAGCAGGCTGAAGTTAAGGGCTTCAATGCTGAAAATTACCGCAGTGAACACGTCTGGATAGTGGCTCGCGACGGCAGTGAAGTGCCGGTATCGCTGGTCTACCATAAGCAGCACTTCCAGCCCGGTAAAAATCCCATCCTGATTTACGGCTATGGTTCGTATGGTTCCAGCATCGACGCCGACTTCAGCGGAAGCCGCTTAAGCCTGCTCGATCGCGGCTTTGTCTATGCTATCGCTCATATACGCGGTGGCGGTGAGCTCGGGCAGCACTGGTATGAAGATGGCAAATTCCTGAAGAAGAAAAACACTTTCAATGACTATCTGGACGTCTGCGAAGGGCTGCTGGCTCAGGGCTACGGCGATCGGGAGCAGTGTTTTGCGATGGGCGGCAGCGCCGGCGGTATGTTAATGGGGACCGTGATTAATCAACGCCCTGAACTGTTCAAAGGCGTGGTTGCGCAGGTGCCGTTTGTTGATGTGCTGACCACCATGCTGGATGAATCTATTCCTCTTACCATCGGCGAATTTGAAGAGTGGGGGAATCCGCAGGATGAAACCTATTACCGCTACATGAAAGAGTACAGCCCCTATGACAACGTCGAGGCTAAGGCCTACCCGCATATGCTGGTGACTACCGGGCTGCACGACTCTCAGGTTCAGTACTGGGAGCCGGCTAAGTGGGTGGCGAAGCTGAGAGAGCTGAAGACAGACGATAACCTGCTGTTGCTCTGTACGGATATGGACGCTGGACATGGCGGTAAATCGGGACGCTTTAAATCTTACGAAGGGGTAGCACTGGAGTATGCCTTCATTATCGGCCTGGCACAGGGGACGCTGACAGGCCGGGAGGCCGATTAGGCTTCGCCAAGATAGTGTTTTAAGGTCAGACGCAGTTCCGGGCTCATCCGATCCAGATTGTTGTATAACCAGCGGAGATAGCCCGGATCTTTATCCGCCACTTCTGCGACCGGTTTTCCACGGTATTTACCAAAGGTAAAGGTGGTTAAGAGGGCCGGTCGGCCGGTAATGGTGACCATCTCGTCCGGCGTCCAGCCCGTGGTGTTCATGATATCAATCAGCAGTGCGGCCGTAATATAGCAGTCATATAAAGCCCGGTGATGATGTAACCCTTCCGGCGTTTTCACGCTTAGCTTACGGGATTTATAAAGCGCCATATTGCTGTATTTAATACCTGGCCACAGGCGACGCGCCAGTTTCATGGTGCAGATCCACTCGCCGGGCATTTCCGGTAACACGCGACGGTCAAAACTGGCGTTATGCGCTACGTACCACGGGCTGCCGTGATAAAACGGGATCACCTCTTCAATCCAGGGCTTATCCGCTACCATCGACTCCGTGATGCGATGGATTGCCATGGCCTGCGGGCTGATGGGCCGGTCTGGACGCACCAGATGGCTCATGGGGTTGACGATCTGTCCGTTTACAACGTCGACAGAAGCCACTTCTACTATCCCACCCTGTAAATCGCAGGTTTCGGTATCGATGACGCGTAACATGGCGCTCTCCTGGCCCTAAAACGCTTAGCGTAATGGAATGATATCCCCTTGCCAACCCTGAGACGTAAAGCGGCGGGGCAGAGCGTCACCTGCGGCTCTGTTATGGAAAACAGACCAGAGAGGGCAGTGCCCTGAACGGCGGGGTCATTAAATGATGACGAACGAGGGGAGTAACCACTCCCCGATGATGCTGAGGGGGATACCGGGTCGTGGCGATTAGCCGGTGAGATATCCTGATTTCCTTATGCACCTGGTTGCAAAGATCCAGTAAGCCCCTCTGTCATCAGGGGCCTTGTATTCTGCATACTCAGTATAAGGAAATACTTATTTAACTTTCGGCTCCCAGGGGAGGCGGGAGAGATTGACAGAGCTCAAGCGGTGCGCAATCAGGCGCTCACGGAACCAGTCACGCAGGTGGGCGGGTTGTTCACGCTCTACAACTTCGGCCACGATGGGCATATTGTAGCGCTCTTTAAACGCGACGCCGGCCGCGGCTAAATCGACATTCACTTTGTCCATCTCCTCCTGCGGGAGGGCGGCGAGATTGGTTTGCATATCCGTCTCCTTTATATTGCGGGGCAACGTTACCTGCAGATTGGGCTGCTGGCAAGCCCGGATGGGATGATCCTCGACGCAAGCATTATAGAGCGTTATTCTTTATCAAACAGTCATAACCAAAAGGAATGCTCATTATGGCACACACCGCTTTTCGCACCGCGCTGGTTTTGCTCGCGGCCTTGACGGCCCCCGCCGTTTTTGCCCACGCGCACCTTAAACACCAGTATCCCGCCGCCGATGCAGCCGTAACCGCCGCTCCGCAGGCCCTGACCCTGAACTTTTCCGAAGGGGTAGAGACCGGTTTTAGTGGCGTCTCGGTGACGGGGGATAAAGAGCAAATTATTAAAACCGGCGCCATCAAACGCAACGAGAAGGATCACACTCAGTTGATTGTACCGCTCGAAACCCCCCTGAAGCCTGGCAGCTATAAAGTGGACTGGCATGTGGTCTCGGTGGATGGCCATAAGACAAAAGGCAGCTACCGCTTTAGCGTGAAATAAGATGCTGGGGCTTTGCTACGTCCCCCTGCGCTTTATCCATTTTGCCGCATTGATGATGCTATTCGGCAACGCGCTCTACAGCGCATGGCTGGCACCCTCGTCGCTGCGTCGGCTTATGGCCCGTCGCTTTGCGCGCCAGCAGAAATATGCGGTATTAGTCAGCGCCATTTCGGCGCTGCTCATGATGATGCTGCAGGGCGGGCTAATGGGGAATGGCTGGCAAGATGTGATACGTCCCGACATTTGGCAGGCTGTGGCCAGCACGCAGTTTGGTCGAGTCTGGTTATGGCAGATTCTGCTGGCCGTTATTACCGCCTGTATCGCCTGGCTGGAGCCCCGAAGTGGCCCACGTTTACTGCTATTGTTGGCTTGCGCGCAATTTGTGTTACTGGCCGGAACGGGTCATTCGGCGATGAACGACGGTGCGACAGGGTTAGCGCAACGCATTAATCATGCCCTGCATCTGCTTTGCGCCGCCAGTTGGGTTGGCAGTTTACTGCCGCTGCTTTTTTGTCTGCGCCTGACGCGCGGACGCTGGCAAAATGCGGCCATCCATACCATGATGCGTTTTTCCCGTTATGGCCACTATGCCGTTGCCGGGGTGGTGATAAGCGGTGTGAATAATGCACTGCTTATCCAGGGCTGGACCAATCCCCTGAACAGCGACTGGGGAAAGATGCTTTTGTTGAAATGTGCGCTGGTGGCGTTGATGGTGGCAATTGCGCTAGTGAACCGGTATGTTCTGGTTCCGCGTTTTACTGCTCATCATGGGCCTGCGCAACAGTTTTTTATCAGAATGACGCAGACTGAGGTTGTGCTGGGGGCGTTGGTGCTGGCGATGGTCAGCCTGTTTGCTACCTGGGAGCCCTTCTGACAAGGTGAATCAACAGATGAAAAAAACCGTACTTACTCTTTTATTGCTGGCCTGTTCCGCCACCGCCATGGCTGCGCCGCAGGTGATTACCGTTAGCCGGTTTGAAGTGGGTAAAGATAAATGGGCTTTTAACCGTGAAGAGGTCATGCTGACCTGCCGTCCGGGTCAGGCGCTCTATGCCATCAACCCCAGCACTCTGGTGCAGTATCCCCTGAACGAGGTTGCACAACAGCAGGTGAAAAGCGGTAAAAGTAGTGGCCAGCCAATCAGCGTGATTCAGGTTGATGACCCGGCTAACCCAGGACAGAAGATGAGTCTGGCCCCGTTTATTGAGCGCGCCAGCAAGCTCTGCTAATAACGCCTTTCCAGTAAAAAAACCGCAGGCTTCTCTTTGGAAGCGTTGCGGTTTTTTTTGTTTAAGAACAGGCGATCGCTTTTTTTCTGACCACTTTTGATGCGGACTGGAAAACCTGGCGCTGTCATCTATTCTTATAGTGCAAGGCGACTTTAGCCTGCATTAATGCCAACTTTTAGCGCACGGCTCTCTCCCAAGAGCCATTTCCCTGGACCGAATACAGGAATCGTATTCGGTCTCTTTTTATCTGCTTGAAAATAAATGCTATTTTCCATTGCATATTTTTGCAGATCGATTTCATCCCTGATAATTCTTTAAACCATACCACAACGGGGCATGCAGGAGTCCAGCGCTTTTTTGTCGTTTTGTTAAATTTTCGTTCGATAGTAATGAAAGCATCGATTTGGCGAGAACCCATTTTAGCTCCTTACGATCTGAACGCGATATTGTCATTTTCAGGAGTAATTATTTAATTTCGCAGGCCATTTCTCCCTTTCGTCTGACGGGCCAATGCAGTGCGCGAGGAGGCGTTATGTATCTCTCACTTGATGGCCATCGCTGGCGGCACGTCTGGGTAGTCAGCGATATTCACGGCTGCTATCAACTGCTGATGCAGCATCTAAAGCGTCAGAAATTTAATCCCTATCAGGATCTCCTTATTTCCGTAGGGGATCTCATCGATCGCGGCCCAGAAAGCCTGAAGTGCCTGCACCTTATCACTGAAAAATGGTTTCGCGCCGTACGGGGAAACCATGAGCAGATGGCACTGGATGCGATTGCATCTCAGACCTATGCGCTCTGGCTGATGAATGGTGGTGCATGGTTTGCAGAATTGGACGATGATTCAAAAGCTCAGGCGCTGTCCCTCTTTGCTGCTTGCGACAAGCTACCCTGGGTAATCGAGATCACCTGCCGAAACGGCCTGAACGTGATTGCCCATGCAGATTACCCTGCCTCCTGTTATGTGCGGGATAAACCCGTAGATAAGCATAGCGTGCTGTGGGATCGCAGCCGCATTAGCAAGCTGATGGCAGGAAAAGGGGAGGGGATTGGCGGCGCCGACCACTTTTGGTTTGGTCACACGCCACTGGAAAAACGCATCGATTTTGCCGGCCTTCACTATATTGATACCGGCGCGGTCTTTGGCGGCACCTTGACGCTGGCGCAGTTGCAGTGATTAGAAATCGGCATACTCCTGCGCAGGCCGCCAGAATCCATCGATAAAATCCTCTACCGGGTAGCAACCGCCGTGGCGTATTCGCTGATTGTCCATGGAGGCAACGCATTGCTCTTCGGTGTTATAGACATCCACCACAATATCGTCACAACCACCGTCCAGGTAACACACAAACAGAACCAGTGCGAACATCACGTCCTCAAAATTAACTACCGTACTGATATTGTAGGGGATGATTGGAGGGAGAGGTAATTATGAGATAAATAACCCGCCTGTGGGCGGGTTCTCTTTGAATCAGGCAAGGCGCATGATCCAGGCATCAGATTGATGATCGTAGTGCTCACGGTACAGGACTGAATGTTCTCCATCGAGAATCGCTGGGACACTGGTATCGGCATCCCATGCGTCTAACTGCATGCAGAGATCCGGGTCGGATTTACAGGGGATCCGTAACGTTCGATCGCCTTGATTTTCGCCAGACAACTCGGCGTCATCGATTTCGAATGCGCCAATGCGCACATTGGTTTTCGTCATAATGCTCTCCGGTATACAGGCTAATTCTGGTACGACCAGTATGGTCACCCATCTTTTAGCCTGGTAAAGGAAAAGCAATCGCGCCAGTAAAAAAGTGCCTTTTTTAGCCTTTTTCAGCGTTACCGGTAAAGAGCCGACCGTCACGAACCAGTTCACGTGGATAGCTATTTTTCAGGCGCGACCCCACTTTTTTCGCCAGACCAATTGGAATGCCCTGGAAAGTGACAATTGCATCGTCTCCGGTGGGCATCACCTCTGGGTAAACATCACGCCCACGATACCACTCCTCGGCTTCCTGCCAGCTGAGTTCAAAGCAGTTGCTGTCACCTGCCAGCGCAACTACCGCCTCGTGTTGCCAGCGATAGCCTTTATTATGGACTTCTGCCAGGCGTATACCAATGCGGGAGAAACGCACTTTACCAATTAGCGGTTCCATCTCTACCGGGAAGAGCCAGATCTCTTTATCACGCTGCCATAAACGCAGATGGTCGCCCCAGTTCAGGCCGCTCCGATTTGCCGCCGCGGTAATGAGCGCCGCTTCTTTGTTTCTTACTGGCATGAAAGGAAAGGTTCCAGGCTTAAAGGTCGGGGCCGGGAGCGGTTCGACAGAGGCAATTTTACGCAGGCGAGCCACGAAGAAACCCTCACAATCAAAAATCTGCGGGAAGACGTGCAGGAAGCCCTCGGGGGTAGTGGCCTCTTGTGCCCCGGCAAAGAGTCCATCCAGCGGCAGGAACTCGACTTCGTTCGGATACTGCGCTTTCAGCCACAGGCAGACCGCTTCATTTTCGTCGCGATTAAGGGTACAGGTGGAGTAAACCAGCGTACCGCCAGGTCGCAGGGCGTGAAACGCGCTGGCAATGAGCTCACGCTGGGTCGCCGCGATCGCCTGGTTACTCTCTACTGACCAGTTTTTCAGGGCGTCCGGATCCTTACGGACCACCCCTTCACCGGAGCAGGGGGCATCGAGCAGAATGGCGTCGAAAGCCTCCGGCAGGGCTGCGCCGAAGACGCGGCCATCAAAATGGGTTAATGCTACGTTGCTAATACCGCAGCGGCTGATATTGGCATGCAGCACCTTGACCCGGCTGGCAGAAAACTCATTGGCCAGAATAGCTCCCTGGTTGCCCATTCTGGCGGCAATCTGGGTCGTTTTAGAGCCCGGCGCAGCGGCCACGTCCATCACCCGGGTGGGTGATTCGCCATCGGCAAACAGGGCGGCAACCGGCAGCATGGAGCTGGCTTCCTGAATGTAAAACAGACCGGATAGATGTTCTGCGGTACTGCCCAGCGGCAAGGCCTCTTCGTCATCACGCTCGATCCAGAATCCCTCTTCACACCAGGGAACCGGCGTAAGTTGCCAGCCGTAAGGGGCGACCAGCGTGAGAAAATCGCTCACGCTTATCTTCAGCGTATTTACGCGAATACTGCGCCGCAGAGGGCGCTGGCAGGCAGCGATAAACGCATCGAAAGAGAGATGTTCAGGCATGGCCTGGCGCATCTGCACCAGGAAGTCTTCAGGAAGATATACGGGACGTTGAGTCACGGGCGCACCACAGGGAGTCAAAGAGGCGCGCAGTGTACCATAAACGCTCCGGTGGGTTGACACCGGAGCGTGCAGCTTAGCGCGGCAGGGCGGTTCCCCACTCACGCCACTCTTTCGGCTCTTTTTCCAGCAGCAGGAAATGTTTACCCGGCTGGGCTTTCGGTGCCAGCGGTGTGCCAGGCGGAGTCGCAAAGGCAATACCGCCCCGGATAAACTGGTTAAAGGTACCGGTTTTCACCACGCCGCCTACCAGGCCGAAATCAAGCGAATAGCCTGAGGCCAGCCAGAAAACGGAGTTATTGCGCACCAGATGCTGGTAACGTTCGCTGATACGCAGGCCAACCATAACGCGATCGGAGAGCGTCCCCAGCGTCAGGCCAGTAACCGTACCCACTTCGATGCCGCGGAACAGGACCGGTGTACCGATGCCCAGTGAACCTGCCTCTGGTACCTCCACCACGATACTTAGCCCATCCAGATAGCGCGAGTCGGTGATGGTGGCTTCCTGCAGTTCAAAATCACGACGCGCATTACCCCGGCCTGGCTCGACGTTGATATAAGGCTGAAGAATAGTATCGAGATGTTCCACACCGGCAGCGGAGATCTGGGGGGTGATGACCGAGAAACGCGTACCGGCCCGGGCGAAGGTGTCGACATACTCCGGGTAAAGTACCGCCTTCGCCTGCACTTCATTACGTGCGGTGATCAGCTTCAGGGACTGGACCTGGCCAATATCAATGCCCAGATAGCGAATCGGCATCCCTTCTGCCAGCTTGCCCGCATCGAAGGTGTGGAGCGTAATCTGCCCGCCCACCGCGCGCGCGGCGGTTTCGGATGGATAAAGTATCCGTTTATCCCCCTTACGCTGGGTGGCGCCTGCACCACTTAAGTTATCAAAGCTGATGGCTCCTTTCAGGGCGCGCGAAAGTGGAGAAGCTTGCACCGTTAACCCACTGCCGTTGAGCTGAACTTTGGCTCCGCCTTCTGCCCAGAACACGCTATTGGCGGTTAGCAGATTGCGGTACTCCGGTTTGACATGCAGATCGATATCAAAGGCATTGGCCCTTGGCCGCACGGTAATCACTTCACCCACTTCGAATTTACGGTATAGCACCACGGAGCCTGCCTGCACGTCCGGTAGGGTGTCGGCAGTCAGCGTGAGGGTCGTGGTCGGCAGATCGCTGAGGCTGTTCTCCAGTGCTTTATCGAGATTAGCGTAAAGAGGGTAACTATTACGCAGCTCCCCTTTGGCGCCAGGCAGAATGCGAATACCGCCGCTGACCCATTCGCTGGCGCTGGCGGCAAGGAACTCAATGCCATCCAGCCCGACTTTGACATCGACACGGCTGTTCACGATAAATTTGCTGTCACCGTGAATCAATTCCCGGAACTCGGGATCGATGGCGACAGAGAAGCTGACGCCTTTACTGGTCAACTTGCGCTCCAGTACCTGGCCGACCTGAACCCCATGCAAAACCAGCGGCTGTCCGGCCTCGATGCCATAGCTTTCCGGCGCACTCAGGGTTACGGTGGCAACGCCGGGTTTTTGTAGCAAGGCTTTATCCGCAGGGGCAATCACGAAAGTATTGGTGGGCTCACCGCCGCCGGGGATCAGCTCAAAGGTGCTGCCCGTCAGCAGGGTGCTAATACTTGGATTGTTCAGCGACAGTTTTGGGCTGCGCAGTTCGAGGCGAGTATCTTCACGCAGCAGATCCACCACGCTCGGGTCGACCGTCATCTCACCGGTAACGGAACCTCCCGGGTTCAGCGTCAGTTTAGTCAACTGACCGACCTGGAGACCCTGGTACATCAGCGGCGTGGAGTTGGCTTTTAAACCTTCAGCTGAGGGAAGGGCCAGCTTCACAATAACCCCACGCTGACTGTGAGCCAGATCTTCGTACAAACCAAAGTTATCTTCCGGTTTGGCCGGGCTGGAGTCTTCCGGTGAGTCAAAGGCGATAGCGCCGTTAACCAGTGCGGCCAGACTTTCGAGCTGCACTTTTGCGCCGCTCAGGCTGATATCCGCATCTACCCCGGAGACGTTCCAGAAGCGGCTCCCCTTTTTCACCAGGTTCGTGAAGCGGCGTTCGATCAGGACGTCAATCGTCACCCCCTGCTTGTTAGGCGTGATGGCATAGTCATAAACGCGCCCAACGGGAATTTTACGGAAGTAGACCAGCGAACCGCTGTTGAGCGATCCCAGATCGGGCGCATGCAGGTGAATCATCAGATCGCCGTTGTTCAGACGGTAGCGCGGCTGAGTATCCAGCGCGGTAAAGTGATCCTGCGGCTCGCCTTTGCCCGGCATCATGCCGATATAGTTACCGCCGACCAGCGCATCCAGCCCGGAGACCCCGGCCAGGGAGGCTTTTGGCGTGACCAGCCAGAACTGGGTCTCTTCGCGCAAGGCATCTTTCATGTCGGATTTAATACTGGCGCGAACCTGAATTTTGTTCAGTTTTTTATCCAGCGAAATATCCTGTACGGTGCCAACTTCCACCCCCTGAAAACGCACAGGGGTGCGGCCAGCCACGATGCCATCCGCATTCTGGAAGTCGATGGTGATGCTGTTGCCGCGATCCTGGTAGCTGGTCCAGATCAGCCATCCCGCGATCATTAGCGCGATGACAGGCAGTAACCAGAACGGTGAAATACGACGTTTCGTTTTAATTCTCGCTTCAGTCGGCGAAGCGGGCGTTTCCTGACTCATGTGCGTCCCAAAGTAAGCGGCTGTCCAGCCATTCCACTGCAAGAATAGTCAATATCACCGCAGAGCCGAAATAGAACGCTGCGGGTCCCATAGTAAAAGCGAGGAGCTGATCGCGATTGATCAGCGACATCATTAAGGCAATAACAAACAAATCGAGCATTGACCAACGGCCAATCCAGGTGACGAAACGTAATAATAAGATACGGGTTTTCAGCCCTTGCTCACATTTGAAATGAATGCTGATTAGTAGGGTAAACATCACCAGAACTTTGGTAAAGGGCACCAGAATACTGGCGATGAAGACAATCGCGGCGACAGCGATGTTGCTGTCTGCCAGCGAAATAATCCCCGACATGATGGTATCTGCCTGCCGTTCGCCGTTCACATAAATGATCGAGATGGGCAAAAGATTAGCAGGCAACAGCAATACCATCGAGGCAATTAGCGCAGCCCAGCACTTTTGCAGGCTATTATGGCGACGCAGGCGTAGCGGGATATGGCAGCGCGGACAGCGTCCGCGCGCATCCGGCAGCCCGGTAAAGTGGCAACCGAGACAGGCCCGCAATGCGGGATCATAACGGGTTGCTGGGCGTTGTGGGTAAAATCGCTCCCACAATTGCTCAACGTTGAGATGAATCATCGTCAAGATACTCAGCAATACCAGAGCAATAAATGCCAGAAGACCGATGCCTGGCTGGAGGAAGGCATAATCCTGGACCTTGATGGAGGCCACGCCAATGCCCACCAGATAAATATCCAGCATGACCCACTCTTTAAGCCTGTCCAGCATTAACAGTACCGGACGCAAATTCATTCCCAGGATGTTGCCCAGCCACAGATAAGCGATAGCCGCTACTAACACTGCTGGCGCGCCGACGGTACAGAACAGCACCATGGAGGCGGTGAGGGGATCGCCCTGCTGACTCATCTGCCAAATCCCCTGCAGGAGGTTGGCATCGATGCGCACTCCGAGAAGATACAGATGCAGCAGCGGTTCGCTCCAGGCGAACGGCATGAGCAGCAGCATGGTGACCGCCATCGCCGCCAGTCGGGTCAAGGACCAGTCACGTCCATCACGAATTTTAGCGTCGCAGCGAGGACAATAAGCACTTTGGTGCGATTTCATCTTTGGCAACGTAAAAAGCGTATCGCATTGCGGGCAACGCTGATAATGTGCACGAGGCAGTGCGTCGCCGACGGAATGCACGGTTATCTTTTTTACTGGCGTTATTTTCGGTGTTTTAAGTGCCATGGGTCGCGCATGAAAAGGATAGTTAATAGTTATCTTAACTCATGAATGGATTCATCTTGAGCATGAACGCATTTAATGCTTATTTTAATAGGCTATGCTGTAATTTTGTAAGTCAACCAAGTGATTGAATAATGAACAAAACAGAATTCTACACGGATCTCAACCGTGATTTTCAGGCATTAATGGCAGGTGAAACCAGTTTTTTAGCCACCCTGGCAAATACCAGTGCATTGTTGTTTGAGCGTCTGAGTGAAGTCAACTGGGCGGGATTTTATTTACTGGAAGGCGAAACCCTGGTGTTAGGGCCGTTCCAGGGCCGTCTGGCCTGTGTGCGTATCCCGGTAGGGCGCGGCGTGTGTGGTACCGCCGTGGCGCAAAATCAGGTGCAGCGTGTGGAAGATGTTCACGCATTTGACGGGCACATTGCCTGCGACGCAGCCAGTAATTCTGAAATCGTCCTGCCTCTGCAGGTCAAAAATCAGATTATTGGCGTACTGGATATCGACAGCACGGCTTTCGGCCGCTTCTCACACGAGGATGAGCAGGGGCTGCGCGAGCTGGTGGCGAATCTCGAAAACGTGCTGGCGGCGACCGATTATCAAAAATTCTTTGCGAGTGTCGCAGGATAATCAACGGATAACGTAGCATTTACCGATGGCGTCATTATAATGACGCCTGTTCATGCCTGCGGCGAGTTGGCAACGTCCGTTGTAATCAGGAAATTTCATGGAAAATCAACCTAAGTTGAATAGCAGTAAAGAAGTTATCGCATTTCTGGCCGAACGTTTTCCTCACTGTTTCAGTGCCGAAGGCGAAGCACGCCCCCTGAAGATTGGTATCTTCCAGGATCTCGTATCGCGTGTTGAGGGCGAGCTGAATCTCAGCAAGACCCAACTTCGTTCCGCATTACGTCTTTATACATCGAGCTGGCGCTACCTGTACGGTATCAAAGCGGGCGCAACGCGTGTTGATCTGGATGGCAACCCATGCGGTGTGCTGGATGAGCAACACGTAGAACATGCGCGTAAGCAGCTCGAAGAAGCCAAAGCACGCGTACAGGCTCAGCGTGCTGAGCAGCAGGCGAAAAAACGCGAAGCTGCAGCGGCGAACGGTCAGGAAGAGGCGCCACGTCGTGAGCGTAAACCTCGTCCGGCCCAGCGTCGTACCGACAACACCGAGCGTAAGCCTCGTGCTGATAAACCAGCAGCGAAAGCCCCTCGTGCGCCTCGTGAAGAGCAGCGCCACACCCCGGTTTCTGATATCAACGCACTGAGCGTGGGTCAGGCACTGAAGGTGAAAGCGGGTAATAACGCTATGGACGCCACCGTAACGGAAATCACCAAAGATGGCGTACGAGTACAGCTGACTTCTGGTATGTCAATGATTGTACGCGCAGAGCACTTGTTGTTCTGAAACGGAGGCCAGGCCCGGCATGAACACATTTTTTAAGCTCACCGCGCTGGCTGGCCTGTTTGCTATAACAGGCCACGCTTTTGCGGTGGACGAGATTACGCGGGTGGATCAAATTCCGGTTCTGAAGGAAGAGACCCAGCACGCAACGGTCAGTGAGCGCGTTACATCGCGCTTCACTCGCTCGCATTACCGTCAGTTCGACCTCGATCAGGCTTTCTCAGGCAAAATCTTTGACCGCTATCTGAACTTGCTGGATTATAGCCACAACGTTCTGCTGGCCAGCGATGTCGAGCAGTTTGCGAAGCGTAAATCGGTGGTGGGTGACGAACTGCGCAGCGGTAAACTCGACCTCTTCTACGACCTGTACAATCTGGCGCAGAAGCGTCGTTTTGAGCGTTATGAATATGCGCTCAAGGTGCTGGCGCGTCCGATGGACTTTACCGGCAACGACACCTTTAATCTCGATCGCAGCAAATCGCCGTGGCCTAAAGATGAAGCCGAGCTGAATGCGCTGTGGGACGGTAAAGTGAAGTACGATCAGCTGAGCCTCAAACTCACCGGTAAAGATGAGAAAGAGATCCGCGAAACGCTGACCCGCCGCTACAAATTTGCTATTCGCCGCCTGGCGCAGACCAACAGCGAAGATGTGTTCTCGCTGGCGATGACTGCCTTCGCGCACGAAATTGATCCTCACACCAACTATCTTTCCCCACGCAACACCGAACAGTTCAATACCGAGATGAGCCTCTCACTCGAGGGGATTGGCGCGGTGCTGCAGATGGATGACGACTATACCGTTATCAACTCTATGGTTGCGGGTGGCCCTGCTGCCAAGAGTAAGGCCATTAGCGTTGGCGATCGCATCGTTGGTGTCGGCCAGACGGGCCAGAATATGGTCGATGTGATTGGCTGGCGTCTGGATGACGTTGTTGCCCTGATCAAAGGGCCTAAAGGCAGCAAAGTGCGCCTTGAGATCTTGCCTGCCGGGAAAGGCACGAAAACCCGTATCATTACGTTGACCCGCGAGCGTATCCGTCTGGAAGACCGCGCAGTCAAAATGTCGGTGAAAACCGTCGGTAAAGAGAAGGTTGGGGTACTGGATATCCCAGGTTTCTACGTCGGCCTGACGGACGATGTAAAAGTGCAGCTGCAGAAGCTCGAAAAACAGAACGTCAGCAGTGTGATCATTGATCTGCGTACTAACGGCGGCGGTGCCTTGACTGAAGCGGTTTCGCTCTCTGGTCTGTTCATTCCGTCCGGCCCGGTCGTTCAGGTTCGTGATAACAACGGTAAAGTGCGTGAAGATGCCGATACCGATGGCGTAGTCTATTACAAAGGCCCGCTGGTCGTACTGGTTGACCGCTTCAGCGCCTCTGCTTCTGAAATCTTTGCGGCGGCAATGCAGGATTATGGACGTGCCCTGGTGGTCGGCGAGCCAACCTTCGGGAAAGGTACGGTACAGCAGTATCGCTCCCTGAACCGTATTTACGATCA
Source organism: Leclercia sp. UBA7405 (assembly GCF_037152215.1). NCBI lineage: Bacteria > Pseudomonadati > Pseudomonadota > Gammaproteobacteria > Enterobacterales > Enterobacteriaceae > Leclercia > Leclercia sp. UBA7405. The sequence goes on along the minus strand of NZ_JBBCMR010000001.1, from coordinate 1,836,966 downwards.
GATGCTCCGTCCGGAATGGCCGGCTCTGGGGTCTGTACAGTACACCATTCAGAAATTCTATCGCGTGAACGGTGGCAGTACGCAGCGTAAAGGCGTGACGCCAGACATCATCATGCCGACCGGCAATGAAGAGACGGAAACCGGCGAGAAGTTCGAGGATAATGCACTGCCGTGGGATAGCATTAACGCTGCCACCTACGTGAAGTCCGGTGATATGACGCAGTTTGGTCCGGCGCTGTTAAAACAGCATGACGAACGTATCGCGAAAGATCCGGAATTCCAGTACATCATGAAGGACATTGCCCGCTTCAATGCGCTAAAGGCGAAGCGAAATATTGTCTCCCTGAACTACGCTCAGCGTGAGAAAGAGAACGAAGAAGATGATGCAACCCGCCTGGCGCGCATTAACGATCGTTTCAAACGCGAAGGCAAACCGCTGCTCAAAAAACTGGACGATCTACCGAAAGATTACCAGGAGCCCGATCCTTATCTGGACGAGACGGTAAAAATCGCCATTGACCTGGCGAAACAGGAAAAAGATCGGCCCGCGGCTGAGCCCGCTCCGACAAAATAATCCCCCCACGGGCACAAGAAATTGTGCCCGTTTTTTTGCTTTCTGCATGCTGCGGTAAGCGAGTCCATTTCTAATGTAAAGTTGTGTCTTTCTGGTGACTTACGCCCCCTGAATCCTTGAAAATAGCCGCAATACCCATACGATGTGGGTAATCGCATAGTGCGTTTTGTTAAACTGAGGTTAAAAGAAAATTATGATGCGAATCGCGCTCTTCCTGCTCACCAACCTTGCGGTGATGGTAGTCTTCGGGCTCGTGCTAAGCCTGACGGGAATTCAGTCGAGCAGCGTTCAGGGCTTGTTAATTATGGCGCTGCTGTTTGGTTTTGGTGGCTCCTTTGTATCTTTGCTGATGTCGAAGTGGATGGCGCTCAAATCCGTGGGCGGCGAAGTGATTGAGCAACCCCGCAATGATATGGAACAGTGGCTGATGACCACCGTGGCAAACCAGTCCCGCCAGGCAGGTATCGCAATGCCACAGGTGGCTATTTACCACGCGCCGGATATCAACGCCTTCGCAACGGGTGCGCGTCGTGACGCCTCACTGGTTGCCGTCAGCACTGGCCTGCTGCAGAACATGAGCCGTGACGAAGCCGAAGCGGTTATCGCTCACGAAATTAGCCACATTGCCAATGGTGATATGGTGACTATGACCCTGATTCAGGGCGTAGTGAACACCTTCGTGATCTTTATCTCACGTATTCTGGCGCAGATCGCGGCCGGATTTATGGGCGGCAACCGTGATGAGGGTGAAGGTAACAACGGCAACCCGCTGATCTACTTTGCAGTTTCAATGGTGCTGGAGCTGGTGTTCGGTATCCTGGCAAGCATTATCACCATGTGGTTCTCCCGCCACCGTGAATTCCACGCGGATGCGGGCTCGGCAAAACTGGTGGGTCGCGAGAAAATGATTGCTGCCCTGCAGCGTCTGAAAACCAGCTACGAACCGCAGGAAGCAAACACCATGATGGCATTCTGCATCAACGGTAAATCTAAATCGCTGAGCGAGCTGTTCATGTCTCACCCGCCGCTGGATAAACGTATCGAAGCGTTACGTAGTGGGGAATATCTCAAGTAAGCCCGCCCGGGCAGACAAATAAAGCGCGTCATTCGACGCGCTTTTTTATTAGCTGCGTTTAGACTGGGTGATCCGCATACCGCTTATTACCGCCGCAAGCGTCGCGAGGGCACCTGCGGTGATCAAAGCCACATGCGTACCCTTATCGCCGGCCATAATGAACATTAATGCCACCAGCGCTGCGCCACTACTCTGCCCCAGCAGGCGCGCCGTGCCGAGCATACCGCTGGCTCCTCCGCTGCGGTGGGGGGGGGCGGCGGTGATGATCGTGTGATTATTGGGCGACTGAAACAGTCCAAACCCCGCGCCGCATAAAATCATACGCCAGATGATATCCAGATCGCCCGGGGCGGCGGGCAGCAAAGCCAGGGCAAATAAGCCGGATGCCATCACGGCCAGTCCCAGTGCCCCCAGTAATCCGGCATGCAGACGCTCAATCAGGTAGCCTGCCAGCGGGGCCATCACCATGGTTGCCAGCGGCCAGGGGGTCAGGAGCAGTCCCGTCTCCACTTCCGAACGTCCCACCACGCTTTGCAGGAAGAAGGGCAACGAAACCAGGGCCAGCATTTGCGCGCAGAACGAGCAAATCGAGGTGCAAATAGAGAGGGAGAACAGCGGAATACGCAGTAAGTCTACCGGCAGCAGCGGCACCGGCAGGGCGAGCTGACGGCGGACAAAAAAGAAGCCGATAATCAATAATGCCATTACTTCACCGGCGATTAATAGCCGCGATTGCCCCTGAGCAAAGCCGCTGAGCGCAGTAATAAGCAAACCGAAGGTCAGGGCGTTCATGACGGCGCTCGGTAGATCGAAGCGCGGCATGCTGCTCTTCGCCGCATTCGCGGGAAGAAAACGCAGCGCAAAGAGCAGTGCCACAACGCCCAGCGGTACGTTAATGAGGAATAACCACTGCCAGGAGGCCACGGAGAGGATCGCCGCTGCGAGGGTCGGTCCCGCAGCAGAAGAGACCGCCACAATAAACGAGTTAATGCCCATGCCGCGCCCAAGCTGGCGCTTCGGAAAGATGAGCCGGATTAACGCGGTATTAACGCTCATTAGCGCCGCACCACCAAAGCCCTGCGCAATACGCGCCAGCGTCAACAACTGGAGGTTATCTGCGAGAGCGCAAAATAGCGACGTAATGGTAAAGACCACCAGGCCGCATTGATAAATGCGGCGATAGCCAAACATATCTCCGAGAAACGAGAACGAGAGCAGCGAGATAACGATGGCAATTTGATAGGCGTTAACAATCCAGATAGAACTGGCAGGAGAGGCGTGCAGATCGCTGGCAATGGTTGGCAGCGCGACGTTGGCAATGGCCCCGTCCAGTACGGCCATGGAGATGCCAATAATAATAGTGGCTATCGCGCCATAGCGCTGCGGTAAGGGCAGGCCATCAGGGGGAGTCGTGGTCATGTCATCGATCTGCGTCAGAGGCAATTATATTCAGGGTAATTATTTTAACATGCTTATTTTGGTTATATGTCGCAGATTTGTAACCAGGTAAGCCAGGATTGATTGCAGCGAAGCCAGTACGAATTTATAATAAAAACCAGTTCTGATTTTTATAAAACACTTGCTTTGAGGTGATAAATGGCAATCGCAGATTTGGATAAACAACCAGATTCTGTCTCTTCTGTGTTGAAGGTGTTTGGCATCCTGCAGGCGCTTGGAGAAGAGCGCGAAATTGGTATTACCGAGCTGTCACAGCGTGTGATGATGTCGAAAAGCACCGTTTATCGCTTTTTGCAGACCATGAAGTCACTGGGCTATGTTGCGCAGGAAGGGGAGTCGGAAAAATACTCTCTGACCCTGAAGCTGTTTGAGCTGGGCGCGCGCGCGTTGCAAAACGTCGACCTGATTCGTAGCGCAGATATTCAGATGCGTGAACTCTCGCGTCTGACGAAAGAGACTGTGCACCTGGGGGCGCTGGACGAAGACAGCATTGTTTATATCCATAAGATCGACTCGATGTACAACCTGCGTATGTACTCCCGTATCGGTCGCCGTAATCCGCTCTACAGCACGGCCATCGGTAAGGTTTTACTGGCATGGCGTGACCGCGAAGAGGTTAAGCAAATTCTGGAAGGTGTCGAGTACAAACGCAGTACTGAGCGTACGATCACCACCACGGAAGGGTTACTCACGGTACTGGATAAGGTACGTGAACAGGGTTACGGTGAAGATAACGAGGAACAGGAAGAAGGGCTGCGCTGTATTGGCGTCCCGGTGTTCGACCGCTTTGGTGTGGTGATCGCTGGCCTGAGTATCTCTTTCCCGACGCTACGCTTCTCTGAAGAGCGTCTGCATGAGTACGTTGAAATGCTGCATACCGCGGCGCGAAAAATTTCTGAACAGATGGGCTATAACGACTATCCGTTCTGAACACATAAAAAAAAGCCGCTACGTTAGCGGCTTTTCACTAATACCGATGGTTAGCCGTTATCAACGACCGTTTCGCTTTTACGCAAAATTGGGCAGTTGGTCAGGCCGATAATCCCACTATCCGAATGGATGTACTGGGCCGTGCTGGTGCCACGTGCAGTGAGGTATTTACACTGGATACCCAGCCCCGCAGCGTTTTCATGACTGCCAATCAAGATACCGTAGCCTGACAACAATAAACCAATCCAGATAAGGGCTAAAATCACAACTGTGCGAATAATTAAGCGCATCATTGCCTCTTTTATAATGGTTCTTCCTGCCTCTAAGCCTATCCTGTTAGCTATATGAAACAAGTACATGATTCCGAAAACGGGACGATGGCGTTACAGTTAGCCCCGGTTTAAGTTAAGCATGGTAACCTGGTAGCCTAAGTGAGTAGACGGAGAGTGTAGTGAAGAAAATACGCTGGGTCATTCTGGTGGTAGTGTTGATTGCCTGCGTCGTTATGTGGACGCAGATGATTAATGTGATGTGCGATCAGGATGTACAGTTTTTTAGCGGTATATGTTCTATCAATAAGTTTATCCCCTGGTAGCAGGCATTTTTATGGCAAGTGATTTCCTTCCTCAACGCGAGTGGTAAAATAGCCGTTTTTAGTGAGGTGGTGAAATGGGTGAGTTGTTGAATACTGGAGTGCTTAGCATGGCATCTCTGGTCATATCCGTCGTGTTGCTGGTGGTGGGTTTGGTACTGTGGTTTTTCGTCAACCGCGCCAGCTCCCGGACAAATGAACAAATTGAGTTACTGGAGACGTTAGTTGATCTCCAGAAAAGACAAAATGCGCTGCTTCGTCGTCTGTGTGAAGCCAATGAACCGGACGTCGAAGAAGAGGTTAAACCCGCTGCTGCGCCCGTGAAAGATGAAAGCGACGATTTTATTCGTCTGGTCGCTGAGCGTTAATCGCATCTGGGGAGGTGAACATGACCCGGAAAAATCCCTGGTATAACCCCTCCCTGCCTCACCATACCCCGCAGGGTTTTCGCAATACTTCTGCTACTGGGCACCAGCCTGGAGACGTTGAGCGCTGGCGCAAAGAGCGCAAAGCTGCCGGTTTACCGAAACCTCCTCGCGGCGGCTATGAAAAATTTATCCATGACTGGTGCCAACCTGTCGATCTTACTACCCCCGAAGGAGACGCTGTCTGGTGGCTGGGCCATGCCAGTCTATTGCTGCGAATCAGTGGTCAGTATATTCTCACGGACCCGGTGTTTTCCCGGCGTGCCTCGCCCGTAAGTTTTGCCGGACCGCTGCGCAAAACCCCTGCGGTGATTAGCGTGGCTGGGCTACCTCCCATCGATGCGCTAGTCATCTCTCATAATCATTATGATCACCTCGATTCCGCTACCGTTCGTCAGTTATTGCAACGATTTCCAAAGCTTACCCTGTTTGTCCCTCTGGGGCTGGGGGACTGGTTTCGACGTCGGGGCGCGAAGCACATTGTTGAACTGGACTGGTGGCAAAGCTATGTGCATCAAGGCATCACCTACAGTGCCGTTCCGGCCCAGCACTGGAGCATGCGTAGCTTTTGGGATCGGAACTGTGCGCTTTGGTGCGGATGGGTATTCGAGGGCAGTGAACGGCGATTTTGGTTCAGCGGCGATACCGGATATACGCCAGAGTTACTCACCATTGCGCAGCGTTTCGGTAAACTCGATGCGATCGCCCTCCCGATAGGCGCATATGCACCAGAATGGTTCATGGCGACAAACCATATGGACCCGCGTTCGGCAGTCTCCCTCTGGCAGCAGCTAGGAATGCCGCTTGCCATCCCCATTCACTGGGGCGTCTTCGAACTGGCCGATGAGTCGCTTGATGAACCCGTGGCTGAACTACGGCAGGCACTCAATCATACAGCCACAATTAACAATAACTTCAAAATACTAAACATCGGTCAATATTTATCCTTATGACTATTCATCGCTTCGTTTACTATTATTCTGATATTAACCTGTACCATTAATGTTTTATTTTTATCGAAACGTTTTGCTTGCCTTTTTTTGAGGCAAGATCATAAAAGTTTCATTATTTTGGTGCAGAGAGAAATTAGAATTGCCAATGTAAATAGAGAAAGAGGCGAAGCGATATACAATGTTTTATCAAGACAACCCACTTTACCGTTACGATCATTTGTGCATAACGTTTCGGAAAAAGTTCTAACAAAATAGCCTCATCCAGAAAAATTAATAGCCTGGCTGGACGTTCGGAAGTTATTGAGCTATGGTAAAAAAGTCTTAGATTACAGCGCTTATGAAGACAGTGACTGGACAAGCACCACTCAGGCCCGGTATACCGCACACGTTGCTTACCGTGCAGATTGTGGCAAGTTAGCTTCAGAATTTGTGCGACTGATCGAGACACGTTTAAAAATGGCTTGCCATTATTTACGTTGTATGTGATAACACGGTTTGGGTCAAACGAGGTACAGTTCTGTTTATGTGTGGCATTTTCAGTAAAGAAGTCCTGAGTAAACACGTTGTCGTTGAATACCGCTTCTCTGCCGAACCTTATATTAGTGCCTCATGCAGTAATGTCTCAGTTTTATCTCAGTTAATGCCTGCGGGCTATGAAAACACTCTAAGGAATTTTGCAAATGGCAAAGATTAAAGGTCAAGTTAAGTGGTTCAACGAGTCTAAAGGTTTTGGCTTCATTACCCCAGCTGACGGCAGCAAAGATGTATTCGTACACTTCTCTGCAATCCAGGGCAATGGCTTCAAAACTCTGGCTGAAGGCCAGAACGTTGAGTTCGAAATTCAGGACGGCCAGAAAGGTCCGGCTGCTGTTAACGTAACCGCTATCTGATCGAACCCCTGCCAACGTTGAAACGCCAGGTCGTTTCAGCTGAGCACATAAAGCCTCGCGTTAATGCGGGGCTTTTTAATGTCTGTTTTTCAAAGTGTTAACACAAGGCCATCTGTTCGCAGTTTGTTGCAAAGCTGCGAGGTTATTAGCATTGTTTTTACCCGCACCGCACAAATTTCCCGTTAAATCAGGGCGTTGTTTAATAGCCCTGGAGCCACGGTGAAAAAAAGACCTTTCAACCCCGCAGCAAATTTCACCCCGACGCGTTTTGCTTTACTCTGCTTTGTCATACTTTGCAGCCTCGTTTTTCTACTAGCTCGCGTGGCCTGGTTACAAATTATCAAGCCGGACACGCTGGTGGCGCAGGAGGATAGGCGCTCCTTGCGTGAGGTACCCATCGCTGCACCTCGCGGAATGATAGTTGACCGGGAGGGCAGGCCGCTGGCAGTGAGCGTGCCGGTTCAGGCGGTCTGGGCCGACCCCAAAACGGTGCGGGAGAAGGGAGGCGTAGGGTTTGATGACCGCTGGCAAGCCCTGGCGAACACACTGCATCTCTCACTCGACACCTTGTCGCAGCGTATCAATAGTAATCCGCGTGGTCGTTTTATTTACCTGGCTCGACAGATCGATCCGGCGCAGGCGCAATGGATCGAGAAACTGCATCTGCCTGGCATTAACCTACGAGATGAGTCGCGCCGTTTTTACCCTTCAGGACACGTAGCGGCCAACTTAATTGGTTTTACCAATATTGATGGGCAGGGTATAGAAGGGATTGAAAAGAGCTTTAATCGACAGCTTACTGGCAAACCGGGCCTGCGCAAGGTACGTAAAGACCGATATGGGCATGTCATTGAAAATATCACCGAGCAGCCACCGGTCCCCGCTCATACTATTCACCTAAGCATTGATGCACGATTGCAGACGATTACAGAGGATGCCCTGGATAATGCCGTTGCCTGGAACAAAGCGGAATCCGGTGCAGCAGTACTGATTGACGTGCGGACGGGTGAAATTCTCAGCATGGCGAGCTTCCCGGACTTCAACCCCAATAATCGTGAAGGGGCAACCTTGAACGATTTCCGCAACCGCGCCATTAGCGACACCTTCGAACCCGGCTCAACCGTTAAGCCGCTGGTGCTGATGACCGCTCTGAAGCAAGGGCTGGTACAGCCTGACAGCGTAATCGATACGCATCCCTATACGCTGGCCGGACACCGTATCCGCGACGTAGGTTACTATCCTGAACTGACGATGACCGGCATTTTGCAAAAATCGAGCGATACCGGGGTATCACGCCTTTCGCTGGCGATGCCCATTCAGCGCCTGCTGGATACTTATAAAGGCTTTGGTTTTGGACGCAGCACCGGTCTGGGGCTAACCGGCGAAAGCAGCGGCCTGCTACCTGAGCGCAAATTCTGGAGTCAGTTGGATCGGGCTACGTTCTCCTTTGGCTATGGACTGATGGTCACGCCACTGCAGTTGGCACACGTCTATGCCACTATTGGTAGCTACGGCGTAGAGCGCCCTCTGTCGATAACGCGTATCGATCCTCCGGTAATGGGCACCCAGGTCATGCCGACAGAGATCGTGAAAGAGGTTGAGCATATGATGGAGAGCGTGGCGCTGCCGGGCGGCGGCGGCGTGAAAGCGGCGGTACGTGACTACCGGGTTGCCGTTAAGACCGGTACCGCGAAAAAGATTGATGAGAGCGGTAAGTATGTCGATAAGTACGTGGCCTATACTGCCGGCGTTGCGCCCGCCAGTCGTCCGCGCTTTGCGCTGGCGGTGGTAATTAACGATCCCCAGAACGGCGCCTACTATGGCGGGGCGGTGTCGGCTCCGGTCTTTAGCCAGATAATGGGAGATGTGCTTCGACTCGAAAATATTCCACCCGATGGTCTCGCTCCGGAATCGAGCCATCTCATTGTGATGCGTTAAGTCAGGCGTTTTATAACCGGGCAATTAGCGGTAAACTCTCGCCCTTTACGATTGCCCGGAGTTACCATGTCCTTCTGTTGTCCACTTTGCCATGCGCCGCTGATGCTAACCGATAAAAGCTATGCCTGCCCACAGGGGCACCGCTACGATTTGGCGAAAGAGGGGTATGTTAACTTGCTGCCGGTACAGCATAAACGCTCTAAAGATCCGGGTGACAGCGCAGAGATGATGCAGGCACGCCGGGCTTTCCTGGACGCCAGCCATTATCAGCCACTGCGCGACCGGGTTGGGCACTTGCTGGCAACGAAACTGGCAGATAACGCCGCCACGATTCTGGATATCGGCTGTGGTGAAGGCTATTACACCGCCGCGTTTGCAGATATCGCCCGGCAAAAGGGGGCAAGCACGTTTGGCCTCGATGTCTCTAAGGTCGCTATTCGCGCTGCCGCCAAACGCTACCCTTCCGTGACTTTTTGTGTGGCCTCCAGCCATCGCTTGCCGTTTAACGATAACAGCATGGACGCGGTTATCCGCATCTATGCCCCGTGCAAAGGCGAAGAGTTGGCGCGAGTGGTGAAAGCAGGGGGTTGGGTGATCACCGTGACGCCAGGGCCACGCCATCTGATGGAGCTAAAAGGTCTGATTTACGATGAGGTACAGCTTCACGCTCCACATTCTGAGCAACTGAGCGGTTTCCGACTGGCTGATGAGCAAGAACTCGGGTATGAGATGAACCTGAGCGGAGAAGAGGCGGTAGCCTTGTTACAGATGACGCCGTTTGCCTGGCGGGCAAAACCGGCGGTGTGGGACGCATTAAAGAACGAGAAGGTATTCCGTTGCCAGACGGATTTCAGCATCCACTGCTGGCAGCGTGTCGATTAACCAGCGAAGTGGCTCCAGAGGATTTGTACACCAATACCTATCAGTACAACGCCTCCCAGAATTTCGGCCCGTTTACCCAACAGCGGGCCAATATACCGACCAATCATCATCCCCAGCGTTGACATGATGAATGTCGCGCAGCCAATGGCCAGGGCGGTGGCGATAATATTAACCTGCAGAAATGCCAGACCGACGCCCACCGCCATCGCATCCAGGCTGGTGGCAATCGCGGTAGTCACCAGCAGCCAGAAGCCGTGACGGCGAACCGGCGCGTCATCTTCACAACGCTCGTTGCGAAAACCTTCAATGACCATACGCCCACCGAGGAAGACCAGCAGCACAAAGGCGATCCAGTGATTCCACTCCAGCACAACCTGGCTTGCCAGCATACCCAAACCCCAGCCGATAAGCGGCGTCAGGGTTTCGATTGCGCCAAAGATAAGGCCAGTGCGCAGTGCTTCAGAGAATTTAGGTTTATGCAGGGTGGCGCCTTTCCCCATCGAGGCCGCAAATGCGTCCATCGACATGCCAAAGGCCAGTAGAAGTGTTGCTGAGAGATTCATAAGTGCGTCCAGACCGGGATCTCCATATGACACATCACTGCCCCCAGTAAACAGCAGTAGATGTATCTATGGTCTCGCCTGACAGTTCTGATATGAACTGTCCGTACGTGCCACGTTTTGCAACGAGTATGTTGACACGTACATTTCCTTGAAAGGAAATCGGCTACTCCCCAACGACGGGCGCAACCTTAACATATTTTTAGCCGTTAAAACAATATTCAGGAATTATAATTTCACTAACTTATTGATAACGATTTTCATTTGGGTTTATTGGTGAGAATAACGTTAATAAATATAAGTGGATTTTATTGTCTAATATAGCTTTGGCTATAATTGTGCGGAGAAAACCAGTCCAAATATAGCCAGTGCTATAATTTTAAGCTATTGAGTTTTAACAAGTAATTTGTATATCTTTTCCAGGTCGTCTATATTCCGTACCCGAATGAGCAGACGCCGCTGTTCTAATTGCATCACCAGCACGCCATCTTCCGATAAATTCATCTCTTTAATACGGTTATATTCTATCCATACATTGGCGAAAAAGAACCCATCCTTTTTGAAGAGGATTTTGGGCGCCCGGATCCAGAACAGATAGATCGCCATTAATGCCAGCGCACATAATAACCATGTGGTTAATAATGCACCGCCGTTCATTACGTTGTTATAAATCAGAATCACCAGCAGGCCGGCAAAGATAAAGGCATCAACGCGGCCGCGACGTAGCAGGGGGATAGACAGCAGCGTCGCGCCATGACGTCGCGGCATGATCCATTCGTCGTAGATGGCATAAGCCAGAAGGGCAACAATAAACAAAACCAGTACGATGTCCGTGATCGTCATTCATCCTCCAGATAAAAAAAGCCGGGGGCAAGCCCCCGGCGTTTAACGCAACGTCTTACAGACCCAGCAGGCCAACAGCATAGCCCGCGATACCGATGACAAAGAAGCCAACGATAATCCACAGTGGGTTAACTTTCTTACGCAGAAGCCACATACAGGCGAAGGTCAACAGCAGCGGAACCAGGCCAGGCATCAGCTGGTCAAGGATGGTTTGCACCGTGGTCACGCGCGTCTGACCATCCTGACCGGTGATGGTAGAGACCACCAGCGGGATGTTAACGTGCGTCCATTTGTTAACCAGCGCGCCCATCACAAACAGGCCGAGAATGGAGGCCCCCTCGGTCAGTTTTTGCAGGAAGCCGCCGCCCATATCCTTAACAATGTCCACGCCTTTACGATAGCCATAAGCCACGCCGTAATAACGGGTTGCCAGGCGGACGAGGTTGAAAAGAATGAAGAACAGCAGTGGACCAAGCAGGCTACCGCTCATCGCAATACCGGCGCCAAGCGCGGCGAAGACTGGACGCACCGTACCCCAGAAGATCGGGTCACCCACGCCCGCCAGCGGCCCCATCAGACCCACTTTGATACCGTTGATGGCGCCATCGTCAATCTCTGCGCCGTTCGCACGCTGCTCTTCCATCGCCAGAGTCACGCCCAGAACCGGGGCGGCAACATACGGATGGGTGTTGAAGAATTCCAGGTGACGTTTAATTGCCTGACGTCGTGCTTCGTTATTTTCAGGATACAGGCGTTTAATCGCCGGCACCATTGAGAAGCAGAAGCCCAGCGCCTGCATACGTTCGAAGTTCCACGAACCCTGGAACAGGTTTGAACGGATGAACACGCCACGAATATCGCCCGGAGTCAGTTTCTTCTCTGGGGTAGTTTTAGTCATATCAACCATGTCGCTCACCTGTTAGTCCAGTTCGTTATCGAGATCGTTAGTACCAGCCGCCTGCGCCGGTGCACCCGCTACGCGGTTGTATTTCGGGCTCAGCTGAATGTAGAGAATCGCCATAACGGCGCCAATCACACCCAGAGCAACCAGGTTGAAGTTAGTAAACGCCGCGGTCACGAAGCCGAGGTAGAAGAACGGCATCAGGTAGCCAGCACGCATCATGTTGATAACCATCGCATAACCGACTACAACGATCATGCCACCGGCGATGTTCAGACCCCCGGTTACCACTTCTGGTATGGCGTTCAGCATGCTCTGCACTTCGCTGGTACCGACGGAGATAGCCACGATAACCGCCGGGATTGCGATACGCATCGCCTGCAGGAACAGGGATGAAACGTGGATCCAGGAGAGTGCCGTCAGGTTGCCGTTATCGGCCGCCTTATCGGCAGCGTGCTGGAAGGCAACGGTGATAGTACGAACAATGATGGTCAGAACCTGGCCTGCCGCGGCCAGTGGAATAGCCAGCGCGATACCGGCGCCGATACTTTGGTGCCCGGCAATAACCAGAACGGTAGAGATGATGGAGGCGAGGGCCGCATCCGGGGCAACGGCCGCACCGATGTTCATCCAGCCCAGGGCGATCATTTCCAGGGTACCACCGATGATAATACCGGTTTTCATATCGCCAAGAACGGCGCCAATTAAGGTACAGGCGACCAACGGACGGTGAAACTGAAATTCATCAAGTACGGATTCCATACCCGCAATACACGCGACGATGAACACCAGCACAATCTGAAGAGTGGTAATCTCCATTGTACTTCTCCTATAACATAAGCTTTGTGTGAAAAATCAGCGCCGGGTTATTTCCCAACTTTGCCGATCAAGTCCATCATTTTCAGTCTCTGATCGGTAGAAACCTTACGGGCTTCCAGCTCGATACCGCGTGCATTCAGTTTATTGAAGGCTTCGATATCTTTTTCATCGACTGAAATCGCGTTGTTGACCTGCGTTTTCCCCTGACGGAAAGCCATACCACCGATGTTGACGGAGGTGATTTTCACGCCGCCTTCAACAAGACGCTCAACGTCTGTCGGGTTAGTAAATAGAAGCATGACGCGTTCACCCGCATATTTCGGGTTGTTGTAAACGCGGATCATTTTGGCAACGTCCACCACGTGAGCGGTTACGCCCGGTGGAGCGACCTGGGTAAGAAGGGTTTTGCGGACGGTGTCTGCGGCAACTTCATCGCTGACGACGATAATGCGTTGTACGTTGGTCTCTTTAGTCCAGCGCGTTGCCACCTGGCCGTGAATTAAACGGTCATCGATACGGGCAAGGCCGATAACCATATAATCATTTGGCCCCATCGGTTTGGCAGGCGTTGCCGCTTTCGGCGCTGCCGCCACCGGCGCGGGTTTATCTACTGGCTGAGCTTTCAACGCTTTCACGCCTTCGCGGCCGGTTTCTACCGCCAGTGCCACCAGTTCGTCAAAGCTCGGGTTATCGTCACGCGCCATCAGCGTTTCGACCAGCATCGGAATGTTAACGCCAGCCACGACTTCATGGTGCTCTTTATCGACGACAATGCGACTGGCGGCGTTGAACGGACTGCCACCCCATGTATCGACGAGAAACAGCACGCCGCTGCGGGTATCGAGTTTTTCAAGTTGAGCCGTGTATTTCTCGATTAATGTTTCGGCGTTTTCGCCGGGCACGAAATCGATCCAGCCAACATTTTCCTGCTCGCCAAGCAACATCTCTGCTGTTTTGAGTAACTGCTCTGCAGCCCAACCATGTGTGCCTATTACAATAGCAATGGTCACTTGCTACCTCCATTTATTATCGTTTATGCACCTGTGTGACGAGGGCATCATAAATCGTGTTCATTACAGCGAATCGATTCAGATAAGGGTTAGAGTAGAACTAACTCAGACTTCAGCGAATTATTTTAGACAGTGAAAAAATAATTTATGTGATGAAGATCCGTAATTTAGCTTTAGCGTGTTGGATAATTTGCGGCGCGAAATGGAGACGGTAACATCTGTTTGCAAAGGAAAGTAAATCTTTGCCTTAAAGCTCATGTCTCTGATATGTTTACCTTCCGTTTAATTGTCAGGAGTAATGGGCTATAGCCCACTGTATGGACCGTCACCGACGTCAGTCACCTACCCGATCCCTTTGGATCAGCCTCACCGGCGATTCTCGCCACACACTTAAATCGTCTTTTACCGCTTCGCCCGTTTCTAACGCGGCGCCGTTTTGTCATTCCTTCAGCAGGAGCTTGTCATGGAATTCTTAATGGACCCGCAAATCTGGGTGGGGCTTCTCACGCTGGTGGTGCTCGAGATTGTGCTCGGCATCGACAACCTGGTGTTTATTGCCATTCTTGCGGACAAGCTGCCGCCTAAACAACGTGACAAAGCACGCCTTATTGGCCTGTCGCTGGCGCTGATTATGCGTCTTGCGCTGCTTTCCGTTATTTCGTGGATGGTTACGCTCACCAAACCGCTCTTCAGCGTGTGGGATTTTACCTTCTCAGGACGCGACCTGATCATGCTGGTGGGGGGACTATTCCTTCTCTTCAAAGCCACGACTGAGCTACACGAACGGCTTGAAAACAGGCAGCATGATGGCGGGCATGGTAAAGGCTACGCCAGCTTCTGGGTTGTGGTAATGCAGATTGTGGTGCTGGATGCGGTCTTCTCCCTGGATGCGGTCATTACCGCAGTGGGTATGGTAAACCATCTTCCGGTCATGATGGCCGCGGTGGTCATTGCCATGGCGGTGATGTTGTTGGCCTCGAAACCGCTGACGCGATTCGTCAACGAACACCCGACGGTGGTGGTGCTCTGTCTGAGCTTCCTGCTGATGATTGGTTTGAGCCTGGTCGCAGAAGGTTTCGGCTTCCATATTCCGAAAGGTTACCTGTACGCGGCGATTGGCTTCTCGATCATCATTGAGTTCTTCAACCAGGTTGCGCGACGTAACTTCATTCGTCAGCAATCTAACCAGCCGTTGCGTGCGCGTACTGCGGATGCCATCTTGCGTCTGATGGGCGGTCGTCGCCAGGCAACGGTTCAGCCGGAGAGCGAGAACCATGTGACGGTGCCGGTACCCGAAGGTGCTTTTGTTGAAGAAGAGCGCTACATGATTAACGGCGTACTGTCGCTCGCCTCCCGCTCTCTGCGTGGCATCATGACGCCCCGCGGTGAAATCAGTTGGGTTGACGCCAGCCTGAGCATGGATGAAATCCGCCAGCAACTGCTCTCTTCGCCACACAGTCTGTTCCCGGTGTGTCGCGGCGAGCTGGATGAAATTATCGGTGTGGTACGTGCTAAAGAGCTTCTGGTTGCGCTGGAAGAGGGTGTAGATGTCGAGGCCATAGCCGCCGCGTCGCCGGCCATTGTGGTACCGGAAACGCTCGACCCGATTAACCTGCTGGGCGTATTGCGTCGTGCTCGCGGTAGCTTTGTTATTGTGACCAACGAGTTTGGTGTGGTTCAGGGGCTGGTTACGCCGCTGGACGTGCTGGAGGCGATTGCCGGTGAGTTCCCGGATGCCGACGAAACGCCGGAAATCGTTGCCGATAACGACGGCTGGCTGGTAAAAGGCGCCACCGACCTGCATGCGCTGCAACACACGCTGGGGCTGGAGCACCTGACTAACCATGATGACGATATCGCCACCGTAGCCGGTCTGGTCATTGCCATTAATGGTCAGATCCCGCGTACCGGTGATGTTCTGGAACTGCCGCCGCTGAAGATCACCATTGTGACGGCGAACGACTACCGTGTGGATCTGGTGCGTATTGTTAAAGAGCAGTCAGAGCACGAAGAAGACGAGTAATTAATGTAGCGGCATCGCGGGCATGATCTGCCCGTTATGCGGCGCTGGCGGGGGCGAACTCCCCGCCAGCCACTCCGGAAAGTCTCTTAGCGGCATCGGTCGCGCATAAAAATATCCCTGCAAAATGTGCACCCCGCGCTGGCGAAGATGACGCGCTTGTTCAGGGGTTTCTACCCCTTCCGCCACCAGTTCAATGTTCAACCGCTGTGCAAGGGCAATAATGATATCGGTCACGGTAGAGTTCACCGCGTCCGTCCCTATCGCAGCCGTAAATGACTTATCAATTTTCAGGACATCCGGATGCAGCTTTTCCAGCCATGAGAGCGAGCAATTCCCGGTGCCAAAATCATCAATCGCCAGTTTGACCTCTTTTCGGTGTAATTCCCGTACCAGGCGGCAATCCACGTCCAACAGGGCATCGCGCTCGGTCAGTTCAATTATGAGCTGTTGTACAGGGCGGGCGTTAAACCAGTGGTGATTCAGGTCACGCAGTAGCACGCCATGGCGGAAATGGCTGGCGGCAACATTGATTCCGATATGGAAGCCAGGATCCGCCGGGAATACCGTCAGCTGGCGTACGGTTTCCGTGATGACATAGCGGGTGAGGGGAATAATCAGATTATGTTCCTCAGCCAGGGGGATAAACACGTCAGGGGAGATCCACCCCTGGCGCGGATTGTTCCAGCGCAGCAGGATCTCCACGCCGACGCACTCCTGATTACGCGCATTCATCAGCGGCTGGCAGAACAGCTCAAATTCGCGGGCGGCAAGGCCGAGATTTATCTCCCAGGTAAAGCTCATCCTGTTTGCGGTGGCCAGCCAGGCGATATAGCCCAGTAGCAGGCTTAACAGCAGAGCCAGTGGCAACTGGCCAGGAAGATCCTTTAACGCTAACGCCGTAGGGCCCGGGCCGCTGACGGTGATGGTAAAGGGGAAATTACCCGACGGCTGGCGATAAATTTTGTCGCCAGCATTGTGTGTCAGGGTATCAGAGACATTCGATCCGTAACGCAGGTGTTTATTGCCTACGCTCAGCGCAACTTCGTTAATCAGGGGGGCTTGCGGTTCGAGGATCATGCGGGCAATCAGATCGATATTGACCCCCTCCATGACCCCGTTCTGGCTGTTACCAGGCAGCGGATACCACTGGATCAGAATGGGGCTACCATGCAGCAGTGACCGATCCGTCGAGAGCACCAGTAAAGGTTCCGGGAAGGGAAGCGCAGGTTGGAGTTGGCGAACAGGTACATCGCGTTGACCAAAAATACTGGAGCAGTAAAGGATCCCGTCTTTAACCAGCCCGATCGTGCGCACGGTCTGCAGGGTGGCGGCATGTCGGCGCAACAGCAAGTGGGTAGAAAGGCATGGTCGTCCTACCAGCGGCAGCAGCGTTTCACGGCTGGCTTGCAACGGCAGCAAAATTTTATCCAGCGCCTCGACGGCGTGGGTGACAAAGGCGACAGTAAGGTGCTGGTTGAGATTACGTTGTGAAATAAAGCGGATGCCAAGGGTCGTAATCAGGGTGAGAACCGCAACCACCACGCAAACCGCGAGGCGTTTTCGACGATAATGGGTGATTATCCTTTGCGCAGTTTGCATGCAGGGGTCATCCGGTAAGCCAGGGGCACCCAATGCCGCAGGCAATACAGCAAGTGTAGTGGGGAACTATTAAGGAGACGAGACGAGGGGAGAAATTTCGCCCATCCGTTGCAGATGGGCGAAAGGGGGGATTAGTCGCACTGCACCTTGATAGCCAGGCCACCGCGGGAAGTTTCGCGATATTTCGCGTTCATATCTTTCCCGGTTTCGTACATAGTTTCGATAACCTTATCCAGTGAAACGCGCGGCTCGCTGGTACGACGCATCGCCATGCGTGAGGCATTGATCGCTTTCACCGACGCAATGGCGTTACGCTCAATGCACGGTACCTGCACCTGACCGGCGACCGGGTCACAGGTCAGGCCGAGGTTATGCTCCATGCCAATCTCAGCGGCAACGCATACTTGTTCCGGGCTGGCACCCAGCAGCTCAGCCAGACCGGCAGCAGCCATCGAGCAGGCCACGCCCACTTCACCCTGACAACCCACTTCCGCGCCGGAAATGGAGGCGTTCATCTTATAGAGCGCGCCCACCGCACCCGCGGCCAGGAAGTAACGAATGTAGATGTCCGGGCTCACGGATTCGATAAAGTGATCGTAATAAGCCAGTACCGCCGGCACGATCCCGCAGGCGCCGTTAGTTGGGGCCGTCACAACGCGGCCACCGGCTGCGTTCTCTTCGTTGACGGCCAGGGCAAACATGTTTACCCAGTCCACCACGTTCATCGGGTCGTTGGAGTATTTGTCGGTGGTCACCAGCATGCGACGCAGCGCCGAGGCACGACGCGGCACGCGCAGTGGGCCAGGCAACACGCCTTCAGTATTGATACCGCGATCGATACAGGCACGCATGGTCTGCCACACGTTCGCAAAGTACTCTTCGATCTCTTTCTTACTGTGCAGCGCCAGTTCGTTCTGCATCACCATGCCGGAAAGCGACAGGCCGGTCTCTTTGCAGTAGTTCAGCATCTCCTGGGCGGATTTAAACGGATAGGGGACATTGACATCACCCGCCGTATCTTTGCCGAAATGCTCTTCATCAACGATGAAACCACCGCCGATGGAGTAATAGGTTTTGCTGTAAATCACTTTATCGCCGTTAAAGGCGTGGATCTGCATGCCGTTTTCGTGCAGTGAGAGGTTGTCGCTGCGAAAACGCATGCCGTCATCCTGCGGGAAATCGACTTCGTGCTGGCCGTTAGCCAGCAGCAGGCGGCCGCGCGTTTCAACGTCGCGAATAAACGCCGGAATGGCGTCAATATCAACGGTATCCGGCATATTTCCGGCCAGACCCATTATGATGGCGATATCGGTGTGGTGGCCTTTACCCGTTAAAGAGAGCGAGCCATAGACATCTACGGCAACACGGGTAACGCTTTCCAGTAATCCTTTTTCGACCAGGTCATCGACGAACTGTTTACCGGCCTTCATAGGGCCGACAGTGTGGGAAGAGGAGGGGCCAATACCCACTTTGAACATGTCGAATATACTAATCACTTTAACACTCCTGACAGGGTTACCGGGTTTCCAGTAACGATGTTATAACTGCGCATAGTGTAAGAGGGAACCTGATCGTCAGCTCAACTATTCACATGAATTAAACTAATGGCTAACGGCGGTTTTACTAATAGCGAGAGAGCGATCGCAAACACAGTAAAAAGTCGGGAATGTAAAGTATAGTCAAGGCTTCAGGCCAATTTGCAGCGCCAGTTCACGAATAATGCCTGCCGTCATGCCCCAGACAAAATAATGCTGGTACCAGGATAACCAGACCCGATGATGGTGGCCGCGACGATGAATGTCGAGGGGGTGATAACGACCCAGGCGCAGGGCCTCCGCCAGTGGCATTTCAAATACCGCCGCCACTTCATCTTCACTGGCGTGATAGTGCAGATTTGGCGGAATCAACCCCACCACCGGCGTAACCTGAAACCCGGTCACGCTGTCGACAGGCGGGAGCACGCCAATCACTTCCACAACCTCGGGCGGAATCGCCACCTCTTCCTGCGCTTCGCGCAACGCGGCGGCAATCAGCGAAGCATCACTGCTGTCTACTGCGCCACCGGGGAAGGCAACCTGACCGGCATGTTTACGCATCAGCGGGGAGCGTTGGGTGAGCAACAGTCCGGGTTCTTCGCGGCGTACCACCGGGATCAGCACCGCGGCCTGGCGCTGATTAAGCGAGGCGCTATTGACCTGCGGCCGTAATAACTGAAAACGCGATAAAAAATCATCCAGGGTCAGATTGCGGGTCTCCACGCTTTAACTCTCCAGTTGTTGCAGTATGCGGTTTATTTTATCAAAGGTTTCCTGATACTCCGCCGCCGACTCACTGTCAGCCACGATACCGCCGCCTGCAGAGCAGTATAGCTGCCCGGCAAAGGCGGTCAGGGTGCGGATGGTAATGCTGGTATCCATGGTACCGCAGAGGCTGATATAGCCGATGCTGCCGCACCAGGCGTTACGGCGCTGGGGTTCCAGTTCGTCGATAATTGCCATCGCCCGCACCTTTGGCGCACCGGTAATCGACCCCCCCGGAAATGCCGCCCGCAGCAGATCACAGGCGCTGCGCGATGCGGGCAGGCGCGCGGTAATCGTACTCACTAAATGGTGAACCGCCGGGAAAGGCTCCACCACGAACAGTTCGGGCACGCGCACGCTGCCGGGTTCGGCCACGCGCCCGATATCATTACGCATCAAATCTACGATCATCAGATTTTCGGCGCGATCTTTCGGGGAGGCGGCCAGTATTTCCGCCTGCTGGCGATCGTCATCGGGATCGGTAAGACGCGGTAGCGTGCCTTTAATGGGGCGGGTCTGAATTTCGCCCTCGGCCAGATGAATAAAGCGCTCAGGTGACAGGCTCAGAATCGCCCCCTGTTCAAGGCGCATAAAGGCGCTGAAGGGGGCGCGGTTCTGCGCATTCAGGCGAGTAAATGCCTGCCACTCATCACCCTGATAGTGAGCCTGAAAACGCTGGGCAAGATTCACCTGATAGCAATCGCCACTGTGCAGATAAGCCTGCACCTGGCGGAATTTTGCGTCATACTCCAGCGCGGTCATGTTTGCGCGCCAGTCAGAAGTGAGGCGAAACGGGGTTTGCCTGGTCGGGGGACGCTGTGCTTCCAGCCACGCCAGTCGCGCCTTCGCATCGCCATGGCAGACCAGCGATACGGCCTGTTTATGGTGATCAACAATGACCGCCCAGTCGTACAGCCCCACAGCCATATCCGGCAGGCTGATGTCGTCAACTGCCTGCTGCGGCAGTGTTTCAAAGCGACGACCCAGATCGTAGCCAAAGAGCCCCAGCGCGCCGCCCTGAAAAGGCAGATCGGGGTGCGGATCCGCAGGCAGGCCCAGGTCATCCAGCGTCTGCTGCAGCAAGCTCAATGGGCAGCCAGACGATTCGATCACCGTCTCCCGCGTTATTCGGGTAAGCTCACCCTCGGTAACCAGCGTGGCGACGGGATCGGCCACCAGAATATCAAACCGGCTATAGGGATGGTCAGCGTGGCCGGAATGCAGCAGCATCGCCCAGGGTTGATGGCTCAGCGGCGCAAACCATGCTTCAGCGGCGTCTGAACGCCAGGGTAACGAAATAACGGTGGGGGATATCGAGTTCATCTATAGCAAACAACCGGGCAGCGTGAAATAATTAGCGCTGATAATCTAGCAGGAGTTAATGATGTTTGCAGGTTTACCTTCACTGAGCCACGAGCAGCAGCAGAAAGCAGTTGAACGCATTCAGACGTTAATGTCCGAGGGGATGAGCAGCGGCCAGGCCATTGCGCAGGTGGCAGAAGAACTTCGCGCCACCCATACCGGCGAGCGGATCGTGGCGCGTTTTGAGGATGATGAAGAAGAATAACCGGCGCGTTATACCGCGGCGATAATCTTAATCTCAACCTTATATTGCGGTTTCATTAGCGTGGCCTGTACGGTGCAGCGTACCGGCGCGTGGCCCGCGACTACCCACGCATCCCAGGCCTTGTTCATGGCCGCAAAATCATCTTTATTCGCCAGAAAAATGGTCGCATCCAGGATCTTCGATTTATCGCTGCCCTGTTTTTGCAGGATAGCGTCAATCTGTGCCAGGGTGTTGGCCGTCTGCTCAAAGGCGTCGGCATCCAGATTCTCCGGTACCCCGGTGTAGTAGAGGGTCTGGTTGTGGATCACCACATCAGACCAGCGGGCTTCGGCATCAATGCGCACAATTGTCATAAACGTCTCCTCGTTATTTTTTCATTGCCGGGCAAGACTGCCATATTGTCTCGCCGCCGTCACTATCGACTGGCGCAAGGCCCGGCAGCCTGACATAATCCCCTGTGCAAAATTACAGGGGGCAGAGTGGCAGACGATTTCGCAGCAGACGGGCAGTTAGCAAAAGCAATTCCTGGCTTTAAACCGCGTGAGCCCCAGCGCCAGATGGCGCATGCCGTCGCGCGCGCGATCGATAACGGGCAGCCGCTGGTCGTGGAAGCGGGGACCGGGACCGGGAAAACCTACGCCTATCTGGCGCCTGCGCTACGGGCGAAGAAAAAGGTCATTATCTCGACCGGTTCGAAAGCGCTTCAGGATCAGCTTTACAGTCGCGATCTGCCCACCGTGGCCAAGGCTCTCAAATATAAAGGTCGGCTGGCGCTGCTGAAGGGTCGCTCAAACTACCTCTGCCTCGAACGCCTGGAGCAACAAGCGCTGGCGGGGGGCGATCTGCCGGTACAAACGCTGAGCGATGTCATCATCCTTCGCGCCTGGGCCAACCAGACCCAGGATGGCGATATCAGCACCTGCGCCAGCGTGGCCGAAGATTCTGCCGCCTGGCCGCTGGTCACCAGCACCAACGATAACTGCCTCGGTAGCGACTGCCCGCTCTATAAAGACTGCTTCGTGGTGAAAGCGCGTAAGACGGCGATGGACGCTGACGTCGTGGTGGTCAACCATCACCTCTTTCTGGCCGATATGGTGGTGAAAGAGAGCGGCTTTGGTGAACTGATCCCCGAGGCTGACGTGATGATCTTCGATGAGGCCCATCAGCTGCCGGATATTGCCAGTCAATATTTCGGCCAGTCCCTCTCCAGCCGTCAGCTGCTGGATCTGGCCAAAGATTTCACTATCGCTTACCGCACCGAACTGAAGGATACCCAGCAGTTACAAAAATGCGCGGACCGTCTGGCGCAGAGTACACAGGATTTCCGCATGCAGCTGGGCGATCCGGGCTTTCGCGGCAATCTGCGTGAACTTCTGGCAGACAATACTATTCAGCGCGCACTCCTGCTGCTGGATGATGCGCTGGAGCTCTGCTATGACGTGGCGAAATTATCTCTGGGCCGCTCCGCATTACTGGACGCCGCCTTTGAACGCGCCACCCTCTACCGTGCCCGTCTTAAACGCCTGAAAGAGATCAACCAGCCGGGATACAGCTACTGGTACGAATGTAACTCGCGCCATTTCACCCTGGCCCTTACGCCGCTTACCGTGGCGGACAAATTCAAAGAAGTCATGGCCGACAAGCCGGGGAGCTGGATTTTCACCTCGGCGACCCTCTCGGTAAATGATGACCTGCACCACTTCACCGAACGACTGGGGATTAACGAGGCGGAGTCGCTGCTGCTACCCAGCCCGTTTGACTACGCGACTCAGGCGCTGCTCTGCGTGCCACGCAACCTGCCGCTACCGAATCAGCCCGGCGCGGCGCGCCACCTGGCGGCGATGCTTAAACCGATGATCGAGGCGAACAACGGGCGCTGCTTTATGCTCTGCACGTCTCACGCCATGATGCGCGACCTGGCAGAGCAGTTCCGCGCCACCATGACCCTGCCGGTGCTGTTACAGGGTGAGACCAGCAAAGGCCAACTGTTGCAGCAGTTTGTTAGCCACGGCAATGCCCTGCTGGTGGCAACCAGCAGCTTCTGGGAAGGGGTGGATGTCCGCGGCGATGCGCTTTCTCTGGTCATTATCGATAAGCTGCCCTTTACCTCGCCGGACGATCCGTTGCTGAAGGCCCGTATGGAGGATTGCCGCCTGCGCGGAGGCGATCCCTTCGACGATGTGCAGCTACCGGACGCGGTGATCACCCTTAAACAGGGGGTAGGGCGTCTTATCCGCGATATAGACGACCGGGGCGTGCTGGTGATCTGCGACAACCGGCTGGTGATGCGCCCTTACGGTGCAACCTTTATTGCCAGTCTGCCGCCCGCGCCGCGTACGCGGGACATCAACCGAGCAGTGCGTTTCCTGGCCGCGCCATCGGCGGAGTAATTTGCCCTGGAGTGTGCTAAGATGCGCGCCATTTTGTATTGACCCACTGCGAGAGCGCGACAACTGATGCGAATTCTGGCTATTGATACCGCCACAGAGGCCTGTTCTGTTGCCCTGTGGAATGACGGTGCCATCTCTGCTCATTTCGAAGAGTGCCCACGAGAACACACCCAGCGCATTTTACCGCTGGTAAAGATGATCCTGACTCAGGGCGACACCACTTTAACCGACCTCGACGCGCTGGCCTTTGGCCGCGGCCCGGGGAGCTTTACTGGCGTGCGTATTGGCATCGGTATTGCGCAAGGGCTGGCGCTGGGTGCAGGGCTGCCAATGATTGGCGTCTCTACCCTGGCAACCATGGCGCAGGGCGCCTGGCGTAAAACTGGCGCCACCCGCGTGCTGGCCGCCATTGATGCCCGCATGGGTGAAGTTTATTGGGCGGAGTACACCCGTGATGAACAGGGCGTCTGGCACGGTGAAGAGAGTGAAGCGGTACTCAAGCCGGAAGCCGTCAGCGAACGGTTGAAGCAGCTTTCCGGCGTCTGGGCAACGGTGGGTACGGGCTGGAAAGCCTGGCCGGATATGGCGCAGGCGAGTAGCGTAACGCTGGAAGAGGGCGAGATGTTGCTGCCTGAAGCCGAAGACATGCTCCCCATCGCCTGCCAGCTGCTGGCAGCAGGTAAAACGGTGGCGGTAGAGAAGGCCGAACCAGTTTATTTACGAAACGAGGTGGCATGGAAGAAACTTCCAGGCCGCGAGTGAATCTCAGTATCAGGAACTGAGAAAAAGGGGTCGCATCATGGCGGTTCATAATTATGTAGTACGCCTTCTGGCGGCCGGCGCGGTGGCGCTGGCATTGAGTGGATGCGTATCGGTACCGGACGCCATCAAGGGCAGTAGTCCGACGCCGCAGCAAGATCTGGTCCGGGTGATGAACGCACCTGAACTTTACGTCGGCCAGGAAGCGCGTTTTGGCGGTAAGGTGGTCGAGGTGTACAACCAGCAGGGTAAAACCCGGCTGGAGATTGCCACGGTCGCACTCGATAGCGGCGCGCGTCCGATACTGGGCGAAGCGTCACGTGGCCGTATCTATGCGGACGTGAACGGGTTTCTCGACCCGGTTGATTTCCGTGGGCAACTGGTCACCGTCGTGGGTCCTATCACCGGTACGGCGGAAGGCAAGGTGGGCAGCACCCCCTATAAATTTATGACCATGCAGGCCAACGGCTACAAACGCTGGCATGTTACGCAACAGGTCATGATGCCGCCGCAGCCTATCGATCCCTGGTACTGGGGACCCCATCCGTACCGTTATGGCGGCTACGGTGGCTGGGGCTGGTATAACCCCGGTCCAGCTCGCGTTCAGAACGTAGTAACAGAGTAACTTACTGTTATTATTGAAAAAGAAACAGCGGCCTCGCCGCTGTTTCTCGTTTTATACGGATATAACAAAAATAAATAGTGACGTGCTTCGCAACCCGAAAAGCGGACAATTAATAAACTGGTACGCTGAGTTAATATAATGTTAACACTTTGTATTTAACCGGGGTTGTGATGACGACAAATACTCATTTCAGAGGTGATTCATTGAATAAGGTTTGGCTAAACCGTTATCCCGCGGATGTTCCTGCGGAGATCAATCCTGACCGCTATCAATCCCTGGTTGAACTGTTTGAACATTCGGTGGCACGCTATGCCGACCAGCCCGCGTTCGTGAACATGGGCGAGGTCATGACCTTCCGCAAACTGGAAGAGCGCAGCCGGGCTTTTGCCGCCTATCTCCAGCAAGGCTTAGGGTTACAAAAAGGGGATCGGGTGGCATTGATGATGCCAAACCTGCTGCAATACCCGGTCGCGCTGTTTGGCATTTTGCGAGCAGGCATGATCGTAGTTAACGTCAACCCGCTCTATACCCCACGTGAGCTGGAGCACCAGCTGAATGACAGCGGTGCGGCGGCGATTGTTATCGTCTCTAACTTTGCCCACACGCTGGAAAAAGTGGTGGACAAAACTCAGGTCAAACACGTGATCCTGACGCGGATGGGCGATCAGCTCTCCACCGCGAAGGGTACGCTGGTGAACTTCGTCGTCAAATACGTTAAGCGGCTGGTACCCAAATATCACCTGCCAGATGCTATCTCCTTCCGCCGGGCCCTGCAGACGGGCTACCGCATGCAGTATGTTAAACCCGAAATCGTCCCGGAAAATTTGGCGTTTCTGCAATATACCGGCGGCACCACCGGCGTAGCGAAAGGGGCGATGCTGACCCATCGAAATATGCTGGCCAACCTCGAACAGGTAAACGCCACCTACGGCCCGCTGCTCCATCGTGGCAAAGAGCTGGTGATCACCGCGCTACCGCTGTATCACATTTTTGCACTAACCATGAACTGCCTGCTCTTTATTGAACTGGGCGGACAAAACGTGCTTATTACCAACCCGCGCGATATCCCGGGCCTGGTGAAGGAGCTGGCGAAATACCCCTTCACCGCCATGACCGGGGTCAACACCCTGTTTAATGCACTGTTGAACAACAAAGAGTTCCAGCAACTCGATTTCTCAACCCTGCACCTCTCTGCCGGTGGCGGTATGCCGGTGCAGCAGGCGGTTGCCGAACGTTGGGTGAAACTGACCGGCCAATATCTGCTTGAAGGCTACGGGCTCACCGAGTGCTCGCCGCTGGTCAGCGTCAACCCGCACGATATTGACTATCACAGCGGCAGCATTGGCCTGCCGGTGCCCTCGACGGAAGCCAAACTGGTGGATGATAACGATAACGAAGTGGCGCCAGGCGAGCCCGGTGAGCTCTGCGTGAAGGGGCCTCAGGTCATGCTGGGTTACTGGCAGCGTCCGGACGCCACCGATGAGATCATCAAAGACGGCTGGCTTCATACCGGCGATATCGCCGTGATGGATGACGAGGGTTTCCTGCGTATTGTCGATCGCAAAAAAGATATGATTCTGGTCTCCGGATTCAACGTCTATCCCAACGAAATCGAAGAAGTGGTTATGCAGCACAACGGGGTGCAGGAGGTAGCCGCTGTGGGCGTACCGGCCGGCACAAGCGGCGAAACGGTGAAGATTTTCGTGGTGAAAAAGGATCCGTCGCTGACCGAAGAGGCGCTGATTACCTTCTGCCGACGCCAGCTTACCGGGTATAAAGTCCCGAAACTGGTTGAGTTTCGTGATGAACTGCCAAAATCCAACGTCGGCAAGATATTACGACGAGAATTACGTGACGAAGCGCGCGCCAAAAGCGACAATAAGGCCTGAGCTTCGTGTGAGTCACCCCAAAACGCTGGCTAAGCCGGCGTTTTTTTATGGGCGCAAACCAAAGAGAACTTGTTTTGAATTACCAGATGATCACCACCAACGACGAGCTGGCCTCCCTGTGCGATGTCACGCGTGATGCACCCGCTATCGCCCTGGATACCGAGTTTGTTCGTACCCGCACCTACTATCCACAGCTGGGCCTGATCCAGATGTATGATGGCAAACGGCTGGCCTTAATTGACCCGCTGGGCATCACCGACTGGGCGCCGCTGCGCGAGCTGATGCTGAACACCGCTGTGACCAAATATCTGCATGCCGGGAGTGAAGATCTGGAAGTCTTCCTGAATACCTTCGGCATTATGCCGCAACCGCTTATCGACACTCAGATTCTGGCCGCCTTCTCCGGTCGTCCGCTCTCCTGGGGCTTTGCCGCGATGGTCGAAGAGTACACCGGACTGGCTATCGATAAGAGCGAATCCCGTACCGACTGGCTGGCGCGTCCGCTTACCGAGCGTCAGCTTGATTACGCCGCCGCCGACGTTTTCTATCTGCTGCCCATTGCCGGACAGCTGATGAAAGAGGCCGAAGCCTCTGGCTGGCTGCCAGCCGCGCTGGACGAGTGCCGGATGACACAGCAGCGTCGTCAGGAGACCGTCGACCCGAAAGACGCCTGGCGCGACATCAATAACGCTTCACAGCTGCGTACGCGCCAGCTGGCTTGTCTGCAGTTGCTGGCGGAATGGCGTCTGCGTAAAGCCCGCGACCGCGACATGGCGGTGAATTTTGTGGTGCGGGAAGAACATCTCTGGGGCGTGGCGCGCTTTATGCCGGGCAGCATGGGTGAGCTGGACAGCATTGGCCTCTCCGGCAGCGAGATCCGTTTCCACGGCAAAACGTTACTGGCGCTGGTGGCCAAAGCGCAGGAGATCCCGGAAGACGAACTGCCGGAACCGCTGTTGAATCTTATGGACATGCCTGGCTACCGTAAAGCGTTTAAAGAGATCAAGGCGCTGGTCCAGGAGGTGGCGACAGAAAGCAAACTCAGCGCAGAGCTGCTGGCGTCACGTCGTCAAATCAATCAGTTGCTCAACTGGCACTGGCAGTTAAAACCGCAGAACGGGTTGCCGGAGCTGATGGCAGGCTGGCGCGGGGAGTTGATGGCTGAACGCCTGAACGCACTGCTGAAAAACTATCCGCTGTAAGAAGGGTAGGCCGGGCAGCGCGCTGCCCGGCGCTATACGTCACTAGGAACGTGACTCTTCCGCTTCTGGTAGGGTGACGTTGAGCTCCAGAATCGAGATATCCCCGTCCCGTTGCTCCAGCTGTACAGAGACCATTTCCGGGTCAATCTGCACGTATTTACAAATCACTTCCAGAATGTCTTTACGCAGCTGAGGCAGGTAGTGCGGCTCAGCGTCGCTGCGGCGTCGTTCCGCCACAATAATTTGCAGTCGCTCTTTCGCGATGTTGGCGGTGCTTTTTTTCCGCGAGAGAAAAAAGTCCAGTAATGCCATAACTTATCCTCCGAACAGGCGTTTGAGGAAACCTTTCTTCTCTTCTTCAATGAAGCGGAAAGGACGTTCTTCACCAAGCAGACGGTCCACGGTATCAGCATAAGCTTTACCCGCGTCGGCGGTGGCGTCGAGAATAACAGGTTCACCCTGGTTTGACGCGCGCAGCACGGACTGATCTTCCGGGATAACGCCCACCAGTTTAATGCGCAGAATTTCGAGCACGTCTTCCATGCTCAGCATGTCACCTTTGTTGACCCGGCCCGGGTTGTAGCGGGTGAGCAGCAGGTGTTCTTTGATTGGATCCTGTCCATTTTCCGCACGACGGGATTTGGACGCCAGGATACCCAGGATACGGTCGGAGTCACGAACAGACGAGACTTCAGGGTTGGTGGTAATGATGGCTTCATCAGCAAAGTAAAGCGCCATCAATGCACCGGTTTCAATCCCTGCCGGCGAGTCGCAAACAATGAAGTCAAACTCCATCTTTTTCAGCTCATCCAGCACTTTCTCCACGCCTTCACGCGTCAGCGCGTCTTTGTCGCGCGTCTGAGACGCGGGGAGGATATAGAGATTTTCCGTGCGCTTATCTTTGATCAGCGCCTGGTTTAGGGTGGCATCGCCCTGAATAACGTTAACGAAGTCGTACACCACGCGACGCTCGCAGCCCATGATCAGGTCGAGGTTACGCAGGCCGATATCAAAATCGATAACGACGGTTTTCTTTCCCTTCTGGGCCAAACCAGTAGCGATGGCCGCGCTGGAGGTGGTCTTGCCAACGCCTCCTTTACCCGAAGTAACAACAATAATGCGTGCCATAGAAATTCCTTGTTAAAAAGGGATCAATTCAACGGTTGAACAGTCAAAGCGTTATCTGCCAGTTGCAGACGCGCCGCTTTGCCATAAAATTCGGCCGGGATTTTATCGCTCAGCCAGTAAACCCCTGCGATGGAAACCAGCTCCGCCGACAGGTGGGTACAAAAAATTTGCGCGTCGCGATCGCCACTGGCGCCGGCCAGCGCGCGTCCACGCATGCTGCCATAAATATGAATATTGCCATCCGCGATCAGTTCCGCGCCCGCGCTAACGTGGTTGGTCACAATTAAGTCACAGTTTGGCGCATAAATGCGCTGACCGGAACGAACCGGCAGATCAATCAATCGCGTTTTTGTGACTGTGCTATCAATTTCAACCGGCGGGGCAGGCGGAGCGGCCTCGGTGGGGGCGGCGCGTGGGGCTTTTTCTTTGCCTTCATTCAACAGCGGCAGGCCAGCCCGATCGATTTCAGCTTTCAGTTCGGCATCTTTGCAGCCGCTAATGCCCACGATCCGTAGTCCGGTAGAGGTCACCGCCTGCTGCAGGCGCTGCCAGTTGATCGGTGCGTCAAGGTCGCTAACATTAATGACCACGGGAGCATGTTTTAGAAATGCGGGCGCCTGAGCGATTTTGTCTTCTAACGCCTGACGAATAACCTCGGGTTTTGCATCATGCAAATGAACCACTGATAAGGTGAAGCTACTGCCTTTAAGCTCGATGGGCGTGTTTGACATCCTGGCCTTACTCAATTTGCTTTGAACCGCGACGTATCCGACGCGATATTCCGAAGAGTATCAGGCATGTTATAGTCACTATTATATTGAGGCAAGCAACCACCCATTAATTCAGAGTAAAAGTATGTTTTGTGTGATCTATAGAAGTACCAAACGCGACCAGGCTTATCTGTATGTCGAAAAAAAAGACGATTTTTCCCGCGTACCTGAAGAATTACTGAAGCAGTTTGGTCCACGCCAGCTGGCGATGCTTCTGCCGCTGGATGGCCGTAAAAAATTGATCAATGCCGACCTCGAAAAAGTAAAAACCGCACTGGCCGAGCAAGGCTATTATTTACAACTTCCTCCTCCTCCGGAGAATTTACTTAAACAGCATCTTGCGGAGCAGGGAAAAAAGTAGTTCAGAATTATCTGTCAGCGTCACATTAACCTTTTAGGGGACGATTATGTATCAGCATCATAACTGGCAAGGGGCATTACTCGATTATCCTGTAAGTAAAGTAGTTTGCGTAGGCAGTAATTATGCGAAGCATATTCAGGAAATGGGTAGCGCGGTTCCGGACGAACCCGTGCTGTTTATTAAGCCTGAAACAGCGCTTTGCGATATTCGCCAGCCGCTGGCCCTGCCGCAGGGGCTGGGATCAGTCCATCATGAAGTTGAGCTGGCGGTACTGATTGGCGCAACGCTTCGTCAGGCCTCGGAAGAGCATGTCCAGAAGGCGATTGCGGGTTATGGTGTGGCGCTGGATCTGACGCTGCGCGACCTACAGGGCAAAATGAAAAAAGCCGGTCAGCCGTGGGAAAAAGCCAAAGGTTTTGATAATTCCTGCCCGATCTCCGGATTTGTGCCTGTTTCTGAATTTCCTGACGATCCACAAAATACCCCGCTCAGCCTCAAGGTGAACGGCGAAGTGCGTCAGGAAGGCACCACGGCAGACATGATCCATAAAATCGTCCCGCTTATTGCCTATATGAGCCGTTTCTTCACCCTGAAACCGGGTGATGTGATCCTGACGGGCACCCCGGATGGGGTTGGGCCGTTGAACAGCGGGGATGAACTGGAAGTGGCTTTTAACGGCCAGTCGCTGAAAACCCGCGTGCTGTAAGCACAGCTTGCCGCCGCTAATGGGCGGCAAAACTTGCATCCCCGTGCCAGACTGGTTATAAGGTGCGCTTTCTTTTTGACGTGTGGACATCCTTATGAGCGAAATCCCTTTCTGGCAAAGCAAAACTCTCGACGAAATGACCGACGCGGAGTGGGAATCGTTGTGCGATGGCTGCGGGCAGTGCTGCCTGCATAAGCTGATGGATGAAGACTCTGATGAGATCTATTTCACTAACGTCGCCTGCAACCAACTCAATATTAAAACCTGTCAGTGTCGTAATTATGAGCGTCGCTTCGAGCTTGAGCCGGACTGCATAAAATTGACCCGCGATAACCTGCCAACCTTCGAGTGGTTGCCGCATACCTGCGCCTATCGTCTGCTGGCGGAAGGGAAAGGTTTACCGACGTGGCACCCGTTATTAACCGGTTCGAAAGCGGCGATGCACGGCGAGCGTATTTCGGTACGCCATATTGCGGTGAAAGAGTCTGAGGTGCGCGACTGGGAAGACCACATTTTGAATCATCCCAATCGTTAAGCATAAAAAAACCCGCCGAGGCGGGTTTTTTTATTCGCATTCATTACCGACCAAACAGATCGCGTTTTTTCGGTTTGAAGGGTTGGGCAATCAGTACCAGCAGCGCCACGATGAAGTAAGCCGCAAAAATACCAACCAGCCACTGCGGCATCTCCAGTGACAGAAACTCCCACTGACGCACAGAGCAGTCGCCCGATGCCACGAACACCTGCGGCAGCCATTTATCCAGCGGCAGCCAGCCTGGGAAGCGAGCGGCAAAATCGCAGGTCATAAACGGCGAGGGGTGCAGCTGGATCATGGTGTGCTGCCAGGCCAGCTCAACGCCTTGCCAGGCGCTGTATAACCAGATGGCGATAGCCGCGTAGCGTAACGGCGTCTTCGGCGCGATAGCGCCGACCAGACCGGCACCCATAATGCCAAATAGTGCACAACGCTCATAGATACACATCACGCAGGGTTGCAGCAGCATCACATGCTGGAACCACAGCGCGACCATTTCCAGCGCAAAGGCGGTCAGCGCCATCAATAACCACGCTCCGCGACCGCGCGAGCACTGGTTCAAAAATCTCAACATAATCATTTCCCTGGGACATGCTTAGAAAGCGCAGTGTAAACGAATTCATTTCACACGCCACCTGCTCAGCGAAAAATAAAACGTAATCGGATATTTATCATGCGGAAAGTCAAACCGGGCATCTGACTGCCCGGTTTGACTGACTTATTGCGCGGCCAGTATACCCGCCCCGATCATCCAGTGGGTAAGAGGAATCAACATAATTTTGACGCACAACAAACCAACCAGCGTTAAGACCACCGTGTAGGGCAACGCCATCCATACCATGCGGCCATAAGAGAGCCTGATGAGTGGGGCCAGCGCAGAGGTGAGCAGGAAGAGGAAGGCGGCCTGACCGTTTGGAGT
Source organism: Leclercia sp. UBA7405 (assembly GCF_037152215.1). NCBI lineage: Bacteria > Pseudomonadati > Pseudomonadota > Gammaproteobacteria > Enterobacterales > Enterobacteriaceae > Leclercia > Leclercia sp. UBA7405. Next base: position 1,804,343 of record NZ_JBBCMR010000001.1, on the reverse strand, counting down.
GGCAACCGAGGGGAGGTTAGTCCCGGTGTTGATCGCCACCGCCAGCATCTCGAACTGCTGGCGATCAATGGCTCCGCTCTCCAGCGCCGCTTTGGCTTCGTTAATATAGACCGAGCCTACAAAGACGTTATCCGAAATCGACGACAGCAGGCCGTTAAAGAGATAAAACAGCGTGAGCTGCGCGTCCGGCTCGGCCTGCAGAACAAAGTGGATAATAGGCGCAAACAGTTGCTGATCAACAATGACCGCCACCACCGCAAAAAAGACCGCCAGCAGAGCGGTAAAAGGCAGCGCCTCGGTAAACGCCTTGCCGATGGCGTGTTCGTCGGTCACGCCGGTGAGCGAGGTGGCGAGAATAATCACCGACAGGCCAATCAGGCCTACCTCAGCAAGATGAAACGCCAGGGCAATGATCAGCCAGACGCCAATGACCCCCTGGACAATCAGGTTAAGCGTCTGCTGACGAGTCCGCTGGCTGCGGCTTTTCGCATCATAATCCTGCAGCACCTGGCGTACCGGGGCAGGCAGTTCAGTCCCGTAGCCAAACCATTTTCTCTTTTCCACCAGCCAGCAAGTGAAGAGCCCGCACACCAGAACTGGCACGCTAACGGGTGCAATGCGCAGGAAGAAGTCACCAAAGCCCCAGCCCACTGCTTTAGCGATAATCAGGTTCTGCGGCTCGCCGACCATGGTCATGACGCCACCCAGCGCGGTACCCACCCCGGCGTGCATCATCAGGCTGCGTAAAAAGGCGCGAAACTGCTCCAGCACATCGCGCTGTTGGGCATCGACATGGCTGTCATCCTGTAGCGTCTCTGCCGGGCGCGAGGAGGCGAACCGGTGATAAATATCGTAAAAGCCCACGGCGACGCTGATGACCACCGCCACTACCGTCAGCGCATCCAAAAACGCCGACAGGAATGCGGCTGCGCAGCAGAAAGCAAGGGAGAGCAGGGTCTTTGACGGAATGCTCAGCAGCAGGCGCGTGAAGATAAACAGCAGCAACTGCTTCATAAAGAAGATCCCTGCCACCATAAACATCAGCAGCAGCAAGACTTCCAGATTATTCGCCAGCTCTGTTTTCACGTGGTCCGCGCTGGTCATGCCGATCACGATCGCCTCGAAGGCCAGCAGCCCACCGGGCAACAGCGGATAACATTTTAGCGCCATCGCCAGGGTGAAAATAAACTCCGCCACCAGCAGCCAGCCCGCGGTGAAGGGATGAATGAAAAAGATCACCGGGTTGATAATCAAAAATGCGAGAAGAGTCAGTTTGTACCAGTCCGGCGACTGACCTAAAAAATTGCGCCAAAAAGCGCGCCCATAAGAGATTTCCACAGCAGATTTCCTTGCCCATCACATAATTACAATTTAAGTATACGCAACTGAGCTGCACAGGGGGCATGGAGGCAGACGTAAATTGACAAAAATAGAACAGCGATCCCTTTTTTCTCGCGTCGCTGCGCTATCTGCCTCTGCCTGCCTCTGGTATGATGAGTCCATTAGCAAAAAGCTGTGTAATGGAAATCTCACTATGGTCATTAAGGCGCAAAGCCCGGCGGGTTTCGCGGAAGAGTACATCATCGAAAGCATCTGGAATAACCGTTTCCCACCTGGATCGATCCTTCCCGCTGAACGAGAACTCTCTGAACTGATTGGCGTTACCCGTACTACCTTACGTGAAGTGTTGCAGCGTCTGGCCCGCGATGGCTGGCTGACGATCCAGCATGGCAAACCGACTAAAGTGAATAACTTCTGGGAGACATCAGGGCTGAACATCCTCGAAACGCTGGCGCGCCTCGATCATGAAAGTGTACCGCAGTTGATCGATAACCTGCTCTCTGTGCGCACGAACATCTCGACTATCTTCATCCGCACGGCATTCCGCCAGCATCCGGACCAGGCGCTGGAAGTGCTGGCCCGTGCAACCGAAGTTGAAGATCATGCCGATGCCTTTGCCACCCTGGATTACAACATCTTCCGCGGCCTGGCCTTTGCCTCCGGCAACCCAATTTACGGGCTGATCCTGAACGGAATGAAAGGTCTGTATACCCGCATTGGGCGTCACTACTTCGCCAATCCGGAAGCCCGCGCGTTGGCGCTCGGTTTTTACCACAAGCTCAGCGAGCTCTGTTCAGAAAACCAGCACGATCAGGTATACGAAACCGTACGCCGCTACGGTCATGAGAGTGGTGAGATCTGGCACCGTATGCAGAAGACGCTGCCCGGCGATCTGGCCATTCACGGTCACTAAAAAAAAGCCTCTCATCGAGAGGCTTTTTTGTTTACAGCGTGTTCATTCGCGGAGGGCAACGTTCCAGTAACTCCACGCTGCCATCCTCGTTTTGCTGCTCCAGCGTGACGTCAAATCCCCACAGACGATGCACATGTTTCAGCACCTCTTTGCGTCCCTTATCCAGCGGCGCGCGATTATGCGGGATATAACGCAGCGTTAATGAACGGTCGCCCCGCAGGTCCACATTCCATACCTGAATATTGGGCTCAAGGTTACTCAGGTTGTACTGAGAGGAGAGGCGATTGCGAATCTCACGGTATCCCTCTTCATTATGAATCGCGGAAATCTCCAGATAGTTATTGCGATCGTCATCCATGACCGTGAACAGGCGGAAGTCGCGCATCACTTTGGGGGACAGGAACTGGCTGATAAAGCTCTCATCCTTAAAGTCGCGCATCGCGAAGTGGAGCGTTGTCAGCCAGTCTGAACCGGCGATGTCCGGGAACCAATACTTGTCCTCTTCTGTCGGCGTCTGGCAAATACGCTTGATGTCCTGGAACATGGCAAAGCCCAGCGCGTAGGGGTTGATCCCGCTGTACCAGGGGCTGTTATAGGGCGGCTGGAACACCACATTCGTGTGGCTATGCAGAAACTCCAGCATAAAGCGCTCGGTCACTTTGCCTTCGTCATACAGGTGATTAAGGATGGTGTAGTGCCAGAAGGTGGCCCAGCCTTCATTCATCACCTGGGTCTGTTTCTGCGGATAGAAATACTGGCTCACCTTGCGCACAATGCGCAGAATCTCACGCTGCCAGGACTCCAGCAGCGGGGCGTTTTTCTCCATAAAATAGAGCAGATTCTCCTGCGGCTCGGAGGGATAGCGGCGAGCCTCGGGCATGGCCTTCTCCTCCTCGCGTCTTGGCAGGGTACGCCATAGCGTATTCACCTGGCTTTGCAGATACTCTTCGCGGCTTTTCTGCCGCGCTTTCTCCTCCTGCAAAGAGATCTTCTGCGGGCGTTTGTAACGATCCACACCATAGTTCATCAGCGCGTGGCAAGAGTCGAGCAGCTTCTCCACCTCATCCACGCCGTAGCGCTCTTCGCACTCGGTGATGTATTTTCGGGCGAAAATCAGATAATCAACAATCGAACTGGCGTCGGTCCAGCTACGGAACAGATAGTTGTTCTTAAAGAAAGAGTTGTGTCCGTAACAGGCGTGGGCCATCACTAACGCCTGCATGGTGATGGTGTTTTCTTCCATCAGATAGGCAATGCAGGGGTTAGAGTTAATCACAATTTCATACGCCAGCCCTTGCTGGCCATGCTTGTAGAGGCGTTCGGTTTCGATAAATTTTTTGCCGAATGACCAGTGCGGATAGTTGATGGGCATCCCGACGCTGGAGTAGGCGTCCATCATCTGTTCGGAGGTAATGACCTCAATCTGATGAGGATAGGTATCCAGACGGTACAACTTTGCCACCCGATCGATTTCTGCCAGATAGACATCCAGCAGCTCGAAGGTCCAGTCGGGTCCGTCATTGAGACGTGTGCTGTCCTTATTCATCGAATCAATAGTAGCCATTAGCGCGCCCTCATTGTGATTAGCTCTCTCTGTCTGGAGAACCTCTTTTCAAGCATAGAACACCCCATTCAAAAGCGTGCTGGCGCAGGATTTTTTTCTTTGCGATTTCCCGTTTTCAATACGGGGTGAAATGGGGTGCCGGCAGAATTTTATACTGGTTAAAAATGACGCGTAGCAGGAGATGCCAAATAACGCCCATCCCCGCCTGATGGGGAAGGTGTGAGATAAGTCACCATAAAAAAGCCGTATGTTGAATAATATTTTCATCTGAGTTATCAATCTGTAATCAGAAGATTGTTCTTTTGCTTATTAACGGAGTGGCTATGCGTGTTGTCATACTGGGAAGTGGCGTCGTTGGCGTAACCAGCGCCTGGTATCTGAGTCAGGCGGGACATGATGTGACCGTCATCGATCGGGAGCCGGGCCCGGCCCTGGAGACCAGCGCCGCGAACGCGGGGCAGATTTCGCCAGGCTATGCGGCGCCATGGGCGGCACCCGGTGTGCCGTTGAAGGCGATTAAATGGATGTTCCAGCGCCATGCGCCGCTGGCGATAAGCCTGGATGGCACCCAGTCTCAGTTGAAGTGGATGTGGCAGATGCTGCGTAACTGCGACACGCGCCACTATATGGAGAATAAAGGCCGCATGGTGCGCCTGGCCGAATACAGCCGCGACTGCCTGAAAGCGCTGCGCGCCAGCACCAATATCCAGTATGAAGGACGGCAGGGCGGCACCCTGCAGCTGTTCCGCACGGCGCAGCAGTACGAGAACGCCACCCGTGATATTGCGGTGCTGGAGGATGCGGGCGTGCCTTATCAACTGCTGGAAGCCAGTCAACTGGCCCAAATTGAGCCTGCGCTGGCGGACGTGGCGCATAAACTGACCGGCGGCCTGCGTCTGCCTAACGATGAAACCGGCGACTGCCAGCTCTTCACCCAGAACCTGGCACTGATGGCGGAGCAGGCAGGGGTGAAATTCCGTTACAACACCGCTGTCGATCAGCTGCTGTACGAAGGGGAAAAAATCTACGGCGTGAAATGCGGGGAAGAGGTGGTCAAAGCTGACGCCTACGTTATGGCCTTTGGCTCATACTCCACCGCCATGCTGAAAGGCATTGTCGACATTCCGGTCTATCCGCTGAAGGGCTACTCGCTCACCATCCCGGTGAAAGAGGAGAGTGGCGCCCCGGTTTCGACCATTCTCGATGAGACTTATAAAATTGCCATCACCCGCTTTGATAACCGCATCCGCGTGGGTGGCATGGCTGAAATTGTCGGCTTTAACACCGAGCTGCTGCAGCCGCGGCGTGAAACGCTCGAGATGGTCGTCGGGGATCTTTTCCCACGCGGCGGTGTTATCGAGCAGGCCACTTTCTGGACCGGGTTGCGTCCGATGACGCCGGACGGTACGCCTGTGGTAGGCCGCACGCCGTTTAAAAACCTGTGGCTCAATACCGGCCACGGCACGCTGGGCTGGACCATGGCGTGTGGCTCTGGTCAGCTGCTGAGCGATTTGATCTCCGGGCGGACGCCGGCAATTCCGTTTGATGATTTAAGTGTGGCGCGCTATCGTCCGGGATACTCTCCGTCACGCGCACAACACCTGCACGGCGCACATAACTAATAAAGGAGTCGTCATGTCCCGTCCCGTTCTGGCACAGATCGATTTGCAGGCCCTGAAGGATAACCTGCAGGTTGTGCGTCGCGCTGCGCCAGCTTCACGCGTCTGGTCGGTGGTCAAAGCCAATGCATATGGCCATGGTCTGGATCGCATCTGGAGCGCCTTAAGTGCTACCGATGGTTTTGCCTTACTCAATCTTGAAGAGGCGATCCTGCTGCGTGAGCGCGGCTGGAAAGGGCCGATTTTGCTGCTCGAGGGGTTCTTCCATGCGGATGAGTTACCCCTGCTGGATAAATATCGTCTTACCACCAGCATTCACAGCAACTGGCAGGTCAAAGTTCTGCAAAATGCGAAACTGCACGCGCCGCTGGATATCTACGTGAAGGTCAACAGCGGCATGAATCGGCTGGGCTTCCCACCTGAGCGGGTGCACAGCGTCTGGCAGCAGCTGCGCGCCATGCAGAATGTGGGCGAAATGACCTTAATGTCCCACTTCGCCGAATCAGAACTGCCCGACGGAATTACCGCGCCAATGGCGCGTATCGAACAGGCGGCCGAGGGGCTTAACTGCCCGCGCTCGCTCTCTAACTCGGCGGCCACGCTCTGGCATCCTCAGGCCCATTTCGACTGGGTACGCCCCGGCATCATTTTGTACGGCGCCTCGCCGTCGGGTCAGTGGCAGGATGTAGCCAATAGCGGAATAAAACCGGTGATGACCCTGCGCAGCGAAATTATCGGCGTACAGACCCTGAAGGCGGGTGATGCCGTAGGTTATGGCAGCCGCTACCGCGCCAGCGGGGAGCAGCGGATCGGCATCGTGGCGGGGGGATATGCCGACGGGTATCCACGCATCGCCCCCAACGGTACCCCGGTATGGGTGGATGGGGTACGCACCGGCACCGTTGGCGCTATCTCAATGGATATGATGGCCATTGACTTAACGCCGTGCCCGCAGGCGGGTATCGGTTCACCGGTTGAGCTCTGGGGCAACGAGATAAAAATTGATGATGTCGCCGCAGCGGCAGGCACCATAGGTTACGAGTTGATGTGCGCCCTGGCACCGCGGGTACCGGTCGTGACGGTGTAACTTAACGCGGATTGTCATGCCAGCCAGCTAAGTCGGTTGGCATTGTTCCGTTAACTAAACCATCTCCGTTTTATGCCATTACCTCTGGGCCTGCTCAGGGACGTAGGGATTGACAAGGGGGACCCGATGGTCCCCCTTGTCACGTTCACGGGTGGTGTAATGCTATATTCCGCTGGACATGAGGTGAACGGAACAATTCCCCGTGCTTAACTGATCGGCATTACAAACTTCAGATTGCCGTAAGCAAGACCGCTACTCTTCAGCATCCTCAGCAACGCGAACACCCACCTTCAGGACTGCATTATCTTGCTTCTCAGCGACGGTCCAGATCATCCCCGCAAACTCCACCTGATCACCCACTACCGGCGCGGCGCCTAGCAGTTGCTGAATAATCTCACCCAGCGTCTGCTGTTGTTGGCGATACTCCAGACCTTCATCAAGACCGTAGATCAAGGCCACGTCGGCAAACTTGGCACTGGCCTCCAGAATAAAATCACCGAAGAAGCGCTGATCCAGCGCCACCGGCGGCGACTGGCTAAACAGCTTGCCCAGCGCAGGCAGGTCTCGCTCGCGGCCAATCACGCAGAGAATATCGTTCTCGCGCAGGCGCGTACTGCCGGTCGGGTGCAGCAGAGCGTTATCACGAAACAGCGCGGCGATGCGTGTTTCGCTGGGCATGTGCAGGTCGCGCAATGACGCGCCCACGCACCACTTATCGGCGCTGAGCTGGTAGACAAATTGTTCCCACGGGTTCTCCGGATGAATATCCAGCCCGACGCGGGAGACCGGCCAGCCGACCGGCGGCACCACCACTTTGGCTTTTTTGGCCGCCCAGCCCAGCGAGGTCCCCTGGAAGAGTAACGAGACCAGCACCACAAAGAAGGCCACATTGAAGAACAAGCGGGCGTTTTCCAGCCCCGCCATCATCGGGAAGACGGCGAGGATGATCGGCACCGCGCCGCGTAAACCAACCCAGCTGATAAAGATGCGCTCGCGCAGGTTAAATCCGCGGAACGGCAGCAAGCCAGCAAACACCGACAGTGGACGCGCGAAGAAGATCATCCATGCCGATAAGAGCAGCGCCGGTACGGCAATTGGCAGCAGATCGGACGGGGTCACCAGCAGCCCCAGCACCAGGAACATGCCAATTTGTGCCAGCCAGGCTAGCCCGTCGAAGTTCTGCAAAATGGCGTGCCGGTTACGGATAGGCCGGTTACCCAGCAAAAAGCCGCACAGATAAACCGCCAGGATGCCGCTGCCATCCAGCGCGGTGGTAAGGGCAAAGATCAAAATCCCGCCGCTGAGCGCCAGTAAGGGGTAGAGACCGCCAGGCAGCGAAATACGGTTAATCATCTGCTGGAGCAAATACCCCCCGGCGAGACCGATAATGATCCCCAGACCAAACTGCTGGATGATGTGCCAGGCGAACATCCAGCTGAGGCCGGTTTCGTGCTGCTGAATCATCTCAATCAGCGTGATGGTAAGAAATACCGCCATGGGATCGTTGCTGCCGGATTCAATCTCAAGCGTGGAGCCGACACGTTCGTTGAGCCCCTTGCCTCCCAAAAGAGAAAACACCGCGGCGGCGTCGGTAGAGCCGACAATGGCGCCAATCAGCAGCCCCTCCATGATATCCAGCTTAAATAACCATGCCGCCATCATTCCCGTCAGGCCTGAGGTAATAAGCACCCCGACCGTGGCCAGCGACAGGGCCGGGCCCAGCGCTACGCGAAAGGAGCTCGCCTGCGTGCGCATGCCGCCGTCAAGGAGGATCACCGCCAGCGCGAGGTTACTGATCATGTACGCCATGGGGTAGTTATCGAAAGGAATACCGCCCACGCCATCAACGCCTGCGAGCATGCCGATAGCCAGGAAAATAACCAGAATAGGTATGCCGAGACGGGAAGAAAACGAACTTAATAAAATACTACAGGTTACAAGAACTGAACCCAGGATAAAGAGACTGATTATTGCTGCGGCATCCAATGTTTGCTTACTCCCGCCTGACGCTGTGACTGTTATTAAAACCCTAACATATTAACGACACTCACAGCGTTTAAATGAGGCGGTTAAGCACCTTTTTTTATGACTTTATGACCGGATGGCCGCTAACCGTCAAAGAGGTGCCCTTTTCATCGTTTAAAAGGACTGCCTGCGCACCCAGCGGCAGCGTGACCGTCTGCTGTTCGTGGCCGAAATCGAGTCCGGCGATCACCGGTACCGCTACTCTACTACGAAGGTAATCGATCATGGTTTGCAGATCGTAGCCGGCATCGTAATCATTGGCCGCTGCGCCGCTAAAACTGCCCAGTACAATCGCCCGCTGGCGCGCGAGGATACCCGCATGATGTAGCTGCAACAGCATGCGTTCAACACGGAACGGATGCTCATTGATATCCTCCAGCACCAGGATGCCGTTCTCAATGACGGGTAGCCAGGGGGTGCCAATCAGCGATACCAGCATCGCCAGGTTGCCGCCCCAGAGTTGACCCTCGCAGGTGCAACGGGGGCCCTGACCCTGCCAGTCCAGGGTGAAGGTAGGATTTCTCAGCGCCCGCCAGAAATGATCGATGGTAAAGGCATCCAGCGTCGGGGCGCCGAAATTGCCCGCCAGCATGGGGCCGCTAAAGGTGATGACATTGTGCAGTGCCAGCAGACCCAACTGAATCACGGTAAAATCACTGTGACCGCAGATGAGCAGCGGATCCTGCTGCTGACGTCTCGCCAGCCCTGCCCAGTCAATCTGCTCCAGCAGGCGGCTGGCACCGTAGCCGCCGCGTACCGCCATCACAATTTGATCAGCGCCGGGCAGCGTGGCTAGCGCATTGATATCGTTCAGTCTCTGCGCTTCGGTGCCGGCGAAACGTTGCTGGCGGCGGGGTACAATTGTCTGATTTTGTACGCTATGGCCGCTCTCAATGAGACGCGCTATTCCCCGCTGCGCCGCCTCCTGGTTTATGCAGTACCCGGACGGAGCGATAAGATGAAACTGAGACATGGCATTTCCTTGCTGACTTATAAAACCAAATGTATATATCATGCCGCTTGTTATTGCCCTTCAGCAAGTGGATGAGAGGGCAGCTGCGATGACTGGCCATAAGGATAGATGACGTGAAATTGAGATGGTTTGCTTTTTTGATGGTATTGCTGGCGGGCTGTTCGTCGAAGCAGGATTACAAACAACAACCCTGGAACCCGGAAGTGCCGGTCAAACGCGCTATGCAGTGGATGCCTATCACCGAAAAAGCCGGTGCGGCATGGGGGGTGAGCCCACGGTTGATCACCGCTATTATCGCGGTGGAGTCGGGTGGTAATCCGACGCTGGTGAGTAAATCCAACGCGGTTGGGCTGATGCAGCTTAAAGCCTCCACGGCCGGGCGCGAAGTGTATCGCTATATGGGCTGGAAGGGTGAGCCCTCTACCAGCGAGCTGAAAAACCCGGAGCGCAATATCTCGATGGGCACGGCCTATCTGAGTATTCTCGAACACGGCATTCTGAAGGGAATTGAAGATCCGGAAGTGATGCAATATGCGCTGGTGGTCTCATACGTGAACGGGGCAGGCGCGTTACTGCGAACCTTCTCGTCGGATCGTAAAAAGGCAATAAGCGAGATCAACGATCTTAATAAGCAGGAGTTTTACGATCACGTAGTGCAAAACCATCCGGCTCCGCAGGCACCGCGCTATATCTGGAAAGTACAGAAAGCGATGGACGCGATGTAAAAACAGGCCGGGCAGCCCCACGCTGCCCGGTTATCCTCAGCGCACTTTGTTCGCGCGCTCGCGCGCATCGCGTTCCAGTGAGAAGATGATACGTTGCAGGTCGCGCTCAACCGCCGGACTGACGTTCAGGAAGCGGAAGCTGAGACGCGGGGTAGAAATGGTCTCGTTTTTACCGTCCACCACTTGCCGCTCGCTCACGGAGATCAGCTGGGCATCGACGCGAAATACCCCCCAGTTCGCCATATCCAGTTCAAGCTGCGAAAAACGCATTCCTTCCACCAGCGACTCCGGTTTCGCGCCCTCCATTAATGCGCCCATCCCCCCCAGCGAGAGGTCATACAGGCGAAAGCGCAGTTCACTCTTGTCCGGCATTTTGGCTCTGCAGTAGTAAGCAGGGTGCAGTGGCGCAGGAATACGGAAAAACTCGCGACGCTGAATAAACCAGACGGAATCGGGCAGGGGGGCAACGAAAGCAGGCAGCGACTGATACTCTCCTTCTTCAAATGCCGGCAGCGTGAATTCAACCTTGGCGCCTTTGGTATCTGCCGTGACGCAGAGGCTCTCGGCGCGCAGCACCGCGCGGTTTTCATAGTCCTGGCTACCCAGGTCGATAATCACGTTATCAGGTGAGAGGTCGAGAATCTTGCTAATAAACTGGTTGTTGCCCCAGCTAATACGCACCGGGACATCATTTTTTTGCAGGTCCCGTAATACACCTAACACAGCCAGCGGATTGTTTTTCAGGAACTGCTCACTGTAATTACTCACGCCCTGGGGCTCCTCGATATTGAGAGACTATCCCTGAGTTATCGGCAGCACCTGCGCAGAACTTAATACAAACCAGGGATTTTTTTCGCCGAGCCGGGCGAATTAAGTCAGTGAGAAGAAAATGATTTTCTCACCATTGCCTATACTTACATTACCTGCGCGGACAGGTGTCTCGCGCACCTTTCAAAGCAAGAGGGCATCGCTATGGGTATCATCGCCTGGATTGTATTTGGTCTGGTTGCTGGCGTTATCGCCAAGTTTATTATGCCTGGTCGTGATGGCGGCGGCTTTATTCTGACCTGTGTCCTGGGCGTCGTGGGTGCTGTCGTGGGCGGCTGGCTGGCCACCATGTTCGGTATCGGCGGCAGTGTATCTGGTTTTAATTTGCACAGTTTCCTGGTCGCCGTGGTCGGCGCCATCGTTGTGCTGGGTATATTCAGGTTGTTACGTCGCGCATAACGTCGTAAAAAAGGCCCTCATCTGAGGGCCTTTTTCTTTATTGCGCGGCCTGAGCCTGCGGGGCAGGCTCATCGTTTGCCGCGGGTTGGTTTGCGGGCAGGCTATCGCACGGTTTCTCTTTAGGACAAACCAGGCTCAGCATCTGTAGGGTCACGCCGTTAGTCCAGCCGAAACCATCCTGCAGCGGATATTCGCCGCCACCGCCACCCGTGCCGGTGGTAGAGACGTCATATTTCTCCACCAATTTTTTCTCCCGGTCGTAGGTGTGCTGTACGTTGGTCAGGAAGCGCCAGGTCACATCCATCGCCACTTTTTTATGCCCGTAGTTCTGCAACCCTTCGGTTGCGACCCACTGCAGCGGCGCCCAACCGTTTGGGGCATCCCACTGCTGACCGCTGTTAACGGTAGTGGTAGTAATGCCACCGGGTTTCAGCAGACGCGACGCGGTGGCCTTCGCCACTTTATCGGCGCGATCCTGCGCAGCCGCATTCACATACAGCGGGAAGAGTGCAGCGGCGGTCAGCTGGTTACGGACCTTTTTGGTTTTCAGGTCGTAATCGGCATACCAGCCCTCTTTATCATTCCACAGGTGGCTCTCCATCGCCTTCTGACGTGCGCTCGCCAGGCCGTCATATTTGCTGGCCGCGGCGCTGTCACCCGCTTCCTGACTGGCTTTTGCCAGCAGTTTTTCCATCTTGAACATCAGGGCGTTCAGATCCACCGGCACAATGCTGGTGGTGCGTATGGTGCCCAGCTTTTTCGGGTCGTCCATCCAGCGCGAACTGAAGTCCCAGCCGGAAGCGGCCGCAGAACGCAGATCCCGGTAGATCTCCGTCGCTGGTCGATCGGGGTTGTTTTTGGCGGTAGTCACATCATCCATCCACGACTCCGGACGCGGCGTGTCACGATCGTCCCAGTAGCGGTTGAGAATGGATCCATCCTCCAGTTTCACCACGCGTTGATTAGCCTGGCCCGGCTGGAGTGCATCGACGCCCTCCATCCAGTAGGCATGCTCTTTCTCCATCTGAGGACGGTACTGCTTCAGCGCCTCGGGATCGTGGGTCGCCAGTAACTCTACCATCAGTGAGAAGAAAGGCGGCTGGGAGCGGCTCAGGTAGTAGCTGCGGTTGCCGTTAGGAATGTGTCCCCAGGCGTCGATCTCATGCCCGAAGTTCGCCACCATATCGGCAATCTTATCCCAGTGGCCGCTCTGCGCCAGCCCCAGCATGGTGAAATAGCTGTCCCAGTAATAGACTTCACGAAAACGGCCGCCCGGCACTACGTACGGCTTAGGCAGCGGAAGCAGGGAGTCCCATTTGCCGGCGGTATCGGTGGTGCGCGTCAGCACGGGCCAGAGACCATCGATATGTTCACGCAGACTCTGTCCTGCGGGGGGAACATACTTTTCGCCCGCTTTGGGCAGGGTGAAGTTCATATCCACAAAATGGCGCAGATCGAAGCCGGACTGATTTCGCTGCATACGGTAATCGGCCAGGATCATCAGCGGATCGCTTTTTGGCACCGCATCGGCAAAGGTCTTCTGGTCGGGGAAGAGCTTGGCGCTCTGTACATCATTAAACAGCGGACCAAACAGGATATCAGGGGATTGCGGCTGCCCGGCAGGGGCATCGTCGGCAAGGCTACAGGCGCTAAAACCAAGCAATATGCCACCCATTGCCAGCCGCAGCGCAGGGCGCAGTTGAGGTGTTATCATGGTGATTCTCCTTAAGTTGCTGAGCAGCGTGTCCGCTGTCATCAATCACTTGAAAACCTTAGACGAATCTGAAACATTTCGCGTGCCGGATACGGCATTTTGCGCAGTTACAGACAATTTACCGCTGCGCAGGTGCCAGAGTAAAAGTGCGCTTTTTTGCCTTTTCACCGGATTAATTCCCGAGCCTGCACTACCTTCATAACCGGGTTAACATAAAGGGAGTGCTCATGAAATTTCTGTCTCTGTTCGTTCCAGCCATGGTGATGCTTGTCGGCTGCGGGGCGAATAACACGCCGCCGCAAACGCCGATCCCCGGAGAGAAGACCTCCGCGACTCTCAGTACGCTGGAAACGGGTGCGCAAGTCATTCAGTCTCGCCCCCCTATTGATGCCATTAGCGCTTATCTGGATGGTTTCCATTTCTATAGCGGGGATAAAAATGGACAAATGGAGGCCCATCATTATGTGACGGTACTGAATGACGATGTCATGCAGGCGGTCATTTATGATGGTAATACCCGGGATGCCCGGCTGATGGGAGTGGAGTACATCATCAGCGAACGTCTCTTTAACACCTTACCGCCAGAAGAGAAAAAACTCTGGCACAGCCATCAGTACGAAGTGAAATCAGGGAGTCTGGTGGCGCCGGGGCTGCCTGCCGTCGCGGATAAGGCGTTAATGAAAAAAATTGTGAACACCTACGGCAAGACCTGGCACACCTGGCATACCGATCGGGATAAAAACCTGCCGCTGGGTATACCGGCACTGATGATGGGCTTCACGGGAGAAGGGCAACTCGATCCTGGGCTGCTGGCGGATCGCGATCGTCGTCTGAAGATCAATACGCAGGAGATTAAACGTCAGCGCGCTGATATCGTCGCGCACCCGGTGGCGAAGGGGGCCAACGCCTGGCAGCACGGGGAGGTCATACAGCTCCAGCGCGTGAAGGGAAGTGGAGAGCATGGCAAGGGTGATACCGCGCATTTCGGCACGTCTGAACAGCATTCACCTTAAAGATCATAAAGATGGGATCCGGTTAGTGGTAGGCCAGCACGCGTCGTAAAACGGGCAAAAAATATACTGGATATTTAAACAGGCATTTGTATACTATTAGAGCAAATTACCCGAGTATTGTATGAGTGAGGGGTGAATCCTATGGTAATTCCTGTTGAAAGTTTCCCGTCCTATGAGCAGCCTGCCACCATCAGCAGCCGTGAAATCGCGAAGGTGATCGGTATGACCCATACCGAGGTGAAGCGCATGGTTAAAAGCCTGGAAACGGCGCAACGTCTTTCGCAGCCGGTGACGGCGAGTGTTTATGAGCGTGAAGGTGAAATGCGGCAGGAGTTTTTGCTGAACAAACGCGACTCACTGCTGACGGTGTCGCGCATCTCTCCGGCCTTTACCGCCACCATGCTGGATCGCTGGCAGGAGCGAGAGAAAAGCGTCAATCTTCCTGATTTCACTAATCCGGCAGCGGCGGCGCGCGCGTGGGCCGAGCAGTATGAAAAACGCCAGCGTGCGGAGGAGGAACTTGCCCGTTCCGCCCCAAAGGCCGCCTTTTTTGATCAGTTCATTAGCGTGAATACATCGCTGGGCTTTCGTCAGCTTTGTAAAATGCTGAACGCGAAAGAGCCTGCGTTCCGGGCATTTTTACTGGAGCGTAATATCATGCAGCGCGTGGGGGGAACCCTGGTACCGCCGCAGCATCATATTGAGGCGGGCTATTTTACCCTGCACAGCGGCGTGGGTGAAAACCAGCACAGCTGGTCTCAGGCTCGCTTTACGGCGCGCGGCGTGAAATGGGTTGCCGGACTGTGGGCAAAACACCTCTCTTCGCTGTTGATTGAGGTACCGCGCGATGAGCGCAGCGAGGGGGCAACCCCAGGGCAAAACTGGCTCTAACCCCCGCGTACATCACCCTTCGTACCCCGGCGCCAGGCCGGGGGCGAGAGGGTCAAATCTCCTCAGGCACCTGGCTTGTCTCGCGCAGCGCCCCCGGCGAATGGCCGACGATACGCTTAAACGCCCGGCTAAAGGCCGCCAGCGAACTGTATCCCAGGCGCAGCGCCACGGTCTCGATGGCCTGATTTTCCTGCCCGATATACTGGATCGCCAGCCGCATCCGAAGCTCGCCCAGATATTTGGCCGGCGTCGTGCCGGTGGCGGAGAGAAAACGCTCAGCAAAGACCGAGCGCGATGTCCCCGCCTCTCTGGCCAGCTCCGCCACGCTCCAGTTTATGCCTGGCTGCTGGTGCATGGCATAAATCGCCCGGCTCAGACGTGGGTCGCGCAGCACCTGTACCCAACCCGTGGCTTTGCCGCAGCCGGATTCAACCCAGCCGCGCACGATCAGCGCGGCTACCACGTCTGCCAGACGGGCGAGTATCCCGGCAAAACCCACCTGCTGGGCTGTCGATTCGCGCTCCATCGCGGCCAGTAACGGGTGAATTTCAGGCCAGGTGGACATGAGTCGGCTGACCATCATCACTTCCGGCATGGCGCGGATCAGCGGCTGCATCCCCCCCAGTTCGAAATCCATACATCCACTGAAAATAATCACATTCTCACTGTCCGGGCACAGCTCGCAGTGAATATCACATACCGAATTGCAAATCGGCTCGCTGGGGAAGGCCGACACCGGCGTAACGTCGGCATGTTCGTCCGAGAGCAGGGCATGTGAATTACCGTTGGGAATAAACAGCGCATCGCCGCTGTTGAGGGCAAAGGTTGCGCCGCTCTCCATTTTCAGTACCGCCGGACCCCGGCTAATAAAGTGAAACTGCGCCTTTCCGGGCGCATGGCTGAACGCTACGCCGAAGGGGGCGCTGGCTTCGATACGGCGATATTTCACCCCGGAGAGGCGCATTCCGCGCAGCATTTCGCTGATCAAATCAGGGGCATGGAGGGTCATAACGGCAACTCCGGACGATTAATCAATAATTGGAGATTATATGTCATAGATCGTCCGGGGTGAACTTCCTATTATTTGCGACAGATGTCACATTTTAATAACCGGAGAATAACAGATGAATTCATCTATCGCGGCCAGCCAGGCCTTAACCCCTGCCAGACCCGCCTGGCGTGCGGTCTGGTCACTGGGGCTGGGGGTCTTCGGGCTCATTACCGCCGAGTTTCTGCCTGCCAGCCTGCTAACTCCAATGGCGGCAAGCCTGGGCGTTAGCGAGGGCGTGGCAGGGCAGACCGTGACTGCCACTGCGCTGGTGGCGCTGGTGACGGGTTTGCTGATCACCCCGGCGACCAAAAGCATCGATCGGCGCTGGGTGTTAATGTTCTTCTCAATCATGCAGATTGTCTCTAGCTTGCTGGTGGCATTTGCCCCTTCGCTGGAGGTACTGTTGGCAGGCCGTCTGCTGCTGGGCGTGGCGATAGGCGGATTCTGGGCGATGTCCACGGCCACCGCCATGCGCCTGGTACCCCCCGCCGATGTACCAAAAGCGCTGGCGATCATCTTCTCCGGCGTGTCGATTGCCACAGTGGTCGCCGCACCGCTCGGCAGCTATCTTGGCAGCCTGATTGGCTGGCGTAACGTCTTTATCCTCTGTGCGATCCCCAGCGGCCTGGCGCTGCTTTGGCAGCTGTGGGTACTGCCTGCTATGCGTCCGGAAAACAGCGGCAGCCTGCGCACGTTGCTGCATGTACTCCGCCGCCCCGGAATGGTCGGCGGCCTGCTGGCCACCATCCTCATCTTCAGCGGTCATTTTGCCTTCTTCACCTATCTGCGCCCCTTCCTTGAGACCGTAGGCCAGGCGAGCGTCGAGACCATTTCTCTGATCCTGCTCGGTTTTGGTATTGCCAACTTTGTGGGGACCTCGATTGCCGGACACCTGCTGGCGCGAAACCTCCGTCTCACGCTGGCTCTGGTGCCTTTTTCCATGGGTATCCTGGCACTGCTGATGGCGGCTTTCGGGCACCTGGCGATGCTGGATGGTCTGCTGGTAGCGCTGTGGGGGTTTGCCTTTGGGCTGGTGCCGGTGGGCTGGTCAACCTGGCTTGCCACTACGGTCACAGATGAAGCGGAAAGTGCCGGCGGGTTAATGGTGGCCTCCATTCAACTGGCCATCAGCGCCGGTGCGGCAGGGGGCGGAGCGGTATTTGATCTTAACGGTGCCAGCGGCGTCTTTACCGCCAGCGGCGTGCTGCTGGTCGCTGCGATGGTGATGGTCTTTGCCGGCGTGCGGGTTAAACCGGTAACCGGGCAAGCGGAGTGAGTTCCTTTATCGGCGGCTGCGGTTTTTAATCTCAACTATCATTCCCTATATCACGACCTGCCGGGGGTGCCCTGGTACGGTCTTCGCACGGTGTGGCTGCGCGACAGGGTACGTTATCACCGGCGCAACCAGGAAATTGTGGTAAGGGGGGGATAGCGAATGGTTACGCCAGTTCTGGAAACGCCCGTTGGATGTCACTGCCCATCCGGTAGGCGCGGATGAGCAGTCCGCTCGCCTTTCCCATGTACGCGGTTAATCCGGATGACAACCAGGCCTTCTGGCTGGCGGTAAAAACGCAACTGGTGAAGCAGGGGCTGGCCGTCGATCATCTTCAACCCGTCTTGCCCAGGGACCTTCTCCACCACTGGCGCAGCCCCGATCTGCTCCTGAGCCAGAGTTGCGGCTTTCCTTTAATGACCCAACTACCCGATGTGCAGGTGGTGGGGGCGTTTCATTACTCGGCGCTGGGATGCGAAGGCGTTCATTACCGCAGCTGGCTGGTGGCCCGCTCAGGAGAGGGGGGCAAAACCCTGGCGGATTTTCGTGGCCGACGGGTGGTGTGTAACGCCCCCGACTCCTGGTCCGGTTATAACGTGCTGTTGGGCATGATCGCCGGGCTCGGCGTTGAAACGCATTTTTTCGCCGCGACCCTCTTTAGCGGCAGCCATCGCCAGTCGCTGGTGGCGCTACGCGAAGGGCAGGCGGATATTGCCGCGATCGACTGTGTGACCTGGGCGCTATTACAGCGTCATGAGCCGGAGCTGTTGCAGGGGTTATCTATTATCGGCCGTAGCCCACTCGCGCCGGGGCTGCCGCTCATCACCCCGGCAGGCACGTCGGATGCGACGCTGTCGGCATTACGCGGCGCACTGGAGGAGGTCGCTCACAGCCCGACGGCGCAAAGGGTGCTGATCAGGGGATTTAGCGCAATGGCGCGCGAGGCGTGGCAAGTGCTGTTGACCCGGCGTGATGCCGCCGCCGGGCTCGGGGTCACGCGTCTATCCGAAAAAGAAATTGAGTGCGGTGAAGGCCATCATGCCGACGATGACCGTGGCAAACAGGCTCCGGGTCGCCACCCCGGCCACCGCAGCGACGATGGCCGCCACGAGGGAGAGACTCATGCCGGAGGGAGTAAGCGCCGGTTTACCCAGCAGCTCGGCGGTGATGATCGCCGCCATGATCGCGGCGGGGATGAAGCTCAGCCACTGTTGCACCACCGGGGCGAGCCGAAAACGTGATAGCAGCAAAATCGGTATAGTGCGCATCAGGGCGGTCACCAGGGCAGACGCGACGATCGCCAGCAGAATATTTCGCTCCATATTAGCGCTCTCCTTTGTAGAACAGGCGCAGACCCAGGGTCGACAGGGTCGCGGCCACCGAGGCGGCAATGATAATAACAATGCTGATATCGGTCTGCCCGGCGGTGAAGAGGGTGACGATAACCGCCGCCGAAATGCTGAAGGTCTCCAGAATTTTGCGCTGGCTGGCAAACCATAGCATCAGCACCAGGCCAATAAACATCGACACCAGGCTAAAGCTCAGCCCCTCCATCAATGCCGCTGGCAGCGCAGCGGCGAGCCATGCCCCTACCACGCAGGCCAGGATCCAGTTTAGCCAGGCGGCCACGTTCAGCCCGAACATCCAGGCAAAGCGGACTTTGCTTTGCTGGCTGCCATGTTGTACCGCCACGCCGAAGGTTTCGTCCGTTAACAGCAGGCCGCTCACGATCTTTTGCAGGGTAGTGTGTTCGCGAAAAAAGACGCTCATGGCTGAACTCATCAGTAAATAACGCAGGTTGACCAGCAGAACGCTGAACACCACCGAGGCGACCTCTGCCCCCGTCGCCCAGAGGGAGTAAAACAGAAACTGCGCCGACCCGGCGTAAAGCAGGCTGGCCAGCAGTGCGGTTTGTAGGGTGGTGAAACCGGAAAGGGTGCCTATGGCGCCGGCGGCAAAGCCAATGCTCCAGTAGCCCGGAATGGTTGGTAAACAGGCCGATACGCCTGCGCGAAACGCCAAAACGGCATCCCTGTGGAGTGGTTGTGTTTTCATTAACATCGCGCGTCCCGTTTTATCCTCACCGGGTGATTATCTTCAGAAAACGGGGAATGCGCGACAGTAAAATTTATGCCGGGCGTACTGCCCGGCATGACAAACGCTACAGCGGGCGGATCTCTTTCGAGCGCAGCGTAAGGCGAACGGGTACCGATTTGTAAGAAGGAGTGCCGCTCTCTTTATCAAGATAATCCAGCGGCACCAGCACGTTGGCTTCCGGATAATAGGCCCCAACCGAGCCCCGGGCGATGCTGTAGGCGACCACCGTAATATCTTCCAGACGCTGGGCGTGACCCGGCAGCGCGGTTTCGATATCTACCCTGTCGCCATGCTCCAGCCCACGTTCCGTCATGTCCTCTTCGTTCATAAAGAGAATATCGCGGCGGCCAAAGACCCCGCGGTAGCGGTCATCCATGGCATAAATGGTGGTGTTGTACTGGTCATGGCTGCGCAGGGTTATGAGGCGCAGTACACTCTCGCCCACCCCTTTGGCGTTCTCATCAACCCCCTCAAAGACCGAGAACATCGCTTTGCCGCTTGGGGTAGGCCAGACGCGTTCGGTAGGCGGTAAGGGCATGCGAAAACCGCCCGGCGTGCGGATGCGCTGGTTGTAGTCGGTAAAGCCGGGAATAGTCTGCTCAATACGATCGCGGATCAGATCGTAATCAGCGACCAGCTCCTCCCAGTTGACTTTGCTGTCGGGCAGGGCGGCTCTCGCCATCCCGGCCACAATGGCCGGCTCTGAGAGCAGGTGAGGCGAGGCGGGACGGAGTTTTCCCGACGAGGCATGTACCATCGACATGGAGTCCTCAACCGTTATCGACTGACGCCCGGTGCGCTGCATATCCAGCTCGGTGCGTCCCAGGCACGGGAAGAGCCAGGTCTCTTTCGCCACCAGCAGGTGGGTGCGGTTTAGCTTCGTGCCTACGTGGACGCTAAGGTCGAGCTTCTGCAGTGCCGGAAACGCCTGTTCATGGTCGGGCATCGCCACGGCAAAGTTACCGCCCAGGCAAATCAGCGCTTTGGCTTCCCCGGCGATCATCGCCTGGGTGGCCATCACCGCATCGTGGCCATGTTTTGTCGGCGGGGTAAAGCCAAACACCTCTTCGATACGGGACAGGAAGGCGGCGGTCGGTTTTTCGGTGATGCCCACCGTGCGGTTGCCCTGTACGTTTGAATGGCCACGCAGGGGGCAGATGCCCGCACCGGGCTTTCCAATATTGCCGCGCAGCAGGAGCAGGTCAGCAATCAGGCGCACGTTAGCGGTGCCTTTGTTGTGCTGAGTAACGCCCATGCCATAGGTAATGATAGTGGCGTTCGATTTAGCGTAGGCGCGCGCTACCGCGTCCAGATCCTCACGGGTTAACCCGGACTCTTGCTCAATCTCTTCCCAGCCCGTGGCTGCGATATCCGCGGCGAAATCGGCAAATCCCTGGGTATGTGCATCGATAAACGGCTGGTCGAGGATCCCGCCCTCACGTACTTCTCTTTCCAGCAGATGTTTGGCGATCCCTTTTAGCGCGGCGGCATCGCCGCCTGCTTTGACCTGAAAGTAGGTTGACGCGATGTCTGTCGAACCCAGGGTTGCCATCTCAACCACGCTTTGCGGATCGGCGAAGCGCTCCAGAGCGCGTTCACGCAGCGGGTTGAAGACGATGATCGGCACGCCGCGGCGCGACAGCTCATGGAGGGTGCCCATCATCCGAGGGTGGTTAGTCCCGGGGTTATGGCCGATAGAGATAACCAGCTCGGTTTTATCGAAATCCTCCAGCGATACGGTGCCTTTGCCGATGCCGATTGAGCGCGGCAGGCCGGTGCTGGTGGCTTCGTGGCACATATTGGAGCAGTCCGGGAAGTTATTGGTGCCCAGCTCGCGGGCAAAAAGCTGCAGTAAAAACGCCGCTTCATTCGAGGCCCGGCCAGAGGTATAGAACTCAACGGCATCGGGCTCGAGTTGACGGAGTTTCTCACCGATTCGCCTGAATGCCTCTTGCCACTCAACCGGGCGGAAGGTGTCGCTGGCTTTGTCATACACCATCGGGTGGGTCAGGCGGCCATAGCCCTCCAGCTCATAATCGCTTTTAGCCCACAGCGAGGAGACGCTGTTGTTGGCAAAAAATTCCGGCGTGACGCGTTTGGTGGTCGCCTCCCAGGTGACGGCTTTTGCGCCGTTTTCACAAAACTGGAAGGTGGATTTGTGTTCTTTATCGGGCCATGCGCAGCCGGGGCAGTCAAAGCCGTCGGGCTGGTTAGTGCGTAACAGCGTAGCAGGGGCTTCCAGGGCATCCATCTGAGTGCGTACGGCGATGGCGGTGGCTTTCAGCGCTCCCCATCCCCCAGCGGGGCCATCGTAATGACGGATGCCGGGAACGGAGCGTCTTTTCTTATTCATTGGAACTCCTGACTGATCTGAAATTGCTACATAAATGTTGCTTATTAGTAATAGCATTTTTAGACGTGGAGAAAAGTAAACATTGGGTCACTGACACCGTACTTTCGTGAGGAAAAGCGGGATCGGGTTGGCATTTTAATATCCGGTGGTTAATAAATGCGCAAATAAGGCAAAAATTGGTAGGTATTTAAGCTTGCAGTGCAATTGAATATGATATTAATAATAATTATCATTTGCTTTACGTAATTAAATGTAAAGAAAAATGACATGACAATTCAACAACGTAAGAAACAAGCATTCTACGCAGTGGCTATTGCGCTGGCCCTGTACTCTGGTTCAGCGTTAGCAAAAACATTTAGCGAAAAGGATTTTCACTCCCAGGCGCTGGGGCACGGGGTTTACGAACTGGCCTATGACAACGCCCGGCAGACGATCTATGCCGCCTCTTCCCCCTCTTTTGCGGCCGACAAAACCACCGGCATCCTTTTCGAACTGGCTGCAGACTCTCTGGCGGTGAAAAAGAGCATCGATACCGAACGGCGTATCTTTGCGCTGGCGCTCGATCAGGAGAACCACGTGCTCTGGATGGGCAATGCGCTGGATGGCTCCATCACCGCGCTGGATACCCGCAGCGGCAAGGCGATCAAAACCCTGCAACTGAGTGACGCCAGCGATCCTAAGAAACGGATCCATCCGCGCGAAGCGGTGCTGGATAAGAAGCATCAGCGTCTTTATATCTCCGGCATGGGCGGCAAAGGAAAAGGGCTGCTGTGGGTCGTGGATACGCAAAAACAGGCACTGACGAAGACCCTCGAAGGGATGGATCCGGTTGGGTTTGCGGTGGATGCTGCAGCGGACAAAGTCTATGCCGTAACCGGAAGCGGCGAGCTGGTGACCCTGGATGGCAAGAGTTCAGAGGTGCTTTCGCGCGTGAAGGTGGATCCCAAAGAGACCGACCATTACTTCCTCAATATTGCGCTTAACCCCGCAGCGGGCGTGGGCTATATCGCAGATACCAATACGCGCGATGTGCTGGTGGTCGAGCTGGCGACCGGCAAGCTAAAGCAACGCATCGCCACCCCGAACTCCATTGCCGCGCTTTACAACGGCGTGCGCAACGAGGTCTATGTCACCCATCGTAACGATCGCCAGATTAGCGTCATCGATGCGAAAACCAACGCCGTCAAACACACCATTACAACGGCGGCGATGCCTAACAGCCTGGTGCTCTCTCCCGATGCCAACACGTTGTATGTCAGCGTGAAACAGGATGAGAAGGCGAATAAGGCTGACTACGTTCTCAAGATCGATTTAACCCAACTTTAAGGAATACGTCGTGATAACCAGGACACGCATGGCCGTGGCGATTTCGCTCGCCTTAACCGGCATAACGCCTGCCGCCATCGCCGCCGATAGCGATCCGGCGAACGAAGATCAGCTGGTAGTAACCGCCACCGGTTTCAGCCAGGAGCGCCGCGAAGCACCGGCCACCATCTCGGTGGTCAATGAGAAAGAGCTGAACACCCGCTCGAACCAGAACGTTACCGAGGCACTCCGGGAGATGCCGGGTGTGTTAACGGGCAGCGGCAACGGTAGCCTGGCGACCGGTGACGTGCAGATGCGCGGTATGGACTCGTCCTATACGTCGTATATGGTGAACGGGATCAAGCAGGGGACCCGTGAATCTCGTCCATATGGTCACCACATTGGTACCGAAGCGGCCTTTATGCCGCCAATCGCGGCCATCGAGCGTATAGAGGTCATTCGTGGACCTATGTCTTCGCTGTATGGCTCGGACTCCATCGGTGGGGTGGTCAACGTGATCACCAAAAAAGGCTATAACCTTGATAGCTGGACCGGCGTGCTGGAGGATAACTACTTCCTGCAGGAAAAGAGCGAATACGGTAATACCAACCAGACCAATCTGTTCCTGATGGGGCCCGTTATTCCGGGCAAGCTTGGCGTTAGCCTGGCGGCGGATTATCTGGATCGTCGCGATGATGACAGCCCCGATAAAGAGCGCTTTGTTAAGCACGAGGCGGGCAACCTGGATGCCACCATCTCCATGTCGCCGACCGACACACAGCTCTGGGATCTCAATGCGGTCAAAGGGCATCAGGAGAAAACCCGCCACGGTAACCCCTGGTACTGGGGTTTCGATCGCGATGCGATCTCGCTGTCTCAGCACGCCTGGTACGGTGATATCCTTGAGTCGAAGAACTTTGTCAGCTATGAAAAAGCACGTACTGAGTACCGCGTGCCGTATTTGTCACCGCAATTCGTCAAGCAGAATAACTTTGAGGCCAACAGTGCCAACACTTTCACCCTGGGCGATCACAAGCTGACGCTGGGGGCAAACTATACGCGTAATGAGCTGGACGACACCTTCGGCATCGCCGACAAAGAGGTGCCAGGGGTAACGCCGGTAAGCAAGATCAGCCGCGATGGCTGGGCGGTATTCGCTGAAGATGCCTGGATGATTGTGCCAGACTTTACGATGACCACCTCGGCGCGTCTGGATCACGACAGCTACTTCGGCTACCACGTAACGCCAAAACTTTACGGCAACTGGACGCTCGATGAAAACTGGGCAGTAAAAGGCGGTGTCTCTGCGGGCTATAAAAAGCCAGATCTCCGTCAGAACAACTCCGGCTTTACCAGCGTGTATGGCAGCTATCCCTACTCTGAGATTGGAATCGGTAATGACGACCTGAAACCGGAGAAGAGCGTCAACACCGAGCTGGGGGTTTACTGGCAGAAGGATACGCTGGCGCTGGATGCCACAGTCTTCCACACCAAATTCAAAGACAAGATCAGCGATTACACCATCTGTACCGCGACCGCGACGCAGATGTGTGTCTACAACGGTTATGAAGCCGAATCGGTCTCCCAGTACTTTAACGTCAGTGATGCGGAAATTTATGGTCTGGAGCTGAACGGTGACTGGCAGGCCACGCCGACCCTGAAGGCTAACGTCAACTACACCTATACCCACAGCGAGCAGAAGAGCGGCCAGTATAAAGGGGATGCGCTGAACGAATTCCCGACCAGCATGGCCAATATCTCCCTGACCTGGGAAGCGCTGAACGATCTGGAACTCTGGACGAAAGCGAGCTGGCGGAGCAACACGCCGGATATCGGTAAATCCACCTCGACCGAAGCCTATGCTGTAATGGATCTGGGGACGCGGTATCGGGTGAATAAGAACCTGACGTTAATGGCGGGCATCTATAACCTGTTTGATGCGAATCCGCTTCATTCCACCTCTTATAACGAAGCGTCGGTCCTGGAAGGGCGCCGCTACAACCTTGGCGCAAGGGTTGAGTTCTAAGGACAGCTAAAAAAAAATCCACGCCGGGGCGTGGATTTTTGTTTGGGCAGGGGAGAGATTAGACGTTGAACAGGAAATTCATCACGTCGCCATCTTTCACTACGTAATCTTTCCCTTCCGCACGCATCTTACCGGCCTCTTTCGCCCCTTGCTCACCCTTATAGGTGATGAAGTCGTCGAAGGCGATGGTCTGTGCACGGATAAAGCCTTTCTCGAAGTCGGTATGGATTTTACCAGCCGCCTGCGGAGCCGTTGCGCCTACCGGGATGGTCCATGCGCGCACTTCTTTCACGCCAGCGGTGAAGTACGTTTGCAGGTTCAGTAGCTGGTAGCCCGCACGGATCACGCGGTTCAGACCCGGCTCTTCCAGACCCAGCTCGGCCATAAACTCTTCACGGTCGGCGTCGTCCAGCTCAGCGATGTCGGATTCAACAGCCGCACAAACCGCCACCACAACGGAGCCTTCCGCAGCGGCGATTTCACGTACTTTATCCAGGTAAGGGTTGTTCTCGAAACCGTCTTCATTGACGTTTGCGATATACATGGTTGGCTTCAGAGTCAGGAAGCTTAGGTATTTGATCGCCGCTTTGTCTTCATCGGTCAAGTTTTTCAGCGCACGCAGCATGCCGGCGTTTTCCAGCTGTGGCAGACATTTTTCCAGCGCAGCCTGTTCCGCTTTCGCGTCTTTGTCGCCGCCTTTGGCTTTCTTCTGCACGCGCTGCAGCGCACGTTCACAGGTATCCAGATCCGCCAGCGCCAGCTCGGTGTTGATAACATCGATATCGTCAGCCGGATCCACTTTGTTGTTCACGTGGATAATGTTGTCGTTCTCAAAGCAACGCACAACGTGGCCAATCGCTTCGGTCTCACGGATGTTAGTCAGGAACTGGTTGCCCAGACCTTCACCTTTAGAAGCCCCTTTTACCAGCCCCGCGATATCCACGAACTCCATCGTCGTCGGCAGAATACGCTGTGGCTTAACAATTTCTGCCAGCTGATCCAGGCGTGAGTCAGGCATCGGCACGACACCGGTGTTTGGCTCAATGGTACAGAACGGGAAGTTAGCCGCTTCGATACCCGCTTTCGTGAGCGCATTGAACAGGGTGGATTTGCCAACGTTAGGCAGACCAACGATACCGCATTTGAATCCCATTTCTGAATCACCTTAATATCTTGATATTTAACACGTTAAACATAACGAGTCGAAGAAAAGTAAATAACTACGCCTATTATACACGTAACCCGCAGCGCGCGGGGCAAAAAAGGGGCGTGACGCCGCTTATTGCGCTTTGAAAGCGTGCAGACGATTAGTGGCTTTGGTTAAGCCCTCTTTAATCCAGATCTCCGTACAACGCACCGCTTCGTCAACCGCGTCGTCGATCAATTTCTGCTCGGAGGCGGGAGGTTTACCTAACACAAAGCCTACAACTTTGTTTTTATCGCCCGGATGGCCTATCCCGACGCGCAAACGGTGGAAATTCGGGTTATTGCCCAGTTTGCTAATAATGTCTTTTAAGCCGTTATGGCCACCGTGGCCGCCACCGAGTTTAAACTTCGCCACGCCGGGCGGCAGGTCGAGCTCATCATGCGCCACCAGGATTTCGTCCGGGTTGATGCGATAAAAGGTGGCCATTGCCGCCACGGCTTTGCCGCTTAAATTCATAAAGGTGGTCGGCACCAGCAGACGCACATCTGCGCCGGCAAGGTTAATGCGGGAGGTATAGCCGAAGAATTTCGGCTCTTCGCGCAGGGGGGCACGTAACCGCTCAGCCAGCAGGTCGACATACCATGCGCCCGCATTGTGGCGGGTTGCCGCATATTCCGCGCCAGGGTTGGCCAGGCCGACAATCAATTTAATCGTCACGTTTAACTTCCTGAGGGTTCTAAGTCTGGCGCGTAGTGTACTGTCTGCCGCGCCGCTTGACAAAATTCTGCCGCCCGATGTTTGGGAATGGAATAATTGCCCCGATGAATCATTAGATTTTCAAGTAGCTCAATAGGTTATTTGTAAAGTTTTGTTGACTCAAAGTGCATAAATGTGATCGCTCCCGCAATCAATAAAAGGGGGGCTGTCTATACTTTGCACATCAGGATTAGGGATAGTTAACCCTGCAACCCAAAGTTCCGGAGGTGACACATGAAACGCAGAAACGCTTCGTTACTCGGTAACGTGCTCATGGGGTTGGGATTGATCGTCATGGTAGGGGGCGTCGGTTACTCTATTTTAAACCAGCTTCCGCAATTTAACCTGCCACAATACTTTGCGCATGGCGCGATACTGAGCATCTTCCTGGGCGCCGTTCTCTGGCTCGCAGGAGCCCGCGTCAGCGGCCATGAGCAGGTCTGCGACAAATACTGGTGGGTACGCCACTACGACAAACGTTGTCGCCGCGATCAACATAAGCCCAGTTAATCTGGGATGCCATCAAGACGGTTCCTGCGGGAGCCGTTTTTTTTTGCCCCTTGCCTTGACCCTCACGTAACGTCAGGATCCACAGTGTCATCGATGGCGCGAAAAAAGGAGCAGCAATGTTAATTCAGGTTGGGCAGTTGGCAACGCGAGCGGGGATCACCGTCCGGACACTTCACCACTATGAACAAACAGGCTTACTGCTCCCCTTTGCCAGAAGTGCGGCAGGCTACCGACTCTATAACCTGGCGGATGTTCAGCGCCTGCACCGTATTCAGGTGCTGGCTAAAGCCGGGCTGGAGCTTGCTGAGATAAAGGATTGCCTCGATCGGGATACGCACTCTATGGCTGAACTGCTTGATGGGCAAATTGCCTTGCTGGATAAGCAACTACGCAGCATTCATACCCTGCGAGAGCAGCTGGCTGGCCTGCGCTGCGAACTGGCCGCCGGCGGCGAGCCCGATCTGGAGTCCTGGCTACACACGCTGGAGTTAATGAATATGTACGATCGCTGGTTTAGCAAAGAAGAGTTACAGCAGTTGCCGTTTGCCGTACAGGGAGAGGCGCTGGCCGCTACCTGGAGCGGGCTGGTTGCCGAGGCGCAGGCGTTGCTGGAAGAGAGCGTCGGGGTGGATGATCCGCGTGCGACAGCATTAGCCACCCGCTGGATGACGCAGCTGGAGCAAGACACCGCCGGCAAGCCCGAGTTTCTGACCCGGCTGAACGAGATGCACAGCGTGGAGCCGCAGATGCGCGAACAGACCGGTATCAACGCCAATATCCTCGATTTTATCACCCGGGCCTTTGCCGAGAGCAAGCTCGCCATCTGGCAGCGCTATCTCACCCCGCAGGAGATGGCCTTTACCCGCGCCCACTACTTTGATCGGATGATGGAGTGGCCCTCGCTGGTGGCGGAACTGCACCAGGCCTGTCGGGAAGGGCTGTCAGCCGCGAGCCCACAGGCGCAGGCTCTGGCGCAAACGTGGCTCGAACTGTTTCAGTCCTATGCAGGGACCGACCCGGTGACGCAGCAGAAATTTCGCCAGGCGATGGAGCAGGAGCCCCATCTGATGAAAGGGACCTGGATGACGCCTGAAGTGCTTGACTGGCTACAACAGGCGATTGGCATCATGATGCAGCGCCGCTATTCATAACGTTTCTAACGCTGCGTCGCGGGTCGGATAGAATGACAAGCGGCCAGCAACTGGCTGGATCCCCGCACGCGCCATACTGCGCAGCGGCTGGAACTCCAGGTTACAGATCCGCAATTCACAGCCTTCCGGCAGACGTTGCACAACGCGCTGGAAGGCGTCCAGACCGCCCGCATCCAGTACCGGCACTGCGTCCCACTCCAGCACCACGACGCGTTTATTTACGATTCGGGCCTCCAGGTCATTAAACACCCCCTCTGCCGCTGCGAAGAACAGCGGGCCGATAACCCGCAGCACCAGCACGTCGTCGGGCACAATGACGTTTACCGGGGCAAGTCGCGTCATGCGGGCAATGCGGCGCATAAAGAGCAGGGATGCCAGTACGATCCCGACGCTAATCGCTATCACCATGTCGAACAAGACGGTCAGGGACATACAGATGAGCATCACGATGATGTCGTCTTTCGGGGCCCGGCGCAGCAGGTTCACCACCTTGTGCGCCTCGCTCATGTTCCAGGCCACCATCAGCAGCAGGGCAGCCATCGCCGAGAGTGGCAGCCATGAGAGTAACGGTGCCAGCACCAGCAGGGCGAGGATCACCAGCAGGGCGTGGATCACCGCGGAGATGGGCGACGTCGCCCCGGCGCGTACGTTGGCGGCAGAACGGGCAATCGCGGCCGTGGCGGTGATCCCGCCAAAGAACGGCGCAACGATATTCCCCAGCCCCTGGCCTATCAGTTCACTGTTGGCGTTGTGTTTAGTGCCCGTCATGCCGTCCAGCACCACGGCGCACAGGAGTGATTCGATAGCACCCAGCATCGCCATTGAA
The DNA here is from genome assembly GCF_037152215.1 of Leclercia sp. UBA7405. Lineage (NCBI taxonomy): Bacteria > Pseudomonadati > Pseudomonadota > Gammaproteobacteria > Enterobacterales > Enterobacteriaceae > Leclercia > Leclercia sp. UBA7405. The sequence goes on along the minus strand of NZ_JBBCMR010000001.1, from coordinate 1,774,756 downwards.
AACGCGGCGGGAAGCAGGGCTTGCAGGGAATCCCAGCTCAGGGTGAAATCAGAACCCGGCATATCCCAGGGTAAAACCAACTGGGGTAACAGCTGCGGAATACCGTTGCCCTGCGTGCCATCCGCCAGCAGATAATGGAACTGCGAACCGATGGTGGCCACCTGCCCACCCAACAGGTTCACTACGCCCATGACCCCACAGCCCAGCAGTAGCGCCGGAAGATGCCCCGGCAGGCGAATACCTAACCGTGGCCACAGAATTAAGGTGCCGAGCGTGACGATGCCAATCGCGGCATCCCCCAGATTGACCGTCGGCAGCGCCATCGCCAGCGCGCCCACCTTTTGCAAGTAATGTTCCGGCACATGCGTTAACTGCAGGCCAAGAAAATCTTTTATCTGCATGGTCCCGATAGTGATCCCGATCCCGGAGGTGAAGCCCAGGGTCACCGGAAGAGGGATGTACTCAATCAACCTGCCGAAGCGCGCCAGGCCAAACAGGATCAGAAATCCGCCTGACATCAGGGTGGCAACCAGCAGGCCGGCAAGACCAAACTGCTGGGAAACCGGATAGAGAATCACGACAAAGGCGGCGGTGGGACCGGAGACGCTGTAGCGCGATCCGCCACTCAGGGCGATAACGATCCCCGCCACTGCGGCGGTGTAGAGGCCATACTGCGGTGCCACGCCGCTGCCTATCGCCAGCGCCATCGCCAGCGGGATGGCGATAATGCCGACGGTGATCCCGGCTATCAGGTCACGCGTCAGGCGCGACAGGGTGTACTTCTCTTTCCAGCAAGCGTCGATGAGGGCGCGAAAGGGCAGAACATGAGAGGAAGCGTTTTTCACAATCATCATCCGTGTGCGCATCATCTGTCATATCAATGGCAGGTGAAGGAGGCATTAATCATACAAATAAAACTCACAGACAAAAAAACCCGCCGTAGCGGGTTTTCAGGCTGCGTCCGATTAGTGTTCGAACATAGCCGAGATAGATTCTTCGTTGCTGATACGACGAATCGCTTCGGCCAGCATCCCGGAGAGGGTCAGGGTGCGCACGTTTGGCAGCGCCTTGATCTCATCACTTAACGGGATAGTGTCGCAAACCACAACTTCATCAATAACGGAGTTGCGCAGGTTGTTTACCGCATTACCCGAGAAGATAGGGTGTGTTGCATAAGCAAATACACGCTTAGCACCACGTTCTTTCAGGGCTTCCGCGGCTTTGCACAGGGTGCCGCCGGTATCGATCATGTCATCAACCAGCACGCAGTCGCGGCCAGCAACGTCACCGATGATGTGCATCACCTGAGAGACGTTAGCGCGCGGACGACGCTTGTCGATGATCGCCATGTCGGTGTCGTTCAGCAGTTTGGCAATAGCACGTGCGCGAACCACGCCGCCGATATCCGGAGAAACCACAATAGGATTGTCCAGGTTGAGATGCAGCATATCTTCGAGCAGGATTGGGCTGCCGAATACGTTATCAACCGGAACGTCGAAGAAGCCCTGGATCTGCTCAGCGTGCAGGTCAACCGTCAGAACACGGTCAACGCCTACGCTGGAGAGGAAGTCAGCAACAACTTTAGCGGTAATTGGCACACGCGCGGAGCGGACGCGACGGTCCTGGCGGGCATAGCCAAAGTAAGGGATAACAGCCGTGATACGGCCTGCAGAAGCACGGCGCAGGGCATCGACCATAACAACCAATTCCATCAGGTTGTCGTTCGTTGGAGCACAGGTGGACTGGATGATGAAAATATCACCACCGCGTACATTTTCGTTAATTTGTACGCTGACTTCGCCGTCGCTAAAGCGACCTACAGCGGCGTCGCCGAGAGAAGTGTACAGGCGGTTGGCAATACGTTGTGCTAGTTCCGGGGTGGCGTTACCAGCAAAAAGCTTCATATCAGGCACGAGAAGAACCTCAGGCATGCGTCCAGTGGTGGATAACCTTCGCCAAAAACTGTGCGGGCCAGGCGAACGCTATCCAGGCGGTGTATTAAAGAGCGCGATGCAACGTCTGGAACAGGGTGACGTTGTCACCGAAACTCAGGTTGCGCCAGAATGGCCTGTCGTAGCGGGGAGATGTTCACACCTCGCGCCACAAAACCGTGCAGCCATTCCGGGGCCAGCTCGAGCACCTGACGTGCAGCAGTCTCTGTGTCAAATTCAGCAAAGACACAGGCTCCTGTGCCAGTCAGGCGCGACGGCGCGTATTCTAACAGCCAGGAAAGCGCCGCATCAACCTCGCGAAAACGTTTTCTTGCGATATCCTCGCAATCATTGCTGAATTCACAATTTAATAACGTTTCTATTGACCGCACCGGCGTATTACGTGTTAGCCCCGGATCCTTGAAAATGACCGGCGTCGGAATGCTGACGCCAGGATGGGCCACCAGGTACCACTTTTCCGGCGGATTCACCGGCGTGAGCACTTCTCCCACCCCTTCGGCAAAGGCCGCGTGACCCCGCACGAAGACCGGGACATCGGCACCAAGAGTCAGGCCCAGTTCGGCCAGCTCATCGTCAGAGAGCCCGCAGCCCCAAAGATGATTCAACACCACCAGCACCGTAGCGGCGTTAGACGACCCGCCGCCCAGTCCACCGCCCATCGGCAGACGCTTCTCAACGCGAATATCCGCGCCGCTGCCGGCGGGCAGGCGACCGGACTGCTGCGCCGCGTTCATCAGCAGGCGCGCCGCACGCACAATCAGGTTGTCTTCGTTTTCCACCCCTTCAATAGGGGTCAGCAGGTTGAGTTGCCCATCCTGGCGCAACGCAACGGAGAGCGTGTCGCCATAATCAACAAACTGGAATAACGTCTGAAGCGTGTGATAACCATCGGCACGCTGTCCTGTAATGTATAAAAACAGGTTCAGTTTTGCAGGAGAGGGCCAGTGGGTCATCATTTGACAATCCAGTTATCCATTTTCAGCTTGATACGCTGGCTGCCCTCGGTCAGCTCCAGGCTGGAGGGTAGCGCCGTTTTGCCGCTATTGTCATAGCCGCCGTAAACCACTTTCCAGTTTTTACCGTTCTGGCTGTAATTTACCTGGCTCAGGCGATACTGGTCGTCGAGTTTGTAATCGGTGGCATCGCCCGGCAGACCCAGGATCCACTGACGCAGGCTGCTGATAGGGATCGGCATGCCGGTCAGCTTACCTATCATCTCTTCCGCGTCCGTTCCGCTATATTTCTGACCTTTATTGTCGGTGATCTGCACGGTACCGGGCTGGGCAAGCAGCTCCATTTCGGTGCTGCCCAGCGGGTTCAGCAGCAGCAGACGATAGCGATCCTGGCCGGTCTGTTGCCAGAAGAAGCGGGCGTAGACTTTCTGCTGATCGGACAGGTAGGCGAAGGCGCCACGGGTCTGGTATTGGTTTAACGAACGCACCTCTTGCTGATGCTGGCGCCACTGAGGCGAATCAGGGCTTTTACCCGGACCTTTTGGCGGAGTAATCGAACATGCAGTAAGCACCAGCGCGGCCAGGGGCAGCAGGCGAATCATTCTGGTCATAATGATGACAAATCCTTGAGATACGTGGCAGTTATAACTGTTAATGCTAGCGTCCCGTCGTGGTAGCGTCTACGTTCAAATTATCTCAAAGCGCGATCTAAGCTATTACTCCGAAAGGGGGCTGTCTCTTTTATTGATCTCGCGCATCCTGTATGATGCGACCTGCTAACCTTATTAACGCTGGTACTACTCCCGCTCACATGACCCTTTTAGCACTCGGTATTAACCACAAAACAGCCCCGGTTTCACTGCGAGAACGCGTTACGTTTTCGCCGGATAATCTCGACCAGGCGCTGGAGAGCCTCCTTGCCCAACCGATGGTGCAGGGCGGCGTGGTGCTGTCGACGTGCAACCGTACCGAGCTGTACCTGAGCGTAGAGGAGCAGGATAACCTGCACGAAGCGCTCATTCGCTGGCTATGTGAATACCATAATCTGAACGAAGATGAGCTGCGAAATAGCCTTTACTGGCACCACGACAACGACGCGGTCAGCCATTTAATGCGCGTCGCCAGCGGCCTGGATTCACTGGTGCTTGGCGAGCCGCAGATCCTCGGGCAGGTTAAAAAAGCCTTTGCGGATTCCCAGAAAGGGCATCTGAAGGCCAGCGAACTGGAGCGCATGTTCCAGAAATCATTCTCTGTCGCCAAGCGAGTGCGAACCGAAACCGACATTGGTGCCAGTGCGGTATCTGTTGCTTTTGCTGCCTGTACTCTGGCGCGTCAAATCTTTGAATCGCTCTCCACGGTCACCGTTTTACTGGTTGGCGCAGGGGAGACCATTGAACTGGTCGCCCGTCACCTGCGCGAACACAAAGTCAAAAAGATGATCATCGCCAACCGCACCCGCGAACGTGCGCAAGCGCTGGCAGAGGAGGTCGGGGCCGAAGTGGTCTCGTTGAGCGATATCGACGCGCGCCTGCAGGAGGCGGATATTATTATCAGCTCTACCGCCAGCCCGCTGCCTATTATTGGCAAAGGCATGGTGGAGCGCGCCCTAAAATCGCGTCGTAATCAGCCGATGCTGCTGGTGGACATCGCCGTCCCGCGCGATGTCGAACCGGAAGTAGGCAAGCTGGCTAACGCGTATTTATACAGCGTGGATGATCTGCAGAGCATCATTTCGCACAACCTTGCCCAGCGTAAGGCGGCGGCGGTGCAGGCAGAGACTATCGTCGAGCAAGAAACCAGCGAATTTATGGCCTGGCTGCGGGCACAAAGCGCCAGCCAGACTATCCGTGAATACCGTGGCCAGGCTGAACAGGTTCGCAATGAACTGACGGCAAAAGCGATGGCAGCCCTCGAACAGGGCGGCGATCCGCAGGTCATCATGCAGGATCTGGCGTGGAAACTGACGAATCGTCTTATCCATGCACCAACCAAATCACTTCAACAGGCCGCCCGTGACGGGGATGACGAACGCCTGAATATTCTGCGCGACAGCCTCGGGCTGGAATAGCGCCCTCTACCCCCAATTTTATAACAAGGTGCACTTACGCCTATGAAGCCCTCTATCGTCGCCAAACTGGAAGCTCTGCACGAGCGTCATGAAGAAGTTCAGGCTCTGCTCGGCGATGCCGCGACCATTGCCGATCAGGAGCGTTTTCGCGCTCTGTCGCGTGAATATGCGCAGCTCAGCGATGTTGCGCGTTGCTTTACCGCCTGGCAGCAGGTTCAGGAAGATATTGAAACGGCGCAGATGATGCTCGACGATCCGGAAATGCGCGAAATGGCGCAGGAAGAGCTGCAGGAGGCCAGGGCCCGTTCCGAAGAGATGGAACAAGAGCTGCAGGTGCTGTTGCTGCCAAAAGATCCGGACGACGAACGCAATGCGTTTGTGGAAGTGCGCGCCGGAACCGGCGGTGATGAAGCGGCGCTTTTTGCCGGCGATCTGTTCCGGATGTACAGCCGTTATGCGGAGTCCCGTCGCTGGCGCGTGGAGATCATGAGCGCCAGCGAGGGCGAACACGGTGGCTATAAAGAGGTGATCGCCAAGATCAGCGGCGACGGTGCCTATGGCCGTCTGAAGTTTGAATCTGGCGGCCATCGCGTGCAGCGCGTGCCGGCGACTGAATCTCAGGGCCGTATCCATACCTCCGCCTGCACCGTGGCGGTGATGCCGGAACTGCCTGAAGCGGAACTGCCGGACATCAACCCGGCCGATCTGCGTATCGATACCTTCCGCTCCTCCGGCGCGGGTGGCCAGCACGTTAACACCACCGATTCTGCAATCCGTATTACCCACCTGCCCACCGGGATCGTGGTGGAGTGTCAGGATGAACGTTCACAGCACAAAAACAAAGCCAAAGCGCTGTCGGTGCTGGGTGCGCGTATCCATGCGGCTGAGGTGGCAAAACGCCAGCAGGCTGAAGCCTCTACCCGCCGTAACCTGCTGGGTAGCGGCGATCGCAGCGATCGTAACCGTACCTACAACTTCCCGCAGGGTCGCGTGACTGACCACCGTATTAACCTCACCATCTACCGTCTGGATGAGACCATGGAAGGCAAGCTCGACGCCCTGATTGAGCCCATCGTGCAGGAGTACCAGGCCGATCAGCTGGCGGCGTTGGCAGAGCAGGATTAATGGATTTTCACCACTGGCTACAGCAGGCTATTGCAGCGCTGGCGGAGAGCGAAAGCCCCCGCCGCGACGCCGAGATCCTGCTGGAGCATGTGACCGGCAAGGCACGCACCTATATTCTCGCGTTCGGTGAAACGCCACTGACGGCTGAACAGCAGGCGCAGCTGGATGAACTGCTGGCCCGACGCAAAACCGGCGAGCCGGTGGCGCATCTGGTCGGCGAGCGTGAGTTCTGGTCGCTACCGCTGTATGTCTCTGCGGCCACGCTGATCCCGCGTCCGGATACCGAGTGTCTGGTGGAGCAGGCGCTGGCGCGTCTGCCTGCAACCCCCTGCGAGATTCTCGATCTCGGCACCGGTACCGGTGCTATCGCGTTGGCTCTGGCCAGCGAGCGGCCCGATTGCGCTATCACCGCCGTCGACCTGATGCCCGATGCGGTGGCGCTGGCGCAACGCAATGTGGCCCGCCACGCCTTAAGCAACGTCACCGTCCTTTGCAGTAGCTGGTTCAGTGCGCTGGGCAACCAGACATTCTCAATGATCGTCAGCAATCCGCCCTATATCGATGAGCTCGACCCGCATCTGTCGCAGGGCGATGTGCGCTTTGAGCCGCTGACCGCACTGGTGGCGGCCAATGCGGGGCTGGCCGATCTTGACCACATCATTACCAGAGCGCGTCACCACTTGCAGCCAGACGGCTGGCTGTTACTGGAGCATGGCTGGACGCAGGGCGAAGCGGTACGTGAACGCTTTTGTGCGGCAGGCTATACCTCGGTGGAGACCTGTCGTGACTACGGCGGCAATGAACGCCTGACGCTGGGAAAACGGGCATGAGTTTTAGTCTGTTAATCACCCTGCATATTTCTGCCGTGGTACTCACCATCAGTTTTTTCATCCTGCGGTACTGGTGGCGTTACAGCAATAATGCGCTGATAAACGCCCGCTGGGTACGCGTTGCGCCGCACTGCGTTGATACCGTCCTGTTTTTTTCCGGGGTCGGTTTAATGTGGAAAACGGGCTATCTACCCTTTATGCAAGAAGGGGGATGGCTGACTGAGAAGCTGTTTGGCGTTATCATCTACATCGTTTTGGGTTTTATTGCGCTGGGGCGACGTCGTCCGCGCAGCCAGCAGGCGGGGTTTATCGCCTTTTTGCTGGGGCTGGTGGTGCTGTACATCATCATTAAACTCGCCACCACAAGAATACCGTTACTGGGGTAAGTATGAAGTCCTTAGCCGATTTCGAATTTAACAAAGTGCCGTTGTGCGATGGAATGGTCCAGATATCCGAGATAATCCGCGATGATTTCAACGCGCAGTATGTCTACGATGAACTGGAACATCTCGCCAGCCTGGCGCGCGAAGAAATTAGCGAAGCACGTCCACAGGAGTGGCAACTGGAAAAGCTGATTTCGCTTTTCTATGGCGAATGGGGATTCGGCGATAAACGTGGCGTTTATCGTCTGTCGGATGCCCTGTGGCTGGACCAGGTTCTGAAACACCGCCAGGGAAGCGCGGTGTCGCTGGGGGCCATTTTCCTTTGGGTGGCCCACCGTCTGGATATTCCACTGGTGCCGGTCATTTTCCCGACGCAGATGATTCTGCGCGGCGAGTGGCTGGACGGCGAAATGTGGTTAATCAATCCCTTTAACGGCGAGACGCTCAACGAGCACACCCTCGACGTCTGGTTAAAGGGGAACATCAGCCCGGTGGCTGAGCTGTTCAATGAAGATCTGGACGAAGCCGACAACGCCGAGGTGATCCGCAAATTGCTGGATACCCTCAAGTCCGCACTGATGGAAGAGCGGCAGATGGAGCTGGCCTTACGGGCCAGTGAAGTGCTGTTACAGTTCAATCCGGAAGACCCTTATGAAATCCGCGATCGTGGCCTGATTTACGTTCAACTGGAGTGCGACCACGTCGCGCTGAACGATCTGAGCTATTTCGTGGAACAGTGCCCGGAAGATCCGATCAGCGAGATGATTCGCGCGCAGATCAACTCCATCGCGCACAAACCGATTACACTGCATTAATCATAATTCCGATTCACCTTTGAATAAGGCAATCCTATGAAACAAAAAGTGGTTAGCATTGGCGACATTAATGTAGCGAACGACCTGCCGTTCGTGCTGTTCGGCGGCATGAACGTTCTGGAGTCTCGTGACCTCGCCATGCGTATCTGCGAACACTACGTGACCGTGACCCAGAAGCTGGGCATCCCGTATGTGTTCAAAGCCTCTTTTGATAAAGCCAACCGCTCCTCTATTCACTCTTACCGTGGCCCGGGCCTGGAAGAGGGGATGAAAATTTTCCAGGAGCTGAAGCAGACTTTCGGCGTGAAGATCATTACCGACGTACACGAATCCGCACAGGCGCAGCCAGTCGCAGACGTGGTTGACGTCATTCAGCTGCCTGCGTTCCTTGCCCGTCAGACCGACCTGGTCGAAGCGATGGCGAAGACCGGCGCCGTAATTAACGTGAAGAAGCCGCAGTTCGTAAGCCCTGGTCAGATGGGGAATATCGTCGATAAGTTCATCGAAGGCGGTAACGACAAGGTTATTCTGTGTGACCGTGGGGCGAACTTCGGTTATGACAACCTGGTTGTCGATATGCTGGGCTTTGGCGTCATGAAGAACGTCTCTAACCAGTCGCCGGTGATCTTTGACGTCACCCACGCGCTGCAGTGCCGCGACCCGTTTGGTGCCGCCTCTGGCGGCCGTCGCGCCCAGGTGACTGAACTGGCGCGCGCCGGGATGGCAACCGGTCTGGCCGGTCTGTTTATCGAAGCGCACCCGGATCCAGCCAACGCAAAATGCGACGGCCCGTCCGCGCTGCCGTTGGATAAGCTGGAGCCATTCCTGAAACAGATCAAAGCGATTGACGATCTGGTCAAGAACTTTGAAGAGCTGGATACCAGCAACTAATAAAAAAACCCGCCTCGGCGGGTTTTTTTTGGCCTGAAGCCAGGTACGCACTCAGGCGAATATTGTCATCAGGTAGGCGGCAAACAGGGCCATATGCGCGGCACCGTTCAGCACGTTGGTACGCCCGGTAGAGAAGGAAATCTGGCACAGCAGCAGCGAGGCGACCATTACGATCATCTCTGGTGCGCCCAGAGCGAACTGCAGCTCATTGCCGGTGATAAAGGCAATCAGGGTCACCACGGGTACCGTCAGGGAGATGGTGGCGAGCACTGAACCGAAGAAGAGGTTCATGGCGCGCTGCACCTGGTTATTTAATACCGCTTTCAGCGCACCCAGCCCTTCCGGGGAGAGTATCAACAGCGCCACCAGGAAGCCGGTAAAGGCCACCGGCGCGTTCAGCTCAGTGAGCAGCGCCTCCAGCGGATTGGCATTCATTTTGGTCACCGCAATCACGGCAATCAGGTGCACGATTAGCCAGACGGCATGCCACAGGCTACTGTGGGCGGAAGGCTTACCGTGGTGCGGATCGTCGCCGTCATCTTCATGTTCATAGACGAACAGACTCTGGTGCGTTTTGGTCTGAATAAGCAGGAACACGCCATACATGGCCGCCGAGATCAGCGCCACCAGCAGGGCTTGCCCGGTGGTGAAGTTGCCGCCCGGTAACGCCATCGGAAAGACCAGCACAATAATCGCCAGCGGGAAGAGGGCGATCAGATACTGTTTGATTCCGAACAGGTTCATATACTGGGTGGCAAATTTGCGCCCACCCAGCAGCAGCGAAAAGCCCACCAGGCCGCCGGTCACAATCATGATGATGGAATAGAGCGTATCGCGCATTAATGTCGGCGCGGCGTCGCCCGTCGCCATCAGCGCGGAAATCAGGCTAACTTCCAGAATAACAACGGAAAGGCTTAAAATGAGCGAGCCGTAAGGTTCGCCGAGACGGTGGGCCAGAACATCCGCATGGCGTACCACGCTGAATGCGCTAGAAAGGATCCCCACCAGCGCCAGGATATTAATGCCGATGACCACTGGCAGTGACTGTGTGCTTCCCCAGAAGTACAGCACAGCCAGTGCCAGCACCGGGAAAATGAGTGACGTCTCCTTGTGGCGGGTCTTAACCGCCTCATGTGTGGTTGTCATGTGTTTCTCCATCAATGCAGGTGCTTGTAATTATAGATAGAAACTGAAGGTCAATAAGTTAACAGAATTCAGTCAATTTCTGATGATGCTTTACTTGATTTTACGGTTTTTAAGTTTTTTAGAGCAAAGAAGCTATTATTCAGCATCTTTTCTAAATAAATAATGAATAACAATTAATTATAAATCGTTTTCGAACAGTTACTTTCTTTTTCTGGCGCCATTTGGCGTTGTCTACCACACTTAATAAGTTCAGAAAAAGAGAGGTTCACAATGCCCTATAAATCAAAAAGCGATTTACCCGATAGTGTTCAGCATGTGCTTCCTGCCCATGCGCAGGAGATCTATAAAGAGGCCTTCAATAGCGCCTGGGATCAATATAAAGATAAGGATGATCGCCGGGGTGATGACAGCCGGGAGGAGACGGCGCATAAGGTCGCCTGGGCCGCCGTCAAACAGGATTACGAGAAGGGAGAGGACGATAAGTGGCATAAAAAGCGCTAAACGCGCGTCAGGCGTGAGCGCTATCACACCGCAACACTGCAAACTTTGACGAATAAGGCGATTAATCTACCGCCGGGTTGCAAGCGGCGAGGGAATTGCATATCGTCACTGGAACTGCTTTCTAAATGAGCAGTAAAAAGACCTGGATGGTTCAAAAAAAGTTGTCGCAAGGAGGCATGCAGTGGCGGAGGTGCAATGTGTTAACGCGAGATTTCTTAATGAAGGCCGATTGCAAAACGGCCTTCGGTGCGATTGAAGAGTCGCTTCTCTGGTCGGCTGAACAGCGTGCGGCGTCGCTTGCGGCCACGCTGGCCTGCCGTCCGGACGCGGGTCCGGTCTGGATCTTCGGCTATGGTTCGTTAATGTGGAACCCGGCGCTGGAATTTGTCGAGTCGGCCACCGGTACGCTACCGGGCTGGCACCGTGCGTTCTGTCTGCGCCTGACGGCAGGACGCGGTAGCGCCTGTCAGCCGGGACGCATGCTTGCACTGAAAGAGGGCGGACGCACCACGGGGGTGGCCTACCGTCTACCCGATACCGCTCTTGAAGAGGAGCTGGCGCTGCTGTGGAAACGCGAGATGATCACCGGCTGCTATATGCCGAGCTGGTGCAAACTGGAACTTGACGATGGTCGTACCGTTAACGCGCTGGTGTTCATTATGGATCCGCGGCATCCTCTGTATGAATCTGATACCCGCACGCAGGTTATCGCCCCATTGATCGCTGCCGCCAGCGGGCCGCTGGGCACGAACGCACAATATCTTTTCTCACTCGACCAGGAGCTGACGCGTCTGGGAATGCAGGATGAGTGTCTGAATGAGCTGGTAATGAAGGTGCGAGCGTTACTGGACTGTACCCCGCCGGAGAGCCATCTGCGCCCCGGTTACGCCTGAAAAAACGCCCGGTAAGCCGGGCGTTTTCGCATTAAGCAGCCACAAAACTAATCGAGTGCTCCAGCGACTGGCTATGGCTATCGATTAATACCTCCCAGGTGCCGGTATAGGGCACCGTCAGCCAGGCATTATCCCGGTTTTGTACGCTGAGTATATCTGCCTGCGTTTTCTGCGGCGCCTTGCTGTTCATCAGATGGATATGACAACGCTCTGAGCAGCGCACCACCACCGTATCCCCACCAAAGAGTTTTAAACTTGTTTTCACCAGTGCCATTTTTTACCCCGTTATGCGAAAAAACGCGCTCCCTGCGGTTAATCCTGAGCGTGATGTTGTTCACAATCCACTCGCTGCATAACACCAAAGGGGTGGGGTTGGAGTGCTGATTTTGATCAAAAAAAAGAATAAGCCTTAAACAAAAATGACAATCTTTCTGAAAGGGCTTCACTGACGCGCATTTTCACGGTGAATGCGCGTCAGATTAAGATTAAATGCGGAAATGCCCGGCCGTTTCAGCCAGTTCGCCCGCCTGGCCCTGCAGTGCGCTGGCGGCAGCGGCAGATTGTACAACCAGCTCGGCGTTCTGCTGCACCATCCGGTCAAGATGATTCACCGCGTGGTTAATCTCCTGAATCCCTTTCATCTGCTCGTGAGTGGCGACGGTGATCTGGTGCATGATGCCGGACACACTGCCGATACTGGCCACGATCTCCTGCATGCTCTCACCCGCCAGGTGCACATAACGCGAGCCGGTAGCCACACTCTGGGTGGTTGAGTCGATCAGGGATTTGATCTCTTTCGCCGCCTGGGCGCTGCGGCTGGCCAGATTACGCACTTCGCCCGCCACCACAGCAAACCCACGCCCTTGCTCACCGGCGCGCGCCGCTTCCACCGAGGCATTCAGCGCCAGAATATTGGTCTGGAAGGCAATACCGTCGATGACGCTGGTGATATCCCCAATTTTGGCCGAGGCGCTCTCAATAGACTGCATGGTGGTGATCGCCTGAGACACCACATTGCCACCGCGCGAGGCGGCTTCGGTGGCACGGGAGGCCTGATCGTTTGCTTGTACCGCCGACTCCGTCGACTGCGCCACCGAGGCGGTGATCTGCTCGACAGCGCTGGCGGTTTCACGCAGGCTTGAGGCCGCCTGCTCGGTGCGGCCAGAAAGGTCGTGGTTCCCGGCGGCAATCTCCTGGGCGGCGGTTTTCACCGACGCGCTGGCGTCGCGCAGCTGGGCCATCACCACCGACAGCTTGTCGCTAAAGGCGTTAAAGGCGTGGGCAATCTCGGCCACTTCGTCCTGGCCTTGCTCTGGCAGGCGCTGGGAGAGATCGTTGGTGCCGTTGGCGATGGCGTGCATGGCGTCGCGAATTTCCGACAGGCGTTTAAGCAGGCGGGCAATGGTGACGTGCACTACCGCGCCGGCGAGCAGGATCAAAATCACCAGCGACAGGGCGGAGGCTTTCAGCATCGAGCGCATACCGCTGGTGGCATCGTGCTGATCCAAAGCCACCACCAGCATCCACTGGGTACCCGGGATCGGCGTGGCGGCAAAGTTCTTCTCGGCGCCTTTCAGCAGGCCGGTAGAGGTTTCCCCTTTTTTCAGGGCATTGAGGTCGGCACCGCTGATGGCTTCTGCAAAGGGTTTCAGCGTCAGAGCCGGATCGCTGGCGGCAATGACGCTGCCATCGCTGTTGACCAGCAGGCCGCTGCTGGCCGGCGTGGGATGGATCTCGCGCACGTTCGCCACCACGCTGTCCATCACCACATCCCCCGCCACGACGGCTTTCAGCGTCCCGTTCTCTTTAACCGGTACTGCGAAGGTGACCACCAGTTTACCGGTGCCGGCATCCACGTAGGGGGCCGTTACCGCCGGTGCGTCGGCATTCAGCACCTGCTGATACCACGGGCGTACGGTGGGGTCGTAATCGGCGGGCACGCCGGTCGGGTCAGAAAATTTCGCGGTTTTCGTCGCATAGCCCACATAGACGTTACTAAAACCCGCTGCCAGCGCCAGCTGTTTGAAGACCGGTACTGGATCTTCGGTCAGGGCCACGTTTTGCAGGGAGGTAATTGCGGTCATTTTGGTCGCAACCCAGTCGCCAATGGCGAGGCTATGACTAGAGCCGCTGCTGGCGAGCATATCGCGCTGTGTTTGCAGGTTATCCAGGCGGGTGACCTGGTAGTTGATTACGGTGTTAAGAAGTAACGCGACGAACAGACACCCGACTGCCGCCGCGATAATGCGTGCGCGAATTGACCTGAACATAAGTGAAATACCTGCTGAGTGATTGTAAAGAGCCTATCGGCAACCCAGAGGCAAACTTGATGCTGCAACCGCGTCCATAAGAAAAATATATCTACTGAAGGTTATTATTAGAAAGTTAATACTTTATCGGCGGACAGAGTCCACTGCGCCAGCTCAACCAGCGTCCCGATCTCCACGCCGTCAATCAGCGGTAGCGCCGTGATGCCACGCCCATCGGTGCAAGTTTTGCAGAGTTTAACCGGCACATTTTGCGCCGTCAGGATCTCCAGCATTTGCTGAATGTTATACCCCTCCGCAGGCTTCTGGCCGCGCAGCCCTGCCGTGACCGCATCAGACATTAAAAACAGCTTCAGCTCCGGCGCGTTGTCCTGTTCACGCAGGGCGATGGCCAGACGCAGGCTGTTGAACAGGGATTCACTTCCGTAGGCCGCCCCGTTGGCGATAATCACGATCTTCTGCATAATTTCTCCTGTTAAATGATAAGGCACGGTTATTGCTTACTGATCCTGATACCACCGACCCGGGAGAGTAAGCATGATGAAAATAACGGGCAGTCCACCCGGCGCCACCGAATGGTTACAGCACGCAAAATTGATGCGTAAACAGCAGCTGTGCAAACTGGCACAGCTGGGTACGCTGGTCAGCCGCATTAGCCATCTGGCGCATATGCTCCAGTGCGAACGCGGCGCCTCGAATATCTGGCTCTGTTCACAGGGTGCGCTGTATGCCCCGGAGTGTAAAGCCAGCCGCGCGCTGGTGGATGAACAGCTGCTCGCTTTACAGCAGGCGCTGGGCTCACCGCTGATGGCCAGCGCCGCGCTCTGTGAGCGCGTGGCCCATGCCCTGCATCATCTTGAACAGTTGCCCACCCTGCGCGAACAGATTATGGCCCGCACCCTGGCGGCTGACCGCGCCATGGAGCACTATAGCCGCACGCTGCGCCACCTGCTCAGTATCGTGCCGCAACTCAATGATAGCATTGACGATCCGCAAATCGCGGGCCGTTTTGTTGCCCTTTATAGTCTGATGCAGGGCAAAGAGCTGGTCGGGCAGGAGCGGGCGCTGGGGGCCATCGGCTTTACGCAGGGCTTCTTCAGCGACGAGATGCGCCAGACGCTGGTGGACCGCATCGATGGCCAGCAGGCCTGCTTTGACGTTTTTCTCTCACTTACCCCTCAGCAGTTGCAGGAGCATTTCACCTTAAGCACCCCCGGCGCGGAGGCGGAACAGCTGCGTCGTCTGGCCTGCACCCGACAGCCTGCTGCGGACAACGGCGTGCTGGCCCTGCACTGGTTTTCACTGCTGACCGAGCGGCTGGAACACCTGCGCAGCCAGGAAGAGCTGCTCATTGCCGATCTGATGATTGCCGTCGATCGGCTGATTACCCACGCCGAGGACTACCCGCCGGAAGCTGCGGCGGTCAATGAGCCCCTCGGCCACTATCCTGTTCAGCCACTCTTACCGCTGGTTCGCCAGCAGGCGCGCGAGATAGAGCAGCTATCGCAGCAGCTGGCATCGATGCGCGACACCCTGGAGGAGCGCAAGATCATCGATAAAGCCAAAAGCGTGCTGATGACTCATCAGCAGATGAGCGAAGATCAGGCCTGGTGTCAGCTGCGTAAGATAGCGATGGACAAGAACCAGCGCATGGTGGATATCGCCCGGGCGCTGCTCACCGTTAAGGCACTCTGGCAGGTAACACCAAAAGAGTAGTTGCACGGTCTGTGGGCATTTGCTGCATGGTTGGGGTGCGTTTTGCTTCCGCCTGGCGTGAAAAAGCCCGGAAATGAAGCCGTTAAAAGCTGGCATCACCTTTGCATTAACTCATTAACCATTTTTCGACGACGTGCCAACGGCGGCGCGTCAGTCTTCGGGATAAAGGCGTCCTGCAGTGCTTCGGCACTGTCGGACGCTTTTTTTTGGCTTTTTTTCAGGAGTGGGCATGGTGGAGTGGACGAGACGGCGATTTTTACAGGCCAGCGCGCTGGCAGGCGGGGCGATGATGTTACCCGGCATCATGCAGGCGGCCTGGGCTGCAGGCTCAGATAAGCCAGAACTGGAAACCGTACGCGTCGGATTTATTCCGCTGACGGACTGCGCCCCGGTGGCTATCGCGGCCCTCAAAGGGTTCGATAAAAAATATGGGATCACCATCGTGCCCACCAAAGAGGCGAGCTGGGCGGCGGTGCGAGACAAGCTGGTCGCGGGCGAGCTGGACGCGGCCCACATTCTCTATGGCCTGCTGTATGGCCTGGAGCTGGGGATTGCCGGTAAGGCCACGCCGATGGCGAACCTGATGACCCTGAACCAGAACGGCCAGGCTATTACCCTGTCGATGGATCTGGCGGAGCAGGGGATACGGGATGCCGAAGGGCTGCACAAGCAGGTCTCGCAGCAGGCGCCGGGGACCTACACCTTCGCCCATACCTTTCCCACCGGCACGCATGCCATGTGGCTCTACTACTGGCTGGCAAGCGCGGGAATTAACCCCTTTAACGATGTGCGCACCGTGGTGGTGCCGCCCCCGCAGATGGTGATGAACATGCGCATCGGCAACATGGTGGGCTTTTGCGTCGGCGAGCCGTGGAACGCCCGCGCCATCAACGACCGAATTGGTTTTACCGCCGCCACCAGCCAGGCGATCTGGCCAGATCACCCTGAAAAAATTCTTGGTACCCGCAGCGCATGGGTAGCGCAGCACCCCAATACCGCCCGGGCGCTGGTCTGTGCCGTAATGGAGGCGCAACGCTGGATCGACGCCTCGCCGGAGAATAAACGCGAAACCGCGCAAATTCTTGCCCGCCGGGCCTGGCTCAATACGAAAGAGCAGTATCTCACGGGCCGAATGTTGGGGGCGTACGATAACGGCCTTGGCGACCGCTGGCAGGATAGTCACCCGATCCGCTTTTTTGACGAGGGGGCAGTCAGCTATCCC
This sequence comes from Leclercia sp. UBA7405, assembly GCF_037152215.1. Classification (NCBI taxonomy): domain Bacteria; kingdom Pseudomonadati; phylum Pseudomonadota; class Gammaproteobacteria; order Enterobacterales; family Enterobacteriaceae; genus Leclercia; species Leclercia sp. UBA7405. The sequence goes on along the minus strand of NZ_JBBCMR010000001.1, from coordinate 1,757,994 downwards.
TGGCACTCCGATGGCATGTGGTTTTTGACCCAGTTCCGCCGTTGGGGGTTGTTGAAAAGCGACCCGGACTATGCCGCTCTCGCCAGCCGCATCAATCGCACTGATATCTGGCAGGAGGCCGCCACGGCAGTCGGCGGGATCACCGCACCCACTTCACCCATGCGCAGTAGCACCCTGATGGACGGCACCGTCTGGAACGGAACCGATCCGAAAGCCTATGCCCGCAATTTTGCCATTCACCGTACGGAGGCCTGATATGAAACATCTGCAAAACACCAAAGCGGCGGTGGAGACGCCCGTCACCGGGGAAGTCATTACGCTGCCGCCGGTTCAGGTGCGTCGGCGCGCCCCGGCATTTGCCCGCCGAATGAACGGTTTTTTACAACAGCTTATCCCGGCCGTACTGGGTCTTGGGTTGCTGGTGCTCTGCTGGCAGCTGGCCGCCATCAACAGTAAAGGTTTCCCTACGCCGCTCAGCACTCTGGAGTCGGCGCGAACCCTGTTTGCAGATCCGTTCTATCGTGACGGGCCAAACGACATGGGTATCGGCTGGAATGTGCTGGCCTCGCTGCAGCGCGTGGCGGTGGGGTTCGGCCTCGCCGCGCTGGTGGGGATCCCTCTTGGCTTCCTGATTGGCCGTTTTGTCTTCTTCTCACGCATGTTCACCCCGCTTGTCGCGCTGCTGCGCCCGGTCAGTCCGCTGGCCTGGCTGCCGATTGGTCTGCTGCTATTCCAGAAAGCCGAACCGGCCTCCAGCTGGACCATTTTTATCTGCTCTATCTGGCCGATGGTGATCAACACCGCCGAGGGGGTACGCCGCATACCGGAGGACTACCTCAACGTGGCGCGGGTGCTGCAACTCTCCGAGTGGACCGTGATGCGCCGCATTCTCTTCCCCGCCGTATTGCCTGCGGTACTCACCGGGGTGCGCCTCTCAATTGGTATTGCCTGGCTGGTGATTGTCGCCGCCGAGATGCTAACCGGCGGACTGGGTATCGGCTTCTGGATCTGGAACGAGTGGAACAACCTCAACGTTGAAAACATTCTCATCGCCATCGTCATTATCGGCGTGGTCGGGTTACTGCTGGAGCAGGGGCTAATGCTCATCGCCCGCCGCTTCAGCTGGCAGGATAAATAAGGAGCGCACATGAAACCATTAATTCAGGTCCAGGCCGTTAGCCAGCGTTTTTCCACCGCCAGCGGCGAGTTTCTGGCGCTGCAGAATGTCTCGTTCGATATCCACGAAGGGGAAACTGTCAGCCTGATTGGCCACTCCGGCTGCGGGAAATCGACGCTGCTAAATCTGATTGCCGGGATTACGTTGCCCACCGAAGGGGGACTGATTTGCGATAACCGCGAAATTGCCGGGCCGGGGCCGGAGCGGGCGGTGGTCTTCCAGAATCACTCTCTGCTGCCGTGGCTCACCTGCTTCGACAATGTGGCGCTGGCGGTGGATCAGGTCTTTCGCCGCACCATGAGCAAGGCTGAGCGTAAAGAGTGGATTGAGCACAATCTCGACCGCGTGCAGATGGGGCACGCCCTGCACAAGCGCCCGGGGGAGATCTCGGGCGGTATGAAGCAGCGTGTCGGCATCGCCCGGGCGCTGGCCATGAAGCCAAAAGTCCTGCTAATGGATGAGCCGTTCGGCGCGCTTGATGCCCTGACCCGTGCCCATCTGCAGGACTCCGTGATGAACATTCAGCAGGCGCTTAACACCACCATTGTGTTGATTACTCACGACGTCGACGAGGCGGTGCTGCTCTCGGACCGGGTGCTGATGATGACCAACGGCCCGGCGGCGACGGTGGGGGAGATCCTGCGCGTCGACCTGCCGCGCCCGCGCAACCGGGTGCAGCTGGCGGACGATAGCCGGTATCACCACATGCGTCAGCAGATCCTGCACTTTCTCTACGAAAAACAGCCGAAAGCGGCCTGAGGACTCTCTATGCGACTGGTCATCATCGGCAACGGCATGGCGGCAACGCGACTGATTGAGGCACTGACAGCCCGTGCTCCAGGTCGCTTTACTATCACCGCGATCGGCGATGAGCCGTGTCACGCCTATAACCGCATTCAGCTTTCACCGGTACTGGGGGGCGAGAAGGCGTTTGCCGACATCGGTTATCACGATGACGACTGGTATCAACAGCGCGGGGTCGAGGTCATCAACGGCGAGCAGGTGGTTCGGGTCGATATCGCGGCCCGTTTACTTCATACCGATGCGCGTAGTCTGGCGTGGGATGAACTTGTATTCGCCACCGGCTCGCAGCCCATCGTGCCGCCGATCCCGGGCAGTCACCATCCGCATGTTTTTACCTTTCGTACCCAGGCCGATGTTGAAGCCATTCTCTCGACCCCTGGCCCTGCGGTGGTGCTGGGCGGCGGGGTGCTCGGCGTTGAAGCCGCCGCGGCGTTGAAACGAAGCTGTGACAACGTCACTTTAGTGCATCGCGGCCCCTGGCTGATGGATCAGCAGCTGGATCAGCAGGCCGGGGCCTTGCTGGAAGAGGCCCTGAGCGAGCGCGGTATTCACAGCGAGCTGGAGTGCGCCATCCGCGAGATCCACCCCCAGCACGTCACGCTCAGCACCGGGCGAGACCTCTGTGCCACCCGCGTGCTACTGGCGACGGGAGTGAAACCCCGTATCGCGCTGGCCCAGGAGAGCGGGGTCCCGTGCGGGCGCGGCATCCTGGTGAACCAGCAGATGCAGAGCGCCATTGAGGGCGTTAGCGCCATTGGCGAATGTTGCGAACTGGACGGCCAGACCTGGGGAGTGGTCGCCCCTTGTCTGGCGCAGGCGGAGGTGCTGGCGGCGCGGCTGGCAGGGGAAGATGGCGCACCCTTTGCCGCCTCTGAAAGCGGAATGCGCCTGAAGGTGACAGAGATTGAGCTCTTCAGCGCCGGTCAGGTCGCGGCCGGAGAGGGGGATGCCCTCTGGACCAGCTGGGATCCCCTGACCCGGCACTATCGTCGATTACTGATCCGCGACGGCAGGCTTGCGGGCGTGCTGTTGCTGGGAGAGTGCCGCAGCGCGGCAACCTTCACGGACTTACTGGCTCAGTCAGAACCCGCCCAGGCGGACTGGCTGTTCGATCGATTCACAACGCAGCCGCAGGTTGCAGGAAAGAACGCTATGACAAAACCAACGTTGGTGGTGGTAGGGCACGGTATGGTCGGTCACCATTTTCTGGAAGAGTGCGTAAAACACAATCTGCATCAGCAATACCAGATAGTGGTCTTTGGCGAGGAGCGATACGCCGCCTATGACCGCGTGCATCTTTCTGACTATTTTGCCGGACGCAGCGCCGACTCTCTGTCGATGGTTGAGGGGGATTTCTTTGCCAGGCATGGGATCGAACTGCGCCTTTCCCAGCAGGTGGTGGCGATCGATCGCGATGCGCGCGTCGTGCGGTCTGCCTCGGGGCATGAAACCCACTGGGACAAGCTGGTCCTGGCGACAGGCTCTTATCCCTTTGTGCCGCCGGTGCCGGGGCATGATCTACCGGGCTGCTTTGTCTACCGTACCCTCGACGATCTGGACCAGATCGCCGCGCAGGCCAAAAATTCGCGTACCGGGGTGGTCATTGGCGGCGGGCTGCTGGGGCTCGAAGCCGCCAACGCCCTGAAACAGCTTGGACTGGAAACGCATGTGGTGGAGTTTGCCCCCAATCTGATGGCGGTGCAGCTCGACAACGACGGGGCAGCTATGCTGCGACGCAAAATCGAAGCCCTCGGGGTAGGGGTACACACCAGCAAAGCGACCAGCGAAATTGCCATGACGCAGGCCGGTCTGGTGCTGCGCTTTGCCGACGGCGGCGAGCTGGCGACCGATATGGTGGTCTTCTCGGCGGGGATCCGCCCCCAGGACGCCCTGGCCCGGGCGAGCGGGCTTCAGCTCGGCGAACGCGGCGGAATTTGCATTGATAACCAGTGCCGCACGCCGGATAAGGATATCTATGCGATTGGTGAATGCGCCCTGTGGGAGGGCAAGATCTACGGGCTGGTCGCCCCGGGTTATCAGATGGCCCGCGTAGCCGCCGCCACCCTTGCCGGTGAAGAGAGCGGTTTTACCGGGGCGGATATGAGCACCAAGCTCAAGCTGCTGGGGGTGGATGTCGCCTCGTTTGGCGATGCACACGGTCGCACGCCGGGCGCTCTGTGCTATCAGTGGATGCACGGCCCGCAGCAAATCTATAAAAAAATCGTGGTCAGCGCCGACAACAAAACCCTGCTGGGGGGCGTGCTGGTAGGCGATGCAGCAGAGTACGCCACCCTGGTGCAGATGATGCTCAACGGCATTGCGCTGCCGAAAGATCCCGAGACCCTGATCCTGCCCGCCAGCACCGGGAACGCGCCGAAAGCCCTCGGCGTGGCGGCGCTGCCGGAGAGCGCGCAAATCTGTTCCTGTCATAACGTCAGCAAAGGGGATATCTGCCAGGCGGTCAGCAGCGGCGCGGGCGATATGGGAGCCATCAAGCAGTGCACCAAAGCGGCCACCGGCTGCGGCGGCTGCAGCGCGCTGGTGAAGCAGGTGATGGAGTACCAACTGGCGGCCCAGGGTGTGGAGGTGAAAAAAGATATTTGTGAACACTTCCCCTACTCGCGCCAGGAGATCTACCACCTGGTTCGCGTCAACCGCATCCATACCTTTGATCAGCTGATTAGCCGCTACGGCAGGGGCCACGGGTGTGAAATCTGTAAACCGCTGGTGGGATCGGTACTGGCCTCGTGCTGGAACGAATACCTGCTGAAGCCGGCGCATCTGCCCCTGCAGGACACCAACGATCGCTACTTCGCCAATATTCAGAAAGATGGCACCTACTCGGTGGTGCCGCGGATGGCCGCCGGAGAGGTGACGGCGGACGGGCTGATCGCCATCGGACAGATCGCCAAACGTTATCAACTCTATAGCAAAATCACCGGTGGGCAGCGTATCGATCTCTTTGGTGCCCGGCTGGATCAGTTGCCGGACATCTGGCGCGAACTGGTTGCGGCGGGCTTCGAAACCGGGCATGCCTACGGTAAATCGCTACGCACCGTCAAATCCTGCGTGGGGTCGACCTGGTGCCGTTACGGGGTGCAGAACTCCACCGGCCTCGCCGTCACCCTGGAGAATCGCTACAAGGGATTGCGTGCTCCGCACAAAATCAAAATGGCCGTCTCCGGCTGTACGCGCGAGTGCGCTGAAGCCCAGAGCAAAGACGTGGGGGTGATTGCCACCGATAAGGGCTGGAATCTCTATCTGTGCGGCAATGGCGGCATGAAGCCGCGCCATGCCGATCTCTTCGCCAGCGATCTTGACGACGCGACCCTGATCCGTCTGGTGGATCGCTTCCTGATGTTCTATATCCGCACCGCCGATCGTCTGCAGCGTACCAGTACCTGGATGGATAACCTTGAAGGAGGGCTGGAATATCTCCGGGAGGTGATCATAGAAGACAGCCTCGGTATTGCCGCGGAGCTGGAGCAAGAGATGGCGCGCGTAGTGGATACCTACCAGTGCGAATGGCAAACCACCCTTGGCGATCCTCACCGTCTGGCTCTGTTCCGCAGCCAGGTTAACGAGGCGGCACCGGTTCAGCACAAACGCTGGCAGGCGATCTGCGGGATTGACGAGATCCCTGAGCAGGCCGGAATTGGCGCCCGACTGGGTGAACAACAGATTGCGCTGTTCCGTTTTGGCAAAGCGGTCTATGCGCTGGACGATCTGGAGCCGGGCAGCAGCGCGAATGTGCTGTCGCGCGGTATTCTGGGCGACGCGGGCGGCGAGCCGGTGGTGATTTCGCCACTCTATAAAACGCGCATTCGCCTGCGCGATGGCCGCCAGTGTGATACCGGGGAGCAGGCCGTACGCGCCTGGCCGGTTAAAATCGAAGGCAATCAGGTGTGGGTCAGCAGCGAAGCGCTGCTCATGCGCGCGGAGGCCTCATGAGTGAAACCCGAACCACCTGTCCCTACTGCGGCGTAGGCTGCGGCGTAGTGGCCCGCGTTGAGGCGGGTTCCATCACCGTGCGGGGTGATGAGCAGCACCCGGCCAACTTTGGGCGGCTGTGCGTCAAAGGTTCTGCGCTCGGGGAGACCACGGGATTAGCAGGCCGGTTATTGCAACCAGAGCTGGATAACCAGCCGGTGAGCTGGCCCCGGGCGCTGGATGCGGCGGGTCAGCGGCTGCGTGAAATTATTGACCGCTTCGGCCCGCAGGCAGTGGCGTTTTATGCCTCGGGCCAGCTGTTGACGGAAGACTACTACGCTGCCAACAAGCTCATGAAGGGATTCATCGGCGCCGCCAACATCGACACCAACTCACGGCTCTGCATGTCGTCAGCGGTGGTAGGCTACAAGCGCGCCTTTGGGGAAGATATGGTGCCGTGCAGTTATCAGGACATCGAAAACAGCGATCTGGTGGTGCTGGCAGGCTCGAACGCCGCCTGGACCCATCCGGTGCTCTATCAACGTCTGGTGCAGGCGCGCGCGGCGAACCCGGCGATGAAGGTGGTGGTTATCGATCCCCGCCGTACCGCTACCTGCGATATCGCCGACCTGCATATTAAACTGGCGCCGGGCAGCGACGCGGGCCTCTTTGTCGGCTTGCTCAATGCGCTTGGCGCGGGCGATAGCGAGGCCCAACAGCAAGCGCGCGACTGGCCTGTGAGCCGGGTGGCGGCCTTCTGCGAACTGCCCACCAGGGTCGTGGAGACCTTCTATCAGTGGTTTATCGCCGCCCCGCGGGCCATTACGCTCTACACCATGGGTATTAACCAGTCCGCCAGCGGCAGCGACAAATGCAATACCATCATCAACGTCCATATTGCCAGCGGCAAAATCGATCGCGAAGGGTGCGGCCCCTTTTCGCTGACCGGACAGCCAAATGCGATGGGGGGCCGCGAGGTGGGCGGGCTGGCCAATCAGCTGGCGGCACACATGAATTTTGAGCCGGACGATCTTAGCCGGGTGGCCCGCTTCTGGGGTACAGAGCGGCTGGCGCAAACGCCGGGGTTGATGGCGGTAGAGTTGTTTGATGCCATCGCCCGGGGTGAGGTGAAGGCGGTCTGGATCATGGGCACCAATCCGGCGGTGTCGCTGCCCGATAGCCACACGGTGTGCCAGGCGCTGGCTGCCTGTCCGCTGGTGATCGTCTCTGAGGTGATGCGCGACACCGACACCAGCCGTTTCGCCCATGTGCGTTTTCCGGCGCTGGGCTGGGGCGAAAAGGAGGGCACCGTCACCAACTCCGAGCGGCGTATCTCGCGCCAGCGGGCGTTTTTGCCCGCCCCAGGCGAGGCGAAACCCGACTGGTGGATTATCGCCCGTATCGCAGAGCAGCTTGGGCACGGCGCGGCCTTTAGCTGGCAACATCCCCATGAAATCTTCTGTGAACATGCCGCGCTCACCGCATTCGAAAACCCGGGCACGCGGGCGCTGAATCTGGGAGCGCTGGCAAATCTGAGCCGGGAACAGTGGGATACGCTCACCCCCTGGCAGTGGCCGCTGGACAGGGCGCGCCTGCAACGGGCGCAGCTGGTGGCGGTTACGCCGCAGCGGCACGGCGCCACGCCAGACGCGCTGTACCCCTTCATTCTTAACAGCGGGCGGGTGCGCGATCAGTGGCATACCATGACCCGCACCGGTTACGTAGCCAGATTAATGCAGCACTGCGACGAACCGACGGTGGAGGTAAGTGTCAGCGATGCCGCACGCCTGGGGCTGCACGACGATCGTCTGGCCCGCATCAGCTCCCCTCGCGGGGTGATGGTGGCCCGGATCCGCGTCAGCACGGCCCTGCGCGACAGCGAGCTCTTCGCCCCTATGCACTGGAACAGCGTCTTTGCCCGTCAGGGGAAGATCAACGCGCTGGTGGAAGGGCGGCGCGATCCGCTCTCCGGTCAGCCAGAGTGCAAACAGACTGCGGTTCGGGTCATGCCCTGGCAGCCGGGGTGGCAGGGGGAGCTCTACAGCCGCGAGGCGCCGGAACTGCCCGGTTATGTCACCTGGTGGCGTAAAGCGGCAACCGGTGTGCAGCGGTTTACGCTGGCCGCGGACCGACCGCTGCTGGAGGAGCTAATGAATCACTGCAGCGCTCGCGGCTGGCAACTGCAGGTGGCCCAGAGCGGGACGCAGAGTAACCTGCTGGCCTGGCACAATGGCGCGCTGATGCTGGGGTTCTGGAGCGGCACCGAACGCCCTGAACTGGCGCATCAGGCTATTAGCGAAGCCTTTGACCAGCCGCCCCGGACGCTGGATGCCCGGCATGCTCTGCTCAGTGGGCAGGGGGCGAACGAGCGCCCCGCGCAGGGGCGCATCGTCTGCAGCTGTTTTAGCGTCGGGGAGGAGGCGATCCGTCAGGCGATTGCCGGGGGATGTGAGTCGGCAATCGCCCTGGGCGCCGCACTGCGCTGTGGCACCAACTGCGGCTCCTGCATTCCGGAGCTAAAAGGGCTGCTGGCGCAGTGTCAGGTTATTCCTGAAAATTCCCCTTAAGGCTGCAAAAGGCGTCACAAAACGTTAAAGTATGGGGGTGTTTTTGATTTTCACAGGGCCCCCTTTACGACATTAATGGCTGTGTTACCTCGCGTCAGAATCCTGATCCCGATCCTTCTTTCCCTCGCTGGAAGCGTTACTGCTGCGCCTAACACCTTCGTTGAACAGGCACAAAATCCTTTCGATAACAATAACGATGGCTTACCCGATCTCGGCCTCGCCCGTCCTACCGGTGAGGGCGAGAAACATCTGGCGGAGATGGCAAAAGCCTTTGGTGAAGCCAGCATGACCGACAACGGCCTGACAACCGAGGAGCAGGCCCGGCTGTTTGCCTTCGGCCAGGTGCGGGATGTGGTGAGCGAGCAGGTCAATCAGCAAATCGAATCCTGGCTTCAGCCCTGGGGCAACGCCAGCGTTGATCTGCTGGTAGATCAGGAGGGGAATTTCACCGGCAGCCACGGTAGCTGGTTTATCCCCTGGCAGGATAACAACCGTTTCCTGAGCTATAGCCAGATGGGTTTAACCCAGCAGGAGGACGGGCTGGTCGGTAATGCGGGGGTGGGGCAGCGTTGGATTGCCGGCAACTGGCTGGTGGGCTACAACACCTTCTATGACAACCTGCTGGATGAAAACCTGCAGCGTGCGGGCGTAGGGGCCGAGGCGTGGGGTGAATATTTGCGGCTGTCGGCCAACTACTACCACCCGCTGGCCAGCTGGCGCAACGCCACTGCGCTGGAGGAGCAGCGGATGGCGCGGGGGTACGACGTGACCGCCAGAGCCTGGCTGCCGTTCTACCATCACCTCAATACCAGCGTCAGCTTCGAACAATATTTTGGCGATAACGTTGATCTGTTTCACAGCGGTACCGGCTACCACAATCCGCTGGCGGTGAATCTGGGGCTGGATTACACCCCCATCCCGCTGTTGACCTTTACCGCAGCCCATAAACAGGGCGAGAGCGGCGTCAGTCAGAACAACCTTGGGCTGAAGGTAAATTATCGCTTTGGCGTACCGCTAAAGAAACAGCTCTCGGCCAGCGAAGTCGCCGCAAGTCGATCGCTACGTGGCAGTCGCTACGATCCGGTTGAGCGCCAGAACCTGCCGGTGATGGAGTTTCGCCAGCGTAAGACGCTCTCCGTTTGGCTGGCTACGCCCCCCTGGGATCTGAAACCGGGCGAGACGGTGATGCTCAAATTGCAAATACGCAGTGCTCACGGCGTGCGTCAATTGCACTGGCAGGGAGATGCTCAGGCGCTGAGTCTGACCTCGCCGGCTAACGCGAATGACAGCGATGGCTGGAGCATCATTATGCCCGCCTGGGATGATAGCGAAGGGGCGAGTAACCGCTGGCGGTTGTCAGTGGTGGTGGAAGATGAAAAGGGGCAGCGTGTCTCCTCCAATGAGATCACGCTCGCGCTGACGGAACCGCTGCTGGCGGCGCCTGCAGATGACCCGCGCTGGAACTTGCTGCCGGAAGAGTGATTAGAAAATACGCTCCTGATGGACCCATACCGCCGCTTCAACGCGGGATTTCAGCTTCATCTTTTTCAGCATATGTTTTACATGCACTTTTACCGTGCTTTCGGTGATATCCAGACGACGAGCAATCATTTTGTTCGGCAACCCCTGGGCAATCAGCTTCAGGATATCGCGCTCACGCGGAGTCAACTGGCTGACATCACGATCCGAGGTGGCGCGGTTGGCGCGCAGGCTGGCGGCCAGCACCGGGGTGAGAGCCTCGCTCAGGACCATTTCACCGGCGGCAGCTTGCTGCAGCGCTTTGAGCAGATCTTCCGGCTCCATATCTTTCAGCAGATAACCATCCGCACCACGCTTAAGCGCTGTAACGACATCTTCTTCATGATTGGAGACGCTAAAGACCACCACCCGGCCTGAGAGCGAGCGTTCACGCAGCTTATCCAGCGTCTCCAGACCGTTCATCCCCGGCATGTTGAGATCGAGCAAGATCAGATCCGGATCGAGGGCATCGGCAAGTTCAATACCCTGCTCGCCATTGCTGGCCTCACCGACCACCGTAATGTCCTGCGCCATGCTGATCAGTTGTTTCACGCCGGTGCGCAGCATCGGATGATCGTCGATTAACAGGATTGTGGCTGGCTCCTGGTTAGTCATCATGTTCTCCTTGAGAAGATAAATGGGGCTTTTCGGGAATAAAGGTCACCACCACTTCGGTACCGCCGGTGTCGACCCGACGTACCTGGCAATCCCCGCGCAGACTCTGCGCACGGTCTCGCATAATGATTAAACCGTAGTGGTTACTTCTTTCGGCATTTTCCGGCAGGCCGCAGCCGTTGTCGCGGACCCGGAGTCGAACCTGATTTTCATGTTGACTCACGGTCAGCGTCACCGCCGTGGCACCGGAATGTTTCAACGCATTGCTTAACGCTTCCCGGGCAATTTGCAGCAGATGTATCGCCTGATGGGAGGGGACAAAGCGCGGCGGCAACTGGTAATCAAGCTGCACCGGGAAACCGAGTCGGGCACTATACTCCTGGCAACTGGCCTCCAGCGCCGGGCGCAGGCCTGGCTCAGTCAGCTGCAGGCGGAAGGTAGTGAGCAGCTCGCGAAGCTGTACCCAGGAGGTATTCAGTTCGTTGCGGATCTGGCTCAACAGCTGTTTGCTGCTCTCAGGCAGCCCCTCGTCCTGCATCTGCAGGCAGCTCACCTGCATCTTCATACAGGAGAGCGACTGGGCAATAGAGTCGTGCAGTTCGCGCGCAATGGTAGCGCGCTCTTCCATTACGATAAGCTGCTGCTGTTTTTCCTGATGTCGGTCGAGGGCCAGCGTAGCCGTCAGCTGCTCGACCAGCGTATCCACCAGTTGCTGCTGATCGTGGCTGAGATGGCGGCCAGCGGGCAGCGTCGCCAGTAAGATCCCGTACTGATAGAGGTTATCGGCCAGCCGCCACTTAAGCGGGGTGCCGCTGGTGGTCAGGGGAGGGAGATGTCGCGGGCAGAGATGACAGCCGATTTCGTCGCAACTCATGTCCGACTGGCAGGTAAACTCCTGATGATTCTCTTCATCCTCCACGTCGTAGACGCGCAGTTCGATATCATGCAGCAAAGTCAGATTCTGTAACCCATTCAGTACCGGCGACAGACGTTCGCACAGCGGTACCCGGGAGTGCAGGCGGCGATTGGCCTGCCAGAGGAAAGAGAGGATCTCATTTTTTTGTTCAAGGCCGGCGGTCTTTTCGCGTACCCGCTGTTCGAGCACCGCATAGCTCTCTGCCAGTTCAGCAGACATAGTATTCAGGGCATCGCCCAGCATCGCCATCTCGTTGCGACCGCTAATATTCGCGCGACGAGTAAAGTCACGCTCGGTGACGGCGCGCGCCATGGCCAGCAATTGCCGCCAGGGGTGCAGCAACTTAGCACGCAGCCAGATGATGGTAAAGACCAGCAGCAAACACATAAATACCGTCATCAGCCGGTGCAGGAATACCACCCGCTCGATGCGTTTTTCCGTACTCAGATCGATGGCGGTGACCAGAGCGTCGATGCGCCCGACAAAGGTCGCGACATCGCCGGCCACGCTGTCTGCGCTTTGCGCCTGCTTAAGCCCCGGTGCCAGTTGGCCGTGCCAGTAACCCTGCAGCGCCTGCAGCTGGGCTTGTTGCCCGTCGCGTTGTGCCGCTCTTTGCAGGTCTTTGCTGAAGGCCGTTTTCTCCATCTCGTCGAGTAGCGGTTGATCTTTCTCTTCGAGCGGTACGGCCGCCAGTAGCCGGTAGCTCTGCATCCGCAACGATCCGGCTTTGTTTATCGCATGCGCACTACCTTGCACGCCCTGTACCAGCCAGCCAGAGATCGCCATGCCGGTCACCCCTATAGCGGTAGACAGCAACACAATCAGCACCAGTTGATTAACCAGGGTGAGCGGCGAAAAACAGCGTTTAAACATAGGGCGGTGTGGCTCCTGACAATGCCTGGACTCGGAGGAGCCTTATTCTCGGGCATACCCTGGAGTATACCCATACCTCTAAAGGATTACCCACAAATTGCCATAGGTATGATGAATGGGAGGAGGCGCGAGGGCGGTATGAGCAGTAGCGTGAAAAACCACACCTTTTTAAGCGTTAAATACTACTCACTTCGAGTGATGTGGAAATTTTTAACAAATTTTCGCCCACTTTTCCTTTGATTTGCATCAACTTACCGCCAGCTTAAAACCCTAATGTTTGCAGCATCTTTTGATAATCAGAGGTGTCTATGAGTCACTCATCTGCCCCAGAGCGGGCAACAGGGGCTGTTATTACAGAATGGCGTCCGGAAGATCCGGCATTCTGGCAACAGCGCGGTCAACGTGTTGCAAGTCGTAATTTATGGATTTCCGTGCCTTGTCTGCTGCTGGCGTTCTGCGTCTGGATGCTGTTCAGTGCGGTAGCGGTTAACTTACCCAAAGTGGGTTTTAATTTTACCACCGATCAACTCTTTATGTTGACGGCCTTACCATCATTGTCCGGGGCGCTGCTGCGCGTTCCTTATGCCTTTATGGTGCCCGTGTTTGGTGGCCGCCGCTGGACGGCGTTCAGTACCGGCATCATGATCATTCCTTGCGTGTGGCTGGGTTTTGCGGTGCAGGACACCTCTACGCCGTTTAGCGTCTTTGTCATCATCTCTCTGCTGTGCGGCTTTGCCGGCGCAAACTTCGCGTCCAGTATGGCGAATATCAGCTTCTTCTTCCCGAAAGCGAAGCAGGGGGGTGCGCTGGGCATTAACGGTGGACTGGGGAACATGGGGGTGAGCGTGATGCAGCTGCTTGCTCCGCTGGCTATTTCCATGTCCATCTTCGCTGTCTTCGGTGGAACCGGAGTTGAGCAACCGGATGGTTCCTCTTTGTACCTCGAAAATGCTGCCTGGATCTGGGTACCCTTCCTCGTGGTCTTTACCCTGGCGGCGTGGTTCTTTATGAACGATCTGTCAGCATCGAAGGCCTCTCTTAGCGAGCAGTTACCGGTGCTGAAGCGCGCGCACCTGTGGGTGATGGCATTACTGTATCTGGCGACCTTCGGCTCCTTTATCGGTTTCTCTGCGGGTTTTGCCATGCTGTCAAAAACGCAGTTCCCGGAAGTCCAGATCCTGCACTTCGCCTTCTTTGGTCCGTTCATTGGTGCGCTGGCACGTTCTCTGGGCGGTATGGTGTCTGACCGACTGGGCGGCACCCGCGTAACGCTGGTGAACTTTGTGGTGATGGCCATCTTCTGTGCGCTGCTGTTCATGACGCTGCCATCGCACGGGGAAGGGGGCAGTTTTATTGCCTTCTTCGGGGTATTTATGGTGCTGTTCCTGACCGCCGGGCTGGGAAGCGCTTCAACGTTCCAGATGATCTCAGTTATTTTCCGTAAGCTGACCATGGATCGCGTCAAAGCCCAGGGCGGCAGTGAAGAGCAGGCGATGCGTGAAGCGGGTACCGACACCGCCGCGGCGCTGGGCTTTATCTCGGCGATTGGCGCGATTGGCGGCTTCTTTATCCCTAAAGCCTTTGGTATCTCCCTTGAGCTGACCGGCTCACCGGCCGGTGCCATGAAAATCTTCCTTGTTTTCTATATCGTCTGCGTCCTGGTGACCTGGCTGGTATATGGCCGTAATTCCAATAAAAATAAGTAATATTTGATTATCCGTTTGCGCGGCTCGATGCCGCGCTTTTTTTTAGCCGTAATTAGTTACAACATACTTAACCGTGTGGGCAGTCGGGTAGCCCATGCAGCAGTGTGATCGCCATCGTCTGACAGGGCTACCTACCCCTTAATACCTCCGGGCAGAAATGCCCCCTTACATATTGTACGATAAATAAATAATATCCTTTAAAAACAGAGAATTAATCGATTTATTTTTATACCGCTTTGGTGGTATGGCTTCGTTTGTCCTTTGCTCCAGACCTCCTTCGCCTTGATCGTTATCAATTCTCACCATCTTTCATAGCGTTACCTTCGCGGCAAATCAGCAATGTCGATTTAGAGAGCCACAGGCTCCACACAGGAGATACCCGATGAGCAAATTTTTGGACCGGTTTCGCTACTTCAAACAGAAGGGCGAAACTTTTGCCGATGGGCACGGCCAGGTTCTGGAGACCAACCGGGACTGGGAAGACGGTTACCGTCAACGCTGGCAGCATGACAAAGTTGTGCGTTCTACCCACGGCGTAAACTGCACTGGCTCATGTAGCTGGAAAATTTTCGTTAAAAATGGTCTGGTGACCTGGGAAGTCCAGCAAACCGATTACCCGCGCACCCGTCCGGACCTGCCAAACCACGAGCCGCGCGGCTGCCCGCGTGGTGCCAGCTACTCCTGGTACCTCTACAGCGCTAACCGTCTGAAATACCCGCTGATGCGTAAACGCCTGATGAAAATGTGGCGTGAGGCGAAGGTTCAGCACAGCGATCCGGTTGATGCCTGGGCCTCTATTATTGAAGACGCTGACAAAGCGAAAAGCTTTAAACAGGCCCGTGGTCGCGGCGGGTTTGTTCGCTCTTCCTGGCAAGAGGTGAACGAGCTGATTGCCGCGTCTAACGTCTACACCGTGAAAACGTACGGTCCGGACCGCGTGGCTGGCTTCTCGCCGATCCCGGCGATGTCGATGGTCTCTTACGCCTCCGGCGCCCGCTACCTCTCCCTGATTGGTGGTACCTGCCTGAGCTTCTATGACTGGTACTGCGATTTACCGCCAGCGTCTCCGCAAACCTGGGGTGAGCAGACCGACGTGCCTGAATCGGCTGACTGGTATAACTCCAGCTACATCCTGGCATGGGGTTCTAACGTACCGCAGACCCGTACCCCGGATGCCCACTTCTTTACTGAAGTGCGTTACAAAGGCACCAAAACCGTTGCCATCACGCCGGACTACGCAGAAATCGCCAAACTGTGCGACCTGTGGCTGGCACCGAAGCAGGGTACCGATGCCGCGATGGCGCTGGCGATGGGCCACGTTATGCTGCGTGAGTTCCATCTCGATAAACCGAGCCAGTATTTCACCGACTACGTGCGTCGTTACACCGATTTCCCGATGCTGGTGATGCTCGAAGAGCGCGATGGCTACTATGCGGCAGGCCGCATGCTGCGCGCCGCCGATCTGGTGGATGCGCTTGGTCAGGAAAATAACCCGGAGTGGAAAACCGTTGCCTGTAACAGCAATGGTGAGCTGGTTGCACCTAACGGCTCTATCGGTTTCCGCTGGGGTGAGAAGGGTAAATGGAACCTGGAACAGCGCGACGGCACCTCCGGCGAAGAAACCGAGCTGCGTCTCAGCATGCTGGGCAGCCAGGATGAGATCGCTGACGTTGGCTTCCCGTACTTTGGCGGCGACGGCACCGAACATTTCAATAAGGTCGAGCTGAACAACGTCCTGATGCACAAACTGCCGGTAAAACGCCTGCAGCTGGCAGATGGTTCAACTGCCCTGGTGACCACCGTTTACGACCTGACCATGGCCAACTATGGCCTGGAGCGCGGTCTGAATGATGAAAACTGCGCCACCGGCTATGAAGAAGTGAAAGCCTATACCCCGGCCTGGGCTGAACAGATCACTGGCGTACCAGCCGCGCAGATCACTCGCATTGCCCGCGAGTTTGCGGAGAACGCTGATAAAACGCACGGCCGTTCAATGATTATCGTTGGTGCGGGTCTGAACCACTGGTACCACCTCGATATGAACTATCGCGGTCTGATCAACATGCTGGTCTTCTGTGGCTGTGTCGGTCAGAGCGGCGGTGGCTGGGCACACTATGTTGGCCAGGAAAAACTGCGTCCGCAGACCGGCTGGCAGCCGCTGGCGTTTGCCCTCGACTGGCAGCGTCCGGCTCGTCATATGAACAGCACCTCCTATTTCTACAACCACTCCAGCCAGTGGCGCTACGAGACGGTCACCGCGCAGGAACTGCTGTCGCCAACGGCGGATAAATCCCGTTATAGCGGCCACCTGATCGACTTCAACGTGCGCGCTGAGCGTATGGGCTGGCTGCCGTCTGCGCCACAGCTGGGTACCAACCCGCTGCGTATCGCAGAAGAGGCGAAGAGAGCGGGTATGTCGCCGGTAGATTACACCGTCAAATCCCTGAAAGAAGGCTCCATTCGCTTCGCGGCGGAACAGCCTGAAAACGGTAAAAACCACCCGCGTAACCTGTTTATCTGGCGCTCTAACCTGCTGGGCTCTTCCGGTAAAGGTCACGAGTTCATGCTGAAATACCTGCTCGGTACCGACCACGGTATCCAGGGCAAAGATCTCGGCAAGCAGGGCGGCGTGAAGCCTGAAGAGGTTGAATGGAAAGATAACGGCCTGGACGGCAAGCTGGATCTGGTGGTGACCCTGGACTTCCGTCTGTCGAGCACCTGCCTGTACTCCGATATCGTTCTGCCAACCGCGACCTGGTACGAAAAAGACGACATGAATACCTCGGATATGCATCCGTTTATTCATCCTCTGTCTGCCGCCGTTGATCCGGCATGGGAATCGAAAAGCGACTGGGAAATCTACAAAGGCATCGCGAAGAAATTCTCCGAAGTGTGCGTGGGTCATCTGGGTAAAGAGACCGACGTGGTTACGCTGCCAATCCAGCATGACTCTGCTGCCGAACTGGCGCAGCCGCTGGACGTGAAGGACTGGAAAAAAGGCGAGTGTGACCTGATCCCGGGCGTCACCGCGCCGCACATTATTCCGGTGGAACGTGACTACCCGGCAACTTACGAGCGCTTTACCTCTATCGGCCCGCTGATGGAGAAAATCGGTAACGGCGGGAAAGGGATTGCCTGGAATACCCAGAGCGAAATGGACCTGCTGCGTAAGCTCAATTACACCAAAGCAGAGGGCCCGGCCAAAGGCCAGCCAATGCTTAACACCGCCATTGATGCTGCAGAGATGATCCTCACGCTGGCACCGGAAACGAACGGTCAGGTGGCCGTGAAAGCCTGGGCTGCGCTCAGCGAGTTCACCGGCCGTGACCACACGCACCTGGCGCTGAATAAAGAAGACGAGAAAATCCGCTTCCGCGATATTCAGGCCCAGCCGCGTAAAATCATCTCCAGCCCGACCTGGTCAGGCCTGGAAGATGAGCATGTTTCTTACAACGCGGGTTACACCAACGTTCACGAGCTGATCCCATGGCGCACCCTCACCGGACGTCAGTCCCTCTATCAGGATCACCAGTGGATGCGCGACTTCGGTGAAAGCCTGCTGGTTTACCGTCCACCGATCGACACCCGTTCGGTGAAAGCGGTGATGGGTGAGAAGTCCAACGGCAACCCTGAGAAAGCGCTGAACTTCCTGACGCCGCACCAGAAATGGGGTATCCACTCCACCTACAGCGACAACCTGCTGATGCTGACGCTGGGTCGTGGTGGGCCAATTGTCTGGATGAGCGAGGCGGATGCGAAGGATCTGGGCATTAAAGATAACGACTGGATCGAAGTGTTCAACAGCAACGGTTCATTAACCGCCCGTGCGGTAGTGAGCCAGCGTGTACCGGCAGGTATGACCATGATGTACCACGCGCAGGAACGTATCGTGAACATTCCTGGCTCAGAAATTACCGAGCAGCGCGGCGGTATCCATAACTCCGTCACCCGTATTACGCCGAAGCCAACCCACATGATCGGCGGCTATGCGCAGCTGGCCTACGGCTTTAACTACTACGGTACGGTAGGGTCTAACCGCGATGAGTTCGTGGTGGTTCGTAAGATGAAGAATATTAACTGGTTAGATGGCGAAGGTAATGACCAGGTACAGGAGAGCGTAAAATGAAAATTCGTTCACAAGTCGGCATGGTGCTGAATCTGGATAAATGCATCGGCTGTCATACCTGCTCAGTCACCTGTAAAAACGTCTGGACCAGCCGTGAAGGTACGGAATATGCCTGGTTCAACAACGTTGAAACCAAGCCAGGCACCGGGTTCCCGACCAACTGGGAAGACCAGGAAAAATACAAGGGCGGCTGGATCCGCAAAATCAACGGCAAAATTCAGCCGCGCATGGGTAACCGTGCCATGCTGCTGGGTAAAATCTTCGCGAACCCGCATCTCCCGGGCATCGACGATTACTACGAGCCCTTTGATTTTGACTATCAGAACCTGCATAACGCCGCAGAAGGTAAACATCAGCCGATTGCGCGCCCTCGCTCCCTGATCACCGGGCAGCGCATGGATAAGATCGAGAAAGGTCCGAACTGGGAAGACGATCTGGGCGGTGAGTTCGAGAAACTGTCGAAAGACAAAAACTTCGAGAACATGCAGAAGGCGATGTACGGCCAGTTTGAAAACACCTTCATGATGTACCTGCCGCGTCTGTGCGAACACTGCCTGAACCCGGCATGTGTGGCGACCTGTCCGAGCGGTGCTATCTACAAGCGTGAAGAGGACGGCATCGTACTGATTGACCAGGACAAGTGCCGCGGCTGGCGTATGTGTATCACCGGTTGCCCGTACAAGAAAATCTACTTCAACTGGAAGAGCGGTAAATCCGAGAAGTGCATCTTCTGCTATCCACGTATCGAAGCCGGTATGCCGACGGTCTGTTCCGAAAGCTGCGTGGGCCGTATCCGTTATCTCGGCGTGCTGCTGTACGACGCGGACGCAATTGAAACCGCAGCCAGCACCGAGAACGAAAAAGATCTGTATCAGCGCCAGCTGGACGTGTTCCTCGATCCGAACGATCCGAAAGTGATTGCTCAGGCGCTGAAAGATGGCGTACCGCAGAGCGTGATCGACGCGGCGCAGCAATCGCCGGTGTACAAAATGGCGATGGACTGGAAGCTGGCGCTACCGCTGCATCCGGAATACCGCACGCTGCCGATGGTCTGGTATGTGCCGCCTCTGTCTCCGATTCAGTCTGCGGCTGACGCAGGTGAACTGGGCAGCAATGGCATTCTGCCGGACGTAGAAAGCCTGCGTATCCCGGTTCAGTATCTGGCGAACCTGCTCACCGCAGGGGATACCCAGCCGGTCCTGCTGGCGCTGAAACGTATGCTGGCAATGCGTCACTTCAAACGTACTGAAACCGTGGACGGTGTGATTGATACCCATGCCCTGGAAGAGGTAGGTCTGACGGAAGCGCAGGCGCAGGAGATGTACCGCTATCTGGCGATTGCGAACTACGAAGACCGTTTCGTGGTGCCGAGCAGCCACCGTGAGCAGGCGCGCGAAGCCTTCCCGGAAAAAAGCGGATGTGGTTTTACCTTTGGTGATGGTTGCCACGGGTCTGACACCAAATTCAACCTGTTTAACAGCCGCCGCATCGATGCCATGGATGTGACCAGCAAAACGGAGCCGCACCAATGATTGAACTCGTCATTGTTTCGCGTCTGCTCGAGTACCCGGATGCTGCGCTTGCGCAGCATCAACAGGAACTCTTCGATGCACTCGCGTCATCTGAAAATCTGGATAAAGCCGATGCCCAGAAGCTGGGCGTGTTCCTGCGCGATCTGCTTGCGCGCGATCTGCTTGATGCGCAGGCAGACTACAGCCAGCTGTTCGACCGTGGCCGCGCAACCTCGCTGCTGCTGTTCGAACACGTACACGGTGAATCCCGCGACCGCGGTCAGGCGATGGTGGATCTGATGGCGCAGTACGAGCAGCATGGCCTGCAGCTCGACAGCCGTGAGCTGCCGGATCATCTGCCGCTCTATCTGGAGTATCTGGCGCAGTTGCCGAAAGAAGAGGCGCTGGGCGGTTTGCAGGATATCGCGCCGATTCTGGCATTGCTGAACGCGCGTCTGCAACAGCGTGAAAGTGCGTATGCCGTTCTGTTCGAACTGCTGGTGAAACTGGCAAAAGCGGCAATCGACAGTGAAAAAGTGGCGGAAAAAATCGCGGACGAAGCCCGCGATGATACCCCACAGGCGCTGGATGCCGTCTGGGAAGAGGAGCAGGTGAAATTCTTTGCTGACCAGAATTGCGGCGAGTCTGAAATCTCGGCTCACCAGCGTCGTTTTGCCGGAGCCGTTGCCCCGCAATATTTGAATATCTCTAACGGAGGACAGCAATAATGCACTTCCTTAATATGTTCTTCTTTGACATCTACCCGTACATTGCGGGCACCGTATTCCTGGTGGGAAGCTGGCTGCGTTATGACTATGGCCAGTATAGCTGGCGTGCGGCCTCCAGCCAGATGCTGGACCGCAAAGGGATGAACCTGGCCTCTAACCTGTTCCACATCGGGATCCTGGGGATTTTCGCCGGTCACTTCCTGGGGATGCTCACGCCGCACTGGATGTATGAAGCCTGGTTGCCGATCGAAGTGAAACAGAAAATGGCGATGCTGGCAGGCGGCGCCTGCGGGGTGATGACCCTGGTGGGGGGCTTATTACTGCTGAAACGCCGTCTGTTTAGCCCACGCGTGCGTGCGACGACTACCGGCGCGGATATTCTGATCCTTACCCTGCTGATGGTGCAGTGTGCGCTCGGCCTGCTGACCATTCCGTTCTCTGCGCAGCATATGGACGGCAGTGAGATGATGAAGCTCGTGGGGTGGGCCCAATCCGTGGTGACCTTCCACGGCGGGGCCTCTGAGCATCTGGACGGCGTGGCCTTTGTCTTCCGCGTGCACCTGGTGCTGGGGATGACGCTGTTTGTGCTGTTCCCGTTCTCACGCCTGGTGCACATCTGGAGCGCGCCGGTGGAGTACCTGACGCGCAGATACCAGCTGGTACGTGCCCGTCGCTAATCCGCCGTTTTGATATCAACCCCGCACTCGCGGGGTTTTTTTTCGCCCCAGCCCAGATTGTTACCCGCCGCTGCAAACAGTATCAGTGCGCCGCCCGCCAGCTGTGTCAGATTCAGTGAGTGACCAAACACCAGGTTATCGACCAGGATAGCCACTACCGGATAGATAAAAGAGAGGGAGCCGGTGATGGGCGTTGGTAGTTTCTGAATCGCGCTGTAGAGCAACTGGTACATGATGCCGGTATGGACGACCCCAAGGGTGAGCAAAATGGGCCACGGGAAATCGCCCGAAAACGTAGGCATATGCGTCATCGGCAACAGCATCACCACGCCTACCAGTACCTGGATGAAGGCAATATGTTGCGGCGTGACGGAGGGGAGCTTACGGGTAATGATTGCTGTAAGCGCATAGAAAAAAGCCGCGCCGAGCGCCAGCCCGATGCCCGTAAGCCATTCAGCGTTATGGCCACCGGTAAGTTCACTGGAGAGTAAAATCACCACGCCCGTAAAAGCGAGCAGCAGCCACCCCCATTTCACCAGACTGACGCGTTCTCCTAAAAACATCCCCATCATCACCAGCATGAAAGGCTGAGTGTTATAGACCACGGTCGACAGGCCAATCGAGATGCGCGTATAGGCCGCGAAAAGAAGTAACCAGTTCACCACCAGGGCGACCCCGCCGATAACTGCCAACGTCAGCGCAGTGCGGGTGAGGGTGCTGAACGGTTTATTGCCGATCCGAATAAAAGCCAGCAGCGTCACGGCGCCGATCGCGCAGCGCCAGAAAACGACGTCCGTCACCGGCAGACCAGAAAGAAGAACAAACGCGCCAATTGAGCCTGAAATGAGCATCGCCAGACCCATCTGCCAGACGCCATTATGAATATCTTGCATCGCACACCTCCTGATTGAGACTCTATTGTCGAAAAAGTCTGATATGTTTTACAGAGAGGAAATAAGGCGAATTGGGTTAAATGCTTTTTTAAATAAGGTGAAACTGATGGAAAGCCTGCTTGATGAAATCGATCGGCAAATACTGGCCTGTCTGGTTGAAGATGCGCGCATGTCGTTAAAGGTGCTTAGCAGCCGGGTTGGACTGACATCACCCAGCACGGCCGAACGTCTGAAGCGGCTCGAAGAGCGTGGCGTGATTCAGGGTTATGGCGCACGCGTGGATCTCGCGGCGTTGGGGTATACCTTTCAGGCGCTGGTGCGCGTTCGGCCGCTGCCAGGGTTACTGCACAAGGTCGATAAGTATATTCAGGCCATGCCTGAGTGCATTGAAAGCGATAAGGTCACGGGGGAGGATTGCTTTGTGATCAGGCTGGTGGTGCGCTCTATCGGTCAACTGGATACGCTGCTGGACGGTCTGGCTGAACATGCCCAGTGCAACACGTCAATTGTGAAGAGTTCGCCGGTGAAACGCCGGTTGCCGCCGATGTAACTGCAGCTGCTAATGGTGCATCAGTGAATTGAGAGAGTGTTTGTAGCGACAGGTAAGTGATGGTGGTGGGGGAAGGATTACTCGGCGCGCTGCGCCTCGCCCTTCGGGTCGTTGCCTGCGGCAACGCTTTCTCGCTTCGCTCGAATCGAACCTTGGTCGAAGCTTCTCATCCTTCCCGTTTCGGAGAATATGGAGCACTGAACTAAGAGAAAGTTTGTAGCGACAGGTAAGTGATGGTGGTGGGGGAAGGATTCGAACCTTCGAAGTCGATGACGGCAGATTTACAGTCTGCTCCCTTTGGCCGCTCGGGAACCCCACCAGGGGTAATACTATTTTGAGGTGCTGCGTGAAGATGGTGGTGGGGGAAGGATTATTCGTCGCTTCGCTCCTCACCCTTCGGGCCGTTGCTTTTTGCAACGTTCTCTCGCTTTCGCGAGAGTCGAACCTTAGTCGAAGGTTCTCACCCTTCCCGATAAGCGCAAACTTTACGTTAACTCACCGGTGTTACCACATTGCTGTGGTGAATAATGGTGGTGGGGGAAGGATTCGAACCTTCGAAGTCGATGACGGCAGATTTACAGTCTGCTCCCTTTGGCCGCTCGGGAACCCCACCACGGGGTAATGCTATTACTGGCCTGCTTCCTGTTGGAAGCGGGGCGCATCATATCAAATGAGACGCCCCTGTAAAGCATTCCTTTAGGTAAATGACGTTGTTTGACTGCTTTTTATCCGTAAAGGTGCAAAGCTAATCAATTCATTTCCCAACGGATTAAAGAATAATTGTTCTGTTACCGTAGACAAACACGCGCTGCGCCAGCACCTGATACAACGCGCGGCTTAAGACGTTTTTCTCAACATCGCGTCCGGCACGCATCATATCCTCTGCGGTATAGGTATGATTCACATGAATCACGTCCTGCATGATGATAGGACCTTCATCCAGGTTATCGTTCACGTAGTGTGCAGTGGCGCCAATGATTTTAACACCACGCTCATAGGCCTGATGATAAGGGCGCGCGCCGATAAAGGCAGGCAGGAACGAGTGGTGAATATTGATAATCTTGTTCGGGAAACGTGCCACGAAAGAGGGGGTTAATACGCGCATATATTTCGCCAGAACCACGTAATCCGGGTTATAGGCATCAATGGCATCTGCCATTAACGCATCATGCTCTTCGCGGGTATGCCCCTCGTGGCTGACCAACTGGAAAGGAATATCAAAACGTTCAACCAGCGTGCGCAGGGTATCATGGTTGCCAATTACCGCAGCGATCTCCACATCCAGCCCGCCGTAGTTCGCTTTCATCAGCAGATCACCCAGACAATGCGCCTCTTTAGTGACCAGAATGACAATGCGACGACGACCCGCTGGGGTTAACTCGCGAACCGAACCTTCCGGCAACGCACCATCAAGATCCGCCAGCAGCGTGGCGTCGTTAAAAATCCCTTCCAGCTCGGTACGCATAAAGAAACGTCCGGTGCGATGATCAACAAACTCATTATTTTGCACAATATTCAGTTCGTGCTTGTAACAAATGTTGGTAATGCGGGCGATGAGACCTTTCTGGTCAGGACAAATAGTGCGCAAGACTTTGCGTTGAATTGATTGCATTGCCGGTAAATCCTGTTGATTGTTGGCTTGTTATAGGTGGCCAGGGACTACTGCCCGCAGCACTTTTTAAATTTTTTACCTGATCCGCAGGGGCAGGGGTCATTACGGCCAAACTGCGGACGAGTACCATCAATATAGTACCACTGTCCCCCTTCCTTTAAGAAACGGGAACGCTCGATAATCGCCCCGGCTTTTCCCTGCTCGGAAAATCGGGCGACAAAGCTGACAAAACCTTCGTTTTCGTCATGGCCTTTGGCCGTGTCAAAAAGGGTGAGGCCGCGCCATTCGGTATGAGCAAAACCGGCTTCAATCTCCTGGCGAAAAGTCTCAGCCTGACAGGATGGATGCCAGGTTTTTATCAGATAGTTTGCGTCACGGCTCACAAAAGCACTGTAACGTGAACGCATAAGGTGTGACGGATCAGGAGCAACCTGTTCACCAGAAAGATATCGCTGGCAACATAGGCTATACTCGAGAGCGCTACCACAGGGACAGAGTTGAGACACCATTCTCTTCCTGAAAGCTAAAATAACGGCGAAAACGCCAGGGTGGCACTATGTTAACTGAGCGGTTGCAATGACGCCATTGTCAGGAGTCCAGGGGACGCTAAACGGTAAGAATGAGAAAGGTTAAAATTGGACTGGCTTTAGGGTCGGGTGCGGCCCGGGGCTGGTCGCATATAGGTGTGATCAATGCCTTACAACGTCTTGGTATCGAAATTGATATAGTTGCAGGCTGTTCGATTGGTTCTCTGGTGGGTGCTGCGTACTCCTGTGGCAAATTACCCGAGCTGGAAACCTGGGTACGTTCTTTCAGCTACTGGGACGTGCTGCGCCTGATGGATCTCTCCTGGCAACGTGGCGGGTTACTGCGCGGTGAACGTGTCTTCAACCACTACCGTCAGGTTATGCCGCTGAGCGACTTTGCCGACTGCCAACGTCCCTTCGGCGCCGTTGCCACCAACCTTAGCACCGGCCGGGAACTCTGGTTCACCGAAGGGGATATCCACCTTGCCGTGCGCGCCTCCTGCAGTATGCCGGGCTTAATGGCACCGGTCCCGCACAATGGTTACTGGCTGGTGGATGGCGGTGTCGTTAACCCCATTCCTATCTCCCTGACGCGCGCCATGGGCGCGGATATCGTTATTGCCGTTGATCTCCAGCATGATGCCCATCTTATGCAGCAAGACCTGATGCCAGTAAACACGCATTCTGATGAAACCAGTAGCGAGGAGCGAGTATGGCATGAACGCCTTCGTGAACGGTTAGGACGCTTTACAGCGCGTAAATTAGTTGCGGCACCTACGGCAATGGAAATTATGACGACCTCCATCCAGGTGCTAGAAAATCGCCTAAAACGCAACCGCATGGCGGGCGATCCACCTGATATTCTGATTCAACCTTTTTGTCCGCAAATCTCGACGCTCGATTTTCATCGGGCAGAAGCAGCCATTACGGCAGGCGTGCAAGCTGTCGAAAAGAAAATGGATGAATTGATACCTTTGGTGCGCACGACACACTGAGCGCCCCTTTTTTTGATTACTTCAGCAAAATCTGACAGGCGATAGTACCGATAGCGTGCCACTATTGATCTACTGTCAGCCCGGGGAGAAAACATGACGCAACCATTGGCCGGAAAACATATCCTGATTGTCGAAGACGAGCCCGTTTTCCGTTCACTGCTTGACTCCTGGCTCTCATCGTTAGGTGCAACAACTGCACTGGCCGGTGATGGTATCGACGCACTGGAAATTATGATGGGCATGAAGCCCGATCTGATGATCTGCGATCTCGCCATGCCGCGTATGAATGGCCTGGCGCTCGTCGAGCACCTCCGCAATGAAGGCGATCAGACGCCCGTGCTGGTGATTTCAGCCACCGAGAACATGGCTGACATCGCGAAAGCGCTTCGTCTGGGCGTGCAGGACGTACTGCTCAAACCAGTGAAAGATCTCAATCGTCTGCGGGAAACCGTCTTCGCCTGCCTTTATCCCAATATGTTCAATTCACGTGTGGAAGAGGAAGAACGCCTCTTCCAGGACTGGGATGCACTGGTCAATAACCCCCATGCGGCAGCGAAATTACTGAAAGAGTTACAGCCTCCGGTTCAGCAGACCATCGCCGAGTGCAAAGTTAATTATCGCCAACTGGTTGCTGCCGACAAGCCGGGGCTGGTGCTGGATATTGCACCGTTATCGGATAACGATCTGGCATTTTATTGTCTGGATGTTACCCGCGCAGGGGATAATGGCGTCCTGGCCGCTTTATTGTTGCGCGCATTGTTTAACGGTTTATTGCAAGAACAGCTTTCTCATCAGCGGCAGCGGCTCCCCGAGTTGGGCAGCTTGCTTAAACAGGTTAATCAGCTGCTGCGTCAGGCAAATTTACCGGGACAATTCCCGTTGCTGGTGGGTTATTACCATAGCGGTTTAAAAAATTTGATTTTGGTCTCCGCTGGGCTTAATGCCACGCTTAATACTGGAGAACATCATATTCAGGTCAGTAACGGCGTCCCTTTAGGTACTTTAGGAAATACCTATCTAAACCAAATAAGTCACCGCTGCGCATCCTGGCAGTGTCAAATTTGGGGGGCAGGTGGCCGTTTACGCTTAATGTTGTCTACGGAATAAGCATTTGTAATATATCTCCACAGATAGCTTTACCGTCGTTTCAAGGGCAGTGCTACTATCACTGCCAGTTTCATTCGTATTTATCCTAATTAATCGGTAGCGCGTCCTTTTCAGACCCGGACTGGTAACTGAGACTGATATACTAAACGCGTTATTTATGCAGATAAGTTCAAAACTTGAACAGTTCAGGAGAGTTTCAATGGCTGCCCTAAATTCGAAAGTCACAAAGGCCGTTATCCCGGTTGCTGGGTTAGGAACCCGTATGCTGCCGGCAACGAAGGCAATTCCAAAAGAGATGCTGCCACTCGTTGATAAGCCATTAATCCAGTATGTGGTCAATGAATGTATTGCCGCTGGCATTACTGAAATTGTGCTGGTAACGCATTCATCCAAAAACTCTATCGAAAACCATTTCGATACCAGTTTTGAACTTGAAGCCATGCTGGAAAAACGTGTTAAGCGCCAGCTGCTGGAAGAAGTTCAGTCTATTTGCCCGCCTCACGTCACTATTATGCAGGTGCGTCAGGGTCTGGCAAAAGGTCTGGGTCATGCCGTACTGTGTGCACACCCGGTTGTAGGTAATGAACCTGTCGCGGTTATTCTGCCAGACGTTATCCTTGATGAATTTGAATCCGATCTTTCTCAGGATAACCTGGCTGAAATGATCAAACGTTTCGACGATACCGGCAGCAGCCAGATTATGGTTGAGCCTGTCGAAGACGTAACCGCATACGGCGTTGTAGACTGCAAAGGCATTGCGCTGCAGCCAGGCGAGAGCGTACCTATGGTAGGCGTTGTAGAGAAGCCTAAAGCCGACGTAGCGCCGTCTAATCTGGCGGTGGTAGGGCGTTATGTCCTGAGTGCGGAAATCTGGCCGCTGCTGGCTAAAACCCCTCCAGGCGCCGGTGATGAAATTCAGCTGACCGACGGTATCGATATGCTGATCGAGAAAGAGACCGTTGAAGCCTACCATATGAAAGGTAAGAGCCATGACTGCGGTAATAAACTCGGTTACATGCAGGCGTTTGTAGAATATGGGATTCGTCACCAGTCACTGGGTGAAGAATTCAAGGGTTGGTTGAAAGAGACACTGGGTATTAAAAACTAAGCTCGCTTTATCCCCTCTGAAACCGGTGCCAGTCATGGCTCCGGTTTTTTTTATGCCCACCAGGATGAGTCTTAATAAGACAATCTGTAACCTGATGTCTCTGTCAATAAAAGAGGGGCATAAAAAAATCCCGCCTTAAGCGGGATTTTTTATAAAGCGTTCTGAATTATTCCTTGATCAGGAAGTCGTCCAGCTGTTTGCCTTGTTCATCCATGGCTTTCTTGATAACAGCTGGGGTACGGCCCTGGCCAGTCCAGGTTTTAGATTCGCCGTTCTCATCGATGTAGCTATATTTAGCCGGACGAGCTGCACGTTTAGCCTTGGTGCCAGATTTAGCCGCAGCCATGCTGTTCAGTAATTCGTTAGGATCAATACCATCAGCAATCAGCATTTCGCGATATTGTTGCAGTTTACGAGTACGCTCTTCGATTTCTGCAGCAGCAGCATTTTCTTCTTCACGACGCTCATTAACTACGACTTCTAATTTTTCCAGCATTTCTTCAAGCGTTTCAAGTGTGCATTCTCTTGACTGCGCGCGAAGAGTACGGATGTTGTTCAGAATTTTAAGTGCTTCGCTCATTGTAGTAATCTCAAACTTATATTGTGGGGTTTGTTGAGGTAATAATAGAGGCATAAATTGATATGTGCAATAGGGCAGAATGTAAGGAATTCAAAAAATAGCCAATATCTGACGATATTATTAAATACGCTAACTTAAATTTACTCAGTTGAAAGCAACGTTAGTTATCAAAAGATGCGGATTTAACCTGACGGTAATCGCTTTCTTTTGTGACGGTTCCCACAGCATTATAGTTTCCAGGGATAAATATCAACCATTTGTATTAGCGCGTTATAGACAGTAATCCTTAGGAATTCTTAATTAATTTCGGATTTTTTCTGCATTACATTAAGCAATAAATAACTGCATTTTCCAGAACTTACAGTGGTTCTTGTTACATGCCATTCGCTTTATTTTAGATTTTAATAGCAACTCCATCGCGGCGCGGCTATGCCGCCTGTTGCAAGGCCAGACGGATGCCCCGACAAAATATGGTACAATGCCGCATCGGGAATAATACACATTCATTAGGGTTTTACGGCCAATGGCACAACTGTATTTTTACTATTCAGCAATGAACGCCGGTAAGTCGACGGCGTTGCTGCAATCCTCCTACAATTACCAGGAACGCGGGATGCGGACTGTCGTCTATACCGCTGAGATTGACGATCGCTTTGGCAGCGGTAAAGTCAGTTCACGAATTGGACTCTCTTCTCCCGCCCGGCTTTATAACCCGCAGACCAGCCTGCTGGAGGATATCCGCGCCGAACATGCGCGTCAGCCCATCCACTGCGTGCTGGTCGATGAGAGCCAATTTTTAACCCGTCAGCAGGTTCATGAACTTTCAGAAGTGGTCGATGAACTGGATATTCCCGTGCTCTGTTATGGCCTGCGTACGGATTTTCGTGGTGAGTTGTTTATTGGCAGCCAGTATTTGTTGGCATGGTCAGATAAACTGGTGGAATTGAAAACCATCTGTTTCTGCGGACGTAAGGCGAGCATGGTGCTGCGTCTGGATCAGCATGGTAAACCTTATGCAGAAGGGGAGCAGGTGGTAATAGGGGGGAACGAACGTTACGTATCGGTATGCCGCAAGCATTATAAGGACGCGCTGGTAGTAGGCTCCCTGACCGCAATTCAAGAAGCCTACCGCCGTTAATACTTAATCAATTCTCAATTAACCCCATATATAAAAAAACCCGCCAGAAGGCGGGTTTTTTGTTGGGCCGTTAATTAAGCGCTTTTCTTCGCTTTCTTATCGGCCTTGACTGGCATTTCAACTTTAGGCGCAGCAGTTTCACCTTCGGTGTATTCGCGGCCATAGTAAGTATCCAGCAGAATCTGTTTTAGCTCAGCGATCAGCGGGTAACGCGGGTTAGCGCCAGTACACTGGTCATCGAAAGCATCTTCAGACAGTTTATCCACGTGAGCCAGGAAGTCAGCTTCCTGAACACCGGCTTCGCGGATAGATTTAGGGATACCCAGTTCAGCTTTGATGCTGTCGAGCCATGCCAGCAGTTTCTCGATCTTCGCGGCAGTGCGGTCGCCCGGTGCGCTCAGACCCAGATGGTCTGCAATTTCAGCGTAACGACGACGCGCTTGTGGGCGGTCGTACTGGCTGAATGCAGTCTGCTTGGTTGGGTTGTCATTGGCGTTATAGCGGATAACGTTGCCAATCAGCAGGGCGTTCGCCAGACCGTGAGGAATGTGGAACTGAGAGCCCAGTTTGTGCGCCATAGAGTGGCAAACACCCAGGAAGGCGTTAGCAAACGCGATACCGGCGATGGTTGCTGCACTGTGGACACGCTCGCGTGCTACCGGGTTTTTAGACCCTTCGTTATACGAGGCTGGCAGGTTCTCTTTCAGCAGTTTCAGAGCCTGCAAGGCCTGACCGTCGGAGAACTCGGAAGCCAGTACGGAGACGTATGCTTCCAGAGCGTGAGTGACCGCATCCAGACCGCCGAATGCGCAGAGCGATTTCGGCATGTCCATCACCAGGTTGGCGTCAACAATTGCCATATCCGGAGTCAGGGCATAGTCAGCCAGTGGATATTTTTGACCAGTTGCATCGTCGGTAACAACCGCAAACGGAGTCACTTCTGAACCGGTACCGGACGTGGTGGTTACCGCGATCATTTTCGCTTTCACGCCCATTTTCGGGAACTTGTAGATACGTTTACGGATATCCATAAAGCGCAGCGCCAGTTCTTCAAAGTGGGTTTCAGGATGCTCGTACATCACCCACATGATTTTTGCTGCGTCCATCGGGGAACCGCCGCCCAGCGCGATAATCACGTCTGGTTTGAAGGAGTTGGCCAGTTCAGCACCTTTACGAACCACGCTCAGCGTTGGATCCGCTTCAACTTCGAAGAACACTTCCGTTTCAACGCCGGACGCTTTCAGTACCGAGGTAATCTGGTCTGCATAGTCGTTGTTGAACAGGAAACGGTCAGTCACGATGAGCGCACGTTTGTGGCCATCAGTAATCACTTCATCCAGCGCGATTGGCAGTGAGCCACGACGGAAGTAGATAGATTTCGGAAGTTTATGCCACAACATGTTCTCAGCTCGCTTAGCAACGGTTTTCTTGTTGATCAGGTGCTTAGGACCAACGTTTTCAGAGATGGAGTTACCACCCCAGGAACCACAACCCAGAGTCAGGGAAGGCGCGAGTTTGAAGTTATACAGGTCACCGATACCACCCTGAGAAGCCGGGGTGTTGATCAGGATACGTGCGGTTTTCATCTTCTGACCGAAGTGAGCAACACGTTCTGGCTGATTATCCTGGTCGGTGTACAGGCAAGAGGTATGACCGATACCGCCCATTGCCACCAGTTTCTCTGCTTTTTCTACCGCGTCGTCGAAATCTTTTGCGCGGTACATGGCAAGAGTAGGGGAAAGTTTTTCGTGCGCAAATGGCTCGCTTTCATCAACAACCGTGACTTCACCAATCAAAATCTTGGTAGAAGCCGGAACGGTAAAGCCTGCCAGTTCAGCAATTTTATACGCTGGCTGACCTACGATAGCCGCGTTCAGCGCGCCATTTTTCAGGATGATGTCCTGAACGGCTTTCAGCTCTTTACCCTGCAGCATGTAGCCGCCGTGGCTGGCAAAACGTTCGCGAACGGCATCGTATACTGAATCAACAACAACCACAGACTGTTCAGACGCACAGATAACACCGTTATCGAAGGTTTTAGACATCAGTACAGATGCCACAGCACGTTTGATATCCGCTGTTTCGTCGATAACGACCGGGGTATTACCGGCACCTACACCGATGGCAGGTTTACCAGAGCTGTAAGCGGCTTTAACCATACCTGGACCACCGGTCGCGAGGATCAGGTTAATGTCCGGGTGGTGCATCAGCGCGTTGGACAGTTCAACAGAAGGCTGATCGATCCAGCCGATTAAATCTTTCGGTGCACCCGCTGCGATAGCGGCCTGCAGTACGATATCTGCAGCTTTATTGGTCGCATCTTTGGCACGCGGATGTGGAGAGAAGATAATTGCGTTACGGGTCTTCAGGCTGATAAGCGATTTGAAGATAGCGGTAGAGGTTGGGTTGGTGGTTGGAACGATACCGCAAATGATGCCGATAGGTTCTGCAATAGTGATGGTGCCGAAGGTGTCATCTTCAGACAGCACCCCGCAGGTTTTCTCATCTTTATAGGCGTTGTAGATATACTCTGAAGCGAAGTGGTTTTTAATCACTTTATCTTCAACGATACCCATACCGGATTCGGCAACGGCCATTTTAGCGAGAGGGATTCGAGCATCTGCAGCAGCCAGAGCGGCGGCGCGGAAGATTTTATCAACCTGTTCTTGGGTGAAATTGGCATATTCACGCTGGGCTTTTTTTACGCGCTCTACAAGTGCGTTAAGTTCAGCGACATTAGTAACAGCCATAATGCTCTCCTGATAAAGTTAAACTCTTTTAGTAAATCAGCTGCTCGACACGACAAACAGTATAGACAGTGCGTAAGTGACTTGCTTAACTCACATTGAAATCAATGGTTTATCTTGTTTATGCAACCCCTGACTTACTAAAAGAGCCTCCTTTCAACACCTTATTGAGTAGTATTGAAACTCCCTGGTGGCGTAATCAAGATTACTCACTTCTGAGTACGAAAATCATGATCCAAATCAATTTATCCATAAGCTGATACCTTTCAGCAGGGGCATTTCGTGTGATTTCATCAGGTGTTAATGAGTTCCGTAAATTATTGAACCATAATGACTCATTCAGTATACAAATATTTTACATTCCTAAATCCAGGGATTGAGCAATATTGTGATGAAGTCTGGGTCTAAAAAGCGTATCTTCAGCGCGGTTATTATCCCCGCCCTTATTTTTCAGGCACTGCGTTTTACCGGAGCTAACAGTGGATCTCTCGCTCTTCGATTTTCAAACTTATTTTAAATTTTTTATTGGTCTTTTCGCGTTAGTTAACCCGGTCGGTATCATTCCCGTCTTTATCAGCATGACCAGCTATCAGTCGGCTGTAGCGAGGAACAAAACTAACCTTACCGCGAACATGTCGGTAGCGATCATCCTGCTGACCTCGCTCTATCTTGGCGATTCCATATTGCAGATTTTTGGCATCTCCATCGATTCGTTCAGGATCGCCGGCGGGATTCTGGTGGTTACCATTGCGATGTCGATGATCAGCGGCAAGCTCGGAGAAGATAAGCAGAACAAACAAGAGAAATCAGAAACCGCGATACGCGAAAGTATTGGCGTGGTGCCGTTGGCGCTGCCCTTAATGGCGGGGCCGGGGGCAATCAGTTCAACGATAGTCTGGGGAACCCGATACCATAACTGGATGCACTTGATCGGCTTTTCCCTCGCCATTGCGCTGTTTGCGTTATGTTGTTGGGGCGTCTTCCGCATGGCACCCTGGCTGGTTCGTCTGCTGGGCCAGACCGGTATTAACGTGATTACCCGTATAATGGGGTTATTGTTAATGGCTCTGGGTATTGAATTTATTGTCACTGGAATTAAGTCGATATTCCCTGGACTCTTGTCATAACTATTTCATACGAAAGAGCGGAGCAAATGGCTTCGCTTTTTTTCATCATTATTAGTAAATCCTATAATAAAAGTTGAAAATTTCATGAAAGATAAGAACTTCCACTCATCATTTTGTTCCCTTAACTTTCAATAGTTTGTCTATACATCCTCACTTCTGAAGCTCACATTGCACGCAACCAGCCTGTTATTTTACTCACACCATACTCTGGGGCTTGCTGAGGGATTAATGAAATGATATTAGTAATTTGATGATTCATGTAGATGAATGTGCTAAAAAATAGACAGTTGTTAATTTTTTGTACAGATTGCCTCTCGCCTCTGGATTTATAACGATCGGGGTGCATCATCATTCTTTATCCCATTGAAAGTTGGCAATATTTGTCTGGTTTCGATGCGCGGCAGGGTAGCCCACAAAGCGTCATTATCTTTCGTAAAAGAGAATTGCTTAACAAATTTGCAAAATGTATTGGCACCGGTTACAGCCATTTGGTACTTTCCGGCCTTATAATTTCAGCAGATATCACGAAGATGAGAATCATTTGTATTTGAGGTTTTCGTTTTCACAAAAAAATACATCTCTCTGACAGGAGAGGGGTGTGAAAAATCGACATAAGGTGGTCGAACGAACCACCGGTAATAGTAAAGTCGGTGATAGCAGGCAGTAAAAACACCTGACAGCCACATAAACTCCTGGGTTGTCAGGAAACCCCAACAGGGGAATTAAACAGGCTGGTAAAAACCAGTAATTATAATGAGTGGAGTACCAACACAATGTCCATCATCACAAAAAAAAGTCTGGTAGCGGCGGGAATTTTGACTGCGCTAATCGCAGGCAACGTTGCAATGGCTGCAGACGTTCCTGCTGGAGTACAACTGGCGGAAAAACAGACGCTGGTGCGTAACAACGGTGCCGAGGTTCAGTCTCTGGATCCGCACAAAATTGAAGGTGTACCTGAGTCCAACGTTAACCGCGATCTCTTCGAAGGTCTGCTGGTCTCTGATGTAAACGGCCACCCGGTAGCGGGTGTGGCTGAAAAATGGGAAAATAAAGACGGTAAAGTCTGGACCTTCCATCTGCGTAAAGATGCGAAATGGTCAGATGGCTCTCCTGTTACCGCACACGATTTCGTCTATAGCTGGCAGCGCCTGGCAGATCCAAACACTGCCTCTCCGTATGCGAGCTATCTGCAGTACGGTCATATTGCCAACATTGATGACATCATCACTGGCAAAAAACCGGTCACCGATCTGGGCGTTAAGGCGCTTGATGATAATACTTTCGAAGTGACCCTGAGCGAGCCGGTTCCGTACTTCTACAAACTTCTGGTTCACCCGTCCGTCTCCCCGGTTCCAAAAGCTGCGGTTGAGAAATTTGGTGATAAGTGGACTCAGCCAGCAAATATCGTGACCAACGGCGCCTATAAGCTGAAAGACTGGGTTGTTAACGAACGTATCGACCTGGTGCGTAACACTAACTACTGGGATAACGCCAAGACCGTTATTAACCAGGTAACGTACCTGCCAATCTCTTCAGAAGTGACTGACGTTAACCGCTATCGCAGCGGTGAAATCGACATGACCTATAACAACATGCCGATCGAACTGTTCCAGAAACTGAAGAAAGAGATCCCGGCTGAAGTCCATGTTGACCCGTATCTGTGTACTTACTATTACGAAATCAACAACCAGAAAGCGCCATTCAATGACGTTCGTGTTCGTACCGCACTGAAACTGGCGCTGGATCGCGACATTATCGTTAACAAGGTGAAAAACCAGGGCGATCTGCCGGCATACAGCTACACCCCTCCGTATACTGATGGCGCGAAACTGACTCAGCCTGAGTGGTTTGGCTGGTCTCAGGAAAAACGTAACGAAGAAGCGAAGAAACTGCTGGCCGAAGCGGGCTTTACCGCTGACAAGCCGTTGTCCTTCAGCCTGCTATACAACACTTCTGACCTGCACAAGAAACTGGCTATCGCCGTCTCTTCCATCTGGAAAAAGAACCTGGGTGCGAACGTGAAGCTGGAAAACCAGGAGTGGAAAACCTTCCTGGATAGCCGCCATCAGGGCACCTTCGATGTGGCGCGTGCTGGCTGGTGTGCAGACTATAACGAACCGACTTCCTTCCTGAACACAATGCTGAGCGACAGCTCGAACAACACGGCACACTATAAGAGCCCAGCGTTCGACAAGCTGATTGGCGATACGCTGAAAGCGACTGACGAAGCCCAGCGTTCCGAGCTCTACTCCAAAGCTGAACAGCAACTGGATAAAGACTCCGCGATTGTGCCGGTCTACTACTACGTGAACGCCCGTCTGGTGAAACCGTGGGTAGGTGGATATACCGGTAAAGACCCGATGGATAATATCTACGTTAAAAACTTGTATATTATCAAGCATTAATGGCAATAAGTGGGGCGGGCAGCGCTCGCCCCACTGTGTCTAATCATCGTGACACTATATAGGCACACGCCAGAAGGTACGGGCAATGTTGAAATTTATCCTACGTCGCTGTCTTGAAGCGATTCCAACACTATTTATCCTTATTACGATCTCCTTCTTTATGATGCGTCTCGCGCCGGGGAGTCCATTTACCGGTGAACGTACATTACCGCCAGAGGTAATGGCCAATATCGAGGCGAAATATCATTTAAACGATCCGATCTCCACCCAGTACTTCAATTATTTGAAGCAGCTGGCGCACGGCGATTTTGGACCGTCATTTAAATATAAAGACTATTCCGTAAACGATCTGGTGGCCTCGAGCTTCCCCGTTTCGGCTAAATTAGGCGCTGCAGCATTCTTGCTGGCTCTGGTTCTCGGCGTCACTGCCGGCGTCATCGCCGCGCTTAAACAAAACTCAAAATGGGATTATGCAGTAATGGGGGTGGCAATGACCGGGGTCGTCATACCGAGCTTTGTCGTGGCGCCGTTACTGGTCATGATATTCGCTATCACGCTGAAATGGCTGCCCGGCGGCGGCTGGAACGGCGGGGCACTGAAATTCATGATTTTGCCAATGGTGGCGTTGTCACTGGCTTATATCGCCAGTATTGCGCGTATCACCCGTGGTTCAATGATTGAAGTTCTGCACTCTAACTTCATCCGTACTGCGCGTGCGAAAGGGCTGCCAATGCGTCGGATCATTTTCCGTCACGCTTTGAAACCTGCGCTGTTGCCCGTGCTCTCCTACTTAGGTCCGGCGTTTGTCGGCATTATCACCGGCTCAATGGTTATCGAAACCATTTATGGTCTGCCGGGTATCGGCCAGCTGTTTGTTAACGGTGCGCTTAACCGTGACTACTCGCTGGTGCTGAGCCTGACCATTCTCGTCGGTGCGCTGACTATTCTCTTTAACGCGATCGTCGATGTGCTCTATGCCGTTATCGATCCGAAAATTCGCTACTGATCCTGGAGCTCGCGATGATGTTAAGTAAGAAAAATAGCGAGGCGCTGGAAAACTTCAGTGAAAAGCTGGAAGTGGAAGGACGCAGCCTGTGGCAGGATGCTCGCCGTCGCTTTATGCACAACCGCGCGGCGGTTGCCAGTCTGATTGTGCTGGTGCTCATTGCCCTGTTCGTCACGCTGGCGCCAATGCTGTCGCAATTCACCTATTTCGATACCGACTGGGGCATGATGTCCAGCGCCCCTGATGCGGAATCGGGCCACTATTTTGGTACCGACTCCTCCGGGCGAGATTTGCTGGTGCGCGTAGCCATCGGGGGTCGTATCTCGCTGATGGTGGGTATTGCCGCAGCCTTCGTCGCGGTGATCCTCGGTACCCTGTACGGTTCACTTTCTGGCTATCTTGGCGGAAAAGTGGACTCGGTAATGATGCGTCTGCTGGAAATTCTTAACTCCTTCCCGTTTATGTTCTTCGTGATCCTGCTGGTGACCTTCTTTGGTCAGAACATCCTGCTGATCTTCGTGGCGATCGGGATGGTGTCATGGCTGGACATGGCGCGTATTGTGCGTGGTCAGACCCTGAGCCTGAAGCGTAAAGAGTTCATCGAAGCGGCCCAGGTTGGCGGTGTTTCTACCGGCAATATCGTGGTGCGCCACATTGTGCCGAACGTGCTCGGCGTGGTGGTGGTGTACGCCTCGCTGCTGGTACCAAGCATGATTCTGTTCGAATCTTTCCTGAGCTTCCTCGGCCTGGGTACCCAGGAGCCGCTTAGCAGCTGGGGCGCGTTGCTTAGCGATGGCGCCAACTCCATGGAGGTTTCACCGTGGCTGCTGCTGTTCCCGGCTGGTTTCCTGGTCGTGACGCTGTTTTGTTTCAACTTTATCGGCGATGGCCTGCGTGATGCCCTCGATCCGAAAGACCGCTAAGGAGCGCCGTGATGACAATTATTGAAACGGCATCTGCACCCATTGCACAGCAGCAGGATAACGCGCTGCTGGACGTAAAAGATCTGCGCGTCACCTTTAAAACCCCTGATGGCGATGTGACTGCGGTAAACGATCTCAATTTCAGCCTGCGTGCCGGTGAGACGCTGGGCATCGTAGGTGAGTCGGGTTCCGGTAAGTCCCAGACGGCATTTGCGCTGATGGGCCTGTTGGCGGCGAACGGCGTTATTGGCGGTTCTGCTAAATTCAACGGCCGGGAGATCCTGAATTTGCCTGAGCAGGAGCTGAACAAGCTTCGTGCCGAGCAGATTTCGATGATTTTCCAGGATCCGATGACCTCCCTGAACCCCTACATGCGTGTGGGCGAGCAGCTGATGGAAGTCTTGATGCTGCACAAAGGGATGGGCAAAGCCGAAGCGTTTGAAGAGTCCGTCAAAATGCTCGATGCGGTGAAAATGCCCGAAGCGCGTAAGCGTATGCGCATGTTCCCGCACGAGTTCTCTGGCGGGATGCGTCAGCGTGTGATGATCGCTATGGCGCTGCTCTGCCGGCCTAAGCTGCTGATTGCCGATGAACCGACAACAGCTCTGGACGTGACTGTGCAGGCGCAGATCATGACCCTGTTGAATGAACTGAAGCGTGAGTTCAATACCGCGATCATCATGATCACCCACGACCTGGGGGTTGTGGCAGGTATTTGCGATAAGGTACTGGTGATGTATGCCGGCCGTACCATGGAGTATGGCAAAGCGCGCGATGTCTTCTATCAACCCGCGCACCCTTACTCTATCGGTCTGTTGAATGCTGTACCACGTCTCGATGCAGAGGGTGAATCTCTGTTAACCATCCCGGGCAACCCGCCAAACCTGCTGCGCTTGCCGAAAGGCTGTCCGTTCCAGCCGCGCTGCCCGCATGCGATGGAGATCTGTAACAGCGCTCCACCGCTGGTGGAATTTGCACCAGGCCGTCTACGCGCCTGCTTTAAGCCGTACGAGGAGCTGGTATGAACGCTATCGACGAAAAAAGAAACGTATTGCTCGAAATCGCCGATCTGAAGGTGCACTTCGACATCAAGGATGGCAAACAGTGGTTCTGGCAGCCGCCAAAAACGCTGAAAGCGGTAGATGGCGTCACGCTGCGTCTGTATGAAGGCGAAACCCTGGGCGTGGTAGGGGAGTCGGGCTGCGGTAAATCGACGTTCGCCCGTGCCATCATTGGCCTGGTGAAAGCTACCGACGGCAAGGTTGCCTGGCTTGGTAAAGATCTGCTGGGAATGAAGCCGGAAGAGTGGCGCAATGTGCGCAGCGATATCCAGATGATTTTCCAGGATCCGCTGGCCTCGCTGAACCCGCGTATGACCATCGGCGAAATCATCGCTGAGCCGCTGCGTACTTATCATCCAAAAATGCCGCGCACCGAAGTGCGTGACCGCGTAAAAGCGATGATGATGAAAGTAGGGCTGCTGCCAAACCTGATCAACCGCTACCCGCATGAGTTTTCTGGCGGCCAGTGTCAGCGTATCGGGATTGCCCGCGCGCTGATCCTTGAGCCGAAGCTGATTATCTGTGATGAACCGGTGTCGGCGCTGGACGTCTCTATTCAGGCGCAGGTGGTTAACCTGCTGCAAAAACTGCAGCGCGAGATGGGGCTGTCGCTGATCTTCATTGCCCACGACCTGGCGGTGGTGAAGCACATCTCTGACCGCGTTCTGGTCATGTATTTAGGCCACGCCGTTGAGCTGGGCACCTACGATGAGGTGTACCACAATCCGCTGCACCCTTACACCAAAGCGCTGATGTCGGCGGTGCCGGTACCCGATCCGGATCTGGAGAAGAACAAAAGTATTCAGTTGCTGGAAGGTGAACTGCCATCCCCGATTAATCCGCCGTCTGGCTGCGTGTTCCGTACGCGCTGCCCGATAGCCGGACCGGAGTGTGCTAAAACGCGCCCGGTGCTGGAAGGGAGCTTCCGCCACGCGGTCTCTTGTCTGAAGGTTGACCCGCTCTAAGCGAACACCATCAATAAAAAAGGCTGCTATCGCAGCCTTTTTCTTTTATTCGCGCCAGAGAATGTGGCAAAGCTTATGGTCTTTTTCCCGGCACAGCAGAACGCGGGCAAAAATATCGTTAATTTCGCCGCCGTCTTCATCTGCCAGGCCAA
This sequence comes from Leclercia sp. UBA7405, assembly GCF_037152215.1. Taxonomy (NCBI): domain Bacteria; kingdom Pseudomonadati; phylum Pseudomonadota; class Gammaproteobacteria; order Enterobacterales; family Enterobacteriaceae; genus Leclercia; species Leclercia sp. UBA7405. Next base: position 1,717,950 of record NZ_JBBCMR010000001.1, on the reverse strand, counting down.
TCACCACTTCGGCGAAGAAGTCCGGGTTGAGGTCGTAATCGACATGCTCGGCCCAGTCTTCTGACGGATCAAACAGCTCTGCGCCGCCGCGCTCTTCGAACTGCAGATTGAAAAGAATAACGTCTGCGGGATCGAGGTTATCAACCGCCAGTTCGAGAAAAATATCGTAAGCCTGCTCGAGCGTTTCGTCTTCGGTCAGGCGATTGTTCAGATCCATTTCCATGATGACTACCTGTTTAACATCGTTGGGCACGTTTTACAGCAACGGACTAAAGAAGTAAAACAGTCGTTCGGCAATTCGCTGCCACAGCGGACGTTTCATCCACAGGCGCGCATCCAGCAGGCGAGAGCGGGAGATGTAGTCGTCCTGGACAGCCGCCAGATCGCCGCCAAAACCGGCGTCATCAATGACCAGCGTGATTTCAAAATTGAGCCACAGACTGCGCATATCGAGGTTCACCGTCCCCACCAGGCTCAGTTCGCCATCGACCAGGACGCTCTTGGTATGCAGTAAGCCGCCTTCAAACTGGTAGATTTTCACCCCGGCGGCCAGCAGTTCGCTAAAGAAGGCACGGCTGGCCCAGCCCACCAGAACCGAATCGTTTCTCCGCGGCAGAATAATGCTCACATCAACCCCGCGCTGCGCTGCGGTACAGATGGCATGCAGCAGGTCGTCGCTCGGCACGAAGTAGGGCGTCGTCATAATCAGGTACTCACGCGCCGAGTAGGCAGCGGTAAGCAGGGCCTGATGGATCAGATCTTCCGGGAAGCCGGGGCCGGAGGCGATGGTGTGAATGGTGTGCCCGCTGGCCTCTTCGAACGGCATGATATTGCCATCTGGCGGCGGGGGCAGAATACGTTTACCGGTTTCGATTTCCCAGTCACAAGAGTAGACAATCCCCATGGCCGTGGAGACGGGGCCTTCCATACGCGCCATCAAATCGACCCACTGGCCGACACCCGCGTCCTGTTTAAAGAAGCGGGGATCAACCATATTCATGCTGCCGGTATAGGCGATGTAATTATCGATCAGCACCATTTTTCGATGCTGGCGAAGGTCCATGCGGCGTAAGAACACACGCAACAGGTTGACTTTCAGCGCCTCCACGACTTCGATGCCGGCATTGCGCATCATCGCAGCCCAGGGGCTACGGAAGAAGGCGACGCTGCCTGCGGAGTCGAGCATCAGGCGGCAGTGGATGCCTCGACGGGCCGCGGCCATCAGCGACTCCGCCACCTGGTCAGACATACCGCCGGGTTGCCAGATATAGAAGACCATTTCGATGTTATGCCGGGCGAGCTGAATGTCTCTGATTAGCGCGTTCATGACATCGTCGGAAGAGGTCAGCAGCTGCAGCTGATTGCCCTTGACGCCGGCGATCCCCTGGCGACGTTCGCACAATTTAAACAGGGACGACGCCACGTCACTGTTGGTTTCGGCAAAGATATGATTGCAGGCTTTAAGGTCGTTCAGCCATTTTGCCGTCGAGGGCCACATGGCACGGGCACGCTCGGCGCGACGCTTCCCCAGGTGCAGCTCCCCGACGGAGAGATAAGCGATAATCCCCACCAGAGGCAGAATATAGATAATCAACAGCCAGGCCATCGCGGACGGCACGGCGCGGCGCTTCATCAGTATGCGCAGCGTTACCCCGGCTATCACCAGCCAGTATCCCAGAATGACCAGCCAACTCACCACGGTGTAGAAGGTCGTCATAAAAAAAATCCTTTTGAAAGCGTATTGTTATGAGTTTACGCATCAGGATTTTTCTGGCAAATAAAAACGGCAGATAAAAGCGCTGGTTTGCGTCTGGTAAGGGTCTATAATGGCGCCTCTGTTAAGGCAAGAGTTGTAAACATGAAGCGCAGTAAAACTGAAGTAGGGCGCTGGCGCATGTTGCGACAGAGCAGCCGCCGCAAGTCGCGGTGGCTGGAAGCACAATCCCGCCGCAATATGCGTATCCACGCCATCAGGAAATGCAGTGTGAACCGCCAACGAAATTCGTTGTTGTTCGCCGTTCAGATTCAGTGAACGATACCAGGGCACCCTCAGCGGTGCCCGATGTTCTCTTCACCCTTTAAGTTTTCCCACCGTTTCGCTTAATCGGGTTAATTTCCTTGCCCGCTGCTGTATGATATAGCCCCCGTATCGCAGATATAACAACAATGAATCCATTTCTCTGGGTAATTATTGCGTTATTTATCGTGGATGCGTTGAGGGAATATACACAACAGCCATCTTTACCGGCCTTTATTGACTATATTTTGACCCTCTCGGCGCATTGCATGACGATATAAGCGCGTTGTTAAAAAACGTCTCTTCGTCAGTCAGGTGTCACCCGGAGATAGCCGGGTTATGCAATTTCAACAGGAGTGAAAGGTGTTTGCAGAATTTGGTGTGGTGAATTTTTGGACTTATGTCGTCGGTGCGATTTTTATCGTACTGGTGCCCGGGCCTAATACGCTGTTTGTGCTGAAAACCGGAATTGGGCACGGTGTGAAGAAGGGATACCTTGCAGCAAGTGGCGTTTTTATTGGTGATGCGGTACTGATGTTCCTCGCCTGGGCGGGCGTGGCAGCCTTGATTCAGACGACCCCGGTTCTCTTTAACGTGGTTCGCTATATGGGCGCTTTTTATTTATTGTGGCTCGGTGGAAAAATCCTCTGGTCAGTTATTACGCATAAGCAGCAGGGCGAATCCGGCAGCGCGGAGCCGGCAAAAATGATCATGAAACGCTCGCTGGTATTGAGTATGACCAACCCGAAAGCGATTCTGTTTTATGTCTCCTTCTTTGTGCAGTTTATTGATGTCAACGCCAAACATACCGGCGTCTCTTTTATGATTCTGGCACTGACGCTGGAGCTGATTAGCTTTATTTATATGAGCTTTTTGATCTTCTCAGGGGCATTTGTCACCCGTTATCTGAAAACCAAAAAGAAACTGGCCAAATTGGGCAACGGTTTAATCGGGCTGTTGTTTGTTGGTTTTGCTGCCAGGCTGGCATCGCTGCAGTGATTCAAGGCTCCCTCGGGAGCCTTTTTAATGTCTGACTAGCTGGAAAGCCGCGGCAGATAAGGCTTCACGTTTTACTACAAGCAGTCAAAAGACATAATAAACGGCGAGGGTGTGGACGCATTGTGGGCACCCTGACGACCATCCGCACCTTTCAACAGATTCAGCGAAATCGCATCCTGCAGGTACTGAGGAGCGAAGTGCGCGTAGACCATCGTCTGTGCAATTTTCGTATGACCCAAGATTCTCTGCAATGTGATGATGTTGCCCCCGTTAATCATAAATTGCGTGGTGAAAGAGTGCCGTAACGCATGTAGGATAAAATCGATGAAGAAAGCACGCAGCCTGCGCAAAGCCTTAACTGACGCCGTGCCGCAGCTAAAAACCAACCCGGAAATGATGCGCATCTTCGCCGACGAAGGGAATATCGATGCGCGCCTCGCGGCCTCGCTGTCACACGAGAAGGTTTACACCCTGAATGTGCTCGTGTGTGATTTTGTCGGCGACCCGGATTTGATATTCGTGCCGGTGGCGGCGTGGCTCAGAGAAAACCAGCCGGATATCTGCACGCTGGATGAGAGGAGGAAAAAAGCTATCGCTTCCAAGGGATTTAAACGACGGTGACAACGTTGATATCAGTATCAGCCTGCAGCTTACCGAGCGCACCATCATCAAAGAGGAAAACGACGCGCTGCATGTCAGCTATGCCCCGGAGCCGCCATTGCCTGAACCAGTTACCCCGCCAAAAGAGCTGTATAACAACGGCGAGCTGGTGAGCAAGTGGGATGAGTGATTTAAAACCCTTTGACGATCGGCTAGCCGGGCTGATTGCCTCTCTGTCACCTGCAGGGCGTCGGAAACTCGCCGATTAAATTGCGAAGCAACTCAGAACTGCGCAACAGCAACGGATTAAACAGCAGAAAGCCCCAGACGGCTCACCCTATCAGGCGCGAAAGCGTCAGCCGCTGAGGGCAAAGACGGGGCGAATCAAAAGGGCGATGTTTCAGAAGTTGCGCACGAGCCGGTACATAAAGCCAGTGGCCGTGATAACAGTGCAGTAGTGGAATTTATCGGCAAAGTGCAGCGTATCGCGCGGGTTCATCATTATGGACTAAAAGATCGGCCAAACCCTCACCGTGGGATGTGCAATATCCGGAACGCCAGTTACTTGGGGTTACTCGCGTCGAGCAGCATTTTATTGAAAGCTTGGTTATAAGCCATTTGAGCCGATAAATCCTTCTTTACGTTCTGCTTATTTAGGTGATTCTGAGGGCGAGACGCTGGCATTGACTTTAAAGTGATTTTTTGCACTGATTGGCCATTCTAGATGTAAATCATTAATAAAGATGGTTCCTAAAAAAGATTTTACAGATTATGATACGGAATAAACAATTACAGGAGCTGAAAATGAGTGGCGGCGTAGTAGAGTCTGTAAAGCACGTGTTAGAAGAAAGAATTAAAAATCCTTTGTGGGGTTTTATAATATTGGCGTGGTTCTGGTTTAACTGGCCAAACCTAGCAATACTGTTTATGAGCGATGCACCTGTAAAGTTCAGGATTGATTATATTTTATCCCAGCAATACTTTTATCTTCATTTCATGGTTGCTCCTGTAGTTTCTGGAGGATGTTTGGCAATTGTAACTCCTTATGCTCAGTGGCTGCTGTCTAAAGCTCATAAATGGGCAGAGGATAAACATAGAGATAATGTATTCTTAAGTAAATCAGCAGATTATGAAGATTCTAAGAAATTATCTAAACTCAAAGTTCAATCCGATAGAGCAGTTGAGGCTGAAAACGCGAAAATTGATGCCGATATTAAAGCGGAAATTGAACGTGGCAAACGGGAAGCGTTGGTAACAGAAGAGCTTGAAACCTCCAAGCAATCCATGTTAATTGAGTTAGATAATTTGAAAAACTCAATCGCTTTGTTAAAAAAAGAAAGTAATAAGGTTCAGGATTTAATTATAGAGTCATTGTCTGTGATGGAAAGATTTTTCACGCTTAATGATGGCAGTTCCATTCAGAAATTACGGGGTGAGGTTGAAAGTCTCTATTCGGCAAGTGATATTGAGATGTCCACGATTAGAAATAATTTGAAAGAAGGTCGGGGGTTAAGCGAAGTGCAAAATATGCTCTTATTAGATGAGGCTGCGAAAGTATTGAGGGAGCGGAGGCAGGCTGGTTTGGTGGATTGATTCTATCACCATTGGCTTGTGATTATTTACTATTCTGAAGGCGCCTTGTTGCTGGGGATGGATGGAATATTAAATGCGTGGCTTTTAGATTTAACTGTGTAATTTTATTAAGTCGTTAAAATATTCCAATGCGTTATCTTTCTATTTATGAAGAGAGTGATTATTTATGTGGCTGGCATGACTCACTTGTGTCAGGTTAGTATTGCTCAAAATACCATATGTTGTTTCATCCCTCATAAAACTAGCCTCGATTGCCGCTGACGCTGCCCGGCGGCATCCTTTCCCCCATGAATAATTTAAATTCTCTGCAGGAAATCGTACGCGCGATCCGCAACCTCATTCGCACCGGCATTGTGACCGACGTCGACCCCGTCGGGTGGCTCTGTCGTGTCCAGACCGGGGGAATCCAGACGACGTGGCTCAACTGGCTGACGGCGCGCACCAGTCGTTCGCGGTCGTGGTGGGCTCCCTCGGTGGGCGAGCAGGTGCTTTTGCTTGCGATCGGCGGCGAGCTCGACACCGCATTTGTGTTGCGCGGTATTTTCTCTGACGACAACCCCGCGCCGTCTGCCTCGCCCGATACGTTTCATATCGCCTTTCCCGATGGGGCGGTCATCGAGTACGAATCCGAAAGCGAGGCGCTTATCGTTTCCGGTATCAAAACCGTCAACGTTACCGCGTTGAACTTCATAACGGCGAGCGCGCCGGTGGTGATTGTGAAAGCCGAGACCCGCATCACGCTCGTTACGCCGGAAGTGGTCTGCACCAACAAGCTCATCACCGGCTCACTCGAAGTGCAGAAAGGCGGAACGATGAAGGGGGATATCACCCACACCGGCGGCAAATTCACCTCCAATGGGGTGCAGAAGGATGACCACGACCACGGCGGCGTGAAGGGCGGCGATGAACGGACTAAGGGGACAAAATGACGGTTCGCTATCTCGGCATGAATAACCAGACCGGCCTCAGTATCTCTGAGGCTGAGCACATCAGGCAGAGCGTGCGCGACATCCTCGTCACACCCATCGGCTCGCGGGTAATGCGTCGCGAATATGGCTCGCTGCTTTCAGCTCTGATTGACCTGCCGCAAAACCCGGCGCTGCGTCTGCAGATTATGGCCGTGTGCTATCCCGCGATCCAGAAGTGGGAGCCGCGCATCAGCCTGACGTCCATTACCTTTGAGCGCGCAGAGAATGACGGCGGGCTGTATGTCGATATTACCGGCACGCGTGCGACGTCCGGCCAGCCCTTTTCCCTAACCATCCCACTGAGTTAAACGCCATGCCAATTGTTGACCTGAGTCAGCTTGCCGCGCCCGATGTCGTGGAAGAGCTGGATTATGAAACCATCCTTGAAGAGCGCAAGGCGACGCTTGTCTCGCTGTATCCCGAAGACCAGCAGGAGGCGATCGCGCGCACACTGACGCTTGAGTCTGAGCCGCTCGTGAAGCTGCTGCAGGAGAACGCCTATCGGGAGGTTATCTGGCGTCAGCGTGTTAACGAGGCGGCGCGTGCGGTCATGCTGGCCTATTCCGCAGGCGCTGACCTTGACCAGTTAGGCGCTAATTCCGGCGTTGAGCGCTTAGTCATCACGCCTGCAGATGAAACCACGCTGCCGCCGACGCCTGCCGTGATGGAGTCCGATACCGATTATCGTCTTCGCATTCAGCAGGCACCGGAGGGGCTGACGACAGCCGGGTCTACCGGTGCGTATCAGTTTCATGGCCGCAGCGCCGACGGACGGGTCGCGGATATTTCCGTGATCAGCCCGGAGCCTGCCTGCGTCACCGTGTCGGTATTATCTCGTGAGGGTATCGGGTATTAAGATTGAGGCCGGGTCGCAAATTGCACCGGCGTTTATGCTCAAGCTGGATGGCAACGACATCACGCAGAATTTCAGCGACCGGCTTATCGGCCTGGCCATGACGGATAACCGCGGATTCGAGGCCGACCAGCTCGATATCGAGCTCGACGACTCCGACGGTCTGGTCGAGCTTCCGCTGCGTGGTGCATCCCTGACGCTCTGGCTCGGCTGGCAGGGCTCGGCGCTGCTGAATAAGGGAAGTTTTACCGTCGATGAAATCGAGCACCGGGGCGCACCGGATACGCTGACCATCCGGGGGCGCAGTGCTGATTTTCGCGGCTCGCTCAACTCACGCCGGGAGCAGTCATGGCACGACACCACGCTCGGCGTGATTGTGGAAACCATCGCCCAGCGCAACAAGCTGACGGCCAGCGTTGCCGACACACTGAAAGCGATCGCGGTGCCGCACGCTGACCAGACCCAGGAATCGGACGCGGTATTTTTATCCCGCCTGGCTGAACGTAACGGCGCAACGGTCTCGATAAAAGCCGGTAAGCTGCTTTTCCTGAAAGCCGGGAGCGGCGTCACGGCCAGTGGCAAACCCATCCCGCAAATGACGGTTGAACGCGGCGACGGCGATCGACATTCATTCGCTATCGCCGACCGCGAAGCGTACACCGGCGTTACGGCAAAATGGCTGCACACCAGAGACCCGAAGCCGCAAAAACAGAAGGTGAAGCTTAAGCGCAAACCCAAAGAGCATCACCTGCGCGCGCTGCAGCACCCAAAAGCCGTCAAAACCACGGCCAAAGCCAAAGCGAAGAAAGAACAGGAAGCTCGCGAGGGAAAGTACATGGCCGGTGAGTCTGATAACATGTTAGAGCTGACGACCATCTATGCGACAAAGGCGCAGGCCACGCGAGCGGCTCAGGCGAAGCGGGATAAAATACAGCGCGGCGTGGCCGAGTTTTCTATTACGCTTGCCACCGGGCGCGCAGATTTATTTCCTGAAACGCCGGTTACCGTGAAAGGCTTTAAGCGCGTTATAGACGAGCAGGCATGGCTAATCAGTCGGGTGGTGCACAACCTCAACGGAAACGGCTACACGACGGGCTTAGAGCTTGAGGTTAAGGTTTCGGATGTGGAGTACGAAAGCGAAGAAATAAATCAAGAGTAACATTTTAAGTGTTTGTTATTATAGGTTTTAATGGTTAAAATTAGCGCATTGGAAATTAAAATAAGGTGCTCGCCATGTTTCATTGCCCTAAATGCCATTACGCCGCACATGCTCGCACAAGCCGCTATTTTTCTGACATGACGAAAGAGCGTTACCATCAGCGCACTAACATCAACTGCAGCTGCACCTTTGTCACGACTGAAACGGTCGAACGGTTTATCGTTTCGCCGGGTGAGGTAGTGCCAGCGCCTGCGCACCCTACAACATCAGGCCAGCAAAAGATGCACTGGCTGTGATTAACGAGAAAGCCCCACAGATGCGGGGGCTTACAAAATGTATGTGGAACCCTCGACTTAGCACTAAAAAATAAAGCTAGAAAAACTAGTCATAATCATTTAAAGAGCCTGAAATATCCCCTTCCTCAATAGCACCTAGGCCGAATTTTCCAACTAGAACATTACTCTTCATCTGGACCAAAACTGACATGCTTCGTCCTGAAACACCGTCTTCTTTGTAATGGTAACCACTAGCATTCGCAGAGAGATCTGTATAAAAACCATTATCAAATTCAAACTGCTCAATATTAATATCATCAATTTCATCAAAAATAGTATCTGATTCTGCTATTGGACCTGAAAGTCCCTCAGTTTGAAATACATCGTAACGATTATTCTCGAAGGTTTCTTTACATTTTTCAGCAAGCTCATCAGCAGATATTAATGAATAAGGTAGATCGTCGAAGATAATTTCGAGATGATTAAAAATCATGTCTGCAGATAAATCATCATTATCTGAGTCTTCATCTAAAACAATATCCTCAAGGCGCTTTGCTAATTCATCGTCATAATAGACAAATTCAATCTTGTCTAATACCTCATTGTTAAAGTTTTTATCTGACAGTAATTCTTCGAAGTTTTCATATCCAAACAAGGCAGAGACAATATTGCTTAATGACTCTAGTGAGATTTTTATACCGTCTTCTTTTAAACTCTCTTCAATTTTTAACATGAGAAAATATGCCGAAGGAAAACGGTGAGAAGCTAAGGCTGCCCTAGCCTTTGCAGTGCTACTTTCAAATCTAATCTTATCTAATTCTGCCTGCTTAGTTTTTTTCTCTAAGTCTAATGCTGATGCTTTTTCATTATTCTCCGCTTCTTGAGTTTTTAACGATTGTTCTTTTGCTCTATCGTTAGCCTCAAGTGCCTTAGCAGCTAAGCGTGACCCTCTTTGTCGTAGGTGTTCTAGAATTTCATTTCTCTTATTAATATCCTGTTGAACCAGTTGTTCAAGGAACTGTTTATTAGGATCTGATAAAAGTTTTTCTTTGTTGAGCTCTTTTTGTTGGCTTATTTTAGTTAATTCGATATCGACAGCTTGCCCATGTAGTTTTTCACTAGCCCAGCGCTGGATAAAGTTAATAGCTAAAGCCCCCCAAGGGAATAGTAATAGGTAAAATAAGGTAATGAGAAATGGAATGAAAAAAATGTAATTTAATTCAAAAAAAGTAGTTTCATATAAGTAGTTGTAAAATGCATTTATGCGGTCAGCAATTTTTCCTTCACCCCAGAAAAGCAAGGCTAAGTGATTCCAGTTGCAAGCAATCCAAGTACAAAAAAAAGTTCCAATGAAAGGATCATTTATCCTTGTTTTAGCGTTTCCAGCTATTGAAGAAATAATGTCATCTAAAAATTTCATGTTTTATCCAAATAAGGTGGTTTAATGTTGATGGTTAGTTATCTAATTTATAGTTAATTTTTGCACAAGAGGCAGCCCCATTGTATTGAATCGATGATAGCTTTCTTTGAAAACATTATCATCATGTTAAACAAAGCCGATTATAAATAACAATATGCGATTGAAATTCTGCTCTCTGCGCTTACGTAACGGATAGATAGACATTAAAGATATAGTGAATTTCAGTTCTTATCAATTCATCATCTTGGCTAAAGCTTCGTGCTTTTCGGCTTAGAATCGACCATATTGGAGCAGATTATTACCCATTTCACCTACAGATCAATACACAAAGCCCCGCATAGCGGGGCTTTGTGTATCAATGTGGTCAGTATGTGGACGTGACCTGAAATAAATCCTTTTATTTCATTGTGTTGCAATGTTTTAAAAAGCTCCCTCGGGAGCCTTGACTACTTTTAGAAGACTTTCTTGTAAGGCGTTACCGCGACCTTTTGATACACTCCCGCCGCAACGTAGGGATCCGCCTCCGCCCAGGCTTTGGCGGCCTCCAGCGACTCGAATTCCGCAATGACCGTTGAACCCGTAAATCCTGCGGCGCCCGGATCGTTACTATCAACAGCCGGCAGTGGACCCGCAGTCAGCAATCTGCCCTCATCGTGCAGCAGTTGCAAACGGGCCAGATGGGCAGGGCGGACGGAAAGACGTTTTTCCAGGGAATCGGCAATATCTTCAGCGTAAATCACGTAAAGCACGGTGGAGCTCCTGAAGCGATAAAAGAGTTAATTACGTTAAGTGAAACGTCATATGACTGCAATGTAAAGATATAGACAATGTTAAAACCGTAACAAACGCGTGCCTTTTTTCAGCGTCAGTGGGCTTAAATCGCCTGAAGATGAACTGGCTTATTGAATATGATTGCTATTTGCATTTAAAATCGAGGTCTGGTTTTTTAACTGAAACGATTATGACTTCAATGACCCTTGATTTACCTCGCCGCTTTCCCTGGCCGACATTGCTGTCAGTCGGTATTCATGGAGCCGTCGTGGCGGGTCTGCTATACACATCGGTACATCAGGTTATTGAAATGCCAGCGCCTGCGCAGCCTATTTCCGTGACCATGGTTACGCCTGCAGAGCTGGAGCCTGTCCAGGTTGCGCCCCCGCCACCGGAACCTGTTGTTGAGCCAGAACCCGAACCTGAACCCATTCCGGAGCCACCTAAAGAAGCACCGGTGGTGATCCATAAACCCGAGCCGAAGCCTAAACCCAAGCCGAAGCCAAAGCCGAAACCGGTGAAGAAGGTCGAAGAGCGTCCGAAACGTGAAGAACGTCCGGTTGAGCCACGTACCGCACCGTTGCAGAATACGGCCCCATCGCGTCCGTTAGTCAGTAACACGCCGAGCACCGCGAAGCCGGTAGTGACTGCGCCTTCAGGGCCGCGCGCTTTGAGCCGTAATCAGCCGCAATATCCGGCACGCGCACAGGCGTTGCGTATTGAAGGCCGCGTTCGCGTGAAATTCGACGTTACGCCTGACGGGCGCGTTGAAAATGTGCAGGTGCTTTCCGCCCAGCCATCAAATATGTTCGAGCGCGAAGTGAAAAACGCGATGCGCAAATGGCGTTACGAAGCGGGCAAACCGGGCAGCGGTTTAATTGTCAATATTGTCTTCCGCCTGAACGGCGGTGCGACGATGGAATAAAAAAAGCCTCCGTAAGGAGGCTTTTTTTTGTCTGTTCGTTAGATCTTGGGTAAAGGACGCGGTTTCCCGTCGTTGTCTACGGCCACATAAATAAATAGCGCCTCGGTCGCTTTATAACGCTGACCAATCGGCTCGGAAGAGACTTTCTTCACCCACACTTCAATATTGATCGATACTGAGGTATTACCCCGCTTCACGCAGCGCGCGTAACAGCACACCACGTCACCGACGGCAACCGGGCGCAAAAAGGTCATGCCGTCGACTCTGACCGTCACCACGCGGCCATGGGCAATCTCTTTCGCGAGAATTGCGCCACCCATATCCATCTGCGACATCAGCCAGCCGCCAAAAATATCGCCATTCGCATTGGTATCTGCGGGCATGGCAAGTGTGCGTAAAACCAGTTCGCCTTGTGGGGCGTTCGTTGTTGTCATTATGTACTCTACTCATTACGGAGGACTTCAGGCGGGATGCTACTATGATTTCCGGCAGAGGAGAATAGAAGAAAACGCCCGCGATGCGGGCGCTCAAAAGTTAGAAGGACATGGTCACGCCTGCAAAATAAGCGCGTCCTGGTTCGTTGTAGGTAGAGGCGCCGTCGTTCTCACGGTAAATCTGCTTATCGAAGAGATTATTGATTCCTGCATTCAGGCGCAGGTTTTTCGTCAGCTGATAATTACCGCTAATGCCAACAATAGAATAAGCACCGATCTCTTTATTCGACATGGCATTCGCTTCGTTGCGGATCTCCGCATTGTCGCGCGGTTTCTGGCGCCCATACTGGGTCCAGCTCACGTTAGCCGTTAGCTTACTGTTCACCTGCCAGTCGATCATGGAGTTGAATGTATATTTCGGGATAATCGACAGCGGGTTGCCGGTCTTTTTATCCTCAGATTTAATCATATAGGTTGCATTGGTACGCCAGCTCAGCGTATCGGCGATGAGCGGCACCAGCAAGTTGCCCTCCACCCCTTCAACTACCGCCTTGCCGCCGTTTTGCCATTGAAGAATGTTATTGCCGTTCGAGGCATGACCCAACACCTCAGTTCCCGATACGATTTTATTTTTATAGTCATTTCGGAACCAGGTTATCCCGACATCATAGCCGTTGTGGTTAAACTCGAGACCCATCTCTTTATTGATGCTGATCTCCGGGTCCAGGTCAGGGTTACCCAGCAGGTAGCAGCTGCCGGAAGTGACGTTCACCGGGCAACCATTACCGCGCGTTGAGAGCAGATACCCCTCGCTGGACTGATACAGGTTCGGCGCTTTGAAGACCCTCGCAATACCTGCTTTCAGTTTTAACATGTCGCCCAGCTCCTGCTGCATGTTCAGGCTTGGGCTCCAGTTGCTGCCAAACTCGTTGTGGTAATCGAAACGCAAGCCGGGGATCAGGTTGGTGCCAGGACGGGCTTCGATGTTGTCTTCAAGGTAGAGTCCTGTAAGGTCCGCACTGTTTTTACTGCTGCGGCCTGAGGCATCACCTGTAACGCCGCCAATCACCACGCCCGCATTGTTGGTGGCCTGCATGGAGGCCGGATCATTCAGCTCATCACGGTTCCACTCCGCACCCAGCGTCAGGGTCTGGTCTACCAGCCAGTACAGTGGCACGTTCAGCTCGCCGCTCGCGCGGTAAGACTCCAGACGGCTGGTGTTGTACTCATCGCTGTTGATCATCCCCTCAACTTTGCCGGTGGAACCTTCTCCCAGACGGGTATTATTGGTTTTTTCATAATTCAACGCGAGCTTCGACTGGCCCCAGTCCCAGATGCCGTTATGGGTTAATCCCCAGCTTTGCCGATACATCCGGTTGGTTTCATCGCCATAGAGCGAATCAACCAGCCCGCCGGGACTGACATTACTGTTGCTGTACTGCGTATCGCCAGCGTAAATATTCCCCTGGCGGCTGTAGCTGTAATCAAAATCGATGATCTGCTGTGGGGTAACTTTCCACGAGAGCAGGGCATTAATGTCTTTGTTTCGCACCCCTTCACGCCCCGCGGCGTAAGAGCCATTCTGCGCGGTATTGATGTCCGCGGCGTCAGCATCGGTCTTGTTGATGTTGCCATACAGGCGCATGGTCAGGGCATCGCCCGCCAGTGGGCCGCTAAGATTGAAGTTGGCCCTTTTTGTCGCCCCTTCTTTGTCGTTTTCGGGCTGGTTAGTGAAGAGAGACAGCGAGCCGTGCCAGTCGTTAGTGGGTCGTTTAGTGATGATGTTAACCACCCCCCCTGCGGCACCAGAACCATACCGCGCCGCAGCAGGGCCACGCAGCACCTCGATGCGTTCCACCATTTCTGCGGGCACCCAGTTAGTATCGCCACGGGTATCGCGCTCACCGCGCCAGCTATAGCGTACCGCGTTGCGGGAGGTGACAGGGACGCCATCAATCAGGATCAGGGTATTTTCCGGGCCCATCCCGCGAATATCGATCTGGCGGTTGTTACCACGACTGCCGCTGGCACTGTTACCGGTTAGATTAACGCCGGGCATCTTACGGATAATTTCAGAGAGATCGTTTACCGGTGGCTCTTTGGCTATATCGTCTGCAGTAATGATTGATACGCCTGGTTGCTGCTTAAGCGCTTCTTCTGCAGTCGCCTGCACGACCAGAGTTTCACCATCGTTAATGATGTCGTCGGCTGCCTGAGCGTAGTGACTTAATGCTGCGGTTATGGCTAATGCCAGAGGGGCAAAGACGGGAATTGTTTTTATCTTCATCAACACATGTCCATTTGTTAAAAATGCGATGAAGAATAATAATGACAATCATTCTCATTACAAGTCGTGAGGGCAATCTTCATAATTTCCTCAAGATTCAGCCATTTTTGAACTGAACCAGGGAGTATCAAGGAGATTTGTGACAGGGGGGAAGGCCGGGCTGGTGGGCAGCCCGGTACAGAAATTACTGTTTGTCGTCTTGCGGCATATGGCGATAAATATAGACACCGCTCAACAGCGTAAAAATCAGCGTCAGCGCGGTAAGACCAAAGACTTTAAAGTTCACCCAGATATTTTGCGGCAGCCAGAAAGCGATATAGATGTTCGCCAGCCCACAAAGAATAAAGAACACCGCCCAGGCGATATTCAGGCGTGACCAGACCTCCTGCGGCAGCGCCAGTTCTTTACCCAGCATGCGCTGGATCAGCGGCTTCTTCATGACCAACTGGCTAACCAGCAGTGCGCCAGCGAACAGACCGTAAATGACCGTCACCTTCCATTTAATAAACTCGTCGTTATGGAAGAAGACCGTCAGACCACCAAACACGGCGACCAGGATGAAAGTGATGAGTGCCATCTTCTCTACTTTGCGATAGCGCACCCAACTGTAGATAAGCACAACAGCGGTAGCAACAATCAACGCCGTGGTAGCGGCATAGATGTCGTAGAGCTTATAGAACGCAAAAAAGACAATCAGCGGTAAAAAATCAAGAAACTGCTTCATTCTTCGATTCCATTATCTGCGACAGCCTGAGCATGACCCAGGCCGTCAGGGAGGTTACTGGCGAATCAGCGTGTACAGACGGAACAGGTATACCAGCAAAATCGCGGAGATCAGGTTGCTCAGCGTGTTGGCAACAACGGCGCCCACATTAGGTGTTAATACAGCAAAATTGGGGGCAAACAGCAGAAGGGCGGTTTTAGCCAGCAGCCAGCCGATCACGGCGGGCGCCACCAGACGCATATTCGCCCA
The DNA here is from genome assembly GCF_037152215.1 of Leclercia sp. UBA7405. Taxonomy (NCBI): domain Bacteria; kingdom Pseudomonadati; phylum Pseudomonadota; class Gammaproteobacteria; order Enterobacterales; family Enterobacteriaceae; genus Leclercia; species Leclercia sp. UBA7405. The sequence goes on along the minus strand of NZ_JBBCMR010000001.1, from coordinate 1,702,676 downwards.
GGCCAGACGCACACTGCTGCGCATGGCGACAAAGATGCCCATCTTATCCTGTACCACCATGACCGGCGCAAAGGCCAGAACAATGGCCAGCAGCACGCCAGGCACCACGACCAGCATAATACCCATTTGCACCAGCAGGGTCGTTAAGAAGATGAGGATAAAGAGTTTTGGCAACACCGGAGCACTGGCCCCGATAGCGCGCAGAGCACTCACCCGCTGACCGGCAGTGACCAACTGAATCATCAGCAGCACGCCACCCGCCATAATGGCATTGCCAATCAGACCAGAGAAGGTAGAGGCCGCCGACGCGCGCAGTAAAATCTGCTGCTGCTCGGGCGTCATATTCTGTACAAGCTCAAACAACCCAACGCTACCGGCCAGATTGTCACCCTGACTCAGGCTGGCAATCTGCTCCTCACTCGGCGAAAAAGCATGACCCAGTACCACCGTGATAAATGCGCATAACAAGGCAATCAGTAAAAAAGTAATGAACTGATTGCGGAAAAAATTCCCCGTGTCACGGTAGACAGACTTCGCCGTGATAGACATGCACTCTCCTTGAGTATTGCAGGTATTAATTAGCGGGCAATTGTACCCTGGATAACTCTGCGGTGGCAGCATCAAGGCTTGTATGGAAAAGCATATCTTTGTAAAGCATCAGTAATCCATGACAGGTTTTTACCCCTCGAGACGCGCACATTTTTGAATTTGGCATCTATCGGCAAAATTGATCTGCTTACCAATACTCTTTTTAACGAACCACAGGAAAAATTAACGTAGATCAATGAATGTTAAATTACTGAAATGAATGTGATCTGAGTAAGATCACTTCGTAATTATTTGTAGGTATATTCCCCCTCGCAGTTAAAACCATAACGAGGGAGTGGATATGAAAAAGGCAGTGGTTGCAGCACTTATCTTAGGCAGTCTGTCAGGCGGCGCTTATGCCCATGAGGCAGGAGAATTCTTCTTCCGGGCGGGCTCCGCCACGGTTCGCCCAACGGAAGGCTCTGACAACGTGCTGGGAATGGGCGGCTTCAACGTCAATAACAATACGCAACTGGGTATGACCTTAACCTGGATGGCCACCGATAATGTCGGTGTTGAGCTTCTGGCCGCCACCCCGTTCCGTCATAAAGTGGGGCTTGGGGCAACGGGCGATATCGCCACGGTTCACCATCTTCCGCCAACACTGATGGCCCAGTGGTATTTTGGCGACGCAGGTAGCAAGGTTCGCCCGTATATCGGCGCCGGGGTGAACTACACCACCTTCTTTGACGAAAAGTTTAATGACAAAGGGAAAGAGGCCGGTCTGTCGGATCTGAGCCTGAAAGACTCCTGGGGTATGGCGGGACAGGCGGGGGTGGATTACCTCATCAACCGCGACTGGCTGATCAACATGTCCGTCTGGTACATGGATATCGACACTGAGGTGAAATTCAAGGCGGGCGGCGAGCAACAAAATATCAGTACCCGTCTGGATCCGTGGGTGTTTATGTTCTCAGCGGGTTATCGCTTCTAAGAGAAAAGGGTGGCGCAAGGCCACCCTCACTTTACTTCTGTATTAAATAGCGAATGGTCGGCCCGTCCTGCTGAATATCCAGCACGGTATAGCCATGGTTTTTAGCGTCCAGCGGAATATTATTGATCGACTGCGGACAGTCGCTCACTACCTCCAGGATCTCGCCTTTCTTCAGCTGCGGCATGGCCTCCAGCGTGGCCACGGCGGGATACGGACAGGGCTCACCCACCATGTCCAGACGATAATCAGGAATGAACTGTTTCATGCGGTCTCCTTACAGGTTGCTGTTTGGCGGGACGTGCGGCGAAAGAAGCGTTTCTCCTGGGCCAGCACCAGTAAAAAGGCGGCCAGCAACATCACATAGGTTGCCAGTAATCCCCCCAGCGGACCGAAGGTATTCAGCAGATTGACTTTATCCCAGTTTGTCGCGAGCGCAGGGGAGAGATCATCCCAGTAGTAGGCCAGTAACGTTGAGCCGATAACATTACCCAGCCCCACCCACCAGTAGTGAACCTGGCCTTCAACGGCACGATACATCCAGCCGGTTTCACAGCCGCCGGCCAGCACGATGCCAAAACCAAACAGCAAACCGCCAATCACGGCGTTCGGGCCTGCCCACATGATTTTTGGTTCGACGCCAAGTTGTACGTAGCTAAAGATGCCGATGGCGCTCACTGCCATCCCGGCAATAATGGCTTTCGCCATCATGGTTCGTCCTGTGATCCACATGTCACGGAAGGCGGAGGTAAAGCAGATTTGCGCGCGTTCAATTAACAGCCCAAAACCAACGCCGAAGAGCATCGCCAGCCCTAATTTGGGTTGATTCAGTGCCGTGCACAGCGCCCAGGCCAGCATGCCGAAGAAGACCAGCATCCCCATGCGGAAGCGGCGTCGAGCCTTCTCCGGTTTCTGCGTCAGGGGCGAGGCTGCGCTCACTTTTTGAATTTTGATCGGGATACGGAACATCGGTAATAGCGTGAAGCGCGCGCCGAAGTACGAGCCGACAGCGGTGGCCAGGGCGAAGAACCATGCGTGCAGCGAAAACTGTGGAATGCCGGTGAAAAAGGCCGCCAGGTTACACCCCATCGCCAGACGGGCCCCAAAACCGGCAATAATTCCCCCGACGACGGCCTGCGCAATGCGAATCCGGTTTTGCGGCATACGCAGCTTCACGTTATTGGCCCACAGTGCGGCGGCAAAGCAGCCGCCGAACATCCCGATAATCATCATGCCGTCGATGCGGGTCAGAGGCGAACCCTCAAGATGGATCAGTTTGAAATATCCCCACTCTTCGGTATGAACCCCCGCCAGCTGGAGCAACTGCCCGCCCCAGCGGGTGAATTCACCCGTCACGGCCCAGAAGGTGCCGGTGATGCCGAAATAATAGGTTGAGAGAATGCCCGCTGCGATAACCGCAGGGACGGGTGACCAGAACTTAATAAGATAAGCCTGTTTGAAGTCATGCCATGACATGGATAAACCTCTGAACTCAGAAGGATTAGGGGCGTTAGCCGTAAAAGAAGAGGGGATGATACGCCGGGAATGGCGTTTGAAAAGAGAAAAAAGCCGTAAAGCTCGACGGGATCAATTTATGCGAAACGCCGCCTGAAAATTTCAGACGGCGAGGAGGTTATCAGCCACGTGTTGCTGCTTTCATGCTGCTAACAAAGGTTTTCAGCTCGCTGAGCATCTGGTCAGGACTGTTGAGGTTGTTCTCGATGATTTTGACAATCGCCGAGCCGGAGATCGCCCCTGCGGCCTTCGCCTCGATGGCCGCTTTAACCTGGTCCGGTGAAGAGATGCCAAATCCCTGAAGCGGCGGTGCCGCATTATATTCGGCCAGTTTTGCGACCAGGTGATGCAGAGGGAGCGCGGCTTTATTCTCTGCGCCGGTTACCCCTGCACGAGAGAGCAGATAGGTATAGCCGCGGCCATAAGAGGCAATCTGGCGCAACAGTTCGTCGTCGGCATTAGGCGGGCAGATAAAAATCGGCGCCACGTTATGACGCATCGCCGCCTGACGGAACGGCGCAGACTCCTCCACTGGCACGTCTGCCACCAGTACCGAGTCCACACCCACGCGAGCGCATTCGGCATAAAACGCATCAATCCCGCGACTAAAGACCAGATTGGCATACATCAGCAGGCCAATCGGAATGGTCGGGTATTTCTGACGAACGGTTGCCAATATTTCAAAACACTGGGTCGGGGTGACACCGGCGGCAAAGGCGCGCAGAGTCGCGTTCTGGATGGTCGGGCCATCAGCCAGGGGATCGGAGAAGGGGATCCCCAGCTCCAGCGCGTCGGCACCGGCCTCAATCAGCGTGTCGATAATTGTTAAAGAGTGTTCAGGCGACGGATCGCCCAGGGTCACAAAGGGAACAAATGCGCCTTCCTTGCGTGCTTTGAGCTCAGCAAATACGTTATCGTAACGTTCCATCACATTTCCCCTCGTGCTTTCAAAATATCGTGAACGGTGAAGATATCTTTATCACCGCGACCGGAAAGGTTAACCACCAGCAGCTGCTCTTTTTCCGGGTTTTCCTTAATCATTTTCAGGGCATGGGCCAGCGCGTGCGAGGACTCCAGTGCCGGGATAATACCTTCGCTGCGACAGAGCGTTTTGAAAGCTTCCAGCGCTTCGTCATCGGTAATAGAGACGTAATCCGCACGACCGGTACTGTTCAGGAACGCGTGCTGCGGCCCCACGGACGGGAAATCCAGCCCGGCAGAGATAGAGTAGGACTCTTCGATCTGCCCCTCCTCAGTCTGCATCATCGGCGCCTTCATACCGAAATAAATCCCCACGCGGCCATGCTTCAGCGGCGCACCGTGCTCGCCGGTTTCAATACCGTGCCCGGCCGGTTCAACGCCAATCAGTCCGACGCTGGTTTCATCGATAAAGTCGGCGAACATGCCGATGGCGTTAGATCCACCGCCAACGCAGGCGATGACCGCATCCGGCAAACGCCCCTCTTTTTCGAGGATCTGCGCTTTGGTCTCTTCGCCAATCATGCGCTGGAATTCGCGCACAATGGTCGGGAACGGGTGAGGGCCCGCCGCCGTGCCCAGCATGTAGTGGGCGGTGTCGTAGCTGCCAGACCAGTCGCGCAGCGCTTCATTACAGGCATCTTTCAGGGTTGCGGAGCCGCTATGTACCGGAATCACCTCCGCACCCATTAAACGCATCCGGAAGACGTTCGGCGACTGGCGCTCCACGTCTTTAGCCCCCATATAGATGCGGCATTTCAGGCCGAGCAGGGCGCTGGCAAGGGCAGAGGCAACGCCGTGCTGACCGGCACCGGTTTCGGCGATAATCTCGGTTTTGCCCATCCGTTTTGCCAGCAGCGCCTGTCCCAGCACCTGGTTCGTTTTGTGCGCGCCGCCGTGGAGCAGATCTTCACGCTTCAGGTAAAGGGTCGTCTTCGTCCCTTCCGTCAGGTTGCGGCACTTGGTCAGCGCGGTCGGGCGACCGGCGTAGTTTTTCAGCAGGTCGGTAAATTCGGCCTGAAACGCAGGATCTTTTTGCGCGCTAACAAAGGCTTCTTCCAGCTGGCGCAGCGCGGGCATCAGGATCTGTGGCACATACATGCCACCGAACTCACCAAAATAGGGGTTAAGTAATGTTGTCATCTTCTCTTCCTTAATATGCACGCAGCGTTTTAAACACCGAAGCCAGTTTGCTGGCATCTTTAATGCCTGGCTGCGATTCGACGCCTGAATTGAAATCGAGTCCTGCACAGCCCGCTTTAGCGGCCTCTACACAGTTATCCGGACCTAACCCCCCCGCGAGAAGAACATTGTCGAGCTTCTCGCCGGTTAGCAGTGACCAGTCGAAACGTTGCCCGGTACCGCCCTGGCCGTTATCCAGCACATATTTGGTCACGTGTTGCAGGTTACGTACGGGCAGGGCATCACCTACGCTCAGCGCTTTCCAGATGTCGACCTGTTCAGGCAGCGTTTCGCGCAGCGCGTCTATATAGGCTTGATCTTCACTGCCGTGCAGTTGAACGGCGGTCAGGTTCAGCGCTCTGGCTGTTGCGGCAACGTCGGCAATAGCGGCATCGCGGAATACGCCAACATACCGCAGCGGCGCGGCGGCCATGACGTCACGGGCGCGCGCGATATCTACCGCCCGCGGGGAGGAGGCGACGAAAATGAGCCCGCCATAGATCGCGCCAGCAGCATGTGCCGCAGCGGCATCTTCCGGGCGCGTCAGTCCGCAAACCTTATTCTCACCTAACAGCACCCGGCGCACGGCGGCGCTCAGGTCAGCCTGCTCCATCATGGCGGAGCCAATCAGAAAACCGTTGGCAAAGTGGCTCAGCTCACGCACCTGGGCATAGGTATTGATCCCCGATTCGCTGATGACCGTTACCCCGGCACCCAGGCGCGGCGCGAGCTCGCGAGTACGGTTGAGGTCGATGGAGAGATCGCGCAAATCGCGATTATTAATCCCCACCACTTTGGCCTCCAGCGCAATGGCGCGCTCCAGCTCCTCTTCATTACTCACTTCCGTCAGCACGCCCATGTTAAGGCTGTGGGCGACGGCCGCCAGTTGACGATACTGCTCGTCATCCAGCACCGAGAGCATCAACAGGCAGGCGTCGGCCTGATAGAAACGCGCCAGCCAGATCTGATAAGGATCGATGATAAAGTCTTTGCACAAAATCGGCTGCGGCGCGATACCGCTGACGACAGGCAGAAAATCAAAGCTGCCCTGGAAATACTTCTCATCCGTCAGAACAGAAATCGCCGACGCATGGTGTTTATAAATTCCGGCGATGGTGGCCGGGTCGAAGTTGTCGCGGATCACCCCTTTGGACGGAGAGGCTTTTTTGCACTCCAGGATAAATGCCGTCCGTGCGCCCTGCAGGGCTTCGTAGAATCGACGGCTGCTGGGGACCACCTCGTTCTGAAAGCTGGCGAGCGGCTGCTGCGCCTTACGGGCTTCTACCCAGATAGCCTTATCGGCAACGATTTTCGCTAAAACGGTCTGCATGAATTACCCTCTTGCCGCAAGTGCGGTCACACGGTCGTATGCTGCGCCAGAGCGCAACACGTCGATAACTTTTTGCGCATTCGCCTTAAGATCCTCCTCGCCGTGCAGACGCATCAGCATGGCGACATTGGCGGCGACGGCAGCCTCATGAGCGGCTTCACCTTTACCTTGTAACAGGCGGGTGAGAATGTCACGGTTTTCTTCCGGGGTACCGCCTGCCAGCGCCTCCTGATGGTAAGGCGTTAAGCCAAAATCGCTCGCCTCAAGCTGATAGCTCTTAATTTCGCCATCATTCAGTTCTGCCACCAGGGTAGGGGCATGCAGTGACACTTCGTCCATGCCGCCGCTGTGAACCACGGCTGCACGCTGATATCCCAGCATGCGCAGTGTTTCAGCTATGGGCAGTACCAGTTCAGGGCTGTAAACACCAATCAGCGCCAGCGGAGGGTGTGCCGGGTTAATCAGCGGCCCCAGCACGTTAAACAGGGTACGGGTCTTCAGCTGCTGACGCACCGGCATAGCATGGCGGAAACCGGTGTGGTACTTCGGCGCGAACAGGAAGCAGACCCCCAGTTCGTCCAGCGCAGCGCGAGACTTTTCAGCATTCATGTCGAGGTTGATGCCAAATGCGGCCAGCAGATCGGATGAGCCGGAACGGCTGGAGACGCTACGGTTGCCGTGTTTAGCCACCTTGATACCACAGGCGGCAGCCACAAAGGCGCTGGCGGTGGAGATATTGATGCTGTTACTGCCGTCGCCGCCGGTACCCACGATATCGGCAAAGCGATAATCCGGACGCGGGAAAGGCGCAGCGTTTTCCAGCAGGGCGGTTGCTGCGCCAGCGATCTCCTGCGGGCTTTCACCACGGACTTTCATGCTCACCAGGGCGGCTGCAAGCTGCTCGGGTTTCAGCTCACCGCGTACCACGGCGGAGAACAGCTGGTGGCTCTCTTGTTGGCTCAGGGTCTGCGCCTGGTACAGTTTTTCCAGAACAGGTTGTAGGGTATTCGTCTGCTCCAGTTTTTGCAGCGCCCAGTTCAGCGTCTGCTCCAGCAGGCGAGCCCCCTGCGAGGTCAGAATGGATTCCGGGTGAAACTGCAGGCCGCAGACGCGGTCGGCGTCATGACGAACAGCCATCACCATTCCCTCGAAATGGGCGTTAATGGTCAGACCCGCCGGAATGTTGCTGCCCACCAGCGAGTGGTAACGCGCCACCGGCAGCGGGTTCATCAGCCCGGCAAACATCGCCTGGCCGTCGTGTTCAATACTGGATGCCTTGCCGTGCAGAATTTCGCCCGCCTGGCCGACGTAGCCGCCGTAGGCTTCCACAATCGCCTGATGGCCGAGGCAGATACCGATAATCGGTAGTTTACCGCGCATACGGGTCAGCAGTTCTGGCATACAGCCTGCTTCGCTTGGCGCACCCGGGCCCGGAGAGAGCATCAGCACCGGGTTCTGCATGGTGGCCAGGCGCTCAATTAAGGTCTGAGCCGGGACGTGATTACGGTAGATCACCACATTGTGGCCGTTGGCACGCAGCTGATCCGCCAGGTTGTAAGTAAAGGAGTCGATATTATCGAGCAGCAGAATGTCAGCCATCAGAAAATCTCCTGTGCGTGATGTGCGGTGGCAATCGCGCGCAGTACGGCGCGGGCTTTATTGCGGGTTTCGTCGGCTTCAGACTGCGGTACGGAATCAAGAACGATGCCAGCGCCAGCCTGAACGGTAGCGATACCATCTTCAACGTAAGCGGAGCGGATGACGATGCAGGTATCCAGATCGCCATGGGCCGTGAAGTAACCTACCGCGCCGCCATAGCTACCGCGGCGGCGTCCCTCTGCCTGAGCGATAAGCTGCATGGCGCGGACTTTTGGCGCGCCGCTCAGGGTGCCCATGTTCATGCAGGCCCGATAGGCGTGCAGCACGTCCAGATCGCTCCGCAGCTCGCCGACCACGCGGGAGACCAGGTGCATCACGAAAGAGTAACGGTCGACCTTGGTCAAATCCGCCACGTAGCGACTGCCCGGCGTGCAGATACGCGCCAGGTCGTTACGCGCCAGATCAACCAGCATCAAATGTTCAGACATCTCTTTTTGATCGGTACGCATCTCCAGCTCAATACGGCTGTCCAGGTCGCGATCAAGCGTGCCGTCCGCACGACGACCCCGCGGACGAGTCCCGGCGATTGGATAGATTTCAATCTGACGGCTGGTGGCGTCATATTTCAGGGAGCTTTCCGGCGAGGCGCCGAACAACGTAAAGTCGTTGTCCTGCATGAAGAACATGTACGGGCTTGGGTTGCTCTTCTTCAGCACATCATAGGCTGCCAGCGGAGAAGGGCACGGCAACGAGAAGCGACGGGATGGCACCACCTGGAAAATTTCGCCTGCGCGGATCGCTTTCTGCATCTGGCGTACGACCACGCCAAATTCGTCGTCGGTCTGGCTGTATTCGCAGCGCATCTGCTCAACGCGTTGCACCGGCAGAGAAGCAGGCTCTTCCGTCATCTGCTGCTGTAACTGGGCGATACGTTGCTCGAGGCGCTCTTTCTCATCCGTCAGGGGAGTAAAAAGGCTGGCCTGAATACGGGTGCTTTTCTTCTGGTGGTCGATCACCAGTAAGGTTTCTGCCAGGTAGAAGCAGTAATCCGGGCAGCGATTTCCCTGTTCAACGTCAGGCAGATTTTCAAAACCGGCGACCAGGTCATAGGCAAACAGCCCGCCAAAGAACATCGCTTCACGCTCGTCTTCCGGCACATTGACCAGGTTTTGCAACAGGCGGAAGGCATCAAAGACCGATAATGAGCAGAGGCGGGCATCTTCATCCAGCAGTTGGCTTACCGGCGGGAAGTGCAGAACGCGGGCGTCCGGGCGTTGTTCATTTTCAATGCCAGCGGGCAGGACGCTATCCAGTAAAGGTAACAATGCCGCGCCGTTAGCCGATAACGCCTGGATAGTGACAACGTCACCCATGGCGGTGATCCGCAAAGCGCTGTCTACCAGCAGCAAACTCTTGAGATCATCTTTGCTGTCGATATCGGCGGATTCCAGCAGCAGGGTGGCCGCGCGAGCGCCGCAGAGCTGATGAAACAGAGCCGTTGGATTATGGCGATAGGCTGCGTCCCGGGTAAGCAGTTCGAGGGTTGGTTTGGCTGTTTGCATTAGTGTGTTCTCATATTCTGTTCAATAAAAAGCCCGCTCTGTGGCGGGCCTGGTATCTGTATGCGCGACGCAAACGTCTGACACTGCCCGTAAATTCAGGAAGTGCGCCACCAACCATGCTGAGAGAAAGAGAGGGTCATTTGCCGATACCTTAAAAAGTGAACTTGCGTACTAGTTAACTAGTTCGATGGTTGAATGTCAACCCCCGATTTCAGTTATTCACGGCATACCGTTATCATAGTGAGCGCAAAGAGATGAAAATAGTGACGGGAGCCGCTTTGAGCGACACGAATTATGCAGTGATCTACGATTTACATAGCCACACAAAGGCCTCGGACGGCCTGCTTACGCCCGAAGAGTTAGTTCATCGCGCCCATGAGATGCGCGTGGGCACCCTGGCAATAACCGATCACGATACCACCGAGGCGATCCCGGCAGCACGGGCGGAAATTACCCGCAGCCAACTGCCGTTAACCTTAATCTCAGGCGTGGAGATCTCCACTCTCTGGGAAAATCATGAGATTCACATTGTTGGTCTGAATATCGACATTGAGAACCCGCTGATGTGCGAATTTCTGGACGAACAAAAAAACCGCCGTAACCAGCGGGCTGCGTTGATTGCCGAACGCCTGGAAAAAGCACATATCCCAGGCGCGCTGGAAGGGGCGCTTCGGCTGGCGGGAGGCGGGGCTGTAACCCGGGGTCATTTCGCCCGTTTTCTGGTGGAAGCGGGGAAGGCCAATAACATCGCCGATGTTTTCAAAAAATACCTGGCGCGGGGGAAAACCGGATACGTTCCTCCTCAGTGGTGTACAATAGAACAAGCTATTGATGTCATTCATCATTCTGGCGGTAAGGCGGTACTGGCCCATCCGGCACGGTATAACCTCTCCGCCAAGTGGCTGAAAAGGCTGCTGGCCTGGTTCGCGGAACAGGGCGGCGATGCGATGGAAGTCGCACAGTGCCAGCAAGCCCCCAATGAGCGTACACAACTTGCAACTTATGCCCAACAGTTCGGTTTACTGGCCTCGCAAGGCTCCGATTTTCATCAGCCTTGTCCGTGGATAGAGCTGGGCCGCAAGCTGTGGTTACCCGCAGGCGTCGAGCCGGTGTGGCAGCTCTGGGAACAGCCCGAGCCAAATAAAGAGAGGGAAGTATGAGTCAATTTTTCTATATCCATCCGGATAACCCGCAGGCGCGGTTGATTAACCAGGCGGTGGAGATTGTGCGTAAGGGCGGCGTTATCGTCTATCCCACGGACTCCGGTTACGCGCTGGGCTGCAAGATCGAAGACAAAGGGGCGATGGAGCGTATTTGCCGCATTCGCCAGCTGCCGGACGGGCACAATTTTACCCTGATGTGTCGCGATCTCTCGGAGCTCTCCACCTACTCCTATGTGGACAACGTGGCGTTTCGCCTGATTAAAAATAACACCCCTGGCAACTACACCTTTATCCTGAAAGGGACTAAAGAGGTACCTCGTCGTCTTCTGCAAGAGAAGCGTAAAACAATCGGTATGCGTGTGCCGTCGAACCCCATTGCACAGGCGTTGCTTGAAACACTGGGCGAGCCGATGCTCTCGACATCCCTGATGCTACCGGGCAGCGAATTTACCGAGTCAGACCCGGAAGAGATCAAAGACCGTCTGGAGAAAGTGGTGGATTTGATTATTCACGGCGGTTACCTGGGTCAACAGCCGACAACGGTGATCGATCTAACCGACGAAGGGCCAACTGTTATCCGTGAAGGTGTGGGTGACGTTAAGCCTTTCTTGTAAGGATGTAAGCCGCTATACTACGCGGCCATCATTATTGCGGTGTTATCCCGCTATAATGAATCCTGTTCGACGCCTGTGAAGGCGACACCTGAAGGAAGCTCAATGAGCGAGAAATTACAGAAAGTGCTGGCGCGTGCTGGCCACGGTTCACGCCGTGAAATCGAAACCATTATTGAAGCAGGTCGCGTCAGTGTAGACGGCAAAATCGCTACGCTGGGCGATCGCGTTGAGATCGTACCGGGTCTGAAGATCCGTATCGACGGACATCTGATCTCGGTAAAAGAGTCGGCGGAGCAGATCTGCCGCGTGCTGGCTTACTATAAGCCAGAAGGCGAACTCTGTACCCGTAACGATCCTGAAGGGCGTCCTACCGTCTTCGATCGTCTGCCGAAATTGCGCGGTGCGCGCTGGATTGCCGTGGGCCGTCTGGACGTTAACACCTGCGGGCTGCTGCTTTTCACTACCGATGGTGAACTGGCCAACCGTCTGATGCACCCAAGTCGTGAAGTTGAGCGTGAATACGCGGTACGCGTGTTTGGTGAAGTCGACGACAATAAAGTGCGCGACCTGTCGCGCGGTGTGCAGCTTGAAGATGGTCCGGCAGCATTTAAAACCATCAAATTCACCGGCGGTGAAGGCATCAACCAGTGGTACAACGTGACCCTGACCGAAGGCCGTAACCGTGAAGTGCGCCGTCTGTGGGAAGCCGTGGGCGTGCAGGTCAGCCGCCTGATTCGCGTGCGCTACGGCGACATCCTGCTGCCAAAAGGTTTGCCACGCGGTGGTTACACCGAGCTGGATTTAACCCAGACGAACTACCTGCGCGAGCTGGTGGGGCTGACGCCGGAAACCACCTCCAAGGTGGCGGTAGAGAAAGATCGCCGTCGCATGAAGGCGAACCAGATCCGCCGTGCGGTGAAGCGCCACAGCCAGGTGAGCACCGGTCGCCGCTCAGGCAGCCGTAACAATAACGGTTAAAAAATCAAACCCGGCATTGCCGGGTTTTTTCTTAATAGTCGATACCGATTTGCGCTTTCACCCCCGCATCAAACGCATGTTTGACCGGACGTAGCTCACTAACGGTATCTGCTATCTCCAGAATATCTCTGTGACAACCACGCCCGGTCACTATCACCGTCTGATGAGCTGGCCGGTTTTGCAGCGCGGTGATGACCCTTTCAAGCGGCAGATAGTCGTAGGCCACCATATAGGTAATCTCATCCAGCAGCACCATGTTCAGGTTGGGATCAGCCAGCATCCGCTCGGCATGCTGCCAGACCGCCAGGCAGGCGGCGGTGTCAGTCTCCCGGTTTTGCGTGTCCCAGGTAAACCCGGTTGCCATCACCTGAAACTCTACCCCATGCGGTTCCAACAGATTACGCTCGCCGTTTGGCCATTCGCCTTTAATAAACTGGATTACGCCGACCTTTTGACCGTGACCGACGGCGCGAGTGGCGGTGCCAAACGCGGCGGTGGTTTTACCCTTACCATTGCCCGTAAAGACAATAATAATTCCACGCTCATCCTGAGCGGCGGCAACGCGGGCGTCGACCTGTTCTTTTAACCGCTGCTGGCGCTGCTGATGACGATCATCACTCATTGGGAAATCCCTGGTTTACGGCCCGGTTGGGCATCAAAAGTCATACCGGTTTTCCGGCGGCTATCATCGCCCATCAGCCATAAATAGAGAGGCATAATGTCGGCAGGTGTTTTGAGTTTGTCCGGATCTTCCGTCGGGAATGCGCTGGCACGCATTTTAGTACGCGTACCTCCTGGGTTAATACAGTTCACGCGCAGATGACGGCTCTGATACTCTTCTGCCAGAACCTGCATCATCCCCTCAGTAGCGAATTTCGAGACGGCATAAGCGCCCCAGTTGGCACGCCCCTGACGGCCAACGCTGGAAGAGGTAAAGACCAGCGAGCCAGAGTCTGACTTCAGTAATAAAGGAAGCAGTGCCTGAGTCAGGAAAAAAGTACCGTTGACGTTGACCTGCATCACTTGCTCCCACAACACCGGATCCTGTTCATCCATCGGGCGCACTTCCCCCAGTAAACCGGCGTTATGCAGCACCCCATCGAGGCGAGGGTAGTGGGCGGCAATGCGTTGCGCCAGGGCCTGACAGCTCTCAGGGGTGCAGGTCAGGAGATCCAGTGTATACCAGCGCACCGGATGCGGGCTCACCTGGGCGACATCGTCGGCCGCAGCGCGTAATTTCTCTTCGTTACGGCCCAGCAGGATCACGCTGGCGCCGTGGCGGGCATAGGTCAAGGCTGCTTCAAGGCCAATGCCGTCGCTGGCGCCGGTGACCAAAATAATACGGTTTTGCAGTAGATCTTTTTTCGGTTGATAGTGCACGGTAACTCCTCTGGCACGCATGTTATCTGCGTCTGCTCTCTACGCTTTTCGGGTTTATGCCCGAAAGCGCGCGTGATTTCAATCAGTCTACCGGAGACTTGGTAGTGAAATTAACAATTTGCAAACATTTCGCGGCGGTTTAACCATTCCGGAAGCGCGATCGCAAGGGTAACTTCACAAGCGAGACGCCCGGCCATGGCTGTTGTACACTGGGTGCGAAAACAAGTGGTTAAATCAAGGTGGACGCGTGGAATTACTCTCTGAATATGGTTTATTTCTGGCGAAAATCGCAACGGTGGTAATTGCCATTGCGATAATCGCAGTTCTCATTGTTAACCTGACGCAGCGCAAGCGTCAGCGCGGCGAGTTACGTATTACCCGTTTGAGCGAGCAGTACAGCGAAATGCAGGAAGATATGTCGGTCTCCCTGCTCGACAAACATCAGCAAAAGCTGTGGCATAAAGCCCAGAAGAAGAAACACAAGCAGGAAGCCAAAGCCGCTAAAGCGAAGGCTAAACAGGAACAGCGAGACGAGCCGACAAAACCGCGCGTTTATGTGCTGGATTTTAAAGGGAGTATGGATGCGCATGAGGTGGCTTCCCTGCGTGAAGAGGTAACTGCTGTTATTGCCGTTGCCAAACCGCAAGATAAAGTGGTGGTACGACTCGAAAGCCCTGGTGGGGTGGTGCACGGTTATGGCCTGGCAGCCTCACAGCTGCAGCGCTTACGTGACAAGCAGATCCCTCTGACGATCGCGGTCGACAAAGTCGCGGCAAGCGGCGGCTACATGATGGCCTGCGTGGCGGACAAAATTGTCGCGGCGCCATTCTCGATTATCGGGTCGATTGGCGTGGTAGCGCAGATCCCTAACTTCAACCGCTTTCTGAAAAGCAAAGATATTGATATCGAGTTGCACACGGCGGGGCAGTACAAACGTACCCTGACGCTGTTAGGTGAAAACACCGAAGAGGGACGGCAGAAGTTTCGCGAAGATCTTAATGAAACCCATCATCTGTTTAAAGATTTCGTTAAGCAGATGCGTCCATCACTGGATATCGACCAGGTTGCAACCGGTGAGCACTGGTACGGTGTCCAGGCGCAGGAGAAAGGGCTGGTTGACGAAGTGGGGACCAGCGACGATCTGCTGCTGGGCCTGATGGAAAACCATGAACTGGTAGGGGTACGGTTTGTCCAGCGTAAACGCCTGACTGACCGCTTCACCAACAGCGCGGCTGAGAGCGCCGATCGCCTTCTGCTACGCTGGCTTCAGCGCGGTCAAAAACCGCTGCTGTAACTAAAACGCGAGGCCAAGGCCTCGCGTTTTTTAATCAACAAGGTGATACTTTTCCGAGAGCGTATGCGCCAGGTATTTAAACATATTAAACACCGCGGTGCTTTTTGGGGTTGGAAGCCCTTGCTCATCAAGGAAATACTCACCGCTGAACACCAGCACGCCGTTGCGCTGCTCGACGCCCGTGGCTTCAATGCCAGCCAGGGTGTCTTCATGTTCACGAATCAGTTTATTTGCTTCTGCGAGCAACGTGGCTCGGTCAACAGGTTGGGTCGTTTGCTGCATAATCCACTCCTTAAACAGTTGCAATAGTCTACGCCGCAGCGATGAAGTGGGCAAATTTTCCCTGTTTTAGCAGTGGGTTTATCCTGCTGACCCCGCTGGCGAGATTTGCTTTTGCATGCTAATAAAGTTGCGTAACGAATTATATCAGGTAGAGTGTGCGCTTTCGTCATTCTGGCAATAGATTTGCTTGACATTCGACCTAAACTTCGTCGTGCAGTCACGTTGATGCGAGAAAAAGCCCGTTAACTCAACCGCCTGGAGAAAGACGCGTAGTCGTCCGGAAACCACAGGGGGTTGATATCCACCGGGGATGTCGCAATATAAATGGCTCGTCGCCAGTGGAAGGTGAAATTACGTGCGACGTATTCCTGGAAGAAACAAATTAGGTAAAGGTGATTATGGGTAAAGCTCTCGTTATCGTTGAGTCCCCGGCAAAAGCCAAAACGATCAATAAGTATCTGGGTAGTGACTACGTGGTTAAGTCCAGCGTCGGTCATATCCGCGATTTGCCGACCAGTGGCTCAGCCAGTAAAAAGAGCGCAGACTCTACCTCCACCAAAGGGGCTAAAAAGCCTAAAAAGGATGAACGTAGTGCGCTCGTCAACCGCATGGGGGTCGATCCCTGGCATGACTGGCAGGCACAATATGAAGTGCTGCCAGGAAAAGAGAAAGTTGTCAACGAGCTGAAACAGCTGGCTGAAAAAGCAGACCACATCTATCTCGCAACCGACCTTGACCGCGAAGGGGAGGCCATTGCATGGCACCTGCGGGAGATCATCGGTGGCGACGAGACACGCTATAGCCGTGTCGTATTTAACGAAATTACCAAGAATGCGATTCGTCAGGCGTTTGAAAAGCCGGGCGAACTGAATATCGATCGTGTAAATGCGCAACAGGCCCGTCGTTTTATGGACCGCGTTGTGGGTTACATGGTCTCTCCGCTGCTGTGGAAAAAAATTGCCCGTGGGCTGTCCGCCGGACGTGTTCAGTCAGTAGCGGTACGCCTGGTCGTAGAGCGCGAGCGTGAGATTAAAGCATTCGTCCCGGAAGAGTTCTGGGATATCAATGCCAACGTTACTACCCCGGCTGGCGATGAACTGCCGCTGGAAGTCACGCATCAGAACGACAAGCCGTTTCGTCCGGAAAACCGCGACCAGACCATGGCTGCCGTGGCGCTGCTGGAAAAAGCACGTTACGACGTGGTGGAGCGTGAAGACAAACCGACCTCCAGCAAGCCTGGCGCACCATTTATCACCTCCACCCTGCAGCAGGCGGCAAGTACCCGTCTGGGCTTCGGCGTGAAGAAAACCATGATGATGGCGCAGCGTCTGTATGAAGCAGGCTACATCACCTATATGCGTACTGACTCGACGAACCTCAGTCAGGATGCTGTGAGCATGGTGCGGGATTACATCAGCGATAACTTCGGTAAGAAATATCTGCCGGAGAGTGCGAACCAGTATGCGAGCAAAGAAAACTCTCAGGAAGCGCACGAAGCGATTCGTCCTTCTGATGTAGCCGTCTCCGCTGAATCGCTGAAAGATATGGAAGCGGACGCGCAGAAACTTTATCAACTGATCTGGCGTCAGTTTGTTGCCTGCCAGATGAACCCGGCCCAGTACGACTCCACAACCTTGACCGTTGCTGCGGGTGATTTCCGCCTGAAAGCGCGCGGTCGCATTCTGCGCTTCGACGGCTGGACTAAAGTGATGCCTGCGCTGCGTAAAGGTGATGAAGACCGCACTCTGCCAGCAGTGAATAAGGGCGACACACTCTCGCTGGTTGAATTAACCCCGGCTCAGCACTTTACTAAGCCGCCGGCACGTTTTAGCGAAGCGTCACTGGTTAAAGAGTTAGAAAAACGCGGTATTGGTCGTCCGTCGACTTACGCGTCAATCATCTCCACCATCCAGGACCGCGGCTATGTACGCGTTGAGAGTCGTCGTTTCTACGCCGAGAAGATGGGAGAAATTGTCACCGATCGTCTGGAAGACAACTTCCGCGAGCTGATGAACTACGACTTTACCGCCCAGATGGAGGATCGTCTCGATCAGGTGGCGAACCATCAGGCGGAATGGAAGAAGGTGCTCGATAGCTTCTTCAGCGACTTCACCCTTCAGCTGGATAAAGCGGAAAAGGCGCCGGAAGAGGGCGGCATGCAGCCGAACCAGATGGTGCTGACCAGCATCGATTGCCCGACCTGTGGCCGCAAAATGGGTATCCGTACTGCGACAACCGGCGTCTTCCTGGGCTGCTCCGGTTACGCGCTGACGCCGAAAGAGCGTTGCAAAACCACCATTAACCTGGTGCCAGAGAACGAAGTTCTTAACGTACTGGAAGGTGATGACGCAGAGACCAACGCGTTGCGCGCCAAACGTCGTTGCCAAAAATGTGGCACGGCGATGGACAGCTACCTGATCGATCCGAAACGCAAATTGCACGTTTGTGGTAATAACCCAACCTGCGATGGATACGAGATCGAAGAGGGCGAGTTCCGTATCAAAGGCTATGACGGCCCGATTGTAGAGTGCGAAAAATGTGGTTCTGAAATGCACCTGAAAATGGGGCGTTTTGGCAAATACATGGCTTGTACAAACGACGAGTGTAAAAATACGCGTAAGATTCTGCGTAACGGTGAAGTGGCGCCGCCGAAAGAAGATCCGGTTCCGCTGCCTGAACTGCCATGCGAAAAATCGGACGCTTACTTCGTACTGCGCGACGGTGCTGCAGGGGTCTTCCTGGCGGCTAACACCTTCCCGAAATCTCGCGAAACCCGCGCGCCATTAGTGGAAGAGCTGTACCGCTTCCGCGACCGCTTGCCGGAAAAACTGCGTTACCTGGCTGAAGCGCCGCAGCAGGATCCAGAAGGGAATAAGACCGTGGTCCGCTTTAGCCGTAAAACGAAACAGCAGTATGTTGCAGCGGAAAAAGAGGGCAAAGCCACTGGCTGGTCTGCATTCTTCGTTGACGGTAAATGGGTTGAAGGTAAGAAATAACCTTTACATACCGTAACTTACCTGTAAAAGGGCCGGATCTCCGGCCCTTTTTTATTACATTCTTATTATTTTTAGTTCCGTACTATACAGTGATGATATAAATGATATAGTGGTTATAGTTAACCCCTTTCTTATTATCAAATCGTCTTAAGCGATTGCCCGTGTGCGTTAAATCGGATGGTCTGGCATGAAACTACAGCAGCTTCGCTATATTGTTGAGGTCGTTAATCACAACCTCAATGTCTCTTCGACCGCAGAAGGTCTTTATACCTCCCAGCCCGGTATCAGCAAGCAGGTGCGTATGCTTGAAGATGAGCTGGGCATCCAAATCTTTGCCCGTAGCGGTAAACACCTGACGCAGGTTACCCCCGCCGGACAGGAAATTATTCGTATTGCGCGCGAAGTGCTATCCAAAGTGGATGCCATCAAATCCGTGGCGGGCGAACACACCTGGCCTGATAAAGGTTCGCTCTATATTGCGACGACCCACACCCAGGCGCGTTATGCCCTGCCAGGCGTTATTAAGGGCTTCATTGAGCGTTATCCGCGCGTATCACTGCATATGCACCAGGGTTCGCCCACGCAAATTGCCGAGGCGGTATCGAAAGGCAATGCTGACTTTGCGATTGCCACGGAGGCCTTGCACTTATACGACGATCTGGTCATGCTGCCTTGCTATCACTGGAACCGCTCTATCGTAGTGACCCCGGATCACCCCTTAGCGGCGAAGAGCTCCGTCTCTATTGAGGAACTGGCCCAGTACCCGCTGGTGACCTACACCTTTGGCTTTACCGGGCGCTCAGAGCTGGATACCGCATTTAATCGTGCGGGGCTGACGCCGCGTATCGTCTTTACCGCCACTGATGCCGACGTCATTAAAACCTACGTTCGTCTGGGGCTTGGGGTAGGGGTGATTGCCAGTATGGCGGTCGATCCCGTCTCCGATCCGGATTTAGTCCGTCTGGATGCGCAGGGCGTATTTAGCCACAGTACAACCAAAATCGGTTTCCGTCGAAGCACCTTCTTGCGCAGTTACATGTATGATTTCATTCAACGTTTCGCGCCTCATTTGACGCGCGATGTGGTGGATACCGCCGTCGCGTTACGCTCGAATGAAGATATCGAAGCGATGTTTAAAGATATTAAACTTCCGGAAAAATAATCACATCCGGTATCTTTCCCCTGCGGAAAGATACCGTCTTTAATGGCTTAACCTAAATTAGAATTATCATCATCTTCGTTTAACCCGCCCAATTTCTCCCTTCGCCAGACTAAACTGTCGCAAATTTGCGACAAAAGTAGAAAATATTATCCCGCTTCGCAAATTCTTCGTTTCAATTATTTATTTCCGGTCAAAAGATTAACTATTTAATGGCTTAGGATTCGTAAATTCACTGGATTTTCGTCTAAAGTTCTTTTAGGATTTATCTCAACCATGATTACTTATGCCGATTGTTTGGTATCGAAATGATAAGCGAAATCGATTGCAAGAGGATAGCAATGCCATCAGGAAGTGAAGAACCGCAAAGGGACCCGCAGCTCAAGCGTAAAGCCTGGCTCGCCGTATTCCTTGGCTCAGCACTGTTTTGGGTGGTTGTTGCGCTCCTCGTCTGGCACTTTTGGGGTTAACTATGGCTGTTCAGGAGCGGTTTGAAACCATCAAGCTAATGTGTCAGCACCGTGACACAGCGCGCGACACGCGTAAACCTGAAAAGGCTAACGTGCCGGCTTCCTGGAAGCTGTCGCCGCAGCAGAAAGCTTTTATTGACGCGTTCGCAGAAGACGAACCGAAAAAACAATAATTTAGTTTTTGCCGCTCCGCGTAATTGTCCAATTACTCGCCGCGCTTTTGTACTCATTAATAAATACACATCAGCAATATTACTGAGTAAAACCTCAACCCTTACGAATAAATATATGACTGGTGTCGCAATGATGAATAATATGCGCAGTATCAAATACTGGTCCTGGATGGGCGCGTTTTCACTGTCGATCCTTTTCTGGTGCCAGCTAATCTGGATGACAATCAACTGATTGCTTAAAAACCCCGCCTGTGTGCGGGGTTTTTTATGCGTCCTTATTCAGATTTATCCCGCTAATTTATCAATTTGGGTTGTTATCAAAACGTTACGTTCTCTTTGTGTTATCTTTAATTACAGCCCTGATAACTGTCAGGACATCGCAATCCCTGTAATTAAGGAGGAGCTTATGTCGTTAACCCTACGCGAAGCCAGTAAGGACACATTGCAGGCTGAGAATAAAACTTACCATTACTACAGTCTGCCGCTGGCTGCCAGGGAACTTGGGGATATTGCGCGTCTACCCAAGTCGTTAAAAGTGTTGCTGGAAAACCTGCTGCGCTGGCAGGATGAAACTTCCGTCACGCTTGAAGATATTCGCGCGCTCGCCGGCTGGTTGAAAACCGCCCATGCTGACCGGGAGATCGCCTACCGCCCCGCCAGGGTTTTAATGCAGGACTTTACGGGCGTGCCTGCCGTTGTTGACCTGGCCGCCATGCGTGAAGCCGTTAAACGGCTGGGCGGTGATACCGCAAAAGTGAACCCTCTCTCCCCCGTTGACCTTGTTATCGACCACTCCGTTACCGTTGACCACTTTGGTGATGACGATGCCTTTGAAGAGAACGTGCGTCTGGAAATGGAGCGCAACCACGAGCGCTACGTCTTCCTGAAGTGGGGACAACAGGCATTTAGCCGCTTTAGTGTCGTACCGCCCGGAACGGGGATTTGCCATCAGGTAAACCTTGAATATCTGGGCAGAGCGGTCTGGAGCGAACTTCAGGATAAAGAGTGGGTGGCCTATCCGGACACGCTGGTTGGCACGGATTCGCATACCACTATGATCAACGGCCTTGGGGTACTGGGGTGGGGCGTCGGCGGTATCGAAGCCGAAGCGGCGATGCTTGGTCAACCGGTATCAATGCTTATTCCTGATGTGGTCGGTTTCAAACTGACCGGCAAACTCAGCGAGGGCATCACCGCCACTGACCTCGTATTGACCGTCACCCAGATGCTGCGTAAGCACGGGGTAGTGGGCAAATTCGTCGAATTTTACGGGGACGGACTGGATTCTCTTCCGCTGGCGGACCGCGCCACCATCGCCAATATGGCGCCAGAATATGGCGCAACCTGCGGCTTCTTCCCTATCGATGGCGTCACCCTCGACTATATGCGTCTAAGTGGCCGCAGCGAGGAGCAGGTGGCACTGGTAGAAGCCTATGCCAAGGCGCAAGGTATGTGGCGTAATGCGGGAGATGAGCCCGTCTTCACCAGTACGCTGGCGCTGGACATGGGCAGCGTAGAGGCGAGCCTGGCCGGACCAAAACGCCCCCAGGATCGTGTTGCCCTGGGGGATGTACCGAAAGCCTTTGCCGCGAGCACCGAGCTTGAGGTCAATACGGCGCAGAAAGATCGCCGTCCCGTCGATTATTCCATGAACGGCCACGCCTACCAGCTGCCGGACGGCGCGGTGGCTATCGCGGCGATCACCTCCTGTACCAATACCTCCAACCCCAGCGTGCTGATGGCCGCCGGGCTGCTGGCGAAAAAAGCCGTCACGCTGGGCCTGAAGCGTCAGCCTTGGGTCAAAGCCTCGCTGGCACCGGGTTCGAAAGTGGTATCAGATTACCTGGCGCAGGCCCGACTTACCCCATACCTTGATGAGCTGGGCTTTAACCTGGTGGGATACGGTTGTACGACCTGTATCGGCAACTCGGGGCCGCTGCCGGAGCCTATCGAACAGGCGATTAAGCAGGGTGACCTCACCGTTGGTGCGGTGCTGTCTGGCAACCGTAACTTTGAAGGTCGTATTCATCCCCTGATAAAAACGAACTGGCTGGCTTCGCCGCCGCTGGTGGTGGCTTACGCGCTGGCGGGGAACATGAATATCAACCTGGCAACCGATCCGCTGGGGCATGACCGCAAAGGCGACCCGGTCTACCTGAAAGATATCTGGCCATCGGCGCAGGAGATATCCCGCGCGGTTGAGCAGGTCTCAACCGATATGTTCCGCAAAGAGTATGCCGAAGTCTTTGAAGGCACACCTGAGTGGAAAAATATCGAAGTGGCACGCTCAGATACCTATAGCTGGCAGAGCGACTCGACCTATATTCGCCTCTCCCCATTCTTTGACGATATGGGTGCCGAGCCAAAACCGCTGGAGGATATCCACGGGGCCCGGATCCTGGCAATGCTGGGGGACTCGGTGACCACGGACCATATCTCCCCGGCGGGCAGTATTAAGGCCGACAGCCCGGCAGGGCGTTACCTGCAAAGCCGCGGTGTAGAGCGTCGTGATTTTAACTCCTACGGTTCGCGCAGGGGTAACCACGAAGTGATGATGCGCGGTACCTTTGCCAATATTCGCATTCGTAATGAGATGGTTCCGGGCGTAGAGGGGGGCATGACCCGTCACCTGCCAGGCAGCGAGGTGGTGTCGATCTACGATGCGGCCATGGCCTATCAGCAGGAAGGCACGCCGCTGGCGGTTATCGCCGGGAAAGAGTATGGCTCTGGCTCCAGCCGTGACTGGGCGGCGAAAGGGCCACGTCTGTTAGGCGTGCGGGTGGTGATTGCCGAGTCGTTCGAGCGTATCCACCGTTCAAACCTGATTGGGATGGGCATCTTGCCGCTGGAGTTCCCGCAGGGCGAATCACGGAAAACGCTGGGGCTGACGGGTGAGGAGAAGATCGATATTCGCGATCTTCAAAATCTGAAACCGGGTGCGACCGTGCCGGTTACGCTGACGCGTGCCGACGGCAAAACGGAAGTGCTGGAATGCCGCTGCCGTATTGATACCGCAACCGAGTTAACCTACTACCAGAACGACGGCATCCTGCATTACGTCATTCGAAACATGCTTAACTAACGCAAAAAAATGCCCGGCAGCGATGGCCGGGCATTCATTTTTATCGCGTTTATTCGCCGAGGAGATGGCCCATCTTGGCGGCTTTCGTATCCAGGTAATGGGCGTTTTTCGGGTTACGTCCGACGATCAGCGGCACGCGCTCCACGATATTGATGCCCGCTTCGCTCAGAATTTCGACCTTACGTGGGTTGTTGGTCAACAGACGCACTTCGTCTACGCCCAGCAGCTTAAACATATCCGCGCACAGCGTAAAATCACGCTCATCGGCCGCGAAGCCCAGTTGATGGTTCGCTTCGACGGTATCGTAACCCTGATCCTGCAGCGCATAGGCCCGTATTTTATTCAGCAGGCCAATGTTACGTCCTTCCTGACGGTGATACATCAGTATACCGCGCCCCTCTTCAGCAATATGCGAGAGGGCAGCTTCGAGCTGGAACCCGCAGTCACAACGCAGGCTAAACAACGCGTCGCCCGTCAGACATTCAGAGTGCACGCGTGCCAGTACCGGCGTCTGACCGGAAATGTCTCCGTAGACTAACGCAACATGATCCTGCCCGGTTGCCAGTTCTTCAAAACCCACCATCAGGAAATCGCCCCAGGGGGTAGGCAGTTTGGCTTCTGCCACACGTTTAAGCTGCATGTGATTCTCCAGAAATGTGCCTGTTCGGCTCTCTTTATCTGCTTATTTTGCCACAAGCTGCGCAGGTTCACCTAATCCACGCCCGCTATACGAACGTTAAACGCACAATCCGACATTTTTACCTGTCGATGAATTTTCGGTTATGATTGTTGGGCTTACCGATAAAAGGAGTCGACATGCTTTCAATTGCCCGCCGTACGGCGGTAGGAGCAGGGATATTGCTCATTATGCCCGCCGCCGTCTGGATCTCCGGCTGGCAGTGGCAGCCAGGAGGCAGCAGCGCCTGGTTGAAAACCCTGTTCTGGGTAACCGAAACCGTCACCCAACCCTGGGGCATTATTACCCATACGCTACTCTGTCTCTGGTTCTTATGGTGTTTGCGCTTTCGTCTACGTGCCGCCATCATGCTGTTTGCCATTCTCGGGGGATCGATTGCCGTGGGGCAGGGGGTGAAATCCTGGGTTAAAGAACGCGCGCAAGAACCGCGTCCTTATGTTGTCTGGCTCGAAAAAGAGCACCAGGTGCCGGTAAACGACTTCTACAATTTAAAGCGTAAGGCGCGCGGTGAACTGGTGAAAGAGCAGCTTGCCGAGCAGACTGATATTCCGAAATTCTTACGCAAGCACTGGCAAAAAGAGACGGGTTTTGCCTTTCCTTCGGGCCACACCATGTTTGCCGCCAGTTGGGCGTTGCTGGGCGTTGGGCTGTTATGGCCACGCCGGCGCACCATCACCATCGTCGTTCTGCTGGCCTGGGCCACGGGGGTGATGGGCAGCCGTCTGCTCCTGGGAATGCACTGGCCGGTCGATCTGATCGTCGCTACGCTTATATCATGGCTGCTGGTGACGCTTGCCACCTGGATTGCTGAGCGAGTCTGTGGACCGCTGATGCCGCCGAAAGAAGAAGAGCGAGAAATCGCCACCCGGGACGCGGAAAGCTGACCGCGGTTGAAAATCGCGATTTAACCCGCAGATCCTAATCTGGCGCGCGACTTTTTCCGTTTCGCGCCAGCCCTTAAAATGATAGGTTATAAGGCTGATTGCGGTATGTTGAACACACTTTATTCGCTCAAACCACATAACGGGAAGTAATGTGAAATATTTACTCATTTTCTTACTGGTATTGGCGATTTTTGTCATTTCCGTCACATTAGGTGCGCAAAACGATCAACAGGTAACTTTCAATTATCTGCTGGCGCAGGGCGAGTATCGAATTTCAAGTCTGCTGGCGGTGCTTTTTGCAGCAGGCTTTGCGATCGGCTGGCTAATTTGCGGGCTATTCTGGCTTAAAGTACGCGTCTCGTTGGCCCGTGCTGAACGAAAAATTAAACGTCTTGAATATCAGATCGCGCCCACGGCCGACGTTCCGGTAACTTCAGGTGTGCCGGTCGCGAAGGAATAATCGAAGATGCTGGAGTTGTTGTTTCTGCTTTTGCCTGTCGCCGCAGCCTATGGCTGGTATATGGGCCGCAGAAGTGCGCAACAGACAAAACAGGATGAAGCCAACCGCCTGTCACGTGACTATGTGGCAGGGGTTAACTTCCTGCTGAGCAATCAACAGGATAAAGCGGTAGACCTGTTCCTTGAGATGTTGAAAGAAGATACCGGCACCGTTGAGGCTCACCTCACCCTCGGTAACCTCTTCCGCTCCCGCGGAGAAGTTGACCGTGCAATTCGTATTCACCAGACCTTAATGGAGAGCGCGTCGTTAACCTACGATCAGCGCCTGCTTGCCGTTCAACAGCTTGGTCGTGACTATATGGCCGCCGGGCTTTATGACCGCGCGGAAGATATGTTCAATCAGCTGGTGGACGAAACCGATTTCCGTATCAGCGCCCTGCAGCAGTTATTGCAAATTTACCAGGCTACCAGTGACTGGCAAAAAGCGATCGAGGTGGCTGAGCGGCTGGTGAAATTGGGTAAAGATAAACAGCGCGGCGAAATTGCCCATTTCTACTGCGAACTTGCGCTGCAGCAGATGGGCAGCGAGGATATGGATCGCGCTATTGCGTTGCTGAAAAAAGGCGCCGCGGCGGATCGTAATAGCGCGCGTATCTCCATCATGCTCGGCCGGGTGTTTATGGCCAAAGGCGAATATAACAAAGCCGTGGAGAGCTTGCTGCGCGTCATTGATCAAGATAAAGAGTTGGTTAGCGAAACCTTAGAGATGCTGCAAACCTGCTATCAGCAGTTGGGCAAACCCGAGGAGTGGGTCGCTTTCCTGCGCCGCTGCGTGGAAGAGAACACCGGGGCCAGCGCCGAGCTGATGCTGGCAGATGTCATCGAACAGCATGAAGGTAGCGACACGGCGCAGCTCTATATAAACCGTCAGCTACAGCGCCATCCAACCATGCGCGTATTTCATAAACTGATGGACTATCACCTTCATGATGCCGAAGAGGGGCGCGCCAAAGAGAGTCTGATGGTGCTGCGCGACATGGTGGGTGAACAGGTACGCAGCAAGCCGCGTTTTCGCTGTCAGAAGTGTGGATTTACGGCCTATACCCTTTACTGGCACTGTCCGTCGTGCCGGGCATGGAATACCATTAAGCCGATTCGCGGGCTGGATGGGCAGTAATTTTTAAAAAACCTCACTTTAGTTACAACATACTATTAGTGGTTCATCTGCCTCCCTTTGACTCCGTGCGGCCTGTGGCCTGACAGGGTTTAAATGGTTTCTGTTAATTTTTAGCACTCACAGGTAGAATGCTCGCCGTTTATCTATCCCGCGCCGGTGCGGCGCCCATCGACGAGAAGGCCAGGTCATGACGTCTTTAGCTTCATCATCTTCCCGCGTAGTTACATCCTCTCCTGTTGTTGTCGCCCTTGATTACAACAATCGTGATAACGCTTTGGCTTTTGTTGATCGCATCGACCCACGCGACTGCCGTCTGAAAGTGGGTAAAGAGATGTTTACGCTGTTCGGGCCGCAAATTGTCCGTGATCTGCAGCAGCGCGGGTTTGAAATCTTCCTCGACCTTAAATTTCACGACATTCCTAACACCACCGCGCATGCCGTAGCGGCAGCTGCAGATCTGGGTGTATGGATGGTGAACGTTCATGCCTCCGGCGGTGCACGAATGATGACAGCAGCGCGCGAAGCGCTGATACCGTTTGGCAGCGATGCCCCGCTCTTGATTGCGGTTACCGTGCTCACCAGCATGGAAGCCA
Source organism: Leclercia sp. UBA7405 (assembly GCF_037152215.1). Classification (NCBI taxonomy): domain Bacteria; kingdom Pseudomonadati; phylum Pseudomonadota; class Gammaproteobacteria; order Enterobacterales; family Enterobacteriaceae; genus Leclercia; species Leclercia sp. UBA7405. The sequence goes on along the minus strand of NZ_JBBCMR010000001.1, from coordinate 1,675,590 downwards.
GCGACTTGCTCGATCTGGGCATTACGCTCACGCCAGCGGAGCACGCAGAACGACTGGCACGCCTGACCCAAAACTGTGGCCTCGATGGCGTGGTCTGTTCCGCTCAGGAAGCGGTTCGCTTTAAGAGTGAGCTGGGTCAGTCCTTCAAGCTGGTGACGCCAGGGATTCGTCCGGTGGGCAGCGATGCGGGCGACCAGCGTCGTATCATGACGCCGGAACAGGCGCAGATTGCCGGCGTAGACTATATGGTTATTGGGCGTCCGGTGACCCAGTCTGCCGATCCGGCGCAAACCCTGCGTGCCATCAACGCATCACTGAATAAGGGGGCGTAATGCGCGATACAAATAGTCGTCTGGTTTACTCAACTGAAACCAGGCGTATCGATGAACCCAAATCTTCCCCAGAACGACCGAAAGGGGACGGTATTGTGCGTATTCAGCGCCAGACCAGCGGGCGGAAAGGGAAGGGCGTATGTCTGGTTACCGGTATTGATGCTGACGATGCTACGCTGGTGCAGATAGCCGCGGAATTAAAAAAGAAATGTGGCTGCGGCGGCGCAGTAAAAGATGGCGTAATAGAAATCCAGGGGGATAAACGCGATCTTATTAAATCGCTGCTGGAAGCCAAAGGGATGAAAGTCAAACTGGCAGGCGGTTAAAAAAGGCAAAAAATAAGCCACGGCATTGGCCGTGGCATTAAATTCAATAGCGTGAAGCTGACTAACTTAATTAATCTACCTGGTGGCCGATAATACCGCCCACTGCTGCACCACCTAAGGTACCCAGCGTGCTGCCATCGGTCAGGACTGAACCACCGATAGCACCAGCACCCGCGCCGATAGCGGTGTTACGATCGCGTTTGGACCAGTTGGAACATGCGCTCAAAGACATTGCCAGAGTCACTGCCACCACGGCAGCAGTTAATTTCTTGCTGGTAAGTAAAGACATAATACGTTCTCCTGAATTATTGATTCATGGAACACATAATCAATCTAAGTATAGCTTATTTACATACTCAGTTGCCGTTATCCATGAAACCTTGTCGCGCAGGCGTTACAAAATCACGCAGGTGATAGTTACTTCCTGTTATATCGCTAACATTAATTTTACGTCTTAATCATTCAGCAGACAGGTAAATAGTCTTAAAGAAATGGTCGGAATAGTCTCATACAACGCGAGGGGTTAATTCGCCCGAATAATCGGGCGAAGAGGAGGGGATCAGTCAGGTTTTTTTACGATATCGACGATGAGTCCGTCACGTTCTAATTGCTGCTGATGCTCCGCTTTAAGGCCGTTATCCGTAATGACCCGGCTGAAGCGCGAGATGGGGCCCATCATATAAGGGTGAACAACACCAAACTTGGAGCTATCGGTCAGTACCACCGCTTCGCCGCCTTTCTCCAGCACTGCGTTGACGACATCGGAACGCATCATGTCACGCCCGGTAAAGCCGGTCTCAGGCTGCCAGCCATCAATGCCGATAAAGGCTTTACTGAAATGCACCTGCTGAACATATTGCCGCGTCAGCGGGCCAACCATGCTTTCGCTCTTCTTCTGATAAATACCGCCCAGCAGGATCACTTCGCAGCGCGTCTCCTTAAGCAGATGGGCGATATAGCTGCTGACGGTGACGATAGTCACCTCTTTCTGCTCTGCCAGCGTCCGGGCGAGCAGGGCATTGCTACTGCCATTCTCAATGAAGACCGTTTCGCCGTTGTTCACCAGTGAGGCGGCAAACTCCGCCAGTTCACGCTTCAGGGCATAGTTATTCATCATCCGCGTTTCAACATCTTCACTGTCGAGCGGAACCGCGTAGCCGTGCGCGCGACGCAGATAACTCATTTTTTCAAGCAGGTTGAGATCCTGGCGGATGGTCACTTCCGACACGCCGGTTGTTTTCGCCAGCTCGACGACGCTGACGCGCCCTCTGTCGATCACCATCTGCAGAATTTGTTGTTGTCGGGAATTCATAGCATCCATATCAAAACGGTAAGCACCGTTGGTTAATGGTTAAAACAGAGATAACTCACTACGGAGCACGCATGAGGTCGTGAATACCTCACACCTCCCATGGCGCTTTCGGCTGAGGGGCATCGGAAGCGGGTTCGCTCCCCGCCTGGGTCAGTAATTCGCTTTTTAAAATCTCGAGATTACGAATAGCAGAGTGATAATCGCCTGCGACCAGGATATCCAGCACGGTATCAATACGTTGAGCCACTTTCAGTGCATTGATATCAGACATAATCTCATCCTTAAATGAAAAGTGAATAAATTCAATGATGCAGAAAATGAGGGCAAAAGAGAAGGGAAAATGTGTTCTCACCAAATGACATAAATGATAGTGATATTTTTAACGCTCAACATGATGGGTACTTTAGCAGTGGATTAGTCTAACTCTGCGCGCAACGCGCTTTTTTCCAAGAGGAAATAGAGTATGACTATTATCAATCAGGTGACCTGTAAACTCTTTACTGATACGGAACGATTCACGCAGTTAGCGGGATATTACGAGGAGGAGAGACGTACCGTCTGGATGATGCTGCGCGCTCAGCCGCGACCCTGTTTTAATCATGCGCTGATCGAAGAGATCATGAATATGTCATGGCTGGTGCGGCAATCGGGCTTTATCGTCGACTTTTGGGTGACCGGCTCGCTGGTACCGGATATGTACAATGCAGGAGGTGATTTACGTTTCTTCGTGGAGTGTATCCAGCATGGCCGACGCGAAGCCTTACGCGCTTACGCCCGCGCCTGCGTTGATTGTGTCCATGCGGCCTCAAGGGGCTTTGATACCGGGGCGATTTCCCTCTCGATGGTCGAAGGGAGCGCGCTGGGTGGAGGCTTTGAGGCGGCGCTGGCCCATCACTTTCTGCTGGCCCAGCGAGATGTGCGCTTAGGGTTCCCGGAGATCGCCTTCAACCTCTTTCCGGGGATGGGCGGCTACTCGCTGGTTGCGCGTCGTTCCGGCATGAAACTGGCCGAAGAGCTGATTTACAAAGGGGAGTCACACACGGCGGAGTGGTACCAGCAGCATGGACTGGTGGACGTGCTTTTTGAGCCGGGGCAAGGCTATGTGGCGACACGGACCTTTATTGATACCCTGCAGCCCAAAATGAATGGTGTTCGGGCGATGTTGCGGGCCCGGCAGCGCGTGATGCAGTTACCCCGTAGCGAACTGATGGATATCACTGAGGACTGGGTAGATGCCGCATTCTGCCTGCAACCGAAAGATATCGCCTATATGGAACGGCTGGTTCAGCTGCAGGATCGTCACACCGCCTCCGGATTGCGTAAAGCGAGCTAGCGGGCATTGCGTGACTGGTAGCGTTTAAACCAACGCTCGAAGGCAGTCGCGGGCATAGGTTTAGCAAAATGAAATCCCTGTCGTTCATTGACGCCATTCTTTGTCAGAAAGGCGTCTTCTTTCGCACTCTCCACCCCTTCAGCGATCACCTGCAGATTCAGGGCCTGCGCCACGGCCACAATGGCACGCACCAGCGATTGAGAGACGGACTGTTTATGAATATCCCGCACAAAGGCCTGGTCGAGCTTGATAGCGTCAATGGGAAAACGCGCCAGCTGAGAGAGGGATGAGTATCCAGTACCAAAGTCATCCAGATGAATTTGCGATCCCAGCTTGCTGAATTGTTGGATCACTGACAACGCCAGCTCTTCATTCTCAATCAGGCAACTTTCGGTGAGTTCTACATCAATCGGACAGTATTCGAAATTCAAATCTTTCAGGGCCTGTTTCAGATCGCTGAAAATGGTCTGATCCGCGAGCTGCCGCGCTGAGACGTTAACCGCCACCCGTAAGTTGATTCCCTTATCACGCCACTTGGCCACCTGGCGCACCACATCGAGCATCACCCAGCGCCCGAGAGGCACAATGAGCCCGGACTCTTCCGCGTAGGAGATAAACTCCATGGGAGGGATCAGCCCGCGTTCGGGCGATTGCCAACGCACCAGCGCCTCCAGGCTCCGGACTTCTCCGCGCCAGGTAATCTTGGGCTGGTAGTGGATCACTAACTGGTCATTATCGAGCGCTTTGCGCAGGTTGGTATCCAGCCACAGGTACTCAAATACGCGCTGATTCATCTCTGGTGAGAAGACCGTAAATTTACCACGGCCACTCTCTTTGGCGGTGTACATCGCCGTATCGGCGTTACGGATCACGCTCTCGCGATCGGTGCCGTGCTGAGGCGCAAGGGAAATACCCAGTGAGCAACCCGTGTAGACTTCGATGAGACCGATGCGAAAGGGCTGCCGCAGACGGGTTAAAATGCGTGAGGCCATCGCCTCCAGCGAGCTTTGGGAGGTGTCAGTCGCCAGAACAATAAACTCATCCCCACCCAGGCGCGCAAGAACCTGCCCCTCTTCAAGGCAGCTCAAAATCGCCAGCGCGACGGCCTGTAGGAGCTGATCGCCAAACATGTGCCCGTAGGCATCGTTCACCTTTTTGAAATTATCCAGGTCGAGATAGACCACGCCCACCTGACCCTCTCCGCGCTGCGCAATAGCATCGCTGATCATTTCATGGATGGCGTTTCGGTTAGGCAGGCCCGTAATGGTATCGGTATTCGCCAGCACGCGCAGTCGTTCCTGGGCGCGGCGCTCCTCCGTAATATCCGTGCCTGAGCAGATCAAGAAGATCTCATTTTTTCCGCTACCGCTATGGACGAATTTATTACGAAAGAGAAACAGGCGCTGACCTTTACGGGTCTTGATCCAGCGTTCCACCTCATAGGAGCTGCCGTTACGAAAAAAACCGCTGATATTACGCCGTGAGGCAGCCGCTTCGCTGCGGCTCATAAAGAGTTTAAAGACGTTCTGGCCGATGACTTCCTGCTCTTTCAGGCCGGTATACTCTTCGCTCAGACGATTGAAACGCTGAATATTGCCGTGTCGGTCGAGAATGACAATCACGGAGTTGGCTTCAGAGACCACCTGCTCGGCAAAAGAGAGCCCCTGGGCCAGATCCCGCGCAACGGAAGGGGTGTCGTTCCAGGCAGAGGCGGTACCAGCCCACTCTTTTTTATTGATTTTACGGCCAACCAGATGCACCGGGACGTCGGTGCCATAGAGCGAAAGTGTCATGGTAATGCTGGAGGTAATAACGGTCATCTCGCGAATGCTGTCGGCCTGTTCATCCGTCAGGGCGACCACCTGCGTGGTATCGGAACTCTCGCTGGCAGCAAGGTGGAGCGCGTTACTGTCGGCTGTCAGGCGCCACCAGGGACTGAGGGTGCCCATATAACGAAACAGCAAATTTTGCTCCAGATCGTCAATCATGTTCTCTCCCGGGCCCGCTTAATAGCGCTCACAATGCGCATTTTCATTCGCGTACACCACCAGTTCCGAAGGGTATTCACGAGATGAAATTATTGTTTTTTCCCTGTTTTCTTATATTAGAACGAGAATAATGAAAAGGGGTAAAAGTGAATGAAAATTCTACAATATCGTGATGCTACCGCACCGAAGCTATAGATAATTGTGATCGCTTTTGGCGGATTGTGGGGGAAAAGAGCGAGGAAAAGTGATGAATGCGAGGTTTAACGCAGAATAAAAAATGTCGGCTGCCCTGAAAGAGGTGCAGCCGACATTTCAGCGGGTTATTAGACCGCAGGGCGGGCGATAATGCTGCGGGTTTCCATACGGACTTCCGCAATGGTGACATCGATCACTTCGGTGACCTTGTACACCGTTTCGCCTTTGATCTGCACTGTGCCATTTTCCTGGCTACAGACCAGCTCGTCGCGTACGGCGTGCAGGAATGGCGCAGGGATAAACGCCACCGCACCATTGTCCACCAGACGTACGCGCATGCCGCCACGGCTGACATCGATAATTTCGGCCGGGAAACGCGTCTCCGTACCGGCTTTATCGTTGAGGAAGCGGGCATATAACCAGTCACCGACATCGCGCTCGGCCATGCGATTCAGGCGGCGGCGCTCGGCCATCTGCAGGGTAGTCTCATCGCCGGGACGGGCAATGGTTTCGCCTTTAATGATAGCCTTCAGCAGACGATGGTTCACCATGTCGCCATACTTACGAATAGGTGAGGTCCAGGTCGCGTAGGCTTCCAGGCCAAGGCCGAAGTGGGGACCGGGCTCGGTGCTGATTTCCGCGAATGACTGGAAGCGACGAATACGGCTGTCGAGGAAGCCGGTCGGTTGGGCATCCAGCTCACGACGCAATTTGCAGAAACCTTCGAGGGTCAGCACCTCTTGCGGATCAACATGCACATCGTGGGTTTTGAGCAGAGCCGCCAGCGCTTCGGTGTTGGCCGGGTCGAAACCGGTATGGACGTTGTAGATGCCAAAACCAAGTTTGTCGCGCAATACGCGGGCTGCACAGATGTTGGCCGCAATCATTGACTCTTCAACGATACGGTTAGCAATGCGGCGCGGTTCTGCCACGATATCCAGCACTTCGCCTTTATCGCCCAGAATAAAGCGATAGTCTGGTCGATCTTTAAAGACCAGCGCATGAGTCTGACGCCATTCGCTACGGCGTTGGCATACGCGGTGCAGCAGACGAATCTGGTCGGCAATGGCGTCGTTTTCAGGCTGCCAGCTACCGCTATTTTCCAGCCAGTCTGAGACGTTGTCATACACCAGCTTCGCTTTCGATTCGATGGTTGCCGCGAAGAAGGTGATGTCATCTTCGATGGTGCCATCCGTCGCGATGGTCATACGGCAGGCCAGCACCGGGCGAACTTCCATGGCGCGCAGAGAGCACAGGTCATCAGAGAGTTCACGCGGCAACATTGGGATATTAAAGCCCGGCAGATAGTTGGTGAACGCACGGATTTTGGCCGCGTCATCCAGCTTGCTCCCCTCGGCAACCCAGGCGGTAGGGTCGGCGATAGCCACCGTCAGCGCCAGTTTGCCATCGGCACGCTCTTCGACGTACAGCGCATCGTCCATATCTTCGGTGCTGGCGCTATCAATGGTGACAAAGTTCAGGGCAGTCAGATCCTGACGCTCCAGACCTTCATCCAGCATCTCCGTCGCCACGCCGTTTGGCGCCTCTTTTTCAAGATTATGGCGCGCCAGGGTTACCCACCATGGCACGAAGTGGTCGTCGCCGAAGGTGATAAAGTGGGTCAGTTCAGCATAGAAGGAGCGATCGCCTTTCAGCGGATGGCGGCGCATTTCAGCAACGGCCCAGTCGCCTTCTTTGAAATCGTGTTCAACGCCCCGTGCGGCACGGCACTGAATGGCATCTTTTAACAGGGGATGGTCCGGCGTAATAGAAAGACGGTCGTCTTTTCTCTGAACCTTACCAACGAAACGGGTCAGGAACGGCTCGATCAACTCTTCCGGCTCGGCGGATTCGCGTTCCTTTTCGGTATGAATCACAGCGACGATACGGTCGCCGTGCATCACTTTCTTCATCTGCGGAGGCGGGATGAAGTAGCTTTTCTGCGCATCGACTTCGAGGAAGCCAAAGCCTTTTTCCGTGGCTTTTACAACCCCTTCAGTGCGGGGCGTCTGAGAATGAAGCTGCTGTTTTAGCTGCGCAAGCAGCGGGTTGTCCTGAAGCATAGTGTCTATTTTCGTAGCCAATGAGCGGCTGACAGTTTTACGCGATTCTTAGGTCTTCAGCAAGCGCTCTTTCGGTAAAAAGAAGGGTTATTCGACCTTACGTAGCGCGATCTTCAGGCGGTTTAGCCAGCCACAAAATGCGCTCCAGGCGAGCAGGTTGATCGCCCGGGTTGCGGTAACGTCTTCCCGGATAAGCGGGGCGAATTGCGCAGCGCTAAAGCGGTCTGGCGAGCAGCTCAGCAGTTCGACTGCGGTGACTGCGGCGGGGCAGGTCGATACGGTCTCTACTCCGCTTGTCAGGATCTGACCGGTGCGTTCCAGCAGCGCCGGCTCATGGCATAGCACCGGTGCCAGGTGTTGTAACGCGGGCTGGTTTTGCCAGCGGGCCAGGGACTCCAGCTGTTGTGCGCTGGCGTCGGGAAGCGCCACCACCGGCAGAATCGCCTGCCAGTCGCTCAGCTGCGCCTCCTCAATCAGCGGTTGCGACGAACCAGGGTGGCCTGGCAACCAGCGTACCGGGTGGCCCAGCATCGCCTGAAACGCAGCGACGACGCGCGCCTGGAAGCCGACAAAGCCGATAATCTGGTTAATCACTATCACGTCATAGGTGGTTAAACCCACTTCATCCAGTTGCTGCTGGGCTTTGGTGTCGATGACATCGGGCGAGCTGGCAAGCTGGCGGGCGTACTGGGTAATCTCGGCAAGGCGGCGGTTACTTTCACGCGAGGAGTCCGGGCCGGGGAGCGGGGCGAGAAGGGCTGCGTAGTGATTGCATAAACGTTGCACGCCACAGACCTGAGCGACCGTCAGGGCGGTACTCAGGCGGTCATATGCGCTCAGGGTTCGTAAACGCGATACCGGTACCCGCAGAGGGAAGAGCAAGCTACAGAGCTCCCGCGCAGGCGCCAGCCAGCCTTCATGCGCGGACAGGGTCTCTTCAGAGAGGGCTAAATCGAGCAAAAAACGGTCGTCGACGTAAGCGGCTTCAGGCACCAGGGGCAGAACATCAGCCGGACAGTGATTAGACTGGGTTTCGTGATACCAGTGACCTTTACCAGAAAGACGGCGTTGTTCCATGGGCGTTCCTTGATCTCAAAATGGCGATCAATATCCTGGCGTAACCCATACGGAGGGAAAAATATTGTTAAGTGATAACAAATAGCAGAACGGTATATAAGGTCGGGGTGAAGCGAGGGAGAAGGGAAGGAAGCACCCGGCGGCGTACGCCGCCGGGTAACAGGACAAGCTTATTTGATTTCCAACTCGTTCATTGCTGCGATGTTGAAACCGCCATCAACGTGAACCACTTCGCCGGAGATACCTGCAGAGAGGTCAGAGCAGAGGAAGGCCGCAGAGTTACCCACGTCTTCAATGGTAACGGTACGACGAATCGGGGTAACCGCTTCGCAGTGCGCCAGCATTTTACGGAAATCTTTGATACCGGAGGCAGCCAGCGTACGGATTGGACCCGCAGAGATGCCGTTAACACGCACGCCTTCAGGACCCATTGCGTTCGCCATGTAGCGTACGTTCGCTTCCAGAGAGGCTTTAGCCAGACCCATAACGTTGTAGTTAGGGATTGCACGCTCTGCGCCCAGATAAGAGAGGGTCAGCAGGGCAGCGCCTGGATTCAGCATAGTGCGGCAGGATTTCGCCATCGCCACGAAGCTGTAGGAGCTGATGTCGTGCGCGATTTTAAAGCCTTCACGGGTTACGGCATTGACGTAGTCGCCGTCCAGCTGATCGCCCGGTGCGAAACCGATAGAGTGCACGAAGCCGTCAAATTTCGGCCATGCTTTTGCCAGCTCAGTGAACATGCCATCGATGCTTTCATCTTGAGCAACGTCACATTCCAGAACGATGCTGGACCCCAGCTGCGCGGCAAACTCTTCCACACGGCCTTTCAGCTTCTCGTTCTGGTAGGTGAACGCCAGCTCAGCGCCTTCACGGTGCATAGCCTGTGCGATACCGTATGCGATGGACAGTTTGCTGGCAACGCCAGTGACCAGAATGCGCTTACCGGAAAGAAAACCCATAGCTCTTAATCCTTATATTCATTGTTGTGGCGATCGTCATCATTTGTGGACGACCGTCGTTAAAACGCGGCGATAATAGCATGTGTCGCGAAGTTAGTTAATCCGACCACTCAAACAGGGGGGAGTCACCTGTCTTTTCGCCACGCATCGGCGGTTAAAGCTTCGCCAAAATGCCCGGCTATCAACCGTTTTGTCAGGTCATGCAGCGGAGAAGCAAGCACCGACGCCGTACTACCACGCTCAACCACGGTGCCCTCGTGCATCACCAGTACCTGATCGCTGATATGTTTCATCATGCCCAGATGTTGGGTCACATAAATATAGGCGATCCCCTGTTTCTCCTGTAACTCCAGCATCAGATTAATCAGTTGGGAACGCATCGACATATCCAGCGAGGCCAATGCTTCATCGGCAACGATCACCTTCGGGCGGAGGATCAGGGCGCGGGCGAGGCCCAGACGCTGTTTCTGCCCCGGTGCCAGCATGTGTGGATAATAGCTCACATGATCCGGCAACAGACCCACCATACGCAGGGTGTCGATTATTTGCTTACGCCGCGCTTCGGCACTGAGATCGGTATTCAGACGTAGCGGAAAATCCAGAATTTGCGAAATGCGCTGGCGCGGGTTGAGCGAGGTCGACGGATCCTGAAAAATCATGCGGATGCGCTGGCTACGGAAAGAGTAGTCGCCAAACTTCAGCAGATGATCGTCAATCAGGATCTCACCGTCGGTGGGTTCAATCATTCCGGCCAACATTTTTGCCAGCGTCGATTTACCCGAACCGTTCTCGCCAATAATCGCCAGCGTCTGCTTTTCACGCAGCGCAAAGCTCAGCGGCTTGACCGCCTCGACGTTCTGGCGGTGGAACAAACCGGTGCGATAGCGAAAGGTTTTACTGAGATTGCGCACTTCCAGCAGTGTGTCGACCATGTCACTCTCTCTCCATGTTCAGCGGGAAATGGCAGGCGAACAGATGGTTTTTGGCCCCGGTCAGGCGCGGCGTCTCAATACATTTACGCTGCGCATAAGGGCAGCGCGGCCCAAGACGACAGCCAATGGGTAAATGCTCCAGCAGAGGGATGGCGCCGGGCAGGGTATTAAGCCGGCTTTTATGCGGCATCGCACTACCAAAATCGGGAATCGCGCGGATCAGCGCCTGGGTATAAGGGTGATGCGGTGTGGTCACCAGATCTTCACTGAATGCGGTTTCTACCGTCTGGCCGCAGTACATCACGTCAATTTTATCTGCCCATTTACTCATCATTTGCAGATCATGGCTGATCAGCAAAATGGTGGTGTTGTTATTTTGATTCAGCCGCGACAGCAGGCGGAAAATCTGCGCCTGCGTGGTGGGCTCCATCGCGTTGGTGGGTTCATCGGCAATCAGCAGACGTGGCTGGTTCGCCAGCGCGATGGCAATCATCACCTTCTGACATTCGCCGTCTGTCAGCTCGTAAGGGAAACTGCGCATGGCATCTTTATGATCTTTTATCCCGACCCGGTGCAGTAACTCAATGGCACGGCGCTTGCGCCAGCCAAAACGCTGCCACCAGCGACCTTTATAGGTCCAGCCGGGGATGTTCTGCATCAGCTGTTTACCCACCCGTTCAGACGGATCGAGACAGGATTGCGGCTCCTGGAAGATCATCGATACGTTATGGCCCACCAGCTTACGCCGCTCGCGTGCGGAAAGGCGCAGCAGGTCTATATCATCGAAGCGCATACGGTCGGCCGTGACCCGCCAGTTGTCTTTTGCCACGCCGCAGATGGCTTTGGCAATAAGGCTTTTACCCGAACCGGATTCTCCTACCAGTCCGCGAATCTCGCCTTCGCTCAGGGTAATGCTGACCCGATCGACGGCTTTGACCCAGCCTTCGCTGGTCTTGAATTCGATCGTTAAATTGCGAATATCCAGTAATGGCATTATTCCACCCCCGCATCAATCGCACGGCGAATGCCGTCGCCCAGCAGGTTGACCAGCAGTACGCTAACCATAATCGCCGCGCCGGGCAGCATCACCGTCCAGGGCGCCACGTAAATAAGCTCCAGCGCGTCGCCGAGCATCGCGCCCCATTCAGGCGAAGGGAGCTGCGCGCCAAGATCAAGAAAGCCGAGGGCCGCGATATCCAGAATTGCCATCGACAGGGCGCGGGTGATCTCTGTCACCATCCCCGAGGCGATGTTGGGCAGCACGGCGAACCATAAAATGTTCAGGGTGGTGGCGCCATCAAGGCGCGCCGCCACAACATACTCTTTCTCCAGTTCGTCATGTACCAGGCTGTAGACCGAGCGCACCATGCGTGGCAGCAGCGCCAGCCAGACGGCAAACATGGCGTGGCTCAAATGAGGCCCGAAAAAGGCCACCACGATAATGGCCAGCAGCAGTGACGGAATCGACAGCAGGGTGTCAAGAATATGGTTCATCACCGCCGAGCGCAGGCCATGCGTCGCCCCGGCCAGAATGCCCAGCGCCAGACCGCACAGGGTGGCGGCAAGTGTGACGATTAGCGCACCGCCCACGGTAGGGGCCGCGCCGCTTAACAAACGGCTCAGGAGATCGCGCCCCAGATCGTCGGTCCCCAGAAAGAATGAGACCTCGCCATAGCGCGACCAGGACGGCGGCAACAACTGATAACCGAGGAACTGCTGATCGATGCCATAAGGGGCAAACCAGCCGCCTAACAGACAGAGCAGCAGCAGGCCACCACAGCCGTAAAGGCCGACCATTGCCGGCGTGTCTCCGTAGAATTTACGCCACGCGGTGCGTAGCGCACCGGGGGTGCGTTTTTCGCTGTAAACGCTATCGTAAGGCATACCATTCCTTATGTTTCAGTGGGTTAGCCATAGCGCCCAGAATATCGGAGATCACGTTCACAATGATCACCAGTGCACCTATTACCATCACGCCCGCAGAAATGGCGGCGTAATCTTGCTGGCGAATAGCGTTAATCAGCCAGCGACCCAGACCCGGCCAGCTAAAGACCATCTCGGTGATCATCGCCAGCGTTAACATGGTCGAAAACTGTAAGCCCAGACGAGGTATTACCGGCGGCAGTGCATTATGCAGCACATGGCGGCGCAGAATCGTCAGGCGCGATAGTCCGCGCGTCGCGGCGGCTTTGACGTAGTTCTGATCAAACACATCAATGGTACTGATACGCATCAGGCGAATCACCTCCGTGGTGGGGGCCACGGCAAGGGTCAGCACCGGTAAAACCATATGACTCACGGCGCTGACGATCATCTCGTGGCGCCACGGGGAGTCAGATAACCAGGCGTCGATGATGGCAAAACCGGTGACGGTTTTCACGTTATAGAGCAGGTCGAAGCGCCCTGATACCGGCAGCCAGCCGAGAGTCAGCGAGAAGAACAGCGTCAGCAACAGAGCCAGCCAGAAGACCGGCACTGAGAAGCCCAGCAGTGCGAAGGCGCTTATCAGCTTATCCTGCCATTTATTGCGGGTGATCCCGGCCAGCATCCCCACGGGAATACCAACCATCAGCGCAAAACCGAAAGCGAGGATACAGAGCTCCATGGTCGCCGGGAAGACCTCTTTTAACTGCTCGGAAATGGGCTGACCATTAATGCTGGAGACGCCAAAGTCCCAGTGCAACAAGCCGTCAAACCAGAATACCCAGGCATTCCATAACGATGCCCCCTGCAGCGGCGCATGAGGGGTGAAATAGCTCAGGCTGAAGCCAATAAAGGTCAGGAAGAAGAGGGTAATAAGCAGCAATACCAGCCGGCGTAAGGTAAAAATAATCACGGTTTTTTCACCTCTTCCGGTTTCTCACGAGAGACGCCCGCAAAGGACGCATTGCCAAACGGACTGAGTACCAGGCCTTTCATATCGTAGCGGTAAGCCTGCAGACGCAGGGAAGAGGCCAGCGGTAACACCGGCAGTTCTTTCGCCAGAATACTCTGGGCTTCATCGTAGGCATCAATGCGCGCCGCAAGTTGCTGGGTGGCCAACGCTTTCTGCAGCACAGCGTCGAATTCCCGATTACACCAGTGCGCGTAGTTGGTTTGCGAATCGATCGCCGCGCAGCTCATGAGCGGGCGGAAAAAGCTGTCCGGATCATTACTGTCCGTCGCCCAGCCCGTGAGCGTGAGGTCATGATTCATATCCATCAGGCGCGCCTCCTGGAAACGCCCTTCGACCGGCACAATCACCACTTTCACCCCCACCTGCGCCAGATCCGCCTGCAACAATTCGGCGGTTTTCAGCGGGCTGGGGTTCCAGGCCTGCGAGCTGGTGGGGACCCACAGCTGCAGGGTGAGATTCTCGGCGCCGAGCGCTTTTAACTGCTCGCGCGATTTAGCCGGATTGTACTCCGTAATTTTAGCCTCATTATCATAAGCCCACGAGGCGCGCGGTAAGATCGATGCCGCCGTTTCAGCGGTACCATAATAGATAGACTGCATCAACCGCTGATTATTGATAGCCAGCGCCAGGGCATGACGCACCGCCGGATTATTCAACGGCGGTTTATTGGTGTTGAAGGCCAGGTAGGCAATGTTCATGCCGGGGCGCAGAGTCAGGCGCAGGCGCGGATCATCACGCAGAATCGTTAACTGGCTGGCGGCCGGCCAGGCCAGAACATCACACTCACCGGTCAGCAATTTTGAAAGGCGGCCCGTACCGCCGGAACCCAAATCGACCACCACCTGAGGCATCAGTGGTGTCCCACGCCAGAAGTGGGCATGTCGCTGCAGGCGGATATACTGGCCAGCGCGATACTCCTCCAACTGGAAGGGGCCGGTTCCCACGGGCTGGCGGTCCAGCAACTCTTGCTGATCGCGCTGTGCCAGAACGGTGGCATATTCAGCAGACATCACCGAGGCGTAGTGCGTCGCCAGATGCCAGAGGAAAGAGGCATCCGGTCGGGAGAGTGAAAATTCAACCGTATGGGCATCGATTTTTCGCACATCCTTAACGGTGTCAGCGAACTGCAGGCTATCGAAGTACGGGAAAGCCTCACCGTTAATATAGTGCCAGGGATGCTGGCGATTAAAGATCCGCTGGAATGTGAAGACCACGTCGTCCGCGTTGAGTTTGCGGGTCGGTTTAAACCACGGCGTAGTCTGGAAATCAACGTCGTCGCGCAGACGGAAACGGTAAGTCGCGCCGTTATCCAGCACCTGCCAGCTTTCAGCCAGTTCAGGCACTAACCGGTAGGTATAGGGATCGACGTCCAGCAGGCGATCGTAGAGCTGAGCGGCGAGCGTATCAACGATCAGCCCGCTACTCGCTTTCTGCGGATTGAAGGTATTGACCTGGCCACTTACGCAGTAGACAAAGCCGCTTTCGCGAATATCAGTGCGATTCGCAGGGGAGGGGACGGCGAATGCCTGGCTGCTGAACAGGCCGAGTGCAATCAGGGACGAGAAAACCAGACGCATAATATTTAGGGTTTTTAGATTCAATCTGCAAAGTGTATCGCACTTACGCCTGCCAGGTAAAAATGTCTGCGGGTAAGTGCTGATAATGTCAGCGCATTTGATGCTTTTTGAGCAATGCCCTTAATTGATGGTAGGTCAGGCCCAGCAGTTCAGCGGCGCGTTTCTGGTTATATTTTGCCTCGTTCAGGCTCTGCTCAAGCAGTTGCTTTTCCTGATCAAGCTGAAACTGGCGTAAATCAAGTGGCAGAGCGTAATCGCTGGGCTGAACGGGCTCCTTCTCGTGCCGCTGCGTACGTAAGAAGGGATCGAGAATGATATCGTCCAGTTCGGTCTCGCTGGTGCCGTGGCGGTAAACCGAACGTTCCACCACGTTTTTCAGCTCACGAATGTTGCCTGGCCAGCGGTATCCCATCAGGGTTTCGCGGGCGCGCTCGCTGAAGCCGGGAAAGAGGGGCAGGCCAAGCTCGCGACACATCTGGATGGCAAACTGATCGGCCATCAGCATGATATCGCTGCGTCGTTCGCGCAGCGGCGGGAGTAGCACGACATCAAACGCCAGCCTGTCCAGCAGGTCGGCGCGGAATTTTTCTTGTGCCACCATCTCCGGCAGGTCGGCGTTTGTGGCGCAAACCAGTCGCACGTTTACCTGCAAGGGCTGGCTACCACCCACACGCTCCAGCTCGCCATATTCAATCACGCGCAACAGTTTCTCCTGCACCAGCATCGGCGCAGTAGCCAGTTCGTCAAGAAACAGGGTGCCACCATCGGCACGTTCAAAGCGGCCGGGGTGGCGTTTTTGCGCACCGGTAAAGGCGCCAGCCTCATGCCCAAACAGTTCTGTATCAAGTAAGTTCTCATTCAACGCGGCGCAGTTCAGCGAGATAAAAGGGCCATCCCAGCGCCCGGAAAGGTAATGCAGGCGGTTGGCAATCAGCTCTTTACCGGTCCCGCGTTCGCCAATAATCAGTACCGGTTTATTGAGAGGGGCCAGCCGCGAGACCTGCTCAAGTACCTCGAGAAAACTGTTGGCTTCTCCCAACAGCGTGTCTTTAAATTCAGCCATGATGAAATTAACCATTTAGTGGTGTGATTCACTAAGCGAGAGTAGGGTGTAACTGACCAAAAAGCAATCACAATGTTGAAAATCAATAAGATATAAAACTGGCACGCTATTTGTATTAGTGATTCAGCAGGGCATCGCCCGATAACTACATTGTGAGGATTGAATTATGGGTATTTTTTCTCGTTTTGCCGACATCGTGAACGCCAACATCAACTCACTGCTCGAAAAAGCGGAAGATCCGCAAAAGCTGGTGCGTCTGATGATTCAGGAGATGGAAGACACGCTGGTAGAAGTGCGCTCCACCTCTGCGCGTGCGCTGGCAGAAAAGAAACAGTTAACTCGCCGCATTGAGCAAGCGACCACACAGCAGAGCGAGTGGCAAGAGAAGGCCGAGCTGGCGTTGCGTAAAGAGAAAGACGATCTGGCCCGCTCCGCACTGATCGAAAAACAGAAGCTGACCGATATCGTCGCGACGCTTGAGCATGAAGTGACCCTGGTTGATGAAACCCTGGTGCGCATGAAAAAAGAGATCGCTGAGCTGGAGAACAAGCTGAGCGAAACCCGTGCTCGTCAACAGGCGCTGGCCCTGCGTCATCAGGCGGCAAACTCTTCCCGCGATGTGCGTCGTCAACTCGACAGCGGAAAACTGGATGAAGCGATGGCGCGCTTTGAATCATTCGAACGTCGCATTGATCAAATGGAAGCCGAGGCCGAAAGCCACAGCTTTGGCAAACAGAAGTCCCTGGATCAAGAGTTTGCAGAACTGAAAGCGGATGATGAAATCAGTGAGCAGCTGGCTGCGCTGAAAGCCAAAATGAAAGTCGATAACCAATAATAACGTTAGCGGTGCCCACAGGCGGCACCGCCACTCATCGTAAGACAAGGAGTAGACATGAGCGCGCTTTTTCTTGCCATTCCACTGACCATTTTCGTGCTGTTTGTTTTGCCGATTTGGCTGTGGCTTCACTACAGCAATCGCTCTTCGCGTAGCGAATTATCCCAAAGCGAGCAGCAGCGACTGAGTCAGCTAACCCTCGATGCGAAAAAAATGCGTGAGCGTATCCAGGCGCTGGAAGCCATCCTGGATGCGGAACATCCACAGTGGAGGGATCGTTAATGGCCGGATTGAATCTGAATAAAAAATTGTGGCGTATTCCTCAGCAGGGGATGGTTCGTGGGGTGTGTGCGGGTCTTGCGCATTACCTGGATGTCCCGGTTAAGCTGGTGCGCGTCGTGACTGTGCTCTCCATCTTCTTTGGCCTGGCCTTTATTACGTTAGTGGCCTATATCATTTTGTCCTTCGTGCTGGATCCGATGCCGGAGGGAGCGATGGAGGGGGAAAACGTCCCCACCAGTTCTGAATTACTGGATGCGGTGGATGCCGAACTGGCGTCAGGCGAACAGCGCCTGCGCGAAATGGAACGGTATGTCACCTCCGATACCTTTACGCTGCGAAGCCGTTTTCGTCAGCTATAACTGAGAGAACAGAGATGAATCAACGCTGGCACAAGGCC
This sequence comes from Leclercia sp. UBA7405, assembly GCF_037152215.1. Lineage (NCBI taxonomy): Bacteria > Pseudomonadati > Pseudomonadota > Gammaproteobacteria > Enterobacterales > Enterobacteriaceae > Leclercia > Leclercia sp. UBA7405. The sequence goes on along the minus strand of NZ_JBBCMR010000001.1, from coordinate 1,658,023 downwards.
GGGCAGAGTGTTAAACCAGGCCTCAAAATCGCAGGGAAGCTGGTACTACTCACCGCATTGCGCTACGGCCCGGCAGGGGTTGCGGGCTGGGCGATCAAGTCGGTCGCACGTAAACCCGTCCGACTGTTGCTGGCGGTGGCCCTCGAACCCTTACTGAAAAAACTGGCGACTCGCCTTTCCGGCAAACTGAAATAACGGCACATCGATGATGTGCCATTGCCCTTCGGGGCTTTTATTCCCTTCTTGTTAACCCCATGTCATATATTTAAGAACAATAATTCCTTCAGACGATACAGGATGGCGATGAAGCGATTTAAAAATGAACTCAACTCGTTGGTCAACCGCGGGGTTGACCGGCATTTGCGCCTGGCGGTCACTGGACTGAGCCGCAGCGGCAAGACCGCCTTTATCACGGCGATGGTCAACCAACTGCTCAATCTTCATGCGGGGGCGCGTCTGCCGCTTCTGAGCGCCGTGCGCGAAGAGCGTCTGTTAGGCGTAAAACGCGTACCCCAGCGCGATTTCGGTATCCCCCGTTTTACCTATGATGAAGGGCTGGCGCAGTTGTACGGTACGCCTCCTACCTGGCCGACGCCGACCCGTGGGGTTAGCGAAATCCGCCTGGCGCTTCGTTTTCGCTCCAATGACTCACTACTGCGCCACTTCAAAGAGACGTCTACGCTCTATCTGGAAATCGTGGATTACCCCGGCGAATGGCTGCTGGACCTGCCCATGTTGACGCAGGATTATCTGAGCTGGTCCCGGCAGATGACCGGTTTGTTACAGGGTCACAGGGCCGAGTGGTCAGCCAAATGGCGCAGCCTTTGTGAAGGGCTGGATCCGCTGGCACCGGCTGATGAAAACCGCCTGGCCGCCATCGCCGAAGCCTGGACCGACTATCTGCATCAGTGCAAAAAAGAGGGGCTGCACTTTATCCAGCCGGGCCGCTTCGTGCTACCGGGGGATATGGCGGGTGCCCCCGCGCTGCAGTTCTTCCCCTGGCCGGATGTGGAGACCTACGGCGAATCTAAGCTGGCGCAGGCCGATAAACAGACCAACGCCGGCATGCTGCGCGAGCGGTTTAACTATTATTGTGACAAAGTGGTCAAGGGCTTTTACACCAACCACTTTTTGCGCTTCGACCGCCAGATCGTGTTGGTTGATTGCCTGCAACCCCTCAACAGCGGCCCGCAAGCTTTCAACGATATGCGTCTGGCGCTCACCCAGCTCATGCAGAGTTTCCACTACGGCCAGCGAACGCTGTTTCGGCGCTTGTTCTCCCCGGTCATTGATAAGCTGCTGTTTGCCGCCACCAAAGCCGATCACGTGACGGTAGATCAGCACGCCAATATGGTCTCACTCCTGCAACAGCTGGTGCAGGATGCCTGGCAGAACGCCGCCTTCGAGGGGATCAGCATGGATTGCCTGGGGCTAGCGTCGGTTCAGGCTACGCAGAGTGGGCTGATTGACGTAAACGGTGAGAAAATCCCGGCGCTGCGCGGGCATCGTCTGAGCGATGGCGAACCGCTTACGGTCTATCCCGGGGAGGTGCCCGCTCGCTTGCCAGGCCAGGCGTTCTGGCAAAATCAGGGTTTTCAGTTTGAAGCATTCCTTCCTCAGACGATGAATGTCGATCAACCGCTACCGCATATACGCCTGGATGCTGCACTGGAGTTTTTAATTGGAGATAAATTGCGATGACGGAACCGCTCAAACCCCGTATTGATTTCTCCGGACCGCTGGAGCCGGACCGCACCGAAGCGTTTCGCGCTGCGCAGACCTTTAACGGCCCCCAGGCGGACAACTTCGCACCGGCGTTAACAGAAACGCTGCTTGCTGAGGAAGAGGGCCAGGCGGAAGCGGTTGTGGAGCAGGCCCTGCGGCCTAAACGCAGCCTGTGGCGCAAAATGGTCACCGCCGGGCTGGCGCTGTTTGGTATAAGCGTGGTGGGCCAGGGCGTTCAGTGGACGATGCACGCCTGGCAGACGCAAGACTGGGTGGCACTGGGAGGTTGCGCGGCGGGCGCCCTGATTATTGGCGCAGGGGTCGGATCGCTGGCCACCGAATGGCGTCGACTCTGGCGCCTGCGTCAGCGTGCGCACGAGCGCGACGAAGCCCGCGATTTGCTACACAGCCATGCCACGGGCAAAGGGCGTGCATTCTGTGAAAAATTAGCGCAACAGGCGGGGCTGGATCACTCTCATCCGGCGTTGCAGCGCTGGTACGCCGCGATTCACGAAACGCAGAATGACCGGGAAGTGGTTTCACTGTACGCACACCTGGTACAGCCGGTACTTGACTCGCAGGCGCGACGTGAAATCAGCCGCTCGGCCGCTGAGTCCACGCTGATGATTGCCGTCAGTCCGCTGGCGCTGGTGGATATGGCCTTTATTGCCTGGCGTAATTTACGGCTGATCAACCGCATCGCCACGCTCTACGGCATTGAGCTGGGGTACTACAGTCGGCTGCGACTGTTTCGCCTGGTACTGCTCAACATCGCGTTTGCCGGCGCCACTGAACTGGTACGTGAGGTGGGTATGGACTGGATGTCTCAGGATCTGGCCGCGCGTCTCTCGACCCGCGCCGCCCAGGGTATCGGGGCTGGTTTACTGACCGCACGTCTGGGGATCAAAGCCATGGAACTCTGCCGTCCGCTGCCGTGGATCGAGGGGGATAAACCCCGGCTCGGTGATTTCCGCCGCGAATTGATCGGCCAGTTGAAAGAGACGTTGAATAAAAAGCCGCAGTCATAGGCGCACTGCGTGTTATTTCCGCAGGCTGTCAATATTTGTTGACAGCCATCTTCCTGAATAGCGATATCTGGCTTATCATTTGTAGGTTACTGGCTTATAGAGTGATTTTCCCATGCGTCTGGAAGTTTTTTGTAAGGACCGTCTCGGCCTGACTCGCGAGTTACTTGATCTCCTTGTTTTGCGTAGCATTGATCTGCGCGGCATTGAGATCGATCCCATCGGGAAGATTTACCTCAATTTCGCCGAAATCGAATTCGATACATTCAGCAGTTTGATGGCTGAAATTCGCCGTATCGCTGGCGTTACGGATGTGCGCACGGTGCCGTGGATGCCTTCCGAACGCGAACATCTGGCGCTGAACGCCCTGTTGCAGGCGATGCCGGAACCGTTTTTATCCCTTGATATGAAAAGCAAAATCGAGCGTGCCAACCAGGCAGGCTGTCAGCTTTTCGGTCTTGACGCAGACAAATTGCGTAACCATACAGCGCCCCAGCTGATCCCCGGTTTTAATTTCCAACGCTGGCTGGAGAGCAACCCGCAGTCCACCCACAGCGAACACGTGGTGATCCACGGGCAAAACTTCCTGATGGAGATTACACCGTTTTATCTGAAGGGTGAAAATGACGTCAGCGTGCTAACCGGGGCGGTGATTATGCTGCGCTCTACGGTGCGAATGGGACGTCAGCTGCAGGACCTCAGCAGCCAGGATATGAGTGCGTTCAATCAGATCATCGCTGTCAGCACGAAAATGCGTCACGTCGTTGACCAGGCCCGTAAGCTGGCAAACCTCACCGCGCCACTGCTGATCACCGGCGATACCGGCACCGGTAAAGATCTGCTGGCGCATGCTGTCCACCTGGCCAGCCCGCGCGCGGCAAAGCCCTATCTTGCGCTTAACTGCGCTTCGATTCCGGAAGATGCGGTCGAGAGCGAGCTGTTCGGCCACGCGCCGGAGGGGATAAAAGGATTCTTCGAGCAGGCCAACGGCGGCTCGGTCCTGCTGGATGAGATTGGCGAAATGTCGCCGCGCATGCAGGCCAAACTGCTACGCTTCCTTAATGACGGTACGTTCCGCCGGGTGGGGGAAGATCACGAGGTTCACGTGGATGTGCGCGTCATCTGCGCGACCCAAAAAAACCTGGTGGAGCTGGTACAAAAAGGGCTGTTCCGGGAAGATCTCTATTATCGTCTGAACGTGCTGACCCTGAATATTCCACCGCTGCGTGATTGCCCGCAGGACATCATGCCGTTAACGGAACTCTTTGTCGCTCGCTTTGCCGATGAGCAAGGCATTCCGCGTCCTAAATTCTCGGCCGATCTGAGTAACGTGCTGACGCGCTACGGCTGGCCGGGCAATGTGCGGCAGTTAAAAAACGCGATCTACCGGGCCCTCAGTCAGCTGGAAGGTTATGAGCTCCGCCCACAGGACATTCTGCTGCCGGACTATGACGCCGGTACGGTGTCAGTGGGTGAAGAGGCGATGGAAGGTTCGCTGGATGATATCACCAGCCGTTTTGAACGCTCGGTACTCACCCAGCTTTATCGCGATTACCCCAGCACCCGTAAGCTGGCGAAGCGTCTGGGCGTGTCGCATACAGCAATCGCCAATAAGCTGCGCGAGTATGGACTGAGCCAGAAAAAAGGTGACGAGTAACAAAAAAGCCTCCTTGCGGAGGCTTTCTTATTTTGCCGTAGCGCTTAGGCTTTCAGGCTTTCCAGCGCAGCCGTGTAATCTGGCTCGGTGGTAATTTCATCCACCAGCTGACTGAAGACGACATTGTCGTTTTCATCAATGACCAGAACAGCACGCGCGGCCAGGCCTTTCAGCGCGCCTTCGGCAATGCCCACGCCATAGTTCTGCAGGAAATCTGCGTTACGCAGCGTAGACAAGGTGATGACGTTGCTCAGACCTTCTGCGCCGCAGAAGCGAGACTGGGCAAACGGCAGATCGGCGGAAATGCACAGCACCACGGTGTTGTCCATTTCAGTGGCCAGTTGGTTGAATTTACGCACTGATGCGGCACACACGCCAGTGTCGATGCTTGGGAAAATGTTCAGGACTTTACGTTTGCCAGCAAACTGGCTCAACGCGACGTCGGACAGGTCTTTTGCTACGAGAGTAAAAGCCTGTGCCTTGCTACCCGCCTGCGGAATGGCACCAGCAACAGCAACCGGGTTGCCCTGGAAATGAACGAGTTGTGACATGGATATCTTCCTGTTTACATATAGTTAACGTCGCCGCTAGTGTATGACAACAGCGAATAACACGGCAAACCCTATTTACGATAAGTCGCATTACAGGAGCGAGTGATGAAAACCCTCAAGGTTTACGAAGAAGCCTGGCCTCTGCATTCACCCTTTGTCATCTCCCGGGGTGCCCGCAGCGAAGCCTGCGTCGTGGTCGTTGAAATCGAGGAGGAGGGCATTAAAGGTGTGGGGGAGTGTACGCCTTATCCGCGCTACGGCGAAACGCCAGCCTCTGTAATGGCGCAAATTATGGCCCTGGGGCAAGAAATCGAGCAGGGTATGACGCGCGAAGCGCTGCAGGCTGCGCTGCCCCCCGGGGCGGCTCGTAATGCCGTGGACTGCGCACTCTGGGATCTTGCCGCCCGTCAGCAGGAGATGCCCCTGGCGCATCTGGCGGGTGCCACGCTCCCCCAAAGCCTCATAACGGCTCAGACAGTGGTCATTGGCGAGCCTGAGCAGATGGCCGCCAGCGCCCAGGCGCTCAGCGCGGCCGGAGCAAGATTGCTGAAGGTCAAACTGGACGATCGCCTGATAAGCGAACGGATGATTGCGATCCGTGCGGCAGCGCCAGAGGCTACGCTGATTGTCGATGCTAATGAATCCTGGCACGTTGAAGGGCTGGCGGCGCGCTGCCAGCTGTTGGCAGACCTCGGAGTGGCGATGCTTGAACAGCCTCTCCCCGCGGGGGAAGATGCGGCGCTGGCGAACTTTATTCATCCGCTGCCCATTTGTGCCGATGAGAGCTGCCACACGCGCGCAAGCCTGAGTGAGCTAAAAGGGCGCTATGAGATGGTCAATATAAAACTCGATAAAACGGGTGGGCTGACCGAGGCGCTGGCGTTAGCTAATGAGGCGCAGGAGCAGGGGTTCGCCCTGATGCTGGGCTGCATGCTCTGCACCTCCAGAGCCATCGGCGCCGCGCTGCCGCTGGTGCCAGAGGTCAGCTTCGCCGACCTGGATGGCCCCACGTGGCTGGCGGTTGATGTCTCACCCGCCCTGCAATTTCGCGCCGGTACCCTCTATCTTTGAGCTTCCCAGCGCAGCAGGCCCACCATCGCTTTCAGATACTTCTCGCTGGCTTCGTCAGAAGAGATGGGGGGTAACTCTGCGGTGATGCAGTGCAGACCCAGGTCCGCACACCAGCTACCAAACGAGCCTGGCGTTTCATAGCCGACGCTGGTGACCAGTGGCAGGGAGAAAGCCTCTGCCAGCCAGCGTCCCAGCGCCGTATGGCCGGGGTCCTCTATACAGGCGAGCGGATCGTGAAACGAGACCACCCATGCCGGGTGCAGCTTGTGAATCAACTTGCACAACCCCTGGGTTTCGGGCTCTGAACCGGGCTTTTCGCCGGTTAGCAGCACCACATCCCGCTCTTCTGCCGCGCTGTTCCAGCGATAAACCGTCTCGCCTGCGCGCCAGTTTGCTGCCGGGAAGTTGCGATTTAAATCCACCCCGCGCGCGTTGGCGCGCAGCCCCAACTGACACCCATCCGGATTAACCGTCAACACCACGTGATGCCGACGCTGTTCGGGCGCCAGAGTGCGTAGCGCGCAGGAGAGGGTGACAATCGAGGAATTTTCATCGCCATGGGTGCCGGCGATGATAAGGCCACTTTCACGATCGGCATTGGGCGCGGGAAACCAGATAAGCGGCGCGCCAAGCAGTGAGCGACCATAATGTTCGGTGCCGGGAGGAAAAGCACCACGTTCTGTTCGGGGGCGAGTAAGGGTCATAGGGGATCCTGATGATAATGGTGCTTACTGGCAGTGTTGTGCAAAACATCCGCTTAATCAAATAGTTTCGCCAGCCCGGGAAAACTGGCGCATATCATGTTTCCGGCGTAAGTTATTTGCATTTCACTGTTCCGAAACAAATAATTAGCCATCTGCTTGTTAGCCACTATTCCAGAGAGGATCTCATGAAGCATCCTGTTTCGCTGCTTACTTCTGCCCTGTTGCTGTGCGGCCTGTCATCCTGGTCCTTTGCGGCGGATATTCCTTCCGGCACGCAGCTGGCGCCGAGACAGGAGCTGGTTCGCCATATTAAAGATGAACCCGCATCACTCGATCCCGCCAAAGCCGTGGGGCTGCCTGAAATTCAGGTTATACGCGATCTGTTTGAAGGACTGGTAAACCAGAACGAGAAAGGCGAGCTGGTACCGGGTGTTGCTACCCGCTGGCAGAGCAATGACAACCGGGTCTGGACCTTCACTCTGCGCGATAATGCCCGGTGGTCAGACGGTACCCCGGTCACGGCACAAGATTTTGTTTACAGCTGGCAGCGTCTGGTTGATCCGAAAACCACGTCGCCTTTTGCGTGGTTTGCTGCGCTGGCGGGCGTGACCAACGCTCAGGCAATCATTGACGGGAAAGCCACGCCAGACAAGCTCGGCGTAACGGCGGTAGATAACCACACCCTGCGCGTGCAACTGGATAAACCCTTGCCGTGGTTTGCTAACCTTACCGCCAGTTTCGCCTTCTATCCGGTACAAAAAGCCAACGTCGAAAGCGGTAAAGAGTGGACCCGCCCTGGTGCGCTGGTAGGAAACGGCGCGTTCGTGCTGAAAGATCGGGTGGTGAACGAGAAGCTGGTGGTCGAGCCCAATACGCATTACTGGGACAATGGCAAAACGGTACTGAAGAAGGTGACCTTTGTGCCGATCAATCAGGAGTCTTCCGCCACCAAACGCTACCTGGCGAACGATATCGACATTACAGAATCTTTCCCGAAAAACCTCTATCAAAAGTTACTGAAAGATATTCCAGGGCAGGTCTATACGCCCCCTCAGCTAGGTACCTATTACTACGCCTTTAATACCCAGAAAGGGCCGACCGCCGATGCCCGGGTGCGTCTGGCGCTGAGCATGACCATTGACCGACGCATTATGGCCGAGAAAGTCCTGGGTACGGGCGAAAAACCGGCCTGGCACTTCACCCCGGATGTGACGGCGGGCTTTACTCCGGAGCCGTCGCCGTTTGAGCAGATGTCGCAAGAGGAGCTTAACGCCCAGGCGAAAACCCTGCTTCAGGCGGCAGGCTATAATCCTCAGCGCCCCTTGAAGCTGACGCTGCTGTACAACACCTCTGAAAACCACCAGAAAATCGCCATCGCGGTGGCGTCGATGTGGAAGAAGAACCTCGGCGTGGATGTGAAGCTGCAAAACCAGGAGTGGAAAACCTACATCGACAGTCGTAACACCGGCAACTTCGATGTGATCCGCGCCTCGTGGGTAGGGGATTATAACGAGCCGTCGACTTTCCTCTCGCTGTTGACCTCCACCCACACGGGGAATATTTCACGCTTCAACGACCCGGCGTATGACAAAGTGATCAACCAGGCCTCGATGGAGACTACCGTGCAGGCGCGGAATGCGGATTACAACGCCGCAGAGAAAATTCTGGCCGAAAAAGCCCCAGTGGCCCCGATTTATCAATACACCAATGGCCGCTTGATCAAGCCCTGGGTGAAGGGCTACCCAATCAATAACCCGGAAGACGTGGCCTACAGCCGCACGATGTATATTGAGAAACACTGATGCGTAGCGGTTGCCTGTGAAGGTCAGGCAACCGCGCCTAATCAGAAAGGGGGGCGTGGAACCGGGCTACCCCTTCAGGCGGCCAGCACCTTGTTACGCCCATCGTTTTTTGCGCGGTAGAGCGCATCATCCACCCGTTTGAAAAGTTCATCTATATTCTCGTCCGGGTTGTGACGTGCGACACCAATACTGACAGTAAAGCGCGGCAGGCCGGGAAGGGCGATGTGAGCAATAGCGACGCGAAGAGTTTCTGCCAGTTGTAAAGCCGCTTCCAGTGAAGTGCGGGGGAGCAGCAGGACAAACTCTTCGCCCCCCCAGCGGAAGACGTAATCGTCTTTGCGGCAACAACTCTCCAGCATCCTTGCAAGGGCAATCAATACCTCATCCCCCTTTTGATGGCCGAACATATCATTAATATCTTTGAAGTGATCGGTGTCAACCAGCAGCAGGCTGAACTCCTGCTGGAGCGGCAGCTGAGCGGCGGTCGTTTTGTCGGTCAGACTATAGAACTGACGGCGGTTCAGCAGCCCCGTGAGTGAATCGCGAAGGGCGGCGTGCTCAAGTTCCTGCTCCAGCCTTTTTTGCTCGGTAATATCGTGAATGATGCACAGCATCAACTTATCGCCATAGATTTCAATTGGCCCGGCGTAGGTCTGTACGTGGCGGGTGGTCCCGTTTGCGAGGCGATGGACAAAATTCAGCGGCTTATGTCCGCCGGGCAAGCGGGCGATTTCGTTCATGACTGGCAAGATGTTCCGGCCAAGGGTGTTGATCTCCCAGGTGTGTTTGCTGCACATCTCGTCATGGTTATAGCCGTAGAAATTGAGGGCCGCGACGTTGGCATCTACGATCTGGCCGTCACGGGCCGGATCGATCAGCAGCATCGGCGCGCTGTTAGTGAGGAAAAAGCGGGCGTAAAAACCCTGTTTTTTGCGCTGATAGGTGGCCGAGCGGGTGGCTTTAAGCCCCGTCGCAGGCTGGGGAGGCAGACCTTCGAAGACAATCACTTCGCCATAAGGGGCAAAGGAGGTCAGCGACAGCCGGCAGCTCAGGGTGATTTGTTCGTCGCGATGCAGGATAGTCCAGACCTCAACAATCTCCTGCTGCGCTTTTAAATCTGGAACATACATGGCCAGCGACGTTTGCGCATGGGCGCAGTAATTCCCCTTACGCAGCGCGTCGAACGTTGCCCCCTGCATAAACGCTTTCGCCACCGTATTGGCAAAAAGCAGGGTTTCTGTTTCCGCGGAGATCAACCAGACGGGCGTTTTAAGAATATTAAGCGCATCAAACTCAGGTAGCGACATAATTAAGTCCCATTTATCGGCACGCAGCCTGGACCATAACGGAAACGACACGCACGGGTTTCTTTGCAACATACTCTACTTCATACCATCAGGCATGATTTTTTTGTGAGACCCGCGCATGATTCTTATTTATTTTACTGACGACTAACGTTTTTCTGTTGCCACGATCGGAGCTGAAAACCGGGTCTCAATCGCCACGTAATTAATCAACAAACGCGCGTTCGCGGTAAAACGTTGGGTCCGCTTAGGGACGCCAATCATCGAGATGATTAGCAGGGAGTCAGGATAGAACGGGGTGGTGGATGAGAACCGGAATAAAAACACTGTTTTATAAATTATTGCATCTCTGGCATGCAGAAGTCGAAACAGTCTGGCAAATAATTGACCATTCGGCCAGAATATTATTTCTGGGTCTATACGTTATCGGTATTCAGCGAAAAATCTTTATCATTATTTGTAGCAGTATTGAAGAAACACGCCGTCTCGATAATACTTAAGCGTGACTAAATTAGGTTTAATCAGCCCTGATTCTTTTCATCAGTGAGACGTCGCGCAATAAAAAACTACGTTGTTAAAAAATAACGATATAGTATATAGGGCGCATGCTTTATGGAGTTTTTGCTGGTCTGTATTTATTAATGGCAGATTATATCCTTATCTAACGCAAATTAACTGGTATGACCACCAAAGGCAACAAGACCTCAAATTTGAGATGAAAAATAAAAAGGCGGGTGCTATAAACTCAATATCGACAAAAATATCGATTGCGGACTCTATTATGCTTAAAAACATTAGCGTAAGAACATTTGTTCTTGTTTATCTCGTGGGCGTCTTTTTAATATCCAATTTCCTGGTTGCAGTGTCTCCCGGTAAATTCACTCTACTGATCGCGTTGAACATTTTCTTCATCGTCGCTTTTTTACTGTTATTCACCTATTTGACACAATTTCTTGTGAAGCCGATCAATACTGTGAAAAAAAGTATTGAAGAAGTTACCGCGGGCAAACTGGGCGTAATCATTCCCGAGTTCGGTAATAATTGCGCCGGGCGATTAATCCCGGGCATTAACACGCTATCCGGCAATATCGCGACGCTGGTAAGTGAAATTCGTGCCTCTTCACAAACGGCGATGAGCCTGTCGGATCAGCTGGCGGCACGCAGCGCGGCGCTGTCGGCCAAAACAGAGCAGCAGTCGGCCTCACTGGTAGAAACGGCGGCCAGTATGGAGCAGATGGCCGCCACCACACGTAACACGGCAGACAACACCCGTCTGGCCAGCGAGCGGGCAAATGCCGCCACACAGCAAGCGAAAAAGGGGGGCGAGTTGATGGGGCAGGTGGCGAATAATATGAATTCGATAACCGAATGCGCTCAGCAGATGACCGAAATTATCTCCATGATTGACGGTATCGCTTTCCAGACCAATATTTTGGCCTTGAACGCGGCCGTAGAGGCCGCACGCGCCGGCGACCACGGTAAAGGCTTCTCGGTCGTGGCGGGTGAGGTACGTAGCCTGGCCCATCGCAGTGCGGAAGCGGCCAAAAACATTAAATCGCTCATCGACGTGACCAGCCATAACGTCAACCAGGGGGCGATGGTGGTGTCGGAGGCAGAAAAGAACATGCGCGATATCGTGAGCGGCTCGGGTCAGGTGAGCCAGCTAATGAATGAGATTTCGAACTCCACCAGCGAACAGGAGATGGGCATTGCGCAAATCACCCTCGCGCTGAGCGACCTGGAGAACGTGACCCAGAGCAACGTGGCGATGGTCGATGAACTCTCTGGCTCCTCTGCGGTATTAAAAAATCAGGTGATTGAGCTGCAGGCCCGCACGCGTAACTTCCGTCTCGAGCAAGAGAATACGGAAAAGTATGGCATGGATGGGCGACGATTAGCCTCACGAATGGGGCACTCTTACTAAAGATAAAGCCTGGTTCGCCAGGCTTTTTTATGAGCAAATTCAGCGCGATGCCCATGTAAATTGTTGCTTAACATGCCAGGGTGGCTAGACTGACAACAAGATAGATGAAAGGCGGAGGCGCTGTGGAAGGCATTAAAGGATCTGAAGTTAACGTTCCTGACGCGGTATTTGCGTGGATACTTGACGGAAAGGGGGCAGCAAGGCCGCTGGAAAACGACGATATCATCGATCGTGAACACCCTTGCTGGCTTCACCTGAACTACACGCAACCTGAGAGTGCTGACTGGCTGGCATCGACCCCATTACTCCCCAACTATGTGCGCGATGCGCTGGCTGGGGAAAGTCTGCGCCCGCGCGTTACGCGAATGGGTGAGGGTACCCTGATCACCCTGCGGTGTATTAATGGCAGCACCGATGAACGTCCCGATCAGCTGGTAGCGATGCGCGTGTATATGGATGAGCGGCTCATTGTCTCGACGCGTCAGCGCAAGGTACTGGCGCTGGACGATGTCATTAATGATCTGAAAGAGGGGACCGGGCCGGAAGATTGTGGTGGCTGGCTGGTGGATGTCTGCGATGCCCTGACCGAGCACGCCAGCGAGTTTATTGAAGAGCTGCACGATAAAATTATCGATCTGGAAGACAATCTGCTCGATCAGCAAATTCCCCCGCGCGGTTTCCTCGCGCTCCTGCGCAAACAACTGATTGTGATGCGGCGCTATATGGCTCCGCAGCGCGATGTCTATGCACGGCTGGCGAGTGAGCGCCTGAGCTGGATGAATGACGATCAGCGCCGGCGGATGCAGGATATCGCTGACCGTCTTGGCCGCGGGCTGGATGAGATTGACGCCTGCATCGCGCGAACCGCGGTGATGTCCGATGAGATTGCGCAGGTGATGCAGGAGTCGCTATCCCGGCGCACCTACACGATGTCGCTGATGGCGATGGTCTTTTTACCCAGTACCTTTTTAACCGGCCTGTTTGGCGTCAATCTGGGCGGCATTCCCGGAGGGGCATACCGCTTCGGTTTTTCAGTGTTTTGCATCATGTTAGTGGTTTTAATCGGCGGTGTTGCATGGTGGTTGCATCGCAGTAAATGGCTGTAAATTTACGCATTTCTCAGGTTGTGAAAAGCTTAAAACGCCATTTTACTTGAGCGAGGTCAAGAAACTGCCTGTCGTAAAGGTGCACTATTCGTTTCGCAGGTGAATGCAACGTCAAGCGATGGGCGTTGCGCTCCATATTGTCTTACTTCCTTTTTTGAATTACTGCATAGCACAATTGATTCGTACGACGCCGACTAAATTAGTCGGCTTTTTTTTGCCTGTCGTACAGCAGCGTCTACCCTAAAAGAGTCACTCCCAATGCCCGGAGGGTAAAATGACCTGTCTGTTAACACTGCTGCTCTGGCAGCCACAACAATCGGACCCGGTGCCTACCGACCCGATACCTGTGCCCGAACCTATTCCGCGTCCGCAACCGATGCCGGATCCACCCCCTGATGAAGTTCCGATTAAAATGTCGCATCGTAAGGGCAGATCTGCGAGGATACGCGCCTGCTGACTGTGACTTTTTTAACGCGAGAATAATTGTGACCGCCTTTTCTACACTGAACGTACTGCCTGCCGCCCAACTCGATAATCTCAACGAGTTGGGCTACCTGACGATGACTCCTGTACAAGCTGCCGCGCTTCCGGCGATCCTTGAGGGACGCGATGTACGCGTGCAGGCGCAAACCGGCAGTGGTAAAACGGCTGCATTCGGTCTTGGCCTGTTACAGCACATTGATGCCTCGCTCTTCCAGACGCAGTCGCTGGTACTTTGCCCGACCCGGGAGCTGGCGGATCAGGTGGCTGGCGAACTGCGCCGTCTGGCGCGTTTCTTGCCTAACACCAAAATTTTAACCCTCTGCGGCGGTCAGCCGTTCGGCGCCCAGCGCGACTCCTTGCAGCATGCGCCGCACATTATCGTTGCCACGCCGGGCCGTCTGTTGGATCACCTGCAAAAAGGGACGGTGTCGCTGGAGGCCCTGCAAACATTGGTGCTTGATGAAGCCGACCGCATGCTGGACATGGGATTTAGCGAGGCCATCGACGAAGTGATCCGTTTTGCCCCTGCCTCTAAACAAACCCTTCTCTTTTCGGCGACCTGGCCACAAGCCATTGCGGCGATCAGTGGCCGGGTGCAGCAAAATCCACTGGCGATCGAGATCGACACTGTGGATGCGTTACCCGCGATCGAACAGCAGTTCTTTGATACCACGCAGCAGGGCAAAATCCCGCTGCTCCAGAAGCTGCTAAGCATTCACAAACCCGCCTCCTGCGTGGTGTTTTGTAATACTAAAAAAGATTGCCAGTCGGTGTGTGACGCCCTGACCGCGGCGGGCCAAAGCGCGCTCTCCCTGCATGGAGATTTAGAACAACGCGATCGTGACCAGACTCTGGTGCGTTTTGCCAACGGCAGCGCGCGCGTGCTGGTGGCGACGGATGTGGCGGCCCGTGGCCTGGACATCAAATCCCTGGAGCTCGTGGTGAACTACGAGCTCGCATGGGATCCCGAAGTCCATGTCCACCGTATCGGACGTACTGCGCGTGCAGGGAACAGCGGGTTAGCCATCAGCTTCTGCGCGCCGGAAGAGGCGCAGCGCGCCAACATCCTGGCGGAGATGCTGCAAATCAAACTGAACTGGGTCACAGCCCCGGCGAATGTCAGTATTACGCCGCTGGCGGCGGAGATGGCCACCCTGTGCATTGATGGCGGGAAAAAAGCCAAGATGCGTCCGGGTGATGTGCTGGGGGCGTTAACCGGTGACATTGGGCTGGAGGGTGCCGATATCGGGAAAATTGTTGTCCATCCCGCTCACGTTTATGTGGCAGTACGTCAGTCGGTAGCGCAGAAAGCCTGGAAACAGCTGCAAAACGGAAAGATTAAAGGCAAAACCTGCCGCGTTCGCCTGCTGAAATAGGCGGGGAAATCGCGTCTCAGCGCTTGTCTGAGACGCGTTGTTTTTATTTCACTTCAATGACGTTCAGGCGCATCTCATCCAGCTGTGCGTCATCTTCTTCCGGCTGCCATCCCGCCGGCTGCATCGGAATATCTTCGCGGTCAAAGGCCAGATCGCCGCCGTTCACCACTTCTGAACCGTGCTTAATACCTTTGAAGTCAAACAGGTTGATATCGCTAAGGTGCGATGGCACTACGTTCTGCATGGCGCTGAACATGGTTTCTATGCGACCTGGATAACGTTTGTCCCAGTCACGCAGCATGTCGGCAATCACCTGGCGTTGCAGATTAGGCTGCGAGCCGCAGAGGTTACATGGAATAATCGGGAAGGCTTTAGCCTCGGCAAAGCGCTCGATATCTTTCTCGCGGCAGTAGGCCAGTGGACGGATCACTATGTGCTTCCCGTCATCGCTCATCAATTTTGGCGGCATGCCTTTCATCTTGCCACCGTAGAACATATTCAGGAACAGGGTTTGCAGGATGTCGTCGCGGTGATGGCCGAGGGCAATCTTGGTGCAACCCAGCTCGGTGGCAGTACGGTAGAGAATACCGCGGCGCAGGCGAGAGCAGAGCGAGCAGGTGGTTTTGCCTTCCGGGATCTTCTCTTTCACAATGCCGTAGGTATTCTCTTCAACAATCTTATACTCCACACCCTGCTGGTCCAGATATTCCGGCAGGATATGCTCCGGGAAGCCCGGCTGTTTCTGATCAAGGTTGACCGCAATCAGCGAGAAATTGACCGGGGCGCTCTGCTGGAGGTTTCGCAGGATCTCCAGCAGGGTATAACTGTCTTTACCACCTGACAGGCAGACCATGATGCGGTCGCCTTCTTCAATCATGTTGTAATCCGCAATGGCTTCGCCGACGTTACGACGCAGACGCTTTTGCAGCTTGTTCAGGTTGTACTGTTCTTTTTTACTAATATCTTGATTCTGTTGCATTTAAAAGTTACTCAGATATCAAATGGGGCACCAGTGGGGTAAAGCGCCGGTCTGGTCTTCAGCATTACCGCCTGTTCGCTATTGCTCTCATCTTCAAGAAAGCAAAGATTTCGTACACCCTCTGCGCATGAATGTGCCCCATCCGATTAACAATAAAAGACGGGTTAGCGCCTGCTGGTCATCACCAGCATGCGAAAGTGTGCCGTGTATGGTACGGATTGCGGCGACGAATGCCAGCATGTTTTAGCGCAGAACGTCACTCTTGCTTCCTGCGCAGCAAAATTTGTAAACGCTTCAGGAACGCATAAAGGGTAAAGAGCGTGCATCGCCTCTATTTTCTATCACGTCTGGCGGGTAAAAATACGTGATCGCGGTGCGCTAAAAAACGCGCTTTAAGGGGCACCATGATAAAAAAAAGCCCCCACAAGGAGGGCTACAGGAGTCTCAGTCTTAACGCTCTTTTTATTGATGTTTCCCCGGAGTTGGCATTCTCCGCATCAGAGTCATCAATAGCCTGGCAGCCTGGCCACCAACAACAAGCGTATGGCCTGGTGATTAGGACTTTCCTTACGTATAACCTCACACATTAGCCCCCAAGCCCATTAATTACGACAAATTAAGCACCTGAGCGGCAATGCCTTGCCCAGCCAAAGTACAAGAAGGCGTTACGTCATGCCCTGCAGGCGGGCAGTAATCGCCAGCGCGTCTTACACTTAACCCGTACCGGTGGGGCCTGTCATAACAGGGTGCGCATTTTTAGCAGAGTTTCAACGAGGGGGATCCTATGGCAAATAAAGTGTCAGCGCAGTGCCACTGCGGCGCGGTGCAATTTACGGTTGAGCTGTCGGATGGGTTTAACACCATCCGCCGCTGTAACTGCTCCTTTTGCCGTATGCGCGGCGCGGTAGTGGTCTCAGCACCGCTGTCGGGCGTGACGGTGTTGAAAGGCAAAGATAAACTGACAGAGTACCGATTTAACACGCGGACGGCGGCGCACTATTTTTGTTCAGTATGCGGCATCTACACCTTCCATCAGCGTCGTTCCAGGCCCGATCAATATGGCGTGAACGTGGCCTGCATTGAGTATGTTTCGCCGTTCGACTTCCCGGAAGTGGAGGTGTCGGAAGGGACCGTACATCCGAACGACGGCGGCGGCGGGCTGGCGGGAATACTCACCTATCGCCCGGTCCGCAGGCTGGCGGATTAGCCTGGAGGTTAAGGGCAGACGCACAGCGGAGGTGCGTTCACCGAAGCTTCGTCTCTTTAAACTTCCCTTTTACGACGCCATCATAGAAGCGACCTTTCGAGACGACGCTCAAAAAGTCGTTATAAATACGTACCGGCACACGCTGATAACTGTACGCGCTGCGATCGATAAAACGAATCTCCAGCGTTTCGCTAAATGTATCGTAAGCAATAGACGCGATGCGTGAAGATTTGACGGCGTGATGATTCATAGCAAGGTCCCCTTTACTTCGAGGCAGAGGTGATAGTAATCCTGGCTCAATTCCCCCGGTTGGCGCAACTAAAATGAGTGGTTGCGTGTAAAGCCTAAATATAAGGTTATGAACTGTGGGTGTGAAATAAGCAAAACTGATGGGCTGGTATAAAATAGTCGCCCGCGAGGATACGCGGGCGGCTGTTATCAGAACTGATAAACCAGACCGGTGGCGACGATATCGTCGGTACCTATGCCATTGGCGGCATAGAAAGCGTTGTCTTCATCCAGCAGGTTGATTTTATAATCAACGTAGGTAGACATATTTTTGTTGAAGTAGTAAACCGCACCCACTTCAGCATATTTCACCAGATCCTGGTCGCCCCAGCCGTGACCCAAATCTTTCCCTTTTGACTGCAGATAAGAGACGACCGGACGCAGACCGAAATCGAACTGATACTGGGCAGTGACTTCGACGTTCTGGGTTTTATTGGCGACCGCGTCCTCAAATTTGCCATACGGGGTCATGTTACGGGTTTCAGAGTACATGGTCGCCAGGTAAATGTTGTTGGCGTCGTATTTCAGGCCGGCGGTCCAGGCATCCGCTTTGTCACCGCCCGCCGTAGTACGGTTGATCTGCGCGTTGGTACGGTCAGAGGTGGTGTAGGCCGCGCCGGCGCTGATACCCATCCCGAAATCGTAGGTAGAGGAGATACCGAAGCCGTCCCCGTTTTCATGACGAATGTCGCGACCGTTATTGGTGCCTTCGTTCCCGTTGCCCTCATCTTCGTTGTTACCCTGATACTGCAGCGCTACGTTCAGGCCTTCAACCAGGCCAAACAGATCCGCATTGCGATAAGTCGCCACGCCATTGGCACGGTTGGTCATGAAATTATCTGCTTTGGAATAGCTGTCGCCACCGAACTCTGGCAGCATATCGGTCCAGGCCTCGACGTCGTACAGCACGCCATAGTTACGACCGTAATCAAAAGTGCCGTACTGGCCGAACTTGAGGCCCGCAAAGGCCAGACGCGTCCAGGACTGATTTTCAGACCCTTCGGTATTATTGGCCTGGACGTTATATTCCCACTGGCCGTAGCCAGTCATCAGATCGTTAATCTGGGTTTCGCCTTTAAAGCCCAGACGGATATAAGTTTGATCGCCGTCAGCCCCTTTATCGTCAGAGAAATAGTGCAGGCCATCAACCTTGCCGTAGAGATCTAATTTGTTGCCATCTTTGTTATATATTTCTGCCGCATGAGCTGTGCTAGCCATTAAAAGGACAGGAATGATCGAAGCCAAAACTTTTCTTTTCATGATGACGGATCCTCAAGCTATATTTTATTATTTAATACGTGCTGAACCTTCCCGGCTGGAAAGGTGTCTCATGCTAATTCACTCGCTTGCGGAGTCACAAGGTATAATTGTTACTATGTAAGTAAAATCTCAAGGATATAATGCAGGGGAAATAATGATAAGTTACATGAATATATTTAAGTGGAACTATGTGAAATAGGAATTATACCTGTTCCGTTAACTGTATTAGAATAGGCTGCGTTATATGCCCGTTGTTATTTAAATTCGTTGAGAATACGATTTAAAATTTTAAATCCTATTGTTTTCCAAATGGAACAGCCCGAAGACAAATCTTCGGGCTTTTTTTATACCGCTAAATAGGGATTACTCGCTCGGCGCTTTCTCCGCTTTACCGGCCATCTGCGCCAGGAAATCATAGCGTTTTTGCAGATCGGCGGCGGCGTCTTTCCAGAGCTGCTCTGCCACCTCCGGCTGCTGCGCGTTAAGACGACGGAAGCGTTGCTCCTGCAATAGCGTCTCGGCCAGCGCGTCAGACGGGGGACGTGAATCCAGCGCCAGCGGCAGTTTCCCCTCATCGGCGCGACGCGGATCATAGCGATACAGCGGCCAGAATCCGGTTGCAGTAAGCTGGCGCATCTGGTCGTGGCTCAGCGCCAGATCGTAACCATGCTCTTCGCACGGGCTGTAGGCGATAATCAGCGACGGGCCTGGATACGCTTCCGCCTCCTGAATCGCCTTCACGGTCTGGTTAAGCTGGGCACCCAGCGAAATTTGCGCCACGTACACATGGCCATACATCATCATGCTGACGCCCAGGTCTTTGCGCGCTTTGCGCTTGCCATGCTCGCCAAATTTGGTCACTGCACCCAGCGGCGTCGCTTTCGATGCCTGACCGCCGGTATTGGAGTAGCACTGAGTATCCAGCACCAGAATGTTGACGTTTTCCGTCAGGCTGAGCACGTGATCCAGCCCGCCAAAGCCGATGTCATAAGCCCAGCCATCACCGCCGATAAGCCAGATCGATTTTTCCACCAGTGCGTCGGCATCGGTAAGGAGCTGTTCAGCCCCCGCAACGCCCTGAAGCGCACTGCGCAGCGCAGTAACCTGTTCACGACGCACGTCCGGCGTCGCGTCAGCGTGCAGCGCAGAGTTCAGATCAGCCGGGATGTTATCGGCAAACTGTTCCAGCAGGCGCATAACCCGCACCCGGTGCTGGTCTACGGACAGGCGGAAGCCCAGACCAAACTCGGCATTATCCTCAAAGAGAGAGTTCGCCCAGGCCGGCCCGCGGCCATTGGCATCGGTAGTGTACGGCGTGGAGGGCAAATTCCCCCCGTAAATAGAGGAGCAGCCGGTGGCATTGGCGATGAGCATCCGGTCGCCGTAGAGTTGGGTCAACAGCTTAATATAGGGCGTTTCACCGCAGCCGGAGCAGGCGCCGGAGTATTCAAACAGCGGCGTAATAAGCTGCGAGGTACGAATATCGATCCGCTCAAGCTGGTTACGATCAATTTCCGGCAGGTTAAGGAAGAAGTCGTAGTTGGTTTTCTCCTCCTCGACGTGCTCCAGCCGGGACATCATATTGATGGCCTTGATCTCCGGGTTCTGGCGATCTTTAGCCGGACACACCTCAACGCAGAGATTACAGCCGGTGCAATCTTCAGGCGCGACCTGCAGCACATACTTCTGTCCGCGCATGTCGCGGGATTTCACATCCAGTGAATGGAGGCTGGCCGGTGCCGTTTCCATCGCCTCAGGCGAGACCACTTTCGCGCGGATGGCCGAATGCGGACAGGCAGCGACGCAGTGGTTGCACTGCGTACAGAGCTCCTCTTTCCAGATCGGAATGGCTTCGGCGATATTGCGTTTTTCCCAGCGGGTGGTGCCCAACGGCCAGGTACCGTCCGGCGGCAGCGCGGAGACGGGCAGGGCATCACCCAGACCTGCCAGCATCGCGGCGGTGACGGTTTTAACAAAGTCTGGTGCCGCATCCGATACCACCGGTGGACGGTGCGGACTGCTGGCATTTACCGCTTGCAAGGGCACTTCTGCCAGCGATTCGCGGGCCAGTGCCAGCGCTTGCCAGTTGCGCTCCACCAGCTCCTGACCCTTGCTGCTGTAACTTTTGGCAATCGCCCCCTGCAGTTCCATCAGGGCGCTGTCGCCTGGCAGAATATTTGTCAGGTGAAAGAACGCCATCTGCATCACGGTGTTAATGCGCGCCGCCAGACCGCACTCGCGGGCAATTTTTGCGGCATTCACCACAAAGAAGCGCGCTTTTTTCTGATTCAGCATGGCCTGCACGTCCTGCGGCAGACGCCCCCAGACCTCATCGGCGCTGTAGGGGGTATTCAGCAGGAAGATGCCGCCCGGTTTCAGGCGCTCTACCATCTGATATTTGTCGATAAACTGCAGCTGGTGGCAGCCAACAAAATCGGCCTGCGACACCAGATAGGCAGAGCGAATCGGCTCCTCGCTGACGCGCAGGTGCGAGACGGTTAACCCGCCTGCTTTTTTCGAGTCATAGACAAAATAGCCCTGGGCATACCAGGGGGTGGAATTACCAATGATTTTGATGTTGTTTTTGGTGGCCGACACGCTCCCGTCGCTGCCCAGACCGTAAAACAGCGCTTCTAGCTTCGCACGCGAGGGCAGGGTGTTTTCCGGTAACGGCAGAGAGAGGTGGGTCACGTCGTCGTAGATCCCCACGGTAAAGCGCGGCTTCGGCTTGCTGGCCTGCAGTTCGTTAAAGATTGCCAGCACGCAATCCGGGCCAAACTCTTTAGATGAAAGGCCATAGCGCCCGCCAATAACGCGCGGCAGTGTTTCGCGCTCGCCGCTGCTGAAGGCTTCCGCCAGCGCGGTCATCACATCCAGATGCAGCGGCTCCGCCTGCGCGCCGGGCTCTTTGGTGCGGTCCAGCACCGCCACGGCGCGTGCGCTCTCGGGCAGTGCGGCCAGCAGGTGTCGGGCCGAGAAGGGGCGATAAAGACGCACTTTTAGGACGCCCACTTTTTCGCCACGGGTCAACAACTCATCGACCACCTCTTCACAGGTCCCGATGGCCGATCCCATGATCACTATCACGCGCTCCGCCTGCGGGTGACCGTAATACTCGAAGGGCTTGTACGCCCGTCCGGTGGCATCGGCAAAGTCGTTCATCGCCTGCTCCACGTGGTCGTACACCGCGTTGTACCACGGGTTGGTGGCCTCCCGGGACTGGAAATAAGTATCCGGGTTTGCCGATGTACCGCGAATCACCGGGTGTTCCGGATTCAGCGCCCGGGCCCGGTGGGCATCGATCTCTGTCTGCGGCAACAGGCTACGGATGGTGTCGTCCGTAATCGACTTAATTTTGTTGATCTCATGCGAAGTGCGGAACCCATCAAAGAAGTGAATAAAGGGCACGCGGCTCTTCAGGGTGGCAATGTGTGAGATCAGGGCAAAGTCCTGCGCTTCCTGGACGCTGCCCGCGCAGAGCATGGCGCAGCCGGTCTGGCGTACGGCCATAACGTCGGAGTGGTCGCCAAAGATCGACAGGGCGTGAGTGGCAACGGTACGGGCCGCCACGTGCAGTACAAACGGCGTTAACTGACCGGCCAGTTTGTAAAGCGTCGGGATCATCAACAGCAGCCCCTGCGAAGAGGTAAACGAGGTCGAGAGCGCCCCCGTCTGTAACGCCCCGTGCACCGCGGCGATCGCCCCGGCTTCTGACTGCATCTCAACAACGCGGGGCACATCGCCCCAGACGTTTTTTAAACCATTACCCGACCAGGCATCGGCCTGTTCAGCCATTGTGGAGCTGGGGGTAATTGGGTAAATGGCGATCACTTCACTGGTGCGAAACGCGACGGACGCGACTGCGCCATTACCGTCAATAGTTTGCATAGGAGACACCCTTACATTGCGCAAAAAAGAGGGGACTCGCGCGCGATGACGAGTCCTGTAATTATCCTTTAATGTTAGCAAAGGTAGGGTTTTTCAATTTTCGCTTTTGTGTCCTGGGAGACGGCCGCGCCCCCGATCAGATCAAGGTTTTGCCAAAAAATTGCGAGAAAATGTTTCGCGGACGCATAAATACGCGTATGCGGTCTCGACGCGAGCGGAGTGGGTGCCTATGATGGTTAGGTTTTGCCAATTCATGTGGGGAGAAGTTATGCGTGCAGCATTTTGGGTAGGGTGTGCCGCCTTGTTACTGTCGGCCTGTAGCAATGAACCTGTTCAGCAGGCCACCGCCGCGCATGTCGCGCCGGGGATGAGAGCGGCGATGTCCAACTCGGGACAAGCGAACTGCGCCATGATTGGCGGCTCGCTCTCGGTTGCACGTCAACTGGATGGCTCGGCCATCGGCATGTGTGCCTTGCCCAACGGCAAACGTTGCAGTGAACAATCGCTTGCCGGCGGATCGTGCGGAAGTTACTGATTACTCCACACGTTTAAACATCAACGTCGTTTCTGCCGTCGCCAGGGTTAATTGATCCTGGGTGAGGTCAACCTGCGCGCCTTTGCGCAGCATAGTGCTGAGCGTATTATCCAGCTCATTCCGCTGAGGGTCGGTACAGAGTTTGCGCGTCATCGCCATCTCTTTGACCTTCAGTTCGCCCTCTGAGAGCTTCCCTTCACCGCTGAAGCGGTTACACATCACCCCTGATACGGCCATTTTCTCACCAAACGCGATTTCAGGTGGTGTGGCGGAGGGCTTTACGGCGGTGCCGTTAACACTTTCCAGCACAAAGCGGTGGTTCTGTAACTGATCTTTTTGCACTGAGGCTTTCCCTGGGTTTACACAGCCGGTCAGGGTCAGGCTTAACAGCGTTACTGCAACGAGCGTTTTCATTTTGGTTCTCAACATTATTACTGCGAAATGCCTAACTCACATTCTATAAAGGATGTGAAAAATATCATCGGGCTTAATCTGAAAGCGAAAAGGCATTGTCCATATCTATGTATGAACAATGCCTTGCGGGACATTATACCAGCGCGTTCGGGCTCTCTTCCCCTTTGGCCAGCTGGCTGAGGTTACCGAGGGTGGTCTCAGAGATGCTGATCAAGGCTTCGGCCGTCAGGAAGGCCTGGTGGCCGGTGAACAGCACGTTATGGCAGGCCGACAGGCGACGGAACACGTCATCCTGAATCACGTCGTTTGATTTGTCTTCAAAGAAGAGATCGCGTTCGTTCTCGTAAACATCCATCCCCAGCGCACCGATTTTCTGCGTT
The DNA here is from genome assembly GCF_037152215.1 of Leclercia sp. UBA7405. Classification (NCBI taxonomy): domain Bacteria; kingdom Pseudomonadati; phylum Pseudomonadota; class Gammaproteobacteria; order Enterobacterales; family Enterobacteriaceae; genus Leclercia; species Leclercia sp. UBA7405. The sequence continues at coordinate 1,634,344 of NZ_JBBCMR010000001.1, read as the reverse complement.
TTCAGCGCTTCGATCGCGGCCTGAGAATCAACCAGACCGCCACGGCTGGTGTTGATAATCATCACCCCGTCTTTCATCTGGTCGAAAGCGCTCTGATTGAGCAGGTGATAGTTTTCCGGGGTCAGAGGGCAGTGCAGGGAGATCACATCGGACTGGGAGAAGAGCGTCGGCAGATCAACATACTCAACCCCGAGATCCAGCGCCGCTGCGCTCGGATAGGGATCAAACGCCAGCAGACGCATACCGAAACCTTTCAGAATACGCAGTGCCGCTACGCCAATTTTACCGGTACCGACCACCCCCGCCGTTTTACCGTACATGGTAAAGCCGGTCAGACCTTCGAGGGAGAAATTCGCATCACGGGTGCGCTGATAGGCACGGTGAATACGACGGTTCAGGGACATCATCATACCAACGGCATGTTCAGCCACGGCTTCCGGAGAGTAGGCCGGGACGCGAACCACTTTCAGCCCCAGCTCTTTGGCGGCATCGAGGTCCACATTATTGAAGCCCGCACAGCGCAGGGCGATATACTTCACCCCTTGTTTCTTCAGCTCTTCCAGCACCGGTCTGCTCCCGTCATCATTGACGAAAATGCAGACGGCTTCGCAGCCGTGCGCCGTTTTGGCCGTTTTTTCAGTCAGCAGAAAGTCGAAAAATTCAAGCTCGAAGCCATACGCCTCGTTAACATGTTGCAGGTACTTTTTATCGTACTGCTTTGTGCTATATACCGCGAGTTTCATAGGACTTTCTCCAGTGATTTGACTTCATAGTAGCGTAATTAAAATAATTTTACATTTTATGAAAAATTATTGAAATCAATATCTTCTATGAATAATTCTAGAGCATCTTTGCGCCTGAACTCTATCAGATTAAAACAACAGGGTTTTATTCTGCCACTCTCGCTTTACCCTAACGCATCAGCACACGCGGTTTACCGCTTCGGGTCAGAGCAACTATCCTTAAAACGCACCTGGCTTCAATCTGGCGGCTAAACGTGCCACAATGCCCGGCATTGCCGGCAAATATTTTCGCTAAATCAGGATATTAACTACCCATGAAGGGTAAATACAAAGCCGCCATCGCGCTCCTTCTGCTGCTGTTACTGCTGCCATTGACGCTGCTGATGACCCTTGCCCAGTGGGTTCCGACCCTGGCCGGGATCTGGCTGCCGGTGGGGACCCGCATTGCTTTCGAAAAAAGCCCGCACCTGACGCGCCACGCCCTGGTCATCCCCGATCTGCGCTATCTGGTAGAAGATTGCGAAATCGCGCGCATCGAAAATGCCACGCTCTCTCACCCCAGCCGCTGGCAGTTCGACGCCGCTGCGGTCACGCTTAATAGCGCCTGTTTCAGCAAAATTCCGCAAAGCGCGCCGAGCGCAGCCGCCCCGAAGACCCTTGCGGAGTGGCAATCATTACTGCCCAACACCTGGCTGAGTATTGATCGCCTGACCCTGGCGCCCTGGCAGCAGTGGCAAGGCAGAATTACCGCTTCACTGACCCCGAAAGTGCAGGAAATCCATTACGACGGTGAATCAATCAAGCTGCGTGGTACGCTGCGCGGACAAAATCTTACCGTCAGCGATGTTGAGATCCAGTTGCCAGACTCGCCCCAGCCGGTGAAGCTGGTGGGCGAATTCACGCTTCCGCTCGTACCGGACGGCCTGCCGGTACAGGGGCATGCCGTGACCACCTTCTCGGTGCCCCAGGTTAACTCTCCGGTCGATGCCGAACTGGAGTGGCAGAATAACAGAGGTCAACTGGTGATGATTGCCCGCGAAAGCGGCGAGCCGTTGCTGGATCTTCCCTGGCAGATCACCCCGGAGCAATTCTCCATCAGCGATGGCCGCTGGAGCTGGACGCAATCGGGCATTCCGCTTGGCGGTCGGCTGGGGGTGCGAATTGAAAACTGGCAGCAGGGCATCGATAAGGCCACTATTTCTGGCCGGATGAACGTGGTTACCTCCGGTGATGCCGGAAAGGGTAACGCCGTGCTCAGCTTTGGCCCCGGCACGTTAAGTATGGATAACAGCAATATGCCGCTGCATCTTAACGGTGAGGCCAAGCAGGATGATCTCATTTTCTACGCCGGGCTCCCGGCAACGCTGACGGGCAGCCTGGCCGATCCTAAACTGGCTTTTGCCCCCGGGGCGCTGCTACGTTCGCGTGGCCGTCTCATCAACGCGCTGAATATTGATGAAGTGCGGTGGCCATTGGCCGGGGTCACGCTTACCAGTAATGGCATTGATGGACGTTTACAGGCCATTTTGCGCGCGCATGAAAATGAGATGGGTAACTTCACCCTTCATCTTGACGGCCAGGCGAACAACTTTTTGCCGGATAAGGGGCTGTGGCAGTGGCGTTACTGGGGCGAGGGACATTTTCTGCCCATGCAGGCGCGTTGGGATGTAGCAGGCAAGGGCGAATGGCGCGACACGGTGATTGCGCTGAACGCGCTCTCCACCGGCTTTGATAAACTGCAATACGGCTCTATGCTCGCCAGCAAGCCGCGGCTGGTACTGGAAAGCCCGGTGCGCTGGCAGCGAGACCCTGCCGATCCCCATTTTAGCGGCGCGCTGGCCTTTAATGCACAAGAGACGACCTTTACCGGCGGCAGCGTGCTGCCGCCCTCCACCCTGACGTTCAGCGTCGATGGCACCGATCCCACGCTCTTCCAGTTTAAAGGGGCGCTGCACGCCGGGGCTATCGGCCCGGTACAGGTGAATGGCCGTTGGGATGGCGAACGTTTACGCGGGCAGGCGTGGTGGCCGCAGCAGTCGTTAAACGTCTTCCAGCCCCTGGTCCCGCCTGACTGGAAAATGAAGCTACGCGATGGGGAGCTCTATGCCCAGGTCGCCTTTTCTGCGGCGGCGGATCAAGGTTTTGAGGCGGGAGGACATGGCGTGCTAAAAAACGGCAGCGTCTGGATGCCCGACAACGAGATCAACGGCGTCGATTTCGTCCTGCCATTCCGCTTCAGCGAGGGCGTCTGGTCGCTGGGCACCCACGGCCCGGTTACGCTGCGTATCGCGGAGGTGAAAAACCAGGTGACGATGCACCACATCACCGCCGACCTGCAGGGCGATTACCCCTGGCGCGAAGAGGCGCCGCTGCTGTTAACCGACGTCAACGTCGAACTGTTGGGGGGCAAGGTCACCATGCAGCAACTGCGGATGCCCCAGCATGATGCGGCATTGTTACGCGTGCAGAATATCTCCTCCAGCGAGCTGATCAGCGCCGTGAATCCGAAGCAGTTTACCCTCTCCGGACCAGTGAGCGGCGCGCTGCCGTTCTGGCTGGATAACGATAAGTGGATTATCAAAGACGGCTGGCTCTCTAACGCCGGGCCAATGACCCTGCGTATCGATAAAAACACGGCAGACGCGATCGTAAAAGACAACATGGCCGCCGGCGTCGCTATCGACTGGCTGCGCTACATGGAAATTTCTCAGTCGTGGACAAAACTCAATGTAGATAACCTGGGGGAGCTGACGCTATCGTCAACGCTTAAAGGCATCAGCCGCGTGGATGGCAAATCGAATGCCGTTAACCTGAACTACACCCATCAGGAAAATGTGTTTACTCTCTGGCGCAGCCTGCGCTTTGGCGACAACCTGCAAGCGTGGCTTGAACAGAACGCCACCTTACCAGCAACCCACTGCCCGAAGGGCAAGGAATGTGAGGAACAACAATGAGAACACTGGCCGGTGGCGTCGCCGCCGTGGTCGTTATGCTGCTGACGGGCTGTACGCCGCGTATCGAAGTGGCGGCCCCGAAAGAGCCCATCACCATCAATATGAACGTGAAGATCGAACACGAAATTCACATTAAAGTGGATAAAGACGTGGAAGCGCTGCTGAAATCCCGCAGCGATCTATTCTGAGGTGGTCATGAAGAAATCCTTAGCCATCATTCTGCTTACGCTGGGACTCTGCGCGCAGGCCTCGGCGCTCACGTTGAACGAAGCCCGCAGCCAGGGGCGTGTAGGGGAGACGCTGGACGGATACCTGGCGCCCGTGGCTCAGGATCGCGAGACGCTGGCGCTGGTAGCGCAAATTAACCAGGCGCGTACCGACAGCTATCAAAAACTGGCGGACAGTAACAATATTCCGGTAGACGAAGTGGCCAAAATGGCCGGCATCAAGCTGGTGGAGCGCGCCCGCCCCGGTGAGTATGTCAAAGGCATTAACGGCAAGTGGCTAAAGAAGTGATCAGCGGTGGCGTTTGCGGTATTCCCCGGGTGAGATGCCAAATCGTTGCTTAAAGGCGGTAGAAAAATGGCTGTGATCGGTAAAGCCCCAGCTGTAACCAATGCCCGCCAGCTTCTCTTCATCGCGGGTTGCGCGCAGCATTTGCGCGCAGAGATCGAGACGACGGTTTTTAATGTACTGCGCGACCACCAGTCCTTTATCGGCAAACATACGATAGAGACTGCGTACTGACATACCGCTCTCTGCCGCAATCCACTCGGGGCGCAGATGTTCCGCCTGAATATGATCGTCAATCAATGACAGCACGCTTTTGAACTGGCGCTCCTTGCGCGGCAGGGTGCTTTCACGCTGCTGTAATACCGGGCGCAGTAAGCAGACCATCGCCTCCAGCGCCGCTTCGCTCTCTTGCTCGCTAAGCGTCGGGTTGCTCATGCTCTCCTGCATCAGACGGTGGCTTAATTGTACCGTGGGCAGGGTATGGGAGAGTTTTTGTGCGCAGCTCACCTCCTGAAAACGTAAGTGCTGTTCAAGGATCTGTCGGGGCAGCAGCAGGGAGATTTGGCGAGACTTCTCCTGCCAGTAAAGCGAGCAGGGGCGCGAGGCGTCGATTAAGCTAATATCCCCGGCTGCCAGGGTGATCTGACGGTCATCCTGTTCCAGTCCCGCCACGCCTTCGAGCTGGAAAACGGTATAAAACCAGGCGTCGTTACTGTGCTTAATCTCCTGGCGGGTGCGAAACAGATTCACGCCACCGGCGGTCACGGTGCTCAGCTTCAGGTTACCGGTCCAGGTCGACTCCAGCTCGCCAAAAAATTCACCGTTCATTGGCCGGGCCGCGAAACTGCCGCAAACCGCGTTAATTTGCGCCAGCCAGTGCTGAAATCTTTCCTGTTCGCTTACGCACGCCATATTCATTCCCGTCACGCCGTTAATGTTTAAGCATTGTTGCATTTATGTTGCCAAATTCCACAGGCATTGCGCTGACTATAGGAAAGAACACTTACCGGGAATAGTGTAATAAGCGGGAATTATCACGAATTGCGGTGCCTGTCACAGGTGACAAAGTGAATGTCATAGAGATAAAAGCGGATTTGCCAAAGCCACCTTAGACTGCTGTGACACCCTGCGAAAGATAAGGAGAAGGTATGTCTGATACTCAGGTCGCCGTACTGCAAAGCGTGCAGCAATTTTTAGACCGCCAGCACGGTCTCTGGATCGAGGGAGAGCAGACTGCCTCCGATAGCGATAACCGTCTGGACGTGTTCAACCCGGCGACCGGCGAGGTGATTGCCACCACCGCCGACGCCAGCGCCCAGGATGTCGATCGCGCGGTCATGTCCGCGTGGCGCGCCTTTGTGGGCCGTAGCTGGGCGGGTAAATTGCCCGCCGAGCGTGAACGCATTCTGCTGCGTTTTGCCGATCTGGTGGAGCAGCACAGTGAGGCGCTTTCCCAGCTTGAAACCCTGGAGCAGGGCAAATCCATTAATATCTCCCGCGCCTTTGAAGTGGGCTGCACCCTGAACTGGATGCGTTATACCGCCGGACTTACCACCAAAATTACCGGCAAGACCCTCGACCTCTCTATTCCCATGCCCCAGGGGGCACGTTACCAGGCCTGGACACGCAAAGAACCCGTCGGCGTCGTGGCGGGCATCGTGCCGTGGAACTTCCCGTTGATGATTGGTATGTGGAAAGTGATGCCCGCGCTGGCGGCAGGCTGCTCGATCGTGATCAAGCCTTCGGAAACCACGCCGCTGACCATGCTGCGGGTGGCCGAGCTGGCAAGCGAAGCGGGTATTCCCGACGGCGTGTTTAACGTGGTCACGGGCAGCGGGGCAGTGTGCGGCGCCGCCCTGACCAGCCATCCCCATATCGCTAAGGTGAGCTTTACCGGCTCTACCGCCACCGGCAAACAAATTGCCCGCGCCGCGGCGGAGCGTCTGATGGGCGTCACCCTTGAGCTGGGTGGCAAAAACCCGGCCATTGTGCTGAAAGATGCCGATCCGGCCTGGGTTATCGAAGGGTTAATGACCGGCAGCTTCCTCAACCAGGGCCAGGTGTGTGCGGCCAGTTCGCGTATCTATATCGAAGCGCCGCTGTTCGACACCCTGGTAAGCGGGTTTGAGCAGGCGGTGAAGTCCTTAAGCGTCGGGCCGGGCATGTCCCCGCAAGCACATATCAACCCACTGGTCTCCCGCGCCCATTGCGACAAGGTTCAGACCTTCCTTGATGAAGCGCAATCCGGGCACGCGGAGCTGATTACCGGCAATCGTGGGCCGGACGGTAAGGGCTATTATGTCTCGCCAACGCTGGTGGTGAACCCGGATGCCAGCCTGCGCCTGACGCGGGAAGAGGTGTTTGGCCCGGTCGTCAATTTAGTGCGGGTGGCCGACGGGGAAGAGGCGCTGAAGCTGGCGAACGACACCGAATATGGCCTGACCGCCAGCATCTGGACGCAAAACATCAGCCATGCGCTTTCGTACAGCGATCGACTGCAGGCCGGTACCGTCTGGGTGAACAGCCATACCCTGATTGACGCCAACCTGCCGTTCGGTGGCATGAAGCAGTCCGGCACCGGGCGTGATTTTGGCCCCGACTGGCTGGACGGCTGGTGTGAAACCAAATCGGTGTGTGTACGGTATTGAAGTTAGCTGAAGCCCTCGCCAGAGGGCTTTTTCACATCACGTAGCTTTCAGCAATCTTGTGCTCGTTCTTAACATAGTTGTGGAGTCGCTTTTTATAGATAAGCGAGAGCAGCAGGCTTGCGGCGATCCAGAACAGCAACATACTGAGCAAGGTGACCATGGTGTAGATAACCGGCTTATCTTTTTCGAACTGTTTTACTGCCTTAATCACATCCTGCTTATATTCCTCATTAACAAAGGTCTCGCAAATCATTTGTACCAGGCCGTGGGAGGGGGTAAGCGGCATTTCTGCGGGAGCCTGGCAGGTGGCCGGGGTGATCGACCAACGCCCTTTACGGATGACTGCAAAAGCCTCTGAACCGCCCTGCGGGGAGAGATAAAAGTTCTCATCGGTAGGCTTGTAAAAAAGCGATGCCGCGCCTTTTGGCGTATTCGCGACCTTAAACAGCATGTTGCCCATAAAACCGCAGGCGCTCAGCGAGATAGCGGCGATTAAGCATGATCCAATCAGCTCGGTTCTGGATATCGAGGGGGTTTTGTTTAAAGGGAGATTGATTGCGAAGAGGAACAACAGAAACCGGCTTATTCCATTCTTCTGGTAAATTTCATGGGCCGAAGCGGGGTTCCGCCTGGCACAGACCTTCATGAGCGCTACGATGGCGCCAAAAATCGCGATAAATGCAGCCAGCGTTCCGATTGGCGATCCGCTGAACTCCTTGCCAATTAAGTCGATGAAAGAAATATTATTTTCCATAGCGTCCTCTTCGGTCGATCATCATCCACTGGCACATTATTAGCAGCCTGATAGTGAATTAGGAAGCGTTACGTCCCGGGAGGCGGTGGTCATATCGTGTTAACCATGGCAAAAAAAGCCGGGCATCACGCCCGGCTTCACAGTTATTTACTGTCGTCTTTCTTCTTGCCAAGCGTAGGGGTCTCGTCAAAGAAGTTCCAGGGTTTGAGCAGGGTATGGACCCACTCGGTTGGCATGATAGGCCACTCCTCCGCACGTGCCACGTGGGTGGTACCGGTGGTCATCCAGACCACGTTATCCTGGTCGTTCAGGTTTTCATTATCTTTACTGTACTTGCCCAGCCCCTCATCGTGAATGGAGCGGTTCGGGAATTTACCTTCCGGGTACATCTCATTGGGATGGTAGCGGGTCACCCACAGCTGCTTATCCATAAAGCTCAGACGATGGTAGATCCACTCATCCTTCGCGAAATTCGCTCCGGTGGCGACCGGGTGGGTGCCCCCGGCGTAAGGGATTATCTGGTAAGACACCGGGTTACCCATGCGGTTCTCTTTAGTGGTGTTGCTCAGCAGGCGGATGGTGCCGGGGTCGAACTTCTGTGCCGCCTGCTGTTCGGTATCAATGGTGTATTGATTCACCTGCATGGTGCTGGTACGTGGGCCGCCCGCGGTGTTTGGCTTCACCTCAGGATCCATGGCCACCATGCGGTTGTTAGTGCCATCTACGTCCATATCCAGGCGGAAGTTATAGATATGCTGGTGGGTGGTGCCAACAATATTATGGTCGATCAGCGTGCCATATTTAGTGTCATCTTTGGCGCTCGGATCGTGCATGGTTTTCGCCTGCACCCCTTTGACCGCTTCGATACCGGTTGCCCCGGCATCAATTCCGATGGTGCCATTTTGGTGGAAGACCCAGTCAAAGATGTAGTCGTAGTTCCCTACGGTACTGACCCAGCGCACCACCAGCTCCCGCCGCTCGGCGCTGACGTTGGGTTTACCCATCTCCTGGTGCTTGTACTCTGGCCCGGCATAGCGTTCGAAAATAGCGATAGCGCGCGGGATCTCCATCGGTGCCCCGGTATAGTCCGGAATGGTCTCGTTGAGCATCACCGCATTTGAAGGCACATCTTTACCGCGCACCAGCGAGGAGGTCAGGGTGCCCATGCCATAATCGCCGGAGTCCAGATAAGCCTTGAAGTACCAGCCCACATCCGGGTCGCCGTAAGGCACGATCATTCCGCCCAGCGATCCCTGGTACATAACCTGACGTTTTTTACCGTTGTCGTTATAGGTAATGGTCGACAAAATCGGCCCTACGCGGGAGTCCAGTCGCAGGTGGAAATCCCAGTTCTGCCAGTGCACCATGTCGCCGGTAATGGTGTAGTTTTTACCTTCCGGCTCCACGATATTCAGCGGTTTGAGACTCGGCGCCACGCGGTCGCGGCCATCATACGGACGCGGCGTCAACGGTACTGGCACCACCGGACCCTCTTCAATTTTCTGGATCTTTTTCTGCTCCAGGTCGACCACGGCCACCAGGTTTTCGATCGGGTGGGCCCAATAGTTACCGTCACCGACATCCAGATAGCTCACCACCTTCAGCAGGCGATCTTCCTGCCGGAGGCCGTCTTTACCGTCGAAGTAACCGACCGTCAACGGCGTAGTCACTACCTTACTCGGGTCATCCACGCCGTGCTTCTTCAGCGCTTGCGCAAACTCCGGGCTGGAGGTGACGATGCTTTGTACGGTCATAAAGTCATCCAGCAGCACCATGCCGTGCGCATCTTTGATAGCCGCCCAGCTGACCACTTTTTTCTCTTGCAGATCCACCACGCTTTCGACGATATGTTTCCCGTCGAGCATGGTGATGGCGGCCTGACGAGGCGCATCAACGGCGGTGCCATTGAGGACAAAGTCCCATACTTTGGCTTTTTCAGGCTCTACCAGCGCAATCTGGGTAAAGCGGGTGTTAGGTTTGAAATCCGGCGCGGCTTTAACAATTTCCACCGCCTGCTTGATCTCGTCGGCCGAGAGGGCGTTCAGCGGGTGCGGGGTCTTTTCCACCTGGAAAGTCTGGTCCAGCCCTGACTGGAAGACGTCGTTAATAAAGGTTTCGGGGATCATCGCCGTCTGGCCTTCCATCACCACCGGCACCTGTAGCGTCACCGGCTGGCCGTTGACCATCGCCTGTTTCGCGCCGGGTTTCACCTTCACAAAGGCGCCATCCTTGCTGATGGTAAACATCTGGGCGTAGTCATCCCATTGCACATCCGCGCCAAAGTCGGCCAGGGTTTTGTCCATCGGCACCATGTGTGCGGCGGTGCCATGCGCCATCGCCGGCGCCTGGCCAAGTAAAAGGGCCGCGACGGCCAGAGCGACTGCCGTTTTACGCGGGGAAAAAAGAGAGGGGCTTCCCATAATTAACCTCGTATTGTTGTGTCGTTGTGCACTCGGGACCGCTGTTCTGCGCGCGGTTTACTCATCGCCAACATAGCAATATCGCCATGGACACTGTTTGCCTGCGTTTGCCAGATTATTTGTCAGATGTGCCAGAAGCCGGATAACGCAGGCTGCGTTATCCGGAAGAGGAGGGTCAGAGATCAATGTCCCCGTGCTGGCGCGCGACCAGGGTCAGAATGGAGTAGAGAGCCACGGCCTGCTGATGCTGGTTGAAGATCTCCACCGCCCATTCCACTACGCCGGTCGGTTTCTCATCCGCCGTACGCTGTTTCTTGAGCGTCTTACGTTTACAGGTCAGGCGTACCTGGATGGTATCGCCCGGTTTGACCGGTTCGATAAAGCGCAGATTTTCCATGCCGTAATTGGCAATCACCGGGCCAACGCTCGCATCCACAAAGAGACCGGCAGCGGCAGAAATGACAAAGTAACCGTGCACCACGCGCTCGCCGAAGATCGACTCGGCAGCACCGATTTTATCCATGTGGGCGTAGAAGTGATCCCCGCTCAGGCAGGCGAAATTGACGATGTCGGTCTCGGTCAGGGTACGGCGCGGCGTCAGGAGGCTATCCCCTGGCTGTAACTCTTCAAAGTATTTGCGGAACGGATGAACGCGATCTTCCTGCACGCTGGCGCCACGTACCCACTGTTTGCTGATGGCTGCCAGCATTGATGGGCTGCCCTGAATCGCCGTACGCTGCAGATAATGTTTCACCGCGCGCAGGCCGCCCAACTCCTCGCCGCCCCCGGCACGTCCCGGCCCGCCGTGAACCAGCTGGGGTAAAGGAGAGCCGTGGCCGGTAGACTCTTTCGCCGACTCCTGGTTAAGGATCTGAATACGGCCATGCGCCCGCGCCGCGCCGGCAATAAACTGCCGCGCCAGCGCCGGATCAGCGGTTACCAGCGTGCCAGCCAGGCTCCCTTCACCCGCGCGGGCAAGGGCCATCGCGTGTTCAGCATCCTGGTACGGCATCAGAGTCGCGACCGGGCCAAAGGCTTCGGTGGCATGCACCGCCGGGGTTTCATCCGGCTGCGGACAGAAGAGCAGCGTCGGCGGGAAGAATGCGCCGGCCGCGTTGAGATCGGCTTTGCCGCCAAGGCGCACCTGACAGCCTGCCGTCACCAGCGCATCCACCTTCTCCTGCACGTCGGCGCGCTGTTCAGCGTTGACGAGCGCTCCCATTTTTACCCCCTCCTGCGCCGGATCGCCGACCACCACGCTTTCCAGCCGGGCAATCAGCGCCTGGCTCACCGCCTCGATCTGAGCCTGCGGCACGATGATACGGCGAATAGCGGTACATTTCTGTCCGGCCTTGGCGGTCATTTCACGCACCACTTCACGAATGAACAGGGCGAATTCCGGCTGTTCCGGCGTAACGTCCTCCCCCAGTACGCAGCAGTTTAGCGAGTCGGCTTCCATGGTGAAGGGGATGGATTTGGCGACGATGTTGGGGTGAACCCGCAGCATCTGACCGGTGCTTGCCGAGCCGGTAAAGGTCACCACGTCCTGGCTGTCCAGGTGGTCAAGCAGATCGCCCGCGCCGCCGCATATCAGGCTGATTGCCCCTTCGGGCACCAGGCCGCTTTCAACGATGGATTTTACCATCGCCTGGGTGAGCTGAGCGGTAGCGGTGGCCGGTTTGATAATGGCAGGCATTCCGGCAAGCCAGGTTGGCGCCAGTTTTTCCAGCATCCCCCAGCAGGGGAAGTTAAAGGCATTAATATGCAGCGCCACGCCCGATTTCGACGTCAGTACATGACGAGCCGCAAAGCCTCCCTCCTTAGAGAGCGGTATCAGTTCATCTTCCGGCCACAGGGTATCGTCCGGTAGCTCGCGGTTGCCCAGGCTCGCATAGGTGAAAAGGGTACCGATGCCCCCTTCGATATCCACCCAGCTATCGGCTTTAGTTGCCCCGGTCTGTGCCGAGAGGGCATAGAACTCCGCTTTCTGGCTTAGCAGATGCTTCGCCACCGCTTTGATCATCGCGGCGCGCTCGATAAAGGTCATCGCATGAAGTGACTCACCGCCTTTCTCAATGGCGTAGCGACGCGCGGCGGCCATATCCAGCCCTTCGCTGGTGACCTGCCAGAGCGGTTCGCCCGTAATGGCGTGATAAATGCTGCGTTCACGGCCCCGGCCAGACTGCCAGGTGCCGGATAAGAAGCTGGCTAACTGCTGCATTTCTTCTCTCCAAGTGTTTCGTGATTTCACTATAGATAGTTTGATCGCGAATCATAAAATGCAAGGAATGTTTTAATGATTTGTTAACAATGTGATCTTGCCTGACGAATGTCCTGCGCATCGATCCAGGTGCGACGCGGGCTAAACAAAAGGGTTGCGAGCGCCATCACAAAATAGACAAACAACTCTTGGGGTTATATTTAACCTTTGTGTAACTTTTAAAAAACAAAGTGATTCGCTAATCGGCGTCACTTGATAGATTCACGAATCATAAAGGTGATGATGTGACAGAAGAACAACGTTTTGAGCAACGCATCGCGCAGGAGACGGCCATTGAGCCGCAAGACTGGATGCCGGAAGCCTATCGTAAAACGCTGATCCGTCAGATTGGCCAGCACGCGCACTCTGAGATTGTTGGCATGTTGCCGGAAGGTAACTGGATCACCCGCGCACCAACGCTGCGGCGCAAAGCCATTCTGCTGGCGAAGGTGCAGGACGAGGCGGGTCACGGACTCTATCTCTACAGTGCGGCAGAAACACTGGGCTGCGCCCGGGAAGACATCTACCAAAAGATGCTCGACGGCAAAATGAAATACTCCTCCATCTTTAACTATCCCACTCTGAGCTGGGCGGATATCGGGGTGATTGGCTGGCTGGTGGACGGGGCGGCCATTGTGAACCAGGTGGCGCTCTGCCGAACCTCTTATGGCCCCTACGCCCGGGCGATGGTGAAAATCTGTAAAGAAGAGAGCTTCCACCAGCGTCAGGGCTTTGAAGCCTGCATGGCGCTGTCACAGGGGAGCGAGGCGCAGCGGCAGATGTTGCAGGACGCCATCAACCGCTTCTGGTGGCCAGCGCTGATGATGTTTGGACCCAACGATGATAACTCACCGAACAGCGCCCGCAGCCTGGCCTGGAAAATCAAACGTTTTGGTAACGATGAGCTGCGTCAGCGCTTTGTCGACAACACCGTGCCGCAGGTTGAGATGCTGGGCATGACCGTGCCGGACCCGGATCTGCATCTGGACGAAGAGAGCGGCCACTACCGCTTCGGCGAAATCAACTGGCAAGAATTTGACGACGTGATCAACGGTCGCGGCGTGTGCAATCACGAGCGCCTGGCCGCCAAGCGTAAAGCCTGGGAAGAGGGGACGTGGGTGCGCGAAGCCGCACTGGCGCACGCCGAAAAACAGCACGTCCGCAACGTCGCGTAGGAGGTAGCACAATGAGCAAAACATACTGGCCGTTATACGAAGTCTTTATCCGCACCAAACAGGGGTTGTCTCACCGTCACGTGGGAAGCCTGCATGCCGCCGATGAACGCATGGCGCTGGAGAATGCCCGCGATGCCTATACCCGCCGCAGCGAAGGCTGCTCAATCTGGGTGGTGAAGGCGAGCGAAATTGTCGCCTCCCAGCCGGAAGAACGCGGCGAGTTCTTCGACCCGGCCGAGAGCAAGGTCTATCGCCATCCCACTTTCTACACCATCCCTGATGGCATCGAGCATATGTGAGGTCAGGGATGAAAACATTAACGGCTTATGTACTGCGTCTGGGTGATAACGGGCTGGTGCTCTCCCAGCGCCTTGGCGCGTGGTGCGGCCATGCACCGGAGCTGGAGATCGACCTGGCGCTGGCCAATATCGGCCTCGATCTGCTGGGGCAGGCGCGCAACTTCTTAACCTATGCCGCCGAGCTGGAAGGGGACGGCGATGAAGATTCGCTGGCCTTCGGGCGAGATGAGCGTCAGTTCAGCAATCTGCTGCTTGTGGAGCAACCGAACGGTAACTTTGCCGATACCATCGCGCGCCAGTATTTCATCGATGCCTGGCACGTGGCGCTGTATAGCCGTCTGGTGCAGAGCCGCGATGCGCAACTGGCCGCGATCGCCGCCAAGTCGCTGAAAGAGGTGCGCTACCACCTGCGTTTCAGCCGCGGCTGGCTGGAGCGCCTCGGCAACGGGACAGCACTCTCCGCTGAAAGAATGCAGCAGGCCATCAACGAACTGTGGCGCTTTACCGGGGAGTTGTTTGAGGCCGACGACATTGACCTGGCGCTGAGTGAAGAGGGCATCGCGGTCGATCCGCGTACGCTGCGCGACGCCTGGGAAGCGGAAATCATGACCGGTCTCAAGGATGCAGCCCTGACGGTACCAGAAGAGGCGGCCTACCGCAGCGGCGGCAGGCAGGGTCTGCATACCGAACATCTGGGGCCGATGCTGGCAGAGATGCAATATCTGCAACGCGTCTATCCCGGTCAGCAGTGGTAACAGAGGAGGACGCTATGCAACGTTTCGCTGAACTGGCCCCCGCCGAAGTCCCGCAAATCTGGTCGCTGTTAAGCCAGATCCCGGACCCGGAGATCCCGGTATTAACCATTACCGACCTGGGCATGGTGCGCAGCGTTGAAGCTCAGGGGGACGGCTGGTCGATCGGCTTCACCCCCACCTATTCGGGGTGTCCGGCAACGGATCATCTGATCGGCGCGATCCGCGACACCCTGACCGCGCACGGCTTTACGCCGGTGCAGGTCGCTATTCAGCTCGACCCGGCCTGGACCACCGACTGGATGACCCCGGATGCCCGCGAGCGTCTGCGTCAGTATGGCATTAGCCCACCCGCCGGACACAGTTGCCACGCCCATCTGGCGGCCGAGGTGACCTGCCCGCGGTGCGCCAGCACCTCGACCACCCTTATCAGTGAATTTGGATCCACGGCCTGCAAGGCGCTCTACCGCTGCGATAGCTGCCGTGAACCCTTCGACTATTTCAAATGTATTTGAGGTTGCCATGACAACGTTTCATTCCTTAACGGTGGCAAAAGTGGAGCCCGAAACCCGCGATGCGGTGACCATCACCTTCGCTATCCCACCCACGCTGCAGGAGGCGTATCGCTTCCGTCCCGGTCAACATTTGACCCTGAAGGCTCGCCTCGGCGATGAGGAGCTGCGCCGCTGCTACTCCATCTGTCGAAGCGTTCATCCGGGGGAGATCAGCGTGGCGGTGAAGGCCATCGACGGCGGGCGTTTCTCGCGCTATGCCCAGGGGGAGATCAAGCAGGGGATGGCGCTGGAGGTGATGGTTCCGCAGGGCCACTTTGGCTATCAGCCGCAGGCGGGACAGCAGGGGAGCTATCTGGCGATTGCCGCCGGATCCGGTATTACCCCGATGCTGGCGATTATCGCCACGACTCTGCAAACCGAACCCGACAGCGAATTCACGCTGATCTACGGCAACCGCAGTAGCCAGAGCATGATGTTCCGCCAGGCGCTGGCGGACCTGAAAGACAGCTACCCGTCGCGCCTGCAGCTGGTGCATATCTTCAGCCAGGAGACGCTGGACAGCGCGCTGCTGAGCGGGCGTATCGACGGCGAAAAGCTGCACGCGCTGGCACAACGACTGATTGATTTCAGTCAGTTCGATCAGGCCTTTATCTGCGGCCCTACGGCGATGATGGATGACGCTGAAAACGCGTTGAAAGCGCTGGGGATGCCGGAAAAAGCCATCCATCTGGAGCGTTTTAACACCCCGGGTACGGCGGTCAAACGCGCCCATAGCGTGCAGGCGCAGGGACAGAAAGTGACTGTCCGCCAGGATGGCCGCGACCGGGAAATCACTCTCGGGGCGGAAGATGAAAGCATTCTTGATGCGGCCCTGCGCCAGGGGGCTGACCTGCCATATGCCTGCAAAGGGGGCGTCTGCGCCACCTGTAAGTGCAAAGTGGTGCGCGGAAAAGTCGAGATGACCACCAACTACAGCCTGGAGCCGGACGAACTGGCCGCAGGCTATGTGCTGAGCTGCCAGGCCCTGCCGCTGACGCCTGACGTGGTAGTCGACTTCGACGCGAAGGGGATGGCATGAGCGAACTGATCCAGACCCGTCATGGCCGCGTGTTGCAACTGACGCTAAACCGCCCCGCGGCGCGCAACGCCCTGAATAATGCACTGCTCGGCCAGCTGGCAGAGGCGCTGGAAGCCGCCGCCGTGGATAACACGATTTCGGTATGCGTCATCACCGGCGATGCCCGCTTCTTTGCCGCCGGGGCCGACCTGAACGAGATGGCGGAAAAAGATCTGCCCGCCACCCTCAACGACGTTCGCCCCCAGCTTTGGGCGCGTATCAACACCTTCAGTAAACCGTTGATTGCCGCCGTGAACGGTTACGCGCTGGGAGCGGGCTGCGAACTGGTCCTGCTCTGTGACGTGGTGATTGCCGGTGAAAGCGCCCGTTTTGGGCTGCCGGAGATCACCCTGGGGATTATGCCGGGCGCCGGGGGCACCCAGCGTCTGATCCGCTGCGTTGGCAAATCGCTGGCCAGCAAAATGGTGCTGACCGGCGAAAGCATCACCGCCCGACAGGCGCTGGCGGCAGGGCTGGTGAGTGATATTCACCCGGATGCCCTGACTCTGGAGTACGCCCTGCAGCAGGCCGCACAGATGGCACGCCACTCGCCGCTGGCACTGCAGGCGGCGAAACAGGCGCTGCGCCAGTCGCAGGAAGTTCCTCTGCAGGCGGGGCTTGCCCAGGAGCGTCAGCTCTTTACGCTGCTGGCCGGCACCGAAGATCGTCGCGAAGGGATCGCCGCCTTCCTGCAGAAACGCAGCCCCGAATTTAAAGGACGTTAACCATGGATTACATTCTTAGTCACGTTGAACACGGGGTGATGACCCTTACCCTCAATCGCCCGGATCGGCTTAACAGCTTTAACGATGTGATGCACCAGCAGCTGGCGGAATGTCTGAAGCAGGCCGAACGCGATGAGACTATCCGCTGCCTGCTGATCACCGGGGCCGGACGCGGGTTTTGCGCCGGGCAGGATCTGAACGACCGTAACGTTGACCCGAACGGCCCTGCGCCGGACCTCGGGATGTCTGTTGAGCGTTTTTACAACCCGCTGGTTCGTCGTCTGGCGGCATTGCCAAAACCGGTGATCTGCGCGGTGAACGGCGTAGCCGCTGGCGCAGGCGCTACCCTCGCGCTGGGCTGCGACATCGTGATTGCCGCGCGTTCGGCAAACTTTGTCATGGCGTTCAGCAAGCTGGGGCTGGTGCCGGACTGCGGTGGTACCTGGCTGCTGCCGCGCGTCGCGGGCCGGGCGCGGGCGATGGGGCTGGCGCTGTTGGGTGAAAAGCTCAGCGCAGAGCAGGCGCACGCCTGGGGGATGATCTGGCAGGTGGTGGACGATGCCGCGCTGGTGGATACCGCACAGCAGCTGGCGGTGCATCTGGCCGCCCAGCCCACCTTCGGGCTGGGGTTAATTAAACAGGCCATCAACGCCTCGGAAACCAACTCCCTCGATGCTCAGCTCGATCTGGAGCGTGATTATCAGCGCATAGCGGGCCGAAGCGCCGACTATCGCGAAGGGGTCAGTGCGTTTCTCAACAAACGTGCGCCGCACTTCACGGGGAAATAATCATGACGCTATCTGTTCAAACCGTCGCGGTCATCGGCAGCGGCATCATGGGGGCCGGGATCGCCGAAGTGGCGGCCAGTCAGGGCCACCCGGTGCTGGTATATGACATCGACGCCGGGGCGATTGCCCGCGCCATCGAGGGCATCCGCAGCCGTCTGGCATCGCGCGTGGCCCGCGGCAAGCTCAGCGCCGAAGCGAGCGTAAAGACGCTCTCCCGACTGACGCCGGTCACCGACATTCAGGCGCTGGCCGCCGCCGATCTGGTGATTGAAGCGGCGTCCGAGCGTATGGAAGTGAAAAAGGCGCTGTTTGCCCAGCTGGCTGAGATCTGCCCGCCGCAGACCCTGCTGACCAGTAACACCTCTTCGATCTCGATTACCGCCATTGCCGCAGGCGTGCTTCATCCCGAGCGCGTGGCGGGTCTGCACTTCTTCAACCCTGCACCGGTGATGAAGCTGGTGGAGGTGGTGAGCGGGCTGGCAACCTCGAACGAAGTGGTTGAGCAGCTGTGCGACCTGGCGATCCGCTGGGGTAAACAGCCGGTGCGTTGCCAGTCTACCCCGGGTTTTATTGTCAATCGTGTGGCGCGTCCGTACTACGCCGAAGCCTGGCGTGCGCTGGAGGAGCAGGTGGCAGCCCCGCAGGATCTGGACGCTGCCCTGCGCGAAGGGGCGGGCTTCCCTATGGGACCGCTGGAGCTTACCGACATGATCGGCCAGGACGTCAACTTTGCCGTGACCTGTTCCGTGTTTAACGCCTTCTGGCAAGAGCGCCGTTTTCTCCCCTCGCTGATGCAGCAAGAGCTGGTGCTGGGCGGCCGTCTCGGCAAGAAGAGCGGACAGGGCGTCTACAACTGGCGCAGCGATAAGCCGACGGTGGGCTGGTATGAGACGGTAAGCGACGGCGACAGCGCCGGTTACAGTGAAAAGAGAAGTGACGGTGTCACTAAAATTGACGATCTGCTGCTCATTGAGACGCAGGGGGAGACAGCGCAGGCCTTAGCGGCGCGCCACGCCTGCCCGGTGGTGGTGATTGATCGTCTTGAAGGGGACGTGGCGGTCATCGCCAGCGCCGCCAGCAACCCGGCTTCGGCGACGCGTAAAGCGGTGCATTATCTGCAACAGCGGGGCAAGCGCGTCCTGCAGGTCGCAGACTATCCAGGGCTGATTATCTGGCGCACCCTGGCGATGATCATCAACGAAGCCCTGGACGCGCTGCAAAAAGGGGTGGCCCGGGAAGAGGATATCGATACCGCGATGCGGCTGGGGGTGAACTACCCGCGCGGCCCGCTGGCCTGGGGTGAACAACTCGGCTGGCAACGGGTGCTGATCCTGCTGGAAAACCTGCAACGACACTACGGCGAAGAGCGCTATCGCCCATCTTCCCTGCTGCGCCAGCGTGCGCTTCTGGAGAGTAGCTATGAGTCATAACGCCTGGCGTAACGCCCGAGCCATGTATGAAAAAGACGCCTGCGCCCAGGCGTATGGCATCGACATTATCGAGATGAATGACGGTTATGCCGTACTGACCATGCAGGTCACGCCACAAATGCTGAACGGCCATCAAAGCTGTCACGGCGGCCAGCTATTTACCCTGGCCGATACCGCCTTCGCCTACGCCTGTAACAGCCAGGGGCTGGCGGCGGTCGCGTCCGGCTGCGCCATCGAGTTTATCCGCCCGGCCTTTGCCGGCGACAGACTGAC
Source organism: Leclercia sp. UBA7405 (assembly GCF_037152215.1). NCBI lineage: Bacteria > Pseudomonadati > Pseudomonadota > Gammaproteobacteria > Enterobacterales > Enterobacteriaceae > Leclercia > Leclercia sp. UBA7405. The sequence goes on along the minus strand of NZ_JBBCMR010000001.1, from coordinate 1,614,978 downwards.
CGCCACCGCGCAGGTTCGTCACCAGGGCAAACAGACCGGCGTGTACGACATCGAAATCGTTAATCAACAACAGAAAACCGTCGCCTTCTTCCGTGGGAAATCCCACCGCATCGGCGGCACTATCACAGGAGAAGCATGATGCGTGACGCCTATATTTGTGACGGGATCCGCACTCCGATTGGCCGCTACGCTGGCGCCTTATCAGGCGTACGCCCCGACGATCTGGGGGCCATCCCGCTGCGCGAGTTGCTGGCGCGTAATCCCGGTCTGGATGCCGGATGTATTGATGATGTGATTTACGGCTGTGCCAACCAGGCGGGGGAGGATAACCGCAACGTGGCGCGCATGTCGCTGCTGCTGGCCGGGCTGCCCCAGACCGTCTCCGGTACGACGCTGAACCGGCTGTGCGGATCTGGCCTTGATGCGCTGGGCTTCGCGGCCCGCGCCATTCGTGCCGGGGATGCCGACCTGATGATCGCCGGGGGAGTGGAGTCGATGTCCCGCGCCCCCTTCGTGATGGGCAAAGCCACCAGCGCCTTTCAGCGCCAGAACGAGATTTTTGATACCACCATCGGCTGGCGTTTTGTGAACCCGCTCATGGCACAGCAATTTGGTACTGACAGCATGCCCGAAACGGCAGAGAATGTAGCCAAATTGTTAAATATTTCCCGTGAGGATCAAGACGCCTTTGCCTACCGCAGCCAGCAACGCACCGCCCAGGCGCAGGCCAGCGGCATTCTGGCGCAGGAGATTGTGCCGGTGGTTCTGAAAGGCAAAAAAGGGGCCGTGACCGAAGTGCAGCACGATGAGCACCTGCGACCGGACACCACGCTTGCGATGCTGGCTGGCCTGAAAGCCCCTTTCCGTGCCGATGGGGTGGTGACCGCCGGGAACGCGTCCGGGGTGAACGATGGCGCCGCAGCGCTGATCGTCGCCAGCGCCGACATGGCGGCCAGCCAGGGCTTAACCCCACGCGCGCGCATTGTGGCGATGGCCACCGCCGGTGTTGAGCCGCGTCTGATGGGGCTGGGCCCGGTGCCAGCCACCCGCAAAGTTCTGGAGCGTGCCGGTTTAAGCATCAACGATATGGACGTGATTGAGCTGAACGAGGCGTTTGCCGCGCAGGCGCTGGGCGTTCTGCGTGAACTGGGTCTGGCGGATGATGCCGCCCACGTCAACCCGAACGGCGGGGCGATTGCGTTAGGCCATCCGCTGGGGATGAGCGGGGCCAGACTGGCGCTGGCGGCCACCCACGAGCTGCACCGCCGCAACGGGCGGTATGCACTCTGCACCATGTGTATCGGCGTGGGTCAGGGCATTGCCATGATCCTTGAGCGTGTTTGATCAACTCTTACTGTGAGCACCCTACAATGACAACGACAACAAAGCTTGATCCGATTGAAACCGCCTCCGTTGATGAACTGCAGGCTTTGCAAACCCAGCGTCTGAAGTGGACGCTAAAACACGCTTACGACAACGTCCCGATGTATCAACGCAAATTCGATGCGGCGGGCGTTCACCCTGATGATTTCAAAGAGCTGGCGGATATCCGCAAGTTCCCTTGCACCACGAAACAAGATCTGCGTGATAACTATCCGTTCGACACCTTTGCCGTGCCGATGGAGCAGGTGGTGCGCGTCCACGCCTCGTCCGGCACGACCGGAAAGCCGACGGTCGTGGGCTATACGCAGAATGACATCGATAACTGGGCCAATCTGGTTGCGCGCTCGCTGCGTGCAGCGGGCGGCAGCGCAAAAGATAAAATTCACGTCGCCTACGGCTACGGGCTCTTTACCGGCGGGCTGGGTGCCCATTATGGCGCCGAGCGTTTAGGGGCGACGGTGATCCCCATGTCCGGCGGCCAGACCGAAAAACAGGCCCAGCTGATCCGTGATTTCCAGCCGGATATGATTATGGTCACGCCTTCCTACTGCCTGAATCTGATCGAAGAGCTAGAGCGTCAAATGGGTGGCGACGCCAGTCAATGTTCCCTGCGGGTCGGGGTGTTTGGTGCCGAGCCGTGGACGCAGGCGATGCGCTGCGAAATCGAAAAACGCCTCGGCATTACCGCTCTGGATATCTATGGTCTGTCGGAAGTGATGGGGCCCGGAGTGGCGATGGAGTGCATTGAAACTGCGGACGGTCCGACCATCTGGGAAGATCATTTCTATCCTGAAATCGTCAATCCGAACGATGGTACCCCGCTGGCGGACGGCGAGCAGGGCGAGCTGCTGTTCACTACCCTGACCAAAGAGGCGCTGCCGGTGATTCGCTATCGCACCCGTGACCTGACGCGCCTGCTGCCGGGGACGGCGCGCACCATGCGGCGGATGGATCGCATTAGCGGACGCAGTGACGACATGCTCATCATTCGCGGCGTTAACGTCTTCCCGTCCCAGCTGGAAGAGGAGATCGTCAAGTTTGAACATCTCTCGCCGCATTACCAGCTGGAAGTGAACCGTAACGGCCATCTTGATTCACTTTGCGTGAAGGTCGAGCTGAAACAGAGCAGTCTGATGCTCAGCCATGAACAGCGCTGCCAGGTCTGCCACCAGTTGCGCCATCGTATTAAATCGATGGTGGGGATCTCGACCGATGTCACTATCGTGAACTGTGGCAGCATCCCACGTTCCGAAGGAAAAGCCTGTCGCGTATTCGACCTGCGGAAAATGGCCGCCAACGGCTAATCCTGACGCTGGCCCTCTCTCTTTTAGGGGCGGGCCAGACGCTTTTCGGCTGTGCTATGATTCATCCTCACTCATAATAACTGCAGAATGAATCACATGAGTAAACTCGACGACTATATCCAGCATGCGGTCAGTTCTGTACCCGTGAGCGGAACCTCACTGATCGCCTCCCTGTATGGCGATGCGCTCTCCCATCGTGGCGGGGAAATTTGGCTGGGTAGCCTGGCTGCGCTGCTTGAGGGAATGGGATTTGGTGAACGGTTTGTGCGTACCGCCCTGTTTCGCCTGAACAAAGAGGGCTGGCTGGACGTGGCGCGCATTGGACGACGCAGTTTTTATCGACTGAGCGACAAGGGGCTGCGTTTAACCCGCCGCGCGGAACACAAAATTTACCGGGCGGAACAGCCCGCCTGGGATGGTAAGTGGCTGCTGTTGTTGTCGGAGGGGCTGGATAAATCCACCCTCAATGAGGTGAAAAAGCAGCTCATCTGGCAGGGGTTTGGCACGCTGGCGCCGAGCCTGATGGCTTCGCCATCCCAGCAACTGGCCGACGTGCAGTCGCTGCTGCATGAAGCGGGGGTGGCAGATAACGTCATCTGTTTTGAAGCGCACACCCCCCTGGCGCTTTCTCGCGCCGCGCTGCGCGCCCGTGTCGAAGAGTGCTGGCATTTAAGCGAACAGAACCTGATGTACGAAAGCTTTATCGACTCGTTCAGGCCGCTACTGCCGCTGCTGCGCGAAGCCTCTGCGGAGGCATTAACGCCTGAGCGCTGTTTTCAGATCCAGCTGTTGCTGATCCATTTTTACCGTCGCGTGATCCTTAAAGATCCGCTGTTGCCGGAGGAGTTGCTCCCACCGCACTGGGCGGGGCAAACGGCGCGACAACTCTGTATCAACATTTATCAACGCGTGGCGCCCGGGGCGCTGGCGTTTGTCAGTGAAAAGGGCGAGACCACGGTGGGTGAACTGCCTGCGCCGGGATCGCTTTACTGGCAACGCTTTGGCGGCCTGACCAGCGCGTAACGGAGGTTATGTGCCTGTATATCAAATAGATGGTCTGACGCCGGTCGTGGCGCAAGAGAGCTATGTTCATCCGACTGCGGTATTGATTGGCGATGTGATTATTGGCAAAGGGGTCTATATCGGGCCCAATGCCAGCCTGCGGGGCGATTTCGGGCGCATTGTGGTGAAAGACGGGGCTAACGTGCAGGATAACTGCGTGATGCACGGCTTTCCCGAGCAGGATACCGTTGTGGAAGAGGACGGACATATCGGCCACAGCGCCATTTTGCACGGCTGCGTTATCCGCAAGAATGCGCTGGTGGGGATGAATGCGGTGATCATGGACGGTGCGGTGATTGGCGAAAACAGCATTGTTGGCGCGGCGGCCTTTGTGAAAGCGAAGGCGGAAATGCCCGCCAGTCACCTGATTATCGGCAGCCCGGCGAAAGCCATCCGCGCGCTGACGGAGCAGGAAATGGCCTGGAAGAAGCAGGGCACCCGGGAGTATCAGGTGCTGGTGGATCGCTGTAAGCGTACCCTGCATCAGGTGGAACCGCTGCGGGAAGTGGAGCCGGGACGTCAGCGGCTGGTGTTTGATGAAAACCTGCGGCCAAAATCATCCCGCTGATTCTGCATTGCATGAAAGGGTGCGGCTGAGGAGATTCACTAACGCGTTCTCCAGAACGGCCGCACTGCCCATTTCACCCTGCCTTAACGCGCGCTCTGCGCCGCAACGTTCTCTTCTCGCATGTTTAACCCCGCGAGCGCACCCGATTGATGCTCGATACGGTACTCAATCGTCACCTTGTGTTGGCTGGTGGGGGTCACCGCGATCTCCTTGACCTTTTTACCCGAATCGGGAGGGAGCGTCAGGGTCATATTCCCTTTCGCCAGGGCGCGTCCGTTTTGCTTTACCTGCCACGTCAGGCGACAGGCGTCACAGGCTTCCCAGCTATCGTTAATCGCCCACAGGCCTATTCTGGCCTCACTCCCCACGCGCCAGGTTGCGCTAAGGGGTTCAATGGAGGGGAGAATTGGCTGATAAGCGCGCTGCAACGCATAGTAACCCGCTTTCGGTTTACGCAGATAATCCACCACCCCCCAGTTAATTGAGGGCCAGGTTTCCACAAACATAAAGTGGAAGAGGGCTGTGACAGGCTGATACCGCTGCCGACGATAGCTCTCGGCGGCCATGGCCACCAGTTGCGCCTGATACTCCTGGGTGTTCTTAATCATCTCCTGAATGTTGTTGCCCCACGGTATTCCCGCAAATTTAAAGGTCTGGAAAGGCTGGAAGTTATGGTATTTCCAGCGCGTCCAGCCTGGGTCGTCGGCTGCGGTACTTTTCGGCCATAACAGGTCAGCAGGAATAATGGTTTTTAGCGTCGACAGCCGGGGCAGCGCCTGGGCGCCAAACTCGGTGATGATCGCGGTCTTCGCCGGGGCAAGCAGGTCGCGCGGGGTGCCGAAGTACCATCCGGCCCAGTAGTGCTCTTCAACGGCGGAAAAACGGTGCACAATGCGCGAACGGTCCTCTGCCAGCGTATCGGCCACCCGGGTCGTCAGCGTCTGGTTCAGGGTTTTATTCCAGTCCGGGAAGCGTTTTTCCATCCAGGGCGAGTTCCAGGGCGGTTCGTTATGGCCGCCCCAGACGATGATTGCCGGCGAGTTGCCGAACTGCGCCATCATGTCGCGAGTCTGCCGCACGGCGTTATCGGCAAAGGCGTCGCTGTTGTCGTAGCCCCACTGCAGAGGGACATCCTGCCAGATCATTAGCCCCATCTCATCGGCCACTTCATAGAGGGCGCGACCGGCTACGTGCCCATGCACGCGTATCGCGTTAGCATTCATCTTCTGCAGCAGCGTGAAATCCCGGCGATATTTCTGGCGCGTCAGGGTGCCGAGCCACGGGGAACCGATATAGTTACTGCCTTTGATAAACAGCCGTCGGTCGTTAATGCGCCAGCCTTGATTGTCAGGCTGCTCTTCCAGCTTGCGTAATCCGGTGCGCGTGACAGCGGTGTCCATCACCCCCTGGTCATCCACCAGCGTGGCGCGGACCCGGTACAGGTTTGGCTTGCCATACCCTGCTGGCCACCACAGCCTGGCCCCCTTCATCGGCAGGCTGACGTTCAGGCTCTGGGGCTTGCCGTTCGCCTGCGTCAGGTTTACCGAAAAGGTCTGCTCAATGCGCTGGCCGTTGAAATTATCTGGCGCAGCAGAGAGGCGCAGCGTCACAGAGCCGGCCGTGAGGGCCCGGTAGCGGATCTCGGCGCGCAGGACTGGCTTTTCCAGTCCGTCGCGCCAGTCCGGGCGCAGAATTACGTCGTCTATGGTCACACCGCGGCTCAGGTGCAGTTTCACCGGCGCCCAGATCCCGCCGGAGTTGGCATCCTGCCCATGCTCAGACCAGGCGCCGCCGGGGCGGGTGTCATGCTGATTAAGGATGCCTTTCATCTGGGTTTTGTGCAGCGGCCAGACGGTTTTGGGATCTTCCCATGGGCTGTTCACCTTGACGGCGAGCCGGTTATGGCGGCGTAGCGTGTCGCTGACGTCCACCGGGAAACGCTGGAAATACCCCTCATGGCGGGCCAGCGTTTTACCGTTCAGTACGACATCGGCGAAATAGTCCACGCCGTCAAAGACCAGCGTCGCCATGGTATCGGGTGCGCGTTCGGGAAGGGAAAATTCATGCCGGTACCAGAGCGCGCCCTGGTGGTCATATCCGGCGCTGTACCAGTTGGCGGGCACCTGGATAGCGCGCCAGTGACGGTCCGGGGTGTTCACTCCGTCGAAGGTCTCGTCGTTAGCATCATGTACGCGCCATTGACCTGCCAGCGACCAGGTGACGGGCTGGCTGGCCTGCGCCAGTAGAGGAGTGACCATCAGCAGCACGAGCAATTTACGGATCATGTTTTACCTCCTGCACCCGCTGGCGTAGCCATGTCGCGCTGCGCCCGGCCTCATCAAGAAGCTCGCGTCGTAGCGCGCTTAGCCCGGCCAGGTCCAGCGATGCCGCCTCGCTCTCAAGCTGCTGGAGCGTTTCGGTCAGGCCGGTGAAGCCGAGGGTGAGCGCTTCACCGCGTAGCCTGTGCGCCGCCCGGCGTAGTGCTTCGCGATCGTCGTTGTCGATAGCCTGCACGATGGCGGCTATCGACTCGTCAAGTCCGGTGCTGAATAACAGCAGCAGCTCCTGCACCAGGTCAGGATCGTCTGCACACTGCCTGAGTAGGCGCGCCTCGTCCGGCAGTCCCTTATCGATCCCGACGCCAACGCGCGCGATCTCTTGCTGCAAGGCTTCCTGATTCACCGGCTTGGCAATATAGCCATCGAAGCCCATCGCCAGACAACGCTCTTTATCGCCCTGCATGGCGTGGGCGGTCATTACGATGGCGGGCTGGTGGCTGCGCCCCTGCGCGCGCGTCTCTTCCCGAATCAGGCGCAGGGCGGTCTCACCGTCCATTTCGGGCATTTGCAGATCAATAAAGAGCAGATCCCAGGGCTGCTCGCGCCAGCGCGTCAGTGCTTCCCGGCCGTTATTCACCACTTCGCACCGGTGGCCGAGCCGCTCCAGCAACCGCCTGGCGACTTTCTGGTTCACCAGGTTGTCCTCTGCCAGCAGAATGTTCAGTCCACCCACCTCTGTGGCCGGCTCGGCGGCGGGCGGCGGCGGGGCCGTAGCCGGCGCGGGGGCAAGGACGCTGGCAATGACGTGATAGAGTTCGCGATGGGCAACGGGCTTATGCAGATAATGAGCGATCCCAATGCGTTTCAGCATATTGGCATCAAAATGGCGGCTCATTGAACTGAGCATGATGATATGGCTCTGCTCACCCTGCGGCAGGACAGTGATCTCCAGCGCCAGGGAGACGCCGTCCATATCCGGCATCTGGGCATCCAGCAGAATGAGTGGCCAGCCAGCGTCGGTGCCGGCCAGCCGTAACGCCTCTTTCGCGTTATTCACGCAGGTCGGCGTCAGGTTCATCTGGCGAAGCATGGTATCGAGCAGGCGCAGGTTAGTGCTGTTATCGTCAACCACCAGCACCCGTTCGCCGTTAAAGCCCGTCATGGTATCGCCGCTGGTCGGCGCAGCCTGCTGGCTTTGCAGCACCAGGGTGAAGGCAAATTCACTGCCCACTCCCGGTTCGCTTTGCACGCTGAGCTCTCCCCCCATCAGGCTAACCAGTCGGGCCGAAATGGTTAATCCCAGCCCGGTACCGCCGTAGCGGCGGGTGGTGGAACTGTCCGCCTGGCTGAAGGCCTCGAAGATTTTTTTCTGCTTCTCCGGCGGTATGCCGATCCCGCTATCGCGAATGCGAAAGCGCCATTGATCGGGTTCAGCGCCCGGTTCAATGACCAATAGCACTTCGCCCTGATGGGTAAATTTAAGCGCGTTACCCAGCAGGTTGGTCAGGATCTGACGCAGCCGCGGGCCATCCACCATTAGCACTTCCGGCACGGCCGGGGCGATATCCACCAGCAGCTCAATGCCTTTTTCACTGGCGGCGGGCATATGTGGACGAATCAACGCCTGAACGAAAGGGCGGATCTCCAGCGGTTCTTCATCGACCGACATCTTGCCCGACTCAATGCGCGAGAAGTCGAGAATGTCGTTGATAATGTGCAGTAGCGACTGGGCCGAACTCATTACCAGCGTCAGGTATTCCCGTTGGTCTGGATTCAGCGGCGTGTCCAGGCAGAGCTGGGTCATGCCGAGGATCCCGTTCATCGGGGTACGGATTTCGTGGCTCATGTTGGCGAGGAACGCGCTTTTCGCCTCGTTGGCCTCCTGAGCGACTTTCGCCGCCTCAATGGCGAGAAGCTCTGCCTCTTTGCGCCGGGTAATATCCTGCAGCGTGCCGATAACGCGTTCGGCCTCCTGCTGCATGCTGAGGGTCACAACCTGGCCTGAGATGAGCATCCAGCGCCAGCCCTGGGTCGGATGCTGAACGCGTATCTCACATTCAAAAACAGGCATATGATCCTTTTTTGAGGCAGTCATCGCGTTACGCAGGGTGGCCAAATCTTCGGCATGAACCAGATTCAGCAAAAAGCGCAGCGGGTAGTGTAACTGCACGCGCGACTGGCCCACCATCGCCAGCAGCGTATCGTTGACCTGCAGGCTGTCCTGGGAGACTTGCCAGTCCCAGATACCTATCTGGATTGTCTCTGCGGTCAGTAAAAAATCGTCGTGCAGCTGGTGGCGTGAGCGCTGTGCCTCATCCAGCCCGGTAATATCCGTATGCAGGCTGATAATGCCGCCATCGTTAAGTCGCTGGTGCTGAACATAGAGCCGTCGGTTTCCGGATTGCCGCACTTCACGGTGGTTCGGCTGACGACAGTTACGGATTATCGCGTCGCGCAGGGTGCGGCGACGGACGGGATCGATGTGATAGCCCGAATCAATAAATTTCTCGGCCAGGCTCTCCAGCGTGGCGCCAACGGTTAACCAGGGGGTAATGACGGGATAATAGAGGGTAAGCTTGTCATTCCAGCCCTGCAGGCGTTCCGCCGCATCATAGATCATCACCCCCATGGGCAGTGCGTTCAGATCGAAAGGAGAGGTGGATGGCATAGTTAGTCGTCTCCCGCCTGATAGTGAAGCTCCGCCTGGCGGCGCAGATATTCCAGACCGGGCGCTATCGCCATCGCCCAGGCCGTGAGGATCTCCTCATCGCAGAGCGGGTCGCGGGTGCGTACGGTGCTGAGCATCGCTTCTCGCCACAGGGCAAAAAAGCGCGGAGGCAGGCGCAGCCCTTCATCGCTCTGCTCCCGGGCAAGCCGTTCGAGAAAATCGGGTACAAACAGCACGCCGTCGACCGCGAGCATGGCGAAGAAGCTTTTGTAGATCATCTGCTGCCCCTCCTGTTCCGGGCGACGGGCGAAGTGCCGCTCCGTTTCAGGAGACATATGAATGAAGGTGTCCCAGAAGGCCTCGAAAAAGCGTTTTCTGTCGTGCCCGGCGATGACGCGGTTTAGGCTTGCCTCAAAGAGGTCGCGGTAGAATTTCATGGCGTGGCCCTCGCGGCCCGTTCACCCGGAAGACAGAGGCCGGGCGGGTTGAAAGTATCTGACGTGCGGCGAGAGAAATAGCCCGCGTTATCCACCAGACCGTTTTCAAACAGCGGCCCGGCGTTGTGTTTGTACAGCAGGGCTTCCAGCACCATGGCGTTGGTTGAGAGGGTGAGGGTGGGGTTAATGTCCCCGGTTGCCTCGACGCGACCTTCGAACCACCCCTGCTGCGGGCGATTGAGATGGCGAGTCACTGCCATCAGGCTGTCGGTGTAGTCGTTATCCCACAGCGCCCAGAGCACAAAAACCGCTTTGGTCGACACCTGTGCCAGCCGGGGATAATATTTTCCATCGTCTCCCAGCGTGTTCCAGGCATAGCCATTCCCCCAGACGGTATCCTCAACGTGCCAGGGAGCCTGAGTGAGATAAAAGTCGGCGCGCGCGGTAAGGACTTTATCTTGCTCCCAGCGCGTTTTCTGGCTGAGCCATATCCCTTCGGCGCGGGTACGCAGCGTTTTTTGCAGATCGGAGGAGACGCCGGGCAACTGCCAGCCGAACTCCAGCCCCGGTAGCATGGCGGGAAGGGTGGTCAGCAGCGAGGGTTGCCAGGTGGTGCGCGGGTCGCGGGCATCAACGGCGAGCCGACGCTGAAAGAGAATGACATGCTGCGACGGCGGGTTTAGCGCCTTGTCGGGAGCAAACCCCCACAGGCGAAACGCGCTGGCGGCATATTCGCTCTCACCGAGACGGAGTTCGTCGCGAATCATCGGCTGCCCGTTCTGCATTGAAGCAGAGCGCAACTCTCCCTCGTCGTCGATGACCGGGCAAAAGTTCCAGCGCAGAATGATCTTATCCAGATACTCGCGATACTGAGGAGCGCGCTCAGCGCTGAGCCGCAGGGCCAGCATGAGCCGCGCCATATCCTTTGCCGACCAGCCGCTCTTCGCTGGCTTACCGCTGAAATCAATGGGGGACGCCGTCTGCGTGGAATAAAGTCTGCCTGGCGTACGGGTGTCGGTTAGCGCCAGGCGATTGAGCGTGCCCAGTAGGCGGGTCAGCCGGGCATCAAACTCAGGCTCGTTAACCAGCCCCAGATCCCGGGCGGCCAGCAGGGCGATAAGCGTATCGCCCATCTGCCACAAGGTTGCGCGCGGCTGTTTGTCGCTACCGTTGACTAACCCGGTTTGCGGCTGGGTATTATTTTCAAAATAGCGCCACGCAATACGCGCCCACTCCCGCTCCTGGGGCGTGAGGGCATCGATACGCGCGGTGGTGTGCCAGCCCCCTTTGGTTAACCAGCGCCACCCGGCGCCCTCCCGGCTGAACAGCGCCAGCAGGACGACCAATACCACAGCAGAGACCGCCAGCGTGCGGGCTAGGGTTTTAAGCATTGCGCGGTCACCGGGGGTAATTTAACGGGCGCGTCCGCGTTGCAAGAGGCGCACTGGCAAGCCTGGCAGGCGGGTTTTGTCCGCTGCGTAGTGCCGGTCTGTTCACACCAGGTTTTGACGGCCGGCGTACTGTTCAGGAAGGGGCGATTGCGCGCGGTGTTATTCGGCTCAAACAGATCCACCAGCTTTTTGTCCCAGAGCGAAGGGGCGAAATCGCGGTTTTTCGGGTTGTCAGTATTGAACTGCAGCAATTTGCCCTCTTTTTTAAACAGCAGCGACTCCAGCATGATGCCGTTGTTATTGGCGGTGAACTCTTTAATGGGGCCATCGCCGTTTTCGTACAGCCCTTCGTAATAGCCTTTGTCCGCTTCGTTAGCGTTTTCGATGGCGTCCAGCAGGCGGTCGGTATAAGGCGAATCCCATAAGACCCACATACCCAGCGCCGCCTTCAGCGAAATGGCCGCGGTATTGGGTACGTACTGGCCTTTATCGGTGATGGTGTTCCAGTTAAAGCCGTCGCTGAAGACGGTGTCATAAACGAAGTAGGGGGACTTATCGAGCTGATGCTCGGAGCGAGCGGTTAACACCCCGGTAATCGCGTAGCGGTTCTCCTGGGCCTGGTAGACCCGGTCAGCGAAGTTTTTCATCCAGGGGTGCGAGTAGTCGCGCGGGGTGTTATCCCGATCCTCGGGCTTATCAAAGCCAAACTCCAGGCCGTAGAGGACGTAAGACTCGGTGACCACATAGTTGTGCTGGCTGGTCATACGGGGATCGCGCGAATCGTAAGGCACCATCACACAGTAGATCTCTGCCAGCTCATAGGGCTGAGGCTGGCTGGATTGACAGGTGCCAAAGCCCCACAGCGAGAACCCCGCCGCGCCATACTCCTCGTAGCCGAGGCGCCCCTCCTGGACATACTTTGGCTGGCCATTTTCCAGGTAAGCGCCGTAAAGCATACCGCAGGGGTTGATGACGTTGGTGAAATTCCATCCCAGTAACACGTTATCGATGCTGTTGCCGTATTCCGGATAGCGCTCTTTAATCACCTTCAGCCAGATCAACATCCTGCCGATATCCAGCGCCGAGAAGCCAATTTCTCCAGGCTTGTTCTGGTAGTTAACCTTCTGCCCGGTGATGGTGTTGTAGGCCTTGTTAGGTAACTCGTTGCGGAATAAATCCAGCTTGTTGAGGGTGGCGAGTAATTTCAGCATCCGACGATCGAACTCGGCTTTATCAATGATCCCCAGCTCACGGGCTGCCGTCATGGCAGCCATATAAGAGGCGCTGTCCCACATGGTGGTGGAGGGGTATTTATTTACGGCATTCACCAGCCCGGTGGTGGGCTGGTAATTGGCGACAAAATATTGCCAGGCGTTTTTGGCAATCGCCATCTCTCGCGCATTCAGCTCCCCGCTACGCGGTTCGTACTCGGAGGCCGGTAGCCCGGTGGCGGCCTGCGCCGCAGAGAGGGTGAGCCAGCACGCCATAAGCCCGGCCAGAAGAGGAAAATAGAGTAACGATTTCAGCTTCATGGCTTAGCTCCTGCTGACGAAGTAGGTGGATTGGCGGGGCCGAGGCAGGCCAGACATAGCATCTGACCGTGAACGATATAGGCCAGGCTTTCGAGCACGATGGCGTTAGTGTCGCCGTCTACGATGTCGTTTACGCTGCTGTTGAGATTAAGTCCGCGCTGCCAGCCCTTGCCGGGTACCTGCAATTTCTGCACTTGCTGGCGCAAGGCTTCGCTCCAGCCATTGCGGAACAGTGCATACCAGGCAAAGGCGGTACGGGTAGAGGTGATAGCCGTCTGCTCGGGGGTGGCATCGCGCAGGGCGCTGTTTTGCAGCGGCTGGCGGTCAGGCAGATCGTTCACATAGTCCGGGGCGGGCTCGGCATAGTCGGTGCTGATAGGGGGCTTGCTGACCCGCAAGCCGTGGCGGCGCTGCTGGATCTGCATAATGCGCCAGGTAATCTCCGCGCTCTGGACGTCAAAACCCAGTTCGAGGCCTGTTAACAGATAGGGAAGGCTGATCAGAGAGGGCTGACGACCCCAGGGGGTGCGCAGCCCTTCGTCGGGCACCATGATGCCGTCGATGTCGATCATCTGCTGCCCCTCCGGCGGGTTAGTGACCGCCAGTCCCGCTGCGCTGTCGATGAGCCGCAGCGTATGGCTGGCATACAAGCGGTAACCGAAGCTGTTTCTGGGCTCATCCACCGCCAGCGCCCAGTGATGAAGCGGCGCGGCGGCCTGTGTCGCGGTGTTGTTGGTAATCAGGGCCGCCACCTTCCACTGGTTAAAGAGATCGCGCACGGCGGCGGCGTGCTGAGGATAACGCCACAGCAATGTTTGCAGGGCGTTGAGCAGGCGGCCCATGCCTATCGCGGAGGGATCCGGCTTACCCAGCATGTGAAGCGTGTCTGCATGATAATAGGCAGCGGGCAACCCCTGCGGATTAAGCGGCAGCTGGCCCAGGGTAAACAACGCGGCGGTGACGCGTTCATCAAACTCGTCGTCGCTCAGAATATTGAGCTGCTTTGCCGCGATCATGGCAAAGAGGTAACTGCCGGTGCTCCACAGGCTGAACCAGGGTTCGCCATCGTGTGCGTTGGCCAGGCCGTTCGGCTGCGTATTATTCACATAATACTGCCATGCCACGCGCGCCCAGATAGCCTCGTCAAAGGTCAATTCACGCGGGGCGGGAAGCGGAGGGAAATCATTACTTAGGCTCATTCCCGCACTGCTTTCGACACGCGTTGGCATCTGTTTTTCTACCCAGACAACAATGGCGAACCCCAGCAGAAAGCCGATCAAAATCGTGAGGTAACTGCGGGCGGACAGCAGCGCATCGCGTTTTCTCATGGCTGCGCCTCCTCTTCAGCCGGCGTCCACATGGCGGCCAGGATCAGCGGCAGCATGGCAGCAATATTGACCGCGCCCCAGAAGATGTTAATGACGTAGCCGGAAGGGTCGTCTACTTCCCCTCGCGCCACCTGAATGCCTCCCCAGATGAGCCCTGCCAGGGTAAGCACGACAATGGCGATTTGCGGCTTCACCAGATAGAGAAAGCGGCCGGTCTGTCGCTCTTTTGGCGTGACGTGAAACTTAATCTGCTCCCCGCGCAATACCGTGTTTAACGCGCGCAGATTCATGGAGAAAAACGAGAGATAAGAGGCCCTGCCGTCCCACGCCGATATGCCCCAGGTGCCAAACATAAATGCCAGCTCGGAGACAATGAAAAAGGGGAGGAAATGGAGATAAAAGGGCTCAGACCAGGCGGAGACGGGCGGAATACCGGTAAAAAGATAAATAATGGGGGAGATCAGAAATACGGTATTCCACACGCAGGCCATGTAAGACCAGAAGGTGGTAGCGTACATCAGCGTCTGCGGCAACGAGAGCTTAAAGCGGCGGCGGCTGAAAATATTATCGTGGAAAAGAATATCCAGCGAACCCGCGGCATATTTGAAGCGCTGAATCATCCACGTCAGCATGTCCTGCGGAGAGAGCATTTTCGATTCAATACGCGGGTGCATCACCGAGCGCCAGCGACGCGCGCTGTCGCCATGCAGCAGGATCGAGGTATAGATATCCTCGGAAACGTGAAACTTATAGGGGGTAAGCTCGGTATCGAACGCAACGTGCGGGCGCATGGCGTCCTGCAGGGTTTCGCGCATCGCGGGATCGCGTATATCGCGGGTATGGCGGTCGATCTCCTCTTCGACAGCCCAGACATAGCTTCGTAACGCCGCCTGCATCACCGCTTCGCGCCGGTGGATAGAGGCTGCGCCGCAGCAGAATGCGGCGTTAGCCCAGTTGCGGCGGCGTAAAATTACGTCATAGAACATGCGCGGATCGTTGAAGAAGGGGTCCCGGCCAACGGTGACCGGTCCGATGAATTTCTGCGCCAGCCATCCCAGCCCGTAGCCCACTTTACCCGCCCTGCGCCCCAGCCAGCGTGAGAGGTTTTCACCCTCCGGCAGGTCGAAGAACCACTGCGGGGTTTGTACCCAGGCGACGTCCGGATCGCGAAAATAGCCGAGCGTATGGCTCAGCAGCGTCGGAAAAACGCGGGTATCGGCATCGCAAATTACCAGGAAATCACCGTCGGTCTGTTCAAGCCCATTGCGCAGGTTACCGGCCTTGAAGCCGATATTGGTCTGTCGGGTGATGTAGTTGGCTCCCTCTTGTTCGCAGACGGCCTTCATCTCGGGGCGTCGTCCGTCATCCAGCACGTGCACCTTAAAATCCAGCGGGCCGGGGTAGGTGACTTTCAGGGCATCGCGGATCGAGAGCCTGACCAGCTCCACATCTTCGGAATAGGTGGCGATGAAAAGGTCGACCTTGATAGGCCTTACGTCTTCTGCGTCTTCGGGTCTCAGGCAGTCGTTGATCTCAACCGGCGGCGGATTTTGCGCAGGGTCCTCTTCCTTCCACAAATTAATGGTAAACAGCACCGTACCGATCCAGGCCAGAGTCTCTGCCAGCACCAGCGGAATGGCATACCAGAGCGCATCGGTATTCAGCGAGGCTGTCCAGCGCCAGTAGATATAATTAGCACCAAGAATAAGCGCGGCAACCGCTAATACTTGCCAGGTCATTATTACCCAGCGCGGCGACTGGAGCGGTTCAGGCGGCTGACGATGTTCAAAACGGGAAAAATAAAAATCCATAGTTAAGGATATCCTGATTCCACGATGACAATTGAATTAACACCTGCTTTCGACAGTGTGGAGTGCCACGCAAATTAACGCTTATAAATACAATCGATAAAATCAGTGTAGATGGCGAAGAAAAATATTCCAGACCGGGAATTGCAACAGTGTAGGGCGGCTAAAATGATTGTTATTTATTATTAAGCCTTTTTGGCCTCGCTTCATTCATTGCCAGATGAACGCATATACGCTATCTAAATAAGTGATACGCGGCTTTTTCAGGATAGATAACAGGACTCACTATGAGCCAGATTGCGCCAGCGATAACCCAAGAAAAAAGCGTTAAATCAATATCCTGGCGGTACTCACTGGCGGGTAATCGCGACTTGCGCATTGATTTTATGCGCGGTATTGCGCTGGTCATGATGGTGGTTGCACATACCGAAGTGATGTCAATATTTAATATATTTACCTGGGAGCGTTTTGGTCTGACTACCGGTGCCGAGGGGTTTGTTATTCTTTCCGGATTTATGCTAGGTATGCTGAATCGTACCAGACTGGAAAAAACGGTTCTGCTTACTATTTCCTGGGGGCTTTTTCTCCGGGCGTGGAAAATATACCGGGTAAATATTATTATCATTCTCTCCTTTCTTTTATTAGGGTATTTGCCTTTTATTAACGTGTTTGAGGTAACGCATTTTACCGATCGCTTTTCTGGCACAACCTGGTCACTCTATCCCGTCACGCCGCAAATTAAAGAGACCTGGTTTAACATTGTTCTCTACCTGCAAATTGGCCCTCATCAGACGCAGATCCTCGGTCTCTATATTTTTCTGCTGCTTTTAAGCCCGCTATTTTTAGGGATGCTGCAACGCGGAAAAGTCTATTGGCTGCTGGGTCTATCGCTGCTGGTCTACTGCTGCTGGCAGCGCTGGCCAGTGCGCGTTACGCCGTCTGAGTTTGAGTTCGCTTTTCCGCTACTGGCGTGGCAGTTTATTTTTGTACTGGGGATGTGCAGCGGCTGGTACAAAGCGGAGCTCCTCTCGTTTGCCCGCACCCCACCCGGTAAAGCGGTGGTGGTGGCGCTGGTGGCGATCGCGCTGGTACTGGGGTATGTGGCCCAGAACCATACTAACCCCTTTATGCCGCCCGCCCTCCTGATGCACACCATCCCGCCGGCGGATTTCAATGCGTTTTACCATACCTGGGCGGCAAAAAATGGCCTTGGGCCGGTGCGGGTCCTTAACGATATCAGCCTGATGGTGACGGTCTATCTGCTGTTAACCTGGTGCTGGGTGCCCCTTAACCGGCTGGCCGGCTGGTTCCTCATCCCGCTGGGGCAACGTTCGCTGTATACCTTTATTTTGCATGTCTATGTTGTGCTCGCGGTAAGCCAGTTTGTGACCTTTGATCTCTGGCGTCAGGACTGGCTCGTCAACACCTTCGTTCATGCAGCAGCGTTGACCGTGCTGTGGCTCATGGCGAAATACAACGTCGCTGCGCGCTGGATACCTAACTAAGGAAGGGCAGATGCGGGAAAAATATTGGCTGGCCTGCGCGCTACTGTGTGCCAGTGTGAGCACTGAAGCAGCGCAGAAGGAAGAGGGACAAACGTTGCGTGATAAAGATGGCGAGCCGGTGCAGGCGGGGGTATTCACCAGCCGCTGGGGACGGCTTTTCTCAGGGAATGAGGATGTCTTTTCCGGCGCACTAAGCTTTAGTTCCGGGCTAAAAGAGCAGTGGATGTCTATCCCAAACAGCTCGGATAGCGCAGAGCAGAAAAGGAAATATAACCAGACGCTGAACCTTAGCCTGCAATACTCCCCCTACAGCTACTGGTTTGCCAACGTAACGTCACGTCTGCCCGTGACGGATACCAGCCGCTATACCGCTGATTTTCGCTATAGCTTTGGCTATGACGACTGGCATGCCAATACCTTCAGCCTGGTTTACAGCAACTATGGCGATAACCGTTTCTGGACCTCCGGCAATCACCGGCACACCTATTTTGAACAGGGTGCCGTAACGCTGGCCTATAAATTTTCGCTACCGAAGCCGGTAGAAAACGCCCTGTTGATCAACAAAGGGGACTCCATTATTTGCCAGGCGGGGTACAGCTGGGTACCGCGTTATTACGATCTGGAGAGCAACGACATCCGTAAAAATAAAAAAGTGATGTTGGGCGGGTGCGGTTACACCTTCAAACAACATTTCTTCGTGCGCGCGACGGCATTCTGGTTCCCGGACAGGAGTCAGCAGCAACCCTGGAACGGCGACTATAGCTATAGTTTTGGCTACGCGGGCTATACGCCGGGCTCGTTCTCTATTCAGTACGCCAACTACTCCGGCACCCGTTACCCGGGCCACCAGAGCGGCAATGGCAAGTTTCGTGAAGGCACGGTCAGCCTGATCTGGTTCTTACCGCTTTGAGGTGACGCAATGGGAGTTCAGCACGTTCTGATTGTTGAAGATTCGCCGGTCTATCGGCGTTTGCTCAGTCGAATGCTGACGCAGTGGGGATATGTCGTCAGCGAGGCGGAAAACGGCGTGGCTGCGCTGGAGATCCTGCAAAACCAGCCGGTAAGCCTGGTCATTAGCGACTGGGAGATGCCCGAGATGGACGGCCTGACATTATGCCGGGAGATTCGCAGCCGCCAGTTTGGCCACTATGTTTACGTCATATTGCTGACTGCCCGTGAAGATCCGGGGGATCTGACGCTCGGGTTTGATGCCGGGGCGGATGATTTTCTCAGCAAGCCGGTGGAACAAGGGGAACTGCGGGCGCGACTGCACGCGGGGGCCAGGGTGCTCTCTCTTGAAGCCACGCTTGCCGCGCGTAACGCGCGCCTGAGCGAGGCCCTGCGTCAGATTGAGCAAGACCTTGAGGTGGCGGCGCGCATTCAGCAGTCGGTTCTTCCGGCGCACCGGCTGCGCTATCGCGATTATTTTTCTGACTGGATTTTCCTGCCTTCGGCCTGGGTTTCCGGCGATATCTTTAACGTGTTCCCGCTGGATAATCATCTGGGATTTTACTGCGTGGACGTGTCCGGTCATGGGGTCGGCGCGGCGATGATGTCTCTCGCCGTTGCCCGCCAGTTTTTGCA
Organism: Leclercia sp. UBA7405; assembly: GCF_037152215.1. Taxonomy (NCBI): domain Bacteria; kingdom Pseudomonadati; phylum Pseudomonadota; class Gammaproteobacteria; order Enterobacterales; family Enterobacteriaceae; genus Leclercia; species Leclercia sp. UBA7405. Next base: position 1,596,129 of record NZ_JBBCMR010000001.1, on the reverse strand, counting down.
CGGCAGGGCGGTGGAGCGTTTCCTCTTTACCGGTGATAACGAGGTGGCATCGCCCTCTGAGGTGGTGCGGATCCTGAACAGCCGCTTTTGCAGTGATGAGGTGGAGATCGTGAGCTACTTCACCATGATTTATGGCGTTATCGATCTGGCAACCGGAGAGGGCAAGCTTTGTCAGGCCGGGCATCCTACCCCCTTCATCGTTAACCCTGCCGGGGAGGTGAGAACGGTCGGCCATGGGGGCGCGCCGGTGGGGTTGATGCCCGACCTGAGCTGGAGCGACGTGAACTTCACTCTCGCGCCGGGAGAGCGGCTCTGCCTGTTCAGCGATGGCATTACCGAGTGTGAAAACCCTGATGGCGAGCAGTATGGTGAGGCGCGCCTGCAACGCTGGCTACAGGAAGGGGCCACGCTCGCGCTGGATAGTCTGCTGCCGCAGTTCGCTCAGCACCTTATCCACTGGCGCAGCGGGGATTGCGAGGAGCAGAGGACAATGGCCGATGATGTTTCACTTTTAGTGATTGAACAGACAGGAGAAAAGATATGAATATCGATACGGAGCGGCAGCCCAACGTCAATATTTTGACGCCGTCGGTACGCCGGCTGGATGCCTCGGTTGCGGCGGCCTTTAAAGAAGCCATTACCCGCGAGATTGGCGACGACCAAAAAGCCTTGATTGTGGATTTTAGCAAAATCGATTTTATCGATAGCAGCGGTCTGGGAACGCTGGTTTCTCTTCTGAAAATGATGAACGGCAAAGGTGAAATGACCTTGTGCGCACTGAACCCGGGTATCCGCAATATGTTCACTCTAACCCGGATGGATCGCATTTTTCGTATCTGCCCGGATCGCGCCGCGGCGCTTGCTCAGCTTAATCAGTGAGTGGCTTGTGAAGAGTTCCCTTTCGCTTCCGGCCTCATTAACGTCAATCTCGCCACTGGCGGAGTGGCTTGCGCAGCTCATGGCGCCGTTGCCGGTAAATGATGAATGGCGCTTTGCGCTTGACCTCGCGGTCTGTGAGACCGCGACCAATATCATTCGTTATGCGCTGCATGAAGATGAGAACAGCCGTTTTGATGTGGATTTTATCACCACAGCCTCAAGCGTGACGTTGCACTTTACTGACGCGGGGGATCCTTTTCCGGCCGGGCGTCTCGCCGACGCGCGCAACGAGTCATTCCAGGAGAGCGATCTGTTCGCCGAGAGCGGAAGGGGGCTGAAGCTTATTTTGTTAAGCGTGGATACCTTTCATGTGGAACGCGTCCAGGTAGGGAACTTCACAACGCTGCAAAAATTTTACGCGCCAGAGCTGGTCGTTCGAAAATAAAGTGACGCTAAAGCGGTAGAGACAATACTCACTGTCATGGTGCGATGTTTCGCTGAGTTAACAGGCGGATTTTATTTGTACAGTGACAATAAGTTTTAGCAGGGCTTAATTATTGGCAACGGTGTTGCCATATCAAGTTCACAAAATAAAAGAAAGGGCAACCTTCTGATTTTGATAAATTATAATATTTATGAATCAGTTGCCTTAAGAATAGTCATGCAGGATATATTAATAACATGTTAACTAAATTATAATTCTACTACGTCTGTCTGTGAGGTGAGGTTAGGATGCGGTTGATCGCGATGTTGTTAAGTTTAATGGTCTCAAGCCAGGTCTGGGCGGGTGAACTTCCCAAACCGACAGGAAAAGTGCTTTTAACACTGTCCGGTAATATTGAGAACACCAACGAAGACGGGAAAGCTGTTTTCGATGTCGCCAGCCTTGAGAAGCTGGGCATGGTCACTTTCCAGACCACCTCACCCTGGTATAACGGGCGTACAACCTTTACGGGCATCTCACTGCAAAAGCTGATGGATTATGTCGGGGCAAAAGGTTCGCTTGTTAAGGTGACGGCGCTTAATGATTACACCACCGAAATCCCCCTCAGTGATTTCAAAAAATACAATGTTATCCTGGCGATGAAAGTTAACGGGGAGTACATGCGTATCCGTGATAAAGGCCCGCTCTTTGTGGTGTATCCCTATGACAGCATGCCTGAACTGAATAATCAGATTTTCTATTCACGATCGGCATGGCAGGTCAGCAGAATGAGCATTGAGTAGTGGTTCAAGGAGCAGCATGAACAGAATACTGGCTGGCATCATTTTTTTTCTTTTTATATCTACCGGGTATATCTCTTATCTTGTGCATGAAAGGCAACAAGAGTTACAGAAACTGACTCACTACACCGATTCATGGTCTGCTGCCCAGCTGGTTTCAGAATACTACCGATTTGAATCGTGGCTCGGCCTTTACGCGCTTGATGAAGCTATGCCGATCGACGAAGTGCGCATGCGTCTCGATATTATGCTCAGCCAGAGTAATCTCCTGAAAGAGGGCGATTTAGCACACTATATAAAAAGCAATAAAGCGCATCAGGCGCTCGCCTTTCAACTTGAAGAGAGTCTCAATTATCTGGATGCGCATCTTGAGAAAATGACGCGTTCAGAGCTCGAAACCTACCTGAAAGGGATGCATGCGCTTGATGCGCCGCTGAGCCGTCTCTCTTCCGGTGCCATCGATAAGGATGTTAACTCCATTAATGGCACGAACAGCAAAATTCAAACGCTGTATTATATTTATTCCGCGACATCCGTCCTGCTGATTATTTTAAGTGCGATCCTGGGGGGGCTGATATTCATTCAGAACAGGAATATTCACAAGGCGCATCTTCAGGTGCAGGCCCTGGCGGAAGAGCTGCAAAAATCAAAAGAAAAATTGCAAATCCAGAATGCGAAGCTGGAATATGACGCTTATCATGATTCACTGACGGGAATGAATAACCGTTTATGTTTTTGGGAAAATTTAAACGAAGCCATCACTCTGGCGCAGAAAAATAATGTTCCCGTGGCGGTGATGTTATTTGATTTAGACCGCTTCAAAGAGGTCAATGATACTTACGGCCACGATGCGGGCGATATGTTATTACGCCAGATCGCGCACCGTTTGATGTCGATGAGCCTCACGACAGATACCCTTTATCGCCTGGGTGGAGACGAGTTTGCCTTGCTCTCGAGTGGCCTGACGGAAAGCCGTGCGATATCGCGTGCGCAAAAAATAAGTGAGTCTATTAATCAGCCCTACACAATCTATAACACGATTATCAATATTACCTCCTGCGTCGGTATTGTTATTTCCGAAACGGAACGCCGCTCCGATTATCTGTACAAATTTGCCGATCTGGCCCTGTATGAAGCTAAAAATGAGGGCTCAGGTAAGATTAAAGTCTTCCGCCAACGCATGCTAGATAAGCTGCAAGAAAGCCGCACCCTCGAGCATGATATGGCGCTGGCATTAACCAATAAAGAGTTCGTGGTCTATTATCAGCCTATTGTTGACTCGTTCACCCGTGAAATCTACAGCTACGAAGCCCTTATTCGCTGGATACATCCGCAGAAAGGGTTGCTGTCGCCGGATACCTTTATTCCGCTGGCCGAAAAAACGGGAATGATTAATGAGATGGGCAAATCCGTGCTGGAAATGGCCTGCCGGGAAGCCGCTTCGTGGGCGGTTCCGGCTAAAATTTCAGTCAATGTTTCACCGGTCCAGCTTGGCAGTAAAAGCTTTGCCTCGGTTGTGCTTGCCATTCTGAAAGAGACAGGGCTTACGGCCGAGCGCCTTGAACTGGAAGTGACGGAGTCGTCTCTCTTTACAGAGAACAATACGCCGATGAATACCCTTAACAAGCTCAGAGCGCTGGGGGTGAAAATCTCCATCGATGATTTTGGTACGGGTTACTCCTCTCTTTCACGACTGAGCCGGCTGGCTTTCGATAAAATCAAAATTGATAAATCCTTCGTGCACTCCCTCTCCGCCCAGGAGGATGCGCTGAATATCATCAAACTGATCACCGGCATGGCCAAATCACTGGATATGAAAGCGGTGGCAGAGGGTGTTGAAACGCAGGAGCAGCTGGAAAGCCTGCAGGCGCTGGGTTGCGACTTCGCGCAAGGGTATCTGTTTGGTAAACCTCAACCCTGTATTGATGACGCTATCCGGATTGGCAAATCGCGGCTGTTAAGCGTGCAGTCCTGAGGGGCAGGGGGCCCACCTTTCGCATGTCTAAGCCCCGGGCCTGGTGCGTAGGCCTTTATGAGTAAAGGGCAGGGCGTTTAAAGCTGTCTCCTGCGCTTCACGGAGTACATAACTTCGTCACTTTTTTTAACCATTTCATCCAGCGATGCGTACTTATTCGGGTCATTGTGCAGAACGCCCGATGAGAAGTTGATATTGTACGGTTTACCGGAATGTTCGTTGTATTCCTCCACCCCCTGACGCAGGGCATGCAGAAAGGCATCCGTATCGCTGCGGTGGGTAATGAGCACGGCAAATTCATCGCCACCCAACCGACCTGCAATGTCACCGGGTTTCAGGAACTGTAGCAGCAACTTTGAAAAGACTTTCAGCACCTCATCGCCTTCAGCATGCCCCCAGAGATCGTTGATAGGTTTAAATTTATCCAGATCAAAGAAGATAAGACTGAACGCCGCATTACGCTCATTGAGATTACGGAAGCGTTTTTCTCCAGTACGGTAAAAACCCCGGCGATTGGTTATGCCCGTCAGGCTGTCGGTCATTGCCATACCAATGACCTGAAACTCATCTTCAACAATGAATGCCAGGTCCTTCAGGGAAGCAATATCATCATCGTTAAAGGGGCGAGGGTGGGTATGGATGAGGCAAAGCGTGCCAGCGACGTCACCGGAGGGCAGATGCACCGGATAGCCGGCATAAAACCGGATGTAAGGTTCACCGGTGACCAGAGGATTATCATGAAAACGATCGTCCGTGGTGGCATCGTTTACGATGAATGCCCCATCCTGCAAAATGGCATGGCCGCAGAATGAGATATTACGTGGCGTCTCCCGGATGCCGAGTCCCTCGCAGGCAAGCAACCATTGTCTCTCGCGATCCAGCAGACTGATAAGCACCACCGGCACCTGAAAGATTTTCCGGGCGAGACGGGTCAGACGGTCGAAACGTTCATCGTCTCGGGTATCAAGCAGGTCTGCGAGATAAAGCGATTTTAATCTTTCTTCTTCATTTTCCGGTACGCCGGGGAATTTCATACGACCTCAATAACTTCTGTGAATTTCGCAGGCGGTACATAGCCGAAATTCAGTCTAAACATTTTTTACTGAGTATAGGATAAGCAGAATCGACCTGCCTGTCTGGACGCCTGGGTTTTATTGCCTTAGGGTTTATTCCTGTTTTGAGTAATAACCTCGCCCGGCATGTTTGAACAGGAGAGGGACGAGCCATTGCTCATACTGTGCCGAATCATTTTGAGAAAGGAGCCCGCGGATATGAAAGTGCTTGAAAGCGGCATTCGTGACGTAAAATACGGTGAAAATGTGAAAGTCGTTATGCCGGTAAACATCTATGAATGTGAACTGGGAGACGATGTTTTCGTGGGACCCTTTGTCGAAATACAAAAGGGATGCGTTATAGGCGATAGAACCCGGGTACAGTCCCACTCGTTCATCTGTGAGAACGTTACCTTAGGCAGCGACTGCTTTATTGGCCATGGTGTAACCTTTGCTAATGATCTTTTCAAGCGTGGCGGTCCGGATGCGTCTGCAGAAAGCTGGATAGATATTGTCTTAGGCGACGCAGTAACAGTCGGCAGTGGAGCAACCATTTTAACCACGGAGATTTGCAGTGGGGCGGTGATTGGTGCAGGCAGCGTGGTGACCAAACCTGTGCTTATAAAAGGGGTGTACGCGGGCAATCCCGCCAGGCTTTTGAGAAATCTTTAATTCTTATCTCTGTCACTATCGGGTCCAGAGTCATGTCTCCTTTGGGTGATTATGGTCTCTTTTTGCTCGGGCAGAGAGGGATGCTTTTTGCCCTGGATTAACTGCCCCGGTATTTCTTCAGCCTGATATTTGTACCCTGGATCTGCTTTCTTGATCTCAGCCAGGCTGCCTGCAGCATTGCACTGCACGACTCTTTTCTTTTATGACACATCTGCCGTGGCTAAATGTCCGCTTTGTGGCAGGAGCGGACATTTAAAAAATTGTTTGAAGTTATCAATAGGAAGTGAGTGACAACGTAATGGCGACCACGTCATTACCATTACGAGTAGTTGAAAATGCGCCAGTAATGACGGAACAATATCTCAGTGTGTATGAAGGTATTAATCGAATGAGGGAGCAAGGAGTGAGAGCGAATCGAATGGCAATTAAAGTGTCTATGCTGGCATTTGTGGCCAGCCTGGCAATGGGTTGCGCACCATTACAACCATCAGGATGCCATAAAACCACTGCACTGGGTAATTGCGGTTCTGGCAATTGGGATGATCGGGATGAGTGGGGCTTGCAAGCGCGGGCGATAAGAGCAGCGATAAATGCAAAACTTGCTGAGCCACAAAACTGGAAAGGGAAGAAGTGTCGGTTGCATATCGAGTTTGCGCAGAATGGCACGGCTTTAAACATATCAACCAGTGATGGTAATAAAGCATATTGCGAAGCGGTAAAATCAGCAGCCCAGAAAGCCACATTTCCGGCCTTCACTAATGAGGCGGTGTACCGCGATTTTCAAAAATCTCGCTTTGATTTGCAGGGCTAGTCATACCATGAACATTAATAGGTCCGCTTCTCGCTCTCAGCAGAACTTCCGCTCATTGAGTTCGTCCGCTCCCCGAGCGGCTGTCGTTCCAGTTTATTCTTTTCGAGAGGTTTCCAGCCAATTTCCCTTTTTTATGTACCCATAAAAATTAAGTTATTGGCCGGTGTTGCCGATATTAGTTTCTTATGATTAAACAACGGGAAGTATGAATGAATAGTTTGTTATCGAGATCACTTTCAATTGTGTTTACAACTCTGCTACTGACGGCCTGCTCGGGCGTTCGCGACAATTCTGCAAAGCCGTACACATACCACGCTGAACATAGCATCGCCTGGAATATCAGCAACGCATCGGGTATGGATCCTTTTAGCGATGCCCAGGTCAGCCACTCTCAAAGCGAAATGTTCAGCCGCACGGATTACGATTTTACTTTTCCGATAGTTGAAAATGATAAATTAAATGAAGCGTCATTGCCTTTAACCCCGTTACTGCAGTATCGACCAACGAGTATGGGCGTGGAAGAGTGGCAAACCGATGGAATTCTGGCGTGGATCCCTACTGAACTGGCCCCTACCCCTGAGGCGGCATCACTGTTGCTCTCAGATAAAATTGAATCTGCTGTGCTAGCGACCTTAAAAGAATCTAAACGCAAACATGGCGATGTCCGTAAGGGAGAGGGATATAATGACTGGCTAGGAAAATACGTGTTTCAGATCAATGAATCCCGCTATCTGGTCGTTAAATTCGCAGATAAAGATGCGGGGTGTGAGCTTCCAAAAAATAAATATTATGATCCTGCAAGCCAGAATAGTCCGACCTGCGGCTTTTACACCAGCTTCCACGACGCAGAAAAAATTGTTCGCACTCCTGACTTCATAGGTGTGAATGCGACCGGGAAAAGTTATCTCGTAAGCCGCGATGGGTTAAATGGAAGTCACCTCAGCCCGGTATTTATAAACAGCGCCGGACAATCGGATGCAAAAAATCAGCGTATGAATTATGCCTTCATGCAACAAGTTAGCCGCCATCTTCCAGCGTGGGTAATGATCTATCTCTCGCCCAAAGAAGATAAGGGTTTACCTGCCGTTGTATTACAGCAAGGGAAAGTGCATTTTTTCTTTCGCGAAAAATAAAGCTGATCGCATCAGCGGTTGATCTTGCTGTCTGCTCCGTGTCAGAAGCAGACGTTGCTAATCTAATGCTATGTTTATCTTGCGGAGCATGTAATTGACCATGCTCAGGTTATCGGCTAGTCGTCCGATATATATGCTTAAGATGCGAAGTGCGATAAAGGATAAGGTATGAGGGAACTGACTGAATTAATTGATCAGCAAAGCTCTGGCTGGCTTATGGTGCAGCAATGGCTGAAAGAAGCGAACAATAATTATGAAGTGCTTCCCTGTGATCCGACGCTCGCAAGATCTGCCTTACATCAGCTTCAGGTTACAACGCTCTCCCCGCTAGGCGCTGTGTTATACGAAACGGGTGGCATCCTGGTTGATAATGGCTGGTTGCGGATTTTAGGCTCTGGTCATCCCAGGCTGGCACGAGCTCCTGCTTCCTGGACGCAATATGTAACAACAGGCCGGAATTTTCATGCGCTCTTGGTTGCTGATGATGTATCGGGGGGCTTTTTTGCACTTAACGGTGGTGAATTCGGTGAAGATCGAGGCGGCGTATATTATTTCGCACCAGATTCTCTGGAATGGGAGAGCCTTGATACTAACTATTCAGGTTTTCTGCACTGGGCTCTCTGCGGCAATTTAGATAGATTCTATCAAAGCGTACGCTGGACAGGCTGGCGTGAAGAAACATCTGAAATGAATGGTGACGCAGTTTACTCCTTTTATCCCTTCCTGTGGACCGAGCCACAATTGGCTATAGAGCAGCGTTCACGAGCTGTTGTGTCTGTTGATGAGCACTGGTCATTAAGCATGAACTTAAAACATCAATTCACCAACATGCAGGGCGAATAACCTCGTCCATGCAGATTAAGACACCACGATGTAAGTAATACTTCTAACATTGCGAGAACAACTGTGAACGTCCGCTCCTCGCACAAAGCGGACCTTCGGTTTCCACCTAATCGTTATCGGCTTCCGCAGAGCAGTCACGAGCCAGAGAAGTCGGCTGTCTAATGCGCAAATACAGCAAAGGGGTGAGCAGGGGAAATCTCCGAGCCCGGCGCGCTGCGCTGTAAAGGGCGCCGAGCCGGAGAAGTAAGCCATGCTCTGCCAGGCCGTTGTCCTCAGGAAGAACCACTGATGCAGGCTACCGGTATTACGCCGCAGCTGGCGGAGTATGACGTGGCGCTGGTACATACTACTTTCTCGGGCGAGAAAGAATATATCCTGCTGACCACGCGGCGCGGCGGGGATAAGGGCGATCGCGCCTCCGTTGAATCGCTGCTGGATAAACGCTGCTATATCCTTACGGTTCCGCCAACTGACAGCCCCCATCCCGATTTTTCTTAGTCGCGCAGCTGCTGCGCGATTGCGCTAAACATAAGCGACGCCTCCAGCGGCTGGGCGCTGAACGAGGGTTCCGCCTGCGGCCAGGTCGACCACTGCACAATTACCAGCTGCTCGTCGGGATTAACCATAATCATCTGACCATAGATGCCCAGCGCCCAGAGCGACCCCTTCAGCGACTGCTGCGGCGTAGGCTCGACATTTTTCGCGTTCGCTGGCACCTCGTTGTTCCACCACTGGAAGCCGTAAATGCCCTGCGGATGCGCGGCGGAAACCGAGCCCTGTGCCTGCGTCCAGTCAGAGGCGAGCTTCAGCCAGCCGTCCGGCAGCGCTTTATCGCCATTTGGCAGGCGCCCCTCATGGCGTACAAACTCGCCGAAGCGCCCCCAGTCCTCCAGCGTGGCGTTGAAGCCGTGCGCGCCGACGTCATGTTTGCCGGGCTGATAGGCGTGCCAGACACCGTCATTCGCCATACCGTAAGGCTGCCAGATGCTCTGCTGCAGATACGCGGCGAGCGACATGCCGGTGGCGCGCTCCAGCACGTCGCCCAGCAGCCATGCGCCGCCCGACGAGTAGGACCAGTGCTGGCCCGCCGGATGCGCCTTCTTCAGGCCGGTAATCAGCCCGCGCACGCAATCATAGGTGCCAGGACGCGCCTCGCACTGGGTCAGCTGCGCAAAATCGGAGTCGGGCTGGGTGTAATCTTCATTCCACGCCACGCCGGAGGTGTGGGTGAGCAGTTGTCGCAGCGTCACGTCCTGCCATGCTGTGCCTTTCAGCTCCGGCTCGTAATCGGTGACCTTGTCATCCAGTGAGTGGATTTTCCCCTGTTTCAGCGCCACGCCGACCAGCGTCGACACCACTGATTTACCCACCGAGCGCGAGGTCCAGAGTGTGCTATCGCTGTTGCCGTGCGCCAGATATTTGTAGGCGATCTGGCCATTTTTCAGTACCAACATCCCCGCCACGTTCTGACGCTTCAGGTAGTCCGCCATACTGTAGCGATGGCCGTTGACGCGGTAGCTAACCTCGCCGAGCTGATGCTTTGCCAGCGGCAGCGGCTGGGCGGTACCGTGGTGATGAAAAACATCGGCGGGATAGTTGCGGTAGTCGTTGCGAAAGCCCACCACGCGATCCTGTTGATCCCAGCTGAGCATGGTTTTGGGATCGGGGAGGGTGCGATCGAACGGCGTCGGACAAACACTCAGCGGTACGCCGCCGCAGGGCGCAGACTCCGCGGCTGTTGCTGAACACGACAGCAGCGCAGTCGTCGCCAGCGATGCTGCCAGTAGCAGGTTTTTTTTACTTTTCATCGTTCTGTCTCCTTCGTAACACGCCTTAACATTGACAAGCCGCAGTATAGATTTGGCCTGCTCTGTGCAAAAATCAGCATATGTGGGGAAATCCCCTCAACCAGTTGCATCAGGGAGCAGATATGGCCTATCTCAGTTTTACTTTTGCGCAGATAGAGGCGTTCTCGACCGTCGCCGCGCTCGGCACCGTTTCGCAGGCGGCGAAACAGCTTGGCAAGGATCGCGCCACGGTCAGCGAGCTAATCGAGTTTCTGGAGGCGGCGCTGGGCTATGCGCTCTTTGCTCGACAGGGCCGCACGCTGGCGCTGACGCCAGAGGGTCAGCGGCTGAAGCGGCAGGCGGCGCTGCTGATGCGCCAGGCGCAGGCGTTCGACGCGGCTGCGCGCCACGTCTGTCAAGGTATCTCCGACGAAATCAGCCTGGTCTACGATCCCTTTGTGCCGCGCCCTTTTCTCTGCCGTCTGATTGAGACGCTGGCAGAGAGCAATATCCGCGTCAGCGCCTGGAGCGCGTCGCGCGAAGAGGCGGAAGCGGCACTCGCCAGCGGCGAGGTGCAGTTGGCCCTCTGCCAGGCGCGCCACCGCAGTCTGGGCAGCGAGATGGCGTGGCGCTCGGTGGGACTGATCGAACTCGATTTTTACGCCGCCGCGTCGCTCTTCGCGGTCGATCAGCCCGTATCGCTGTTCGATCTCGCCTCGCAGCCGCAGCTGGTGATGCATCCGGCGCCCGACGGCGTGGCGGCGAAGCAGGGACGCATCGCCGATCGTACCTTCTACACCAATGACCGTACGCTGCTGCGCCATATGCTCGAGAGCGGCCAGGGATGGGCCTTTCTGCCGAAGCATTTTGCTGCCGCCAGCTGGCGTGACGTGAAAGCGATTGATGTGGAGGTGGGCAATCTGGCGCTGAGCCAGATGATCGTGATGCTGTGGAAGCCCGGCATGACGATGAATTTCGCCGTCAGCGAGGCGATGAAGATCGTTCCCGACGTCTGGGCGGAGCCAGCCGCGACGCTTGCCGACCATGCAGGTTAGCGGATGGGGCTGACGACCTGGCTATATCGGGAAGCTGGAGGAGGCCCACAGGCTGTTAAATTGAATGTCCGCTTTGTGCCAGAAGCGGACCTTTCCTGAAGCGCCATTTAATCCTTTAGCAAGCTCATTTCTTCAGAGAGCCATTGTCTTAGGATGCTTATTTTAAATGAATCCTGATAATCTGGACGGTAGACTAAATCGTACCCCCGTTCAGCCTTAAGCTTGTACTGTGGAAACGGAACAATAAGCCTTCCAGCCGCTACATCATCTGCAATTAGAAGACTGCGTCCGAGAGCAACACCTTCGCCACGTATAGCAGCCTCTGTCGCCATGCTGCCAAGAGTCCATAAGGGCCCCTGATGGCCACTGAAATTTTTTTCTCCGGCCATCTCAAACCATGCCTGCCAGTTCGCCTGCATTCTGTACTCATGAAGAAGAACGCAGTTAAAAAGTTCCTTAATCTCTGTCAGACCATTATGTTTCTCAAGAAAACCTGGACTACAGACAGGGGTGACTGACTCATCAAACATACGTTCAGACGAAACATCGCGATAATTGCCAGGGCCGTAACGAATTGCAGCATCTACCTGACCATCCTTAAGATCCACATTGATGTCAGTAACATCCAGCTGAATATCAAATTCTGGATATCTCTGCCTGAACAGGTTGAGACGAGGGGCTAACCACTTACTGGCAAATGAAACCGTTGTGCTTATACGTAAATTCTTTATCAGGTTTCCACCACGTAGACGCTCAGACTCCTTCATTAAATCACTCAAAAGACGGGTCACCACCTGGTGAAATTCACCCCCTTGCTCCGTCAGAATTATCTGCCGTGTCAGCCTGAAAAATAGTTTAAACCCCAGATGCTCTTCGAGCTTCCGGATTTGCCGGCTTATCGCGCCATGCGTGACGTGCAACTCCGCTGCCGCCAGCGTCATGCTTGAGAGGCGGGCAGTGGCTTCAAAAGCGCGCAGAGTCTGCAATGGGGGGAGGCGATCGAAAATCATACGCGTGATAATAATTCACGCATGTTGTGAGAACAAATAATTTGTCAGGTCAGAGTCCGAAAATCAAAATTAATATAAAGAACATTACTATTTTCATAGCGATACCGGAGGAATAATGGAAAGTTTGTTTGTTTACGGGACTCTCGGTCCTGGCCGGCCTAATGCTCATATTCTTGAAAATATTGGGGGAACATGGCAGGAGGGTCACGTGGGGGATCCCTTCTCGCCAAAGGTTGGGGAGCAGAAATGGGTTATCCGGGAATAGTGCTGGATGACTCAGGGAATCGTGTGCAGGGCTTTCTTTTCACGTCAGAGAATCTACATCATCACTGGCACATACTCGATGAGTTCGAAGGTTATGAGTATGAACGTATTCCGGTAGAGGTAACCCTCTCTACCGGTCAGACAGTGCAATCATGTATCTATATGCTCAAAGCATAAACTATAAGACCCGCTGCAAGCAGATTACACAATGGCCTGGGAACCTAAAATAAATCGATCTGAGGGAGAATTAAGTGACAGTACAACGAAAACAGATTGACACATATGCCATACTGGCCATGACGTCACTGTGTATAGCTTGGGGAATTCAGCAGGTCGCAATTAAAGGGGTAGCCGATGAAATATCTCCAGTTCTACAGGTAGCAATCAGGAGTGGGGCTGCTGCGGGCTTTATAAGTTTATTAATTATTTTTAAAAAAACGCCTCTAAGAAACTTTGCTAATTGCTTAGTTCCCGGGGGAGCAGTGGGCATACTTTTTGGTTTGCAATTCCTGTTTGTTGCTGAAGGCCTGCGATATACATCGGCATCGCACATGTCAGTATTCCTTTATACCGCTCCAATTTTTGCTGCCATGGGACTACAGTTTTTTAGGCCCGATGAACGACTGTGTGCGCCACAATGGTTAGGGATAGCAATAACATTTGCAGGCATTTGTGTCGCGTTTCTGTCAGGTAAAGATCCAGTTGGTAGCGCCAGTCAGGTTCTGGCAGGAGACATAATGGGGTTACTTGCAGGATTATCATGGGGGGCCACTACCATAATTGTCAGATGCTCTTCTCTTAGTGAGTCTCCAGCCTCACATACACTCTTCTGTCAACTTGCAGGAGGTTTTTTACTTTTATCAGCCTATTCGTACTTTTCTGGTCAGAATCACTTTGCCCCTGGTACCGTCGGGATTGTTAGTTTAGTCTTTCAAAGCGCAATAATTGCCTTTGCCAGTTATTTAGCCTGGTTCAGTTTAATGCGCAAATACATGGTATCGCAGCTCGGCGTTCTCTCATTCATGACGCCTGTATTTGGGGTCATTACGGCAGTATTTATTTTGAGAGAACAACTACAGTCAGGGTTTGTATTAGGAACGATGCTAATCCTGAGTGGCATAACTATTGTTAGTGGCTGGTCCTGGTTCAAGTCGAGATTTTTAACTGTATCCGTTAATAAATAAAGATGACTGTCGGCTGGTTACAGATAATATAATTTGACGATGTCAGCAAGCCAGTTCAGATAGTGCTGTCTTAATTACCAGGATACTAAAACGTTTTTCAGGTTCTAATGCAGAGAATAAATCATCATGGACAATTCTCTGGCCTCAACGATGCCCGCTCCTCGCTCAAAGCGGACCTTGGGTTTCTACCTGCATTTTGCGTTGAACCACCCCCTGCAATTGAATTGCATTTCTCTCAGAGAAGATAATAAACAAAACGGAATTTAACATATGTTTAACTTCTTTTGATTGTCCGTTGTTGCAATAGTCGCTTACTTAAAAATTCATTTCTTGTAACAAAACACCATGGATATCATTAACTGGTTGTTTTTAAACGCAATATTTTCCATTGCGAACTTTTCTTTGTAAAGAAAAAGCACATCCTGTGTAAATTTAATATTGTGTTTGTGATAGTTTTGTAAATTACAATGTGAGTTCTATTGTTTTATTTGGCTTAAGGGTTTGAGAGATTGTGTTTAATAAACCAACAACCAGGCGTAAGTTTTTATTAGGCGCTCTGGTAGCACTACCAGTTACGACACTAATTGCAAAAGGTCTTACGGCAGCACAGGCGGCTGAAATGGCAGCTCCTGAACTGTCAGACTATAACCCCATCTTTTTTTCAGCAAATGAATGGCAATTTATTCTTGCTGCGACAGACCGGCTAATTCCAGCGGGTGGAGCAGGCAAAGCGCCAGGTGCGCTTGAGACCAATGTTCCTATCTTTATCGATCAGCAGTTGCACGGCGATTTTGGTCGAGAAATTTATATGCAGGGTCCCTTCAGCCCGAATGCCCCGGCGTCTATGGGGTATCAGATTCCATTCTATCCGCAGAATATCTACCATCGCGGCATTGAGCTGACCGAACAGTGGTGTCAGCAACATTTCAATAAACCCTTCCATGCGTTAACGACGGAACAAAAAGACGACGTCCTGACGAAATTGCAAAAGAATGAGGTTGATTTTGTTGGCCTTGGCGAAAGCAATATGCACGCCTCCCACTTCTTCAGCCAGCTGCTCTCCGATACCAAACACGGTTACCTCGCCGACCCTATGTATGGCGGGAACAAAGGAATGAAGGCCTGGATAGCCATCGGCTTCCCTGGGGCCCGCGCCAGCTATCTGGAGTGGGTTAAACAGCACAACATTCCTTATCCTCTCGGTCCCGTGAGCATCAAAGGCGAACGCGCCTGAAGGGCAAAAATCAAACGTATCTGAGACAGAGTTATCATGGCACAAATCACAAAAAAAGAAGTTGACGTCGTCGTCTGCGGCCTCGGCTGGGCCGGTTCGTTGATGAGTATTGAACTGGCGATGGCGGGTCTGACCGTCAGAGCGCTTGAGAAGGGGCCCGATCGTAGCTATGACGAGTTCGCCTACCCAAAGCCTGCAGATGAATATGCCTACGCGGTGCGTAACCGTGTAATGACCACCCCTGCGGAGTCGGCGGTCACCGTCCGTTACACCATGAATGATACCGCGCTGCCGACGCGAAAATGGGGTGCATTCGTCCCGGGCGGCGGCGTGGGAGGTTCTGGTCTGCACTGGACGGGAGTACTGATTCGCCCTACACCTACTGATATCAAGCTGAAAACCTACGCCGATCAAGCCTATCCGCCTGGCGTGCTTCAGAATGATATGCGGGTCATGGACTTCCCCTTCAGCTGGGACGAAATAGAGCCTTATTTCGACAAGTTTGAGCGCATTTGCGGTCAGTCCGGCAACACCGGTAACCTGCGTGGCCAGATCCTTGAAGGGGGCGACCCGTTTGAAGGTCCGCGCTCCGCGCCTTACCCTCTGCCAGCACTGGAAGACACGCTTAATAACGTGATGTTTGCAGAAGCGGCTAAAAAGCTTGGCTATCATCCCTTCCCGAACCCCTCTGCAGCGGTGTCCCGCGCCTGGAAGAACCCCTACGGTAACCAGATTGCGCCGTGCAACTACTGCGGCTACTGCAGTAAGTATCCCTGCCTGAACTACTCAAAAGCGTCACCGCAAACCGCCGTGATGGACGCGCTCAAGCGCATGGAAAACTTCTCCTACGAAGTGAATGCCAATGTCCTCAAAGTGGTGCTGCACGACGATAAAAAGACGGCGAAAGGGGTCATTTATATTGATGAGCAGGGCAACGAATGCTTCCAACCTGCAAAAATTGTGGTGCTGAGCAGCTTCCAGCTCTACAACGTACACCTGATGCTGCTCTCCGGTATCGGTAAACCTTATAACCCGATCACCGAAGAGGGGGTGGTTGGCCGTAACTACGCCTTCCTGTCAAACGGCGGTGCCACGCTGTTCTTTAAGGATAAGCACTTTAACCCGTTTGTGGCCGCAGGCCCGACAGGCCAGATGTTTAATGACATCTCTCCGGGTAACTTCGACGGTCCGGGGCTCGGTATCCTTGGCGGCGCGAAAATCCACAGTTCGCAGGCAACCGGCACACCAATTGGTACCGCGTTGCCGAAAGGCACGCCGAGCTGGGGCACAGGCTGGAAAGAGGGGCTAGAGGAGTGGTATGGACACTCCATGAAGGTCAGCATTACCACAACCTGTATGTCCTATCGCGATGTCTATCTGGATCTCGATCCCACCTATACCAATGAACACGGGCAACCACTGCTGCGCCTCACCTTTAACTGGAAACAGAATGAGCTGAAGCTTCAGCAGTACCTTAAAGGCATCGTTGGCAATCTGGTTAACGAACTGAAACCGGACAGCTCCAGCATGAGCTTCCTGCCGATGGATGCCAATTTCGATCTGACCAAATATGTCTCTACCCATAACGTGGGCGGTGCCGTAATGGGGGACGATCCTAAAACCTCTGCCCTGAATAAATATCTGCAGAGCTGGGACGTGCATAACGTGTTCGTGCCCGGAGGAAATGCCTTCCCGCAGAACTTCCAGGCTAACCCGACGGATACCATTGGCGCGATTACGCTGATGTCCGCTCAGGCGATTAAAGAACAGTATCTGAAAAACCCAGGCCCATTGGTACAGGTATAAGTTATGAAGCTCTTGAACAAAAAACGCGTTTTCTTCCTTAATGCTGCACTGGCGTTCAGCGCGCTCTCCTTCCAGGCGCAGGCCCAGGACGATGTTTCGCTGATCAAAAAAGGGGAATATCTGGCGCGTCTCGGCGACTGCATGGCCTGCCATACCGTGAAAGGTAAGCCGGACTACGCCGGCGGGCTGGCAATCGAGTCTGATTTAGGCACGATTTATTCAACCAATATCACCCCGGATAAAGAGCACGGTATCGGTAACTACACCGAGGAACAGTTTGCGAACGCGGTGCGTAAAGGCGTTTTGCCTGATGGCACCCGTCTGTACCCGGCGATGCCGTATCCGGATTATGCAAAAATCACCGACGAGGATATTCACGCCCTTTATGCCTATTTTATGCATGGCGTTAAGGCCAGCAGCGAACAACCTGCGGAAACGGATCTCTCTTTTCCGTTTAACCAGCGCTGGGGAATGCGTTTCTGGAACCTGTTCTTTACGTCGGACAAACCCTTCCAGCCCATTGGCGGCGCCTCTGAACAGGTTAACCGCGGGGCCTATATTGTGGAGAGTCTGGGACATTGCGGCAGCTGCCATACCCCGCGCGGCATTGGCATGCAGGAAAAAGCCCTCGACAGCAGCGAAGCGAAGTTCCTGGCGGGCGGAAATCTGAACGGTTGGGAAGTGCCTTCCCTGCGCGGACTGCCGCGCTGGAGCAACGAGGAAATTGTCGACTACCTCGAGACCGGGCGTAACGACAAAGCCGCGGTGGGTGGCGAGATGACTGCCGTTATCGAGCACAGTACTTCCCATATGACCCGTGACGATTTGCAGGCGGTGGCGGCCTATCTTAAGTTCCTCGGCGGAAACCCGGGGCTGCAGAAAGGCGATGAGCAAGCCCGGCAGAAAACCGAGGCGAAGCTGACTGCGGGACGCAATCTGACCGAAGGGGAGCGCCTCTATATCGATAACTGCGGCGCCTGCCACTTTGTCAGCGGTAAGGGCGCGCCGGGGGCTTTCCCCGAGCTGGATCAGGCTACCATTGTTAATGCTGAAGATCCTGGCGCGCTGATCCACACTATCCTTGCGGGCGCGCAGCTCCCGTCAACCGCGAAGGCGCCTTCAGAGCTGGCCATGCCTGGCTTTGCAAACCGCCTCAGCGATGACGAAGTCGCTAAGCTGGCAACCTTTATTCGTCAGGGCTGGAGTAACAATGCTTCCGCCGTCAGCGAAAAACAGGTGTCAGAGGTGCGTGAAAAGCTGCATACCGATAAGTAAACACCCTGCTGATAGCCTTTGCTATCAGCATTTTTTTTGTGGTGTATCACCCCCGATCGCAGCAGATAACTTCAGTCTGTTCCGATCGGGTGTGCGCTTCAGTTTTGATCTTTTCAGGAATACAAAAATACTATGATCGAAGCAGATTCTCTCGCTTTTAGCTTTGATGACAGAGTGCTGTTTCATGCATTTTCTCTCCGGCTGAAAAAGGGCGAATTCGTTCAGATTGCCGGGGAGAATGGAGCGGGAAAAACCACGCTGCTGCGTATCCTCTGCGGCCTCGCACGGCCAGAAAGCGGAGGGGTTTTCTGGGACGGTCAGCCCATAACCCGGGTGCGGGATGCCTATCATCGCCAGCTGTTATGGCTCGGCCACAAGCCGGGCATCAAGCAGGCGCTAACCGCCGATGAAAATCTTGGCTTCTTTTTTCCTCGCCTCTCGCAGCATGAGCGTGCGGCGGCGCTGGCCGAAGTCGGCCTGGCTGGCTATGAAGATATTCCCCTGGGACAGCTTTCGGCCGGGCAACAGCGTCGGGTCGCCCTGACGCGCCTGTGGCTCACGTCCGCCAGCCTCTGGATCCTCGATGAACCTTTTACCGCGCTTGATGCTTCGGCGATTGAGGTATTAACCCGCCGGCTTGAAGAGCATGTCCTGACGGGTGGGAGCGTTATCCTGACGACACACCAGCCCCTGCGGACGCTGCGCTGTCCACAAAGAGTAATACGGCTGGCAGATGACGCGGAGGTAGTGCCGTGATGCCCTTACTGATACGCGAGCTGCGGCTGGCCTGGCGCAACGGCGCTGAGATCCTCAATCCGCTTTGGTTCTTTTTAATCGTCATTACGCTGTTCCCGTTTGGCGTGGGCACCGATCCGCAAATGCTGGCGCAGATCGCGCCGGGAGTGGTATGGGTTGGAGCGCTGCTGGCGGCCTTGCTGGTGATGGATCGGATGTTCCGCGACGACTGGCTGGATGGTTCGCTGGAGCAGATGCTACTGCTGCCGACGCCGCTGGTTGCCGTGGTGCTGGTTAAAATTATTGCCCACTGGTTGATGACCGGATTACCGCTGATGATCGTGTCGCCGCTGGCCGCGCTGCTGCTGGGGATGAACATTCATGATGCGGTCGTGCTGGCGTTAACCCTGCTGCTGGGCACGCCGACGCTGAGCTTTCTTGGGGCGATCGGCGTCGGGCTGACGGTGGGCCTTAAGCGTGGCGGGGTATTGCTGAGCCTGCTGGTACTGCCGCTGGCGGTGCCGGTACTTATTTTTGGCACGGCGGCGGTGCAGGCTGCCGCTCAGGGGCTACCGGTTGCCGGATACATGGCGATTCTGGGGGCTTTCCTGACGGCCAGCGCCACCCTGTGCCCCTTCGCAACGGCCGCCGCGCTGCGGTTAACGGTTCAATAATTTCCGCGCCTTCTGGCGCTGCTGTAAGAAGAGTGTGAGCAAGTTTATGTGGAAATGGTTACATCAGCTGGCGATACCCGAGCGTCTGTACGGACTGTGCGGCCAGCTTATTCCCTGGCTGGCGGCGTTGAGCACGCTACTGCTGGCGGTTGGGCTGGTTTGGGGCTTCGTCTATGCGCCAGCCGATTATCAGCAGGGCGAAAGCTACCGGATTATGTATCTGCACGTACCGGCCGCAATGTGGTCGATGGGTCTCTATTTCGCGATGGCGGTGGCGGCTTTCGCCAGCCTTGTCTGGCAACTCAAAATGGCCGAACTCGCGATTAGCGCTATGGCACCGGTGGGTGCGGTGTTTACCTTTATCGCGCTGATCAGTGGCTCGGCATGGGGAAAACCGATGTGGGGTACCTGGTGGATCTGGGATGCCAGGCTGACCTCGGAATTGGTGCTGCTGTTCCTTTATGCCGGAATTATCGCGCTATGGCACGCCTTTGACGATCGCCGCCTCGCCGGGCGTGCAACGGCGATTCTGGTTCTGGTCGGGGTCGTTAATCTGCCCGTCATCCACTATTCAGTCTATTGGTGGAATACCCTTCATCAGGGGTCTACCAATATGCAGCAGACCATCGATCCCTCAATGCGAATGCCGCTGCGCATCTGTATCTTCGGTGTTATGAGCCTGGCGGCTACCCTGACTCTGATGCGCCTGCGTAATCTGATCCTGCGTCAGGAACGCAAACGCCCCTGGGTGGTCGCGCTGATCAAAGGAGCTACCCAATGACGCCAGCGTTCTCTTCATTTGCCGCATTCCTGGCGATGGGCGGTTACGCCTTTTATGTTTGGCTTGCCTGCGCCGTGTCACTGGCCGCGCTGGGCATGCTGACGCTGCATACAATCTGGCAGCGCCGGGTACTGTTCAGGGAGGTGCGGCGTCAGCAGGCACGCGAGTTGCGTATGGCCGCCGCCCGTCTTAAAAAGGAGAGTGCTGATGCAAACGCGTCGTAAAACTCGCCTCTATATTGTGCTGGCGGTGCTTGGCGGCCTTGGGCTAACCATCAGCCTGACGCTTTATGCCCTCAGTTCTAACATCGATCTCTTCTATACGCCGGGAGAGATTATCTACGGCAAAACCGAGTCCCTGGCGAAACCGCACGTGGGTCAGCGTCTGCGTATCGGGGGCTACGTCCAGCCGGGTAGCGTGATCCGCGATAAGCACACCCTTGATGTGCGCTTTAAACTGTATGACGCGCGCGGCGTTATTGAGGTGAGTTACAGAGGCATATTGCCGGATCTGTTCCGCGAAGGGCAGGGCGTGGTCGCCCAGGGCGTGCTGGATAACAGCCGACATATTACCGCCCGGCAGGTGCTGGCGAAGCATGATGAAAATTACACCCCCCCTGAAGTGAAAAACGCAATGCACGCCGCGCAAAAGGAGGCACAGCCATGATGCCGCTCCTGGGAAATTACCTCCTTTCGCTGGCTGCGGGGCTGGCCTTGCTGCTGAGTATCTACCCTATGTGGGGCGCCGTCAGGCAGGATGCGCGGCTGATGGCGCTTGCCAGACCTCTGGCCTGGGCGCTCTTTGCCGCTATTTTGGGGGCGTTTCTGCTGCTGGTCTGTGCCTTTGTCGGAAACGATTTTACCGTGCGCTACGTGGCAGACAATTCCAACAGCGCACTGCCGGTCTGGTACCGGGTTGCTGCCACCTGGGGCGGCCACGAGGGATCGTTACTATTGTGGGTGCTGTTGTTAAGCGGCTGGATGTTTGCGGTGGCGCTCTTTAGCCGACGTATGCCTCTTGATGCCGTGGCGCGGGTGCTGGCCGTTATGGGCATGATTGCCGCAGGTTTCTTACTTTTCCTGCTCTTTACCTCCAATCCCTTTGCCCTGGGGCTGCCGAACTATCCTGTTGATGGGCGCGATCTCAATCCCCTGTTGCAGGACATTGGCATGATTTTCCATCCGCCGATTCTCTATATGGGCTACGTGGGTTTGTCCGTCGCCTACGCCTTTGCCATTGCCTCCCTGCTGGCAGGACGGCTGGATACCGCGTGGGCGCGCTGGTCGCGCCCCTGGACGCAGGCCGCGTGGATGTTCCTTACCCTGGGTATCGTTCTGGGTTCCGCATGGGCCTATTACGAACTGGGATGGGGCGGCTGGTGGTTCTGGGATCCGGTTGAAAATGCCTCGTTTATGCCATGGCTTGCCGCAACGGCGCTTATGCACTCGCTGGCGGTTACGGAAAAACGCGGCAGCTTCCGCTCATGGACGGTGCTGTTGGCTATAGTCGCCTTCTCCCTCAGCCTGTTGGGAACGTTTCTGGTTCGTTCCGGCGTTCTGGTTTCGGTGCACTCATTTGCCTCCGATCCCTCCCGCGGGATCTTTATTCTTCTGCTGTTGAGCCTGGCGATTGGCGGTTCACTGATCCTTTACGCGATCAAAGGCGGGCAGGTTAAAGCCCGTGTGGAACATAGTCTATGGTCGCGGGAAAGCTTTTTACTGGGCAATAATATTTTCCTGATCGCCGCCATGCTGGTGGTGCTGCTGGGGACTCTGCTGCCGCTTGCGCATAAAGCGCTTGGGCTTGGCAGCATCTCCGTCGGCGAGCCCTTTTTCAACACCATGTTCACTCTGCTGATGGCGCCTTTTGCGCTGCTGCTTGGGCTGGGGCCGCTGATTCGCTGGCGGCGGGATAATGCGGGGCGGCAGATCAAACGCCTGATGTTCTCGCTTCTGCTGACGCTTTTGTTGTCCGCGGTGCTGCCGTGGCTGCTGCAGGACAGTATCACGGCCATGTCCTTTATCGGCCTGATGATGGCGATTTGGGTATTTATCTTCGCTCTGCTCGAACTCCATGAGCGAGCCACCCACCGGCATGGCTTCTGGCGCGGGCTGCGCTCACTGTCGCGTAGTCAGTGGGGGATGGTGCTTGGTCACGTTGGCGTCGCGGTGACGGTGACCGGCATCGCCTTTAGCCAGAACTTCAGCCTGGAGCGGGATGTAAGAATGAAGACGGGCGACAGCCTCGATATTCATCACTACCACTTTGTCTTTGAAGGCGTGCGTGATGCCATTGGCCCAAACTGGAGCGGTGGCGAAGGGATCATCAGGGTAACGCGCGACGGCAAGCCTGAAGCCATGCTGCATGCCCAGAAGCGATTTTATCCCGCCAGCCGGACAATGATGACCGAAGCGGCGATCGACGGTGGGCTGACACGCGATCTCTACGCCGCGCTGGGCGAAGAGATGGATGACGGCAGCTGGGCGCTGCGCCTTTACTACAAACCCTTTGTTCGCTGGATCTGGTACGGCGGGGTGCTGATGGCGCTCGGCGGGTTATGCTGCATGCTCGACCCGCGCTACCGGATGCGTAAGAAGTTGCAGGAGTCCTCATGAAACGAAAGTTACTTTTTATCCCGTTGGCTCTTTTTTTAATGCTGTTTGCGCTGCTTTTCTGGCAGTTGATGCGCAATGCCGACGGCGAAGACCCCACTGCGCTTGAATCGGCACTGGTGGGTAAACCAGCGCCTGCGTTTCGCCTGGAGTCGCTGACAAATCCTGGAAAAATCTATGACCGCTCTGTTTTGATAAGCGGTAAGCCGCTATTGCTAAATGTCTGGGCCACCTGGTGTCCGACCTGCCGGGCCGAGCATCAGTATCTCAAAGGGCTGGCGGAGCAAGGTGTACGCATCGTCGGTATGAACTATAAAGACGATCGCCAGAAGGCAGTAAACTGGCTGGACAGCCTCGGCAACCCCTATGCCCTAAGCCTCTTCGACGGTAGTGGCATGCTTGGCCTTGATCTTGGCGTCTATGGCGCACCGGAGACATTTTTAATTGATGGGCACGGCATTATCCGCTGGCGTCATGCCGGAGAGCTAAATGAAAAAGTCTGGCGCGAGCAGTTACAGCCTTTGTGGAAAAAATATTCGCAGGAGGCAACATCATGAGGCACCTGGCAATGGCGCTGATGTGCCTGTTGCTGGTAGGCCACGCGCAGGCGGCAATAGAAGCGTGGCATTTCCGAAACGAGACGCAGGAGCAGCAATTCCGCGATATCACCTCAGGACTGCGCTGCCCCAAATGCCAGAACACGAGTATTGCAGATTCTGACGCGATGATTGCCGCGGATATGCGGCAAAAAGTCTTTGAACTGTTGCAGCAGGGGCAATCTCCCTCGCAAATTACCGCTTACATGGTTTCCCGCTATGGCAATTTTGTCAGCTATCGGCCACCGGTCACTGCCAGTACTCTGCCGCTCTGGCTGGTACCAGGGCTGTTTATCCTCGCGGGCATCGCATTTCTGGTGCTGCGCGTCCGGCGGCGGGAGGCGGGATACGAAAGGCTGAGCGACGATGAACGTGCACGGCTGAATGAATTACTGAAAAAAGGATCGGAACAATGACGCTTTTTTGGGTACTGGCCGTCGCGATACTGGTCGCGGCGTTGGTCGTTTTCTGTTTTCCCTGGCAGGCTAACGGGGAAGTAGATCGTAATACTCTCAACAGAATCTTTTACCAGTCGCGGTTGGAGGAACTGGAGCGCGAGGCAAGCGGTCGCGACGAACTGATGGTGGAGCTTCAGCGTAACCTGCTGGCCGATATCCCGTCGCAAAACGTCCATGCCTCGCGTCCGCTAAGCCGTGGATGGCTGCTGCCCGGCGTGTTGGGGCTGGTGATTCTGAGCACGGGTATATTTATGAAGACCAGCGGTATCCAGCAGGTTAGCCAGCTGGAGCAAGCTGAACGCCAGTTTCCGGCGCTGTACCAGCGGGCTGAAACTGCTGACGCAAAACCTCTTAGCCTGTCAGAAATGGCAACGCTCAGCATGGGGTTGCGTGCGCATTTACAAACACACGCCGATTTTATTGCCGGCTGGCAGATGCTTGGACGGCTTGGCATGGTATTGAACGATGCGGCAACGGCGAAAGGTGCATTTGAGCGCGCCTATCAACTCTCGCCAGAGGACAGAAAAATAGCCTTCGACTATGCCAGCGTCTTGATCCGTCTGGGGGATCGGGAGCAGGTGCGCCAGGGAGAGTTGCTTACGGAGGATATGCTCAAATCACAGCCTTCAAGCCCGGCGTTGCTGGAATTACAGGCTTTGAGCGCGTGGCGGCAGGAAAGATACTCACATGCTGCTGAACTCTGGCAGCGCGTATTGAACGTCTTACCCGCAGACTCGCCTCTGCGCAAGTCGATTCAGCTGAACATAGATGAAGCACACAGGCACATGGCAAGTGGTCCAGATCGCTAGCAAAGGGGGAGCGGGGCAGGATTTACCCAAGGCTTTCATCCCCAATCCATTGCGTGAGCAATCGTAAAAAAACGGGCAGAACTGGATTGGTATTCACACGCGAATACACCAAAAAATTATGTGCCTGTATATCCACGTCATCCAGAGCCATATAAGTCACGTTCGGAAAGCCCAGCGTTCTGGCTGACGCCGGAACAATGGCACAACCTAAACCTGCGTTTACCAGTCCGAGTATGGTGTGAGTCTGCGCCAGTTGATACTTATAATCTGGCACGATGTTATGGAACGCGAAAAGATCGGTGATGCGGTCAAAAAAATAACGCGCCTCATCCGGGCTGTACAAAAAGAAGGGCTGTCCGGCAAAAGCGCTGAGCTGAATTTTACGTTTTCTGGCCAGCTCATGATCGATATGGAAAGCGCCCACCAGTGCTTCACTTTTTAATGGGAGGTAGTCAAGTGAAGGATTTAGTGGGACTTTGCGCACAAATCCCACATCAATAGACTCATTTTCAATCGCGATGATTTGTTTGTTAGACACATTCTCGTGCAGCTGAATATTCAGTCCAGGCAACGCGGCATGTAAATTCTTGAGCAATGCAGGGATAAATGCCCACGAGAAAACTGCTGTAAATCCAATAGATAAGGTCCCACTTTCGCCATTCAAACATGATTGCGCAGTAAACGTGAATTGCTCAGCCTGCTGCAAAAGCTGATTCGCTCTTCCCAACAATTGTTCGCCAAGAAATGTCAGTCTGACGTGACGGTTGTCACGTTCAAAAAGCGCGCCTCCCAGGCTTTTTTCTAACAGCTGTATCTGTCGGCTAAAAGGGGGTTGCGTCATGTTAAGACGCCTGGCAGCGCGCCCAAAATGCAATTCTTCCGCGAGTACTACAAAGCAGCGAAGCTGGTGAAGATCCATGATTTAATTTTTGAATTAAAGTATGCCGTATTTATATTATACAGGTATTACTGGTCTGTTCATGCTCAATGTTAATTCACCTCACAAAGAGATATTTCATGACAGACTACATCGACCCTCCTCATATTCTCCTGACACAGCCTGTTCCTGAGGAAACCGACAGGGTTCTCACCCGGGATTATATTGTTCACCGTTTATACCTGGACGCTGACCCTGAATCGCTGCTGGAGCAGGTCGGGCCGTACATTTCTGGTGTCATCACCGGTGGCGCAAAAGGATTGTCCCGCAACATGATGGAAAAGCTGCCGCAGCTTAAAATTGTCGCCATTAGCGGCATTGGCACGGATGCGGTGGACTTGAATTATGCTGCGCAGCGGGGCATCAGCGTGACGACCACGCCGGGCGTACTCACGGACGACGTAGCGGATATGGCCTTTGGTTTACTGATTTCCACGCTGCGTCAGATGGGAGAAGCGGAGCAGGTCGTCCGAAACGGTCTGTGGCCACAGACCAACCTGCCTCTTGCCAGAAAAGTCACCGGCATAACCCTGGGGATCGTCGGTATGGGGCGAGTAGGGCAGGCGATTGCCCGCCGGGCTGAGGCCTTTAATATGACGGTCCTTTATAACAGCAATAATCCTGTCCCCGACCTCGCGTACCGTTTTATAAGTGATATCAATCAGCTCGCGCGCGACGCTGATGTTCTTATACTGGCCGCATCTGCAGACGGCGGGCAACTCATTATCACCGATGCGGTTCTTGATGCGTTAGGCCGGGACGGTTATTTCATCAATATTGCCCGCGGCAAGCTGGTGGATGAAGACGCACTGCTTGCCGCTCTCACGCAAGGGCGTATCGCCGGCGCAGGACTGGATGTTTTCGCTCACGAACCTCATGTTCCTGAGGGTTTTTTAGCTTTAAAAAATGTCACTTTGCAGCCACATCGGGCCAGCGCCACCTTACAGACCCGTATTGCAATGGGCGAGATCGTGCTGGAAAACCTGGCTGCCTGCTTTAACGGTAAGCAACCACCGCATCAGGTTTAAGTTCATGTCCACCTCTTTCCCTACATCTATATAAAAGAGAGCCATCATGACAAGTAAAGACGCTGATCTCACCGGGGCGGTAACGTACAGCGTTCCGCGTTACCGTTACCGGGTATTAGGGCTGATTTTTATTATCACCGTAATCAATTATGCCGATCGTGCCACGATGTCGATTGCCGGTACGTCAGTGGTAAAAGCGCTTCAGTTGGATCCTCTCATGCTGGGTATGATTTTTTCAGCATTTGCATGGGCGTATGCGCTGGGGCAGATTCCTGGAGGGTGGTTGCTGGACCGCTTCGGTGCTAAACGGGTTTATGGCACAAGTCTGGTGTTATGGTCACTTTTTACGGCGCTACAGGGCACTGTCGGCTGGATGGGAATGACAGGGGCAGCCGCCGCCATGACGCTTTTCATCATGAGATTCATGCTCGGATTGGTAGAATCGCCTGCGTTTCCGGCTAATTCACGTATCGTTTCAAGCTGGTTTCCAACAAGTGAACGTGGGCTCGCCTCTGCATTGTTCAACTCGGGTCAATATATGGCTGTGGTTGTATTCGCCCCTATTATGGCCTGGCTGACGCATGCGTGGGGATGGGAACACGTTTTTCTGTGGATGGGGGGCGTTGGCTTCGTCCTGGCAGTCTACTGGTTCATCTTTTATCAGGAACCGCATAAGGATCCGCGCCTGAGCGACGAGGAGAAGGCGTTTATGAAATCAGGCGGGGCCCTGATTGATTTGGATGCCGAGCGTGGAAAAGGCAAAAAAGGGGTGACCTGGCAGGAAGCGAAGCAACTCTTTATGCATCGTAATTTATGGGCTGTTTATCTTGGACAATATTGTATCACCGCCTTGACCTATTTCTTTATCACATGGTTCCCGGTGTATTTAATTCAGGGTCGCGGCATGACCATCATGGAGGCTGGATGGGTGGCCGCTTTACCGGCAATTTGTGGTTTCAGTGGCGGTATTTTGGGCGGTTTTCTCTCCGACAGGCTCATTGCCAGAGGCGTCCATCCCTCCAGAGCGCGTAAGATTCCATTTATTATCGGGATGATGCT
Source organism: Leclercia sp. UBA7405 (assembly GCF_037152215.1). Lineage (NCBI taxonomy): Bacteria > Pseudomonadati > Pseudomonadota > Gammaproteobacteria > Enterobacterales > Enterobacteriaceae > Leclercia > Leclercia sp. UBA7405. The sequence continues at coordinate 1,568,236 of NZ_JBBCMR010000001.1, read as the reverse complement.
TTCAACAATGCTGGTGTTCGCCAATTTTGTCGATGCCAATAGTGCCGTTATTTTTCTGATGGCAATGGCGTTCTTCGGTAAAGGCTTTGCCGCCGTTGGATGGGCCGTATTATCTGATATCGCACCCAAAAATATGATTGGTTTGTGTGGCGGGGTATTTAACGGTATCGGAAATATTGCCGGTATTATAACGCCTGTTGTTATCGGCTATGTCGTTGCAGTAACGGGATCTTTCAATAACGCGCTCTGGTTTGTTGCTGCGCACGGTATTTTGGCGGTGATCAGCTATCTAATTGTGGCGCGTCAATTTGAACGCGTTCAGGTATCAACGTCTTAATTGTTGGCCCCTCGCTGCGCTACCGATAATAGCGCAGAATAATTTCAATGCTGACATCGAGCGCATATTAAGCGCGGTTTAGTCTGTACCCGAAAGGAAATTATTATGAATATCTTTAATTCAACGCCTGTAGTGACCGAAATGAAAGTCATCCCCGTAGCGGGCCATGACAGTATGCTGATGAACCTGAGTGGCGCTCATGCGCCATTCTTCACGCGGAACATCGTCATTATTAAAGATAACTCTGGTCATGCTGGCGTGGGCGAAGTTCCGGGTGGCGAAAAGATCCGTCAGACCCTGGAAGAGGCGGCTACGCTGGTGATAGGCAAGAGCATAGGTGAATATAAAAATGTGCTGAAGGCTGCGCGCAGTCATTTTTCTGGCCTTGATGCAGATGGCCGTGGTTTGCAGACATTTGACCTGCGCACCGCTATCCATGTTGTAACGGCGATGGAGGCGGCATTGCTGGATTTGTTAGGCCAACACCTGGGGGTTAACGTCGCGTCGCTGTTAGGTGAGGGTCAGCAGCGCAACGAAGTGGAAATGCTGGGGTATCTTTTCTTTGTTGGCGATCGCAAGCGTACGCCGCTGCCTTATCAGAGTCAGCCAGACGATGCTTGCGACTGGTACAGATTACGCCACGATGAAGCCATGACGCCACAAACGGTCGTACGACTGGCGGAAGCAGCGTATGAAAAATACGGCTTCAACGATTTTAAACTCAAAGGGGGTGTTCTTGCGGGTGAAGAAGAAGCAGAGACAATTGTGGCGTTGGCAAAACGCTTCCCACAGGCCCGCGTGACGCTGGATCCGAACGGCGCATGGTCACTGGATGAAGCTATTAGCATTGGTAAATACCTGAAAGACACCCTGGCCTATGCGGAAGATCCATGTGGCGCAGAGCAGGGCTATTCCGGGCGTGAAGTCATGGCGGAGTTTCGACGTGCCACCGGCCTGCAAACCGCGACCAATATGATCGCCACCGACTGGCGTCAGATGAGCCATACCCTTTCGCTGCAATCCGTAGATATACCGCTGGCGGATCCGCACTTCTGGACTATGCAGGGCTCGGTGCGCGTGGCGCAGATGTGTCATGACTTCGGTCTTACCTGGGGCTCGCACTCTAACAACCACTTTGATATCTCGCTTGCCATGTTCACCCACGTGGCCGCCGCCGCACCGGGAAACATTACGGCCATTGATACACACTGGATCTGGCAGGAAGGCAACCAGCGCCTGACCAAAGAGCCGTTTGAAATTAAAGGGGGCATGGTACAAGTGCCCACAGCCCCGGGCCTGGGGATAGAGCTGGATATGGATCAGGTAATCAAAGCCAATGAGCTCTATCAAAAACACGGTCTCGGCGCGCGGAATGACGCTATGGGTATGCAGTTTCTGATCCCCGACTGGACGTTTAATAACAAACGCCCGTGTATGGTGCGTTAATCTTCAAACAGAGACGATTCCGGTCCCTGAATCTGACTTATTGATCCGGTCATGGTTCTTTTATTACCGACCAGACGATGAGACACATCTTCCTGTTACTGCAAGATTCGGCACCCCGGCAGGGTTTACGCTCGCCAGGGTGTCGATGATTTCCATACCCGTTGAAACGCTATCAATTCCCAGGTTTTCAAAGCCTGGGCGTATTCCTGGGCTAGATGCCCGGATCTCCGCTGCGTGCCAAAAGCGGACATAAGGGAGCCTCTTCTTCTACGTTAGTAATGCGTATTCTCTCCTTTAATTGCATCTATTTTTAAGATGGCTCTAACATAATACTCATCAATATCATAGAGTTAATAAGGTATTTCATCTGTGAGAGGGATAAAAAAAGCTGATGCCTTATGAAACATTTTAATAATCACCTGATCCCATGCACTTCGTAATGACCTTTATTTAGGGATGAGATATAACGAGCTTCGAAAATAATTAACATTCTCATAACGTTGTTGAGGTTAAGCATATGAAGCAAGTTGGCATTGTGGGTTGGCGAGGAATGGTCGGTTCTGTTTTGCTGCAGCGGATGCTGGAAGAAAATGATTTTAAGGACATTTCTGCGCATTTTTACAGTACCTCCAGCGTAGGGGCTGTGGGACCTGTCATTGACGGCATAAGCTATACGCTTAAAGATGCGTACTCCATTGATGCGCTTGCGGAAATGGACATCATCATAACGTGTCAGGGCGGCGATTATACTAAAGCGGTTTACCAGGCCTTGATGGCTCATGGTTGGGAGGGCTACTGGATTGATGCGGCCTCAGCGCTGCGGATGGATAAAAGAGCCTGCATTATTCTCGATCCCGTGAATCGCACCCATATCGATCGTGCCGTCAAAGAAGGTATCAAGCTCTTTGTCGGTGGCAATTGTTCGATCACGCTTAGTCTGATGGGGCTCGCCGGGCTGATAAAGGCAGATCTCATTGAATGGATGAGCGTGATGACCTATCAGTCCGCATCGGGTGCCGGAGCTCAGTATGTACGGGAATTAATCACGCAATGCGCCTACATAAGCAGCCATTTGTCCGCCGATGAACTGGCATCCTCAGGTTCAGTACTTCCGTTGGTCAATAAGGTCAGTGAACTGATTAATAGCGCTGAAATGCCGACCCAGAACTTCGGCGCGCCTCTAATGGGTAGCATCATTCCATGGATTGATAGCGATTTAGGCGATGGCAACAGCCGTGAAGAGTGGAAGGGTGAGGCAGAAACGAACAAAATCCTTGGCCTGTCTCCCGGAACGATCCCGGTAAACGGTTTGTGTATACGGGTCGGCGTGATCCGCTGCCACAGTGCTGCCATAACCCTGAAGCTCAAGCGAGAAGTTAGCGAAGCGGAATTTGCAGATTTAGTGGCGCATGCTCATCCCTGGGTTAACTATGTGCCTAATAACAAGGAGGAGAGTGTCAGCAAATTGACACCTGCTTATATCAGCGGTTCGCTCCAGGTGGGCATTGGCCGTTACAAGAAAATGTCGCTAAACAATGACCCGATTTATTCGGTTTTCACGGTAGGTGATCAGCTCTTGTGGGGCGCGGCCGAACCTTTGCGCCGCATGTTAAATATTCTGCTTGGCAGAGTTTGATTCATTTTATTAAGACCAAAGCACCTACCCGGTAGGTGCTATTGTTGTGTGGCGTCGCGTTATAGTCTGCTCCGCCGCAAATTTGATGAGCATAAATGGCTCACCTCATCATCCGCTTTTGCCAGAATCGATAACCGACAGCTTCATGATGACTTGCCGATCTCATCCTTTGAAGCAGGAGGGTGTTTAATGGCGATTTGGGCGCGTTGCCATGAAGACCACCGCGGCTCCGAGAGCAACGATGAGCGTATCTTCAATCAGACCACTTCTGGTCTGCCCCATCCCGGCGATGGCCTTTTTACGTGCCGCAAGGGTGGCATACGCAAGTGGCACAGCGGCAGAAATCGCGACGGCTGCGCCGGTTTTCTCTTTTCCGCGGGGTGCCAATGCGGCGCCTGCAATCCCGGCACTCGCTACGCGTGCTGACAAGCCCAAAAACACGGTGCGGTCTGGCGCTGACTTCATCTTGTCGCCAAAGAGTTCACCTATACCCATCGCTAACGCGCCGAATTTGAATAGCGGACGATCCAGCAGTAAAAGACGGCCCGACGTGTTGCGCCCGGCAATGCGTGCTGCAGCGATAGATGCCATCGGCGTCATGGAACGGCAGCTAGCAACAATGCCGATTAAGGCAGAATAGACAAACTCAGTGACTTTCATTAATTATCTCCCGGAGAAATAGACGCTTTTCAATTTTGAAGCCTGATGAGTGTGTAGACCAGGGAGCCCCTGTTTGATTAACGCATCGATACGATCGCCTGATTTAAGCGTTTTCTGTTGAGCACGGGTAGGCCAACCATCGCTGCAATAGTCAGTATAGATGAACGGCACGAGAGAGCAGCCATGGCGCAAGCAGGGGCTGCGCACTGCCTGTCTTGAGTTGTAGGGGTGTCTTCGCTTGCTTTTGATTTCCGCTTTGTGCAAGGAGCGGAGAGTGTACTAAACATTGCCCTGGAACAGGTCGTTGCAGCCCGGCCACTATTCTCTGCAAATCAGGGCAATACTGGCTGGTTATGAACAACTATCTCATTGTCATAAAAATGAACACATTTCGTATCAGAGACATTGTTATCCTGGGTTTCATGATTTTGCCCTGTTCGTCGGCGCCGGCCGCGTTTTCGCAGGGACTGACAAACGGCTACCTGACCATGGATACGATGGCCAGGGTGGCTGAACGTGGGCAGATAAAAACCTGAATGTCCGCGTTTCGCTTTTAGCAGTCCCCCCGTCTCTTCAAACGGTCTGCTTCGTGCATTGGCGGAATCTGTAATACCACGTGTATGCTACTTGTACGCTTACAAAGCCCCTGAACACTTTATTAACTCGGGAGAATGTCATGCAGCGCAAATCAGTCAATGTGAACGGAATAACACTTTCGTATCTCGAAGCAGGTGAAGGGCCGGTTGTACTGTTTTGTCATGGTTTTCCAGAGACGTCGCATTCATGGCATAACCAGATCCCAGCAATGGCAGCGGCAGGCTACCGCGCCATTGCGCCTGACATGCGTGGTTACGGTGATTCATCCACGCATCTCGCGACGGACGAGTACACATTGTTTCATATTGTAGGTGACCTGATTGGCTTAATGGATGCGCTCTCGATTAAACGTGCCGTTATTGTCGGTAACGATTGGGGCGCTACCATCGCATGGCAGATAGCACTCATGCGGCCAGATCGTGTCAGTGGCGTTGTCGCATTTGGAGTGCCAATGATGGCGAGCCCGCCCATGTCCCCAACGCAGATTTTTCCACGCACGGCCGACGCGCTGTTCTATACGCTGTATTTTCAGGAGCCAGGGGTCGCTGAGAAGGAGTTAGAACAAGACGTGACGACGTCGTTGCGCAAGATATACCATGCTGCGTCGGGGGAGGCAGGTGAACGCCTGCCGGGAGACGGCACCCCAAATCCTTTTGGCATGATCACGCCTGCGCGTGGAATGCTGGAAGACCTTCCCGAGCCAGGCAGTCTGCCCGAATGGCTCTCGACAAGTGATTTTCAGTCGTACGTTACCTCGTTTACACGCAGTGGTTTTCGTGGCGGCCTGAATTATTACCGAAATTTGGATCGCAACTGGCAACTACAGGCCAGTCTGCAAGGTATGCGAATCGAAATACCAGCGCTGTTTGCCGTTGGGTCTCGCGATGTCGGGCTTGCGATGCCCGGTATGGATCAAATCATCGCCGATATGCCAGGGCTCGTTCCGCGCCTGCGTGATTCGGTCATCATTGAAGGCGCGGGGCACTGGATACAGCAAGAACGGCCTGAAAAAGTGAATGAGCTTATCCTGGCTTTTGCCTCCACATTGGGCGATGCCGAGGATGCAGTATCACAAACCGGAAGTTAAGTGCGCTTTAATACCGTATGTGATCTAAAAAGAGGGAAAACTAATAAGCCGCCAGTGGGCGGCTTATTAGTTGAAAAATAAATTTAGTGATATTCAACAATATCAAAACCTTCATCTGCCGTTGGCTCTGAAAAATAACGCGTTATAGTTTCAAATTGTTGATCTGTAGCCGAAAATTCATGCCCGCCTTCCGTATTACGCACGCGTAAGCGGGATTTACATACCTCATCTGATACGTTCAGATAGTGCAGCTTATGCCTGGCACCTGACTCCTTAATGATGTGCATCATCCATTCACGATTAGCTTGTGTGTTTGCCGGAAAATCCAGAACAACCGATAACCCTGCTTTGAGGAGTGATACCAGATGAGGCTTCATAGCATTTTTCAGCCTTGAGGAATACTGGACATAATCAGATATGGAGTGCATTTCTTTAGCAAAGAGAGCAGCCAGCCAATGATCCTCACTGACAACGACGTTGCCGGGTGAGGCTCCCAGCTTTGCTGACAGTGTGGATTTACCTGATGCAATTTTTCCACATAACAGATGCAAAGTAGGTTGTTCTGATGGAGTTACTGTAGCGGTGTCCATTGTTTACCTCACTGGTTAATTTCCGGTAAGGCCCGCCTTACCGGCGGGAAAATGGCGAACTTTATCCCACCTGAGTCAGACAGGTGATAATAATTGAATGGAATAGAGCGGAGTGTGTTTTCATATTCATTCAAGTTAACAGAGCTTGAAGGGGAAAACAGATTTTTTTCATTTATACACATAACGTGGGTGGTTCACTCTAAGCTGACATTATTCAATTACATTCTGCGGACCCTGATAAGGTTCCATGTTCGTTATAACGGAACGGCTAAAGCAAAATCGTCACTCAACTTGCCGCCTGGTTAGCTCTACAAGCGGCTCAGGAATCGGGCTGTCATGCTGCGTTGTTAACTGACGGAAGCCCTCAGTTCAAATCGTGTGCTGAAACCTACCAGGGCAGCGGTAGCTGTTGCTCGCCTGAAAATGATGGAAATAGTACGCCGCCCCCCGTAATGTTGAAGGTCACGCAGCTTTGCAATAAAGGAACAGAGATGCCTGAGTTTTTCTTTTTCAGAAAAGGGAATACCGTTAAAGCATTGCCAAAAAGCGATCTTCAGGGCGCGACGCAATTAAAGCAGCAGGGATATCAAAAACTGTTTGAAGAGGTCAATGCGCGGGATGAGAAGAGGGCGCTTGCCCGTCTGGCGGATATTAAAAAAGAAGAAGAGATGACAGTGCATGCTTTTATGACATGGCCCGTCGTCGTCTCGCTTGTGGCGCTCGTGTGCTTTGTTATCGCGTGGTTATCAGAGGGTCTGAAGTAAATCAGGCAGAAAAGAACCCCCCCCACCGGGCGGTGAGAGGGGAGAAACTTAGGCTGCGACAAAGCCGTCGATTGCCGCTTTGGCGTCATTCTGCGCTTTGGTCGCCACTTCCGGACCGTAAGCGATACCTTCAGCGAACACGAAGTTCACGTCGGTGATACCGATAAAGCCCAGGAACACGGTCAGGTACGGAGCAACCAGGTCGGTTGGGGTATCTTTGTGAATACCGCCGCGGCTGGTCAGCACGATCGCACGTTTACCTTTCACCAGACCTTCCGGGCCGCTCTCGGTATAACGGAAGGTTACGCCAGCACGCGCCACCAGATCGAAGTAGTTCTTCAGCTGGGTTGGGATGTTGAAGTTATACATTGGGGCGTTAATCACGATAACATCGTGCGCCTGCAGTTCAGCAATCAGTTCATCAGACAGCGCCAGCGCTTCCTGCTGACGTGGCGTCAGAGGGGCATCGCTCGGACGCAGTGCGCCCACCAGTTCGCCATCCAGCACAGGGATCGGGTTTGCAGCCAGGTCACGCACGGTGATTTCGTCAGCGGTGTGCTGTTCACGCCACTGTTCAACGAAGTAATCAGAAAGCTGACCAGACTGAGAGTACCCTGCCAGAATACTGGATTTCAAAACTAATACTTTACTCATGGGTGATTCCTGTTTTTGTTTGATTGAAGGGGGGTAACCCCGTTGCTTGATGACACTCTATTCACAATCCTGCCATAGGGATAGCGCAATATATCGAAGCCTATGTTCGAATTTTTTGAATAAGGCGCGTAATGCCTCGGTGTGGTACTCTATAACAATCATTAAAATGAGATTTTATCCGGCAGTGCACTGCCCCTTAACGCTATGACAGAACAACAGAAATTGACCTTCCCGATGCTCCAGCAGCAGCTCGACGCTTTAACGCTGCGCGACAAGCAGCGCTTTGCGCGACGCCTGCACGGTGTGAAAAAGGTTAAAAATCCTGATGCACAACAGGCCATCTATCAGGAGATGGCGAAAGAGATTGAACAGGCGGCCGGGAAGGTCGTGCTGCGCGAAGCCGCGCGTCCGGCCATCACCTATCCGGAAAATCTGCCGGTCAGCCAGAAGAAACAGGACATTCTCGAGGCCGTACGCGACCACCAGGTGGTGATCGTGGCGGGGGAGACGGGCTCCGGTAAAACCACCCAGTTGCCCAAAATCTGCATGGAGCTGGGGCGCGGGGTAAAAGGGCTGATAGGCCACACCCAGCCGCGCCGTCTGGCGGCGCGTACCGTGGCGAACCGTATTGCCGAAGAGCTGCAAACGGAGCCCGCCGGCTGCATCGGTTATAAGGTGCGCTTTAGCGATCACGTCAGCGATAACACCATGGTCAAACTGATGACCGACGGTATCCTGCTGGCGGAGATCCAGCAGGACCGCCTGCTGATGCAGTACGACACCATCATTATCGATGAAGCCCACGAGCGTAGCCTGAACATTGACTTCCTGCTCGGCTACCTGAAAGAGTTGCTGCCGCGTCGTCCGGATCTCAAAATCATTATTACCTCCGCGACCATCGACCCGGAGCGCTTCTCTAAGCATTTTAACAACGCGCCCATCATCGAAGTGTCGGGCCGCACTTATCCGGTCGAAGTACGCTATCGTCCCATTGTTGAAGAGGCAGACGATACCGAACGCGACCAGCTGCAGGCGATTTTCGACGCCGTTGACGAACTGGGTAACGAAAGCGCGGGCGATATCCTGATCTTTATGAGCGGCGAGCGCGAAATCCGCGACACCGCCGATGCGCTGAGCAAGCGCGACCTGCGCCATACCGAGATTCTGCCCCTGTATGCCCGCCTGTCGAACAGCGAGCAAAACCGCGTGTTTCAGTCGCACAGCGGGCGCCGCATCGTGCTGGCTACCAACGTGGCGGAAACCTCGCTCACCGTGCCGGGCATTAAATACGTTATCGATCCGGGTACGGCGCGCATCAGCCGCTACAGCTACCGCACCAAAGTGCAGCGTCTGCCGATTGAGCCGGTCTCCCAGGCGTCGGCCAACCAGCGTAAGGGCCGCTGCGGCCGTGTGTCGGAAGGGATCTGTATTCGTCTCTATTCGGAAGACGATTTCCTCTCGCGCCCGGAGTTTACCGACCCGGAAATTCTGCGCACCAACCTGGCGTCCGTTATTCTGCAGATGACCGCGCTGGGGCTGGGCGATATCGCCGCGTTTCCGTTCGTTGAAGCGCCGGATAAACGCAACATCCAGGATGGCGTGCGCCTGCTGGAAGAGCTCGGCGCCATTACCACCGATGAGCAGGCAACCGCCTATAAACTGACGCCGCTGGGCCGCCAGCTCAGCCAACTGCCGGTCGACCCGCGTCTGGCGCGTATGGTGCTGGAAGCGCAAAAACATGGCTGCGTGCGTGAGGCGATGATTATCACCTCGGCGCTGTCGATTCAGGATCCGCGCGAACGCCCAATGGATAAGCAGCAGGCGTCCGACGAAAAACATCGCCGCTTCCACGATAAAGAGTCCGATTTCCTCGCCTTCGTGAACCTGTGGAACTACCTGGGTGAGCAGCAAAAAGCGCTCTCCTCGAACCAGTTCCGCCGCCAGTGCCGGGTGGATTTCCTCAACTATCTGCGCGTGCGCGAGTGGCAGGATATCTATACCCAGTTGCGTCAGGTGGTGAAAGAGCTGGGCATTCCTGTGAACAGCGAGCCGGCGGAGTACCGTGAGATTCACATTGCGCTGCTGACCGGGCTACTGTCCCACATCGGGATGAAGGATGCGGATAAGCAAGAATTTACCGGTGCACGCAATGCGCGTTTCTCCATCTTCCCGGGTTCTGGTTTATTCAAGAAACCGCCGAAATGGACCATGGTGGCAGAACTGGTCGAAACCAGCCGCCTGTGGGGGCGCATCGCGGCACGCATCGACCCGGAATGGGTTGAGCCAGTCGCTCAGCACCTGCTGAAACGCTCCTACAGTGAGCCGCACTGGGAGCGGGCGCAGGGGGCGGTGATGGCAACCGAAAAGGTCACCGTCTACGGCCTGCCGATTGTCGCTGCACGTAAGGTGAACTACAGCCAGATTGACCCGGCCCTCAGCCGCGAGCTGTTCATCCGTCATGCGCTGGTGGAAGGCGACTGGCAGACGCGCCATGCGTTCTTCCGCGAGAACCTGAAGCTGCGCGCCGAAGTGGAAGAGCTGGAGCATAAATCGCGTCGCCGCGACATTCTGGTGGACGACGAGGCGCTGTTTGAGTTTTACGACCAGCGCATCAGCCACGACGTGATCTCTGCCCGCCACTTCGACAGCTGGTGGAAGAAGGCGAGTAAAGAGACGCCGGACCTGCTCAACTTTGAGAAGAGCATGTTGATCAAAGAGGGGGCGGAGTCGGTCAGCAAGCTCGATTACCCGAACTTCTGGCATCAGGGCAATCTCAAACTGCGTCTCACCTACCAGTTCGAACCGGGCACGGATGCGGATGGTGTCACCGTCCACATTCCGCTGCCGCTGTTAAACCAGGTGGAAGAGAGCGGGTTTGAGTGGCAAATCCCTGGCCTGCGCCGCGAGCTGGTGATTGCCTTGATCAAATCGCTGCCAAAACCGGTACGGCGTAATTTTGTGCCCGCGCCAAACTACGCCGAGGCGTTTTTAGGCCGCGTCACGCCGCTGGAGCTGCCGCTGCTGGATGCCATGGAGCGTGAATTCCGCCGCATGACCGGTACCACCATCGACCGGGACGATTGGAACTGGGATCAGGTGCCCGATCACCTGAAAATCAGCTTCCGCGTGGTCGACGACAAAAACAAAAAGCTGCAGGAAGGTCGCTCCCTGACGGCGCTGAAAGAGGCGCTGAAAGGCAAGGTCCAGGAGACGCTCTCTGCGGTGGCCGACGACGGTATTGAGCAGAGCGGGCTGCATATCTGGAGCTTTGGTCAGCTTCCGGAAAGCTACGAGCAGAAACGCGGTAACTACAAGGTAAAAGCCTGGCCGGCGCTGGTGGATGAGCGTGACAGCGTGGCCATCAAGCTGTTTGATAATCCGCAGGAACAGCAACAGCAGATGTGGCGCGGGCTGCGTCGCTTGCTGTTGCTGAACATTCCGTCGCCTATCAAGTACTTGCACGAGAAATTGCCTAACAAGGCCAAGCTGGGGCTCTACTTCAACCCCTACGGCAAAGTGCTGGACCTGATCGATGACTGTATCGCCTGTGGTGTGGATAAGCTTATCGACGAAGCGGGCGGCCCGGTCTGGAGCGAAGAGGGCTTTGCGAAATTGCACGAAAAAGTACGCGCAGAGCTGAACGACACCGTGGTAGAGATCGCGAAACAGGTCGAGCAGATCCTCACCGCGGTCTTTAATATCAACAAACGGCTGAAGGGTCGCGTGGATATGACCATGGCGCTGGGCTTGTCTGACGTGAAAGCGCAAATGGCAGGGCTGGTGTATCGTGGCTTCGTTACCGGCAACGGCTTTAAGCGCCTGGGCGACACGCTGCGGTACCTCAATGCGATTGAAAAGCGCCTGGAGAAGCTGGCCGTCGATCCGCACCGGGATCGCGCCCAGATGCTGAAAGTGGAGAGCGTGCAGCAGGCGTGGCAACAGTGGCTGAACAAGCTGCCGCCAGCGCGCCGCGATGATGAAGACGTGCAGGCGATCCGCTGGATGATTGAAGAGCTGCGCGTCAGCTTCTTCGCCCAGCAATTAGGCACGCCTTATCCCATATCCGATAAGCGTATCCTACAGGCGATGGAGCAAATCACACCTTAAGCATGCGAAGCGAAAAAGGGCATTTCGCCCTTTTTCGCTTTCTTGTGCGCTGCATTATCAGAGCATCTCAACGACGCTATTCAGCCAGTCAGGAAGAGGGGCGTTTGGTCGTTAAACAGCGCTGCCCATCCTTGATAAATCCCCGGCTGACATAGCGGCTCCTTTTTTGTTAATCGACGCTGCTACGCGTTTTTTGATCGGACGCGATCACCATGGCGATGCCTGCCAGCACGATCAGGGTGCAGAGTAAGAGGCGCCCGTCCGGCACTTCCCCCAGAAACAGCACGCCGCCGAGTGCCGCAAGGCATGGGACGCTTAACTGCAGGGTGCTGGCGGTGACAGAAGAGAGGCGGGCCACCAGCTGATACCAGAGTACATAGGCGATACCCGACGCCAGGGCCCCTGAGAGCAGCGCAAGGAAAACACCGTGGCTCTCGATATGAGCGGGTTGCTGTCGAAACAGGCTAAGAATCAAAACGATGGGCACGCTGAGGATAAAATTGCCCGCCGTACTCCCGGCCGCAGAGGTGATATTTTTCCCGCGCACAGAGTATGCCCCCCAGGCCATACCTGAAACGACCATCGTCAAGGCCGGAATAAGGGGAGGGGCGGTAGCGCCAGGAAGCAGCAGCATAATAAGCCCGCCGACGGCAATCACGATCCCGACAGATTTGAAACGGCTAAGTTTTTCCCCTTTTAACAGGCTCCAGCCGATCATGCAGACCTGCACCGCGCCAAATAGCAGCAATGCGCCGGTGGCCGTATTGAGCCGGACATAGGCGATGGAGAAAAATAATACGTAGGCGCACAGCAGTAGTGCATCGGTGATGTTCCAGCGGATCTCTTTGACTCTTCCCAGAACACCATGCCAGAGAGACAACGCGGCTGCCCCCTCGATTAATCTCAGCAGGCTAAAGGTTTCGGGGTCGGCGTAGCCCTGTTTTAAGGCGATACGACAGAGCACCGAGTTGGCCGCAAAGGCGGCCAATACAAAGAGAACCAGCACAATCTTTTTCATTATTCTTCGCTCGGGACAGGTTTTTGGTCTGCGCAGAAATGCTTAGCCAGCGAGTCGATACCGTTCCGCGCCGGACTTCGTCACCTCGTCCAGACAGGCGCCCAGGCTCATTGCCTGAACGCGCTCCGCTTCGCGGGCTGCTACGTCAAATCGTGAAGCGCTTTCCCGTTAGGGGGGCCCAGTATGAAATCGCTGAACATCACCTCCAGACCCGCTCTTTCCGGGGTGCAGGCCATTACTCCGACGAACTGTTTTCTACCGCGTGGCCAGGGGCAGAGTCTCAGCAGCGGCCAGGTTTGACCATCGGTAGAGTACTGAATGCGCAGGGCCTCATTCTGTACGGTGGCACGCATCCAGAAAGTCGTTGGATCGCCGGGAAAGAGGCCCGTCGACCAGTCAGAGGTGCCGCGGGTTACGACGCTGCCGATCGCCGGTTGGGCGTCATTAAACTCAATGCCCGCTTTCACCCAACAGGTTTCACTTTCACAGATGAACAGCCCAGCCTGATCGTACAGCCGGGAAAATTCACCCTCGACCTTGACCTGAACCGTGAAATCTTCCGACAGATAAAAGCCGAACGCATGCCCGCTGTGTCGGTGAAAGCCATACCAGGTCCCTTGCCAGAAGTCGGTATTGGCGTCGCTGGTCAGGCGTAATGTCTCACCGTCGAGGCGGTGATCAGCTGGCGGGTTAATCCAGACTCCGCCCGGTGCGCTCAGGGAATCAATGCTCTGCATAAGGGGCTCTCCTCATTAACCGTTCACGAGCGCCAGCGTAAACCCATCCCAGCCTTTAACCCCTACGGTTTGCAGCGCGGTGGCGCTCAGGCGAGGGTTATCGCCCATCATCTCGATAAAGCGCCTCACCCCTTGTACGCGCGCGTCGTCGCTTTGGCGGTTAATCACTTCGCCGTCGCGCACCACGTTATCTCCGACGATTAACGTGCCAGGGCGCGAGTAGTGCAACGCCCACTCCAGATAGCCGGGGTTGTTAGGTTTATCGGCATCGATAAAGATCATGTCGAAGGGCGCAACGTCGCCGAAATTTTCCAGAGACCGTAACGCCGGGCCTTCAATGAGCTCAATGCGATCGTCCAGACCGGCCAGGTGGATGTTTTGCCGGGCAATCCGGGCATGGGTCGGGTCGGCCTCCAGCGTTGTCAGCTTGCCGTCAGCAGGCAGGGCGCGCGCCATCCAGATGCTGCTGTACGCCCCCAGCGTGCCAATTTCCAGTATGCGCCGGGCCTGCGTCATACGCACAAACAGGGCCAGCAGTTGCCCCTGGTTGGCGGCTACATCGTGTTCGGGCAAGCCCGCGCGCTGGTTGTTTTCAAGCACTTTCTCCAGCACCTCATCCTGGGGGATAAGCTCAGAAATCATATAATTATCTACTGCCGACCACTGCTGCTGCATAGACTGACCCCTTAGTTTTTATCAGACCATCCGCCGCCCAACGCTTTATACAAATCGATCTGCGCCAGCAGCAGGTTATTTTTGGCTTGTACCACGCTGGTCTGCACCGAGAACAGCGTGCGCTGGGCATCCAGCTCGTCGAGATACGAGGAATACCCATTGCGATAGCGGTTCCGGGCAATGCGCAGCGTCTCTTGCGCCACCTCTTGCTGTGCCAGCAGCTCTTGCAGCTGCTCGCGATAGCGGGTAATGGCGTCCAGGCTGTCATTTACCTCGGCAAAGGCGTTACGGACCACTTTCTCATAGCGATAGAGCGCCTGGTTACGCTGAGACTGGGAGATGTCCACCTGTGCATTCAACGCCTGGCGGTTCAACAGCGGCGCCAGAATGCTGCCGCCGATGCTCCACAGCTGCAGGGGATTATCCAGCAGGCCCGGCAGGGTACGATCCTGTACTGATCCGGTGGCGGTCAGGTTGATGGATGGCAACAGGCTGGCGCGCGACGCGGCCAGCGTTGCGTCAGACGCAATAAGCTGACGCTCGGCCTGCACAATGTCAGGACGGCGATTTAACAGGGTTGAAGGAAGCTGCGACGGCAGGCGCAGGGGCGTCAACGTGTCGAACTCTGCGCTGCGGGCCACCTCTCCCGGATTTCCCCCCAGCAGCAAACTCAGCGCGTTCTCCTGCTGCACTATCTGATGTTGCAACTGCGGGATCTGCGCCCGCGTTGAGCGCAACTCGGAGTCCGACTGCATCAGCTCAAGCCGCGAGCTGTAGCCCGTCTCAAACTGCCGCTTCGCCAGGTTGTACGCCTCTTCGCGGGATTTCAGCGTAGATTGCGTCACCCGCAGCTGTTCATCCAGCGCCAGCAGGGTGACATACCCCGACGCGACCGACGAGGCGACCGTCAAATCGGCGGCCGCAGCCGCTGCTTTCTGCGCTGCCAGCGACGCTTCGGCAGCCCGGGCGTTGTTACGGTTCACGCCCCAGATATCCACGTCATAGCTGGCCGTCAGGCTGCCTTTATAGAGCGCGCCGTAAACAGGCTGGCCGGTCGCGGCAGATTGTGACCGCGCCCGCGTGCCGCTGACGCCAGCATCCAGCGACGGGAACAGGCTTCCTTCGGAGGCATACACCTGCGCCTGATACTCATTGATCCGCTCTCTGGCGATCAGCACATCGCTATTATTGCGCAGCGCCTGATCCACATACTGGTTGAGATGATTATCATGAAAATTGCGCCACCAGAGCTGCTCTGCCGGGCTGGCGGGGCCAGTCGTGGCGCGCCACTGGGCCGGGATCTGCAGCGAGGGTTTGGCCGGCGTGACGTCCACCGACTGGCAGGCAACAAGGGCCACGGCGATCGTCAGCGCCGCCATTGGACGAAGAGTCATTTCTCCTCCTCCGTATTGATCGTCACCTGGACCGACATTCCCGGGCGCAGCAGGGCAGACGCCTCCGGTTTACCCAGCACCTCGATGCGCACCGGGATCCGCTGTGCAATCTTCACAAAGTTGCCGGTAGCGTTATCCGGCGTGATGGCGCTGAACTCGACCCCTGTCGCCGGGGAGATGCTCTCGACGCGGCCCTCATAGGCCTTGCCGTTCAGGGCATCCACCGTGAACTTCACCGACTGACCCACCCGCAGGTTGGCCAGCTGCGTCTCTTTAATATTGGCAATGACCCAGTGTTGCGGTGGGACAAGGGTAGTGAGGTGGGTGCCGGCCGTCGCGTAGGCGCCCAGCCGCACCGCAATCTGCCCGAGCTGACCATCGCGCGGGGCGACAATACGGGTGTTTTGTAAATCGATTTGCGCCAGTTCCAGCGCCGCTTTAGCGTTTTCGACATCGGCCTCCAGCGAGCCGCGATTCACAATGACCGTCTGCAAATCCTGACGTGACATCTCCAGCGTCGCTTTGGCCTGGTCGATATCGGCGTTGCCCTGTGCCGCGCTCGCCAGGGCAGCATCGCGCTCACGAATCGAGAGCGAGCCGTCGGCAGTAAGATCCTTCACCCGCTTCAGGTCGGCCTGAGTTTTCAGACTCTGCGCCCGGGCGTTTTTCAGCGCCGCGTCGTTACGCAGGATCACCGCTTCGGCACTTTTACGCTGTTGCTGGTTATTTTTCAGCGCCGCGATTTTCATCGCCAGCTGCGCCTCAGCCTGATGTACGCGCTGGCGATAGATGCGGTCATCAATCTGCAGCAAGAGCTGACCTTTTTTCACCCGGTCAAAATCTTGTACATGCACCTCGGTGATATAGCCGTTGACCTGTGGGCTGATAAAGGTGGTCTGCCCGCGCACGTAGGCGTTATCAGTAAACTGCGTATGGCGAGTGAAAGGGGGCAATTGCCACGCGTAGAGAATTACCAGCACGCCAACGATGACGATGGCGGCGGCGGCGAACACGGATACCACGCGCAAATTGTTACGGGTATTGGCCTGCTCTTTGGCGGCATCCTGCTGACTCATAACCACTCCTGAAATAACGCATTGATCATTGTTTTAACATCCATTATTTACTGCCTGTTGCCCTTTTCAGCGCCAGCCTGGCCGTGATACGCAGCCGCAGCAATCGCCATAAAATCCAGAGCAGGGTGACGGTCGCAATTCCCGCCGTCAGAAGATAAGTATCGTTATAAGCCAGAATATTTGCCTGCAGCGTGCTGACAGTTTGTAGCTGGGTGGCGGCCTGGGTGCTCAGCAATGCGCTGTCGCCAATCAGGCTGCGATACATCTGGCTGTAGAGATGCAACCGTTCATTCACCAGCGGATTCAGGGTCGTGAGTTGATCGGCCAGCATGCTGGAGTGGTACTTCTCGCGCCAGGTCTGGAAGGTCCCGAGGATCGCCGAGCCCAGCAAGCCGCCAATGTTCTGGCTCATTCCAAACAGCACCGAAAAGCTCACCAGGTTACGTGGATCGGCAATGACGCCGCCAATGCCGGCCAGCATCGCAGGGGCAAGGAAGAAGGCGCTACCGAAGCCGAGCAGGAACTGGCTCAGCATGAGCTGATCCGGGCGGGTCAGGCTGGTGGACTGGCTATCGAGCAGCGAGGCCACAATCATTAACACCAGCGAGGTAACAATCGGCCAGGCGAGCTTTGTGGGTTTGATGGTCAGGCAACTGACGGTGATGCCGCAGGCGATACCGGCGAAGATCGACCAGGCCAGGTGGGTCATCTGCTCGTTTTGCAGTCCCACATATTGCAGCCAGCCGATCACACCGGTGTTCTGTTCCGCCAGCACAATGCGGATCAGCAGCATAATCAGCCCCAGACGCACAATGCTGCCGCTGGAGAGCCAGCGCGTGTTCAGCAGCGGATTGCTGCGGTTGTGCTCAAAGACAATCGCCGTCACGATCAGCACCAGGGACAGCGCCAGAGACCAGCCGATCCAGGGGGTTTCAAACCACCACTCAAGCCTGCCCAGCGACAGCACCGCACACAGCAGCGCCATACCCGGCGCCAGCAAAATAAAGGTGATGAAATCTTTCTTCTCAAAAACTTTTCGCCGATCGCCGGGGGGCAGCTTCAGGGCGATAACGCAGCCCAGCGAAATCAGCGCCAGCCCCAGTTCAAACAGATACAGGCCGCGCCACTCTTCTAGCTGCAACAGCTCGGTAGAGAAGAGGCGGGCGATAGGAATGGCCAGTGACGAACCGGTGATGCCGATGGTCAGGGCTTTTAAGCGGTGTTTGGCGGGCCAGGCCTGAATCTGATAATAGATCCCAAGCGAACTCAGCGCCGCCGCTACCATGCCGTGAGCGGCGCGCACCATCAGCGCAGAGCTAAGATCATTCACAAACAGGTGAAAGAATGTCACCAGCACATAGAGCACCAAAAAACCTTCGGTGAATGCGCGTAAGCCAAACTGCTGGCGAAACTTCACCAGCAGCAAGTTAATCGAGACGTTCGTCATGACGTAAACCGCAGGTAGCCAGGCGATCTCCGTTGACCAGGCGGCAAAGGTGCCCTGCAGGTTTTGCAGGTTTGCCGAAACCATCGCATTGCCCAGCGCCCCGGTCAGGCATACCAACAGCCCGACAATGCCGTAAGCCACGCGTTTGGGGGTGCTGTGCACGGGGGTTGACGGCGATCCCAGCAGCATCGGTTTTTCATGGGGCTGCCACTCGCGAGGAGCATAGGGGTCGCGTTGAGGCAGGCGCATAAGGGTTGTTACCTATAGTTTTGTTGAATAGTTAGAGGGCTAATGATTCTATGTCTGACGCAATTACAAATTCAAGTGAAGATGATACGAGTCAGTTAATCAAATGTGCTGCAATTTACATGATTAGCGGGCCGGTCTGCCGCTATTTCTCTTCCAGGCACGCTTTTCCCCTCATTTTCAGCATATCCTTAATGCAGCGGCGGCAAGCCTCTACCACGCTTATCGTTTTCACTATAAGGATAGCCATAATATGAGACGCATATTCAGCTCCCTCTTTTCCAGTCCGGAATCTTTACTGCAGGTCATGAGCCAACAAGAGATCATCGAAGCCGTCGAAGACGGCGATCGTATTATTATCGATCAAGATGGTAACGCATCGGTTAATTTCAAAAGCAAAGCGGTGCGCGAGGATTTTCTGCGCCATGTGACCGCGCTGAAGAGGGCGTAACGTGGGAACGGCGATATTTATGGTGTTGATGGTCTGTGGATACTGGTACACCAGCCGCGACCTCTCCACCCGATTTAAGATCAAGCGCTCTTTCGGTTGGGATGTCTATTTCCTTGTCGCCCTTTACGGCTGTATCTTCGTGTTGCAAGGGGTTCTGGCGACAGGGCTGCTCTGGTTACTGCTGCTGATGCTCTCCTTCCTCGCCAACAAATTCCACTTCACATCTGAACGCTATGCCGACTGGCAAGTGGACTTTATGAACTGGAGTTTTCTCGGTATCCAGGCGCCGGTGGTGGTGATGCTGGCTTTTGCCATCCTCTTTTGTCTCTACCGCTCAAACTGGGCCGGTAGCGCCCGGCTCGATGGTGAAGGCAGGAAAATGCTCTATAAACGGCTGGCGCAATCCAGCGGGATTGAGCAGCTGCTTTATCAATGTATGGAGGCGGGGGAGCTGGCACTGGTGACCCTCAAGTCGCGCCGAATCTATGTCGGGATGGTGCATACCGCGAGTCTGGAATATGAAAAAACGGCCAATATCGTTCTGATCCCGATGTTAAGCGGCTACCGCGATGGCAAAACGATGAGTCTGTGTATTGAGCATAACTACAGTCGCTGGTATGCAGATCATGACATTACCCTGGATTCAGAACCCGAAAGCGCGATGGCCTTCAGAAGGGTGATTATGCTCGATCAGGTTGAGAGTTTGGCGCTTTTTGACCCAGCCAGCGCGAGTTCGCTGGAGCTGGCGCAGCGTGCCGACGTCAATAATGAAGAGTCAGAATGTCCAGCGGAGGAAGAAAAGCCTGATATGGCGGAGAGATGACTAACGAATAAATAAAAAAGGGCCCGAAGGCCCTTAGTCTTACTTACGGCCCAACAGCAGGCCCAGTACGACACCCACTGCACCCGCGGCAATTAAGCCACTCAGTGGATTATTTTTCACGGTATCCGTCACGTCAGTCAGGACATCGCTGGCTTTCGCAGCGTATTTACGACCCGCGCCTTTGAACTCATGCTCAGGGGAGTCGAAAACTTTACCAAATTGCTGCTGCGCAGCGCCGGCTGCTTCATCCAGTTTGTTTTTGGCTTTTTCGCCCGCATACTTTGCGTCATTATCGATATTTTGGTCTGACATAGCATTCTCCTTTGATGTTCAGGATTAAGCATAGACCCGAATTTAGATCAGCATCGAAGAATGAGAATCATACCTGGAGCAACTCAGGTAAATAAGCCGAGGCTATGCCCGTTCCACTATCCTTATAAGGTAACTCTCGTTTCATAAGGTAACTCTCGTTTCGGCTTTCAGAGAGATCCTCTATTCATGGCCGACCTGCACGTTACCCTGAGCTAAAGAGATGGAAGGAGGTAACGATGACGCTAACAATCTTCCCGTGTTTGCCGGATAAAACGCTGGCAGCGGTAAATACCCTTGGCGTGTGGCTTGCGGAAGAGCACTTAACGCACTCGGCGGCGCCTCCACAGGCCGATCTGGTGGTGCTGGCAGGGAATGCGGTGATCCCCTCAATCGATGCGGCCTGCCGTCTGGCAGCCGATCTCAACGTTCCGCTGTTGATAAGCGGCGGTATTGGCCACTCCACTACCTTTTTATACGCCGCCATTGCGCAGCACCCGCTTTATAACAGGGTGCGGACCACCGGTAAGGCCGAGGCCGCCATCCTGGCGGAGATCGCTCAGCAGTTCTGGCATATTCCGGCTGAACGGGTGGTGATAGAAGATCAGTCCACCAACTGCGGTGAGAATGCGCGCTTTAGCTGGGCGCTGATGCAGCATCATCCGCTGCCGGCGAGCCGGGTGATTGTAGTGCAGGACCCCACCATGCAGCGCCGCACCATGGCGACCTTCGCTCGCGTCTGTCGGGATGAACCGGCTGCGCCCCAGTGGATCAGCCATCCGGGCCTCGTACCGCAGCTGCAGAACAGTGAAGATGGCCTGGTATTCAGCGGCGGTGGCGAAGGGCTGTGGCCGGTAGAGCGCTATCTATCGCTGGTGCTGGGCGAGCTGCCGCGCCTGCGCGATGATATCAATGGCTATGGCCCGACAGGACACGACTTTATCGCGCACGTTGATATTCCCCGGGATGTGGAGGCGGCCTGGCAGATCCTGCGTAACGACGCCGTTCTCACCGACGCCCTGACCAGTCGCTCACTGTTGTAATTTTCTGCCCGTTTGCGATGGCTTTTTCGCAAACGGGCATTCTTTGTTACCGTAATGTAATGACAATGGGTTGCTGACGCGATTCTTTTTTGAGATGTCTCACAAAAACAGCGCGATACAGTAGGAATGCGGGTCTGTATCTGTAGTTTTTAACAATAATTTTACTTGTTAAAAACAGTGTAATTACAGGAGCAGGTCATGACAGTACCCGTACAACATCCTATGTATATCGATGGACAGTTTGTAGCCTGGCAGGGTGATGCCTGGATTGATGTGATCAACCCGGCTACCGAAGAGGTCATTTCCCGTATTCCCGATGGTAGCGCTGAAGATGCCCGCAAGGCGATCGACGCGGCTGAACGCGCTCAGGCTGGCTGGGAAGCGCTGCCTGCTATCGAACGCGCTGGCTGGTTACGTAAAATTTCAGCAGGCATTCGTGAGCGCGCCAGCGAAATTAGCGCCCTGATTGTCGCCGAGGGCGGCAAGATCCAGCAGCTGGCCGACGTTGAAGTGAACTTTACCGCTGACTATATCGACTATATGGCCGAGTGGGCGCGTCGCTACGAAGGGGAGATCCTGCAAAGCGATCGCCCGGGTGAGAACATTTTGCTGTTCAAACGTGCTCTCGGTGTCACCACCGGCATTCTGCCGTGGAACTTCCCGTTCTTCCTGATTGCCCGCAAACTGGCGCCGGCGCTGCTGACCGGTAATACCATTGTCATCAAGCCGAGCGAGTTCACGCCGAATAACGCCATCGCCTTCGCTAAAATTGTGGATGAGATCGGCCTGCCGAAAGGGGTCTTTAACCTGGTGCTGGGGCGCGGTGAAACCGTGGGTCAGGAGCTGGCGGGCAACCCGAAAGTGGCGATGGTCAGCATGACCGGCAGCGTAGGGGCGGGCGAGAAGATCATGACCGCAGCGGCGAAAAACATCACCAAAGTTTGCCTGGAGCTGGGCGGTAAAGCCCCGGCCATCGTGATGGATGATGCTGACCTGGAGCTGGCGGTGAAGGCTATCGTCGATTCACGGGTGATCAACACCGGGCAGGTCTGTAACTGCGCCGAGCGCGTGTATGTTCAGAAAGGGATTTACGACCGCTTTGTCAATCGCCTGGGCGAGGCGATGAAAGCCGTACAGTTCGGCAATCCGGCCGAGCGCAACGATATTGCTATGGGGCCGCTGATCAATGCCGCGGCGCTGGAGCGCGTCGAGCAGAAAGTGGCGCGCGCGGTGCAGGAGGGGGCGAAAGTGGTGCTCGGCGGTAAAGCGGTAGCGGGCAAGGGCTATTACTACCCGCCGACGCTGCTGCTGGATGTGCGCCAGGAGATGACCATCATGCACGAAGAGACCTTCGGTCCGGTGCTGCCGGTGGTGGTGTTCGACACCCTGGACGATGCGCTGGCCATGGCGAACGACAGCGACTACGGTCTGACCTCGTCTATCTACACCCAGGATCTCAACGTGGCGATGAAAGCCATCAAAGGGCTGAAGTTCGGCGAAACCTACATCAACCGCGAAAACTTCGAGGCGATGCAGGGCTTCCACGCCGGCTGGCGGAAATCGGGGATCGGCGGGGCGGATGGCAAACATGGTCTGCATGAGTATCTGCAGACGCAGGTGGTCTATTTGCAGTCCTGATAGCAACGGCAACCCGAAGTTAGTTATGCCTGATAGTTAAGCACGGTGGAAGGGTTCCGTTCAACGCAGAAGAGATGCCTGAGTGAACGGAATCTTTCCACTTGAGTGACGTAGAAACGCCGAATTGCTTAACTGACGGGCATGACAATCGCCAGGTTGCCGTTTTACTTATACCTTTGTCGCTATCCAGTTCATCATCAACTCCGGCCAGATGGCCGCCGGCAATCCCTGCGCATCGCGTATGCCGAATCCATGCTTGCCGCGCTCAAACAGATGCATCTCCACCGGTACGCCCAGCCGACGCAGGGCGTTAAACATCACCAGGCTGTTCTCCACTTTTACTGCCGGATCGTCCACGGCATGCAGCAAAAACGTGGGCGGGGCGTCGGCACTGGCGCGATCCTCCAGCGAGTAATGGCGAATCTGTTCCGCGGTTGGCGTATCACCAATCAGCTCATGGCGCGAACCGGGATGGTCGATATCTGCGTGCATCGTGATCACCGGGTAGACCAGCGCCATAAAGGCCGGGCGGGCGTCATGCTCGTCGATGGCATCCCGCAGTGTGTAGACCGGTTCATCATGCCGTGTACCGAGGCTCGCGGCGACGTGCCCCCCCGCCGAGAAGCCGAGTACGCCGATGCGGCTTGCGTCGAGCTTCCACTCGGCCGCTCTGGCGCGAAGGGTGCGCATGGCGCGTTGCACGTCGGCCAGCGGCGCATTGGCACCCTCCTCGTGGCCGTCGCCGGGCATCCGGTAGGTCATTACAAACAGGGTATAACCGCGCTGATTAAAGGACGAGGCGAGGGCGCTGCCCTCTTTATCCAGCACCACGCGGCGATAAGAGCCACCCGGTGCAACCAGGATCCCCACACCGTTCGGCCGGGCAGGGGCATAGACGGTGATCTGCGGAGCGCGCACCCCGGTCACGGAACGATCGTAGTCAGAGGTGCCAGTATGTTTCGGTTCGGGGGTAAAGACCGCATCGCTGGCGGCGGCACCCGGCGCTTCGCCTTCGGGCCAGATGTGGAAGGTCGTGGCCTGGCTGACGGCCTGCGCCATCTGGCGTTCGAGTGTTTCGCGGCTGAGTGATTCCATAACAACGCTCCTTCTGAAGTAAGTGGTTGTTATAACAGAGTCACGAAAGGGAAAACTTGCACCTATTCACAAGGCGCGGACAGCAGGGCTGCCCGCGATGCGATTACAGTGCGGCAAATTTATCCAGCGTGCGCACCAGCTGGGTGACAAAGCCATATTCGTTGTCATACCAGGCAACGGTTTTTACCAGTTGCACATCACCGGCCTCGGTCACTTCGGTCTGGGTGGCATCAAATACCGAACCAAAATGCGAGCCGATCACGTCGGAAGAGACAATCTCTTCGTCGGTATAGCCGAAGGACTCATTGCCCTCGGTGGCTTTTTTCAGCGCCTGGTGGATCTCCTCCACGGTCACTTTTTTCTCCAGAATCGAGACCAGTTCAGTCACGGAGCCGGTCTTCACCGGTACGCGCTGGGCGTGACCCTTCAGTTTGCCGCTTAGCGCCGGGATCACCAGCCCAATGGCCTTCGCCGCGCCAGTGGTATGGGGAATAATATTCTCTGCCGCCGCCCGGGAAGCGCGCAGATCCTTACCGCGCGGGCCATCCACCAGCGCCTGGGTGCCGGTATACGCGTGGATGGTGGTCATGGTGCCCACCTTTATGCCGAATGCGTCATGCAGCACTTTGGCCAGCGGCGCCAGGCAGTTGGTGGTGCAGGAGGCGACGGAGATAATGGTGTCGCTGGCGTCGATGGTGTCGTCATTGACGTTAAAGACGATGGTTTTCATCTCCCCGGCCGGCGCAGAGATCAGCACTTTTTTCGCGCCCGCCTCAATATGTGCCTGTGATTTTTCCTGAGAGGTGTAAAAACCGGTGCACTCTACCACCAGATCGACCCCGGCCGCTTTCCACGGAATATGGCTCGCCTCTTTTTCGGCATACACCGAGATCGATTTTCCATCGACAATCAGCGAATCTTCGGTGAAATCCACACTCCAGGGGAAGGGGCCATAGTTTGAATCGTGCTTTAACAGGTAGGCCAGAACTTTGGGGGAGGTTAAATCATTAATTGCGACCACGGTGTTGCTGTCTTTCGTCTCCAGCAGGCGGCGAAGTACCAGGCGTCCAATGCGTCCAAATCCGTTAATGCCAATTTTACTCATGGTGTGCTCCTGAATGAACGTAACGATACGTTGAACCTCTCCAGGATTAGACTATGAATCTTGCCAGGGCAACTGAATATGCTTCATGTGACGGGAAGTTTTTGAAAACGCATAGAGAAAACTTAATGAATTTTTAAGTAAAGGTGGTTATGTTGACGCTTTCGACGTTTCGTTCAGGAAAATGTATGCGCAATAAATATACCGGCCTGCAAATCAGCATTCACTGGCTGGTCTTTCTGCTGGTGATCGTGGCCTACTGCGCCATGGAGTTCCGCGGCCTGTTTCCGCGCTCGGCCCGCCCAGTCATTAACATGGTTCACGTCTCTTGCGGCATCTCTATTCTGGTGCTGATGGTGACGCGCTTGCTGGTGCGCCTGAAATACCCGGCGCCGCCTATCGTGCCGAAGCCGAAATCGATGTATATCGGGCTGTCGCATCTGGGGCATCTCCTCATTTATCTGCTGTTTATTGCGCTGCCGCTGATTGGGCTGGTGATGATGTATAACCGTGGCAATACCTGGTTTGCTTTTGGGCTGGGTATGCCGCACGCGGCAGAGTCCAATTTTGAGGTGGTGGATCTGCTGAAGAGCTGGCATGTCACCCTCGCGAAGGCGGGTTACTTTATTATTGGCATTCACGCCTTTGCCGCGCTGCTGCACCACTATTACTGGAAAGACAACACCCTGCTGCGTATGATGCCGAAAAAGCGTTCCTGACCGCACACCAGGCGCCGTTCAAACCCGCTCCCCGTAGCGGGTTTTTGTTTTTCTCGCGCCAGTTCACATTTTCATCTTTCGCGCTGGGTATTTTACGCCTAAAGGGTATATCTATAATAGAAACACTGTCGCGCGTTCATCCTGTCCGGCATTTGCTGGTATGATCGTCAGGCCGCTTCGCGTTCCACCGCCCGCCAGTCGGCACCCTGCAAAGGAGAGAGTATGAACCCCTCAGCTCAGCCCTCATTAGATCGCGCGGTATCCGAAAAGGAGATCCCCGTGGCCCGCAAACTCCGTAAGGTGCTGCTCGCCACCGGCGTTGGCCATTTTGTCGAATGGTTCGATTTTGGGCTTTACGGTACGCTGGCCGCGATTATTGGCCTGCAGTTCTTTCATGCGGAGAGCCCCGCGGTAGCGCTGCTGTCGTCGTTTGCGGTATTTGGTGCCGGGTTTGTCATGCGCCCGCTTGGGGGACTCTATTTCGGCTCGCTTGGGGATCGCATAGGCCGACGCAAGGTACTGGCGACGGTGATCCTGCTGACCTCTGGCGCAACCTTTGTAATGGGGCTGCTGCCCACCTTTTCGCAGATTGGCATCACCGCCACGGTGCTGCTGGTGATCACCCGCCTGATTCAGGGATTTGCCGCCGGGGGCGAAAGCGCCGGTGCGACCACGTTCCTTGCGGAATATGCGCCTGACGCGCGCCGCGGTTACTTTACCTGCTGGATAGACAACTTTGGATTCATGGCCTTTGTTGCCGGTTCCGGGCTGGTGTTCTTGCTTACCGCAGGGTTGGGTGAGGCGGCAATGAACGACTGGGGCTGGCGCATTCCGTTTTTGATCGCCGGGCCGCTGGGTTGGGTGGGGCTGTACCTGCGAAACCAGCTTGAAGACTCCCCCGAATTTCTCGAAACGCTCAAGAGCGGTAAAACCGAAGCCGCACCGCTGCATGCTGCCGTAACCAAAGCCTGGGGCGCGCTCTTCTTCTGCGTCGGTTTTGTGGTGATCAAAGCGGTAGGGCACTGGACGCTGCAAACCTTTATGCCCAGCTATCTCTCTACCGAGATGCACTATTCGAAGCTGGATTCTTATGCCATCACCACCCTCGGGCTGTTTGGCATTGCGGTCATGGTGCCTTTTATGGGGTATCTCTCGGATAAATTTGGCCGTAAGCCGCTAATGCTGGCCGGGTGCGCCGGTTTTATCCTCTTTACTTACCCGGCAATGATGGTAATGGCCAATGGCGATATGCTCTCTGCCGTGCTGGCCATGCTGCTGCTGGGGGCCTTTATCGCCGCCTTCGATGGCGCCTGCAGCGCGGCAATGGCCGAGCTATTTCCTACCCGTATTCGTTACGGTGGGATGGCGATTGCTTACAACCTGGCGGTGGCCTTCTTTGGCGGCATCACGCCGTGGTTCTCTGCCTACCTGATGACCGCGACCGGCAATCCATTCTCGCCAGCGCTGTATGTGATGGGCGCGGCGCTTATCACCTTCCTGACGGTACTGCGCGCCAGAGAGACGGCAGGGCTGCCGTTGCGCCGCTAAGGCCATAAAAAAAGCCCGGAGTGACGCTCCGGGCTAAGCAAAAAACACAAAACGCATTTCACTACTCAACAGCTGATTACTTGATTTCACGTCTGGCCATGGTGTCTACCAGCCAGTTCTGGAGCGGGTCGAGCTCCAGCGTAGATTCGTGGGTAGGGTCGTCCAGCTTTCTGGCGACCTGCATCCCGGGGCCACTTTCCGGCGAACGGAGCAACTCGCTATCACCCGCCATCATCCAGCCAACATCGTCACCGCAACGATGACTGTTACGCACATTACGAACTCGTCGTCTTAAATGCAGCATAATCAACCTCCGCAAATTCAATCAGGTCTCAGGGCATTTATTTACGCATATTTACGCACGGTGCTTAATTTATTTCTGGCTACCAATAAGAGCGGCCAAAGAATATATTGGAACTGTTATTCTGCAGCTTTACGACCACCGCCGCGGCTATTTTGTCCGCCTTTTTTGCCCGCTTCAGATGCGCGCTGTGGATCGTTTTTAAAGTTGCCACCACTGCGCTGTCCACCTTTGCGCCCGGCCGCGGACGCACGCTCACGGTCTGCTGCAAAATTACCGGAACCGCCTCGATGTGTTGTCATAAACGTTCTCCTGTTTTCAATATAGATATTCCAGTGTAGGGAATGAAACACTCCGCAAGGTTGCAGAAATAAATGTAGACCGAACGGCGAAATGATCAAGTAAGCCAGCCAGGGCATTATTTTAGTGCGCATTAAATATTCTAAGAATATATCGCTGTAGATAAAGGAGTTAGCGCAGGAAATATAATTTTCGCCTGGTTTACCGCCGTAGGGGAGGAGTGGAAAACCTGACAAAAGTGAAGGTTTTGTGGAAAATTAAGATTTGTCCTGGATGTGCTAACGCCGATTCCGGAGGCACGCAGGGTGACATTTTCTTAGGCTGAACTGTCAATTACGCGCCAGGCCGCGGTGTACAACGCATGGATAAATCTGTCGAAAATCTGAACGGATTGATAAATGCGTAGGAGGCAATTTCTCTTTGCTACCCCTTATAGCCGTTTTCTTATTCATTTCAGTTGTCATGATTAGCCTGCTGTTTTTTTATTCTGCCCCGGATTTACAAATTTTAATTTTCTGCAAAGAGAAACAGTTAGCTGCGGCCTGGCGAAAGCATAACCAGCCGCGGCAAAAATGCCGCTTGATCGTCTTCGTCATTGAAACTACTGTATATAAAAACAGTATAAGAGGCGTGTATAATGATGTTGTACAGACCCGCAGAGTTGCGCGAAGTAATAGCGCTCCCCCTTTTTAGTGATTTAGTTCAGTGTGGCTTCCCCAGCCCGGCGCAAGATTATGTCGAGCAGCGTATCGATCTGAATGCACTTTTAATCCAGCACCCCAGCGCGACCTATTTTGTGAAAGCAGCGGGGGATTCGATGATTGACGCCGGGATTGGCGACGGCGATTTGCTGGTGGTTGATAGCGCCAGAAAGGCGGACCACGGAGATATCGTGATTGCCGCCATTGAAGGCGAATTTACGGTGAAGCGCCTGCAGCTGCGCCCCCGGATCCAGCTCAACCCCATGAATAGTGCCTACTCACCGATAGTGATCGGCAGCGAAGCGTCGCTCGATATCTTCGGCGTGGTCACCTATATCATCAAAGCGACCCACTAGCATGTTTGCCCTCTGTGATGTGAATTCATTTTACGCGTCATGTGAAACCGTCTTCCGCCCGGATCTTCAGGGACGGCCGGTGGTGGTGCTGTCGAATAATGACGGCTGTGTGATTGCCCGCAGCGCCGAAGCAAAGGGGCTGGTAACAATGGGAGCGCCGTACTTTAAGCAGAAAGAGATTTTTCGCCGGCATAACATTGTGGCCTTCAGCAGCAACTACGAGCTGTATGCCGATATGAGCGCCAGGGTGATGGATACCCTGGAGCTGCTGACGCCGCGTGTAGAGATCTACTCCATCGACGAAGCCTTTTGCGACCTGACGGGGGTACGTAACTGCCGTGACCTCACGGAATTTGGCAAGGAGATCCGCGCCACCGTGAAACAGCATACTCACCTGACCGTCGGGGTCGGAATTGCACCCACGAAAACGCTCGCCAAGCTGGCGAATCATGCGGCAAAAAAATGGCAGACCCAGACGGGCGGCGTGCTGGACCTGTCGAATATTGATCGTCAGCGCAGGCTAATGGCCGCGCTGCCAGTCGAGGAGGTCTGGGGCGTGGGGCGACGCATCGGCAAACGGCTGGAGGCGATGGGGATCCGCACGGCGCTGGATCTGGCCGATACCCACATCGGGGTGATCCGCAAACATTTCAGCGTGGTGCTGGAGCGTACCGTGCGGGAGCTGCGCGGGGAATCGTGTCTGGGGTTTGAAGAATTTGTCCCCGACAAGCAGGAGATCGTCTGCTCGCGCTCCTTTGGTGAGTGGGTGAGCGACTATGAGTCAATGCGCCAGGCGATATGCAGCTATGCCTTTCGCGCGGCGGAAAAGCTGCGTAAAGAGCATCAGTACTGCCGGTTTATCTCCGCCTTTGTGAAAACTTCGCCCTTTGCCCTGAACGAGCCCTATTACGGGAACAGCGCCTCGGTAAAATTGCTGACGCCCACCCAGGACAGCCGTGACATCATCAACGCGGCGACCCGCTGTCTGGATAAAATCTGGCGAGAAGGGCATCGCTATCAAAAAGCGGGGGTGATGCTGGGCGATTTTTTCAGCATTGGCGTGGCGCAACTGAATCTCTTTGATGAAGCGCCGCCCCGGCATAACAGCGAAGCGCTAATGACGATAATGGATAAGATGAATGAGAAAGGGCGCGGCACGCTCTATTTTGCCGGGCAGGGGATTCAGCAGCAGTGGCAGATGAAGCGGGAGATGCTCTCACCGCGGTATACCACCCGAATAGGGGATTTGCTGCGCTGTCGTTAAATCGATGAGTGCCATCCAGGTTCGCCGTAAAGGCGGACGTAAGAAGACGATACTCAAAGCCCTACGCCCGGTACTGGCGTAGGGCTTATCCATGACAGGGCCGACAGGCCTCAGACTGTCGCCTTTCCGGTTGCCATGCCCGGCACCAGAATGATTTTGCGACACATCTCCTCTTTTTTTTCAAAGATCTCATACCCGCGTGCCGCCTCTTCCAAAGGAAGATGATGGGTAACAATCTCTTCTGGCGTCAGCAAGCCTTGCTCAATCAGATTTAATAAGTCCGGTAAATAGGCATGCACATGCGTCTGCCCCATTTTGAAGGTCAGCCCTTTATCGAACGCATCGCCAAACATAAACGCATGAATGAAACCGGCGTATACCCCCGGCACGCTGACGATCCCGCCCCGGCGAACCGCGGCGATACACTGTCTTATCGCTTTCCCGCTGCTGCCTTCAATTTTCAGGTTACTGAGCACCGTCTCGGTGAGGCTGCCTTTCGCTTCAAAACCAACGGCGTCAATTACGGCATCGACGCCACGATGGCCCGCGGTGTTCTCAATAATCCACTGGGCCGGATCGTCGTTTTTATCGAAATTGACAGGAATGGCACCATAACGCTGTTTCGCAAATTCGAGCCGGTAGTCGTTATGATCGATGATGAAAATCTGCTCTGCGCCACTGAGACGAGCACAGGCTGCGCTTAAGAGCCCGACAGGCCCGGCACCATAGATCGCCACGCTTGAACCCTGCGTGATTTCGGCATTCTTAACCGCTTGCCAGGCGGTAGGCAGAATATCTGAAAGGAAAAGCACTTTTTCATCGGACAGGGTGTCAGGGACTTTAAATGGCCCGGTATTAGCCTTCGGGACCCGGACATATTCCGCCTGACCGCCGGGGATGCCACCATACATATCGCTATAACCAAACAGCGCGGCGGGCGGGGTAATGCCCTTACGATTTAGTATTGCGCCCCTGCCGCTGTTGGTACTTTCACATGCCGCGTATTGATGCAGATGGCAGAAGAAGCAATCGCCGCAGGCGATAACAAACGGCACCACCACCCGATCGCCTTTTCGCACCGCAGTGACCTGTGACCCGGTTTCAACGACTTCACCCATAAATTCATGGCCAAAGATATCGCCATGGTGGGTGCCGGGAATTTTTCCGCGATACAAGTGAAGGTCTGAACCGCAGATGGCCGTCGCCGTCACGCGAAGGATAATGTCATCAGCTGCCTGCAGCCCAGGATCGGGCTGATTGTCGACGCTGACATGATGAGGACCATGGTAGGTAAGTGCTTTCATTAATGATTCTCCAGTGAATATTCGATAGCGAGTTCAGGAGGAATATTCATTCAGGGATGCTGGCAGAATGAATCTTATTAACTATAAAGCCTAGAGCAAAAGTTACGCATTCACCTAAAAAACCTGACGGGAGAGATTAACCTCTTTGTATTCAATGGCTTTCTGCAGCGTAAATAATCGGTTATTAACGCAGCGGTAATATGGAAGTATTAAGCGAAGCGCAGATTGAGTTTGGGGATATTACCGCTTCCCTTTTAATTTAAGCATTCCGGCTATGAGAGTAATCCTAATATTCTGGCAACGAGCGAACCTTGCTGGCGGCATTTTATTAAAGCGATGCGGTAATGCGAAATATAATAAGAAAAGTCTGGTGCGTCTTAGCGAAATATAGAGTTGACTGTAGATAGATAGGGGCTAAATTTAACTATCGAACGACGAGCGATACAAATAAGCAGGTTTATTTGTATCTACTGACATAAACGAAACGAAAGAGGTTTAAGATATGGCAGAACATCGTGGTGGTTCCGGTAATTTCGCTGAAGACCGTGAAAAGGCATCTGAGGCCGGACGTAAAGGCGGTCAGCACAGCGGAGGGAGTTTCAAGGACGATCCGCAACGTGCGTCGGAAGCAGGGAAAAAAGGGGGGCAGAACAGCCACAGCGGTGGCCGTAGCTCTGGTAAGTCATAATTCCCTGAACTGATAGTGATATCAGATAAAATACTGCGAGTCTTTTGGCTCGCAGTTTTAATTTGTGCAGGCAGAAACTGAAGAGATGGGCTGACAATGGTGTAAGGATTTTTAATAAATAAGGCCTGCAGGGCACGTATAACCGGGTGTGGATATAAAATTTATAAAGGGTGTGCGTATACTGAAAGTGCATGTGTATTAAAATGTCCGGTCGTCGGTATGTATAACCTTTGTTTTAGCCATTCGCTACGTTTCGCTTGTTCACGCCGGTGCAAAGCGTGTTTTAGGGAAGAGAGACAAGAAAGGTTGAGTTATGCTGCACGAACTATGGACAAACAGCGAGGGAACCGATCTATTTTGCCTTGCGGCCCCGCGCGGCAGATTCACACGTTGAGTCAGTGACAACGTATTATTAATTTCGCGGTTGGGGTCAGTATACCTCTGCTTTTCCTGAGCAAGATAATAAGACATATAGGGAAATGGGATGGGAGTAGGGGGTGATGATTCTCTCTGGGCTCACCATTCCTGGCGGGATAAAAACGCGTCCAAATCATATTCAAAAAGTCATCGCCCATTTTCGAGATTTTTAACATCATGGAGCAGCCAGATTAATCAGCCCTGTCTTTTCCAGACAGTAATGTCGCTGCTTGTTGCCGATAGAATTAACTCACCATCCCATGAGAAGCCAACACAGCGAAAGTAATCATTTGCAAGTCTGAGACACCCTTCTTTATGGGAGGCAATTAATGCACTCTTACCCGGTGGGCACCAGATTAACATTTCCAGAGGCCACTCTGGCGACACTCGCTCAAGAGTCTCTCCATACCGGTTATACATAGGTAAACCACCGCCACACAGACCTGCAGTGGAAAGAGTCTCACTGCTTAACGGTCCTATACCTGTACATGCAAGGCCAACTGAGTCGTACCAGTCACCATAATCTTCATGATCTCTGGCAATAATCTCTCCACTCCGGCAATCAAGCACCCCTCTTCCGGAGGAGGAAATTATTAGGAGCAAGTGGGGATAAATGCGTGAAAAAGCGACTTCGGTTAAACCCCCTACGGCCATCTCGATACAAGGTTCCCAATTACAATCAGGAATATCTCTCAGTAGCAATTTAAGGCTATTTTCATGGCTCTTTGGATGCCAGATAGACATTTGAACTCCTTATCAGTGTTAGGCGGCACATAGCATCTCATAACGAGGAAAAATGTTATTTTAATAGTAGTTAGAATCAAGTGTCATAAACAGTATCTATACATCAGACCCTTTGTTCAGGTTCAGACAGACAAGCATTGATATGTACCCTGTTGCTCTGCACAGAATGCTGGTAGCAATGTCTGCTCCTCACACAAAGCGGGCTATGCCCCTGCGCGTCCGCTGTGTGCCAAAGGCAGACGTTCTTATTCTAAAATCACAATACAGCCCCATTTTTACCTTACGAGGTGCATTATTACTCCGTTAAAGAAATGTCTTAAGGAAAGTGGTTAATTCAACGTAAATCAGTAGCGCGTTTCTCTTTTGATATGAAGAACCGCATCAGGTATAAACCGGAATGCAGGTACCGTCATCATAGCCAGGTATCTAAGCTAATTTTGAGGTTTTATGTTTGACTGGGAAGATTTACGTTATTTTTCAACATTTGCCAGAACAGGCTCGCTGGCCTCTGCGGCTAAAAAATTGGGCGTGGATCATGCCACGGTGGCAAGGCGGATCGCTTCCCTTGAAGCGTCGGTTAATCTGAAGCTCGTTGACCGCAGACCCCGATCTTATATCCTGACAGAAGATGGACGCCAGGTAGCCCGCTACGGTGAGCAAATGAGCGCGTCAGCATATTCATTAGAGCGCTTTTCCGGTGCTGAACAAAATGTAGTGGAAGGTGATGTTGTCATCGCTGCGCCCCACGTTTTCATTGGCAATCTCATTGCGCCGCATATCGGCAGCTTTTACAAACGGTATCCACGTCTTCGTCTGAGCCTGACGGGAACCAAAGAACGACTTTCTCTCACCCGGCGTGAAGCAGATATTACCATTGGCATGGTGCGGCCAGTCGAAGCGGCGGTTGTAGCAAGACGGCTTGGCCGGGTAAAGTTTATGCTCTACGGCAGTGCCGAATATCTCGCATCAGGGTGCGAGCTGAGCTTTATCGCTTACGATGAATCAGTAACAATTACCCCACAGCAGGCCTGGCTGAAAAAGCAATGTGCTGGGCGACCTGTCGTTTTCTTCAGTAATGATCTCAGAATACAGGCTATTACGGCAGCAGGTCACGCCGGTATCGCCCTGCTGCCCGATTATCTGGCAAAGGAATACAACCTTGTGCCTGCTGAACCCGGCGGTCCCGCTCTGACTCAGGATATCTGGCTGAGCGTTCACGAAGATGTGCGTCATGCTAGGCATATTAGTGCCGTGGTGGATTTCCTCATCAGCTGTATTGAGCCTGCTTACGGCTTGTGAATATTTGCATAATTGAACTGAGCCTATGCGGAATATTGCACAACTCTCCACCTGTCTATAATCGCGGCAACCTGATGGCAGATGAGACAGATATCATTCGTTTTCTGCCTCACTCGTTATGATTATTTATGTGTATTCACGTAAAGGAAATCTTTTATGATCAACAATATGTGTGAAAAAGTCGTTGTCATCACCGGCGCCAGCAGCGGTATCGGCGAAGCCACAGCTCGCATTTTGAGCGCAGCTGGAGCCAGCGTAGTGCTTGGAGCACGCCGCCTGGACAAACTCACTGTTCTGGCAGATGAGATTAAGGCTGCAGGTGGAAAAGCTGAAGTCGTACAGACGGATGTATCAAAGCGTCAGGATGTAGAAGCCCTGGTGGCAAAAGCAGTTGATATATATGGACGAATAGATGTTTTGATTAATAACGCAGGTATTATGCCAAACTCCCGCCTGGATCAGTTGCAGGTCGATGACTGGGATCGTGCTATTGATATCAATCTGAAAGGCACACTTTACGGTATTGCTGCCGCGCTTCCCTTTATGAAAGAACAGAGAAGCGGTCACATCATTAATGTCGCCTCAACTGCAGGGCACCGCGTGCGTCCGACAACCGCCGTTTACTCAGCGACCAAATTTGCTGTGCGGGTAATTTCAGAAGGCCTGCGCATGGAGATGACCCCATACAACATTCGCAGCACCATTATTTCTCCGGGACCCGTTGATACCGATTTGCCATCCAGCGTAACTGATACCGCAGTTGCCGAGGAGGTCAGGAAGATACATGAAATGGCTATTTCTGTAGAAACTCTCGCTGAAACAATCGCTTTTGCAATCAACCAGCCGGAATCAGTCGATATTAATGAGATAGTTGTTCGCCCGACGGCCATGGAATGATCCTTTTGCATTAGCCATATTTTCCTGATCAGGGTATTCACGGCTTAAACATTTAGCCCAGAAAAGGTCCGCTCTTCGCTCATAGCGGACCTGCAACGCAGTGAGTTTGTCCGCTTTGTGCCGGGCACAGGCGTCATCCGCAGATGGCCTCAGGCATTCCTGCGGGAACACAGCGTAACGGCATTCAACTACACTTATTGATTCGTCCTTAGCAGAAAAGCATTCCACTGCATCAGCCACTTGGATTTGATATCGCGAAGTCTGGAGCATTTAAACCAACAAGGTGCATGGCCCTTTAACGATGAAAGTGATCTTTGTTCGACACGCGGAAACAGAGTGGAATTCGAGAGGAATTATTCAGGGGCACAGTGATAGCGCACTGACCCATCGGGGTTTGCGCGAAACATCTGCCTTACTGGCAGCGCTTGCAGCAAGTGATTACCAGATAGAATGCATTTACGCGTCTCCGCTTGGGCGTGCCTGGCAAATGGGGCAGCGCCTGGCTGAGTGCTTTCACTGCTCGTTGCTGGCAGAAGCAGCCCTTAAAGAACAGGCATTCGGGCAGTTTGAGGGGATGTCAGCAAATCATCTCCTACAAAATCATCCTGATGACGCAGAGGCGTTATTCAAGTTTGATGCCGCGTACTGCCCACATGGTGGAGAGTCTCTTGCGCATGCTTCTCAGCGAGTCATTAGTTTTTTACACAGTCTGGAGGCAGCCTCACCTCATCAAACGATATGTATTGTGTCTCACGGGCACGTCAGTCAGGGCGTTCTTGCCACCTTCAAAGAAGGTGCTGTCGATAATTTCTCCTGGTACGCTCAACCCAACGCGAGCTACTCCGTTTTCGAGTTGATAAATGGACGATGTATTGCTGTAAGATGGGGGATTGCCACACATTTACTTCATCTCGAACGATAATGCTTTGGGCTTCGATATTCCATAGTGGCGTTGGTGCAGACATCGTGAATAAGATCCTTATCCATTTCTCGCTCATAACGGATCTTCAATGCCAGTGCATGCTTGCCTTGTACCTGAAATGGACAACAAACACATATATTATTTTACCTTCTCAAGGATGGCTCTGAACAGTTCGATGGTTCTCCAGATGTCATCATGTGTATCCCCATCCCATTCAGGAACTGTCGCCAATTCAGCTTTGAGCTCCTTTAGCAAGATATGCGCATCGGCAATTTCATCCTTTCTACATTTAGCTGCAATACGAGATATCGCACACGAAGGGAGGCGAGAGTATGGTGAAAAGGTGGTGCGCTCGGCCGCAATTAATTTTTGTAATTTACGCATATGATCGATATACCCAAAGCACTGGTTGGGATAATAAAAAGTTATGCCAGATGCTATTTTTCCTGAATCAGGGAGTTAAGGAAATAGTAGAAACTTAAATTTCTGCTTCTCACTCATTATAGACCTTCAGCTTCAGGCAGTTGTCCCACTGGTACCATTACCTGACGTTATATTCTTTTATGTTAATACCTTTTCTACGCGCAGCCCCATAACGTACTGCAACCCCCTTACCGAACGCCTCTCCACAGAACCCCCATCCCGCGAGGGATGTTTACATAACGCAAATCGCAATTGTAAATATTCATACTTTCTTTGTAAGGTTATTTGAAGTTCACGGCTTTTAAATCTACTCTTATTTTTCATCGCGAAATTACGCAGGGGCTCATAGAAGCCTTATGACAGGCACAAGAGAGTATCAGAAAAGCAATGAAAGGGGTTTTATGGAGTGGAAGATAGTTGAGATTGTTGCCAGCCCGGATACGGGTACGATTTTTGGAAAGGTAGAGACACCCTATGGTCTGAATTATATCCTGTGGTTCAAAGGGGATTATTACGTAAGTACCGGGGAAGTCGTCACGATGACTGAGAAAGGGATCCTGATTGATAATCGACGGAAACGCGTATGGATTGCACATGCAATGCCTTATTCATCAATACGTTGGCTGGGTTTTCGGATGAAGAATGAATGTCCGGGTAACCGCCGGGAAGTGGGTCAGGTATGCGATCGTGAATTGCCGTGCCAGTTTAAACATTGTCCCTTTGGACTCATAAGGGACAACGCAGTGAGTTATTATTCTTTGAAAATTAACAATTCTGGAAGAAATACTCTCTGAGTTACAAACCACGGTACCGTATTCGTCGTCATGTGCCCCGGGCAAAATGGTTAATACGGGATAGCGCGAGCAAGGGAAGTTAATGACTGTCGAGGGGGCGTGGCTTTCTCAAAAGGGATTCAGTTTATCTTATGAGAAACACCCATTCCCCGCTCAACACCGATCTACTACACAGCTAAACCACGACCTCATCGCCATAGCGGTCGGATTTACACCATGCCATTGTTACCATGCCGCAAAAAAGCCGGACGTTGATTCAGTTTTTCAAACCATACGTCGATAGCGGGAACATCAGGATGGGGGAAGGGCGTCATTTTCCAGCGATTTACCGATAATCCGAGCACAATATCCGCGAGGGTAAAGGTGTCACCCGTGACCCAGGCGCCGGTACGCTGAAGTTGTTGTTCGACGATATCAATACAGTGATTCCATTCGGTAATGCCGTTGGCAATCGCATTTTGATCGTTAAAGGCGGGGTTTTTGCGGGCCAGCGCCGGAAAGGCATAGCGCCAGGCGTTGTTAAACTCTGACGCCTGCCAGTCCATCCAGTGCTCAACATTCGCTGCCGCCTGCGCTTCAAGGGGGAGCAGGTCATCGCGGCTGGCTTTGCGCGCCAGATAGCGGCAAATCGAATTGGACTCCCACAGCACGAACCCCTCATCAACAATGACCGGCACCATGGCATTGGGGTTAAGGGCTTTGAACTCAGGCGTTTGGGTTGAGGCAAAACCACTGCCGTAATCTTCCTGAAGATAGTCGATGCCCGCCTCTTCACAGGTCCAGAGCACCTTACGCACATTGATGGATGATTTTTTTCCCAAAATTCTGAGCATGCTGCGAGCCTCCTCGACTATTTTTTCTTGCCAATCATCGCTTTTAAATCGGCAAAGGGATTGTATGTTGCCGCCCCGATATCTTTTTGCGCATCTTCACCCGCCACTACCGTGGAGCCGTACTGGTCTGCCTCGGTGTATTTCGAGTGTTCATGATCATGGCAAAACAGGCACAGCAACTCCCAGTTGCTGCCATCGGGCGGGTTATTGGTATGGTCGTGGTCGATATGGTGGACGGTTAACTCGCGCAGGTTGGAGTAGACAAACTCGCGCGAGCAGCGTCCACATACCCAGGGATAAATTTTTAAGGCTTTTTCGCGGTAGCCGCTTTCCAGCTGCGTGTAGTTTTTTGGGATCAGCGCCATGGCAGATGTTACCTGTGGTAATAAATTTGCTGACCACGATAACCGAAAAGGGGGCAGAAGGAGAATGCTGTGCGGTAGAGAAAACCGCTTTTAATTCACCTTTGCCCACGATGGTGGCTAATTATCTTCCGGCGAGCTCAGCGCGTACGATGTCGGCACCTGCGCTTAGGGCATTGAGTTTGCCGTTGGCAACCCGGCGGGAGAGAGGCGTCATCCCGCAGTTGGTCGAAGGATAAAGTTTATCGGCATCAACAAACTGCAGCGCTTTTCGCAACGTATCCGCCACCTCTTCCGGCGTTTCGACCGTATGGGTTGCGACGTCGATTGCCCCGACCATCACTTTTTTACCGCGGATCAGTTCGAGCAGATCCATTGGTACGCGCGAGTTATGGCATTCCAGGGAGATAATATCGATGCTGGAGGTTTGCAGTTTAGGGAAGGCCTCTTCGTATTGTCTCCACTCGGAACCCAGCGTCTGTTTCCAGTCGGTGTTTGCTTTAATGCCATAGCCGTAGCAAATATGCACTGCAGTTTCGCATTTCAGCCCTTCAACGGCCCTTTCTAATGCCGCGATACCCCAGTCATTCACTTCATCAAAGAAAACATTAAAAGCAGGTTCATCGAACTGGATAATATCGACGCCAGCCGCTTCTAACTCTTTCGCTTCCTGATTCAGGATCTTCGCAAATTCCCAAGCCAGCTTTTCGCGACTTTTATAATGGGCATCGTAAAGCGTATCGATCATGGTCATCGGGCCGGGCAGGGCCCACTTAATGGGCTTATGGGTTAACTGACGTAAAAAACGGGCATCTTCCACGAAAACCGGTTTTTGGCGCGCAACAGCCCCTACCACAGTAGGAACGCTTGCGTCATAGCGGTTACGAATTTTCACGACTTCGCGTTTTTCAAAATCTACGCCGCTCAGGTGTTCAATAAAGGTCGTGACAAAGTGCTGACGCGTCTGCTCACCATCGCTGACGATATCAATCCCGGCACGGAGTTGATCAAACAGGGCCAGGCTCAGCGCATCTTTTTTCCCCTCGATTAACTCTTCATTTTGCAATTTCCAGGGGGACCACAGTTTCTCGGGCTCCGCCAGCCAGGAAGGTTTCGGTAAGCTGCCAGCCGTTGAAGTGGGTAGCAAGATTGTCATAATAAATCGCCTTGTACTTTCGGTTAATTAAAGAGCGTAATGCGCAGACCACTGCTCAAGAACATGCTTATAGGGTTTGATAAAGTGCTCTTCAGTAAATTTGCCTTGCTCAATAGCCAGCTGGCTCCGCTCTTCCCGGTCATAAACAATTTTCGTTAATGAGTGATCCTGGTGAGTCAGGCTGGGTTGATAGAGCTGGCCTGCCGCGGAGTTCGCATTGTAAATTTCGGGGCGGTAGATTTTCTGAAAGGTCTCCATCGTACTGATGGTGCCGATCAATTCCGGATTGGTGTAATCACGCAGTAAATCACCGGTAAAATAGAAGGCTAACGGCGCGACGCTATTTTTGGGCATGAAATAGCGAACCTGCAGCCCCATTTTATTGAAGTATTGTTCAGTGAGTGACACGCCATTCTGCGCATATTCATGACCCAGAATCGGATGTTCATTTCCCGTACGGTGATAAATATCTTTACTCGATACACTCAGGCAGATCACCGGCGCTTTTTTGAAGTGCGCTTTATACGCGTCTGAATGGATAAAGTGCTTAAATATATTGCCGTGCAGATCGCCAAAATTGTCCGGAATGCTGAAGCCGGGCTTGTCTTTGTTGTGATCCAGCAGCACGACGCTGAAGTCATAATCGCGGACATACGAGGAGAAGTTATTCCCCACAATGCCCTCTGTGCGTTCATGCGTTTTATGGTCGAGGATCCAGGTTCTCAAAACTTCGATTGCCGGGAAGCTTTCGCCGTTTGGCCCCAGATTCATCTCAACGGAAATAATATCCAGTTCGATGGAATAGCGATCGCCTTTTGGATTATCCCAGTGCGCCAGAGTATTAAAACGATTATTCATCATCACCAGCGTATTGCGCAGATTCTCCTGACGATTATCCCCTCTGGCGAGATTGGCAAAGTTAGTGGTAATACGCGTATTCTCAGAGGGGTTATAGTTCTCATCGAAACGGCTGCTTTTAATCGTAAAGGTGAAATCAGTATTCATCGCAATTCGGTATCCTGGACGTCGTAAGAAAAGGACATTGAGAAGAGCCTTGACTGTGCGCAAGTTAGCTCAATGCGATCTTCTTGTTATTAATTGGTTAATAGGGATATTTTATGCCAGAGCCTCGGGAGGAGTGAAAGCGACTAAATTTCACGACAACATGAGTTCTCTTCATGTTCGGGAGAGGTGTAGGGTGGTCTCATCCGGACAATGTTTAGCCTTAAGGAGAACACGCATGCAGATACCCGCGTTAACCACAGAGCGTTTGCTATTAAAACCGCTGGTCGAAGATGATGCCCGGCAAATTCAGCATGCTTTTCCCCGTTGGGAAATTGTGCAGTATCTGGTCTCAACGGTGCCCTGGCCTTACCCCGATAATGGCGCGGAGTATTATGTGAATCAGGTTGCCCTCCCTGACGTGGCAAAGGGTATTGCCTGGTTCTGGTCAATCCGCCGCCGTGAAGATCCCGATACGCTTATCGGGCTGATCTGTTTATATGATGTGGAGGATAATAACCGGGGCTTTTGGCTGGTCCCTGAATGGCAAGGGCAGGGATATATGCGTGAAGCCAGCGAGGCCGCAACGGATTACTGGTTTAATATCTTGAATAAGCCGATATTACGCGCACCAAAAGCCGTAGTTAATAGCCGCTCAAGGCAAATATCAATTCGAAGCGGTATGCGGCTGATTAAAACCGAAAAGAAACAATATGTCAGCGGACTTCTGGACTCTGAAATATGGGAGATTACCCGCGATGAGTGGAATGCCAGGCGTCTATATGGATAAAGCGGTAATAAGAAAGTCCCATAACTTCGCTAAATATTCATAATATTTATGATTATGGCCGCGCAATCAGACGATATATCCCTCAAGGCCTGAAATTTACGTTAAGGTAGAGGTTCAATACGCCTGACTGGAGGGGCCTATCCCCAACATCAAGTTTGAATGTCCGGTTTGCACGAGCAAGAGATTCTATTTCACCTCTTTTGGCGGCTCGTTACATAACCAACCTCATGGTGCAGTGTGCTCCATCTGTGGAACCCGACTCACCACGCATTCATGTGTGCCAAAACTCCGCCGCCGGCGGTGGCCAAAACAAGTGCCGTAAATGGAGGCCTCACGAGAGGCCTCTCTGGAACGCCAGCTCCCCCCTCATAAATCATCTCTCCCACATTAAAACCGGTAAAAAGTTACGGTTTACAGCCGTTCATAACCTATATAGTATACCCCCCTACAGTATATGGAGGGCGTATGCCACATTCACCCGAAGATAAAAAACGTGTCCTTACCCGCGTTCGCCGCATTCGTGGGCAGGTTGATGCCCTTGAGCGCGCGCTGGAATCCGGGGAGCCCTGCCTGTCCATCCTGCAACAGATTGCCGCGGTGCGCGGTGCTGCGAACGGGCTGATGGGCGAAATGGTCGAAATTCATCTCAAAGATGAGCTGGTCACGGGTGAAACCACCCCGGACCAGCGGGCAGTACGGATGGCAGAAGTCGGCCATTTGCTGCGCTCTTATCTAAAATAAAAATCAGACATCACTAAAAGGAAAGCGTTATGAAATCACGTGCTGCTGTTGCATTTGGCCCTGGTCAGCCGCTGAAAATCGTTGAGATTGATGTCGCACCGCCGAAAAAAGGCGAAGTGCTGATCAAAATCACCCATACCGGCGTTTGCCACACCGATGCGTTCACGCTCTCGGGCGAAGATCCGGAAGGGGTCTTCCCGGCGGTGCTGGGGCATGAAGGCGGCGGCGTAGTGGTGGAAGTAGGCGAAGGGGTGACCAGCCTGAAGCCGGGCGACCATGTTATTCCGTTATACACCGCGGAGTGTGGTGAGTGTAAGTTCTGTAAATCCGGTAAAACCAACCTCTGCCAGGCGGTTCGCGCCACCCAGGGTAAAGGGCTGATGCCGGACGGCACTACCCGTTTCTCTTATAATGGTGAGCCGATTTACCACTACATGGGCACCAGTACCTTCAGCGAATACACCGTGGTGGCTGAAATCTCGCTGGCAAAAGTGAATCCACAGGCACCGCTGGATAAAGTTTGTCTGCTGGGCTGCGGCGTGACCACCGGTATCGGTGCGGTTCACAACACCGCAAAAGTGAAAGAGGGTGATAACGTCGCGGTCTTTGGCCTGGGCGGTATCGGTCTGGCGGTGATTCAGGGGGCAGTCCAGGCGAAAGCGGGGCGCATTATTGCCGTGGACACCAACCCAGAGAAATTCAAGCTGGCGGGTGAAATGGGCGCGACCGATTTCATCAACCCGAAAGACTACGACAAGCCGGTGCAGGATGTGATCGTAGAACTGACCGACGGCGGCGTGGAGTTTAGCTTCGAATGTATCGGTAACGTCAACGTGATGCGTTCGGCACTGGAGTGCTGCCACAAAGGCTGGGGCGAGAGCATCATCATTGGCGTGGCGGGCGCAGGTCAGGAGATCAAAACCCGTCCATTCCAGCTGGTGACCGGTCGCGTCTGGCGCGGTTCCGCTTTCGGTGGGGTAAAAGGCCGTACGCAACTGCCTGGCATGGTTGAAGATGCGATGGTGGGGAAAATCAATCTCGACCCGTTCATCACTCACCGTCTGCCGCTGGAACAGATCAACGAGGCCTTTGATCTGATGCACGAGGGTAAATCCATCCGTACGGTTATCCATTTCGGCGATAACTGATTATTCTGCCAGCGGTTTCTGCCGCTGGCATTTCTTTAATAATCTTTTCTAAAGTGTGACGTGGCTGGCGATTTTAGCCATAAGCTAATTCTCTGCCGTGCCGATGACTCTATTACGGGCGTGTTTTTTGCGCATCTTACTTATAAGAGAGTCGACGGTCATGGATACTTCATCAACGATGCGGGCGCAACACAAGTTGAGCTTCCTGCATCACATCAGGTTGCTTCCGCTGTTTTCCTCCATTCTCGGCGGCATTATTTTGCTGTTTGCCCTGAGCTCAGGTCTGGCTGGCTATTTCCTGTTACAGGCAGATACCGACCAGCAGGACGTGACATCAGAAATCGAAGTGCGCACCGGGTTGTCGAACAGCTCGAACCATCTGCGCACCGCGCGTATTAATATGATCCACGCGGGTGCGGCCAGCCGTATCGCTGAAATGGAGGCGATGAAGCAAAACATCGCGGAAGCAGAGCGCCGTATTAAGCAGTCGCAAGAGAGCTTTAAAATCTATATGAACCGTGCGGTGCGTACTCCTGCCGACCAGGCGCTGGATAACGACCTCAAAGCACGTTACGAGGCCTATATTAATGGGCTGCAGCCGATGCTGAAATTTGCCAAAAATGGCATGTTTGAAGCCATCATCAATCATGAAAATGAGAGCGCCCGCCCGCTGGATGACGGGTACAACGAAATCTTGCTGAAAGCGATTAAAATCCG
Organism: Leclercia sp. UBA7405; assembly: GCF_037152215.1. Classification (NCBI taxonomy): domain Bacteria; kingdom Pseudomonadati; phylum Pseudomonadota; class Gammaproteobacteria; order Enterobacterales; family Enterobacteriaceae; genus Leclercia; species Leclercia sp. UBA7405. The sequence continues at coordinate 1,523,878 of NZ_JBBCMR010000001.1, read as the reverse complement.
TACCGATCGCGCGAATCAGCTTGCCGAACAGGCGCATTCCCGTACGCAGCTCGGGCTGATGTTTATGGTGGGTGCCTTCGCGCTGGCGTTGATCTTAACTGCCATCACCTTCCTGGTGTTGCGCCGCACGGTAATCAATCCGCTGCAGCGCGCCGCTAATCGTATTGCGCATATCGCCAAAGGCGATCTGACGCTGGCCGACGACCTGACCGGGCGCAGCGAGATTGGTCGTCTGACGCAGGATCTGCAAACCATGCAGCACTCCCTGGTGAAAACCGTCGGCACCGTGCGTCAGGGGGCAGAAGAGATTTATCGCGGTACCAGCGAAATTTCCGCCGGCAATACCGATCTCTCCTCCCGTACTGAACAGCAGGCTGCGGCAATCGAAGAGACCGCCGCCAGCATGGAGCAACTGACCGCCACCGTGAAACAGAACGCGGACAACGCCCACCACGCCAGCAAGCTGGCGGAAGATGCCTCAGGTAAAGCCAGCCGTGGCGGCCAGATGGTCTCCGGGGTGGTGAAAACCATGGGTAACATCTCCACCAGCTCGAAGAAAATCTCTGAGATCACCGCGGTGATTAACAGCATTGCCTTCCAGACCAACATCCTGGCGCTGAACGCGGCGGTAGAGGCGGCGCGTGCCGGTGAACAGGGGCGCGGCTTTGCCGTAGTAGCAAGCGAAGTCCGTACCCTGGCCAGCCGCAGCGCGAATGCGGCCAAAGAGATTGAAGGGCTGATTAACGAGTCCGTTACCCTGATCGATCAGGGCTCGGGTGAAGTCGTTGCTGCAGGTAACACCATGAATGAGATCGTTGAGGCGGTGAAACGCGTCACCGACATTATGCTGGAGATTGCTGCCGCATCCGATGAACAGAGCCGCGGCATTGTGCAGGTAAGCCAGGCCATTTCCGAGATGGATAAAGTCACCCAGCAGAACGCCTCGCTGGTGGAAGAGGCTTCTGCCGCCGCCGCCTCGCTGGAAGAGCAGGGCGCGCGTCTGACCGAAGCCGTAGGCGCATTCCGTCTTAACGGCGCGGCGCAAACGCGCAGCAGCGCGGCCTTCACCCCCAGCGCGCCATCGACGCCGTTACGCCCGGCGGCGGTGAACGCCACTTCCAGCGATAACTGGGAAACGTTCTAATCCCATCGCGGTAAGTCGCCAGAGGGTTCATGCGTCAGCATGAGCCCTTTTTTTTCGCCTGTGGTCAGCAACAGCTATGCTCTGTGTAAGAGATGATGAGGAGCGCAAAGATGCAGCTATCAACACAAATTATGCAGGTTGCCTGTATGGCACTGCTGGTGGGGGGCTGTTCGTCAGGAGGCAGCGTCGGGATCGGCGGCGTTGGCATTGGCGGCGGCAGTAACGGGGTGGGCGTCGGGCTCTCGTTTCCGGTGGGCGGCAGTACGGCGGATAACGATGCCCTGGCAGATTGCGAGGGAGACGTTTACCGGATCACCCCACGCTATCCGCAGCAGGCCGCGGCGCAGCAGTTTTCGGGCCGGGTCACGGTGTCATTTAACGTCAAGCTGAACGGGCGAGCAGCAGACTACAACGCGGCAGGAGATAAGGCCTTCTTCGAGGAGACGAAACGCGCCGTGCTTCGCAGCTGCTGGCCAGAGGGGGTCAGGCAGAATCTGGTGGTGAGCTACAGCAATGGCAAAGAGGTCACCTGGCAGGAGAATTCGCTGTAAAAAAACCGGCCACAAAGGTGGCCGGTTGCGGGTTGAAACGGGTTACGACTTGTCTGGCAGGGCGTAGGCGATAATGTAATCGCCGCGATCCGGAGACTGACGCGCGCCGCCTGCATTGATAATGATGTACTGTTTGCCGGTCTTCGGCGAAACGTAGGTCATCGGGCCGGACTGGCTGCCCACTGGCAGACGATCTTTCCAGATCTCCTTACCGGTGGCGGTGTCAAACGCGCGCAGGTAGAAGTCCTGAGTGCCGGCAAAGAACAGCAGGCCAGACTGGGTTGAGAGCGATGCACCCAGGGTCGGCATCCCGATAGGGATGGGCATATGCATTCGGATACCCAGCGGACCGGTATCCTGCACCGTGCCGACCGGAACCTGCCACACCAGCTTGCCGGACTTCAGATCCACCGCCGACATGGTCCCGAAGGGCGGTTTTTGACACGGGATCCCCAGCGGCGAGAGGAAGCGTTCCCGCATCGCACCGAACGGGGTGCCATCCATCGGCACAATGCCCATCTCAATACCGCTGGCGTCCTTCGCAACGTTGGCGCGCGGCACCATGTAGTTGGCCAGCCCCAGACGCATATCATTCACAAACATCAGGCCGTTGTTCGGGTCAACCGACACGCTGCCCCAGTTCATGCCGCCGAGCGACCCCGGGAACTGCAGGGAGCGATCGAGGCCAGGCGGGGTGTAGACCCCCTGATGGCGCATCTCTTTGAACTGGATACGGCACAGCAGCAAGTCAACCGGCGTTGCGCCCCACATGTCGGACTCGGTCAGGGTCTGGTTGCCAATCATCGGCATACCCACGGAGTACGGCTGGGTAGGTGAGTAACGCTCGCCTTCGACATTGCCCGCCGGAACCGGACGCTCTTCCACTTTCGCCACCGGTTCGCCGGTTTCGCGGTTGAGCATAAAGATCATGCCCTGCTTGCTGGTCTGGACCAGCACCGGCGTGGTCCCGCCCTTGCCGTCAGGCAGATCGTACAGCAGCGGCTGAGCAGGCAGGTCAAAGTCCCACAAATCATGGTGCGTGGTCTGGAAATGCCAGCGTACTTTACCGGTGGTGGCATCTACCGCCACCACGGAGGAGCTGTATTTATCGTCCAGCGCGGTGCGGTTACCCGCATAGAAATCGGGGGTGGCATTACCGGTCGGCAGGTAGATCAGGTTCAGCTTCGCGTCGTAAGACATCGCCGACCAGACATTCGGCGTCCCGCGCGTATAGGTCTGGCCTTTCGGCGGCAGGCCGGTGATCTCCGGATTACCCGGATCCCAGGCCCACGCCAGTTGACCCGTATGCACGTCATAGGCCCGCACAACACCCGGCGGCTCGCCGGTAGAGAAGTTATCCGCTACGCGGCCGCCTACCACCACGACATTACCCGCAACCAGCGGCGTCGAGGTTTGCTGATAGTAGCCCGGTTTGATCTCACCCATGCCCACGCTCAGGTCAACCACACCGTGCTCGCCAAACTCCTCACACACCTTGCCGTTATCGGCATTAAGGGCAATCAGGCGCGCATCGGTCGTGGGCAGGAACAGACGGCGTGAACAGGCGGCCGGCTGCGGCTCGTTCTGTGACGTTGTCACAGAGGGGTTATCTTCAAAGTAACCCAAACCACGGCAACGTTGCCAGTTTGGCGCGGTCGCTTTGGCATCGTAACGCCATTTCTCTTTACCGGAATCCACATCCAGCGCCAGTACCTTGCTGTACGGGGTACACACGTAAAGCGTATCGCCAATCTGTAGCGGGGTGTTCTGGTCCTCGGCACCAGAGCCGTTGCTCTGCGGGGTATCCCCGGTATGGGCGACCCAGGCGACTTTCAGCTCACTGATGTTTTGCTTGTTAATCTGGTCGAGCGCCGCAAAGCGATCGCCGTGGGTGGTATTGCCCCAGTGCGCCCAGTTTTTCTGCTGTTGCCCTTCGGCGACCGGTTTCACCGGTACCGGCTCGTTGGCCGCAACCAGCGTTTGTGGTTTAAACATCCAGCCGAAACTGACCAGCATCGCCACTGCCAGCACGGCTGCAATCGCAAAAGCCGGGCCTTTACGGCTACCACGCAGGAACGGCCAGACAATCGCCGCGAGGAACGCCAGCACCGTGAAGGTGAACAGGCGTGAGAAGAGCGGCCAGAAGTCCCAGCCCGCATCGCTTACCGCCCAGAACAGCGAGGCGATGAATGCCACAGCGTACAGGACGATGCCGCTGACGCGATGGCGTGCAATTAAGAACGCGGCGATAAGCATCACCACGCCCATAATCAGGAAGTAAAACGTTCCCCCCACGGTGGCGAGCTTTAAGCCCAGCCCCCCTACGGCCAGACCGATAATTGCCATCAGTCCGACCAGTAACCACAGCAGGAATCGGGGGATCCCGCGTGGCGTGTTACCTAAAGCCATTTCTATCTCCTGAACAACCTCAACGTCTTTAAACCATTGCCAATGGCTTGCGTACCAAATGGATAACAGAGGTGGAGGGTTATCATAAATAATGCACTATTAGCCAGATATCGGGCCGTGTAATTCACCCTTTTACAGTTTTAACGAACCATTTGGTGAATTGGCGGGTATGATAAATCTGTTAAATTGTTTTACGCAATTGTTAATGAATGATTTCGCATTATTTGATTAAGGCGAGAAAAAGCCCGTCGACAAGACGGGCCTGAGGTAGGGTGATTAGACCGGCATGGATTTTCGTATCGAGCTTAGTAGCGTTTGTGCGGCGGAAGAGAGAGGGCTATCCACCCGCGTCAGTACACCAATAGGTTCACCCGCGCCGGTGGAGGGAACAGGGAGTGAGACCAGGGTGCCCTGGCGTAAATCTTCTTTAACGGCGCCAGAGGGCACAAACCAGACGTAGTCGAAATCAACCGTAAGCTGACGAGAGAGCGAGGCCGATAGCGTCTCGATACAGCCCGGCGGAAGTTTGCAGCCCTGTGCCTGAAGCAGGGTTTCGGCGGTCTGACGCGGCACCGTGCCTTTGGGCGACACCACCACCGGCCACTCCATCACCCGGCTCAGAGTCACGGTATCGTTAAGCAAGGGGTGATTGGGGCGAACCACCAGCTTCAGGGATTCGAGGAACAGCAACTCATAATTCAGACCGCTCATCAATTCGGGGTCTGACATGCGGCCAATGCCCAGATCCAGCTCGCCAGATTTGAGCCCCGCCAGCAGCATGGGGTTATTCATGGTTGCGACCTGCAGCGTAATGTTGCGCTGCTGCTTATGAAACTGGCCTATGACCGCAGGTAATATGCCCAGCGCGGCGGTGGGCAGGGCGCCAATACGCACCACATCCGGGGTGTGTTCATCTTTGCGCGTCAACGACTGCCCGGCGGTGTTCAGGGCGTCCAGCACCTTAACGGCATGGGTCAGAAATTGTTCGCCCATCAACGTAAGCTGCGCCCCCAGCCGCCCGCGCTCAAACAGGCGGGTACCGGTAAGTTGCTCCAGCTCATTGAGCGTTTTTGATAACGCCGGCTGGCTTAAATTAAGCGTTTCAGCCGCTCGCCCCAGCGTTCCCTGTTGAGCGACGGCCACGAATGTATGCAGATGGCGCAAGCGAATGCGCTGACTAAACAGACCATTTTTTTCCATAGGCGATGTTTAAAGCAGAGCGATGAGAGAGACAAGAAAAGTTGTTTAATTTTGATAACCTGCTAGCAAAATATCATTAACATTTACTCATTTTATGCAAAGTGCCAGTTTGCCGCCTTGTAAAAAGCGCGTGCCACCAGGCTGTTGTTTCGACAGGATTAAATCTGCGGCAGTAAACGAAAAGAGGATCCTTACCCCGAACCGGCACAGCCGGGAGACGGGGCGAGAACATAAAGAGAGGTTATGCTTCGCGCATGGCGTAGCGATGTTGCTGACAAATATGACAGCGCTCAGCCTGAGGCGAAAAGGTAGAAAAGGGGTGGCGACAGACGGAACAGACCTTCTGCATCAGCGGAAACCGCTGCGCATGCGCTGCGGCGATCTCTCGCCGGAGAGTGATTGCCCCGGTAAAACAGACCGCCGTGCAGGCATGGCATCCGGAGCAGGCAGAAGAATCCCACTCCAGCGCGGTCTGGGTGAAGCGCAGCGCTTTTTCCGCGCATGCCCGGGCGCAGGCCCCACAGGCCACACAGCGTGATAGCGAAAAGTCCAGTTCGTAAGGGGTAAAAGGGTGGTAAGCCTGCAGGCGTGTGGGCTGATCTGCCGTGACGCTTGCGGTCTGGTGCGCATCATCAGGTACGCGAAGCCAGTGCCGACGAAAGCCATCCACAGGGCGCGACTGAGGTGGAAAAATCTGCCACTCCGCCTCGTTCAGTTCCCTCAGGATCACATTAAGCGCAGCCACCGCACGCAACCAGGCGGGGTGGGCCGCGTAATCCAATTCCACGCCTATTATCGCGTACTGCCGGTGCCATAGCAGCAGCTCTTCTGGGGTAATGGTGGTCGAAAAGGGGCCGACCAGTCGTTTGTTACGCAGGTTGCGTCTGGGGGGCTGAAGATGAGTCAGCGCATCGGTCGGACAGACGAAGAGACAATTACCGCAGCGCAGGCAAGCGTCAGCGTCGAGGTGCGGCCCGTCAGAACCGATGGTGATTGCCGCCACCGGACAGGCATCTGCACAGGCCTGGCAGCGGCGGCGCGAGAACGTTTTACGCAGGCAAGAAGCCCCCACGCCGGGGGGCGGTGAGGGCTTTATGGAGAAAGGACGCATCACAATCAGCCGATGCTAAAGAAAACAAAGCGGAAGAGGATCTCTGCCAGGATCAGCAGCAGCCCTCCGAACAGCACGCCGTTTCTACGGTGACGCCAGGCGCTGAACGCAAACAGAATGGCGCCCAGGACGCTGGCAACCCAGCTAAACAGTCGCAGCCCGCCATGCTGATTGAAGGCCTCAACCGGCTGATGCGGCAGGGTGACGACGCCATTCAGCGGCGCGCTGGCCAGATAGTGCACGTAGGCTGGCTGAGCCAGCAGACGCACCGCCACAATCGCGATAACCAGCATCGCCGCCAGACGCAGAAGTCGCGTGCGGGCCTGCATCACGCCAGGGGTATTCAGTAGGGGCAGCCAGGCCATCGCCACCGCGCCGAGAATGCCCACCGCGCCATAAAACATCAGCCAGGTGTTGAAATGCATCCAGGTCACCACCGTGCTGCTGGCGTAGATCGCGCTCATGCACCAGACGTCGATCAACCCTAGCAGCGTGGCAACCGGCAACAACAGCGCCAGCGGTGATTTTCTTACCAGCATGCTGAGCGTGCAAAGACCAAGCACCGCGAGATAGAGACTGGCGAAGACGATTTCACGGCTTAACCACGAGCTGGCTACATGGCGCAGCGCATTAAACGCATTCAGCGGATAACCCAGGTGCAGCGTCGAGGCCACCAGACCCAGCCCGCCGGCAATGCAGGCCAGCAGCATGGCCGGCAGCAGTTGACGCTGGGCCGCAGGCAGCGTTTTCGCCTTTCTGACGGCGAGGGTTAAAAACAGCGTGATACCGACCGAGCCTTGCACCAGCAGGGTGAAAATCAGTAATGGCAACTCATGCATGCGGCGGCTCCTCTTTTTCTGCCCCAGCGTGGGGTTTTATCACCAGGTTCGGCTGCGTAATGGACGAATCCGGCAGCCCCTGAACATCGCAAACCGTACCGTACAGGGCGCGGAGCTCATCGATGGGCCCAAACTTAATGGCCCCCAGCGGACAGGTTGCTACGCAGATGGGCTGCTCGCCTTGCGCCAGTAAATCTACGCACAGGTCGCATTTCGACATCTGTCCCGTCTCCTCATTCATCTGCGGTGCGCCGTACGGGCAGGACCAGGCGCAATAGCCGCAACCCACGCATTTGCGGGTATCGACGCGCACGATGCCGTCGCCGGGCCGTTTGTGCATCGCGGTGGTGGGGCAGTTTTTAGTGCAGATAGGATCGGCACAATGGTTACAGGAGATCGAGAGGGTATAAGCGAATACCGAGTTGATCACGCCCCCCTGACCGGTCGGGATAAATCCGCCGCCATTCACCTCGTATACCCGACGAAAGCGTCGACCCACCTCAAGATTATGTTTGTCTTTGCAGGCCACCTGACAGGCTTTACAGCCCGAGCAGCGCGAAGAATCGATGAAAAATCCCAGCTGTTTATCGCTGACCGCGGGGAACTCTTTATACTGCTGACTCATACTTGACGACCTCCACAAGCAGGGTTTGATGCGCGTTACCTTTAGCAAGCGGAGTAATTCGCGCCGAGCTTAGTACGTTTGGACAACCGCCGAGATCGACCCCGTCGGCATCCGGCTGCCACCAGGCACCCGCCTGCATGGCCACGACGCCGGGAATGATGCGCGGCGTCACTTCAGCCGGCACCTGGCAGACGCCGCGCGCATTGTGAATGCGCACGAGGTCGCCCTGGCGGATACCCCGTTTTTGCGCATCCAGCGGGTTGATCCACAGTTTTTGGATCTGCACCTCCTGCAACCAGGGGTTGGCATATTGCGTGGAGTTCGCGCGGTTCTTTCCTTTCCAGGTGATCAGCTGCAGCGGATACTGTTTGACCAGGGGATCTTCCGGGCCTTCCGCCGCCGGGACGTAGTGCGACAGGGCAGGAATGTCGGGATGCTTCATGTCGTACAGCCGTTTGGAGAAAATCTCGATTTTGCCCGACGGCGTGGGGAACGGGTTCGCCTCGGGATCGCGAATGTTGGCTTCAAACGCCACGTAGGGTTCGCTTTTAAACAGATGCTGGCGCGTTTGCTGCAGCTCAGTAAAGGTGGGCAAATGCTCATCCGGCATCGCCAGGCGGGTCTGCTCCCAGATGTGTTCGATCCACTCTTTTTCACTGCGCCCTTCACTGAATTGCGGCTCAACGCCGAGCTTGGCGGCCACTTCGCGCTGCCAGTCGTAATCCGAACGGCGTTCAAATTCTGGCTCAATCAGCTTTTCAGAAAGGATCAGATAGCTGCCGGTCCCCCAGGTTTCGCCGATGTTCCAGCGCTCCATAAAGCTGGTTTCGGGGAGCAGCAGATCGGCGTAGCGGGCGCTGGGGGTCATATAGAGATCGCTGACTAAGATAAACTCTATTTTGGATTCATCCTCCAGCACCTTTACTGCCTGGAGCAGGTCGGGGTTTTGGTTTGCCAGATAGTTACCCGCCAGCGACACCAGCATGCGGATGTTGCTTTTCAGCTGTGTGGCACCGGTGAGGCCGTCCTGCGGCGTAACCTTGCTGGCATCGTCGGCGGCCTGCACCCAGTTCATGATAGAGATTTTCTCTTTTACCGGGTTGTCGGGCATCTCGGGGCCGGTCGTAAACTTACGGTTGCCACAGCCGCCGTAGCCTGCCGCCCAGCCGCCTTTCACGCCGACGTTACCCGTCAGGGTGGCCAGCAGGGTAGAGCCGCGGGCGGTACGTTCGCCGCAGATATGGCGCTGAGGGCCCCAGCCCTGAATCAGCGCCGCCGGTTTGGTGGTGGCATAGTCACGTGCGAGCTGGCGAATGGTTTGCGCCGGGACGTGGGTGATTTTCTCGGCCCATTCCGGCGTTTTTACGATGCCGTCTTTTTTACCCGTCAGGTAAGCGACCAGCGATTCGTTGGCCGGTACCCCCTCTGGCATGGACGCTTCATCAAAGCCGAGGGTATATCGTTCAATAAAGGCCTTATCATGAAGGTTTTCGCTGACGATGACATACATCATCGCATCCATCAGCGCATTATCCGTTGAGGGCAGAAGCGGCACCCATTCGTCGGCCAGCGATGACACCGTATCGGAATAGCGCGGGTCAACCACAATAAAGCGCGTACCTTTTTGCTTCATTTGCTGGAAATAGTGGTTGCTGTGGCCAAAGATGGTCTCAGTCGGGTTATGTCCCCAGAGAATGACCAGCGGGGTATCGGCCAGCGTATCCAGTGAACTGCCGCTGGCAGCGGTGCCGTAGGTATAAGGGGTGGCGGCGGCTGTATTGCCCATGCTGACGGAGTGATAATATTGCAGATAGCCGCCGGTGAGATTAAATAAACGGCGCATCATTTTATCGCCGGAAAAAGTCCCTCCGCTGACGGCGGTATTATTATGAACAAAACGCGACTCAGGACCATATTTGGCGGTAATACGTTTGATGTTATCCGCAATAAGGGTAGTGGCTTCGTCCCAGGAGATACGTTCGAATTTACCTTCGCCGCGTTTCCCTACCCGCTTCATCGGATATTTAAGACGGTCGGGATGATAAACGAATTTACGGTAGCTGCGGCCGCGAACGCAGGCGCGCATTACCGGCATTTGCGTATCAAGTGCGCTGTCCGGACGCGTGGTAATTTGGGTCACCACGCCGTCGGCAATGTGGGCCCGAATGTCACATTTACCGCCGCAATCGAAGGTACTGCAGGTTTGCACTACGCGTTCCGCTGCGTGAACCTCGTTGATGACCGTACCGGCATCACTCCCCGTGGCATTTGCTCGCTGGTTGAACAAAAAAGGGAGGGCTACAGCGGCCGAACTCGCTTTCAGGAATCCCCGTCGGGAGACGCCAAGCGGGAGGCTGTCGTCATTGTTTTCAGGTGCAGACATAATTGTTCCTCTTTTAAAGAGCGCGTATTTTGTCTTATAGCCCGAAGGGGGTAATTGATATTAATCAAGGGGGGAGGAGGGAATATAACATCCTCATTTAAATGATAATTGTTAGCAATTAAAACGGCGTAAAAAACGGCTGAAAAAGTCTTGTATTATTCAGGTGAGTGATAGCGTAAACCGTTTTTCACGGATGCAATGTCGAAATAAAAAATATTACATTTTATATTGTTATGTCATATTTCATTTCTCCCGGAAATATTAAAGGGGAGTCGCTCATAAATTCTCCGTCCAGCAATCGGGATCACACTTCAGAAATTCTCTCAAACGTCCGCAGCAGCCTTCTCTACACTCCAGGTAATATTCACTGGAGGCATGACATCATGGCGAACACCATCACGGCAGATGATATTCGGGAACACTTTTCGCAAGCTATGTCGGGGATGTACCAGCAGGAAGTTCCGCAGTACGGCACCTTGCTAGAGCTGGTGGCGGATGTGAATCTGGCCGTTCTGGAAAATAACCCACTTTTACATGAACAACTGGCGAATGCCGACGAACTGGCGCGACTGAACGTGGAGCGCCACGGTGCCATCCGCGTGGGCACGGCCCAGGAACTGGCGACCCTGCGCCGGATGTTTGCCATCATGGGGATGTTCCCGGTCAGCTATTACGATCTTTCGCAGGCCGGGGTGCCGGTACACTCGACGGCGTTCCGCCCGGTGGATGACGCCGCATTATGCCGCAACCCGTTTCGGGTCTTTACCTCATTGTTACGCCTGGAGCTGATTGAAAATGTGGCCCTGCGCGAGAAGGCGGCGGCAATTCTGGCCCAGCGCAACATCTTCACCCCGCGCTGCCTGGCATTGATCGATCTGTACGAGACGGCAGGGGGATTTACCGAAGCCCAGGCGCATGAGTTTGTGCAAGAGGCACTGGAAACCTTCCGCTGGCACCGCCATGCCACCGTGGATCAAGAGACTTATATGGCGCTGCACAACGAACACCGTCTGATAGCCGACGTGGTCTGCTTCCCCGGCTGTCATATCAACCATCTGACTCCGCGAACCCTGGATATCGATCGGGCACAGGCGCTCATGCCGGAATACGGTATTGAGCCGAAGATCCTGATCGAAGGGCCGCCACGCCGCGAGATCCCCCTGCTGCTGCGTCAGACCAGCTTTAAAGCGCTGGAGGAGCCCGTCCATTTTGCCGGGGAACATTTGGGCACGCATACTGCCCGTTTTGGCGAAATTGAACAGCGGGGCGTGGCGTTAACGCCGAAAGGGCGTGAACTCTACGATCGCCTGCTGGCTGAAGCGGGTACCGGTAAAGATAACCTTACGCACCAGCTGCATCTGCAGGAAGTGTTCCGCGCCTTCCCAGACAGTGAAATGATGTTGCGCCGTCAGGGTCTGGCATGGTTCCGCTATCGTCTGACGCCGAGCGGTGAAGCACATCGCCACGCTTTTGGTCCCGGTGACGATCCGCAGCCGCTGATTGAGCGCGGTTGGGTGGTGGCACAACCTATTACCTACGAGGATTTTCTGCCGGTGAGCGCCGCCGGGATTTTCCAGTCAAATCTGGGCAATGAAACCCAGGCGCGCAGCCATGGCAATGCCAGCCGTGAGGCGTTTGAAACCGCGCTGGGCTGCCCGGTACTGGATGAGTTTGCCCTCTATGAAGAGGCGGAATCACGCAGTAAACGGCGTTGCGGTTTGCTCTGAAACCGTTACTCTGCTGGGGTGTTTTGTTAAGAGAAGGCGTGAATGGAAAACCTCTCCACCCCAATAGTGACGACCCGTCATGGCGCGCTGCTTGGCGCGACGGACGATAATGTTCAGGTCTGGCTCGGCATTCCTTATGCCGCGCCGCCCGTTGGTGCGCTACGCTGGCGATCGCCGCAGCCTGTTGAGAGCTGGCCGGGCGTACGTCCGGCGCAGGAAATGGCCCCGTCCAGCTGGCAAAACAGTGAATATTGCCAGGAACTGGGGGGCGGCGATCCGGGGCGTTTCTCGGAAGATTGCCTCTATCTGAACGTCTGGGCACCGGTAAAACGTCCTACACCGCTCCCCGTCATGGTCTGGCTGCACGGCGGGGGATTTACCATTGGTGCTGGTGGCTTACCGCCCTATAACGGTAAGGCTCTGGCCCGGCGGGATGTGATTCTGGTGACGCTCAACTACCGCCTCGGCCATCTCGGGTTTTTTGCCCATCCGGCTCTGGAGGGGGAAGAGGGGCAGGTGGTGCACAATTTCGCGCTGTTAGATCAAATAGCGGCGCTGGAATGGGTGCGTGACAACATCGCCGCATTTGGCGGCGATGCGCAAAACGTAACGTTGTTTGGCGAATCCGCAGGGGCGCGCAGCGTGTTGTCATTAATGGCCTCGCCGCTGGCGAAAGGGCTGTTCCGTAAAGCCATTATCCAGAGCGGTTATACCTTGCCCGATACGCCTCGCACGCAGGCGCTGGAAAAAGGCGTCGCGCTGGCGCGCCACTTTGGTCTGGAAAACGCAACGGCAGAGCAGCTGAGGGCCCTCCCGGCCGAATCCTTCTGGCCGCTCACGGCACCCTTGAATGTCGCACCTGCGCCTATCGTGGGCGATTGCGTTCTGCCGGAGCCGATGCTGGAGTGCTTCTATGCTGCCCGCCAGCATCCGATGCCGGTGATAATTGGTTCCAACAGCGATGAGGCCAGCGTGATGGCGGTCTTTGGCGTCGATCTCGCCGGGCAGATCCAGAAGCTGCGGCAAGAGCGGCGGCTGGGGCTGGGCCTGATTAAACTGCTCTATCCGGGCGTGAAGGGAGATGAAGCCCTGGGGCGCGAGGTCTGTCGTGATATGGCCTTTACTACGCTGGGCTATGTGGTGATGCAGGCGCAGCAGCGGGTCGGCGAGCCCTGCTGGCGCTACTGGTTTGATTACGTGGCGGAAGCAGAGCATGACACCTACGCCAACGGCGCCTGGCACGGTAATGAGGTGCCTTACGTGTTTGATACCCTAACGCTGGCCGAGCCGGCGCGGGAGTATGTTAATGAACGCGATCTCGCCTTTTCGGCCAGGGTCGCGGATTACTGGGTTAATTTTGCCCGCCACGCCAGCCGGGACTGTGCCACGCTGAATGGGGCCATCCGCTGGCCTGCCTGCATTAAAGGGCGGGACGTCTTGTTACGCATTGGTTTGAATAAAAATGCAGGATTTAAGCTTGAGACCCGCTTTATGCGCGCGCGACTGGCGCTATTTAAGCGGGTGATGAAACACCATGTCAGCCTCGATTAAGCAGACAGGCGCGAAACGCCGTCAGCGCCGTCGCTTTGTCAGGTGACTCTCGCAATACCAGACGATAACTCGCACCGGTCTTGACGCTGCTGGGGTAGGGCCGCCGCAGCCGCCCGGTGCGGAGATCTTCTGCCACCAGCGTCTCATCGGCAATCGCCACTCCCAGCCCCTGAATCGCGGCGGTGATCGCCAGGTCCATGGTGTCGAAGTGTTGATTTTTGTGCATGGCAGGTGGCGGCATGCCCTGTTTTTCCAGCCACAATGACCAGTCGGTGTTATCCCGGGTCGGGTGTAAAAAGGTCAGGTTTTCGACGTCGGTACCCCCTCGCAACGGGCTGACCACCGGCGTTAGCGCCTCTTCGAACAGCAGATCGCCCGCGCTCAGCTGGGCACCAAAGACAATCGCTGCGTCATAGGATTCTGTTTTGAAGTTCACGCTGTGATCGATGGTCGTGGTCAGGGCGATTTGCAGCTCAGGCTGCTGGTGCTCCACCTCAATCAGGCGGGGTATGAGCCAGCGCATGGCACAGGTCGGCGCCTTCAGACGCACCACCGTCTGCTGGGCGCGCGCCTGGTCTGCCACCGTCAGGAAGTGCTCGAAGGCGCTGCGCAGATCCGGCAGCAGAGCGCTGCCCTGGGAAGAGAGTCGCAGGCCGCGGGCGTGGCGCTCAAAGAGGGGAAAGCCAAACCAGTTTTCCAGGGCGGCAATCTTTCGACTCACCGCCCCCTGGGTCAGACATAACTCTTTCGCCGCATGGGTTAAATTGAGATGCCGGGCGGTGACCAGGAAGGTCTCAACGGCATTTAGCGGAAAAGTACGACGCGCCATAGCGCCTCCAGGTATGTTTTTTTCTCATGGCTATTATGACAACAATTCGGTTGTCGCCGCAATCTGCTTCAGATTGAATAGTTATGCACTCTCCACGAGAAAGGACTACCGATGACTTTACGCACGCCAATCCAGACCCGTTCCAAACTGCCGGATGTGGGCACCACCATCTTTACCGTTATCGGTCAGCTTTCGGCGCAGCATAACGCCATCAACCTCTCTCAGGGCGCCCCGAACTTCTCCTGCGATCCTAAACTGATCGCCGGCGTAACCCGCGCGATGGAGGCCGATCGCAATCAGTATGCGGCGATGACTGGCCTGGCGGCGCTGAAAACGCGCATCGCCGATAAAATCGAAGGTCTGTACGGCACCCGCTACGATGCCGAAAGGGAAGTGCTGGTCACCGCCAGCGCCAGCGAAGGGCTTTACTCTGCTATCAGCGGGCTGGTGCATCCCGGGGATGAGGTGATCTATTTCGAGCCCTCGTTTGACAGTTACGCGCCGATTGTCCGTTTGCAGGGGGCGACACCGGTCGCCATCAAGCTGACGGTGCCAGATTTTGCCGTCAACTGGGATGAAGTGCGGGCCGCCATTACGCCCCGCACCCGAATGATCATCATCAATACACCCCACAACCCGAGCGGGCAGGTCTTCTCAGCAGATGACCTGACGCAGCTGGCAACGCTGACGCGCAACACCGATATCATCATTCTTTCCGACGAGGTGTATGAGCATGTGGTCTTTGACGGCGTGCCGCATCATGGCATGGCGACGCATCCGCAGTTGGCGGAGCGGAGCGTCATTATTTCGTCATTTGGCAAGACCTACCACGTCACCGGCTGGCGCGTAGGCTACTGTGTGGCCCCGGCAGAAGTGATTGATGAGATCTGCAAGGTCCATCAATTTTTAATGTTTTCTGCCGATACTCCTATGCAGTATGCGTTTGCCGAGCACATGGCCGATCCGCAGACCTGGCTGTCGCTGGCGGCTTTCTATCAGCGTAAGCGCGACCTGCTGGTGAGTCTGCTGGCGGACTCGCCTTTCCGTCTGCTGCCGAGCGCCGGTTCGTTCTTCCTGCTGGCGGATTACAGCCACTTTAGCGATGAACGCGACAGCGAGATGGTGAAACGGCTGATTGTCGATTGTGGCGTCGCGACCATTCCCCTGTCGGCGTTTTACACGGATAGCACAGATAACAAACTGATTCGTCTCTCTTTCGCGAAAGATGAGGCCACATTACGGGCAGGTGCGCAGGCGCTATGCCAGGTTAAACCACGCTAAGGAGTACGGGTATGAAAATAAATGCGTTCGTCGTCGGCCTGGGATTGCTCTGTTCTTTCTCCACCTTTGCCGCCACCGAGTTACGATACGGGGTCGAAGCGGAATATCCGCCGTTTGAAAGCCGCAATGCCTCAGGCGAACTGGAAGGGTTTGATATTGATCTGGGTAACGCCATCTGTGCCGCCGCTGCGCTGAAGTGCAGCTGGGTGGAAACGTCGTTTGACGCGCTCATCCCTGGGCTGGTGGCGAAAAAGTTTGATGCCATTAACTCGGCAATGAACATTACTGAAAAGCGTCGTGAAAGTATCGACTTCACGCAGCCCATCTACCGTATTCCCTCCCAGCTGGTGGGTAAATCGGGGATGGCGGTGGATGCCACCCCGGCCGGGCTGAAAGGAAAAACCATTGGCGTACTGCAGGGTTCTATTCAGGAAACCTACGCGAAAGAGCACTGGGAGAAGCACGGTGTCACCGTGGTGTCTTATAAAGATCAGAATATGGCATGGGGTGACCTGCTGAATGGCCGCATTGACGCTTCGTTGGTGATGTCGGCGGCCGGGCAGGCAGGTTTCCTTAGCAAGCCGCAGGGTAAAGGGTTTGGTTTTATTGGCAAACCCGTGTCTGACGACACGATCCTCGGCAGTGGTATCGGCTTTGGGTTGCGAAAAGGGGATGAAGCTTCCAGAAAGCAGCTCGATGCCGCTATCGATAAAGTCCGCGCTGATGGAACGATCGATAAACTGGCCCAGAAGTACTTCCCGGGTATCGATGTCAGCGTAAAATAATAGTGCGCCATACTGGCCCCTGCTGATGATGTCAGGCAGGGGTCCTTTTTATACGTAACTTTACCTCCGATTCAGCCTTTTCCCCTCGACAGAAAATATTTCTCGCTTTGTTCAGATAAACACCGACCAACAATTGGATTATTAACCGTTTTTGTTTAGGCTGTGCCCCTCTAAGGGTGCTCTTTTTTGCCGTCGTTTCGATCAACGCGAAACTCACATCCACGACCATAAGGACGTTTTTCCAGGCATGAATCGCAGACGTTTTTTACAAGGCTCACTGGCGGTCGCCGCGCTTAGCGGCACATCGGGTTTCGCGGCGCTATTTTCCCGCGCAGCTAACGCAGCTGAATCGGATATTGCCGACGGTCTGAGCCGTCGCTTCGACTTCTCAGTGTTGCAGTCTATGGCCCACGACCTGGCGCAAAAACCCTGGGGAGGCGCACCGCGTGCGCTGCCTGAAACCCTGGCGACCCTCACGCCGCAGGCCTACAACAGCATTCAGTATGATGCAAAACACTCCCTGTGGAATAACATCGATAATCGTGAACTGGATGTACAGTTTTTCCACGTCGGGATGGGTTTCCGCCGTCGCGTGCGGATGTTCTCTCTGGACTCCGCCACCTCCCAGGCGCGCGAAATCCACTTCCGTCCGGAACTTTTTAACTATCACGACGCGGGCGTGGACACCCGGCAGCTGGAAGGGCAGAGCGATTTAGGCTTTGCGGGCTTCCGTGCCTTTAAAGCGCCTGAGCTGGCACGTCGGGATATCGTCTCCTTCCTGGGGGCGAGCTACTTCCGCGCGGTGGATGACACCTATCAGTACGGTTTGTCCGCCCGTGGCCTCGCCATCGATACCTTCACCGATTCGCCGGAAGAGTTCCCGGACTTTACCTCGTTCTGGTTCGAAACGGTCAAACCGGGCGATACCACCTTTACGGTCTATACGCTGCTCGACAGCCCGAGCGTAACCGGCGCTTATAAGTTCGTGATCCACTGCGAGAACGATCGGGTTGTTATGGAGGTGGATAACCATCTCTTCGCCCGCAAAGACATTAAACAGCTCGGTATTTCGCCGATGACCAGTATGTTTGCCTGCGGCAACAATGAGCGCCGCATGTGCGACACCATCCATCCGCAGATCCACGATTCCGACCGTCTGGCCATGTGGCGCGGCAACGGTGAGTGGGTATGCCGTCCGCTGAATAACCCACAAAAGCTGCAGTTCAATGCCTTCCAGGATAAGAACCCGAAAGGTTTTGGTCTACTGCAGTTGGATCGCGACTTCTCGCATTATCAGGACATTATGGGCTGGTATAACAAGCGTCCAAGTCTGTGGGTGGAGCCGCTGAACAAGTGGGGCAAAGGGGCCGTAGGCCTGATGGAGATCCCCACCACCGGCGAGACCCTGGATAACGTGGTCTGCTTCTGGCAGCCCGAAAAACCGGTGAAGGCGGGGGATGAACTGGAGTTCCAGTATCGTCTGCACTGGAGCGCCAAACCTCCGGTGCGTTCACCGCTGGCCAACGTGTTTGCCACCCGTACCGGCATGGGGGGCTTCCCGGAAGGCTGGGCACCCGGTGAGCACTACCCGAAAGTCTGGGCCCGCCGTTTCGCCATCGACTTTATCGGCGGCGATCTGAAAGCGGCCGCGCCAAAGGGGATCGAGCCGGTCATTACCCTCTCTAACGGCGAAGCGAAGCAGGTTGAGATCCTCTACGTCGAGCCCTTCGATGGCTACCGCATTCTGTTCGACTGGTATCCCACCGACGACTCTACCGATCCGGTTGAAATGCGCATGTTCCTGCGCTGCCAGGGGGATGCAATCAGCGAAACCTGGCTGTATCAATACTTCCCGCCGGCGCCGGACAAGCGTAACTACGTGGATGACCGCGTAATGCGCTAAAGGATGAAGCCCCTCTCTGACCGGGAGGGGCCGTAAACCCTCAATCCTGGGCGTAGCCGCCGCGGTCGTGGTTCAGTAGACTGACGCCACGTAAATCCACAAAACGTAGGCCCTATGACCGCTATCCCCCCTGAAATTATCCCCATTTCCTCCTCGCTTGAACTGCGCGCGGTAGAGGAAAGTCACGCCGCTGAGCTGTACAACCTGGTGATTAAAAATCGCGACTGGCTGCAGCAGTTTCTGGAGTGGCCGCAATATGTGGGGAGTGCAGAAGATTCGCTAAAAAATATCCAGAGTAACCAGATGCTGCATCAGCGCGGTTACGCCAAAATGTTCCTGATCTTTCTCGATAACGTGCTGGTGGGGGTGCTGTCGTTTAACGCCATCGAGCCGCTGAACAAAACCGGGTATATCGGCTACTGGCTGGATGAGGCGCATCAGGGGCAGGGGATCCTCTCGCAGGCGTTGCAGGGCTTTATCCGCTATTACGCTGAACGTAAAGAGATTCGCCGTTTCGTCATCAAATGTCGCGTGGCGAACGCGGCCAGCAATCGCGTGGCACTGGCCAATGGCTTTGAGCTGGAAGGGTGCCTGAAACAGGCTGAGTTTCTCAACGGGCACTACGACGACCAGAATATCTACGCCCGGATTGTCGAACTATAAGGCCCCCAGCAGCGGTGTGCGGATAATACGCTGCGCGCCGTTAATCACCTTCGCGCCGCGTAGATGAATAGCCTCGCCATCAAGGGCCTCGATCACCGCATCGTCGGTAATATCAATATGATGCTCGATCAGCACTTCGCCACGGATACGCGCGCGTCCCTGAATCACCACCTTGTCATCAATGAGAATTGGCCCGCCGCTTAGCCACGCCTCGCCGCCAATCAGCACATGATGTTTAATGACGCAGTTGCCTTCCACGAGCGCATTTTCCGCCACCTGGGAGCTGTAACGCAGGGTGGGGATGGCATCGTCCTCGCGCCCGGCGCGCAGGCGCGCATTGCCGTAGACTTTGGCGCAGTCACATACCCAGACGTTATTCAGCTCATTGCCTTCCAGCAGCGCATTGTCGAAGACCTCAGCGCGATGCTCAATAAACGCCCAGTTCACAATAGCATTGCCGTAGATCTGCGCCTGATGTACCACGCGCGACTCGCTGACCGTGGCGTTGCCGTAGATTTGCAGAATCAGATCCCGATCCGGAGTTAACCCTTTGGCGGCTATGACGACGCTGTTATGCAGAATGCGCGCATTACCGTAGAGATGACATTCGCCGCGCACTACGGATGCCTGAACCGTGACGTTGTCACACAGGCGGGCACCGTGGCTGACCTCTGCGCTATCAACCCAGACGTTGTCCCCAATACGGGCGTGATGGCTGATCACACAAGGCTGGGTGAGCCGCGCATTGCCGGTGACTTGTGCCCCGGCAAATACCACGCTGTTCTGGTCGTAGAGCCAGCAATCTCCCTCTTGCGATAAGGCTGCCTCGTCCTCAACCCAGCCGCCACGGCTGCCGCAGGGGACGTCGGCAAAATCCCGGGTGGCGATCAGCTGGCGGAGCGCCACGGACGATTTGTGGTCGCCGTCATGCCAATGGTGCAGACGCGTTTCATCGCTAAGTCGGTATTTATTCATCAGGGTTTCCGCAGTTGTTCTCTTTACTAAACGTAGCAAACTTTACGTTGATCGAAAGAGTGGCATCCACAAATGAAACCCCTTAAAATAGCATTTCAAATATACTTTATAATTTAAAATAAATGTATAAAACTAACAAATCTGAACAAGTTCTTAACTTACCCTCCGGCTATTACGGCATGGTGCTGGGGATCATCGGCATGGGTTTCGCCTGGCGTTATGCCGGAACAATCTGGCCTGTAACGCCCTGGCCGGGGGAGATCCTCGTGGGGCTGGCGATAACCCTCTGGCTGCTGCTGACGGTGGCGTTTATGACCCGTGCGGTGCGCTTCCCGCAAAGCGTGCTGACGGAGATGCGCCATCCGGTGATGAGCAGTTTCGTCAGCCTCTTTCCTGCCACTACGCTACTGGTGTCAATTGGCGTGGTACCCTGGTATCGCCCGTTGGCGCTGGTGCTGTTTAGCATCGGTGTAGTGGTGCAACTCAGCTACGCCGCCTGGCAGAGCGCCGGGTTGTGGCGCGGGCGCCATCCGGAGGAGGCCACCACGCCGGGGCTGTATCTGCCCACGGTGGCCAACAACTTCATCAGCGCGATGGGCTGCGGAGCCCTGGGTTTTCACGATGCCGGGCTGCTGTTTTTGGGGGCGGGCGTCTTCTCGTGGCTGAGTCTTGAGCCGGTCATTTTGCAACGCCTGCGCAGCGCCGGAGAGCTGCCCCAGGCGCTACGCACTTCGCTTGGCATCCAGCTTGCCCCCGCGCTGGTAGCCTGTAGTGCCTGGTTTAGCGTGAACGGCGGCGAAGCGGATACCTTTGCCAAAATGTTGTTCGGCTACGGCCTGCTGCAACTGCTGTTTATGCTGCGCCTGATGCCCTGGTATTTGTCGCAACCCTTTAATGCCTCGTTCTGGAGCTTCTCGTTCGGCGTCTCGGCGCTCGCCACCACCGGCCTGCATCTGGGGCAAAGCAGTAGTACCGGACTGTTCCACGTTATTGCTATTCCGCTGTTTATTTTCACCAACGCGATAATCGCGCTGTTACTGGTTCGCACATTTATTCTGCTGATGCAGGGCAAGCTGTTAATTCGTACAGACAAAGCCTTACTGATGCAGACTGAGGAAAAAAAATGACTGTGATTGATGAGAACTACTTCACCGAAAAATATGGCCTGACCCGCACCCATTCAGAGGTGCTGTACAGCGCCGGGATTGTCAAACCGGGTAAAACACTCGACCTCGGCTGTGGTAACGGACGCAATAGCCTTTATCTGGCTGCGAACGGTTTCGATGTCACCGCCTGGGACAAAAATCCGGCCGGCATTAGCAACATCGAAAGCATTAAAGCCAAAGAGGGCATCACAACGCTGCAGACGGCCATCAAGGATCTCAACACCCTGCGCTTTGACGGCGAATACGATTTTATCCTCTCAACCGTGGTAATGATGTTCCTGGAAGCGAAGACCATTCCGGGTCTGATTGCCAACATGCAGGAGTGCACCAAACCGGGTGGGTACAACCTGATCGTGGCCGCGATGGACACCGACGATTTCCCCTGCACGGTGGGTTTCCCGTTTGCCTTTAAAAGCGGGGAGCTGAGTGCGTATTATGCCGGCTGGGATCTGCTGAAATATAACGAAGACGTCGGTGAGCTACACCGCACCGACGCCGAGGGGAATCGCATTAAATTGCGTTTTGCTACTATGCTGGCGCGCAAAGCGGCTTAACGGGCCGCCATCAGGCAGATTTGCAGCGCCGTGTTGTAAGAGGCCTCGAACGACGACAGCGGCAAGAACTCGAACTTCGAGTGGAAGTTATGCGCACCGGTGAAGAAGTTCGGGGTCAGCAGCCCTTTGGCGGAGAGTGCAGCACCGTCGGTACCGCCGCGCATTGGCGTCGGTTTCGGCGTAATGCCCAGGCTCTCCATCGCCGCAAACATCAGGTCAATGGCGCGACGGTCGTCACCCAACGCATTGCTGATATTGCTGTAGGTCTCTTCGATATGCCAGCTCACCCGTGCGGTGGGGTGTTGAGCCGCAATTTTCTCGGCTACGTCGGCAATTTGCGCCTTACGGGCAGCAAAGCTCTGCTGGTCGAAGTCGCGAATATTCGCCTTCAGAATGGCTTCGTTCTGTCCGGCCTGCATCCCCTGAAACCAGATGTAACCTTCCCGTCCTTCGGTGCACTCTGGCGTTTGCTGGCGATCAAAATGGTTGATGTAATCCATGGCCATCAACAGCGGGTTCACCAGCACCCCCTTCGCCGACATCGGATGCGCGGTCACGCCGGTAAAGCGGATTTCCGCCGTGGCGGCGTTAAAGTTCTCGTAGACGATCTCGCCGATCTCGCAGCAGTCGATGGTCCAGGCGAAATCCACGTCGAAGCGTTTCAAATCCAGGGCTTTGGCCCCTAATAGTCCAATCTCTTCATCCGGCACGAAGGCGACCACGATATCGCCATGCGCATGTTCAGCGGTAAGGTTCTCCAGCAGGGTCATCACCACGGTGACGGCGGCTTTATTATCTGCCCCCAGCACGCTGGTGCCGTCGCTAAAAATAATCTCTTCATTCGGGTAAGCCCGTATTTCAGGATGCTCATCGACCCGCAGCCAAATATCTTTCTCTTTATTCAGACAGAGATCTTCACCTTTAAAGGTTAATATTTGTGGATGAATATCCGGTGATAATCCGACGTCTACAGTATCAATATGGGTAATAAAACCAATGCGCGGAGCGCCGGGCACATTCCCTTTTCTTACCGCGGTAACGGTAGCAAATTCATCGATCACAATCTCATCCAGACCCAGTGATTCCAGCTCCTTCGCCAGTTCGCGCGCCATGTCATGTTGGCCTGGCGTAGAGGGGAGGGTTTTTATTTGAGCATCGCTCTGGCTGGTGATGGCGAGATAGCGAAAAAAGCGATGGGTTAATTGTCTGGATAGCGTCGAAGCCATAGTGAATCCTTCTTTATTCGTATTATCAGGTGTTTGCATGGTCACTTTAATGTTATTTATGAAATGGCAAAAGAATGATTAGCCGTCGAATTAAAAGACAGGAAAACGTGATGAAAAGCAAGCTCACAACTTTAGCTCTGGCCATGGCCGCGCTGACGTTCAGTTCCACCGTTGCCGCCAAAACGCTGGTTTACTGTTCTGAAGGCTCTCCTGAGAACTTTAATCCGCAACTCTATACCTCGGGTACCAGCGTGGACGCCAGCGCGGTGCCGGTCTATAACCGTCTGGTCGATTTCAAACCCGGTACCACCGAGCTGGTGCCGAGCCTCGCTGAAAGCTGGGACGTGAGCGATGATGGCAAGGTCTACACCTTCCATTTACGCAAAGGGGTGAAATTCCAGAGCAACAAATTCTTTACCCCAACGCGCGACTTTAATGCGGATGACGTGATTTTTTCATTCATGCGGCAAAAAGATGCGAAACATCCCTATCACAACGTCTCTAACGGCAGCTATTCCAACTTTGAAAGTCTGGAATTTGGCACACTGATTACCGCCATCGATCGCGTTGACGATAACACGGTACGCTTTACCCTGGCGCACCCGGAAGCGCCGTTTGTAGCCGATCTGGCCTGGTATTTCGCCTCAATCTTGTCGGCAGAGTATGCCGATGCGATGTTAAAAGCCGGTACCCCTGAGAAGGTCGATATGAATCCAATCGGTACCGGGCCGTTTAAACTGGCGCAGTACCAGAAAGACTCCCGCATCCTGTTCACTGCCTTCCCGGAATACTGGCAGGGTAAAGCGAAGCTCGACCGACTGATCTTTAGCATCACTCCGGATGCCTCGGTGCGGTTCGCTAAGCTGGAAAAGGGCGAATGTCAGGTGATGCCTTTCCCGAACCCCGCCGACCTGCCGCGAATGAAAGACAACAAAGAGCTTAACCTGATGAGTAAAGCGGGGCTGAATACCGGCTTCCTGGCCTTCAATACACAAAAAGCGCCGCTGGATAATCTGAAGGTGCGTCAGGCGCTGGCCATGGCGATCAACAAACCGGCGATTATCGACGCGGTCTTCCACGGTACCGGCACCGCCGCGAAAAACCTGCTGCCGCCGGGCGTCTGGAGCGCAGATAGCGAACTGAAAGATTACGATTACGACCCTGAAAAAGCGAAAGCGCTCCTGAAAGAGGCCGGTTTTGCTAACGGTGTGACTATCGATTTATGGGCTATGCCGGTACAGCGCCCCTATAACCCGAATGCGAAACGGATGGCCGAAATGATTCAGGCCGACTGGGCGAAAATTGGCGTGCAGACCAAAATCGTCACTTACGAATGGGGCGAATACCTGAAGCGGGTGAAGAGCGGAGAGCATCAGGCGGCGCTGATGGGCTGGACCACCGCGACCGGCGATCCGGATAACTTCTTCGGGCCACTCTTTACCTGTACCTCTGCAAACGGGGGATCGAACTCGGCGAAATGGTGTTATCAGCCCTTTGATAAAATCATTGCTGAAGCAAAAACGATCACCGATCAGGGTAAACGCGCGGCGCTGTATCAAGAGGCGCAACAGATGATGCACGACCAGATGCCTGCGGTCATGATTGCCCACTCAACAATATTCGAACCCGTACGTAAAGAGGTTACAGGTTACGAAATTGATCCGTTCGGCAAACATTTATTCTGGCAAGTAGATATTAAGTAACCCAAACAAACTGCCTGTCGCCCTGGCGGGCAGTTTTTTTCCGAAATACATTCCGTCCCCTTTTTTTGTCACAACGCGTGATTAATAGTTTTGCTATAACTTGAATTGCATATCTACAATCCACAGGGACATACCCATTATGCGTACCAAAACTTTATTCAAAGTTGCAGCGCTCTCTGGCCTGCTCATGTTGACGGGTTGTGCATCAAAAGTGGCAGAACCTAATCAATATTCAGGCTTTTTAAAAGACTACTCCGGCCTTCAGCAAACCACCTCCGCATCGGGTAAACCCACCCTGCGTTGGGTCGATCCTGCTTACGACGAATCTAAATATGACAGCATTATCTGGACGCCAATCACCTATTATCCAACGCCAAAACCTACCACGCAGGTAGGTCAACGCGCGCTGGATGATATTCTGGCGTATACCAATACCAAAATGAAAACGGCAATTGGTCAGCGGAAACCTATTGTGACCAAGCCTGGCGCGCATAGTCTGATCTTCCGCGGCGCCATTACCGGTGTTAGCTCGCAGAAAGAGGGGCTGCAGTTCTATGAAGTGGTCCCTGTGGCGCTGGTGATTGCCGGTACGCAAATGGCCAGCGGCCACCGCACCATGGATACGCATCTCTTCTTTGAAGGCGAGCTGATTGACGCGCAGACCAATAAACCGGTCATTAAAGTGGTGCGTATGGGCGAGGGTAAAGAGCTCAATAATGAGAAGTCGCCAATGACGCTGGCGACGTTGAAACAGGTGGTGGACGACATGGCGACAGACGCCACCATGTTTGATGTCCACAAAACGATGAAATAATGCCTCTCTTCCGGCCTGCACGCAGGCCGGAATTTTTACGCCAGCCGTGGGCGTCTGAACCAGGTTTCTGGTTTCGCAAACATCACCAGGTTTCCGGTTAAGATCAACAGTAAGCCCGCAATCGCATTGGCATGCCAGACATATCCCTCATAGACCGTTGAAAATGACAACGCCACCAGCGGGAACAGCAAGGTGCTGTAAGCCGCTTTGCCCGCGCCAATGCGCCCAACCAGAGTGAAATAGGCACCAAAGGCAATCACCGAGCCAAACAGCGCCAGATAAAGCAGCGCGCCCATATAGCTCAGCGTCCACTCGGGTGCGAAGCTATCCCCACGAATGAGTGCAATCGCGCCCATAACCAGTGTGCCATACAGCATCGCCCAGGCGTTGGTGGTCATGGTCTCGAGCCCGTTACGCTGATGTCGTAAGCTGATCATATTCCCCAGCGAGAAACCGTAGGTACCCAGCGCCGACAAGGCGATACCGAAGAGGAGACCGGCATTCCAGCCGCTGGCGATGAGATCGCTCCAGAAGAGGGTGATAATACCGAGCAGGCCCATCGCCGCCGCCAGGTAAAAGCGTGCAGGCGGGCGCTGACCAAAAAACAGAAAACTATTCAGCGCGTTATAGAGTACCGCCATTGAGAAAATGACCGACTCCAGGCCGGTATTGATATAGGAGGCGGCGGTATAGAAACACCAGAAATTAAAACAAAAGACGCAGCAGCCCTGTAATAGACAGAACAGGTGGTCGCGCAGGTGAATTTTACGCAGGCGTCGCAGCGCCAGCAAAACGAGCATGATGGTAGCGGTCGCGACGGCAAAGCGCCAAAAAATAGAGACGGGCGCCGCAACGGGCCCTTGCTGTAAATAGATCGCAATCCAGGTTGTTCCCCAAATGATGACCACCAGACCGTATAATAGTGCGTTCATATTCTCTCTCCGAGCCTGACATCAACGGCTCTCTTCGTTGTCTGTAATGGCCTGAGTATGCGTCTTGCGGTCCTGGGCGGCTTGCACCGCCTTGCGCAGGACTTGCAAATTCTTGCGCTTTTTTATCGCCATAGCGAAGTGAGGGGTGGCACTGGTACAACGTTCTTTTTAAACTGATGAGCTCTGGTTAACGGGAGTGTTGGGCGATATGGCTGAGATGTACGGTGCCTTTGAAAATCTGCGCAGACATAAAGCGGTGCTGCATAACGCTGTTGCGCTCAATTCGGGGATCCAACTGGCGGCCTGGTCCAACAAACGCGATACCATCACCCAGTATTGCGATCACCACACTCTGAGTTTGTACGTGGCAGACGGCTACGAGAGTTACCATAAAACCTCGGCCGGGTGGAAAAACGGCGGCGGGCCGGACCGCTTTTGCCTGATGCCAAAAGAGAGTGAGTCGAGCTGGGATATTCGCGATGACTTATCTTTTGTGCATCTGTATTGCACCGATGCCCATCTACGCGAGGTGGGTGAAAAGATCTGGGACAAAAGTCCGTATGGCTTTACCCTGGATGAAAACCTGTTTGGTGACGACGAAAAAATTACCGCGCTCTATCGCCACTTCATTCTGGGCTGCGACTGGGGGCAAAAGGCGAATCAGCTAACCCTGAGCAGCGCCTCTACGCTGTTGCTCACCCATCTGGTACAGCATTACAGCAATGTGCAGTGGCGGCTCCCCACCGTCACCGGGGGGTTATCACCTTTTACGCTGCGCAATGTACTCAGTTATATTGAAGAGAACCTGTCTGCCGCATTAACCCTTGCGGATCTGGCTACCCAGGCGAGCCTGAGTGAGTACCACTTCGCGCGCATGTTCCGCCAGTCGATGCAGATGGCACCGCATCAGTATGTGATGCAGCGCCGGATGGATAAGGCCAGAAGGCTGGTCACCTCTACCCAGCTTCCCCTGACGGAGATTGCGCTGGCCTGCGGTTTTAGCTCAGCCAGCCACTTCAGTAATCGCTTTCGCAGCGTTATGGGAATGACGCCCTCGCAGCTACGCGCGGCGCGGGCGTAACAGCACCAGATAACACACCCCGCCTGCCACCAGCCCCCAGAATGCCGAACCTATACCCCCCAGCGTGACGCCGCTTGCCGTTAGCAGAAAGGTCACGATAGCCGCATCACGTTCCCGCTCGTTGTGCAGAGCCTGACAGAGGCTCCCGCTAATGGTGCCCAGCAGCGCCAGCCCGGCCAGCGTCTGGATCCAGCTTAGCGGCAGTGCCGCCATGACGCCGGTGATCGACCCGCCGAACACCCCCGCCAGCAGATAAAAAACGCCTGCGGCAGCGGCGGCCAGCCAGCGTTTGTCAGGATCGGGATGGGCATCCGGACTTTGACAGATCGCGGCGGTGATCGCGGCAATGCAAATCGAGTAGACGCCCCACGGTGCGAGCAGCAACGCCAGGCCGCCGGTGGCGATGATGAGCGGCGAGACGGCAACCGGGTATCCTGATGCTTTCAGGGTGGCGAACCCCGGCGCGTTCTGCGAGGCCATGGTCACAAGGAAAAAAGGGATGCCGATGCTGATCAAGGTTGTCAACGTGAAAGAGGGGGCAATGAACTGGGGCATCACCAGCGTCAGGGTTAACTTTTCTGTGACAACGTCACCATTAAGACCTGCCACCGCTGCGCCCACCAGCAGCGTAGCGACAATGGCATAGCGTGGGGCCACCGCCTTTGCCGCCAGCCACGCCAGCAACATGCTGCCACAGAGCACCAGATGCCCGTCCATATTGCTGAACGCCTGCAGGCCAAAGCGCAGCAAGACCCCGGCTAGCATGGCGGCGGCCAGCGAGTGGGGGATGATTTTCATCAGGCGGGCAAATAATCCGGTGACCCCGCAGAGTAAGATGAGCGCATTGGCAAAGATAAATATGCCGATGGTTTCCGCTAAGGTCACCCCCTGCAGGCTGGTCGCCAGCAGCGCGGCGCCCGGAGTCGACCAGGCGGTAAGCACCGGGGCTTTATACCACCACGAGAGGAGCAGGGTGCTGATCCCCATCCCCATTCCCAGTGCGGTCATCCAGCCTGCGATTTGCGTTGGCGTCGCCCCCGCAGCAGCAGCTGCCTGCCAGATGATGGCGGCAGAGCTGGCATAGCCGACCAGCACGGCAACGAAGCCGGATAACACCGTGGGAAAAGTGAGGGAAACGGCCCGCATAACGGCTCCTTGTGCGTTATAACATACGGGGAATGTATCACTGTGCGCTATAGCATACAAGTGATACACTCGGGCCAACGGGAGGGGTTATGGACATCATGCAACATCTTGCTACAACACTGAAAACATTACGCCAGGCGCGAGGCTGGAGTCTCTCCAGGCTGGCGGAAGAGACCGGCGTGTCGAAGGCGATGCTCGGTCAGGTGGAGCGCAACGAATCCAGTCCGACGGTCTCGACCCTGTGGAAAATCGCCACCGGCCTGAATGTCCCGTTTTCGACTTTTATTAGCCCGGAGGCCGAAGCGCAGCCGGTATTCGACCCTCAGCAGCAGGCGATGGTGATTAAACCCTTGTTTCCCTGGGATGATGAACTGAAATATGACCACTTTTCCATCACCCTGGCCCCGGGCGCCTGCAGTGAATCCACGCCGCATGAGGCGGGCGTAGTGGAGCATGTTGTGGTGATCAGCGGCGAGCTGGAGATGAAAATCGACGGCGAATGGCGGCGTATTCTCCCGGATACCGGCGTCCGTTTTGCAGGTGATAAACCGCACGCCTACCGCAACAGCAGCGAGCAGCGGGTGCACTTTCACTCGCTTATCCATTATCCCCGCTAAACCTACGCAAAACGATTCCGTTGCCGCAGACTTCTGACTACAATAGCCGCCATTTTGACCATAACGGATAACGACGAAGTATGCGCCTGCAATCCCATCATCTTGAACTTTTGAGCCCGGCTCGTGACGCCGCTATTGCCCGTGAAGCGATTCTTCACGGTGCCGATGCGGTCTATATCGGCGGCCCGGGTTTTGGCGCTCGCCATAATGCCAGCAACAGCCTGCGCGATATCGCCGAGCTGGTGCCATTCGCCCATCGCTACGGGGCGAAGGTGTTTGTGACCCTGAACACCATACTTCATGATGATGAACTGGAGCCGGCGCAACGCATGATCGCCGACCTGTACCAGACCGGCGTGGATGCGCTGATTGTGCAGGATATGGGCGTAATGGAACTGGATATCCCGCCGATTGAACTGCATGCCAGTACCCAGTGCGACATCCGTAGCGTCGAAAAAGCGAAATTTCTCTCTGATGCCGGCTTTAGCCAGATTGTCCTGGCGCGCGAGCTGAACCTGAATCAGATCCGTGAGATCCACCAGGCCACCGACGCCACCATTGAATTCTTTATTCACGGTGCCCTCTGCGTGGCCTATTCGGGTCAGTGCAACATCTCCCACGCGCAGACCGGGCGCAGCGCCAACCGGGGTGACTGCTCGCAAGCCTGCCGCCTGCCGTATACCCTGAAAGACGATCAGGGGCGCGTCGTTGCCTTTGAAAAGCACCTGCTGTCGATGAAAGATAACGACCAGACGGCAAACCTGGCGGCGCTGATCGACGCGGGGGTGCGCTCCTTCAAAATTGAAGGGCGCTACAAAGACATGAGCTACGTAAAGAATATCACCGCGCACTATCGTCAGATGCTCGACGCCATTATTGAGGATCGTGGCGATCTGGCGCGCGCCTCGTCCGGTCGTACCGAGCACTTCTTCATTCCCTCTACCGATAAGACTTTCCACCGCGGTAGCACAGACTACTTCGTGAATGCGCGTAAAGGTGATATCGGTGCGTTTGACTCGCCAAAATTTATCGGCCTGCCGGTGGGTGAAGTGCTGAAGGTGTCCAAACAACACCTGGACGTGGAAGTGACCGAGCCGCTGGCGAACGGCGATGGTCTGAATGTGATGATCAAACGTGAAGTCGTGGGCTTTCGCGCCAACACGGTGGAAAAAACGGGTGAAAACCGCTATCGCGTCTGGCCGAATGAGATGCCGGCCGATCTGCACAAAATCCGCCCGAATACCCCGTTAAACCGTAACCTGGACCATAACTGGCAGCAGGCGCTGCTGAAAACCTCCAGCGAGCGCCGCGTGGCGGTGGATATTGAACTGGGCGGCTGGGAAGAACAGCTGATTCTGACTATGACCAGCGAAGAGGGGGTGACCGTTACCCATACGCTGGACGGACAGTTCGATGTGGCAACCCATCGCGAGAAGGCGCTGAGCAACCTTAAGGATGGCGTGGCGAAACTGGGCCAGACTATCTACTACGCGCGCAATATCGAGATCAACCTGGCGGATGCCCTTTTTGTCCCTAACAGCTTGCTGAACCAGTTCCGCCGTGAGACGGCAGATAAGCTCGACGCGGCGCGTCTGGCAAACTACCCCCGCGGCAGCCGTAAGCCCGTCTCGGTGCCGCCGCCGGTCTATCCGGATACCCATCTCAGCTTCCTGGCTAACGTCTATAACCACAAGGCGCGGGCATTTTATCAACGCTATGGCGTTGAGCTAATTGACGCCGCCTATGAGGCGCATGAAGAGAAGGGCGACGTGCCGGTGATGATCACCAAGCACTGCCTGCGTTTTGCCTTTAACCTCTGCCCGAAACAGGCGAAGGGCAATATCAAGAGCTGGAAAGCGACCCCGATGCAGCTGGTGAATGGTGACGAGGTTCTGACCCTGAAGTTCGACTGCCGCCCCTGCGAGATGCACGTGATCGGCAAAATGAAGAATCACATCTTCAAAATGCCGCAGCCGGGCAGCATTGTGGCTTCAGTCAGCCCGGACGAGTTGATGAAAACCCTGCCGAAACGTAAGGGCGTGTAATTAGCGAAAATGGGTGTCGGGTTTGCGTGACTTCTGCCAGTGTTGATGTTCGCGCAGCCCCTCGGCAGACTCTTGTGCCACGGCCCGTAGCTCATCGCTGTCGGCTTCATGACGCAGCTGATGTTCGACACTCTTTACCCAATAATACTCATGCCCTTTATGCCCGGCCATTAACTGGCCGGAGAAGAGGGCGCAGGTCAGCATCACAATCGATAACGTTTTTGTATACATCAGGCCACCATCGGTTTACGTTTCCGGGCTATGATGCCGATAGTTCCTTCAGGTTATTATTCAACTCTTCAAATCCAGGCAAGGATTTGTCAGGATTCGTGCAAAGCCCTCCGCAGAGGGCTTTTTTCAGTGCGATTTGAATCCGGCGGCAGTCATCAGCAGGCGGAAAAACATCCCCACCAGCGCCAGTGCCAGTACGCTGCCACCCCAGATCACGGCCAGCCAGAACAGGCGTTTCCAGACAGATTGCTGCATCAGTGATATCCCTCCCCGGGTTGTACCTTCCCACGAAATACGTAGTAGCTCCAGAAAGTGTAGACAAGGATTATCGGGATAATGAGGAGCGCCCCCACCAGCATAAAGCCCTGGCTTTGCGCCGGCGCGGCGGCCTGCCAGAGGGTGATGGAAGGCGGAATGAGATGTGGCCAGATGCTGATCCCAAGCCCACTGAAGCCGAGAAAGACCAGCCCTAGGGTCAGGACGAACGGCAGCGTGTGGCTGCGCGGATTATGCAGGCAGCGCCATTGCCAGAGACTCAGCGCCGCCACCAACACCGGCACGGGCAGCAGGAAGAAAAGATTCGGTAGCGTAAACCAGCGGTCAGCAATGGCCGCGTGTGCCAGCGGGGTCCAGAGACTGATGATAGCGATCCCCCCCAGCAGCGCCATCAGCAGGCGTCTGGAGAGCTGCCGCATTCGTTGCTGCAGCGGGTTTTCACTTTTCATCACCAGCCAGCTGGCACCTAACAACGCATACGCCACTATCAGTCCCAGACCGCAGAAAAGATTGAAAGGGGTGAACCAGTCAAAGGGGCCGCCGCTGTAGGCGCGATGGGTAACCGAAAAGCCATTGATTACCGCGCCGACCACAATCCCCTGGGTGAAAGTGGCAAGCAGCGAACCGCCGATAAAGGCTTTATCCCAGAACGGCCGGTGGGCAGGGGTCGCTTTAAACCGAAACTCAAAGGCCACACCGCGAAAAATCAACCCGATCAGCATCAGCGTCAAAGGAATGGTGAGCGCATCGATGATGACCGCGTAGGCCAGGGGGAAAGCGCCAAACAGCGCAGCACCGCCGAGGACCAGCCAGGTTTCATTGCCATCCCAGACCGGGGCGACGGTGTTGACCATCACGTCGCGATCGTCCGGATCGCGCACGGCGGGAAAAAGAATGCCAATCCCCAGGTCAAAGCCATCCATCACGATATACATCAGGGTGGCAAAGACGATAATGACAAACCAGATCAGGGAGAGATCGATACCCATTATGGTGTCTCCTTTGTATCAAATGCTGTACTGGCGGCTGAAAGCGGACGCGCGGGGCGGCCATCGGTTTCGCTCGGGAAGGTTTCGTCATCCTGCGGCCCTTTTTTGATCAGGCGTACCATGTAGCTGTAACCCACGCCAAACACCGAGGTGTAGACGAGGATAAAGGCCAGCAGGCTGACGCTCATATGCAGGTCGCCATGTGCAGAGACCGCATCTTCGGTGCGCTGCAGGCCATACACCACCCAGGGTTGACGGCCAACCTCAGTCGTCACCCAACCGGCCAGGATGGCGATCAGGCCTGACGGCCCCATCAGCAAGGCAAACCACAGGAATGGCCGGGATTGATATAGCCGTTTTCGGTAGCGCAGCCACAGGGCGATGGCACCGAGGGTGAGCATTAACATGCCCAGCCCGGCCATGATGCGAAATGACCAGAACACCAGGGTGGAATTAGGACGATCCGCTTTCGGGAACTCTTTCAGAGCCGGAACTTGCTTATCCAGACTGTGGGTCAGGATCAGGCTGCCCAGGGCTGGGATCGCCAGACCATAGCGGGTGCGCTCTTGCTCCATATCGGGCAGACCAAACAGCAGCAGCGGCGTCGGCTCGCCAGGCAGGTTTTCCCAGTGTCCTTCGATAGCGGCTATTTTCGCAGGCTGATATTTCAGGGTGTTGAGGCCGTGCATATCGCCAATCATGGCCTGCAGCGGAGCGACAATGAGCGTCATCCACAGTGCCATGGAGAACATTTTGCGGATCGCCGGCGTGTTATTGCCGCGTAGCAGATGCCATGCCGCCGAAGCACCCACGAATAGCGCGCTGCTCAGGAAGGCAGCAATCGACATGTGTAGCAGGCGATAGGGGAAAGAGGGGTTAAATACGACGGCGAACCAGTCTACCGGAACGACCACGCCGTTGATGATTTCATGGCCTTGCGGCGTCTGCATCCAGCTGTTGGAGGCGAGGATCCAGAAGGTGGAGATCAGCGTGCCCAGCGCCACCATACAGGTTGAGAAAAAGTGTAGTCCAGGCCCGACTTTCTTCCAGCCAAAGAGCATCACCCCGAGGAAACCGGCTTCGAGGAAGAAGGCGGTCAGCACTTCATAGGTGAGCAGGGGGCCGGTAATACTGCCAGCGAACTGCGAAAAACCGCTCCAGTTAGTGCCAAACTGATAAGCCATGACCAGGCCGGAGACCACGCCCATGCCAAAATTAACGGCAAAGATCTTCGACCAGAAATGATAAAG
This sequence comes from Leclercia sp. UBA7405, assembly GCF_037152215.1. NCBI lineage: Bacteria > Pseudomonadati > Pseudomonadota > Gammaproteobacteria > Enterobacterales > Enterobacteriaceae > Leclercia > Leclercia sp. UBA7405. The sequence goes on along the minus strand of NZ_JBBCMR010000001.1, from coordinate 1,489,872 downwards.
CGAGCGCCAGACCGGATTTTTGGTTTTTAGCCATAATCCCTCCAGAACCGCCAGATAGCTGGCGAGCCCGATGGTGATCGCCGGGAATATAATGTGGAAGGAGACCGTAAAAGCAAACTGGATCCTTGCCAGGTGAAACGCATCTAAACCAAACATGCACAACCTCAAAGTCAATCGTTGTGCAGACAGGGTATAGCGGGATGATGAGAAGTATCAGACGCAGAAAAGGGAAATTTACCTATAACAGTTGATGCCGTTAACGCTTTTTATGGTTCTGTTATAGGTCAAGTAACGGGGCTCTCGCCCCGTTAGAGACTTAATCCCGCCAGCCCATCCCCGGCGCAACATGCTTCAGTATTGACTCTATAACATGCACGTTGTATTCCACGCCCAGCTGATTCGGTACGGTCAGTAATAACGTATCCGCTTCAGCGATGGCTTCGTCCTGTTTAAGCTGTTCGATCAGCTTATCCGGCTCAGCGGCGTAGCTGCGTCCGAAAATAGCGCGGGTTTTCTCATCCAGATAGCCCACGCTGTCGCTTTCGTTGCGGCTGGCACCGAAATAGGCGCGATCCTGCTGATTCATCAGGGCAAATATACTGCGGCTAACCGAGACGCGCGGCGTGCGAGTATGGCCGGCCGCAGCCCAGGCCTCGCGGTAGGCACGAATCTGTTTTGCCTGTTGAATATGGAATGGCTCGCCGGTCTCGTCGTCTTTTAACGTTGAACTTTGCAGATTCATTCCCAGCTTCGCTGCCCACTCCGCCGTCGCATTCGATCCTGCGCCCCACCAGATTCGCTCGCGCAACCCTTCGGAATGGGGTTCCAGGCGCAGCAGGCCAGGTGGGTTAGGGAACATCGGCTGCGGATTTGGCTTCGCAAAGCCCTCTCCACGCAGGACATCCAGCAGCACCTCGGTATGACGACGCGCCATGTCTGACTCGTTCTCGCCTTCGGCAGGGACATAGCCAAAGTAGCGCCAGCCATCTATGACCTGTTCCGGAGATCCACGGCTGATACCTAACTGAAGCCGCCCACCCGAAATGAGATCGGCCGCACCCGCATCCTCCGCCATATAAAGGGGATTTTCATAGCGCATGTCGATAACGCCGGTACCTATCTCGATTCGCTGGGTCTTTGCGCCAATTGCAGCCAGCAGCGGGAAGGGGGAGGCGAGCTGACGGGCAAAATGATGCACCCGGAAATAGGCACCATCGGCTCCCAGCTCCTCCGCGGCGACAGCCAGATCGATGGACTGCAACAGCGCGTCGGCGGCAGAGCGGGTACCGGACTGCGGAGAGGGAGTCCAGTGACCAAAAGACAAAAATCCAATCTTTTTCATGACAGGGGTATCCTGGTTAGAGGTGTCATCGACAGGCGACTACCCGCCGGAATTGATCTTTACTTTACCCCTAAGTAGATGAGAATAAATGCCATTTGTTTAACATAACTTTTCAAATAATTTGAATAAGGCCAGGCGGGAGACGATTAACATGACGAGCGTGGCTGCGCTGCTGGAGGGAATTTCTTTAGTTAAAAAAATAGCTTGCAACATTACTGCAACCATGCGTTAATGGCTCTTCGGTTTGAAATCCAAAAGATATCGTAGCAGTTTCTTAAAGCATCTCTCATCACGTTGTGCCTCTCCACAGCCTCTCCTGGGTTTTTTCTTTACGCTCTGATTAGTTTTGTCTCAGACCCTTATTGCCTTAAAGGCCCATTAGTTTATAACGTTTAACGTTCTGGAGATTTTCATGACTAACATTCATTTTCGTTGCCCATGCTGCCATGGTTCGCAATACCGCACGTCGGTTTTCGACGTCTCATCAAAAAACCCGATGGGTGCCAAGTGCATCTTCTGCAAGTCGGCCATGATGACGTTTGACCATATTGCCGTATCACAGCACGCGCAGCGCGTCCCTTTTGAACTGCGTAAGTAATTGCCCGCGGCGCCGTCACGCCCGGCTTTTCCCCCTCTCGTAACCATAACAGTTCATTAATTCTTCCTTTTTTCTCCTGCTGATATAGAGTGTTTCGCAGCAAGGAGAGAACGATGAAAAAATATCAGCGCCTGGCGCAGCAAATCATTTCGCAGATCGAGTTGGGTGTCTGGCAACCCGGCGATAAATTGCCCTCGCTGCGAGAGCAAGTGGTCAGCAGCGGCATGAGCTTTATGACCGTTGGCCATGCCTACCAGATGCTGGAAAGTCAGGGCCGCATCGTTGCCCGTCCGCAATCAGGTTATTACGTCGCCGCACGGCCGATGGGCCAGCAGCCTGCGCCCCCTGCGCAAGTGATGCGCGACGAAGCCGTGGACATTAATACCTATATTTTCGATGTGTTGCAGGCCAGCCGCGACCCGTCCGTCGTTCCCTTCGCCTCTGCCTTTCCCGATCCGCGACTCTTTCCACTGCAACAGCTCAACCGCTCGCTGGCGAACGTCAGCAAAACGGCCACCGCCATGAGCGTGATCGAAAACCTCCCCCCCGGAAACAGCGATCTGCGCCATGCCATTGCCCGCCGCTATGCCCAGCAGGGGATGAACATCTCCCCGGAGGAGATAGTGATCACCGCCGGGGCGCTGGAGGCGCTCAACCTCAGTCTGCAGGCCGTGACCGAGCCGGGCGACTGGGTCATTGTTGAAAATCCCTGTTTTTACGGTGCCCTCCAGGCACTGGAGCGGTTAAAACTTAAAGCACTGTCGGTGGCGACGGATGTGCGCGATGGGATAGATCTTCAGGCGCTGGAACAGGCGCTGAACGACTATCCGGTGAAAGCCTGCTGGTTAATGACCAATAGCCAGAATCCGCTGGGATTTACGCTCAGCGCAGAAAAAAAAGCGCGGCTGGTGGCGCTACTAACCCAGCATAACGTCACCCTGATCGAAGACGACGTCTATAGCGAGCTGTACTACGGTCGGGAAAAACCGCTACCGGCGAAGGCGTGGGACAGCAACGACATGACGCTGCACTGTTCGTCATTTTCGAAATGTCTGGTGGCCGGGTTTCGTCTTGGCTGGGTGGCGGCAGGCAAACATGCCCGCCGCATTCAGCAATTGCAGTTAATGAGCACCTTGTCGACCAGCTCGCCCATGCAGCTGGCGCTGGTAGATTACCTGGCGACCCGGCGTTACGACGCCCATCTGCGCCGGCTTCGCCGCACCCTGGCTGAACGCAAACAGCAGGCCTGGCAATCGCTATTACGTCATCTGCCTGCCGAGGTGGTTATTCACCACAGCGACAGCGGTTACTTTTTATGGCTGGAACTGCCCCCGACGCTGGATGCCGGTAAACTCAGTGAGCAGGCCCTGCGCCACCACATCAGCATTGCGCCAGGCAAAATGTTTTCGACCTCCGATGCCTGGACCCCGTTTTTCCGGTTTAACACCTCGTGGGCATGGGGGGAGCGCGAAGAGCAGGCAGTTATTCAGCTGGCGAAATTAATCCGCTCCATGCTGTCCCCGAATTAATTCTCTCTCCGCACTGCCGGGTTTATTCATCTTCATCTCTCCTCGCCGCGATAAATTCGCGGCGTTTTTCTTTTCGCTGTCATAGGAAATTTGCATACCGCCCGTCAGTGCTAACTCCTTGTCTATAATCCAGTTAACGGGGAATGCGCCCTCGGTCACAACCTGATGAAATATCTACAGCGTGCCGGGTGCGCCGCATTCGCGCGGTCTACGTTTAATACAGGAGATATTTTAAACGGCACGGCCGCCGCCAGATTGCATTGCGACAGGAGTAACGTGTATGAGCAAAAAATTTGCCCGTAGCAGCCTGTGTGCGCTCGGCATGACGATTCTGACTGCACAAGCGGCCGAGCCACCCAAAGAGATCGGAAAAGGCGAAGGGCGGCTGGATATTATTGCCTGGCCTGGCTATATCGAGCGCGGCCAGACCGATAAAGCCTACGACTGGGTTACGCCGTTTGAACAGGAGACGGGCTGTAAAGTCAACGTGAAGACTGCCGCCACCTCGGATGAGATGGTCAGCCTGATGGCGAAGGGCGGCTATGACCTGGTCACCGCCTCCGGCGACGCCTCCCTGCGCTTAATCATGGGTAAGCGCGTGCAGCCAATAAACCCTGATTTAATCCCCAACTGGAAAACCGTTGATCCGCGTATGGTGAAGGGGGAGTGGTTTAACGTCGGCGGTAAAGTCTACGGCACCCCGTATCAGTGGGGACCAAACCTGCTGATGTATAACACCAAAACCTTCCCGACGCCGCCCGATAGCTGGAGCGTGATCTTCGTTAAGCAAAATCTACCCGACGGCAAAACCAATCAGGGTCGCGTGCAGGCCTATGACGGCCCGATTTACATCGCCGATGCGGCACTGTTCGTCAAAGCCACTCAGCCCGATCTCGGTATTACCGACCCGTATCAACTCACCGAAGCACAGTATGCCGCCGTGCTGAAAGTGCTTCGCGACCAGCACGCCCTGATCCACCGTTACTGGCACGATACCACCGTGCAGATGAGTGATTTCAAAAACGAAGGGGTGGTGGCCTCCAGCGCCTGGCCGTATCAGGCTAACGCCCTGAAAGCCGACAACCAGCCCGTCGCTACCGTCTTTCCGAAGGAGGGGGTGACCGGCTGGGCGGATACCACCATGCTGCACAGCGATGCCAAACATCCAGTGTGTGCCTATAAGTGGATGAACTGGTCGCTCACGCCAAAAGTGCAGGGCGATCTGGCCGCGTGGTTCGGCTCGCTGCCGGTGGTGGCGGAGGGATGCAAAGCCAGCACCCTGCTGGGTGAAAAAGGGTGTGAGACCAACGGTTACACCTACTTCGACAAAATCATGTTCTGGAAAACCCCGATAGCCCAGGGCGGCAAGTTCGTCCCTTACAGCCGCTGGACGCAAGATTACATCGCCATTATGGGCGGCCGTTAATCGCCCGGGAGCAGAAGATGACGTACGCGGTAGAGTTTAACGACGTCTCCCGACGCTATGGTGAGGTGCGCGCGGTGGATCGCGTCACCATGGGGATCCGTGACGGGGAGTTCTTCTCCATGCTGGGGCCTTCGGGCTCCGGCAAAACCACCTGTCTGCGCCTGATTGCCGGGTTTGAACAGCTGAGCGGTGGGGCCATTACCCTTTTCGGTAAAGAGGCTAGCGAACTCCCTCCCTGGGAGCGGGATGTGAATACCGTCTTTCAGGACTATGCGCTCTTCCCCCATATGTCGATTCTCGATAACGTCGCCTACGGGCTGATGGTAAAGGGCATCGACAAAAAAACGCGTCATGCCCGGGCGCATGAGGCGCTGGAAAAGGTCAGTCTGGGCTTCGCCGTGGCCCGGAAACCTTCTCAGCTTTCGGGCGGCCAGCGTCAGCGAGTGGCGATTGCCCGCGCGCTGGTCAATCAGCCCCGGGTATTGCTGCTGGACGAGCCGCTGGGAGCGCTGGATCTAAAACTGCGCGAGCAGATGCAGTTCGAACTTAAAAAGCTCCAGCAAGAGCTGGGGATAACCTTTATCTTCGTGACCCACGATCAGGGCGAAGCGCTCTCGATGTCGGACCGGGTCGCGGTATTTAATAACGGCCGCATCGAGCAAATTGACACACCCCAGGCGCTCTATATGCGCCCACGCACGCCGTTTGTCGCCGGATTTGTTGGCACCTCGAACCTGTTTAATGACGAGCAAGCCCAGCGGGTCTGTGGCATGCCGGGCCTCTTCGCTCTGCGCCCGGAGCATATCCGCCTGAACGTGGGCGGTGAAGTCCAGGTGCAGGGGGTGGTGCAGGCGGTACAGTATCAGGGGGCCGCGACCCGCTTTGAGCTGCGGCTGGCCGATGGGGCAAAATTGCTGGTGAGCCAGGCCAATCTCAGCGATGCGTACTTACCCGCCGGGCTGGAGATTGGCCAGCCGGTCACCGCCTCCTGGGCGCGGGCGGCGATGGTGCCGCTCCATGGGGAGGGATGAGATGGCGATGAGTACCTCACCGGGAATCGCATCGCAGGGGATGGTCAATCGGCTCTCCGGCCTGTTCTGGCGCAGGCCATCGCTGGGACTCTTCCTGCTGTTGTTAGGGCCGCTGATGTGGTTTGGCATTGTCTATTTAGGGTCGCTGCTCACCCTGTTGTGGCAGGGGTTCTATACCTTCGACGATTTCACCATGTCGGTAACGCCGGAACTGACCCTGGCGAATCTTTACGCGCTCTTTAACCCGGCGAACTACGACATCATCATCCGCACGCTGGTGATGGCAGTGGCGGTAACGCTCGCCAGCGCGGTGCTGGCGTTTCCGATGGCGTGGTATATGGCACGCTATACCCACGGCAAATGGAAAGCGTTTTTCTATATTGCGGTAATGCTGCCGATGTGGGCCAGCTACATTGTTAAAGCCTACGCCTGGACGCTGTTGCTGGCCAAAGATGGCGTGGCGCAATGGTTTCTGGGCCATATGGGGCTTGAGCCGCTGCTCACCTCACTGCTGACGTTACCCGCCATTGGCGGCAATACGCTGTCCACCTCCGGGCTGGGGCGTTTCCTGGTCTTCGTCTACATCTGGTTGCCCTTTATGATCCTGCCGGTGCAGGCCGCGCTGGAGCGTCTGCCAGCCTCGCTGCTACAGGCCTCCGGCGATCTCGGGGCCCGCCCGCGTCAGACCTTCCGTTATATCGTGTTGCCGCTGGCGATCCCGGGTATTGCTGCCGGGTCTATCTTCACCTTTTCATTGACGCTGGGCGACTTTATCGTGCCGCAGCTAGTGGGGCCACCGGGCTATTTTATTGGTCAGATGGTCTACTCCCAGCAGGGGGCGATTGGCAACATGCCGATGGCAGCCGCGTTTACGCTGGTGCCCATCATTCTGATCGCGGTCTACCTGGCGTTCGTGAAACGCCTGGGAGCCTTTGATGCACTCTGAACGCGCACCGCTGTTTCTCAAAATTGCCACCTGGGGCGGGGTGATCTTCCTTCACTTCCCGCTATTGATCATTGCTATCTATGCGTTTAATACCGAGGATGCCGCCTTCAGTTTTCCACCGCAGGGGCTAACGCTTAAGTGGTTTAGCGTCGCGGCAGCGCGGGGCGATATCATTGAATCCGTGACGTTGTCACTTAAAATTGCTGCGCTCTCCACCGTGATTGCGCTGGTGCTGGGTACGCTGGCGGCCGCGGCGCTATGGCGCAGTGACTTCTTTGGCAAAAATGCGATCTCACTATTGCTGCTACTGCCCATCGCACTGCCGGGAATCATCACCGGCCTGGCACTGCTCACTGCCTTTAAAACCGTCAATCTTGAACCGGGTTTCTTCACCATTGTGGTTGGCCACGCCACCTTCTGCGTGGTGGTGGTGTTCAATAATGTAATTGCCCGCTTCAGGCGGACTTCATGGAGCCTGGTCGAGGCCTCGATGGATTTAGGGGCCAACGGCTGGCAAACCTTCCGCTATGTCGTGTTGCCCAACCTCGGCACGGCGCTGCTGGCCGGCGGAATGCTGGCCTTTGCTCTCTCATTCGATGAGATCATCGTCACCACCTTTACCGCAGGACACGAACGGACATTACCGCTGTGGTTGTTGAATCAGCTGGGTCGCCCGCGCGACGTGCCGGTGACTAACGTGGTGGCACTGCTGGTCATGCTGGTAACAACCATCCCCATTCTGGGAGCCTGGTGGCTCACCCGCGACGGCGATAGCGTGGCCGGTAGCGGAAAATAACGTTTATTCAACGGGACAATGCTATGCAAACTCAATTGTTGATCAAGGGTGAACTGGTAAATGGCGCTGGGGAAAAACAGCCGGTCTACAATCCTGCCACCGGCGAGGTGCTGGTAGAAATTGCCGAGGCCAGCCCGGCGCAGGTCGATGCCGCCGTGCAGGCCGCCGATGCCGCCTTTGCCCTCTGGGGGCAAGCCACGCCGAAAACGCGCGCCGACGCGTTACTGAAACTGGCGGAGGTCATTGAGCAGAATGCCGGAACGTTCGCCGAACTGGAGTCTCTCAACTGCGGCAAACCGCTGCACTGCGTCAAGAGCGATGAGATCCCGGCGGTGGCCGATGTGTTTCGCTTCTTTGCCGGTGCCGCCCGCTGTCTGAACGGCCAGGCCGCAGGCGAATATCTTGAAGGGCATACCTCAATGATTCGCCGCGATCCGGTCGGGGTTGTGGCGTCTATCGCCCCCTGGAACTATCCACTGATGATGGCGGCCTGGAAGCTGGCACCGGCGCTGGCGGCGGGCAACTGTGTGGTACTCAAACCCTCTGAAATCACGCCGCTCACGGCCCTGAAGCTCGGCGAACTGGCTAAAACCATCTTCCCGGCAGGCGTCCTTAACGTACTGTTCGGGCGCGGAAAAACGGTGGGTGATCCCCTGACCGGGCACGAAAAAGTACGCATGGTGTCGCTCACGGGCTCCATCGCGACCGGGGAGCATATAATTGGTCATACCGCGTCGTCGATAAAACGCACCCATATGGAACTGGGCGGCAAAGCGCCCGTCATTGTGTTTGACGATGCCGATCTCGACGCCGTCGTGGAAGGGGTACGCACTTTTGGCTTCTACAACGCCGGGCAGGACTGTACCGCCGCCTGCCGTATCTATGCTCAGCAGGGGATCTACGCCGCGCTGGTCGAAAAGCTGGGCGCCGCTGTCGCCAGCCTGAAAATGGGCGCACCGGACGAGGAGACAACCGAGCTGGGGCCGCTCAGTTCACAGGCGCATCTTGACCGCGTAAGCCACGCGGTGGAGGAGGCGAAAGCGCTGGCCCATGTGCAGGTGATTACCGGCGGCAGCAAGCATGATGGCAAGGGTTACTATTTCCAGCCCACGCTGTTGGCGGGAGCAAAACAGGAGGACGCTATCGTCCAGCGCGAAGTTTTTGGCCCGGTGGTCAGCGTCACGGCGTTTGAGGACGAAGCGCAGGTCCTGGCCTGGGCCAACGACTCGCAGTACGGGCTGGCCTCGTCCGTCTGGACGCAGGACGTAGGACGGGCGCATCGCGTCAGCGCGCGTTTGCAATACGGCTGCACCTGGGTCAATACCCACTTTATGCTGGTGAGCGAGATGCCGCACGGCGGAATGAAAATGTCGGGCTACGGCAAGGATATGTCGGTCTACGGGCTGGAGGATTATACCGTGGTGCGCCACGTCATGTTTAAACATTAATTTGCCTTGCCGCCAGGAGTGACCCTTCTGGCGGTCGCTTTTTATTATGAATATTTTATATATTCTTTGAAGAATATATCGTCATGCCTTTACAATCCGCGCCCTAAATTAAACTGCGTCCTCGCCGATAATGTCATTAATTACCTTTTCTGCGATCCAACATCATGCTGGCTATTAATCATAATGAAATGACCGGGCTCTTGCTTAAATCCCGGAAAAATAACGAATCATTACTCGCGCAGACGGTAGAGCGACTCTCATCAGGGTTACGTATTAACGGTGCTAAAGATGATGCGGCCGGTCTGTCCATTACGAACCGTATGCTCTCCTCCATCAACGCAGACAGCGCGATCTCGCGGGGCATGGATGATGCGATAAGCCTGGCGCAGACCGCTGAGGGGGCATTGAGCGAAGTGAGCAATATGCTGATTCGGGCCAAAACGCTGGCGGTTCAGGCAGCAACCGATACGCTTTCCGAAACCGATCGCATCAGCATTAATAATGAATACCAACATATTCTTGCCGGTATTACGCATATTGCTGAAACGACGGAAATATTTGGTCAATATCCCCTGGCGACGGATAACCCCACTTTTCCGCCGCAATTAATCGGCGATGTCAGCCCGTTAAATACAAAATTCCCGATTCAGGGTAACAGTTATGCTTTTTCCTCGGGCATTATTCCCCTGGCCTATATTCCGGCGGGCTCGACTACGATTGCGATAAATATTAACTCGTTAGGACAGGATGACGATCTCCAGCTCTTTACTCGCGACGGTAAACATCTGGTCGGGACGCCACTAGAAGGGGTCGATGCCGATTACACCTGGGTCAGCCGTGGCATAAGCGATGCCGCCACGGCGACCCACGCCTTTATGACGCCTGAAAACGGTTTTATCGCCGGGGCCACCTATGACGGCTCCCAGTTAGTCGAAGGGGGGGCAAGCTGGGATCCTACCGGTGCAACCCTCAACTATAACGGTATGAACATCACCTATAGCGGCGACGGTGACCGCTATGAAGACAGCACTAACGGCGGGTTCAACGACGGTACCAATGGCAGCAATATGGTCGAGCGCATCACGCTTGATAACGTCACGGAAGATCTGCTGGTGGTGGTGGTAGGTAATGGCTCTTTCACCAGCGCCATTACCTGGGGGAATCTGCCGACACCGACCATGCCCCCGACGGTGCCGCCAAAGCAGAGTCGCGCGATCGAAGTGGTGACCAGCGCCAATTTTGGCGAGGAGGTCCAGCAGATGACGATCGAACCCACGCCGACCGACCTCAAAACGCTGAAGCTGGAAAACAGCGAAATGACGACCCAGGCAGGGGCCAGGAGCTGTATGGCGACCCTGGATGCGGCGCTGGAAAAAGTCAGCGGTTACCGCAGCCAGTACGGCGGGCTGATCAACAGCTTTGAATCGCACAAGTCGGTATTATCACAGCAGGGTATTGCGTTGCAGGCCAGCCGGAGCCGTATTCAGGATGCGGACTACGCTGTCGAAGCCAGCCGTTTAGCCCGGGCGCAGATCATCTCTCAGGGGCAGAATGCGGCGCTAAAAATCGCTAACCAGAGCCCACAAACCGTGCTCGACCTGCTTAAATAAAGGCTCACGCAGCGGCGAGGGCGCCGCTGCGCAACAATTACCATCCGCAGACGTTATGCTCATTCTCACTGTCGTAGGCGCGAACGGTGTTAACCAGATCCTTCACCACGTCGGCGGCGACGTCCGGAATCAATAGCTCCATTGGGGCTTCTGTCTCGTAGTCCACCGACACACCGTTGCTGTTATTGGTCACGGTGACGGTATACGTTGCCTTGCCCATGGCTTACTCCTTATGTGTATTGACCACTTTACCCAGTCCTGCGCCTTCGAGAGTCGCTGCCGGGTCAGCGAAAAAGTCGATATTAAAGTAGGTGTCGTCCGTCAGTAATTCAATGCGATGCCACTTCTGCGGCGGGGAGATACCGAAACTGCCCGCTTCAATCACCAGCTCCAGATCCGGCTCGGTGGCATCGGCATCGGCAAAACCAAAGTAACGCACTGCACCCTGCATCACGGAGAGTCGACCATACACGCCGGCTTTGGTGTTGTGATGGGTAAAGAGCGCTTTAGGGGCGGTTGTCTGGTTCCAGAACGGGGTCGCACGGGTGTGAACATAGTTTTCAGGAATACGTAACATAGTCAGTTCCTTATCAGCGGCAGGGCGCTTAAAGTGATTTCAAAACATCGGGCTCGACGAAGAAATCGATATTGAACAGCGTGTCATCGCTCATCACCTCAATGTGATGCCAGCGCTCCGGCGGAAAGACGCCGAAATGACCGGCTTCAATGATCAGGATGCTGTCGGGCTCGGGGGTGGTTGCATCAGCATAGCCGAGATAGCGCACAGTGCCCCGCATCACGCTCAGGCGAGGATAAACGCCGGGACGGGTGCCCTGGTCAAGATGGCGCTGGAAGATGCCAGCAGGGGCAGTCTCTTTGTTCCAGAACGGCGTGGAACGGGTATGAATACAACTTTGCGGAATAGGTAGCATCGTTTTTTCCCTCTAAAGCCTGAGACCATTACACCACGCTTCAGTAAGGGTTATTTTGCATAAAGTGCATTTAAAATGCAACTTTAAAGTGGTACCTCTCAGGTGGTCTATACTTACCCATTCCGATGGCAATGCAGGAGATGCTTATGCAGTATGTTGAAAAAGACGATCCTCGGAATGCGCCCGAGTCGGGTGATAAACAGCCACAGCCGGTGAAAAAATAACACCGTGTAAAGGTCGCTTCGGCGACCTTTTTTATGTAGCGGGTTATACTCATTTGTTATTACCACACAAATTTCATGGATAACTTGTAACAAAAAAACTTGATCTGTATCAACGTATACCGCATATTGCGCGCGGTTATTTTAAACAGATCGGGTGAATGCGATGACGTTGTATCAAAAAATGTTAGTTTTTTACGCAATCATGGCCTCCATCTGCGCGCTGATCACCTGGTTCCTCTCCAAAGATCGTAAGCGTATCCGCTTCCTGAGCGCCTTTCTTGTCGGTTCAACCTGGCCGATGAGCTTCCCGGTGGCGCTACTGATCTCGCTTTTCTAAAGCCCTGTTTCGCGCCGACAAAAGCCGCTCTGCTCTCGGGATGGTGAATGTCCACACGCTGGACGCGCAGTGTCATAAGCGATCTCCTCGGTCATGGCGAAGGCACTGGCTGACAGCAGGGGTGAAGAGACGACCCGCTGGTGAGCGGGCCGCCGTTAGCGTTACGACAAAATCGCTTTTAACTGCTGGCGTGCCGCTGGCGTCACATCCTGTGGATGCTGGTAGCCGATGTTCTCGCACGCCTGGGTATAAAGCGCGACCAGCCAGTCGTAAACATACGCCGTGGCCGCATGAACCGGTTGTTCGCCAAGACGGCTCAGGCGAGGCGCGGTGCTGGCCACCGTCGGCGTGACGAAAATCGGCTGCCCTTTGCGAATACGGCTGGCCGGGCGTGCTTCGGCAGGGGTCTGCGCATAACCCACCCAGCTTACGAAGTTACCCAGCGCGGCATACAGCTGGGCGGCGCTGCCCTTGTCAGTATCAACGATCTGCTTCAATTGCCCTGTCAGATTCAGTCGGTAGCTGCTGGTGACCAGCACATCAGCAATCTGTTGCAACACCCTGGCTTCCAGTCCCAGACGATGGGCGGCCCCGTCGTCGCGGCTCCACTGGCGAACATGGTTAACCCATAATTTGTGTGCCAGCCGGGCTTTGTCTTGCGGCTCCCAGCGCTCATCGCTCTGCTGGGCGCTGTCGGCAAACAGATCAATGGCATCGGTGAAGAGACCATTGACCTGCTCTTCACGCGGTTGTTGCACGGCCATCAGAGTTTCAAAGGCCTTCAGCGGCGGCAACAGCCCCTCCAGTAACTCACCATGACGACCAGCCATCCCCTGCAGGGCGCGAACGACCCCTTCTGCGGCGCTACGCTGTGCCGCGGGCTCCTGAGTCAGCGGAGCCAGATAACCCTGCATCATCGTACGCAGTTCGCGGTGCAAGCGCGCGCGCAGCGCCTGTAAGCGCGCCTGACGCTGACCGGCAAGCGTCGCTTGCGACAGCCATTCAATGACGCGCTGCATGCTACTGCTGTCCAGTGCCTGCAGCGTGCCCCAATGCTGACCCGGTTTGCCCAGCAGCTGCTGAACCGACTCGTCGAGATTCGAGCGGGTGGTAAAACGGGCATCCTGCGGCGTAATCGCCCATACCAGCCCTGGCAGCGCGGCCTCTTCGCCGGGTTGGGTATCCTGAACCCAGTTCAGCAGCGCGCGGGCGGTGCTGGCGGTATGGCTATGCTGGAGAGTGGCGTTACAGATCACCAGCACATCCGGTTGCAACTGCTGGCGGTAGTGCTCCAGTAGCCACTGACGCTTCGCCTGCGCCAGCGGTGCTTCGCTCTGCGCCGCGGGGGCGGGAATATCAATCATCGCTACGCCATCCAGCGCGCTGCTCTCCACCGGGAGCACCACTTCGCGGGTGAGCAGGGCCAGCACGTCCAGAGGGATACTGATGGCGTTCATCAGTTCGCCGTTCTGCACGGGGTGCAGTACCGCCTGTTGAACATCCGGCTGGGCAAGATCGCCCTGAGTGAGAAAACCTTCGGTCGGAAGACCAAAATTATCGACCAGCAGGCTGACCGGTGCTGCCAGCTCCGGAGCATGGCTGGTCTGATGCAGAATATGCGCCAGCGCCAGCCAGGCCTGGGTTAGCTCGTGCTGTTCACCCCACAGCAGCGACCAGACGCTGGCGCGGGTGCTGAGATCCAGCGAAGGCAGTAGCAGCGCGAACTGATGCCAGAGGGCGTCGTCCATTTGCTGTACTGCGGCAGGCACGGTGTCACGCCAGTAGCGGGCAATGGATCCCACATCGGCGGCGGAGATCCCCGGCACCGCCTGAGGTTGTCGCAGGGCGCGCCATTTTTCCAGACGCGCTTCAATCACCGCTTTATCCACCGCCGGCACGGTTGCACGGGTGATAAAGAGCTGCACCAGTTCGGCCTCGGTAATCAGGCTCAGACGCAGCGGGAAGGCATCGTCGGCAGGCGCTTCGGCGGTCGGCGTAAAACGGATCGCCATATTGGTCAGGGCATGACCGGGGTTGATATGGGTGAAGTAGTCGAAAGTCCGTGCGCCAACGGTCACGTTCATACGTCCGTTGCCGCTGCCGCAGAGGGAGGCCAGCAGATGCGCTTTCGCAGCCTGAGCGTGGCCATAAAGCCCGATGGTGCTGCCTGCATGCAGCGCACGTTCGATGGCGCTCTCCTGGGCTTCTGCTGCGGCCAGCCGCGCCAGCAGAGCGTCGGCGTCGTTATCCAGTATTGGAGCGTGCTGGCGGGTCTGATTAATCCAGTCGATGACTGCTTTAGTAATGGATGCACTCATTTCAGGTATACGCTCCCGCTGTCGATCCAGTAGTGGCTACCGCTATGACGGCGATCGGCCAGGGTGTTCAATTTAAAGGTGAGGGCGTCGGGCGGTACCGGCGTACCGTCCTGGAGCCAGGCATCGCTAAGCTCAAAGGCCTCCGGCCCTTCATGTCGGCTGCCGCCGCGCAGTTGCAGGCGCACGTTCAGCACTCCGTCGCCCGCGATGGACTTCGCCAGGTCGGCGGAGTTGATGCTCAGGGTATAGAGCGGCGTCGCAGGCCAGCGGGCGTTTGCCAGTTGGCGGAAGCCGAGCGTGACGTTGCCGCGCAGCGGGAAGTGCAGCCGGGTGTCCAGTTTCGCACCGGGCTTATCGAGGTCGATATCCTGATACCAGACGTTCTCGTCGCGCAGGGTATTCACGGTGTTATCCAGTACGCCGAGATAGCGCACGGTCGAGTAAGCGCCGATATCTGCCGCTTTGAAGTTGAAGCGCGGCAGACGCAGATCCAACGCCAGGCTACAGAGCATGGCGCCGACGGCGGCGGTGGATTTCGGATTGCCGATGCGCCCTTGCTGACTGAAGGGATACCATTCGTGGACGCGGTACTTATCCAGCCACACCATACGGCTAACGGGAACGGGCTGCAGATGGCGGATCAGCGCCTGGACGCCCGGCAGGCAACCCGGACGGCCGGTAATCAGCAAAATATCGCAGGCGTAATGGGAGATCGCCTCGGATACCGCATGCAGCGGGGCGGCGAGGGTGAAATGGCCCGCCAGCATCGCCTCCTGCATTTCGCGGAAGTTAACATGCAGCGGCACCGCGAAGAGGTCAAACGGCGCTGAGCCAGCCGGCAGCGCATGATCGATAGCCTGCTGAAGGTAGTTCATGACGTTGCGCGTCGGTTTGCGGCTCAGCAGATCGCCAAAGGTGGCATGCAGTCCGTCCAGCGGGTCGTCGATATCACTGGCTTCCCAGGCGCCCAGAATGGCGTGACCGATCGGCATAAAGAGCTGCAGGGCCGTCTGCTGGCGCAGCACTGCCTGGGTATCAATACGCCCGGAGTCGCCAAACAGCGAGGCCATCAGCAGCGAAGCGTCGGCAATGCCTGCTTTTTGCAGCTCTGTCTGTAGGGCCGGCAGTACATAGCGCTGGATCACATCCAGCAGGGTGTCATCACCGGCCACCTTAAAGCCTTCGCGGAACAGCAGTTGCGGGGTGATTTTGACATTGCTACCAGAACCGTCATCCAGCTGATAATGGGTGATGGCCATGTCGGTAGTGCCACCGCCAATATCGATAGAGGCTACCCGCAGCGCCCGCCCTGGCGCACAGCCAGGCTCCGGCTCGCGGTCAGGACGTGCAACGGAGGCAAAGAACGTTTCGGTCTGGCCAGCGTAATGCGAGATGGCTTCGTTATAGAGCCATACCAGCTGACCGCAGCTTGCCTCGTCCCACTCCATCTGGATTTCCGGCACCGGTACCACGCTTTTTTCCTGCTGCTTGCGGCTGGCGAAATCTTCATCCTGCGGATGCCAGCTCATCGCCTTCCAGACAATGGCGATAGCTTCAAACATGCGGCGACGGAAAATCTCACGCTCCTGTTTGGGCATTGCCGACGGCAGGGTAAGGATCAGGGTGCGCAGCTGACGCGGGGAGGCCGGGAAGCCCAGACGCAGACGGGTTGCGACGCTATTGATCTGCCCCAGCGCCTGTGCCAGCAGTTCGCACAGCATGTGGGTCATCAGGGTGCTGCGGCTGTACTGCGGCGAGAAGACCGGCAAGCGCTCGTCCTGCGGCAGGGTAAACAGCGGCTCTCCGTCGTCATTCATCAGGTTCATCAGCGGGAAAGCGGTCGCCAGCGGTTCGCGCTGGGTTTTGGCATTCATCTGACTAAAACGCCAGTCCTGCACCACCGGGGTCTCATCCCACAGATAGCGTCGCGGGCTTGAAATCCCGCTGTTGCCTTCGGTTCCCAGACGCTGGGTCGCCAGTTTACGGGCTTCATCGCCTACGCGCACAATCGACGGCCAGACGAACGCGTCTTCGCGTCCACTCTCTACCGAGAAGTGCTGCTTACCGAAGCGGGCTTCAGAAAACTCGAGACGGCTGGTAAACAGCGGCTCATTCAGGAACTGGGGTTCGCTCAGAGACCGCACCTGGAGCTCTGCCGTCTGGCGCAGGCCATCGTTGGCGTCGCCATGATCTTCAATGATCACGCCGCAGGTATGGGTATTCCCCACATCCAGAATCAGATCCACCGGGATAGCCGGGGTGCTGAGGGTATGGGTGACAAATTTTACTTCCGGTATGGTGAGCTGTTCACCGAGCATGGCCAGCACGTTGAGCCAGTGGGCCTGGTACTCAAAGTTACGCATCGCCAGCTGCAGATCGCGATCGGCACGGTTCTCCACGCCGGAAGCGTACTGGGTAAAGGCTTCTCGCAGCCAGCCGTCAATCCAGGTCTGGTCGAGGAAATCCGCCACTTCGTCATCACGCCAGGCGAGGGAGAAACGGGTCCCGTTCAGGATATCGTTTTCCACCGGTGAGAGTCGGGAGGTAGCATGCGGCGCTATCTGGCTATCCAGAGCCAGCGTCACCCGGTGGGTATGGCCTGCGCTATCCGGCGCTTCCAGCTTACGCACCTGCACTCGCGCCCAGTTGTCCGGGCCTTCTACGAAGGTACGCGGCGGGTTGAAGCGCAGGAAGGGCACCGGCAGCCAGACGCCATCCAGCACCGTCAGGGAGTGCTGCAGCGAAAGGGTGCTTTCGGGTTTAACCACTTCCGGCTGGCCACCACCGCTGGCGGGCAGCGTGTAGCGGTTGTTAATCACGTCAAAATTGAGACGCAGCAAGGGGCCGTTGGCGGTTTTACGCACAAAACGTCCGCTCTGGGCACTGTCCTGCGGCGTCAGGCCAAAATCAAGAAACTGTACGCCACTGTTGGCGATAAGCGTGACGCTCTGTTTATAGTCGCAAAGAGTTACCAGCATGGGATCACGCACCTGCTTTTCTGAATGTCAACGGAACCACGGTCTTGGCGTCGTAACGGGCGGTACATTCCGCCACATCGTTCACCCCGGCTTTGCAGGCGATCTCCGGCATCGGATAGCGAGAGCCGTCGGTGCAGCGGGCATTGCCGCGCGTTTTAATCATCAGCTCACCGTTGCTGTGCAGCCCGGAGAAGACCTCCGTACGGCAGACGATGTTGTCGCCATGCACCACGCGCGCGGTGCCTTTATTGTTCTGGATTTGGTAGCGCAGTGAGGGCGGTTTACCGGTGATAGGATCTTTCACATCCAGCATGACGCGCCAGCTACCGTTAAGGAAGCGGGTTGAGCCGGCTTTCACCTGACCGGCCTCCATCACCAGCGCCTCTTTCGGGATAGCGGCAATCACTACCGGCTCGGTTGGGGCGGCAGGCTCTGGCGCTTTTACCTGCGCGGCCACCACTTCCGCCTGGTGCAGAGGCAGCGTTAAGGGCAGGGACTTCACCGCCGCGACGGGTTTAGGTGCAATCTCTACGGCCGCAACAGGGGCGGGGGCAGGCTGGGCCTCAGCGGTCTCTACCGGGGCGCTATGGGTAGACCACAAGAGTGGCGCAGCCACGGCTACGACGACCAGCGCGGCCACCGGCAATGGCCACAGCGGGAAGCGGCGTTTTTTCATCACTACAGGCGTGGCAAGCGGCGCTTCGGGCTCGGGTTCAGGCTCTTTAACTAACACCTGCGGGGCGGGTTGGGCGGTGTAGAGATCGTCTGCGGTGATCTGAATCGTGGCCGGGGCTGAAATCAGCGGTTCATCGGCTTTTTCGAAGATGATCTCCTGCACCGGTTCCGGCTCGGGCTCTTCTACCGGGGCGGGGATCTCCACCGGGCGCAGGGATTCGCGCAGGCACTCGAGCACATCGTCCCTGGCGTTTTCGTTAAGATTAACAAAACCCCAGAAAGTGATGACCGGTTTGCCATCCACCAGGAATAAAAAGTTTTCGCCGGGGAACTGGAAGGCTTTGGACAGCAGGGAGCCAAACAGCTGTTGAGCGGTTTTGGGGGACTGCAGCGATTTTTTGCTCAGGGACTCGACGCTGGAGAGGGTGCTTTCCAGCAGGCGCAGGGCGCGATAGCGGGCATCTTCATCGGCGGCCTTCCAGCTACTTACGCTGCCCTCAACAGGCGCATACCAGTCAACCCTGTCACCCTCGTCGTTGACTTGCGGAATCGCCAGGCAGTCGACGATGGACTGCTGTTTGCGCAGGCGCAGCGCCTCGCGGATTTGTAATGCAGATTCGAAAACGGCCTGACCGCCGCCGCCAACGGCCTGAAAATCATCCAGATTACCGCTACGTAAAAGTGTTTTTGCCACGATTTGATCCCATAGACTTCTTCACCCTTGTACTTTACGGAATCCGTTGGCAACTAAACGGCAGAAGAGACAACAAAAGGGGCGATTTCTTACCGCATTGCGCGGACGAAAAGTGCTTGACGCTGAATGGCACTTAAGGCAAATCTCCCTGGAGCAGCGGTGAGAAAACCAGCGAAAATAGCGCCTTTAGAATATCCTGATAGTGTTTCGTTATTTGCCAGTACGAATGTGCTGTGCTGTTATTACGGTTCTTCATAATAAATCCGCAAAGGGTAATAACGATGTCTACAGGGAAAACGCTCCTCGCGCTGGCATTCAGCGCGCTGTTACCGGCAAGCGCGGCATGGGCCGCGAATAACGATACGATTATTTACTGTTCAGAAGCCTCTCCGGAGTCTTTCAACCCGCAAATCGCCAGCTCAGGCCCCACTTTTGTGGCCAGTTCGCAGGTGCTCTATAACCGCCTTATCAACTTCGATCCGGTGAAAAACACCCCGGTTCCGTCGCTGGCGGAGTCCTGGACTATTTCGCCGGATGGTAAAACCTATACCTTCACGCTGCGTAAAGGGGTGAAGTTCAACAGTAATAAGTTCTTTAAACCTACCCGCGACTTTAATGCCGATGACGTTATTTTCTCGGTTATGCGTCAGAAAGACCCTAAGCACCCGTATCACAACGTCTCCCAGGGCAACTACGAATACTTTAATGATGTCGGGCTGGATAAGCTGATTCAGGACGTGAAGAAGATTGATGATTATCACGTGCAGTTTGTACTGAGTGAGCCGAATGCCGCCTTCCTTGCCGACTGGGGGATGGATTTCGCCTCTATTCTCTCGGCTGAGTATGGCGACGCCATGCTGAAAAAAGGGACGCCGGAAAACGTAGACAACTGGCCAATTGGCACCGGGCCGTACGTCCTGCAGCAGTATAAAGTCGACTCCCTGATTCGCTATATTGCCAACCCGAACTACTGGGATGGGGAGGTTCCGACTAAGCACCTGATCTTCTCTATCACCCCCAACGTAGAGACCCGTCTGGCTAAGCTGCAGACGAACGAATGCCAGATCATTCCTGCGCCGTCGCCGGTGCAATTCGACGTCATTAAAAAGAATAAAGATCTGACCCTGCATACGGTCGATGCGCTGAATGTCGGTTATTTAGCATTTAATACCGAGAAAAAGCCGTTTGATAACGTGCTGGTGCGACAGGCGCTGAACTACGCTACCGATAAAAAAGCGATTATCAATGCCGTCTTTATGGGCTCGGGTACGGTGGCAAAATCCCCGATTCCGCCGAATATGATGGGCTTTAACAAAGATCTGAAAGATTACCCGTACGATCCGGAAAAAGCGAAAGCTCTGCTGAAGCAGGCCGGGCTGGAGCAGGGGGCAGAAGTCACCCTCTGGTCTATGCCGGTGCAACGCCCTTATAACCCCAACTCTCGCCGTATCGCTGAGATGATCCAGAGCGACTGGGCGAAAGTGGGCGTGAAAGCAAAAATCGTCTCGTATGAGTGGGGCGAATACCTGTCCGGTATGCGCAAAGGGGAACACGACAGCGCCCTGTTCGGCTGGATGTCGGATAACGGTGACCCGGATAACTTTGCCGACGTGCTGCTGGGCTGCGACAGCATTAAAACCGGTTCCAACGCTGCACGCTGGTGTGACAAGGGGTATGATGAGCTGGTCAACAAAGCGAAGCTGACCAGCGACCCGGCTGCACGCGCTAAGCTTTACAGCCAGGCGCAGGAGATCTTCTACCAGCAGGCGCCGTGGATCGCGCTGGCGAATGGCAAGACTTTCTTTGCCACCCGCAGCAACGTGAGCGGTTATAGCGTCAGTCTGATGGGGAGCGATTTCTCGAAAGCGAAGCTCAACTAAGCCTGTGCCGGGTGGCAGGGTGCCACCCGGTGAACCGATAAGGAGTGACAATGTCACATTTAGAGGAAGTGATCGCCCGCGTAGATGCCACCCTTGAAGAGAGCGTGATTACGCATATGAATGAGTTGCTGATTGCGCTCAGCGATGACGCCGCCCTGAGCCGCGAAGATCGCTATACTCAACAGCAACGTCTGCGCACTGCCATTGCCCATCATGGTAAACAGCATAAAGAAGAGATGGAGGCCCGCCACCAGCAGCTGACAAAAGGCGGCACCATTCTCTGAGTCAGAACTGGCGCCTTGCCACCAGCCAGGCGCCAATCACCAGCATGATCGCACCGGATACCGGCCCAATCAGCGCCCGCAGGGGGATCCCCTGACTGCGTACCACATCCATCACCAGCCCCCCGATCAACTGACTGGCAACCAGCACCGCAATGGTGGTGGCGGCACCCACATACTGATAACCGCTGATGCTGGCGAAGACAAAGAACGACCCCAGCAGTCCCGGAATTAAGGTCCACCACTTCAGGGTGTGCACCAGCTCGCTAAACCCCGCCACGCCATTTTTAATCAGCAAGATCGAGACGAACAGCACAATGCCCACCAGCGAATTTAGCAGCATGGCGATCAGGATGGTGCTGGAGGACTGGGTGATCCGCACCATCAGGGTGTTTTGCACGACCAGGCCAATGCCTGCCGCCACCAGAAATACCAGCGTTAATGACTGATTCATCCGATGGCGTCCGGGTCGGTGCGCTCATCAAGCTGCAGCTGCATAAAGGTGAGGTCCAGCCAGCGGCCAAACTTGGTGCCCACCTGCGGCATCTGGCCCGTGGTGATAAAGCCTAAGGTTTCGTGCAGATGAATAGAGCCGCGGTTTTGCGCTTCGATACCGGCGACCATCACATGCTTGCCAATGTTCCGCGCTTCGATAATCAGCTGTTTCATTAACGCCCGACCGATGCCTTTGCCCTGGTGCTCAGGATGAATATAGACAGAGTGCTCCACGGTGTGGCGGAAGCCATCGAAAGCACGCCAGTCGCCAAAGGAGGCATAACCGACAACCCGACCCTCCTGCTCACAGACCAGCACCGGGTAACCCATCAAGGTTCGCGCTTCAAACCAGGCGATACGGTTGTCGGTATCAACGGTTGTATCATTCCAGATCGCGGCGGTATGCAGCACCGCGTGGTTATAAATCTCGCCAATGGCGGCGCAATCTTCTTTACAGGCGTGACGGATAAGCATGGAGAAACCTCGGCGTGTGTTGTTCACTATAGTAGTACGGTGCGTCACCATATTACACAAGCGGGCGCCGCTCTCGCTACGGTATAAACCATATCTTTTTGTTATCAAAAACGGCGTTGAAATAGATTTTCTAAACTATAGTATTACGCCATGAATACTATGTCAGACAACATCAATCATCGCATCAGCGCGCGTATTCGCCTTGAGCGAGAGTCCCGGGGATGGTCGTTAAGCGAGCTTGCCGAGCGTGCAGGCGTATCGCGGGCGATGATCCACAAAATCGAACGCGCCGAGAGCAGCCCAACGGCGACGTTGCTGGCGCGTCTGTCCGGTGCGTTTGGCATTAGCATGTCCACCCTGATAGCCCGCGCCGAGATGCAGGAGGGCAAGCTGCTGCGTCTGGAAAATCAACCCGTCTGGCGGGACCCGCAAACGCATTATCTACGACGACATGTTTCGCCGCGCACCGACCTGCCTATCGATCTGGTGCAGGTAGAACTGCCTGCCGGGAGTGATGTGCCGATGCCTGCGTCGTCGTATGCGCTGGCACGCCAGCTGATCTGGTTACAATCAGGGGAACTCATTTTCCAGGAAGGGGATACCCGCCACGAGATGCACGCCGGCGACTGCCTCGAACTGGGGCCGCCAAATGACTGCCGGTTCATCAACGAAAGCGACGCTCCCTGCGTTTACCTGATCGTTCGGCTTAATCAATCCGGCGCATAATGGCCAGGCGAACCTGGGAGGTTAACGCTAGTCTTTAAAGACATTTGCATAAACAGGAGTGATGTATGAGTCTGTCTTCAACACAGAATCGTCAATGGGTTCTGGCCTCCCGTCCCCATGGCGCACCCACCGTAGAGAACTTTCGTCTGGAAAAAACCTCGGTCCCTCAGCCTGAAGAGGGCCAGATCTTACTGCGCACCGTTTATCTCTCGTTAGATCCTTATATGCGCGGGCGTATGAGCGATGCCCCCTCCTATTCACCGCCGGTTGAGATCGGGGCGGTCATGGTGGGTGGCACGGTCAGCCGCGTTGAACAATCCCAACACCCTGACTATCCCGTCGGCGAGTGGGTACTGAGCTACAGCGGCTGGCAAGATTATGCGCTGTCGGACGGTACAGGCCTGGTAAAACTGGGCAGCAACCCGCAGCACCCTTCCTGGGCGCTGGGTATCCTGGGGATGCCGGGCTTTACCGCCTACATGGGCCTGCTGGATATTGGCCAGCCGAAATCAGGCGAAACCCTGGTGGTGGCTGCGGCTACCGGGCCGGTGGGTGCCACCGTTGGGCAGATTGGTAAAATCAAAGGCTGTCATGTGGTCGGGATTGCCGGTGGAGCGGAAAAATGTCGCCATGCCGTCGAGGTCCTGGGCTTTGACCGCTGTATCGATCACCACGCAGACGACTTTGCGCAGCAGCTGAAACAAGCCTGTCCAGAGGGTATCGATATCTATTATGAGAACGTCGGTGGCAAGGTGTTTGATGCGGTACTGCCGCTGCTGAATACCTCGGCCCGCGTTCCGGTCTGTGGTCTGGTTAGCGGGTATAACGCCACCGATTTGCCGCCCGGACCCGATCGTCTGGGACTGCTGATGGGCACCATCCTGAAAAAACGCATTCGCATGCAGGGTTTTATCATCGCTCAGGACTATGGCGATCGCATCGACGAGTTTCAGCAGGAGATGGGGCGCTGGGTGAACGAAGGTAAAATACACTACCGCGAACAGGTAACGGACGACCTGGAAAATGCCCCGCAGGCGTTCATCGGTTTGCTGGAAGGGAAGAACTTCGGCAAAGTGGTTATACGCGTGGCGAAAGATAACTAACTTTTGCAGATATGGCGGATTATTCCGCCATATTAAGTTGTGCAAATTTCCAAATAACGTCTTTAATTATACAAGCAAAGATTACTCCAGTCGTCCCTGTGGATTGAGTTAATTCAATCACTTAGGCAGGTTTGCTGTTATTTATTGTTTCTCTTAGCACGAACCAGGCATGCAGATACAGGACATATCATACCCGCAGTGGCGAATTTCCCGCCGCTGCGGCTAACAAAGGTAAGTGTTAGTTACAGGAATAGAACATGCTGGATTTGGACAACTTAGAAAAAGCTCAACGAATGAGCCTGACGATGCAGGTTGAAATGAGTCTTAAAAGCGCCCTGATTGCAGGCGCGCTGAAACCAGGCGCCCGGCTCGTCACCAAAGAGATTGCGGATAAATTAGGTACCAGTATTACTCCTGTGCGTGAAGCGTTGCTGCGGTTGGTCTCCGCAGGTGCACTGCACGCGACCCCGGCGCAAGCGTTTCTGGTGCCGGAAGTGTCACTCGAGCGTTATAGAGAAGTTAACGCCATTCGTAAGACACTGGAGGGCATGGCCGCTGAAGAGGCCTGTTTGCAAATGTCCGCCGAGAAACTGACGACGTTGCGAAACCTGTCAGAGAAATTCCATGAAGCGATGCACAACGGTGAAGTTGAGCGAGCGCTACATGCCAACCGGGCCTTTCGCTTTACGCTGTATCACTATGCCGGTATGCCCACGCTGATGTCGCTTATCGAGCAGCTATGGGTACGCATTGGCCCCTGCTTTAATTGCCTCTATGACGAGAATATCGATCTCCCGTCGTCTACGTATCGCTATGATGCACTGCTCCGTGCGCTAGAAAAAGGCGATGTCGAGGGCTGTCGGACCGCCATCGATAAAGTAATAGATGAAGCGAACGACATATTGATTCTGCAATATTTAAGCTAAGTCATTTTTTAAACCGGGCTCGGCGGTAATATCGCTCGATATTGCGCTGTCAATAATTTCCGGCAGACTTTGTGCTGCCGGAAACGTTATTTCATTTCTCGACTGATAAGACCAGACTGACGCTGAAATAACCAATTGTCCTGCCGATAACCTTAAAAGGCACAGTTGCCTTTTAAGGAGCCAGGAATGAGTGTCAGTCAACGATTACGTAATATAAAAATGAGCAAAAAGCTCGCCGCAGGTTTTGGTCTGGTGCTGCTGTTAGTGGCGGTATCAACACTGATGAGCGTATTACGCTTTAAAGAGATCCGCGATGTCTACCAGCAAACCAATCTGATCTACAACATCAACATCGAGGTTTTCCAGGCCAAGATTAACCGTCTCAAATTCCTCTATACCGCTGACGAGAAGTCGGGTCAGCTGATGGCAAATTATGTTAAACACGCCGCTGAATTAACCACCGAAGCGCAGCAGCTGGAGTGGACCACACAAGAGAAGGTGATTGTCGATGATGTGGCGGGGCACCTGGCCCGTTTTGGCCGTAGCGTAAGCGAAATGCAGACCGCCATGACGGCCTATACCGCTGACAAGAACGACCCGGCAGCCGTTGCCGCGCTGAAAGCGGCAGAAGATAACGTCAAATCCGCAGGGGATGACAGTAGCGCCTCTCTGCGCGCCATTATCGCCCTGGTGAAAAAGCACAACGATGCGTTGGCTTACAGCTCCAGTACCATCACTGCCATTGTTGGCGTGGTGGCGATTCTGTTCGGGATCATCGTCTCCTGGTGGGTCACCCGCCAGATTACCCATCCGGTGAAACACAACCTGCAGCTGGCAGAACGGATTGCCAGCGGTGATCTCAGCTCCGAAATCCATCCGCAGGGTGAAGATGAGCTGGGTAAACTGACCGGAGCGATGGGCCGGATGAACGAGAAACTGCGCGCCATGATTGGCGAAGTGCGTAGCAGCGTGGCGCAGGTATCGCTGGCGGCTTCCGAAATCGCCGAGGGCAACACCGATCTCTCTTCCCGCACCGAGCAGCAGGCAGCTGCCGTCGTCGAGACCGCCGCCAGTATGGAAGAGCTCACCGCCACGGTAAAAAACAACGCCGACAACGCCCGTCACGCCAGTCAGCTGGCGGCAGAAGCCTCGCAAACCGCCACCCAGGGCGGACGCGTGATGCAGGATGTGGTCAGTACCATGAGCGACATCAATACCAGTTCGCAGAAAATTGCCGATATCACCGCGGTGATTAACAGTATCGCCTTCCAGACCAATATCCTGGCGCTGAACGCCGCCGTCGAGGCCGCCCGCGCGGGTGAGCAAGGGCGCGGCTTTGCCGTTGTGGCGAGCGAAGTGCGTAGCCTTTCGCAGCGCAGCTCGCAGGCGGCGAAGGATATTGAACTGTTGATCAGCGAATCGGTCTCGCGCATTACCACCGGTAGCGACCTGGTGGCGAAAGCCGGGCAGACCATGGAGCAGGTGGTGAACTCGGTCACCCGCGTGAATGACATTATGGGAGAGATCTCCTCGGCATCGGAAGAGCAGAGCCGCGGTATTGAGCAGATTTCGCGTGCAGTGATGGAGCTGGATACCACGACCCAGCAAAACGCCTCGCTGGTGGGTGCCTCGTCAACGGCGGCAGAGGCGCTGGAAGATCAGGCGCGGCTGCTGGAGACGCTGGTTGCCGCGTTCCGCCTGGATCAGAAGGCGCAGCTGGCTTAAAAAAGCACCGGCAGCGCAAGGCTGCCGGTTTTTTTATTACTCGAAACGGTACGACACCGACAAGCCGACGCCGTAGTTACGTCCCGGCGCGGGTTCGTAGTAACGCCCATTCGATTCATTGACAATAACCGAACCGGCATACTCTTTGTCGAACAGGTTATCTACGCGACCAAAGAGGTCCATTCCCCAGTTACCGTAGTTAAACTTGTAGCCGGTGTTCAGGCCAACAACGGTATAGGAGGGGGCTTTCGCCGTGTTTTCATCGTTCGCCATAATGTCACTCATATAGCGCACATCGGTGCCGGCGTACCAACCCTCAGCAGGCTGCCAGCCAAAGGAGGCAAAGCCCATATTACGGGCGATGCCAGGCATACGGTTACCGTTGCAATCGCTCTTGGAACAGACGTTCGTGCGGTAGGTGGCATCCAGATAGGTCCACGCCATTTTCAGCTTCCAGTTCTCGGCGAACTGCTGATCCAGGGCCACTTCGACCCCCTGACGGCGGGTTTTACCGGCGTTTTTATAGCTGTTACGGCCGCCGCTGCTGGTATCGACCACAATCTCATCATCGGTATCGGTACGGAACAGCGCGGCGGTCAGCAGACCATTGCCAATGCGCGTTTTGCTCCCCACCTCCCAGGTATTATTGGTCGATGGCTTCAGGCCGAAGTTAAGCCCGCCCTGATTGTCAGAGCGGTAGGAGAGTTCGTTGATGGTCGGGGTTTCGAACCCGCGTCCGGCCGCGGCATACAGATTCCAGCCGTCGGTCACCGCATATTTGAGGGAGCTGGCCGGCAGCCACTTGTGGTAGCTGGCGTCGCCGCTGTCATCGCCATTTTCGCCCTTAATATAGTGGTCGTTGGAGTCAAAGTAGACCGAGCTGTAACGCACGCCCGCGTCCAGGGTCAGCTTCTGGGTCAGCTGCCAGCTGGTCTGCAGATAGGGGTCAACGTTCCACATCAGGTTGCGTTCATTGCGACGCAGGTTACCTTTTTCGCCGAAGGTGGGCACGCCATTATTGAGCACGTAGTTTTCATAGCCGCGGCGATTTTCACTCATGTTCTCGTAATTGAGACCGGTAGTGAAAGTCATTGGCACCAGCAGCTCGCCCCGGTGGGTCCAGCGGGTATCGATACCCTGGTAATGACGCTGCATATCAATCACGCCGCCGGAATGTTTTTCATTCTTCTGTGCTTCAACAGGAATCGACTGGTACTGGGTCATTTCACGCTCACCCGCGTACATCATCACGCTCAGGTCGTCCTGCTGGCTCAGTTGACGCTCATAGCGTAAGCCGGCCTGCGTCTGTTTAATCGTTTTGCGGGTATTGAACTGTTCGGCGCGCGGCGACTGGGTCGGATTAGCACGCCACTCCTGTTCGGTCAGCCCGCCCGGGTCGTCGGCTTTAATATCCACGCTGTTGAACAGCAGGGTCAGCTTACTGACATCGTCAATGCGCACGCCCAGTTTGGCGTTGGCGAGATTTTTACGCGCGCCGCTGTGGTCGCGATAGCCTTTGGTGGTGAAACGGGTGGTGGAAACGGTGTAATCCACGTCGCCCGGCTGGGTACCGTCGCCCATCGCTCCGGTGGCCTTCATGCCATAACGCCAGCTGCCGAAGCTGCCATAGTAGCTGCTGGCTTCAATGGTATTGGGTTGTTTGCCGGTCTCGGTGGCGACGTTGATCACCCCGCCGGAGGCATTGCCATACAGGGCAGAGAAGGGGCCGCGCAAGACTTCCACGCTCTCGACGCTGCTGAGATCGATATTGGAGGTCTGCCCCTGGCCATCCGGCATCGTCGCGGGGATGCCGTCGACATACATACGGATGCCGCGCACGCCGAAGGTAGAGCGAGCGCCAAAGCCACGCATCGACAACTGCAGATCCTGGGCATAGTTCTGGCGATTCTGGATCTGCAAGCCCGGCACGCTGCCCAGCGACTCCGACAGGTTAATACGCGGCGTAGCCTGACGCATATCTTCGCCGTTCACCACGCTGACGGCGGCGGGGGTGTCCAGTTCTGAAACGGTTTGCGGCGTTGCGCTGACGATCATGGTCTGTTCGTCGGCAGCCATGGCGTTAACGGGGGTAAAGACGACAGGAACCAACAGCAGGGGAAACGTTGCCTTACTGGCAGAAATGATTTTCATGAATAGTTGCCGATAGTGGAATTAAACGTACCAAATGGAACATGTGCGTGTATGTTAAATGTTTTGTAAATGTATTGAAAACCATAAACGCACATTGCGTTAATCGAAGTGTAGATAAAAAAGACGGATCGCGACGGAAGCGGCAAGATTTACTCCACATTCATATAAATAATGATTAGTATTCGCATTCAATAAATGCAAAGCCATGACTTTGCAGCCGGAAGCGATGTCAGCCATTCCACCTATGTTTAAAAGGGAGTTGTTATGAATTTACGTCATCTGTGCTCACCGCGTCTGCGTGGTTCTTTGCTGCTGGGTTCTCTGCTGGTAGCGGGTACGTTCAATGTCCATGCCGCCGAAGAGATGCTGCGTAAAGCGGTGGGGAAAGGCGCTTACGAGATGGCCGTCAGCCAGCAGGAGAACGCGCTGTGGGTTGCCACCACCCAGAGCCGCAAAACAGATAAAGGCGGGGTGGTCTATCGTCTTGATCCCGTCACTCTCGAAGTGACCCAGGCCATTCATAACGATTTGAAACCTTTTGGCGCGACCATCAACAACGCCACGCAAACCCTGTGGTTTGGCAATACCACCAACAGCGCCGTCACCGCGATCGATGCGAAAACGGGTGAAGTAAAAGGGCGCCTGGTGCTGGACGATCGTCAGCGCAGCGAAACGGTTAAACCGCTGCAGCCGCGCGAGCTGGTGGCCGATGACACCACCAACACCGTCTATATCACCGGTATCGGCAAAGAGAGCGTGATCTGGGTTGTGGACGGCGCCACGCTGAAGCTGAAAGAGACTATCGCCAATACCGGTAAGTTCAGCACCGGTCTGGCGCTGGATGCACAGGCGAAACGCCTTTACACCACCAATGCCGACGGTGAACTGCTAACCATTGATACCGCTACCCACAAGATACTCAGCCGTAAAAAACTGCAGGATGACGGGAAAGAGCACTTCTACCTGAACCTGAGCCTGGACGTGGCGGGCCAGCGCGCTTTCCTTACCGACTCCAAACAGCCGGAAGTGCTGGTTGTCTCGCTGAAAGATGGCAGCGTGATCAAGAAAGTGGCGGCGCCAGAGTCGCTGGCCGTGCTCTTCAACCCGACGCGTAATGAAGCCTACGTGACGCATCGCGAAGCGGGTAAAGTGAGCGTGATCGACACCAAAACTTATAAAGTGACGAAAACCTTCGAGACCCCGACCTTCCCGAACAGCCTGGCACTCTCTGCCGATGGCAAAACCCTGTACGTGACGGTGAAGCAGAAGTCTAGCCGTCAGCAGGAAGCGACCCAGCCTGACGATGTGATTCGTATTGCGCTGTAAGGGTAGTTGACCTTACGCAGGCAAATAAAAAGGGAAGGCGCTATGCCTTCCCTTTTTTAGTGGCTAAGTTTGATTAACGCGAGGTCTCTTCAACCAGCGGACCATCCTGATTTCCCTCTTCAGCATGAACCGGGGCAGTGCTGTGGATTTCATGCACGCGCTTACGCACCCCGAACCAGCCGGCAACCAGCAGAATAGCCAGCAGCGGAATGGTCGCGATGGTGTAGGTCCCGTTCGGGTAGTCAAAGGCCATCAGCACCAGCACGCTAAACAGGAACAGCAGGGTGAGCCAGGAGGTCACCGGTGCGCCCGGCAGCTTGAATTTCACCTCGGCGGCTTTACCCTCTTTGATGGCCTTGCGCAGACGCATCTGGCACACCACGATAAAGGCCCAGGAGGCGATAATGCCCAGCGCGGCAACGTTCAGCACAATCTCAAATACCTGAGAAGGCACCAGATAGTTCAGGAACACGCCAAACACATAGACTACCAGCGTGGCGAGGATCCCGGCATAAGGGACCTGCTGCTTGCTCATCTTTGACATGAACTTCGGTGCAGAGCCACCCATCGACATAGAGCGCAGAATACGGCCGGTGGAGTAGAGGCCTGAGTTCAGGCTGGAGAGCGCGGCGGTAAGCACCACGATGTTCATGATGCTGCCCACATACGGCACGCCCAGCTTCGAGAAGAAGGTGACGAACGGGCTCTGACCTGCCTGGTACGCATTCCACGGCAGCAGCAGTACCAGCAGCACCACGGAGCCGACATAGAACAGGCCGATACGCCAGATCACGCTATTGATCGCTTTCGGTACCATCGTCTGCGGATCTTTACATTCGCCTGCCGCAGTACCGACCAGCTCAATGGAGGCAAAGGCGAAGACCACGCCCTGAACCAGTACCAGCGCAGGCAGCAGGCCGTGCGGGAAGAGGCCGCCGTTATCAGTGATTAAATGGAAGCCGGTGGCGTTGCCGTCCAGCGGCTTGCCGGTGCCGAGAAACACGGTACCCACCACCAGGAAGATCACAATCGCCAGAACTTTTACCAGCGCAAACCAGAACTCCATTTCGGCGAACCACTTCACGCCAATCATGTTCATGGTGCCCACAATCGCCAGCGCGCCCAGCGCGAAGACCCACTGCGGAACATCGCCAAACGCGCCCCAGTAGTGCATATAGAGCGCCACGGCGGTGATATCGACAATACCGGTCATCGCCCAGTTGACGAAGTACATCCAGCCGGCAACATAGGCGGCTTTTTCACCGAGGAATTCACGGGCATAGGAAACAAAACTGCCGCTGGAGGGGCGGTGTAAAACCAGTTCACCCAATGCGCGTAAGATGAAGAAAGAGAAGATGCCGCATACCAGATAGACCAGCGCCAGCGCCGGACCCGCCATCTGCAGGCGCGCGCCTGCACCTAAAAACAACCCCGTACCGATTGCGCCGCCAATTGCGATCATCTGCACCTGACGGTTGCCCATCGCCTTGTGATACCCCTCTTCGTGGGCATCCAGCCAGCGACGTTTTGCCGCCTGATGGTCGGCTGCGCTTTTATTGCTTGTTTTCATTGAGTTACCTGTTTACCTGTCTGAATCATCCTCGGATGTCCTCTCTCCGGCCCCGGCGACACAAACGATTGCCTTTGGCCGGAAACATGCTCCCTTTCCAGTTATTCTTCGTGTGGAATAGGCGAAACATGGCGAAGCATCCTACCCGCAATTAATAAGTGACGCAAAATATAACGGGTCGAAAGTGATGGAGCTCGAAAAAATTCGTCTGGTCAGAGCAGGCGCGGGTTACAGAGGGCTGAATCGGTTAAAATTTTGAAACTGTATTTCGCTTAAATGGCGTACAACTCATCAGGTTTGCTTAATTATTGAACAGTGAAATTGATGAATTGAATTCATAACGTTAAGCATATTACTGGCGTGGTATTCATTAAATTTTCCGTTCACACTTGTTGAGGTCATTTAACAACCTCATGAGGCAAACAATGCAGCAGCGACAGTTAGGTTCAAACGGTTTACAGGTATCCGCCCTCGGGCTGGGCTGCATGGGGCTAAGCTATGGCTACGGCCCGGCAACCGATAAAGCGCAGGCCATCTCTCTGATTCGTAACGCCGTGGAAAACGGGGTGACCTTGTTTGATACGGCAGAAATTTACGGCCCGTTCATCAATGAAGAGGTGGTCGGTGAGGCGCTGGCGCCGGTACGTGACCAAGTGGTGATTGCTACCAAGTTCGGCTTCGATTGTACACAGCCGGGTCAGGTATTGAACAGCCGACCGGCGCACATTCGCGCTGCCGTAGAGGGATCGCTGAAACGGCTGAAAACCGAGGTTATCGATCTCTATTATCAGCACCGCGTCGATCCGGATGTGGGCATCGAGGAGGTGGCCGGTACTCTCAGGGATCTGATTGCAGAGGGGAAGGTTAAGTATTTTGGCCTTTCTGAGGCGGGGGTGGAGACTATCCGCCGCGCCCATGCTGTGTGCCCGGTTTCTGCTTTGCAGAGCGAATATTCCCTCTGGTGGCGGGAGCCGGAGAAAGCCATTTTACCGCTTCTGGCTGAGCTGAATATCGGCTTTGTCCCCTTCAGCCCGCTCGGGAAAGGTTTTCTGACCGGCGCGATTAACGCACAGACCACGTTTGATGCGCAGGACTTCCGTAATCAGGTGCCGCGTTTTAGCGAAGCCTCGCGGCTGGCGAATCAGCAGCTCATCGATGTGGTGCAACGCCTCGCCAGAGAGCAGGGGGTGACCCCGGCGCAGATTGCCCTGGCGTGGCTGTTGGCGAAAGCGCCATGGATAGTGCCTATTCCCGGTACCACCAAACAGCACCGTCTACTGGAGAACCTCGGTGCCGCAGAGGTGACGTTGTCACCTGACGCGCTGGCACGAATTAACCAGGCGCTGGAGGGTATTGATGTAGTGGGAGATCGCTATCCGAAACATCTTCAGGCGCGTGTGGGCAAATAAACTATTGCTGACGTAACGCCTCCAGAAACAGGGCAAAGGCCGTGGTGTGCTGACGGCGGCTGGGGTAGTAGAGGTGATAGCCATCGAAAGGTGTGCACCACTCCTCCAGTACCCGAATCAACCGACCTTCGGCGAGTGCCTGCTGGACAGTATCATCCGGCACGTAGGCCAGACCTAACCCTGCCTCGGCGGCATCCAGTCGCTGAGGCAGGTTATTGAGCGTAAGCTGCCCGTCAACCCGCACCCGCAGCTCCCGGCCCTCTTTTTCAAACTCCCAGGCATATAATCCACCGCGCGTCGGTAAACGCATATTGATGCAGCGGTGGTTTTCCAGCTGTTCTGGCGTTTCTGGCACGCCGTAACGGGCAAAATAGGCGGGCGAGCCGACGACCGCCATGCGCATATCCGGGGCGATCCGTACCGCGATCATATCTTTCGCCACCTGCTCACCAAGCCGTATCCCCGCGTCAAAGCGGCCATCAACAATGTCCGTCAACCCATTGTCGACCGTCACCTCAATATGGATATCGGGATACTGCGCCATAAACGGCTTCAGTACCGGCCACAGCACCGCCGACATGGCATGCTCTCCGGCGGTGATACGAATATTCCCGGCCGGTTTGTCACGCATATCGCGCAGGGCTGTCAGCTCTTGTTCAATCTCCAGCAGATGGGGGCGCAAACGGAGAAATAACTGCTCGCCCGCTTCGGTGGGGGCCACGCTGCGGGTGGTGCGGGTCAGCAGGCGCACATCAAGGCGCGCCTCCAGGTTACGCATCGCATGGCTAAGCGCCGACTGAGAGACACCCAGCTGCGCCGCCGCACGGGTAAAGCTGCGCTCGCGTGCGACCACCATAAAGGAGAGCAGATCGTTAAAATTGTCTTTCAGCATACCAGCTTCCCATTAATGAATTTGGCTCATGGTTCCTTTCTGATTATGCAGTCTAATCGGCGCAGCAGAGGTGCGCTACTGTTAACGCATCAGCTAAACAGGAGCAAAAATGAAAATTATCCGAAATGGTTCACTGCCCTCCGTGCGCGGCCCCGAAGCATGGTTTACCGGCGCCGTACGTATTGATGCCCCGTTTCAGGCAACCGGGCCCGCCACCGTCGGTGGCGCAACCGTCACCTTTGAACCCGGCGCACGCACGGCCTGGCACACCCATCCGCTGGGACAAACGCTCATTGTCACCCAGGGACGCGGCTGGCTGCAGGCATGGGGCGAAGAGGCGCAGGGGCTGAATGCAGGGGATATCGCCTGGATCCCACCCGGCGTAAAACACTGGCACGGGGCGAGCAGCGAAACGGCAATGACCCATATTGCTATTGCGGAATCGGTGGACGGTAGCCCGGTGACGTGGATGGAGAAGGTCAGCGACGAGCAGTATCAGGGCCGCTAACGGCCCGATACCTGGCGAAGAGCGACCGTTTAGCCGCCAAATACCGCAATCGCGTGCTGCAGGCGGGTGGTGCGTTGGGTGAGGTGATTTGCCGCCTGGGTGACATTATCAACCATGGCGGTATTGTTATGGGTCATCACGCCAATACGTGAAATGGCGGTATTGATAAGGGACAACGCCTGCGTCTGTTCCTGAGTCGCGTGGCCTATCTCTTTAATCAATGTCGACATGGTCAGCACGTTGCCGATCATTGCGCTCAGGTGGGTTTCAGTCTGCTCCACTTTATCCACGCCGGCGTTAACGCTGGCGACGTTTTTCTCAATCAGCGCTTTGATCTCTTTTGCAGCGGAGGCAGAGTGCTGCGCCAGGTGGCGCACCTCGGCTGCCACCACCGCAAAGCCCCGACCGGCGTCCCCGGCGCGCGCAGCCTCAACCGCGGCGTTCAACGCCAGAATATTGGTCTGAAACGCGATACGATCAATCACCCCGATAATGTCGACGATCTGGCCATTATCCTGTGATACCGCCTGCATCATGCCAATGGTCTGCTTCATGATCGCTTCGCTATGGTCTGCGCTGGTACGGGTCTGGTCGGCCATCAGGATCGCTTCACGGGCTGTTTCGGCGGTCTGTTTTACCGCACTGGCTATCTCTTCTACGGCGGCGGCGGTTTGCTGCAGATCGTCCGCCATCTCCTCCGAACGCGCCTGCAGCGCATCGCCCTCGGTGGCTACCCGCTGGCTGATCTCGCGAATACCGGTAATTTGAGTTCCTACGTCGTCAACCAGCGAATTGAGATTCAACCCGGACTGGTTTACCAGGCGCATCATCAACCCAATTTCATCAACGCGGTCAAAATGGTAATAATCGGTTTTTCGGCCCGAAACGACGCGCTGCATCTGTTTAACGATTGTTTTTAGCGGGCGGCAAATCTGGCTATTGAAATAGCATGCCTGCAAGACAAATAACAGGACCAGCACGGAGGCTTGCCAGAGCGGCTGAGTAAATAAAAAAGGGGTCGTCATCGCCAGAGCGGCGAATACCACCATTGCATAATTGACACGGCTGGCGGTGCTAATACGCTTAAATAATGATAAGAAAGAGAGAAGACCCCGGCGTATCAGCACCCCTTTATAAAAGCGATGCCCTTTTAATTCATTATTGCAGACGCGCGCGTATAATTTTTCGCTGGCGGCGATTTCGTCGCGCAGGGGAATATTACGCACTGAAATATAGCCGGTCAGCGTGTCGTTCTGATAAACGGGCGTCACGTTGGCACGCACCCAGTAGTGATCGCCATTCTGGCGGCGGTTTTTCACCAGCCCTGTCCAGCTCTCGCCTTGTTGCAGGGTGTACCACAGATCGCTAAAGGCCTCCGGCGGCATATCCGGATGACGAATCACATTATGCGGCTCGCCAATAAGTTCTTCTTCTTTATAACCACTGGCCGCAATAAAGGCCGAGTTGGCGTAAGTAATATGACTTTGCGTATTCGTGGTCGACATTAACGTCGTGCCATCGTTAAGCAAATACTCGTTTTGTGTAACAGGACTGTTACGCCTCATACGTTACTCCAGGGTGGTGTCGTCATAAATAGCGATTACCCGATAAAGTATCAGGCAAGATAAAGTATTTATTTTTTATAAACCAGGCGGCGTATTCTCCACAAAATATCTGGAATTAGAAAGTGCCTAAATTAAATAATTTTTAATACCGTGCCGACGATAATGTAATAAAAATGAAAATAACATTACCATATTAATAAACAGGGCGGGTGAATGAAGTGACTTAAGTGAAATAAAAAGCGCGAAATGAATCCGTGGGCAAAACTATTGTTTTGAACTGCCGTTTCATTAACAAGGTGAAAACGCTATTATACGCCCCCGATAATCCCTGACGGAGCCCGTTTGTGAAGATCAATCTTATTGGTACCAGCGGCAGTGGTAAAAGCACCCTGGCGCGACGCCTCGCCGCCGAACTGCATCTCCCTTATATCGAAATGGATACGCTCTACTGGCGGCCAGCGTGGCAAGGTACGCCTGATGAGGAGCTCTTTGCAAAGCTGGAAAACGTCCTCAGCGCTACGCCGGGCTGGGTGCTGGATGGCAACTACAATCGCACGCGTCCCGTAAAGTGGCGCGATGTGGATCTGATTATCTGGGTCGATTACGGGTTTATGCGTACGCTTCGCCAGGCGGTAGTGAGGGCAGCTAAACGCGCCTGGAGCCAGCAAGAGTTATGGCCCGGCACCGGCAATCGCGAGAGCTTTCGCCGTTCCTTCTTCAGCCGCGAATCGGTTCTGCTCTGGACCATTAAAACCTGGCGCAGCAACCGTGCGCGCTATGAAGCCGACATGGCTAACCCGCAATTTTCCCATATTCGCTTTGTGCGGATAACCCGACGCCAGCAGGCCGACGATCTGATTGCCGAGTTACGCGCATTGGCCTAATTTGCCGCGCTATTTCTGATTTCTGGCAAACCAAATGTAAATTAATTGTTTCTCAGCGCTGAAATCGCCCTTTAATAATGACGACATGTTAAGTCAAACGAGAACAAAACATGTCCTGGCGAATCAGCATTCTGGATAAAAGTCCCGTCGCGGAAAACGACACCGCCGCCGATGCGCTGGCGCGTACCTTACAGCTGGCCAGGCAGGCCGAAGCCTGGGGTTACCACCGCTTCTGGATTGCCGAGCACCACAACACCGCGCAGCTGGCCAGTCCATCCCCGGAGTTACTGATTGCCTGGATCCTCGGGCAGACCTCCCGCATCCGCGTCGGCTCTGGCGGCGTAATGCTGCAACACTACAGCCCCTATAAAGTGGCAGAAAATTTCAACGTGTTGGCCAATCTCGCCCCTGGCCGGGTCGATCTCGGCGTTGGCAAAGCCCCGGGCGGGCTGCCGCTCTCGACCCGCGCCCTGCAACAGGGGGTAAATCCGCAGGAGAAGGGCAGTTTCGCCGAACAACTGACCCAACTGGACGGCTGGCTAACCCCCTCTGATAACGAACTGCGTGCCACTCCGCTGCCCGCCATTCCGGCACAGGGGTATCTGCTGGGAGCCAGCATCGAGAGCGCACTGCTGGCGGCGCGCCTTAACTGGAACTTTGTCTTCGCCGCGCACCTGAACGGCGACCCCGATCTGCTACGCTATGTCATTGCTACCTGGCGCGCCAGCAGTGCGCTGGATGTGATAGTAGCCGTGCAGGCCATCGTCGCGCCGACCCAGGCCCAGGCCGATGCCCTGGCGGAAAAGGTCGAGGTGTGGGGCGTGGAGCTGGTGAACGGCCAGCGCGTGTCGGTAGCCAGCGAAGAGCAGGCTTACGCTTTCGCACGCCAGGCGGGTAGCGAACCGCTGCGCATTGCCCGGCGCGCCCAGTCGCTGCTGGCAGGCACCGCAGAGTCAGTGGCGGCGCAATTGCAGGCGCTGCATGACCGCTGGGGCATCGACGAATTTATTATCGATACGCCGATCGCCGACGGACAGAGCCGGGCGCAGTCCTTGCGTCTGCTGGCGCAAACCCGCGAGGTGCTGGCATGAACTTCAATGAACAACTGATCGCCTGGCGACGCGAGCTGCATCGCTTCCCGGAGCTGTCGGGCGAGGAAGTGGAAACCACCGCCCGCATTCGCCGCTGGCTCGATAACGCCGGGATCGCCGTACTCCCGTTTGACATCCCGACGGGCGTGATCGCCGAGATCGGCACCGGGCCGAAACAGATCGCCCTGCGGGCCGATATTGATGCCTTACCCATCGATGAGCGCAGCGGTGTTGCGTTTAGCTCGCAGCACGCCGGGGTGATGCACGCCTGCGGACACGATATTCACACCAGCGTGATCCTCGGCGCGGCCCTGCAGTTAAAAGCCCGTGAAGCCACGCTGCCCGGTCGCGTGCGTATTCTGTTCCAGCCCGCAGAAGAGAATTTTGGCGGCGCGAAAAGCCTGATCCGCGCGGGAGCCCTGCAGGGTGTCAGCGCTATCTTTGGCATGCACAACGAACCCGGTTTGCCGGTGGGCGCCTTTGCCACCCGTGGGGGCCCGTTTTATGCCAACGTCGATCGTTTTGTCATTCGTATCACCGGTAAAGGTGCCCATGCGGCGCGCCCGCATGAGGGCTCTGACGCTATCGTACTCGCCAGCCAGTTAGTTACGGCCCTGCAGAGCGTGGCCAGCCGTAATGTTAATACGCTGGAGTCGGTGGTGCTCAGCGTAACCCGTATCGAAGGGGGCAATACCTGGAACGTCCTGCCGGAAAGCGTCGAGCTGGAGGGGACCCTGCGCACCCACAGCACTCAGGTGCAGCAGAAGGTGAAGGATCGGGTCAGTGAAATTGCCGCCGGCTTTGCCAGCGCGTTTAACGCCCAGATTGATATCACCTGGTACACCGGCCCGTCGGCGCTGGTTAACGATGCGCACTGGGCTGATTTCGCCACCGCCGTGGCCAGGGAAACCGGCTACGAAACCCACCACGCCGAACTGCATATGGGGGGAGAAGATTTTGCGGTGTACCTGCAGCAGATCCCCGGTGCGTTCGTCAGTATTGGCAGCGCCAGCGCGTTCGGACTGCACCATCCGGCGTTCAATCCGGACGAGGCATTAATCGAGCCCGCCGCCCGATATTTCGCGCAGCTTGCCGAGAAAGCGTTACAACACATTTAATCGTTAAGGGGTGAATATGTCTGCAACACGACAATTGCGACTGGGGACCATACTGCATGGCGCTTCCGGAAATATGTCGGCCTGGCGCCATCCGGCGGCGATTGCCGATGCCAGTATTAATTTTAACTTTGTTAAAGAGACGGCATTAAAGGCGGAAGCGGGCAAGCTGGACTTTATTTTTGTCGCCGACGGTCTTTATATTAATGAGAAGTCGATTCCGCATTTTTTAAATCGCTTCGAACCCCTGACGGTATTATCCGCTCTGGCGACCCTGACCTCACGCCTGGGGCTGGTAGGCACGCTCTCCACCTCCTATAGCGAACCCTTTACCGTGGCCCGGCAGTTTGCCAGCCTCGACCACCTGAGCAACGGGCGCGCGGGCTGGAACGTGGTGACCTCGCCGCTGGAAGGCTCGGCGAAAAACTTCTCCCGGGATAAACATCCGGAGCACGCGCTACGTTATCGCATCGCCGACGAGTATCTGGAGGTGGTAAAAGGGCTTTGGGACTCCTGGGAGGCAGACGCTTTTATTCGTGATAAAGAGAGCGGTCAGTTCTTTGATCCTGAAAAGCTGCATACCCTCAACCATCGGGGCGATTTCTTCCAGGTAGCAGGGCCGCTGAATATCGGGCGTACGCCGCAGGGGCGACCGATTGTATTTCAGGCCGGGGCGTCAGACGACGGCAAAAAGCTGGCGGCGAAACATGCCGACGCCATTTTTACTCACCACGACAGCCTGCAGGAGGCCCGCGCCTTCTATCAGGATGTTAAACAACAGCTCGAATTACACGGTCGCCGCCACGAGGAGTTACATATTTTTCAGGGGGTGAGCGTCATCGTGGGCAAAGATGCCGATGACGTAGAGCAACAATATCAAACCACAGCGGCGTTAGTGTCCATTCATGACGCGCTCAACTATCTGGGGCGTTATTTCGAGCATCACGATTTCGCGCAATATCCTCTCGACGAACCCTTCCCGGACATCGGCGATCTGGGGCAGAACAGCTTTCGCAGCACCACCGATGAGATCAAGCGCAATGCCCGCGAACGCAATCTCACACTGCGCCAGGTTGCGCTGGAGGCGGCCTCACCGCGCCCGCGTTTTTCCGGCACCCCGCAAGAGGTGGCAGACGGTCTGCAGCAGTGGTTCGACGCCCGGGGCGCGGACGGTTTTATCATTCAGGGCGGCACGCCGGAGACCTTCCCGCGCTTTGTCGATGAGGTGGTGCCGATCCTGCAGGCCCGCGGCCTGTTCCGCACCGACTATCCTGGGACCACCCTGCGCGACAGCCTGGGGTTAGAGCAGCCTGAAAACCAGTTCGTAAAATAATAAAAGAGACATCCGCTATGCAGAAAACATCGCTTATTCTGGCGCTCGCGCTGGCCTTTACCCCTGCCGTCTGGGCAGAGAATGTCACTATTAACGGCACCGGCGTGAGCCTTGAGGCCAATAAAACCCCGATCCATACCCCGAAAAACGACGAAGCGGTGGCACAGTTACCGAAAGACTATCGCTTTGCGGTGCCGGGGAAATTTACCGTGGCGGTAGCAGCGCTAAATTCACCGCCGCTGACCGTTTTTTCTGATGACAACAAAACGCTGCTGGGCAGCGAAGTCGACGTCGCGCGCCTTGTCGCTGATAGCCTTGGGCTGGCGCTGAACGTGGTGCCAACCTCCTGGGAAGACTGGCCGCTGGGGGTCTCGTCCGGTAAATATGACGCCGCAATCAGCAATATTACCGTGACCAAGGCGCGCAAAGAGAAGTTCGACTTTGCCACCTACCGAAAAGACTCTCTCGGCTTCTACGTTAAATCCTCCAGTCCGATCCACGCCATTGAGAAAGCGGAAGATATCGCCGGACTGCGCATTATTGTGGGCTCCGGCACCAATCAGGAAGCCATCCTGCTGGCGTGGAATGAGCAGAACCTCAAAAAAGGGCTGAAGCCCTTTATCCCGGTCTATACCAAGGATGATGCGGCGCAAACCCTGGCGATCCAGTCGGGTCGCGCAGATGCCTTTTTTGGCCCGAACGTGATTGGGGCCTGGAAAGCCGCGCTCACCGGTAAAACGAAATTGGTGGGCAGCGTGGATGGCGGCTGGCCGAAGGCGGCGCACATCGCCGTGACGCTGAAAAAAGGCGGTGGCCTGGTCGAGCCGGTGCAGACCGCGCTCAACGGAGCGATCAAAAACGGCGATTACGACAAGGTACTCAACCGCTGGGGCGAGGGCGTGGAGCGTATTCCGCACTCTGAAGTGAATCCGGCCGGACTTGGCGACTAAGGAGGCCCCATGAGCGAGCTATTTCGCGACGTTTCGCCGCAAGATGCCGATCTGCAGCCGATTCTCGAAGGACTGTTCCAGGAGTATGCCGACCGCTACGGCGACTACTTCTCGAAAGATGCGGAAGTCGAACTGACCGAGTGGTATTTGCCGCCGCAGGGGCTGTTTATCGTGCTGGAGCGCAACGGGGTGATTATCGCCACCGGCGCGTATAAAGCCTTTGATCCCCAAACCGCAGAGATCAAACGGATCTGGACGGACAAAACGCTGCGTCAGCAGGGACTGGCGGCCAGGGTGGTGCAGGAGCTGGAGCGCAGGGCAGTGCGTGCAGGTTACAGCCAGATGTACCTTACTACCGGTTTTCGCCAGCCAGAGGCGGTGCGGCTCTATCTCAGTCAGGGGTATCAGCCGCAGTTCGATCTGAATCGCGATCCGGAAGAGTACAGCCAGCCACCGTTCGATGGCCGTCTGCGCTTCACCAAAACGCTGGTGCGCGAAGCGCTCAGTAAAACCGCATGAGGAAGTGACAATGAACAACGTTGAAACCATCAAAGTGGTCCCGGCGCGCTACCCGCTGCGTACCCTGGGGGCCGTTGTGGCGCTCTTTGTGCTGGCTGTGGTCGTACAATCGGTGGCCTTTAATCCGCGCTGGGAGTGGGCGGTGTTTGCCCACTGGTTCTTCGACCCGGTCATCCTGGAGGGGGTGGGGCAGACGCTGTTACTCACCCTGATTGGCACCGCGCTGAGCGTGGTGATTGGCGGCATGCTGGCGCTGGCGCGTCTGTCGTCGTCGTGGTTGCTCAGTGGCCTCGCGTGGGGCTATATCTGGCTATTCCGCTCGCTACCGCTGATTGTGGTGCTGATTATTCTCTATAACTTCTCGTATCTGTACGACACGCTCTCTCTCGGAGTGCCTTTTACACAGATCACCTGGGGCCGTTTTGAGACCATTAACGTGCTCGGGCAGTTCTCCACCGCGGTAGTGGGGCTGACGCTGGTGCAGAGCGCCTATACCGCCGAGATCATTCGCGGCGGTTTTCTGGGGGTGGATCACGGTCAGTATGAAGCGGCCGCTGCGTTGGGGTTACCCGCCTCGCGCCGCACCCTGCGCATCATATTGCCCCAGGCGCTGCGCACCATTCTGCCGGCCGGGTTTAACGAGATCATCAGCCTCGCCAAGGGGACGGCAATGGTTTACGTGCTGGCGATGCCTGAGCTCTTTTACACCATTCAGATGATCTACAACCGTACCCAGGAGGTGATACCGCTGCTGATGGTGGGTGCCGTCTGGTATCTGGCGATCACGACCGTCCTTTCCGCTATTCAACACCTGGTGGAGCGTGGCCTCGCCCGCAGCGAGCGTCGCTCCGCGGTCAACCAGAACCGCAGCGCCAGCCGCAGCCGTTCCGTTACTCCCACCCAGACACAGGAGCCTATCCATGCCAGCCTCTCCTGAAGGACATATTTCAATCACCGGCGTCAGTAAGTTTTTTGGTCGCCACAAGGCGCTGGATAACGTCTCGCTGGAGATCCCGCCGGGTTCCGTGACGGTGATCCTCGGCCCCTCCGGCTCGGGCAAATCGACCCTGCTGCGCACCATTAACCACCTGGAGCGGGTGGACGAAGGGTTTATTCAGATAGATGGCGACTACATCGGCTATCGCCGTCAGGGCGACAAGCTCTTTGAACTGAAAGAGAAAGC
This sequence comes from Leclercia sp. UBA7405, assembly GCF_037152215.1. Taxonomy (NCBI): domain Bacteria; kingdom Pseudomonadati; phylum Pseudomonadota; class Gammaproteobacteria; order Enterobacterales; family Enterobacteriaceae; genus Leclercia; species Leclercia sp. UBA7405. The sequence goes on along the minus strand of NZ_JBBCMR010000001.1, from coordinate 1,446,882 downwards.
GATCCTCAAGCAGCGGGTGAACGTGGGGTATGTGTTCCAGAACTTCAACCTCTTCCCGCATTTGACGGTGCTGGAAAACCTGATTGAAGCCCCCGTGGCGCATAAAAAGCTGACCCGTAAAGCGGCAATAGAACGCGCTTACGAGCTGCTGGATGTGGTAGGGCTGCGCGATAAGGCCGACGCCTGGTCGCGCCATCTCTCCGGTGGGCAGCAGCAGCGCATTGCCATCGCCCGCGCCCTGGCGCTGCGACCGCGCGTCATGCTGTTTGATGAACCTACCTCGGCGCTTGATCCTGAGCTGGTGGGCGAAGTGCTGGATGTGATTAAAAAGCTGGCCCGCTCGGGCACCACGCTGGTCGTGGTGACTCATGAGATTGGCTTTGCGCGTGAAGTGGCGGACCAGGTGGTGTTTATGGTCGATGGCAAAATTGTGGAGCAGGGTAGCAGCGACGAAGTTTTGAACCGTCCTTCCCATGCGCGTACGCGCCAGTTCCTCTCGAAAGTGTTGTAAGGAGCGTAGATGAAATATGGACTTCTGGCCGGGCTGCTCGTATCCACTGCAAGCCACGCCGGCATTAATCTGCAGGCCAATGAACAGCCGCTGACGGTAACTCTCGATAAACAGGCGGTGGCGAAGATCCCGGCAGATTATCGTTTTATCGAGCCGGGCACCCTGACCGTTGCGATCTCGGCCCTAAACTCGCCCCCGCTGGCGCTCCTTGCCAGCGATAACCGCACCCGTATCGGCAGCGATCCGGATATTGCCCGACTGCTGGCGGGCAGTCTCGGGTTAAAGTTGAAGCTGGTTCCCGTAGCCTGGGAAGACTGGCCGCTGGGGATCATTGCCGGGCGCTACGACGTGGCGCTGGTGAACATAGCGGTGACGGAGCAGCGTAAGCAGAAGTTCGACTTTGCCACCTATCGCGTGGATTCGCTGGCGTTTTCGGTGAAATCCACCAGCGAAATAGCGTCGATCAACACGGCCGCCGATCTGGCGGGCAAAAAAGTGATTGTCGGCTCGGGGACGAATCAGGAGCGGATCCTGCTGGGCTGGAATGAAGAAAATATTCGGGCGGGGCGCCAGCCGGCGCTGCCGGTCTACCTGACGGACGATGCCTCGGGCAACCTCTATATACAGTCCGGCAGGGCGGATGTCTTCTTCGGGCCGCAGTCTGTCTCAGCTTACAAAGCGGCTCTCACCGGCAAAACCCGCGTGGTCGGGTTAGGGCCGAAGAAGGCCTATGTGGCAACCACCACCAGGAAGGGCAATGGCCTGGTCTATGCCCTGCAGGCGGCCCTGGACGGGGCCATCCAGCGCGGGGAGTATCAGCAGGTGCTGGCGCGCTGGGGCGAGCAGGGCGAAGCGGTGGAACGATCGGAGGTCAATCCGCCGGGGATAACCTACTAATGCTGCTCTACACTTAGGGTTTCTCTTGCGTGGAGGCAGCATGATTAAAGTCTATGGCGTACCCGGCTGGGGCTCGGCAATCAGTGAGGTGATGCTAACCCTCGCCGATATTCCGTATCAGTTTATCAACGTAGAGGGCTTTGACGCCCCCGGGCCGCAGCGCGAAAGGCTCGAGCGGCTTAACCCGCTGTGCCAGGTGCCCACGCTAGAACTGGAGAATGGCGAGATCATGACGGAGACCGCCGCGATTGCGCTGATGATCCTCGACCGCTGCCCCGAACTGGCGCCGCCGGTAGGGCACAGTGAACGTCAGCAGTTTCAGCGCTTACTCATCTGGCTGGTCGCTAACGTCTATCCCACCTTTACCTACGCCGATTATCCGGAGCGCTGGGCGCCTGATGCACCGCAGCAACTGCAAGAAAACTGTCGGGAGTACCGCAAATCGCTCTATCTGTGGCTGGATAACCATCTCAAGGCCACGCCGTGGGCCCTTGGCGAACAGCTCACCTTACTCGACGCTTACCTTGTGGTGATGCGTAGCTGGGGGCCGCGCGGCGAGTGGTTCGCGGCCAATACCCCCAATATCGTCGCCATCGCCGATAAGGTGAGCCAGCTCGCTAAACTGCACAAGGTGCTAAAAGCTAACGAGATAATCTGATAGCGTGAAAGGCTAACTGATAAAGGAGCCCTGCTTATGCCACACGTTGATATTAAATGTTTCCCGCGCGATCTGAATGACGAACAAAAAACCGCTCTGGCAGAGGAGATCGCCGAGGTGATCGTTCGTCACCTGAACAGTAAAGATCGCGCTGTTTCCGTGGCGCTTAACGAAGTTCAGGAAGCAGACTGGAAAGCGCAGGTCTGGGATACGGAGATTGGCCCGAAGCTCGACGAGCTGATTAAGAAGCCGGGATATTCTCTGTAAGGCAAAGACGGTAACGAAGGTTACCGTTTTTTTTGGCGAAATTATGGCGCATAGGAGGAGGGCGACATCGGGTCATTCTCTTACGGCATTTACCTGTAAGGTTTGTGAGTTAATACCATCGCCGCTCTCCGCGTACTGTTTCTTTCAGGATAATAATCTTTTAAAACCCCCGGATTTCGCGGCAAAAAGCTCACTCAGCCAGTCGATAAAGACCCGTACTTTAGGTGTCAGATAGCGTCGGTCCGGAAAGAGAACCGAGACCGGTTTCGATGCGGTGGTGTAGTCAGAGAGCACTTCCACCAGTCGGCCGGCGGCGAGATGAGGGGCCATAACCGCATGGATACCCTGGATTATCCCCAGCCCCGACAGCCCGCAGGAGAGCATAATATCGGTGTTGTCGACCAGCATGTGTCTGGCCGGGTGGACCGTCACCGGCGAACCTTGTTTTATAAATCGCCACTTCATTACAACGCGATTGTGCCCGCTGAAAAACATCACGGTCTGGTGTCTGGCGAGATCCTCCGGCGTGCCGGGCACGCCATAGTGCGCCAGATATTCCGGCGTAGCGCAGGTGACCAGCCGCGCATCACCCAGACGTCGTGACACCAGCGTAGAGTCCTGCAATTCGCCAAGGCGGATCACGCAATCAATGCCCTCAGCCACCATATCAACCCGATGATCGGAAGAGGTCAGCTCCAGTTCGATATCCGGATAACGTGCCTGAAAGTCCCTCAGCGCCGGGATCAGTACGGCATGTGCCAGCGAGAGTGGCGTATCAACGCGTAGTCGACCGCGCGGAGGACGCGTCGGCGAAAACGATGCCATCACATCGTCCATCTCATGCAGCAATGCTTTCGCCCGCTGGAAAAAGAGCTCGCCCTCAGAGGTGAGGCTGACTTTTCGGGTGGTGCGATGCAGTAAGCGCGTACCCAGCTCCTCTTCCAGCTGCTGGATGGCTTTGGTTACGGCGGGGCGATGCAGGTGGAGCACATCCGCTGCCCGGGCGAAACTTCCCCGTTCGGCGACTTCAACAAAAATGCTCATCTGTTCATACATTCTGGCACGCATCGGGATGGCCTCAGCTAACGATTATTACTCTGTGGATAACAGTGTAATACGAAAACGCCTCTTTTTACTGCCTCACCAACGACTTATGCTTAAGCCACACCAACCAGAGAGGTCATATCATGCCGTTAACACACCAGGTTCAGGCACCCATGGTCAACCGGAAAAAAGTGGGCGATAGCATCGTTACCATGCTCAGCGATGGCTACCTGGATGGGTCGTTTGAGCTACTTTCGGGGATCACCGGCTCAAAAGCCGAAGCCCTGCTGCAGGCGCGGGGCGTGAGCACGTTGCCACGTATGAACATCAACATTTACGTGATCCAGACCGGACAGCATACGGTGTTGGTGGATAGCGGCGCGGGCAACTTCAAAGGCTGGGGCGGGCGGCTGCCGGTGGCGCTGGCGGCGGCAGAAATCGATCCCTTGCAGATCGACACCGTCCTGCTTACACATGCCCATCCAGACCATATCGGTGGCCTTGCCGGGCCGCTCGCCACGCCCCATTTTCGCCATGTTGAACGGCTGTTTGTGCACGAGCGTGAACTGGCGTTCTGGCGCAACAAAACGATGCAGGCCAGCGCACCAGAGAGGTTTAAGCCCTCGTTCGAGCTGGCACAAAATGCTTTTGCCGCGTATGACGACAGACTGGTGACCTTCACACAGGAAGATATTTTGCCCGGTATTCAGGCGGTGCCACTGCCTGGTCACACGCCGGGGCATACCGGCTATGTGGTCGGGAACGCGCAGGATTCGCTATTAATCTGGGGGGATATCGTCCATTTCCCACATATTCAGGTAGAGCAGCCAGATGTCACCATTGCCTTTGACAGCGATCCGGAGACCGCGGCGGCAACGCGCAAACGCCTGCTTGAGCGGGTAGCGACAGATAATCTCAGCGTGACCGGTATGCACTTCAATTCACCGGTAAGCGCCAGCGTAAAGCGTGGCGAAGCGACATTTAGCCTGCAATACGACGACGGGTCCCCGGCGTTCTGATATGACCAGCGCGCCTGACTCAGGCGCGCGGAGCCGCGTTATTCATCACCCGCAACAATGTTTCCAGCAGGCCGGGAAAGCGATTATCGAGATCCTCGCTGCGCAATGAAATCATATTTTCTCGCCCCTGTGGCCGCTGCCAGATGACCCCGCTGTCGCGCAAAACGCGCCAGTGGTGTGTCATGGTCGATTTCGCGATATCCGGCGGTCGCAGGGCATTGCAGCTTGCTTCGCTGCCGTCTGCAAGCTGGCGAATGATGGCGAGACGCAGCGGATTACCCAGCGCTAAAAGCACGTTTTCCAGCTGTATCTGTTCCGGTTCGGGATGGTTAGGGATCATAAGGCTCCTGGATAAGGCATCAGTTTGAGCTATACCATTGATAGCGCAAACCTTAAAAAATAGTTCGTACATACTCGTACAGTAGGACTATGATAGCAGACGAACTCAGACGCGACCATCCCGGTCGCTTACTCACAGTCAACTGACTAAGGACGCATCATGCCCCGACCCATCCCTCTCGAACGTTATCGCAACATCGGTATCTCCGCGCATATCGATGCCGGTAAAACGACCACCACTGAGCGCATCCTGTTTTATACCGGAATGAGTCACAAACTGGGTGAAGTCCACGATGGCGCGGCAACAACCGACTGGATGGCGCAGGAGCAAGAGCGAGGTATTACCATTACCTCTGCGGCGGTGAGCTGCTTCTGGCCCGGTATGGACCGTAGCTATGAACCGCACCGGATTAATATCATCGATACCCCGGGGCACGTAGATTTTACCATTGAAGTAGAACGCTCCATGCGGGTGCTGGACGGCGCGGTCATGGTGTATGACTCTGTCGGTGGCGTGCAGCCCCAGTCGGAAACCGTCTGGCGGCAGGCCAATAAGTATCACGTACCCCGTATCGCGTTCGTCAACAAAATGGACCGCCCGGGTGCTGATTTCTTCCGCGTGGTCCAGATGATGGTCGACAGGTTAAAAGCTCACCCGGTGCCGATCGTGATTCCGATCGGGGCGGAAGAGCATTTCACCGGCGTGGTCGATCTCATTAAGATGCGCGCTATCGTCTGGGACGATGCCACGCAGGGCATGACCTTCAGCTATGCGCCGGTGCCGGATGAGCTGCAGGCCACCGCGCAGACCTGGCGTGAGCAGATGGTCTCGGCGGCGGCTGAAGCCAGCGATGCGCTCATGGATAAATATCTGGAAACGGGCGATCTGGACGAAGCTGACATCATCAGCGGGTTGCGTCAACGCACCGTGGCGGGCGAAATCCAGCCGATGCTCTGCGGCAGCGCCTTTAAAAACAAAGGGGTGCAGCGGATGCTCGACGCGGTGATTGAACTGATGCCCTCGCCGCTGGACGTCCCGGCAATTGACGGGGTAGATGCGAAGGGGCAGGCTGCCGAGCGCCACCCAAGCGACGACGAACCCTTCTCGGCGCTGGCGTTCAAGCTGATGACCGACCCCTACGTGGGCCAGTTGACCTTTATCCGGGTCTATTCCGGCGTGCTGAGAAAAGGCGACGCGGTTTACAATCCGGTGAAAGACAAGAAGGAACGTATTGGGCGCATTGTGCTGATGCAGGCTAACGATCGCCACGAGGTAGACGAGCTGCGCGCCGGGGATATCGCGGCCTGTGTCGGGTTAAAAGATGTCACCACCGGCGACACGCTCTGTGATCCGGCGGCGGTGATTACCCTGGAACGGATGGAGTTCCCGGACCCGGTGATTTCGCTGGCCATTGAGCCAAAAACCAAAGCGGATCAGGAGAAAATGGGGATCGCGCTGCAACGTCTGGCTGCAGAAGATCCGTCGTTCCGCCTGCACACCGACGAGGAGTCAGGGCAGACGATCATCTCCGGAATGGGTGAGCTGCATCTGGAGATTATCGTTGACCGGATGAAACGCGAGTTTGGCGTGGAGGCGAATATCGGTCGGCCGCAGGTGACCTACCGTGAAACCCTGCGCAAAGCGGTGAAAGAGATCGAGGGCAAATTTGTGCGTCAGTCCGGCGGTAAAGGGCAGTACGGCCATGTTGTCCTCAGCCTCGAACCCCTGGAGCCGGGCAGCGGTTTTGTCTTTGAAGATGCCACGAAAGGCGGGGTGGTGCCGCGCGAATACATCCCTTCGGTGGAAAAAGGGCTGCGCGAGGCGATGAACAGCGGCGTGCTGGCGGGCTATCCGGTCGTGGACGTAAAAGCGACTCTGACCTTTGGTTCGTATCACGACGTGGACTCCTCGGAGATGGCCTTCCGCATGGCGGCGATCTTTGGTTTCAAAGAGGGGGCGCGTCGGGCCGATCCGGTCATCCTGGAGCCGGTGATGCACGTTGAGGTAGAGACGCCTGAGACCTACGCCGGGAATGTAATGGGCGATCTCTCTTCCCGCCGCGGCATGGTGCAGGGCATGGAGGAGCGGTACGGTAGCCAGATTATCCGCGCCGATGTGCCGCTGGCAGAGATGTTCGGCTATGCCACCACGCTGCGCTCGATGTCCCAGGGCCGCGCGACCTACAGCATGGAGTTTCATCACTATGCCGAAGCGCCGCGTAATGTTGCAGAAGGGATTATCGCCAGCCGTTCGAAAGGAGCTTAACGATTATTGGGTGGACAACGTGCTTTTTTCACGTTGACGGTTCGTCACCCGTTATGTTCATAGAACTGGCATGGGCGCAGGGATGCGCCAGTCAGAACAAGATCTGCTACGTTCTTCGCAACAATCATCACCATTTCTCAATGGCTATTCCACGAAACGGGGCCATTTGCTCCGCTTCGTCATTCGATCTCCGGGTGCCGTGCCCGCAGGAACTCAAGCACTTTCGGATGTAGCTTATGAGTCGCCCAGGTCCAGCCCTTGTAATAATCAGGCTGCTCCAAATAGACCTCGCGAGGAACCTGAAAATCTGACAGTACCGCCCATTCATCCAGAAGTTCGGGATTTCGCTTTTCAATCAACTCTATCAACAATAACAGCGATAACGCTGATGCGGGGGCTGTGCTCTCGCCGCTTAGGTATTTATGTATCACAGACCTGTTCGAACGAAACAAAATAGGTAGCAAGCCCTTGTCTATCCCCAGATCGTTGAAGATCTTTTCAAACTCGTTCATATCAAACGCCCTTACGGATGCACTCTTTAAAAATTGAGATTTATCAAAGAAACGTATTTTAGCACTTTTGAGAATCACATTCAGCCATGGGCTATAAACAGCGCTTTATTTGCTAAATAAAACAAGTCTTTGCTGTTTCTTAGATAGAAACGCTATGAATTTGCGCTTCCTTTTGTTTCTCATGTAAACATAATTTCGTTTCAATTATAACTAATATGAACTATCAGGCGAATGTAACCGCTTTACATCACATTTTTTCGGAGGTATTTTCATTTCGAAAAGGAACGTCAATGAGTTCTTTAAGAAACATTAATATGAAACTTAAAGAACCGTTTCTTCCAATGTTACGTATAAATTTTCAAGAGAAATTAAGAGATGAAACGGTTAGACAAATCCATTATGGCTGTGGTTATCAGTGCGGTATGTGCACCTGCGTTTGCTGATCTGCAGGGTACAGATAGACTGGCGGCGGATGCTTATTTCCTGGCACACCCTGAAATCGCGACGCATGCGTCCTGGATTCTGGAAAACACTTACCGTGCCGCCACGCTACAGGAGGCGAATAATCAGCTGTCTGGCAACCATCCCTGGAATCAAGAAACGCACCAGCTGATGAATCTGGAATTTATCAAACCTCTTTCAGCAGATTCATCAGCAGCCCCCGCGAAGAGCATTGCTAAAACGTCCTTCGCGGATAATGAGAACCCTGGCAATAGTGGCAGTGATGTAGACAAAACGCCGCTGACAAACCCGGAATTAGCAGGTTCAAAACCCGCAGCATCGAACTCAGAAATCCCAGCCGCCAGCTTTTCCCCACTTATTCAGGCCAATATTGATCGTACTGCAAGCCAGAAAGCAGCCCTGAAAGCTGCCCAGGTTAACCACTTCCATCAACTGCAGGCGGAGCAGGGTAGAGCCCTCCTGCAGGCCAATATTGATCGCACCGCGTCACAGCACGCAGACCCTGTAGCGGTTCAGGCTAGCCGTGATACTTTGCAAGACAGTGTTATTGCAAAAACAGAGCAGAATGCGGCCTGGACAAACACAAAGGTTGCTGACGCTCACCATGCAATTATGGTTGCTCAGATTGATATCGACGCTAACAAAGCGGCTATAGATTCCACCCGGCAGGCGGTGACAACTAACACGCAGCGTATTGATTCGCACGCGCTTTCCATTACGTCCCTCCAGGATGATGTGAAAAACGTTCAGCGTGACACAAGCGCAGTTCAGACCACAGCAGATCGTGCCGAGCATTTGGCGACGACCAATAGCCAAACTATTCAAGCTAACGCCTCTGCACAAACCCTGAAGGATAGTGCTCAGGATTCAGCACTTCACCATGCCCAGCGTAACGCTGATTCGGCATTACATACCCTGCAGCAACAAAGTACCTTCATTAAGCAGAATCAGGACAATATTACCGCTAATAAGCAAGACATTACGCTGACGCAGTCCAACCTGACTTCGATGAAGACGAGCCTGAATCAGGTAAGCGCCCAGCTTAGCAGCAGCACGGTTAAAACCGATAACAACACCCGTGCCATTCAGTCCAACGCCATGGCGATCAATGAGAATGCTACTGCGATAACTAACACCTCCGCAGCTGCTGAGGGGACAGCTAAACAGATTGCAATGATAAACAGTGACCGCGTTCAGGGGATGTTGCACGCTAAGCAGCAGGCCGAAACCCAGGCCACGGTGAAAACTGCAATTGATGCAATCCCGACGCCTAAGCCTGACGCCGGCCAGGCAAAAGAGATCGCCATTAATCATAATACCGTCGCCGCGACAGAGGATAAGGTTACTCAACTGGCGAAACAGCAGCAGGTGCAATCTGCTTATTACGGCACGCAGATTAAAACTCTGGCAACGAGCCAGCAGAGAGAAACCGGAGTAGTGAATGCTGACCACGCAGCGCTCCGCTCTACACAGTCACAGGTAGCCAGCAACACCCAGCAGCTTAACAAGCTGAACAGCAATTTTAGCAACCTGAAAAGTCAGGTTAATGAGAATAAGAAACAAGCTTCGGCAGGCGTTTCCGGCGCAATGGCAATGAGCAATATTCCTCAGGTTCTACAAATGCAATCTTTTGCAGTAGGGGCTGGCGTAGGCGGCTATGACGGTGAGTCTGCCGTCGCTGTCGGCTTTTCTGCCCGTCTTTCTCAACGTATCACCATGAAAGCTACCGTCTCAGATGACACCGCGTCCAATATTGGTTATGGGGCAGGCATGTCCATCGGCTGGTAACCTTCCGATGGCATATTCCTGTTTATGCAAGCTGGGGGAGGGATGTTTGATAGTGATGTTTTGTGGAGTAACCGAAGAATTATTCCTTTACCGCGCAGCAAAGAGTACGTGACCTAACGCAGTATAAAATTGACATTAAGCTTCTCGCTGTTTGTTCACTGACATGGGCGAGAACCGGATATAAACAACGAATGTAACTTATTCAGGGCTACTATAATGATGAACTGTAAAAACCTCTCATTAATTGCAGGCTTATTACTGGCCGGCTGCTCTTCTCAGGCTGACAAAATTGCACAATGTGAAGCACAAGGTATTTCACGCGATGCTTGTTATCTTGCAGAACAGAATAAACGTGCCACTATCAACGCAGCCGCAGAAAAACAGGCTTTAGAAAACGCGGCTAAACAATATGCGCAGCGGGCTCATAAAACCAGTTGTAAAGATCTCCGCAATTTCCACGCTCAGGGGCTACAACTTACCCCGCAACAGGTGAAAGAGTATGAGGCCTGTGCACCGACAAGTGAACATACCCTCGCCGTAAAACCCCGTACATGGTCTGGTTTTGACGTCACGGTCGCGCGTCATGCAGATGGCTTAGTGTATGTTGATGGGAAACCTGCCGCACTGGATGAATCTACTAAACAGGCACAGGTTTATTCTCAGGGGCTATATCAGGTGGTTATTTATAAAAATGGCAAGGCTAATCTTATTGATAACAGAGTGATTAAGGGCTGGTTGAAATGACTATTTAACAGGCCTCTCACCGCCACGCTATTAATTCATTCCCTGAAGCCTGAACGTAACTTTATTATAGATTCAGGGATTATTTACTATTAACTGCTAACGAACTCTCTGCCATGCCAAAACTTACCGCTGAACATCTTTCGATAATCACTGAAGCCGGTGAGTTACTGCAACGTCTCATTGAAAGTGGAAATCTTGAAGAGGGCACCAATGAGCGCCACTGTTTCAATGGCTTGTCCTTTTTCTTTAAAGGCAAGAATATAACGGAATGGCATGGCCAGCTCACTTTTGAAGAGTGGCATATTATCACTCAGCAGACGTTACCGCATTTAGAAAGGATTATTGGATTCTGTAAACTGTTCTGTTTAAACTCCGACCACTAAGGGCAGTAACCCGGTACGGTTATCACCCTGAATAATGACGTTGCTGTAAAGTTGGTGACAATGGCGGGCGTCGACGTGCCATTTGCAATAAGGCCCGGGCACCTTATTGATAAAGTCACAGTCGCTTCGCAAGCAACATGCTGAGGGTTTAGCAGGGCCCAGCGCTTACTCCGCCGCCTTCACCATCTTGCCGCTGGTCACAAAGGTCCCTGCGCCCAGGTGATGCAGCGTATTGCGCTTATCCTCATCAAACTGCCAGCGTCCGGCGACAAACGCCCGTTCATCTGCGGCCGCGGCCACCACTTCGCCAAACAGGGTGTCATATTTCTCGGCGGCGGAGGTCACCGGTAATAGCCGACACTCCATCCACGCCAGACACTTCTCTTCAACGACCGGCAGCCCCAGCACCGGGCCGTTGATAACCGGGATCCCGTAGCAGTTAAATTTATCTTCATCCCGCCCGCTGACGCTACCCACCGCGTAGGTCCAGTTAGCGGCAGCAACGCCCGGCACCACAATGCCAAACATGCCGCTGCGCTCAATCAGCTCGCGAGACCAGGCGCTTTTATCCACCACGATGGCGATACGCGGCGGTTCAAACTCGACCGGCATCGACCAGGCGGCCGCCATAACATTACGTCGATCAATCTGCTCATCCCGGCTGGTGATCAGCACCGTAGGGCCGTGGTTCAGCAGACGGCTGGCATGTTTTAACTCGACGGGGCGAAAGTGGCTCATAACAACTCCTCAGTATTAGCGCCAGGCCATTAAACCTCTGAAGCGCAGACAAAATCAATACGCAACATTTTGTTCATGGTTTCGTCACATAGCCCCCCTACAGTGACGGCACTAAATCCCAAAGAGGATAACAATATGCTCACCCCCATCACGCTCAAAGGCGTCTCGTACGCGTTTGGCGCGAATACCGTATTAAACCAAATCGATCTGCACATCGAGGCGGGTAGCGTGATTGCGCTGCTCGGACCCTCGGGCTGTGGAAAAAGCACGCTGTTACGTCTGCTGGCCGGGTTAACCCACCCGCTGCAGGGCGATATCCATTTCGGCGATCGTCAGGTGGCGAGGGCGGGCTGGTCGTTACCGCCCGAGGCCCGCGATATCGGCATGGTCTTCCAGGACTACGCGCTCTGGCCCCATATGACGGTGGCGCAGAACGTGGCGTTTCCACTGAAGATGCGCAATGTCTCAGGCAGCGCGCGTGACGATCGCGTCGCGCAGGCTTTACGACGCGTGGGTCTGGCCGACTTTGCCGACCGCAAACCCGCCGGGCTCTCCGGTGGGCAGCAGCAGCGCGTCGCCCTGGCCCGCGCCATTGTCGCCGAACCCCGGGTACTGCTCTTTGACGAGCCGCTCTCCAACCTCGATAGCGAACTGCGCGAATCTCTCTGCCTGGAGATGGCGTCGCTACTGCGCCAGCTTGGCACCACCGCCGTTTACGTTACGCATGACCGCCGTGAAGCCGAGATTCTGGCCGATCGCATCGTGCACCTTTCTGCTGGCAGCGTCGCTGCCGATCGTTTGATTCAATCCTCAGGGGAGTTTGCATGAAAATTACACTGTCCGTAAAAAAAGGAGTGCTGGTAGCCATGGCATTATCGTCCGTCATGATGTCGAGCGCCCACGCGCTCACCCTCTATACCGCCGGGCCGGGATCGCTGGCGAAGAACCTTGCAAGCGGCTTCGAAAAGAAAACCGGCGTGAAGGTGGATATCTTCCAGGCCACTACCGGTAAAGTGATGGCGCGCCTCGAAGCGGAGCAGGCCAACCCGCAGGCCGACATTCTGATCTCCGCCTCCTGGGATACGGCGGAAGATCTGCATAACCGCGGCTGGCTGTTGCCGTACCAGAGTGCCAACGCTGAACATGTGCCCGCCGACCTGAAATCTACTGATTTCGTGGCCCAGGGGGTATCGGCGCTGGGCATCGTCTGGAACACCAAAAGCGGCACCCCGGAGCCGAAGGAGTGGCTGGACCTGACCACCGGCGCCTTCAAAGATAAAGTGACGACGCCAGACCCGGCGCTGTCAGGCGCCTCTCTCGATCTGCTGATCGGGTTACAAAATGGGATGGGCGATAAGGCCTGGTCGCTATTTGATAACCTGAAGAAGAACGGCATGGTGGTGAGCGGCCCGAACGCTCAGGCGGTCACCCCAGTGATGCAGGGGGCAAAAGCGGCGGTATTTGGCGCGGTGGATTACGTCTCTTACGGCAACATTCACCAGGGGGAATCCCTGAAGGTGATCTTCCCGGCCAGCGGCACGGTGATTGCCCCACGCCCGATGATGATCCTCAAATCAACCCCGCATGCGGATGACGCCAAAGCCTTCGTTGATTATGTGTTGTCGCCGGAAGGCCAGGCGATGGTGGCCGACGCCTGGTTGATGCCAGCCCGCGAAGACATCAAGGCGAAACGCCCGCTGCTGAACGAACTGAATATCCTGCCGACCAAAAGCGACGGCAGCAGCGAGCGCAGCGCCATTCTGAAGCGTTTTAACACGCTCTTCTCTCTGTAACTTTTCCGACGGGGGCAACCCCGTCTTCAGGATCGCGTGTGAAACACTCCTTTCTTTCAGGGGCGACGCTGGCCATGCTGATGGTACTGGTGGCGCTTCCGCTACTGTTTATTGTGCTACAGGCGGTATTCCCGCAATTTAGCGCCGGCTCTTTTTCGGCCGCCTTTAGTGGCGTACGTCAACTGCTGGCCGAGCCGCAGCTCCCGGGGATGCTGGGGGGAACTCTGCAGATCGCCCTGGGCGTGGCGCTGGTCAGCGCGCTGATTGGTTTTCCGCTCGGGGTCGCGCGCGGGCTACTGACGTTGCCGCTGCCGCGCCTGTGGGATCTGCTCTTCCTGATCCCCTTTTTAACACCGCCCTATATCGCGGCCTTGTCATGGATGCTGGTCCTGCAGAGTAATGGCTACCTGCAACAGTTAACGGGTGTCAATCTGAACGACCTGCTGTTCAGTAAAACCGGTATTGTGCTGGTGATGGCGCTCAATATCTTCCCGGTAGTCTATTTTGCCGTCTCGCGCAGTCTGCTGGCCAGCGGGCAGCGGCTGGCGTGGGTTGCGCGGGTGCATGGTGCCAGCGCAGGGCGGGCCTTCTGGCATATCACGCTGCCCTTGCTTTCACCGGCGCTGGCGGCAGGCATGCTGCTCTCGTTTACGCTGGCGATCGAAGAGTACGGCGTGCCGGCGGCGCTGGGCACGCGGGCAGGGGTGTTGATGCTGACCACCGATATCGAGAAAAAGCTGGCCGACTGGCCTATCGATCTCTCGGGGGCATCGATGTTGTCCGTGGTACTGGTGGCGATCGCGCTCTGCGCCTGGGCGTTGCAGAAAAAGCTAACGGGGCAGCACGACGTAACCAGCGTTACGGGTAAGCCGACAGAGAACAGAGGGGCGGAGGCCGGGATCTTTATATTACCCGTCGTCGTGCTGATGGGGCTGATTGGGCTGATTGCTGTGGTGCTGCCCGCGGCCTCGATGGCGCTTTCAGGCGTGCTCGGCACCTTATCGGCGGGTGTCACTGCGGATAACGTGACGTTGTCACATTACGCGGCACTCTTTAGCCAGCAGGGAGATGCCCTGGCTGCGCTGGGTACCAGCCTGTCGCTGGCGCTGGGAACGGCGTGCATTACCGGGCTACTGGGGCTGCTAGCCGCCTGGTTGGTGGTGGTGCAAAAAATCAGAGGCCGGGCGCTGGTGGATGCGTTATCCCTGATGCCCGCCGCGCTGCCAGGGATTGTGGTGGGCGTGGGGCTTATTTTACTGTGGAACCGCACCTTCTGGCCGCTATCACCTTATAACAGCTGGGTCATACTGCTGCTCTCTTACTGCTGCCTGCTATTGCCGTGGCCGGTCCGCTACATTGGCAGTGCACTGCGCCAGCTGGGTGGTAATCTCGAACCGGCGGCGCGGGTACACGGCGCATCGGCACTGCAGGCGCTACGTTTTATCGTGATACCGCTGGTGTCACCGGCCATGCTGGCGGCGATGTTGATGGTCTTCGCCATTGCCTCTCGCGAGCTGGTGACATCGCTATTACTGGCCCCGGCGGGGACGCAGACCGTCTCGGTCTTTATCTGGCGCCAGTTCGAACAAGGCTCGATTGGGCAGGGAATGGCGATGGCCACCCTGACGTTAGTGACCGGACTGATATTGATGCTGAGCGCGCTGGGTATCATGCAGCGCACGACGGGGCGCTAAAAAAGCACTTTTACGCAGGTGGCGACGCAAAAATAGTTTATAAACAGGGAACATCATTGCAAGGAAGTTCACTATGTCTCCATTTCTGACTGCGTATTTCGCCCGCACGGGCTGGCAACAGCCCGCGACCCCGAATATCGACACCCTGCGCGGGCTGCATCTCCACCATAATTGCAGCATCCCGTTTGAGAATCTTGACGTGGTGTTGCCACGCGAGATCCAGCTCGACGAGGAGAGCGTGCAAGACAAACTGGTTACCGCCCGTCGCGGTGGGTACTGCTTTGAGCAGAACGGACTCTTCGAGCGCGTGCTGCGTGAGGTGGGTTTTACGGTCCGCAGCCTGCTGGGCCGCGTGGTGCTGGCGAATCCGCCGCAGATGCCGCCGCGTACCCACCGACTGTTGCTGGTTGAGCTAAACGGCGAACGCTGGATTGCCGACGTGGGCTTTGGCGGCCAGACGTTGACCGCGCCGGTTCGCCTGATTGCCGACCTGGAGCAGCCCACGCCGCACGGCATGTACCGCCTGCAGAACGAGGGGGATAACTGGGCCTTACAGGTTCACCATCACGATCGCTGGCAGTCGATGTACCAGTTCGATCTCGCAGAGCAGCATTTCAATGACTATGTAATGGGCAATTTCTGGTCTGCTCACTGGCCGCAATCGCACTTTCGCCATCACCTGCTGATGTGCCGACACCTGCCCGAGGGGGGCAAACTGACCTTAACCAATTTTAATTTCACCCGCTGGCAGGGGGCGCTGGCGGTTGAGCAGCGTCATCTCGCCGATGCCGCCGAGCTGTATCAGGTATTGCAGGAGCAGTTTGGGCTGGGGGTATCTGATCCGAAAAACGGTTTTTCACTGGCCGAGCTGACGGCGGTGATGGCGGGGTTTGAGACGCATCCGCAGGCAGGGAAATAGCCGGGTGGCGGCGACGCCACCCGAATAAATTAACGCCGTGACCGCACCACCTGATACCGGCGGGTGAAATATTCAAACGGCGCGCTCCACACATGCACCAGACGAGTGAAGGGGAAGATCAGGAAAATGGTCATCCCCAGCACCAGATGCACACGGAAGATAAAGTCCACGCCGTTAAGCATCTCCGATGAGCCGCCGCGGAAAGTGACGATACCCTGCGCCCAGCCCACCAGTTTCATCATCTCGCTGCCGTCCGGAAAACGGGCGGAGAAGGGAATCGTGCTCAGCCCCAGAATGCACTGAAGCAGTAAAATACTCATGATGATGATGTCCGGCGTGGTGGAGGTGGCGCGCACCCGCTGGTTAAACAGCCGGCGGTAGAGCAGCATTGACCCACCAATCAGCGTTAACACACCGCACACGCCCCCGGCGAACATGGCCAGCTGCTGTTTCACGGCGATAGGTAAAAACCAGGCGTACATCCAGTGCGGGGTCAGCATCCCGAACAGGTGGCCGAAGAAGATCCCCAGGATACCGATATGAAACAGGTTAGAGGCCCAGTTCATGCCGCGCTTGCTCAGCATCTGGCTCGACGAGGCACGCCAGGTGTACTGACCATAGTCATAACGCAGCCAGCTTCCGAGGAAGAAGACGGTGGCGCAAATATAGGGATAGATGTCATAGAAAAACACGTTCAGGTAGTGCGTCATTTGGGGCCTCCGGCGCCGACGTCCACGTACTGCGGTGCAACGTCCTGGCTAAAGCGTCGTTGATATTGCTGCATCGGCGAACTGTCGCACGACGTGGCGTTGTCTTCGATAAACTTCACCTGCTCTTCTTCCCACACCGCATCCAGCGCCTGACGGGTGTCATCACGCTTCTCGGTGGCAACCTGTGCCGCTACGCTATCGCTGGAAAGCCGGGTTTCGGCCAGTCGTAGCAGAGCGTCAAACAGCTGATAATGGGCAACGTCGCGCTGCTTCAGTCGCCCACCAATCAGCGCCAGGATCGGGGCGACGTTCTGCAGCCCATCGCGCGCTTCCGCTTCGCCCACAATACTGAGATACTCCAGATAAAGGGGCAGATAATCGGGGAGCTCCCGGCAATCCAGCTGCAGACCGACCTTTTCGTACTGCGCCATCAGGTCGACCATCGCCTGGCCGCGATCCCGCGACTCCGCATGCACATGTTCAAACAGCAGCAGCGAGGTGGCCCGGCCACGTTCAAACACTTCGCACCACTCGGCCTGCCTGTCCAGCAGCGGGGCGCTGAGATAGGTTCGCGTAAAGGGCAACAGCGTGGGGGCATCCTGGGCAATGAGATCTAACGCCTCATCGCGGTTCTCCCATAACATCTCGTCGGGATACTCCATTAACAGCGCAATGATTTTCAGAATCCGCATTACTCTCCCTCCCCGTGTTCACGCACCTCGGTAATATTGATGGCGTCGATACGGCTACTGTTGAAGAGGTTGAATTTGGTGTCTGAGCCGTGGCAGCCATCGCCGAAGGTAAAGCCGCAGCCGTTCTTCTCGGGGAAGGCATCACGGGCCATTTCGCGGTGGCTGGTGGGGATCACGAAGCGATCTTCGTAGTTGGCAATGGCGAGATAGCGATACATCTCTTCCACCTGTTCGACCGTCAACCCGACCTCGTCAATGGCGCGGGTATCGGTCACGCCTTCCACGGTTTGTGAACGTTTGTAATGGCGCATGGCCATCATCCGCTTGAGGGCGCGCAGCACCGGGCCGGTATCGCCCGCGCTCAGCATATTTGCCAGATACTGGACCGGGATACGCAGGCTCTCCACGGCGGGGAGCACGCCGTCGGTTTTGGGCAGGCCGCCCGCATCGGCGTAGGACTGAATTGGTGACAGCGGCGGCACATACCAGACCATCGGCAGGGTACGATATTCCGGGTGCAGCGGCAGGGCCAGCTTCCAGTCCATCGCCATCTTGTAAACCGGCGAGCGCTGGGCAGCGTCAATCACGTTCTGCGGAATACCTTGCTTAACGGCCTCTTCGATCACCGCCGGATCGTGCGGATCTAAAAAGACATCGCACTGGCGCTCATAAAGATCGGTGACATGTTCGGTGCTGGCCGCCTCCTCAATACGATCCGCGTCGTAAAGCAGCACGCCGAGATAGCGAATACGCCCGACACAGGTCTCTGAGCAGACCGTCGGCTGGCCGGATTCAATACGCGGGTAGCAGAAGATACATTTTTCTGACTTACCGCTCTTCCAGTTGAAGTAGATTTTTTTGTACGGGCAGCCGCTGATGCACAGACGCCAGCCGCGGCACTTATCCTGGTCAATGAGCACGATGCCATCTTCTTCGCGTTTGTAGATGGCGCCGCTGGGGCAGGTGGCGACGCAGCTTGGGTTCAGGCAGTGCTCGCACAGGCGCGGCAGGTACATCATGAAGGTGTTTTCAAACTGGCCGTACATCTCCTTCTGCATCTTGTCGAAGTTGCGGTCGCGGGCGCGCTTTTCGAACTCACCGCCGAGCAGCTCTTCCCAGTTTGGCCCCCACTTGATTTTATCCATCCGCTTGCCGTCAATCAGCGAGCGTGGACGGGCGGTAGGTAAGTGTTCCCCCTGCGGGGCGCGGTGCAGATCCTGGTAGTCAAAGGTGAAGGGTTCGTAATAGTCGTCAATCTGCGGTAAGACCGGGTTGGCGAAGATTTTCGACAGCACCCCCATTTTGCCGCCGAGGCGGGGGGTGAGCTTGCCGGTGATACCGCGGATCCAGCCACCTTGCCACTCCTCCTGATCTTCCCAGTTTTTGGGGTAGCCGATGCCCGGCTTGGTCTCAACGTTGTTAAACCAGGCATACTCCATCCCTTCACGCCCGGTCCAGACGTTTTTGCAAGTGACGGAGCAGGTATGACAGCCAATACACTTATCGAGGTTCAGTACCATGCCAACCTGTGAGCGGATCTTCATTTTTTCGCCTCCTGTACCTGGTCCCGACCTTCACCATCCAGCCAGTTAATGTTTTTCATTTTGCGGATCATGATGAACTCATCGCGGTTCGACCCGACGGTGCCGTAGTAGTTAAAGCCGTAGGCCAACTGCGCGTAACCGCCGATCATGTGGGTCGGTTTCGGGCAGATGCGGGTAACTGAGTTATGAATACCGCCGCGTCGGCCAGTCACTTCCGAACCTGGAATGTTCAGAATGCGCTCCTGGGCGTGATACATCATGGTCATGCCCGGCGGCACGCGCTGGCTCACTACGGCGCGAGCGGTGAGGGCGCCGTTGGCATTAAATGCCTCGATCCAGTCGTTATCCTCAATACCCAACTCCCGGGCATCCGTTTCGCTTATCCAGACAATCGGACCACCGCGCGACAGGGTCTGCATCAGCAGGTTTTCGCTGTAGGTAGAGTGGATGCCCCATTTCTGGTGCGGCGTCAGGAAGTTCAGCGCTTTCTCCGGGAAGCCGTTCGGCGGAATGTCACGCATGTGCGTCACGCTACGGGTATCTATTGGCGGACGATAAACCACCAGACTTTCGCCGAAGGCGCGCATCCACAGGTGATCCTGATAAAGCTGCTGGCGACCCGAGAGAGTGCGCCACGGAATCAGCTCATGGACGTTGGTGTAACCGGCGTTGTAAGAGACATGTTCGCTCTCGAGGCCGGACCAGGTGGGGCTGGAGATAATCTTGCGCGGCTGCGCCTGAATATCGCGGAAGCGGATTTTTTCGTCCTCTTTATTCAGCGCCAGGTGGGTATGATCCCGTCCGGTCAGCTGCCCCAGCGCTTCCCAGGCTTTCACGGCAACCTGGCCGTTGGTTTCCGGGGCGAGGGCGAGGATCACCTCTGAAGCGTCGATGGCGGTTTCGATACGCGGGCGGCCTTTCGCCGGGCCATCAAGCTTGACGTAGTTCAGCTTGCCGAGGAAATCGATCTCTTTCTCGGTATTCCACGAAATGCCTTTCCCGCCGTTGCCCAGTTTATCCAGCAGCGGACCGAGGGCGGTGAAGCGCTCGTAGGTTTCCGGGTAGTTACGTTCCACCACCGCAATGGAGGGGGCAGTCTTGCCGGGAACCAGCTCACACTCGCCTTTGCGCCAGTCCTGAATATCAAAGGGCTGCGAGAGCTCCGCCGGGGAGTCGTGTTGCAGGGGTTGCAGCACCACATCGGTTTCGGTACCGAGATGGCCCACGCAGACTTCCGAGAAAACTTTAGCGAGCCCTTTGTAGATCTCCCAGTCGCTGCGGGACTCCCAGGCGGGGTCAACGGCGGCCGAAAGCGGGTGAATAAACGGATGCATATCCGAGGTATTCATGTCGTCCTTCTCGTACCAGGTGGCGGTCGGCAGGACAATATCCGAGAACAGGCAGGTGCTGGACATGCGGAAATCGAGGGTCACCAGCAGGTCAAGCTTCCCTTCGATGGCGGGGGTCTGCCACTCCACCTCTTCCGGTTTCACATCATCCGTCGAGCCCAGATCTTCGCCCTGAATCCCGCTCTCGGTCCCCAGCAGGTATTTCAGCATGTACTCGTGGCCTTTACCGGAGGAGCCCAGCAGGTTAGAGCGCCAGACGAACAGGTTACGCGGATGGTTTTTACCGTTATCCGGCTGCTCGCAGGCGAAGCGGACGTCGCCCGATTTTAGCCCCTGCACGGTGTACTCCTGCGGCGTCATGCCGGCAGCATCGGCGCGGGCTTTGATATGCAGCGGATTGAGATTGAGCTGCGGGGCGGAGGGGAGCCAGCCCATGCGCTCGGCGCGGACGTTGAAGTCGATCAGGTGCCCGGTAAACTGCCCCGGGTCCGCGAGCGGCGAGAGCAGCTCCTGCGCCGTCAGCTTTTCATAGCGCCACTGGCTGGCGTGGTTATAAAAATAGGAGGTGCTGTTCATCTGGCGCGGCGGACGGTTCCAGTCCAGGGCAAAAGCCAGCGGCAGCCAGCCGGTTTGCGGACGCAGTTTCTCCTGGCCCACATAGTGCGACCAGCCGCCACCGCTCTGGCCTACGCAGCCGCAGAAGACCAGCATGTTGATCATCCCCCGGTAGTTCATATCCATGTGATACCAGTGGTTCACCCCGGCGCCGAGAATGATCATCGAGCGGCCATGGGTTTTATTGGCGGTATCGGCAAATTCCCGGGCGATCTGTTCGATATGGTGGCGCGGCACGCCGGTGATCTGCTCGCCCCAGGCCGGGGTGTAAGCTTTGATCTCTGCGTAATCGGTGGCGGCATTGCTGTCGTCCAGCCCACGGTCGAGGCCATAGTTGGCCAGCACCAGGTCATAGACGCTGACCACCTGTTTGGTGGTGCCGTCTGCCAGAGTCAGCGTTTTTGCCGGGACTTTGCGCAGTAACACCGGCTCCTGCTTCACGCTTCGGAAATGGGGATTTTCGTTGCCGCCAAAGTAGGGGAACGCCACGTTCGCGACGCGATCGTGGGTGATCAGCAGCGAGAGTGTCAGCTCCGTCTCCTGGCCTGCCGCCAGCGGTTCCAGGTTCCATTTGCCTTTTTCTCCCCAGCGGAAGCCAATAGAGCCATTTGGCGCTACCAGTTCACCGGCCAGGGTAAAGGCAACGGTCTTCCACTCCGGATTATTGGCCTCTCCCAGCCCGTCGGCGAGGTCCGAGGCGCGCAGCATCCGACCTGGCACATAGGTCCCGTCCTCACGCTCATCGAGCATCACCAGCATCGGCATGTCGGTGTAGCGACGGCAGTAGTTCAGGAAGTAGTCGCTGGGGTTATCGAGGTGGAACTCTTTCAGAATGACATGGCCCATCGCCATGGCCAGCGCGCTGTCGGTACCCTGTTTAGGGGCAAGCCACTGATCGCTAAGCTTTGCCACTTCCGAAAAATCGGGGGTGATGGCGATGGTTTTGGTGCCTTTGTAGCGCACTTCGGTAAAGAAGTGGGCGTCCGGGGTACGCGTTTGCGGCACGTTGGAACCCCAGGCGATGATGTAGCCAGAGTTGTACCAGTCGGCCGATTCCGGCACGTCGGTCTGCTCGCCCCAGGTCATCGGCGAAGCGGGAGGAAGGTCGCAATACCAGTCGTAGAAACTGAGACAGGTACCGCCCAGCAATGACAAATAGCGGGTGCCGGCGGCGTAGGAGACCATCGACATCGCCGGGATGGGCGAGAACCCCGCCACGCGGTCGGGGCCGTAGTTTTTGATGGTCCAGACGTTGGCGGCGGCAATCAGTTGATTGAGCTCCTTCCAGCCCGATCGAATAAATCCGCCTTTCCCACGTGCCTGTTTGTAGCGCTGGCATTTCACCGGGTCGCTCTGGATGGCATCCCAGGCCAGCACCGGGTCGCCATGCTGCGCCAGCGCTTCACGCCAGAGTTCAATCAGGGCGCGGCGCACCAGGGGGTACTTCAGGCGGTTTGCGCTATAGAGATACCAGGAGTAGCTGGCACCGCGCGGGCAGCCTCGCGGCTCATGGTTAGGCAGGTCGGGGCGGGTGCGGGGATAGTCGGTCTGCTGGGTCTCCCAGGTCACCAGGCCATTTTTAACGTAAATTTTCCAGCTACAGGAGCCGGTACAGTTAACCCCGTGGGTGGATCGCACAATCTTATCGAACTGCCAGCGCTGACGATAGCTGTCCTCCCAGTCACGGTTGGTGTGGTACACCTGTCCGTGCCCATCGGCGAAACTGTCGCCTTTTTGTTTGAAGTAACGGAAGCGATCCAACAATTTACTCATGACGTCTCTCCTGACGGGGCGACTCCCGCCCCGTGGTTACACTGCTCATAACGTAATTAATGGCATGTTTATGATTTGATGTGCTTTTGACGGCGGCCATACACCAGCCAGGTGATGAATACACAGACGATGTAAAAGACGAGGAACACTTTCATCGCGCCTACCGGGGACCCGGTCATTGCCAGCGAGGTGCCGAAGGCCTTCGGAATGAAGAACCCGCCGACTGCGCCAATGGCGGAGATAAAGCCCAGCGCGGCAGCGGTGTCAGTTACGGCCTCCTGTTGCGCCTGCTGTTCACTACCGCCGCGCAATTTCACTTTATAAATCGTAATTTGCCGAAAGATGACGGCGATCATCTGGAAGGTCGATCCGCTGCCCAGCCCGGCGGTGAGGAACAGTCCCATAAAGACGATGTAGAAGGCGGTAAAGTTGCCGGAGCCTGAGCCCGGCAGGGTGAAGAACAGCAGGGCGGTGAAGATCGCCATCAGAACAAAGTTCACCAGCGTCACGCGCACGCCGCCGAGTTTGTCAGAGACCACGCCGCCGGCCGATCGCGCCAGCGCCCCAATCAGCGGCCCGAAGAAGGCGAGGTGCAGAATATTCACATCCGGGAACTGTGTTTTAGAGAGCATCGCAAAACCGGCGGAAAAGCCGATAAACGAGCCGAAGGTAGCAAGATAGAGCAGGCTTAACAGCCAGAGGTGTGGCTGTTTCAGTACCGGTAACTGACTGGCAATCGAGGCCTTAGAACTGGCGATATCGTTCATGCCAAAAAAGGCAGCAAGGGTTGCCAGCACCAGCAGCGGTACCCATATCCAGGCCGCGTTGGCCAGCGACAGGAGAGAGCCGTCCTCCTGCGGCACGCCGTGCACGCCGAGGAAGGTAAACATCGGCAGGAATATCACGACCGGAGCGACCATTTGCATGACGCTCACGCCCAAATTACCCAGCCCGCCGTTGATACCCAGCGCGCTGCCCTGTTTCGCTTTTGGGAAGAAGAAGCTGATGTTGCCCATGCTGGAGGCAAAGTTAGCCCCGGCGAAACCACACAGCAGCGCGATAATAATAAATACCCAGTACGGAGTAGCGTTATTCTGTACGGCAATGCCCAGCCAGACGCAGGGAACAATCAGTATTACGGTGCTCAATACCGTCCAGTAGCGACCACCAAAAATAGGCACCATAAAGGAGTAGGGGACGCGTAATATTGCGCCTGAAAGAGAAGGGAGGGCCGTTAACATAAAGAGTTGATCGGTGGTGAAATTAAAACCCACCTTATTCAGGTTTACGCTCACCGCGCTAAATAACATCCAGACGCAGAAGGCTAAAAGTAAACAACTGACGGAGATCCATAAATTACGACGGGCGATATGTTTGCCTTTATTTTCCCAAAAGGCGGGGTTTTCGGGTTTCCAGTTGTTTAATAGATAATGATTATTTTTCTCATTAAGTTGTGACATATCGCCCTCTTAAATGTCCATAAACAGCAGAAAAAGCACCGGGAATCAGGCAGTTGCCTGCAGGTTTGTTCTCTTGAATTATCAGGAAATTTTGGGATATGTCTGAAAGGATAGATAAGAATGGGAATCCATGAGCAATGAAGGGTTAAGAAGCGTCTGCTTAAGTGTTACTAATTGTAAAATTATAATTTTGTAACGCGGTTTAATATAATTCCAGAGTAATGACTTTATGAAGATGCTTATTAAATGCAGCTTCATCCATACCGGCAATATTTAACATATATATTCCGTCTAAACCGCAAACCAGGCTTATCAATCGCCAGGCTATATTCTCTGGCGTGTCATGAAGATTAAAGACTTTTTCATCTGCACCCGCTGCAATAATGGCTACCGTCTCCTTGTGCCACATCTCCATCGTCAGGACATAAGCACCTTTAATCTCTTCATCGCGGGCAGCAAGGATTTGCGCTTCACGCCATAAACGGATGTAGGGTTCAAAGTGGCGGTCGTCGCTACCCAGCATGGCGTGAAGCTTGTCGTGCCAGCTGGCATCGGCGGGCACCACCTCTGCATCCAGCAGGTCGCGGATAAGATGAATAAAAGCCTGTGATTTTAACTCACCAATGCTGGCGAAATGGTGATGGACCTGGCCTGCGGCGACGTCGGCCTCGGCCGCGATACGTCGAACCGTCATGCTGGTTAATCCCTCACTTAATGCCACACGCATGGCGGCATGCAGGATCGCTTCCCGACGTTCATCCTTGTTTAAATAGGCCATTCTGTTCACCCTCAATCGCGACGCAACGAGTGTAACAAAAAGCTGGACAGTTATTCAGCTTTCCGTAGGATCGCATTTCTGGACATGTGTCCAGGTTTGTAATGAAAAGGACATTTATGTTTCGTCAGTGGTTAGCGTTAGTGATAATCGTGCTGGTTTATATCCCTGTGGCCATTGATGCCACGGTACTGCACGTGGCGGCGCCGACATTAAGCATGACGCTGGGCGCCAGCGGCAACGAACTGCTGTGGATCATCGATATTTATTCGTTGGTCATGGCGGGTATGGTGCTGCCAATGGGGGCCCTGGGCGATCGTATCGGATTTAAACGCCTGTTAATGCTGGGCAGCGTGCTCTTTGGTCTCTCTTCCCTGTGGGCGGCAGCGTCCAGCTCTGCCGGCTGGCTGATTGCCGCGCGTGCCAGCCTGGCGATAGGGGCGGCGATGATTATTCCGGCTACCCTCGCCGGGATCCGCACGCTCTTTACCGAGGCGCGTCAACGCAACATTGCCCTCGGCGTCTGGGCCGCGGTAGGGTCAGGCGGCGCAGCCTTCGGGCCGCTGATTGGTGGGGCATTGCTGGAACACTTTTACTGGGGATCGGTCTTTCTCATTAACGTTCCTATCGTGGCGATTGTGGTGGTCCTGACGGCGCGTCTGGTGCCGCCGCAGCAGGGGCGCCCGGAGCAGCCGCTCAATATCAGCCACGCCATTATGTTGATAGTGGCAATCCTGTTGCTGGTGTTCAGTGCCAAAACCGCGCTGAAAGGGGCGCTCTCGCCCTGGATGGTCGCCACTACGCTGTTTATCGGGGCGATGCTGCTGTTTATATTTGTCCGCATCCAGCTGCGCGCCGCGATCCCCATGATCGATATGCGTCTTTTCGGCCACCGCATCATCCTGAGCGGGGTGGTGATGGCCATGACGGCGATGATTGCGCTGGTGGGATTTGAGCTATTGATGGCGCAGGAACTTCAGTTCGTGCATGGTTTTACTCCCTTCGACGCGGGCATGTTTATGCTGCCGGTGATGGTGGCCAGCGGATTTAGCGGGCCGATTGCGGGTGTGCTGGTGAGTAAGCTTGGGCTACGTATCGTTGCGGCCGGGGGAATGGGACTGAGCGCGCTGAGCTTTATCGGCCTGTCAATGCTTGATTTCAGCACTCAGCAGTGGCTGGCCTGGGGCTTAATGGTATTGCTCGGGTTCAGCGCGGCCAGCGCCTTGCTGGCATCGACCTCGGCCATTATGGCCGCCGCGCCGAAGGAGAAGGCTGCGGCCGCAGGCGCCATCGAGACCATGTCCTACGAACTGGGTGCCGGTCTGGGCATTGCTCTGTTTGGCTTGCTGCTTACCCGCAGTTTCTCCGCCGCGATTGCCTTACCGCAGGGGCTGGAGAGCAGGGTGGCAGAACAGGCCTCCTCGTCGATTGGCGAGGCGGTAAAAGTGGCGCAGGAACTGCCACCGGCCTTGGCGGATTCGGTCATCCAGGCGGCGAAAACGGCGTTTATCAGCTCCCATAGTGTGGCGCTGGGGAGTGCTGGCGGAATGTTGCTGTTACTTGCCATTGGCATCTGGTTTAGCCTGGCAAAGGTACCGCGTTCGGCATAACTTATTAGTTACAACATACTATTAGCTTTTGTTTTAATAAGGTTCCCCGGCCTGTGGCCGGGGACCGTGCAAAACTAACACTCCTGTGCCGCACTCAACAGGCTATGCAGCAACACATTGGCCCCTTTCTCAGACCACGCCGGTAAAATCCGCTCCTCCTCGTTATGACTGATGCCCTTAACGCAGGGGATAAAGATCATACTCGCCGGGGCGAT
This sequence comes from Leclercia sp. UBA7405, assembly GCF_037152215.1. Taxonomy (NCBI): domain Bacteria; kingdom Pseudomonadati; phylum Pseudomonadota; class Gammaproteobacteria; order Enterobacterales; family Enterobacteriaceae; genus Leclercia; species Leclercia sp. UBA7405. The sequence continues at coordinate 1,420,105 of NZ_JBBCMR010000001.1, read as the reverse complement.
TTTACTGATGTAACAGGTATCGTGACCGGCACCGGAAACCATCGGTTTTGCCGTATACCCCAGCGCTGTGACCGCCGCTTCACTGCGTGCCAGACAGTCGGAGTCAAACGTAATAGGGGCGTAGTCAAAAATGCGTTCTACATCAGCCTGCACGCCGCGGGCCGCCAGCCCCTCAGCGGCCTGACGCAGCGACGCTTCCATTGCCGCCAGTGCTTCGCTGTCTGGATGACGAAACTCCACGCTGCACACTACGCGGGAAGGGACCACGTTTCGGGAGTTAGGGGTGACCTGCGCCATGCCGATAGTCGCTCGCCCATCCGGCGCATGCTGATAACCAATCGCCTCCACCTGCAGCGCCAGCTCCGCAAACGCGGTGAGGGCATCCCGACGGCTGTGCATCGGTGTCGTACCCGCATGTGCGGCAAAACCTTCGAGGGTGAGCGTAAACCAGCGCTGACCCATCGCCGCGCGAACCAGCCCGATATCTATGCCTTCATCTTCCAGGATCGGCCCCTGTTCAATATGCAGCTCATAGCAGGCGTGAACCGGAAACGCGCGGGCGGGCAGCTCGCCCCGGTAACCGATAGCTTCCAGCGCCTCGCGGACGGTGATTTTTGCGCTGTCGCTCCGCGCGTAAGCGAACTCCTGCGTAAGTTGTCCGGACCAGACGCCAGAGGCCAGCATTGCCGGGGCAAAGCGGGCGCCTTCTTCATTGGTCCAGTTCACCAGTACGATATCGCGTTCCGTTTCCGTCTGGTTGTCATTCAGCGTACGTAGCACCTCCAGCCCGGCGAGAACACCGTAAATGCCGTCGTAATTGCCTCCCTGTGGCTGTGAATCCACGTGCGAACCGGTCATCACCGGCGGGAGCGCGCGGTTTTTGCCCGCGCGGCGAATGAACATGTTGCCCATGCTGTCCACATCACAGCTGAATCCGGCCTCCAGAGCCCAGTCGCGCAGAAGGGTGCGCGCCATGCGATCCTCTTCGCTCAGGGCCAGACGGGTAACGCCGCCGGCAGGGGTTCCACCGATGTGTGCCATCGTTTCAAGCGTGGACCAGAGTCGCGCCGCATCGATGCGTATCATGCGTTGTCCTTTTTCTGGCTGCGGTAACGGAAGTCACAGCATTTGCCGCCCTGCATGATGGTGGTAGTGCGGGTCAGCTTCACGTCAGGTGCATAGCCGACGATAAATTTCTCATCGCGGGCGCACGACAGCAGATGACCAATCTCTCCCAGCCCCATCTCGTGATACATCTCTGCGTAGCGGCAGCGGGTGACGTCGTAGTTGTACTGCTGGTCATCGGCGTCGATGACTTTTACCTCCAGCGCATTATCTTTTTCCCAAAGATACTGCAGGGCGATAAAGCTCTTAACATCCGCACCGTTCGGCTCTTTACTGGCAAACGACTTTCCCGCATCGATCGCGGCCTGCTCAATGGCCTCGCCGATCACCGCCTGCGCACGCGTTTTGCCTATCTCACGCACCAGGATTTCGTAAATAGGTTTAATAATTTCTGCTTCAATTTTGCGGCGGGCGAGAATACCCAGCTCATTATTATTGCTCATCACATTGCCTCACTACGTTACTTCGTTTTTGCGCCACCCAGCACGGTTTGCGGTTGCCATTTCCCGTCCACCACTTTGTAAACGGTAAATGACGGCGCCTTCAGATTGCCCTGACCGTCAAAGGCGATCTGACCGGTGACGCCAGAATAGTTAATCGCGCGCAGGGCAGGCAGATAGTCAGCGGGATCGACAGAGTCCGCTTTTTCCATGGCGGCAACCAGCACGCGGGTAGCGTCATAGGCGAACGGGGCGTGCAGTTCGATATGGGTGTGATAGCGAGACTGATACGCCTGTTCAAAGGCTTTACCGCCAGGCATCTGATCAACAGGCAGGCCTGGCTCCAGGGCAACAACGCCGTCACCCTCTTTTTGCGCCAGCTGCAGGAAGGTCTGGCTAACAAAACCGCCTGCACCCATCAGGGTCGCTTTCATCCCGAGTTGTTTGATACGGCGCGCCAGCGGCGCGGCCTGGCTGTCGACGCCGCCAAAGAAGATCAGATCGGCGTTTTTACTGCGAATGGCGGTCAGCACGGCGCTGAAATCGACGGTTTTATCATCCACATACTGGCGATCGACAATTTTTACCCCCTGCGCCTCCAGCGATTTGATGAACTCATCGGCCAGCCCCTGGCCAAAGGCGGTACGGTCATCAATTACAGCGATGCGTTTTGCTTTCAGGGTATTTACCGCGTACTCACCGGCAAACTGGCCGCCGTCATCGTCGTGACCCATTACGCGGAAGCTGGTGTCAAACCCCTGTTTGGTATAGGCGTGTCCGGTGGCAACCGGTGCGACCTGGGCGATGCCCGCATCGTGGTAGACCCGCGCTGCCGGAATGCTGGTACCGGTATTCCAGTGACCGACAACCCCGGCCACATCACTATCGACCAGACGCTGAGCGACGGCTACCGCGGTACGTGGGTCAGATTGATCGTCCTCAGACTGCAGCCTGAACGTGACTGCTTTGCCGCCGATGGTGGGGTGCTGCTTATTGATGTCGTCAATGGCCAGCTGCGCCCCGTTTTCCAGATCTTTACCGATACGGGCAGAAGGGCCGGTTAACGGGCCAGCCAGTCCGATAACCACGGTCTCGCTGTCGGCAGCCCAGCTGGCAGCGGAGCCAAATCCGCCGAGCAACAGTGCTGCGCTCAGTGCGCTAATTTTGATTGTTTTCATTATGTTTTCCCTGATGTTGGTGTATTAAACGGGCATTTCGCCCAAATAAATCTGTGCAAGATGATCGTCATTGAGCATCGCTTCTGACTCGCCGTGATGCACGATGCTGCCGCTGTCCATCACCCAGGCGCGGTCGGTAACCTCCAGCGCCAGACGGGCATTTTGTTCAATCAGCAGTAACGCCACGCCGCGCTCCCGCAGTCCGGCGATCACCGCAAAAATGTTCTCAACCATCCGCGGAGCCAGCCCCATTGAGGGTTCATCCAGAATGAGCAGGCGCGGGCGGCTGAGCAGGGCGCGGTTTAGCGCCAGCAGCTGTTGTTCACCGCCAGAGAGCAAACCGGCGAGTTGATGCTGGCGCTCGCCAAGGCGTGGGAAGCGGTCAAAAATTTCTGCCATCTCCTGCCTGACGGTGACAGTGTCACGGCGAAGCCACGCCCCCATCTGCAAATTTTCCAGCACCGTCATACGGGCAAAGATCCCGCGTCCTTCCGGCACCATCACCAGTCCATCGCGCAGCAGCGCTTCGGCTTTATGTTTGCGTACCGATTTACCGTTAAAAGCAATATGGCCGCTAAAGTTCTCCAGCCCGGTAATGGCCCGCACCGTGGAGCTTTTACCGGCGCCGTTAGCGCCAATTAGCGTGGCCTGTTCACCTTCGTGGAGGGTGAAAGAGAGATCGCGCACGGCCTGAATACCGCCGTAATGCACATCCAGATGCTCAACTTTTAATAACTCAGACATGGGCACTGCCTCCAAGCCATGCGGCGATGACCGCCGGGTCGCGACGGACGATATCCGGCGTGCCGCTTGCCAGGGTTTTACCGTAATCGAGTACCGTGAGACGATCGCAAATCCCCATCACCAGCTTTACGTCGTGCTCAATCATCAACAGAGTTTTGCCATCGTCGCGAATGCGGGTAAGAAGCTCGCCTAAAGCCATTTTTTCGACGGCATTCATCCCGGCGGCCGGTTCGTCAAGCGCCAGCAGCAGCGGGTCGGTTGCCAGCGCACGGGCAATCTCAAGTCGCCGTTGATGGCCATAGGCAAGGTCGCAGGCGCGATAGTGGGCATATTTGGCGATACCGGTGTACTCCAGCCAGTGCCATGCCATCTCACGGGTTTGCGCCTCTTCTTCCCGGGCGCGTTTATGGCGGCTCAGCGCGGCCCACAGCCCATTACGGGTGCGGACATGGCGGCCTACCATCACGTTTTCCAGTACCGACATCTCGTTAAACAGCCGCACGTTCTGGAAGGTGCGGGCGATACCGACGGCGGTCACTTTTTCAATCTGTTTCGGGTAATAGGGTTTATCTGCAATAGAAAATTCACCGCTATCCGCCGGGTAAAGGCCGGTGATGAGGTTAAAACAGGTCGTTTTGCCCGCGCCGTTAGGGCCAATCAGCCCGTAAATCTCACCGCGATTAATCGACAGCGAAACATTATCGACCGCCGTCAGGCCGCCAAAACGTTTTGACATGTTGCGCACCGTTAACAGGCTCATGCCTTAACCTCCTTGTGGCGCATCGGCCAGATACCTGAAGGACGCACCAGCATTACGCCGACCAGAGCCAGGCCGTAGAAGAGCTGGCGTAATATTTCCGGGTCAACCAGCACGGAACCAAACAGTGCCTGTTGCAGCGGGGCCGCCTGGCTGCGCAGCACTTCCGGCAGGGCGGTCAGCAGCACGGCCCCGAGGATCACGCCGGGGATATGACCCATCCCGCCCAGCACGACCATCGCCAGTACGGCAATGGATTCCTGCAGGGTGAACGACTCTGGCGAAACAAAGCCCTGGAACGCGCCGAACAGCGCGCCCGCCACGCCACCAAACGAGGCGCCCATGGCGAAAGCCAGCAGCTTATAGTTGCGCACGTTAATTCCCATTGCCCGGGCCACGTCTTCATCTTCACGGATGGCGTGCCAGGCCCGGCCGATGCGCGAGTGTTGCAGGCGCAGGCAGACAAAAATAATGCCGACAATGACGACCATCAGCAGGTAATACCAGAGCCACAGCGCGGGAACCTTCATGCCAAACCAGTGATAGACCCCGTTAAACTTCAGGCCAAACAGGTTCAGGGTATCGACGCCGGTAATGCCTTTTGCGCCGTTGGTAATGTTGACCGGACGGTCGAGGTTACGCATCAGAATGCGAATGATCTCGCCAAAACCGAGGGTGACAATCGCGAGGTAGTCTCCTCGTAGCTTTAAGGTCGGCGCCCCCAGCAGGATCCCGCATACCGCCGCCACCAGCGCGGCAACAGGGATAATCAGCAAGTAAGAGGTGTGCAGCCCGTCCGGGAACCAGACGGCAAGGATCGGGAAGGCCTCCAGCAGATGCGGAGAGGCCAGCAGCGCGGCCAGGTAGGCGCCCACCGCGTAAAAGGCGATGAATCCCATATCCAGCAGGCCGGTATAGCCCACAACAATGTTGAGCCCGAGCGCCAGCATGATATAGAGCAGCGCGAAGTCGATCACGCGCACCCAGTAGTTGCCACCGAGCTGGGAGGCCACCACGGGGGCAACCAGCAGGGAAATGATAAACAGCGTCATGCCGGACCAGAATCGGCGGGTAGAGGCGGGTGCCTGTATTTGTATGGTTGTCATAAATTCCTCTACGCCCTGTGCGCTACGCGCTCGCCCAGCAGACCTGCCGGACGGAAGACCAGCACCAGAATCAGCACAATGAAGGCAAATACATCCTGGTAATTACTGCCGAACACGCCATGGGTCAGATCGCCAAGGTAGCCCGCGCCGAGCGATTCGATAAGGCCGAGCAGGATCCCACCCACCATCGCGCCGCGAATGTTACCGATGCCGCCTAATACCGCAGCGGTAAAGGCTTTAATCCCCGGCAAAAAGCCCATCGAAAAGCTGGCATTACCAAAATTGCTGGCCATCATCACCCCGGCCAGCGCGGCGAAGATGCCGCCAATGGCAAAGGTGAGGGTGATAATGGCGTTAGGGTTAACGCCCATTAAGGTGGCGACGCGCGGGTTTTCCGCCACTGCGCGCATCCCACGCCCGAGGCGGGTGTATTCCACCAGCAACCAGAGGCCGATCATCACCACCAGCGCCAGCGCAACCGTTACCATGCCGGTAACGGTGATAATCGTGGGAGGATGGGCGTCGCTACCGGCGGTAATGGCGATCGGATCCATGGGCAGGATCTGCGGGAACATCAGCGGATTGCGCGTCCAGACGATCATCGCCACCGTCTGCAGCAGGACGGAGACGCCGATACCGGAGATGAGCGGCGCCAGGCGCGGGGCATTACGCAGGCGGCGGTAGGCGAAACGTTCTACCGCCATCGCCAGCAGGGCACACACCGCCATCGCGATGATCAACGCAAAACCGAGCTGTAACAGCAGCGGCATTTCAGGGAAATGGTTATTCAGGGCGTTAATGGCAGAAAGCGTTGTGAGCGCGCCAACCATCAGAATATCGCCGTGGGCAAAGTTAATAATGCGCAAAATGCCATACACCATGGTATAGCCCAGCGCGATCAGGGCGTAGATGCTGCCAAGCATTACCCCATTGATCAGTTGTTGTATGAGAGTGTCCAACGTTCCTACCCGACAAATTGCTCTTTCAGCGGGTAACATCTGATAAATGAATTAAATTGTAAAATACGCATATATTATTTCTTATGATATTTAATGATTGATTTATCTGCATGATTTTAAACACAATAACGCAATGGACCCTCAGGGCAATTTCTTCATTAAAATCAATATATGAATAAAACAGAACAATCAGTGATGCTGGCCGCTTACGCAGAGAGCCGTCTGGCCAACGATCCCCCTTTACGGGCGGTACGCGCTTTTGAGGCCATCGCCCGGCTCGGCAGCGTTACGCTCGCGGCACAGGAGCTGGCAATCTCTCCTTCAGCGGTCAGTCATCAGCTGCGGGTGCTGGAGGGATATTTGCAAATGCCGCTGACTGAACGGCAGGGGCGCAAGCTGGTACTCAGTCAAAATGGTCGCGACTATTACCGCTCGATACGGGCGGCCTTCAATGTGCTGCGCCAGGCCACCGAGCACCTGGTGGAGCAGGCACAGACCCGGCAGGTCACGATCAGCCTGATCCCGCTGTTTGGTATGGGGTGGTTTATTCCGCGCTTACCGACCTTTATGCGTGCCAATCCCCAGACTGAGATCAACGTGGTCTATGCCAATCACCGTAACTACCTTAGCGACGCGTCGGATATGTCTATCCGCTTTGGTAACGGCCAGTGGACGGGCTATCAAAGTGAAAAGCTGATCTCGGGCCAGATGGTGCCGGTCTGTAGCAGGGCGTTCTTGCGGCTCCATGGCCATATCGATACCCCGGAACAGCTGCTGCAAATGCCGCTTCTGCATGACGAAGAGCGTGCAACCTGGCAGATGTGGTTCACCCAGCAGGGGGTAAAACGTCCGGCGCGCCGCAGCGGGCCGATGTTTGAAGATGGCCTATTGACGCTGGCGGGGGTGCAGGCGGGGTTAGGGTGCGCCCTCATGCGCGAGCCGCTGATTGCACCCTATCTGGAGAGCGGTGAACTGGTGAAAATTTTCGATGCCCCTATCGATGACGGCCGCGATTATTACCTTTGTGTGCGCCAGGATTCTGATATGACCCAGGATGGCAAACTGCTGCAATCGTGGCTGCGCCGAGCGGCGGGGGGCGGTGACGTTACGGCGTAAGCGAACAGTGATTATCCAGCGCTTCGATCTCGGTGCCGCTGAAGCGGGCATATTGCCCGGTCAAACGCCAGAAGGCGGGCTGCGTTTCGGTGTAAATTTCGGCGGCCAAGACCAGGCGGCGGCGTTCATCTTCGCTCAGTTCCAGCAGCGTCCAGGGAACAAAATAGCGTCCGACGGTGGTGAGTGTGGACCAGAGCGGACAGCCGCAGCCGGGGCAGAACCGGCGCTCCCCACGTTCGGAGGAGTGAAAATGCGAGGGGGCGATAGATCCCTGTTCCACCTGCGGCTCGCCCTCAGTTTCAAGGTACATTGCCACCCCGCCAGACCATTTCTGACAGAGGGTGCAGTGGCACGCATAGACGTCGAAGTTCTTGATCGTAACGCTGAAGTGGCTCATCCCGCATAAACAGCGCCCGGTAAAACGTTGCATGGCATATTCCTTTATTACGCCCAATAAAAAGGCCAGCTCGGAGGCTGGCCTTAGACATGATATGTCGATTAGAACTGGTAGGTCAGACCCAGTGCAACGATGTTGTCGGTTGCAATCTTGGCTGCTGAATTGGTGAATTCAGTGTCGTCCAGCAGGTTGATTTTGTAATCAGCGTAGGTAGACATGTTTTTGTTGAAGTAGTAGGTTGCGCCCACTTCAATGTACTCAACCAGATCCTGGTCGCCGTAAGAACCGATGTCTTTACCTTTGGATTTCAGGTAAGAAACGGACGGACGCAGACCGAAGTCGAACTGGTACTGAGCAACCGCTTCAAAGTTCTGGGTTTTGTTGGCGATGTAACCGCTACCGAAGGTAGTCATGTTACGGGTCTCAGAGTAGGTGGTTGCCAGGTACAGGTTGTTTGCGTCATATTTCAGACCCGCTGCCCATACGTCTGCTTCATCGCCGCCAGCGTTCAGATTGTTAACTGCTGCACGAACCTGCGCATCGGTACGGTCAGATTTCGCATAGGTTGCACCAATGCCAAAACCGTCCATTTCATAGGTAGAGGAGAGACCCCAGCCGTCACCGTTCGCTTTGGTGATGTTTGCACCGTAGAGTTTTTGGCTATCAGAGCGCTCATTTTTGCCCTGATACTGAACCGCGAAGTTCCAGCCTTCCACCAGACCGAAGAAGTCGGTGTTACGGTAGGTCGCTACGCCAGTAGTACGGCCAGTCATGAAGACGTCAGTCTGGGTCCAGGTGTCGCCGCCGTATTCCGGCAGAACGTCGGTCCATGCGCCGATGTCATATGCAACACCGTAGTTACGGCCGTAGTCGAAGGAGCCGAACTCGTTGAATTTCAGACCAGCAAAGGCCAGACGGGTTTTGTTACCGTCAGAACCCTGAGATTCAGCATTGTCACCGCGGAATTCATATTCCCACTGACCAAAACCGGTCAGCTGATCGTTGATCTGAGTTTCACCTTTGAAGCCCAGACGAACATAAGTTTTGTCGCCGTCGTTATCGGTGTCGTCAGAGAAATAGTGCAGACCTGTCACTTTACCGTACAGATCCAGTTTGTTGCCGTCTTTGTTATAAACTTCGGCTGCATTTACTGCGCCAGCCGCCAACAGGGTAGTCACTGCCACTGCAACTAATTTAAGTTTCATTGCTTGTAATCCTTATAATTTTCTTTTAAGCACACCCTCAACCCTTGATGAACGAGGCCGCTCGTCAATGGCACGCTATTTTTAAGATTCTTGCTGCATCGTTTCAATAATAAGTTTCAAATTATTAATCTTAATTTCAATTAGTGTGATCGCGATCGGTAAAATGAGCGCATATATTGCAAAATTCGCTTAGAAAATGTTCTGAAATTTATTTAGTGCCGTAATTTATTATTAATCTATTTATAGTTTTGGAGGGGTTTTGTTTCGAAGAGTAATTAGCGGGTCGGGTGAGCGAAATTTGATCGTCTCAAGACATTTAATTAGTCAAAAACAGAGGGTTAATGAGCGGTCAGGTTATATTTTGTACATTTCTCTTTGAAATATCCAGAAACATACTATTGCACTTCGTGCTATATCGCACGTGAGTATTAGGAGTCAATTAATTACATCTGTTGTCAATAAATGTAAGTGCAATGAAATATTTATTTACGACGGAAACAAATATAAACAAACACACAACGTAGCGGCTAGTGTTTACCTAAATATTCTGAGGAGAGATCACATTTTATTTTACAACTGAGGCGCCCCTCCGCGCGGGAGGGAGCCAAACCGTTAATTGCGCGTGGCATACCAGCAGAGCAGCGACCCGGCGCAGACCAGTAATGCTCCTTGCCAGAAGGTGAAAGAGAGAGGCGCGCTCAGTAGCGCGGCGGCAAGGGCGGCAGATAACACCGGTGTGAAATAGGAGACTGTCGCCAGCAGGGAAACATTTCCGTGCAGGATACCAATATTCCAGGACGCATAGCCGACACCCAGAGCCATGCCGCACAGAAGCAATTTGAAAACGATCGGCAGGCTAAAGGTCATCTCCGGCTGGTCGCTCAGCAGATATTTCATCCACAGCGTCAGGGCGGTGAGTAACACAAAGAGCGTAATGCCATTCTGACCCTTAGCATATTTGCGGGTAACGGTGCAGTAGGCCGCCCAGATAAACGCACCGGCAAAGGCCAGGCCATAGCTCAGAGGATTTGAGAGAATATTGCTGACTATTTCATCAACATGCAGACCCTGTTCACCTCCTAATACCCAACTTACGCCGAAGAGTGCGATCAGTAATCCGGGCACTACCCACAGGCTGCTTTTCTGCCCGTTGAAGAGAATAGCAAAAACAATGGTCAAACTTGGCCAGAGATAATTCACCATCCCCACTTCAATCGCCTGATGGCGAGTACTGGCATAACCGAGCGACAGCGCCAGACATATTTCGTAGCTGACGAATAGCACGCCACCAGCAATCAGGTAGCCTGGCGTAAAACGGCGAAGCGATGGAAACCCAACAATTAGCCAACATAATAAGCCGCTCAGAGTATAAATCATTGCCGCACCACCCACCGGCCCCAGTCCTTCGCTGACGCTCCGAATAAGTCCCACCATGGTGCTCCATAGCACAATGGCGAGCAGGCCGATCAGCGTGGCTTTTTTCCTGTCCATATCTCTCCCGGAGGTATTGAAATAAAGGGAAAAGTTTATAGCACCCTTTGAGCCGCTTTCGCGAATGAAACGTAAGCGAGCTAATACCAACGGGTTAAGCAAAACGGCTCATCGTGACAATTAAGAGGGCGAATTCAGGTGACTTTGATTTGACGCAATAAAAACAGGGGCTTTGCTGATAGTTTGCGGCGCGAAGAGTTATCAGAAAAAGAGGACAGCAATGGACGTCAGCCGCAGACAGTTCTTTAAAATCTGCGCGGGCGGTATGGCCGGGACTACAGCAGCAATGCTGGGATTTGCGCCCAAAATGGCGCTGGCTCAGGCACGCAACTACAAACTGTTGCGCGCTAAAGAGATCCGTAACACCTGCACATACTGCTCCGTTGGATGCGGGCTATTAATGTATAGCCTGGGTGATGGTGCGAAGAACGCCAAAGAGGCGATTTATCATATTGAAGGGGATCCGGATCATCCGGTAAGCCGCGGGGCACTGTGCCCGAAAGGGGCGGGGCTGTTGGATTACGTTCACAGCGACAACCGTCTACGCTATCCGGAGTACCGCGCGCCTGGTTCTAATAAATGGCAGCGCATCTCCTGGGATGAGGCCTTCTCCCGAATAGCAAAATTAATGAAAGCCGACCGCGATGCCAACTTTATTGAAAAGAACGCGCAGGGCGTCACGGTTAACCGCTGGCTTTCCACCGGGATGCTTTGTGCATCCGCGGCAAGTAATGAAACCGGCATGCTGACGCAAAAGTTTGTGCGCTCCCTCGGCATGCTGGCGGTAGATAACCAGGCGCGCGTCTGACACGGACCAACGGTAGCAAGTCTTGCTCCAACATTTGGTCGCGGTGCGATGACCAACCACTGGGTTGATATCAAAAACGCGAATGTCGTGGTGGTGATGGGCGGTAACGCCGCTGAAGCCCATCCGGTGGGGTTCCGCTGGGCGATGGAAGCAAAAAACAACAACGACGCAACGCTTATCGTCGTCGATCCGCGCTTTACGCGTACGGCATCGGTGGCCGATATCTATGCGCCTATTCGCTCCGGTACGGACATTACGTTCCTCTCTGGGGTACTGCTGTATCTGATCGAAAATAACAAAATTAACGCGGAATACGTTAAGCACTACACCAACGCAAACCTGCTGGTGCGGGATGATTTTGCCTTCGAAGACGGGCTTTTCAGCGGCTATGACGCGGAAAAACGCCTGTACGATAAATCCTCCTGGAACTACCAGTTCGATGAAAACGGTTATGCGATGCGCGATGAAACACTAACGCATCCTCGCTGCGTGTGGAATTTGCTCAAACAGCACGTTTCCCGTTATACGCCGGACGTAGTGGAAAACATCTGTGGTACGCCGAAAGCGGACTTCCTGAAAGTGTGTGAAGTGCTGGCCTCAACCAGTGCAGCAGACAGAACCACCACCTTCCTGTACGCGCTGGGCTGGACACAGCATACCGTGGGTGCGCAGAACATCCGCACCATGGCGATGATCCAGCTGCTGCTTGGCAACATGGGGATGGCGGGCGGTGGGGTGAACGCGCTGCGCGGCCACTCCAACATTCAGGGTCTGACCGATCTTGGGCTGCTCTCCACCAGCCTGCCGGGATACCTGACGCTGCCGTCAGAAAAACAGACCGATCTGCAAAGCTATCTGGCGGCAAATACGCCAAAAGCGACGTTACCGGATCAGGTGAACTACTGGAGCAACTATCCGAAGTTCTACGTCAGCCTGATGAAATCTTTCTACGGCGATGCGGCGCAGAAAGAGAACGACTGGGGCTTTGACTGGCTGCCGAAGTGGGATCAGTCCTGGGACGTCATCAAGTATTTCAACCTGATGGATCAGGGCAAGGTAACGGGCTATATCTGCCAGGGCTTTAACCCTGTTGCCTCGTTCCCGGACAAAAACAAAGTGGTTCGCAGCCTGAGCAAGCTGAAGTACATGGTGGTTATCGATCCGCTGGTGACTGAAACCTCGACCTTCTGGCAGAACCACGGGGAGTCTAACGACGTGGATCCGGCCTCGATTCAGACCGAGGTGTTCCGCCTGCCGTCCACCTGCTTCGCGGAAGAGGATGGCTCTATTGCCAACTCTGGCCGCTGGCTGCAGTGGCACTGGAAAGGCCAGGATGCGCCGGGTGAAGCACGTAACGATGGCGAAATTCTGGCGGGCATTTACCACCGTCTGCGCGACATGTATCGAACGGAAGGCGGCAAGGGCGTCGAGCCGCTGCTGAAAATGAGCTGGAGCTATAAGCAGCCGGATCACCCTGAGACAGAGGAAGTGGCCAAAGAGAACAACGGCATTGCGCTGGCTGATCTCTATGATGCTGACGGTAACCTGCTGGCGAAGAAAGGCCAGCTGCTGAACAGCTTCGCGCTGCTGCGTGATGACGGCACCACGGCCTCCTCGTGCTGGATTTATACCGGCAGCTGGACCGAGCAGGGTAACCAGATGGCCAACCGCGACAACGCCGACCCGTCAGGCCTTGGCAATACGCTGGGCTGGGCATGGGCGTGGCCGCTTAACCGTCGCGTGCTCTACAACCGTGCGTCTGCGGACATCAACGGCAAGCCGTGGGATCCAAAACGGATGCTGATCGCGTGGAACGGATCGAAGTGGGCGGGGAACGATATCCCGGACTTCAACACCGCCGCGCCGGGCAGCAACACCGGTCCGTTTATTATGCAGCCGGAAGGGCTGGGGCGTCTGTTTGCCCTCGACAAACTGGCGGAAGGGCCATTCCCGGAACACTACGAGCCGATGGAAACGCCGCTCGGCACCAACCCACTGCACCCGAACGTGGTGTCCAGCCCGGTGGTGCGTATCTACGAAGACGACGTGCTGCGTTTAGGCAAGAAGGACAAGTTCCCGTACGTGGGGACTACCTACCGCCTGACCGAGCATTTCCACACCTGGACCAAACACGCGCGGCTCAACGCCATCGCGCAGCCGGAACAGTTTGTAGAGATCAGCGAAAATCTGGCGAAAGCGAAGGGGATTGCCAACGGCGACCGCGTGAAGGTGAGCAGCAAGCGCGGCTTTATACGCGCCGTTGCGGTGGTGACTCGTCGTCTGCAGACCCTGAACGTACACGGTCAGCAGGTGGAAACCGTCGGTATTCCGCTGCACTGGGGCTTTGAAGGGGTGGCGCAGAAAGGCTATATCGCCAATACCCTGACGCCTAACGTCGGCGACGCCAACTCGCAAACGCCGGAGTACAAAGCGTTTCTGGTTAACATCGAGAAAGCGTAAGGAGCGATAAGATGGCGATGGAAACACAAGACATTATTAAACGCTCCGCGACCAATGGCATCACTCCCGCGCCCCGCGCGCGGGATTACAAGGCCGAAGTTGCCAAGCTTATCGATGTGTCATCCTGTGTGGGCTGCAAAGCCTGCCAGGTGGCGTGTTCAGAGTGGAATGATATCCGTGACGAAGTGGGCCATTGCGTCGGAGTCTACGATAACCCGGCGGATTTGAGCGCCAAATCCTGGACGGTGATGCGCTTTAGCGAAACCGACCAGAACGGCAAGCTGGAGTGGTTTATCCGCAAAGATGGCTGTATGCACTGCGAAGATCCGGGCTGCCTCAAGGCTTGCCCGTCTGCCGGCGCGATTATTCAGTACGCCAACGGCATCGTGGATTTTCAGCAGGACAACTGTATCGGCTGCGGCTACTGCATTGCGGGCTGTCCGTTTAACGTCCCACGTCTTAATAAAGAGGATAACCGGGTCTATAAATGCACCCTGTGTGTGGATCGCGTCAGCGTTGGGCAAGAGCCAGCCTGCGTGAAGACCTGTCCTACGGGCGCCATTCACTTCGGGACCAAAAAAGAGATGCTGGAAGTGGCGCAGCAGCGCGTCGACAAGTTAAAAGCACGCGGTTACGCCAACGCGGGGATCTACAATCCACAGGGGGTCGGGGGGACACACGTGATGTATGTGTTGCACCATAACGACCAGCCGGAGCTGTACCACAATCTGCCGAAAGACCCGGCGATCGATACTTCGATCAACCTGTGGAAAGGGGCGTTGAAACCCCTCTCTGCGGCGGGCTTTATCGCCACCTTTGCCGGGCTGATTTATCACTATATTGGCATTGGTCCGAACAAAGAGGTGGATGACGACGAGGAGGAGCATCATGAGTAAGTCAAAGATGATTGTGCGCACGAAATTTATCGACCGCGCCTGTCACTGGACGGTGGTGATCTGCTTCTTCCTGGTGGCGGTATCGGGAATTTCGTTCTTCTTCCCGACGCTACAGTGGCTGACCGAAACCTTCGGTACCCCGCAGATGGGGCGCATTCTGCATCCGTTCTTCGGCGTGCTGATCTTCGTGGCGCTGATGTTTATGTTCGTGCGCTTCGTACACCATAACATTCCGGACAAGCAGGATATTCCGTGGGTGAAGGGGATTGTTGAGGTCCTGAAAGGGAACGAACATAAAGTCGCAAAAGTGGGGAAATATAACGCCGGGCAAAAAATGATGTTCTGGACCATCATGAGCATGATTTTTGTGCTGCTGGTGACGGGCGTCATAATCTGGCGTCCTTATTTTGCCCACTTATTCCCGATTCAGCTGGTGCGTTATAGCCTGCTGATCCACGCGACGTCTGCCATTATTTTGATCCATGCCATTCTGATCCATATGTATATGGCTTTCTGGGTTAAAGGGTCGATTAAGGGGATGATTGAAGGAAAGGTGAGCCGCCGCTGGGCGAAGAAACACCATCCGCGCTGGTATCGGGATGTGGAACGTCTGGAAGCGAAGAAAGAGAGTGAAGAGGGGATAAACTAACCCGGCCGTGCGCCGTCGGCAGAGACCGGCGGCGCTTTGCGGGTCATGTATTGGTGATTAAAGCATCAATGCTTGCGATAACACGACTTCGTGCACTCTGTAAATTACAGACATAGTTTTTCTTATTGAGCTTATTTTTATCTATATGAGTCATACCAGGTGTATTCAGGAACAACTTCTCGAATTCAATGTTAACCAGAAGAGTTGCAGAGTGAATATGGCTATTCAGATGAATACGATAACTTAATGGTATAATAAGCCTCGTTGATAAGTCGTCATACCAATCATGTTGAATGATCATAAAATAGGGTTGATACTCGCAAGTCCTGCCCGATGGGTTGCGGTAAATATCGAACTGATATCCCATCAAATCCCTCCGAAATAGGGATCATCTGACAATAGCCCCGCTTTTGCTGTAAACGCATTCATAGCTTTAATAAATTCTTTATCGTGCTGGCCTGGCGGTAATTTATCATCTTTGTGCAAGGCGGGAAGCGGCATCGCTGGGCTTAGATGCTGCTGAGTACAGCGATTTTCTTTCTCGTTTGCTTTCATTTTTCACCTCCTGTGTTGGTGCGGTTATTATCAACCGCAGCCGACAAAAGACAATAGCACTTCTCCTGGCAAGAGTGATTCTTGCGAGGCGTCTTCCAGTAATTTTAGAAGCGCTCCGCAATATACCTGAACGGATATTTCGTCGGTTTTATCTTGCCTATTTTTCGCTTCGGTAAATCCATCGGCTTAATATGCAGATCTTTATACGGAATCTGTGACAGCAGATGCGAAATAATATTCAGGCGAACGCGCTTTTTATCTTCTGAACGCGCCACAAACCAGGGCGCCCAGGCGGTGTCGGTGGCTTCAAACATGGCGTCACGGGCGGCGGTATATTCATCCCACATATTGAAGGATTTAATATCCATCGGGGAGAGCTTCCAGGTCTTGCGCCCGTCGTTAATACGATCGCGAAGCCGGCGCTCTTGCTCTTTCGGCGTAACCTCAAGCCAATACTTCAGCAAGATAATGCCTGCATCCACCATGGCCTTTTCCATTACCGGGGTGCCATCAAGAAATTTTTCGACTTGATCTTCGGTACAGAACCCCATCACTCGCTCTACACCGGCGCGGTTATACCAGCTGCGGTCAAAGATGACGATCTCGCCGGCAGAAGGCAGATGAGGCACATAGCGCTGCATGTAGAGTTGGCTTTTCTCTTTTTCGGTTGGAGCAGGGAGAGCCACCACCCGAAATACCCGCGGACTGACGCGCTCGGTGATGGCTTTGATGGTACCGCCTTTACCGGCACCATCTCGCCCTTCAAAGACGATGCAGACTTTTAACCCTTTTGCGACCACCCACTGCTGCAATTTAACCAGCTCCACGTGCAGTCGGCGCAGCTCTTTTTCATACGCTTTGTTTTTAAGCGGTGCAGTGGGAGTGGCATCCGCGGCGGCCTTGCTCTTTTTCTTCTCTGCCATGTTGCGATCCTCGATAGAGTTGCAGGTTCATTGCGTGCTAACACCTTGAAGTGTAATCGTGGTGTGGCAGGCTGGCGGAAAATATTCACACCCTACCCGAAATAATGGATGAAACGGTCAGCGGACAGTTTTGAACTGGCTCACACAGTAAGATTGGCCGATAATGCGCGTCGCAATCTATTAACAAGTGGTCGTGGTATGAAAAAAACCATTTTTTCGTTGGCACTTGGCACCTTCGGCCTGGGTATGGCCGAATTTGGCATTATGGGTGTGTTAACTGAACTGGCGCAGGATACCGGGATCTCCATTCCCTCTGCGGGCAATATGATCTCGTTTTACGCTTTTGGCGTAGTGATTGGCGCGCCGATCATCGCGCTCTTCTCCAGTAAGTTTTCCCTGAAGAGCACGCTGCTCTTTCTGGTGGCGCTCTGCGTGGCAGGTAATGCCATTTTCACCTGCGCAAACTCCTATACCATGCTGGCGCTGGGCCGTCTAATCTCGGGTCTTCCGCATGGCGCTTTCTTTGGCGTCGGGGCCATCCTCCTCTCTAAAATTGCGCCGCCGGGTAAAGTCACGCTGGCCGTATCCGGAATGATTGCCGGCATGACGGTGGCCAATCTGATGGGCGTGCCGCTGGGCACCTGGATTGGCCAGACCTATCATTGGCGTTACACCTTCGCCCTGATTGCGCTTTTCGATGCGCTGGTGATTCTTTCCATAGTCTTATGGGTGCCTAAGCTCTACGATAAAAGCGAAGCCCGCCTCACCGAGCAGTTCCATTTTTTGAAGAAACCTGAGCCCTGGCTGATCTTTGCCGCGACCATGTTTGGCAACGCAGGGGTGTTTGCCTGGTTTAGCTTCGTTAAACCCTTCATGGTTAACGTCTCCGGTTTCTCTGACCTGTTTATGACCTTCATCATGATGCTGATGGGGCTGGGGATGGTGCTCGGCAACCTGCTCAGCGGCAAGTTATCAGGACGTTTCAGCCCGCTGCGCATTGCCGCCACGACGGACCTGGTGATTGTCTTGTCCCTCTTGCTGCTGTTCACTTTCGGTAAGAACCAAACCGCCTCGCTGGTGATGGGCTTTATCTGCTGCGCCGGACTCTTTGCACTCTCTGCGCCGTTGCAGATTTTGTTACTGCAAAACGCGAAGGGCGGGGAATTGCTGGGGGCGGCAGGCGGCCAGGTGGCCTTTAACCTTGGCAGCGCAATTGGGGCCTGGTTCGGTGGATTGATGATTACGCTTGGCTACAGCTGGGACTATGTCACGCTGCCCGCAGCCCTGCTGTCGTTTGCCGCAATGTCCTGTTTATTGATGTACGGATATCGGAAATCTAAAGGGGCTCATTCCAGCGCCAGCGCGGTAGCCTGATGCTTTTCAGGCCCGTCTGGCTTCATGCGTTATGTAAAACAACCGCCCATGTGGGCGGTTGGCGGTATTAAACAAATTTTGCCAGCGGATCGCCGGCGGCAAAGGCAATTGCGCGGTTTGCCGCCGGTGGGTAGATGAGTTCGTTAGTAATGGCGATTTTGATTTTTTTCGCCTCCTCACGCACGCTCTTCACCGCCTGTTCCCAGCCCTCTGTGTAGACCGCGCCCCAGCCCCCGAGATCCAGACAGGTAACATAATTAACCTGACGATAAGGGTGAGGCGTGGCGTTCAGCAGACTGGCCGCCGCATTATGACCGGCGAATTTCCCAAGCTGGATCGCATGCTGGCAGGTCATCAGCGCGGTATTGCCGAGCTCGTCGGTTTTCGCATGAGCCGTATCGCCGGTGGCATAAACGTCGGGAAGGGCCGGGATTTGCAGTAAATCATTTACGCGCAGACGCCCCTGCGCATCGCGTTCAGCGCGGATCTGCTGGGTGAGGGGATGCGCCTCCACACCGGCGGTCCAGACCACGGTAGACGATTCAATATGTTCGCCGCCTTTTAGCGTTACGCCCGTCGCGTCGATGGACTCTACTTCTCTGTTCACGCGCCATTCAACGCCCAGCCCAATGCTGGCTTCCGCGATGACCTGACTCAGTGCCTCGCTGAAACGTCCGCCGATTTTATTACCGCGCTCAACTACGATAACTCTGGTCTGGGTATCATCACCAAAACGTGCACGCAGACGTGCCGGTAATTCGGTCGCCAGCTCAATGCCGGTAAAACCGCCACCGCAGACCACCACCGTATTTCGCGCAAGGCTCGCTGGCTGATTGACCAGTTCGTCGAGGTGTTTTTCAAAGATTTGCGCAGATTCCATCTGGTCGATATCAAAAGCATACTCTGCCAGGCCGTTAATGGCAGGACGACGGATTTGGCTACCGGTTGCCAGGATCACACGGTCATAGTTCCTGAGCGACGTGCCGCCATCCTGTGCGCGGTACCAGACCGTTTTTTCAGTAGTATCAATGCGTTCTGCGTGACCTGCGATAAATTCGACATCAAGCTCGGCATAGAGGTCGCTTAATGGGGCACGTAGCCCGGCGACATTTTCCTCGTAAAAACGCGGACGCACGCGCAGCTCGGCGGCGGGGGCCAGCACGGCGATCTGAAGGTCATCGCTGCTACTCAGTTCAGCTACACGCGCAGCACTGACCGCCGCCCACATTCCGGCAAAGCCGCTGCCCACAATCAAAAGTTGCTTCTTCATCTTCGTTCCTTAAACGCGTCAGGCTCTATGTCTGACCTGACTCCAACTATACTTGTCGTAGTTAACTGCGACAATAGTTTTCTGAGTTAAGCGCAAGCACGAATTTTGGATTGCAATAAATATTCTTTTTAAATAACAGGTTAGGCTTGCGATCTGGTTCGGACTAGTTTTCAGAAGGACGCTAACGCTATACTAACCAGGATTAATCATTACGGAGTTACGCATGGCCTTTTACAGTTCCGGTGTGGAATACGGTATTCACAGCCTGATGTGCATGGTGGATGCAAAGGGCAATGAGCGCGAAATGAGCGTGCGGGAAATGGCCGAACTGCAGGGCGTGCCTTATGACTACCTGGGCAAAATATTCACGCGCCTCTCCCGCGCCGGGCTGGTCATCAGCACCGAAGGTAAGGGCGGGGGGTTTAAGCTGGCGCGTGCGGCCGAGTTGATCACCGTGCTGGACGTGGCGCATGCCATCGATGGCCAGAAGAACATGTTCGAATGTCGCGAAGTGCGACAGCGGCTGGCGCTGTTTGATGAAGCCCCTCCCGCATGGGCCTGCGAAGGGCCGTGCGGCGTCCGTTCGGTGATGGACAGTGCGCAGCAGCGGATGGAAGAGGAGTTATCCCGGCATACCATTCTGGATCTGGCACGCAAGATGTTCCGTAAAGCGCCGGATACCTTTCAGATTGAAGTGCAGGAGTGGATTGCCGACAGGCGCAGTTCTAACTGAAAGCACCCTCGTCCTAAGACGAGGGTTAAGACTTACTGGCGGAAATCAATCACCATACGGCCACGGATCTGGCCCTGTTCCATCTCTTTGAAAATGGCGTTGATATCACCCAGCGGACGCAGGGCCACTTTCGGTACCACTTTTCCTTCTGCAGCAAACTGGAACGCTTCGGTCAGATCCTGGCGCGTGCCCACCAGGGAGCCTACGACCTGGATGCCATCCAGCACCAGACGTGGAATGTCCAGGCTCATCGCTTCGGGTGGAAGGCCTACGGCAACCACGCGGCCACCGGCACGCACGGCATCCACCGCTGAGTTGAAGGCCGCTTTTGCCACTGCGGTCACCACGGCAGCATGGGCACCACCGGCCTTCTCTTGAACGATCTTAGCCGCATCTTCAGTGCGCGAGTTGATAGTGAGATCGGCCCCCATCTCCGCCGCCAGCTTCAGCTGTTCGTCATTGACATCAATGGCAATCACTTTGGCGTTAAAGACATTCTTAGCGTATTGCAGCGCCAGGTTCCCCAGGCCGCCCAGGCCATAAATAGCAATCCACTGGCCGGGTTTGATGTCTGAAATCTTCACCGCTTTGTAGGTAGTCACTCCGGCGCAGGTAATGCTGCTGGCTTCTGCCGACCCCAGACCGTCCGGCACCTTGACTGAGTAGTCGGCGGTAACGATGCACTCTTCAGCCATGCCACCGTCCACTGAATAGCCGGCATTTTTTACCGTGCGGCATAAGGTTTCGTTGCCCGAGTTACAGTATTCGCAATGACCACATCCCTCAAAGAACCAGGCGACGCTTGCACGGTCACCCACCTTGAGGGAGGTGACGCCCGGCCCAACTTCTTTCACGACCCCGATACCTTCATGCCCGAGAATCACCCCGGTTTTGTCACCAAAATCGCCATTTTTAACGTGAAGATCGGTATGGCACACGCCACAGCACTCCATCTTCAGCAGCGCTTCGCCATGCTTGAGTGCGCGAAGGGTTTTGTCGGTCACGTCCACATGATGGTCTTTTGTCACAACTGCAGCTTTCATATGTTTCTCCATGTTCATGATGAGATCTGCGAGGCAGGTCCGGCATATCGCACTAACGATATACCTCTTAAGGATTAATTCTTTCAATCAATCCGGCAAGGGCAGAGCAACATAATGTAATAATTTTGTCGGTATTTTGCCTGGTGGGAGGGGCTGAATGATTAATAACTATGATGAATGGTAGGCTATCGGTTTCGTCAACAAACCGTCATGTTTCTGACATTTTTGCTCCGTAAGGTGTTGTCTTCCTAATAACCAAAGAGTTAAAAGACAATGCACCTGGTCAAAAAAGTGCTCGCCGTGAGCCTGCTGTTATCTGCCTCCGTTCAGGCCCAAAATATTCTTGAGTTCCCGCAGCCGGAGAATAACCCGGAAGAGTTTTACGCGGTCACTGAAATCCCGGCTGGCGGGATTATTAAATACGAAACCGATGCCAAAACGGGCTTTATCATTGCCGATCGTTTCCAGTCTATGCCGGTGGCCTATCCGGCGAACTACGGGTCCCTGACCCAGTCGCTGGCAGGGGATGGCGATCCGCTGGACGTGGTGTTTTATACCCGTGCGCCGATGGCACCCGGCACCCTGATCAAACTGCGCGCCATTGGCGTGCTGAAGATGATCGATGGCGGCGAAAAAGATGACAAAATCGTGGCCGTACCGGCAAGCAAAATCGACCCAACCTACGATGACATTAAAGAGCTGAGCGATCTGCCGAAGATTGAGCAGCAACGTCTGGAAGCCTTTTTCCGCGTCTATAAGGAGCTGCCGGAAGGGCGCAAAAAAGTGGAGCTGAATGGCTTTAACGATGCCGCGACCGCGAAGCAGGAAATTAAACAGGCATGGGATGCCTGGAAAGCGAAACCTGCGCAATAACTGCTATGCAGCCCGGCGGCGCAAGGCCGCCGGGCTGTGGTTTACAGCTGTGCCGTTAGCCTGTCGATGGCCTCACGCCACTGCGCCTGCAGCAGGGGTTTCTGATGTTTAGGCTTGCGCGCCAGATCTTCTGCAAGCAGTGTCTCCAGCGCAATCAGCCGTTCCAGCAGATCCTCGTTTTCCTCGTGTTGAACGTCAACGGAGTCGTCAGCTACCGCCGGAAGTTGGACGCTATGGCGCAGACGCTCAAACACCGCGTCAGCATCATGCCACTCGCTAAGCTTACCGTCCTCAATGAGCCAGAAGCGATTACAGCTCTGGCGTATCAACTGACGATCGTGGCTCACCAGCAGTACGCCGCCCTCGAACTGTTCCAGGGTACCGGCCAGCGCCTCTTTGCCTTCCATATCCAGGTGGTTGGTCGGCTCGTCCAGCATCAGCAAACTAAATCGTGCCAGCGTCAACCCAATGAACAGCAGCCGCGAACGCTCGCCGCCGCTCAGGGTACTCACAGCCTGACCGTGCCGTATCCACGGGAAGCCAGCGCTAATCAGGGCCATTTTGCGACGCTGAGGATCGGCAGCGAAAGGCGCCAGTGCTTCCAGCAGGCTGGCGTCATCCGGCAGTTGATGCAGGGTCTGGTCGTAATAACCGAGCGTAACCCGCGGGTGGATATTCAGTGCCTCAGCGGCTTGCCCGGCGATAAATTGCTGCCAGATAAGCCTCATCAGCGATGATTTCCCACAGCCGTTACGTCCGACTATGGCTACCCGGTCGCCGCTTTTTAGCCGGGCGCTATCCAGCGTAAAGAGCGGGCTCAGGCCCGGCGCGGGCGGCACCGCAAGAGTTGTCATCTCCAGAAGACGGTCAGCACGCAGGGCGTCGCCACGCAGGGTTAACGTCCAGGGTGAGCCTGCCGTCAGATCGGTCTGACTCTCTTTAAGCCGTTCGACCTGACGTTCCATCTGCTTCGCTTTGCGGGAGAGATCTTCGTTGTCATAGACCTTGCCCCAGGTTGCCAGCCGTTTGGCGCTGGCGGCGATCCGGTCAATCTCTTTCTGTTCGGCTTTGTGGCGAAGTGCATCGCTTTCGTCCCGCTCAGAGAGTGCGCGGCGCGCATGGGTGCAGGGAAGAGTGAAGTAGTGCAGGCGTTGGTCGCGCAGGATCCAGCTGCCGTTGGTCACCGCATCCAGCAGTTGTCTGTCATGCGAGACCAGCACAAAGCTCCCCGTCCAGCGCTGTAAAAACGTCTCCAGCCAGAGCAGCGTAGGCAGATCGAGGTGGTTACTGGGTTCATCCAGCAGCAAGAGATCGGGCTCGCGAATCAGCGCTCGCGCCAGCAGCAGACGGGTATGCTGCCCGCCGCTGAGCGTCGCTGACGTTAACGCCAGATCCTGACTGGCAAAACCCATGCCGGCAAGTAACGTTTCTGCCCGCCAGCGCAGGCTGTCACGCTCGGGTGCAGGGAGTTGTGCCAGTACCGCGTCCAGCAACGACAGCGGATAGAGCGCCTCCGGAAGGTGCTGTTCCACTCGCGCCATCAGGCAGTGTCCGGCCAGCGTCACCGTGCCCGTAAGAGGGGAGTCGGTGCCGTCAAGGATCTTCAGAAGGGTACTTTTCCCGCAGCCGTTATCGCCCAGCAGACCAATGCGGTCGCCTTTTTTCAGTGTAAAGGAGAGGTTGTCGAAAAGCGTGCCAAACGCCGTATCAACACGAAGGGATTGTGCAGTTAGTAATGTGCTCATTTGCTTACTCAAGAGTTACAGGCATGAAAATACCTCGTCAAACAACGCTGACGATAACCCGGTAAGCCCGAGAGAAGGGTTTAGTGAATGGTGTCTTCGCTCAAGCCGAAGTTATCGCAGCACGATATCGATAACGCTTGAGCAGGTGCGATCACCATAAGTACGTGAAAACAGAAAGATTTCACAGTACAGCATAATTAGCCTCCTTATATATTCATTAGATTAATGGGTGAAGGGAGTGTAGCGGGACGGAAGGGTTTTGGCTAGCGGTGAAAGGGCAAAGTAACGGATAAGGCACAGAGCGTCAGCAAAAAAAACGGCAACCGAGGTTGTCATTGCCGATCGGTTAAGCACGGTGGAATTGTTCCGTTCACCGCAGAGGAAGCGGCATAACGCAGAGATGCCTTAGTGAACGGAACCTTTCCACTCTACTGTCTTAGCAACGCCGGATTGCTTAACTGGCTGGCATGACAACCGACGTTACCGTTACGATCTTAAATCGATGTACGACGATAACTCCGGTACTCCGGCATCCAGAAATTATCATCAATCGCCTGCTGCAACGCATCGGCGGAGGTCTTCACCGCCACGCCTTGCTGTTGCGCCATCTTGCCCACGGCAAACGCAATTGCGCGGGAGACCACATGGATATCCTTCAGCTCAGGCAGGACCAGCCCCTCTCCGTTATTGACCAGAGGAGAGTGCTTGGCCAGGGTTTCACTGGCTGACATCAACATCTCGTCAGTAATGCGCGAAGCACCGGAGGCAATGACCCCAAGGCCGATACCCGGGAAAATGTAAGAGTTATTGCACTGGGCAATCGGGTAGGTTTTATCCTTCCACACCACTGGCGCAAACGGGCTGCCGGTCGCGACCAGCGCGTTCCCTTCGGTCCAGGCGATAATGTCCTGCGGCGTCGCTTCCACACGAGATGTCGGGTTAGAGAGCGGCATCACGATCGGGCGAGCGCAATATTTGTGCATCTCGCGGATGATCTCTTCGGTGAAGAGACCCGTCTGGCCAGAGACGCCAATCAGGATATCCGGCTTAACATTACGCACCACGTCCAGCAGGGAGAGGACTTCGTTGTCGGTATCCCAGTTTTTGAGGTTGTCGCGCTTCTGCACCAGTTTGCTCTGGAACGGCAGCAGATTTGGCATCGCGTCGGTCAGCAGACCAAACCGATCCACCATAAAGACACGCGAACGGGCCAGCTCTTCGCTTAATCCTTCCCGCTGGGTCTGGGCAATAATCTGCTCGGCGATACCACACCCGGCAGAGCCCGCGCCCAGGAAGACGATCTTCTGGTAACTCAGCTGACTGCCTGCCGCACGGCTGGCGGCGATCAGGGTACCCACCGTGACGGCAGCGGTGCCCTGGATGTCATCGTTGAAAGAGCAGATCTCATCGCGATAGCGGTTAAGCAGCGGCATGGCGTTCTTCTGGGCAAAATCTTCGAACTGCAACAGCACGTCCGGCCAGCGATGTTTAACCGCCTGGATGAAGTCGTCCACAAACTGATAATACTCTTCATCGGTAATACGCGGGTGACGCCAGCCCATATAGAGTGGGTCGTTGAGCAGCTGCGGATTATTGGTGCCCACATCCAGAACTACCGGCAGGGTATACGCCGGGCTGATGCCGCCACAGGCGGTGTAGAGCGACAGCTTGCCGATAGGGATCCCCATTCCGCCAATGCCCTGATCCCCCA
Source organism: Leclercia sp. UBA7405 (assembly GCF_037152215.1). NCBI lineage: Bacteria > Pseudomonadati > Pseudomonadota > Gammaproteobacteria > Enterobacterales > Enterobacteriaceae > Leclercia > Leclercia sp. UBA7405. The sequence goes on along the minus strand of NZ_JBBCMR010000001.1, from coordinate 1,394,547 downwards.
GGCCGAGGATGCGCTCCCCGTCGGTGACCACAATGACTTTAATGTTGTGGTTCGGCACGTTCTGCAGAATATCGTCCATGTTGTGACGATTCTGGTAAGAGATGAACACCCCGCGGGAACGACGATAAATTTCAGAGAAACGTTCGCAGGCGGCGCCAACGGTCGGGGTGTAGATGACCGGCATCATCTCTTCGAGGTGGTTTTGTACCAGGCGATAGAAGAGGGTTTCGTTGGTGTCCTGAATATTGCGCAGGTAGATGTGTTTATCAATTTCAGTCTTGAAGCCCTGGTACTGGATCCAGGCGCGTTCCGCCTGTTCTTCAATGGTTTCTACCACTTCGGGCAACAGGCCGAGCAGGTTGAAGTTGCTGCGCTCTTCCAGGCTAAAGGCGCTGCCCTTGTTCAGGAGCGGGAACTCCAGCAGGACAGGGCCGGCATAGGGGATGTAAAGGGAACGATGTTTTTTCAGTTTGTTGTCCATGTCACTCACTTAATTTTTGAATATCCGGTCCCTGGCATTGTCGTTTTTCAGCATCGATGGCCTGGCTTCAGGGCTGCGGTGGAGGGTAGTATAAATGAGGTGAATATTAATTTCCGCACTCTGGAAACAAAAACGCCACCGATAAAATCGATGGCGTTTCGCATCACAGTGTGTGCTTTATTTATCTGCGTGGCGCTTTCTGCCGGTCGCATGGGTGGTAACTGACTCCTGATTGTTTTCAATCACCACTTTTCTCTGGTTAGAGAGTTTGTAGTTCAGCCCCAGAATGTGACGTGCCTGACGGTTCGATTTCATCTTAACTCCTCAATCCTGTTGATAGTTTTAAGGACCAGTCTGCTTACGCAAACGAAATATAACCCTGAAGGTTGCCCATTGAGCTTAGCAGGCTTTTATAAAGCTGCGTGCTGACCGCTAACCACGTAGTTAATGGTCTGCTGGTAGATATCACTGAGGATGTCATTGTCTGACGCTTCGACCCATTTGGTCAGCTCCATCAAAATGTCATCTTCGGTGACAGCACCCATTTCGGCACGTAGACCCTGTGCAATGGCATTTACCAGTTCCGGCTGTGCGGAAGAGTTGGTCGCAGAATAATAATTAAACATGTTGCCTCCGTGTCGTTCTCTGTTTAATGGTACGGCTCGCAAAAACATAATACGCATTCAGAATGACAAATATTTTTACCGCTGTGTTTAAGATTCGTCCTGGAAATAAAAATATCATCAAACTGTATTTGAAGAATATATTATGGCTTCCAGCGACGCAGTTCCGTATATTTTTCATAAGGCATTGGTGAAGGCCACGAGATCAATTCAATCACGCTCCCCCATGGAGTTTTACCATAACAAAACGCATTACCTTCTCCTTTTTCGGCGGGAAAAGAGAGCGCTTTTGGTTCGGTAAACATTTCGCCGCCGGCTGCGGTAAAACGGCTGATTGCCTGCGAAAAATCATCGACATAGACAGCAAAGTGTTGCAGGCCAAAATCGCTGGGGCGGGCGGGGGACTGTTGGTGTGGGCCGTGCATTTCAAAGAGTTCGATACCGGGGCCGTGCGGCAAGGCCAGCATGCGGATGGCGCGTATTTCCGTGCCGGGGAATAATCTTAACGTATGCTGCTGCGCCTCAGGGTCAATATTCTCGCTGCCGGGTTCGACAGAGCGATATAAAACGCGCGCGTCCAGTGCCTGTTCTAAAAATAACGTGGCTTGTTCAATATCAGGCACCGTAATACCTATGTGGTCAATACCTCTTACTGTCGTTTGCATCATTCCTCCTGCTATACGAATTATTCACTATAGCAGGAGGAGGTTAGCTTATTACCACTTCATTTCGCCGGTATTCACTTTGGCGCTTAACTCAAGTGAGCTGACTTCAGCCAGGTCAGGATAGGCTTTTTTCATGGTGTTAATCACATCCGCCGATGTTTTATGCTGCGCCAGGGCAGTTTCAAACTGGGCAAGATAATGCTGAGTAAAACGAATCGCCTCCGCTCCCGCAGGCGGCGTACCGAGGTAATGCCCCGGAATGACCCGCTCTGGCTGATGGGCCGCCATCGCCGCCAGCGTCTGTTGCCACTGCTGGCGGGATTCTTTGGTTTGCGTATCCGCCGTCCAGACGTGGATGCCCCAGGAAACGCCGGTTCCCCCCAGGATGGTTTTCGCGGACGGGATCCAGACGTAAGCCGCGTAATCGTCAGCATGCTCTATCGACACTTTTTCGCCGTCGATCATAAAAGTTGTGGAGGCCAGCACCTGCGGCACGTACAGAGTAGTCGGCGCACCGTCTTTCATCTGCGGTCCCCAGAATTGCAGTTTCGCCTCTTTGGTGGCGTTAATGTGATCCACTACCTGCCGGGTTGCCAGAATTTTGGCCTCCGGGAAGGCCTTCACCAGCGGCTGCAGACCAAAGTAGAAATCCGGGTCGCCGGAGGTGATCACAATTTTGTTCAGCTTCCTGCCGCTGCGACGAATTTTCTCGACCAGCGCTTCGCCATCTTTCACGCTGAACTGCGCATCAAAAAGGACCGCCTCTTTCGCGCCATAAACCAGCGTTGAAGAGACGGCAAAAATCGCGTTCTCCTGCGGGTTATAGTTCTCTACGGTTAAGGGGGCCGCAAAGGCGGCGGGGGTGATAAGGGTGCACAGTACGGCAAGGTGGGTAAGCTTCATCTTCGGGTCTCGGTTAGCAACAAAGCCGCTATTGTACCCCTCAGCGCATTTGCCAGAATTACTGAAACAAGACATGCTTAGTTTCATAAATCGAACAAATGGAGTTTTCATGGATCGCGTCATTGCCGCTCAGGTCTATAACCGCATATGTGAACTGGGGAGCCTGAGCGCGGCAGCCCGTGCGCTGGGCATTTCACGCCCGATGGTGAGCCGCTATCTGGAACAGATGGAGAAGTGGGCCGGAACCCGGCTGGTGAACCGTTCGACCCGCAAGCTCACGCTGACGGCGGCAGGGGAGAACGTGCTGCAGAAAACCCGTACGCTGGCGCAGCTGTCGCACGAGATCGAGGGCCATGCACCCCGCGATCTGCCCTCCGGTACGTTACGCGTCGCCTGCGCCCATTTTACCGCCCTCCATATGCTTGCCCCCATTTTGCCTGATTTTCTGGCGCGCTACCCGCAGGTGCGCGTCGAGCTGGACGTGAATAATCACCCGGTCAGCCTGGTGGGTGAACGGATCGACGTCGCTATTCGCATCACGGATAACCCGGAGCCGGGCATGATTGCCCGTAAGCTGGGGCGCTGTAGGTCAGTGCTCTGCGCCTCGCCGCACTATCTGGCTACTCATGGCACACCGCAGCACCCGCAGGCATTAGCTCAGCATAACTGTCTGCATTACAGCTTTTTTGCCGGGCAGTCCTGGCAATTTATCACCCCTGAGGGGGAGGGGCTGAGCGTAGCCGTCGGGGGGAATCTCAGCGCCAGTATCTCATCGCTCTTACTGGCTGCTGCGGTAGCCCACTGCGGAATTGCCATGCTGCCCGAGCAGGAGGCGCAGGCTGCGCTGGCGCAGGGTGAACTAGTGCCGGTATTGCCCGAACTCACGCCTAAGCCCTTGTCTATTTTCGGTATCTATCAGTCACGCGAATACCAGCCCGCCGCGCTGCGCCTTTTCCTTGACGCAGTTGAACAACATCTGCGCAATTAACAAGAATTATCCGTGTTTCGGGTCAGGCAAAAAGGGTGGTCTATACTTAACCCTTTGTATGTCAAAAGGAGAACAAGCATGACGATTCATAAACACGGTTCGGCACACTGGTCTGGTGACATCAAACGCGGTAAAGGGACGGTTTCTACCGAAAGCGGCGTGCTCAACCAGCAGCCCTACGGCTTCAATACTCGCTTTGAAGGGGCGGCCGGTACCAACCCGGAAGAACTGATCGGCGCGGCGCATGCAGCCTGTTTCTCAATGGCGCTTTCGCTGATGTTGGGTGAAGCGGGTTACACAGCCGATTCCATTGATACCAAAGCGGTAGTGTCACTGGATAAAACCGACAGCGGTTTTGCCATCAGCAAAATTGCCCTGGAGAGTAAAGTGACTGTGCCTGGCATTGATCCACAGCAGTTCGACGGCATTATTCAGAAGGCCAAAGCCGGTTGCCCGGTGTCGCAGGTGCTGAACGCTGAGATCACCCTGGACTATAAACTGAATTAATGGTCTGGCCGGGCCGCGCGCCCGGCTATCCATCAACGTCCCGGGCCATTCAATCCCTCGGGGAAGATTGCCGTCAGCCAGTCGATAAATACCCTCAACCGATGCGTCACATGCCGGTTTTGTGGATAGACCACATAAAACGGATACCGCGGCGGTCGCCATTTCACCAAGATCTCAACCAGTTTCCCTTCCCGTATCAATTCACCAGCCGAATAGCGAAAAGTTTGCACAATACCCATACCTGCCACCGCCGCGGCCAGGTGAGCATTGCTCTCATTGATGCCGATAGCATGGGGCATCACCATTTCCCGCACCCCATCCTCGTCGGTAAAACGAAAGGGAAAAGGACGGCCAGTGACCGGAGAGAGATAGCTTACCAGCCGGTGGCCATTGCGTAGCTCTTCGGGATAGGCGGGGGTGCCGTGGTGCTTCAGATAGGCGGGCGTGGCGCAGGTCACCATCTCCGCATTACCGATATGCCGCGCAATCAGTGACGAGTCTTCCAGCGCACCACCGCGGATCACGCAATCCACGCTGCCGCGGATCAAATCAACCGGCCGGTCGGCCACGCCAAGCTCCAGGCGGATGCCGGGAAACTGGCGCATAAAATCTGGCAGCGCAGGGATGAGCACATCCCGCGCCGTTGAGCCACCCACGTCGATGCGCAGTTGCCCCTGAGGCTGCTGTTTTGCCGTATTAAAGGCGGTGTCGATATCTTCAATATCAATCAGCACTCGTGAGGCTTTCTCGTAATACTCGCGTCCTTCAGGCGTAGCGTTTACCCGACGGGTGGTGCGCTGTAATAGCTGTACGCCCAGATGCGCTTCCAGCGATTTCACCAGTTTGCTGAGGGTCGCATTCGGCATATTCAACGAGTCTGCCGCCCGGGTAAAACTCCCGCTTTCTACCACTCGCGCAAACGCGCGCATTGCCAATAATTGATCCACCGCCAGCCCTCGATTATGCACACACAGAAAGAGTCATTTCCATTTTTGCTGATTTTTCTCTAATCCGGCAAGCGTTAGATTAGCCCCACAGAAAGTTACAAACGCAACCACAAGGTAAATCACATGAACAACGCACTGAATGGAAAAATCGCACTCGTCACCGGCGGCACCAGCGGCATCGGTCTGGCAACGGCCAAAGAGTTAATTGCGCAGGGGGCGAAGGTGTACATCACCGGTCGTCGCGAAGCCGAGCTGGAGAAAGCGCTGACCGCGCTGGGCGATGCTGCCACCGGCATCCGCGCAGACGCATCGCAGCTTGCCGACCTCGATAAGGTTTATGGACAGATCGCAGAACAGGCCGGGCGGCTGGATATCCTCTTTGCCAACGCGGGCGGCGGCGAGATGTTGCCGCTGGGAGAAATTACCGAAGAACATTTTGACCGTATTTTCGCCACTAACGTGCGCGGCGTGCTCTTTACCGTACAGAAGGCGCTGCCGCTGCTGTCGAATGGGTCTTCGGTGATCCTGACCGGCTCTACGGTCTCGGTGATGGGAACGGCTAATTTCAGTGTTTACAGCGCCAGCAAGGCGGCGGTACGTAACTTTGCCCGATCCTGGGCGCTGGATTTACAGGGGCGCGGTGTGCGGATTAACGTGGTAAGCCCTGGCCCGATTAAAACCCCAGGACTTGGCGATTTGGTACCGGAAGAGCAGCGCCAGGGGTTGTTCGACGCACTGGCCGCTCAGGTCCCGCTGCAACGCATTGGCGAACCGGAAGAGGTGGGTAAAGCCGTGGCCTTCCTGGCCTCCGATGCCGCCAGCTTTATCAATGCCACCGAACTGTTTGTCGATGGCGGTATGGCGCAGATCTAGGGCGCATAAATAAGCGTGAGATTGCCGCCGAGACGGCGGCTTTCAAGCGGTTGACGGGCGTCACGCAGGGCGCGCGTCGTGGCGTTACACCGGGTCAGATTGCACCAGGGCGCCAGCCACACCGGATCGGTTTCTCTCTGACTCAGAACGTATCCCGCCAGCCGCCCCAGGGCACCATGATTCTCCTTCAGTAGATCCTGTCCGTTCGCTGCAGCAAAGCTGGCGATCATCACCAGCGGTTGCAGGGCGTAATTATGATAAGCCAGCGCGCGTGCACCGCGTTTTTGTTCGTTGGGTAGCTGCCCGTCGGCGGCGATCTGCCCGGCGGCAAGGCGAAACACCTTTATTGACCAGTCGTACAGATCCTGACGGTCGAGCGCAACCGCCGTGGCCATCACCGCCCAGGCTGCCCAGTAGCTGTGATTATTGGTTTTTTGCAGCGCCAGACCGTCCCAGTCTGCCACCACCAGGTCCGCCAGTTCCCCGAGCCAGTGCGCAACCTGCGCGTCTTCAGGCTGCGGTTGTAGCGCCAGCCAGCCTGTAGCGAGTGTGGCCAGCGCCCATTTACGCATTGCCCGCCCGGTATGGTTGGTCTGGATTGAGGTTAATGCCCCCGCGCGGGCCCATGCGCGATAACCCTTCAGGAGACAGTTGAGCGTGGCGGGATCGCCGCTCTGTTTATAGCGCCAGACCATGGTCGAGATACCGCGTTCAAAGTCGACAATAGGTTGGGTCTGGGCGCGAAACGCGCGTTCCGCTGTAGGGTTCAGGGTGGCGCGCGCGCTGTCTGAACCTGCATATTTACTGGGAAAATCCAGCGCCCCGGTCCAGGGGGCAGGCAGATCGACACACTTTCCGGCCAGAGTGTGCGGCAGGGGGCGGGTAAACCCCGGCGGCGGCACCAGCGGTGCCGCCCAGAGCAGGGGGGGTAAAAAGGCCAAAACAAGTAATAAACGCATTACTCAAGCTTACGCCAACAGCGCACCGCCCGGCCACCCGAAACCGAGGCAAGCGCCTGCGGCTGTTCGCAGCCTGCGGTGGCCAACGGACAGCGGTCGCGGAAATAGCAGCCCGTCGGCAGCTGACGATTGCCCGGCAGATCGGTTTTTCGTAATGCCAGGGCATCATCCAGCGGCGCGCCGGTTTTCGGTACCGAGTCCAGCAGCAGCTGGGTGTAAGGGTGGGACGGGCTATTCAGTACCTGCTGTGTCTCGCCCAGCTCAACGATCTGCCCCAGATACATCACCGCCACCCGGTCACTCATGTGCCGGACCACCGAGACATTATGGGAAATCAGCACATAGGTTAGCGTCCGCTCACGCTGTAAATTGACCAGCAGATTCAGAATCTGTGCCTGCACAGAAATATCCAGCGCGCTGGTAGGCTCATCCAGCACGATGATATCGGGGTCCGATGACAATGCCCTGGCAATGGCGATTCGCTGGCGCTGCCCGCCAGAAAAGGCATGCGGTAGACGATCGAGATATTCGGGGCGAATCCCCACCTGTTGCGCCAGCGCTTCGGCCAGACTGCGGCGGGCGCGTTCGTTACTGCGCGTTTTTATCCACACGGGTTCAGTGATGATCCGCCAGACCGGCAGGCGCGGATCGAGGGAGGAGAGCGGATCCTGAAACACCATCTGCATCCCGCTGCGGTCATGGTGGCAGCATTCGCCCGTGCTGGGCTTCAGCATGCCCATCAGCAGTTGGGCCAGGGTGCTTTTACCGCACCCCGACTCACCAACCACCCCCAGGGTTTCACCGCGTTTGATCTGCAAATCGAGCCCGTTCAGGGCATGAACCTGTTCTGTCACCCGTCCCCGCCAGTTTTTCCGCGCCGGAAAATTCACATGCACGCGATTAAGCTCAAGTAATACTTCAGACATGACGAGTCTCCAGTTGCGGATACCAGCAGGCCGCGAGCTGGCCGGTGGCACCGTGCGGTGAGAGCGGCGGTATCTGGCTACATTGTGCCCCGGCGGCGAAGCAGCGTTCGCGAAACGCGCACCCCGTGGGCAAACGGGTCAGGTTGGGTACGGTGCCGGGGATCGCCGGCAGCATTTCGCGCGGTTCGCCATTTTCCGGGGCGCACTGCAGCAGGCCGATAGAGTAGGGATGCACCGGGTGGGCAATCAGGGCATCGGTCGCCCCCGTTTCGATCACGCTTCCGGCATACATGACATACAGTCGATCGCAGAGTTGCGAGACGACCGCCATATCGTGGCTAATGAACAGCACCGAGGTGCCGCTGGCGCGGGCTTTATGCTTCAGCAACCGCAGCACCTGCAGCTGGACGGTCACATCCAGCGCGGTGGTGGGTTCATCGGCGATAATCAGATCCGGCTCGCAGGAGAAGGCCAGGGCGATCATCACCCGCTGGCGCATCCCCCCTGAGAGTTCGAACGGGTAGCGATCCATCACCCGCGCCGCATCGGGGATCTGCATCTCCTCCAGTAGCGAAATGGCCTTTTGCTGCGCCTCGCGGCGGGAGAGCGGCTGGTGCTGGCGGATCACCTCCATCATCTGTCGGCCGATGCGCCGGGTCGGGTTAAGGGCGGTCATCGGCTCCTGAAAAATCATCGCCACCCGGGCGCCACGCCACTGGCGCAGCTGTTTTTCGTGGGCAGTGAGCATGTCCTCCCCGAGCAGCGTCACCTGACCGCTGTGAATGCGATAACTCCCCTCAGGCAGCAGGCGCATTGCCAGCATGGCGGTAACCGATTTACCGGAGCCCGATTCGCCTACCACCCCCACGATTTCGCCGCGCTTGACCTCCAGCGAGACGCGGTTCAGAGCATGCACTTCACCGCGAAAAACAGGAAAGCTCAGGTGTAAATTGTCGATGGCTAAGACTGCGTCTCCCATTACTGTTTTCCTCCCGATTTCGGATCAAGCAGGTCGCGAATGCCGTCGCCGAACAGGTTAAAACCCACGGCGGTAATCAGAATGGCCGCACCCGGAAAGGCGCAATACCACCACTGATCGAGCACATAATTACGGCCAACAGCCACCATCGCCCCCCATTCAGCGGTGGGCTGCTGTGCCCCCAGTCCGATGAATCCTAGCGTGGCTGCCATCAGAATGGCGCTGCCGATATCCAGCGATGCCTGGACAATGAGCGGCGGCAGGGCGTTGCGCAGAATATGCCAGCTGATCAAATGCCAGCGTGACGCGCCAAAGGTGCGCGCCGCCTGCACATAGGTGAACTGGCGTACCACCAGCGTCTGACCGCGCGCCAGGCGCACATAAAACGGAATACGGACGATAGCAATTGCCAGCATGGCATTGAACAGGCTTGGCCCCAGGGCTGCGGCCAGCGCCATGGTGAGGACCAGCGAGGGGATCGACAGCATAATGTCCATGACGCGCATAATGATGGCGTCGCCACGTCCGCCGATGACACCGGAGAAACAGCCCAGCAGTGAGCCAATGCCACCGGCTATTACCACCACCGCCAGCCCCGCGGCGATGGATTGTTGGCTACCCACCAGCACCCGGCTAAACAGATCGCGTCCGACCTCATCGGTACCAAACCAGTAGCTCGCCGACGGCGCCTGTAAACGCGCGGTGAGATCGAGCGCATTCGGGTCGTGCGGAACAATCCAGGGTGACAGGATCATTAACAGCAGCATCAAGAGCATGATCAGCCCGCCCACCAGCGTCAGCGGACTCTGGCGCAGCAGCCATATTATTTTTGCCCAGTCGATGCGGGGCGGCGTGGCCTTTACGGTCACTGGCGTTTCCTGGCTTAACATCATTCAGCACCTCCGCGCCCGATACGGGGGTCGATCCACAGATAGAGCAGATCCACCACCAGATTGACTATCACGTAGGCCAGCGATACCACCACCGCAAAGCCCATTACTGCCGGAAAATCCAGCGCCTGAATCGAGGTCACCACCCAGGCCCCCATTCCCGGCCACGCAAAGACGGTTTCAGTCAGCACCGCGCCATAGAGGAGGTCGCCCAGCGCCAGCCCCAGCACGGTGATGGACGGGATCATCGCGTTCGGCAAGGCATAGCGCATAATGATGTACCAGCCCGGCAGACCGCTGGCGCGGGCGGTACGAATATAATCCTCGCTCAACTGTTCCAGCATCGCCGAACGGATCTGCCGCGCCACAATCCCCAGGTGGACAAAGGCCAGGGTCAGGGCGGGTAAAATCAGGTGCTGAAGCGCATTAAAGAAGACTTCGCCGTTGCCTTCGATCAGCGCATCTATCAGGTAGAAGCCGGTGAAATGAGCAGGGGGATCCAGCCAGTCGTCAAGCCTGCCGCCGCCGGGCAGAATTTGTAGCTGACCGTAAAAGAGAACAATCACCCCCAGCCCTAGCCAGAAAGCGGGGGTCGAAATACCGGTGATGGCCATCAGGCGCACCAGATGATCCAGCCAGCGGTTACGGTAAACAGCCGACAAAATCCCGAGCGGCACGCCAATGAGCAGCGCCAGCAACAGGGCGCAAAACGCCAGTTCGAGTGTCGCCGGGAAGAACGCCTTCAGCTCCTCCGCCACCGGGCGGCCAGTGCGTATCGACGTCCCCAGATCGCCGTGTGCCAGCGCATTCACGTAGTGGCCAAATTGCACATATAACGGCTGGTCGAGCCCCAGCTGTAGCCGAATATTTTGCACAATTTCCTCACTGGCGCGGTCGCCTGCCAGCAGACGCGCCGGATCGCCGGGGATCATGTGCGAAATGATAAAGGTGATGATACAGACGCCAGCCACGACCAGGATAAGCCCCCAGCAGCGCTGCCGCACAATGCTCCAGAATGTCATACGCCCCTCCTGCGGCGCCGGGCCCCCGGCGCCGGCTCACGCTTATTTGCTCATCGTGGCGATGTTGAACACCTGCTCAAGCATCGGGTTAAAGGTGAAACCTTTGACCTCTTTGTTCATCGCCAGCTGGTAGTTTTTCTGGAACAGATAGACGTAGGCCGCTTCGTCGATCACGATCTTCTGCGCCTGCTGGTAATCTTTGGTCCGTTCGGCCTGGTCGGTGGTCTTCAGCGCACTTTGCAGCAGCGAATCGACCGTTTTGTTCTCATAGAAAGCGCGGTTACCCGGCAGCCCTTTTTTGTCCGATTCGAACCAGTAGTTCATAAACATGTACGGGTCGGCGAAATCCGGACTCCAGTTACCGATCGCCATGTCGTAATCGCCTTTGCCTACGCGATCCCGCATGGTGGCGTTCGCCAGTTTTTCCAGCTTGACGTTAATCCCGAGCTTACCGAGGCTGGCCTGGGTAGAGAGGGCGATCGGCTCCCAGTTCGGATCGTTATCTGAGTAGAGGAAGGTGAGGCTGGCCGGTTTCTCTTTCACCTTTTCCAGCGCCGCTTTGGCCTTGGCTTCGTCCAGACTGTACTGCTGGGCCGTAGCGTCAAAGCCCCACATCCCCTCAGGAATGGGGCCGCGCATCTGCTTACCGTTGCCGCTCAGGATCCCTTTCACCATCCCCTGATAATCGGTAGACCAGGAGATGGCCCGACGCAGATCGACCTGGTTCAGTGGCGCTTTGCTGTTGTTCAGGTAGAGGTAGGTCACTCGCAGGGAGGGGTACTCGGCCACGGTCACTTTGCCCTCCTGCTTCAGGGCGGTGAGCTGATCCACCGGCAGGGCGTCGGCGATATCGATATCACCCCGCGAAAGCTGCAGACGGCGAGATGCGCTCTCACCGATGATCTTCACCGAAACGCGCTTAAACGCCGGTTTTTCCCCTGGCCAGTGCGGATTGGGTACCAGGATTAACTGCTGGCCTTTCTGCCAGCTTTTCAACATAAAGGGACCGGATCCGGCCGTGTGTTGCGCCAGATATCCGCGCGCATCATCCGCCGCGTTAGCTTTCAGGACCGCCGGGTTAATAATCGAGGCCCCATCGTTGGCCAGCGTATAGAGGAATGGCGCAAACGGCTGGTTCAGAATGAATTTCACCGTGTGCGCATCCACCGCTTCGACCTGCAAATCTTTAGGGAAGGCCTCTGCCGGTCCCTGACCAATTTTCAGCAGCCGCTCAAACGAGGCCTTGACTGCCTCAGCGGTGACCGGGGTGCCGTCGGCGAAACGGGCGTTGTCTTGCAGGGTGAAGGTCCAGGTTTTCTGGTCCTCGGATGCTTTCCAGCCGCTGGCAAGATCGCCTTCAATCTCCGTTGAGCCCGGCTTGTACTGCACCAGACGTTGATAAGAGGGGTAGGTCACCGTCCAGTCGTTATTATCGATGGTCACGGCCGGATCGAGGGTTTGCGGGTCGGCGGCTTTACCAATGACCAGCATATCTTTCGGCACCGCGGCCTGAGCGGCAGGGAGCGCCAGGGCGAGGGCCGCGGCAATCAGCGCGGGGCGAAACAGGTTGAGTGTGTTCATAGTAAGGCTCCAGCGAGTAAAAGGGTGTGCGTCAAAAACAGGCGAAACGGTCTTCAAGCAGCGGATAGCTGGCAGCAAGCGGCAGCTCGAAGTGCCACCATTCGGAACTGATGCCAACAAATCCCCCGCCGGCCATGATGCCGTTCAGCAGCAGACGGTTGCGCTGCGCCTCGGGCGGAACGGAGGGGTGAAAGGCGTGAGAGCGGTCGTGCATTTCATCAAAGCCCGCCCCCATATCCAGCACCGTCCCGCGGGCGTCCATCAGCGTGACGTCGATAGCCGTACCGCGGCTGTGGTTCGAGCCGGTAGAGACATCCACCACGTATTGCGGATCCGGGCATGCCTCCCACAGGCGAGCCTGGGCCGCCTGCGGGCGATAGGCGTCATACACCAGCAGCTGTAAACCGGCGAGGTCGGCAATACTTATCGCTTTCGCCAGCGCGGTAATGGCATCCGGATGCAGCAGACAGCGCGCCTCGCGGTAGACAGGGCGGCCGGTAATGTTGTCGGCCGTGGCATACTTCAGGTCGATATGCAGGGTAGGAAACGTCCTGGCGACGTCGACCAGTTGACACTCTTCGGGCATAGCTCCGCTCCTTAACGTTCGAATTGACCAAACTCTTGTTGTAATTGCCGGTTTGCCGCCAGGCGGGTGGGCAGGGCATCGCCCAGCGCCTGGACCACGCCCGACAGCAGCAGGTTAAACAGGCAGCTCACCGGGGCCAGAGAGTCCCAGAAGTGGCCGGTATCGGTTTTCACCTGCAGAAGATCGATGGGGTAATCCCGCGCCCAGGGGCACCAGATATCGGTGATCAGTACGGTACGGATCTGTCGCTCACAGGCTACCCGGCAAAACTGACGGGCCACCGAGGAGTAAGCGCGGGTATCGGTCAGTACCACGTAGGGGTGGCTAAAGCCGGAGTTGAGCGACTCAACCCAGCTGCCGGAGAGCCCTTCGCTATAAATGACGCGCGGACGCAGATACTCCAGATGGCTGAAGAAGGCGTTAGCGATGCCGCGGGTGGACTGGATCCCCAGCACAAAAACCGCGTCAGCGGTAGCCAGATGGTGTACCACCCGTTGAAAGCTCTCGCTCTGCGCCAGCTGGTAAACATGCCCTATAGCATCCATTTCCAGCGCGAGAGCGCGCTGCGCCCGGTCAGGAAGCGTCTGCTGCTGGTGCCAGGAGTCGAGACGCTCTTTCATCCCCCAGGGCTGATAGGGGGCGGCAGGCCATTCGCGCAGACTTTTTTTGGCATCATCCAGATTGCGATAGCCCAGTTTGCGTAAGTAACGTCCCACGGTGATACCGCTGGTGCCGGTGGCCTGCGCGATGCTCTCTGCCGTTTCAAACGGGATTTGACCCGCATGGGCCAGCAGCCAGCTCGCAACCCGTTTCTCAGTAGGGGTGAGCTGGCTAAAACCGCCTTCTATACGCGCCAGAAATTCAGTGTGTGGAGTCATGCCGCCTCGCTGTTAACGGGTTGTCATCACCGGAAAAACTGTTACCTGATTAACAATGCAGGACGCATGCCAATCCAGCCCATGCCAGAAATGGCGGGTTTCTCTGCAATATTCAATTAACTTATGAGTAACATTAGTGCAACCTGGCGCACTTTTGGTGCAGCCAGGCCGCGTTGAAGGTATGAAATTAGTGAATACCTCACGGGCATCACATTTTTGTGGGCCGGGAGAAACGCGCTAAGATAGCGTCAATCCCATTCTGGAAAGGAAGCCCATGCGCGCCCAGCTGATCTCCACCGTGAAAATTGTCGCTAAGGTACTGGGCGTCGTCCTGATCGTGCTGCTGGCCTTCCGGATTTATAAATCGCAGACCGGCCCCGCGCTGCACCCGTGGCACACCTGGACTGCGCCGGAGATGTCGGCGCGCGATATTGATCAGGCGACGTTTGCCGATTATCTGCGTCAGGAAGGGCAGATCTTCCAGGCATTACAGCGCGACGTGGTGGATAAGACAAAAGGTGACGAGCAGACGCCGCTGAACCGCTATTACCGCAACAGCCTGGTCTGGCCCGGACAGTTTTCGTTGCAGGGGAATCGCTCACGGGTGCTGCTGCCTGAGGGTACGCCACGCGGTACGGTGGTATTACTGCATGGACTAACTGACTCCCCCTACAGCGTGCAGCGCATCGCCGCCGACTATCAACAGCGTGGATTTGTGGCCGTCGTGCCGCGTCTGCCGGGCCACGGTACCGCACCGGGCGCGCTCAGTGATGTGGAGTGGGAGCAGTGGATGGCGGTGACCCGTCTGGCCGTGCGTGAAGCCCGTCGTCTTGGCGGGGGAAAGGTGCCGCTGCATCTGGTGGGCTATTCCAACGGCGGGGCGCTGGCGTTGAAATACGCTCTCGACGCTCTTGATGACAACCACCTGGCGAAACCCCAGCAGCTGATTTTGATTTCGCCGATGATTGGCGTCAGCGCCTTCGCCCGTTTTGCCGGGCTGGCGGGGCTGCCCGCGCTGCTTCCGCCCTTCGCCAAAGCGGCATGGCTGAATATCCAGCCGGAATACAATCCCTTTAAATACAACTCGTTCCCAGTGAACGGGGCGCGCCAGAGCTGGCAACTGACCCAGGCGTTGCAACAGCAGATCCGCCGTTATGCCGACAAGCAGAGCCTGACGGCGCTTCCTCCGGTACTGGCCTTCCAGTCTGTTATGGACAGCACCGTCAGCACCCGTGCGGTGGTGGATATGCTGTTTAATCTGCTTCCGTCTAACGGCAGCGAGCTGGTCATTTTTGACATCAACCAGGCCGCCAGTCTGCGCCCGTTCCTGCGTCCTGGGGCGTATCTTTCGGTTGATGCGCTGCTACCTCCGCCGCCGCGGCGCTATACGACGACGGTGGTGACCAATGCCTCGGCGCAGACCCTGAAAACGGTCGCGCGCAGGCTGCCCGCCGGGGCAGCGGCGGCGCAGATTACGCCGCTCACTACCCCCTGGCCGGCTGATATCTATTCCCTCTCACACGTGGCGCTGCCGTTCCCGCCGCAGGACGATCTCTACGGTACCCGGCCAGTCGATCCGCAGCGGTTTGGCATAAATCTGGGTAATGCGGCCCTGCGTGGCGAAACGGGCGGATTGATCGCCGGCATGGACGCCATGATGCGACTTACCTCAAACCCTTTCTACGACTATCTGTTACAGCGGATCGTGCAAACAGCGCCCAGTACGCCAGCGCCAGCCCGCTGATGAACGCGCCCGCAGCACAGACGGCGTGCCAGCCACCCCAGGCCCACAAATGGGTGGCGAGCCACGCGCCGCTGGCGCTACCCAGCGAATAGAAAGCCATATACACCGCAACCAGACGGCTGGTTGCCTGTGGACGTTGCGCGAAGATCAGGCTCTGGCTCGTGACGTGCACCGCCTGTACGGCAAAATCCAGCAGAATGATGCCCAGCGTCAAAATGATAAGAGACCCTTCGCCGCAGGCCATCAGCCCCCAGCTCAGTAACAGCAGCAACAGTGCCACGCCTGTGACCCGCTGCCCCAGGCCGCGATCCGCGAAGAGACCAGCCTGACGCGCCGCCAGCGCCCCGGCAATACCCGCTATCCCGAACAGACCAATCTGGCCCGGGCTGAGGTCATGCGGCGCACCGCTTAACGGGAACACCAGCGAAGTCCAGAGCAGGCTAAAAGCCATAAAAATCAACAGAGCGAGGAGGGCGCGCACCCGCAGCACAGGCAGTTCCCGCCAGAGCGCAAACAGCGAGAGCAGCAGCTCGCTATAGGGGCGACGCTGCCTCTGCGTTTCCTCCTGCGGCGCGGTGCGGATAAAAAGCAGCGCCATGCCCAGCATCGCCAGGGCAGAAAAGAGAAGCACAATACGCCAGGAGCTCCACTCCCCAAGCAACCCGGCCACCACTCGCGCCAGTAAGATCCCCAGCACCACGCCGCTCGTCACTCTCCCAGTCGCTTCGCCCCGGCGCGCACTCTCCGTCAGGCTGGCGGTATAGGCCACCACAATCTGGACCACCACCGCCAGCAGTCCCACCACGCCCATAAGGGTACTGAGCATCAGCAGTGACCCTGCCTGCGAGGCGAGCGCCAGCAGCAGGCTGCTCATTAGCATCAATGAGGCGATCAGCGTTTTACGATTCACTCTGTCGCCCAGCGGCACTAAAAAAAGCAGCCCCAGCCCATAGCCCGTCTGGGTCGCGGTGATAATCCATCCCATGCTTGCGGTACGCGCGTGCAGGTCATGGGCAATCTGGTCGAGAAGGGGCTGGGTCATATAGACATTGGCTACCGCAAACGCGCAGAGCACGGCGAAGAGAAACAGCTGCCGGGAGGTGAGCAGCGGCGTGGCGCGTGACGATTCGGTCAGGCTCATTTGCATTACCCTCTAAACTGGTTTTAAATAAAAACCAGATTACTATCGCCTGTTCTGGTTTTTATTTGCAACCAGTTTTTACGTTGAGGGTACTTTATGACGCACGAAGAGACGTTTATCACCACCACCTGTCCGGTAGCCCGCAGCGTGAATGTGCTGGGCGATCGCTGGATATTGATGATTATCCGCGACGCGTTTGACGGAATTTCCCGCTTTAGTGATTTTCAAAAGAGTACCGGCGTAGCCAAAAATATCCTGGCCGCGCGGCTCAAAACCCTGACAGAGGCAGGCATCCTGAAGCAGACCCCAGCCAGCGAAGGCGGGGCATATAAGGCTTATCATCTCACTGCGCGTGGTGAGGCGCTCTTCCCGCTGGTTGTCTGCCTGCGTCAATGGGGTGAGATGAACCTGTTTAACGAAGGCGAGGCGATGTCTCATCTGCAAACGGCCGATGGGCAATCCCTTGCGAAACTGGAGGTCACGGATAAGGATGGCACCCGGGTGGAGGCCCGAGAAACCCGCCGTGTTATCGCGCCTGACGGCAAGCATTCAAATTAGTTATGTTCATTTCAGAATGTGTATAATTCACAGGCCGCAACGATATCTTTAGTAGCACCATATGAAGTATGCTAAACAATAGCTTATAACAACATTTCACCGACCGGGACCCATTGCTGTGCTGACTACACTTATCTACCGAAGCCAGTTAAATTCCTCCTGCGAATTGTTATCTCTCACCGCTTTGATCGAAAAAGCGAAGCACAGCAATGTGAAGTTGGGTGTCACCGGTATTTTGCTCTTCAACGGTACGGAATTTTTGCAAATTCTCGAGGGGGCAGAAGAGACCGTCGATACGCTTTTCAAGACCATCCGGGACGACAGGCGGCACCATAGCGTGGTGGAGCTGATGCGCGATTATGGCCCGCGTCGTCGTTTTGAAAACGTGGGAATGTTGCTTTTCGATCTGCGCGTTGATACGCCGAAATCTATCCTGACCTCCGTGCTGAGCTACAGCAAAATAGAACGCTATCTGGCTTCGGAAGACCGGGTTTTCAAATTCATTCAGCAATTTATTAGCAAAACTCAACGGCCAGAGCCTGCCGCGACCTCGTCTCCTGAACGGTGGACACTCACCCAGGAGCAGGCTCCCTTTGGCCCGGCGCGGGGTGAGCTGATCGATAACCAGATGTGCCAGTTCGCCCTGCAGCCGATTGTCGAGCCTGGTGAAGGAAAAATCTCCTCGCTGGAAGCCCTGATCCGCAGTAATGACGGAGGCAGCCCGGAGCGCTTTTTCAGCGCTATCGACGGGGATAAAGTTTACGAAGTGGATCTGCAAACCAAGGCGTATGCCTTCGCGCTGGCCGAAAAAATTGGTATTGGCGATCATAAAATCGCCATCAATCTGCTGCCGATGTCGCTGGTAAATGTGCCCGGCGCGGTGGAGTTTTTGATGGAGCAGATTCTGCGCCATGGTCTGGTGCCGGAGCAGGTGGTCATTGAGGTGACGGAGAACGAGATGATCTCCGGTTTCAATCAGTTTAATAGCGCGATCAAACAGCTGCGGGCCGCCGGTATCGGTCTGGCTATCGATGATTTTGGTTCGGGTTACGCGGGGCTGTCCCTGCTGACCCGTTTCCAGCCCGATAAAATCAAGATCGACCGCGAGATTGTCAGCAATATTCACCTCAGCGGCCCGAAACAGGCGATCGTGAAATCTATCGTCAGCTGCTGCGCCGACCTGGGCATCACCCTGGTGGCCGAAGGAATTGAGAAGATGGAAGAGTGGTGCTGGCTGGAAACGGCTGGGATTAAGCGCTTCCAGGGCTTCCTCTTCGCCCGCCCACAGCTTAACGGCGTGGGTACCATCAACTGGCCACACATCGCCTCCTGAACCCTTCCCCTGGCGGGGCCTCCCCGCCACCTGTTAATTGTTCGCACACCCGCCACAGCACAGCGCTAACCTGGTCTATAGTTTATCTTCGTGCGCTAAGCATTCACGTCATGTTACGGCTTTTCTCCTCCGCGTAACCATCCAGTTAAGCAGCCCAGGGGCAGTTCGGGTAAAACGAGGTGATCGTATGCAGTCAGAACAGGTATCAAAACAGTGGGGTGCCGTTCGTCTGGAAACAGGCGCGGTGCGTTTCAGGCTGTGGGCCAGCGGCCAACAGCAGATGACATTGCGGGTGGAAGGGCACGATTATCCCATGCAGTCAGCGGGGGATGGCTGGTATGACATCACCCTGAACGACCTTCCTGCCGGGGCCAATTATCAGTATGTGCTTGCAGATGGCACTGCGTTGCCAGACCCGGCATCGCGTGCGCAGCAGGGGGATGTTCATGGCCCGTCACAGGTGGTCGATCCCCATAGCTACGTCTGGCAATACCCGGAGTGGCAAGGCCGCCCGTGGGAAGAGACGGTGGTCTACGAGGTTCATATCGGCACCTTTACGCCTCAGGGCACCTTTCGCAGTGCCATCAGTAAACTGCCATACCTGGCAGAGCTGGGGATCACTCAGATAGAGGTGATGCCGGTCTCCCAGACCGGGGGCAACCGCAACTGGGGCTACGATGGCGTCCTGCTTTACGCGCCGCACAGCGCGTACGGTACGCCGGACGATTTCAAAGCCTTTATCGACGCCGCTCACGGGCTGGGTTTATCCGTGGTGCTGGATATTGTGCTCAACCATTTTGGCCCTGAAGGCAACTACCTGCCGAGATTATCCCCGGACTTTTTCCACCCGGATCGCATGACGCCCTGGGGCAATGGTATCGCCTATGATCTGGACCCGGTCCGGGCGTTTATCATCGGCCTACCGCTCTACTGGCTAAGTGAATATCGCCTCGATGGGCTGCGCTTTGATGCCATTGACCATATCGAAGACAGTCGCCAGCCGCACGTGCTGGAAGAGATCGCGACACGTATTCGCGAAACCATTACCGACCGGCCGATCCATCTGACTACGGAAGATAGCCGCAACGGTATCGATCTGCATCCCCGGGATGAGCGCGGGCAACCGCCGCTGTTTACCGCAGAATGGAATGATGATCTGCATAACGCCCTGCATGTTTTTGCGACCGGTGAAACCCACGCTTACTACGAAGATTTCGCCGATGCGCCAGAGGTGTGGCTTGCCCGCGCGCTGACCGAGGGGTTTGCCTATCAGGGAGAGGTGTCGCCGCACAGCGGGAAACCGCGCGGAGTGAATAGCCGTAATCAGCCGCCGCTGGCCTTTGTCGATTTTATTCAGAACCACGATCAGGTAGGCAACCGTGCCCAGGGTGAGCGGTTAATTACGCTTGCGGGTGCGGAGCGCACCAGGGTGCTGCTGGCCATGTTGCTGCTCTCTCCACACATTCCGCTGCTGTTTATGGGGGAAGAGTACGGCGAAACCCATCCGTTCCTGTTCTTTACCGATTTCCACGGCGAACTAGCCCGGGCGGTGCGGGAAGGGCGGGCAAAAGAGTTTGCCGGCCATACGGGCCACGACGGAGAGGATGTTCCCGATCCTAACGCGCTGACCACCTTTACCGCTTCGCAGCTTGACTGGCAGAAACTGACCAGTGAGAGCGGTAAATCCTGGCTACGCTTTACCCGCCAGCTGCTGCTGTTGCGCCAGCAGGCGATTGTTCCTTTACTGACAGGCGCACAGGCGTGCCAGGGGAAAGTCCTGCACACCGCACCTGGCTATATCGCCGTCTGCTGGCACTTTGCGCAGGGCACGCTCTCCCTGGCGCTGAATGTCAGCGACCGCACGCTGACCGCGCCTGAGCTGCCGGGTAACACGCTGTTTGTCTGGCCTGAAGGCGCTGAAGCACTGACGCCAAATTCGATTATTGTCTGTTTTGCTGAGGGAGAAGCCTGCCGATGATTCCCGTATCGACCTGGCGTATTCAGTTTCGTAATGGCATGACTTTCGATCGTGCCGTCAGTCTGGTGCCTTATCTGCAGCAACTGGGTATCAGCCATCTCTATGCTTCACCGATTTTTACCGCCGCCAGCGGATCCACTCACGGCTATGACGTGACGGACGTGAACGAAATCGATCCGGCCATCGGTGGCCGGGCAGGGTTCGAGCGGCTGGTTAGCGCCCTGAAAGAGGCGGGTATTGGGCTGATTCTGGATATTGTGCCCAACCATATGTCCACCTCGCTGGAGAACCCCTGGTGGCGGGATGTGATTGAGTACGGCGAGCAGAGCCGTTACGCCCACCACTTCGATATCGACTGGTCGCGCCGTCTGACCCTGCCTTTCCTGGGGGATGATTTTGACAAGGTGGTGGCCCAGGGGGATATCACCATTCAGCGCGATCCCCATACTGGCCGCCCTGTGCTGGCCTATTTTGAAAACTTCTACCCCCTGACGCCAGCCAGCTGGGCAGGGCGCGAGGAGGAGGTACTGAGCCTGACCGATCCCGGGGCCATTACCCTGCTTCATGAGCAGCAGCCCTGGCGGCTCAGCAGCTGGCGCGATGCGGCGTCAGATCTCTCCTGGCGGCGATTCTTTGAAATTACCGGCCTGGTCGGCGTTCGGGTCGAAGATCCCGCCGTTTTTGATGACTGCCATGCGCTGATTCTGGCCCTGGTCCGCTCTGGCGCGGTGGACGGGCTGCGGGTGGATCATGTGGACGGTCTGGCCGATCCAAAAGGTTATCTGGAGCGTCTGCGCCAGGAGGCGGGGGCGGAGTGCTACATCACCGTCGAGAAGATCCTCGGCAAAGGGGAGCATCTGCCTGCCGACTGGCCCATCTCGGGCACGACAGGATATGAATTTATCGCCTCGCTGGCGGAAGTGCTGGTGGATGATGAAAAGATGGATACCCTGCGTCAGGCCTGGGACGAGGTAGTGGGTAAAACCTCCGATCCTCATGCCGAACTGCGCGCTGCCCGCCGGCTGATGGTGGATCGTAATTTTGCCGGCGAGTTTGCCACCCTGTTAGGGCTGGCTAACGTTATCGCCCGCGACGAGCCGCAGCAGCCCGACGAAGAGACGTTGCGCCATGCGCTGCGCGAGCTGCTGTTAGCCTTCCCGGTCTACCGCACCTACGGCACCGAAGCGGGGTTGCCCCCGGCGGATCTGCGCCTGTTGCAGCAGGTCATCGCGCAGGTCGATGCCGATGCGCAGGCGCTGGATCTGCTTACCCGAATCATGACCGGTGCGGTGGTGAATCAGGCCCAGGCGAACAGCTTCCGCACCCGCTTCCAGCAACTTACCGGGCCGTTAATGGCCAAATCAGTGGAAGATACTCTCTTTTTCCGCCAGAACATGGGGCTGGCGCTGAATGAAGTCGGCGCCGAACCGGTGCCGCGGGGCTTTTCGCTGACCCGTTTTCATCAGGAGATGGCGACCCGTCGTGAACGTCAACCCGATGCGCTCTCCGGCACCTCTACTCACGATACCAAGCGCGGGGAAGATGCCCGTGCTCGCCTCTATACTCTGACCGAAGCCCCCACTCAGTGGGCCGAAAGCGTGGCGCGCTGGCGGCAGATGAACCAGACGCATGTTCGTTTCTTGAATGACGGGACGGCGCCGAAAGCCGCCGATACCTGGATGCTCTATCAGGCGCTGGCCGGCGTCTGGCCGCCTGCGCTGAGGCCGGATGATCACGCCGGGCTGAAGGCGCTGGAGACGCGTTTCCTGGAGTTTGTGGAAAAAGCCCTGCGCGAAGCCAAGCTTCGTACCGACTGGGTGGATAGCAACGAAGCCTACGAAACGGTGGTGCTGGAGTATGCCCGCCATCTGCTCAGCGCCGAGAATCAGACCTTCTTAACGGATTTCTGCGATTCACTGCAGCCCTTTATTCGTGCCGGGCTGGTCAACAGCCTGAGCCAGACGCTGATCAAACTTACCGCGCCAGGCGTACCGGACATTTACCAGGGCAGCGAAGCCCTCAATTTCAGCCTCGTCGACCCCGACAACCGCCGTGAGCCCGATTATCCCCGGTTGGCGCAGCAGCTACGCGACGCAGATCGGAACGTGTTTAACCAGGAAGCCAGCTGGCGCAGCGGCCAGGTTAATCAGTTCGTAACCGCCACACTGTTACGTTTGCGTCAGGACAAACCGGCGCTCTTCCGCCGGGGTGACTATGTGGCGCTGATTACCCACGGCGAACAGGCAGAGAAAGCCATCGCCTTTGCCCGCACCGACGGTAACGACGCGGTGATTGTTGTCGCCCCCCGACTGGTTTTTGCCGCCGCCAGCTATACCGGCGCCGCGTTATGGCCCGAGACTTCCGTCGCGCTGCCTGAGCCTCTGGCCGGACGCCGTTATCGGGATCTCTTTACAGAAGAGGTGTTCGCCCTCAACGACACCCTTGAATTAGCCTCTGCACAGTGGTGCTGGCGGGTACTGGTCGCCTGCGACTGAGCGTGTTACACATGGAGATAAGCATGCCAAACGGTAATCATTTCGACATTCAGGCAGGGTCCAGCCATCAGTTAGGGGCCAATTACGACGGAAAAGGGGTCAATTTTGCGATTTTTTCTGCACATGCCGAGCGCATTGAGCTCTGCCTGTACGATCCCAGTGGTAAAACGGAGATTGCCCGGCTGGAGCTACCCGAGTTCACACACGAGGTGTGGCACGGCTATGTCCCGAACCTTGAGCCCGGGGCGCTGTATGGCTATCGCGTTTACGGCCCTTACGATCCTGAAAACGGGCACCGTTTTAATCCCAATAAACTCTTAATCGATCCCTATGCGCGGGAACTGGTGGGCGAGCTTCAGTGGGACCCGTCACACTTCGCCTATGAGATGGGGCATGACGATCTGGATCTGAGCTTCGATACCCGCGATAGCGCGCCGTTCACACCAAAATGTCGGGTGATCGACCCCAACGCCTTCGACTGGCAGGATAACAACCGTCCGGCGGTGCCCTGGCCCCATACGGTGTTGTACGAAACCCACGTGAAAGGCTTTACCCAGCTTAACCCGGCCATTCCTGAGGCGCTGCGTGGCACGTTTGAAGGGATGGGGCATCAGGCCTCGGTCGACTACATCAAAAGCCTGGGCATTACCTCCGTCGAGCTGATGCCGGTGCACTGGTTCCCCCACGATCAACATCTGCTTGATAAAGGGCTGAAGAATTTCTGGGGCTATAACACCCTGGGCTTCTTCGCCCTGACGCCGCACTATTACGGCCCACGGGGAATGCAGGGTTTTCGTGAGATGGTTCGCGCTTATCATGACGCGGGCATCGAGGTGATTCTGGATGTGGTTTATAACCATACCGCAGAGGGCAATGAACTGGGTCCAACGCTGTCGTTCAAGGGCATTGATAACTTCGCCTATTACCGCACGCTGCCGGATCAACACCGCTATTACATTAATGACACCGGGACCGGTAATACCGTCAACACCTCGCACCCCCGGGTACTGCAGATGGTGATGGACTCCCTGCGCTACTGGGCGGACGCCATGCACATCGACGGTTTCCGTTTTGACCTGGGCACCATTCTGGGCCGCGAACCGCAGGGCTTTGACCCGCGTGGCGGCTTCTTTGACGCCATTATGCAGGATCCGCAGCTCTCTAAACTGAAGCTGATTGGTGAGCCCTGGGATATCGGCCCCGGTGGATATCAGGTTGGCGGCTTCCCGCCGGGCTGGGGGGAATGGAACGACAAATACCGCGATACGGTGCGTGAGTACTGGCGCGGGGATAATGTCTCTTCCGATTTTGCCGCACGGCTGCTGGGCTCCGGCGATCTGTACGATCAGCATGGTCGCCGCCCGTGGGCCAGCATCAACTTTGTTACGGCGCACGACGGGTTTACCCTCAACGACCTGGTGTCGTACAACGACAAACACAACGAGGATAACGGCGAAGACAATAACGACGGCCACAACGATAACCGCTCCTGCAATTACGGTGCCGAAGGGCCGAGCGAAGACGAAGCCATTAATGCCGTACGCGAACAGCAAAAACGTAACTTCCTCACTTCGTTGTTTGTGTCGCATGGCACCCCGATGCTGCTGGCCGGGGATGAGTTTGGCCGCAGTCAGATGGGTAACAATAATGGTTACTGCCAGGACAGCGAGATCTCCTGGGTTCACTGGGAAAACCTGCCGCCGAGCGCCGATGCGTTGCGGGAATTTACCCGCAAGCTTATTCAGCTGCGCGCGGAGCAACCCTTATTACGCAGAGAAAACTGGCGCGACGGGCTGGAGATCCACTGGTTTAACCCGGACGGCGGGCCACAGCAGGATGAGCACTGGGATGCCAGCGCCACGCTCGGTGTCGTCATCAGCCGTCCGGATCTCCAGCGCGAAGAGGGCGTGTGGCACGATGTATTGATGCTGTTTAATCCGTTAACAGAAGAGGTGACATTCCAGCTCCCGCGCCTCGACGACAACGACTGGATGCTGCAACTATCGACTGCCGGTGAAAACCCGTCATCACCGACGCAGGAAGACCAGACGGTCTGGCAACTGGCCGCTCGCAGTATCACCCTCTTTAGCAAATCCTGAAGCCTCCTGAGAGCCAGTTAACGCTGGCTCTGCTTTTCATCTCATTGATTCCTTGACGTTATGCTTGCTTTGAGTAGCATTCTCACCATCAATCACACAGCAAAGTAGAAACTACAAAAATGAAAAGCATCGATTTTGCCCGTAACGATCAGGATCTTTATCCGCTATTGCAGCAAGCAAGTGACCAGGAGAAGGCATTTCTGGCCGAGGTGATAGCGAGTAAGCGATCCTCCGATATCAGTAAAGAAGAACGTGACCCGTTGAAACTGACCATTGAGCTGCAAAGCATGGGAGGCGATACGGTGATGAATCTGTTCCGTCGACGCGGGGTGAACTACCGTGAAATCGTCTGCGATGTTGCGGAGAAAGTCGGTGCCAAAGTCGATATGAAAAGCGACCTGATTAAAATCGAAGAGAAAATCGCCGAGAAAGTGATTGCCGATTATAAAGCCAAACTTTCTGATAGCGAACGTGAAGCCTTTGAACAGGTATTGCGGGAAAGCCTGGACGACCAGAAAATGTTAACCGACGCCAAAAACGCCGCCGCCCGAAGCCTGCTGGGTATGACCCCGGCGCTCATGGCTGTCGGCACCTTTATTTTGCGTCGCGGTGTGGTTGCTGCGATACCGGTCGCCGGACAGTTTATTGGCGTGCTCACCGGCGTGGCAGGGGTGCTGTTTGCCTTCACCGGCACCGCCTACAGCGTGACCATCCCGGCAGTACTAATTATTGGCAGTATTCGTTCACGTCTGGCTGCAGAAAACTATGCCAGTGAGATCGACCTATGATTTTTTCAGTGATTCTTGAACGTGCTCTACCGCTGACGGCAGACATTATTGCCCGTATTGAATCCGGGGAGCTAAAAATTCATGGCGGCACTATTCGCGATGTTGCAGGTAAGATCGTTAAACATCTTATCTTCCCGCAAGAAGGGCAGCCTGGTCAAAAAAGTCCGCTGGAGCAGCTAGAGAAACAGCTGGGCCAGAATCATGCAGAGGTAATGGAACAGCTCGCCAGTCAGACGGCTTCGCTTTCAGCGATAAATATCATGTCTGCGCAGCAGACGACCGAGACCCTCGGTCAACAGCTGGAAGAGATCAGCGAAAAAATTGACGCGCTGGATCACAAGGCCGAGCAGCTGCTGGATGAAGCCCGTTTTAGTAAGTTAATCAAAATCAGTGAGATTAAAAGCAGCGCACTGGCGGCTATTGAAGAGGCACTCTATGCCAACCAGAAGCAGAGCGATCATCAGTTCATCCGCCTGCATATTACCCCGCTGCGCCGGGCGCTGAGCGATCTCGATACCCTGCTTAGAAGCATGCTCGACGGGCTCGATAACAAAGCGTTTATCGAGAATGTTCACTTTGTGATGCTGGTGGCAGATCTCAAGAACAAAGCTACCTTTGTGCTCTGCCAGACCCATATTCGTCTTGAAGAGGACGATATCGCCCAGGGATATTTTGCGCGTAACGCGGACTCGAATGCGCTGCTTCGCCATCGTCTGCAAGAGCTGAAAAAAACCGGAGCCCTCAGCCCCCATGTGATCAGTCGCGAAGCGCTGGATATGCTGAAAACAGATGTCGTTAATTTTCGCCAGCTTGAAACACAGTCGGAGATGCTATCCAGTCAGAACACCCTGGCACTGGCGTTAAAAGTACCTCAATGCCAACTGCTGAATAATCCTTTTGACGCTATTCGTATGCTGGATCCGGTTCCGGTGGGGCAAAAGGTCGGCTAACCCATGACCACCCGCTTAACCTTTTTGTTTACCCACCGGCCGCTGGTGCCTTTTGCCCATGACTACGCCCACGGAGAGAGTGAGCCCTGGCATGAGCATGAGTGCGCCCAGCTGCTGCATATCCTGAGCGGGGTGGTGCGGGTAGACACACCGCTCGGCAGTTGGGTGGTGCCGCCTGGGCGGGGGGTCTGGCTACCGGCCGGCACGCGGCATTCGCTGCGGATCACCGGACAGGTGGCGGCGAGAACGCTGTTTATCGATCCGCTGGCGCGGGCTGATTTCCCCGCCAGCTGTCAGATTGTGCAGGTTACGGCGTTGCTGCGGGAGTTGATTGTGGCCTCGCTCGATCTGGCGGAAGAGTATGCGCCCGGCAGCCGGGACGAGCGCATTTATGAACTTATTCTCGATGAAATACGCGGCATGTCGGTGCTGCCTTTTGGTCTGGCCGAACCGACCAGTGAGGTGTTGCGCCAGCTCTGCGCGCGTATGCGCGAGTCGCCTGCAGAAGACTGGAGCAGCAGCCGGGCAGCAAAACTAGTGAACATGAGCGAACGTACTCTAAACCGCCAT
Organism: Leclercia sp. UBA7405; assembly: GCF_037152215.1. NCBI lineage: Bacteria > Pseudomonadati > Pseudomonadota > Gammaproteobacteria > Enterobacterales > Enterobacteriaceae > Leclercia > Leclercia sp. UBA7405. The sequence goes on along the minus strand of NZ_JBBCMR010000001.1, from coordinate 1,367,083 downwards.
TTCCAGCAGCAAACCCAGCTCACCTGGGGAGAGTGGGTGCGGCGGGCTAAACTGATGGAGGCGTTGATTCGGCTGGCGCAGGGGCAGGCGGTACTGACCGTCGCGCTGGAGCTGGGGTATGGCAGTCACAGCGCCTTTACGACCATGTTCCGCCGGGTGATGGGAATATCACCCAGCGACTATTTTCAGGATGGTTAATCGTCCAGCTGCGCTGCATTGAAGAACGCCTGCAGCGACGCGCGGGAGATGTCGCTATCAATCCCCACGCCCCAGCGGCTGCTGCCATCGGCAAACAGACAGCGGATATAGGCTACTGAGCGGCTGTCACTGCGTTCCCCCAGGGTGTGCTCGTGGTAATCCTTAATCACCACCGGCTGCCTGATGAGCCCCGAGACAGCCTGGGCTGCGGCAGAGAGCAGGCCGTTGCCATATCCTTCAATTTTGCGCTGTTCGCCAGCCACCTGCAGCGTAGCATTCAGCTTTAACTGACCATTCTGCTGGCTTTCGCTTTTATACTCCTTCAGCGCCAGCGGGGGCTGCGGCACCAGCCGGTAACGGGTACGGAACAGTTGCCAGAGGGCGTTGAGCGTCATCTCCCGGCCATGGGCGTCGGTTTCACGCTGTACGTGCTGGCTAAAATCCTGCTGCAATGCGCGCGGGAGCTTCAGACCGTGATTCTGCTCAATTAGCCAGGCGCTGCCGCTTTTCCCGGACTGGCTGTTCACACGGATCACCGCTTCATAGCTGCAGCCAATATCCTGGGGATCGACCGGCAGGTAGGGCATTGCCCAGGGCTCACCGGGCTTACGCGCGTCGAACCCTTTTTTGATCGCATCCTGATGCGAACCGGAAAACGCCGTATAAGCCAGGCTACCCGCCCAGGGATGGCGAGGATGCACCGGCAACTGGTTGCACCGCTCTACGACCTCAACCACCTGTTTCATATCATCAAAGCGCAACCCCGGGGTGATCCCCTGGCTATAGAGATTCATCGCCAGAGTCACCAGGCAGACATTGCCGGTGCGTTCGCCGTTGCCAAACAGGCAACCTTCCACGCGATCGGCTCCCGCCATAACCGCCAGCTCGGCGCAGGCGACGCCGGTTCCCCGGTCGTTATGCGGATGTACGCTAATGCAGACATCCTGGCGCCGGGAAAAATGGCGGCAGAAAAATTCAATCTGATCGGCGTAGACATTCGGGGTGCTCACTTCAACCGTCGCCGGCAGATTGATGATCATCGGGCGGTCGGACGATGGTTGCCAGATATCCGCCACCGCTTCACAAATCTCCAGCGCAAACTCCGGCTCGGTGAAGCAGAAGGTCTCAGGCGAGTATTCATATTGCCAGTGCGTTTCCGGGTGCTGTTCACACAGCTGGCGGATCTGGCGGGTTGAGCGAGTAGCAAGGGCGATGATGTCCGCTTTCTCCAGGCCGAAGACCAGCTCACGAAACAGCGGGGCAGTGGCGTTATAAAGATGCACCGTGGCCCGTTTCACCCCGCGCAGGGAGTCGAAGGTGCGCAGAATCAAATCTTCCCGCGCCTGGGTTAACACCTGAATGGTGACATCGTCCGGAATCAGATCCTCTTCAATCAGCTCACGAACGAAGTTGAAGTCAGTTTGCGACGCTGAAGGGAAAGCCACCTCAATCTCTTTGAAGCCGCAGGCCAGCAGTAATTGCCAGAACTGGCGTTTGCGCTCGCTGTCCATGGGCTCAGCGAGTGCCTGGTTACCGTCGCGCAGATCCGTAGAGAGCCAGCGCGGGGCCTGGGTGATCTGCTGTGATGGCCAGCGGCGATCGGGCAGATTAAGAGGCGGGAAGGGGCGATATTTCTGTTGTGGGTGACTCAGCATGATCATCTCCTGTGGTTTTCATTCCATTGTGCGCAGGAGAAAAGGGCGCTGCTTTAGCGCCCTGGACAGAGGGTTATGAGAACTGGACAACCGAAGGGCTAACTGCCCCAGCGGCTGCGTAAATAGCTGACGGCCTGCTGGGCCTGCGGTTGATTGAGGTTGTTTTCGCGAAAGAGGATCGTGCCGCTGATGCCCGGCATCGTGTCGTTCAGATCAAGCTGTTTACGCAGCTCCGGTACGCCGCCGTTGACCGTCCAGTCGGGCTCGTTACGCGACGGTTCGCCCACTTTATAGAGCGCCACGCCGATATAGAGCCGGGTTTTGGTCGGTTTAACTACCTCGGCCCACCATTTTGCCAGCACGTCATAACGCGCGGCATCGCGGGAAAATGGCCAGTAGATCTGCGGGGCGATGTAATCCAGCAGCCCTTGCTGCACCCAGCGCCGCGTATCGGCAAAAGATTCATCATACGCGGCGGCTCCGCGCGTATCTGACCCGGCGGGATCGTGCGAACGGTTACGCCACACCCCGGCAGGGCTGACGCCGAACATCACGTTAGGGTTGATCTGCTTAATGGTACGCGACACCTGCGCAATCAGTTGCTGGGTGTTATCGCGGCGCCAGTCGGCTTTCGAGGCGAAGGCCTGGCCATATTGCTGCCAGGTTTGTGTATCGTTGAGGGTGGAGCTTTTGGTTTCAGTATAGAAGTAGTCATCGAATTGCACGCCGTCTACCGGATAGCGTTCTACCACTTCGGCCACGATGCTGGTGATCCAGTCCCGCGCTGCGGGTATACCGGGGTCGAGCACCAGGCGGTCGCCGGAGGTGCGAATCCAGTCAGGATGCAGCACATAGACGCTGGCCGGATTTTGCGGCAAGGTCCGGCTCAACGCCGTAATCGTGCCCGGTTTCGTATTGGTGGTAACCCGATACGGGTTGAACCACGCATGCACTTTGATTCCGCGCTTGTGCGCTTCCTCGATCATAAACTTCAGGGGGTCGTAGCCCGGATCCTGGCCAATGGTGCCCGTCAGCATATCTGACCAGGGCAGAATTTGGGATGGCCACAGGGCGGTGCCGTCCGGTTTGACCTGGAAGAAGACGGTGTTGATGCCGAGGCTTTTGAGGTTGTCCAGCTTGGTGATTAATGCCTGCTGCTGCAGTCGTATACGCAGCGCGGGGCTGCTGACATTCACCGAGTTTACCGGCGGCCAGTCGAGACGAGAGACCGTGGCCAGCCAGACGCCACGCATCGGATGATTATCCTGCTGACGTTGGTCTGGCACCGGCTGTTTGGCTACTGGCGGCAGCGGGGTGACCAACGATTTTGGCGGCTCAGAGGCACAGCTGGCTAACAGAAGGGCGCAGGCAAGCAGCATGCCTGACCGTGTAACGTCTCGCATCATGGCGTGTCAGCTCTTTGTATGGCGATTATTGGACCAGGGGCTGGCGGTGGGCGCCGGCGCGGATTCCGGTGCGGGTTCGTCGAGGCTATCGAGATACAGGGCTTCAACCTCTGCACGCGCCCACGGTGTGCGGCGTAAAAATTTCAGGCTGGATTTCACGCTCGGGTCGCTATTGAAACAATTAATCTTGATAAGCTGCCCCAGCTTTTCCCAACCGTAGTGCGCCACCAGAGCGTTAATTTGCATCTCGAGGGTAACGCCGTGCAGAGGATCTTTCGAAATTTGTGCTGACATGCTGTGTCCGTTTGTTGTCATTTATCGCTAAGAAAGGTTACATCATTATCCGCCGGTTTTCTGCGTGTTTATCGCAGCCTGATAGCATGCCTGCATCTGATCCAGCGCCGCCTGGTTATCCAGCCCCCACTGATACATCTGCTCTATAGGTTCGGCAAAGGTTCGGCCCAGCGGGGTAAGGCGATAATCCACTTTGGGCGGGATAACGTCATAGACGTGTCGGCTAATGAGTCCGCGCTGCTCCAGCTCTTTAAGCGTCTGAAAAAGCATCTTTTTTGAGATCCCCTGCAGACTGCGCTGCAGCTCGCCCGTGCGGGCGCGATCGTCCGGCCAGTGGTAGAGGGCGTGCAGCACCATGGTGCTCCATTTGACCGAGAAGAGATCCATTAACCGGCGCGGCGGTGAATCGGCGTAAAAAAACAGTTTTCCGTCTACCCAGGCGGGCATGGCGTGCTCCTCATTTATGGTCACCAAATGGTGACTACTATCAATTGTGAACCCATTTACGTAAAGTTTGCCGCCTTCGATTGAGAAAAGCCAGTGCATTGCGAGGTGGCATGAAAGTTAAAGCGTTAGTTGCCCATGAGGCGACACAACCCCTGGTCTCCGGGAACATTACCCTGCGTCCCCTGCAAAAGCAGGACATCAATATTGAAATTCTTTACTGCGGCGTCTGCCACTCCGACCTGCATATGGCGCGTAACGAGTGGGGTGTGAGCCGTTATCCGCTGGTTCCGGGTCACGAAATTGTTGGTCGCGTGGTGGCGACCGGCAGCAATGTGGATCGCTTGCGTCCGGGAGACATTGTCGGCGTAGGCGTGATGGTTGACTCCTGCCGCGAGTGCCATTTCTGTCAACAGCAGGAGGAGCAATACTGCGAAGCTGGCTTCACCGCAACCTATAACGGTATCGACAAGGTGACCGGTGAGAGCACCTGGGGCGGCTATGCGCAGAATGTGATTGTCGATCAGCATTTCGTGGTCAAAGTGCCGCAGAACCTGTATCTGGCAGGGGTCGCGCCGCTGCTCTGCGCCGGCGTGACCGTCTGGTCTCCGCTGCGCCACTTCAACGTGAAGGCGAGCGATCGCGTAGGGGTGGTTGGTCTAGGCGGGCTAGGGCATATGGCGGTGAAACTGGCCAGCGCGCTGGGCGCGGAGGTCACGCTCTTCACCACCTCCCCGGAAAAGGGGGCGGATGCGAAAAGGCTGGGTGCGAAGCGGGTGGTGGTATCCCGCGATGCGGCGCAAATGGCCGAGATGCAGAGCTCGCTCGATATCATTATTGATTGCGTAGCGGCCCCACACGATCTGAATCCCTTGCTCGCAACGCTGAAAACAAACGGACGACTGGTGCTGGTGGGCATTCCGGACAGTCCGCATCTCTCGCCGGATATCACGCCAATGGTTTTCCGACGCCTGAGCATCAGCGGCTCATCGATTGGCAGTATTAAAGAGACCCAGGAGATGCTCGATTTTTGCGGCACTCACAACATTACCGCCGATATCGAGTTGATTACCGGTAACGAAGTCGAACAGGCGTTTAGTCGCATGCTGAAAGGTGATGTGCGCTACCGGTTTGTGATAGATATGCAGGGAACGCGCTGGTCAGCGAGTTAAGGACTTTACTCAAAGCCAGCAGGCTCATGGTTTGCTGGCTTTTGTCATCTAAACCGTTAACGATTTTGCAGGGTAGCCATCTTCGCCAGCAGTCTGGCTTTGGCATTATCAATCGTATCGGCATTGGTTTTGGCTGATAGCGTAGCGCGCGCTTTCTTACCGAGGAAGTAACTGATGCGCTCGGCGTTCGCCCCGGACGGGTGAGGCAGGCCGTCAAGCAGTTGCTCCGGTTTGAGCAGCCCGCGTGCTTGCAAATGCAGAAACACTTCCGTCACTTTAGGGCCAAGAGGAACGTACAGACATTCAGGCCCCAGCAGCGCAATCTCCTCAGCCAGATGGGTATCAATTTGCTGACGCATACTGGCACGCTGCAACATGCCAGGCGAACCGCTGTAATTTTTCCCTTTGATGAACACCGGGTAGCGCAGCGCTGACGTATAGTGAACCAGGTGGCTGTGCGTTCCGAATAGCTGGGCGCAGCGCTCAATTTTCAGAATATCGGGCAGACCAATATGATCCAGCATAGCGATAAGATTACTGCGCATTGGACCGGCGAAGCTGCCCGTCTCTTTTGCCGCTTTTCTCGCCTGCTCGACGGTGGCCCCCATCCGTAAATGGCGCTGCGCCTCTTCCAGCGCCCGGCTGGCCTGTTGTAAACCTGGCGTAATGCCGCACAAGACGATTTTTGCCTGGGTATTAATGTAGTCAAAGGGGGCATAAAAGGTGGTGATATCGCCTTCGGTCGTCAGCAACAGCTCCCCTGGCAGCGTTTTGGTGAAGTCATGCGTTAACGTGGTTAACAGACCGCTGAACTGCTCTAGTTTCATGATAGTGTTTCTTAATATACTGAGTGTGAGCGGAGCTTAGCGCGCGTACTTAGGAGATTAAAGAACAATTTACGCCATCAGATTGGCTATTTTTACGCGTCCGAAAACGCCATTCCCTGCCTGAAATGTAGATCTGGGAGGGATAATATGGCGGGACATATCGATTTGGGCCATTAAACGGTTATCAAATTGTTGCGCATGTGATAATAAGTCTGAGATACATTAATAAATGGGTAAGGGAAGATGTCGCAGAACAAAATAGCAAAAAAGGTCCAGAATCTTCAGTCATCGGCAATCCGTGAGTTATTGAAGCACAGCAAAATGGAAGGGGTCATCTCTCTCGGCGGCGGCATTCCTAATCCGGAACTATTCGATCGTGAAGGATTAGAGATGGCAATGGAGAAGGTGCTCTCCAGCGCCTGGAAAGAGGCCTTCCAGTATGGTCTGAGCGAAGGGAGCCCGGAATTGCGCGGCGCCATTTGCCAGCTGCTGGGGGAGCGCGCCATTCACTGCGATATCGATGATGTGGTGGTGACCTCTGGCTCTCAGCAGTCACTGGATCTACTGGCGCGTGCTCTGATCGATCCGGGTGATATCGTAGTGGTAGAACGCCCGACATACCTGGCGGCACTGCAGGTTATGCAGCTGGCCGAAGCAAACCTGATGTCTGTTGGAACCGACGGCGACGGGATGATTATCGACGAGCTGGAAGCGCTGGTGAAAACCACCCAAATCAAAGCCGTCTATATCGTTCCCACCTTTGGCAACCCGGGCGGGGTGACGCTGGCTGAGCATCGCCGTAAACAGCTGGTGGCACTGTCTAAACGCTATGATTTTGTGATTATTGAAGACGATCCCTACTGCGAGATTAACTTTACCGATAACACTTTCAAGCCTCTGAAAGCCTGGGCTGAAGAGATGGATAACAGCGATAACGTCATCTATACCTCTACCTTCTCAAAAATCCTCGCGCCTGGCGCACGGGTGGGTTGGCTGGTGGTGCCGGCCTGGATTAAACGGCAGGTGGTGAACCTGAAACAGGCGACGGATCTGCATACCAGTACCTTGTCCCAATCCCTCACTTATCATTATCTGGAAAGTGGTCGTCTGCCAGGGCAAATTGCGCTGATCCGCAAAGCCTATAAGCATAAATGCGAGACGCTATGCCAGCTGGTTGAACGCGAGCTGGGCGATCATCTGACCTTCCATAAACCCATGGGCGGGATGTTCTTATGGGCGAAATTCAAATACGAGATGAATACCACGGAATGGCTGAAAACGACCCTCAACAACGGCGTGGTGTACGTGCCGGGCGAGTTCTTCTACTGTAATGAACCGGACCACAGTACCTTACGCATGTCTTATGTCAGCGTGACCGATGAAAACCTGCAGGAAGCGGTGCGTCGCCTGAAAGCCTCGCTGCCGGGTTGAGTTACCCATGAAATATGCCGCGTACGCCTTAGCGCATGCGGCATTGCTCATTAAAGGGCAGGGCGATCAGCCCCTTATAAAGGCGAGAAGATCCTGATTGATACTCTCCGCATGAGTGGTGTGCATACCGTGCGGATAGCCTGGATAAACTTTCAGCGTGCTGTCAGAGACGAGTTTCTCCTGAAGCAGGCTGGCGTTTTTATAGGGGACCACCTGATCGTCATCACCCTGAAGAATGAGAGTGGGTACCGTTATCGCCTTCAGATCTTCGGTCTGATCGGTTTCTGAAAACGCTTTAATGCCTTCATAGTGCGCTTTTGCGCTGCCCATCATTCCCTGACGCCACCAGTTCTGAATGGTGCCCTGCGAGATGTCGGCGCCGTCGCGGTTGAATCCGTAGAACGGACCCGATGCGACATCCAGGTAAAACTGCGCCCGGTTGGCTGCCAGCCCTTGCCGGAAACCATCGAAGACCTCCAGCGGTGTCCCACCCGGATTATCTGGCGTTTGCACCATAAGTGGCGGAACCGCACTGATCAGCACGGCCTTTGCGACACGCCCTTGCTGCTGCCCATATTGTGCGACATAGCGCGCCACCTGGCCGCCACCGGTGGAGTGGCCGACATGCACCACATTGTGCAGATCCAGATGTTCAACCACCGCCGAGACATCCGCTGCATAGTGATCCATATCATGCCCGTCGCTGACCTGGCTGGAACGCCCATGACCACGACGGTCGGACGCGATCACGCGAAAGCCTTCGGATAAAAAGAAGAGCATTTGATTATCCCAGTCATCGGCGCTGAGTGGCCAACCGTGATGGAAAAAGATGGGCTGTGCATCTTTAGGACCCCAGTCTTTGAAGAAGATACTGACATTATCTTTTGTCGTCACAAATGACATGATTGACCCCTCGCGGAATGAATAAAAGTCGGGATGAATGTTGCGCTGGTGAACAGGCAATCGGATGGCGATAACATGCCGTGTTGAAGTGTAGTGTAGCGAAGCAGCGCCTGCATTCCGGGATGAGAAAGGGAAGGGTAAAGAGGAGGCAATAAATCCAGCGACGATTAACTGTATATATGCACAGTTAATCTGTGATTATTAATAAATACTAAATTTAGACTGTCAGGGATGATAGCGACTGGGTCCGTCTGGCAATCGGGATAAAGGGAGTTTTCCGGCCATAAACCGGAAAATATCTGCATCTCTGCAGAACCTATTATTCAGGATTTACCGGCACGTTTTTCTGAATCTCGCGATCATCCTCCGATAACCTTTGTTGAGTTTTGTTGAACTCTCGGGCTTGTTCAATCATCCACTCGCGGAAAAAGGCAATTTTTGGCAGGCTTTCGCAACCAGGCCGATGCACCAGATAATAGGCTAAGGGGCTGGCGAGCGAGACTTCCGGGCATAACCGGACCAGACGCCCGCTTTTAAGATCGTCATCGACCATAATGCTGCGCGCCAGCGCTATACCCTGGCCTTCCACGGCAGCCTGCAGCACGGCAGCTGAACTGTTGATGCGAAGGCCTGGCTTACGGGCGATGGACTGCACATTGAAACGGCGTAACCACTGCTCCCAGGTAATGAAGTCTTTATGCTGCTCCATCGATAAATCATGAATAAGCGTTTGCTCCGTGACGCCCGTCAGGCAATTAATTGCCGGATTCACAGCCATCAAAGAGGGGGCGCATACGGGAAAGACCTCTTCGGACATCAATAGCTCTGCTTGCAAGCCCTCCCATTGTCCCAAACCGTAACGAATACCGACGTCCATACCCTGCGAAGTAAAATCCAGTAGCTTAAGGCTGGTCTCCAGTCGTACATCGATATCCGGCCAGCGTTGCTGAAAATCTTCTATCCGCGGTAACAGCCACTTGGCGGCAAAAGCAGGGCTGATAGTAACATTAAGAATACCGTTTGTTGCCCCTTCGCGAAGCAGCGTCATGCCTAAATTGAGGCTCTGGAACCCAGAGCGAATGTCGGGCAACGCCCGTTGTGCAGGTTCTGTAAGTAGTAAGGCGGCACGCCGGTTATTACTTCTATGAAACAGTGGAAAACCGACAACCTCTTCCAGGGAACGCACCAGCTGGCCTACGGCAGCAGGGGTGACATTGAGCTCTTCTGCCGCAAGGGAGAAGCTCTGATGACGCGCGCTGGCTTCGAAAGCCCGTAGTGCATTGAGATGAACTGGAATCTTCATATCAGATAGAAAACCTTTTTGAATGGTCAAGATTATCTCATTTGTTCATGAGGCGGTTGCTTAACATAATGCAGAAACGGTGGGGCTTACAAAACATATTGTTTAAAACCTTATCAAGGGCGATGATTTTATGTGCAAAGCTTTTCTTTGCATTTAAATGAAAGCCCTAACACGCCGTAATCTAAAAGAACGCGAAAGCCTTTTGGCTTCAGTTATTCATTGAATGAAGGAGTTAAGCATGGCGTATTTACAAAGCATCCTGGATGTGAGCGAACAAAACCGTGCCGCTGCAGCGGCGGTTTACCAAAAATATAAAGCGCCTTTCCTCTCTACCATTGATGGCGCGGTCTCGAAAGAGCTGTTGGTTCGTGCCGAGGATGTACAGGTACTTCATGGCTTCGAAACCACCAAACAGGCTGAAGCCTATCTCGGATCTCAGCTGTTCGTTGCAGATGTGGTTGAGGCCCTTAAACCTTATCTGAACAGTGCGCCCGATGTGCGCATTTATACCGTTGCCTGAATGCTCAATAAGGAATCGTTATGTTTTTGAACTGGACTGAAATGCGTAAAGAGCTGCGTGCCGCCATCGGCAGATTTGCAGGTCTACAACCTGACGTAATGCAGGGCATCGATAAAATGCAAAACGGTGCGGCTGCCACAGGGCACCTTGATGCCAAAACGCATGAGTTGATTGCGCTGGCTGTTGCCGTCACTACCCGCTGCGATGGTTGTCTGTCGGTGCATGCCGAAGCTGCTGCAAAACAGGGGGCCACACGTGAAGAGATTGCCGAGGCGCTGGGTGTCGCTATTACCCTGAATACAGGAGCCGCGCTTGTGTACTCTAGCCGAGCCCTTGATGCCTTCGATTCATTACCAAAATAAAACTGATATAGCGGTTTCGTCTGGAAACCGCATTTCTTGCAGGAACGCCGTATGTTGATTAATCACGACTTTTCCCGGCGGGTGACCATTGCGCTGGACGAATACCACTGGGTTCGCTCTCCGCAAGGGGGCGTTGATCGTGTGATGCTGGATCGGATCGGCGGTGAACAAGCGCGTGCGACAAGCATTGTTCGTTATTTACCTCAAACTTCTTTTCCGCAGCACATTCACCCAGCGGGTGAAGAGATTCTGGTGCTAGAGGGGGAGTTTTCGGAAGGTGAGCAGAACTACCCTGCGGGCTGGTATCTACGCAATCCGCCGGGCTCTCTCCATCAGCCCAACAGCACCCCTGGCACACTACTTTTCGTTAAACTTGGCCAGATGAGTGACGACGAAAAGAGGCCACTGCGTATCAATACCCGCGATACGGCAAACTGGATCGAGGAAAAGGGTAGCTCAGTCTGCCAACTGTTCGAAAACGATCATGAGAGTGTTTGCCTGATGCGCTTAGCCTCAGGTGCTCTGCTGGTTACGCCTCTACTGTTGGGAGGAGCAGAGATTCTTATCATGCAAGGCTGTCTCATTGAAGGCAACAGCATCCATGGCGAAGGAAGCTGGATTCGCATTCCAGCCGGGCAGCAGATGGCGTTTATAGCCGAAAAAGAACATACCCTTCTTTATCTTAAAAAGGGGCATCTTCCTCTTCGGCAGGAGTCACAGCCGTGATTAAGAGGCAGGTCGCGATTATTGGCGCGGGAGTTAGCGGGCTGTATGCGGCGTGGTTATTGCAGAAGGCCGGTATTGATTATGTTGTACTCGAATCTCGCAACCGCGTAGGGGGCCGGGTCCTTTCATCTGCTGCGGAAGGTGGAGATCTCGGCGCAACGTGGTTCTGGCCTGCAATTCAACCCATGCTGTCTGGCCTTTTGGCAGAATTGGGCCTTGAGGTTTTTTCCCATCAGGAAATGGGTGACATGCTGTTTGAGCGGTCAATGGATGCCTCTTCGCGCCATCCAGGATTCGTCTCTTCCCCTGCGCCCGCACGTGTTCGTGGAGGAATGTCGAAGTTTACCGACGCGCTACTATCTCGTCTTGAGCCCGAGCGAATTGTTATGGATATACAGGTAAAGCAGATTGAACAATGCAACGGAACGCTGACGATTTATGGGCACAGTCCAGACAAACCGCCAATGACTTTGCGTGCCGGGCATATCCTGCTGGCACTGCCTCCGATGCTGGCAGCCCATATTGCCTTTACCCCTGCGCTACCGGATCCCTTACTACAGGCCTGGCGTAATACCGGGACCTGGATGGCGCCCCATGCCAAATATGTCGCCCACTATTCACGCGATTTCTGGAAAGCAAAGGGACTCTCTGGCGAGGCGCGAAGCAGTGTCGGCCCTATGGTAGAAATCCACGACGTTTCCGAACCAGATGGGGTTCATTCCCTTTTTGGTTTTATCGGGCTGCCCTATAACGCGCGGCAGAGCGTTGGTGAAACGGCTTTACGCGAAGCGTGCAGGGAGCAACTGAAGAGGTTATTTGGTCCCGAGGCGCTCCATCCGCATGCTGAGTTTTTCAAAGACTGGGCCGCCGATCCTTTTACCGCTACATCCCGCGATCTCATTTTACAGGCAGGCCATTCTGTACCGCCTGCCGGGGCGAATGACGGTCCCTGGCAACACCTATTGACGGGTATTGCCAGTGAGTGGTCGACCGCATTCCCTGGCTATCTTGCTGGCGCGATTGATGCCGCCGCTGAAGGCGTTCAACGATTATCACAGGAGAGATAAGGTATGAAAGAAACTTATAAGGCCATCCAGGTGACGCATCCGGGTCTACTTGAAATGGTGGAAAGAGAATTGCCTAACCCGGGGCCAGGGGAAGTGCTCATCAAAGTTGAAGCCTGTGGTATTTGCGGGGCAGATGCCGGAGCTATCGAAGGGCTAGAAAAGGGCGTTCAATACCCACGCGTCCCTGGCCATGAAGTGGTGGGAACGATCTACAAAGCAGCCGATCCGTTGCCCGCATGGCTGAAGCCAGGACAGCGCGTTGGGATTGGGCGCTTAGGCGGACATTGCAACGCCTGCGAACAATGCCGTCTGGGCTACTTCAACCTCTGTCAAAACCAGCCGGTTACCGGCAGTTCTCGTGACGGGGGATATGCCGAATATATGCTCGCGCGGATGACAGGACTGGTCGCCATCCCGGACGATCTCTCATCCGTAGAAGCCGCACCGCTACTTTGCGCCGGTATTGCAACCTTCAATGCGCTAAAAAAATCGCATGCCCAGGCCGGTGATACCGTTGTGATTCAGGGAATGGGCGGCCTTGGACATCTGGCCGTACAGTATGCGCGTAAAATGGGTTTCCTGGTCATTGCCGTAGGAAGAGGTGATGACATTGCGAGTGAGGTTATGACGCTTGGGGCGCACCATTATATAGACACGCACAGACAAGATGCCGTGGAAACAATCAAAGCGCATGGCGGTGCGGAAGTCATCTTATCGACCATAACGGATAGTCTCGCCGTATCAGCGTTGTTACCGGCTCTCAAACCGCATGGACGTTTAATGGTCGTCGGGGTAGGCAAGGAGCCGCTGACTCTGACGCCGGGTGTCATGATAGGGCGCGAACTAACGGCCAGAGGCGCTATTACCGGCACGCCCATTGAGTTAGAAAAGACTCTAAAATTCAGCCTGTTGGCGGATGTGAAAGCGATGATTGAGACCCGGCCTCTGGCTCAGGCGCAGGACGCTTTTGAAAAAATGCGTAGCGGTCAGGCCAAATTCCGTATGGTTCTCACCATAGACCAGAATTGAACCCACTATGCGCAAGTTAAAAGGGAAAAGTCATGACCATCCGTGAATTATCAACAGCTGAATTTTCTTCTGAAGTGTTAAACGCATCCGTTCCAGTATTAGTCGATTTTTGGGCATCCTGGTGCCAGCCTTGCCGTGCGGTTGCACCAGTGATTGAGGCCCTCGCACATGAACACGCCGGGAAGATGGCCGTTTTCAAAGTCAATATAGATGAACAGCCAGAGCTGGCGGCTAAACATGGAATACGCTCCATTCCCTTTTTTAAAATTTATGTGCGCGGTGAAACCGTAATGGAGTTTTCCGGTGCCAGGCCAAAAAGCGACTTCGATTCGTTATTGACGACCATTATTGACTGATCTAAGAGCATTACATTCATCTGCGAGAATATTTATGAGCAATGTACGCGTAACGCCGTGGCAGGATAACGATCCTGTACCGGCTGATTTACTGGCCGCTATGCAGGCCCGTCGCCCCGGCGGGGAGTTGATTGGAATCGACAGGGTACTGCTGAAAAGCTTCCCGCTGGCAACCGGCTGGAATGCCTTACTCGGACGAGTTCGAGCTAATTTTAGTCTTGAGCTCATTTATCTTGAATTAATAATGCTGCGTGTGGCGGTACTCAATAACGCTGAATTTGAGTGGGGTGTGCACTATCCGGTTTATCTAAACGCTGGAGGAACTGAAGAGAAGGCTCTGGCGCTGAAACAAGCCGAACCGGAACGTAGCCTGTTCAATGAGCACGAATGGACCCTCTTAACCTTAACCGATCAATCAACAAAAAAAGTGGATGTTGATAGTAAGGTCATTGAATCACTAAAAATCCTCTTCGGTGAAACCAAAACGGTAGAAGCCGTAGCAACCGTTGCCGCTTACAACATGGTTTCACGTTTTCTCGTAGCGCTGGACATCTAACGTCCCATCCTCTCTCTTCTGTTACCTGGATATCACCGCAGTGCACGCTGCGGTGATGCTATGGGCGAACGCACGCGGTGAACCGTGGCGCCCATAATAAGGAGTGCATATGTTCGAAATAGATGCTTTTCATCTGGCAAGGATCCAATTTGCCTTCACCGTTTCGTTTCACATTATTTTCCCGGCGATAACGATTGGTCTCGCCAGCTATCTGGTAGTACTGGAAGGGCTTTGGCTTAAACAACGCCGAGAAGTCTATCTGGATCTTTATCATTTCTGGTCCAAAGTTTTCGCGGTTAACTTCGGTATGGGCGTCGTTTCCGGCCTGGTCATGGCTTATCAGTTTGGCACTAACTGGAGCGGATTTTCTCAGTTTGCCGGCAGTATTACTGGACCTTTACTTACCTACGAAGTCATGACAGCCTTTTTCCTCGAGGCCGGTTTCCTGGGCGTCATGCTGTTTGGACGTAATAAGGTTGGGCCAGGTCTTCACTTTTTTGCCACCTGCATGGTCGCTTTGGGTACGTTGATTTCGACTTTCTGGATTTTGGCTTCCAATAGCTGGATGCACACCCCGCAGGGGTACAGTATTGAAAATGGGGTAGTGGTGCCCCAGGACTGGCTAAAGATTGTATTCAATCCGTCATTCCCATGGCGTCTGGTGCATATGACGACAGCGGCATTTCTGTCGAGCGCCTTCTTCGTCGGCGCATCCGGCGCATGGCACCTACTTAAAGGTAATGATACGCCTGCCATCCGGACGATGTTCTCAATGGCACTGTGGATGGCTGCCATTGTTGCCCCCATTCAGGCATTTCTGGGTGACGGGCATGGGTTAAACACGCTTGAACATCAGCCTGCGAAAATTGCGGCGATTGAAGGGCACTGGGAAAATAGACCGGGTGAAGCTACACCACTCATTCTTTTTGGCATTCCGGATATGGAGCAGGAACGCACAAAATATGCCCTCGAAGTTCCCTATCTCGGCAGCTTGATCCTGACTCACAGTCTGAATAAACAGATCCCTGCTTTGAAGAGTTTCCCGTCTGCTGACAGGCCAAACTCTACAATAGTGTTCTGGTCATTTCGTATCATGGTGGGACTGGGGCTCTTAATGATTGCCCAGGGGGCAGTGAGTCTTTGGCTGCGATATCGCAAGCATCTTTATTCTTCCCGACCTTTTCTTTGGTTTGTATTGCTAATGGGGCCATCCGGTTTAATGGCCATTTTGGCAGGGTGGTTTACCACAGAAATTGGGCGGCAGCCCTGGGTAGTTTATGGTATCCAGCGCACCCGTGACGCAGTATCGGCGCACGGTAGCTTATATATGAGTTTTAGCTTGCTGGCATTTATCCTGGTTTATTCCGCGGTATTCGGAGTGGGTTATCTCTATATGATGCAGCTTATCAAAAAGGGTCCGGTCAGTGGCGAAGGTCAGCATCATGAGGAAGGGGGGCCTGGCCAGCTTCGTACTCCGGCACGGCCTCTTTCTGCGAGCAGCCAACAAGAAGGAGCACGTCATGATTGATCTCCCGCTTGTCTGGTTTGGCATAATCATTTTCTCAATCCTGATGTATATCGTCATGGATGGATTCGACCTGGGGGTAGGGATCATCTTCCCTTTCAATAAGGATGCCGAAGAACGCGATGTCATGGTTAATACGGTGGCGCCGGTCTGGGATGGTAACGAAACCTGGCTGGTTATGGGGGGAGCTGGCCTCTATGGCGCATTTCCTTTGGCCTATGCCGTCATCGCCGATGCACTGGCCGCCCCCTTAACGCTGATGCTCATTGGGTTGATCTTTCGTGGGGTCGCTTTTGAATTCCGATTTAAAGCTACGCCCGCCCATCGTCCTTTCTGGGATAAGGCATTTATTGTTGGTTCAATTATTGCCACCTTCTCACAAGGTGTGGTTGTGGGCTGCCTGATTAATGGTTTACCCGTTAGTCAACGTGCTTACGCGGGTCCGGAACTTATCTGGCTGGATCCTTTTGCGCTGTTTTGCGGCGTTGGTCTTACCTTAGCTTATGCGCTCCTGGGCAGTACATGGTTGGTTATGAAGACCGAAGGGCGCTTACAGCAGAAAATGGCCAGACTTACTGTACCGTTAGTTACGGCGCTGGTGGTGATAATGGGGATCGTTAGCCTCTGGACCCCTCTGGCTCACTCGCATATCGCTTTGCGCTGGTTCAGTCTTCCAAACTTGTTCTGGTTTTTGCCTGTTCCTGTTCTGGTTTTGGTCTGTTCATGGGGAGTGATACGCTCCGTTCGCCGCGGCGCACATTATTCCCCTTTTTTATTAACGCTATCACTTATTTTCCTCGGATTTTCAGGGCTTGGGATTAGCATCTGGCCCAATATCATTCCACCGTCAGTATCGCTTCATCAGGCGGCTTCACCGGATAAGAGTCTGGCCTTTATGCTGGCAGGCAGTACGGTGATCATCCCTGTAATTCTTATCTATACCTTCTGGAGCTACTACGTTTTCCGCGGGAAAGTCAGGACTGGCGAGGGATACCATTAAGGAGAAATGTATGCATACAGGCACCGACAATAAAAATCCTGGACTGCTGAAAGGACTGGCGTGGTTGATCATCATCTGGACGGCCAGCGTCCTTGCGCTGGGTGTGGTTTCACTGATTTTCCGCGCGCTAATGTCTGCGGCAGGGTTGAAGTCATGATCTAAACCGATGCCCGGCCGAATAATGTCCGGGCGTTTTACCAGAAAGAAATTCTTTTCTGTTAAAGAAGTTTATCTGCTTTGTCGGGGGCGGTGTCTCCACCTCATACTTCATCAGAGATTTTTTGCCTTCTTATGTTAAACCCACCGAACAAATCTATGACAATTCCATTGACGATCAAACAAATTGAGATGCTAGTGAAAATCAGTGAGGGAAAAGGGCTCTCTGAAGCGGCTCGCCTGCTAAATATCTCTCCTTCGGCCGTTAGTAAAGGGTTGGCAGTGATGGAAGAAAACCTCGGCGTCCCACTTATTCAACGAACGACCCGGTCATTCCAACTCACTGAAGCTGGAGAGTACTTTGTCTCCAGAGCCTCATCTCTTCTCAAAGAGTTTGACGATATCGTGAATACCACCTGCGGGTATTTCAACCATCCTCACGGCGCGCTGCGGATCACCTGTTCCGTGGCGTTTGGTTATGCACATTTGATTGATATTTTTGAAGAATATCGCAAAAAAAATCATGACGTTGAGCTCATTCTGGACCTCGACGATCACCTGACCAATCTTAATGAAAACAACGTTGATATCGCGCTGCGGATCACAGCCACGCCGCCGCAAAACTATGCAGCCAGAAAATTATCCAAAATAAGCTGGCTCTACTGTGCTTCACCTGCCTATCTTGCGCGAAACGGCACCCCAACCCGGCGTACAGAGCTCGCGAGCCATGAGTGTCTGGTGTACCCAGGCTTGACGCCACCGCTCCGCTACAACGAGATAGCTTCGCAACATCCTCAGTGCACAATCAAACCCAGAATGCCTGTGCAGGCTAACAGCAGCCTTTTGCTGCTTAAAGCAGCTCTATCTGGACAGGGTATAGCCTGGCTTCCGTCCTACCTGATAAGCCGACACATTGATAGCGGGGAGCTGGTGCCCCTGACGCTGGACGGTAAATGTGCCTATCCCACCCACAGCCTTTATGCGCTCTATTTCCCGAGCAAGTTTCGTAACCCAAAAGTCCGATCTTTTATCGATTTTCTGGTTGAAGAGAATCAACCGTGGAACCGTTGGGAACAAGCAATTGAGAACCTGCTTTAACCGGCAGGTTTCCTGATGTGCGCTAGCTCACAAATATAATTCCATATAAGAATGTTCGCATAAGAAAAAACTATTATGCAGATCACATTAACAGATAAATAATTTTATATTCTGTGGCATACGTCATGCCGTTTTTTAATAAACAACTTGTGAGTGAAAGTGGAAACTGTTTTCTTTAATTTTCATTCGCTACAGTTTTGTTGCTGTGTAAAGCTAATTACATTCAATCATTAAAGCCAGCCTGGATATTTGATTGAATATCGGCAGAAGCTTGTTCACATCCTTTCAGGAATGTACAAGCTACTACAGCATGTATTTCTACCATGCTCGTTCTGGTGGTTATATTTAGTCTATTGGGGTCTCCTATGACTGTAGGAATTAATAGTGAAGTAATAAATAAAAAAAATATTCCCTTTACCATGTACGATTTAGGGTGGGTGGTGCTCTGTATTGGGGCCGCCATTGGGTCCGGTATTGTCTTTTTCCCATTGCAGGTCGGCCTGAAAGGGGTATGGGTATTTGCGCTGGCGGTTATCCTTGGTTATCCGGCCGTCTACTATATGCAGAAACTTTTTATTGAAACTATGGCACGTAGTGATGAACAAGATTCTTATCTAAGTATCATTGCTAGCTATGTAGGGAACCGCTGGGGAGTGTTACTCGGCGCGCTTTATTCCATCACCATGCTGAAGTCGATGGTAGAGTATGCCCTTGCCATCACCAATGATAGCGCTTCCTACATGAAGACGTTCGGCCTTACGACCCAGACGCTCTCAGATCACTGGTGGTGGCCACTGCTGCTGATTGCCGGGCTTTCTCTTGTGGCCTCTAAAGGGGAGAAGTTACTGTTCAAAGTATCTGGAAGCATGATTGCCATAAAATTGGTCATCATTGTAGCCATTGGCTTTGTAGTAGTGCCTTTCTGGGATGTGAGCAATGTCAGCGAATTTCCAGGTGTTAACCATCTGATTGTTGGTACCTTTCCAACTCTGCCATTTGCTATCTTCTCCATCATGTTCGTTGGGATTTTGAATCCTATGAATATTGCGTACAAAAAACGCGAAGAAGATAAAGAGGTGGCAAAGTATAAAATATTGCGCGTACACAAAGTGGCTTATCTGGTTCTGGTGGCGACCGTTCTGCTGTTTGTCGTCTCCATCGTACTGTCTATCAGTGAGGCGGATGCGCTGCGGGCCTATCAGGATAACATCTCCGCACTTGCGCTTGCCGCTAAGGTGATACCAGGAGCAGCGGTGAAATACATGAGCGTGATTCTGAATGTGTTCTCCATCGTAACCGCCTTCCTGGCCCTCTATCTGGCTGTGCATGAGTCCTTTGTTGGCTTAATCAAAGTCACTGTACAAAAAATGTTTAAATCTCAGACCCCAAATAGCAATACTATCTCCGTGACAGCATTCTTCATGGTGATATTGGTGCTGTGGTTGATCGTTCTGACGAACTTCCCGATTCTTAAGGTATTTGTTTTTGGCGGAGTGACTTATGGTCTTATCAGCTGCATCATTCCTGGGTTGATTATATTAAAGAATGACAAGTTTACCGATCTTAGGGGCGTATCGGTCTATTACGTAATCTTAATAGGCATGCTGATGTGCGTTGGACCATTTGTCATGCTGTTTTCACAATAGAAAATTTACCTCTGTAACTCACGCTATGCTTCAACCATAACAATTAAAAGGCTCGATCATTAATTATATTCCGGGTCATCATTAATTCAATTCATGATGACCCGGAAATAAAGTCCGCGAGTGAAAAAGAATTATCAAAGACGCTTGCCTGTGATATGAAGAAAGAAACGTAAAAGATAATGGGGAGCGGAGATGTCGCACAATAAAATCGCAGAAAAATTACAGAACCTTCAATCATCTGCAATTAGAGAACTACTCAAACACAGTAAAATGGAGAGCGTCATTTCTCTCGGCGGAGGCATTCCGGATCCTAATTTATTCGATCGTGAAGGATTAGCGATTGCCATGGATAAAGTGCTAACGCATGCCTGGAAGGATGCTTTTCAGTACGGACTGAGCGAAGGTAATCCTCAGCTGAGAGGTGCCATCTGCCAGCTCATGAGTGAAAGGGCTATCAACTGCGATATAGACGACGTGGTTGTGACCTCCGGCTCTCAGCAGTCGCTGGATATCCTTGCGCGCGCGTTAATTAATCCGGGTGACGTTGTAGTGGTAGAACGACCTACCTATCTCGCAGCATTACAGGTATTGCAGATTGCAGAAGCAAATTTGATGTCTGTCGGTACGGACGGCGAGGGCATGATTGTCGATGAGCTCGAAGCACTGGTAAAAACCTCGACGGTGAAAGCAGTTTATATCGTGCCGACCTTTGGCAACCCAGGCGGCGTAACGCTTTCAGAACAGCGACGCAAGCAGCTGGTGGCCCTGGCTCAGCGTTACGACTTCGTCATCATCGAAGACGATCCTTACGGTGAGATTAACTTTACCGATAAGACGTTTACTCCGCTCAGAGCCTGGGCTGCGGAGTTAGGTAATAGCGATAATGTGATTTACACCTCTACCTTCTCTAAGATTCTTGCGCCAGGCGCACGGGTTGGGTGGTTAGTCGTGCCTAACTGGCTTAAACGACAAGTAGTGAGTCTCAAGCAAGCCACGGATCTGCATACCAGTGCTCTATCCCAGTCTTTAACTTACCACTATTTAGACGGTGGCCGTCTTGCTGAGCAGATTAGGTTGATCCGCGAAGCTTATAAGCAGAAATGCCTTGTTCTCAGCCAGCACCTCCAGAACGAGCTGGGTGACCATCTCACTTTTCATCAGCCCATGGGCGGCATGTTTTTATGGGCAAAATTTAGATATGAGATGGACACCACGCAGTGGCTGCAAAAAACGCTGAATAACGGCGTGGTGTATGTGCCTGGCGAATTCTTCTATTGCAATGAGCCGGATCGCTCCACGCTCCGTATGTCTTACGTCAGCACTACGGAAGAGAAGCTGAAAGAAGCGGTGTTGCGCTTAAAAACCGCACTGAATTAATCGTCGTCGCCAGTTGGTCAGGGGCGGGGACATAGGTCAAAAACAAGTTAGTAAAAGTTGTAACAAGAGGAAGTGTAATCATGTCCAATCATAGTTTTGATAATCAGGTGTCCCCGGAAACCTATCTTTGTCATGGCCCGTTCGATCCTGACGTATTTGGCGGTGTAGTTAACCCACCGGTGTATCATGCTTCAACCGTCATTTTCAAAAGCTGCAAAGAACTTAGCGAGCGTCACCAGGCTCTGTTTGATGACGCTGAAGATGAGGTGATGTACTACGGGCGCTTTGGTACCCCAATCACCTTTGCCGTACAAAAAGCACTGGCTGAGCTGGAGGGTGGTTACCGTTCACTGTTGGTCCCCACGGGTCTTGCGGCATGCACCAGCGCCTTACTGGCCCTGGTTAAAAGCGGAGATCATATTCTTGTCAGCAGTAGCGTGTATGGCCCGACGCGTGGGTTCGTGAACAACGTTCTGGCGAATATGGGTGTCTCTGCCACATTTTTCGACCCTACGATTGGCGACGGTATTGAAAGTCTGTTCAAGCAAAATACTACCGTAGTGTTTACGGAATCGCCTGGCTCACAAACCTTTGATATGCAAGATATACCAGCAATTACTCGCGTTGCGCATGCTCATAACGCCAAGGTTATTGTTGATAATACCTGGGCGACGCCGCTGTTTTTCAAACCATTCGATCACGGCGTGGATGTCTCTGTGCATGCCGCCACTAAATATATCGTCGGACACTCTGATGCGCAGATGGGGCTGATTACCACTAATAAAGAGACATGGCTGGCCATTCGTCGCTTCGTGTATCTCTTTGGCCTGCATGCCGCACCAGACGACGTTTATCTGGCTCAGCGTGGACTACGCACTATGTCTTTGCGCCTCGAACGCCATCAGAGCTCAGCACTGAAAATTGCTAAATGGTTCGAAGAGCGTGAAGAGGTTCAACAGGTCCTGCATCCGGCATTGCCTTCCTGTCCTGGTCATGAAATCTGGAAGCGTGACTTCACTGGTTCAAGCGGTCTGTTTAGCGTTGTGCTTAAACCTCACTTTTCAAAAGAGTCTGTCGAGAAGTTTATCGATAGTCTGGAATATTTCGGTATTGGTTTCTCCTGGGGCGGTTTTGAAAGTCTGGCCATTCCGTTTAACCCGCGTAAAGATCGCCCTGAATATCACTGGCCGTACGAAGGACAATCCTTCCGTTTGCAGATTGGTCTGGAAGACCCGGTTGATTTAGTAAAAGATCTGGATCAGGCGCTTCGCCATTTAAAGGGGTAAGCCCCCTTCAGAGCGCCAGCGGTGCTGGCGCTTGTTATACTAATGCAACAACGAAACGTTCTGATTGACGGAAGTAGTAATGGATATCCCGATAGATATTAAGCATTTACACACTCTTTTAACATTGCGTAAAACGGGAAGCCTGACTCGCGCGGCTGTAGCCTTGCAACTGACACAATCGGCGTTATCGCATCAGATTAAACAGCTGGAAGACCACTACAACGTCACGCTGTTTGTACGTAAATCATCCCCGTTGACGTTTACTCTGGCGGGAGAGCGTTTGTTAACGCTTGCTGAGACCGTGCTCAATGCGATGGAAGAGGCCAATCGGGATCTATATCAGTTCGCCAGTGGCAAGCAGGGGTCGCTGCGAATTACCCTTGAGTGCCATACCTGTTATGGCTGGTTACTGCCGGTGATGGATGAGTTCCGTAAGAAATGGTCAGAAGTTGAAATCGATATCCTTCCGGGTTTTCAGCCGGATCCGGTGGGACTGTTGCTGCAAAACAGAGCGGATGTGGCCATTGTGGATGACACAGAGCAGACGGAAATGGTCAGCTACAGCTCATTGTTCAAATATGAAATGGTCGCCATTTTAGCTAATGAACACCCGCTGGTGCGTAAACCCTGGCTTGAGGCGGAGGATTTTCGTGAGGAGTCGTTGATTACCTATGCGGTACCGGAAGATCGTATCGATCTATGTCGTAAAGTATTAAAACCTGCCGGTATATCAGTACGGCGAAAAACGACTGAACTCACCATGGCAATTGTTCAGCAGGTAGCCAGTCAGCGCGGCATAGCCGCGTTGCCCATCTGGGCGGTATCAGAATATCTGGACAAAAAGTACGTTACCGCTAGATCGATTACCAAAGAAAAATTAATGTCTGAAATTTGGCTCGCATCGCTAACCGATAATCTCGATAAAGACTTTGTACGTGACTTTATTCATTTTATCCGGCAGCGCTGTATGCGCCTTTTGCCTGACATTCAGATAACGTAATTAAACATTATGAGAATAGGGGGTTTATTTATTCGAACCCCGGTTAACGCTATTTATTTACAGGAGATACAGATGAAAAATATTATTAATACCGAAGCCGCTCCAGCTGCAATCGGCCCTTATTCGCAGGGTGTTTCCTTCGGTGATTTGGTGATGACTTCCGGCCAACTTCCTTTGGATCCTGCTACGATGGCCTTCCCTGAAGGGGGAGTAAAGGAGCAGACGCGCCAGTCGCTGCTAAACGTTAAAGCAGTTTTGGAACAGTCGGGTGCGTCACTGGAAACTGTACTGAAAACAACTTGCTTCCTTGCCAGAATGGAGGATTTCGCCGCCTTTAACGAAATCTATACCGACTTTTTCGGCTCTACAGGCGCGCCGGCACGTTCCTGTATTCAAGCGGGCAAACTCCCTAAAGATGCGTTAGTTGAAATCGAAGCCATCGCCTACATTAAAAAGTAATCATAATTGTAATGACAAAGGAGGCGGGGTGGATATTCACCGCATGAAACGCGTGCATCATTTTTACTACTGCCTCCTTATTGCGGTGAAAATGTATCGTCGCGAACGTCGTTTTCTGAACAGAATTGAAGAGAATAAGTTTATATACGAGTGGCTTAATAAAGCTGCGAAAAAAAATATTTTCGAACATACATTGCATGATGAAATTACGTGGCTAACAGGACAATTACGCGGTCATGGAATAAGGGTAGATATAGCGGCAATGGTCGAAAACATCGTTGTTAAATTAGACTTTCTTTTGAACATGCAAGAGGAGGGTTCAACATGAACAAGCTTCGCGAACGCGTTCGAAAAATCTTGCCACCGCCGGTGTTATTGCTGCTGTTTATGTCGTTCAGCATCTGGAGCAGCTGGCCCGCTCTTACTTACCTGAATAGCATGGTTAGCTGGTCGTGGCGCGGCGGCGCAGCGCTTCTGGTAGGTAGAATAAGTCTGAGTCTGACGCTGGCTGGATTGTTTACCTTAACAGAAAATAAGACAACTCTGAATGCCCTACACCCGGAACGCACCCGTAGGCTTGTGACCAAAGGCTGTTATCGCTTTACTCGCAATCCCGTCTATTTAGGCTTCGTGGGGCTTCATTTTGCTACCGCCCTGATATTGAATAGCGTAGCGGGTTTGTTCGCGACACCTTTTCTGATTTTATTCCTGACCTTTCTGCATATTCAGCCAGAGGAGGCCGGCATGCAGCGGCTCTTTGGACTGCAATGGGACCAATATCGTAAAAAGACGCCGCGCTGGTTCTGTCGGGCGTTATTACTACGGAAAATGACATGAGTACTCCGGTTGACCGATTATTTGTGCTGGCGCAGTACTTGATACCACAACACTTTCTGTCACGGCTTACGGGATATGCTGCCCAATGCCGGATTCGCTGGATTAAAAACAGGTTGATAAACGGATTTATTGCCCGTTACAACGTGGATATGGCAGCAGCCTGCGGCGAGATTGCAGAAGTTTATGAAAATTTTAATGCTTTTTTTACCCGCCCGCTGAAAGCCTGTCTGCGACCGATCGCGCCGCATCCCCGGGATATAACCAGCCCAGCGGACGGCACTCTCGGGCAATTTGGCTGCCTCAAATGCGACACGCTTGTACAGGCCAAAGGGCACGAATATAGCCTGCATGCACTGCTTGGAGGCGATTTTGAACGCACCTTACCCTTTATCGATGGCGAATATGCGACGATCTACCTGGCCCCTCGGGACTATCACCGAGTACATATGCCTCTGTCCGGAACGTTGCGCGAAATGGTCTACATCCCTGGTAAACTCTTTTCAGTCAATAGTGTCACTACTGATGCCGTGCCCCGTCTGTTTGCTCGTAACGAGCGTGTCGTTTGCCACTTTGATACTGACGCAGGACCGTTCGTTATTGTTCTGGTCGGAGCGATGATTGTTTCATCTATTCATACCGTCTGGCATGGTCCGCTTTCTGCGCATTCTGGTCAGATCCAGACATTCACTTACCCTGCAGCGGACCTTAGGCAGATAAGGTTAAACAAAGGCGATGAACTTGGTCATTTTATGCTGGGCTCGACGGTCATTATGCTCTTTGGGCCACATCGGATGCAGTGGGCACAAGCCGTAACGACAGGTAAATGCTTAAAGTTCGGTGAGTCGCTCGCGACCCGCCTGGATTGATATCTGCCGCAACGTTCTTTGACTCACAGCTGAGCATCTTCCCCTTGTCAGCCATATGAATCATTTACTGAGCGTGTGGGCAGTAGTTACGACGCAATAACATGATAGCCCCGCCCCGATGACCAGCAAGCATCTGTATATGGATGAAGTTGCCGGGCCGGGCCAGTTCTGACACTGCATAGGAGGCACTATGGAAAATGGCATCTGCAATTATCAACTTACGACTAAATGGCAAGGCGGCATGTCCAGCCGGACCCATAGCCGCTCATGCTTTGATGAAGGGAATTTACACTCCCGGCAAGACCATATTATTGACTCTGATGAGCCTGAGGCATTGGGTGGCACAGGGCTGGCGCCTAATCCCCAAGAGTTGATACTCGCCGCCTTCAATGCCTGCATGACGGCGGCATTTGTTTACGAGGCGCACAGGCAAGATATCACTATAAGCCATCTTGAAATCCAAACCTCGGCCACGCTTTGCATCATGCGCCCCGAATCTACAGACTCGAAGGTGGATGAAAGGATTGACTACACCATTCACGTCAGTGGAAACGGCAACACTCGCCAGTTTGATAAAATTCATAGCGCAATCATTCGCTTATCGCCTAACAGATGGTTGATAGCAGGAAATATCACTATCGAGGGCGATCTGATCGTCACTTAATTTTGCTTGCTCAAACCTCACCTGCAATTGAACAGGATGTACCGTAAGATGACCACAGAACATGCTCTCTCTGTACCTGAGCAAAATAACAATATTATCCGTCTGGCTAGTGCTCAGGCGTTGGCTGGGGCGAACTCGGTTGTTTTTTATGCGACAGGAGCCATCGTCGGGGATACCATCGCCCCCGATGCGACGCTCTCAACACTCCCCATTACCATGTTTGTGCTGGGTATGGCGGCATCGATCTTGCCGTTCGGCGCCCTGGCAAGATATCACGGACGTAAAACCGTGTTTATGACAGGCACGGGAGCGGGAGTGATAACGGGGCTGACTGCTGCGCTTGCGGTGGTTACTGGCTCGTTTTTACTCTTTTGTATCGCCGCCTTTATCGGCGGGACTTATGCGGCGGTGGCGCTCAGTTTCCGTTTTGCGGCAACGGATGGCGTCTCGCCAGCTCGGCGTGCCAGGGCATTGTCACTGGTGATGGGCGGCGGCGTTGTCGCTGGCGTCATTGGGCCCGGACTTGTGACCGGCACGATGAATCTTTGGCCACCCCATACATTTGCCATAACTTTTATAGCCCAGGGGCTGGTAGCGGCTCTTTCAGCAGTAATCCTGATGGGGGTTAAACCGACAGAGGTCGGTACGGTCTCTACATCCGTTGGTCGGCCGATCAGTGAAATTATTCGCCAGCCCGGTTTCGCCAGAACCGTATTCAGCGGCGCGGTGACTTATATGGTGATGAATTTCCTGATGACGGCTGCGCCACTCTCTATGCATATGCACGGGATTTCTCAGGAAGCCTCCAACCTCGGCATCCAGTGGCATGTGATTGCTATGTACGCACCGGGGTTTTTTACCGGTAAGTTAATTAGCCGTTTTGGCGCACTAAGGGTTGCAGCGGTAGGGCTGCTGATTACCTCCAGCGCTATATTCATTGGTCTGGTTGGTACAGAAATCCAACACTATTGGTTATCGCTGATTTTGTTGGGTATAGGATGGAATTTCGGTTTTATCGGTGCATCAGCCAGAATTATCGATTTTCATCGGCCTGAAGAGAAAAATCAGGTGCAATCGCTAAACGATTTTGTGGTGTTTGGTGTAATGATTTTTGGCTCGTTTTCGTCAGGAGCGCTCCTCAACCTCTACGGCTGGAACGCTGTTCTTTGGGGATCACTGGTTCCGATAAGCCTGGCATTTCTGGCGATAATTGTTGGGGAGCGCGCTAAAAGATAAAAAGCCCGCGTCTGGCGGGCTTTTTATCAGTTATGCCACTGCCTGCTGTTCATTTGTAGCGGTGGCGTCACTCTCTTGCAGTTTTTTTATTAGCCTGTCTGCAACGTTGGCCGACCAGGCGGCAATGGTCAGGCTAGGCGCTCCGCCGGGAGAGGCTGGAAGAGCTGAAGAGTCAGCCACATATAATCCAGGATGATCGAATACTTCACCTTCAGCACCCACCACGCCATCCGCATTTGATGTGCCCAGACAGGCTCCCCCCATGGGATGTACGGTCACCGGATTACGCGGTGCGTAAATTTTTGTCTTTGTGCAGGCTTTGATGTTGGTCAACTCATCATCGATGTCAGCATAGATGCTGTTCTCTTTCTTGCTGTAGCTGATTTTAAACTTGCCGCCACTTATGATGGCAGAGCCGTTGCTGTCATCGCCGCCGAAGGCAATGATCACCGATTGTTTACGTAACCATCGCTTCAGGAACAGGGGGACAGGTACATCATCCAGCCCCTGAATGCTGGCGCGCAAAACAAGCACACGTTCGTTGGTGGAGTCCTTCAGGCGGAATGGGGAAGCGATAGGCATACCTTTCGACATATCTGTAGCGCTATTCTCTTTCCAGACGCCGAAAAAGTCGCCATTGCCGCTGAATTTCTGGCCGAGTCGGGGCATGCCCGTAAGACCGCCTTCAATGTCACGACTGCGCATTAACAACCGCAATGTATTCAAAGCGCCAGCCGCAAGAATAAGGTGTTCAGCTTGAACATTTTCTATTTTCCCACTGACATGATTGCGATAACGTACTTCATAGCGCATTGTGCTGCCTGGTTGCGATTCGATTTTATGGATCGACAGGGCTTCGCACATCTCCTGTACAACCAGCCCCTCCTTTACCGCTGGCCATATAAAGCTAAAGTCGAGAGTCGTTTTCGCCCCTGAAGGCGAACCCAGGAAGCTGTTGTTTTTCATGTCACACTCCCAACGTTCGACACCGTTGTGATCCTTTACTTTGACCGGAAAGCCAGGTTTTTGGGGGACCAGCATGGCGATTGCAGGATCGCCGAGGGGGGTAAGCAGGCCATTATAATTGGCCTCTTCAATGCGATTGGGTGCCTTGTCTGCCGCGGTTAGCGGCCGTGCATTGAAGGCCTTAATGATTTCGTCGTAGTAAGGCTCCATGCTTTGTTGGCTTATTTCCGGGTGGTGGTTATCCCAGTAGTTTGCGGCGAGCGGCCGATCCAGGAAACCAGCATAAACATGGCTACCTCCACCTACGCCTGAGGAGCAAATGATGTTGATCCCCTTACCGGCATAAGCTTCTATAAACCCCTTTTTATTCAGCGTTAATGTTTTTTTAAATAAATGCGAGCCTACCGTTCTCAAACCATGGGTAAAAGCTTTACTTCCCTGAGGAAGAGGGACAAGGTTTTTAAGACCGATTGAGCGGTTTGGCACCGTATCGCGCCATGGGCCCCGTTCTAGCATTAAGACATCACGACCAGCCGCGGCCAGGCGTCGTGCGGCCATCGCGCCGCCAAAACCACTACCAATAATTAGTACTTCAACTTGCTTAGTCATTAACCAACCTTGTAAATGATCCCGCCGGGATACTGTTAATCAGAATTCCGGAGGAGAGGTGGGAAGGGCGGAGCGGCAGGCTAAACTCGCTGCTCCGTTCGTATAATGCACGTCACGCGGCATCATCAAGATTGCGAAGTTGAGTCCTTATACTGCAAAGACTCTTGTCTGATAGTGTCGAGCAGCCTGTCGGCAACGTGTGCAGCCCAGACGGCAATTGTCAGGCTGGGAGGCCTGCCGGGTGATTCGGGTAACGCCGCCGCATCGGCAATGTAAAGACCAGGGTTGTCAAAAACTTCACCCTTAGCGTCGATGACGCCGTTCTCATTAGACGTGCCGAGGCAGGCTCCCCCCAGAGGCTGTACGGTGACAGGTGCGGAAGGTGAATAGATCTTGGTATCCGTGCGGTTTTTAATCTCGCAAACCTCGCTCTCAATTTCCTGGTAAACCTGGCTATCGGCTTTGTTATAGAGAACCTGAAATTTCCCACGTTTTAGAACCATCACGCCGTTGTTATTATCTTTACCTAGCGCAACGATGAAGGCGTTCCTACGTAACCACCTTTTGATAAAGCTGGGCATTGGTATCTCATCCAAACCCTGGATCGCAGCGCGTAATATCTGGACGGTTCTGCTCGTAGAGTTGGCCACCCGGAAGGGGCCACACAGTGGGAGGCCTATCGATAAATCGTGGTTGCTGTTCTCTTTCCAGAAACCGAAATAGCCGCCATTGGTACCAAAACCTTCGCCCAGACGCGGCATGCCTTCCAGGCCATCGCTATCGTTACGACTGTGCATAAGTAAACGAACGGTATTTAGACAGCCCGCGGCTAGAATGACATGCCGGGCGCGCACGCATTCATCCCGATTTTTATGATGATCGCGATAGTAGATTTCATAGCGCATACCACTCGCATCGTTTGAATCTAGTTTGCGAATAAGGGTCACTTCGCACATATCACGTACAATAAGGCCGCTGCGTATCGCAGGCCAAACAACGGCGAAGTCGAGCGTAGTTTTGGCACCCGTAGGAGACCCAAGGATACTGTTATTTTTATATTCACACTCCCATCGCTCGACGCCATTACCATCTACTATTTTGGCCACCTTACCGGGATTTGCGGGAAGCAAGATCCCGATGAACGGGTTAGCCATCCCCTCGGATGACAACGTGCCATCGTAACCAGTCTTGCTGATGTTATTAGGCACGCAGTCTTCATCATTGACGGGTCTGGCCTTAAGTAGATCAATGATTTCCGCATAGTAATTATCCATCGCTTTTTTTGATAATAGCGGATGGCGATTGGCCCAATAGTCGGGAGAGGCGGGCCTGGCGAGCATAGCAGCATAAACATGGCTGCCTCCGCCCACGTTAGATGAGCAGATAATATTTATGCCTTTACCGCTAAAGGCTTCGATAAAGCCTTTTTTATTAAGCATGATACTTTTCTTCAGCCGATTGGTACCGACCGATCGTAAACCATGAGTAAAGACTTTCCTGCCTTGAGGGAGAGGTGCGAGATGAGTTAAGCCTATCGATCGATTCGGCACCGTATCGCGCCAGGGACCTCTTTCTAACATCAGCACGTCCCGGCCTGCATCTGCCAGGCGTTTTGCTGCAACCGCACCGCCAAAACCACTTCCTATAACAACTGTTTCTGCCTGTTTTTCCATTAAAACACCTGCAACTTTGTAGGGTGATTTTCCAGCATCAACGATAAGAGCTGACCCTTAATAAATTACTGAGTTGATATGTATTCAATTGTTAAGGGTTTTATTGTTTCTTGTTACAAAACCATTGTCTTTAGTAAATAAAAGGGCAACAAGGAAGATAATCTTTTGCTTGCCTAAAGGTAAACTTTTAAATGGGTAAGCTGCCGTATTTACAGTCTTTTTTATTTTTTCAATGGTGCTGTGAAATAGAATTCACAGCTAATATGAAATGAATTCAAAGGGAAGCCCTGTTAAAATTTCAGGTTGCTGCCAGAATTTCATAATAACCAACCCCGGGGCATGGTTAAACGCCGGGCTATTAGGCCTAATACACAATTGATGTACTACCTGTGGAAGAAGTGCTTTAAAGCAGGAGATGCTTGCTATTACGCGTAACGAGAAAGGCGACATCATGCCGCCTCAATGGCAACCATAAATATTGCACCAGAAGATACTCAGACTAAATTTAAAGTCGTCTCATCGCGAAAGGGAGTGAAAACAGGCCGCCAATCATTACTATACCAATCAATAAATACATCACTGAATAGAAATTATGCGTAAAGCTTAATATTACCCCTATTAGAACCGGTGAAAGGGCGCCAAAGCCAACAGCCATGCCGTTTAAAGCCCCGGCAGCAGAAGATATTGCAGCGCCAGGCACCATTCCTTGTAACAAGGTAAATACACAAGGAAGCTGCATAGATGAGGCACCTATACCGAATGATATTATTATTGCCGCCAGATAATTATTAGTAATATTTACTCCAGCCAAAATGCCGCCTGCACACAACAGAGCTGAGATAAGCATAATGACACCTTTTTTACCGGTTCGATCAACGGCAATCCCCGATATGACTTTAAAGAGCAGACCAAATATAAAGGGTAAGGATGACATCCAGCCAACGCCCGACCATGAAAAGCCGCGTTCAGAATTTAGATAGGTTGGAAGCCAGGTGACGATACCCCATGAAAGCATGGAGTTTGATGAAAAAATCGCCAGCAGCATCCAGAAATCATAATTGCAGAGATAAATTTTAGAGCGCGACAGAATGGAGGTCTTTTCATTCGTTCTGGTTGTTGACATCTCACCTGGTATACTGGCCTCAATAATATTAAGCTCCTGTTTATTAATGTATTTATTTTCACGCGGCGAATTGGAGGTAAAAAAATAGATGAACGCGAGGGGGAGGAGGCTAAGAACGAAAGAGAAATAAAATGTGTGTCGCCATGAGTATTCGGCGATTATCCATGTAAAAACAGGCATAGCAACGGCAGGTGAGAGTGACTGTCCCAAAATCCACGCGGTATTAGCTCTACCTCGTTCTTCTGGAGGGAACCAGTTTTTGATAAAGGTATTTTGCATTGGATAGTAAAGACCTTCTCCTATACCTAACAGAATCCGCGTTCCTAAAAGAATGCCAAAAACACTTGATAGCCCACCTAAAAGAAGAGATATGCTTATCACGGCATAGGCCATAATCATCGCTTTACGGGGGCCAATGAGGTCTCCTAATGGGCTTAGGATAACATTCGAAACACCATAGGTAATCAAAAACAAACTCATCAACAAACCAATGTAAACCGGTTTACCTATCAATCCCATCTCCTGCAAGAAATCAGTATTTGCAGCGATAATAGAAATATTCACTCGGTCTAAATATATAATGGAAAGTCCTATAAAAAGAATCGCTAAAACGTAAAATCTTTGCCGGGTTGGTTTCTGCACAACTTCCTGTATAAATACAGTCTGTGAGGTATTGTCATCACGAGCTATAGCGGCTTGAATCTGTACAACAGGAATGATAGGTATAAGGTGGTATACCGTAAAATACCTTTTAAACATCTCATTCATGCCATTGAGGTATAGCCATGGAACTGCGTCAATTTCGTTACTTCACGGCCGTGGCTAAACTGGGCAGCATCAGCCACGCCGCAAACGAACTTCACATTGCTCAACCTGCACTAACGCGTCAGATCCAAAAACTTGAAGAGGAGTTAGGCGTATTATTGCTAGAACGAACGGGGCGTGGCGTTAAGCTTACCGATGCAGGGGCTCAGTTTTTAACGGACGCAGAAAGATTACTTAATGATGCAGCCACAGCCAAAGATCGAGCAGTCAGAGCCTCGAGAGGGGAGTGCGGTGCGATCTCTCTTGCACTACCTGTTATTCAGAATGCAGCCCCATCAATAACCAGTCTTTTAAAACGATTCAAAAAAGAAGCTCCCCACGTTGGGATAACACTCCATCATTTAATTTCTGAAGTTCAACTTGCCAGGATTGCAGAAGGTCAGCTGGATGCAGGTTTTTTATTATTCAGGCCTCAAAGCGATCCTTTATTTGAGGGACTTCCCGTTTATAAAGAAAAGATGTTGTTGGCTTATCCGGCTGAGTGGGAATGGCCAAATGATAAAAAACCGCAATACCTGAGGGATTTGCAGGATTTAGATTTTATCTGGATCCCCAGAACTGCAGCGCCGGCGTGGCATGATCGACTTATACATTGTTTTTTCGACGCAGGCTTCACACCGCGGTCGGTCATGCAGGGTGTAGATGCAGTTTCCATGTTAACGTTAGTTTCAGCTGGAATGGGATGTACCATTGTAGCTGAGGGAACACGGCATCTGGCTCCGCCTAATGTAACATTTACAACGTTGGATGATTTGAATCTGGAGCAGGAGTGGGAGTTAGTCTGGCGCAAGGATAGATGCTCTGAAGTTTTGAACAAGCTGATAAAACTCATCTGACGCTTTCGTGAAGAAAGCAGCCAGTGAAAAGATAAACAACTCATTTCATTGACGCGAGAGAGAGGAGAGATAAATGGGAGAGATGAGACGGTGACCGTCAGTTGAAGGTACATATTACCACATTTAACATAATATACATTATGCGCACTAAAGGATTATAAGTTCAATTCTACGGTATTTGTGTGGCTGATTGCTGTGGCCGGCTTCGGCACACACATCTCATCTTTGACTCAGCTGCGTTGGTCTGTTGCACGGGACTCTATGATTGTTGCTACAACCGCCTCTTAGCGACGTTTTCCTTTTTATCACCGGCATTATCTTTTTGACGTATCCAGCCGACGTTCAAACCGTTTCGGCAACGCTCTACTCAGTCACTCAGTCTCAGCGCCACACAGACATAAAAAAGCCGCAAGCGGTTTCCCACTTACGGCGCCGTTATTAGCGATGAGATACTCTGGCGATCAGGCTGCTTTCACAGCCCTGATTTTCTTACTGCCGGCCACATCAGACTCTGCGGTCTCATCTGGCGTTGCGCTTGCGGCATCATTTGATTCAGGGAGCTTACTGGTACGCAGAATATGCTGCACGGCCTCTTTCTGCTCGGCGAGATACAGACCCAGATTTTCAGCCTGTGTTTCATCCATCTGCATATCGCTTTGCAGCAGCCAGTCGGTGAACGCATCTGCCATATCAAGCAGTTTGTCGTAAGCGTCCGCCTCTTTCTTACTGGCAAATGTCATTTTCTCTTCACCTTTTCTTACGACTACAAATTTTGTTTCAACAGCCATTTCATGCCTCCTACTGTATTTATATACAGTATAACAGTTCCGGAATGGTGTTGCAGCCGGAATGTTGTTTATTTGTACTCCCCAGGCCAACCCCGCTGGCGCGCTATGCGCCTTCGGCTTCTGGTGTCCCCTGGTGAAACCTTAGCTGCCATTGCCCATCATCACCGCATATCCAGCATGATGTGCGAAGAGCGCGTCTGCTGCCATCGGGGCTGAAGGTTCGGTAATGCAATAAAGCGACATTCTCTTTTAAGGAGATCAGCTGGAAATCGCTACTTTGAATCAGCGTGGTGGCGTCTTCATGCGTCAGCGCTTCAATGGTTTCCGTGCGGCTAACCCATACACCGGAACGTGTAATCTCCCTGAACTCATGATGAAGGATCTTTTCCAGCCATTCGCCATCCTTTCGCCGGACGTTATGAAGTGAACATTCAAGCTCTATTAATTGTTCAAGAAGTGTCACTGCGGCCTACCTCGCAGACGGATTAATTCCTGGGCCTATTCAACCACATAAGAGGCTGCACTGCTACGCACGGCGGCCACGCGCCCAGTAAGCCAAAAAGCTGATCGTCTCTTTCGACACGTTGCGTTCACCAATAAGGTAACGTCGCAGATGTTTAACCGTCGTGGATTCTGCTGCTACCCAACCGTGGAAGCGGTTATCACTTTCGGCGCGATCCCACAGTAACTCGCCCTCTTCTTCTTCTTGCACTTCCTGGTAGCGGGTCAGCGCATAGTCAGGCAACATCACATGCTGTTTTACCGCCTGGAGTAGCGCCTCGCCGTAGCTGGCTCCGGTCAGTTCACGCGCTAACCAGTGCACTTCTGCAAAAGGCCAGGCGCTGAGATCGCTACAATCGCCCTGCTTCGGCACTTCAATAAATAGCTGAATCTGAGGCGGCGTATCGCGATGGGCCAGCTGTTCCAGAATACCCTTCACTGCGGGCAACGCCGTTTCGTCCGCAATAATCAGTCCCCGTTCGGCCTCTGGATGGGGATTCCACTCATACCCACCGCTATCTTCTGGATAATCACGGTTTGGCGCCACCATCTGCAGCGCATCGCCCGGCTGTGCGCCCATCGCCCAGGCAGATGCCGGGCCATCAGTCCCGTGCATGACAAACTCTACCTCCGCTTCCCCGGCCTCAACATCGACGCGACGCAGCGTATAAGTGCGCAGTACAGGACGATGCTCTTCAGGCAGTGCCTTCGTCTGTTCCCACCAGGAACCGTCGGACGTTAACGCCGCCGGGGTGCCATTCAGCGACGGGAAAAGTAGCTTAATACGCTGATCCGGCGCATCGATTTTCATATGACGCACCTCGTCACCCCTAAACACGCAGCGCAGCATCGAGGGGGAAAGCCTCTCTTTTCGCGCCAGCACAACGTTGAATAAGCGATAACTTTGAACAGCCGACATAACACCGCCTTACAGCCATAACGAACAGTTAGAGAGACCGATAGTAGCAAACGGAAATGATAATGAGAATGCTTATTACCGCCCCGAAACGGGTGAGGAAATTCAGGATCGAAAGACTATCCTTTAGGGAGGCATGACAAAAAAAGGCGTTCCTCTATGACGGATAAAGCTCAGAAGCTCGATGCTGGCGCATGGTTATCCCTGCCAGATCTTAAAAACGGCAATTTCGACGGTACGATGTTTGGTACCCAGGTTTCTGTCCTGCGCTATACCCAGGAAGCGTATGGCGCCGGGCCATCACTGCACGTCCACACCTACCCGGAAATCTTCGTCATCCTTAGCGGAACGGCGCTGTTTAAAATCGGCGAAGAGGTTATTGAAGCGCAAAGCGGCGACGTACTCTTCGGCCCGGCCAACGTGCCGCATAAGTTTAAGAATACCGGTTCCGGCCCCCTTGAGACTCTGGATATTCATCTAAGTGAAAAGTGGACTCAGGAAGATTTGCCGGATGACGATCCCGACTGGTAGGTCTGTTGGCCTGCCGAAGCAGGCCCTGCGGCTTACTGTAAGGCGTCAAGAATGCGGTACGCGGCCCGAATACGCACAGGATTCGGGTAGTTTTTATTCGCCAGCATCACGATACCGATCTCCTTTTCCGGGATAAAGGCGATATAGCTACCAAATCCACCGGTAGCGCCAGTTTTGTGCACCCAGGAGGCGCTCACGGGCGGTGTCGGCGGCGTGATTTTCTCCACACTCTGCGGCGACAGCGCGTAGGTATTGGCGCTGCCCTCCTCCAGCGTGCGTTCGCTCACCGGCCAGTCAAGCATCTCCCAGCCCAGCCCCTGATACATCTCGCCTGCTTGCCAGTAGCGTGACTGGGCTCGCGTCACGCCTTGTTTAAGCGACTGCACTTTTATTCCAGTGGGCTGCATATTGGCCTGTAGCCATGCCGCCATATCGACAATGGTGGTTTTCACGCCGTAAGCCTCGGCATCCAGCATGCCCGGCGACACATGAACAGGTTTTCCGTCGCGATAGCCCCAGGCGTAGTGCTGTTTTTCACTCGGTGGAACCTGAAGCCAGGTATGATTTAACTGCAGGGGTTTAAGTACCCGGTCACCCAGCGCCTTCTCAAAACTCAAACGTGACGGTGTCACGGAAAGTGCACCGAAAAGGCCAATACTGCTGTTAGCATAGAGGCGTTTCGTACCCGGAGCCCACTGCGGTTGCCATTGCTGGTAAAAGCCTGCAAGCGATGTCCGATCGGTGACGTCGTCCGGCACCTGCAGGGGTAAGCCCCCTGCGGTATAGGTGGCCAGATGCAGCAGCGTGATCCCTTCCCACTGTTTGCCCGACAGTGCGGACCAATGCCGGCTGGCGGGATCGTCCAGGGCTACCTCTCCCCGCGCCACCGCCTCGCCGCCCAGCACGCCGGTAAAGGTTTTGCTTACCGAACCCAGTTCAAACAGGGTTTGCCGATCGACCTCTTTATTACCCGCGACATCGGCCAGCCCCCAGGTGAAATAGTAAGGTTTTCCCTGATAAATCACCGCAACGGCCATACCCGGTATCGCCTCTTCTTTCATCAGCGCGGTGATGACCGGCGTGACCACGTCGGCAATATTTGTGGGGCTGGTAGTGGCTGCCAGAGAGGAGCCAGACAGTAAAACCAACAGAGAACAGAGGGCGATTTTCTTCATTGCGGTTATCTTCTTTAAGGGCGATCGCTTCATCATCGCGTTAAGTAAAATGGCTTCTGAATAAACAGAAATAGCATGGCAGAGAGAGGAATTATCATATTCTGCCCCGCGCATTATAAGCCTAAAATCAGGTACTTTCGTGCCACCAGCCCGGTAATGCTTCATACCTGAACAGAGTCTCTGCGGGTAGAGAGAATATGAAGTTAACGTGCAGGTTTATCCCCTACCAGGGATAATTTAGTGTTTATCCCCTGCAAGGGATAATCCATTTACCAGACGTTGATGCAGGCGCAGCACCCCGGCGGTAATGGTATGAGCCACCCTGCTGGAGAAACCAGCCGGAAGCGCATCGTTTACGCGACGCAGCGCATCAGGAACTTGTTGGGCGAAGGTTTGCATGATCCTCTCCATCTCGCTTTGTGAAAACCCAACTTCTTTTGCCAGCGCAAAAAAATGACGCGGATAAATACGATCGATAGCGTTCTTTCGCCCTCTGGAAGCCTTGAGCCCCATCGCCAGCTTCAGGTCGCTGATGTGCAGACCCGCCCCGCCGAGCAGCGGATAAGCTGAAAGAATGTCGTAAAACGGGGTTAGACGGTAACTGCCGCCAGGCTGGATGAACACCGAGAAGTTTTTGGCGTGCCCGTCCGTCGCGGCCAGAAGCCACTGTAAGAGCTGGAACTGCATAAAGCGATAGCGATCCTGCAGGGCTTCACTCGATCCCAGCAAAAACGACATAATCGGCAAAATACCGGGCCCGCCGTCGGATTCATACTTCACCGAAGAAGGTAAACCAAAGGCCTGACACATATCCTCCTGCGGCAATCGCAGCAACATAGTGCGATCGGCGTTCCAGCGGCGGTCAAAACGTTTCACGGCCAGCGCCCGAATCTGCCCGGCGGTAATAATGGTGGCGTCAGGAACCGCCAGCCCCAGCGCCCTGGCAAAGGCCAGACAGAAATATTCGTTATCCACGCTGTCGCGAAGATCCAGGGTGGCATTGGGCTGTCTGATCTCCCCGATGGGCAGCTTAATAATATGGTTGGTGGGGGTTATCCCCTTCGGAATGCACCACGCGTCGTTAATCTGTAACAGCGCCGTCTTTTCCTGGGCGCCCGCCACCGAAATACGAAAATCGTTCTCGTCTTTAATCATGCCAAGCGGAATATCGGCCTGATAAGCAGAGAGCACCTTTTCGAGCCGGAGTTCATCTAGTGTCTCCCAGCGCATAATCGGGGCAGAGATGATCGCATCCGGGGGCAGCAGGGTCACAGCACCGACGCTGTCGCGGCCCACTTCCGCCAGCAGATCGAAGGGCTGTTTTGAGCGCGCCTGATAACGTTTAACAATGCGATCCCGCACGACAGCGCTATCCGGCAACAGGTTGTCAAAGAAATTGAAGACCGCATCAGAGGTGAGCGTGCCGGTCTGCAAGGGGAGCGACAGCGAGATGGGCCTGGCGTGGCGGTTATAGAGCCACTCACGATCATATTTAAAGGTATGCGCGCCGTTAGGGAACTTTGTTAGCTCACCAACTCGCTCATTGTTCATCCATGTCACGAGCTTAGGCATTACCACTCTACATCCTGCTGCTGAATAGAGGTGCTATCCTCGACCGTTTCACCCTTCTCATATAGCACCATCGTTAACTCCAGCGCCTGTAATAGCTTGAAGAAAGTGGTCAGGGTGATGTTGTCGGGGTTGTTTTCAAAATTCGACACCGTAGCTTGCTTGATACCAATCTTTCGGGCCAGCTCACTCTGGGTCCAGTTATTCTTCTGACGCGTTAATTTCAGGTAATTTGCCAGCTGCACGGGGCTGTAGATCATGGGTGGTTTCATATCACTCTCAGGGTGGCGGTGAATATCCCCTACAAGGGATATAGACAGGTTTATCCCTTATCGGGGATAAAGTCAAGCCACTGCTGGCCCGGAGGGGGCCAGCGGAAGGTGAAAGCAAATAAGATGACGAGTTAAAACAGAACGGAGTAGTTCAGGCCGAAGGTTCTGCCACGCCCTTTATAAGTATAGAGGCCAGCATCGCCGTAGGTCGGGCTATAGAGACCCGGCGCGCGCTGCCCCCACGTGGTGGTGTAATCTTTATCAAGCAGGTTTTCGACGCTGAAGCTCAGCTTACCCAGCGGAAGTTCGTAGCTGCCCAGTAAATCGACGGTGTTATAGCCGTTGATCTTTTTACCGGCTTCGTCCGACACGTCAAACGTCTGTGTGCTCTGTACGCGCAGGCTTAAGGGACCCGGCGCCCAGGTAAGCCACGCGCTCACTTTCGACGGGCTGGCGCTATCGACGGTCAGCTTCTGCCACTGCCCATCCACCCGCGTTTCTGATTTGATGGCGTTGAAATTGGTACCGGTACTCCATGCGCTGTCCGGGAAGAAGTAGTCAACCTGCCCTTCAATGCCATAGATCCGGCGCTTGTCGTCCTCAATATTAATGGTCATATCCGTCTTATTAATATTGATCGTTTTGTCAGAGAGCGAGTAATAGGCCGCAATCTGCGTCCGCAGGTTATCGCCGTTATAACGCCATCCCAGTTCATAGGCGTTAACTTTAATACCATCGAGTCTGGAGTCGTTGACGTTCACGCTATCGATCAGACGATAGTGACCGTCCACCAGCTGATAACGGCCAGAGCCGTAGTACTTCGCCAGATCGGGAATTTCGAATCCCTGAGAGAAGTTGAACCACACCTGTTGGCGTTCCGTCACACGCCCCAGAATACCGGCGTTAAACAGCAGGTTGTTATAGCTGGTCTCTCCTCCAGGTACGGCATCGGCAGAGAGGGCATCCCCCCGGGCAATGGCCTGCTGTTGGTTATACCCCACAAAGTCATCGACTTTGTTTTTAGTGTACTGATAGCGCACGCCGCCGCTGAGCGTAATGGCGCGAATGTCGTAGCTGGATTGCAGGAACGGCGCCAGGTTGGTAATGCTGTAGCTCGGATAACGCCCCACCCGGTACGCATTCTGCAGATCCATCCCCCCACTCTGCGCGGCCTTCGTCAGGTCGAAGAACTGCTGATTGGCATCAAAGGTCTCATGGTCTGCGTCTACCCCATACGTCAGGGTCAGGTCGTCAACAGGCTGACTGTTGAGCGTCAATTTGCCGCCCCAGTAATCGGTATTCTGCTGAGAGGCGCCAATGCTCCCCACGCTGCCGCCCGCAAGCGTCGGGAAAGGATAAAAGGTCAGTTTTTCGTCACGGTAGTAGATCTGCGCAACCAGATCCTGGCCCAGAAAATCGGTATTGGAGTACTGGAGGTTGATCAAATGCCGCTCGGTGCCTGGCAGACGATCGGCGTCGAGGTTGCCCGAGTTATAGGCTTTACCTTGCCCGGTAACGGCAGAGAAGTTCTCACCAAGATAGAGACCGTGTTTACCGTCCGACTCACTTTTGTAGTACTGAGTCGTGAGCTGAATCTGCTGATGGTCGTCAATATCCAGCGTACCGGTGCCCATCACGTCAAGACGGTCTGAATACTGCAGCCCCGTCTGGGTGTTATCAATAATGACTTCGTCACCGTGGCCATCGTACCAGCCACCATAGCGCTGATACGCCACAGAGAGTCGACCGGAAGCGCGGTCTGTGCCACCGCTTACCGCGGCCGCCACGTTTTCATCATGATCGTTATGGCTGTTAAATCCGCTTTTTATCCCCGTCTGCAGTTCAACTTCTCTCTCCGACTGCCCTTTTTTCGTGACAATGTTAATCAGGCCGCCGGTACTTCCGCCGCCGTACAGCGCTGTGGCCCCCGAGATAACCTCAATACGTGAGACATTAAATGGATCGATCGCGTCAAGCTGTCGGCTGTCGCTGCGCGAAGAGTTAAGCCGAACCCCGTCCACCATCACCATCATGGAACGACCACGCATATTCATGCCGTAATTCGTTCGCCCCTGGCTACTGACATCCATACCGGGAATTAGCTGGGCAAGAACCTCTTTCAGCTCTTTCCCCCCCTGTACCTGCTGCTCAATCTCAGACTGTTCAATTACCCAGGTGGTTTGTGCCATTTCCGCGACGCTACGGTGTGAACGGCTGGCCGAGACAACGAGCTCGTCCTCTTCGGCGGCTGCCGACCAGGCTGGGGTGGATAAAAGTGCAAGCAGGCAAGGATTAAGAGCCCATAAAAAGTGACGCTGCATGGGTGTAACGTTTCCTGTAGGTGGAGGTTAAACGTAACGCAGGCCGTACGATGAAGCTTTATCGTGCAAAAACAGGGGGTAAGAATCGTATTCAGCCTGCGGGCTTTGTTCGTAACGATTCTCGTTATGATATTTATTTCTGTTACATAAACAATGCGGAATGTAATAATTCATTAACAGGAAGGCAGTAAGTCTTTCTTTAACGGCTTGATTATTTGGAACAACATCCTCTCCCTACCTTTTTTTGCCCATTCATTAAACAGGGTTAATCTCTGGCTGGAGAGGTTAATGACGATTTAAGGGTATCGATAAAGGTGGTCACTCGCAGCGGAAGGAAACGTGTAGTGGGCAGTACCGCCCAGATGGAAAGGGACTGTGGACGCACATCCGCCAGAACGATCTCGACCAGCGTGCCGTCGTTGAGCTCCTTTAATACATCCCAGCGGGTCAACTGTACCAATCCCAACCCCTGCACGCAGAGTTCGCGCACCCCTTCTACGTTATCGGAGCTGAAACGCCCTTCTACGGCGGCGCTGATGATCTCGCCATCACGCTCAAATACCCATTGCGGCACGCTGGTCAGACGTAGGCAGTTATGTTCCGCCAGGTCGGCCAGGGTTTGGGGATGACCG
Organism: Leclercia sp. UBA7405; assembly: GCF_037152215.1. Classification (NCBI taxonomy): domain Bacteria; kingdom Pseudomonadati; phylum Pseudomonadota; class Gammaproteobacteria; order Enterobacterales; family Enterobacteriaceae; genus Leclercia; species Leclercia sp. UBA7405. The sequence goes on along the minus strand of NZ_JBBCMR010000001.1, from coordinate 1,324,947 downwards.
AAGGCGTGCAGATACGCCGGCGAGGCGCAGACAATGCGGGGGTTATCACAAATCTTACGTGCAATCAGGTTCGAGTCTTTCAGCGGAGCAATTCGGATCGCCACATCAATACCCCTACCGACAATATCCACCACGTCTTCGCCGAGCTGCAGATCAATATTGAGCTTCGGATTCGCCGCTAGCAACCCGGGCACCAGCGGCAATATATTACGCCGACCAAAGCCGGTAGGCGCCGTGATCCGTAACAGTCCGGAAGCCCCCTGTGTGGTGGGAGAAAAGAGCGCTTTCGCCCCCGCTTCGGCATCCACCAGCGCCCGGGCATAGGGCAAAAACTCCATCCCTTCCTGGGTTAACGACACCGAGCGGGTTGTGCGCTGCAGCAGCCGGGTGCCCAGCTCCTGTTCCAGAGAGGCCAGCCTGCGTGAGACGGCCATCGGCGTGACATCCAGCCGCTTCGCAGCCTGCGTCAGGCTACGGGTTTCGGTGATCGCCAGAAACAGCGAGACATCCTGAAGATTCATAGCAACTCCGTCATGGCGATTATAACGATAAATGATATACAGCCTTATCATTTTGCCCGGTTTATAGCGTATTCGTCAGTGATTATAGTGCTTAAAAGAGTTAAAACTGACAGGACTTCTATGAACAGCTCCCCCCTTCTTATCCCTGGCCGCATTGGGCATGTCGCGCTAAAAAACCGCCTTGTGGTGGCCCCCATGACCCGCGTCACCGCGACCGTCGATGGTCATGCTACGGAAAGGATGAAGGCATATTACCAGGATTTTGCGCGCGGCGGCTTTGGGCTGGTGATCTCCGAGGGGATCTATATCGATCGGGCATGGTCACAAACCTATGCCTTCCAGGCGGGGCTAACCAGCCCGCAGCAGGCGGCCGCCTGGCGTAGCGTCACCGACGCCGTGCACCGTCAGCAGGGTAAAATCTTCGCGCAGATCCAGCATGCGGGCGCCCTCTCACAGGGAAACCACTATCTGAGCGGTACCGTGGCCCCGTCGGCTATTCGCCCGGTGGGTCAACAGATGGCCTTCTACCGGGGGGAAGGTGAATACCCTGTTCCACGCGCACTCAATGAAGCCGAGATCGGCGCCATTATCGACAGCTTCTCAGATGCCGCCAGCTACGCCGTGAACGTTGCCGGATTTGATGGCGTGGAGATCCACGGCGCTAACGGGTATCTTCTCGATCAGTTCTTCACCGACTATACCAATACGCGTAACGACCGCTGGGGTGGCGATATCGCCAGCCGGTTGCGCCTGAGCCTGGACGTGATCGCGTCGGTACGTGCTCGTGTAGGCGCAGATGTGGTTGTCGGCATACGTCTCTCTCAGGGCAAGGTTAATGACTTTTTCCATAAATGGGCTAATGGCGAAGAGGATGCGCGCACCGTGTTTACGTTGTTGGCGCAATCGGGCATTGATTACCTGCATCTCACCGAGCACGAAGCCTGGCAGCCAGCCTTCCCGGACAACCCGCTCTCGCTGGTGGAACTGGCGCGTAAATACGCCCCACAGTTGACGCTAATGGCGAACGGCAGTTTGCATGATAAGGCGCGAGCGGAAGAAGTCATGGGAATGGGGGCTGATTTTATCTCCCTGGGCCGGGGTGCCCTGGCCAATCATGACTGGCCAAACCGTATTGCCGCGGGGACGACACCGCGTGATTTTGATAACGCGATTCTTTCACCCATTGCGGATATTAAAGAGAGCGAGCTGGTGGTCTGATAACACCCCGCGCAGCCCGGATTCTGTTCGGGCTCAGATCTTCAGTTCGGGTACCAGCGCATCTTTGCGCTTCATGCACGCAGTCCAGGCATTGCCCGGCGTCCCGTTATCCATCACCGGTGATGAACGGGAATCCACCGTACGCGGCGGCAATCCATCCCCCATATCATAATCCACGGTCGTTGCTGTGCTGTCGGCCGTTTGCCCCTCGGTGGAGAGCTCCATCGTGTGTGCTTTCACCTCTTCCGAGCAGACGCGGGCCGCCTCTTTGATTTGCTGATACTTCTGCTCCTGCGGGGTCAGTGGGCTGCTGGAGCAGCCACCCAACAGCAGGCAAGCGAGCGACACAATACGTATTGTCTTGATCATCATGCACTCCAGTAACCCAGTCATTACTCTCTGAATAATAGGCCATGGCGTGCCGATACGCCTGAAAGGCCCAAAACTCACCAAACTTCAGGGTTGATTCGCGCATTGCCTGGCGCCTGTGTCCGGTAGGATCACCGTACTGTAAGCCATAGATAAGACTGGAAAATGAGTGACCTGAGCACCGATTTTTTACAGCAGCTGGATTCTCTGCCGCCAGAAGCCGTTCCGGAAGTGAATTTCTTTACCGCAGGCGGTTCGGGATATCTGGAGAACCCCACCTCGGATCTGCTGGCATTGTTTATGGGGGAAAACGCGGGGGTGCCGCCCTGGTTGTTAAACGCATTGCTACATTGCCTGAACATCGGCAACGAGGGCGACGCGCTGGATACCACGTCCCTTGAGGTCAGCCGGGAGGTCATAACAGAAGACGGCAAGTTTCTCGATCTGCTGATCTATCATCAGGATTTTATTATCGGCATTGAGCATAAAACCTTTTCCGCCATTAATAACCCTTTTGCAAGCTACCAGCAGTTGCTTGAAAGCTGTGTGGACAATGGGCAGCCAATCTACACCTGCATTGTGAAGCCAGACGCTAACCGCTGCCCGCCACAGGCAGGCTGGCCATTTATCAACTACTCCACGCTGGTAGACGCGGCCCGAAACCGTCTGGGACAAGACCAGGCGCGCCTCCCTTTCAGCAAGTGGCATGTTTTCTACACCGAATTTTTAAACCATCTTTATGCGCTAAGTGGAAAGGAACCTGAGCAGATCATGAATAACGACAAGCAGACCTTCGTGACGGAAAACTTTCAGCAGTTACTGAAAGCCAACGCGCTATTAGCGGAGTTTGAGGCGGCAATGATTGAAACCGCTAAGCTGACGATGGCAGAGATCTTCCCCGATAAGAATTGTCGCCACCGGGTGAATAACTGGGAGGGCGATTACAAGGCGATTCATCTCTATCCGGAAGGCTGGGGAAATGAAACCAGCTGGGTGACGCTGGTCTACTATCCGGCGAAAAATGGCCAGACCATGAAGTTCTACGTCAACGGAATAGTGAACGTGGCGGATTGTCCGGAGCTGGCCACCCTGCATCAGGCGATCGAGGAAAACAAGCATTCGGGGCTGTTCCTCCCCGCCGCCAACAAAGACGATGCAGAGATCCTGCTGTCGCGCAGCGGCAAAGAGTTAACGATCTCCTTCGGCACGCCGAACGGTACGCTGGAGGAAGGCCGACAGCTATTGAAAGAGATGGCGCTGTTTATTGAGGGCGTGCTAACAGAGAACGCGTTTGTCGTTGAACTGCCGCGCTAACCTTTTCCAGTAGAGTCAACGCAAAGCAGAAGTGACACCTTTTTGCCATTCAAAATGTCATGCATTAAATCGGGTTGCTGACAGAGTTAATTACAGTGTCCAGAGCGAGCTTCGCGTAAAGCCTGTATAGCGTTTGCTATACATCAGTGCTAAGCTGTGTATATCATTTGCTATACAAAGGAGGGAGTATGAAATCTGATGTTCAGCTTAATATCCGGGCAAAAGAAGCGCAGCGAGCCCTGATTGATGCTGCCGCTGAGATTCTCCATAAATCACGCACCGATTTTATCCTGGAGATGGCCTGCCAGGCAGCTGAGAACGTCATCCTTGACCGCCGGATGTTTAATCTTAACGATGAACAATATGCCGAATTTATCGAGATGCTGGATGCCCCGGTGACTGCTAATCCGGCGATGGATAAACTCCTGGCGAGAAAACCGCAGTGGGAAAAGTAACGGCTCCAGTACCATTGAATTCGTCACATATTCTCGCTGAATTTCACTGTGGTGAAGCTGCACTGGACGAATGGATTAAGCACCGGGGATTAAAAAATCAATCCATGGGACCCGCAAGGACATTTGTGGTATGCCGGGGCAACGCGTCTCAGGTGATTGGGTTCTACTCTCTCGCGACCGGTAGCGTCACCCATGCTGTTGCACCGGGAAGCCTGCGCAGGAATATGCCCGATCCGGTCCCCGTCATCATTCTGGCCCGGCTTGCCGTTGACGCGAGTTTTCACAGCAAAGGACTCGGCGCTGATTTACTCCATGACGCCGTCTTACGCTGCTGCCGGGTGGCTGAGAACATTGGCGTACGGGCCATTATGGTTCATGCTATTTCTGACCGCGCCAGGCAGTTTTACATCCATCACGGGTTCACCCCTTCACAAACGCAGGAGAGAACCTTATTCCTGCGTTTGCCAATAATGACTTGAGCAATAAGGCTGTGAGCCTGGCTGACATTTGCCGGCCCCGCTTTTTTTGCTCTTCTCCGCGACTGATTAAGCACCCACAACGGTTATCCCTTTTGCGCGTATCGCCTTCACCCACGCGGCGTCGGTATCCGGCTCGACCACCACAGTGTTGACCAGGGAGAGCGGACCGATCTGAAACGGCGAGGCGCTGTTAATCTTCTCTGGCGACGCCATCACCACCGTTTCGGCTGCTCTGCCGGAAAATGCACGTTTGATACACGCTTCTTCGTAATCACCGGTTGTTAGCCCCGCCTCGGGGTGGATACCGGTAACCCCCATAAAGAAGAGATCCGCCTGAATACGTTCGATACCCTCGACGGTGGCCGCGCCGACGGTGACAATCGAGTGTTTAAATAGCCGACCGCCAATCAGGATCACCTCAATCAGCGGATGTTCAACCAGCGCCAGTGCAATGCCAGGGCTGTGCGTCACCACGGTGATCGCCAGATCGTCCGGCAGACAGCGCACCAGTTCACCGGTGGTCGTCCCGCCATCAATGATTACCACCTGCCCGGCTGAAATCAGCGATGCCCCCTGCTGCGCCACCCGCTTTTTCGCATCGGTGCGCAACGTTTTTCGTTCAGCAAAATTGGCCACCGCGCCCGAAGCCGGCAACGCGCCGCCATGAACGCGTTGCAAGCGCCCTTCTGCCGCCAGTTCGCGCAGATCCCGGCGGATGGTGTCCTCAGAGACCGCGAATTCAAGGCTTAACGCGCCCGATAATACCTGCCCTTCGGCGTTGAGTTTCTCAAGGATGCGTTGTTTACGTTGACTGGTGAGCATCGGGTTATTCCTGAAGTTGCACGCTTTAACTTGATCTTGCACGAATGTGCTGCTTATGATGGTCAGACTACCGAGGGAGAGTAAAACATGCAATCAAAACGTGCAGAAGTACGTATTATCGATACCACAATCCTGTCTGATGACTGGTATAGCCTGAAAAAGTACACCTTCGAACTGCAGCGTCATGACGGGGAGTGGCAACGGCAAAATCGCGAAGCTTACGATCGCGGTAACGGTGCCACCATCCTCCTTTATAACCGTGAAAAACGCACCCTAATCCTGACCCGACAGTTCCGCTTTCCTGTTTTTCTCAACGGGCATGACGGCTATCTCATCGAAACCGCCGCCGGTCTGCTGGACAACATGGACCCCGAAAACCGCATAAAAGCCGAAGCCGAAGAAGAGACCGGCTATCGGGTCGCACGCCCACAAAAAGTGTTCGAAGCTTTTATGAGCCCGGGCTCGGTGACCGAAAAACTCTATTTCTATATTGCCGAATATCAGCCTCAGGATCGCACCGGCGACGGTGGGGGCATTAAAGACGAAGGCGAAGATATCGTGGTTCTGGAAATGCCGTTTGAGGCGGCGCTACGCGCCATTGATGACGGCCTGATTGTCGATGGCAAAACCATCATGCTGATTTACCATCTCGCCCTGAAGGGCATTTTGTGAGGAAATGATGTCTAAAAAATTGATTTTGATTGCCGGCCCCTATCGTAGCGGCACCGATGGCGACCCTGCCCGTATTGAGGCTAACCTGGCGAAACTGGAGGCGGCGGCGCTAGCGGTGTGGGAGCGTGGGCACATACCGCTGATCGGCGAGTGGCTGGCACTGCCGCTGGCAAAGGCCGCCGGTTCGCAGCAGCTGGGAGATGAGATAAGCAAAGCGATGCTCTATCCGGTGGCGCACCGGTTAATTACCCGCTGCGATGCCCTCTATCGTATCTCCGGCGCATCGCGAGGAGCGGATATGGATATTGAGGTCGCCCGGGAGCACGGTCTGACCGTTTATACCGAGCTTGACGCGATCCCGCAGGCATAATAAGGCGGACAGAACGGGAGTTCTGTCCGAATCATCTACACTTGCTGTGTTCATAAAAACAGGAGGCGCTACAATGGATGACTGGAATCCCACCTTATATCTGCACTATGGCTCGGAGCGTACCCGCCCGGCCATCGATCTGCTTTCCCGCGTAAACGTCGAAGCCGCTGAGCAGATTGTCGATCTCGGCTGTGGCCCGGGCAACAGCACCGCCCTGCTACATCAGCGCTGGCCCACGGCCCATATCACCGGGGTCGATAGCTCATCCGCGATGATTGCAGAAGCCAGCCGCGCCCTGCCCGACTGTCACTTTCTGCAGGAAGATATCCGTCACTACCGCCCGGATCGCCCCCTGGATCTGATCTTTGCTAACGCCTCGTTACAGTGGGTGCCAGACCACTACGATCTGCTGCCGAAACTGGTCTCGCTGCTAAAAATGAACGGCGTGCTGGCAGTGCAGATGCCGGACAACTGGCAAGAGCCGACCCACGTCCTGATGCGCGAAGTGGCCTGGGAACAAGGTTACCCGGATCGTGGACGGGAAGCGTTACCGGGGGTGCATGCTTATCATGATATTTTGAGCGAAGCGGGATGTGACGTGACATTGTGGCGAACCACCTACTACCACCAGATGACGTCGCACCAGGCGATTATAGACTGGGTGAGCGCCACGGGCTTACGCCCATGGCTACAGGAGCTGAATGAGAGCGAACAGAAAAATTATCTGCACCGCTATCATCAGCTACTGGAAGAGCACTATCCGCTACAGGAGAACGGCCAGATATTGCTTGCCTATCCGCGCCTGTTTATTGTTGCCAGACGCGAACCCTGAGGTGAATCAGAATTGATACACCACGCCGACGGCGACCACGTCGTCGGTATTAATACCAGCTTCACGGGTAAACCGATCTTCATCAACCAGGTTAACCATATAATCTACAAATACGTTAATATTTTTGTTGAAGTTATAGGTCGCACCAAAATCGACATATTTAATCAGATCTTCGTCACCGTAGGTATTTCCGGATACCGCCCTGCCGAGATTTTTACCTTTTAATACATCATAAGCGACGAAAGGTTGCAGCCCAAAATCGAACAGATAACCGGCGTAGAATTCCATAATCTGTGATTTATTGGCGTAACCATAGGCACTGTCACTGGAGCGAGAACCAAATCGGGAGGCATTATAGGCCTGGGTAAACATCGCCGCTAAATAGATATTATTCGCATCATACTTAATGGCGCCAGAATACGCTTCGGCCCGTTTACCTTTACCCATAATACCGGCGGCGGTATTTTGTTCATTAGTACGGTCAGAACTCATCATCGAGCCCGCTACGCTAAAGCCCGCACCGATGTCGTACGTAACAGAGGCCCCGAAGCCGTCACCATTCTGGCGCAGTACGTCACGCACGCCCGGCTCCCCGCCGCCATCGTTTTTACCCTGATACTGCAGCGCAACGTTGAGCCCATCAACCAGACCCAAGAAGTCAGTGTTGCGGTAGGTCAGCACACCATTGGTACGGTTGAACAGGAACTGATCGGAACCGTAGGTCATGCCATCGAACTCTGGCTGCATGTCGGTATAGGCCAGCGAATCATAGACCACGCCCTTATTACGGCCGTAATCAATAGAGCCATAATCGGCGAATTTCAGCCCCGCAAACGCATAACGGGTGCGCGGGTTGTTGCTTTCGCCTTCGGATTTAGTGGCATCGATGTGCATCTGCCACTGGCCATACCCGGTAATCTGATCGTTAACCTGAGTTTCACCGCGGAAACCCAGACGCATATAAGTCTGGTCGCCATCGTTATCACTGCTGTTAGAAAAATAATGCTCTGCGGAAACTAAACCATAAAGATCCAGTTTGTTGCCGTCTTTATTATAAATCTCTGCTGCGTGTGCGGTTGTACAGAGCATGGCTGCGCTAATCAGCATGCTCAGTTGATTAATTTTCATTTTTTATACCCTGATAATCTGCCACTTGCCAAAATACAACCTGAAAAGGTTGCAGGGCATTATTGTTATCACTCCTGTAAATGTATGTAAAACAGTAAAAGCATTAGCGCACGGATCGTTAATTTTGCTTGAAATAAATTCACGCGAAAAGCGCACATATGGATAATGTGCGCCGTCATGATATAAAGCGGTAAAATAAAAATCAGGGGTGTTTATTTAAACAATCAGGTTCTGGCCTCTTTAAGTAATTGCTGAATAACCTGCTCCTGTTTTGCATAATCTCCTTCACCAAACGCGGTGTAACGGAGTTGCCCTTTGGCATCAAAATAGTAGTGTGCGGGCCAGTATTGATTACCAAACGCCGTCCAGATTTTGTAGTTATTATCTGTAACGACGCGGTAAGGGATTTGCCACTTCGCTACCGCCTTTTTCACCGAGTCGAGCGGTTTTTCCCAGGGGTACTCCGGGGTATGTACGCCAATGACTACCAGCCCCTGGTCACCATATTTTTTTGCCCACTCCCGGACATGCGGTAGCGTGTGTTGGCAGTTGATGCAGTCCCAGGTCCAGAAATCAATCAATACCACTTTGCCCTTTAACGACGCGGGGGTGACCGGCTCACCGTTAATCCATGCCGTGCCACCGCTGAGGGAAGGCATCGCGCTGGACGGGGCCGTTTCCACCACCGGCTGTAACTTCGCCGGTCGTGTGATATCGGGAGCCCATTGTAACAGGCGCTGCTCGACCCGATCGGCCACGCCATTTGCCCCCTGTAACAAGCTGTTCATCCCGCTGGCGGTGAGTACTACGGTGCCCAGCATCATCACACCGGCGGTTTTGCGCAGCCCTTCCATCACTCCGCCGCTGGCTTTCAGGCGAGTTAACACTCGCTGGCCACAAAAGGCCAACAGCGCCAGCATCACAGCGCAACCGCTGCCATAGGCTGCCAGAAGCGCTCCGGTGGTCAGGGCACTTTCACCAGCCAGGCCCAGACTGAGGATCGCCCCTAATATCGGCCCGGCGCAGGGTGACCACAGTAACCCTACCGCCATGCCTGCGAGCCCGGCGGAGACCAACCCGCGCGTTTTATGGCTCTGGTCATTAAGCACATTCCCCAGCTTCAGCGCGGGGCCCGCCACGCGCAGGGCTACGCCCGGAAAAATCAGCGACACGGCGGCCATTGCCAGCACCACAAGGGCCAGCCAGCGCCCCACCAGCGTGGCATCAATTACCCAGTCGCTGGCGACGGTGATAAGCCCGGCAACCAGGGTAAACATCATTACCATGCCAGCCAGCATGGCGGCTATCTGCCGGGGCTGGCCACGAAATCCGGCAAAGAGCAGCGGGATCACCGGCAGCGTGCAGGGGCTGAGCAGGCTTACCATGCCCCCAAAAAAAGCGATTAACAGCGTCATATCGACCTCACTAAGCAGTTATCTGCAACGGCGCAGTGGGACTATTACAGCGGAGTGATGTGTGCGGGATATGTGCAGAAAGGCGAGATTTGTCAGCCTGGGTATCTACGACCCAGGCTGATACAAAAGACTACATTTGCGTGGCAGGTAAAGTCACGGTTACTGCCAGTCCTCCCTCCGGGCGGTTAACGAGCTGCAGTTTTCCGCCCATCTGGCCGGTGAGCTGGGCGGCAATCGCCAGCCCTAACCCCGTCCCGCCCGTTTCGCGATTACGGGAGGATTCCACCCGATAAAAAGGCTGCAGCACGGCGGCCAGTTCATCCTGCGGGATCCCCGGTCCGTTATCGGCCACAACGATACTGACCTCACGAGGAGCAAAGTTAAGCGTCACGTCGGCGGCATCACCAAATTTCAGGGCATTATCCAGCAGGTTAGTCACCACCCGGCGCAGGGCTTGCGGTCGTGTCGTCAGCGGTTGCCCAACGCCGCTTGCACGAAATTGCACGTTTTTCCCAATGTCGAGATAGTCGCACACCATAGTGTCAATAAAAGCGTGCAGATCAAGACGCCGGGGCGTCTCTTCAGACGATCCGGACGAGCGGGCAAAGGCGATCCCCTCTCGCACCAGTCGGGTCATATTATCCAGATCGGCGGTCAGCTTATCGCGCAGCTCTGGCTGATCGGCCATTTCGACACGCAGTTTCATACGGGTAATCGGGGTTTGCAAATCGTGGGAGATGGCGGCCAGGATCTGCGCCCTCTCCTGTAAATACGCCTGGATTCGCTGCTGCATGGCGTTAAAGGCCCGCGCAGCCTGTCGCACCTCCAGCGGCCCCTGTTCGGCCAGCGTCAGGGTCTGGCTGGCTGGCTCCAGCGCATCCACCGCCCGGGTGAATCGGGTAAACGGACGCACCACTTGCCGTACCGCCAGCCAGGAGCAGAGCGCTACAAGCAATACCTGCAGGATAAACACCACCGGTAACCAGCGGGCCACCGGCGGCATGCGCGGGATCAGATCGATGGTAAGCGGCGCGCCGTCGCGCAGGGTGACATGAGCCTGAATGTGCGACACAGGCCCCGGTACGGCGGTAAAGCGCAGCGGGTAGCGGCCCGCAAGGGTGTCGGTAATAGTGCGTATAGCATCCCGGGATCGGGCGTCGTGCGGCGGGTTGCCGGGCTCCCCCTCGCCCAAAAGGTAGCGGTAATTGCCCCGCGCCAGCTGGGGCAGCCATTCCGCCCGCTCATCGGCAGGCAGCCTGTCGAGGATCGCCACGCTGGTGGCAACATCCTGCTCGAGGTTACCCAGCATCACGTTACGGGCGCTGGTCATTCTTTCGATCATCACCAGCGTCAGGCTCAGACCGTTGGCCAGCAGCAGTCCCAGCAGCACAATCAGCAGCAACCGATAGAGGAGCGAACGTGGCCAGAATTTCATTCTCGCGCCTCAACGATGCTGATCGGCATGGAGAAGACATAGCCTTCGCTGCGCACGGTTTTGATATAGGCCGGGGTACGGGCATCCTCGTTCAGGCGTTGTCGCACCCGGCTCACCAGCAGGTCGATAGAGCGCTCGAACAGCTCGGCGTCTCGCCCCTGGGTGAAGTTGAGAAGCTGGTCGCGGGTTAACACGCGCTGGGGGTGATCCAGAAATACCCGCAGGAGACGGTACTCCGCCCCACTCAGCGCCACGATTGTCCCTGCGGCATCCAGCAGATGGCGGGCGCTGGTGTCCAGCTGCCACTCCCCAAAGGCAATGATCCGCCCGGCTTCTGTCACCTGCAAATTGGGTGGCAGGGTGCGAAAACGACGCAGAATCGCTTTAATGCGCGCCAGCAACTCCCGGGCAACAAAGGGTTTCACCAGATAGTCATCGGCCCCCATCTCCAGCCCAAGGATGCGGTCCATATCGTCGCTGCGGGCGGTGAGCATCAATACCGGTAGATCCTGGTGCTTATCGCTACGCAGCTGGCGGCAGAGCGTCAAACCGTCGTCGCCGGGCATCATGACATCCAGCACCACCAAATCGATATGTTGTTTATCAAGCACGGCGCGCATCTCTTTGCCGTTGGCCGCCCCGGTCGCGCGGTAGCCCGACTTATGCAGGTAATCAACAATCAGTTCACGAATATCCCTGTCGTCATCGACGACAAGGATATGGTCAGCTGCATCCACGGTAAGCTCCTGTTAATAAGGGATACGCAGAAATTAGCATAGTTTGCTTAAAGATGGTCCGCATCCACCACGGCCTGAACAAAATCGCGCGGATCTTCCTGCGGCGGGTTGTGACCTATATTGCCCGTAAAGGTGCGGTGCTCATATTTGCCGGTAAATTTGGCGGCATAGGCGGCCGGCAGCGGATGCGGTGCGCCGTTGTTATCCCCTTCGATGGTAATGGTAGGCACAGTGATAACGGGCGCCGCCGCCAGTTTTTGCTCGTAGTTGTCGTATTTTTGCTCGCCGCGCTCAAGACCCAGACGCCACCGGTAGTTGCTGATGGTGACCGCCACATGATCCGGGTTATCCAGCGCTTTAGCGCTGCGATTAAAGGTGGCATCACTAAATTTCCAGCCCGGTGAGGCCAGAGTCCAGATCAGCTTCGCAAAGTCGTGGGTGTTTGCGGCATAGCCCTTCTCGCCGCGTTCGGTAGCGAAGTAGAACTGATACCACCACTGTAATTCGGCCTGCGGCGGCAGCGGTTTTTTACCCGCCTGCTGGTTACCAATCAGATAACCGCTCACCGAAACCAGCGATTTGACCCGATCAGGCCACAGCGCTGCCACGATATCCGCCGTTCTGGCGCCCCAGTCGTAACCAGCAAAAACCGCCTGCTTGATGTTAAGCGCATCCATCAGATTAATGACATCTTTCGCCATGGCGGCAGGTTGCCCATTTCGAGGGGTTTTCGAGGAGAGAAAACGGGTGGTACCAAACCCGCGGTTATAAGGAACAATGACGCGATAACCTTTCGCCGCCAGCGCCGGGGCTACCTCGGCATAGCTGCTAATGTCGTAGGGCCAGCCGTGCAGCAAAATCACCGGTTCGCCATTTTTTGGGCCGATATCAACGTAACCGACGTTCAGGTCACCGGCGTTGATCTGATGCAGCTGATTAAATGCGGCATGGTAATCCGTCCCTGCCGCTTCGGCCTGACAGGCCATCACGGTTGAAAGAGAGAGGGCTGCGACCAGGGTTGAATAAGCCAGTTTGTTTTTCATTTGTCTGTCTCCGGGTTGTGTTTACCCGGACATAACAACATGCCAGTGTAAGGATAATGTGTGCACAACCGGGCCGAACTGCATGCCTGCGTATCGGACCCGGCGCTATATACACTGTGATACAAACAAGGGAAAAATTTAGAGGGTGATGGCCATATTGACGCAGCGCAACTCGGCGCGGGCCATTGCCGACGGGTGCATACTCTCACCCAGCCACTCAAACCCGTGGCGCAGGTAAAAATCGGCAGCATTCGGTGTCGCTTCGAGTGTCAGGCGGGTTATACCCCGCGCGGCCGCCTCCTCTTTAATAGCCGCAATAATTTGCGATGCCAGCCCTTTGCCGGTGTAGCCTGGCAGGGTAAAAATCGCTTCTACGCTCGCAGCATTCAGATCGAGATAACCGCTGGCGACCAGTACGCCCTGGGCATCGATAACATAAAACGGGTTATCGATAATCATCTTACGGTAATGTTCGGGCATGGCCTCTGGGGTCCAGTTACGGATAATCTCCGGGCTATAACTGCTGACACAACCGTGGCGGATCGCCAGATTGCGCAGATTCCACAACGCTTCGGCTTCATGCGCCTGCGCTTTTCTCAACTGCATCGTCTCTCCTTATTGTTGTTATTTTTGGTTATGAAACACAGGCGTTTGCGATGTGCGGTTTCAAATGAACACCGCGTGATCCGCGTCGAGACGCGTAACAATGTTTTAACATGAAAAGGCGGCAGGATGTCAGAGCCAATATTCAGTGCCGGGCGAGAAATTGCGTAATGGCAGCAACCACCCCAGGCGCCAGCGGAAGCGAGGCATCTGAATAAGCCGCCATGTTTTCTTGCAGGCTATCGGAGCGAACCGACTTCAGTACATGATTGGTATCCGGGAGCAGGACCAGAGTGGCATTGGGGTTAGCCGCGCTGAGGCGCCGGGCCTCCTCCGGCTCTACTTGCAGGTCGCGCTCGCCCTGTAAAATCAGCAGCGGTTTGCGCACGGTAGCGATCATGGCCTGCGGATGGCGGGAAAAGAGATCGATAAGAAAGCCTTGAACAGCGGGATTAAAGAGGCTTTGCAACGCCGGATGGGCGTGTGCAACATCGACACGGCAACCCTGCTCGAGCCCGGCAATAATAGCGCTGCCCTCCTCCTGAAGCGCGGCGTTTGCCAGCTGCTGACGCAAGATTTCACCCAGCGGACGCGCTGGCGTTGCGACCAGCATGACCCCTTTTACCTCCTCTTCCTGCGCAGCGAGCGCCACGACGCCGCCTTCGCTGTGGCCCAGTAGCCAGACGGCGGCGGTAGGCACTTCGCGTTTTAGCACTGCTATCCAGGCACGAACATCATCAACGTAGTCCTGCACTGTTACCGCATTGGCATCAGGCACGGCGGATGCGCTGGCGAACATCCCGCGCTTATCAATACGGAGCGTAGCAATGCCGTACGCGACCAGCGCCTGGGCCAAATGTCGATAGGTAGACGCACTCACGCCCAGCGGGTTATTGCCGTCCCGATCGGTGGGTCCGGATCCGGGAAGAATGAAAACGACCTGTTGAGGAGAAGGGACCGGCGAGAGTAACGTTCCCCTGAGCATACCGCAGGGGCCCTGGGCTTCCAGAAGCGTTTCGATAGTCGTGTCTGGCATAAGCGTGAAACCTGCAAAGGTTGCGAAGCTAAACAAAGAGATATCCGTAAGAGATAAAAGGATATCCCTCTGTTTGTCATAGCACAACGAGCCGTTTTCAGCCGTGAACCGTCAATCCGACCAGACGGCTCACCACCGGACGGACCACGAGGATGCAGAAAAAGGCCGCCGGCATGGCAACCTGATAAGCATTCATCACATTTTCCATGTAATGCGGGCCGGCGCCGAATTCAGCCAGGGTAATAACCAGGCTCATCAGAAAGGCCATAATGGTCGCCATATAGAGTGCGAAAACGTAAGGTGAGGCGTGCTTTGGCAAGCGAATACGGGGAGTTCTGTTTGCGATGGTGTCGTTCATGAACCGTCCTTCTTGATTTTGTCAGGTGAAAACAGCCGCTAAACTAACAAGTTAAGCGTTCTCTCAGTAGAGCGGCTGTGCTTTAATCATTATTAAGAGAATGTGATGAATAGAACCTCGGAGACGCGATGGACGTGTTAGGGCTAATCAGCAATTTTATTCGGGTGGTCGAGAATGGAAGCATCGCTGCCGCGGCGCGGGCAAAAGGAATGAGCCCGGCGGCGGTGAGCCAGAGCTTATCCCGGCTGGAGTCGCATTTAGGGGTGCGTCTGATTTCGCGCACTACCCGGAGCATGACGTTAACCGAAAACGGAAAACGTTATTTCGAGAAAGTTCGACATATACCGCAGGATATTGAGATCGCTTCGCAGGCCGCAGCCACGGAGAGTCGACCGCAGGGCCCGCTCTGCATAGCCACAACGGCCGCGTTTGGTCGCCATGTTATCGCCCCACTCATGCCGGCTTTTAATCAGGCTTTTCCCGATATTGAGGTCGAGCTGATCGCAACCGACCGTAACGTCGATCATCGCCTTGAAGGGGTGGATGTGAGTATCCGCATCGAGGCGCAACTTAACGATCAGCTTATCGCCCGAAAAATCGCCTCCCTCCCCTTTGTATTCTGTGCAGCACCGGCCTATCTGGCGCTTGCCGGTACACCCAGCACGCCGGACGAACTGAGCCATCACGCCTGTCTGGTATTTCGTTATCCCACAGATGGACGTTTCCTTCCATGGACATTCGCCGTCAACGGCCAGCAGGTTAACGCCAAACTCAACCCAAAATTTATCAGTGATGATATTGATATTATTGCCAGAATCGCCGTCAACGGCGGCGGGATAGCGCGTCTGGCAAGCTTTGTCGCACAGCCCTTTATTGATAATGGACAGCTGGTCCCTCTGTTCTGTCACGATACGGAATCCGTGCCGATGACGATTTTCGCCTGTGTTCATGAACGATCGGCGCTGAATGCGAAGGTCAGAGCGTTTATCGAATTCTTAGAAGAGGCAATCCGGGAGTGAGTCATGGCCTGGAGGGCCGGTGAAACGTCATAGCCTTGTACTCATTTACCATTGTTATTAGCGCTTTACGCAGGGCTAAAAATGTTCAATGCTTTTCATGGCAGCATCTGACCATAAACTCCGGGAGAAGAGTGTGATAGTAGAAACGAAACGCCTGCAACTTCGGCCTGTCACAGAGACCGATGCACAAACGCTGTTCAGCATTTATGGTGACCCGGCGACCAATCAATTTAACCCCGCAGGCCCCTATCCCTCTCTCCAGCATGCAGAAGCGGTGCTTGAACGCTGGCTCACGCACTGGCGCGATAAGGGATTCGGCAACTGGGCGATCGCGTTACGCGAAAATCCTGAACAGATCATTGGCTTTGGGGGATTAAGCATCAGCCGTTATGCCGACATCACTATCAATAATCTCGGATATCGTTTTGCCACCGACGCCTGGGGTAAAGGACTGGCAACAGAGTTTTCTCTCTCTGCCGTGCATTACGGCTTTGAGACGCTCGGACTGAGTGACATTTCTGCCGTGGTACGGGGTAACCATCTCGCATCGCAAAAGGTGCTGATGAAAACGGGGCTGACCTATAGCCGTGAAGTTGACGACGTGAAGAACGCGCCCCCGAGCCTGCTCTTTACTCTTTCACGAGACGATTGGCGCAAGCGTAATCCACTGGCTATGTTCTGAACTGTTTGAATTTAAGGAGTAATGAGAGATGAAAATCGTGTTTATTCCCGTGCTGGTGGCAAAAAAGAGAAGATCATGGAGCATAAATGTTGGCCGCAACGGGCCTTTTGACCGGATGGCAACGTTTATCCCTGGCTGCGCAGGCGGATAAGACACGATGAAAAACAGGCTAATTTCTCTGCTTTTATTCCTGACGGGAGTGCTATGTATGAGTGAGGCAATGGCTACAACACCAGAGCAGATGGTAGTGGCATTTCAGCATGATTATAAAATCTGGAACGATGAATCCTTCCAGAATCGTCGTCCAGATGATGTCAATGCGATGAAAACGGCGGAGCAAAATTATGCCGCACTGCTAAAAAAATATACCCAACCTGACTTTCACGGTGAGCCCGTCGCGTATGGTTCCGACGCTTCGCACGACCCGGCGCGGGAGAAAATTATCGGCAAAAACATTCAACAGCAGGAGGCGGTTATCACCACCCAGCTGTCGGCTGAGTACTATTCGCCCGTGTATGAGTACCATTTTAAGCAGGAGAAGCAAAAATGGTATTTAACCCAGATTTACCTGGTGGATGAGGACGGGAAATATCCCAGCCTGTGAGATAACTCGCCGGGAATCGCCTGGCGGATTTTACATCAATTAAAAGCGCATCAACATAGCGACACGTCGGGCGGGATCGAACCCGCTATTGATTTCATCGGTGATCCGATCCGCCAAATGACACGGCCTTGCTGACCCTTCGATTATTTCAAAACCCAGCGTCGCGTAAAAACGCGCATTAAATGCTGCCAGGCGATCGGTTGTCAGGGTTGCCCCAACAAGACCACGGGCTCGCCCGGTATCAAGTATCGCCCGCATCAACTGAGTCCCCACGCCCTGACGCTGCCAGTCAGGGTGCACATCCACTTCAGCAATATGGAGCCAGTTCTCTTCCATGCTGCCTGCCGCAAATCCGACCGGCACCGCCTCCGGCGTCAAAGCCGTCAGTAACACCCCTTCCTCGCGCAAGGCACCCAGTTCGTCCAGACTTGCCGCAGAGGCCTCGCCGCTGACCGCGCCGGCGAGCTGTAATGTATCAAATGCCGCCAATTCAATGGCGCGCAACGCGGCAAACTGTTCAGGCTGCGCGGGCGTAATGGTGATATTCATGATTCCTTTCCAGATAGCGGACAGGATAACGACGCTAATGCAGGTTAGTCCTGCGCGCAAGGCCTGGCTGGCGGCCCGGTTACGTCTGCCGATGGGATAATAAACGTCGAGGCGTGCCAGCGTTGCCAACCGCCCCGAACCGTTTCAGGTTAACTGGTAGTACTTATCAGGCAGGATGCGCGGCGGGATCTCTTGCTCGTCGTTCATCTGCAGAAGGTCTCTTTCCATCGCATTACAAATAGCATCCAGCGGCAGGTCATTGTTTTCAGTGCCGAAGGGCTCTTCCAGCTCTTCTGCCAGCGCATCGAGAGAGATAAAGGTATAGGAGATCAACACCGAAACGAACGGCGTCATGTAATGCAGATCCCCCACCAGGGCGAAGGGCAACATGATGCAGAACAGATAGACCGTGCGATGCAAAATCAGCGTATATGCGAACGGTACCGGTGTATTGGCAATACGCTCGCATCCGGCCAGCACCACAGACATATCATTCAGACGGTTATTGAGGCTGTGAAAGAGGATATCGGACAACTTCCCTTCCCGGCGCCGTACGGCCAGCCACTCCCCCATAATCAACAAAATGCGATTTGCCGGTGTACTGGAATCCATCGTGTGGCGCAGGTTTTCGGGTGACAGGTAGTTCGCCAGCTGGCTGGCCTGCGGTTGGCGGCGGAGCGACATACGCAGGCAGTGGGCGAAGGCAATCTGCAGACGCACGAATTCACCCAGTGCCGGATCATCGGGTAGCGTGTTTTTCACCTCGCGGAACAGCGAGCGGGAAGCAATCATCAGTTGGCCCCAGAGTTGCCGCGCCTCGACATAGCGTGAGTAACAGGCGTTGTTACGAAACCCGAGGAAGATCGCTATCGCCACGCCGAGGATACTGAATGGCGCTACGGTCAGTTTGATGCCGAGTGAGGTATACCAGGGCAACAGGATAATGACGGCAATAGAGAGCAAAAAATTAAGAAACAGGCGGGAGGAAATTTTAACCAGCACCGAACCGTGCCAGACAAATATCATCCGCAGCCAGTGCTGTTGAGGACGAACGATCATAGTCAGCTTCTGAAGAATTAAGAGCGGCGACTATTAAACGTGATCGTTGTCACGGTTGCAAGTATGTTAAAGAAGTATTGCGCCCTTGCCAGACCTCTGACAGCGCGCACGGTGCCCGACCTTAATCAAAAAAGCAAAATAGTATGTTGTAACTAATAGGATTACTGAAAAACCCGGCCGCAGCCGGGTACAGTTAAGGCAGAAGAATTAGCACAGTGGCTCCACCGCCGCACGCATCCCCTGGTGCAAAATCGCATCCAGGTCCAGCGTCACCTGCTCGACCAGACCTTTCACCTGCGTCAGGTCCTGCTCCCAGTGTTCGCTCACGCTCAGAACTGCAGTGACCAGTTGGCTGGTTGCGATCTGCTTATCACGATGCTGAGCCCAGAGCTGCTGGAAACGGGTCAGCCAGTGGGCATCATCCTGCACCGGGTAGGATTCGCCGTTACGTTCACCACGGTAGAAGGCAATCAGCGCAGCCAGCGCAAAGGTCAGGCGCGCCGGGAGTTTACCGCTCGCCTGCTGCCCTGCCAGCAACTGCGGCAGAATACGGGTGCGGTATTTGGTCATGCCGTTGAGCGCAATCGACAGCAGTTGATGCTTAATGTACGGATTGCGGAAACGCCCCGTCACCGCGCTGGCGAATGACTCCAGCTCATCGCGCGGCAGATCCAGCACCGGGATAATCTCCTGGTAAATGGCTTTCTCAACAAAGGCGCAGATCTGCGCATCATTCATCGCTTCGCCAACGGTATCCAGCCCGGCCTGGAAGGCCACCGGCACCAGCGCGGTATGCGCCCCGTTCAGGATGGCCACTTTGCGCTCTTTATAGGGTTTGATGTCATCCACAATCAGCACATTAAGCGGCAACTGGTCGAGACGCAGCTCGGCGGCCAGAGATTTAGGCCCCTGAATCACAAACAGGTAAAAGTGTTCGGCGGTGTCGAGGAAGGCGTCGTGATAACCCAGAGATTTCTCGAGCGCCGCCACTTCGTCACGCGGATAGCCCGTGACGATACGGTCAACCAGGGTGGAACAGAAGCTGTTGGCCTCGTTCAGCCATTGAGTAAAGGCCGCCGGCAGCGCCCACTCTTGGGCATAGCGCAGCACCAGCTCACGCAGCGCCTCGCCGTTATAGTCAATCAGTTCACAAGGAATAATCACCCAGCCTTTATCGCTGGCGCCGTTGAAGTGAGTAAAGCGCTCAAATAACAGACGGGTCAGTTTGGCCGGATAGCTGACGGCAGGCGCGTCGTCGAAGCGATCTCCGGCGTGGTAACTGATCCCTGCTTCGGTGGTGTTCGAAAAGACAAAGCGCATCTCCGGGTTGTGCGCCAGCTTCAGGAATTCATCGTACTGATCGTAGACGCTGATCTCGCGGTTAACGGAGCGGATAAGGCGCGCGTCGCTCACGGCTTCGCCCTGCTCATTCAGGCCGCGAATGATGGTGGTATACAGGCCGTCCTGAGTGCTGAGTGACGGGGGGAAATCACTTTTAATCGGACGCACAATCGCAATGCCGGCATTGAGGTCGGTATGCTCGTTTAGCTGATCAATCTGCCAGTCGATAAACGCGCGCAGGAAGTTGCCCTCACCAAACTGGATGATACGTTCAGGGTAGAGGGCACCGGGGAAATCACGACGGTTGAGTGTGTTCACTAGGGGGTTCCTTTTATGATTAGTCATACAGCCTGATAAGATTGGTGTAATAACTTATCAAAACTTTACGACCACTAACCCCCGTTTTGATCAAAGCTTGTAGCAATTTTGCTAAAGACTATAAAAATTTGCAGAACACCGAGGTCGCCGTCATTTCGCCGCCAGGCATCAGTGCATAGCGCGGGATCTCGCCCACTTTTTGCCAGCCGGTACGGGTATAGAAGGTTTCCGCCCCGCTGCCGGTGGCAGTATCCAGCACCAGCACGCTTTTATTGTGGGAACGGGCGTGCTGCTCGAGCGCCTGCATCAGCTGTAGACCGGCCCCGAGACGACGCGCATTTTCATGGACCAGCAACTTGGCGACATCCGCGCGATGGGGTTGGTTTGGCGGCTGGTCGGTAATGAGCTGCACCGTACCGATCAGTTCGCCATCGGCGCGGGCCGCGGCCAGTACAACGCGTTCGCCACGCCCAACGCTATCGGCAACGCCGCGCCAAAAATCGCAGGCCTGATCCTGGGTAAAGGGCAACATAAAGCTTACCGATGCGCCACCTTGTACGCAGTTGTGCAGAATGTCGGCTAAAGCGGGAAGATGTGTAAGGATTTGTTCACGCGAGAGAGATGAAATAGCGAGTGATGTGGTCATTATTTTCTCCATAATCAACCACATCAGCTTGCTCTTAACGTTTTATTAACACAAGAGGATTTACTTATGATACGCGCCCGGTACCGCGCTGCTGTTTCATGGAGTACATCTTCTCATCGGCGGTGCGTAACCAGCTATGCAGGTCATCGCGATCGTGATCAAACTCGCTCACCCCCCACGAGAAGGAGAGCGCCCACGGGTGCTGGGCGTGCTCATTCCAGACTGCCGCCTGTTCCGTTAGAAACTGCATTGCAATCCAGGCGCCCTTCTCATCACTGTTGGTAAAGAGAATGGCGAACTCATCTCCACCATAGCGCGCCAGCACGTCGGCCTCCCGGAAGGTGGCTTTCAGCAAATCGGCCATGGCCTTCAGGGCCGCATCGCCATCCGCATGACCATAACGATCGTTGATCTGCTTAAAACGATCCAGATCGAGCCAGGCCAGCGTCAGTGGTTCGGCGCGACGACGGGCGTTATTGATACCCCAGGTCGCCATATGGTGGAAGCCACGGCGGTTATAGAGCCCGGTCAGGTCGTCGGTGATGGCCGAACTAACGGCTGAAAACTCCACTTCTGCCAGCGCCGCCAGGTCACGCAGACTGGCGATATCCTGTTCGCTAAACTGTCGCGGCCGGTTGTCCAGCAGGCACAAAGCACCTACGACCGCCCCGTTCGGCAGGCTGAGAGGATAACCGGCATAAAAGCGGACCGGCGGGTCATCGGTTACCAGGGGGTTATCGAGGAAACGTTCATCTTTCAGAGTGTCTGGCACGATCAGCGCCGAGGATGAAAGAATGGTATGCCCGCAAAAAGAGATGTTCCGTGGCTGGGCAGCCTCGGACATGCCCACGGCCGACTTCACCAGGACGGTATGCTCGCTCACCAGATTCACCATGGCCATGGGCACATCAAATAACCGTTTCGCCAGCCTGGTCAATCGATCGCAGGTTGGGTGTAAATTGGCCTCAAGGAGACCTGAATCGCGCAGCGATGCAAGACGCTCCGCTTCGTTGGCAGGGAATATGGGTGGTTTCATGTCGTCTCCGGAGGGCGTCCTTTTTAAAAGCTTAGCGCATCTTGCAGTGAATCAATGGGCAAAAATGCGGTTTTTACCTTCCCGTTTCGCCTGATAGAGCGCGGTGTCTGCAGCCTGTAACCAGTCAGTGACACTCTTCATCTCTCTCGTGGCGCTGGCAATACCGATACTTACGGTACACAGCACCGGCTCATCGGCAACTTCATCAATAATAGCAGCGGCATCCATAATACGGGTAGCCACGCTCCGGGCCTCTTCGAGGGAGGTGTCAGGGAGTAAAATGACGAACTCATCCCCGCCCAGCCGCGCGGGAGTGTCGGTTGTCCGGGTAGCAACATGCAGAATATGTGACACTGTCACCAAAAGCATATCCCCTACTTTGTGGCCGAAACGGTCATTCACCTCTTTGAAGTTATCAATGTCGATAAACATCAGCGCCGATTCATGACAGCTTTTACGCAGTTTGTTCAGTTCATGATCGATGCGTGTTTCCAGCAGGCGGCGATTAGCGATATCCAGCAGCGGATCCATCATCGCGATGCGTTCCAGCTCACGGGATTTCAGGCGCAGGCGAATGGCAATGCTGTCGGTCAGCACGCTCAGCGCCAGGGAATAGACGGCAATCAGCGGCAGCGTGGCGTACATGGTACGTTGAGACACCTCAGCAACCAGTGCCATACCCTGAGTCAACCACGTCGCCAGAAATACGGCCACCATCAGCCCCAGCGCCTTTTTCATTAAGGGTACACCGCCTGCTGACAGGCGATCCGCCAGCAGGATGGTGGCAATGGTCACCGAAGGAAGCGGATTGGCGGCCATCATCGCAATCCAGAAACCGCCGGCCCCTGCATCGAGTATCAGGTTCTGGTGCTCGGTTTTAAGCGGCGTTGCGGAGTGACGTGAGCGCATCCAGGCGAGAGTTGGCCAGACAAAGGCATTCAGCGCCAGCAGGCCAATTAGCCAGCCGGAGCGGTGTTGCTCTAACAAGACGGAGCAGATAGGGATAAAGCAAAGAAAGGTGCCAAGGATCCGCATCAAGTACATGCGTTTGACGAACCGACTTCCTGGTATGCGGGGGGGCTTACTGATTTGGTCAGTTCCGTTCATTACACGTTTTTTCCGATACAATCACCCTGTTATAGTATTGGCGTTAAAAATACGTAGCAAGATATTTATCTGTTAAACAAGGATATAAACCCCGCAGCCAGACTGGTCTGCGCGGTTATACCTGTTCACGCGCGGTGGTATTCCCGGCAGGCTGAACCCTTTCGTTCAGTCGACCGCTGGTACGATTTCGTCCTGCTTTTTTCGAACGATAGAGATAATCATCCGCTTCGGTCAGCAGGCGGTTAAAGACCTCGGTGAGTTGCCAGGATTCAGATTTACCGCTTCCCAGGCCAATGCTGACCGTGATGAAGAGCGTCTGCCCACGCCAGTGGAAGGGATGCTGCTCAATAGAGGCCCGGATGCGTTCGGCCAGCGCATAGCCCTGCTGTGCCGAAGAAGAGTTGACGACCACCGCAAACTCTTCGCCCCCCATTCGCGCCACCAGGCCATCCTCTCCCACGGTGGTTTGCACCTGTTCGGCGAACTCGGCAAGCACCCTGTCGCCGCACTCATGACCATAGTTATCGTTGATACTTTTAAAGTAATCGATATCCAGCAACATCACCGTCAGGAAGCGAGGATGCCGGTGCGACTCCTCATGTTTGAGCGCTTCGTACAGTCCGGACCGGGAGTAAACACGGGTCAGAAAATCATAGTCCGCGCGCAGCGAGACCTGGCGGATAAGCGAGTTGATCGCCGCCACGCTCACTGCGACCATCACCGGACAAATCGCCATGGTAGCGACCCCCAGACGCGCCGAAAACATCATCGGCGTGGTAAGGGGCGACGTCACAGCGATATCAATAATCGAGTTGGCGATAAGCGTGATCTCTGTAGCACCGGTCATGAAGGTCAACAGACAGGTTGCCGGCACTGAATAGCGTACCGCACACCAGATGAGCGCAGGCAGCGGGAAGGCAAGGCTCCCGGCACCTCCGATCAATACGGAGGCGAAAACCGAGACGATCAGCGCCGCCACCGGCATCAAATTTTGCAGGCGAACCTGACGAGTCAATTCAGGCCACCGGATGGTCAACAGACAGGGCACAATCAGCACCCCGGTAGAGAACTGTTCACTGAACCAGTCGGCCACCGACGGCCAGAAGGTCTGACTGGCAATACCCACAGCACCCGCTGCCCCGATTAACGCACAAAACAGCGCAGCAACAAGACAGTAGCCAAACAGGCGCAGGGCGTTGAGCGGATCCGGCGTACCTTTATTGAGCCGTTTATCGCGGATCACCAGCAGCGCCAGGGTAACGATAAACGCCATATTCGAGAGGTTGATCACCAGCGAGGCGATACCCCAGTTGGTTGTGATGGCATCGTAACCCAGCATCGCCACGTATGAGATGGCGTAGTAGCGCAACCGGTTGAGGTAGATATAGCGGGCAAAAATTCCGGCCATCACGCCATTAAGCGGCCAGAAGACCGACAGCGCTTCGATCAGACGTAACTTCGCACCGATAAAGTAAAACAGCGTGGTTAACAAAAAGATCCACACCGCGTTACGTAACGGGTTGTTCTTAGCAAAGAAAGTAAATCTGAAGAAAGGAGAAGCTGACATTCAATCTCTATCCATATCACTGCTTGTGACAGACAATGATCTAGCGGCTGGCGGAAGTGTTAAAAGATTAGCATCAATATATAACACAGAGGTAACACTGCGGTACCCATCAACGTTTTGCGTTCATTTCCTGCACCAGCCAGAAATGAATGACTTGCACAACATAGTGCTGCTGCGCGGCGGTCAGTGCAACCCCTTCCGGAATATTATGCCATTTGGCAAGACAGCCCCGACAGCAGGTCGCGGTAGCATGCTGTGCAATAAACACAGGGTGTCCACGCATCGGCGTCTGTTTGCCATCCTTGGCCGGGCGCGCCGGGGCTAACCGTTTGGCAATAAAATCGGCCGCGTGCTGATCGATAGTTTCTGCCCCTTTATCCCAGCAGTACTGTCGCTCTTTCACTCCCAGACGAAAACGGGAACGAAACGGCGAACGTGCCAGCCGGGTAAACAGCGGAGTAAAATCAGTCATTAGTATACAGAACGCCCCAGTCGGTGGGTGAGCTGCTCCAGTGCCGCCACCCCCGCCAGTGAATTACCCGTCTCGTCCAGTTCGGGGCTCCAGACGGCAATAGCCATCTCATGGGGAACAATCGCTACCACGCCGCCACCCACGCCCGATTTTGCCGGCAGCCCCACGCGCCAGGCAAACTCCCCGGCATTTTGATACATGCCGCTGGTCGCCATCAGGGCGTTAATCTGCCGTGCCTGTAGCGGTGACACCACCTCCTGCCCCAAATGGGGAGCCGAACCCTGGAGGGCCAGAAACAGGAAGGTGCGCGCCAACTCTACGCAGTTCATCCGCAGCGCGCAGTAGTGGAAATAGTTTTGCAAAACGGTGGTCACGTCGTTGTGGAAATTGCCAAACGACTTCATCAGCCAGGCAATGGCGGCATTGCGCGCCGCGTGTTCAAACTCCGAACGGGCTACGGTGGTGTCGTAGGTGATATCCGACTGGCCGCTGAGCTGGCGCACAATTTCCAGCATCCGCTGACGCGGCGCGCTGAGGCGGCTTTGCAGCATATCGCACACCACCAGCGCCCCGGCGTTAATGAAGGGATTGCGCGGTTTTCCCTGTTCCATCTCAAGCTGGAGTAGCGAGTTGAAGGGCTGTCCGGAGGGATCTTTTCCCACGCGTTGCCAGATCTCGTGCTCGTCGTACTGGCGCATGGCCGCTACGAGGCTTAGCACCTTGGAGATCGACTGGATTGAGAAGCGTTCGGTGGCATCACCGGCCTGAAACTGCTGTCCGTCGAGGGTGCAGATGGCGATGCCGAGCTTATTGCCCTTTACCGAGGCCAGCGCCGGGATGTAATCGGCTACCTTACCCTGCCCCAGTAATGGGCGCACCTGCGCCAGAATCTCTTCCAGCATCTGATTGTCGATGACCGCAGCCACGTCTTACTCCTTGCTCACAGCCCAAAAACGGGCTGGGAGTATACCAGAGGCAAATGTATTGCGTCAGGCTGGAAGTCGAAAACGCGAAACCGCCTGAATCAGCAAGCCCGACTCATCATGCAGGCGTTGAGACGCTTCGGTGGCGGTGTTCACCAGGAGATCGGTTTGCTGCGCCACGTTGTTCAACCCCTGCAGCTGGCGGGTCATATGGTGAATGCTCTCTCCCTGGCTCAGGGTCGCCACCGAGATATCATTCAGCAGGCTGCAGAGATTCCCCACCAGGCTCATGACCTGCTGCAGGTTATCTTCCAGCCGGGTCACCGCCTGCGAACCGTCATCGATCCCCTGCAGGGAGCGGTTAATCAGCTCCTGGATGGTTTGGGTCGAGTGGCTGCTCTTGCGGGCCAGCAGCCCGACTTCCCGCGCCACTACGGCAAATCCTCGCCCCTGATTACCGGCGTGAGCCGCCTCTATCGCCGCATTGAGCGCCAGAATATTGGTCTGAAACGCGACGTTATCAATCATTGCTACGATGCCGCGCATTTCAGACGAGCGCTCGACGATGGCCGCCATCGAGGCATTAACGGTAGCCATCATGCGATCCCCGCCTGCCGCCACCTGGCGGGCCTCGTCGGCGCGAGAACTGGCGAGCTTCGCATAGCCGGTGTTACCCTCCACGTGAGTCTCGAGGGTGGCGATATGGGCGGTGACCTCTTTCAGCTCTCGCGCCTGCAGGGTGGACTGGTGATATAACGCCCGGTTCCCCTCGGCCAGCGAGCCGATATTCTCTACCATCGCCGTGGTGGCGTCGCTCACCTGTCTCACCAGCTGCTGCAGGCCGCACTGCAAGGTATGAATGCTGTCATCCAGCTGCGAAATCTCCCGGTTGACCTGTTTTATCGCAGGCGGCGTACCTGAAAGATCCCCCGCGGCCAGCTGATTGATCCAGCCAATCAGGCCGCGCAGCGGTGTAATGACCCAGCGCGACATGCCAAACCAGACCAGTACGGCAATAGCCACCAGCAGCAGCGGAGCCAACATAAACAGCGTCTGCAGATTCGACAGGCTACTGGTCAGACGCTGGCGCCCCTCGGCGGCAAGCTGGCTACTGGTCTGCTGATAGCGCGCATAGTTGTCGTTAAAATCGGCCTGGAATGCCTGGGCCGGTACAGCGAAGAAGGCGTCAATGGACTGCGTTTTCACGAGCCCTTCCGCCTGCTCCTGAATCGCACCGAAGAAGAGTTGATAGCTGCTCACCAGCGCGTCGTCCTGTCGCGGCTGCATTGCCTGCCAGCTCGCCCAGGCCTTTCCCGAAGCCGCCAGGGCGCTCCGTGCCTCGTCCATCAGGCTTTGCCAGCTCCCTTCAGAACCCGTCTCTTTGTCCTGCATAAAGTAGACCCCGGCACGGTTGAGCAGATCGCTTGCCGACAGCAGAGCGATACGCGCCTCGTCGAGCTTTTCCTGCTGGGTCAGGGCGAGTTGATTTCGTTGATCGTTGCGCTGGGCGTCGCTCAGCGAGAACGTAAGCAGCACGGAGGAGGAGATTTGCAGTGCGGAAAAAAGCGCAATAATACAGAAGATCCCCGCCAGCAGGCCAAACTGCCGTGGCCTGAGTCGCTGAACAAGGGGACGAAAAATTTGCGTTAGGTTCATATTTGTGTTCTGTAACAAGACGTTAGACGCCAGCGAGTCTACGGTTTATAAATGACAGAACTATTTCAGCAGCATGACAAAGGCCTGCGATCTGCAGGCCTTTACCGGGTTTTGTTACAGACGATCTCTCCAGACTGTCTGCACGTTACAGAACTCATGCAGACCAAAGTGGGACAGCTCGCGACCGAAACCGCTCTTTTTCACCCCACCGAACGCTACGCGGGCATCGCTGGCGCTAAAGCCGTTGATAAACACCCCGCCGCACTCCAGCCCATCCGCAAACTGCTGCGCGGTGGCATCGCTGGTGGTGAAGACCGTTGCCGACAAGCCAAAATCACTGTCGTTAGCCAGCGCCAGGGCATGGGCGGCATCGTTCGCCACGGTGATGGCCGCAACCGGCCCGAACAGCTCCTGGCGAAACGCGGTCATTGCAGGCGTAACGTTACCCAGTACGGTTGGCGCATAGTAGTTGCCCTCGCCCGCTATTTTCTCGCCGCCCAGCAGCAACGTCGCCCCTTCGGCCAGGGAGGTCTGAACCTGCTGATGCAGTTCATCACGCAGATCATAACGCGCCATCGGCCCGATAAAGGTCTCTTCCTGCTCCGGCGCGCCCATCTTCAGTGCGGCGGTGGCGGCGACGAAGCGCTCGGTAAATGCCCCGGCAATGCCTGCTTCCACAATAAAGCGCTTGGCGGCGGCACAGACCTGCCCGGTGTTCTGATAACGCCCCGCGACCGCCGCTTTGACCGCCAGATCCAGATCGGCATCGTTAAGCACGATAAAGGGATCGGAACCGCCCAGCTCCAGCACGCATTTTTTCAGCGCCGCCCCGGCCTGGGCGCCGATAGCGGCCCCGGCGCGTACGCTACCGGTGACGGTCACGGCGGCGATACGCCGATCGTTAATCGCCTGGCTCACCCCTTCGTTGGTGGCGTTGATCTGGGCGAATACCCCCTGCGGGAAGCCGGCGGCGGTAAATATCCGGGCGATCAGATCCGCGCATCCCAGCACGTTGGGCGCATGTTTTAACAGATAGCTGTTACCGGCAAGAATAATCGGTACCGCGCCGCGTAATACCTGCCACAGCGGGAAGTTCCACGGCATCACCGCCAGAATCGGCCCCAGGGGACGGTACTCAATGACCGCTTTTTCCACCTGCGTGGCTTCAGGGCTCAGCATCGCCGGACCGTGATCGGCATACCAGTCGCATAGGCTGGCGGATTTCGCCACTTCGCCCCGCGCCTGAACAAGAGGTTTGCCCATCTCACGGACAATGGTCTGGGCCATCTCTTCGCCGTGCTGGCGCAGTGCCGCGCCGAGATCCCGCAGAAGCTGCGCGCGATTGGCCAGCGGTACGGTACGCCACTGGCGGTAGCCCGCATCAGCATTGGCGATCGCCGTCTCAACATCAGACGCCGTGGCCCACGGCCAGCGGGCAAGGGTTTCACCGGTCGTCGGATTGACCGAAAAAGCATGAGTAGCTGAGGAGTAGTTCATCTTGTGCTCCAGTGAATAACAGTTGCCTAAGTGTGGCCTGGTCTGCTATTTCTGAAAAATGAATAATATTGACCACCTTTTTCACGAATCGAGAATGGTATGGATTTAACGCAGCTGGAAATGTTTAACGCCGTAGCTCAGACGGGGAGCATCACCCTGGCGGCGCAGAAGGTGCACCGCGTCCCTTCTAACCTCACCACCCGTATTAAACAGCTGGAGGCCGACCTGGGCGTGGCGCTCTTTATCCGCGAAAACCAGCGCCTGCGGCTTTCTCCTGCCGGGCATAATTTTTTACGTTACAGCAGGCAGATCCTCGCCCTGGTGGATGAGGCGCGGATGGTGGTGGCCGGCGATGAACCTCAGGGACTTTTCTCTCTGGGGGCGCTGGAGAGTACCGCTGCGGTGCGCATTCCCGCCTCGCTGGCGCAATTCAACCAGCGCTATCCGCGCATACAATTCGCTCTGGCGACCGGCCCCTCCGGCACCATGATCGACGGCGTACTGGAGGGGACCCTCAGCGCGGCCTTCGTTGACGGGCCATTAACGCATCCGGAGCTGGAAGGGATGCCGGTCTACCGGGAAGAGATGATGCTGGTGGTGCCGGCGGGTCATGCGAAGGTGGCGCGCGCCGCCGAGGTAAGTGGTCAGGACGTTTACGCGTTTCGCGCAAACTGCTCTTATCGCCGCCATTTAGAAAGCTGGTTCCATGCCGACCGGGCCACGCCCGGTCGGATTCACGAGATGGAGTCTTATCACGGCATGCTGGCCTGCGTGATTGCCGGGGCGGGTATTGCTCTGATGCCGCGCTCGATGCTGGAAAGTATGCCCGGACATCATCAGGTCGAGGCCTGGCCGTTGGCCGAAAACTGGCGCTGGCTCACCACCTGGCTGGTTTGGCGCCGGGGAGCAATGACCCGGCAACTGGAGGCATTTATAGCGCTGCTAAACGAACATCAGCCACCAGCGCCTTCTCCATAAAATGGCTTAGCGGATCGGCGGCGTAGGGCGGGAAAGCCTCGCAGAGCTGATATCCCTGCTGGGCATAAAGACGAATGGCGGCATCCTGCTTACTGCCCGTCTCAAGGCGGAGAGTATGGCAGCCGCGGCTCAGGGCTTCATCCTCCAGCGCCGCCAGCAATCGATTTCCCAGGTGCTGCCCGCGATGCGTCGGATCGATATAGACCCGTTTCATCTCGCCGGTACCGTCACCGTTCAGCACAATGGCGCCGCATCCCACGGCGCGTAGCTGCAGATCGCGGATCGCCATCATAATCAGGCTGTCGGCGGGCAGCGCCGTTAAATCGAGCAGGTGGTTACTTTCAGCCGGGTAGAGTTCGCCTTGATACCTGTCAAGCGCGGCAATCAGCGTAACGATGTCCGGATGAGCGGGTGATTCAGAGGTAATGGAATACATAGCAGGCTCCTTTTGTCGTTTTTCTCTACCCTACCCCTTCACTATGACGGGTTATTCATATTTTAAACTTATAGCTATCCGCGCCCGTTGCGCCGCCCGTTCCCGCGGCGTAACGTTGAAGGGAGTTAACGATTAAAACCTCAGGAAAAACAATGCACACCAAAGCCCGTAAAGTGATGATTATCGGCGCCGGTAATGTCGGCACCTCCGCCGCTTACGCCCTGTTAAACCAGAATATCTGCGAAGAGCTACTGCTGGTGGATCTTGATAAGGCGCGCAGCGAGGGGCACGCCTGGGATCTGGCCGACGCCGCGGCCTATATGCCGGGGATGATGACCATTTCCACCCGCGAAGTGAGCGACTGCGCGGATGTGGATATCGCGGTGATCACCGTTTCCGGCGGCGCGTTAAAGCCCGGCCAGACCCGGCTCGATGAGCTGACCGCGACGGCTAACATTGTCAAAAGTATTGTGCCGCAGATGATGGCGGGCGGCTTTAAGGGCATTTTCCTGATCGCCACTAATCCGTGCGACATCATCACCTGGCAGGTGTGGCAGCTCTCCGGCCTGCCGCGCAGCCAGGTGATCGGCACTGGCGTCTGGCTGGACACCACCCGTTTGCGCCGCACCCTTGCGCAAGCGCTGGATATTGGCGCCCAGAGCATCGATGCCTTTATTCTGGGTGAACATGGGGATACCCAGTTCCCGGTGTGGTCGCACTCATCGGTCTACGGCTCACCTATCGCCGAAGTTTATCAACGCCATACCGGCAATACCCTGGACTTCGACGCCCTGGCCGAACGCGTGCGCAAGCAAGGGTTTGAGATTTACGCCCGTAAAGGGTGCACCGAGTTCGGTATCGCCGGAACCATC
Organism: Leclercia sp. UBA7405; assembly: GCF_037152215.1. Lineage (NCBI taxonomy): Bacteria > Pseudomonadati > Pseudomonadota > Gammaproteobacteria > Enterobacterales > Enterobacteriaceae > Leclercia > Leclercia sp. UBA7405. The sequence continues at coordinate 1,293,378 of NZ_JBBCMR010000001.1, read as the reverse complement.
GCTGAAATCTGCCGCAATATCTTTACTGGCAGCCACCGGGCGCTGGCGATCTCCTGCATTCTGCAGGGGGAATATGGCGTCGATGAGGTGGCGATTGGCGTACCGGCCGTACTGGCGCAGAGCGGGGTTCAGCAGATTATCGAACTGAAACTGGCGGAAGAGGAGCAACAAAAATTCCGCCAGTCGGTAGAGGTCATTAAAGCCAATATTGCTCGCCTGCCCTGACGCTCAGGGTGCCAGCGTCAGGGTGGCGTCGAGCTGACTTAGCGTCTGTTGCGCATCTTCATCCAGATGGCGGTCGGTCACGATATCGGTCAGCGAGTGAAGGTGCGCAACGTTAAACAGCGACCAGGCGCCATACTTTGAGCTGTCTGCCAGCAGTACACGACGGCGGGCGTTAGCAATCAGATCGCGCTTTAACGCCGCTTTTTCTTCCGTTGGCGAGGTTATGCCTCGCTCCACATCCCAGCCATTACAGCTGACAAACGCAATATCCGGCCAGATGTTTTGCAGCAGACGGCGGCCATGTTCGCCGATGCAGGATTGGCTGGAGTCATCGATGCGCCCACCAATAATGGTGACCTCAATCTGCTTAAACTCTGAAAGAAACAGCGCGATATGCAGATCGCTGGTAATGACGCGAAGCGGCAAATGCGTCAGCTGTCGCGCAAGTTCAATCATGGTGGTGCCGGCATCCAGCACCACCGCATCGCCGGCCTTAACGAAGCTCGCCGCCGCGCAGGCGATGGCATGTTTTTCAGCCAGGCTGCGCTGCATCTTTTCACTGGTGGTGGGCTGGGAAGGAATAAACCGGTTCAGGGTTACGCCGCCGTGGGTACGGCTGATAACCCCCTCCTGATCGAGCTTAATCAAATCCCGACGTATGGTCGCCGGGGAGGCGTCAGTCACGGCTACCAGCTGGTCAACCGTCACCAGATTGTGCCCCTTCAGGTAGTCCATTATCTGCTCTAACCGGTTATATCCCTTCATATTATTCCCGTGTGATTTGCATCGCTAACTGGATAGAAACCGTCATGCTCTCAGACTTCGCTTTACCTGTCCACGCAATGTCGAACGCGGTGCCATGGTCAGCGGAAGTGCGGATAAACGGCAGCCCGGCGGTGATGTTGACACCATCATAAAACCCAAGCAGTTTCAAGGGGATATGCCCCTGATCGTGATACATCGCCACCACCATGTCATACATACCTTCATGGCACTGCATAAAGACCGTGTCCGGCGGGCAGGGTCCAAAGACATTCAGCCCCTGCGCTTTCATCGCCTCGACGGCCGGGCCAACGATAGTGATCTCTTCATCGCCAAAAAGACCATTCTCTCCCGCGTGCGGGTTCACCCCCGCCACGGCGATGCGCGGGTTGGTGTAGCCTACGCGCTTAAGGAAGGTATCGGCAATGCCAATCACCGTTTTTACCCTTTCCGGGTTCAGGGTATCAAGGAATTTGCGCAACGCAATGTGGGTGGTGATGTGAATGACCTTAAGCTGATCGGTATAGAGCACCATCGCGTAGTCTTTACTGTCGGTCAGATGTGCCAGCAGCTCGGTGTGCCCTGGATAGAGATGGCCCGCCAGATGCAGCGCTTCTTTATTTAGCGGAGCGGTGGCAATGGCTTTTACCTCTCCGGCCATCGCCAGCTCGGTAGCGCGACGCACGCAGCGATAGGCCAGATCGCCGGCCTGAGCCTGTACCACGCCGGGCTGCAAGGCCTGCGGATCGGCCAGGGGTTCGTCGAGCACGTTGATGATAGCCGGGCCAAAGTGGGCATCGCTGACTCGGGTAATCATCCGTAATTCGGCCGCAGGTGTAATGCCCTTCTCCAGTACGCGCTGCAGCGTCACTGCGCATCCCACCACCACGATCGGTGCACCAGAGAGTTCCCCCCCGGTCAGGGATTTGATAATGATCTCCGGGCCGATGCCCGCCGGGTCGCCCATCGTTACAGCAATGATATTAGTCACTCATCTTCTCCTCGATAAAATGCAGAACCTCAAGCAGCGTGGTTTCACTACCAAAACCGCCCGCTTTGGTCATGACTGGCCCCTGCCAGCGACAACCTAAAAACCGACCGAAGGGTACGCAGCGCGCCACCTGCCCGGTGATTTCAAACCCTTCGGCGTGAAGCGCACTGGCTACCGCCATTGCCACATCCCCCCCGGAGACATATAACGCTGCCGGGTTGCTGCTCTCCAGCACCTGGCTCGTGAGCGTGCCCAGAAACGTGCTGATTTGCTCACCCAGCGCCGCACGACTCAGCCCGTACTGCTGGCACAGCGCATCAATTTGATGACGCGCGGCGTGATCGGAACAGGTGTGCACCACGCAGTGTTCTCCTGCCGCCAGCGCCACACTAATCTGCTGCGCATAACCGCTTATTCCGTTGCGAAAGAGATCGGTGATGTCGATAAAGATCGAGCGGACGTTCTGCTGCTGGCGTACTCGCATAATTTGCTTTTGCGCGATTTCACTCATCGAGCCAACCACCGCCAATAACGGACGCGGACGCGCCAGGTGACGCGCCAGGGCATCACACAGTCCGGCGGAACCCACCAGCAACGGACGCGGGTCGCAGGCTGCGGCCACGGCCATGATCTGATCCAGATCGTCATCGCTCTGGGCATCCACAATCAGTAATCGGGTGTCGCCAGTCAGGGCTGCGGCCAGGGTCGACGCCGTAACCACCTGGCTTGACAGCGCCGTCTGCTCTGCCAGCACTGCGGCAATCTGCGCATGCCGCACGGGCGTTTTGGGGTCGCTGGCGAATTCGGTTTCCGTCACCGGTAGGCCGAACACGCGACAGACACCCTGCTCGGTGGTACGCTCGGCCTGCGGAAACGCCGGCGCGATAATCGCCTGACGCTGGCCGGTCGCCTGCAGAAGCGCCTCCACTTCCGCCCCGGGATTACCCCGCAGGGTGGAGTCGATTTTTTTCACCTGCCACTGTGCCTGGCGCATTTCAGCACCATAGCCCGCCACCTTTTCAGCGGCCTCTGATGCCGTTAGCGCCCGGCTATCGCTATTAATAACCAGCGCGTCGGCATGACCGGTAAAGGGGGTCTGAAACGCCACACTGACTTTTTTACCGCGCAACGCCAGGCTCACCCCCGCATCGTTAGCCCCGGTAAAGTCATCGGCAATGACTACGACCTCTCTTTTGCTGTTCACTTTCATCCCCACTCCGGTTTGTATTTCTTGTTAATGATTATATTCAATCATGATTGATTATATGTGAGCAAGATCAAGTTATTCAGTTTGTGAATAAATTATAAATTTAAGGACACGATGACTGTGATTGCTTTGTAATGAGCGAAATCAATCACAGACACAGCAACAGGAGATTCATGTGTTAACCATCAACAGTACGATCATCAGCGGCGCGGGCGCTATCCCCGCTATTGCCCCCCTGCTGGCAGGTAAAACGCGTCTATTACTGGTCACCGACGGCAATATCGCCCGTCTGGACGCCGCCCGCGCCATCCGCAGCCTGCTGGAGGCCGATGGCCGCCAGCTCAGCGTGATTGACAGTGTGCCACCCGAGCCCACCAGCCACGACGTGCGCGCCCTGCTGGCTGAAACAAAAGAGACCGCCTTCGATCTGGTGGTCGGCGTAGGTGGCGGCAGCGTACTGGATGTGGCCAAACTGCTTTCGGTGCTGTGTCATCCCCACTCCCCTGGGCTGGATGCCCTGCTGGCAGGCGAAAAACCGCAGGTTCGCCTCCCCTCGTTGCTGATTCCGGCCAGCGCCGGCACCGGTTCGGAAGCAACGCCAAACGCGATTCTCGCGATTCCCGAGCAGAGCACCAAGGTTGGCATCATCTCCCCCGTGCTGCTGCCAGATTATGTCGCGCTGCTGCCGGAGTTAACGACCAGCATGCCGCCGCATATTGCCTCTTCAACGGGTATTGATGCCCTCTGCCATCTGATTGAGTGTTTCACCGCAACCGTGGCCAACCCGGTAAGCGATAACGCGGCGCTGACGGGGCTGCGCAAATTGTTGAACAACATTGAAACCGCCTGCGCCGAGCCGCACAACCTGGCCGCGAAGCTGGAGATGTTGTGGGCCTCTTACTACGGCGGCGTCGCCATTGCCCATGCGGGCACCCATCTGGTTCATGCCCTCTCTTATCCTCTGGGCGGGACGTACCATCTGCCCCATGGCGTGGCGAATGCCATTTTGCTGGCCCCCTGCATGCGCGTGGTTCGTCCGGATGCCGTTGAGAAATTTGCGCAAGTGTGGGATCTGGTGCCTGGCGCCGACACCTCCCTGTCGATGGAAGAGAAGTCGCACGCGCTGGTGGACTACTTCGCCGCCCTGGTACGTCGCCTGAATTTACCCGACAACCTCGAAACGTTGGGGGTCCCGCGCGATGACATCGCCTCTCTGAGCGATGCCGCCCTGAACGTAAAACGTCTGATGAATAATGCCCCGCGCCAGGTCAGCCATGCCGAGGTCGCAGGTATTTATCAGACTCTGTTTCCAGCCAGTTAACTTCAAAGGAGTGTGTAATGCGTAACAACATTGAGGGCGTGCTGACGGCGATCGTCACCCCCTTCACCGACGACGGGGCGTTGCACCTGCCGGGACTAAAACGTCAGATCCAGCGTCAGCTGGCGGCGGGCAACGGCATCTTTTGTGGCGGTACTAACGGAGAGTTCTTTGTGCTGACCGAAGAGGAAAAAGTGGCCGTCACCCGCACCTGCGTGGAAGAGGTGGCCGGGCGCGCACCGGTGGTGGCACATATTGGCGAAATTTCGACCCGGGCAACGATTCGTCTGGGTAAACAGGTCGAGGCGCTGGGGGTGGACGCGGTCTCCGTTATCACCCCGTGGTTCGTTCCGCTCACCCAGGCTGAATTGATCGCCCACTACACCACCATTGCCAATGCGCTGAACGTACCGGTGTTCCTCTACAACATCCCGGCGCGAACCGGCAACACCATCGCGCCTGAGACGGCCCGGGCGCTGGCCGCCCACCCCAATATCATCGGTATTAAAGACAGCGCGGGGAGCCATGAGAGCCTGAGCGGTTTTCTGAAAGCCGTTGAAGATATTGACGGTTTTGACGTGCTGAATGGCCCGGATTCGCTCATTCATCAGGGCTTTGTTGAGGGATGCTCCGCCTGTATTTCTGGCCTGGCGAACGTGGCGCCGAACGAGATCAATGCCATCTGGGCGCGTTTTCGTGCCGGGGATATCGCGGGCTCGCGGCAGGCCCAGGAGAGCGTGACCGATCTACGTACCCGTCTGTACAGCGTCGCTTTTTCGCCTGCGGCCGTGAAAAAAGCGCTGCAGGTCATGGGTGAAGAGGTGGGAGAGAGCCGCTACGCGGTGGCTTTCGATGCGCAACAAACAGAACAGATCCGCCAGATAGTGACGAAGTCACTGCAGTAACCGGCGTTTGCTTTCGTCCATAAGAATTCGGGTGCCCTCTGCGCCCAGGATTCATACGCCCTGAAGAGAGGCTAAGATGAACAACTTTACCGCTGAAGATACCCTCATCATCGTAGGCATTGTGATTGTCTACATTCTGTTTACTACCTGGCTGACGTTCCGGTTACGCAGTAAAAACACCGGTGATTTTATGGAAGGCTCGCGCGCGATGCCGGCGTTTATCGTCGGGATCCTGCTGATGTCGGAATACATTGGTGCGAAATCCACGATCGGTACCGCACAGGCGGCGTTTGAAGATGGCTTTGCCGCTTCCTGGTCAGTGATTGGCGCGGCTATCGGCTTCCCGCTGTTTGGGCTGCTGCTGGTGAAACGCATCTACAGCACCGGCAAGATCACCATCTCCGGGGCGATTGCCGAAAAATACGGCACCAGCACCAAAAACATTATCTCCATCATTATGATCTACGCCCTGCTGCTGGTGAACGTGGGTAACTACGTGAGCGGCGCGGCGGCGATTTCGACGGTACTGAAGGTGAACTTGCCTGTTGCCGCCTTTATCACCGCCATCGTCAGTACCTTCTATTTCGCTTTTGGCGGCATGAAGGGGGTGGCGTGGGTGACCCTGCTGCACAGCGCCCTGAAGTATTTCGGTATCCTGGTGATTATGGGCTTCGCCTTGTCTAAAACCGGCGGCTTTACCCCCATGATTGAACAGATGCCATCTTACTACTGGACCTGGGACGGCAATATCGGCGCCAGCACCATTGTCGCCTGGCTGATTGGCACCATCGGCTCCATTTTCTGTACCCAGTTCGTGATTCAGGCCATTTCCTCCACGAAAGATGTGAAGTCAGCTAAACGTTCCACCTGGATCGCCTTCTTCTTCTGCCTGCCCATCGCGCTGGCGATTGCGGTAATTGGCGTGGCGGCGAAGTACCTGCATCCGGAGATTAACAGCCTGTACGCAATGCCTATCTTCCTGCAGGACATGAATCCGTGGCTGGCGGGACTGGTGACAACGTCACTTGTTGCCTCCATCTTTGTCAGCGTCAGCACCGTGGCGCTCGCTATCGCCTCGCTGGTAGTAAAAGATTTCTACGTGCCCTACCGCAACCCGACCCCGGAGCAGGAGTTTAAAGCGACCCGCTGGCTGTCGTTGTTGATTGGCTTCCTACCGTTAATCTTTGTGCTGCTGGTGCCGGAAGTCCTGAAGCTGTCGTTCTTTACTCGCGCTATTCGTCTGTCGATTACGGTTGTGGCCATCATCGCCTTCTACGCCCCGTTCTTTAAGAGCGCCCGCGGGGCGAATGCCGGGCTGATTGGCGCCTGCGTAGTCACCTCGGTCTGGTATCTGCTGGGCGATCCGTTTGGGATTAACAATATGTATATTGCGCTGGTCACCCCGGCGGTGATTATGGTTCTCGACCGTTTGATCCCCAATAAAGCGGATCGCAAAGCGCCTGCCCCTGTTCAACATAATGGAGTCTGATATGTCTGTAACCGTAACCCGTGACGGGATTGTTCGCCCGCAGCCGCAGGATGCCCGCGTGGAAACGGCCATGCTGCCCTCTTCTTGTCCGCAGAACCATGCCGCCAACCTGCTGCCCCTGCCGGATGGCACGCTGATGTGCGTCTGGTTCGGCGGCACCCAGGAAGGGATTGCTGATATTTCTGTGTGGGGGTCTCGCCTGGCTCCCGGTAGCAACCAGTGGAGCGAGGCGGTAAAGCTCTCTGACGATGCCAGCCGCTCCGAGCAGAACCCGGTGCTGTTCCTCGCGCCGGACAACGTACTGTGGCTGCTGTGGACCGCGCAGATCTCCGGTAACCAGGATACCGCCATTGTGCGTTACCGCCAGTCTCATGATCTTGGCCAAACCTGGGGTGAGATTGCTACTCTGCTGGATAAACCGGGTACCTTTATCCGCCAGCCCATCACCGTTCTCGAAAACGGTAACTGGCTGCTGCCGGTCTTTTATTGCCGCACCCGACCGGGCGAGAAATGGGTCGGAAACGATGATATTAGCGCGGTGAAAATCTCTACCGATCGGGGGAAAAGCTGGCGCGATGTCGAGGTGCCGCAAAGCCTGGGCTGCGTCCATATGAACATTACGCCGCTGAAAAATGGGCATCTGGTGGCGCTCTACCGTAGCCGCTGGGCGGATCATATCTATATCAGCCAGTCGCAGGATCAGGGCGAAAGCTGGTCTGTACCGGAACCCACGGCGCTGCCGAACAATAACTCCTCTATCCAGGTCACCACCCTTGCCAGCGGTGAGCTGGCGCTGGTGTTCAACCACATGAGCGCAGCCGGAGCGCTGGAGCGTCGCGCCTCACTGTATGACGAGATCGACGATGGTGATGACCGTAAAGAGCCAGAAGTGACCGGAGAACGCACCGCCTTCTGGGGTGCCCCGCGCGCACCGATGACGGTAGCCATATCGGCCGACGGCGGAAAGAGCTGGGCGTGGCAGCGCAATCTTGATGAAGGCGATGGCTACTGCATGACGAATAACTCGCTGGAGAAGCTGAACCGCGAGTTCTCCTACCCCAGTATTAAACAGGGTGCCGACGGCACGCTACACATCGCTTACACCTATTTCCGTCAGGCGATCAAATATGTGCGTGTCTCGCCTGAATGGGTTAAGGAGTCATCACAGTGATCATCGGCCATCTGAACGCCCTGCCGCTGGCAGGGCTCCCCACCGCGCTGCTGTCCATCCTGACGCGCGCTGACTGCACCCTGGCGGCGCTTGCGGCCCGGGACGACGGCCGCTGGCAGCCGGAAGGTTGCGCATGGTTTTGCCATATCGGCCCGGCGCAGACCCAGCCGCAGACCCAGCGCCATACGGAGTATCATCACCAGTGGGCGGATATTCAGGTTATGCTGGCTGGCAGCGAGATGATCAACGCAGGTATGCAGTCGCTGGCGCAGCCGCAGGATGAAGAGCGCAAACCGGATCTCTTTATCGCCACCGGCGCTGCGCTCCCGGTCAGCATCAGGTTAACTCCCGGTGCTTTTGCAGTATTTCTGCCCGGCGAGCCGCATCAGGCGTTGTGCGCCTTAGACGAATCCATGACCGTGCGCAAAGCGGTATTCAAGGTGCCGCGCGCCCTGCTGGAGGTGTGACATGCCCAGTGCCATCGTAACGGGTGCAAGCTCAGGAATCGGCGAAGCCATTGTGCATCGCCTGCTTGATGAAGGCTGGCAGGTTATCGGCCTGAGCCGGCGCGCTTTACCCCTGGATCATGCGAACTATCGCTGCGTGAGCGTGGATCTTAGCGACAGCAACGCGCTTGCCGCCGCACTCGCTACCCTGCCTGTACCGCAGGCGATCGTCCACGCAGCCGGGATGATGGCTGCCGCCCCGCTCGGCGAGCTGGATCCGGCCATCAGCGCCCGGCTCTGGAGCCTGCATGTCCATGCTGCCGAGCAACTTTTTAACCACTTTGTACCGCAAATGCGTCCCGGTGGACGGCTGGTTGCTATCGGCAGCCGGACCTCCCGGGGTGCCGCGGGCCGCTCGCAGTATGTCGCCACCAAAGCCGCGCTGGTAGGGATGATTCGCAGCTGGGCGGCGGAACTGGCGCCACGGGGTATCACCGCCAATGTGGTCGCGCCCGGCGCGACCCAGACGCCGATGCTTAGCGACCCCGGACGCGTCTCTTCCCCACCCAGGGTCCCCCCCATGGGTCGCTTGATCCTTCCTCAGGAGGTGGCCGCTGCGGTGAATTTTCTACTGAGTGAGGAAGCGGCCCCGATCACCGGTCAGGAGTGGGTGCTCTGCGGTGGGGCGTCGCTGGGTTAAGGTCATTAAAAAAGCCTGCGGATGCAGGCTTTATTCTTTAATACGCAGCGAGAAGCGCGTAAAACGCCGGATCGGCCTGAATCGCCGCCAGCACTTTTGCTGCCAGCCCGGTAGGATTACGTCTTTTGGACTCCCAGCTTTTAATGGTATCGACGCTGGTGCCCAGCGCTTTTGCCATTTCCGCCTGAGAAACATTTAACTGCGCTCTGATGGCCCTGACATCTGCGATCTCATAGCGGGTTACTCGAGCGGGTTCAGTTACCCCATTCTTGATATCGACCGCCTCTTCAAGAGAAGATTTCAGGTCGTTATAAAAGCTCATGTCATACCTCATTTTTCAGCAATTTGGTTAATTTCTTTAGTTCTGCTTTTTCCGCGTCAGTGAGACTCTCCTTCTCACTTTTCAGGTAAGCCATCAGGAACCAAATAACTTCAACGTTAGCAATAAAGTAGATCACCCGGGCGCATCCACGTTTCCCCTGCGAACCGAGCGCCATCCTGATCTTGCGTAAGCCCCCAGTGTTTTCAATAACATCGCCCCGGTCGGGATATTCGATGAGGGCTTTTTGCAAATTTTTTAGCTCATCATCGGTGGCAATCGCTTTTATCTGTCGAGTGAATGTTCGAGTCTCGATAAATTCTATCGCGTGAGTCATTCGCGTACGCTCCTTGTCATGTACACAGTACACCATTTGCATGTACACTGTACACCTTCAAAAAAAGAACGCGAACAAGCGTGCTTAAAACTGCGAGGCGCTTTCCGGGAAAACGTTGGGAGGGGGATTGGCTGCTTTTAACGCGGGCGGAATTTCACGCCGCCCGCGGGATGTTAGCGAAGAAACACCGTGCCTTTCAAATAAAGCGCCGCCTGGCCGCTCATCAGCACGCGGTCTCCCTTGAGTTCACAGCGCAGATCGCCGCCGCGGGCGGAAACCTGACGTGCGGTCATTTGGGTTTTGCCGAGTTGCTCACTCCACCAGGGGATCAGCATACTGTGCGCGGAGCCGGTGACCGGGTCTTCTGCCACCGATTCGCCCGGGCAGAAGAAGCGGCTAACGAAATCCACTTCATCGCCTGGCGCAGTAACGCACACCATTTTACCCAGCGGTTTCAGCGCCTCGATAGCCGGGGTCAGGGATTCAACCTGCTGCTGGTTTTCCAGCACGACCATATAATCACGCCCGACGCGCACCGCGCTGGACGCCGGAATACCGAGCGCACTAAACAGCAGCGCGGGTGGATTGTCGACCGCGTCGCTGCTCCAGGCCGGGAAGTCCAGCGTGAGCCAGTCGCCGTTACGCGAGACCTTCAGGTCGCCAACAAAGCGGGTGGAAAAGAGGATCTCCGTTGCCGGGTAGTCGAAGTATTCAAAAATGACGTGCGCGCTGGCAAGCGTCGCATGGCCGCAGAGGTTAATCTCATCCTGGGTGGTAAACCAGCGCAGCTCGAAGCCTGCGTCCGTGCGGACAAAAAAGGCCGTCTCGGACTGGTTATGCTGCTGTGCCATCTTTAACAGAATGTCGTCCGGCAGCCAGCTTTCCAGCGGACAGACGGCAGCAGGGTTGCCACTAAAAGCGCGATCGCTAAACGCATCGACCAGATAAAATGCAATTTCTTTCATTGGGTTACCCCTTTGTTATTCACGAATAAACAGCTGCCCTTTCATATACAGCGACGCCTTCCCGCCCATCATGACGCGATCGCCGTTCAATTGACAACGTACCTCACCGCCCCGGGCTGAGACTTGTCGCGCCAGCAGAGTGGTCTTAGCCAACTTGTCCGCCCAGTAAGGGATAAGCATGGTATGCGCCGAGCCGGTGACCGGATCTTCCCAGAGTGCGACGCCCGGTGAAAAGAAACGGCTGACAAAGTCATACTCGCCCTCGCTCGGGGCGGTAATACACACTTTATGTTCACCGGGGATCATAGCGCTGATATTCGGAGTAACGGCTTCCACCTGCTGTCGATTTTCCAGCACCACGACCCAGGCACGGCCTTTACGAGCCTCGACGTAGCGCTCAATCCCCAGCGCGGCCAGCATTTGCGGAGGCGGCGTTTGCTTCTCTGTCGGACAGGCCGGGAAATCGAGCGTGAGCCAGTCGCCGTCGCGGGTCACCGTTAGCGTGCCGGAGGCGGTCTCAAAATGGAGGCGGGGATCGGGGTAACCCAGTTCATTAAACAGGACATATGCCGTCGCCAGCGTCGCATGGCCGCAAAGATTCACCTCCGTGGTGGTGGTAAACCAGCGCAGCGTGATGCCCTCTTTATGACAGACAAAGAAGGCCGTTTCTGACTGATTGTGCTCTTGCGCCATCCTGAGGAGCGTATCGTCCGGCAGCCAGTCTGGTAGCGGACAGACCGCCGCAGGATTACCGCTAAATGGGCCGTCACTGAACGCATCTACCAGATAATAATCATATTTCTGCATCGCTTTTCCGGTTGTTAATGTGATGTTGCATCCTATATTCATGGAAATTGTCCGATTTCACCACCCTTTCTCTAACGGTGATTTTGAGATCTACGTCACAAAATGATTGTCTTTTCACCAGCGATGGTTTTAAGATCGCCTCCTCTTCTTTACGTAACGATTCCCAGACAAAATTATGACAATCAACACTGATTCCCGCAGGGTCGCGTGGCTACGGGTGGTTACGCTTGCGATTGCAGCGTTTATATTTAACACCACCGAATTTGTGCCCGTTGGCCTGCTCTCCGACATTGCCAGCAGCTTTGGCATGGAAACCGCGCAGGTCGGGATCATGCTGACCATCTATGCGTGGGTGGTGGCAATGATGTCGTTACCCTTTATGTTGCTCACCAGTCAGGTGGAGCGGCGTAAATTGCTGATTGCACTTTTTGTGTTGTTCATTGCCAGTCACGTGCTGTCGTTTCTGGCGTGGAATTTCACCGTGCTGGTGGTGAGCCGCATCGGTATCGCCTTTGCACATGCCATCTTCTGGTCGATCACTGCTTCGCTGGCCATTCGTCTGGCCCCGGCGGGCAAACGCGCTCAGGCGTTGAGCCTGCTTGCAACGGGCACCGCGTTGGCCATGGTGCTTGGGCTGCCGATTGGCCGCCTCGTAGGACAATATTTTGGCTGGCGCACCACGTTTTTTGTCATCGGAATGGGCGCGCTGATCACCCTGCTGTGTCTGATTAAATTACTGCCAAAACTGCCGAGCGAACACTCTGGCTCGCTGAAAAGTCTGCCCCTGCTTTTCCGTCGCCCGGCGCTGATGAGCATCTATTTGCTGACCGTTGTCGTGGTGACCGCCCACTACACGGCTTATAGCTACATCGAACCTTTTGTGCAGACGGTTGCCGGCTTTAGCGCCAGATTTGCCACCGTTCTGCTGCTGATATTGGGTAGCGCGGGCATTGTCGGCAGTGTGTTGTTTGGCAAGCTGGGTAATCGCCACGCCTCGTTACTGGTTAGCGGCGCGATTGGCCTGCTGCTGGCGTGTCTGCTGTTGCTGCTACCGGCGTCGGGGAGCGAGTCGAACCTTGCCATTCTGAGCATCTTCTGGGGCGTGGCGATCATGATTATCGGCCTGGGCATGCAGGTTAAAGTGCTGGCGCTGGCGCCAGATGCCACCGACGTGGCGATGTCACTCTTCTCCGGCATTTTTAACATCGGCATTGGTGCGGGCGCGCTGGTTGGAAATCAGATCAGCCTGCATCTTTCGATGTCCGCTATCGGTTACCTGGGGGCGATACCGGCGCTGGTGGCGTTAATCTGGTCAGTGCTGGTGTTTCGTAAGTGGCCGGTTTCGCTGGAAGAGCGGCCGCAACACGGATAAAAAAAGGGTGGCTCAAGCCACCCTTTTTATTAGTGATAGGTCTTAATAATTTCCAGCACACCGTTAATGATGAACTGCACGCCCATACAGACCAGCAGGAAGCCCATCAGCCGCGAGATAGCCTCGATCCCGCCCTTACCTACCCAGCGCATAATGGCGCCCGAGCTGCGCAGGCTGGCCCATAAAATGACGCCTACCAGCGCAAAGATCAGCGGTGGGGCCACCATGATGACCCAGTCAGGAAAGGTTGTATTATCGCGCACGGTGGAGGCGGAACTGATGATCATCGCGATGGTACCCGGCCCGGCCGTACTGGGCATCGCCAGGGGAACAAAGGCGATATTTGCACCAGGTTTATCCTCCAGCTCTTCCGATTTGCTTCTTGCCTCCGGGCTGTCGTGCGCTTTTTGCGCCGGAAAGAGCATACGGAAACCGATAAAGGCCACAATCAGGCCCCCGGCGATACGCAGGCCAGGAATCGAGATCCCAAAGGTGTTCATCACCAGCTGTCCGGCGTAGTAAGCCACCATCATGATTGCAAAGACGTAAACCGAGGCCATCAGAGACTGTTGGTTACGTTCCGCGCTGTTCATGTCCCCCGCAAGACCGAGAAAGAGCGCCACGGTCGTTAACGGGTTTGCCAGCGGCAGCAGGACCACCAGCCCAAGACCGATGGCTTGTAAGAGCTCTACCATAGTGCGTGTCATCCTTTTCCATTCATCAACTCAGGAAGTATACGGTGTTAAAGCGGGTTTAGGCTACGGCGCGCCAATTCTGACTATTTACGCCCGGTGATAAATAATCTTTAGTTATGTAATTGATTTGAAAAAGCTAAAAAAAAGTTCATGAAACGTTTTAGCAAATCGTGGCATCGGGGAATACATTCAGTTGACTTATACTTGCCTGAGCAATAATATCTGCCGTGATTAAACTACTTGCCAGGGCAACCATTGTGAAAAGCACCAGTGATCTCTTCAACGAAATTATCCCACTGGGTCGCCTTATCTATATGGTTAACCAAAAAAAAGACCGCTTGCTCAATGACTATTTGTCGCCGCTGGACATTACTGCCACCCAGTTCAAAGTCCTTTGTTCTGTGCGTTGCGAAGGGTGTATCACGCCGGTTGAGCTCAAAAAGGTCTTATCCGTCGATCTTGGCGCCCTGACGCGCATGATGGATCGACTGGTCTGCAAAGGATGGATTGAAAGACGCCCTAACCCGAATGACAAACGCGGCGTACTGGTGCAGTTGACCAGCGACGGCGCAGCAATGTGTGAGCAATGTCATCAATTAGTAGGGCAAGAATTACACCAGGAACTAACAAAAAACTTAACGGCGGATGAAGTGGCAACTCTTGAGCATTTGCTTAAGAAAATCCTGCCGTAAACAGAAAGAGGTATGACGATGTCCAGACGCAATACTGACGCTATTACAATTCATAGCATTTTGGACTGGATCGAAGATAACCTGGAATCGCCGCTCTCACTTGAGAAGGTGTCTGAGCGTTCAGGTTATTCCAAGTGGCACCTGCAACGGATGTTTAAAAAAGAGACAGGCCATTCATTAGGTCAATACATCCGCAGCCGCAAGTTAACGGAAATCGCCCAGAAGCTGAAAGAGAGCAACGAGCCGATTTTGTATCTGGCGGAGCGTTATGGGTTTGAATCGCAACAGACCCTGACCCGCACGTTTAAAAACTATTTCGACGTGCCGCCGCACAAGTATCGCATCACCAACATGCACGGTGAATCTCGTTATTTGATGCCGCTAAACCACTGTAGTTGTTAATCGCCTTTCAAGACGTATCGAGGAAATCATGAAATTGTTTATCTCCGCCGCCCTCACCCTGTTGGTGCTGGTCTCCGGCCAGAGCTTTGCGGAGCAAACTCCCCGCGCTGTGCAGCAGAATAATCGCGATGCGATGATCCTGCCTTCTGCACATGACCAGTCGCCGTTCGATTTTAACCATATGGGCGCTGGCAGCGATAAATCCGACGAATTAGGCGTGCCGTACTACAACCACGACCTGTAATTCGTATTTGCCCCGCGCTTGCGGGGCTTTTTTTTAGCCCCTTACCTGCGCCGCCCGGCGAAAGCGAAACCCAAAGACGTTGATATAAAGCCCCGCCATAATCAATACCGCCCCCAGCAGTTGCAGTGCACTCAGCTTCTCGTCCAGCAGCAGCGCCGCAGAAGCCAGCCCTACCACAGGAACCAGCAGCGACAGCGGTGCCACACGCCAGGTCTCATAGCGTCCCAGCAGCGTTCCCCAGATGCCGTATCCGACAATGGTGGCGACAAACGCCAGGTAGACCAGCGACAAAATGGTGGTGAGATCGATATTCACCAGACTTTGCAGCATCGCCTGTGGGCCATCCAGCAGCCAGGAGGCAACCATGAAGGGCAGAATGGGGATCAGCGCACTCCATACCACCAGCGACATTACCGGCGGGCGCGACGCCAGCAGCATGATTTTTTTATTGAAAATGTTTCCGCAGGCCCAGCTAAAGGCGGCCGCCAGGGTGAGCATAAAGCCCAGTAACGCTACGTGCTGGCCATTCAGGCTGGACTCTACCAGTACCAGTACGCCAAAGACCGCGAGCGTGATCCCTGCCAGCTGTTTGCCCTGCAGCCGTTCGCCAAAGGTTACGGCCCCCAGAATGATGGTGAAGAAAGCCTGGGCCTGAAGGACCAGCGAGGCGAGTCCGGCTGGCATACCGAAGTTAATCGCGCAAAAGAGAAAGGCGAACTGTCCAAAGCTGATGGTCAGGCCGTAGCCCAGCAGCAGACGAAACGGCACCTGCGGGCGAGCGACAAAAAAGAGCGCGGGAAAGGCCACCAGCAGAAAACGCAGCCCGGCCAGCATCAGCGGCGGCATATTGTGCAGCCCAACTTTGATGACCACAAAATTGAGCCCCCATACGACCACCACCAGTAACGCCAGCAGCCCGTCTTTACGCGTCATACTCTGCCCCTGTTTATTAAATTTTTGTAAAGAGAACCAAGGTAGCGAAAAAAAAGCGTGAAGAACAGATCATTAATTCTGGCAGTCAGGCGAAGCACTTAGGGATAAATTAGGTGCTATACAAGCCGCTTATGCCGTGTTAATCCTGATAAGACACAACAAAATAATCATAAGCAATTGTCGGGCAGGAATAATGAAACCATCACTCAGGCGCTCAACCGCAGCGCTGCTGGCTTCGTCATTGTTATTAACAATTGGACGCGGCGCGACCTTACCTTTCATGACCATCTACCTCACCCGCGTCTATGCGATGAGCGTGGAGAATATCGGTTATGCGCTGACGGTGGCCCTGACGATCGGCGTGGTGTTCAGTATGGGGTTTGGCATCCTCGCGGATAAGTTCGATAAAAAGCGCTATATGCTGGTCTCCATTACGGCATTTATCTTCGGCTTTATCGCCATTCCGCTGGTGGATAATGTCACCCTGGTGGTGCTCTTCTTTGCCCTGATTAACTGCGCCTACTCGGTCTTCGCCACCGTGCTAAAGGCCTGGTTTTCCGATGTGCTTACCCCAGGCCAAAAGGCGAAAATTTTCTCGCTCAATTACAGCTTTCTTAACATCGGCTGGACCATCGGCCCGCCGATTGGCACCCTGCTGGTGATGTACAGCCTGCAACTTCCCTTCTGGCTGGCGGCGCTCTGCGCTGCGCTGCCGCTGGTCTTTATCCAGCTATGGGTGCAGCGTGTCGAAGCCGCTACCAGCGAATCCGCGCCCGTCGCCTGGCAGCCTTCAATACTGCTGAAAGACCGGGCGCTGTTCTGGTATACCCTCTCTGGTCTGCTGGCCTCCTACGTGGGCGGCTCCTTCGCCAGCTGTATCTCTCAGTACGTCCTGGCCGCCGATTACGACAGCGACTTTGCCCAACAGGTGGTGGCGGTGGTCCTGCCGGTCAACGCGGCGATGGTGGTCTCTTTGCAATACCTGATTGGCCGTAAGCTGACGGGTAAAAATATCCGCCCGCTAATGACTCTGGGGACGCTCTTTTTCGTGCTGGGGCTGGCAGGCTTTATGGTGTCGGGCAATAACCTGATTTACTGGGGCGTGGCGGCGGCGATCTTTACCGTCGGCGAGATTATCTATGCCCCGGGGGAATATATGTTGATCGACAATATCGCGCCGCCGGGGATGAAGGCCAGCTACTTTTCCGCACAGGCGCTGGGCTGGCTGGGCGCAGCCTTTAACCCCATGATCACCGGAATTATCCTCACCCATCTGCCGCACTGGTCGCTGTTTGCCATCATGATGGTGGCGATCGTTATTGCCTGGCTGATGATCCTGCGAGGGATGAATGTGAAGGCGTGGCAGGGGGACGTTCCTGAGACAGTATAAAACAGAGGCGAGGATCCCCTCGCCTTGTAGAAATTAGTGGTGCAGCATCTCGTCAACCACCTGCTCTTTGTACATCTCGTTCGGATAGTAGGTTGGCCAGTTATCCATCTCTTTCAGCAGCGCTTCATGCGAGGTGTTGCCCATAAAGATATGGAAATGGGCTGACTGACGCGGGCCAATGGTGTGGTCACTGAACTGAACGAACTTTGGCGCCTTGCTGCTGGCATCCTTACACTCGAACAGATAACGCACTCCCTTCTTACCTGAAGCGTAGGTCAGGATTTTATAACCGTTAGAGACGTATTCACAGCGGCTCACGTTCTTGCCGGTGTGGAACTCCATCACGTTGTTTTCAATTCCGATGGTCTCTACGTCGGTGGCATAACCCGTGCGGTAATAGGCTTTAATCTCGTCAAAAGATTTGCTCTTCTCTTTTTCCGCTTTCTTTTTGAATACCGGGTCTAAATCACCGCTCAGCAGGAACGGATAGACCGACTGCCAGACGCCGTCCCAGTTGGAGAGCGGGCGCTCTTGCACATCTTTATCGTCAAATACGCCGTTCGCCGCTTTCTGTTCCGCTTCGGTCATCTGATGACCGTGTGAATGGGCCCAGGCCTGGCCACCCATCAACAGCGCCCCCAAAGTCATTGCAAGTTTACCAATCTGTCCAGCCACTCTTCTGTCCTCACTCCGTTGTTAAGAGTGAGGATGTTATAATATAACATCACCAGGCGCAACGCCCTTTAAATGGCGACCAGACCGCGTACCCCCTCCTGCTCCATATTCTCGCCGCGGCCACGCTGAATGATGCTCCCCCGCGACATCAGCAGATAACTGTCCGCCAGCCCGGCGGCAAAATCATAAAACTGCTCGACCAGTAAAATGGCCATATCTCCCCGATTCGCCAGCTCGCGGATCACCTGGCCAATCTCTTTGATCACCGAAGGCTGAATCCCCTCGGTGGGTTCATCCAGAATAAGTAACTGCGGCCGACTGGCCAGCGCCCGGCCAATGGCCAGTTGCTGCTGCTGCCCGCCGGAGAGATCGCCGCCGCGGCGGTGTTTCATCTCCTGCAGAACGGGGAAAAGCTGCCAGATATCGTCTGGCACCCGCTTCGCTTCACGCGCCGGAAAGCGCGATAACCCCAGCAGCAGGTTCTCTTCCACCGTGAGACGGGGGAAGATCTCCCTTCCCTGCGGCACATAGGCCACCCCGGCCTGTACCCGCTGGTGCGGCGAGGCTTTGGTGATCTTTTTACCCTGCCAGGTAACCTCGCCAGTGCGGGCGGGCACCAGCCCCATCAGGCATTTCAGCAAGGTGGTTTTCCCCACCCCGTTACGCCCCAGCAGGCAGGTCACCTCTCCGGTTTGCGCCTCGAAGCTCACGCCGCGCAGGATATGACTACCGCCGTAATACTGATTCAGTTCGTTAACCTGTAGCATGGCTGGCTCCTTAGCGGCCAAGATAGACTTCAATCACCTGTTCGTTGGCCTGAACGTCACGCAGCGATCCTTCCGCCAGGACCCGCCCCTGATGTAACACCGTGACGTGATCGGCAATGGTTTCAACAAACCCCATGTCATGCTCTACCACCATCAGAGAGTGTTTCCCCGCGAGTGTGCGAAACAGCTCGGCCGTGTATTCCGTTTCCGCATCGGTCATGCCGGCGGCGGGTTCGTCCAGCAAAAGGAGATGCGGATCCTGCACCAGCAACATGCCAATCTCCAGAAACTGTTTCTGCCCGTGCGAAAGGAGCCCTGCCAGACGATCCCGCTCGGCGCTCAGCCGCAGCAGAGTCAGCATCTCATTGATGCGGTCCCCCTGCTCGCTGCTCAGACGCGCCCGCAGGCTGGCCCAGACCGTTTTATCGCCCTTCATCGCCAGCTCAAGGTTTTGCCAGACGGTAAGCGCCTCGAAGACCGTCGGTTTTTGAAACTTACGCCCGATCCCCTGACGGGCAATCATCATCGGCTCAAGGGTGGTGAGATCGGTCGATTGATCGTAAATGGCCCGCCCGCTCTGGGGGCGCGTTTTGCCAGTAATCACATCCATCAGCGTGGTTTTGCCCGCCCCGTTGGGACCGATTACGCAGCGCAGCTCGCCCACGCCAATATTGAGCGAGAGATCGCTCAGGGCTTTAAAGCCATCGAAGCTGACGGTAATGTTTTCCAGCTGCAGGACCGGGTCGGTCTGGTCGCGGAAGCGATCCCCCGGCAGCTGGCGGGTAAAGAGGGTTTCGGCGGGCTGCATTATTTTTCTCCCTTACGTAACAGGCCAATCACGCCGCGCGGCAAGAACAGCGTGACGGCGATGAAAATCAGGCCGAGGAACAGCTGCCAGTATTCCGGCATCGCCACGGTAAAGACGCTTTTAGCTCCGTTGACCAGCGCCGCCCCGATCACCGGGCCAATGAGCGTGCCGCGCCCGCCCAGCGCCACCCAGATGGCGGCCTCAATGGAGTTTGTGGGCGACATTTCGCTGGGGTTGATGATGCCCACCTGCGGCACATATAGCGCACCTGCCAGCCCGCAGAGGACGGCCGAGAGGGTCCAGACCAGCAGCTTAAAGCCGCGCGGATCGTAACCGCAGAAGGTAAGGCGGTTTTCCGCGTCGCGTACCGCCGTCAAAATGCGGCCAAACTTGCTTTTCGCCAGCGCATAGCCGATAGCCAGCGAGGCGGCCAGCAGCAGCACGGTGGCAAGAAACAGCGTAATGCGCGTCGAGATGGCGGTGACCGGGAAGCCCAGCAGCGTGGTAAAACCGGTGAAGCCGTTGTTGCCGCCAAAGCCGGTCTCATTGCGAAAGAAGAGCAGCATTCCGGCAAAGGTGAGCGCCTGAGTCATGATCGAGAAATAGACCCCTTTGATCTTTGACCGGAAGGCAAACCAGCCGAATACCAGCGCCAGCAGACCGGGAGCCAGAACAATCAGCGCCAGCGCCCACGCAAAGTGCTGCGTCCCCCACCAGAACCAAGGTAAATCGTTCCAGGAAAGAAACGACATAAAGGCGGGCAACGCATCGCCCGAGGCCTGACGCATCAGGTACATACCCATGGCATACCCGCCGAGGGCGAAGAAGATCCCGTGCCCCAGCGACAACATGCCCGCGTAACCCCAGACCAGATCGAGGGCCACCGCTACGATGGCGTAGCAGAGAATTTTGCCAATCAGGGTCAACATCCAGGTCGATACTGCCAGCGGATGGGTGGCCGGCAAGAGCGCCAGAAAGGGCAGCACCAGGAGCGCCGCCAATAGCAGACTCCCGACAATCGGTGCGGTACGTGGCGCTTTGCGCGCCAGGGTTAATGTCAGTGGCTGGCTCATTAGTCAATTACCCTCCCTTTCAGTGCAAACAGACCCTGCGGCCGTTTCTGAATAAACAGAATAATCGCCACCAGGATGAGTATTTTGCCCAGCACGGCGCCCATCTGCGGCTCCAGAATTTTATTGAAGATACCCAGCCCAAATGCGGCCGCGACGCTACCTGCCAGCTGTCCGACGCCCCCGAGCACAACCACCAGGAAGGAGTCGATGATATAGCCCTGACCCAACTCCGGACCGACGTTGCCCAGCTGCGACAGCGCCACGCCGCCCAGCCCGGCAATGCCGGAACCGAGGCCAAACGCCAGCATATCGACCCGCCCGGTAGGCACCCCGCAGCAGGCGGCCATATTGCGGTTTTGCGTGACTGCCCGGACGTTCAGCCCGAGACGCGTTTTGTTCAGCACCAGCCAGGTGAAGAACAGCACCATCATGACAAACACCAGCACGACAATGCGGTTCCACGGCAATATCAGGTTGGCAAAAACCTGTACCCCGCCGGAGAGCCAGCCGGGGTTGGCGACTTCAAGGTTTTGCGCCCCAAAACCCATACGCACCAGCTGGATCAGCATCAGGCTGATGCCCCAGGTGGCGAGCAGCGTCTCCAGCGGACGGCCATACAGATGGCGGATCACCGTGCGCTCCAGCGCCATCCCAATCCCGGCAGTTAGCAGAAAGGCGACCGGCAGCGCCACCAGCGGATAGAGCGCCAGCCACTGAGGCGTGAATTGCGCCATCGCCTGCTGCACAATCCAGGTGGCGTACGCGCCCAGCATCAGCATTTCGCCATGCGCCATATTGATCACCCCCAGCAGGCCATAGGTGATCGCCAGCCCGAGCGCCGCCAGCAGTAAAATGGAGCCGAGTGACAGCCCCATAAAAGCCTGGCCCAGAAGATCGCCTATCATCAGCCGACGCTCAATCTGCTTCAGACTGTGGCTTGCCGCCGCGCGTACGCTGTCATCGGGTTCGGTTTGCGCCTGCGTGTAGGGGGTAAGCAGCGCCTGGGCCCCGGCGTCGTCCGCCTCACCCAGCGCGGTCACGGCCTGGCGGCGCACCTCTGCCTGCGGGCTGGACAGTTGCAGGCGGGCAATCGCCAGGTTGAGCGCCTGGCGTATCGCCTCGTTTTGCTCCGCGTTCAGCCGCTGCTGCATAAAACCCAGCATCGCGGGCTGGGCGTCCCGCTGCAGCAGCTTTGCCGCAGCAAGACGATACGTGACGTTGTCACTGATAAGCTGATGGGTTGCCAGCGCGGTGGCGGCGGCAATACGCAGACGGTTAGTCAGCCGCACCGCCTTAGGCTGTCCCTGCGGCGTCGCGGCGCTGCCCAGGGTGTCATAGCGCCCGTTGTGGCGGGTAAAGGCGTGTTTCTTTGCATCGCCGTAAAGATTCTCCTGTTGCAGTGCCTGCAACAGCGGCAGCCTGGCGGGGTCCGGCGTTGTCGCCCACTCCCCGAGCAGTACCGCCTGCTGGCTGCGGCTGGCGGCAACAAAGGTATCGGCGTCCGTTGCCTGCGCCATCCCTGGCACCAGCCCGGCAAGCCACATGATGGCGACGAGTAAGCGCAGCATGCTCATGGCTGATCTCCCTGAACTTAGTTACTGGCGGTTTTGATAGGGGTGTCGGGTTTTTTATCGTTACCGGCGATAAACGGGCTCCATGGCTGAGCGCGCACCGTGGCATCGGTCTGCCAGACCACGTTGAACTGACCGTTATCTTCGATCTCACCGATCATCACTGGCTTATGCAGGTGGTGGTTGGTTTCATCCATGGTCAGGGTGAAGCCAGACGGCGCTTTAAAGGACTGGCCCGCCATAGCGGCACGCACTTTATCCACGTCGGT
Source organism: Leclercia sp. UBA7405 (assembly GCF_037152215.1). NCBI lineage: Bacteria > Pseudomonadati > Pseudomonadota > Gammaproteobacteria > Enterobacterales > Enterobacteriaceae > Leclercia > Leclercia sp. UBA7405. The sequence continues at coordinate 1,270,845 of NZ_JBBCMR010000001.1, read as the reverse complement.
GGTACCGGCCTTCTCAACCGCCTGAGCCCACATATGGATCCCCACATAGGTGGCTTCCATCGGGTCATTGGTCACCACGGTATCGGCGTTCGGCAGCTTATGCGCTTTGGCGTAGGCTTTATACGCGGCCACAAACTGCTGGTTGTCAGCGTTATCGACCGATTCGAAATAGTTCCAGGCGGCCAGATTCCCCACCAGCGGTTTGGTGTCGATACCGCGCAGCTCTTCTTCCCCGACCGAGAAGGCGACGACCGGCACGTCGGTGGCTTTTACCCCCTGGTTCGCCAGCTCTTTATAGAAGGGAACGTTAGAATCGCCGTTAATGGTAGAGACCACTGCGGTTTTGCCGCCAGCGGCGAATTTTTTGATACTGGAGACGATGGTCTGGTAGTCGCTGTGACCAAAGGGCGTATAGACCTCTTCAATATCTTTATCCTGAACCCCTTTCGAGTGCAGATAAGCGCGCAGGATTTTGTTAGTGGTGCGTGGATAGACGTAGTCGGTGCCCAGCAGGAAGAAGCGCTTCGCGCTGCCGCCATCTTCACCCAACAGATACTCCACCGCCGGGATCGCCTGCTGGTTAGGTGCCGCGCCGGTGTAGAAAACGTTCGGCGACATCTCTTCCCCTTCGTACTGGACCGGATAGAAAAGCAGGCCGTTCAGCTCTTCAAATACCGGCAGAACCGATTTACGCGAGACCGAGGTCCAGCAGCCGAACACCGCGGCAACCTTATCCTGGCTCAGCAGCTGGCGCGCTTTTTCAGCAAATAGCGGCCAGTTCGAGGCGGGATCCACCACCACCGGCTCCAGCTTTTTGCCCAGTACGCCCCCTTTGGCGTTAATTTCATCAATAGTCATTAACGCCACGTCCTTCAGCGGCGTTTCAGAAATAGCCATCGTGCCGGAGAGTGAGTGCATGATGCCGACTTTGATCGTTTCAGCGGCCTGAACGCTGAAACTCATCCCCATGGCCACCACAGAGGCGGAGAGAGCAAAAGCTTTTATTAAGGTACGACGGTGCATATTTTCACTCCTGAAAAGAAAGCTGTGCGAAATCGTCCGCGACGACAGGACGTAGAAAGAGCAAAACATCAGTTCAGAAGTGAATGAGCAAAAAGGATGCCAGGTTGACAGCGGGCGGGTTTAGCGAGGTTTAACGGAGGGAGATGGTGCAGCGGCACAGCGTTGCATTAAATAAGTGCAACGCTGTGCCTCATTTTTTACCAGACTTCGCTGGCGATGCGGGTGACCAGGCGAACCTTGTCCCACTGTTGTGCTTCGGTCAGGCTATTGCCCTCTTCCGTTGATGCAAACCCGCACTGCGGGCTGAGGCAGATCTGCTCTTTAGCCACATACTGGCTCGCCTCTTCCAGACGCGCTTTCACCCCTTCTGGGTTCTCCAGCTCGCCGTTTTTGGTCGTAATCAGACCCAGCACAACCTGCTGCTTGCCCGGACGGACGAAACGAAGGGGGGCAAAATCGCCGCTGCGATCGTTATCGTACTCCAGGAAGAAAGCGTCAACGTTCACCGTGCCAAACAGAACTTCGGCCACCGGCTCGTAGCCGCCCTCCGAGATCCAGGTTGAACGGAAGTTACCGCGACAAACGTGCAGGCCGATGGTGAGGTCGTCGGGCTTGCCCTCCAGCGCTTTGTTCAGAACACGCGCATAGGTACGGGCCAGTTGCTCGGGATCGTCACCGCGCTCGATGATCTGCCGACGCTGGTCGTCGGAGCAGAGATAGGCCCAGACGGTGTCATCCAGTTGCAGATAGCGGCAGCCTGCTTCATAGAAGGCGTGGATCGCATCGCGCCAGGTGGTGGCCAGATCGTCAAAATAGGCATCCAGTTCAGGATAGACGGTGGCATCGATATCTTTGCGACCGCCGCGGAAGTGCAGCACGCTCGGGCTGGGGATGGTCATTTTTGGCTGCGCTTCACCGCTAATGCTTTTCAGGTAGCGGAAATCTTCCAGCATTGGGTGCGCGCCAAAGCCCAGTTTGCCGGTAACCCGCACGCCGTGGGCTTTAGTCTGCACGCCGTTGAACTGAATACCCTGGCTGGAATCGTAACGCTCCACACCCTGCAGACCGTCAAAGAAATCGAAGTGCCACCAGGCGCGACGGAATTCACCATCTGTCACTACGTGCAGGCCGCAGGCGCACTGCTGCTCAACAACATGGCGGATGGCGTCATTCTCAATGGCACGCAGCGCGCTGGCATCAATCTCACCGTTGGCAAATTTCACCCGCGCTTCTTTAATGGCGTCAGGGCGTAAGAAACTGCCAACTACGTCGGCGCGGTATGGGGCGTTATGTCGCTGCATGCTTTTCTCCTTTATCTGTCGGCAGATGATTGCCGACAGTGATAATTCATCTTATGAATCTTTAGACTTCTGGATGTCTAAATGTCCAAAAAAGATGTCACATGCGACCCGCCACGGCAAACGAGAAAAATTCATGTGTGTTGAATAAAATTCATGTTGCACTCAGTCGCCGCTGGCGAAGGCGAAATTTTCATCCTCCCAGCCGGTGATCCCCCCCAGCATGATCTTTACCGGCAGTCCCAGCCGGGCGAGTTTCAGCGCCGCGCGATCGGCTCCGTTACAATGCGGCCCGGCACAGTAAACGACGAACAGCGTACCCTCCGGCCACTGAGCCATCTTTTCGGCGGTGATTTGCGACCAGGGTAAATGGATGGCACCCGGCAGGTGGCGATGGGCAAAATGCGCCGCCTGCCCGACGACGTGCAGTAACACGAAATCCTGCTGACCACTGCTCAGGGCATGGTGCACATCCGCGCAGTCGGTCTCTACGCTCAGGCGACGCAGAAAATGGGCGACCGCTTCTTGCGGCTCGGCGACGGGGAACTCGGTAACATAACTCATGGCTTTCTCCTGTGTGTCTGTGTTAACACTAGAGTAACGAGAGACGATGCCTGTGAATGCCAGCACCTATGCCAGAAAACAGCAAAAAGATGACAAACTTAAGACATATTGCGCGCCCGCGTGTGGTGGCACTGGCCTATGACGGCCTCTGTACTTTTGAGTTTGGCGTGGCGGTGGAGATCTTCGGCCTGCCGCGCCCGGAAATGGGCGAGAACTGGTATCGCTTTGCCGTGGCATCTGTGGATGGCGGCGAGCTGCGGGCTACGGGCGGGATCCGCATGGTCGCCGATGGTGACCTGTCGCTGCTGCAGGAGGCGGATTTGATTATCGTTCCTGGCTGGCGTGGCGTAGAGAGCCCGGTGCCGTCAGCGCTGTGCGAAGCCCTGCAACAGGCGCAGCAGCGAGGCTGTCATCTGCTCTCTATTTGCTCAGGCGTCTTTGTGCTGGCCGCTGCGGGGCTACTGAATGGCCAGCGCGCAACCACGCACTGGCGCTATACCCAAACCCTGAAGAGCCGCTTTCCGCGCATTAACGTGGTGGAAGATGTGCTGTATCAGGACGAGGGGCAACTGCTGACGTCCGCAGGGAGCGCTGCGGGTATTGATCTGTGCCTGCACGTGGTACGACGTGATTATGGCATGGAGGCGGCTAATCAGGTCGCGCGCCGCCTGGTGATCCCGCCCCATCGCGATGGTTCTCAGACCCAGCAGCTCAGTCGCCCGGTGGCACAACTGCGTGAAAGCCAACGGCTGGGGCAGTTATTCGATTACCTGCATCAACATCTGACCCTGGGGCATACGGTGGGCTCCCTCGCCCAGCGCGTTGGGATGAGCCAGCGTACGTTTCTGCGACGTTTTCAGGAGGCGACCGGTACCACCCCTGCCCGCTGGCTGCTGAATGAACGCCTGACCCGCGCCAAAGAGTTTCTGGAGAACAGCCGCCTCAGTATTGACCGTATCGCCGAACAGACGGGCTTCGGTAATACCGCTACGTTGCGCCATCACTTCCGACAGCACTTTGCCCTGTCGCCTGCCCAGTACCGCAAACAGTTCTGCTCGTGAAAGCAGGCAAAAAAAAACCGCCAGAGACTGGCGGTAAATGCTTGCATGGATAGATTTTGTGTTTTGGTATCTACGTTCCCGGTATTCCGTGCCGGGTTGCAGATCGTTTAATACGCTATCATGGAGAAAGTAAATAAGAGGTAAACGGCGCACAAAGAGCGGAGCTGCCCCGGCGTGATGGCTAACAGAGTGAGAATCTGCCATTTTCTACCCGGGGCTGAGTAACAACAGAGTACTGGCGAAAACACCTAACCTTGAAGGAGGTTTCTATGTGTGGACGTTTTGCACAAGCCCAAACCCGGGAAGCGTACCTGGCGTTTCTTGCCGACGAAGCCGAGCGTGATATTGCGTACGATCCGGCTCCAATCGGCCGTTATAACGTGGCGCCGGGAACGAAAGTCTTGTTACTCAGCGAACGCGATTCACAATTACACCTCGATCCCGTCTTCTGGGGTTACGCGCCGGGGTGGTGGAATAAGCCGCCGCTGATTAATGCCCGCGTTGAGACGGCGGCCACCAGCAGGATGTTCAAGCCCCTATGGCAGCATGGACGGGCGATCTGCTTCGCAGATGGGTGGTTTGAGTGGAAGAGAGAGGGTAATAAAAAACAGCCCTGGTTTATCCACCGCGCTGATGGTCAGCCAATATTTATGGCGGCGATTGGCAGTGCGCCTTTTGAACGGGGTGACGAGGCCGAGGGTTTTGTGATTGTTACCTCCGCCGCCGATGAAGGGTTAATCGATATCCACGATCGTCGGCCACTGGTTCTGTCGCCCGACGCGGCCCGTGCGTGGATGCGCCAGGATCTCAGCGGCAAAGAAGCGGAAGCCATTATTGCCGACGGCGCCGTGCCCGCCGATAAGTTTATCTGGCACGCCGTAACGCGCGCCGTAGGGAATGTGAAGAATCAGGGGCCCGAGCTCATTGAGGCACTGTGATCTTAATTAAAAGCGATATCTAAACATCGTGACGTTCCGGTTATAATAAATCATCTTTTTTACGCGCTGCTTCCTGAATGAATTCCGAAATAATCCCGTCAGCGCGATTACCAAATAAAGGTAGCTTGACACGAAATATTTTATTATTACTTCAGTCTGATTTGCGTTTAGTTAATAAAGATTAAGTTTATGGTATATAACTGCGCGACTTATAAGGCCGCTGGGTTGACTTATCTGCAACTGGAACACTTGATTGAATAAAGTTTGTTCAGTGCGGTCTTCAGGCACACATTAATAATATCTTGTTGGTCGACTGGTCTGATATGCTATTGATTCTAAAATATGTCATCATTTTTTGGCATTAAACTTACAACAAGGTCAATTATGAAAAAGTTAATTATGGTTGCGCTCATTGCAGGGGCGGTATCTGGCTGCGCACAACAATCTTTCTCTGTAAACAAAGGAACTACCTTTGCACCGCAGAAAGTGACCACTCATCACTTCTTCGTTAGCGGCATTGGTCAGTCTAAACAGATCGATGCAGCACAAGTTTGTGGCTCTGCGGACAAAGTTGTTCGTACCGAAGTTCAGCAGACTTTTGTTAATGGCCTGCTGGGTGTTGTGACTTTCGGTATTTACACCCCGCGTGAAGCGCGCGTGTATTGCGCTAAATAAGCGTTCTGTCAGCGGGATATTCTCCCGCTGACCTCTCATCGTTAGGCTAAAAATCGCTTCACGATACCAATATTACTCACTCAGCCCCCTGTTTTTCAGCATCGGCTCAATCTTAGGATCGTGCCCACGCCACACGCGATAAAGTTCCGCTAAATCAGTACTATTCCCACGGGATAAAATCGCTTCGCGGAATTGCTGCCCGTTCTCGCGGTTTAATCCGCCCTGCTCCACAAACCACTGGTAGCCGTCGTCGGCCAGCATTTGCGTCCAGAGATAGGCGTAATAACCCGCCGCGTAACCGCCGCCGAAAATATGGGCAAAGCATACTATTCAAATGAGGTTTTTATCCATACTAAACAAGGTGTTAACTTATAATCGGGGTGTCGATTTTCACCATTTTTAGCCTCAATATAAATCCATGTTATTCAGTAAGTTGCGTATGGTTTTGGGGAAGAATCAATCTTGAAAACGCGTTATTACCACCCTAAATCGCTGCAATTTCGTACAAATGTCAGCAAAAAACCATTTTAAAAGCGTCTACAAAAAACTTTGCGTAGCTCCTTCCAGAAATCACACTCGGTGCTTTGCCGGCTCCGCCCATGCAGGCAATATCGTCACCGATCCGATTGTAGGATTTAAGGTGCGCACCCTTTTTCAACGAACGAATAGCAGATCGGAGAATCTCGTCGTATAACGAGGCGAGAGCATCTCCCTTTTCATTTGCCATTGCTGCTGTATTCCCTGCCCGGCAAAAAACAATGTCCCCCTCCCTCCCTTGGCGTTCAGGTGGTCCAGTATCTCCATGAGTTGTTCGCTGTTTCGTCGTGGCCCCGTGTCGTCGAACAGGTTTAGCTGCGCAACGCCCTGGCTGAAGAAATCCCCAAGCATCACTCCCGCTTTCTGATATCGGTGGCCATCACGCCAGATATTATCCAGGCAGCGCACTGCGGCACTGATAATGTCCCTGCTATCTTGAGTTGGCGTCAGCAGCTTCACAGATACACTATTTCCATAATACGGCTCATTGATTGCGAAGGGCGAGGTTTTCACGAATGCGGAGATATAGCGACAGTACTGGTGCTCACCGCGCAGCTTCTCCGCCGCGCGCGCCGCATGGCTGCATATGGCCTGGTGCATATGCTCATATTCTGTGACGCGTTCGCCGAATGAGCGTGAGCAGACTATTTCCTGTTTAGCCGGCGCATACTCCTCAAGCTCCAGACAAGGTTCTCCGCGTAGCTCGCGTACGGTTCGCTCCATCACAACGTTAAAATGCTTCCGGATAATCCAGGTGCTCTGCTCTGAGAGATCGAGAGCGGTTTTGATACCCATGGCATTCAGTTTTTTACTGATTCGGCGCCCTACGCCCCAGACATCCTCTACGGGGACGAGAGCCATTAACCGGCGCTGGCGATCGACATTTGATAAATCGACCACCCCGCCCGTTTGCCGCTGCCACTTTTTTGCAGCGTGGTTTGCCAGCTTCGCCAGGGTTTTCGTTTGCGCTATTCCCACACCCACGGTGAGATGAGTATCCCGCAAAACCGTGGCACGCATCTCCCTGCCAAAATCCTCCAGGTTCCGGCAGTTACGAACCCCGGTCAGGTCACAAAAAGCCTCGTCGATGCTATAAATTTCGACGCGAGGGCTCATGACCTCCAAAGTGGTCATCACCCGGTGCGACATGTCAGCGTACAGCTCGTAATTACTGGAGAACGTGGCCACGTTGTATCGACGAAATAATTCGCGCTGTTTGAAGAACGGCTCACCCATACTTATGCCGATCTGTTTCGCCTCGGCGCTTCTGGCAATAACGCACCCGTCATTATTCGAGAGAACAACGACGGGCCGCCCCTTTAAATCGGGTCTGAACACCGTTTCGCATGATGCGTAAAAGCTGTTCACATCACAAAGCGCAAACATATCAACTGGCCGCTTTAACGATGAATGTCACAACCCCGAAAATATCGAGCGTATCTTCACTTTCTACCAAGATCGGCGAGTAAGCGCTGTTCATGGGGTTGAGTTGAACAGTCGGACGAAGCTGGAGGCGTTTGACGGTAAACTCACCCCCGATCGCGGCAATGACTATGCCACCATGTTCCGCAACTCTGGAGCTGTCCACGACCAGCAGGTCACCATCACTGATGCCCGCTTCAACCATTGAATCGCCCGCTGCCTTAACAAAATATGTGGCGCTCGGGTGCTGGATTAACAGTTCGTTCAAATCGATGCGCTGCTCGACATAGTCTGCAGCAGGGGAAGGAAAGCCGCACTGAACAAGGCTCCCATAAAGCGGTAACGCGACAATGCCGCGCAACTCTACTGGTGTGTAAAATTCCATGAAAGATCACTCCTGTTTATACTGTTTTTATATACAGTAGTTTTTAACAGAGAGTAGATCAATGCGAAGCCGCCTATCAATTATTCCTGCTGAACTTATTTATGTTCTGCTCTCTTTGAGTTCGGCAACCTCACGTAATAAATACTGCACCGCTCCTAGCAGATCCATTACGATTGGATTGTTGTCTACCGAAGGTCTGTCGCGCATGACAGGGAGAAGAGGCCGCCCGGCTTCATCAAGTTCATCAGCATCATAAATTGCATTTGGATCAGGCTCCAGATTATGTTTGATGTACTGCGGAGCTATAGTCTCAGCCTGTTCTGCAATAATCCCAAACCGTACCCTGTTTTGTTCATCATCTTTATAGGTGAAATGTACCATCTCAAGCGCAGCGATACGCTCTACAGCATCGCTTAACGGTGCCGGGGATATATCGCGTTTATACATGAGCCCCGACGTGCCCTGTACAGCAATTACTCCAGAAGATGTAGGCAGATTATTCAGTATCTGATTCGTATTGGATCCATCATTGTAACGTTGGGTCAGATAAGGTTTTGAGCCGACAGCTGGCGAAACCTCAAGCATCACCTGCGCTCCCAAATCGGTAGATGTTCTTGATGTATTCCTTGCCGTCAAAGTTGAATAACCTGCCGTTTCCACAGTGACCTGCCCAACCTTTAAAGAACTTCCTTCGCCTAGACCGATGTTTGTGCGAGCGGCTGCCTTATCAGGCACGTCATTGAGATTCTGTGACTTGTCCATTTTCCCGGCGAGCAAGCTGGTCATGCCATTCCACGCAGGTCCAGAATATGTCGACCCGTCCGGAAGTTTAACTGTGATCGTTCCCGTTCCGCTGAATACCTGCTGCCAGTTCTGCTTGTCGTAGTTCAGCCCGCGCAGTGCTTCGGTAGCCTGAGCCACCACTGCTGCGGTAATCAGGTTTTGCGTTGCGCGCGGCACGGCAGACCACGCCAGGCCATTCTGAGAAGGTCCTGGATATTTGCTGACCAGTGTTAATTTCGTCGCACTATCGACAGATTTTACCGGGAGCGTGTAAGTGATGCCGCCAACAACCACAACAGCAAAATCCCCGGACACCAGCTCGGTTGTAAAGTTGGTACCGGAGCCGGTTACCGCATCGCTGTTGGTGGTTAGGGTTAAAGTTCCAGCGGACATTGTTGTCTCCTGAATTCAGATAATAAAAAACCCGCCTGGAGGCGGGTCGTAATTATTTGGTTTTTATTTGCAGGTATTTGATGAGAAGTTATTTTTGTTAACCCATCGCCAGTTAAATGGATGTCCAGCCCGGAATTCTGTCTGGTTTGCCACCTTTCTTACGCCGTAAATTTGCACGGTTTCCTGCTGACCTCCCAACAAGGCTGTTGCCTGGCACACAGGAGATTGTTTCTGTAAAACTGATTCGGCACACCCGCTAATAAGCAAGCAAGGTAGCAACCCCAAAAGTATTTTATTCATAACTCACCATGGTCATTTTATTAAAATAAAATTAACCCAGTAGTGATTGATTATAAAATAGATATAACAGATCGATAATTTTCAATTGATCGCTTTCAGCGATCAATCATATGCAGCAGTATTAATAGCTGTAATCGCCATTCCGGTATTTGTCCCGCCTGCCGGGCTACCCTGACCAGTCTGACTTCCCTGAGCATTAATTCTCGTCGTCGATCCGTTGAAAAGCGCTCCAGCATAGGCGGTACTATTTATTATAACCGGCTGACCCTGAACTGTTATTTGCCAGAGAGAGGAGCCCAGAATGGTAGGGACTATGGCGTAAGATCCAGCCAAGGTTTGATCGATATTAATACCGCCATTATTCCCCGGAGTTCCGATAGTAACCAGATCAGTGAGGACTTTGCTTTCATTCGTCAGGACCAGCTTGCCGGCCTCGTCCCAAATTGCCATCCCCCATTTGGGTAACGTCTGAGGGAAAATGGCGAACACGTACGCTGTCAGAGTATGAGTGAGACCCCTAGGGCTACTGGAACCTACCTTGATAACATTACCAACCCTGGCGGCGCTAACCGTTGCAGCATTGGATGTTTTACAAAAAACTATAGCTGGATAGCTTGGGTCAATAGGAATGTCAGCACTTGCGCCCTGGTAATTACCCCCCGTTCCTACAGAATTTGCCGTAACTTTTCTATATAGGCAAAAAGGCGTTGAATTGGGTGTTATAAATGGATTGCCGTTTTCCAGGGGAATTAGCGCACCGTAATCTGCCACTATGCTTTCTCCAGATAAACGATGAGTTCACACTCAGATGCTGGATAGTTTCCAACCCCTGTATTGCTTGCCGCACTGAGTAAGATTGCATTGCCATTAGCCACAATGCGTCTTCCAACTGAAAAGCCGCCTTTATCAAGAGCTATAGCAAACCCAACTTTCATTCCAGCGGGAGTGGGAAAAGACCAGCTGCCAGAATTCTGCCCTTCAGACAGCAGAATTCGCCCAACAACTGAAATAGGTTTAATACCATAGTTATTTGGGATGCCGTTTTCGTCCCAGGTCTGAATTCCCCAATCCATCAGAATACCCCCGTTAGCTTGCCGATTTGCACTCGGAGTCGGTTTTTATCCCGAACGCTCCATGTGGTGTTTGTCTGCTTCATTGCCCCGTCGCCGTCACTTCCATAATTTTCGAAATTGCCCGACTTATCCAGGCGCCATCCGGACACATTGGCCTGAAAGTTATTTGACTGAATAAACTGACCAATCATGGCGTTGTTAATCGTGCCTTCACGTATCATCCCTGAATCAATGAATACCTGGCCGCCAACCACAGCAAAAGGTGAATATTGCGTATCGCCTTGTCCGGATAACATGACAAATTGATCGGCGTTGATGGCCACCCTGCTCTTAATGCCATTACCGCTGGCCATGGTCGCTATCGACAACCCTGCGTCGTAATAAGAGCCGTTGTAATTTACGCCGGCACGCAGGGTATAAATTGCATTTGCACTGGTGGCATCCACAACGGATGTCATTTTCTGGTCAATTGCAGCCTGTTGAGTACCAAATTTTGACGCAACGGTCGTCTGGTATTCAGCAAAAGCTTTTTTATCATCTGCTTGGGTAGTTTTAATCTGAAGGATGTCTGTCCGGTTCTCACCATATTGTTTCCACTGGTGTTCAACCGTGGCATTGTTGGCCAGGGCATCTTGTAACTGTGCTTCAATATTAAAATCGATAGCTTCAGTAAGCGCCTTGCCGTCTTCAGATGTCAGAAGATCAGAGCCAATAGCATCGAGATATTCATCAGCATTGGCATTCGAATCCCCCCGAACGATGTCTGTCCAGTCGGATTTATTGCCGATCCTGTCCACCAGCCGGGCCCGGTACCAGAATGTCTGGCCAGCCTTCAGCCCCAGTTGCTGATACGTGCGGCCCGGATAGGTCACGCTGGTCAGCAACTGCATGTTGCTGCCCTGAGGATCAATATCGTACTGGATTTCCGTGTACGCGCTGTCGGCTGTGTCGCTACCAAATCCCCAGTCAAGCTGGATACCCCAGAGTAAAGGGGTGGTCCGCAACCCTACAGGTTTCGGAACAGCACCCTGGCGGCCGGTAAGCGTCGTTAATACGGAAGTAGCCCACATAGATGACGCGCCACCGCTATTGATAGCCCTGACCCTGACGAGGTAATTACCAGCGTAAATCCCCACGACCTCTGCACTACGCAGGCCCGTTTGCGGAACGTTGATCCATTCGTTATCGTCGCGCTTCCACTGCATCTCATAGGCAATAATATCTGGCTGGATTTTGCCTTTGGCATCTACAGGCGGTTCCCATTTCGCCACCATCGTGGCAATACGCTGGCCCTGACGAACGCTCTCATAGCTGGTGATTGCGATGTTTCGTGGCTGAGAAACGATACCTGTCGGAATGAGGCTTATTGGCGGCGTGTCCAGCCTGGCATTGTTATCGACAGCATCATATTTCGACGCGTTGTACTCCGCGCCAGTAATGGAAAACGTGTTTTCCTCATCGTTGAAAGTCAGGTTCATTACCCGGAAATACTGCAGGCGTAGCTGCCCGGCATCGATAACAAATACCGCGTTCGGAAGAGGTGGTGCCGTGAAAGCAGTGGCCATAATCAGCTGGGTGCCGTTTACGGCCTGAATGGTGCGACTTTCAACGGTACCGCCTTGCGTGCGGATCATCAGCGTGTCGCCGGCAACCGCACTGGTGCCTCGGTCAGTCGTTACAGCTTTGATGCCTGCGTCATAGGCTGTTACTCGTCCTCCATAAACGCGCCCCGACAATCGCTCGTCAGCAAACGCAAATACGGTACCGGGTACATAAGCAAAGCCATCAAGTCCGGTTTGCAGAGTGATTAGGCGGTCGAGAGAGTTGGAGTAAACCGCCCAGCCACCGCGGCGCTGCGCTTCACTTTCACGGGTGCAGCCGATAGCCGTCAGCTGCGTTTGCTTGAATTTGAACTGCTTCACCAGGTCAGGGAACATCACTGCCGTGGTGCGGTCCTGGTAATGATTCTCCGGGTCGCTGAAATTGATCAGCGCACTGGAGAAGCGAGTCTTTTCGCTGCCACTCGAATATACGGGCTTGCCTACCACTGATGCCCTGGTGAGGATCTGCAGCTTCGACGTGTCAGCCGGCATGTCGGAGACAACGTTAAACATGTTGTTGCCCCAGAACGTCATGCCGTTAAAGCCAGCGGCAATATCCTTGATCACCTGCCAGGCATCCGCCTGCGACTGAATATAGACATCAAACATAAAGCGCGGCTCGGTACCGCTGCCACCTTTACCATCGGGAACCTTCTGGTCACAGCGCTGAGCAATACGGTAGAGCTCCCACTTATCCAGCATATCCGCTGTAACCCGGCGACCAAGTCCAAAGCGCGGCTCGGTCAGTACGTCGTACCAGATCCATGCCGGGTTATTCGTCCAGCCCCATTTGAACGTGCCATTCCAGGTACCAACATATGACCGGTTAATCGGGTCATAATTTGAAGGGATGCGGATCACTCGCCCTTTCGGTTTGCAGGAAATCTTAGGGATGTTGTTAAACGATTTGGCGTTGAAAGAAACATACAGCAGCGCGGTATGTGGATAGCGCAGTCGGGCGTCTATCACCTCAGTGATAGCCTGCACCTGGGTTTTGTTCTGCAGCATTTGACTGGTACTGTCAGCGGTATCGCGAACCACGCGGATTTGCCAGCCAGTGCTGGCTTTTGGCAGGTTGATACGGTGCGTGATCTCATATAACGAGCTGAGTTTCTCGGTGACAGTCTTGGTCATGACCGTTGAGTAAGCTCCGCCATCGACAGAAAGGTCGATATGGTATTTAACAGTGGTACCAACGACATCTCCGTTGTTTTCCTGCTTTTGAAGTCCGGGTATGCCAATACGCACGAGCACCGCGTCAATCTGGGTATTACTCAATGCGCGGGTCCAGGGGGCAACTTTTGTCAGCGATACGCCAATACTGGACTCGTTTTCTACAGCAGGGAATCCGGGGATCGGCGTTTGGGTCTGCGTGCCAGGGCGAAATTCCCACGAGACGTTTTCAAAGTTCATCGTCCCGTCAGGATTGCCCAGCGGGGTGCCATCAAGGAAGATTCGCGAAGCGTCGAGGCCGCCCGCAAACTCCCCCTCACCAAGCGCCAGCAGCATACGGCAGCGCGCCATAGACTGCGCGGAATCGGGTTGCTCCACTGGGGTGTGCTGCTTCTGGCTACCACCCTTCGCGCCGATAATCGTTTCCATATTGCGTCCATAAAAAAACCCGCCGAAGCGGGTTTAAGTTGATTGGTTATACGGCTTATTTGACACGCCACATTCTGTACTGGCCCCAGAATCCAACCTCAGTGAGGTATTCCTGGTCTTGACCATTAGCGTCAATATCGAGCGTTTTGCGCATGCCCATACTTAGAACATTGCATTCGTTACTTACGCGGAGCTTATGGGGTCCATTAGCTAGATAAGCTGTTACGAACTGATTCTGGCGTAACTTAGCAATATCGTCTCCATCAATCTGTACGAGGAATTTACATGTACCTCCACTTCCTCCACCGATGAATTGTTTGTTTCGGGTAACTGTGACCTTTGTTTGTTCTACACCCGGTTTTGGCTCTACGATCTGCTTATTAATAATTGTCTCAGCTGGTCCGTATGGACGAGCACAGCCTGAGAGCAAAACTGCCCCAATCAGAGGAATTAAAATTTTCTTCACTATCATCACCTTAATTGCTATGTGCCGTCACATAGTAGGCATAGGGCAAAAAAATTCAATGACTGAGGATAAACTAAACATTAAATGTCTTCCGCGACGATACCAGCACTGATAATCGCCCCGCCTATCTCGCGTTCGCCGTAGAGCAATGCCACCGGGTTACCCATTGCAAGTGTGTTAACCGCCCCGCCAAACGCATAGCTTGGTTTATTATCAGGATCATCTCGCCCCTGCAGTCCTTTTGGTTGCGGTGAAAGCATCTGGTAAATCCCCCCTGCCATCATCCCAACGCCGGAAACCATCAAGGAAGCAGCCAAAGGAGATGCAGTACCTCCCGAGATCACCGTCATTACGATCCCGGCCACTACCATCACAGCCCCGAGAATGGTTTGGAAAATACCGGCCTTCTTCGACCCTTCCATTACAGGTGCAATTCGGATATCGCTATCGCCGCCGAGCTCTTTAAAGTCCTGGGCGCCTATATTGCGTTTCCCGCGAAACACCGCAAAGGTCATGCCGTTCTTTTTGGCATTCATCAGATAGTCTTCCAGACCGTCAAAGTTTACGCACAGGGCTTTTACTGCCTCTGCAGAGGTTTGCACCGCCAGCTTATGCACGCGGCCGAACCGGACGCCCAGCGCACCGTACAGTCGAATAGTGGTTAAACGCGCCATGGCTTTATCTCCTCTGGCAAATCTTTATGGCGAACACAAATCATCGTCCGATCTTTGAAGTAACCGCGCGCGTATGGCGTGATGCAGGATGGCTGGCCATACATGTGGTGCAACAGCTCGCCCTCTTCCGTGATGATCCCTGCGTGATTCCACTTATCGGACTCGACCTGCATGATCACCATGCACCCTGGCGCCGGGTCGCTCTCGATAAACCCTTCCCGCTCCCAGTTATCGAAATAGAGATTGTCCGGGTACTGGCTTTCCCACCACGGATAATCCACGCGGAAATCGTTCAGCGTGACGCCCTGCGTGGCGTGCCAGTCCATGACCAGCCCCCAGCAGTCGTGCGAGCCCAGGATGAACGGGCGGCCAATCAGCGGGATGGCATCAGGGGTGATCTCGAAATATTCATCGCAGTCAGGCGCGTAGATGCCCCAGACCACACCGGAGTTATTGCACTGCTGGTGATCGAGGTCTGAGGGGATTGCCCGCGCGCCATCGCCCGGATGGGAGTGAATGACGCGGACAATGGTCCCGATGTCCTCAGCATTCGCCCAGTGTTCACCATCAATACGAAAATGCTCTGTCGGGTTTTCGTGGCTGTTCGGCACCGGGATATAGCGTTGGCGTCGCCCAGACTGAATGACGAAGCCGCAGCTCTCGCGCGGGGATTCCTCCAGCGCATGCGCCCGGATGGCGGTCAATAGAGTTTTGTTCATTGCTATGCCCGTTTAACGAGAGAATAAGACCGTAGCGGGGAAGCCGCCGAAATCGAGAATCGCAGTATTGGGATTTGCCAGCCCGGCGCCAAAGCGTTTACGGCAATCACCGAGGCAACCCCCACATATATCCAGCGCAGGGTCGGCTACCGCGTTGCCCTTCGCGTCGAAATAAGCCGTGCCGTTGTAGGTGCAGCCATCACCGCTGCGATACTGACCGCGCAGGGTCCACTCACAGATCGAGGTGATTTGACGGGTGGGTATGACCAGGTTCTGCAGGTCGGCCGGGCTGCTAAGCGCCCAGGTCACCACCTCATCGTCTTCCGTGGTTTTGGTATCAAGCCAGAAGGTCTGCAGGGAGAACATCGACGGATCAGCTATCGCGTTCACGCCGCCCGGGAAGTTAACTGCATCGAGGTAAACCGCGTATGTGTCGATTATGCTTACTTTCGCATTCACCACATCCTTGAATTGGAGGCACAGCGCGGAGATGTGGCCGTCGAGGTTTGATACGCTGAGCTTTGGTTCTGCGGCCTGATCGGTTGAAAGCGCCAGGTCAGTAATCTGGAAAGGCCAGAAGTCATAAACCTTGCCGCCGAAGACGATTGGTTTTGGACCAAGCTTATTCTCATCACCGTTCGCCGCGTCAATCTCTGCTGGCGTATGTGGAAATGGTGCGTAATGAAAGCGGTGGATACCGCCGCTGAACTCCGAAGCATCAACTTCAACCAGGCGGACCCTGCCTCCCGGTGCCAGCTTCGCAGCCTGATCGACTAAAGACATTATGCGTACACCCCATAAGCCCGTTTGATAGTGAACGTCAGCTCAGCGAATTTGCTGCTGATCTGGTTTTTACGCACGGAGTCGGAGACAACGCGGTATAGACCCTTCTCTTCGCCCGGGGGCGTGATGATGAAGGCCTTCACGGTGTGACCCAGGAGAAATGCACGTACTGCGTTAACCTCCGCCTCAGTGCCGGTATGTTTCATCGGCACCTGTATCGCCGTGGAGTTGATGCCATTATCGGCCGCCTGCTCGTAGCCATCTCCAAACTGTGCCGTTCGTACCGACTGGCTATATTCAATAGGCCCAGCGCCGAGTTGGGAGGACCAGTTATAGGTTTCAACTGCCATATTTGCTCCATAAAAAAACCCGCCGAAGCGGGTTATATTCATAAATACTTAGTTACGCGAATGGCTCGATTGAAGAAATACGATAAGAATAGGGGCCGTGCTGAACACCATCTTCATCAGTTTCGTTATAGGTAATGATGCCACCTACGCTCAGTGGTCTATCAAGCACATCAAGCGTGGCTGTATTTTTCTCGATGGTTGACCCCCAATCTAGCAGCGCAAGCCCATCGCCAAAATCTTCCATTACGAAAGGATATCGCTCAATACCTGATTGTTCGTAATTTTCAACACAACCATAACCAAAAGCATCGCTGTCATAATTAAGCTTCTTATCATCAAGAACAGGTGAGACAAAGGAAATATTGGACTTCCCATCCTCGACCCACAGCGCAGTAACTTTAATAGATACCATTTCTACCTCAATATCACTAATTTCAAGGATATAAAGAAACATTATCCATGCAAAAAGTTGTGCGATACAAGTCTATTAACAGAAAATCTTGACTCCAGGGGCCCCTAATTGCTTGAATAATTATTATCAAAAATAGCGAGGCTGGATGTAGGTAAACATAGCTACCATGAAGCCCCAGCAGTAGAGAGCACCAATGGGAATCCTTCCATGCCTATGGCAAAACCAAGAACACCCCTGATACACCTTTCTTTCGATCTTCCCCAGCAAATGGTAAGGAACAAAATGAATTACATTCTCGCGGCAACAATTTTCATTTCGCTATCTGCTCCAGCCCTCGCTCTTGATGCCGATGATTTTAGTGAGCTTGAAGGTTATACCGTTACAGCAATCACCCGTGTCGATGGGGATTTTGAGGGGTGTGAATACGATAAAAAAATCAAGCTACAAAATGGCTGGGTACTCACATGCCAGACATACAACTATCACTACGCTTATGCACCAACAGTGGCCGTTTTAACAAATGATGCCGGAAGGGGTTATCTCATCAAGGCAATTATTGATGATGATATCTATGATATGCAGCCTATCGCAAAATGAAGAAACCCACTTCTGAAGTAGGCATCTTCCGGTTTGTAAAAACCAACTCTTGTGCTGGCATCATCAGTGGTTAATCATATGAATAGTCCATCATTCAGGTTCGCACCTGTAGATGCTAGCCTTAGGTGGTTCATTACCACCTGCCTTGCCAATAAAGCCGCTAGCTACTAATGTTGTGCTGAAATAATCTCCAATAAGGTCCCCAGTTCCCGAGATGGGAATAACCCTGATCCAGCGAGTAGCATCATCGTTCACTAAAAATGTTGATGCCATACGAGATCCGCTTTTATCAAGATCCATCGCCACTCCACTATAAGCAGAATCTCTCCCCTTTTTGATTATTTCGTAATCGACACCATCAAAACTCGCCTTGCCTACATTTATTTGTGGAGAGAATATCTTCCCCTCGCATAGTTCGGTTGCGGCACTTGCATTGAATGCTGTAGCAATTAGCAAAGCTACTGTTCCCAGTAAACGCATCATCATCCCCTTGATTGGCATGGTTTGATCCATGATAACCAGGGGGTAAAGTAAACACTACCGGCCTTTGGTGAAGTTATAGATCATGCCTCCAGGCTTAAGGTGCTTTTGGACCACTTGCAGCGCAGCATTTTGCATCTCCTCAGCAAGGGCCCGCCCCATAGCATCGCCAGAACTTGCTGTATGAGCTGTTGCCGAACCACCAGCATCGACGTTAACCGTGGTATTAATCACCGGCGCCATCCCCGCGCCACCTTGAGCTCTAACCCCAAGCCGACCAGCTGAATCGCGAGTGAGCGGCATAATTGCCTCTGCACCAGCTTCTGCAAATACGCCACCTTTTGCGAACTTCGACGCGCCCTGAAAGGTGAAAAACTGAGGAGAGTCGTAGACCCCATTCACATACTTGCTGAGGCCTGGCGAATCGTAAACCCCGCCTTTGGCATTGAAAGATACGTTAGCAGCAGCATTCGCATATGCCCCACCAGGAGTTGACCCACCACTTGCACTGCCGCTAATCCACCCCATGGCCGCCTGCACCGTGTAGGCAACCATCAACCGGTTTGTTACCTCAACGATCATTTTGAGCATTGATTTGCCAAACTCTTTGACTGAGGCTTTTCCAGTCGTCATGAGGCTGGTTAGCATGTCGCTCAAGCCGGTCAGCGTGGAGTTGGCAACGTTCTTCACGGCGTCATAGGTGTTCGTGGCGACATCCAGATATTCATTCCAGCCGCTTATCGCGCCTGCTTTCCAATCACCACGGAGCTTATCCTCTTCAGCGTAATAATTGCGAAGCGCTGCCAGCTCTTTCTCGTAGCCAGAATCTTCAAGCTTGCCCCCACTATTAAGCCAGCCTTGCCGGAGCTGTGCCTCTTCACGTAGGCGTTGCGCCTGACGGCCGCTTAACCCTGCGCTATCTCTTAGCGCGGCGGTCTTTTCAGACATCTGGGTAACGTACTTCTGGGAGTTGTCCTGCAGCTTGTTCAAGCGCTCTTGAATAGCAATCTGATCACCCAAGCCAGCATTAACCTCGGCCTGAGCCAATGCGCGGTCTTTGGTAGTCAGTAGCGCCTGCTCATCTTTCGAAAGCGTCCGGGTCTTGGATGCCTCCTCCAGAATGCTGAATTTCGAAATCAGGTCCCATTGCTGCTTGCGCTGCTGGCTTATCACATCGTTGATATCACGATGCTCCTGAAGCGTTTTTAACTGTGCTTGCAGTGAGAGGGTTTCAGCGTTGGTGCTGTCCAAACTGCGCGTGCCGGTATCAATCTTAACCGCAGGCGTTTTTGGGGTTTTGGCATCGGCGTAACGCTTTTCGATACCAGCTTTCACCATCTGGTACTCTGCCTCAGAATACCGGGATCTGTCTGCCGCGAGCTTTTTAAGCTCCGCAGCCCGCTTCATAGCGTTAGTTTCATACAGCTCGAGGTTCGCATTGCGGCGCTGCGATGCCTCGAGTTCGCGCTGGTTTGCCTCCGCTTCTTTTTCTTTTTGCGCTGCAGCCTGCGTTTGCAGAGCCAATGTTTTTTCTAATGCACTGATCTGCGATTTGGTCGAAGCAACCAGCGCCTCTTGGTCCTTACGGCGCTGTGCGGCAGCTGCATCCTGGAAGTTACTGCTTTGCCTTCCAAAACCGTAATCAGGGCTCGCCGTAGCGCTATTCTGCAGGGTATTTAAGGTTTCCTGCTGAGCTTTCAGGCGCTCTCGCAGCCCCTTCAGAGTATCCTCCGGCGTAACCTGCCGCCCGACGTTAAGCATCTGATCCCAGGCTGATGCTGCGCTGTCTTTAATCGCCTTCCAGAGCCGCTCGATATCACCCAGATTTTCTTTAATCTGGCTCGAGCGGGTCTTCATAGCGTTGGCATAAGTGTCCACCGCCAGTTTTGCCGCGCCGGTGGCGTCCCCCTGCTTTTGCAGAGCCACAATCTGATCGTAAATAGTCGCGTTCAGATAATGATATTGCTCATTGAGGGCAATGGATGCTTTGACCGGATCATCAGCAAGCCGCTTGAAATCAGCGATGGTTTTATCGATAGCCTGGCCTGTTGCGCTCTGCATGGCCACGGCTGAGGCAGCCACAACCTCCAGGGCGTTGCCCTTGAAGGAGCCAGTGGCGAGAGCTGCTGAAAGTGCCTGGGCGGAAGCGGCAATCTTTCCGGAACTCCCGCCAATACGTTCTGCCATATTCGCCAGGTCGGCGGCTGTTTTCCCCGTGTAGCTCCCGGTCAGGATTAGTTGCTTGTTGAATTCACTCGCTTCCTGGCTTCCCTTATACCAGGCAACTGCCAGCGCGCCTGCGCCAACAGTTAAGCCGGCAAGGCTGAGGGTGAGAGGGTTAACAAAGCCGATCAGCGTACGCAGATAATCGCCAACGCCGGTCAGTGCACCTTTCACCCCTCCAAACTGGTCTTTAATCTGCCCGCCCTGCTGGAGCAGGATCAGGAACGGAGACTGCCCACCAGCCAGCTGCGTAGCAATGTCGGTAAACTGTGCCGGCAACGTACGCATTGCTGCGCTGTATTGCCCCACGGAGATACCGGCACGACGCGCAGCGGCCTCCTGTCGGGATAGCGCCTCAGGCAGCACGTCGGCTACGCCGGATAGTCGCTCACGCGTCTGATTGAGGATGGTATTGAAATGTTCGAACTGCGCGCCGTTAATGCGGCCAGCTTCGAAATGCGCCACCAGCTGCGCATGCTGCTCATCCAGTGAGTTGAATGCGCGAATCGTCGGATCGATGGAGCCCAGCAGGTTCTTCAGCGCGGCTGATTGCTTCTCTGCCGCCTGGGTGGCTGCCAGTGCTGCCTGAGCCTTCGCTGCAGCTTCGCCGGTATTCGTCAGCCTTAACCGGGTATCGTCCAGTATTTTGTTATAGGACTGGAAGGTGTCAGTATCCAGAAACCCCTTACTCTGGAATTTCCTTAACGCCTCCTGCTGTTCATCCAGGCGGTTCAATGCTTTGGTGACAGGATCGATATTTTCCAGCAACCCTTTGAGCGCGTTCTGCTGCTCCTTGATGCCTTCACTGCCCTGCTTTGCAGACTCAGCACCAGCGCGGAACACGCTGTTAAGGTCATCCGCTTTATCGACAGCACCGGCCGCCGCCTGACCGAGTTTATCCAGCTCATTACTGGCTGTTTTCAGGTCAGAAACATCGGCCCGCAAAGTAATCGAGGCGATCTGGTCAGTCATTATTTCGTCTCCTTGTGCATTACTTTGAGAGCCTCGCTTTCCATAATCTGAAGGTCAGCCATGCAGGCCGCCGCATCCTCAACCCCATGTAACTCAAACATCCAGGGGAGAACATTGTAATCAAGGCCGGTTGCCCCGCCCGCGCCGACGCGCCACTGGGTCGCCAGCGCAGAGAAGATGGTGAATGATTTCCATACCGACGGCAGGATCCCCACCTCTTCCTCCACGTCTTCAGGCGTCAAACCAAAAGCGCTCAGTTCCGCGAGAGTCGGTCCTGGCGTGTACAACGCTGCGGCGACCTGCCTCAGTTTTTTTCGCGGATACCCATCAGCTCTTTGGTGTAGGCCAGGCCGATGCTGTCGTATGCGCGCGGATAGTTCTTCAGGAGAACGATCACGTTATCGCGATTGAACTCGTCAGGCAGGGCCCATCCGTCAATGACCTCCATCAGGTAGTCTGCCTGTGGCCCTGTCAGGTCCTTTTTACCTTCAGCAGCTTTGTGCAGTTCCTCGTCCATCACGCGCAGTTCTTCAAGCGTTTTATGGCGGAAGGTGAAGGTCAGTTTGCCGTCTTCTGCACCGGCGCGAGGGATGCTGACAGAAATGGAAAAGGTGGGGTTTGGAATCAGAGAGAATTTGGACATTTAGATATCTCAGAAATGCCCGGCGAACCGGGCTGGTTGATTAGCTGATGGTGACGGTGCAAGCAGCCGAGGTGATGGTCTTGCCCGCGGCATCTGTGACTTCGCAGGTATAAACGCCGCCATCACCCGATGCCACGGAGGCGATGTTGAGCGTTGAAGCGGTTTTGCCCGGGATAGCCGTGCCGCCTTTCTTCCACACGTAGGTATAAGGCGCGGAACCACCCTGCATGACCACAGCAAGGTCAAGCGCTGAGCCAGTAGCGACCGATTTGGTTGCCGGCAGGTCAGTCAGGAACGCCAGCGGCGTCACAGAAGAATCGGCGATCGGGTAAATCTGCATGTCTGATTCGAAGTTCATACGCGCTTCATTGCTCTCAACGGCGTTGATTTCCGTGCGAGGAACGCGCTGGAAGGACACTTTGGCTGAGTAGAAACGATCGGCTTTACCGCGCGGGTTGTGGAACCAGACCGCCGTAGTATCGCTGGAGTCGTCCAGGTCAATGAGGCGTTTGTAGATAGCCAGGTTCGGGTCATGGGCGAAGGTATAGACCTGAACCACGGCGTTTTTAAACGTCGGGATGGTACGGGCCTTATCATCTTCCAGGAACTGCACGCTGATGGTCTGCTGGTCGCCGCCTTCGGTGGACAGCGTCATTACCTGCGGCATGGTGATCCACGAGTCGATTTTACGAAGCGTGCCGGCGCCGGTGCCCGCCGGGAATTTCTTGGTGTCAGAGGTATCAAATGACTCCAGCACGATTTTGGTACTGGTGACAGATTTAACGCGCAACACCATGTTATCGAGCTTCAGCCAGCCAGAGCTGACCTGGACAACATCACCAGCAAGAATGCCGACAGAGGACGCAACGGTCAGTTCGCATTCCGTCGCATTGGTTGCTGCTGTGAAAACAATCGGCGCAAGATAGGCCTTGGCCACGTTAACTCGTGACCCGTTAGGGATTGCGAATGCCATTGCATTCTCCTGATTTTGGGTAATAAAAAACCCGCCGGATGGCGGGTCAGTAATCAGCGCGGTACTGCATGCTGATGGGGATGGTATAGGAGATGGAGCCGCTACTGCCGCTGGGGGCCGAGGTAGGCCGGTCCTGAATGGGCTGGTGCACCTGCGGAGGCCCGTTGATGTAAACCGTCAGGTCTTCATGAACCAGCGGCAACCCTTCCGGAAAGGCATCAGCAATAGACTGAGCAAGCGCCCTGGCCGACGTCACTCCGGAGTCGGCAGGCACGATGATATTGAGCTGGAGAATGCCCTGATACGTGCGCAGCTGGCCCGCCAAATCCTGCCCCACGGTTTGCGCCGGTAAAACATAAACGCGGAGGTATGGCGCATCAGGGGGATCGAAAGCGAGGTTCGGCCAGGCCACTGGCAACTCAAGCGACGAGCAGATAACCGCAACGCGACTCTCGAGCAGACCAGCGATACGCATTGACTGGTCACTGACCATTACGCACCTCGCTCATAGCCTCCCGGAAGTACTGTGCCGCATCCAGCGCAGTAAGGCCGACCATGCCGCCGGGCGCCTGGCTGGAGTGCCCGTTCTCCAGCGCCTGCGCATATGGCAGGTTATTGGTGAAGTAAATCGAGCTGACATGCCCCACCCTGAACACCTCAAGCATCGCCAGACCTCGGGAGTTAGAGCCCTGCCCGGAAGCATCTGGCGTGTCGTTGGACTCTGTAGGCTGGTTATCGAACCCCACATACCAGTTGTTCTTGAATCGCCCGCCGACATATCCCTCATGCTTTTTGATGTCCATCGAGTCATTGACGCGCAACCCGCGCTTAAGCCGCCCTGCCTTCGTCAGGTTGGCCGGATTTTCGCGCAACGCAGCGTTATGCTCTTTCACCGCTGTGTTGTAAGCCGATGCCGTCTGGTTAACCTCCCAGATATCAGGCTGACCGACGGGTGACATTTCAACCAACCGGCCCAGTATTTTGATACCTGTCCGGCGTACAACCTGGTCCATATCCTGCTTTGAACTATCAACGAACAACTGAATAGCAGCCAGAAACGGTTGGTTTGCAGTGCTGGCCATAATCAGGTCCTCAGCTGGATGTTGTAAGAGATCAGCACGTCTGCAGGCTTAACCGGATTCGGCTGTACAACGCGCCACTTTTTGCCGTCGATTTCGATGTGATCACCGATACGCACTTCCGTTGTAGCGGTGGCCGCCAGCTTCTTATCGCCAGTGACAATCAGCGAGCCATCGATTTCACGGGAGGAATACTCAGTGACAACGCCTGTGACGGTCGCAGTGACAGGAGGCATTGTGACCTCCTTCCCGAACTGATCGCGGATGGTGCTGCCGGCGCGGGTCAGCGGGTAGGCCTTCCCGTTTTCGGTCAGCAGTCGTGTCGCGGTGTTTCGCATGCGGCGGTAGTCGATTGGCATATCACCCCCTTTCGATGCGGATCTGATTGCCGCCAACCACCAGCCCGCGCAACGAGGAATAGAACCAGGGGAATGACGGTGCCGCCTTATTCGTACCCGGTTCGTACTGAACCGTAACTGCGCCCTCGACGCGCTCCATCGTTACCGCCCCACCACCAGCGACCGAAGGCGTGAGGTCAATCTCCTGCGACTCGATAGCCAGGCGGCATTGCGCATCAACCACACGCTGTGGGATGGTGTCATCTGGTAGGTCAGCGCCGTCGAAGCGCACGCCCGCGCGCGGCCACGACAGCGGCTGTGATGCGCTGGAACGCTGGCCACGCCATGTTTTGCCTTCCAGATAGTCCATTGCCTGCATCAGTATCTTTCCACATTCGTCATCATCCGCAGGAACGGCATATCCGCGCCCCGCTGCGAACGTGCGAAGGTCAATAACGCTGGCGTAGCTGTTGAAGTCAGGCGAATGGGGATCGGCAACCAGCATGGTTAATCCTCCTGACGCCAGTCCAGCGCCAGCCAGTTATCCACTTCGTCAGGATGAACCTCAGCGCTCAGCGGGCCGCCGGGAAACTCTGGGGTATCACGCACCATTACCACCAGCTCAATACTCTGCGGTTCCTGCGGTTCCTGCGGTTCCTGCGGTTCCTGCGGTTCCTGCGGTTCCTGCGGTTCCTGCGGTTCCTGCGGTTCCTGCGGTGCAGGAGTTTTTACATCACCACTCTGCGCGGCAAGCTTTTCAGCCTCACGCTGTGCGCGCTGTTCTTTGGTTAATCCGGCCATTGGGCCTCCTGAATAAAAAAGGGGCCGAAGCCCCTTGGGTTAACCCATGATGATGGCGGAATGACGTGGTGCTACAGCAGCCACACCCCATGCCAGACCCACTTCATAACGCACCTGACGGTACTGGCGGTACAGCGCCACCTGGAAGGTGATGCCAGATACCGGGTCAGTCACATTCATGACGTCATCAGCAGTATCGCCACCTTCAGGCATTGCCGGAGTACGGCTGGCCAGCAGGAACGCCCCGCGGTCAAACGCCATGTTCGGTACGAATTCGCTCAACACAGTGACATCAGCCTGGTCTGCCAGATCCTGACGGAGCCCCGGCGCGCTGATGGTTATAGTGGAAGACGTAGCCGCAACAACCAGATACTGGTTATCATCACCATCGAACTTCACCGCAGTACCTGCAGCAATACCGCCGGTGCCGGCAGAGATAGCGATGATGATATCGCCCTCTTTCTTCGCGCCATTGACCTTATAGCCAGCAGCAGCGCTTTTCGCGGTACGCTTGATGCTGAAGGATTCGTGGAGGTTGAATCCCATGATGCGACCGATCACACCTTCACGCAGCAGTTGGTCGGTTCCCGCTTCGTTCGCTTTGAAGAGGACAGCCTGTTTACCACGGATGGATGCCATCGCTTCGCCACCCAGCACCATACGCAAATCGGTAGTCGGCGCACCGTTATCGGTCAGGATTTGACGCGCCAACGCAGCATCAGTCAGATCGTCTTTGATGCTGAACGGGGTATCCTTCGGCGCGCCAACGGCGCGGGAGGAGTTGAGGTACAGCGCAGCGAGGTCTGCATCCACTTCGTTCGCCAGCGCGCGGAAAGCCTGCTTGAACTGGTCAGCCAGGATGGTGTTGTAGGTACCAGCCGGGCCTAGAGCTAATTGCTCTTCACCATTCCATTTCACAGGGGCCATTTTGGATTTGGTGATTTTGACATCCACACCACCGATGGTCTGGTCGCCAGAATTAGGCGCTGCCGGACCAGGGACAATATCTTCAGTGGTGGCTGCAGGTGCGACTGGCGCACGTACGGTCTGGTCTTTTGCAGCAGCATCCGCTTTCGCGTCACGCGCCACCGCAGGAATAAAACCAGTTTGTTCGCGGGATACTACGTCCAGCGCGGTATAGATGGTCGGGATCAGACCAGTAAGGGTATTACCTGCCATTTATGGCTCCTTTCGATTTAATCGACGATGCTGACGCCGTCTTTAAGCGCTGACTGTTTGCCAGCGATATCCAGGGAATCAAACGCATCGCGTTTCATAGTTTTCTGCCCGGCCTGATGCTGCGACTGGTGAGAGCCACCGCCGCTGTTGCCGGACGATTTGAGGATGTAGTCTTTTTGCGGATGCAACTCGACCAGGGATTCCAGCGCTTCATCGAAGCTGGCCAGCTCGCCAGGCTTGGTACGGGAGAACACCTTGTTGCCCTGCCCGTCATAGGCCACGACCTTGCCGTCTTCGATTTTGAAGTTCTGCCCGAAGTGGGAACGCACGAACTCAGCCGGGATCGCCATCTTCTCGGAGATAAACTTCGAGCCACCGAAGCGGCCGCCGATCATCTCGTCGTAGAGCTGGGATTCAAGCTTTTTGGTCTTGCCGTTCGCTTCGTCCAGCTGCTGCTGGAATACCTTGGTGATCTCGGCCTTCACCTGGTCAACGGCGCCAGCGTCGATCAGTTTCTTCTGGTCGATTTTGGTCATCATTTCCATGGCCTCGAGCGCCTTGGTCGGGTCGGAGATGCCAGCGAATTTCGCAAGGTTGGCTTCCGCCGCCTCCTTCGCCTCACGGTGGGTTTTGGCCTCACCGTTCAGGGAGGTGATTTTGGTCATCGCTGCGGCTGCATCGAACGGGATCTCTTTGCCGTCATCATGGACGTACACAGGCATACCGTTTTCAACGACCACATATCCGTTAGCATCGAGTTTGAGTTTCATTGTTTTGCTCCAGCCTTCCGGCCATTGGTAGTGGGTCATCCGACCCGGTCACCGCGTCGCATCCGCTCAGCGGCAGGCATAAAAAAAGGCCGCCGAAGCGACCTGTTTGTTCTTTTACTCTCTCAGGAAACACCACATTTCGTAGATGCACCGAGAGGATATGGCTATTGCCACCAGCCCCAGCACAATCGAGGCCATGCTCAAAATCATCTCAAGCATCACACCCTCCTATTCAAACGCCGACGCATCCACGCGGCGAAGTTCCTCCAGGGTGAGAAACTCCCCGGCATCGTTGAACATCTCGGGTACCGTGATTTTGCCGTCACGCAGCATCTGCGCCCGGGTTACACCCAGTACCTGCTCCTGTCGCGCGTATGTCTGCCTGGCGAGCCAGTCGGCATAGCTGGTATGCGCTGGCACCTGCCCATCCATCGACGCGCGCGTGGCGGTGCTCAGCTCATCACGGGGGATCATTAGCTCTTCCCATGACTTTGTGATCAGGATTTCGCCGGAGCGGCAGCAGAAGTGAATTTTGCCAGGGCCGCGCAGATACGGCACCACATGCCCCAGCGGCTTGCCGTCGAGGGTGTAGAGCTTGCGGTCGCGGATGATGCACCACTGACTGGTATGCGTGTCCAGCGTGGATGACCACTGCTTGGCTTTGACGATATCGCTATTGCTTTGGGCGAACTCCTGTCGCGCCGTGGCTGCCATATGGTTCACCGCGGTGCGGGTTACCACCGCCAGGTCGCGCCGGGATGAGTTGATAACCCCATCTTCACGGTTAAGCTTTGGCGTGCCGGCGACCCGTCGGACAATCTGCTCTACCGTTTCGCCCTGTAGGAAGCCGGAGCGCACAGCATTGGTGATTTTGTCCAGACGGTCGGCTTCAAGCTTCTGGCCCCACTCCTTCAGTAATCGCCCCTGGAACGGCTGCGCTGCTGCTGCTGCGTAGACCTGCTCAGGTGCAATGCTTTGCAGCGGAACGTGTTTAAGGATCTGCTGCGGGATGATGCTGCTGAACAGGTCCAGTTGATACCCGGCCTCATATTCAACGTAGCGCGTCAGTTCGCGTGCCAGCGCCGCGTTAACCGGTTCGTAGGCCTGCTGATTCAGGTCACGGACACCAGCCAGCAGCGATGCCAGGCGACGGGCGCTGTAGGTATCAGCCCGTTTGCCGTCCAGAAGCACCAGCAGTTTCGCGGCTAGGTCGGCATCGAGTTTATTCAGCAGCGTCATCATGCGCCGGGCGACGCCAGTACCGTAGCGCGTCACATACAGGCCATGCGCTATCGTCTCATCCTGCAGGCGGTCGTTGACGGAACGGGCCATGTCACACCTCTTCCGGTGGAGGCTCATTCAGCGAGGCCGATTCAGCCAGCAGTTCGCTGAGCACCTTATCCGGGTCGGCATCAGCATCAATCAGGTTGAGCTTCTGCAGGGCTTTGATGGCATCAATACGACGGATGTCACCACCCTGGCGCAGGGACTGAATAGCCAGCGCTGCTGGGGGGTTAAACTCATTCGACTCGACGTCCAGCTCGGTGCGGACATCGACGTTACCCCCCTCTTTCTCACCGATGTACTCGGCCATGATTTGCAGGATGTTGTCGATGGCATCCTCCAGGCTGGTCGCCATCGTGTAGAGCGGTGACTGCTCCTGCATTTTCTCTTCAGAGGTCTGATCCACGGACTTCGTAGAGGTGTTGTCTGTGCGCAGCAGCTTCGCGCCAGCCTGGCGCATCTGCTCCACCAGCTTATCCAGTGACTCTTCGCCAGCGCCGATTGCAGCGCCAGTATGCTCGGTGTATTCCATCCCCTGTTTTTGACGATCGGAGAACGATGTGGCAGACGACGAGCCAATCACCAGCTCTTCTCCCTCCTCAAGTCCAAACACTGACAGGATTGGAACACGTACAACGTGCAGGATGTTGTCCTGCTCGCTCTGGCTCTGCCAGTGCTTGACGTTCAGCAGCGCCATGTTGAGCAGCGGCGGTGAACCGCACATAAAGCCGGTGCGCTTGGTGTAGAGCGTGACAAGGGTGATATCGCGACGGGAGGTTTGCCACTCGTCGTGTAACGCCCATGTGGCCTGCCCCTCTGCACCGGTAGACTTCCGGTAAATCTGCACCTTGCCAGGCGTCAGGAGGCGGATCTGCTCGACTTTCGTCTGCCCGAAGTCGTCTCCGTCTTCGACCACCACCTCTTTGATGCGCAGCGCAGTGAGCTGCACTTTGCCGCCGACCATCTTCGACTTCCAGCCGATAACCTGGCGGGGATTCAGCATGGTGACGTATGGTCGCGCGCCGGTGGCCTTCTCATCCGCCTTGGTCTTCACCTGTTCGGGGTCAACGCGGGGGTAGTCCACCAGCGCATGGGAAAGGCCATACTGCATCGCCAGGCTGAAGAATGACTGCGCCCATACATCCAGGCGGGTACCTTCGAGGTCGATATCTTTAGTAAATTCGCGGATCTGGTCCGGCACGTCCTCACTCAGCTTAATCGGCTCGGCAAATACACGCCCGACGTTCTGGTTGATCGTCTCTTCGTAGGCAGGGAGAAGCGTGGCCACTGCCAGGCGCTTTTTGTAATCCTCTTTGTCTTCTTTCGGCCAGCGCGGAAGATAAGCCTCACCCAGCTGACGCATGTACAGCGTGCCGCCCATCAGGGCGTCGTTAATGTCCCACGCCTGCACCATGTTCCCATAGTCCAGATTGGGTGTTGAAATATCAGGCATGGAGTTAAATCCGTAGGTTGGTGACTTTGCCGACTTTCTTCGGCGGTGAATGCAGGACGGCGTAGCGGGTGCCATCCCAATCGTGATCTTCCTGCTGGGTGTCTACATCGTCGGGGTTCTTGCTGTCGCGAACGAGCACCGGCACACGGCTTATCCAGCCCCGGCAGTATTCAAACACGTAGAATGCTGGCTTCTCTGGTATGCCGGACTCCAGCTTCTTGCCTTCAACAACAGCCTCAAGCATGTCAGCAAACAGGGCCGCACCGTTGACGCGTGACCCCGGTTTCTTATTGGATGGCACCCACTTAACGCCCTGCGATTCCATCTTCTGGGCAATAGAGAGTTCGTCATCGCCCGTGTTATAAATCGCACCGTCAGCCGGGCCGGGGAGAACCTTCTTGCAAATGCCGGGCATGATGTTCAGTTGGCCCTGCGTCACACCGTTGAGTTTTATCTCCTCGGGCTCTGCTAGCTCTTCGCCCACCAGCCGCTTATCCACCCACGCCACACCTTTGGCGACGTTTGTGGAGGACATGTTCAGGCCCTTGTTCAACTCGTCCGGAGGGCAGCCGTACCACTCACCAATCAGGACCAACGACCCAGCCGGCGGGCAGAACTGACGTCCATCAGGCAGCTCGGCGGCGGTGCCATCGGCGCGCGCCCACCAGAGGTTGGAGAACGGCTTCGATTCACCCCAGTCATGGGAACGATCAACCGTCCAACTGTCCGGAATGCGGAACGGCTTGATGACGTGATGCGAGGCATTCCACAAGTGGTCAAAGCGTCCACCGCTGGTAACGTCCCACGAACCCTCTACCCAGGCCTTTCGCCGGTTGGGATCTTTGATAGCCATCAGCGTTGCGATGTATTGCGGATCCAGATATGGGTTCTCTTTAAAAGAGCCATGAATCGCCACGCGAGTCAGCGTCACATCCTCTTCCCTCTCGGTCTGTGGGTTGAACACCTTCTGCGTTTCGCGAATGATAGTGCCGCGCGGAGCAGGCTCGATGAAGCGCTTCTTCACCCAGGTATGGCCGATGCCAAACGGGTTCGTGGTGCTGAATGTTTCAAGTGGGATCGGCTTCAGTAATGAGCCGTCTTCCCGCGGATAGTTTTCTGGCCGGAACGACGAGCGCCGGCAAGAGAACATCATTTCGTAGAACTCGGACGATTGCTGCTTGGTCAGTTCATTGAAGCCAATGAAAGGGAACTCCTGACCGTGATAGTCCCAGTAGTCGCCCTCCTCCTTTCCGAATCGGAACAATAGCTCTTCGCCGGTCGGCCACACCCAGCGCAGTTCGGACGCTGACGCCAGATAGCGTGCACCGTCGTTAAAGAGGCGGTACATACGCTTCGACTGGGTGATGATGTCGGTGAGGTTTTTGTACTCAGTATCGAAGATGACACCGCGCCAGAACGAGCCGTAGCCCAGGCCAACGAGGCGACGAAATCGCGCCAGTTGTGCGGCAGTTTTTCCGGGCCCACGCGTTCCCTCGTAGAGAATTTCGTTACACGGGCAGCTCAGGGAGAGCGACTGCGACCCCGGTAGAGGTTTCCAGACAGCTTTGTAATTCATCCACCAAGAACCTCGCTCTGCTGCTTCTGCGCTGCTGCTTCCCACTCGTCTACGTTATCGCAGGAAGGAACCGGCATGATGCTGTGGGTTGCGGTGACCTTCTGCTCAACCTGTTCTTTGAATGCCTGAACGCGCACATGCTTGCCAAGCAGTTCAAGGTTTTTAACCTTATCAGGCCATTTGACCTTTTTGAGGATGGTTTCCGCTGTCTCCTCGTCGAAGTTCTGGATCGTGGTACTGATGTCCAGACCGGTTAGCGAAACTCGCCAGGCCTTTGGCCATGAAGTGATCGGCTTAAGGCTCCCGTCATCATTCAGGATGTCCAGAACGTCCATCTGGTCGATTTCAACCAAGCGCCGGAGCACATAATCAGCATCAATGCCCACATCCTCGTTGCGCTTAGATTTAAGTTCGGCAATCCTTTCTTGGATGACAGGTTTTGACAGGTTCTCGGATGCGGTACGGTTTGCAGTTTTGACGCTGTACCCCGCACGAATAGCCGCCTGCGTGGCGTTTAAATCGATGAGGTACTCGCGACAGAACATCTCTTGTTTGTCAGTGAGTGCCATTTAAATACCTTTAGGAGATGCGAATGGGCAATGTGAAGATTTACGCTGGATTGGTTAATGGAGCCCTAATGCCAATCATTCAAAATAAGACCTCGGATGAAATCGTTACGGCTTTCACGGGCGATGACACTGGCGCGCCGCCAACATCTGTGACGATTGAAGTGATTACCGATAGCGGTTCTAAGGTCAGAGTTTACATACCAAACAGCTCTGCCACTGCCAGCGTTACGGTTGACGGAAAGAAAGTTTAGCTACAATGCCATTACGATGGGTCTGCCCATTGTGATGGCAACAAAAAAGCCACCAGCGGATGCCAGTGGCTAATGTTCAAACCTGTTACTTTTTAATGGCGCCGGAACCATTGAGGACATTCCAAATCCTCACGAAGATTCTCAAGCATATAAAAACAGAACTGGTCAATAGCTTCCGTGGCACTTAGTTCGGAGGGGATCCTTTCGCTTGCATAGATTGCATCTTGTATGGTGCTAAATATGCCAGTGGCACTATAAATATGCGCCAATTTACCTTCAGGATCTTGCCGGATGACGTTAGTGTTATTGCTCAATACGATCGTTTGTACTCCCCAAAGAAACAACTCTTGTTTTGTCATGCTCTCTCCTTTCAATGTTGAAAAAGCAATTTAACAGCTTGGGGAATAAAAGTACTTGGGGTTTGTCACGCATTATCCCAGGCACTCAGTGAATGCCTGCTGTAATGCCTATCCCTTACTGAGGATATTTACTTGATTATCCGCTGTAGGGGGTATTGCCATCACGATGAGTTCGCCCATGGTGATGGCAATAAAAAACCACCAGCGAAAGCAAGTGGCTTATCAAATTTAACGAGAAGTGTCGTTCTTTGCGTGTCAGACCAGCAAACTAACTATTGACTCAGAGTGTGAATAGCTTCCTTAAGGTTTGAATCGATTTGTTCCCTTACTAAAATCGTGTTGGTTTCAAACCATCTAATTCCTTCCTCACTAAACTCATGCCCAGGACAAATGTCATTAAGCATGCTCATTTTAAACTGCTGCGGATCTTTCCCATTCAATCCTTTGAGCATGCCATGCGCAAGAACAGGCGTAAGCTGCATTTCTTCTAGGCTTAATCCGTATGAGTTCATTACATGATCAGAGAGAGCGGTCATTAGTCTGGGTGAGCTGACCCCTCGCTCCATAATCGCCGCAACGATAATGCTCGTGCAAACTATATGCAGTGTAGTCTCATCGAAGCGCTTTCCAGTCGTTAATTCGCGGAAGGAGACTCTCATTGCTGTCATCAAGTCTGTGATGTGATTTTTGACTTTTACTGCAGCGGGGCCGCGTTTAAATAATCCAAACACTCTTTTGCCTCTTTAACCATTGAATCTGTTAAGAGTTTGTAAGGATATCACTACAAAATATGTTTTTCTGCCTAAAGATCCGAGAGAGGCATTCACACAAGCACTCTGTTAATCGCTTCTGCTATGTCTTATCCCCTCCTGGGTACTTTCAGTAAATCATCCCTTACAGGGGGTAAGATAAAGGGTCGGACATACATCACGTGGATGCATTAAAAGTTGCATATTGTTTGCAATATTGGGGTGGGGTGTTATTGTCCCAAAGCCTTAGAGCAAGAAGCACATAAATATAATAATGATTTGACTCATACTAGCCCCACACCAGGGGCTTTTTTTTTGTCTTCGTTAGGACAACCATTATCAAGCCCACCAGCAGATGGGCTTTCTAATGGCTTAACCCAGCTTAGCGCGTACCAATGCGTCTTTGGCCTCAAGCAATTTGCGCAGGCCCGCTGACTTTTCTGCGCCGTCCGGCAAGGTTACATCCATCAGCGTCGCGAGATCGCCAATTGGCTTACTCACCTCCTGCAGGGGTGCCGGTAGATGCTGATACGTAAAATACTTCATGATCGGAGATGACATTCTTTACCCTCTGTTAATAAAAAGCCCCGCACATGCGAGGCCGTAAAAATTTGCTACCTTTAAAGTCCAGAGGAGAGACTGTGTCAGAACCTCAGGGATGAGGCTCTATCTGCAATAAAAAAGCCGCTCTCAGGCGACTCTTAATTTAGAAGTTGGCAAGTTCTTACCATTCCCCTTTTACGGGAAAAACCAGAAGGCAAGGCAACTAAGGGCGATGATGAGCGAAATGAAGCTGATAGTAGAACATGTCACAGCAATGAAGCCTGCTCTTCCTAGCATGTACTTTACAACGTCTTCTGGAAGGGGTTTCCCTATTGCCTCACGGGATTCAATCACAGCCTTAGCTTTGTTAATTTTTCGGTTGGCAAATACATGACACAGGTATCCAAATAAGAGACAAACAATCAGGAAAACTACAAAGCCCGTTAAGCTATCCATAATTACATTCCAGGGGTTTGGTTAGAGTTATTTCTTGCACCAACTATAAAATAATGCCGCCTCTGGTGTAATGATAATAGACTAGCCCTACCTTTTTTCGTGGGTGATCTAACTGCCTAATATTTAGGATTGCGCCTCCAAATCACTTTAGGCACTGCGTGTTGATGTAGTCCTGCAGATACCCGACCTGCTTCGTCACTGTGACGATTCGCTCTCTGAGGGTGAAATAATCCCGTTGAGCGGAGTCAGTAAGTCTGGGGCTGGGCTCATCGCCCAGGCCGCCGGTGCTGGCCGTTCCGTTCGTGGAACATCTGGCGCTGAGCTGCAGCCGACGCTTGCCAGAAGCAACATCGCGCTCAAGCTGATCGATAGTAGCTTTAGCATCCCGCAGTTCTCCGGTGTATTTGGCATCCAGTGCGGCCACATCACGCTGGCGCACCTTCATGTCGTCAATGGTATCGTTCGCAAGGCTGAGATTCTCAGTTGCCTTGTCGCGCTGCTCTTTGTAGGTGATGGCGTTGTCACGGTAGTGGCTTACGGCCCATCCCATCGCACTGACAACTATGATGATCACAGCGCAGGTGATACCTGCAAATCGGCTCACTTGTCTATCCCCCAACAAGTTAAAGCGCTCTCTTGATAGCGCCTCTCAACCTGCCCGTAACAGCCGTTCTTTTGGCCCTTCGTTAATCGGCAGTCTTTGCCGCCGTCACGTATCCACCAGCGGATTGCTTCACATGCCCTTTTACGGTCACCAGCATTGATGCGCTGGTAAAACGTAGAGGGGAAGCACTTACCCGGCCCGATGTTGTAGGGGCAGAACGAGGCGATTCCGGCCTTCTGTGGTTCAGTCAGCTGCACGTGGATATTACGATCTACCCAGGCCAGCGCTTTATTACGCTCAGCTGCATTTACCTGGTCACATTTGGCCTGGGTCAGTTTTATACCCGGCCGAACCGGTTTACCATCCACCAGCGTGGCGCCCCGGCAAATAGTCCAGATGCCGGAGCCGTCACGGTAGGCGTTCAGGCTATTGCCTTCCTTCTCGTCCAGGAACTGATCGAGGATTGCGGAGGCTGACGCACCAGCGAGGACCAGCCCCAGTACCGCGGCGCTTAGCTTTGATCTGTCTGCCACTATTCCCCCCTGGCGGCTTTGCGCCGGTCCTCTTTGATTTTGAAGTACAAATTCGTCAGATAAGTCAGCAGCCCGAAGACCAGGCTGCCGAGTACACCAATGGCCGCCCACTGCGATGGTGATACCTGATCGAGCAGCTGGAGACTCCAGTAACCGGCGTTGGTTGCTGATGCTCCGTAGGCGATACCAGTGGTTAATTTTTCCATGCGTAACATGCTCTCACCTCCGATTGGTTTCGGGGTGCTGTGTGCTATAAATAGGGACGCCCGATAAAAGCCGGGTCGCGGGGAGTTTTAATACGTAATTATGGAGAGATAAAAACGATGCAAAGGATAACGAGTCTCAGCCTGGTTTGTTGTATTGGCTTAACCGGTTGTGTTG
Source organism: Leclercia sp. UBA7405 (assembly GCF_037152215.1). Taxonomy (NCBI): domain Bacteria; kingdom Pseudomonadati; phylum Pseudomonadota; class Gammaproteobacteria; order Enterobacterales; family Enterobacteriaceae; genus Leclercia; species Leclercia sp. UBA7405. Next base: position 1,234,973 of record NZ_JBBCMR010000001.1, on the reverse strand, counting down.
TCGCAGATATGGACTCAAGTAATTACACGTCCTTTCCATATGTTCAGACATTCCAAAAGCCACAGACTATGGGTCACACAAATGTGCAGACTCGCCGTAACGATTTATACGAGTGCGGCGTTGACAGGAAATTTTCGCTTAATTCATGGGATAAAAAATTTTGTCGCAACTGCCTGAAGCCCGGCGAGACGATAGAGCAGCTCACTGCCAGAACTAAAAAGGTAGAGAACTGCATGAAGTCAAAAGGATACGTAATGCAGGATTTCGGAGAATGCGGACCCCTTAAAAAACCAAGCGGCTTGTGTAACTGACAACCTGGCATTAGGAATAAAAAAACCCGCTCAATGGCGGGCTTCTTTTATGTTTGCTGCTCAGTTCGCTTTAACGTCCCGAGCCTATCACAATTCAATCACCAGATGGCTCACTTTGCAAGGAAAATCTATCACCATTTGTGCCGAAAGTGTCACACATTGGCCTGTAAAGCATCGATTCGGCCAGACTTAACCACATATCGATCCGGCGGCGACACGTCATATAACTCCAGTCCGGGTGCTGTTCCTGCAGCCCCTCGGCCATCTGCCGTTTGCTCTTCCGCCAGCGGTAGCGCTGCGCCAGAATGCCGAACAGGCCAGCATAGCCCGGGTTGACCAGCACAGCGCCGATCACACCATCAATTTTCAGCCCCTCCTCATCAGAGCAAAATGCCAAACCGCTTTTGTTTTTGCCACTGAGCATTTCACGGAGGAACTCTTCCAGCTCCGGCTTAGATATACCGGCCTGCTTCATGCGCCGCAGGGCTTCATTGATTGCGGTCTTGCTTACCGTTTTGCTGGTCAGCAGCTGATTGAACATATTCCCGGCACGACCTCCGCCGATATAGGACCATCGCCCCCACATGCGCAGCTTTCCCTGGATCCAAATGCTCTCCAGCGTGCGCAAGCGCGCATGCTCCCCTGCTTTGCCAACTTCTTCTGCGTGAATCATGCTGCGGCTCCTGCCATCAGGTAAATGCGAATGAAATTTCGTAAAATTCTGTAGTCCACCAGCACCGTTCCCGATCGGCGGTAAATGCGCAGGCGCAGCCAGCGCATGCGAAGCGATTCGATCAGTTCCGGTTTCATGCTGCCACCTGCTTTTTCAGTGAACGTAAGTCTGCCAGAGCGGTGAGCCTGATTTCTTTCAGTTCATCCACCGTCCAGCGATGTGGGGTGTTGTTGTTCTCCAGGCTCATTACAACTTCTTCGCCGTATAGCTCCACCAGCGCAGCGCGATATTTTTCGATGTTTCCCGATTTATGGACATTGCAAACATCGCACTGCAGATGGATGTTGATACGCGTGAAGCGCAAGTGTCCGGCAGCAGCCGTCGTCCGGTAATGACCAGCATGCCAGGCAAAGGCGGTTTTGGTGCCACAGGAAATGCAGCCCCTACCTTCTGACAGTTCAGTTTCACGACAAATGTCATTAACAGCGCGCTGGGTCAGGTCCACCCAGTGTTTGAGCGGTTTTACTGATGCCTTACGCTGGCGCCAGGCCGCACGCTCGGTTTTCTCATGGGCCCGCTGCTGCTGAGCCTCTTTGCGTTTTTCGGCGGCCCGGTTTTTTGCTGTCTGCTCTTTACCAACAACAGTGGCGCACGCATAAGAGCAGACCACCTGGTCGTTACGAACCGGGTGGAACCACTCGCGGCAGTTCTGGTTTGCGCACTTACGGCGGGGTTTCTTAGCCATAATCACCCCCAGCCTTTTTGGCGAAATGTCCGCGGCGTGCGTTCTTGCCGCCTGGCTTCCGGCAACCGGGCGCTCACAGTCCAGGTGATGCAATCGGGATTCAGGCTGCGCTCAACTTCCACGCCGCGGCGCCGGTAATCCGCCAGCAGCTGTTCGGCCTGCGCAGTGGTGCATTCGGTATGTTGGAACCATGATTTCGCCATCTGGTTAACCCCCGAAGCTCATGAGCTGCGCAGCGGCTTTCTCGGCCTCGCGCTGGTCTTTGAATGCCCTGGACAATATCCAGCGCCAGAGAACATCAAGTGCGGCCTTATACAGCTGCTGAAACTCGGTTTCGTCCATGTTGGCGAAGGCAATGCTGCGGGGGTGCTTGCGAAGGGTGCCATCTGGTAGTTGTATGGCGTCGTAGTGGCCGGATTCGATTGTTACCCAGGCGCGATAAGCGTCGAAGGACTTACAGGCGCTGATGCTCCCGGTGCGCTTGTCGGCGATGCGATCGAGATACTGTTCAGCCGCATCCAGCAGCGCGGTTTCGCTCCCGCCGAAGGATGCCAGGAATTTGGCGTAGCCGGTCACCAGCTTACGTTCGTTGGATGAGATGGCCCCGCCGGTTGGCTCCCAGTATTCGAAGCCCAGATTCAGCAGCGCGAAGAAGCGACGGTGAAAAGCCGCGTTACGGACCTGTTTGAATTCGGCAACCAGTACGGCGCCAAGCTTGATTTTTGATTGCAGTAATTTGCTGGTCTCCGGCGTTGCGGGGATCAGGATTCCTGAGGACTGCTTGATAAGTTGTAACTGCGCCATGGTATTCTCCGTGGCGCATCAGGTTAACGGGTGTTCAGTCCGTTGAAATTATGATATCAGAGGGTTGCGTTATGCGGTAGCCAAGACGGCGAAGAAAACGTGTGCCTGAAGAAAGATTAAAAATCCCCTCATCTTCCAGCAACGGACGGCATGAAACCATCCCATTCCTGCAGTAAACGAGACAACGGCTTTCAAGCAGCATTGAGCCGACAAGCTTGCCGTCCGTTCGCCTGATAATATCGTACCAGTCACCCTGCCTCTGACCTTCATTCACATCAACCCCCTTACTTTGCACTTTGCTATCTAAAAATACTTACTAACTTATGAGAGAAGTTCTCTTCGTAGGACAAAAATATCAAATGGCGTAAATTTCCTAATAGGTTCGCCGGCAGAAAAATAAATGTTTATCGCTGTTGCATTCAAACCATACATCAAATAACTGTATGAACAAACAGTATTCATACATTTTCAAAATATGCGACAGTTAAAGACAACCTTGCAGAACATTATACAACTAATTGAATTTACAGTGCTTTATTCCATACAGATGATAAGGAATACCTTTTTTTTAAAAAGTTAGCATACAGGGGTGCAGACTCGATTCTGAAGGAACATCCGATACTGACAAGGTGTGTCAGTTTGACCATTTATAATAGTGCGACGCTTATCAATTGCTCGAATTAATAGCCGCATTTAATCCATTGTGAGATGCAGAACGCCTAACGGAGCTCATTCGCACGATATAAAGCGTAAAGATAGTTAAAGATTTATGAATTCTGTGCCGATGATTTAACCATAGATGTAGACAAGCATCTAAGTTAAACCATCAAAAGCTAAACACACGAACATTAACTATAAGTAGTTGATTTTAAATACCATTCATGAGGTTCAAGTATGGGTTTTTGGGACAGTATCAAAAGTGCAGCATTAAAAGCAAAATGCGCTGTTGGAATTCATGGCGGGAATTTCCGGCCAATCGAGGGCGAAACTTGCAAATACTCAAAAGTTTGCCCCGACTGTCAGGAGACGATCAAGACGGAAAAACATCAACTTGGACAAGCCGAGTATAAATTCGAATACAAATGCGTAACAGTTAAGAAGTGCCTTAAATGCGGATTTGAAAAAGAGGGGGAGAGGCATGAAGGCTATGAAAACGTCGATGTTGACGACTACTGCAATGTTAAACAAAGTTGTACACGTTGCAGATCCGAGCGCATCCACGGAAAGCAACATTCATGGACATCGGCTGGTTCTACCGATACACATCACTTATACCAATGCGTGAAATGCGGTGCTAAATCAGAAGAGAAAAAGGTGAATTTCAAGTCACGTTAATCTTAAGGTTTCTAAGCGCCATTCACGATAGGTACCCCCTCAAATATAGAGGGGTGTTGAGCATCCAGTTATACTACCGGTTCGAAACAGCTCAATAATAATGATTATCACCAGATCCAAGGTGAATTTTGGCGGTACCTCATTTTCACACTGGGCCACCCGCTTTCCTTCGGATTTACCTTCACGATATTCCTAGCCAATGATAATCGTGTCACCCGGAGCTGTGTGATCATAATTGATTTGTCGCGCGCTTCCTAAAATTTCTTAGTGCGATGTTTACGGAACTTATGACTCACCTTCTTTTAGTTTTGTGTGGTATCGAGTAAGCCGTTTTGGTTCCTGGATTCGTGACGACGAATCCAGGCTGAATGTAACGGAGAAATATTTCCATATTCCCTTGGATTGCACTCTCTGGGATGGACATTCTTTCGATGTCGATCTTCCAACGCTTCAGCAGCGTCTTAGCTTTTTTTTCTGTTAATGGAATATTGCGTTCCTTAGCGACAGCGATTAGCTGCTCAACCGTTGGAAGCTTTATGTGGGCTGGGTTTGTCATTTCGGATTTGATAACCTTCTATAGAGGGCTATGATTTTATCACAGCCCTTATCCTATGTTTTGTTTTTGGATCACAGCAACTTGATCGCTGGATATCATCGCCTTTGCAAATCCATGAGCTACCTCCACAAGCTCTTTATTATTCAGTGAATCGTTCATTTTGATGCTCCCCGATGCGTATAGCGTTCCAGATCAAAGTCGATAACTGCGCGTTCGTCGCGGAAGATGCCGCACCGTCCGTGGCGGATTAGTGAGCCCTGTTTTATGGCAACCCGGATGTATTTCTCGGCGGTGGTGCGATGCAGCCCGAACATCTCCACGATGTCTTTGGTCGTCGCGTGGCCATACTTTTTCACCATCTCGATGATCCATGCGATAAACAGCGCGCGTTCCTGATGGGACTTAGGCCTTGCTATTTTCGACCTCCGCGTTTACGAGGTGCTTATGGCGGCCAACAATGCGAACGGCGTCGCGCAATCTCTCCAGGTTCGCCAGCTTGCTCTTCGTGCGCCGAATTTCGCGGGAGATAACCCGGACCGTCGGAATGGTCACGGATGCGTAGCACCCTTCGGTGAACGAAGGGATCTCACTGACAATCTGCACAACGTCCTTCGGTTGAACCGTCTCGACCACTTCAGGTAATGCAATTTCTGCTGGCGCAGCTGGTTCTTCAGCGGTTACCGTTGTCGCCGCCGGTAGTGACCAGGTGACGCCTTTGCCCTGCCCGTTCTTCACCACGATGCCCTGGCGCTCCAGCGCACGCATTGCTGAGGTCATCCCGCGACCGTTACGGTTCACCACTGCCGCCAGCGATACGGTATCCATGGCGCCGTTCTTCGCCAGGAGTTGCTTAATCACCGCCGGGTCTACGGGCTCTGGCGCTTCGCCATGCAGTGCAGGCTTTGCCGGTGGCACGCAAGCAACGCGTTTCGCATCCCTTGCGGAACCAAGGAACCAGCCGCCATCGGAGAAATCACAAAGACCCTGATCGCGCTGTTCACGCAGCATGTTCAGTGCTTCGACAGGCTCAATATCCAGACGAGCGGCCAATTCGCGGTATGTCGCCCGGCCCATTTTTTCCAGTGCTTGGATTACGGTTTCCATAGTTTTCCCCTTAGAAATTATTTAACCGGACGCAGGTGCGACACGTTTTTGCGGTAGCTTTCCCAGTCGAAATTGACCCAGATACCACCGTCCATCTGTAAACGATCCATGACGCGCGCGCCCAGAGTGGTCACCAGTTCGCCATGATTCAGGTTGGTCAGGATGCCGACAGGGCGCATTGAGGAGAGTCTGCGGTCGATTACCTGGTTGATGATGACCTTCTCGCCGCTAGAGCCACGCTGGATGCCAACTTCGTCAAGCACCAGGAGATCGACGTTGCACAGGTCGTTCAGCAGTGACGATTCGGACAGCCCCTCGTCGTAGCACTCGCGTACGCGGAGCATTAGATCAGGGATGGTCACCACCAGAACGGAATGGCCAGCCGCCAGCAGGTGGTTACCGATCGCCGCTGCCAGATGGTTTTTCCCGGTACCCGGTGCGCCGCTGAAGACGAAGCTTGCGAAGCTGCCGCCGCCGAAGTTCTGCGCGTAGCTTTTCGCCATGCTGTAGGCCGAGCGCTGCTCTGGACCAGTGACTTCATAGTTCGCAAATGAGCAGCTGCGGTGCAGAGCCTGTATGCCGGCTCGACCGAAAATCTTTTCAGACCTAGCCCGCTGGTTTTGCTTCTCGATTTGCAGGCAGTGTTTACGGCCCTCTTCCTGCTGCCATGCCTGCCATTCGGCGACGCTGCTGAATTTCGGCTGTACGCTGGCCGGGATAATTTTCTTCAGGCGCTCAAGAGCGGTACCAGTACCGATGACATTTTTCATTCTGCACCTCTGAAGCCTGTAGGGATCTTGCTGTCAGGACGTGAGATCCGATTCACGTCCCGGACTTCCTTGCGGCTGCTGAGACCGAATTTCGGTTTGAACAGGCCCTGATATCCGTTGGCTATGCTCGCGTTGATGACGGCTACCGGGTCGTGGCCTTCGTCCAGGCACTCTTTCAGCAAGTTGAATGCCTTGGTCACGGTCATCTCAGTTTTGATTGGCTTCCCAGCCTGGCGGCGATAAGCGACCCACTCGCTCCATGATTCGGCATTTAGCCATTCAGGAACCTGGATACTCAGCGGATCAAACTTCACCTTCCCCTTTGGGGGATTAGAGGGGGTTAGATCTGTATTTATATTTGTCTTTGGAAGAATGTCTTTGGTGTTCCCTGTTTTCGGGGATACCTTTCCCTGTTTTCGGGGATAACCATCCCCGTTTTCAGGGATGGTTTGAGGGGTATTTTTGCTATCCCCGTTTTCAGGGATAGCTGTCCCTGTTTTCGGGGATAACCATCCCCGTTTCTGGGGATTGCAAAGACTAACTTCAGGAAGCGAGATAACCCATGTGACAGCATCAGCAGCAGGGAAAATCACTGGGCATCTTGTACAATTCGGCTTTGTGTAAGCCCATTTATCCAGGTTGGTATTAATCCCGATGTATCTGGTTTGCCCAATGCGGCGAAGGATAATGATGTTCCTGTACGCGAGGCTCAGCACCGCTTCAGAAACGTGCTTTACCTTCAGCGTTGTTTTGTCCGCGAGGAGGCTGTTGGCGATTCTGTCCGACTTTTTGGACCAGCCATACGTCAGACGAACGATAGCGTTTAGAACGCGGAATTCGCGACCTGATAGTTCGACGATACACAGAGCATCCTGGATCTGGTTGGCTAAACGCAAATAGCCGTTCTCCAGCTCGGCCATGCGACCCTCCGGCTTCCCCTGTTGCGTGGGGAATTTGAATATTTCAGCGGTATTTGACATACTGTTCTCCGCAATTACACACAGTTTTTGCACCTGAAAGCCGTTGGTGTTGCTGCACCGCGGCTTTCGCCTTTTTAGAACTCGTCATAGCGACCCTCCCAGCATCGTCGTCACCATCGCCATTAGCGGCGCCACAGAGTCAGGGCCATCCAGATAAAACTTCGCCACAATGCTTTCGCTGATCTCCTTCAGGCGCTCGTGTTTAGGAGCTCCAAGAGCCACAACCTGGATTGACTCAGCATCTTCCTTAACCGATCTGGCTATACGTGCTGAAGTACAATCGTTTTTAACCACGCGATCCCTATAGGCCAGCGGCAAAACAGAAATAATCACCGGAGCCAGCTGTTCGACGTTTGCCCGATAAGCAGGCGATTTTTCATGGTTGTCTAGCCACCGGAATAACTTCACGTTCCATACGTCCGCGTTCCCGCTCATGTCGACGCAGGTCAACGCCGCTTCTTCTGCAGCCTCCTTGATTATCATTGCCACCGCAACGCGTCCCTCAGCCGCCGCCCAGGCGCGAACAGCAGAGCAAATGGCACGATGATCAATTAGCCGACTTTCGGGCTCACTCAGTTGATACTGAAATTTCAGGCGCTCCGATGACGCTCTGTTATTCTGTTGAAAAGAAAGTGTTTGCATTGTTAATGCTCCTACTTTGGTAAACCGTCAGTTGGATTTGGGTAGAGATCTGGGCGCAGTTCGTGAGGAGTTACGCCAGTGGCCGCGTAGATTTGAAGGACCCGATCAGCAGGCACTACTCCCTGATAGCGGTTTTTCCAGCGACTAACTGACATTGGTTTGATGCCCAGCATGGTTGCGAGATTTGTTGCAGTACCAGCGGACTTAATGGCTTTTGTTAACCCGTTCATTGTTGTCTCCGAATTGAATACAATCAAATTAAGCCTGAGACTTAATTTATTGTCAAGCCTGAGGCGAATTTCCAAGTTTAAGCAAAAGGCTTATTCTTTTAACCATGAAAGAGAAAAACGTACTTAATCCGACACTTGTCGAACGCCTTTCAGAGCTGAACGGGCGCGGCATGACTAAATCCGATATGGCTAGGGTTGCTGGGGTGACCCCGCAGTCTGTGAACGGCTGGTTCAAGAAAGGTGTGATCAGTAAGAAATCGGCCTTAGCGGTTGCTGACGCAGCTGGGGTTTCGGTGCCATGGTTACTCGGTGAGGACGTTGGTGAGAAGGATGGATTGAAGCCGGACGAACAGCGCGTGCTGGAGCTCTATCGCCAGCTACCGGAAGAAGAGCAACAGAACATGCTCCGCATCTTCGCGATTCGCCTCAAAGAGCTGGACGAACTGTATGAAAAGTACATGAAAGGTCGGATTAAAACATAAACACTAACCATCTGTTTGTATTGATAAAAACCTTACCCCGCGTTCTAGGTTTTTAAAATCCTTATTTATAATAATTATTTCACACAAGCGTTTAAGAGGGCATTATGATTGAAGAAAAATATATCAACGAATCCAAAAATTACCTCAGCGAATCAGCAAACTCATGGTACGTGATAGGGACTAATGTCGGGCCAGAGCAATTTTGCTCTATCACTTTTGTTAAATACGTTGCGAAGGTTCATAAAAACGAATTTAATCAAATGTCTAGCATGTCAGATTTAAATGCTGAAGCGATTGCAACAATATCGCTTTCGGAATATCAAGCGAGAGAATTGGCTCAAACTATCGTCCAACAACTTGATGCTCTTCATAAAAAAGCGTAAACGATATGCCGGGACAAAGTATGAGCCACGGTGCAAGTGGTAATCTTGCTGAAGTAATACCTATTACTTCGAAACTTAGGAACATCCCTAAAGATCAAGTCAAACAGGTTTATCAACCAAAAAGAGACTTAAATGATGTTAAAATCATTATTGAAGAAGAATCAAACCAAACTGATAGAAGTGAGGTAGACTTACACCATGAGCGTCATGGAATACATGGGAAAAGTGGTCAAGTAGTCTCTAACACAGGTCCGCTTGGCAAAGAACTTTTGCAGGTAGAGAATGAAATTATGTCAGTAACAAGGGAAGAGCTTGATGCTAAGCTTGATAAAAACAAGGCCGAATTTGAAGCTATCGCAGCCAAAATGCAGCGCGACATGGCTGAATGGCGCGAGCATCAAAACTTTCAAATTTCCCAGCTAAACAATTCAATTTCAGCATTATCAGCTAAAATTGATGGAAAGCTGGATAGCGTTGATGGTGACATTAAAGCGATAAATGGAAATTTCAGCGGCCTCCAAGGTCAGATGACAGGAATCAACACTGCGATTAGCGGCATACAATCAGGTATCTCAACTCGATTAGCTATTTTTGGCACAATTATAGCGTTAATCGTGGCTATTCCTGGGGTGATTTCGTCAGTCAATAGTTTTAAGCCTGCGCAACCAACGTCAAGTTCTCAACCAATTGTCATTCAAGTACCTCAGCCTCCAATCTCTTCGGCACCTGCACAACCCCCTAAATCTAACCATCACTAACCCGGCTATGCCGGGTTTATGAAACTCCTTTTCTCACCAGTTCCGCAGCCTAAACAAAGATTTCATCCTCAACACCATCGCCCTTCTGCCTTCCCAACCTCACCAGTTCGTCAATAATGCTCGTCCGGTTAATGGGCTTTTGAGCTGATACCAGGCCAATCACTGCCGCGCCGATAGCCAAGCCAACCAACCCAGTATGTTCGTCTTTGTTCCTCATCGTTCCGCTCGGTTATGCCCTCAGAAAGATTAGCACTGCCAGTATCGATCTCAAACTGAGCGTGTTTAGCGACAAACTGGCACTAAACAGAGTGAGTTTGCGCTCTATTTCTACATCAAACATCACGATTAAGCCTCAAACTTACAAATTAACTTCACCCCAGACTTGACACAATTTAAGCCGCAGACTTAATATAATCCCACCAAGACGCACCACGTACCACCCAGGCATGGAGCCCACGAAGTAGCCGCCGACGACATACGAATAGTCGGATGAGGTGGAGTGATTAACGCGCATCAGGTTAAAGAAACGTTCCGCCAGCCTGGCGACAAGGGCAAACAAGAGGGAATCATCATGGTTCATCAGCACTATGGCACCCAGACGGTCAACCGCGGCGCAGTTCTGCCCGGCATGCTCGTCAAACACAAAGAATCAACCTGGACCGCATCTGCTAATGCACGTGGTCGCCTGTATCTTCACCGTGGCGTAGAACGCACCTACACCAAGGAGTTGTTGGTTGAGGTCTATTTAAACGGCGTGGGGAATGGCCTGAGCCATTAACGGAGGGGATCATGCAAGAGAAGAAATGCGCCTACTGCCGCAAACCGGTCGAGCAAGGGAAGGAAGTTAAAAACGAATTGCTCTTCATCAGCGGCGCCCAGCTGGCGCGCGAACAACGTAACTACTGCTCTGTACGTTGCGCTTCATACGACCAGATGGCTCACGAAGCATAACGTAAAAGCCGCGCAAGGCGGCCTGTACGTCCGGTGACACCGACCAAAGTTACACCGGAAAACTACCTAACCCAAAAACACACCCAATGGGCGCTATCTCTGGCCCGGGGATCTTACATCCAAAAATGAGGATCTGATATGGAATTTTTCCATCTGCTTAAAGCCAGTCAGAAGTCTGGAAAGAAAGATGCGGTGATTTGGTTCACTGCGAAAACTGCAGCGCGCGCAAACCTGCAGCTGGATGTCGCGCTTGAAGACGCCGAAATTGAAACCGGCCGTGGTAAAGATTACGCCAAGCCGATCCGTACCGACATGCCTGTTATTAACGACCTGCCGGAAGAAGGCGTGATTGATTACACCTGGTGCCAGCGCTACGCCCTGGATGAAGACGGCCGCACCTGGAATGTGATCCCGGGCGCCGCATCTCAGAGCGAAACCACTATCGCCCCCGACAGCGCCACCAGCGATGAGAATCAGCTGGACGCGGCTGTAACTGCCCCTGATACAGCAAATGTGGGCACCACCTCCCTACTTGAAAATCGCACCCCGGCTGTCCGCTTCGCCGTCCATCTGTTGGGTGATAAGTATCTTTCGGAGATTAGCCAGGAGCAGCAGATCGTTGCCACCGAACTGGCGAACGATGAGGGTAATGCTTACTTCCAAATCCTGATGCAGGCCAAAAATGATGTTGCTGATATTGGCGATCTCAGCCTGCATGCCGAGTGGAAACTGGTTCAGGCCGTCAAAGACGTTTTCTCTCAGGGAAAAGAACACGAACCCGCAATGCTGGCCACCTTCATGTCTGGGTGGATTAAGGCCGATGATCGCAATCAGCTGGTTGAGGACTGGAAGAATGGCAAATCCTCTCTGCTCAAAGCAAGTGTTGAAACTGATGTTTCTGACAACAATGCGTTAGTCGAGCAAGGTCTGGTGATCGATGAGCATGACGATGAAGATACTCGCTATCCCGTTGTGCAGATGCCCTTCCGCAAACAGCTGCTCGCCCAGTTCACTGCTGACGAACTGCGCCACCACGTAACTCGTGAGGAGTTCGCAGCTCTCGGCGTGCTGGAAATGGATACTGATAACCCCTACGTCCAGAACCTTCTCCTGGCCGCAGAGAGCTGCCCGGAATTAAAAAGCTACGATACTAAAGACCTGTGGCGCTACACCGATGCCATTCGCAAGGTATTCAGCCAGGATAAGCGTCACGAGCTAGCTCTGGTACTCCGTTTCACCAGAATATGGGCTGCAACTGATTACATCAACCGCGGTATCCTGGCGCGCGAATGGGCTGCCGGCAACCGTATCAGTGATGTGCAGCGCACTGACACAGGCACCAATGCAGACGGCGGTTTTATCACCGACCGCGGTGAAGGTGCCCATCACACCCTGGATACTCTGGATCTGGAAATCGCCTGTGCCTTACTTCCGATGGACTTTAACCACCTCGAAATCCCGGGCAGCATTCACCGCCGCGCCAAAGATATTGTCGCCAGCAAAGAGCAGCCCTGGAAGTCCTGGAGTGCGATCCTTCGCAATCAGCCTGGCATTCTGTCGGTAAACCGTGCAGCCATCTTCAACCTAGTACGCATCGCACCGGAGAACATCCACCTGACGCCTGTTGCTCACCTGGAGTTTATTACCCAGACGATGACGGCTGAATTCAATGCTGCAACTGAGTTGGTGACTGTGCCTGCGCCAGCTGCTAAGTCCGGGGAGGCAGAGCAGCCGGTCGGTGGCGGAAAGACGGATCGCAACCCTAACTACAAACACGATTTTGACGGTCTCGATACAGAGATTGCGTTAGCAACCCTTTCAACTCACTTCAATATTTACGACATCCCAAGTGAAGAGTTCCGCCAGGCGAAAGCTATAGTCGCAGCAAATTACAGTCCGTTTAAAGAATGGTCTGAAGCTCTGCGCGCAACGCCAGGCATTCTGGATTATTCCCGCGCTGCAATTTTTGCACTGATCCGTAGCGCTTTTAGTGGGATTCATTTCGAACCTAAGCACATTCGCGGACACATCCACGCCAACCTGACCGAAACCGACCATGAGCATCCTACAGCGGAAATGCTAGCGGCGGCACGCCACACCCCAGAAGTAAGCTGGGAAAGTGAAGTCAATCAGAAATTGGCTGCCGAGCAACACGTATTGCCAAAATGGGTAGAAGCAGGTGAGCAAAAACTCGCTGATAAAGATGAAGCAGAAACGCAGAACCTTCCTAAGTGGGCAGGCTCCACCGCCAGCCAGCCGCAGGTCGCGAACCTCGGCGGCGGCGTGTTCTCTATCGATGGCCTGATGGGTGGAAAAACTGACCCGGTCATCAATACCACCTCAAACTCAGTCGAAAAAACGGAAACAGTAACGGAGACCACCAGCGATGTGCAGATGGAAGAGACTCACCCGCAGGAAGGAGAAGCTGGTGACGCGTTACCACCAGGCGAAAGCGCTGATGCAGCTGATCCGCAAACAGATGCCCTGAATTCGTCCGAAGTTCTGGCCGCCGCAGCGCCGAGCCAGGCTAACCAAGAACAGGCCGATGTGAACCAAAACGCGGAAAATGCGCATCAAGATGACGATTCTGCGCATCAAAACACACCAAAAGTGAATCAGAACGAGCCAAAAGCGCATCAGGCCGAACCAGTAGCCGAATACCCGGCTTACTTCGAACCGGGTCGCTATGAAGGTCTGCCGAATAACGTCTACCACGCAGCAAACGGGATCAGCAGCACCCAGGTGAAAGATGCCCGTGTCAGCCTGATGTACTTCAACGCGCGTCACGTCGCTAAGACCATCCCGCGTGAAGGTTCCAAAGTGCTGGATATGGGTAACCTGGTGCATGCGCTGGCGCTGCAGCCGGAAAACCTCTATGAAGATTTCAGCGTTGAGCCGGTGATTCCGGAGGGGGCATTTACAACCGCGGCGACTCTGCGCGAGTTCATTGACGCGCACAACGCCACCCTGCCTGCGCTGCTAAGCGTAGACGATATCAAAGCGCTGCTTGAAGAGCACAACGCCACCCTGCCGGTGCCGGTGCCGCTGGGCGCCTGCATGGAAGAAACCGCGCAGAGTTACATGTCGCTACCGGAAGAATACCAGCGTGTTGAAGTCGTTAAGAGACAGACAGCGACGGCGATGAAAGTCTGCATCAAAGAGTACAACGCTACCCTGCCTTCGCCGGTGAAAACCAGTGGCAGCCGTGACGCGCTCCTCGAGCAGCTGGCGATCATCAATCCTGACCTGGTGGCGCAGGAAGTACAGAAACCGGCACCGCTGAAAGTGTCCAGCACCAAAGCGGAAATGATCCAGGCGGTGAAGTCCGTTAAGCCGGATGCGGTATTCGCTGACGAACTGCTGGATGCGTGGCGCGAGAATCCGGGTGAAAAGATTCTGGTTACCCAGCAGCAGATGCAAACGGCGCTGGCTATTCAGAAAGCACTGCACGAGCACCCGACCGCCGGCAAGCTGCTGCTGCACCCTGATCGCGCTGTTGAGACGAGCTATTTCGGTATCGATGAGGAGACCGGGCTGGAAATCCGCGTGCGTCCGGATCTGGAAATCGACATCGACGCCGTACGCATCGGTGCCGACCTGAAAACCATCAGCATGTGGAATGTGAAGCAGTCCGGCCTGCGGGCCCGTCTGCACCGCGAAATCATCGACCGCGATTATCACCTCAGCGCGGCCATGTATATGAACACCGCGGCGCTGGATCAATTCTTCTGGATTTTCGTTAACAAAGACGAGGGTTATCACTGGATCGCCATCGTTGAGGCCAGCGAAGAACTGATTGAGCTGGGCATGCTCGAGTATCGCCAGACGATGAACCGCATCGCTAACGCTTTCGACACTGGCGTGTGGCCAGCGCCGATCACCGAAGACTACACCGACGAACTGAACGACTTCGACCTGCGCCGCCTTGAAGCGCTGCGCACTCAGGCATAAGGGGAATGACGATGGAAAACACAAATATCGTAAGCGCTGAACAGCAGACTCCAAACACGATCTCAGCCAGCAATGCCATTTTCAATGTGCAGGCATTAACCCAGCTTCAGGCTGTCGCCGGATTGATGGCGCAAGCAGCCGTAACGGTGCCTGAGCACCTCCGCGGCAATCCTGCCGACTGCATGGCTATCATCATGCAGGCGATGCAGTGGGGTATGAACCCTTACGCAGTCGCGCAGAAAACGCACTTGGTCAACGGCGTGCTGGGCTACGAAGCGCAGTTGGTAAACGCGGTGATCTCCAGCTCCAACGCCATCGTTGGTCGCTTTCACTATGAGTACGAAGGTGACTGGTCGAAATGCGCCAGCAGCCGCGAGGAGATCGTTAAGAAGCCAGCGAAAGGCGGTGGTACGTACGACAAAAAAGAAATGGTACGCGGCTGGACCAGTGCTGACGAACAGGGCCTGTCGGTTCGTGTGGGGGCAGTCATTCGCGGCGAAAGCGAGATCACCTGGGGCGAACCGGTGTTCCTTTCCAGCGTGATTACACGCAACTCACCGCTCTGGGTATCGAACCCGAAACAGCAGATCGCATATCTGGCCCTCAAATACTGGGCGCGACTGTATTGCCCTGCAGTTGTTCTGGGTGTGTATACCCCGGATGAAGTTGAGGCACGCACCGAGAAGGAAATTAACCCGGCCCCCGCCCAGCGCGTGAGCCTGGCTGATATCAAAGGTGACACCGTAACAACCACGCGCAGCGCGCAGGAATCAGCGGCAAACATTAACGGCCTGGCTGATGAATTCCGGGATCGCATTGAGGCAGCACAGGACGTAGATAACGCCAAAGCACTCCGCGCTGACATCGAAACCGCAAAGGTGACGCTGGGCACAGCCCTGTACACAGAGCTCAAAAACAAAGCGGTGAAACGCTATTACCTAGTGGATGCGCGCAACAAGGTTGAGGCGGCGATCAACTCCCTGCCGCAGCCCGGCGAACCGGATGGTGCCGAGCGCTTCGAGGAAGCCGAACGCGTGCTGGCGTCGGCAAAACGTCACCTGGGCGACGAACTGCACGATCAGTTCAGCATCACCCTGGCAGATATGAAACCGGAATACGTGGCCTAAGGGAGGCGGGAGGGTTCGCCCTCCCGGTAATGACATGACGAAAGTTACAGAACGCGGAATGATTTTTAACGGCGAGATGGTGCGGGCGATCCTGGAAGACCGGAAGACGCAGACCCGGCGGATCATCCAGTCTGCTGCCAAAAATATGCAGGCGCGCGGTCACGAAGTAATCACTCACCGTGCACCTGGCGACAAGTGGTATGGAGACCACGTTTATTCCATGCGGGATCGTAGCGGTGTATGGCAGGACTTCACCAACGAGGAGTTTTTGGCTAAATGTCCGTTCGGCCAGACAGGCGATCGCATCTGGGTTCGGGAAACGTTCAGTGCGGTGCCTGATCATGATGAACCAGTTGGCTGTTCAGCTCTTCTTTATGCAGCCGACGGCGACGGACCATACGGTAAATGGACACCTTCAATCCACATGCCGCGCTGGGCCAGCCGTATTCTGCTGGAGATCACCGATGTGCGGATAGAGCGGCTAAATAGCATCAGCGAAGAGGATGCAAAAGTTGAAGGCGCGCCGACTGAATGCTGCGTTATTGGTGATAAGCATTTTCTTGGCTTTCGTAGCCTATGGAAAAGCATCTACGGCGACGACAGTTGGCAGGCCAACCCGTGGGTCTGGGTGATCGAGTTTAAGCGTATCGAAGGAGATGACCATGCGACTGATTAACCGCAGCACACAGTCACCGCTGGCGCGAAAGGCCTGCGAAATCGCCCTGGCGGCCCACGCAGAAAGTTACGGCGATTACGGTCGCAGCAAAATGAAAGAGACGTATACGGTGAGGGTTGAAGGCGTGAAGGTCTGGGTGGAGGTGGTGAACCGAAAGGCGAGCTATGTGGCCACAGCGATGACCGGCATGCGGCGCTTGCGGTCTTTACCCGGGCAGATCGCCTGATATTGAAATATCACCCTACTGGGCTTTGATGGCTCATATTAATCAAACTGGAGGTTTTAATGGGACAGCTCGTTAGCCTGGAGGACTGGGCATCCGGTCCGAACGGCTTTAAGCAACCACCATCCAGAGCGTCGCTGCACAGGATTGCAAAAACTGGACAAACAATCCCCAGGGCGCTGAAACAAGGCCGGCGGTGGGTTATCGATGAAGAAGCCAAATTTGTTGGTTTACTCGCATCGCCAGCCATACCACCACGCCTACCGAAAGCGGTGAATACGCTTATGGAGCGAGTAATTAATGGCAGCCAGACCACGTAATCACAGGGTTGATATCCCAAACCTCTACTGCAAACTGGATAAGCGCAACAGTAAAACCTACTGGCAATACCGACACCCTTTAACCGGTCAATTTGTCGGTTTCGGTACCGATCAGGAGGCGGCCAGATTGGCCGCTACTGAGTTAAACAGGCTACTGGCGCAGCAGGAAGCTGCCCAGTCGTTCGCCCTGATAGATATGGTCAGCCATAAAAAGGTTAACTCAAAAAAATCGATAAGGATGCGTTTATGGATCGAGAGGTATTTGAAACTTCAAGAGGAACGACTCAGCAATAAAGAGATAAAAATTAATACGCTCAAATCCAGAAGATCCTGCACCAAAGTGCTGGCTGAAAGAATGCCAGACATTGGCATTCAGGAGGTCACAACGAAAATGTTGGCGGCTATTACTGACGAATATAAATCCAGAGGAAAAGCGCGCATGGCGCAAACGCTCAGAAGTGTCTGGATTGATTTGTTCAAAGAAGCTCAGCACGCTGGTGAAGTCGAGCCCGGTTATAACCCTGCGTTGGCCACAAGAAAAGTCGTTGTTCGGGTAAGTCGGTCTCGACTGAACCTTGAGATGTGGAAAGCGATATTTGAAGCAGCCGGCAATTTGGCGCCCTATGTTCAAAACTCCATGCTCCTGGCAATTGTGACCGGGCAACGTCGCGGTGATATAGCCAAAATGAAGTTCTCTGACGTATGGGACGGTCATCTCCACGTTGAACAGCAAAAGACGGGGATGAAACTGGCTATACCCCTCACTTTACGCTGCGAGATGTTGGATATCACTCTGGCACAGGTAATCAAGCGATGTAGGGATCGGGTCGTAAGCCCCTGGCTTCTTCATCATGTGACATCAAGCGGAAATGTGAAGGCAGGTGATCAGGTTGGCGAGAACAGCCTTAGTGTCTCCTTCAAGGTCGCGATCGATAGCACTGACATTTCTGTGGAGGGCGGAAAAACTATGCCAACATTTCACGAACAGCGCTCTCTATCGGAGCGTCTGTATGAGGAGCAAGGCATCAATACTCAGCAGCTCCTGGGTCACTCATCAGACAGGATGACAGCGCAGTATCATAACGATCGCGGTCTCGACTGGGTGAAAGTGAAGGTGTAGCTACGCGAATAATTGGGCCGCATACCCCCGAAAACTTCTCAGAATTAAAGGATTCATTTTGGGGAGGATTTTTGGAGGAGTTTTGGGGAAGAAATTTAGACAAATAAACCGGGCATTCCGCCCGGTTTTGTTTCCAGCCTGGAAAAGTCCTTATGAACTTAATCCGCGATTTACCAGCATCGGCTCAATCTTAGGATCGTGCCCACGCCACACGCGATAAAGTTCCGCTAAATCAGTGCTATTCCCACGGGATAAAATCGCCTCGCGGAATTGCTGCCCGTTCTCGCGGTTTAATCCGCCCTGCTCCACAAACCACTGGTAGCCGTCGTCGGCCAGCATTTGCGTCCAAAGATAGGCGTAATAACCCGCCGCGTAACCGCCGCCGAAAATATGGGCAAAATAGCTGCTACGATAGCGTGGCGGTATGGCCGGGAGATTGAGTTGCTCTTTCTCGAGGGCTGCGGCTTCGAAGGAGTCGACATCCTGCGGTGCTTTATCGGCGCTGATACTGTGCCAGTTCATATCCAGCAGCGCGGCACTCAGCAGTTCAGTCATGTCATAGCCTTTATTAAACTGGGTGGCGCTGAGCATTTTCTCACGCAGCGCGTCCGGCATTGGCTCTCCGGTCTCGAAATGACGAGCGTAGTGGGCAAAAACCAGCGGATGGCTGGCCCAGTGTTCGTTGATCTGCGAAGGGAATTCCACGAAATCGCGCGGTGTATTGGTCCCTGAAAGCGTGGCGTAACGCTGGCTGGCAAAAAGCCCATGCATTGTATGGCCAAATTCATGGAACAGGGTGATGACATCGTCCCAGGAGATCAGCGCAGGCTGGCCATTGGCCGGTTTCTGGTAGTTACAGACGTTGTAGATTACCGGCCGCGTGGCGAACTCATGAGATTGCTCGACGAAGTTGCCCATCCACGCACCTCCGCCTTTCGAATCACGGGCAAAGAAATCGCCATAGAATAGCGCCAGCCCGTCATCGTTATCATCGAAGATCTCCCAGACGCGGACATCCGGGTGATAAACCGGGATATCGCTACGCTCAACAAAGCGAATACCAAAGAGCTGGCTTGCCGCCCAAAAAACGCCGTCGGTGAGCACCGTATTGAGTTCAAAGAAAGGTTTGACCTGACTCTCATCCAGAGCATATTTCGCCAGCCGCACGCGCTCGGCATAGAGAGACCAGTCCCAGGCCTGAGCCGTAAAGCCGCCTTGCTCAGCGTCAATCACATGCTGAATGTCCGCCAGCTCTTTTAGCGCGCGTCCTCGCGCCGCCGGGACAATGCCGCGCATAAACTCCAGCGCCGCCTGCGGCGTTTGCGCCATCTGGTCGGCCAGCTTCCAGTTGGCAAAACTCTCGAAGTTGAGCAGTTCAGCCTGCCGGGCACGCAGCGCGGCCAGGCGACAGACGATGGCGCGGGTATCGTTTTGGTCGCCCTTCTGCGTGCGCAGCCAACTGGCCTGAAAAAGATTTTCACGGGTTTGCCTGTCACGAAGCTGTTGCAACGCGGGCTGCTGGGTGGTGTTAAGCAGCGGAATCAACCAGCGATCCTGGAGCCCCTTTTCCTCTGCGGCCTGCGCGGCGGCGGCTACCTCTGCGGGGCTGAGGCCTTCCAGCTGATGGTGATAATCGAGCACCAGCCCACCCGCTTTATCCGCAGCCAGAAGCCGCTGATTGAACTGGCTGGTCAGCGTCGCCGACTCGGTATTTAACGCTTTTAGCTCTTTCTTACCCGAAGCATCCAGCCGCGCGCCGGCCAGAATAAAACGCTGATAAAGCTCTTCAGTCAGGCGCAGGGATTCAGCATCCGGGGCCTGGTCATGCCGCTGGTTATAGACAGCTTCAACGCGGGTAAAAAAGGCATCGTTAAGCCAGATATCATTAGAGAGCGCCGCCAGTTCGGTTGAAACCGCCTCCTCCAGCGCCTGCAGAGAGTCGTTGGTATGTGCTGAAGTCATGGCGAAAAAAACACTACTGACGCGCGACAGCAGCGCCCCGCTCTTTTCCAGCGCTAAAATCGTGTTGTCAAAATCAGGCGGCAGGCGCTGGCTAATGATGGCGTCAATCTCTTCACGCTTCTGGCGGATCGCTTCGTCAAAGGCCGGACGATAATCGTCGTCGTTGATACGGTCAAAAGGCGGGGCCTGGTAAGGTAACGCGCTGATTTCAAAAAAAGGATTGTGCTGCGACATGACGAACTCCTGAATAGGGTGAATCTCACCAGAGTAGGCCAGCGCGCCACTCCCTGCAATCCTGGTATCCTGTTAATAATTGCAGGTATAATCGTGGAAAATGTTTAACGGGTTCAGAGAAGACGATGACAAAACTCACCTTACAAGAGCAAATGCTCAAAGCTGGCCTGGTCACCAGCAAGAAAATGGCCAAAGTCCAGAGAACCGCTAAGAAGTCGCGCGTTCAGGCCCGTGAGGCGCGTGAAGCCGTAGAAGAGAATAAAAAGGCGCAGCAAGAGCGGGATAAGCAGCTGAGCGAACAGCAGAAGCAGGCAGTGCTCTCTAAAGAGTTCAAAGCACAGGTGAAGCAGCTCATTGAAATGAACCGCATTCCCCTCTCTAAAGGCAATATTACCTTTAACTTTACCGACAATAACGTCATTAAAAAGCTGGAAGTGGATAAGACCACCCAGGCCCAGTTGATTAACGGACGTCTCGCCATTGCGCGTCTGGCCGTTGATAACAAACCGGAAGGCGAATACGCCATCATCCCGGCGAGCGTTGCCGAGAAAATTGCCCAGCGTGATGCCGGCAGTATTGTGTTACACAGTGCGCTGAGTCAGGAGGAGCAAGATCAGGACGATCCTTACGCCGATTTCAAGATCCCTGATGACCTGATGTGGTAAACCGCGTCAAAACGGGCTGGCATGATGTATATCTATCACCGCATGGCTGACCGGATGGACAAAATGCAGCTCGCTGGCATGCAGCATCAACCGCGACGTCTGTTCCGTGCCCGGCTGCAGACGCCCGCCGTAGAGATCGCAGCCTAATATCGGGTGGCCCAGGTGCTGGCAATGAATGCGCAGTTGATGGGTTCGTCCGGTCTCGGTGGTAAGTGCCACCCGGCTTACTGGCAGACCGTCGCGATAAAAACGCTCCAGAGTCCGATAGCGAGAGCGTGCTGGCTTACCCTTGATAGCGCAAATCGACATCAACGGAAACAACGCAGGATCTCTAGCAATGGGCGCATCAATTACCCCTTCATCATGGCGGAGGTGGCCACAGAGCAGCGCGCTGTAGCCTTTTTTTACGCTGCGCTGGCTGAACTGCTGGCAAAGCGCCGCGTTAATGGGTTTAGTGCGAGCAACCACCATCAGCCCGGATGTGCCAAAATCGAGACGATGCACCAGCGCGCATCCGGGGAATCGCTGGACCAGGCGGTAATGCACCGAATCAAGATTCTGCGGGTTTTTACCCGACAGACTGAGCAAGCCGGCAGGTTTGTTGATCAGCACCAGGTGTTCGTCCTCATAGAGGATCTCTATTTCGTCATGGCACGGTGGTGCAATAAAGGTATCAACAATGGTAGACATCAGGTCGCCCGCTGTAAGAAAGGGGGCGAATAATATCCCATTATTTACCGCTACGCGAATTGCCACGCTGCAGAATGAATGTTACGCGCCCGCTCTGCCGATGAAAGGCAAGCGCCCTCGCCCCCTTAACTGGCGGCGCGGAAGAATGACCTCTTTTTTCTTTTCTGATTACGCAAAGCAAGCTGGGATTACACGTCCGTAAGAGCGGGAATTATTAATAACAGCGTAGATAATAAAAAACGCTTACGCCCGCCATGCTTATTAGCTCCAGCTAATAGTATCGAGCAGACCTGAAATATCCTCCCGAATTTTCATCCCGGAATCTGCTAAATCAACAATAGAAAGAATACTTTCATTGCCCAGTTGAATATTGACCTGCTCTACCACCAGCGCCAGATGCGTCATTACCGCCTGGAGCCCGTGAATGTCAACATTAACTTGATCGAGGCTGAGATAGCAGACGCCCCTCGCTGTGATCGCAAAACTTGCGCACCGGTGGGTGTAGTGCTGGTGAAAAGCCGTAATCCACTCGGCCGTTGGGCAATAATAAGGCTTTATTTGGATGCAGAGACGCTCAACGATACCCTTATTAATAATGCACGCCGCTTTATCAAAGTCCGTCAGAGTGACAGCATGTGTCATAAAAATTGAGGCAGGCTTTTTCATCAGGGTAGTTCTTATTTATGAGAGAGATACATTTCATGCTATAATACCTATCCCCTGTCTTCAACCGTCACTTTTTATGCCGCAACTTATCTGGTGTCTCGATAACTATTTCGAAGAGAAGAAAAAAGATTGTTATTTCGTGGTATTCGGCCGCAAATTTCCCATAAAGCATGATGATAATTTTAAAAAGAGTGAAAACCCGCCGGGTAGAGCAGCGTTATTAAGCTGGTTCAAAGCGCACTATCCCCATATAGCGGTCGAGCCGGTATGGCCGCACAGCAGCACCAGTCTGTCGCTCTTCTTTGATCGGGAATACGATGGTTCTGTCACGATTGAGTTTGACGACGAGAGCCTGCGCGCTTTCTGCGAAGAGTGGGAAGATGAAGACCAGAACGGGTGTTCCAGAGACGGGACGTTCATCTGTTATCACCTCCCTTATGCGTCGTATCTGGAAAATCGAGGTTAATGCCTGAGTAAACCGCTATCAGAAATTAAGATTAAGAATGATAATATTCAGTCCGGACACCCATTTATGCAGCCTGACAGGATAAACAATGAACCACGACATTCCCCTCAAGTTTTACGACATCGTTGACGAGTACGCCACTGAAACGGACATTGCCGTTAACGACGCCGAGCGCGACACGCTGGCGCACTATTTTCAGCTGCTGATCACCCGTTTAATGAATAACGAAGAGATCAGTGAAGAAGCCCAGCAAGAGATGGCCGCCGAGGCCGGTATTAACCCGCTGCGCATTGATGACGTTGCCAACTTCCTCAATCAGTGGGGCAATGAGTAGTCCACATTAAGGCCATGCAGCGGCCCTTACCCTGTGTCAGATCACATGCTATGGTAGTACAACACAAAAAGCGTTGAGGAACAGTGAGATGATTATTTTAGTAACTGGAGCGACCGCAGGTTTTGGTGAAAGTATTACCCGTCGTTTTGTGGCCAACGGTCACAAAGTCATTGCGACAGGCCGCCGTCAGGAGCGTTTGCAAGAGCTGAAGGATGAGCTGGGTGACAGCATTCTGACCGCGCAGCTGGACGTGCGTAACCGCGCCGCCATTGAAGAGATGATCGCAAACCTCCCTGCCGAGTGGCGTGAAATTGATGTGCTGGTTAACAACGCCGGTCTGGCGCTGGGCATGGAGCCTGCGCATAAAGCCAGCGTTGAAGACTGGGAAACGATGATCGACACCAACAACAAAGGTCTGGTCTATATGACCCGTGCAGTGCTGCCGGGTATGGTTGAGCGTAACCGCGGCCATGTCATTAATATTGGCTCTACTGCGGGCAGCTGGCCTTATGCAGGGGGTAACGTTTATGGCGCCACGAAAGCTTTTGTTCGTCAATTCAGCCTCAACCTGCGTACCGATCTGCACGGCACCGCTCTTCGCGTGACCGATATCGAGCCAGGTCTGGTGGGCGGAACCGAGTTCTCTAACGTGCGCTTCAAAGGCGACGACGATAAAGCCGGTAAAACCTACGAGAATACCCAGGCCCTGACCCCAGAAGATGTCACCGAGACGGTCTGGTGGGTCGCGACCCTGCCGAAACATGTCAATATCAACACCGTAGAGATGATGCCGGTCAGCCAGAGCTTTGCTGGCCTGAGCGTCCATCGCGGCTGATCTTCCTCTCCCGGCCTGCGGGCCGGGTATGGGATGACCGGCAAAAAAATGGTAGTATTTACCGCTTAATTCTTCGAGAAATCACAACGCATGGCCGCAGAATCGCAACTTAATCCTACACAGCCCGTCAACCAGCAAATCTACCGCATTTTGCGCCGCGATATCGTGCGTTGCCTGATTCCGCCGGGAACGCCGCTGTCGGAAAAAGAGGTCTCCGTGCGCTTTGACGTCTCCCGTCAGCCAGTGCGTGAAGCTTTTATCAAACTGGCTGAAAATGGACTTATCCAGATCCGTCCGCAGCGCGGCAGCTATGTTAATAAAATCTCGCTTAATCAGGTGCGTAATGGCTGCTTCGTGCGCCAGGCCATTGAGTGTGCGGTGGTCCGTCGCGCCGCCAGCCAGGTAAACGACAATCAGTGTTATTTGCTGGAACAAAATCTCCACCAGCAGCGCATAGCCATTGAGCGCAAGCAACTTAATGACTTTTTCCAGCTCGACGACGAATTCCACCAGAAGCTGGCGCAAATCGCCGACTGCCAGCTGGCCTGGGATACGGTTGAAAACATTAAGGCGACTATCGATCGGGTGCGTTATATGAGCCTTGACCATGTCTCTCCGCCCGAGATGCTGTTACGCCAACACTACGATATTTTCAGCGCGCTGGAAAAACGCGATGGGGATGCGGTGGAAAAGGCGATGACGCTGCATCTGCAAGAGATTGGCGAGTCCGTGCAGTTAATTCGTCAAGAAAATAGCGACTGGTTTAGCGAAGAGTAATGCTGCCGCATCCTGTTATATTACCAGGATGCGGCAAAATAATTAGCGAACCACTAATACCGGAATTTTGGCATAGCGTAAGACGGATTCGGCATTTGAGCCTAACAGATGGGTGGTGACGCCCGGTTTTTTTGAGCCGATAACAATCACGTCATATTCACCCTCAGCACTCATGGCAATGATTTCGTCACGCACATTACCGAATCGTACCCGCGTCTGAATATTTTCCGGCGCAATATCGAATAGCCGCTTCAACTCATTCATCTTCTTCTCTGACTCTTGCGTCATATAGTTTTCAAACTTTTTAATGTCTGACGAGAAACCTCGTAACATGGCGCGTCCGCTGACAGGCAGAATGTTTAATAGCGTGATGGTGGCATTATCAGCCATAGCGAGAAAAGAAGCATGGCGCACCGCTTTATCGCTTAAATCCATTTCAAAGACATCGACAGGCATCAATATTCTTTTGTACATCGTCTCTCTCCTTATTGCGCTAGCCAGATTGCTTAACGATATTAAGAGTGACACGGCGAAATCAAACCATTCCTAAACAGTCCCGTCAGGAAATTACCTTAAGAGGTAAAGAAATGTCGGCCTGAGTTATTCTTGCCGTGAGATAAAAAAGTGTGAGTTTGATCAAAAACAAAAAAACGGCTGCGCTACAGGCGTATTAATACTATCCCGTGAGCGGCAAGAACCATCACGTCGCTTCGGTTAGCATTAGAGGAGAAATATGATGATGACTTACGACCGCAACCGTAACGCAATTTCCACCGGCAGCCGGGTAATGATTAATAGCACCGGCACTACAGGCACCATCCGCGCGATTCATAGCGAAGGGCTGAGCGCCGCTCAGGTACGCCGCAGCAAAACGGTAGAAGTCGAGGGCGTAGAAGGCCGATTCGAACCGGTTGAACTCATCCGCCTCGGTTTGCATTAAGAGGCCGAATCATGCCGCCGCGCACGGCGGCATGTCCTGACTCAGCGGGAAGCGGCGTACTGCGCCACCGTCGCCTTCGCCCCCAGCTTCAACAGCGTGAGATAAGCCTGTTTCACCGCCTCAACGAAGATTTCATCCTGCGGTAATTCATTGCCGAAAATCGCTTCAATACCCAACAGCGCCGTGACCCGACTCACCCCTTCTTCACTGTGCTGTACCGCCGCCTGAATAACCGGCAGCAGCGGGTCGCACACCTCGATAGGTTGTCCCTGCTCATCTACTCCGCTCACATAGCGCATCCAGCCCGCCACGCCCAGCGCCAACAGCGGGAAGCTACGTTGATGTGCCCGATGCCAGCGCACGGAGTCGAGCATTCGCTGCGGCAGTTTCTGGCTACCGTCCATGGCGATCTGCCAGGTGCGATGACGCAACGCCGGATTGCTGTAGCGGGCAATTAACAGTTCAGCATAACGTTGAAGGTCTACCCCTTTCAACTTCAACGTGGGCGCCTGCTCCTGGAGCATCAGCGCCTGCGCTGCGTGGCGGTAGTTCGTATCTTCCATGCAGTCATTGATATGCTGATAACCCGCCAGATAGCCCAGATAGGCGAGGAAGGAGTGGCTGCCGTTTAACATACGCAGCTTCATCTCTTCGAAGGGGACAACGTCTGAAACCAGCTCCGCCCCTGCTTTTTCCCACGCTGGTCGTCCTGCAACAAAGTTATCCTCTACTACCCACTGCCGGAAGGGTTCACAGGCAACCCCGGCAGGGTCGCGTACGCCGGTGATGTGCGCGATTTTATCCAGCGTATCGGCGGTAACGGCAGGCACAATACGATCCACCATGGTGGACGGGAAGGTGACGTTCGCTTCAATCCATTCCGCCAGCTCGCTTTCTACCGCCCGGGCGTAAGCACAAATAACATTTCGGGTAACGTGACCGTTTTCAGGCATGTTGTCACACGACATCACGGTAAAGGCCGACAGCCCTCGCTGTTTGCGACGAGATAGCGCCTCGACCACCACGCCGGGAGCAGATTTTGGCTGATGGGGGTTTCGCAGGTCTGCCACGATAAACGGATGATCGAGCATCAGTTCCCCGCTGGCAGGTGCATGGCAATAACCTTTTTCCGTAATGGTCAGCGAAACGATGGCGATTTGCGGGTCGCACAAGGCTGCCAGCACGGTTTCCAGGCCGTCCACATCCACATGCAGCGCTTTTGTGACCACCCCAACAACGCGTGCAGTCCAGGCATCGGCAGACATTTCCGCTACGGTATAGAGGTTATCCTGCGCACGAAGATCGGCAATTTGCTGCTCACCGCCGATCAAATTAACCTCGCAGTATCCCCAGTCGCTGCCCTGCTCTGCCGCCAGGATGTCGGTATAGACCGCCTGATGCGCACGGTGGAATGCACCAAAACCGAGATGAACAATGCGCGTTTGCAGGGTATTTCGATCGTAGCGCGGGAGCGTCGCGTTTGCCTTTAATAACGGATTTTCCATAATTGACTCTTTTAGCGAAGATTTATCTCAGGCGCGTCGCCGCGTCCCAGAGGAGTCGCGGCGGCACCGGCTTACTAAACTAACTAGAATGGTAGAAGCTATAAAAAAGAGAGCTGCCATCTACCATACTGATTGTTGAAGCCG
This sequence comes from Leclercia sp. UBA7405, assembly GCF_037152215.1. Lineage (NCBI taxonomy): Bacteria > Pseudomonadati > Pseudomonadota > Gammaproteobacteria > Enterobacterales > Enterobacteriaceae > Leclercia > Leclercia sp. UBA7405. Next base: position 1,207,614 of record NZ_JBBCMR010000001.1, on the reverse strand, counting down.
GGTTATTGATTTACGTTAACTTTTAGGCAAGTGGTGTGACAGCTATTGAAAGCTGTGTGACAACATTCACCATCAGGATAAAGCGCCCTGCTTAGCGCGTGCGCCATCCCGCGCAGGCTTTGCTTCGGCTGCATCTTCCAGGGCGCTCAGATCACGATCACGCACTTCGGGCATCAGCACGGCAGAGACCAGACCAATTACCGAGTAGACCACCACCATGACCGCGATCGGCCACCAGGCACCGGTCATATTGCAGAAAATTCCTGCCAGCACCGGACCGAAGCCCACCGCCACCAGCCCCCCCGCCTCTTTCGAGATCGCCATGCGGATAAAGCGATTACGCGAGCCAAACATCTCCGCCATGGTAATGTTTTCCAGTGCAAACAGCCCCAGCACCGCGACGTTGTGGATGATGATAATGGACGCCATGATCACCCCTGGCGCGTTGGCTTTGTCGACGATAATCGACAGCATCGGCCAGGCCAGAAGAATGGCCGAAATATTGAGGATTATATAGGGTAAGCGACGGCCAAACTTATCTGAGAGCCAGCCCAGCAGTGGAATCGAGATAAAGCCCAGGAACGAACTGATCATCAGCGCATCGGTAGGGATGCTCTTATTAAACAGCAACGTCTGCACCAGATAGCCCGCCAGGAACGTCTGAATCAACCCGGAGTTACCCGCCTGACCAAAGCGCAAGCCGGTCGCCAGCCAGAAGGATTTGCTTTTAAACATCGCCCCCAGAGTGCTCTCCTGCGGCGCAGTCACGGCTGGCGCCTCTTCGGCATTCACCTTTTCAAAGACCGGGCTCTCTTTCAGGTTCATACGCAACCAGATAGCAAAGATCATGACCACCACGCTTGCAAGGAACGGGATACGCCAGCCCCATGCCACCAACTCTTCCCGGTCGAGGGCAAAGAACATAATCGCCCAGATCGCAGTGGCGCTCAGGGTGCCGCAGTTGGTGCCCATCGCCACCAGTGAAGAGATGATCCCGCGTTTACCTTTCGGCGCATACTCCGCCAGCATGGTGCCTGCCCCGGAGATTTCCGCCCCGGCGCCCAGCCCCTGGATGATACGCAGCGTGACCAGCAACACCGGCGCAAAAATCCCGATCTGCGCATAAGTAGGCAGCACGCCAATCAGGGTGGTGCAGATCCCCATCATGGTAATGGTGATAAACAGCACTTTTTTACGGCCAATGCTGTCGCCCATTTTCCCGAAGATAAAGGCTCCCACGATACGGGCGATATACCCCGCGCCGTAGGTACCCATCGCCAGGATCAGGGCCATTGCGGCAGACTGTTCCGGGAAGAAAATCTCGTGAAAGACCAGCGCGGCGCCCAGCGAGTAGAGCTGAAAATCCATGAATTCGAGTGCAGTCCCAAGCCAGCCCGAGACTGCGGCTTTGACGAGATCAGAGGTGCTTCTTTCATGTTGTACTTGAGTCATATTGGCTATCTCAACAGGGTAAGATGCGTACTACCAAACCGCATTCGTCATAATTAAGAGAACGTCAGTAATACCTTGCAGCAGTGCCGCTGGTCTTTTTCAAAGCGTTCAATGGCGTCTTTAACATCTTGATAATCAAAGGTATGGGTAATAAGTTTGTCGGGGTCGATAAGTCCCTGCTCGAGCCAGCTAATCACCACCGGGAACTTATTGGCATTCAGTCGCGACGAGAAGATCGACAACTCTTTGCCGGTGATCCCTTGCTGGATAACCTGGCTTGGCTCGCTGGAAAAGCCCATCAGCACAATACGTGCCGCAGGGGATGCCAGCGTAACGGCTTCCTGCAAAATCGACGGATGACAGGCCGCGTCGATGATTAACGTCGGTTTGATCCCTTTTGCTTCCAGCTCTGCCTGCAGTGAACCATTGCCGTTATTAATCACCCAGTCCGCACCGCTGCGTTGCGCCATCTCCAGACGCTCGTCGATACGATCGACCACGATGACCTGACTGACGTTGTACACCCCTTTCAGCGCCTGAGTGGTAACCAGGCCCATGGGGCCCGCCCCATAAATCAAGGCCACATCCTGTTCTAAAGGGCTGGCATGTCCGGTGACGTTCGCGGCAATCGTGAAGGGCTCCACCATGACCGCATGTCTGTCACTGATGGTATCCGGGATGGGCCAGGCATTTTTTTCTGGCACCACGGCATACTCGCTAAAGCCGCCGTCACGGTGCACCCCCAGCACCACCAGTGAGGTACAGACATTGGGCTTACCCACCGAACAGGGATAGCAGTGGCCGCAGCTGATCACCGGGTCGACAGAGACTCGCTGCCCTATGCGCGCGTGGTCAACCCCCTCGCCCACGGCATCAATCACACCAAAGAATTCATGACCGATGACCCGTGGATATTTGGCGAAGGGGTTATGGCCACGATAGATATGGCTATCGGAACCACAAATTCCCGCCAGCTTCACCTTAACCCGCACCTCTCCGGCTGCGGGCTCTGCCCGCGGTCGCTCTTCAATGACCAGCTCTTCAGGTTTCTGGATGACGATACTTTTCATCTTCTGCTCCTTTACCAGTTCCACAGGGTGCCATCTTCCAGACGGGCAACCGGCAGATAGGCGGGATCGTAGGGATATTTTGCGGCCAGTTTTTCATCAAACTCGATGCCGAGTCCGGGCTTGTCGCCTGGGTGCATGTAGCCGTTGTCGAAACGCCAGCTATGCGGGAAGACTTCCAGCATCTGTTCGGAATAGCCCATATACTCCTGTACGCCAAAGTTCGGCACCCACAGGTCAAAATGAAGAGCCGCCGCGTGGCAGATCGGCGACAGATCCGACGGCCCGTGCGAGCCGGTACGTACCTGGTAGAGCGAGGCGAAATCGGCGATACGACGCATGCCGGTGATGCCCCCCGCGTGGGTAATGGTGGTGCGGATATAGTCGATCAGCTGTTCTTCAATCAGCTGTTTGCAGTCCCAGATGCTATTAAAGACTTCGCCTACCGCAATCGGGGTTACGGTATGCTGACGAATTAAACGGAAGCACGCCTGGTTCTCTGCCGGCGTAGGATCTTCCATCCAGAACATGCGGAACGCCTCGATGCTCTTACCGAAACGCGCAGCTTCAATTGGCGTCAGACGGTGGTGCATGTCGTGCAGCAAATGCTCGTTAAAACCAAATTTATTCCGCACGGCATCGAACAGCTTCGGTGTGAAATCGAGATATTTTTCGGTTGACCAGAGCTGCTCTTCCGGCCAGTTGCCTTTGGTGGCAGGCTCGTAGGCCAGCCCTTTGCCCTTCGACATGCCGTAGGTGGTTTTCATACCCGGCACACCGCACTGCACACGAATCGCCTTAAAGCCCATCTCTTTGTGGCGGGCGTAATCTTCCAGCACATCATCAATGCTATGGCCGGTGGTGTGGCAGTAAACCATCACCCCTTCACGGGAGGCGCCGCCCAACAGCTGATAGAGCGGCATGTTTGCCGCTTTAGCCTTAATGTCCCACAGCGCCATATCCACGGCCGAAAGAGCAGACATAGTCACCGGGCCGCGACGCCAGTAAGCGCCTTTGTAGAAGAACTGCCAGATATCCTCGATGCGATGCGCATCGCGGCCAATCAGTTGCGGACAGAGGTGATCTTTCAGGTAGGAGGCGACAGAAAGCTCGCGACCATTCAGGGTGGCATCGCCGAGCCCGACGATACCGTCGTCAGTGGTAATTTTCAGCGTGACAAAATTACGTCCTGGGCAGGTAACAAATACTTCAGCCCCAACAATCTTCATGTTCCGGTTCCTTACATCTTGCGTTGTGATGCAGGAAATTTATGCAATAAGCCTACTACCATACAAGTATTGCGATCAAAAAATCCTCACCGGATCACAAAAAGAGGCGCTCAGGGGCGCCCCCATCCTGCCACGATAATTAGCATGCCGCAGAGCGCTATCGCCGCGCCTGCCCAGTCATACGAGCTCAATTTCACCCCATCCACGACCCGTAACCAGAGGAGAGCCGTGCAGACATAGACACCACCGTAGGCGGCATAGACCCTGCCGCTGGCCGCCGGATGCAGAGTCAATAACCAGACAAACAGCGCCAGCGCTACCGCCGCAGGCAGCAAAAGAAACACCGACCCACCCCGCTTCAGCCAGAGCCAGGGCAGGAAACAGCCCAAAATTTCACAAACTGCAGTGGCGAAAAAGAGTAAAGTTGTTTTAATCATATTTCACGTACTTTGAGGGGGGTTGAGTTATTATACCCAACTCTATAAGGAAGCGTTCCACACAGCTGATGTGGTTTTGCCCTCAAAATGGACTGTTGTAGAATCGACGGCGTCATTTTCGAATCTTCGCCGTTCGGGAGAAAATCACCATGAATACAATGAGTATACGTCTCGGATTGGTTGCCCTGCTGGCGGCGATGTTTATCGCTCCAGTCTCTGCCAATACCAGCAAGTTGATTATCGAATCCGGGGATAGCGCGCAAAGCCGTCAGAACGCTGCAATGGATAAAGAGCAGTGGAACGACACCCGCAGCCTGCGCCATAAAGTTAATACCCGCGCAGAGAAAGAGTGGGATAAAGAGGACGTGGCCTTTGATGCGCGCGATAAGTGCCAGCAAAGCGCGAACGTTAATGCCTACTGGGAACCCAATACCCTGCGCTGCCTTGACCGCCGCACCGGCCGCAGCCTGGCACCCTAATCGCCCTGCACTTCACCGCGCAGATCCCTGCGCGGTTTCTCAATAGTAATCAATTGTGTTTTTGATGGTGTATTTGTGTTCCTGCGCCGGTTTTACGCTCTGATCCACAATCAGGAGCTCGCAGGTCACGGGGTTGTCATGGCGATCGTAATCGCAACTCTGTTTAACGTTACCCAGCGTCTTGTCGTTCAGCATGCTGACGGCGGTATAATCCAGCCGCTTGCGAAGATCCGCAGAAGGTTTGGAGGCCACCGACAGCCGTTGCTCCCCTGAAACGCTCGTCTTGCCCAACGGGTACCCATCCACATCGTAACGATAGCTAACATCGGTCTCTTTCCCGTGCGCGCTGACAATAAACCCGGCGTCATTGGTCTCCCATGAAGTGCCTGAAGCAACCATCTCGGCCAGCTGACATTTACCCTGTAAACGCAACTTTTTCTGCATCGTCTGCGCGTCGAGGTAGTAGTTAGCATTAAGTACCAGCGCCACCCCCGAATTCGATTCGATGTCGTGGATCTCCAGGGTATCGAAACACCCTTCGGTGGATAACGAACCGCTGACCCGTTTCGCCACTTCCCCTTTCTCATTCATCAGAGTCTGACTGAACTCTTTTACCGGTCCGCGCAGGGGATCAAAGTCAAATTCATTAGAAAAGCTTGCCATTTCAGGCGTAAACGAAAGCGGTGCTGAGGCGTTATCACATCCCGCCAACAGTGTCGTCAGGGCTAAACTGACTGCAATTTTCTTCACGTAACTCACCAAATCTGGAGATAATTCTCAATCATATTAGCAAATACAGACGTTTACACTAAGCCTGCTAAAATTAACTTGATGCCAAACTAAAGGAGGCGGTTATGAAACAGTTACCTTTGATTACTGCACTGCTGCTGGCTGGCGTGGCTCCGGCTGCCCTGGCGGCACCCGATTCCTGCGAACGGGTTAAAAGCGATATACAGCAGCGAATTATCAATAATGGCGTACCCGAGTCGGGTTTTACCCTCAACATTGTGCCGAACGACCAAAGCGATCAACCCGATGCTCAGGTTGTTGGTCACTGCGCTAATGACAGTTATAAAATTCTCTATACCCGCACCAGCAGCGGCAATTACCCGGTAAGCGGTGCCGCCACGCAAGACAATGCCCCCACCGAACCCCAGTAACTTTCCCCCGCCCTGGCGGGGGAAATGCCCTCTTCATTGATAAGGATTAATATTTTCTACCTCTAAACAGGTAACACTCCCTTCGTCATTAGCCTGGTAATCATCAGGCATGAAATTGTTTGCACAACAATAACGATGGAGTGAGCCATGTCCGATCATCAGCACTGGGGGGCGATCAGTCGCCGAAGCCTCGTCAAATCCACCGCTATCGGTTCCCTCGCTCTTGCAGCGGGCGGGATTTCCTTGCCTTTTGGGTTACGTAGCGCGGCTGCCGCAATTCAGCAAGCCACGCAGCCTGCAGAAGATAAAGTCGTCTGGGGCGCCTGTTCTGTTAACTGTGGCAGCCGCTGCGCGCTGCGTCTGCACGTTCGCGATGACGAAGTGTGGCGGGTCGAAACCGATAACACCGGCGAAGATATCTACGGCAATCACCAGGTTCGCGCCTGCCTGCGCGGCCGCTCTATCCGCCGGCGTATGAATCACCCGGATCGCCTTAACTATCCGATGAAACGGGTGGGCAAACGCGGCGAAGGAAAATTTGAACGTATCAGCTGGGATGAAGCCCTGAACCTGCTGACCGACAGCCTGAAAAAGGTGGTAAGCCAGTACGGTAACGAAGCGGTCTACATCAACTACTCCTCTGGCATCGTTGGCGGCAACGTGACCCGTTCGTCCCCGTATGCCTCACTGGTGGCACGCCTGATGAACTGTTACGGCGGCTTCCTCAGCCATTATGGTACTTACAGTACCGCACAGATAGCCTGTGCCATGCCCTACACCTACGGAAGCAACGAGGGTAACAGCACCTCCGACATTGAGAACAGCCAACTGGTCGTCATGTTTGGCAACAACCCGGCGGAGACGCGCATGAGCGGCGGGGGTATTACCTACTACCTCGAACAGGCGCGGGAGCGCTCAAACGCCCGAATGATCGTCATCGATCCGCGTTATACCGACACCGCAGCCGGGCGTGAAGATGAATGGATACCTATCCGTCCCGGCACCGACGCCGCACTGGTGAGCGCCCTGGCCTGGGTACTGATTACCGAAAATCGGGTTGATCAAGCCTTTCTTGATACCTATTGCGTGGGATACGACGAAAAAACCCTGCCAGAAGGTGCCCCGGCCAACGGGCATTACAAAGCCTGGATTCTGGGGGACGGCGAGGACGGTCTCGCCAAAACACCTGAATGGGCGGCGAAAATTACCGGTATTCCTGCCGAACGTATTGTGAAGCTGGCGCGCGAAATCGGCAGCGCTAAACCGGCCTATATCAGCCAGGGGTGGGGGCCACAGCGTCATGCCAACGGCGAGCTGAGTGCGCGCGCCATCGCAATGCTGCCAATCCTTACCGGCAACGTCGGCATCCATGGTGGCAACAGTGGCGCGCGGGAATCTACCTATACCATCACCATCGAGCGCATGCCGGTGCTGGAAAATCCGGTAAAAACGCAAATCTCCTGCTTTAGCTGGACGGATGCCATCGCCCGCGGACCGGAAATGACCGCTACCCGCGATGGCGTACGCGGTAAAGAGAAGCTGGATGTCCCCATCAAATTTATCTGGAACTATGCGGGTAACTGCATCACTAACCAGCACTCGGATATCAACAAAACCCACGCCATTCTGCAGGACGAGAGTCAATGCGAGATGATTGTGGTGATCGACAACTTTATGACCTCCTCGGCGAAGTACGCCGACCTGCTGCTGCCCGATTTAATGACCGTAGAGCAGGAAGATATCATCCCTAACGACTACGCCGGGAATATGGGTTATCTCATCTTCCTGCAGCCGGCGACCTCGCCCAAATTTGAGCGCAAACCTATCTACTGGATGATGAGTGAGGTGGCTAAACGTCTCGGCAAGGATGTCTACGATAAATTTACAGAGGGGCGCACGCAGTCAGAATGGCTGCAATACCTTTATGCGAAGATGGTGGCCCGGGATCCGCTACTACCCGCTTATGATGAGCTGAAGAAAATGGGCATCTATAAGCGACGCGATCCTGCCGGGCACTTTGTGGCGTACAAGAAATTCCGCGAAGACCCTCTTAACAACCCGCTGAAAACGCCCTCCGGCAAAATTGAAATCTACTCCAGCAAGCTTGCAGATATCGCCCATCGCTGGGAGCTTGCGCCAGACGAGACCATCAGCCCCCTACCTATCTATGCTCACACCTTTGAAGGCTGGGATGATCCGGCGCGCGACCGCTATCCGCTTCAGCTTTTTGGTTTCCACTTCAAGGGACGTACCCACTCAACCTACGGCAACATCGACGTGCTGGAGGCCGCCTGTCGCCAGGAGGTGTGGATCAATCCGCTCGATGCCGCGTCGCGTGGGATTAAAAACGGCGATCTGGTCCGGGTGTTTAACGGACGCGGCGAACTGCGTATTGCCGCAAAAGTCACGCCGCGCATCATGCCCGGCGTCAGCGCGATGGGCCAGGGCGCCTGGCATAACGCCGACATGAATGGCGATCGCGTCGATCACGGTGCCTGCGTTAACACCCTCACCACGCACCGCCCCTCACCGCTGGCGAAGGGGAACCCTCAGCACACCAACCTGGTGCAAATTGAGAAGGCATAAGGAGTAGTCGATGACCACCCAGTATGGATTTTATATTGACTCCAGCCGCTGCACCGGGTGCAAAACCTGCGAGCTGGCCTGTAAAGATTACAAAGATCTGACCCCGGACGTGAGCTTCCGCCGCATTTATGAATACGCAGGGGGCGACTGGCAGGAGGATAACGGCGTCTGGCAGCAGAACGTCTTTGCCTACTATCTGTCGATTGCCTGTAACCACTGCGAAGACCCGGCCTGCACCAAAGTCTGCCCGAGCGGCGCCATGCACAAGCGGGAAGACGGCTTTGTGGTGGTTAACGAAGAGGTCTGCATTGGCTGCCGTTATTGCCATATGGCCTGCCCGTACGGCGCGCCACAGTACAACGCCGCCAAAGGCCACATGACCAAATGCGATGGGTGTTACGATCGCGTGGCAGAGGGCAAAAAGCCGGTCTGCGTGGAGTCCTGCCCGCTGCGTGCACTGGACTTCGGCCCGATCGACGAGCTGCGGCAGAAACACGGCAAGCTGGCGGCCGTTGCGCCGCTGCCGTCGGCGCACTTTACGAAACCAAGTATTGTCATTAAACCCAATGCCAACAGCCGACCAACGGGTGATACCACCGGCTATCTGGCCAATCCGAAGGAGGTGTGAGATGGGAAACGGATGGCATGAGTGGCCTCTGGTCATTTTTACGGTATTTGGGCAGTGTGCCGTGGGGGCAATACTGGTGATGGGTTTTGTCCTGATGCGGGAAAGCGAGGGTCCGGCACGGGAGCGGATCCTGCGCATGATGTTCTTCGTCTGGCTGGTGATGGGGGCGGGCTTTATTGCCTCGGTGCTGCATCTGGGCTCGCCGCTGCGGGCCTTTAACTCCCTGAACCGCATCGGGGACTCTGCCCTCAGTAACGAAATCGCCAGTGGTTCGCTCTTCTTTGCCGTAGGCGGCCTCGGCTGGTTGCTGGCGATGTTGAAGAAACTGCCGGATGCGCTCTACACCGCCTGGCTGGTGATCACCCAAATTCTGGGGATCGGTTTTGTCTGGGCAATGACCCGCGTCTATCAGATCGATACCGTCCCCACCTGGCATAATGGATATACCACCCTGGGCTTCTTCCTGACGGTGCTGTTGGGCGGCCCGATTTTTGCTGCGCTGTTATTGCAGGCGGCAAAAGTGAAGGTCCATAGCCAGGCAGCGGCATTAAGCGTCCTGGCGCTGCTGGTCGCTGTGGCAGTGGTGGTGCTGCAAAGCAACATGCTCGCCACTGTTCACAGCTCCGTGCAGCAGGCCAGTACCCTGCTACCGGAGTATGGTTCGCTGCAGGTGTGGCGTATCATACTGCTTGCTGCCGGGCTGGGATGCTGGCTGTGCCCACTGCTGCGACGCCAGTCGCCGAAAACCTGGGGGCTTGCTGCGGGGCTTGTTCTGGTCGTCGTGGGTGAGTTAATCGGCCGTGGCCTTTTTTATGGTCTGCATATGACAACCGGCGTGGCTATCGCCGGATAAACCGGCGCGGGTTTGCCCCGCGCCACTGCAAGGGATGTTGGCATGAATTCTGTTTTACATCGCGAATCTTTCGCTTTTAGCGCCCGGGTTCTGGGCGCCCTGTTCTGGTACGCACCGGATAGCGCCGAGGCGGCACCGCTGGTAACGGCCCTCTCCACTACGGACTGGGCCGCCGACTGGCCTCTTTCATCGGAACAGCTGCAACCTGTGGTTGAGATCCTGCAAGCGCCGGCCGATGAACCGTTACCTGAAGCCTGGCAGCGGCTCTTTATCGGCCCCTATGCGCTACCGGCTCCGCCATGGGGTTCGGTTTGGCTGGATCGTGAATCGGTGCTATTTGGTGACTCGACTCTCGCGCTGCGCCAGTGGATGCGTGATAACGCCATAACCTTTGAGGCTCAGCAAAATGAGCCCGAAGATCATTTCGGTACCCTGTTGATGCTCGCCGCGTGGCTGAGTGAAAACGGACGTGACGATGCCCGCGATGCGCTACTGGCGCAACATCTGCTGCCCTGGAGTCAGCGTTTTCTCTCCGTGCTGGAACAGGAGGCAAAGCATCCATTCTATAGCGCGCTCGCCCAACTGGCCCGACTGACGCTGGAGTCGTGGCGAACGGCGCTGCCCGTCCCGGTCGCGAAAAAACCGCTCTATCGTTGATAAACCTGCCCTTCGGGGCAGGTTTACGCCTCTGGCTTTTCACCCATCCGTGTTAAAAATTGCTGCTGGAGCTTCAGCAGATCGCGCAGCGACAGGCGCTGGTAATCCAGCCCTTCATCACGCGCTATGGCCTCAATCACCTGACTTAAATCGTGATAATGACGATGATTCCAGTGCGGAAAGAGATGATGGGTCAGATGAAGATTCAGCCCGCCCAGCCAGTAGCCCAGCCATGCCGGACGGGTAGACCAGTCAAAGGTGGTAGTGAAGACATGGGCCAGCCTGCCCTCACTCATCTTGCCGTTTTCAGGAGGTAACTGCGCATGGCCTTTCGCCCAGTGGGTACCGATGACCAGCATCACGAAGAAGAGCGACGAGGTCATCTGGCTCGCCAGATAGACACCCGCTACTGTTCCGGCGCTAAAACTGTCTGCCATCACCCAGCAAGGTAACAGCAGCGAGAACGCGATGTGTGCCCCCTTACCGCAGAGAAAAACCCACCAGCCGTCGAATCCACGCTTCTCGAGGTGGGGAGTGACCGGCGTCAGCCCGCCTCTGTCGAGCCAGTCCATCACCCAGATATACCAGGGAAAGGTCAATGCGGCCACCAGCGGCCAGTAGTAGCGTTGCGCCTGCATCATGGGCCGCCAGCGCTGCCAGGGGCTCTGACGCAGCAGGCCGTTTTCGGCGGTATCAGGATCGTAGCATTCGATATGGGTATAACTGTGGTGAAAACGTACGTGGCGCACCCGCCAGCAGTCCGGATCCATGCCCAGCGGTACCGTGATGAGCCGGTTTAGCCACCGGTTCGCACTCCGGCCGCGCAGAAAGGCATTGTGGGAGGCGTCATGCATAACATTCACCGCCAGCAACATTGCGCAGACTATCATCAGCAGATACCAGACAAAAAAGGACAACAGGTGCTGCTGGATGAGCGCCACGCCATAACAGAGCAGACACAGCGCCAGCAGAGCCAGCGCTTTACCGACAGTGTGCGCATCTGCGTAGCGGTGATCATTATTTTTTGCCAATAACGCCCGTGACTCACGCTGTAACGCCCTGACCAGGCGTGGATCGTCTGCAGGAAAACGAATCGATTTTTGCGGATTAAACAGGTTCATGCTGTGCCTCGTTCACCCTGCGCCCTTGACCCGCCAACAGCGCAAGGGCGTGCACAACGAGCCCGGCCATCACCCCCAGCCAGTAAGGCTGGCGCCAGTCCCAGATGCCGATAAACAGCAGAGGCAACCCCAAGGTCACCAGCAGCCAGAGCACCACTCCCCACCGCTGCCCATCGCTGATCCCGCCCAGCGCGATAGACCCTGCGGCCAGTAATAAAAACAGCGCGGTCTGCTGCATGGTGACCCGCTCAATGTCGTAGCCGTAAAGCTGGATATAACCCAGCACCAGGCCAAACAGTAAGAGCGCGCCGGCGATCACGATCGTAGCTGAGGCGTTAAACCGCCGGGGCGGTTGAGCACGCGTTTTTCGCACCCCAAGCATGCGCAGGAAAGGCAGATTGCTCTCCCGCAGAGGATTAGAGGAAGGACGTTCACCCTGCACACCGTAACCGGGCTCGACGGGTGGCGTGACGCGACAAAAAGTACCAAATAACTTGTCCCAAAAGATAAAGGTACCGCCGTAATTGGAATCGGCAAAGCGGCGCGCCTTGTAATGGTGTACCCGATGATGTGACGGTGTAACAAACAGATATTCTAGCCAACCCAACTTTGGTGTTAAGGCATTGTGGTTAAAGAACTGCACGCTGTAATGCAGCACGGAGACGACTAAAAAAACGCTTAACGGGACGCCGAGCACCGCTAACACCAGAAAGAACGGGATCCCTGTTAATGAGGAGTACCATGAGTTCCTCACCCCCAGCGAAAGATTGAAATGCTCGCCCTGATGGTGCACCACATGTACCGCCCAAAGAGGGCGCAGCGTGTGGTGAAGGCGATGGAGCCAATAAAAACCGAAATCCCACGCCAGAAGGGTGAACAACCACAGCCAGACCGGTGACACGCCATCAAAAAGGTGCAAACTGAAGCGGCTGAAGACCAGCCCGTAACAGAGCACCTCGGTGCATCTGAACAACCACAGGACGATATGGCCGGAGTTGATGTTAAAGACGACATCGTGCCAGTCGATTTTTTGTCGCCCGGTCAGATGTAAAATGCCCGCTTCGCCAAACACCAGAACCAGCATAACAATAATCGGAACCAGTAAATCACTCATTAATACGCTCCCTGTGTAATGTCCGACGCCTCTCCAGGCGTAACGCCAGCCAGCCGCATCCCCAGGCCAGCATGCCGCCGCCCAGCAGATCGATAAACAGATGCCTGCGCAGCTGCAGGATCGAATATCCAATGGCAAGCGCCCAGACCAGGCTTGCCACCGTCAATACGCCCTGCCGTCTGGCGGCAATAGCCCAGACGGAAAGCAGGGTTAACGCCGCATGCAGCGATGGAAAACAGTTTTGTGGTGAATCGACGCTAATAAGCCAGGTCAGAAGTTGCGACGCGCTGCCGTCGGAAGAATAAGTGGGATAATGAAGCGTGGTCGGCCAGAGCAGGTAAATCACGCCTGCACCCAGCGCCGACAGCTGCATGGCGCATGTCAGCCAGCGCAAGCGATCGCGCGGAACCAGCAAATACCCAAGCGGCACCAGCAGGAAAAACGACAAATAGAGCCAGATTGCCGAGGGCGAGAAAGGAATACTGGAATCGATAGCCATCGGTGTCAGATGATATCCCTTCCCCTGCAGACGATCGCTGAGTGCGTAGGCCACCCCCACCGCCCCCCAGCCGAGAAGCATGTGCCACAGACGGGGTTTTATCGCATTCATGCTTCCCCCTGGCGACGGACGATACGCCGTCTTTTATGGGCAAAGTGCGCCGGTAACGGCCGGGAAATTAAGGTCCAGTCCAGCGACTCTGGAACGATCCCCTGGCGGGTGAAGAGCTCGCTGAGAGCCGAGCGACACTGCTCAAGGATCGCCTTGTCGCAATCCGCTATTAATGTCAGGCTCGCCGCTCCGTTCTGCTCCAGACGGTAGTCCGCCGTCAGAGGCAATGTCTGGGCCAGCACGCGGCTACAGGCATCAGCAAACACCACCTGTGGCTTACCCGCCCGATCGGGAAGTTGCAGTTGATCGTCCCGGCGCCCTTCGATGCGCTCGATGGCGCGGGCGGCGTTGCCGCAGGGGCATGGTGTCGTGCGCGCAACCAGCACATCGTCAAGCCGATAGCGCACAATGGGCTGAGTGGTGCGCGTAAAATCGGTAATCAACGGAATAAAGCGGCGATCGTCCAGCCACTGGGGCTCAATATGTACAAACTCTTCATTAAGATGCAGCGTGCCATGAGCGCAGGTTGACGCCAGAAAACCTTCCGTTGCCTGATAGATTTCCCCCACTGAACCAAAAGTCTGTTTGAGCAAGGCTTTGTCCTGTTCGTCCAGCACCTCTGCTACCGAGATGACCTTTTTCACCGATAAGCTCAGCTCGCCGGCCTGTACCGCCAGCGCCAGGGCGCGCAGCACCTGCGCCGGGGCAACGATCAGGGTCGGAGATTGTTGTGCAAGACGGGCAAGCCCGGCAGAAAACGGTGCCAGTAGATCGTAAAACTCGAGGCTCAGCCAGCGGTTATTGACGCTCTGATAGAGGTTGTTATCCGCACGCAAAAAAAGCGCCACGCGCTCGCCGGCGAACAGGCCATCCGGCAACGCTTTCGCCAGTACCCCGGCGGCCCAGACCTGCTGCTCATACGGGCTGACCACAAACAACCCGCGTCGCCCGGAGGTCCCCGACGAGAGCCCCACGCTATAGCGCCCTATCGTTGGACGAAAATCCCGACTCTGCTCGCTCTGCAGCGCACAGGCCATCAGCGCGTCGCGCTTCAGCCCGGCGGTGTTCATTTCATCGAACTTTTCCATCATCAGCGCCTTATCCATGGTGGGCCACTGGCTGAGCGGTAACCTGAGATAACGGCGAAACCATGGGCTTCGGGACAGCACCCGTTTTTTAAACCTTTCCAGGCGCCGGGTCTGCCACGCTTCCAGCGCCTCGCGGTCGGTAAAACGCAGATGGCGGGTGCGATAATAGCGCCATAACAGCCGAAGCGGGATCATAAGTCTCCCTCATGGCAAAGACGGATATCCACCTGCCCTTGTTGCCAGAGCTGGTTGAGCTTTTCCAGCGTGCGATAAAACGTGGCCGGGTCAGCCATTACCAGGTTCGCCAGGCGCGACGGCCCTTTCAGCTCCCGGTAACTGGTGGGAGACCAGGCGGCATCTGCCGCCAGTAGGGTCCATCCCGCATCGGTAAGCACAAAGGCGCCAAAATGCCCTGCGGCATGGCCTGGCAACGGCACCAGCAGAATTTCGTCATTGCTACCGGGCAATAGATACCCACGATCAAAGGGCATCAGCGCCGCAGGTAACGCCACGCATTCGAAGCGCTCAAAAAAAGTGAGTGACGATTCAAACTCAGCGGGAAATAGCCCAGGGACAAAGGCCTGCCGCAGCGCGGCAAAGCCACGCAAATGTCTCACCTGCTGCCAGCCTTCCCCCGAGCAGAAGCAGGCTACGCCAGGAAAATCGCGTAACCCGGCAACATGGTCGGCGTGGAAATGCGACAGAATAATGCCGTCGATATCCCCGCCGGTGATGCCGCGCGCGAGCAGCTGTTGGGCCAGCGACGCCTGCGGGTCAAAGTAGACGGGCGTCATCTGGCGATAAATGCGAAAAACGCCTTCGCGGGTATATTGCTCAAACCACGAGGCATAACCCGTATCCCATAGCCAGCGCTTGCCCCCTGCCTCCAGCAGCCACGCGCGGGATGGAAATTTGCAAACGCGAAAGCCGGCGCCTTTCAGCGCCATGCAGCCAATATGGGTACAGTAGCCCACTTCAAAGGCGGTAATCGTTGCCATGCGTTCTTAGCCACTCCCCGGTACGTGCGATGCCATCATCCATTGTAAACACCGGGTGATACCCCAGTTCATCAATGGCCCTTTGTTGACTTAGGGTCATGTCGAAACAGACCGTGCCCGCACTATAGCGGGTAATGCGTGGTTCCTTGCCGGTGCAATGGCCCACCAGCTCCATACCGCGAGCCACCAGCGACATTAGCGGCCAGGGCAGAGCCTGGATGCGATAGTTCAGGCCAAGCTGTTGGTGCAGCAGCGCGTTGAGCATCGTTTTAAGCTGCTGCGGCTGATGGTTAGTGATGTTATAGACGCTGCCGGAGCGCAGCCCGGCCTCGCCGGTGGCGAGGGTCATGGCGTGCACCACGTTTTCGACATAGGTCAGATCGAGGAGCGCCTCTCCGCCACGCGGCAAGCGCAGCACACCGCCGTCGCGGTGCAGTTGCTGCAATAGCCGCGGTACGATCACCCTGTCGTGAGGGCCGAACAGGCCGCGCGGGCGCAGAAGCACAAAGGTGGTGGCCGGGAAGCGCGCAACCGCAGCCTGAATCCGCTCTTCAGCGGCGTATTTGCTGCTGGCGTAATGGCTGGAAAAATGGCGCGCCCGGTCACTCTCTTGTACATCGTAGCGATGCTGAAAGTCGAAATAGATGGCCGGAGTCGAAATATGAATAAAGCGGGGGATTTCCAGCTCCCCTGCGGCCTGCGCCAGGCGGCGGGTGGACTCGACATTGGCCTGCCAGAAGGCGGCGCGCCCGCCCCAGGGCGACGATTTCGCGGCACAGTGCCATACTGCGTCGCAGCCGTTCATTAACTGGCGGCACTCCGCCTCGCTGGCAGTCGTTAACTCGAGCGGAATAAAGTGCGCCCCCGCCTGCATTAAAGCGTTGCCTTCCGACCGATTGCGACCGGTGGCGACCACCTGATGCCCTTGCGCCAGTAATTGCGAAACCGCATTGCGACCCAGTCCGCTGGTCGCGCCTGTGACCAGGATTTTCATGGGATCAGCACCATTCCTGCAAGGGTCAACCCCGCTGCCGTCCCAATCAGCATGACGGGTTTACCCGGCTGGAAACGCCCGGAGATGACCGCTTCATGTAACGCAGTCGGAATTGAGGCCGCCACCTGATTACCGTAGTAGCGATAGATATCGACCAGTACCGCTTCCGGCACCTTGAGGCGCTTACGCATATGTTCAAGCGACAGATGGCTGGCCTGATGGGGCACCACGGTAGCAATCTCATCAAGGGCAATACCGCTTTTTTGCAGCAAACGTGCAAAATAGTCCTCAATCAGCGATGCGGCGAAGCGGAACAGGCGTTTGCCCTGCATGTGGAACAGGAAATCGCTATCGGTCATGCCCGCGCGCGGGTTACGTCGCGTGCCACCGGCGCGGATTTCACACAGTTCGCTGCCATCGGGATACATTTCAATCAGACTGGCGACGATACCGCTGGCCCCGTCTCCTCGTTCAACGATAGCGCAGGCCGCGCCGTCGCCAAAGATCAGCGAAGACTCTTCATGCGCCCAGTCGATACCCCGCGAAGCGATATCCGCCGAGACAATAGCAATACGCCGATAAGCGCCGCTATTGAGCAGGCCGGCCGCCACTTCCAGCGCCGAGATGAAGCTCACGCAGCTGCTGTTAATGTCAAATCCGGCTACGCCTGCGGGCATATTCGCCGCCTGCAAAATATGGATCGCGCTGCAGGGTAGCGCCTGAACGGCAATGGCCGAGGCGCAAATCAGCAGGTCGA
Organism: Leclercia sp. UBA7405; assembly: GCF_037152215.1. Classification (NCBI taxonomy): domain Bacteria; kingdom Pseudomonadati; phylum Pseudomonadota; class Gammaproteobacteria; order Enterobacterales; family Enterobacteriaceae; genus Leclercia; species Leclercia sp. UBA7405. Next base: position 1,190,384 of record NZ_JBBCMR010000001.1, on the reverse strand, counting down.
TGGACGAGGGGGCGAGCGACGCCGAGGCCAGTGCGTTATGCAGCGCCTCTGCCGCCAGAGCCGCCTGGCTGGCCTCTGCCGTGGCATGATAGCGCCAGAGAATATTTGAGCGTCGCTCAACATAGCCTTCGGGCTTACCGAGCTGGCGGTCCAGCGTTGCGGATACGATTTTTTCTCCCGGTAACGCAATGCCCGTGGCAATAATTTTTAGCGCTGTCGTGGGTGCGCCAGTCACCCCTGTTTTTCCCTGCAACACACTCACTTCCCTCTGCAGAATTTGTGATAGTTCTTTTTATGCTGGCTCAGGTCACCACGTAAGAGACGCTGAACGGTAACGCGAAGAGTACAGGCGAACAGAGCAGGCTGCCAGACCCGCGTTTTCAGGGTTGACAGCCGCCACCATAGTGACGTTGTCACTTGTAGCATCGCGGTTTAAGACTATTCTGCTCGGCCCTGTGCCATACGTTATGCCATAAGGCGTAACACCCTGTTTTCCCTCTAAACCTTGCGCAACACTTTTTGTCATTAACTGGCACCTTTGCCGGCTCGTTGCTATAGCTGAAAAAGACCCTGCCGGAACATGGCATAACAACAGGCGACCAACAGGTTGCTATAACGCATGCACAACAGGGAGACACACCGCAATGCACGCATCGTTTTTCACACGCGCACTGTTATTTATCGCCGCCATCGCCGTGGTACTCGGGTTGCTTACCTGGGGAATTGGCCTCGAGACGATAAAAGCGCGCCAGGTTGACCTGATCTATCTCGGCCAGCAGCATCTCATCCTGGTCTTTTCCTCCATGTTTTTTGCTTTGTTGATTGGCATTCCCAGCGGTATTGCCCTCAGCCGCCCCGCCGCACGCGGTATTGCCGAATATGTAATGCAGATCTTTAACGTCGGCAATACGTTGCCACCGCTGGCCGTACTGGCGCTGGCGATGGTGGTGATTGGCATCGGTGACACCCCGGCCATCATCGCCCTTTTCCTTGCTTCGCTGCTGCCCATTGTGCGTAACACCTACGCCGGGCTCTGTTCAGTCCCCTCTTCCTTACTGGAGGCGGCAAATGGCATCGGCATGACCAAATGGCAACGCCTGCGTCAGGTCGAGCTGCCCAATGCCTGGCCGGTAATCTTATCGGGGATCCGCATCGCAACCGCCATTAACGTGGGCACCGCGCCACTGGCGTTTCTGATCGGGGCCAGCAGCTATGGCGAGCTGATCTTCCCGGGCATCTACCTGAACGACTTCCCGACGCTGATTCTGGGTGCTGCCGCCACGGCGCTGTTTGCCCTGATTCTGGATACGTTGCTGGCTGTGCTGGGCCGTCTGCTAAGCCCGCACACCGCCTGATAATTATAATAAGGAGCCACCATGACACTCTTTTCCCGCCTGGCAGGGCTATGTGCTGCCACGCTCTTAGTCGCGCAAGCTCAGGCCGCGCCACTGATTCTGGCGACCAAAAGCTTCACCGAGCAACATATCCTCTCTGCCATGACTGTGCAGTATCTGCAGAAAAGAGGCTTTGAGGTTCAGCCAAAGACCAACATCGCGACGGTGATCTCCCGTAATGCCATGATCAACAAGCAGATTGACATGACCTGGGAGTACACAGGCACCTCGCTGATTATCTTTAACCATATCAATAAGCGCATGTCGCCCGAAGAGTCTTACGAGACGGTAAAACGCCTGGATGCGAAGCACGGTCTGGTGTGGCTTAAACCGGCCGATATGAACAATACCTACGCCTTCGCCATGCAGCGCAAGCGGGCCGAAGCGGAGCACATTAATACCATGTCGGAGATGGTGGAAAGAATTGAAAAAATCCGTAAAACCGATCCGGACAATAACTGGCTGCTGGGGTTGGATCTGGAGTTTTCCGGGCGCAGCGATGGCATGAAACCCCTGCAGGCTGCCTACCAGCTGGAGCTTGACCGCCCACAGATCCGCCAGATGGATCCGGGTCTGGTCTATAACGCCATTCGTGACGGTTTCGTCGATGCCGGCCTGATCTACACCACCGATGGTCGGGTAAAAGGCTTCGACCTGAAGGTGCTGGAAGATGACAAAGGTTTCTTCCCCAGCTATGCGGTTACGCCGGTGGTGCGCCAGGATACGCTGAAAGCGAACCCGGGACTGGAGGAGGCGCTGAACACACTCTCTGACCAGTTAAATAATGAGGTGATCACCGAGCTGAATAAAAAAGTGGATATCGATCATCAGTCACCCCAGCAGGTCGCTCGCGACTTCCTGCTTAGCAAAAAACTGCTGTAAGGAGGAGAGATGGAGACGATTCACTACATCATAGACAACTGGGGTTATCTGATGACCCTCACCTTCCAGCACCTGTGGCTGGTCGCGCTGGCGGTAGGGCTGGCGATAATCATCGGCGTTCCGCTCGGGATTCTGATTGTCCGCCATAAATGGCTGGCCACGCCGATACTTGGCCTGACCACCATCCTGCTGACCATACCGTCGATTGCGCTGTTCGGGCTGATGATTCCGCTCTTTTCGCTGATCGGTCATGGCATTGGCGCCCTGCCTGCCATCACCGCCGTGTTTCTCTACTCACTGCTGCCCATTGTACGTAACACCCATACCGCCCTCGACAGTCTGCCGTCCGGTCTGCAGGAGGCGGGGCGCGGTATCGGCATGACCTTCTGGCAGCGCCTGCGCTGGGTTGAGATCCCGATGGCACTGCCAGTCATCTTTGGCGGCATTCGTACCGCCGTAGTGATGAATATCGGGGTGATGGCAATCGCCGCCGTGATTGGCGCGGGCGGTCTGGGGCTGCTGTTACTGAACGGCATCGGCGGCAGTGATATCCGTATGCTGATTGCCGGCGCCGTAATGATTTGTCTGTTAGCCATTGTGCTGGACTGGCTGCTGCACCGTTTGCAGCGCGTTCTGACTCCAAAGGGGATTCGATAATGATAAAACTGGAAAACCTCACCAAACAATTTGCCCAGAAAAATGGTCAGGGCGTGAAAGCGGTAGATAACGTTAATCTGAACGTGCCCGAGGGCGAAATGTGTGTGCTGCTGGGCCCTTCCGGCTGCGGTAAAACCACTACGCTGAAGATGATCAACCGCCTGATTGCCCCCAGCAGCGGCAAAATTTTGATTAACGGCGAAGATACCACCGGCATGGATACCGTAACCCTGCGTCGTAGCATCGGGTATGTGATTCAGCAGATCGGTCTTTTCCCGAATATGACCATCGAAGAGAACATCACCGTGGTCCCCCGCATGCTGGGCTGGGACAAGAAACGTTGTAAAGAACGCGCCACAGAGTTGATGGACATGGTGGCGATGGATCCGCACAAGTTCCTAAACCGCTATCCGCGCGAAATGTCCGGCGGTCAGCAGCAGCGTATCGGCGTGATTCGCGCCCTGGCGGCGGATCCGCCGGTACTGTTGATGGATGAGCCCTTCGGCGCCGTCGACCCCATCAACCGCGAAGTGATTCAGAATCAGTTCCTGGAGATGCAGCGTAAGCTGAAAAAGACGGTGATGCTGGTGAGCCACGACATCGACGAAGCGCTCAAGCTGGGGGATCGTATTGCCGTCTTCCGCCAGGGGCGTATTGTACAGTGCGCCAGCCCTGACGAGCTGTTGGCAAAACCGGCGAACGACTTTGTCGGCTCTTTTGTCGGCCAGGACCGCACCCTGAAGCGTCTGCTGCTGGTATCAGCGGGTGATGTCACCGACCAGCAGCCGACCCTTACCGTGCGCCCGGATACGGCTTTAATGGAAGCCTTCGCGCTCATGGACGATAACGATATTCGCGCCGTCACCGTGGTCGATGGTCAGGGCAAGCCGCTTGGATTTGTTAAGCGTCGGGAAGCCCGAAATGCTACGGGGGCCTGCGGCGATATTATCCATCCGTTCCGCATCACCGGCAAAGCCGAGGACAACCTGCGCGTTGTGCTGTCGCGCCTTTACGAGAGCAACACCAGCTGGATGCCCATCGTCGATGAAGAGGGACGCTATAACGGCGAAATTTCCCAGGACTATATTGCCGAATACCTCAGCTCCGGTCGTACCCGCCGGGCGCTGAATATTCATAGCGACACTTAATCCCATCCGGCCCGGCTTCTGTCGGGCCGAATACGGCTTTCCTGACCGTCGATTTTCCCTCACAATTACTCCACTCTTCCTCTTCTATTGCCGAGCTATGCAGCGTCTTCATGCTTATCCCGATATCCGGGCGATGTTTCGTCGGTTACTGATTGCCACCCTGACGGGCGTGCTGGCGGCACTGGCCGTGGCCGTCTTCCGCCATGCGATGTACCTGCTCGAAGTGGCATTTTTAAGTAATGACAGCGGTAGTCTGGTGAACGCGGCCGCCAGTCTGGCCCCCTGGCTGCGCGCCATCACCCCGGCGCTCGGGGGACTGGCGGCGGGTCTGCTGCTGTGGGGCTGGCAACGCTATACGTGCCAGCGCCCGCATGCCCCCACCGACTATATGGAGGCGATTGAAACCGGTGACGGGCAGTTCGATTATCCTGGCAGTCTGGTGAAATCCCTCGCCTCGTTGCTGGTGGTGACGAGCGGCAGCGCCATTGGCCGCGAAGGGGCAATGATCCTGCTGGCGGCGCTGGCGGCCTCGTGGTTTGCCAGGCGCTTTACTCCACAGCGCGAGTGGAAACTGTGGATAGCCTGCGGTGCGGCAGCCGGTATGGCCAGCGCTTATCATGCTCCACTGGCAGGCAGTTTATTTATCGCCGAAATCCTGTTTGGCACCCTGATGCTCGCCTCGCTCGGCCCGGTGGTGGTTGCCGCTGTAGTGGCGCTGCTGACCACTCAGCTTCTCAGCCCGGGCGTGACGCAGCTGTATCAGGTGCACCTGAGCGGCTTACCCAACGGCGTCGATTATGCGCTGATGATCGCCATGGGGCTGCTGGCAGGGCTTGGCGGCCCCCTCTTAATGTGGTTGATGGACCAAAGCCACGCCCTCTTCGTGCGGCTAAAGCTCTCTCCCCCGCTGCAGCTGGCGCTGGGCGGATTGATTGTCGGGTTACTGTCGCTGTTAACGCCCCGGGTCTGGGGCAACGGCTATAGCGTGGTTCAGGCGGATCTGCTGGCCCCGCCGCTGCTTGCGGTCGTAGGCGGCGTGTTGATCTGCAAATTGCTGGCGGTATTAGCCAGTAGCGGTTCAGGCGCCCCCGGTGGAGTATTTACACCGACGCTGTTTATCGGTATGGCGCTGGGAATGGTCTTCGCCCGGATAGCCGGCGTAGCGATCCCCCAGCCGGAGATGGCGATATTGTTGGGGTTAACGGGGATGGCCACGCTGCTGGCGGCCACCACCCATGCGCCGATTATGGCGACGTTGATGGTCTGTGAAATGACCGGGCAGTATGCGCTGCTGCCCGGCTTACTGATTGCCTGCGTGCTGGCGTCGGTACTGTCGCGAACCTTACGCCAGAACGCGATCTACGGCCAGCGCGCGGCCGAACATGGTTAGATCGATATACTGCGACAGCTCTCGCTGCTCTGCCCGCGGCAGATAAGGCAACTCGCCCACCAGAGGGCCCGGCAGTTTTTTGCTCAGCACCTCGATGATTTCGGCGTAGTGGGCCAGCCCGGGATTGATGCGGTTCGCCACCCAGCCCACCAGCGGCAGACCGTCGTTGGCGATAGCCTGGGCGGTAAGAAGGGCATGGTTAATGCAACCCTCCTGAATACCCACCACCATCAGTACCGGCAGTTGCTCCTGGACCACCCATTCAGAGAGCGGACGCAGGTCGTTCATCAGACTCCGCCAGCCGCCAGTGCCTTCAACCACCACGTGCTCGACCTTGTCACTTAAGTTCGCCAGGCCGTTCGACAGCAAGGTGTAATCGACACGCCCGCTGTGCGCTACGCTGCTCTCATCTTCGCTGAGGGCAATAGGGTTAATCGCCTCATAGGGCAGCGCCAGGGAAGAGACGCTTTGCAGCACCAGCGCGTCTTTATTACGCAATCCTTCTGGCGTCTCTTTACTGCCTTTTGCGACTGGCTTGTATCCTGCCACGCACTTACCGCTCGCAGCCAGGGCCTGCAGTAAGGCGCGGGAGACCACTGTTTTGCCGACAGAGGTATCCGTACCCGTAACAAAGAAACGCTTAAGCATCACTTACTCCACCGTTATGCCGTGAAAATATAAACCAACGAAATAATTCAGTGGAGGAAGTCTAAGGTATGCGTGATATCACCGGCTTGAGATAGCGCAATATTTGGTAACTCTATCGGAAATCAATTAACCCTGGAGTAAGCGAATCAGTAAGGAGCCGTTATACATCGCATCTTTGACCAGCGCCGCTCCGGCCATGGTGCCCTGATTAGTGAACTGGGTGCTTTCAACGGCAATGTGTTTGCTGTAGGCGGGCAAGGATTGCTGGCGGATGCAGTCGGCAATAGCCGGGAAGAGGACATCGTGCGCCTGGCTCAGGGGGGAGCCAATCAGAATTTTTTGCGGGTTGAACAGGTTAACCATAATGGCGAGAATGCGCCCAACGTTATTACCCACCCCGGTAATAATATCTTTCGCCAGCAAATCGCCCTGCTGCGCGGCGGCACAGAGCGACTCGACGGTGAGTGGCTGGCCGTGCAGCATTGAGCTCATTGACTGGCTCAGGCGCAGTTGGGCCAGCTCCATAATACTTTCGATACTGGCGATGGTCTCCAGGCAGCCGTGGTTACCGCAATAACAGCGTTTACCATAGGGATCGACCTGAGTATGACCAATCTCGACCAGACTGCTGCTGCCCGCATGCAGGAGACGACCATCGGTAATGACGCCGGCGCCGACGTTATGATCGATGACCACCTGAATAACGTCCCGCGCCCCGCGCGATGCACCAAACAGGGCTTCGGCCATGGTCCAGGCGCTGATATCATGCTGGATGTACACCGGCACGCCGGTATGCTTCTCCAGCACTTCGCCCAGGGCCATCTCTTTCACATCCTCGTAAAAAGGCATGCGGTGGACCACGCCGTTTTCGGTATCAATAATGCCTGGCAGCGTGATAGCGATAGCGGTCAGGCGTTCCAGTTTTTGCTGATGATTGATAAAGAACTGATCGATAAGCGCAGTAATGCGCTGCAGCAGCGGCTGCGCCGCCGTGAGGGGTAACGGCAAGCGGTCTTCTACTACTAACTTGCTGCTGAGATCCCGCAGGGCGAGCATAATCTCACCGCGGCTGATACGCAGCGACAGGTAGTGCCAGGCTTCGGTTTCTACCACCAGCCCCACTGCCGGACGACCACGGCTGCCCGGCTCCTGAATCTCAGTCTCTTGCACCAGGTGAGCTTCGAGCATTTCGCGGACAATTTTTGTAATACTGGCGGGAGCCAGTTGAGCAAGACGGGAGAGGTCAATACGCGAAACCGGACCAAGCTGATCAATCAGGCGATATACTGCTCCTGCATTGGTCTGTTTGATCTGATCAATATGCCCAGGCTGACTATCAGCAACCACCACGTACTCCCTTATTTTCGCGCTTCGAAATAAACTTTCGGCTATGGTGAAACACTTCACTGTCGGTCGTCAAATATTTACGTAGCCTTGTGATTAACCGCACGTTTTTAACCCTGTTTTGGCGATTTTAGCGCCCCGGCGCGGCAGTAATCAGTTGCGTTTTGAAACGCTGTGCCGCTGCGCTCAGTTCGTGGTGCCTGGGCCAGACCAGCCACATTTCGGAAACGGCATCCGGTTCGGCAAGGGGGACCCAGCGCATTTCGTTGAGTTGCACCCGCTTAAACGAGGCGGGCAGAATAGATACCCCCAGCCCGGCCGCTACCAGACCAATAATCGTCATCGCCTCGCCCACCTCCTGGGCCATCACCGGCGCCAGCCCATAACGGCGCATTATCCCGAGAATATCGTCATAAAGCCCGGTGCCCACATGCGGATCAAAAAAGACAAACGGCTCTCGCGCCAGCTCGGCCAGCGTCACCGTCGGCTTTGCCGCTAACGGATGATCTTTGGGGATCATCGCCATCAGGGGTTCTCGCAGAATAGGTTGCCAGTCCAGGCTTTCCGGGAGTTGGGTGTTGCGCATTAACCCCAGATCCAGCGACCCTTCGTTCAGGGGAACGATCTGCTCACGGGTGTTAATCTCTCGCGTCTGAATATGCACGTCGGGATAGTGACGGCGAAACGATGACAACGTCGTCGAGACGGCCGTGATAAAGGGAGCGGAAGAGGTAAAACCGATGCGCAACTCTCCGGTTTCACCCAGGTGAAGCCGTGCCGCACGGGCGGCGGCCTCGTCTACGGTACCGAGGATCTGGCGGCTGTCGGCAAGAAACTGTTTACCCGCCGCCGTAAGCGCAACGCTTCGGTTGGTTCGCGCCAGCAGACGCGCCCCGACCTGCTGCTCGAGTATTTGAATTTGTTGACTCAGCGGGGGTTGCGAGATGTTGAGCCTGGCCGCCGCGCGGCCAAAGTGCAGCTCTTCAGCTACGGCAATAAAGTAGCGCAAATGTCGCAGTTCAATATTCATATATTTAAAGTATCATTTGAGATTATTAATATATTAGACAGAATATTTACAATTTCCTACCCTGATCATTGTGGTCATACCCATTACCCATCGTCACGGAAACCTAAACCAAGGAAACAGAGTGAGCCGTACAACTACCGCCGATATCGCGCCAGCAAGCGAGATCGACGACAAACCCGCCCGACCGCTGCCGGTACAATTCATAAAGCGCGGTACGCCGCAATTTATGCGCGTCACCCTCGCGCTCTTTTCCGCCGGACTGGCGACCTTTGCCCTGCTCTACTGCGTACAGCCGATATTGCCGGTACTCTCCAGCGAGTTTGGCGTTTCACCAGCCAGCAGCAGTATCTCCCTTTCGATTTCCACCGGCATGCTGGCTATTGGACTGCTCTTTACCGGCCCGCTCTCCGATGCCATAGGACGTAAACCGGTGATGGTTACCGCCCTGCTGTTGGCTTCGATCTGTACCCTGCTATCGACTTTGATGACCAGCTGGCACGGTATTTTGCTGATGCGCGCGCTGATAGGCTTATCGCTGAGCGGCGTAGCGGCAGTAGGAATGACCTATCTTAGCGAGGAGATCCACCCCAGTTTTGTTGCATTTTCGATGGGGCTCTACATCAGTGGAAACTCGATTGGCGGCATGAGCGGACGCCTGCTAAGCGGCGTGTTTACCGACTTCTTTAGCTGGCGGATCGCGCTGGCGGCCATTGGCTGTTTTGCGCTGGCCGCAGCGCTGATGTTCTGGCGTATATTGCCGGCATCACGCCATTTCCGCCCCACTTCGCTGCGTCCGAAAACGCTGTTTATCAACTTTCGCCTCCACTGGCGGGATAAAGGGCTCCCGCGCCTGTTCCTGATGGGCTTTTTGCTGATGGGCGCCTTTGTGACCCTCTTTAACTACATCGGTTACCGGTTGATGCTCTCCCCCTGGCATCTGAGCCAGGCGCTGGTGGGCCTGCTGTCGGTGGCTTACCTGACCGGCACCTGGAGTTCGCCGAAAGCGGGCGCCATGACGGCCCGCTATGGCCGCGGCCCGGTCATGGTGGCCTCGACGGGAATAATGTTGAGCGGACTTCTGCTGACACTATTCTCTCCACTATGGGTGATTTTTGCCGGGATGCTGCTCTTCTCGGCGGGCTTCTTTGCTGCCCATTCGGTGGCCAGTAGCTGGATTGGCCCCCGTGCGCGCCGCGCAAAAGGCCAGGCCTCTTCTCTCTACCTTTTCAGCTACTATCTCGGATCCAGTCTTGCCGGGACGCTGGGGGGCGTGTTCTGGCACTACTACGGCTGGAACGGCGTGGGGGCTTTTATCGCGATGATGCTCTGTGCCGCGTTGTTGGTGGGGGCCAGCCTGCATAAACGGCTGCATTAACAAAACCCGGCCTCGTGTTTACGCCAGCCTGATGCTAACGTGGGGCATTGGCTTGTTCAGACACGAGGTCTTAATGGAAAACAATAACTACCAACAACTCACCCGCACTTTCCAGCGTCTCTCCCGCTTCTCTCACCTCTCCTCCATCGCCAGCTGGGACATGTTTACCATGATGCCGCCAGGCGGGAGTGCGGCACGTGGCGAAGCCCTGGCAGAGCTGAGCGTGTTGCAACACCAGATCCTCACCGATAAAAAAGTGGGCGAATGGCTGGATGCGGCTCAGAGTGAGAATTTGAACGACGTCGAACAGGCCAACCTGCGAGAAATGCAGCGACATTATCAACAGGCGTCTCTCCTGCCTGAAGCCCTGGTCGAAGCGAAATCGCTGGCGGGCAGCAAATGTGAACATGCCTGGCGTACCCAGCGCCCTGCAAATGACTGGCAAGGCTTTTCGGCCAACCTGAAAGAGGTGGTCAAACTCAGCCGTGAAGAGGCCCGCCTGCGTGCGGAGGCGAAAGGCTGCACCCCGTACGATGCGCTGCTGGATATTTTCGAACCGGACATGACCAGCGCCCGGCTGGATGTACTCTTTGCTGATTTGAAATCCTGGCTGCCGCAACTGCTGGCGCAGGTTGTCGAAAAGCAGGCCCAGCAGTCGTTCGTGCCGCCTCAGGGGCCGTTCCCGATTGCCACTCAGCGTGAGCTGGGGCTTGAGACGATGACGATGCTCGGCTTTGATTTTAACGGCGGACGCCTGGACGTGAGCGCGCACCCCTTCTGCGGCGGCGTACCGGAAGATGTGCGAATCACGACCCGTTACGACGAAGAAGATCTGCTCAGCGCCCTGTTTGGCGTGGTGCATGAAACCGGCCACGCGCGTTACGAGCAGAACCTGCCGCGCACCTGGCAAGGTCAGCCGGTTGCGCTGGCGCGCTCGACGGCCATTCATGAATCTCAAAGCCTGTTTTTTGAGATGCAGCTCGGGCGCAGCAACGCCTTTCTGAAAAAGCTGCTTCCTGCCGTTCATCAACGTTTCGGTAGCCAGGCGGCGTTTTCTGAAGAGAACTTTATCGCCTGGAACCAGCGCGTTAAGCCGGGGTATATCCGCGTAGATGCGGACGAAGTGAGCTACCCGGCACACGTGGTTCTGCGCTACGAAATCGAGCGTGCGCTGATTAACGGCGATATCGAAGTGGACGATATTCCAGCCCTGTGGGATGAAAAAATGCAGGCCTGGCTCGGATTATCGACGAAAGATAACTACCGTAACGGCTGTATACAGGATATTCACTGGACCGACGGTGGTTTTGGCTACTTCCCGTCTTATACGCTGGGCGCGATGTATGCCGCACAGCTCTTCCATGCGGCCAGAAACGCGCTGCCGGGATTGGACAGCGCCATCGCCGAAGGCGATTTCAGCGCCCTGTTCGACTGGCTACGCCAAAATATTTGGCAGCACGGGAGTCGCTTCAGCACCTCGCAGCTCATTCAGCAGGCCACCGGCGAAGATCTGAATAGTGCGTACTTCCGCCAGCACCTCACCTCACGTTACCTCTGACCTCTCGCGCCGGGCGCTCCGCCCGGCGATTTCCCGCTTGCTATTTTTGACTGCGCCAGTTTAAATACTGGATATAAAAACAGTGCAAGGATTAACCGATGTTTGTGGAACTCATTTACGACAAGCGCAATGTGGCGGGTCTGCCTGGCGCACAAGAGATCATTCTTAATGAATTAACCCGCCGGGTTAACCGCATCTTCCCGGAAGCGGTAGTTAAGGTAAAGCCGATGCAGGCCAACAGTCTCAACAGCGATGCCAGCAAAAGCGATCGTGAAAAACTGAACCGCATGCTGGAAGAGATGTTTGATGAGGCCGATATGTGGCTGGTCGCTGAATAAACCGCTACTCGCACAGGTTGTACATATCGTTACACGCCGATACCAATCACTCACGGAAGCCTCGGATTTACAGGGATATAGTCTATTCAACGGCCCCGCAGTGGGGTTAAATGAAAAACCAATTCGAGGACAGAACGATGAAAAAAGTATTAGCTCTGGTTGTTGCCGCTGCTATGGGTCTCTCTTCTGCTGCGTTCGCTGCAGATGCTGCCACCACCGCGGCACCTGCCGCCACTGCAACCACCAGCGCGGCGCCAGCGGCAAAAACTGTGCACCATAAAAAACACAAGAAAGCCGCAGTGCAGAAAGCGCAGGCTGCGAAAAAACACCATAAAAAAGCGGTGAAAAAACAGGAAGCTGCGCCGGTTGCACAGAAAGCCCAGGCTGCGAAAAAACATCACAAGAAAGCGGTAAAACACGACGCGGCTAAACCGGCTGCTCAGCCCGCTGCATAAGGTCATGCGTGCCTGAGGGCACATCAGTATCCCGGTGCCGGAGCGCAATCTGTTCCGGCACCGTTTTTATTTCCGGAGGGCGTTATGCTGCGTCGCTATCGGTTTGAGCTGATTCTTATCACCCTAATTTTGTGCGCGCTGATTTCCGGTAGTTTTTTCCTTTCCTGAATGTAGCACGCTGATTTTGCTCCCACTTTCTTGCGGTCCCGTCTATAGTTATTTAACAGGGTTTACTTTAATAATCATAATTACCCCTTTCAGAGTGAGCTATGCATAGATCTGCAGCGATTTTACTGGGAACGTTAAGTCTCTTATCAGGTTTTTCTTATGCCGACGACGGCAGCGATGACGCGGCGAATGCCGATGAAATTCAGACGCTGTTCTTTGGTCATGATGACCGTACGCGCGTCAGCGATCCCACCCAGGCCCCCTGGGATGCGATCGGACAGCTTGAAACCGCCAGCGGTAACCTCTGCACCGCCACCCTCATTACCCCACGCCTGGCTCTGACCGCCGGGCACTGCCTGCTTACCCCGCCAAAAGGGAAAGAAGATAAAGCGCTCGCCCTGCGCTTTGTGTCGCAAAAAGGGTTATGGCGTTATGAAATACACGGTATCGAAGGGCGGGTGGATGCCTCTCTAGGCAAACGACTGAAGGCCGATGGCGACGGCTGGATTGTTCCCCCTGCCGCGGCTTCTTGGGACTTTGGGCTGGTGGTGTTGCGTTATCCGCCGTCCGGGATCACCCCCCTACCACTGTTTAGCGGCGATAAGGACGCGCTCACCGCCGCGTTGAAAGCAGCCGATCGCAAAGTGACGCAGGCAGGTTACCCGGAAGATCATCTTGACAGGCTCTTTACGCACCAGGACTGCGTCGTCACCGGGTGGGCGCAAAACAGCGTTCTTTCTCACCAGTGCGACACCCTGCCGGGTGACAGCGGTTCACCTCTGATGTTGAAAACCGCCAGCGGCTGGCAGTTGATTGGGGTACAAAGCTCGGCGCCGGCGGCGAAAGATCGCTGGCGGGCAGATAACCGCGCGCTCTCCGTCACCGGCTTTCGCGACAAATTACAGGCTCTGGCGCAAGAGTAATGCACCCCAGCTGCAACATGTTTTACTGCCTGTTGTCTTCAACAGGCATCGGCCAGCGCGGCTGGCTAAGTTAGCCATTCAATGCCCCTCTTGAACACCTAATTTTCAGCAAACACAGGTGGCAAATTTCGCTGCCCGCTCTCGCAGGCAGCAGAACAGTCAGGCCAGTTTTATCATCACCATTCCGGCAATCAGTAACACTAATCCGACCCAGCCTTTAGGATTGAGGCGCTGACCAAATAGGATCCAGCCCGCGGCTAAGGTCGCTGCGATGCCGAAACCGCCCCACAGAGCATAGGCCACCGACAGATCGATCCCCTTGACCGCCTGAGACAAGGCGCTAAAGGCCCCCAGCACGGCGGCGATAGAGAGGAGGCCCTGAAGTTTGCGGCGAAAACCGTCAGAGAATTTCAGGAAAATATTCGCGACGATCTCCAGCACAATGGCGAGCGCCAGCCAGGCGGCGTGGATCCATTCAAACTGCTGCATGGGTCACCTCGTTTTTCTGTTTTTTGCTTTTACGGGTGCCCGATTTAATCAACACAATGCCTGCGACCAGGGTCGTCAGACCGGCGATTTTCATCGTTGAAAGGGTTTCGTCAAACAGCATCACGCTGAAAAGGGTAATTATTAAAATACCTATTCCTTCCCAGAGTGCGTATGCGACACCCAGCGCGATTTTTTTTACCGCAAATGAGAGAAATATATAAGAGAGCGTAATCATCGCCAGCATTAAAATAAATCCGGCATGTCCACCACTGGTTGCTGCCCATTTCATCGACAGTGTGCCGGTTATTTCAGCGATAATGGCCAGAGCTAATAAGATCCAGTAAAACATGGTTTTCTCCTGCTTGAGAATAGAGTCCTTCGCGGCTCGCTGTGAACAGCAAACCTAAAAAAAGAAATAGCAATAGAAAGCTAAACGCGTAGCGTCAGCTCAGGCAGAGAGAGGGATCTATAGCGCGTTGCGCCAGTGTTGCTCACCAGCAAGCGGAGAGAAAGAGGGGGAGAAACCAAATGTAAATGCTGTGAAATACGTCCTGAACAGATTGTCCATAAAATTACAATTATCTGCGGTGTTGCTTCTCGTCATTGCAGATGAAAATTGTCTCCGGTAGTTAAACACAACTGATTTTTATCACAGGGCAAATATTTACTCAATACCTTTTCAATTCTTTACCCTTGTCGTTTGATATTGGTTAATTTATTTCCCTGCGCCTCGCGATTATTATTAACAAAAAACGCAGGAGCTCGTATGGCAAAACCTATCATCACGCTCAACGGATTAAAAATAGTCATCATGCTGGGCATGCTGGTCATCGTGCTGGCCGGGATCCGTTTTGCTGCCGATATTATCGTTCCCTTTATTCTGGCGCTGTTTATTGCCGTGGTACTCAATCCGCTGGTGCAGCGGATGGTGCGCCTGCGCGTGCCGCGCGTGCTGGCTATCTCGCTCCTGATTGGCGTGATTATTCTTGGCATGGTCCTGCTGCTGGCATATCTGGGCAGTTCACTGAACGAGCTGGCGCGCACCCTGCCCGTTTACCGCGATTCGTTGCTGGCGCCGTTACAACGGCTCGATCCCTGGCTCCACCGCGTGGGTATCGATGTGTCGATCGAACAATTACAAACATTTATCGATCCCAACGCCGCCATGACCCTGGTGACCAACCTGCTGACGCAGCTTTCGAATGCTATGACCTCGATTTTCCTGCTGCTTCTGACGGTAGTGTTTATGTTGATTGAAGTGCCGCAACTACCGGCGAAACTTCAGCCGCTCATGGCACGTCCCGCTGAAGGGATGGGCGCTATCCAGCGTGCACTCGACAGCGTGACCCACTACCTGGTGCTGAAAACGGCGATCAGCGTCGTGACCGGGCTGGTGGTCTGGGGCATGCTCACCCTGCTGGAGGTCCGCTTCGCGTTCGTCTGGGGATTGTTGGCCTTTGCGTTGAACTACATCCCTAATATCGGCTCGGTATTGGCCGCTATTCCCCCCATTGTTCAGGTGCTGGCGTTTAGCGGTTTTTACGATGCGCTGATTGTGCTGTCGAGCTATCTGCTGATTAACCTCGTGTTTGGCAATATCCTTGAGCCGCGCATGATGGGACGCGGGCTGGGACTTTCTACGCTGGTGGTCTTTTTATCACTGATTTTCTGGGGCTGGCTGCTGGGGCCGGTGGGCATGCTGCTCTCTGTACCGTTGACGATTATGGTCAAGATCGCCCTTGAGCAGACCGCAGGGGGGCAGAGCATTGCGGTGCTGCTCAGCGATGTGCAGCCATCGCGCTAACCTTTACGCGCCCGTCAGCTTAAGTAGCGGTTTCCCCACTCTCCCCGGCTGGCGATAATGCGTCAGCGCATCATGCCAGTCGGCAAAGGGCCAGACCACCGCGTCGCTATAGTGGCTGGAGATCAACCGTGGCCACAGGGCCTGAAATTCGGCCTGCCACTGCTCGGTAGTCAGGGTGGCAAAGGTATTGCGCACATGAAACCAGTGCACCTGCGGATAGTGGTGTCTCAGGGTAAAGGGCTGTCCGCTGAGCAGGCCATAGCTCACAAAGGTTCCCTTTTTCGGCATTCGTTCCAGCAACCTTTGCGCCAGTGCGCCTCCTGTCGCATCGAATACCCCCTCGCTAGTGGCGGCGACGTGGCAAACCGCCCCGGCATCCTCCTGCGCCACAGGAATGATGCCCAGTGCGGCGAGTCGTTCGGCATGTGCTGGCGAACGGTGGATGCCATAGACAGCCCGGGCGCCGCTACCCAGCGCCCACTGGCCCAGTAACAGGGCACAATCTGATCCCGCGGCGGTGAGCAGCACCTGTTTGCCCGTTACAGGATAAAGTTTCAGCATCAATTGTGCCGCCAGCGGATTGATAAACGCTCGTGCGGCCAGCGTATCACCGACCTCATCCGGCACCGGGATCGCCAGCGCAGCCGGGCAGTCCACTCGCTGCTGCCAGGTGCCCTCTCCCCGCAGAGGCAGCACGCGGCGCCCCAGCAGATGACCAAAAGCAGCCGGCGCGTCTATTACCCTGCCCACTCCTTCATAGCCCGCCACGGCAGGCAGGGAGATTCGATGGCGATAGGCTCCCGTAATGGGAATTAAATCGGATGCGTTCACCGGGGCGTAGAGCATCTCTAACCGAAGTGCATCTGCCGCACGCGCCCCTTTATTTTCGCTCTGCAGCCTGAGCACGGCATCGGGTTCGCCAAAACGCTGATAGGTTAACGCGTTATTGTTCATCGCAGCACTCCGGTACGCAGGTCAGAAGATAGTGACGCAGCGTCGCGATCTCTTTCTGTCGCGGACTGTCTACAGGCCACACCAGATAGTAGCCATCGCCCGTCACCACCTGGCGGGAAAACGGCAGCGCCAGCACCCCCTTCTCCAGCGCGTGGCGACTCAAGGTCAGGTCGGCCACCGACACGCCATGCCCGGCGATGGCGGCCTGGTTCCCCTGCTCCAGCGTATCGAAGAGATGGCCGCGGCTGATATCCACCTGCTGTTCCAGCGGGGTGTCTTTCAGCCAACGACGCCAGTCCCGGCGGTCTGCCGAGGGATGTATTAGATCGCAACCCGGAAGATTGCGCTGCGCCTGCGCCACCAGCGAGGGTGCGCAGACAGGGGCAAGACGCTCCGCAAACAGCCGCAGGGCGTGGGTCTGCTCGCCGAACTGCCCGTTCCCCAGCAGAATGGCGCAATCGAAAGCCTCACGATGAAAATCGATCCGGTCTACATCCATCCAGACGCTGGAGACCTGTACCTCCGGTACGCTATGGCGTTCATGAAAGCCTTTCAGCGCCTGAAGCAACCAGTTAACCGTCAGGGTGGTGGGTGCCTTCAGGCGCAGGAACTGAGGGGGAGTACGAAAGGCGTCACAAGCGCTTTCAAGCGCGACAAATCCGGTACGCAACTGGCTGGCCAGCGTTCGTCCCGCATCGGTTAACTCGACGCGGGGCCCTTTACGCAGGAATAGCTGGCAATGGAAATGCGCCTCCAGGGTGCGGATGTGGCGACTGATGGCGCCAGGGGTAACGTGCAACGCCTCGGCGGCACGGGTGTAAGAGCCATGCAGCGCGGCGATATCAAAGGCGCGCAGCGCATATAAGGGCGGAAGGGGTGAGGACATCGCGATCTTCCATGATGAGTTTTACTCACATTTAATCGCAGGATTTTCCGTTTTTCAATTCCCCAGCTTTTGCCGACACTCCCCACTCACTTTGTTTACCCGGAGGCAGTGATGGTTATCAGCTTGTTTGCGACGTATCTCTTTTCGGTGGTGCTGTTATTGATTACGCCGGGTCCGGTCGTGGCGCTTGTCACCCATACGGCGCTTCGTCAGGGGTACCGCCCGGCTTTTATCACCGTTGCGGGGAGTAATCTTGCGTCGCTCATGTTGATTGTCGGGGCGGTAGTGATGCTGAGCGGAGCGGTGCGCATTCATCCCCTCTCGCTTCCGCTGGCGGGCGTGGCGGGTTCTCTCTATCTCGGTTGGCTGGCGGCGGATCTGTGGCGGCAAGGTGGTACAGAGGCCCATGACGAGCCTTGCCGCGGGGGATTGGGGGTGGGGTTTTTCACCGCCATCGCCAATCCCAAAGACATCCTCTTCTTTGCCGCCTTTTTCCCACAGTTTATTCGCGTAACACCCGATTTTGCGCTGAGTGTAACCCTGCTTACGCTGGGCTGGATGATTCTGGATCTGCTGATTCTGTCGCTCTGGATCCTGAGCGTCCGCCGCTGTTTACCTGCCCGCTCCCTCCCGGTGGTGAATCGGCTGACGGCGCTGTTTTTAACGGGCGTGGCCCTTTCAGGCCTGGCGCTAAACAGTCAGGCCGCGTTCAATGTGCTTTAGCGGCTCCGTTTGGCATGGCGTTCGCGGGTGTCGAGTTTGGCTTCGCTGGACTTGCGCAATGCGACATAGCAGGCTCCGCTGCCGCCATGATGAGGCTGCGCGGGGCAGAAAGCCTGAACCGCCTCGAATTCCGTCAGCCAGCGAGCCAGATAGCTGCGCACGATGTTGGCGTGAGAATCCGCCTCACGGCCTTTACCGTGCACGATGATAAGGTTACGAAGCCCCTCCCGCTCGGCCTGACAGATGAAGCTAAACAGCCGTTGACGGCACTGCTCTACAGGGGTGCGCAACAGCGAAAGGCTGGCCTGGCGCGGATATTTCCCCAGACGTAGCTTCTCGACTACGCCCTGCTGGATACCTTCGCGCTGATAGGCCAGCGGCTCTGCAAGCGGAAGAATATCGAGATAGCCGGTGGTCAAAAAGTTATCGAGCTGTTCCAGATCGAGCGACTGTTTG
Organism: Leclercia sp. UBA7405; assembly: GCF_037152215.1. NCBI lineage: Bacteria > Pseudomonadati > Pseudomonadota > Gammaproteobacteria > Enterobacterales > Enterobacteriaceae > Leclercia > Leclercia sp. UBA7405. The sequence continues at coordinate 1,171,762 of NZ_JBBCMR010000001.1, read as the reverse complement.
TCACGCGCTTTTGGGGCGGGCTGCCAGTGGATATCAGTGCAGCGTTTCAGAGGCTGGACATCCTGCATCGCATCAAGGAAAAGCGATCTATCATCGGGTTTCATGGCAATCCTCCTGCTTCTACTGACCCCTTACTATACCTGGGTAGTATAGATGGCTCAATGGGCAGGGGTAAGCCGAATATAACGCTGCCGTGAAATAAAAATAAAAGTTAAATAAGTAAATTAACCGACCCCTTAATCGCCACTTAAGTCAAATTTAATAATAGTTAATACCGAGCCCCAATATAAAAATTGTGACACTGAATGCGTTATTTCCTTTATTTATTCCAGGATAACAGTTATAAATGCATCCATCTGCACAAGGAATGATTAAGCAGTGTATGCATGTGGAGCATTGCTGTGGGTACTGTAGAGTCTGTTGGATGTCGACAGGCTCTATTTTTTTATCCTTCATCCGCCATACTATTTATCTGCCTCGCATGCCGGCGGAACTGCGTGATCAACGATGTCGTCAGCGGCGTCTGGCGCGTGTCACGGCGCTGGATGAGGTAGTAGGTCGCCTTCGGCAGCGTCTCTTTGACCGGGAGCATCACCAGCCGGTTTGCCAGCAGCGGGTCACACCCCAACTCCTGCGGTAATATGCTCAAAAAATCACTTTGCGCCACCAGACTAATACTGGATGAGAATGTTTCGCATACAACGCCGATATTTGGGAATTGTTCTCGATTAATAAAAACTTCTTCTAACTGTTTATAATAACTACCCCGCGGTGTGGGCATCGTCCAGCTGTATTTTAACAATTCGCTTATCGATGTTGCGCCCAACGCCGGATGCCCCGCCCGGCAGAATATTGCAAAAGGCTTCTCAAAAAGTTTTTCAAAACTAAATTCGTGATCGTAAGGCCCCCGGTAATAGGTATTGATAGTAAAATCCAGTTCACCCTGCCTTAATTCATTGATCATCGACACCAGTTGGCCTTCCATGATGCGCACCTTCACCTGCGGGTGTTGCTGATGAAAGCGACTAATTACCCCTGGCATCAGCAGACGTGCCACGCTGGCCCCCATGCCGATGTTAATCTGCCCCGCGAGTTTCCCCTGACGTTGCAAAATGTCCTCTTGCGCCGAACGCAACTCCTCCAGAATGAGACTGGCATGGTGATAAAAGCTCTCGCCACATTCGGTCAGCGCCACCCCTTTACTGCGGCGGATAAAAAGCTGGGCGGCAATCCCCTCTTCAAGCTCTTTGATTGATTTCGTCAGCGCCGGTTGCGACAGATTCAATACCCGGCTGGCACCGCGAATGCTCCCCTGACGCGCCACTTCCACAAAAGCCCGAATTTGATGAAATTTTACCTGGAATGTCATAGCTGCACCGATAACCGTTGTTTATCAGAGAAAAGAAACTGTCATCTACTTTAATGGAAATGATTGTGTCAGGGTAATTCCCGAAAGGTTAAATCTGTGAAATAGCGGTGAGTGATAAGTAAAAACTATCACACCGTGAGGGAGTTCACATAATCTAATGATGACAGGAAACACGATGCAGGCATTAGCGCACTACCTTGAGACGTTATCTCCGCAACTTACCGCATGGCGGCGCGATTTCCACCACTATGCCGAATCCGGCTGGGTGGAGTTTCGTACCGCCGCAAAAGTGGCTGAAATTCTTGATCGGCTGGGATATGAACTGGCCCTGGGCCGTGACGTTGTGGACGCCGACAGCCGGATGGGCCTACCAGATGAAGCAACCCTTGCCCGTGAATTTGCGCGCGCCCGTGCGCAGGGGGCGCCGGAAAAATGGCTGAGCGCTTTCGAAGGCGGTTTTACCGGAATCGTGGCTACCCTCCATACCGGACGTCCTGGCCCGACGCTTGCCTACCGGGTAGATATGGATGCGCTGGATCTCGACGAAGCCCTGCATGAGGAACACCGCCCTTACCGGGAAGGTTTTGCCTCTTGTAACGCGGGCATGATGCACGCCTGCGGACACGACGGCCACACCACTATCGGTCTCGGTCTGGCCCATCTCCTGAAAGAGAACGAGGCGCAGCTTAACGGCACCATTAAGCTGATCTTCCAGCCTGCTGAAGAAGGTACACGCGGGGCCCGGGCGATGGTTGCCGCCGGCGCGCTGGACGGTGTGGATTACTTTACCGCCATCCATATCGGCACGGGCGTGCCGGCGGGCACGGTGATTTGCGGTAGCGATAACTTTATGGCCACCACCAAATTCGACGTACGCTTTACCGGTGTGGCGGCGCACGCCGGCGGCAAACCGGAAGAGGGTCGCAATGCCCTGCTCGCCGCCGCGCAGGCCGCCCTGGGTCTGCACGCTATCGCGCCGCACAGCGAAGGGGCTTCCCGGGTGAATGTTGGCGTGATGCAGACAGGTACCGGTCGCAACGTGGTGCCCGCCACCGCCCTGCTAAAGGTGGAGACCCGCGGCGAGACCGAGGCCATTAACCAGTATGTTTTTGAACGGGCAAAGTCAGTTATCGACGGCGCAACGGCGATGTATGGCGTACAGAGCGAGATGCGCCTGATGGGCGCCGCCACCTCCAGTTCGCCATCCCCCGCATGGGTCGACTACCTGCGAGAGCAAACCTCACAGGTAGCTGGCGTTGAACAGGTGCTTGATAAGGTGGCTGCGCCGGCGGGCTCAGAAGATGCCACCCTGATGATGGCCCGGGTGCAGCAGAACGGCGGTCTGGCATCTTATATGGTCTTTGGCACCTCCCTCAGCGCCGGACATCACAACGAAAAATTCGATTTCGATGAGCAGATCATGCAGATCGCGGTCGAAACCCTGGCGCGTACTGCGCTCAATTTTCCGTGGGCGCGAGGTGTGTGATGGAGGCGATTTACCGCTTTATCAACGATGCGATCGAAACACGGGCTCAGCAATTTACCGACATGGCTGACGATATCTGGGATCATCCGGAAACGCGTTTTGAAGAGTTCTGGTCGGCCGAACGGCTGGCCACGGCGCTGCAGGAGGCGGGGTTTAGCGTAACCCGCACCCCCGGCGATATTCCCAATGCCTTTATTGCCAGCTTCGGCAGCGGTAAACCGGTTATCGCGCTGCTGGGGGAGTATGATGCGCTGGCAGGCCTTAGCCAGCGTGCGGGTTGTGCCACTCAGCAGAGTGACACCCCCGGCGCGAACGGCCACGGGTGCGGCCATAATTTGCTCGGCACTGCCGCCCTGGCGGGTGCCGTTGCGGTGAAAAGCTGGCTCGAGCAACACGGCGGCAGCGGTACCGTGCGCTTCTACGGCTGCCCTGGCGAAGAGGGTGGCTCCGGCAAAACCTTTATGGTACGCGAAGGGCTGTTCGATGATGTGGATGCCGCCGTCACCTGGCATCCGGAGGCTTTTGCTGGCATGTTCAACGTCAGTACCCTGGCAAATATCCAGGCCGCCTGGCGCTTCCAGGGTACAGCGGCGCATGCCGCCAACTCGCCTCATCTGGGTCGCAGCGCCCTTGATGCCGTGACGCTGATGACCACCGGCACAAACTTCCTTAATGAACACATTATCGAAAAAGCCCGCGTCCATTACGCTATTACCGATACCGGGGGTATCTCGCCGAACGTGGTACAGGCGCAGGCCGAAGTGCTCTATCTCATTCGCGCGCCGGAGATGGCCGATGCGCAGCAGATCTACCAGCGTATCGAGAAGATTGCGCAAGGCGCGGCGCTAATGACCGAAACCACCGTCGAGCAGCGCTTCGACAAAGCCTGCTCCAGCTACTTGCCTAATCGCACGCTGGAGGCCGCGATGTATTCTGCTCTCACCCATTACGGTACGCCCCAGTGGAGTGATGAAGAGCGGGCCTTCGCAGCGGAGATCCGCGCCACCCTTACCGATAACGATCTGCACAACAGTCTGAAAAATATAGCCGCCACCGGGGGTGAGGCCGGTAAAACCTTTGCCCGTCGACAGCAGCAGACCCTGCTGGTAGACGAGGTGGCCCCCTATGCCGTCACCGACAACGTTCTGGCGGGCTCGACCGATGTGGGCGACGTGAGCTGGAAGATGCCGGTGGCGCAGTGCTTCAGCCCCTGCTTTACCGTAGGCACCCCGTTGCACACCTGGCAGCTGGTGGCCCAGGGGCGCACCTCTATTGCACATAAGGGGATGCTGCTGGCTGCGAAAGTCATGGGTGCGACCGCGCTCTCCCTGTTGCAGGATCGTTCCCTGCTGCAGGCGTGCCGTGAGGAGTTCGAAAAAATGGTGGCCGACACACCGTATGTCTGCCCGATCCCACACGGCGTGACACCGTCACCTTTAAAATAATAAACACAACACAACACAACATCCAATACGTTCGAGGAACGCCCATGAGTATGTCTTCCATACCTTCGCATTCCCCATCCGGTAAGCTCTATGGTTGGGTCGAAAGAGTCGGCAACAAAGTGCCGCACCCTTTCCTGCTGTTCATCTACTTGATTGTGATTTTGATGGTGGCCACTGCCGCACTCTCCGCCTTTGGCGTCAGTGCCCGCAACCCGGCCGATGGCAGCATGGTGGCCGTAAAAAACCTGCTGAGCGTAGAGGGTCTGCACTGGTTTTTGCCCAATGTGATTAAAAACTTCAGCGGCTTTGCCCCGCTGGGGGCGATTCTGGCGCTGGTACTGGGGGCCGGGCTGGCAGAGCGATCGGGGCTGCTGCCAGCGCTGATGGTAAAAATGGCGTCGCACGTCAGTGCACGTTACGCCAGCTATATGGTGTTGTTTATCGCCTTCTTTAGCCATATTTCCTCGGATGCCGCGCTGGTAATCATGCCGCCGATGGGGGCGCTGATCTTCCTGGCCGTCGGCCGTCATCCGGTGGCGGGGTTGCTGGCGGCTATCGCCGGCGTGGGCTGTGGCTTTACGGCTAATCTCTTGATCGTGACCACCGACGTCCTGCTCTCGGGCATCAGTACTGAAGCGGCCAAAACCCTGGACGCATCACTCCACGTCAGCGTGATCGACAACTGGTACTTTATGGCCAGCTCCGTCATCCTCCTTACCCTCGTGGGTGGGCTGATCACCGATAAAATTGTGGAGCCGCGCCTCGGTGAGTGGCAAGGCAGCAGCGAGGAGAAACTCGATACCTTATCGCCCGCGCAGCGTTTTGGTCTGCGGGTGGCTGGCGTAGTCTCACTGCTGTTTATTGGCCTGATTGCCCTGATGGTGGTACCCGAAAACGGCATTCTGCGTGACCCGGTACAGCATACCGTCCTGCCCTCACCCTTCATTAAGGGCATCGTGCCGCTGATCATTCTCTTCTTCTTTGTGGTCTCGCTGGCGTATGGCATTGCGGTGGGCAAAATCCGCCGTCAGGCCGACCTGCCGCAGTTGATGATCGAGCCCATGAAAGAGATGGCCGGTTTTATCGTGATGGTCTTCCCGCTGGCCCAGTTCGTTGCCATGTTCAACTGGAGCAACATGGGCAAATTTATGGCGGTAGGCCTGACCGATATTCTTGAATCCGCCGGTCTGAGCGGCGTCCCTGCCTTTGTCGGGCTGGCGCTTTTATCCTCTCTGCTCTGCATGTTTATCGCCAGCGGTTCGGCAATCTGGTCGATTCTGGCACCGATTTTTGTCCCGATGTTTATGCTGCTGGGCTTCCATCCGGCGTTTGCGCAGATTCTCTTCCGCGTGGCAGATTCGTCGGTGATCCCGCTGGCGCCTGTTTCACCCTTCGTGCCGCTGTTTTTAGGCTTCCTGCAACGGTATAAACCTGAGGCGAAATTGGGTACCTACTATTCGCTGGTATTACCCTATCCGCTTATCTTTTTAGGGGTATGGTTGCTGATGCTGGTGGCATGGTATCTTGTCGGCCTGCCCATTGGGCCGGGGGTTTACCCACGTCTGAACTAAGGAAAACAGGATGCTAAGATTACTCGAAGACAAAATTGCGACCCCGCTGGGGCCTCTGTGGATTCTGGCGGACGAGCAGGGTTGTCTTCGCGCCGTAGAGTGGGAAGAACACAGCGACCGCATGGTCGAACTGCTCAATATCCACTATCGCTCGCAAGGCTACGAGCGTATCGGCGCCAGCAATCCGGGCGGCCTGAGCGATAAGCTCACCGCCTGGTTTGAGGGTGAGCTCAGCATCATTGATGACCTGCCTACCGCCACTGCGGGTACGCCGTTCCAGCGCGAAGTCTGGAAAGCGCTACGGCAGATCCCCTGTGGCCAGGTAATGCATTATGGTCAGCTTGCTGCGCTGCTTGGACGCCCAGGCGCCGCCCGTGCGGTTGGCGCGGCCAACGGTTCAAACCCGGTCAGTATTGTGGTGCCGTGTCATCGCGTTATTGGGCGTAACGGCACCCTGACTGGCTATGCTGGCGGGGTGCAACGTAAGGAGTGGTTATTGCGCCACGAGGGTTACTTGCTGCTGTAAATACCAGGCTTTTAGTGCTTAAATTTCCTCGTCTTAGGGGGCATCTCCTCAATCATTCTGTGGAATTTCAAGAAGATGCCTCTGCATGCCCTTTTCTTGCCTTTATTGATGGTTTACCAGGCTTACGCCAGCCCCAAAAAGATGTTAAAATTGACCAATATCAATTAAGGCTTGAGCATACCTATGATCCCGGAAAAGCGAATTATTCGACGCATTCAGTCTGGCGGTTGTGCTATTCACTGTCAGGATTGCAGCATCAGCCAGCTCTGTATCCCTTTTACGCTGAATGAGCATGAACTCGACCAGCTTGATAATATTATCGAGCGTAAAAAGCCGATTCAGAAAGGTCAGACGCTGTTCAAAGCCGGCGACGAACTCAAATCCCTCTACGCTATCCGCTCTGGCACTATCAAGAGCTACACCATTACCGAACAGGGCGACGAGCAGATCACTGGCTTCCACTTGGCCGGCGATTTGGTTGGATTTGATGCTATCGGTACGGGCCATCACCCAAGCTTTGCGCAGGCGCTGGAAACCTCAATGGTGTGTGAAATCCCGTTCGAGACTCTGGATGACCTGTCAGGCAAAATGCCGAGCCTGCGTCAGCAAATGATGCGTTTGATGAGCGGCGAAATCAAAGGCGATCAGGATATGATCCTGCTGCTGTCCAAGAAGAATGCCGAAGAGCGCCTGGCGGCCTTTATCTATAACCTCTCTCGCCGTTTTGCCGAGCGAGGATTCTCACCACGCGAGTTCCGTCTGACCATGACGCGTGGCGATATCGGTAACTATCTGGGACTCACCGTAGAGACTATCTCCCGTCTGCTGGGTCGTTTCCAGAAAAGCGGCATGCTGGCGGTGAAAGGTAAATATATCACCATCGAAAACGGTGAAGCGCTGGCGGTCCTGGCCGGCCATACGCGTAACGTCGCGTAACGCCTGTTTAAACGTTATATCCGATCGGTAATGCGATATTATCGGTCGGGTTCTCCTTGTACTCCCCCCTCCTCTTTTCTTTACCCAGCAAAAAACCGCCCGAAGGCGGTTTAGATGCGAGCCGATCAGAGTGGTTTGTTCACACCATCCGGATCTTCAGGCGCCAGCGGGTCATTCACATCTGGCACATCAGGCACATCATCACCAGGAACGGTGTCATCTTCTGGTAAAGGATCAATTAAATCAGGACGATCAGCCATTACGCCTCCGTCAGACAGGATAGCTTGAGCTATTTACTTTTGCTCGGTTGTTGTTTGTTGCCCTGTTTATCATCAGGCATCTTTTGCGGCTGTTTAGGCTGCTCTTTATTTACGCTAGAGAGTATGGATTTCATTTGAAACTCCAGTAGGGTCTACAGCTTGTGCTGCATTGAAAGTATAAGTTCTGCTTACTATATATTCGAGCGAATCGGCAGCCACTTAATTCCATCTTATTGAAATTGTAGCGTTTAAAGATATATAAACATTCCCTTTGCAATAATTCCCTCATATTACCGTTTACACTTTTTTTATTTTTCACTCTTCTCATGTGCCATATATGAATACCCGAACGAGCTATGGACATCACAAAACCAGCTAAAGACGAAAAAAGTTGTACAACACCACTGTACAGATTTGTGCGACTAGTTTAGATTTAGGTCATTCCAACTCTGGGCTAATAACTAACTGGCGGATTAAATGCGTCACAATCGCGCAAGATCAGCAGCTGAAGCTGCTCTGGTAGTCTATTTCAATAAAAAAATGCTCCCAACGCCGGAAGAGACGCTGGGTGCGATCGTCAGTGAGATTTTAAAAGAACGTGTACAACTTAGTCGTATGACTATTTGCTCGAAGCTGCTTGGCAAAATTGAGATGGCGACTGATGAAGATGAAATCGCGCATTACAACAGTCTCATCGCCCTGTTTTTTGATCGTTAAGAGAGAATTCCATGAATAATGTCAGCACTCAGCACACTTACCTTTTTGATGCTCTGCATGACCGCGGACTGGCTCAACATTTTAGTACGGCGGAGGGGTCACTGCAGGATGAAGCTGCGGTTCTTGGTGCCGCCATTCGCTGCATGATGGTGTGTGGAGAGAGCCTGTCTAATAAAGAGCTAATCTTGCAACTGATACATGCGCTTGATGTGACCACGGATCCTGAAGCCTGCGATATCATTCGTAATACGCTTGAAATCGTTGTCGGGTATACCCGCGATGATATCTAGGAACCCAGGAAAAACGCCTGAAAATAAAAACGGCAAAAAGCCCCATCCAGTGGGCTTTTTCTCTTTTGGGTGAACGGCTAAAACCATTAAAACCCGTGATATCACAGGGAAACCGGCGTGGAAGTAAAATTTCCTGATTTATTGATCTGACGAAAACTTCCCCCCTGTTTCATTCCACATATATGGGTTACTCTTTGAATTACAGACTGTGGTGACAGTTGTAAGGAGACCTGTATGGCAAAGTATCAAAACATGCTGGTGGCCATCGATCCTAATCAGGACGATCAACCAGCGTTACGAAGAGCTGTCTATTTACATCAACGGATTGGTGGCAAAATCAAAGCGTTTTTGCCGATCTATGACTTCTCTTACGAAATGACCACCCTTCTGTCGCCTGACGAGCGCACCGCTATGCGTCAGGGAGTGATCAGTCAGCGAACCGCGTGGATCCGCGAGCAGGCAAAATATTATCTTGAAGCCGGCGTGCCTATCGATATCAAAGTGGTCTGGCATAACCGTCCATTCGAGGCCATTATTCAGGAAGTCATCGCGGGCGAGCATGATTTACTGCTGAAAATGGCCCACCAGCATGACAAACTTGAAGCCGTGATCTTCACCCCGACCGACTGGCACTTGTTGCGTAAATGCCCTTGCCCGGTCTGGATGGTAAAAGATCAGCCGTGGCCAGAAGGCGGCAAAGCCGTAGTCGCCGTGAATCTCGCCAGTGAAGAGGACTACCACAACTCTCTGAACGAGAAACTGCTTAAAGAGACCATCCAACTCGCCGAGCAGGTTAACCATACCGAAGTGCATCTGGTCGGTGCTTATCCCGTTACTCCTATCAATATCGCCATCGAATTACCGGAATTTGATCCCAGCGTTTATAACGATGCCATTCGTGGACAGCACTTGCTGGCCATGAAGGCCCTACGGCAGAAATTTGGTATTGATGAAAAGCTCACCCATGTAGAGAAAGGATTGCCGGAAGAGGTGATACCGGATCTGGCGGAACATCTCCAGGCGGGGATTGTGGTCTTAGGTACCGTGGGTCGCACCGGTATCTCCGCAGCCTTCCTCGGTAACACGGCGGAACAGGTAATTGACCATCTGCGCTGCGACCTGTTGGTCATTAAACCGGATCAGTATCAGACGCCGGTTGAGCTGGATGACGAAGAGGACGACTAGAGATGAAAAAGCCCGCCGCAATGGCGGGCTTTTTTTTAGCTTTCTGCTGCCCTCTGCTGAGGCGCAGTTTGTTGTCTGTTCTCGCCTTTCTGCATCCAGGGGGCGTGCAGCACCATACTGGGCAGAGCAAGCTTAACGCCGGCTTCATTCAGGCTTTCAAGAATCCGGATATTGATCTCCTGCTGAATATCCATGTACTTGTTGTAATCCGCCGTGTTCACGATATGCACCACCTCAAAGGTGAGCCTGTCAGTATCAAATCCCAGCAGATGGGCACGGTCAAACCGGGTTTCACCGACATCGGTGATGATGTTTTTCACGTTATCGCCAATCACGCGTAATTTTTCCGGCGGCGTGTCGCTGGCCACCCCAAACGTAAAGACGATACGGCGAGTCTGCATGCGCTTATAGTTATGCAGCGTTTGCTGGAGCAGAATCGCGTTCCCGCAAACGATCTGTTCGCCGCTCAGGCTACGAATACGGGTCGTTTTCAGGCCAATATGTTCCACCGTCCCGGCGACATCGTTAAACACCACGAAATCGCCGATTTCAAAGGGTTTATCAAAACCAATGGAGAGCGACGCAAAGACATCGCTAAGAATCGTTTGCACCGCCAGCGCAATGGCGATCCCCCCTACCCCCAGGCTGGCCACCAGCGCAGTGATATTGACGCCCGCATTGGCAAGAATAGAGAGCAGCATGACCGACCAGACCACCGCCCGCAGAATCAACCCGGTGATCACCAGGGTAACAGGGTTCTTGTGGCTTCCCGGCGCCAGCATGATGTGACGCAGCCAGGAGACCACTCCCTGATCCAGCCACAAGGCCACCTGAATGGCAAAGACCAGGAACCAGGCATGGCTAAGCGTCCCGGAGAGATGGGACGGCAAATCAACAAATCGTAGACTGACCAGCAGCGCCACCACAAACAGCAGGAAACGGCTGGTTCTGTTCAGCATCTCCATCAGCACAAAGCGCATCCGGTTTGTGGTGGGATGCTTGTCGCCCCAGGTGGTGATCCCTTTTTTGATGAACCCTATCAGGCGCGTGAGCAGCCAGTAGACCAACAGCGTCACGATGATAACGGTGGCGACGCCAATCCAGAAAGTGGGTCTCATCATCAGGTCAATGATGTCGAAGCGGGACAGAAATTGCATTACACCTCCTCGTCTTGCGCAAAGCTAAAAGTATAGACAGACGAGAAAGGCTGACCGCAGAAATAAGAAAACCGCCCCGAAGAGCGGTTTGTCATTACGGCCAATGGTTGCGTTACAACGCTTTCAGAATCGCGTCCACGCTGGCTTTGGCGTCACCAAACAGCATGTGGGTGTTCTCTTTGAAGAACAATGGATTCTGAACGCCTGCATAGCCCGTATTCATAGAGCGTTTGAAGACGATAACATTCTGCGCTTTCCATACTTCAAGCACCGGCATGCCGGCGATAGGACTCTTTGGATCGTCCTGCGCCGCCGGGTTGACGGTATCGTTCGCGCCGATAACCAGCACGGTGTCGGTATCGGCGAAATCATCGTTGATCTCATCCATCTCCAGCACGATATCGTAAGGGACTTTCGCCTCTGCCAGCAGCACGTTCATGTGCCCAGGAAGACGCCCGGCAACCGGGTGAATACCGAAGCGCACCTTGATGCCACGCGCCCGCAGCTTCTCGGTAATTTCCGCCACCGGATATTGCGCCTGCGCAACCGCCATGCCGTAGCCCGGAGTGATGATCACCGAATGGGCATTTTTCAGCATTTCTGCGGTCTCCTCGGCGGAAATCTCGCGGTGCTCGCCCACTTCGTCTTCAGACCCCGTAGAAGAACCGTCGGTACCGAAGCCGCCGGCGATGACGCTGATAAACGAGCGGTTCATCGCTTTACACATGATGTAGGAGAGGATCGCACCGGAAGAGCCCACCAGCGCACCGGTGACGATCAGCAGGTCGTTGCTCAGCATAAAGCCCGCTGCCGCCGCTGCCCAGCCCGAGTAGGAGTTCAGCATTGAGACCACGACCGGCATATCTGCCCCGCCGATGGAAGCCACCAGATGCCAGCCAAACGCCAGCGCGATCATGGTCATCACCAGCAGCGCCAGTACCTGCATCCCTACGCTTTCGGTACGCACGAAGATCAACAGCAGTACAAAGGATACCACCAGCGCCGCCAGGTTCAGCTTGTGGCGATTAGGCAGCATCAGCGGTTTTGACGAAATTTTGCCGCGCAGTTTGCCGAAGGCCACGATTGAACCGGTGAAGGTCACCGCACCGATAAAGATGCCCAGGAACACTTCCGTCAGGTGAATATTCACCAGAATCGGCTCCATGCCAGGCTCGTGATACAGGTAGCTATTGAAGCCTACCAGCACCGCCGCCAGTCCGACAAAGCTGTGCAAAATCGCTACCAGCTCCGGCATTTCGGTCATCTCAACGCGCTTCGCCAGACGAATCCCGATTGCACCACCGATGATCATTGCCACCAGAATCCACGCCACGTTGCCGGTATCCGGCCCAAAGATGGTGGCAATCAGCGCAATCGCCATCCCGGCGATACCAAAATTGTTACCCTGCTGGGAGGTCTCGTGCTTTGAGAGCCCCGCCAGGCTGAAAATAAACAGGATCGCAGCAACAATGTATGCGGCTGTCACTAATCCTCCAGACATATGCTACCCCTTAGCCTTTACGAAACATTTTCAGCATGCGCTGAGTCACGGTGAAACCACCGAAGATATTGATACTGGCGATCAGCACCGCGATAAAGCTCAGGAAGCTGACCCAGCCGCCGTGGCCAATCTGCAGCAGTGCACCGACGACGATGATCCCGGAGATGGCGTTGGTTACCGACATCAGCGGCGTGTGCAACGCGTGAGAAACGTTCCAGACGACGTAGTAGCCCACCACGCAGGAGAGCGCGAAGACGGTGAAATGTCCGAGGAACTCTTTTGGCGCCACGTCGGCCAGCCAGCCAAACAGAATGATACCCAGCGCCATAAAGGCGTATTTGCGCCATGGCGATGCCGGTTTTTCAGGCTCTTTCGGCTCCGGTGCAGCTTTCGCCGCCGCCTGAGGCTGAGCGGACACCTGAATTGGCGGGGCCGGCCAGGTGATTTCACCCTCGCGTACGACGGTCACGCCACGCACCACAACATCTTCAAAATCGACGGTGATGTTGCCATCTTTCTCTTTGCAGAGCAGTTTCAGCAGGTTAACGAGGTTGGTGCCATACAACTGAGAAGACTGCGTTGGCAGACGACCCGGCAGATCGGTATAGCCGATGACCTTGACGCCGTTATCGGTGGTGGTCACCACGCCAGGCACCGTGTATTCACAGTTGCCGCCGTTTTGAGACGCCAGGTCAACGATGACGCTGCCGGGTTTCATGGCGTCGACCATTTCGCGGGTGATCAGCTTCGGTGCAGGTTTGCCTGGGATCAGCGCGGTGGTGACGATAATGTCCACCTCTTTCGCCTGCGCCGCGAACAGCGCCATCTCGGCTTTAATAAAGGCCTCTGACATCACCTTCGCATAGCCATCGCCGCTGCCCGCTTCTTCTTTGAAGTCCAGCTCCAGGAACTCGGCGCCCATACTCTGCACCTGCTCTTTCACTTCCGGACGGGTATCAAAAGCACGGACAATAGCGCCCAGACTGTTAGCCGCACCAATCGCAGCGAGACCGGCGACACCTGCACCAATGACCATCACCTTGGCAGGCGGCACTTTACCGGCTGCGGTGATCTGTCCGGTGAAGAAACGGCCAAACTCGTGGGCCGCTTCGACAATGGCGCGGTAACCGGCGATGTTCGCCATTGAGCTCAGCGCATCCAGAGACTGGGCGCGCGAGATGCGCGGCACGGAGTCCATCGCCATCACGGTAACGCCGCGCGCAGCGAGTTTTTCCATCAGCTCCGGGTTTTGCGCTGGCCAGACAAAGCTCACCAGCGTCGTACCCGCGTTCAGCAGGCCGATTTCACTCTCTTCCGGTGCGTTAACCTTCAGAATGACGGGTGACTGCCACACTTCCGCGCCGTCTACAATTTCTGCACCAGCCTGAATAAACGCTTCATCGTCGAAGCTAGCCAGCTTGCCGGCGCCGCTTTCAATCGCGACGGTAAAACCCAGTTTAAGCAGTTGTTCCACCGTTTTCGGTGTTGCTGCAACGCGGGTTTCATTGGCCGACCGTTCTTTTGGTACCCCAATACGCATAGTTTTCCCTTCCATCGGTTTGTGATGATGGTTTGTTGGTCGCTTCTACGGGCGCCATCGCCACTGAGAGCGCTCAGCGGTAACCACAAATTACCCGCAGAAAATTAAACAGTAACAAACTTTCTATAACCTACTGAAAATAACGCCTGCGATCCACCGTCAGAAAAGAGTATTTCTTTTTATATCGGTCAAAAATAGGTGATCCGGGCCGCTGACAGAGATATTTGCCTTAAATTCTTCTCGAGAGCCGATAAATACTCAGGCGAAGCGGGAAAAACACGATATAGCCCCAGCGTAGATCAACTTATTAACATTAATTTTACTTGTGAAAGTTATAGGCTTCATCAGTTTTGCTGGTCTAACGCCTGTTTTTTCAACATATCACTAAATGTTATAGAAACTGGATTGCAGGGTAGCACCCGCTGTGAAAAATGGCGCAGACAGCGACTGGGATTAAATGCAATAATCATCAACGTTTTCAAATTAACAACAACACCAGTACCTGGTTTGCGTAAGGCGAAGGATTATTTTTATGAAGCTTAAGAACACTCTCCTGGCGTCCGCACTCCTTTCTGCGACCGCCCTGTCCGCGAATGCCGCGACAGAGTTAACGCCGGAGCAAGCGGCAGCGTTAAAACCCTTTGATCGTATTACTATCGTAGGACGTTTTAATTCCATCGGCGATGGGGTAGACGCCGCTTCCCGCCGCGCGGATAAAGAAGGTGCCGCATCATTTTATGTAGTGGACTCCGCAGATTATGGCAACAGCGGCAACCAGCGCGTTATTGCCGATCTCTATAAAGAAGATGCGCCAAAAGCTGAAACCAAAGGCAATCGCGTCATTAATGGCGTAATGGAATTGCCAAAAGATCAGGCCATCTTACTGGAGCCGTACGACACCGTGACCGTTCAGGGCTTCTACCGTAGCCAGCCTGACGTGAACGACGCCATTACCAAAGCGGCCAAAAACAAAGGCGCGGACTCTTTCTACATTGTGCGTCAGATCGATGCCAACTCGGGTGGTAACCAGCGTATTACCGCTTTCATCTACAAAAAAGATGCGAAGAAACGCGTACTGCAGAGTCCTGACGTGATTCCGGCAGATTCTGACGCAGGCCGTGCGGCGATCGCTGCAGGCGGCGCTGCGGCGAAAAACGTTGAAATTCCGGGCGTCGCGACGACTGCGACCCCAAGTTCTGACGTTGGCCGTTTCTTCGAAACCCAGACCACCAAAGGTGGCCGTTACAGCGTCACGCTGCCGGATGGGACGAAAGTAGAAGAGCTGAACAACGCCACCGCAGCGCAGATGGTTCCGTTCGACAGCATTAAGTTCACGGGTAACTACCCGAACATGACCGAGATCTCCTACCAGGTCGCGAAGCGTGCAGCCAAAAAAGGGGCTAAGTATTACCATATCACCCGCCAGTGGCAGGAGCGTGGTAATAACATGACCATCAGTGCTGACCTGTATAAGTAATTATCCAGGTTGATTAAGGCGGCGCGTAGCCGCCTTTTTTTATGCTTTTTATGCACTTTTAGAGCGTTGCGCATTGCATGACTTCCTGACACTCCGTAAAATCCCGCGCCTTAGTGTGATCCACCATTTTTATGCGCCATAGCGAAATAATTATTCTGGATTCGGTCCGTTTTTTAACAGGAAGCCAATGGAAAAGAAACTTGGCCTGAGTGCATTAACTGCGCTCGTATTAAGCTCCATGCTCGGGGCAGGCGTATTCAGCCTGCCGCAAAACATGGCCGCCGTCGCCAGCCCTGCCGCCCTGCTGATTGGCTGGGGCATAACCGGTGCGGGTATTCTGCTGCTGGCCTTCGCCATGTTGTTGCTCACGCGGCTTCGCCCGGATCTTGACGGCGGCATTTTCACCTACGCCCGTGAAGGCTTTGGCGAGCTCATTGGCTTCTGCTCGGCGTGGGGGTACTGGCTGTGTGCGGTGATCGCCAATGTCTCCTATCTGGTCATCGTCTTCTCTGCCCTCAGTTTCTTCACCGATACGCCGGAGCTGAAACTCTTTGGCGACGGCAACACCTGGCAGTCTATTGTGGGATCCTCGGTCCTGCTGTGGTTTGTCCACTGGTTAGTGCTGCGTGGCGTGCAGACGGCGGCCAGCATCAACCTGGTCGCTACGCTGGCGAAGCTGGTGCCGCTGGGTCTGTTTATTGTGCTGGCCTTTATTGGCTTTCGCCTCGATGTCTTCAGTATGGATTTTTCCGGCCTGGCGCTGGGCGTGCCCGTCTGGGAGCAGGTCAAAAACACCATGCTCATCACCTTGTGGGTGTTTATTGGCGTAGAGGGGGCAGTGGTGGTTTCTGCCCGTGCCCGTAACAAGCGTGACGTCGGCCGCGCCACGTTGCTCGCCGTGCTGGCGGCGCTGGGGGTCTACCTGCTGGTCACTCTGCTGTCGCTGGGGGTGGTAGCCCGTCCTGAGCTGGCTGGTATGCGTAACCCGTCGATGGCCGGTCTGATGGTCAAAATGATGGGCAGCTGGGGCGAAGTGGTGATTGCCGCAGGGCTGATTATCTCGGTATGCGGAGCCTACCTGAGCTGGACAATTATGGCGGCGGAAGTGCCCTTCCTGGCCGCAACGCATAAAGCGTTCCCCCGCCTGTTTGCCCGCCAGAATAAAAATAATGCCCCGGCGGCCTCGCTGTGGCTGACCAATATCAGCGTACAAGCGTGTCTGGTACTGATCTGGCTCACAGGTTCTGACTATAACACCTTGTTAACCATCGCCTCAGAGATGATTCTGGTACCGTATTTCCTGGTAGGCGCATATCTGTTAAAAATAGCCACCAGACCCCTGCATCAGGCAGTGGGGATCGGCGCCTGCCTTTACGGGCTATGGCTGCTGTATGCCTCCGGTCCGATGCACCTGCTGCTCTCTGTGGTGCTCTATGCCCCTGGCCTGCTGGTGTTTATCTACGCCCGCAGAACACATGAGATTGAAAGTTCGCTGCAGCGCAAAGAACTATGGTTAATAGGTTTGTTACTGGTTGCCGCTGTGCCGGCAACGTGGATGCTGATGGGCTAACTTGCCGTTACCCATCGTCTTACGGTTAAGGAGAAAACGATGGGAAACGCGCAACCGCTCCCGATTCTGATCACCGGTGGAGGCCGTCGTATCGGCCTCGCTCTGGCTCACCATTTTTTAAATCTACGCCAGCCCGTAATCGTCAGTTATCGTACGGAATATCCCACCATTGATACCCTGCGCAAGGCTGGCGCGGTCTGCGTTCAGGCCGACTTCTCCACCGACGAGGGTATTCTGGCCTTTGCCGACAAAGTGAAAGCCGATAATCGCGGCCTGCGCGGAATTATTCATAATGCCAGCGACTGGCGCGCTGAAAAGCCGGGCACTTCGCTGAGCGAGACGCTCTCCTGCATGCTGCAGATCCACGTTCACGCCCCCTATCTTCTTAACCATGCTTTACAGGATCTGCTGCGCGGGCACGGGCATGCAGCGAGCGATATTATTCATTTCACCGATTACGTCGTGGAGCGCGGCAGCGATAAGCACATCGCTTATGCTGCCAGTAAAGCGGCGCTGGATAATATGACGCGTTCATTTGCGCGCAAGCTGGCACCGGAAGTGAAAGTGAACGCCATCGCCCCCTCTCTCATTCTGTTTAACGACCACGACGACGCGGATTACCGTCGTGAGGCGCTGAATAAATCGCTGATGAAGATCGCGCCGGGCGAGAAAGAGGTGATCGATCTTATCGATTATATCTTTACCAGCTGCTACGTTACGGGTCGCACGTTTGGCGTCGACGGCGGACGCCCGCTGCGTTAGTGGAAACGGCTCCAGAAGAAGATGAGTACCCAGGCGCTGAGGCTCCAGCAGACCACGGCCCCGCCCAGCGCCAGGGGCAAACGCAGAAAACCGGTGAAGTACCACAACGAGAGCAGATAAAGAAAATAGGGAATGATCGACCACATGCCAAAGACAATCGTTGCCCGTAAGGCTTCGATTCCCCGTTCTGACGCAACGATATAGTGGGCAATCAGGGCGAAGGTCGGAAAGAGCGGAATGAGTCCCGCGATATAGTAATTTTTGGTTTTGGCCAATACCCCTATCAGTACGACAACCAACGCACCCAGCGCGGCTTTAATGAGCAATCCCATCGCTCTTCCCTGCAACAATTTATTCACAATAATGAGCAGCATAACGGAACGGCTGCAATTTGCGAAAGATTAATGGAAGGTTAAGGGAGTGCGGTGTATGTTGGCTTTTTTCGCCATCTCAGACGTTGTATGAATAAGATTGTATATGTAGAAGATGAACCGGAAGTGGGCCAGCTGATTGCAGCCTACCTGGGAAAACATGATATCGAGGTCATCGTTGAACCTCGCGGCGATCGCGCCGAGGAGGTGGTGGCCCAGCAAAAACCTGATCTGGTGCTGCTGGACATCATGTTGCCCGGCAAAGACGGCATGACCTTGTGCCGGGATCTGCGTTCACAATATAGCGGCCCCATCGTTTTACTCACATCACTTGATAGCGACATGAACCACATTTTGTCGCTGGAGATGGGGGCAAATGACTACATTCTGAAAACGACACCGCCCGCCGTCTTGTTAGCGCGGTTGCGTCTGCATTTACGCCAGCGCGTGGGTGCCCCGGCGGATGCCCCGGCTCTAACGCCCCATAAAATGCTGCGCTTCGGTACGCTTTCCATCGACCCGGTTAATCGCCAGGTGATGCTCTCGGGCGACGAGGTAGCGCTCTCAACTGCCGATTTTGATCTGTTATGGGAGCTGGCCACCCACGCGGGGCAGATAATGGATCGGGATGCGTTACTGAAAAACCTGCGCGGCGTCAGTTATGACGGTCTGGATCGCAGCGTTGACGTGGCTATTTCGCGCCTGCGTAAGAAGCTGCTCGATAATGCCACCGAGCCGTTCCGTATTAAAACCGTGCGCAACAAAGGCTATCTCTTTGCACCCCATGCCTGGGAGATGTAAAACCCATCACCTGGACGCAAAGCATCATTTTGCGCCAGGTTTCCTCTCCCCTTAAAAAAATCCTCTTCTATACTCATTTACGTTCAGAGAATTCTGTGGTCGTTATTCCCAGCACCTTGATTTATTTATGGTTGCTTTCAGGGTCCCGGCCGCAGTGTTTCCGATAACAACATAGTGATGATTTGTTCTTTTTTTTGATAGGGGGAGTTCCTGGTATGTTGCAATCTCAACCTTCGCGCGTCGGCAGCCTGTTGCTGCTGCTGGCCGCGGTCATTGGCTTCGCCGTGGCGTTATACGCCTGGCTGACGCCGCTAACCGGCGTCACCGGCACTATCGGCGCGCTGGGCGTGGCTATCGCCTGCGTGGTGCTGGCGGTACTTACCCTGATGTTACGGGCCGCCTCCCGTCGCGGTTCCCGCATTTTCCTGATTATTATCACTCTTGTGGTACTGGTGGGTATTGGCTTTGCGGCCGCGCTGCTGCATCAGTACATCATCACGGCAGCGATGGTGGTCGGCCTGATTGGTCTGATTGCGTTGAGCAGCAATTCCGTTCGTCACAATCACCACGTCAACGTCTGAGGAGCCACCCGTGCATAACGATAAACACCATCCCTTCATGAAGGTCAGCCTGACGGCGATAGCGCTGCTGGTTGCTCCGCTCTCGCTGCAGGCGCAGGATAAAGCCGCTGAGGCCTCCCAGGGGACCCAGGAAGAGCTCAACGTGGACGCGGCCGATCAACAACAGCCGGGCACCACTAAAACTACCAATGAAGCCTCCACCGGCAAAAGTGAGGGGCAAAAAGTTGCCTCAGCCAACCAGCCGGCCACGCCGCTTGTGCCCTCTACGGCCACCTGGGACAGCTTCCACGGGCAGCTAAACGCGCAGAAATACAGTCCGCTGAAGCAGATCACGGCAGAGAACGTGGGCAAGTTAACCAAGGTATGGGAGTTTCATACGGGCGACGTGTCGGATGGTAAAGGCGACACACCCGCTACCGTCTGGTCAGCAACGCCTATTTTTGCCAATGACACCCTTTATATTGGTACCCCCTTCGATCGCCTGATTGCGCTGGATCCGGGTACCGGCAAAGAGAAGTGGCACTATGACACCAAATCACCGCGCAAGGCGTTGACCCAGCCGGTGCTGAAGAACCGCGGCGTCTCTTACTGGCAGGCCAAAAATCCGGTTGCCGGCGAAGCCTGCCAGAAGATCGTCTATATGGGCACGGTGGATGGCAAGCTCTACGCGATAGACGCTGACTCCGGCAAGCCATGCAGCGACTTTGCAGATAACGGCATGCTGGACGTTAACCAGTGGAATACGGTGAATGCCAAATTCCCGCTCTCTATCCTGCAGCCGCCAACCGTGGTGGGTGATCACCTGATCGTAGGCTGGGCCGGTAAGGACTGGGCCTATGCGGAAGCGCCTCCGGGCAGCGTGTTCTCAATTAATGCACGTACTGGCGAGCGCGAGTGGACCTTTGATGCAATACCGGCCGACATCCGCAAACGCACCGGTACGGCCAACGTCTGGACGCATATGTCTGCCGACGAGGCTCATGGCCTGGTCTATCTGCCGGTCTCCTCCCCGTCACCTAACTACTGGGGCGGTAACCGCACCAAGCCTATCCCTCTTGGCACCTCCACCACCGCGCTGGATATCAACACCGGTAAAGTGGTCTGGTCCCGTCAGTGGGTGCACCATGACGTGTGGGATTACGATATCAACTCTGCGCCAACCCTGATGGATATCACCGTCGACGGCAAGCAGATCCCGGCGCTGATTCAGGCCACTAAACAGGGCTTCCTGTTTGTGGTTAACCGCCTGACCGGGGAAGATGTCTGGCCTATCGAAGAGCGTCCGGTACCACAGGGTGATGGCTCGGTGCAGGGGGAAGTCCTCTCGCCTACGCAGCCGTTCCCGACCAAACCCGCGCCGCTGCTCGACCAGTCGAAAAAGCCCGCTATCTGGAAACTGGCGGATATTGTCGGCGCCGGGCAGTGTAGCCGCCTGTGGGACAATTTGACCTACGAGGGGATGTATACCCCGCCCACCACGAAAGGTGAAGGTGCATTAACCTATCCGGACAGCGCCGGTGGCGTTCAGTGGGGCGGCGTGGCCTTTGATCCGCATAAGCAGATTGCTATCGTTAACACCTCACATATCGTGCAGTACGTGAAGCTTTATAGCCGCGAAGATTACGATAAGGCGGACAAAAGTGCAGGCAATGAGAGCGGCTTTGCGCCACAGGAAGGAGCACCTTACGGCCTGCGTCTGATGGTCGCCAATAACTGGCTGGGCATGCCGTGCTGGGAACCGCCATTCGGCGAGATCGTCGCGCTGGATATGCACACCGGGGATGTCAAATGGCGTCGTCCGGTTGGCGCATCGCAGCAGTATGGCTTCTTTATGCCGGAAAGCTGGGGCTCACCGACCATTGGCGGGCCGGCTGTAACAGCGGGAGGCGTGGTCTTCATCGGTGCCTCAATGGATGCCAAAGTGCGCGCCTACTCGGTGGAGAGTGGCGATGAGCTATGGTCCGATCAGGTTGAAGCGCCTGCGGTGGCCAACCCCTCCGTGTATGAGTACAAAGGCCGCCAGTACGTGGCGTTCGTTGCCGGGGGGAACACCATCCTGAAGGATCAGGTGGGCGACCAGGTAGTGGTTTACGCGCTGCCTGAGTAAAGCGCCAGTCAACAGCAAGGGGCCCGAGGGCCCCTTTTTTTATGGCTACGTTTTACGTGTCCGCGTGTAAAGAGGCGGTCGAGCGTTGCATCTCCTGAATTATCCACTCCCGAAGCAGCACCACCTCCGGCCGCACGGCACTCTCGTTCATCGTCACCAGATAATAATTGGCACCCGGTAACGAGCAATTAAACGGCGTCGTCAGCATGTTGCGCGTAATCAGATCTTCCGCCAACAGACTGCTGGCAATGACGACCCCCTGTCCCGCCACGGCTGCCTGCAGCGCGTGTGTTTCATCGCTAAAATAGAGCCCCTTACTGGCATTGAGCGTTTCCGGCCCGTAGCGCCTTTTCCAGTGCTGCCAGTCCGGGGATTCAGCCGGTACGTGCCGGTTCTCCACATGGAAAAGCGTGGCGTTAAGCAGATCCTCCCGGTTTTGCAGCCTGAGCGACGGGCTGGCCGCCACGACAAACTTGTCCTCATACAGCAGCGTGTTGTGCAGCCCCTCCTCAGGGGTTTCACGATAGCGGATCGCCACATCAACGGTACGTTGTGTTAAATCCACTTTTTCAACGCTGGTGTGCAGGTGCAAATCTATCTGCGGAAATTGCGCCTTGAAATCCGCCAGACGCGGCACCAGCCAGTTCGTTAAAAAATTGGAGGTGGTAGTGATCGTCAGCGCAGGCGGGTGTCTGGCCCGCTCTATCTGCTTAACCGCCGAGGCTAACGCGGTAAACGCGCTGGAGGTTCCCGCATAAAGCAGCTCCCCGGCCTGGGTCATCTTTACCCCCTGGGCATTACGTTCGAATACCCGGCACGCCAGCGTCGATTCGATGAGCCGGATCTGATGGCTGACAGCGGTCGCACTCACGTTAAGCTGCTTTGCAGCCTCTTTAAAGCTCAGCGCGGTGGCAACGGCATGAAAAGCGCGTAGCGCGCCGAGGGGCGGTAAACGGGATAATTTCATGATGAATTAATCTCATCTATGGCTGAAAACAATGACTTTGATTCACTGATAACGCAGGCAATAAGCTTATTACACATCTCTTAATGGATGAATTTTATTTTCGCTTACCCTGAGGTTTTTATGTCACTGTCCACTTTACACAACGCAGGTCGCCTCCCGGCAGAGGCGCGAAACATCGCCTCCTGTATGCTATTCAGTCTGCTGGGCGCTGAGCTGACGCTGTTTTTCACGGCTGAAACCAGTCTCAGCCTGATAGATGCCGCAGTCTGGCTGATGGCCTTCTTTTGCAGCTACCGGCTGACAAAGAGAGGCATGATGTCCCCCCTGCCGACGTTACGTCGTCTATGCTATGGATTTGTCGCCACTGCTGGCGGACTGATACTGATACGCTTTGCTACGCATCATTACCTTCAGGAATATGGGCAGCTTGCCGGCATGGTCTGCGTTGGGGCTGGGCAGGGAGTAGCGAGCAGAGCAGTGCAATGCCAGTGGCAGGGCGAACGTCCCGGACGTTTACTGCGCCTTGTCATTGTACTCTTTGTCATCCTGAGCAGCCTGCTGATCCTGAACGTCTCTGCGCTGCTGGGCGTAACCCCTGCGGTCGCCCTGCTGGTCGATCTGGCTCTACTGGGAGCGCTCTACTGTAAAATCGTGCAGCAAGCCCCCTGACCTGCATTGCCAGTCACCGCGCCTTTAAGGCACAAATGCGTAACCGGATTAGAAATAAGTATCAGTAAGGTAGAGAATCTTTACGTTAAAGCTGGAGCGATAAGCATGTCTAAACCGAAATTGTTTACACCGTTACGTATTCGTAATCTGGAAATTGAAAACCGTATCGTCATCGCCCCGATGTGTCAGTATTCCGCCGAAGAAGGCTGCATGACTGACTGGCACACGCTCCATCTGGGGCAGCTGGCCCTCTCCGGTGCTGGCTTGCTGACGATTGAGGCGGCGTCCGTCTCCCCGGAAGGGAGGATCACCTGGGCGGACGTTGGGCTTTATGATGATAAAACCGAAGCGGCAATGGGCCGGGTGCTGGAAACCATTCGCAAGTGGTCCCCTATCCCCGTTGCCATTCAGCTGGCGCATGCAGGCCGTAAAGCCTCCACCCACAGACCCTGGGAGAAGCCGGGACAAATCGCACCCGACCAGCAGGGTGGCTGGCAGACGCTGGCCCCCTCTCCACTCCCCTACAGCGAAGGCTATACCGTACCCACCGCCCTTGACCGGGAGGGTCTAGCCGAAATCCGCGAGCAGTTCGCCAGCGCCGCGAAACGCGCCGCCCGGTTGGGAATTGACCTGATCCAGATCCATGCCGCACATGGCTATTTGCTGCATCAGTTCCTCTCTCCACTTTCTAACCAGCGCACGGATGAATACGGCGGTGCCCTGGAAAACCGTGCCCGATTCCCGCTGGAAATTTTCGACGTGGTACGCGAAGCCTTCCCGGCAGAGAGAGCGATCAGCGTGCGCATTTCGGCAACGGACTGGGTGGAAGGCGGCTTTGACCTGGAAGAGGCCGTCGCCTTTTCTAAAATGCTGGAAGCGCGTGGGGTGGATGTGATTCACGTCTCCAGCGGCGGCCTGCATCCGGATCAAAAGATTGAGGTCTATCCCGGCTATCAGGTTCCACTGGCCAGAGCGGTGAAAGCGGTCGTTAACATTCCGGTGGTGGCGGTAGGACTCATCACCGAGCCTGAACATGCAGAATCGATCGTGGCCAGCGGCGACGCCGATTTCATCGGCATTGCCCGTGGCGCGCTGTATAACCCGCGCTGGCCATGGCACGCCGCCGCTGCGCTGGGAGCCCAGGTGCATGCCCCGGATCAGTATCTGCGTTGCCAGCCCCATACGCTGAAAAACCTGTTTAAATCCTGACGAATGGGCGCGATCCCGGCAACGCGGTCGCGCCCTCATTTGGCTGGCATTTTCTCTTTCAGAGAGAAACACCTACCTGAAAAGCCCTCTTTTTCCTCCGCCGCCTTCGTCTTAACGTGTTCCTGAATTCAACGCGACAGTGCCACAGCGTTGTCGAAATCATCGAGAAAACAGGAGCTAACCATGAGTCGTTTACCGACAATCAGTGAAAGTGAAGCCACCGGCAAAACTGCGCAGTTGTTTAGCGCCATCAAAAACAGTCTGGGTAAAGTCCCGAACGCATACTTAACGATCGGCACCCATTCTCCGGACATCCTTGGCCAGATGTTACAGCTGAACGCCACCCTGCACAAAAGCAGCCTCAGCGACCGGGAGCTGGAAGCCATTAACCTGGCCGTAAGCGAGGAGTCAGGGTGCGATTACTGCCTGGCGGCGCATACGTTGATGGCAAAAAAAGCGGGCTATTCTGAAGCGCAGACCCGTGAACTGCGGGACGCGCACTACCCGGATGATGGACGCATTAACGCCCTGGTACAGTTCGTACAATATCTGGTCTCTTCTCGTGGCACCCTGCCCGCCGAACAGGTAGATGCTTTTCGCCGTGCCGGATTCACTGACCAGCAGGTGATCGACACCCTCGGTGCCGTGAGCGCGATTCTCTTTACCAACATGGTCAACCGCGTAAACGATACGGTTGTCGATTTTCCAAAAGTAAGCTGAGGATGTTGCAGCAAATAGCAGGTACGGGGTGAGGCCTCCACCTGCTTTTTTGCAGCTACTTTTTCCGCGTATCTTCTCTACATCAGGCTAAAAAGGAAGCTGAATATGTCTACTGAAATTACCGTTGTCGCCACAATCACTGCCCGCAGCGGATACCGCGCCGAAGTGGAACAGGCATTAAGAAAAGTTGAGCGTGAGGTTCAGCAGGAACCGGGTTGCGAACAGTATCAGCTGTACGTCAGTCGCGATAACGACCATCAGTTTGTGATGATTGAGCGTTGGCAATCCGAAGCCATGCTGGCGCAGCACTCCCAGGCTGAGCCATTTCAGGCGTTAAGCCGAGCCATTGAGGATAAAGCCGATCTGGAGGTAGTGACGCTGGGGCGGGTATAGGAATAGCTTATAAATCGTGGATCGATGTCAGTGCCGATGTACTGGCCGGGCGACTGGGGGTGCTGTCGGCGGATCAGCCAGGGGAAGCGGTGCCGCTGAACCTTGTCTGTCCCCACCCTAAGCAGTTTTCGCCAGCGATCCGCGAGCTGCATGCCCTGTTACAAGAGCAGCTTAAAGCCATTACCACATTGCTTAAAACGCGTGCGGCTTTTGTCGCCGCATGACTCTGCGTCAGGTTACGAGGAGCAGAAGATGCACCAGGTCGGATTATTGATTTCAGATCACTTTCAGGTAATGGGTCTGTCCACCCTGAGTATTTTCGAGTTTGCCAATCAGGTAGCGGGAGAGCCTTTCTATCACTGCACGGTCTACTCTGAGCACGGCGGCGCAGTAAGATCCTCTTATGGCTTTGGCGTGGAGAGTAAAGCGCTTGACGGCGAAGCGCAAATCGATACCTGGCTGGTGGCGGGGGTCCTCACGCCAGCAGAGCACCCCGCAACGCCCGGAATAGTCACTTTTCTACAAACTCATGCGGCAAAAGCCCGACGGGTTGCGGGGATCTGTACCGGTGCCTTTGTCCTCGGCCAGGCCGGGCTTTTATCCAGCCGCCGGGCAACTACCCACTGGGCTCATGCGCAATATCTGCAAACCCTGCATCCCACCACCCGCGTGGAAGAGGATCGCATCTATATTATCGATGATTTTATCTGGACATCAGCGGGTTTGACCGCGGGTCTGGATATGGCGTTGGGGATGGTCGAAAAGGATTTGGGTGCCGAGGTGGCACGATCTGTTGCGCATCTTTTGGTAATGCACCATCGGCGTTCCGGCGGCCAGACGCAACACTCTGAAATGCTGATGCTCTCTCCGCGCAGCGACAGGCTGCAAACGGCGCTAGAGTATGCACGCAAAAATCTACGGCAGCCTCTCACTATCGAAGATATGGCCGATGCCGTGCATATCAGCGCGCGTCAATTGAGCCGTCTCTTCCGCTCAGAGACGGGTAAAACGCCGGCCAAAGCGATAGAAGGATTACGGCTGGAAAATGCCAGACTGCTTATTGAGCAGAGTCGCCTGTCGATGGAGGTTATCGCCAGAGAGTCAGGATTTCGCGACCGACGGCATATGCGAGAGGTATTTATTCGCGGCTACGGTATTCCGCCTCAGTCTCTGCGCACCGGCAAGGCTTAATTACGCTTATCCCCCTCCCCGACGGCTCTCCTTGATAATGTCCTGAATCACAACCTTCGGTGTCATTCAGGACATCGGCAAAGTGCGTATTCTGAATTCACCAAATCAATAAAACAAAGGTGAACAGAATGACGCAGCACAACACAATCCAACGCGGCACGGCCGTTATTACCGGCGCGTCAACCGGTATGGGTTATGACCTGATAATCGTTGCCCGCGACCACAATCGTCTTAATCAACTGGCCACGCACTTTACTACCGACAGCGGACGCAGCGTAGAGGTGGTGGCCGCCGATCTGACCGGCTTTGCGCGCGGCGAAAGGGTGACTATCCCGTCGCTTCATGACGACACCCTGTGGAACCACTACGAGCAGGCGCGTCAGGCGATGATGCCACATCTGGGCAATGACATACCGGCAGAGCGCTATCTCTCTTCACTGACGCATTGAGCTGTTAAGACCCGTAACTTTCCATTATCTGAAGGATGCGGTACTGATCAATAACAGTTCGGTATTGGCGTTCCTGCCGCTGGCAACCAACGCGCTCTACTTCGCCACCAAAGCGGCTATCCACTCTTACACCCTGTCCCAACGTTTCTTGCTGCGCGATACCGGCGTTCAGGTTATTGAGATCTCCCCTCCCTGGGTAGATACCGACCTGATCTACAAAAGTGGCGATGCGCGCGCGATGCCGCTCAATGACTTTATCCAGGAGACGTTCGACAAGCTGGGAACGGGGACCATCGAAGCCATTGTCGATCGCGTCCTGCCGGTACGGGATAACCCCGGCGCCAATGAACATACTCTGGTGAACCGGTTCAACCAGTCCATCGTAGATAACCCTATTCCCGTCCAGTAAACGGCAGGGGCAATGCGCCCCTGTTTTTATTCAGGTGTTGCTGTGCTCGCTGAAATTTCAACGTCACCGAATCGCAGCGCGCAGGTTTATTGATCGGCAAGTGCCCTTTTACGCTTGCTGGGCATCAGCCAGGCTCTCGATGTTATTACACAGCGCTTGCAACTCGTTGTACAGCCTTGCCAGATGGAAGCCATCGCACACGGAATGGTGCACCTGTACGGCGAGCGGCAAGACCACTTTTTCCTCTTTTTGATGATATTTACCAAGAGTGAACATCGGAGAAAAAAAGTTCTTCATGTTCGCAACGTTGACATTGAAACTGGTAAAGGTGACCCAGGGAATAGCCGAGACGAAAAAGACATTTTCCAGCGACTGTTCTTTAGGCCAATAGGCTAAATTATCCCCATAGCGTGCCACATCTTCTGAATAGACCTGCTGAAAATGGTGAATATTGCCATCGTAATGGCTCCATAATGATGAAAAGGTCTCCGTTTCATTATGGAAAATAGTGTATTGCGGATGTATTTCATCCCAGATGACAAGCTCGTTATCTTTTATAGCCATGCGGAACTCCGCATGGCTATTAACGATTTTTGAAATAAGAAAAATTATCGTCGGGTAAAACTTCCAGCCAACGTTTTTGATATGTTTGTGCAGCGCGGTAATATCCAGTTCTACGGTCTGGTTGATTGTACTTTGCGCAAAGGACTGAAATACCTCAAAGTGCTCTTTTCTGGGCCAACGAGATAAATCGACAGGCGTATATCCAGGCGTTATTTTTTTCATTCTCTAACCTTTGATGACAATTACCTATAAATGTCAGCCCACCTGCTTTGATGAATTAAGCAAGTACACAGATTCCATATCGCATTGAGTGCAAACGCATTTATCAGAGTAGCGCATCTTTATACGGCAGGGAAGAGAAGGCTCTTACGCCGATAAGCCTGACATTAATCCTGGTTGTGCTATCCAGAGGTGTTTTATCGCCAGGGAATCGCCCACAGAGCAGCGCTAAAGCGGATCGTTAACCTTTATTTCAGAGAATAAACGTTTTGGCCTGCTTCGCTAGCGAGTCTCACAACCGACCCGCCAGCGTGGATAAAGAGTCAGCGTTATTGCGTAGCGCCAGGGATACGGGCAATAACCTTAATTTCAAAATCAAACCCAGCAAGCCAGGTTACGCCAACTGCGGTCCAGTTTGGATAAGGGGGCTGCTGAAATATTGCGTTTTTAACCTGCATAATGACAGGAAACTGGTTTTCTGGATCGGTATGAAAGGTCGTGACATCAATAAGATCATCAAAAGTGCAGCCTGCCGCCGAAAGCGTCGCTTCCAGGTTATCGAAGGCTAACTGTACCTGGGCGGCAAAATCCGGTTCGGGTGTGCCATCATCGCGACTTCCGACCTGGCCTGAAACAAAAAGCAAATCGCCTGAACGAATTGCCGCAGAATAACCGTGCGCATCATAAAGCGCATGGCGGTTTGGGGGAAAAACAGGTTCGCGTTGGATCACAGGGATTCCTCTTTTTGTTCCAGGGTAGAATTCGATAAGCAAGAGAGCTGCAGTTGGTTTAACATACGCTATGTATGTTAAATAGATATCACATACGCGATGTATGTCAAGTGAGATACACAGCGTATGTCAAAAGGAGAGTGCTATGGCTGCGAAACGCCGCGTCGAGATGATGGAAGAAAACCGCGCAAAAATGATTGCCGCAGCGCGTAAGGCATTTGCTGAAAAGGGCTTTGCCGAGGTTTCAATGGATGAGTTGACCGCAAGCGTAGGTCTCACCCGCGGGGCGCTCTACCACACCTTTGGCGATAAAAAAGGGTTACTCGCCGCGGTTGTTGCGCAGGTGGATGGTGAAATGGCGCAACGTGCGAAAGCGGCCGCCGTGACGGCCCGCGACGACTGGGAGAGGATACTGGCAGAAGGCATTGCCTACATAAAAATGGCCCTGGATCCTGAAGTCAGGCGCATCGTGCTGCTTGATGGCCCGGCTTTTTTGGGCGATCCCTCCCAATGGCCAAGCCAGAATAGCTGTCTGGAAGCCACCCGGCAGACTGTTTCTGAGCTAATCGAGCGCAACATTCTCAAAGAGGTAGACGCGAAAGCCGCTGCTCACCTGTTGAACAGCGCTGCGCTGAATGCGGCACTTTTGATCGCCGCCAGCGATGCTCCGCAACAGACGCTGCCAAAAGTGATTGAGGTATTTACCCTACTTGCAGGCGGCTTACGTAATACAGGAAACGAAACCGCCTGACCGTTGTGTAGGGCTTCAAAGGCGGACGCAGAGTGCATACAGCGCCACCCGTGTTCGGTTATAGCCGATACCCGGAAGCCCGCCCTCATACCTGAGCAAACCTGCGGGAACCGATCACACAGAGGATCACCCCCAGCGTAACCAACAGCATAAGTGGGCTGACTGTTTCAGAGAGCAGTGTTGCCGAGAGGCCCAGGCCGAAGAAGGGCTGCAGCAACTGGAGCTGTCCTACCGCGGCAATGCCGCCAGCCGCCAGTCCCCGGTACCAGAAAATAAAACCGATCAGCATACTGAACAGGGAGACATACCCCAGCGCGGCCCACCCTTGCAGGCTTATCACCGCCATGTTTTCTGGCCTTGTCGCAAAAGTAGCGAGCAGCATCAGCGGCAGGGAGAGGATCAACGCCCAGCAGATCACCTGCAAGCCTCCCAGTTCACGTGAGAGCACTGCGCCTTCAGCATAGCCAAGACCGCAGACAACCACGGCGGCCAGCATTAGCAGATCGCCCGTAAACGAGACGGTGGATCCCTGCGACAGCGCGAAACCCATCACCAGCAGGCTGCCAATCGCAGAAAATAGCCAGAAAGCCAGCCGGGGCCTCTCCCCCCCTCGGACAACGCCAAACGTAGCGGTCGCCATTGGCAACAGCCCCAAAAATACAATGGAGTGAGCGGAGGTCACATGCTGCAGCGCCATGGCAGTCAGCAAAGGAAAACCCACCACCACGCCCAGGGCGACAATAATCAGCGACAGGCATTGTTGAGCCCTGGGGCGTTGTTGTCGGCAAAACAAGACCAATGCTAACGCCAGCCCACCGGCAAGGGAGGCGCGCAGAAATGTCAGAAAAAAGGGATCGATTTCCTGAACCGCTATCCGGGTTGCGGGGAGCGAACCACTGAAAATAACCACTCCAATCAGGCCGCTTAGCCAGCCAGATCTTCCCCCTGGGCGCGTTTCACTGACTTCGTTTGTTACCACTTTAGACCTCTCAAAGTTAGGACACTACTTCAGCGACTGAAGTTGACTCCCGCCATGCTAAGGCCCACCATTTATGACAATCAAATAATCGTCATGGATACAATCTATGAAAGCGCGGTATAAAGCTATCGTGGATGCGTTTGCCTCCGCCATCCGCAGCGGCACGCTTGCCCCGGGCACACGTCTTCCTACCCACCGGGCACTTGCTGCTGAGAAACATATTTCGCTGGCCACCGCTACACGCGTTTACGCTGAACTGGAAGCCATGGGTCTGGTGAGTGGAGAAACCGGCAGAGGAACGTTCGTCAGAGAAATTTCCCTGCCCGCAGGGTTGGGCGTTGACCAGTACGCGGTAGCCTCGGATATTCTGGACCTCAACTTCAACTACCCCTCTCTGCCGGATCAGGCGGAACGGTTACGCGAAGCCATGCGGCAACTGGCCACCTCAGGCGATCTGGCTTCCCTGCTGCGTTATCAGCCGCACGCCGGAAGACAAAACGACAGGGAAACCATTGCCTCATGGCTTAGTTCGGCCGGTATTCAGCGTTCTGCAGATGACGTTCTGATCGTGAATGGTGCGCAGCATGGTCTGGCGGTTACGGTGATGGGGTTACTGAATCCGGGGGATGTGGTGGCTGTTGATGCGCTGATCTATCCCGGTTTTATCGCGCTGGCCCGTCTGTATCATCTGGAGCTTGTCGCCATCCCTGTTGAAGCTACCGGCCCCGATCTTAACGCGCTCAGGGAGCTGTGCCAGCGCAGACGCATTCGCGCGATATATACGATGCCCACGCTACATAATCCGCTTGGCTGGGTCCTGAACGACGCCCAACGACGCGAACTCGCGCTGATCGCCAGAACCTACAATCTGCTCATCATTGAAGATGCAGCCTATGCTTTTCTTGTTAGGCGCCCCCTGCCCCCGCTTGCCGCCTACGCGCCCGAACGGACGGTTTACGTAACTGGATTCGCGAAAAACGTGGCGACCGGCTTACGCGTCGGCGTCGTCGTTTGCCCTGTGATGATGCGGGGTGCGCTGGAACGGGCTATCAGAGCCACGACATGGAATACCCCTTCCCTGATGGTCTCCATCGTTTGCGGCTGGATTAAAGATGGCACGATTAAACGCTTCGAATCACTCAAAAGACGGGATGCACGTCAACGCCAGGCGCTGGCCCGAAAAATACTCTCTGACTACGCCTGCGTAAGCCATCCCAACGCTTACTTTCTCTGGTTACCGCTTCCGCAGGAGGTTCGGGCCGACCGGCTGGTCCAGCAGTTAGCGCAGCAACAGATTTCGGTCTCAACGGCAGAACCATTCTGCACCTCAACGCATGTGCCGCACGCCATTCGCCTCGCCCTTGGTTCAGTCAGCATGCCGCAGCTAAAGGACGCCCTGACTGCAGTGAACGCGGCCATTGCCTGGGAGACCGATCGTTAAGCGAACCCTGGAATGACCGGCGCCCGGGGCTTAATCGCCAAACAGTTCAGACTGCAAAGAAAGAATATTCGCCCTGAGGTAGTCGCCAAGCGGCTTTTGGCACGCTTCGCACAGCCAGTCATCGACTGCGAGGCGCATCGCGCCTGTGGCTGCCATGGCCGCCATTTTTAGCGCCGGCGCGCCTTGTGGCGCAGGCCAGAGCGCGCAAAGTGCGGCATAAGCGGCCTCTTCCATTCTGAGAAACTTCATTTGATTACCCATGCGCAGTTGTTCGTTCGACTGCGTCAGTCGGGCAATCAGTGCGGCAATATTCGGATCCATGCTGATGGTCATGGCCAGCAGCGCTTCACTGACCACGCCGAACGGCGTCGTGCTGTTGCCACGGCTGACTATTTCTGCATACAAAGATTCGGGCAGGCCGTTCTGCCATGCGAGGATAATCTCTTCTTTGGAGCTGAAATAGTGGAAAAAGGTGCGCCGGGCAATACCCGCTGCACTGGCAATATCATCCAGCGTTGTGCCCTCAAACCCCTTCTGCGCAAACAGAGTTAAGCCCTTTTCGGTGAGCTTTCGATGCGTTTCCCGTCGCTTTCTTTCACGGGTACCTTCCGCTTTTTTTAATCCGTCCGACACGTTACTTTCCCGTCACCATTGAAATATTGCACTCAGTGCAATATATTTATTTGCACCCGGTGCAATATTAGCCCGGCAAACCCGGCCTCTACAAGCGCTCAACTGGCCTTCTTTCTCCCATTCCAGGATAATTTCATGACCAATCACATGCCTAAAACGTACACCCCCGCCGGCACCCGGCTTAATCTGGGCCGGATGGGTTATGGCACCATGCAGTTACCCGGCCCGCATGTATGGGGTCCCCCACGTGATAAAGAGGCGGCCCTTTCGGTACTGCGCGAGGCTGTTGCGCTCGGTGTAAATCATCTGGATACGGCGCAGTTTTATGGCCCCGATGTTTCCAATCAACTGATACGCGAAGCGCTCTGGCCCTATCCTGAAAACCTGACGCTGGTCACCAAGGTGGGCTACGTGCGCGGCGCTGACGCCTCATGGCAGCCTGAGATCAGCCCGGACGGACTTGAACGCGCCGTGCATGAAAACCTGGAGACGCTGGGCCTGAAGGCGCTGGATGTGGTGAACCTGAGGCTTGGCGGGGTAAACGGGCCCGAAGCGGGATCGCTTGCAGCCCCTCTGGAGGCGCTGGTCAGGCTGCAGGAGCAGGGTCTCATCCGCCATCTGGGATTGAGCAACATCACGCCTGCCCAGTTCGCCGAGGCTAAAGCCATCACGGACATTGTTTGTGTACAGAATCAATACAATATTGTCAGCCGAAACGATGACGCATTTATCGACTCACTTGCGGGGCTGGGCGTTGCTTACGTCCCCTTCTTCCCGTTAGGCGGCTTCACACCGCTACAGTCGTCGCTGCTCAATCAGATTGCCGATGAGGCGGGCGCCACGCCGAAGCAGATAGCCCTTGCGTGGCTACTTCAGCGCTCGCCGAATATTCTGCTTATCCCCGGCACCTCTTCGGTGGCGCATCTGCGGGAAAATCTGGCGGCAGCGGAGGTGTTGCTCTCACCGGAGCAGATGAACCGGCTCAACACGCTTAGCGCCAGTGGCGGCCACGGTTAGCCTGACGAACAAGGTAACTGAAGCAGCCCGGTTCAGAAGCAGTACAATTAGCGATACACTAGCGCCTTCATACGACTCTGCTGCAACACGGCAAGGTTAAATCGTTGTTTTGGTGGTGATCCGTGAAAAAACTGTTTGTGCAGTTTTATCTCCTGCTGTTCGTCTGCTTTCTGGTGATGACTATCCTGGTCGGGCTGGTCTATAAATTTACCGCCGAGCGTGCGGGCCGACAGTCGCTGGATGATTTAATGAAAAGCTCGCTCTACCTGATGCGCAGCGAGCTGCGCGAGATCCCGCCGCGCGACTGGGCGCAGACGTTGAAAGAGTTGGATCTGAACCTCTCCTTCGATTTGCGCATCGAGCCGCTGAACCATTACCGGCTGGATGCTGCTACCGCTCAGCGCCTTCGCGACGGTGATATCGTGGCGCTGGATGATGAATACACCTTCATCCAGCGCATCCCCCGCAGCCATTACGTGCTGGCAGTCGGCCCTGTTCCCTATCTCTATTTCTTACATCAGATGCGGCTGCTGGATATTGGCCTGCTGGCTTTTATCGCCATCTCTCTCGCCTTTCCGGTGTTTATCTGGATGCGCCCTCACTGGCAAGAGATGCTGCGGCTGGAGGCCGCCGCCCAGCGTTTTGGTGAGGGGCACCTGACCGAACGCATCCATTTTGACAGCGCCTCCAGCTTCGAACGGCTCGGCGTCGCTTTCAACCAGATGGCGGACAATATCAATGCCCTGATTGCCAGCAAAAAACAGCTTATCGATGGGATTGCCCATGAGCTGCGTACGCCGCTGGTACGCCTGCGTTATCGCCTGGAGATGAGCGAAAACCTCACCGCCGGGGAGTCGCAGGCGCTGAACCGGGATATCGGACAGCTTGAGGCACTGATTGAGGAGCTTCTGACTTACGCCCGCCTCGATCGCCCGCAAAATGAGCTGCAGCTCAGCACCCCGGACCTCCCGGCCTGGATCCGCAGCTATGTGGACGACGTCCAGAGCGTCACCCCCACGCGCACGCTGGTCCTGAGCCAGATGACCACCGGGGAGTACGGTGCGCTGGATATGCGCCTGATGGAGCGCGTGCTGGATAATCTGGTGAATAACGCGCTGCGTTACAGCAACCAGACGTTGCACATCGCGCTGGGACTGACGGGGAGCCGGGCAAGCCTGACGGTGGAAGACGATGGCCCCGGCATCGCTCCGGAATCACGCCAGCGGGTCTTCGAGCCCTTTGTCCGTCTTGACCCAAGCCGCGACCGTGCTACCGGCGGGTGCGGCCTGGGGCTGGCGATTGTTCACTCAATCGCGCAGGCCATGGGCGGCGACGTACAGTGCGATGAGAGCACGCTGGGCGGCGCCCGTTTTTGCTTTAGCTGGCCGGTTTACCACGCCATTACCCTCCACGTCCCTGCCTGACCCCACGCGCACGCTGGCCTGACCCGGCGTGCTGTGCTATACATTAAGTATGTTGTAACTAATGAGAGTGACTATGGCGACTTACGATCTTATCGAGCGGCTTAACGGCACCTTCCGGGAGATGGAGCAGGCTCTGGCCGCACTAACCGAAGATCTTCAGCAGTGCCGCCTGCTGGCCGCCCGGGTGTTTTCCCTGCCGGAGGTGGTGAAAGGGGCCGAACAGGATCCGCTGAATACAATTCAGGTAAAACAACATCTGGGGCAAGAGGCGCTATCGATGGCCTTGCAGCACTACCGGCACCTGTTTATTCAGCAGCAATCCGAACGGCGCAGCAGCAAAGCCGCCGTAAGGCTGCCAGGGGTGATCTGCCTGCAGTTAGAGAGCAAACGGCGGGAAACGGTTGAAAACCGCATTACGCAGATTAATGAGCTGAAAGCGGCGTTCGAGAAGATCGTCGTTGAGGAGTCGGGCCTCGCCCCCGCCGCCCGCTTTGAATGGGTGCACCGCCACCTGCCCGGCTTGATCACGCTTAATGCCTACCGTACCCTCACGGTGCTGCGCCACCCGGCTACGCTGCGCTTCGGCTGGGCGAATAAACACATCATTAAGAATTTCACCCGCAACGAGGTGCTGGAGATGCTGGAAAAGAGCATTAAAGCACCCCGCACCGTCGCCCCCTGGTCACGGGAGCAGTGGCTGGAGCGTCTGGAGGCGGAATACACGGCCATCGCCGCATTGCCGACCGATGCGCGGCTGAAAATAAAACGTCCGGTGAAGGTGCAGCCTATCGCCCGCGTCTGGTATGCCGGGCAGCAGAAGCAGGTACAGTACGCCTGCCCCACGCCGTTGATTGCGCTGTACGATGCGGATCAGGGGGCGGTGATGCCGGATATCGGGGAACTGCTCAATTACGATGCTGAAAATATTCAGCATCGCTATAAGCCCGAGGCGCAGCCGCTGCATCTGATTATTCCGCGGCTGCACCTCTATGTGGCGACCTGATTATTTCATGCTGCCGACCATCTCTTCCGGACGGACCCAGCTGTCGAACTCGGCTTCGCTAAGATAGCCCAGCGCCAGGGCTGCTCCCTTCAGGGTCAGCCCCTCTTTATGGGCTTTTTTGGCGATTTCTGCCGCTTTATCGTAGCCGATATGGGTATTGAGCGCGGTCACCAGCATGAGAGACTCATTCAGCAGCTGGCTGATGCGTTCCCGGTTCGGTTCAATGCCCACCGCACAATGTTCGTTGAAGCTCTCCATTCCGTCCGCCAGCAGGCGCACCGACTGCAGGAAGTTATGGATCACCATGGGACGATAGACGTTCAGCTCAAAGTTACCGGATGCCCCCCCCATATTGACCGCCACGTCGTTGCCCATCACCTGACAGCAGAGCATAGTCATGGCTTCGCACTGGGTAGGGTTGACCTTACCCGGCATGATGGAGCTGCCCGGTTCGTTCTCTGGAATGCTGATTTCGCCGATGCCGCAGCGCGGGCCCGAGGCGAGCCAGCGGACATCGTTGGCAATTTTCATCAGCGAGGCGGCCAGCCCTTTCAGGGCGCCGTGAGCGTGAACCAGCGCATCGCAGGTGCCCAGCGCTTCGAATTTGTTTGGTGCGGTTACAAACGGCTGGCCGGTGATGGCCGCCAGCTCTTCAGCCACCCGCACGGCATATTCCGGATGGGTGTTCAGACCGGTGCCTACCGCCGTGCCGCCGAGCGCCAGCTCCGCCAGGTGCGGCAGGCTGTGTTCGATATGGCGCAGGTTGTGCTCCAGCATCGCCACCCAGCCTGAGATCTCCTGACCCAGCGTCAGTGGGGTGGCATCCTGCAGGTGAGTACGACCAATCTTGACGATATCGCTGAACGCCTGGGATTTCGCCGCCAGCGTTTGCTTTAACACATTCAGTTGCGGGATAAGTTGCTCACGCAGAGCGATCACCGCCGCCACGTGCATCGCCGTCGGGAAGACGTCGTTAGAGCTCTGGCTTTTGTTGACGTCATCGTTCGGGTGAACCTTGCGCTCCATCCCACGCACACCGCCCAGCAGTTCGCTCGCCCGGTTAGCCAGCACTTCGTTCATATTCATGTTGCTTTGGGTGCCAGACCCGGTTTGCCAGATGGCGAGGGGAAACTCGTCGGGATGTTGACCTGCCAGCACTTCATCGGCGGCACTGATAATGGCAGTGGATTTCTCGGCCACCAGCAGGCCAAGATCCTGGTTTACTTTCGCCGCGGCGCGTTTGGTCAGCGCCAGGGCCTGAATCAGCGAGACGGGCATCTTTTCAGTCGAGATGCGGAAGTGCTCCAGCGAGCGCTGCGTTTGCGCGCCCCAGAGCTTATCCGCCGGGACGTCGATGGCGCCCATGGAATCTTTCTCACTGCGTAACGTTGTCATTACTTTCTCCTTGATAAACAAATGGGATTGCTCACGTGCTTAAGGAATAAGTATTGATGGCTTCAAAGAAAAGGCATGGCGCTTTGTGCGCTCTTATTAAGGCCGGGTAGCCCTGGGCTACCCGGCAGGAACATCTTTATTTCACGCAGGCCGCACACTGAGAGGACTGGATCTGTTTGAAGAAGTCGTTGCCTTTGTCATCCACCAGGATAAACGCCGGGAAATCTTCTACTTCAATTTTCCAGATAGCTTCCATCCCCAGCTCAGGATATTCAACGCACTCCAGGCTCTTAATACTGCCCTGCGCCAGCACCGCTGCCGGGCCGCCAATGCTCCCCAGATAGAAACCGCCGTGCTTATGGCACGCATCGGTCACCTGTTGGCTACGGTTACCCTTCGCCAGCATGATCATACTGCCGCCGTTGGCCTGTAGCTGATCGACGTAAGAGTCCATACGCCCTGCGGTGGTCGGCCCCAGGGAGCCAGACGCATAGCCCTCCGGCGTTTTGGCCGGGCCGGCGTAATAGATCGGGTGATCTTTAATGTACTGCGGCAGACCTTCACCGTTATCCAGACGCTCTTTCAGCTTCGCGTGGGCGATATCGCGCCCCACGATAATGGTGCCGTTAAGCGACAGACGGGTAGAGACCGGGTACTGAGAGAGCTGCGCCAGGATGTCACTCATCGGGCGGTTCAGATCTACACGCACCGCTTCACCCTCTCCCGCTCTACGAAGCTCGGCCGGAATGTATTTACCTGGATTGTTCTCCAGCTTCTCGATCCAGATGCCGTCGCGGTTGATCTTAGCTTTAATGTTACGGTCCGCAGAGCACGACACGCCCATCCCCACCGGGCAAGAAGCCCCGTGGCGCGGCAGGCGAATCACGCGAATATCGTGCGCAAAGTATTTGCCGCCAAACTGTGCCCCCAGGCCCAGATTCTGCGCTTCCGTCAGCAGCTCTTGCTCCAGCTGGATATCGCGGAAAGCCTGACCGTGTTCGTTACCTTCCGTTGGCAGCCCATCGTAATATTTTGTGGAGGCCAGCTTAACGGTTTTCAGGGTGCTCTCGGCGGAGGTACCGCCAATCACAAAGGCGATGTGA
Source organism: Leclercia sp. UBA7405 (assembly GCF_037152215.1). Classification (NCBI taxonomy): domain Bacteria; kingdom Pseudomonadati; phylum Pseudomonadota; class Gammaproteobacteria; order Enterobacterales; family Enterobacteriaceae; genus Leclercia; species Leclercia sp. UBA7405. The sequence goes on along the minus strand of NZ_JBBCMR010000001.1, from coordinate 1,132,843 downwards.
TACGGCGGACAGGCCGCGGTGCCCAGGGTACGCATCTTCTCCACCAGATAGTTTTTCAACTTACCGGGGCTTAGCAGCGCTTTGGTTTCCTGGTAGAGATAGGTTTTGTTCGCGGAGCCGCCGCCCTTGGCGATACAGAGGAATTTATACTCGTCGCCATCCACGCTGTAGAGGTCGATCTGCGCGGGCAGATTCGTGCCGGTGTTGACCTCTTTATACATATCCAGCGCCGCGTTTTGCGAGTAGCGCAGGTTGTCTTCGATATAGGTGTTATACACGCCGCGAGCCAGCGCGGCTTCGTCACCGCCGCCGGTCCAGACACGCTGACCTTTTTTCCCGGAGATGATCGCGGTGCCGGTATCCTGGCAGGTAGGCAGAATGCCCTTTGCGGCGATATCGGAGTTACGCAGGAACTGCAAGGCTACATACTTATCATTTTCGCTGGCCTGCGGGTCGCTGAGGATATCCGCTACCTGCTGCTGGTGCGCCGGGCGCAGCATAAAGGACGCATCGTGGAAGGCCTGCTGCGCCAGCAGCGTCAGGGCCTGCGGATCCACTTTCAGGATCTCCTGGCCTTCAAATTCAGTGACGGAAACGTGGTCGCGGGTTAACAGGTAATACTCGGTTTGATCCTTCGCAAGAGGGAAAGGATCTTGATAATGAAAGGGTTTGTTCGACATTGTGCTCTCACTTACGACATTGCAGATTATGGTTCGGGCAATTTTCCGTTGCCCTCTATAAAAGCGAGTTAGCTTATCCTACACAATTTTTTAACAAAAACTGAGACTAGTACGACTTTTTGCGCCCGTAGGTTACTTCCGGGCGGTTTATTGCTTTAATACGGGCAGTTAATTCTACTTATGAAACAGGGCTTGATAATGCAAAAACTCATCAACTCAGTGCAGAACTATGCCTGGGGAAGTAAAACTGCGTTAACGGAACTCTACGGTATCGCCAACCCAGACCAGCAGCCCATGGCCGAGCTGTGGATGGGTGCCCACCCGAAGAGCAGCTCAAAGATTGACGTTCACGGCGAAGTGAAATCCTTGCGTGACGTGATTGACGGTGACAAAACCGCCTGGCTTGGCGACGCCGTTAACCAACGTTTTGGCGAACTGCCCTTCCTGTTTAAAGTGCTCTGCGCCGCACAGCCTCTTTCCATTCAGGTGCATCCGAATAAACAGGCGTCTGAAATCGGCTTTGCCAAAGAGAACGCGGCCGGTATTCCAATTGATGCCGCCGAGCGTAATTACAAAGACCCGAACCATAAGCCGGAGCTGGTCTTTGCCCTTACCCCCTTCCTGGCGATGAATGCGTTTCGCGAGTTTTCGGAAATCGTCTCGTTGCTGCAACCGGTCGCCGGGGCCCATACCGCTATCGCCCACTTCCTGGAAAATCCCAATGCCAAAGGGCTAAGCCAGCTGTTCGCCAGTCTGCTGAACATGCAGGGCGAGGAGAAAGCCCATGCGCTGGCCGTGCTGGCCGCGGCGCTGAACAGCCAGCAGGGCGAGCCGTGGGAGACCATCCGTCTGATTGCGCAGTTCTATCCGGACGACAGCGGCCTCTTCTCTCCGCTGCTGCTGAACGTGGTGAAGCTGAATCCAGGGGAAGCGATGTTCCTCTTTGCCGAGACGCCGCACGCGTATCTGCAGGGTGTCGCGCTGGAGGTGATGGCCAACTCCGATAACGTGCTGCGCGCAGGCCTGACGCCGAAGTACATCGATATTCCGGAGCTGGTGGCCAACGTCAAGTTCGAGGCTAAACCGGCGGCAGAGCTGTTAACCCAGCCGGTGAAAAACGGTGCGGAACTGGACTTCCCTATCCCGGTTGATGATTTTGCCTTTGCTCTGCACGACCTGAGCCACAACGAAACGGCGATTGCCCAGCAAAGCGCGGCAATTCTCTTCTGCGTTGAAGGAGAAGCGGTACTCAGCCAGGGCGAGCAGCGTCTGGTGCTCAAACCTGGCGAATCGGCCATTATCAGCGCCAGTGAGCCGCCGGTCAGCGTCAGCGGCGTGGGTCGACTGGCCCGGGTTTTCAATAAGCTATAGTCACTTACTGAATTTTTTAACAACTCTTGCTAAGCTAGTGAGAGCCTTTTCCATCACCAGGCGGTATTTACCGCCTGGTTTCATTTTAGGGATAATCAGAATGAAAAAATCGGTCGTAGCGGTTGGCGTTATTGTTGCATTAGGCGTGATCTGGACGGGTGCGTCCTGGTACACCGGAAAACAGCTGGAAAGCCGTCTGGCCGAGATGGTGGCGCAGGCGAACAGCGAAATTAAGCGCACCGCCCCGGAAGCCGGGCTGGCGCTGAGTTATCAGGATTATCAGCGCGGGCTGTTCAGCAGCAAAATGCAGTTGGTGGTTAAGCCAGTTGCAGGCAGCCAGGAGAGCTGGCTGAAGCCTGGCCAGAGCGTGGTGCTGGATGAGGTGGTCGATCATGGTCCCTTCCCTGCGGCGCAGCTAAAACATTTTAACCTCATCCCCTCAATGGCGTCGGTGAAAACCACGCTGGTGAACAACGAAGCGACAAAGCCGCTGTTTGATCTGGCGAAGAACCAGTCCCCGTTTGAGGTCAATACGCGCATCAGTTACGGCGGTGACACCTCCTCTGACATCGACCTGAAGGCGCTGAACTATGAACAAGGCGACGAAAAAGTGGCCTTTAGCGGCGGTCACTTCAAGCTGGATGCCGATCGCGAGGGCAACGTCTTCTCGCTGACCGGTGACGCCGCCAGCGGGCTGGTGAATGCGGTTAACGAATATGGCCAGAAGGTTCAGTTGACCTTCAACAACCTGAAAACCGATGGCAACAGCCGACTTACCTCCTTTGACGAACGCATCGGCGATCAGAAACTGACCCTGGATAAGCTGGCCATCGCCGTGGAAGGGAAAGAGATGGCGGTGCTGGAGGGTATGGATCTGGACGGCAAGTCCGAGGTCTCTAAAGATGGCAAGAGCATCGATAGCCAGCTGGATTACACCCTGAAGAGCCTGAAAGTGCAGAATCAGGATCTGGGCAGCGGCAAGCTGGCCCTCAAAATTGGCAATATTGACGGCCAGGCATGGCACCAGTTTAGCCAGCAGTATCGCGCCCAGAGCCAGGCGGCGCTGGCGGACAAAGCGCTGATGGAGAGCAACCCGGCGCTGTACCAGCAGAAAGTGATGGACGCATTCTATGGCAACCTGCCGCTGCTGCTGAAAGGCGAACCGGTGATCACCATTGCGCCGCTGAGCTGGAAAAACAGTAAAGGCGAAACGAACTTCAACCTGTCGCTGTTCCTGAAAGATCCGGCCACCGCGACCGGCGAAGCCCAGACCCTGACCCAGGAAGTGGATCGCAGCGTGAAATCGCTCGAGAGCAAACTGACGGTGCCGGTGGATATGGCGACCGAGCTGATGACCCAGATTGCGAAGCTGGAAGGGTATAAGGACGAGGATGCTGGCAAGCTGGCGAATCAACAGGTGAAAGGCGTTGCGGCGATGGGCCAGATGTTCCGCATCACTACCCTGCAAGATAACGTGATTGGCGCCAGCCTGCAGTACGCTAACGGCCAGGTCACCCTGAACGGACAGAAGATGTCGCTGGAAGAGTTTATCGGTATGTTCGGTATGCCAACGCTGGGTCTGCCGACACCGGCAGCACCTGCTGCTCCTGCGGCGCCTGCTGTTCCTCAGCAGTAAGCCTGAACCTGAAAAGCCCCGCCAGTGCGGGGCTTTTTTTTATATCTGGCTTCAGGATTTATTCAAATCGATACGCAAAATGCGCTCTTTTGCCCCTTTCACAAACACGTCCGGATCCCAGTCGCGGTTAAAGCCCTCTTTGATGCCGACAAAGAGCGTATCCATATCCGCTGAGAGCGCCATCTGGTTCGGGTAGACCGGTACCACAAATTCTCTGGTCACCTTATAGTTTTTCGCATCGATAACGCTAAGGGTACCGCTGGTAAAATTCGTGACGTAAAGCTCGTTATACTTCGGGTTGTATTTTACCGCATTGGCGCCCGCCCCGGTGTGCACGAAGCCGAGCTGTTTTCCATCGCGCAGATCGAAAATATAAAGGCCGTCATCGGGGCCGCTGCGATCTTCATGGTTAAAGACCACCACGAACGCGCGCTGCGAAGCCGAATCCACGGCCAGATTCTGCAGGCTGCTGATCTGCGGCTTAACATTTTTCAGGGCGATGGTGCGTTGTACCTTCTGCGTCTTCGCATCGATCTCATTGATATAATCCCGGCCGCCCACGTAGATTTTCTGTGTCTTATCATCCAGCGTCAGGCCATAGGCGGTGCCGCTATAGGCCCCCTCAACTTCACCCTTCAGCGCCAGGGTTGCCCCATCCAGCATCAACAATTTATGCACCGGCTGCATCCCTTCCCCGCTTTTCAGCATATTGCTGTAACTGACGAAAAGCGTGTCAGAGGCCGGGCTGTAAACCATATGACGCAGATGTTCGAAGCGCGCATCGGCCGCGTTGGCGAGATTGAAACTCAGCTTGTCGCTGGTTTTAAGCAGTTTACCCGTTTCGCTGTCCAGCAGGCTGATACGCAGCGAAGCCGACTGGGTATGGCCCACATAAAGCCGATGCCGCGTCGGGGCGAGCGCCAGAGAGAAGGCGCGGTATGGCATCTCAAGACGCTGCTCTACCGCCAGCGTTTCCGGGTTAAAGGTATAGAGAAAGCCCTTATTGGCCGCCCGGTTCATGCGGTCTGTCACCGCGACGAAAAGATGGTGGCCGCTGTTGTCGTAGGCCAGCTCGTAAAGACCTTCGTTGGCATCCTCAAGATAGTTCGTCGAGAGCGCAAAGCGAGTCAGTTCGCGCGCGGGTGGATCGATGGCCAGCGCCAGGGTGGGGATGAGCGTGGCCAGACAGAGCCCGGCAAGTTGTAGTGATAAACGAGAACGGTTCATAAATTTTCCTGATCAGTGTACAAAAAGTTGATGCTCAGAACTGAATTTCGCCGCCGAAGACGTAAGTCCGCCCGCGCGCGGTGGTGTTCACGCTGGCGCCCTCCTGGGCGTAATCGAGACTCTGGTTCATGCGATTGAGGGCTTCGGCGTAATCGCGGTTCGTCACGTTCTGTACGCTAAAGCGCAGCAGGACGTTGTCGGTCATCTGCCAACTGCTATAGAGGTCGATCACCGTCGGGATATTGGGCATCTTCTCTTTAGGAACGCTGTTGGTGTCGGAGCTTATCCCTTCAGTGCTCAGGCGTTTGGATTTACCGGTAAATTTCACCAGGCTGCCAAGGGTGACTTTTTGATCGAACAGACGCCCGCCAATATCCAGCGTGGCGTAGCTCTCGGGAAGATCGCTCATATCGCTGTAGGCGAAGGTGTAAATGGTGCTGGCAATAGAAGTGGGCTGGTCGGTCTGCTGTTTGCTCCACGAGAGGTTGGCATAAGCGAAGCCCACATCGTAGCCCGCCTCGATCTCATACCCTTTGGTGGTGACAGGTGACGTGGTGTTGACGTAGACGTTCGCGTTGAAGCCATCAAATGAGTTCTCAAAGTCATGACAGAGCTGGCCGCTGTAGCAGAGCATAAAGAATTCACTGTTGATGTAATCTTTTATCCGGGTGTGATAAGCCAGCGCCTTCAGGTGGAAACTGTCCTGCTCCAGCAGCAAGCCTTTCTTATTCACGTTAAAACCAGCCTCCCAGGTCTCGGCTTTCTCGGGCTTGAGGAAGGGGTTCATCGAGGCGCCGCCCTCGTTAGCGAAGAAGACCTCCTGCACGTTTGGCGCGCGTGACGAGTGACTCCAGCTCACGAAAGGTTGCAGCCACGGGGTGACCTGCGCAGAGAGGGTGGCCGACGGGTTAAAGGCCGTGTCATCCAGCCGGAGCGTGGTGGCCCCCTGTGGGAAACATTTCTCGTTATCGGCACAGGCGGGTTTATGCCCCTCGACCTGGCTGCGGGTATAATTCAGGTTGAGATCAAGCTGGTAGATATCTTTATTCAGCGTCAGTCCCGTATAGAGGGCGGAAATCTTCTGTTTTCCTGCCGGGGCAAAGGCGTTGCGATCGGTTTCCGTACTCTGCACAAAACGGCGACTGTAACGCGTATCCATCACCTTGCCGCCTACCTGAAATTCGGCATACAGATCCTCTGCCAGGGTAAACCGGCTGGTGTTATTCAGATCGACAGCATTGGATTTATTGGTGGTGGACGAGTGGTTAAAATTATAGAGCGACTCGGGCTTATAAGATTGATTCCCGCGGCTGGTGCTGACCAGCAGATTAAAATCGATCAGCTCATTCAGCGGTGTATAGTTATAACGCACCGCATAATCGTCGCTGGTAATATCCCTGCGGGTAAAGGTATTACTGTAATTTCTGCCGGAGAGTTCGATTTTATTAAATTCATCCGGATTAAAATTCAGTTTATAGATTTCTGAATGCGGCTCCTGGCGCAGGTATTTATTATCTTCGCCGATAAAATCTTTACTGCTGCGCCCCCCGCCGTTTTTATAGGTGGCATAGGTCCGCGTGCCGCTAATGCCGACCATTGCCCCGAGTCCGCCACCGTTGGCAAAGGGATCCGTTTTCCCGGCAACCGCCACCATGCCGGTGCGCCCCAGGCCATTATCTCCGACCTTAAAGCGTGAAAGCACCCCGGTCTGTCGCCCCGCCATCAGCACATCATCAACGCCCAGGGTACGCATATTGGCGCTTCCGGCCAGAGCGTTAACTCCCTGAGAACCGGCGCTATTTCCACGTGTGACATCGACCTCGGCCAGGAAGTTAGGATCGAGCGGCACGCCTGCCGCGGTGTTGGCGCCGCCGTGATAGTTCGCCGGAGCCATCCCAAAGAAGGTCTGGGTAACGCCATCCACCATCGTATTGACGCGACCCAGTCCGTTCATCCCGCGGATATTTACGCTCACCGTTCCCTGTAAAGGATCGATTTGGGTATAGGTCCCCGCCATGCTGCGAAGCGAAGCATCCAGACTCTGCAAATTTTTATTCAGCGTCCTTGAGCTGTAAGCGCCCGGCCGGGTATAGCTCTCGACAGAAGAGCCAACCTGTTGTTTCTCCTCCAGCGGATTATCGGTAATGGTTAGCGGTGAAAAGACCGATTCCCCCTCCCGTTCCGCCGCAAAGGCATGACCGTGCACAATAAGCAGCCCGGTCAGCAGCCCCTTAACCATGTGTGACTTTTCCATAATCAATTCCTGATATTTTTATTTTCAAGGAAAAATGAGCAGCCGCGCCCCTCCTTCTTATTTCGAAGGATGACAGCGCATTGCTCAGAGCAAAAAAATCCGCAGAGCGCGTGTTAGTTAATTAGCGCCCCTGCATGTAATGAAATCGACTTCGCGAAAATGAATTACGTGGATCTGTTTTTTATTAGATATTTGTTAAACCAAATTCCACCGGCAATGTGACTATTTGCATGCCGCTTTTGACAATCTCCTTTGGCGGCGGTGGGAGCGGGCTCGCCTTCTCCAGCGCCATGAGTGCCGCTCTGTCCAGTGACAGCGTGCCGGACGAGGAGACCAACTGTGAGCTCAGCACATCGCCCCGCTCATTGACGCGAAACATAATCACCGCCGTACCGGAGCGTTTACGCCGACGAGCATCTTGTGGGTAGTTGCGCATTTTGTTGATCTTGCCTTTAACCAGCGATTCCCAGCCGATTTTACGCTGGCTGATATGCGCCGAATCGGTATCCAGCGGGGCGGCGGTACGCTGCGTCTGCACCGTCTGAACTGGCGGGGCGGCCAGACTGGTCATGCTTGCGTTGCCCTTCTCCTCTTTTTGCTCTCGCTGGGCTTTTTTCTTTATTTCCCTCTTTTTTTTACTTTCGGGATTCGGTCTGGCGGCGGCCAGTTTCACATCAGCGTCGTCCCGTTCAGGCAGCGCTGGCGCTTCCTTTTGCCGCGTGGTCTCCTGTTCACTCATTGCCTCCAGGCTACGCTGCTGACTAATACCGGGCGGTGAATCGGGATGGATCAGCGAAACCTCAAACTCTGTAGAGTGTTCCATCATTACGGCGGCAGGCATCGGCGCGTCATGCTCCCGCGTGAAGTGAAGAAGAAAAGGCAGGGCCAGCGCAATATGAAAGAGGACGCTTGCAGCACCGCTTCTGAGCCATGAAGCGCGCGGTAAGGCCGTTATCTGAGCGTTCATCGGGTGACGGGCACCGACCAGACAAAATCAGCCTGTTTAGCCGATACCGTGGTGCCCTCCGTGGTAAGCATGACCACTATCGGCGCCTCCGCGTGTAAATCCGCCATGTGCAGCGGCACGCCAATGTCTTTCGCTGCATGGTAGCCTCCCGCAATTAATAAAGCCGGGCGCGGCGCCTTGCGCAGCTGTTCCGCCATAAAGCGATCTCGCTGCTGCTGGATGGCGATCATCGCCCGCATCTGGTCGTCTTCGATCTTCCCGTCGTGCATCAGCCAGATGATGGCCGACAGGGCTTCATGAACCTTCGGCTGCGAGGCGTGCTCCCCCGCAGGGAAAACCGGGTGCGTGTAAAGTTCGCTGACCTGCTGGCGGCTGATATTTGCGGCGAGCAGCGGATAAGGTCCTTCCAGCGCCGTCATAACCAGTTCACCATATAGCGTCCACGGCCAGCCTGGATCCCAGCGTAAGGCATGCGCCGCGCGATTACTGCTTACCGTCGTGCCAGATCGCGTTGCCTCCTTCACCCGATTGACCGCCTCCTGCTGGCTGCTGTTGATCATCTCCAGCAACACGCTCCCCTGCGGACGACGCTTATTCAGGTTTTGCAGTAGCGCATTTTCAATACGGTGATGTTCCACATTGGTATGCTCTTCGCCAATAATCACCATGGGGGCTGTCGCCAGGCGGGCAAACAGTTGCTTCGGGGTCAACGTCTCGCCAGTTGCGGTATCGCGTATCGAGGCGCGCGCTGTGTCGATAGAGGAGAGTGGCTGCTTTTCGGTCGGCAGACTGTGACAGCCGCCAAGCAGTAATGCGCTGCAGAGCAAGAACGAAGTAAAAGCGTATTCCATACGTAATCCCAGTTTCAGACGCCATTTTTTAGCATTATTTTTATATGCTATTAATTTGCGCAGAATTATATTCAGTAATGATAATAATTATCAAGATCATTCGCATTCACATAATTAGTGGGGAGATTTGCATCAAGGGGGCGGTTCCCGCGAAACGCGTCGCCGGGAACCGGAATGAAGAGAACGTCTTAGCTGGTTGCAACCAGGCGTGCAGGGAAAATGTGGTGCCCCATCGGCAATTCGGTTTTTTCGATACGCTGCATAATACGCTCTGCCAGCTGATAACCCATTTCACGGGCAGGCGTGGTCGCCCAGACAATGGGCAGATCGTCCAATGCGTTTTCTGCGACGTCAGCGAAGGCTCCCAACCCGATCTGCTGATCAAAGAAGGTCCCCACCCCACTCTTCCCACTCTGCCGCCCGGCGCGAATCAGGCCAAACCACGCCCCCATGGCAATGGTTTCGTTGTAGCAGATCACCGCGCTCAGGGTCGGATTGTGGCGCAGCAGTGTACCCATCGCTTCGGCCGCTTTTTTCTGACTGGATTCACACTCCACCACCCACTCGCTATGGAAAGGCAGGCCATATTTCAGCAGGGTGCCGCAGTATCCGCCGACGCGCTCGGCGCGGGTCAGAGAAGAACTTTTACCGCCGAGCCAGGCGATGCGCTGATGACCGCGGCGAATAAGATGTTCGGTCAGCATTTGTGCGGCCTGCATATTGTCCGGTCGCAGCGTATCGGCTTCATCGAGATAACTTGCCCGCGAGGCAAACACCAGCGGGATGCCCTTTTCGGCTGCGCGTTCACACAGCTCGCTACTCACTCCCGAAGCACCGGCAATGATCACCCCGTCTACACCCTGGGTTAATAACATTTCGAGGCGCTGCACTAACTGTCCGGCCTCGCGCCCGCCATGGAGTAGAAAGACCATCCGCCCCTGCGCCTCCAGCGCTTCGGTCAGCCCCGCGGTCAGTTCAGCGTAAAAGGGAGAGGTCAGGTCGCGCACGATAAGCCCAATCACCCCGCTCTGCCCGCCGCGCAGCGATGCCGCCTGGCGATTACGCACAAAACCCAACTGCTCGACGGCGTCGTTAACGCGCTGGCCGGTCGCGGGAGAGATTCGCCCTTTGCCGCTCAGAACCAGCGATACCGTGCTGACAGAGACCCCCGCCGCCAGCGCGACATCGTTAATCGTGATTTTTTTTGCTACTGCCATACGTTCCCGCCACCCTTGTGTTCCATTCCGGTAAAACGTTTTATCAATAGGTTATATTTATACTGCCTGTCAAAGCCTGAGAATGTGATTCACACCGCACTAAATCTTGATAAAACGTTTTATCTTTTCGCAGCATCGAAGCCGCTACACTGATTTTAACAATAAAGGAGTCGTTTGATGACGACGAAAACAACACAAAAAGTCTCGCTATGGGAATTTTTCCAGCAGTTAGGAAAGACCTTCATGCTGCCCGTTGCCCTGCTCTCCTTCTGTGGGATTATGCTCGGTATCGGCAGTTCATTAAGCAGTCACGACGTAATCAGTCTGATCCCGGTGCTGGGCAACCCGGTGCTGAAGGCCATTTTCGTCTGGATGAGCAAGGTCGGTTCCTTTGCGTTTAGCTTCCTGCCCGTCATGTTCTGTATCGCTATACCGCTGGGCCTGGCGCGCGAAAATAAAGGCGTGGCCGCGTTTGCCGGTTTCGTTGGTTATGCGGTGATGAACCTCGCCGTTAACTTCTGGCTGACGGCGAATGGTATCCTGCCAACGACCGATGCCGCCATCCTGAAGGCCAACAATATACAGAACGTGATCGGCATTCAGTCCATTGATACCGGTATCCTCGGGGCGGTGATCGCAGGGGTCATTATCTGGTTACTGCATGAGCGTTTCCACAATATCCGCCTGCCCGATGCGCTGGCTTTCTTCGGCGGCACCCGTTTTGTCCCCATCATCACTACCCTGGTGATGGGGCTGTTTGGTCTGGTGATCCCGTTGATCTGGCCCGTATTTGCGCTGGGTATTACCGGCATTGGTCACATCATCAACAGCGCGGGCGACTTTGGACCGATGATTTTCGGTACCGGCGAGCGTCTGCTACTGCCCTTTGGTTTACAGCATATTCTGGTGGCGCTCATCCGCTTCACCGAAGCCGGCGGCACCATGGACGTATGTGGCAACTCCGTAAGCGGAGCACTGACCATCTTCCAGGCGCAGCTGAGCTGCCCGACCACCCACGGCTTCTCTGAAAGCGCCACCCGTTTCTTGTCGCAGGGCAAAATGCCCGCTTTCCTCGGCGGCCTGCCGGGTGCAGCGCTTGCGATGTACCACTGCGCTCGACCTGAGAACCGACATAAAATTAAGGGCTTGCTAATCTCCGGCGTGATCGCCTGCGTAGTCGGCGGCACTACCGAGCCAATCGAATTCCTGTTCCTGTTCGTCGCCCCGGTGCTTTACCTTATCCACGCCGTACTGACCGGGATTGGTTTTACTACCATGGCGGTGCTGGGCGTGACTATCGGCAATACCGACGGCAACGTTATCGATTTTGTGGTGTTTGGCATCCTGCACGGTCTGTCGACCAAATGGTATCTGGTGCCGGTGGTGGCCGCGATCTGGTTTGTGGTCTATTACGCCATTTTCCGCTTCGCCATCACCCGCTTTAACCTGAAGACGCCGGGCCGCGATATCGATACCGCGGCTGCCGTTGAGCAGGCCGTGGCCGGCGTGACCGGTAAATCGGGCTATAACACCCCGGCCATTCTGGCGGCGCTGGGCGGCGCTGATAACATTACTTCGCTGGATAACTGCATCACCCGCCTGCGTCTGTCGGTTAAAAATATGTCCCTGGTAGACACCAACGCCCTGAAGGCAAACCGCGCCATCGGTGTCGTGCAGTTGAATCAGCACAACCTTCAGGTGGTCATTGGTCCACAGGTACAGTCAGTAAAAGATGAGCTGGCGACGCTGATGCGAACGGTAGAAGCCTGACGTCTCGCCCCCTTTTGCAGAAGGGGGCTTTTTCATTAAGGACGAAAAATGTTTGATTTTTCAACCGTCGTGGATCGCCACGGCACCTGGTGTACCCAGTGGGATTATGTGGCAGACCGCTTCGGTGCTGCCGATCTGCTGCCGTTTACCATCTCCGATATGGATTTCGCCACCGCCCCCTGCATTATCGACGCGCTGCATCAGCGAATTGACCACGGCGTATTTGGCTATAGCCGCTGGAAGAATGCTGAGTTTCTTGCCGCCGTGGCCCACTGGTTCCGCCAGCGTTTTCACTGCGCAATCGACACCGAGGCCCTGGTTTATGGCCCGTCGGTTATCTATATGGTCTCGGAACTGATTCGCCAGTGGTCGCAGCCCGGCGACGGCATCGTGGTTCATACCCCCGCCTACGATGCGTTTTACAAAGCGATTGAAGGAAATGGCCGCCAGGTTGTCGCCCTCCCCCTGCACAGAGATGCTGAGGGCTGGCAGTGCGATATGACGGCTCTGGAGCATGCTCTTGCGCAGCCGCAGAATAAAATTTTACTGCTGTGCAGCCCGCAAAACCCGACGGGGAAAGTCTGGTCCCGGGAAGAACTGACCCGGATGGCCCAGCTCTGCGCACGCCACAACGTGGCAGTAATTAGCGACGAAATTCATATGGATATGGTCTGGAGCGGCCATCAACATACTCCCTGGAGCGCAGTAGCGCAGGGGCCGTGGGCGTTACTCACCTCGGGTTCCAAGAGCTTTAATATTCCGGCGCTCACGGGGGCGTATGGTCTGATTGGGGATGAGGCGACCCGGGCGGCTTATCTGGATGCGCTCAAAGGCCGGGATGGATTGTCATCACCGTCGGTGCTGGCGCTGGTTGCCCATATCGCCGCCTATCAGCAGGGCGAACCCTGGCTGGATGCCCTTCGCCACTATCTTGAAGAGAATCTGCACTACGTCGCCACGACGCTTAACCACGCTTTCCCGCAGTTAAACTGGCAACCGCCGCAAGCTTCTTACCTCGCCTGGATCGATCTTCGCCCGCTCGGTATTGACGACAAAGCGCTGCAGAAAGTGCTGATTGAGCAACAAAAGGTAGCGATAATGCCCGGCTATACCTATGGCCAGGAGGGGGTTGGCTTTGTGCGCCTTAATGCGGGTTGTCCACGCAGCAAACTGGAACAAGGGGTGGCGCGCTTAATTGCCGGTATTCATGCCTTAAACGAGTGATACCCTACCTGAGCCGCGCCCTGGTCGTAACCGGGGCGCTTGCCTTTTGTCGCGCCGCGTCGATATTTATTCGTTATATCAATTAGTTAAGGGCATTATTGTGATAATGCGCCAGTCTTTCCGCTTAACGGCGGCGGTTCGCGAGTGGCTCATGGAGTGTTAGTGACCCTGCGCGTTTATAGCGGGTATACGCTGCGCTGCCGGTCCGCTGGATAGCGAAAGAAACTGCTCCTGCGGTAAGCTTCCCCCGCAGCAACCTTTTTACCTGCGGGTTAACGCAGCATTTTAAATACATTATTGACCTGTTGTATAATGACCTGCACTTCACCTAAATAAGAGTGCGTCCATGATTGATACCCGCCTGCCTTTAACCGACATCCATCGTCACCTTGATGGCAATATTCGCGCCCAGACTATCCTCGACCTTGGCCGCCAGTTTAATTTGACCCTGCCCGCCCAGTCGCTTGAGGCGCTAATTCCGCACGTTCAGGTGACTCAAAACGAACCGGATTTGGTGAGTTTCCTTAGCAAACTGGACTGGGGGGTGAAAGTGCTCGCCTCGCTGGACGCCTGTCGCCGTGTCGCATTTGAAAATATTGAAGATGCCGCGCGCAATGGTCTGCATTATGTGGAGCTGCGATTCTCGCCGGGGTATATGGCTATGACCCACCAGCTGCCGGTAGCCGGTGTGGTAGAAGCGGTTATCGCCGGGGTACGTGAAGGCTGTAACGCGTTTCCGGTAGAGGCGCGTTTAATTGGCATTATGAGCCGCACCTTTGGTGAGTCCGCCTGCCTGCAAGAGCTGGAAGCGCTGCTGGCCCATCGCGATCAGATCACGGCAATCGATCTTGCCGGTGACGAGCTGGGCTTCCCGGGTAGCCTCTTCCTGTCCCACTTTAACCGGGCGCGTGATGCGGGCTGGCACATTACCGTTCATGCGGGCGAAGCCGCAGGCCCTGAAAGTATCTGGCAAGCGATTCGTGAGCTGGGCGCTGAGCGTATCGGTCACGGGGTGAAAGCCGTAGAAGACCCCGCGCTGATGGCGTTCCTTGCCGAGCAGCGCATCGGCATCGAATCCTGCCTGACCTCCAATATCCAGACCAGCACCGTGCCGTCTTTGGCACAGCATCCGCTGAAAAACTTCCTGGAACAGGGCGTACTGGCCTCGATTAACACTGACGACCCGGCTGTTCAGGGCGTGGATATCATTCACGAGTACAACGTAGCGGCACCGCAAGCGGGGCTTAGCCGGGAGCAGATCCGCCAGGCGCAGATTAACGGACTGGATATTGCGTTCCTCAGCCAGGCAGAAAAAACGGCGCTGATTGCCCGCGTGCAGAACGGCTGAGTGATTCCCCGCCGCCTGGCAGGGTTTAGCGTTGTTGTCCCTGGCGGCATAGCCACCGCCAGGGAACAGGCTATCAGGTGAGATTCAATGCTGCGCGATGCTTCGCCGACTCGATACCGAGTTCGATCAGCTCCATAATCTGAATCGCCTGGCTGGCCGGTACCGGGTTTTCGCCGTCGCCGTTCAGGGCATCGCGGATCCCCGCGTAGTACGCAGGGTAGTTCCCCGGCAGCGTCAGCCAGGTCTCTTCGACGCGTTCTTCACCTTCCACGCGGGTTAGCACGCCATCACGCATATCATAACCCCAGTCTTCCTGCGGCAGACGCTCACCATTCTTCAGGCGATCTTCCTGCGGGTCGAGGCCGTATTTCACATAGCTGCCCCGGGTACCGTGCACGATATAGCGCGCCGATTCCGCCGCCGCCAGCATGGTGCCGTGCAGTACAACGCGACGCTGGGGATAGCTCAGAACCGCATGGAAATAGTCCGTCGCCTGCGCGCCAGGGCGCAACTGGGCCAGGTCCACCGACAAGCTGACCGGCAGGCCAAACAGGTTGACCGCCTGATCCAGCAGATGGGGTGCCAAATCGTACCAGATGCCGCTGCCCGGCCCTGCCTGTTCACGCCAGCGGTCGCGCACTTGCGGACGGAAGCGGTCAAAATGTGATTCAAAGAAAGCGACTTCGCCCAGCGCACCCTCGGCAATCAACGCTTTTACCGTCAGGAAATCGCTATCCCAGCGACGGTTGTGAAAGACCGACAGTAAACGTCCCAGGCTTTTCGCCAGCGCGTCCAGCTCGCGGGCCTGTGACAACGTCACGGTAAGCGGTTTATCGACCACGACATGTTTGCCCGCTTCGAGTGCCGCTTTCGCCAAGGGGAAGTGTGTATCATTCGGGGTAGGTATAACGATTAAATCGATATTGGGGTCGTTGAAGAGTTGCTTCGGCTCAGAAACCACCGGGACGGTTGGCCAGTCCGCATGAACTTTCGTGGCATCACTACTTGATATTGCCGCCAGCTCCATTCCTGCCGTTCCCGCAATCAGGGGGGCGTGGAATGTTTTACTGGCGTAACCATAACCTATTAATCCAACGCGGATTTTATCGCTCATGACGTTGCCTCTCATCTTATGACCCTTCTATTTCACACGATCTCTCCTGCCCTCACAATAAATTAATACCGAAGGGGAGGCAGCCCCGGCGCGCCTTAAATAAGTAAAATCTTATATCAAATTATAACCTACTGTTTACCATCACAAACCTAGCCCGCAAAGCGCTTGCCGCCACGCGTACTGCGCTGTAAAATTTAGCCCCTGTATTTATGGATAAAACAAATATCAACGATGATGACGTCAATTATTAATCGAATTATTGAGTTAACGGGATGGATTGTCCTGGGGGTCTCTGTGATCCTGCTAGGTGTCGCCAGCCATATTGATAACTATCAGCCTCCCGTCCCCGTAACCAGCGAGGCGCCGCATAAGTAACGCCCTCCTAAAAAAGGGTGACATATGATGTCAGTTGCTTATTGCCAGCGATGATGAACAGCGCTAATCTTCTTCCCCAGGCGTCGGTCGACGCCTGACTTCATCGGCAAAGAAAACTCTTAATTGTGCATGGTGCGCTGTGCAATTTGTTTACCTCTTTTTTTATCCGTTTATTATTCGAACGAATTACCCTGCTGGTATTACTAACTCTTAAATGGAAACTTATTAAAATGACAGTTCAGGACTATTTATTAAAATTTCGTAAGATCAATTCTCTTGAAAGTCTGGAAAAATTGTTTGATCACCTGAACTACACCCTTACAGATAATCAGGACATTATTAGTATGTACCGCGCCGCCGATCACCGCCGCGCAGAACTGGTCTCCGGTGGGCGTTTGTTTAATATCGGCGAGGTGCCAAAGTCCGTCTGGCGCTTCGTACAATAAGAAAGTAGCCATTAGCGCGAAATGTTATATAATCTTGCCCCGGCTATTCTGCCTACGATTTCGCGCTAACTTTCGGGAGATACCATGACCACAACCGCTGGAGAAAGAATTGGAGGCTGGTTACTTGCCCCTCTCGCCTGGTTGCTGGTGGCACTATTAAGCGCATCGCTGGCGCTGGTGCTTTATTCAACGGCTTTAATTACGCCGCATGCTCTCGAGACCCTCAGTGCGCAAAATACCAGTAATAAAGTGATGTGGTTTATTTCCTTCGGTTTCGCCATCGCCATGTGGTACTACACCCTGTGGCTGACTATCGCCTTCTTTAAGCGACGTCAATGCGTACCAAAACACTATATTATCTGGCTGCTGGTTGCGGTGTTATTAGCGGTGAAAGCCTTCGCTTTCTCGCCGGTTTCTGATGCGCTGGCCGTTCGTCAACTGCTCTTCCCGCTACTGGTTACGGCGCTCTTCGTTCCCTACTTTAAGCGCTCTGTACGCGTGAAGCAGACCTTTGTGAACCCGTAATAACCTTACAGTTATCCTGTTGTCGCTTACCGGGCTTTGTCCGATAATAGGCGGCTTTTTTATTTCAGGCTGAATAATGACTGACTACTTACTGCTTTTTGTCGGCACAGTGCTGGTGAATAACTTCGTCCTGGTGAAGTTTCTCGGCCTGTGCCCGTTTATGGGCGTCTCTAAGAAGCTCGAAACCGCGATGGGAATGGGGCTGGCAACCACCTTCGTCATGACCCTCGCGTCTATCTGCGCCTGGTGGATCGATAACTGGATCCTGATTCCTTTGGGTCTGACCTATCTTCGCACCCTGGCGTTTATCCTGGTCATTGCCGTCGTGGTGCAGTTCACCGAAATGGTGGTGCGTAAAACCAGCCCGGCGCTCTATCGCCTGCTCGGCATTTTCCTGCCCTTGATCACCACTAACTGTGCGGTGCTTGGCGTGGCGCTGCTCAATATCAATCTTGGGCATAATTTTATGCAGTCCGCGCTGTATGGTTTTTCTGCAGCGGTTGGCTTCTCGCTGGTGATGGTACTGTTTGCCGCCATCCGTGAACGCATGGTTGCGGCCGATGTTCCGGCGCCGTTTCGTGGTAACGCCATCGCGCTGGTGACCGCAGGACTGATGTCTCTGGCCTTTATGGGCTTCAGTGGTCTGGTGAAGTTGTAATGAATGCAATCTGGATCGCCATCGCCTCGCTCAGCGTGCTGGGTCTGGTGTTTGGCCTCATTCTTGGATATGCCTCCCGCCGCTTTGCGGTCGAGGATGATCCCGTTGTTGAAAAAATTGATGAGCTACTGCCGCAGAGCCAGTGTGGACAGTGTGGCTACCCCGGCTGCCGCCCTTATGCCGAAGCGGTCGGTAACGGCGGAGAGAAAATAAACCGTTGCGCCCCTGGCGGCGAAGCGGTAATGCTCAAAATCGCTGAGCTGCTTAACGTCGATCCGCAGCCGACCGACGGCGAAGAGGCCGCTGAGCCCGTGCGTATGCTGGCGGTTATTGATGAGCCAAACTGCATCGGCTGCACCAAATGTATTCAGGCCTGTCCGGTAGATGCCATCATCGGTGCCACCCGCGCCATGCACACCGTGGTTGAAGATCTGTGCACCGGCTGTAATCTCTGCGTTGCGCCGTGTCCAACGCAATGTATTGAGCTGCGTCCGGTCAGCCCTACGACTGACAGCTGGAAATGGGATCTTCAAACCATTCCGGTTCGTATTATTCCTGTGGAACACCATGCTTAAGTTATTTTCTGCCTTCAGAAAAGAGAAGATCTGGGATTTCGATGGCGGTATTCATCCGCCGGAGATGAAAAACCAGTCCAGCGGTACGCCGCTGCGTCAGATTCCGCTGGCAACGCGTTTTATCATCCCGCTTAAACAGCACATTGGTGCTGAGGGTGAACTGTGCGTGAAGCCGGGTGATACTGTACTGCGCGGCCAGCCGCTGACCTTTGGTCGTGGCCGGATGTTGCCGGTACATGCGCCAACGTCAGGTCAGGTGGTGGCCATCGCGCCTCATACCGTCCCCCACCCTTCCGCCTTATCTGAACTGTGCGTCGTGATTGAAGCCGATGGCGAAGATCGCTGGTGTGAGCGCGAGGGCTGGAGTGATTATCGCAGCCAAAGCCGCGAGGCGCTGATTGAGCGTATCCACCAGTTCGGCGTGGCTGGCCTTGGCGGGGCGGGTTTCCCTACTGGCACCAAACTGCGTGGCGGTGGCGATAAGATTGAAACCTTGATTATCAATGCCGCCGAGTGCGAGCCTTATATCACCGCCGATGACCGTCTGATGCAGGACTGCGCAGCGCAGGTTGTGGAAGGTATCCGCATTCTGGCGCACGTGTTACAGCCACGCGAAGTGCTGATTGGCATTGAAGATAATAAACCGCAGGCCATCTCCATGCTGCGTGCGGTGCTGGCGGGCAGCCATGATATCAGCCTGCGGGTGATCCCCACAAAATACCCCTCTGGCGGTGCGAAGCAGCTCACCCAGATTTTAACCGGCAAGCAGGTTCCTCACGGCGGTCGTTCGTCGGATATCGGCGTGCTGATGCAAAACGTCGGTACCGCCTATGCGGTTAAACGCGCGGTGATTGACGGCGAGCCGCTGACCGAACGTGTCGTGACCCTGACCGGTGAATCCGTTTCACGTCCGGGTAACGTCTGGGCGCGCCTGGGTACCCCAATTCGCCATCTGCTAGAGCAGGCAGGTTTCTGTCCAGGCCCTGAACAGATGGTGATTATGGGTGGCCCGCTAATGGGCTTTACCCTGCCCTGGCTGGACGTCCCGGTCGTAAAAATTACGAACTGCCTACTGGCGCCCTCGGCCAGCGAGATGGGCGAGGAGCAGGAAGAGAAAGGCTGCATCCGTTGTAGCGCCTGTGCCGATGCTTGTCCGGCGGATCTGCTGCCCCAGCAGCTCTACTGGTACAGCAAAGGTCAATTGCACGATAAAGCCAAAGCGCACAATCTGGCAGACTGCATTGAGTGCGGCGCGTGCGCCTGGGTCTGCCCAAGTAATATTCCGCTGGTGCAGTATTTCCGCGTCGAGAAGGCTGAAATTTATGCCATTTCGATGGAAGAGAAACGGGCTGCAGAAGCAAAAGCCCGTTTTGAAGCCCGTCAGGCTCGTCTTGAGCGTGAAAAAGAGGCGCGACAGGCACGTCACAAGCAGGCTGCGGTGCAGCCTGCAGCGAAAGATCAGGATGCTATCAAGGCGGCGCTGGCGCGCGTACGTGAGAAAAATGCCAACGCCACCGAAGAGGTGGTGATTCAGTCCGGCACCCGTCCGGATAACAGCGAAGCGATTGCCGCACGGGAAGCGCGTAAAGCCCAGGCCCGCGCGCGTCAGGCTGAGAAAACCGCCGAGCTTCACGATCCGAAAATTGATCCCTCCGTCGAGGCGGTCGAAGAGGCGATTGCGCAGGCGGAGATGCGTAAAGCGGAAGATCATGATGAGGTCTCCTCAGCAACCGTGGATCCGCGTAAAGCTGCCGTAGAGGCGGCTATAGCTCGCGCTAAAGCCCGTAAAGCCCAGGCCGAGGAAACTCCGGCCGACGCCCCGGCAGAGCCGGTCGACCCGCGTAAAGCCGCCGTCGAGGCCGCCATCGCCCGAGCCAAGGCCCGTAAAGCCGGGGCGCAGGAAGTCACCCCGGCGGAGCCCGTAGATCCACGCAAAGCCGCCGTTGAGGCCGCTATAGCTCGCGCTAAAGCCCGTAAAGCACAGGCCGAGGAAACACCGGTTGACGCCCCGGCAGAGCCGGTCGACCCGCGCAAAGCCGCCGTTGAGGCCGCCATCGCCCGAGCCAAGGCCCGTAAAGCCCAGGCCGAGGAAACCCCAGCCGACGCGCCGGCAGAGCCCGTTGACCCGCGCAAAGCCGCCGTTGAGGCTGCCATCGCCCGTGCCAAGGTCCGTAAAGCACAGGCCGAGGAACCCCCGGTCGACGCGCCGGCGGAGCCCGTTGACCCGCGTAAAGCCGCCGTTGAGGCTGCTATCGCCCGCGCTAAAGCCCGTAAAGAAGCGCAACAAGAAGAACAGGCCGCCAACGACGACCCGCGCAAAGCCGCTATCTCGGCCGCTATTGCGCGCGTACAGGCAAAAAAAGCCGCACAGCAAGCAGTAAACGAGGATTAAATGGTTTTTAGAATCGCAAGTTCCCCTTATACCCATAACCAGCGCCAGACTTCACGCATCATGATGCTGGTCTGCCTGGCGGCACTACCCGGCATTGCCGTTCAGCTCTGGTTCTTTGGCTGGGGAACGCTCTTCCAGATACTCCTCGGCTGTATCAGCGCCCTCGCCGCTGAAGCGCTGGTGCTTAAATTGCGCAAGATGCCGGTCAGCAAGATTGTCGCCGATAACTCCGCCCTGCTCACCGGCCTGCTGTTGGCGATCAGTATTCCGCCTTTCGCCCCGTGGTGGATGGTGGTACTGGGCACCGTTTTCGCCGTGATTATCGCCAAGCAGCTGTATGGCGGGCTGGGGCATAACCCCTTCAATCCGGCGATGATTGGCTATGTCGTCTTGCTGATCTCCTTCCCGGTTCAGATGACCAGTTGGCTACCCCCCCATGAAATAGCTGCCACCGTACCGGGCTTTATGGATGCTCTTCAGGTGATCTTCACCGGCCACAGCGCCAGCGGAGATATGGACAGCCTCCGGATGGGCGTAGATGGCATTAGCCAGGCTACGCCGCTGGATACCTTTAAAACCTCGTTGCACGCCGGGCATCCCGTCGAGCAAATTTTGCAGTACCCGATTTACAGCGGCGTGCTGGCAGGTGCGGGCTGGCAGTGGGTCAACCTTGCCTATCTGTTGGGCGGCGTATTTCTGCTGCAACAAAAGGCGATTCGCTGGCATATCCCGGTGAGCTTTATTGTCACGCTGGCGGTATGTGCGACGCTCGGTTGGCTCTTCTCTCCCGAATCGCTGGCAAGCCCGCAGATCCATCTGCTCTCCGGTGCCACCATGCTCGGCGCGTTCTTTATCCTCACCGACCCCGTCACCGCCTCTACCACCAATCGGGGACGTCTGATTTTTGGCGCGCTGGCAGGCCTGCTGGTGTGGCTGATTCGCTCCTTCGGGGGCTATCCGGACGGTGTTGCTTTTGCCGTGCTACTGGCAAACATCACCGTACCGTTAATTGACTACTACACGCGTCCGCGCGTTTACGGCCATCGCTAAGGGAACCGCCATGCTGAAAACCATGCAGAAACACGGCGTGACCCTGGCGATTTTCGCCGCGGCCCTGACCGGGCTCACCGCGCTGGTGAATGAGCTGACCAAACCGACTATCGATCAGCAGGCTGCCCGCCAGCAAAAAGCGCTGTTCGATCAGGTGATCCCGTCAGAGGTCTATGATAATGATCTGCAGCAAAGCTGCTTTATCGTTCAGGCGCCGCAGTTGGGGAAAGGGAACCATCGCGTCTTTATTGCCCGTAAAGGCGATACTCCTGTTGGGGCAGTCATGGAAGCGACAGCGCCGGACGGCTACTCCGGTTCTATTCAACTGCTTGTCGGGGCCGACTTTGCGGGTACCGTTCTTGGCACCCGCGTGACCGAACATCATGAGACGCCAGGCCTTGGGGATAAAATTGAAGTCCGTCTGAGCGACTGGATTTTGCAGTTCGCGGGCAAGGTGATTCACGGTGATAATGATACCGCCTTTGCCGTTAAGAAAGATGGCGGCGAGATTGATCAGTTTACCGGCGCCACCATTACGCCACGCGCCGTGGTCAACGCGGTTAAACGTGCAGGGCTTTATGCGGAAACGCTGCCTGCGCAACTCAACAATCTTCCGGCCTGTGAGGAGTAATCATGAGCCAGGTTAAAGAGGTAATCGTCCAGGGTCTCTGGAAGAACAACTCGGCATTGGTACAGCTGCTGGGGATGTGTCCCCTGCTGGCGGTGACATCCACAGCGACCAATGCGCTGGGTCTGGGGCTGGCAACCACGCTGGTGTTAACCCTGACCAACTTCTCTATCTCAGCCCTGCGTCGCTGGACGCCGTCGGAAATTCGTATTCCGATCTACGTCATGATTATCGCCTCGGTGGTAAGCGTGGTGCAGATGCTGATCAACGCTTATGCCTTTGGTCTGTATCAGTCTCTGGGGATCTTTATTCCGCTGATCGTAACCAACTGCATCGTAGTAGGCCGTGCGGAAGCCTTTGCGGTGAAGAACGATCCGGCCATCTCTGCGCTGGACGGCTTTTCTATTGGCATGGGCGCCACCTGCGCCATGTTTGTGCTCGGTTCGATGCGTGAAATTCTGGGTAACGGAACGCTCTTTGACGGTGCAGATGCGCTGCTGGGCGGCTGGGCGAAGGCGCTACGCATCGAAGTCTTCCACACCGATACCCCGTTCCTGCTGGCGATGTTGCCACCCGGTGCCTTTATCGGCCTTGGCATGATGCTGGCGGTAAAATACCTGATTGATGAGAAACGCAAACGTCGTGCGGCAGCCCGCAGCGTAAGCGTTGAAGATGGCGCGGCCGGGAAAGCCTGATGAACAAAGAGAAGCGTATTGCGATTCTGCAACGCCTGCACGATGAAAATCCGCACCCGACGACGGAGCTGAAGTTTACTTCGCCTTTCGAACTGCTGATTGCTGTGCTGCTCTCAGCCCAGGCGACGGACGTCAGCGTCAACAAGGCCACCGCGCTACTTTATCCGGTGGCAAATACCCCGGAAGCGATGCTGGCGCTGGGCGTGGATGGCGTAAAGCAGTACATCAAAACGATTGGCCTCTTTAATAGCAAAGCGGAAAACGTGATCAAAACCTGCCGGATCCTCGTTGAACAGCACGGTAGCGAGGTACCAGAAGATCGCGCAGCCCTGGAGGCGCTACCTGGCGTAGGGCGCAAAACGGCGAACGTGGTATTAAACACGGCGTTCGGATGGCCGACAATCGCAGTAGATACCCATATCTTTCGCGTCTGCAACCGCACCCAGTTCGCCCCCGGGAAAAATGTCGAGCAGGTTGAAGAGAAGCTTCTGAAAGTGGTCCCTGCCTCGTTTAAAGTGGATTGCCATCACTGGCTCATCCTTCACGGGCGTTATACCTGTATTGCGCGCAAACCACGTTGTGGCTCGTGCATCATTGAAGATCTCTGCGAATATAAAGAGAAAGTCTACGCCTGAACCGTCGTCCGACGGTTCATTATTACCCCTGGCAACAGCAAGTCTTTGAAACCCAACCTGTCTGTTCGCTTTTTATACGTCGATCCTGCTCTTGCTTTGCCAACGCGCAGTGATTTCATAGGGCGCATTAACGGAAAGACAGGTTAATTGTTTTTTTGTCAGCGAAAATTTCTATAACTCTGTGATCGCGATCACCCTGATAACGCGATGTTAGTTTTATGTGTATAAAAGACGGGTAACCCCTTCCGCGCGCAGGTGATACAACCGCCCATGCAACATATCTGACCAGCTAATTTTCAGAACATAGCCCATATCACTACTCAAACAACCAAACAGCAGAACATATCGCCATAAGCCCATTCTCTCCCCGCCCTGGTAGTGAAAAAATCCAGTAAAACCTAATGGATGAAATTTAACGCTAAATAACATTTAGGTTTCTGGCGTATTGTATCGGCTTAGTTAAATGTAACAGACCATTACAAATGTATTGCCAGATGGGTCAGGATAGTGAACATTACCCGCCGTTTCCCCTCCCACTATAACTATAAAGCGGATGGTTTTTTAGACATCACGCTATGAACACCCCCGTTAATATGGGATGTAAAAAAAGAGGTATATGTGTCTACTGCAAACAATAAACCAGCGGAAGAGAGCGTAAGTCTTAACGCTTTCAAACAACCTAAATCGTTCTATCTCATCTTCTCTATCGAGTTATGGGAGCGTTTTGGTTTCTACGGCCTGCAAGGGATCATGGCGGTTTACCTGGTTAAACAGCTGGGTATGTCAGAAGCCGATTCCATCACGCTGTTCTCTTCTTTCAGTGCGCTGGTATATGGCCTGGTCGCGATTGGCGGCTGGCTGGGCGATAAAGTCCTGGGTACCAAACGTGTTATTTTGCTGGGTGCCATCGTTCTGGCAATCGGCTATGGCCTGGTCGCCTGGTCCGGCCACGATGCAGGTGTGGTCTATTTAGGGATGGCGACGATTGCCGTGGGTAACGGCCTGTTTAAAGCGAACCCGTCCTCACTGCTATCTACCTGCTATAACAAAGACGATCCGCGTCTGGACGGTGCATTCACCATGTACTATATGTCCATCAATATCGGCTCCTTCTTCTCCATGCTGGCGACCCCGTGGCTGGCGGCAAAATTCGGCTGGAGCGTGGCATTTGCCCTGAGCTTCGTCGGGCTGCTGATCACCGTGGTGAACTTCCTGTTCTGCCGCAGCTGGGTTAAAGAGTACGGTTCTAAACCGGACTTCGCTCCTGTGCAGATGGGTAAATTGCTGGCAACCATCGTAGGTGTGGTTGTACTGGTTGCCATTGCCACCTGGCTGCTGCACAACCAGGGCATCGCGCGTGCGGTTCTGGGCGTGGTTGCACTGGGTATTGTGATCATCTTCGGTAAAGAAGCCTTCTCTATGCAGGGTGCTGCACGTCGTAAGATGATTGTGGCCTTCATTCTGATGGTTGAAGCCATTGCCTTCTTCGTGCTTTACAGCCAGATGCCGACTTCACTGAACTTCTTCGCCATTCGTAACGTTGAGCACTCTATCCTCGGTATCGCGTTCGAGCCGGAGCAGTTCCAGGCGCTGAACCCATTCTGGATCATGGTCGGTAGCCCGATTCTGGCGGCGATTTACAACAAGATGGGTGACCGTCTTCCAATGCCGCACAAATTCGCTATCGGTATGGTGCTGTGCTCGGGCGCCTTCCTGGTGCTGCCGCTGGGTGCGAAATTCGCCAGTGATGCGGGTATTGTCTCTGTTAACTGGCTGATCCTGAGCTACGCGCTGCAGTCTGTCGGCGAGCTGATGATCTCCGGTCTCGGCCTGGCAATGGTTGCTCAACTGGTGCCGCAGCGTCTGATGGGCTTCATTATGGGTAGCTGGTTCCTGACCACCGCCGGCGCAGCGATCATTGCAGGTAAAATTGCCTCCCTGATGGCGGTACCGGAAAACGTGACCGATCCGCTGCTCTCCCTGAATGTTTATGGCTCCGTGTTCCTGCAGATTGGTATTGTGACCGCCGTTATCGCAGCGCTGATGCTGCTGACGGCCCCGAAACTGAACCGTATGACTCAGGACGACGACACGACGGCGAAAGCGAGCAGCACCGCGACCGCGTAATGTCATCGGGAAACGACTAAAGAGAAGCCGCTAACTGTGCGTTAGCGGCTTTTTTTTTATCTGGCGGCGCACTAACATAGCGATAACCTTAGCCAAAAGGAGTTACCGATGAAACTGTTCTACAAACCGGGTGCCTGTTCGCTTGCGTCACATATCACGCTGCAAGAGAGCGGTAAAGATTACACGCTAAACGGCGTTGACCTGATGAAGAAACGCCTGGAAAACGGCGATGATTTTCTCGCAATTAACCCGAAGGGACAGGTTCCTGCGCTACTGCTTGATGATGGCACGCTGCTGACTGAAGGGGTCGCCATCATGCAGTTCCTGGCTGACGCCGTGCCGGATCGCCAGCTGCTGGCCCCTACTGGCAGTGTCGCGCGCTACAAGACGCTGGAGTGGATGAACTACATCGCTACCGAGCTGCATAAAGGCTTTACGCCGCTCTTCCGCCCGGATACGCCTGAAGAGTACAAACCGACCGTCCGCGCGCTGCTGGAGAAAAAACTGCAGTACGTGAACGACTCCCTTAAGGATGACCAGTGGATTTGCGGCCAGCGCTTTACGATTGCCGATGCCTATCTGTTTACCGTACTGCGCTGGGCACGTGCGGTTAAACTGAATATGGAAGGTCTGGGCCATATCGCGTCCTATATGGATCGCGTGGCGGCACGTCCGACGGTGGCAGCGGCGCTGCAGGCTGAAGGGCTGAACTAAGCGTTACCGGGCGGCGCAATGCCGCCCGGCATCTTTTAAAGCTGTGTCGCGCTAAAATAGTGCTCTGGCTGGGCAATGCGATCCTGCGCCGCAACCACCTGCAGTTCGTACTCCTGCATTCCCTTTGTAGCGACCATGATCTCGTACACCGCTGCGGTAACGTGCTCCAGAGCCTCTCGCAGGCTTGCCCCCTGGAGCAGCTTCACCAGCAGCAGACCGCTGGTCACATCGCCGACGCCCACCGGCTGGCGTACCCCAAAATCCACCAGAGGACGGCTGATGTGCCAGGCTTCGTCTTTCGTAACCAACAACATTTCAAAGCGATCCTGACTTAAACCCGCGCGTGCCAGATGTTTTACCAGCACGATTTCAGGGCCCTGAGCGATCAACTCCCGCGAGGCGGCGACCGCTTCTTCAACGTTTGTCACCGGATGCTCGCAAAGAATTTCCAGCTCCACGAGATTGGGGGCAATGATATCGCTGGCCGGCAGTGCATGGCGCACGTGAAACTCCGCCACGCCCGGCGCCACAATGCAGCCCTTCTCCGGATGGCCCATCACCGGGTCGCAGAAATACTTCGCACCGGGGTTTGCCGCCTTCACCTGGCGCACAATACCCAGAATGTGCTCGCCCTGCTCCGCCGAGCCCAGATAGCCGCTTAACACCGCGTCGCAGGTTTTAAGTTTATCTATCTCAGCGATCCCCTGAACAATCTCGGTCAAGTGCGACGGCGGCATGACGCAGCCAGTCCATTTACCGTACTGCGTATGGTTAGAAAACTGGACGGTGTTTAAAGGCCAGACATTGGCGCCAAGGCGACGCATTGGAAACTCTGCGGCACTGTTACCCGCATGGCCAAACACGACGTGGGACTGGATGGCGAGGATGTTCTTCATGTTTTACTTACCACAACCCTGAAAAAATAAAGGGGCGTGGTTTCCCACGCCCCTGTGTACTGATTATTACTTCCAGCAGACCAGACAGTAATTTTTCTTCCCGCGACGCAGCAGCGTGTAGCGGCCGTAGAGGCGATCGCCCTCAACGAAGGTATATTCCGGATCGGCCTGTTTTTCGCCATTGATCGTGATGGCATTGGAGGCGATGGTTTTACGTGCCTGACCGCGCGACGGCTGCAGCTCTGAATCGACCAGCGCCTGCATCAGGTCTGCGCCCTTTTCCATCTCAACCATAGGTACGCCATCCTGCGCCAGCTGCTCGAAGTCAGCCTCGCTCAGATCGCTCAGGGTGCCGTTGAAGAGGCTGGCGGTAATGCGTTTTGCCGCAGCCAGCCCCTCTTCACCGTGTACCAGTTTGGTCACTTCATCCGCCAGCACATATTGCGCGCGTGGAGCTTTACCGCTGTTTTTATCTTCTTCTTCCAGGGCGTTGATGACTTCAATGTCCATAAAGGTGAAGAATTTCAGGAAGCGATAAACATCGGCATCCGCGGTGTTAATCCAGAACTGGTAGAACTTGTACGGGCTGGTCTTCTTCGGATCAAGCCATACCGCGCCGCCTTCGGTTTTACCAAACTTGGTACCATCGGCTTTGGTGATCAGCGGAACGGTAAGACCGAAGACCTGGTTCTGATGCAGACGGCGAGTCAGGTCGATGCCGGAGGTAATGTTACCCCACTGATCGGAGCCGCCAATCTGCAGCGACACGCCGTGCAGCTTGTTCAGACAGGCAAAGTCATAGCCCTGCAAAAGGTTATAGGAGAACTCGGTAAAGGAGATGCCCTGATCGTCACGATTCAAACGCTGCTTCACCGCTTCTTTGTTAATCATCTGATTTACAGAGAAGTGCTTGCCGATATCACGCAGGAAGGTCAGCACGTTCATGCCGCCAAACCAATCGTAGTTGTTAGCAGCAATCGCAGAGTTATCGCCACAGTTAAAGTCGAGGAACGGTGCAACCTGTTTGCGGATTTTATCCACCCACTCCTGCACGGTATCTTCGGTGTTCAGTTTACGCTCGGCGGCTTTAAAGCTTGGGTCACCAATCAGACCGGTTGCGCCACCCACCAGCGCGACAGGCTTATGGCCTGCCTGCTGGAAGCGTTTCAGGCATAACAAAGGAACAAGATGCCCCAAATGCAAGCTGTCAGCGGTGGGATCGAAGCCGCAATAGAGCGCGATGGGACCTTGCGCCAGCAGCGAAGCTAACGCTTCTTCATCCGTCACCTGAGCCACCAGGCCCCGCTCTTGCAATTGTTTAATCAAGTTACTGCTTGCCATCAAATGCTCCATTAATAATCGACTGCACCTCTGTCGGTACACGACTTTTCGCCAGACGCGAAAGAGACATAGAATAAAGCGCAAGCGCGGCATGCGCTAGCGCTTAACACAACAAATTTCGGGGATTACGGAGCCAGACGGTCGATTTTCCAGCCGCCATTATCGCGCTGGTATAAAAAGCGATCGTGAAGACGGTGTTCACCGCCCTGCCAGAACTCCATCTGATCGATGGGGATACGGAATCCGCCCCAGAAACTGGGAAGCGGCACTTCGCCCTGCTGAAACTTTTGCTTCAGCTCGAGGAATTTACTCTCCAGCACGCCACGGGCGGAGATGCGGCTTGACTGCTTAGAGACCCAGGCACCTATCTGGCTATCACGTGGGCGACTATGGAAATATTTCACCACCTCGAGCGTAGACAGACGTTCCACTTTGCCGGTCACCATGACCTGACGCTCCAGCATATGCCAGGGGAAAAGCAGGCTGATACGCGGATTGTTCTCCAGATGGTGGGCTTTGCGGCTGCCGAGGTTGGTATAAAACACCAGACCTTTCTCGTCAAAGTGCTTTAGCAATACGATACGCTGATAGGGCTGGCCATTTTCATCAACGGTCGCGACAACCATGGCCGTGGGATCGGCCAGTTTCGCTTCGCAGGCTTGTTTCAACCAGCGTTCAAACAGCACCAGCGGTTCAGCAGGCAGGTCCTGACGGCGCAGCCCCCCTTTGGTGTATTCACGGCGCAGATGCGCAATTTGCTGCAAGTGATCGTTATCTGACATGGCGTTATCTGAGATAAGAAGTGGGTGGCGCTATTGTGCGCCGCCCCTTTGAAAATCTCAACGCTTCGGATTCTGCAGCTGGCAGTTGTTCATGACGATGCGATCGCGCTTATAAATTGTGGCCGTGTCTCCCTTAGACCAGAAGACATAGACTCCATCGGTATAGCGCGCCCCGGAGGCAGAGATCCCCTGCTTCAGGTTCAGCAATTTGTTGTCATAGACGAAGCTTACTTCCTGGCGCGGGTTATTGAGATTGACGGTGATCGGTTTCTCATCGCACTGGTACTCCAGTTTGTCGGTCTGCATACGTTCGACAAACTGGTTGTAGTAGCTACAGCCGGAGATTAAGAGAGGGGCAATCACAAGCAGCAGTTTTTTCATGGATCTGTTCCAAAGACTTTCCTGGTCCTGG
The DNA here is from genome assembly GCF_037152215.1 of Leclercia sp. UBA7405. Lineage (NCBI taxonomy): Bacteria > Pseudomonadati > Pseudomonadota > Gammaproteobacteria > Enterobacterales > Enterobacteriaceae > Leclercia > Leclercia sp. UBA7405. Next base: position 1,102,933 of record NZ_JBBCMR010000001.1, on the reverse strand, counting down.
AGGGTGAAATCACCCTCCCACATGCCCTTAGTGTACTGCCTGCCTGGTAAGGCGAATTTCAGTTAACTCTGATTTTGCCGGGGGTTAGCGGGATAGACCGCTCCCAGCACGCTTGCTTCACGCGCACCGGTCACAGAGGGCAAATTCCCTGGTAACCCCGCCACGGTACGCCAGGCCAGCCAGGCAAATGCCAGCGCCTCCATGTCGTCCCCACTGATACCCGCTTCATCGGTTGTGGCGACTTCGGTACCCGGCAGTAACGCGGCCAGACGAGCCATTACCAGTGGGTTACGGCTGCCGCCACCGCAGACCAGCAGACGTTCGCAGCCGCCGCTGAGCAGAACCTGTTCGGCAATAGATACCGCCGTGAGTTCGACCAGCGTCGCCTGGACATCCTCCGCTGCCAGTCCCGGGAAGGTGACGAGGTGGCGCTCAAGCCAGCCGTAATTGAAATATTCGCGCCCGGTGCTTTTCGGTGCCGGTGCGGCAAAATAGGGATCGCTCAGGAGATTCTGCAGGAGGGGGAGGATCACCTTCCCGCTACGGGCCCACTGCGCGTCCTTGTCATAGGGTTTGCCCATCTGTCGCCAAATCCAGGCATCCATCAGCATATTGCCTGGCCCGGTATCGTAACCCCGTACCGGCTGACCTGGGATCAGCAATGAGAGGTTGGCGATCCCGCCAATATTCAGCACCATTCGCCGTTCAGTGGGATGCGTGAGCAGCGCCTGATGAAAGGCGGGCACCAGCGGTGCACCCTGCCCGCCTAACGCAATGTCACGGCGGCGAAAATCGCCCACCACCGTCACGCCGGTTCGGGCCACAATCTGATTGTTATCGCCAATTTGCAGGGTATGCGGGGCATCGCCGGTCGGTTCATGCCAGACGGTCTGGCCATGACAGCCAATGGCGACCACATCCTGTGGGCGCAGATTCTCCTTGTCCAGCAGCGCCTGTACCGCCTCGGCAAACAGCTGCCCCAGACGGGTATCCAGCTGTCCCAACTGGGAGAGCGTCAACTGTTGGCCCTGACAGATGTCGAGAATGGCCTGTTTGAGTTCGGGGGGGATAGGCCAACTGAGGCTGGCCTGCTGTGCCACCATGCTCTCGTCGATTGCCGCGAGAACAACATCCACACCGTCGAGACTGGTTCCTGACATAACGCCGATGTAACGACCCGATTTCATACGCTTTCCTTTATTCGCGTGGGGGAGTGGCCCACTCCATCATAAACGCCGGGGCAATGCTATGGCGGGATAATACTTTTTAACACTCCCGCGCCAGCCGAGCGATATTCTCATTATTCAGCGCCAGAATTGTGCCGATTTTTTAAGCCGTTTATCTTTCGTTACGTCAAAATCCAGTACCATTCTGCTGGTGTTTACGCAAGAATATGATCTATGGCAGCCAATGCCTTATAATTTAGCCATAACGGATGCTCTTTGAGCGTTTTTGGTGAACAGGAGATTCAAATGATTTTACGTGTACTGGCTGTTTCCCTTGTAGGGTTTACACTGGCAGGCTGTGTCAACGACAGTTCCCTCTCAGGGGATGTCTACAGTGCTTCTGAAGCGAAACAAGTTCAGAATGTCACCTACGGAACCGTTGTTAACGCTCGCCCGGTACAAATCCAGGGTGGAGACGAAAGCAACGTTATTGGTGCACTTGGCGGTGCGGTATTGGGTGGTTTCCTGGGTAACACCGTTGGCGGGGGCGCCGGTCGCAGCCTTGCAACAGCGGCAGGTGCCGTTGCCGGTGGTGTAGCGGGCCAGGGTGTCCAGGGTGCAATGAACAAATCTCAGGGCGTAGAGCTTGAGATTCGTAAAGATGACGGTAGCACCATCATGGTAGTGCAGAAACAAGGTGCAACCAGATTCGCCGCCGGGCAGCGTGTCGTGCTGGCCAGCAATGGCAGCCAGGTGACCGTATCCCCACGCTAACCGTGAATATCAGCAGCGCTAAGTAAAAAAAAGCCTTGCATCAGCAAGGCTTTTTTAATGTATGGCAGGTTAGCCGCGGGACTGAAGCTCGTTGATATTCTGCTCAAGGCGAGAAATCAACGCAATCAGCTGTTCCAGTTCCGCCGGTGAGATACCCGAAAGGATCTCGCCACGCGTCTTGCTGATGACCGCTTCCATCTCAGTGATGATAGGCGCAGCCTTTTCTGTCAGCTTGATGCGTTTGGCACGTCGATCGCTGGCACAGGTTTGACGGGAGATTAGTCCCTTCTCTTCCAGTTGATCGAGCGTACGAACCAGAGATGGCTGCTCAATGCCTATCGCTTTTGCCAGTTGAATCTGCGACTGGTCGGGAGGCAGCTGATGAATGTTATGCAGCGTTACCCAGTGTGTCTGCGTCAGTTCCAGAGGTTTCAGGCGATGGTCAATCAGAGCACGCCAGATGCGTACTAACCTTGCCAGATCAGAACCTAATGGCGATTCCAATTTCATCTCCTTATAATTAGCTTGCTAAGTTATTATACTGATTTTAGAATAGTGTGCAGCATTTATATTGCCAAAACAAATGCAATACGTCCTACATCCTTGATGACACCATGATTTACACTCAAGTTCTGAGGCCGTCGCGCGTCAGGCTGGGCCGTTATGGCCAATTTTCAATTGCAAAGGAACGAGCTGGTGAAAATCACATCTCTCGCCGCGGGGCTACCGCTTCAGGATCTCATCGTGGGTGCATCCATTTATTTCCCTCCGTTATTTAAAGCGGTGATCCCCGGCTTCTTCCTCTGGCTACTGGTCCACCGTTTGCTTCGCGATTGGATCTACGCCGGTGAAATCTGGCATCCGATGCTCATGGATCTCTCGCTGTTCGTGCTCTGCGTCTGCCTGGCGCTGGTTATCCTGACTTTCTGGTGACAACCATGTTAAAAACGCTCAAATATTTTTCCAGTTTAGCCGTGCTTGCGTTGGCCCTGGTCGCCGGATGGTGGGTGTGGAATTACTACATGCAGTCGCCGTGGACCCGGGACGGCAAGATCCGCGCCGAGCAGGTCAGCATTACCCCGCAGGTTTCCGGTGCGATTACGGCCTTAAAGGTGAAAGACAATCAACTTGTCCACAGCGGCGACGTGTTGTTTCAAATTGACGAGACCCCCTATCATATCGCGGTGCTGAATGCGCAGGCGCAGCTGGCGAAAGCCCAGTCCGATCTCGCCAAAGCCAACAATGAAGCGAATCGTCGCCGCCACCTGTCACATAACTACATTTCGGCAGAAGATCTGGATACCGCCAATATCAACGTGAAGGCGATGCAGGCAAGCGTAAAAGTCGCTGAAGCGACGCTAAAACAGGCCGAGTGGCAGTTGACGCAGACGGTGGTTAAAGCCCCGGTGGATGGCTGGGTAACCAACCTCTCCACCCGCACCGGCGATTACGCCACCACCGGCCAGCCGCTGTTCGCCCTGGTGGACAGCCACTCGTTTTACGTGGTGGGATATTTTGAAGAGACCAAGCTACGCCATATCCGTACTGGCGCCCCGGCTCAAATTACCCTCTATAGCGGCGGTGTGACGTTACAGGGTCACGTCGGCAGCATTGGCCGTGCCATCTTTGATCAGAGCGTGGAGACCGACTCGGGGCTGGTACCGGACGTGAAGCCGAATATCCCCTGGGTACGGCTGGCTCAGCGTATTCCGGTGCGTATCGAGTTCGACGAGCTGCCCAGGGATCTGACGTTGGTCTCCGGCACCACCTGTAGCGTCTCTATCGGAACAGCCCGGTGACACTCTCTACGTTCAGCTGGCGTAACACGCCGTGGCTCAAGGCGACCCCTGGGCAGTGGCGCTACGCGCTGCGCAACGGGATTGCTATGTGTCTGGCATTGACCTGCGCCTATTACCTGAATCTGGATGAACCTTACTGGGCGATGACCTCTGCGGCAGTGGTCAGCTTCCCTACCGTCGGCGGTGTCATAAGTAAAAGCCTGGGCCGCGTGGCGGGCAGTCTGTTAGGGGCGACCGCCGCGCTGATTATTGCCGGACACACGCTGAACGATCCGTGGCTGTTTTTATTCTGTATGGCGACCTGGCTTGGGGTCTGTACCTGGGCCTGCGCCCACTTCACCAATAACGTCGCCTATGCTTTTCAACTTGCAGGCTATACGGCGGCCATCATCGCCTTTCCGGTCATCAACATTCTTGATACCACGGAGTTATGGGATATGGCGCAGGCGCGGGTATGCGAAGTCATGCTCGGCATACTCTGCGGTGGTCTGATGATGATGATCCTGCCCAGTACCTCCGACGGGACGGCACTCATTACCGCCCTACAAAATATGCACGCCCGACTGCTGGAGCATGCCAGGCTGCTCTGGCAACCTGACACCAACGATGCAATCCGTCTTGCACACGAAAAAGTCATCGCCCAGATCCTGACCACCAATTTACTGCGCATTCAGGCCTTCTGGAGCCACTACCGTTTTCGCCGTCAAAACGCCCTGCTCAACTATTTGCTCCATCAGCAGTTGCGAATGACCAGCGCGATCTCCAGTCTACGCCGCATGCTGCTCAACTGGCCCGATCCGCCTGAGACGATCCAGCCGGTCATACAACAACTGCTGGAGGCGCTGAGCCGTCCGGAGACCGATTTCTATACCGTGGCGCGTATTATCGCACCGCTAAAACCGCAAGAGGGGCAAGATTATCGCCATCACGCCTTCTGGCAGCGACTCCTCTGGTTTAGCCGACTCTACCTGCGGAGTAGCCGCTGGATTGCCATGCTGGAAGCGGCGACACCCATTACCACCTTTAACGTACCGCGCAGCCCGGCGCTGGCCCGGCATACTGATAACCTCGAAGCGTTATGGAGCGGTTTTCGTACCTTCTGCGCACTAACGCTTATCGGCGCCTGGACTATTGCTACGCAGTGGGACGCCGGTGCTGCCGCGCTGACGCTGGCCGCCATCAGCAGCGTACTTTATTCAGTTTCGCCCTCGCCATTTAAATCGCTCAACCTGCTGCTGCGCACGCTGATCTTGCTCTCGCTGTTCAGCTTTGTGGTGAAGTTCGGGCTGATGGTGCAGATAAGCGATCTCTGGCAGTTCCTGCTGTTCCTCTTCCCCTTGCTCACTACGATGCAGCTTCTCAAGCTACAGATGCCGAAACTGGCGGGACTCTGGGGGCAGTTGATCGTTTTTATGGGTTCTTTTATCGCGGTGACCAATCCACCGACCTATGACTTTGCCGATTTTTTAAATGACGATCTGGCTAAAATCCTGGGCATTGGGCTGGTATGGCTGGCGTTTGCGGTATTACGCCCGGGCTCTGACGCGCGTAAAAGCCGTCGTCATATTCGTGAGTTGCGGCGTGGGTTTGTCGACCAGCTCAGCCGCAGGCCTCAGCGGGATGAGAATGGTTATGAGTCGCTGGTTTATCATCATGTCAGTCAGCTTAATACCAGTCAGGATGCTCAGGCGCGTCGCTGGCTGCTGCGCTGGGGGGTAGTGTTACTCAACTGTTCGCATGTGGTATGGCAATTACGCAGCTGGGAGACACGGTCTGACCCACTCTCCCAGGTGCGTGATGTCTGTATTTCACTTCTGCGGGATGTGATGAGCGAACGCGGTGTGCAGCAACGTCCGCTCTCCACCACGCTTAACGAGTTGCAGCGTATCTGCGATACGCTGGCGCGCCATCCGCAGCCGGCGGCACAGGATCTGGCCGCGCTGGTCTGGCGTCTACACTGCTCATTATCCCAGCTCGAGCATGCTCCTGCGCCGGGGACGTTGGGGGATCAAATGACGCCGCAGGCGTAACGCGCGCCGCCGCCGCCGAGGGGTTTCGGCTGATCGGACATATTGTCACCCCCCACGTGGATCATCAGCGCTTTGCCTTTCACCTCATCCAGTTTTTTCAGTCGAGGGGCCACCACCGCGTCCGTGGCTTTGCCGTCGTTGTTCACAACCAACACCGGTAGATCGCCAAGGTGCCCCATACCGTCTGGCCCTTCGTGCTTGCCGCTCTGGTGAGGATCAAGGTGGCCGCCCGCCGCTTCAGCCGCCGACGGTTTCCCCTCTTTCATCGCTGGCTGGCAGGAGCCTTTCGCGTGAACGTGGAAGCCATGTTCGCCCGGAGGAAGGGCGTTAAGCGCGGGGGTAAATTCCAGCCCTTTATCCGTTTCGGTGATGGTCACCGTACCGATTGACTGACCTACCCCCTGAGGTGTGACAAGGTTCATCTCAACTTCGTCGCTGGCGGCTTGCGCACCTGCGCTGACCACCAGCGCCAATATTGCCAGAGTAAAACGCTTCATATGACCTCCTCAGGTTATTTTTTGCCCCTTAAGTTTATACGAGGGGCAAGGATTTCACCGGAAAGTCAGATAAATAGAGATTTAGGGGACATCGTAACCTAAAGCAGCTTTACGAATGCGGAACCATTGCTGACGCGTCATCTTAAGCTCTTCAGCGGCAATGGCCGAGCGTACGCGTTCGATTTTGCCGGATCCGATAATCGGCAACGGGTGTGACGGCAGGCGAAGCACCCAGGCGTAGACCACCTGTTCAATCGATTGTGCATTCAGCTCGCGCCCCACCTGCGCCAACTCATCGCGCAGCGGCTGGAACTGTTCGTCATTAAACAGACGACCGCCACCCAGGCAGGACCATGCCATTGGACGCACACGTAACTGTTGCAGTTGATCGAGGGTACCGTCCAGCAACAGGGGCTGATGTACCGGCGAAATCTCTACCTGGTTGGTCGCCAGAGTGAAAGGCACACGAGACTGCAGCAGCGCGAACTGCGCAGGGGTAAAATTCGAGACGCCGAAATGGCGCACTTTGCCGCTCTGGTGAAGTGCCAGGAAAGCCTCTGCAACCTCGTCAGCATCCATTAAAGGGTCCGGGCGGTGGATCAGCAACAGGTCGATATGGTCGGTCGCCAGATTTACCAGCGACTGCTCAGCGCTTTGCACAATGTGGTCGCGATCGGTGATGTAGTGACCCAGGGCATGCTCGGGTTTGGCGGTGGTGGCGATACCGCATTTGGTCACCACCTCCATCCGCTGACGCAGCGACGGCGCCAGCTTCATCGCTTCGCCAAACGCCGCTTCGCATTGATAACCGCCATAGATATCCGCGTGATCGACGCTGGTGATCCCTAAATCAAGATGTTCTTCAATAAAGCTCACCAGCTGGCGGGCGGACATGTTCCAGTCCATCAAACGCCAGTAACCCATCACAAAACGCGAGAATTCTGGCCCCTGCGGGGCGAGAGTAATACGCTGAACCATTGGATTTTCCTCAACATAAAGATGAGATGAGTATACGCATTTTGCAGGTTAAAACAGTGAGGGTTGCTGGGGTTCTTCGGCATCGGGCGGCCTGTTTGCGCGTAATTTGCGCAGCAGACGTTGGCGACAGAGGCGCAGTACCTCCTGCTTTTGCGCATCGCTCAGGGTTTGCCAGTTAAAGCGCTCCTCCCGGCTACGCATACAGCCCCGGCAGAATCCACGTTCATCCGACTGGCAGATACCCCGGCACGGGCTCTGAACGGGAAAAAACTCCAGTTGTTCTGCCACACCCACCTCCCGGCCCAATGAATAGAGTAAAGTGAAGACCTTAAGCCGGTGTTACGCAAGGCGTCAATATCAGAAATGTGGGGCTAAGGTTTCACTAATCTTTGCTCCTTATACTCGCGTCATCACAACAATGAAGGGTTTTACTGATGATGCGCCTTTTTAATAAGTTACAGTGTAACGATACCCGGTTTACGCTCGGCTGCGCGCTCTTTTTTACACTTTTGAATGCCCTGTTCATTCATCGTAGCTGGGCCATTATTGCGCCAGCCCGACTGCATGAATATCTCTTCGCGCTCTCGATTCCAGTGGTGCTGTTCTGCGGCTGGGTAATCGTTTTTAGCTTTTTAAACATCCCGCTGATTCGTAAACCGCTGCTGGTGCTACTGACGCTGGGCTGCGCCGCGGCGACCTGGTTCATGTTTACCTACGGGGCGGTTATCGATCAGAACATGATGGTGAACGTCTTCGAGACGAATTCACAGGAAGCGACGGCGTTGATTACCCCGCAGTTGGTGCTATGGCTGACGGTGGCCGGGCTGGTGCCGGCTGTGGTGTTGGCGATGGTTCGCATCCGCCCTGCCCGCTGGTGGCATGTGCTGGTGATGCGACTGGCGTCGATCCTGGGAAGCCTGTTGATTATTATTTTGATTGCCGCGGTCTTCTATAAGGATTACGCCTCGCTGTTTCGCAATAACAAAAGCATCGTCAAGATGGTCACGCCGGCGAACTACGTGAGTGCGATAGTGAAATACAGCAAAGCGCGCTGGTTTGAAGGCGATCAAACCCTGATTCGGCAGGGAGAAGATGCCCATAAAGGGCCGGTTTTGCTGGCTCAGCATAAAAAAACCGTGCTGGTGCTGGTGCTGGGCGAGGCCTCACGGGCAGAAAACTATTCGCTCAATGGCTATGGGCGTGAGACGAATCCGGAACTGAAAAAACAGAACGTGATTAACTTCCCCCAGGCGTCGTCCTGTGGCACCGAAACTGCCGTTTCTGTTCCCTGCATGTTCTCCGGAATGCCGCGCAAGCAGTATGATGCCGATCTCGCCCATCATAAGGAGGGGCTGATGGACGTGCTCGCCCACGCGGGTGTGAATCTGTTGTGGCGCGATAATGACGGAGGCTGTAAAGGGGCCTGCAATCGTGTGCACTTTACCGATATGACCCAGTGGAAGCAGGATCAACTCTGCAAAGACAGTGTCTGCATTGATGACGTTGATCTCTATCGTCTGGATAAAGTTCTGGACGGTCTGAAGCAGGACAGCGTGCTGGTTATTCACCTGATGGGTAGCCACGGCCCGGCCTATTATCGGCGCTATCCGCCGCAGTTCCGTCGTTTTACGCCCACCTGCGATACCAATGAAATTCAGAACTGCGATCATCAGGCGCTGCTTAATACTTACGACAACACCATTCTCTACACCGATAGCGTGGTGAGCAAAACGATTGATGCGCTGAAGGCCCGACAGAACAGCATGAATACGGCGCTGATCTATCTCTCCGACCACGGTGAATCGCTGGGAGAGAACGGCCTGTATCTGCACGGTACCCCGTATATGCTGGCACCGTCGCAACAGACCCATATTCCGTTTTTGTTCTGGCTATCGGCGGATTATCAGAAAGGCTTCGGCATTGACGAACAGTGCGTTCGCCAACAGGCGCAGACTGAGGCCGTATCGCAAGATAATCTGTTCTCCACGGTGCTCGGCATGATGAATGTACAAACCTCGGTGTATCAGCCTCAAAGCGATTTGCTGAACCCCTGTCGACGAACATAACGCTTGCATTAGACCGAACGGTCTACTACATTGAGGCCATGAACAGACACACTGAACACGATACCCGCGAACACCTCCTGGCCACCGGTGAAAAGCTCTGCATGCACCGGGGATTTACCGGCATGGGGCTGAGCGAACTGCTTAAAACCGCCGATGTGCCAAAGGGGTCGTTTTACCACTACTTCCGCTCGAAAGAGGCTTTTGGGGTGGCATTGCTCGAGCGGCATTACGCTAATTACTATCAGCGCCTTGCTCAACATTTTACGGGCGGCGCAGGTAATCATCGTGATCGTGTGCTGGCGTATTATCAAGAGACGCTGAACCAGTTTTGTTCGCAGGGCATAATCAGTGGATGCCTTACCGTGAAGCTCTCTGCCGAGGTGTGCGATCTTTCAGAGGATATGCGCACGGCGATGGACAAAGGGGCCAGCGGGGTGATTACCCTCCTCGCTCAGGCGTTGTCTGCGGGGCGTGATGAAAAATCACTGAGCTTTATTGGCGAGCCGTTGACCCAGGCACAAGTGCTCTACTCCTTGTGGCTGGGGGCAAACCTGCAGGCCAAAATATCGCACAGTGCCGTACCGCTTGAGAGCGCGCTGGCGCACGTCCAGAACATCATTATCACGCCTGGTGATTAACAGGCGTTTTTATTTCGCACTTTACTAGACGACCGGTCTACTCAGGAGACACTATGTCAGCTTCAAAATTGTTTACCCCACTGAAAGTCGGTGCCGTGACCGCGCCAAACCGCGTATTTATGGCCCCGCTGACCCGTCTGCGCAGCATTGAGCCGGGTGATATCCCGACGCCGCTGATGGGCGAATATTATCGCCAGCGCGCCAGCGCAGGTCTGATTATCTCCGAAGCAACGCAGATTTCCGCCCAGGCGAAAGGCTATGCCGGTGCACCGGGCCTGCACAGCCCGGAACAAATTGCCGCGTGGAAAAAAATTACCGCAGGCGTACATGCTGAAGAGGGACGTATTGCCGTTCAGCTGTGGCATACCGGGCGTATTTCGCACAGTAGCATTCAACCTGACGGCCAGGCGCCGGTATCGGCCTCAGCCCTGAACGCCGGCACCCGCACCTCGCTGCGCGACGAACAAGGCCGCGCTATCCGCGTGGATACCACCACGCCGCGCGCGCTGGAGCTTGAAGAGATCCCCGGCATTGTGAATGATTTCCGACAGGCGGTGGCAAACGCCCGTGAAGCCGGCTTCGATATGATCGAGCTGCACTCTGCGCACGGATACCTGTTGCACCAGTTCCTCTCCCCGTCTTCTAACCAGCGTACCGATCAGTACGGTGGTAGCGTTGAAAACCGCGCGCGCCTGGTGCTGGAAGTGGTCGATGCTGTGGTAGCTGAAATAGGTGCTGACCGCGTCGGTATTCGCGTATCACCGATTGGCAGCTTCCAGAATGTGGATAACGGCCCGAACGAAGAAGCCGATGCGCTGTACCTGATCGAAGAGCTGGCAAAACGCGGCATTGCCTATCTGCACATGTCCGAGCCGGACTGGGCCGGTGGCCAGCCTTACTCTGAAGCATTCCGTGAAAAAGTGCGTGCCCGTTTCCAGGGCGTCATTATCGGTGCGGGTGCGTATACACCTGAGAAAGCGGAAGATCTGATCAACAAAGGTCTGATTGATGCCGTTGCTTTTGGCCGCGATTATATTGCTAACCCGGATCTGGTCGCGCGTTTGAAACATAAAGCCAAACTCAACCCGCAGCGTCCGGAAAGCTTCTATGGCGGCGGTGCTGAAGGTTATACCGATTATCCAACTTTATAAACGGCGCATTGATAGCGGCGACACTTCGCCGCTATACTAAAACATCGTTTCTGTTCAAGATGATAAAAAGCTAAGAGGATACTATGCGCTTACTTCATACCATGCTGCGTGTTGGCGACCTGCAACGTTCCATCGAATTTTACACCAACGTGCTGGGCATGAAACTGCTGCGCACCAGCGAAAACCCGGAGTACAAATACTCCCTCGCCTTTGTCGGTTATGGCGAAGAGAGCGAAGAAGCGGTCATTGAGCTGACCTACAACTGGGGTGTGGACAGCTATGAGCTGGGCACCGCTTACGGTCATATCGCGCTGGAAGTGGACAACGCAGCAGAGGCGTGCGAGCGCATCCGTGCCAACGGCGGTAATGTCACCCGTGAAGCTGGCCCGGTTAAAGGCGGCACCACCGTGATTGCGTTTGTTGAAGATCCAGACGGTTATAAAATTGAACTGATTGAAGCCAAAGACGCCGGTCGCGGTCTGGGCAATTAATCCCCCGGGCGCGCTACGCGCCCGTTGTTTTACTGCATCCCTTCTCAAAATTTGCCATAATGCGCACTGCTTTTTCCCCCTTTTAAGAGACCCAGATGTCCGATATCGCTCAATTTTCCGGTCTGTGTGACCGTTTTCGTGGCTTTTATCCTGTCGTCATTGATGTAGAAACCGCCGGATTTAATGCTAAAACCGATGCGCTGCTTGAGATTGCCGCGATCACGTTGAAAATGGATGAACAGGGCTGGTTGATGCCGGACGAGACGCTGCATTTCCACGTGGAGCCTTTTGAAGGTGCCAATCTGCAGCCAGAGGCGCTGGCCTTTAACGGCATCGACCCGCACAATCCGCTGCGTGGCGCGGTAAGCGAATACGACGCTCTGCACGCCATCTTCAAAATGGTCCGCAAGGGGATGAAAGACCAGAACTGTAATCGCGCCATTATGGTCGCCCATAACGCGACCTTCGATCATAGCTTTATGATGGCTGCCGCCGAGCGCTCTTCCCTGAAACGCAACCCGTTCCACCCGTTTGTGACCTTTGACACCGCGGCCCTGAGCGGACTCGCGCTGGGTCAGACGGTGCTGTCTAAAGCCTGTATTACCGCGGGTATTGAGTTTGATGGCAGCCAGGCCCACTCAGCCCTCTATGATACTGAGCGTACCGCGGAGCTGTTTTGCGAGATCGTCAACCGCTGGAAACGTCTGGGCGGCTGGCCGCTGCCGATGGGCGACAGCGAGGAATAAAAAAAGCGACCGTAAGGTCGCTTTTTTGCATGGCGAGAGACGTTACTCTGCGCCCGGCTCTTCCGATTTGTACTTGGCAGCGGTCTCTTTGATGAGCTGCTGCAGTTCACCGCGCTGATACATCTCAATCAGGATATCGCAGCCGCCAACCAGTTCACCATCAACCCACAGCTGTGGGAAGGTCGGCCAGTTTGCGTATTTCGGCAGCTCGGCGCGAATGTCCGGGTTCTGCAGAATATCAACGTAAGCAAAACGCTCACCACAGGCAGAAAGCGCCTGCACTGCTTGTGCGGAAAAACCACAGCTTGGCAGCTTCGGAGAACCTTTCATGTACAGGAGAATCGGGTTTTCAGCGATTTGCTGCTGAATTTTTTCAATAGTGGTGCTCATGTCTTGCTTCCTTTAACTTCTGTTACGGCAATCGTCTGTCATTGTAGCGTTTCAGAACGACAACGGAAAATAACATTTTCGTCACGTTATCTATTGTATCGCGCTACCGATAAAGCTGCATTCTAAAAGTAACTTAACCCTGTTCTGCCCAGGGTTTTGTTCAGCGAATGTACAATACGCTCTCTTTATGGTGATTTTTTTTGCGCTCGCTAACGAAACGTCGTTTTAGCGGTGAAAGTTTATTAACTTTGTCCCTTTTTATGGATTAGAATCGACGGGCTTTGTAAATCACACGCGGGTATTATTGTTGCCCGGAATTATTAGGGGATTGCCCAGTGGCGCGGATAAATAAAATCTCGATCACGCTCTGTGCTTTGCTGTTTACGACACTGACTTTCACCTCAACGGCGACCGCCTCAGAGCAGGCGCGGACCTCGGCCGTGCAAAAAAAACATCTGGTGAAAGTGACGGAACCCAAGAAAAAGAGCAGCAGCAAAAAAACCACGAAGAAAGAGAGCAGTAAAAAGAGCAGTAGCAAAAAAAACCTCGCAAAAACGCAGACCGCCTCCTCCAGTAAAAAAAGTAAAACCTCTTCCCGCACCGCGCCCAAAACCGCTTCTCGCGTGGTGACTGAAAAATGCACCGTCCGTAAAGGCCATAAAACCCGCTGCGTCAAAACCAGCAAGCCCACGACGCTTGCCGAGGCGCATAAAGTGCGGATGCAGAAAGCGCAAAAGACGGCAATGAATAAACTGATGGGCCAGATTGGTAAACCTTATCGCTGGGGAGGCAACTCGCCACGTACCGGTTTCGATTGCAGCGGTCTGGTCTGGTATGCCTATAAAGATCTGGTGAAGTTCCGTATTCCACGTACCGCCAATGAGATGTACCACCTGCGCGATGCCTCGCCGGTCAATCGCGGCGAACTGGAGAGCGGGGACCTGGTCTTCTTCCGCACTCAGGGTCGCGGTACCGCCGATCACGTGGGGGTGTATGTGGGCAATGGGAAGTTTATTCAGTCTCCACGTACAGGTCAGGATATTCAGATCACCTCCCTGAGTGAAGATTACTGGCAACGCCATTATGTGGGTGCCCGCCGCGTCATGACGCCAAAAACCATTCGTTAACGCCCAACCCGCTGCAACTGCAGCGGGATTTACAACGCTTTAACCCCACTCCGCTATTTGATACCCTAACCCTACACTCAATAGGGTTATTGGGTGCGCAACTATACTAAGGAGTGAAGCAATGTCGTTCGAATTACCTGCATTACCATACGAAAAAACGGCGCTGGAACCGCATATTTCGGCAGAAACCCTCGAATACCATTACGGTAAACATCATCAGACCTATGTCACGAACCTGAACAATCTCATTGCGGGTACGGCTTTCGAAGGCAAATCCCTGGAAGAGATTATTCGGACTTCCGAAGCGGGCGTTTTCAACAACGCAGCGCAGGTGTGGAACCACACTTTCTACTGGCACTGCCTGGCACCAAATGCGGGCGGAGAACCAACAGGTGAACTGGCACAGGCGATTGCTGCAAGCTTCGGTAGCTTTGCTGATTTCAAAGCAAAATTTACCGATGCGGCGGTGAAGAACTTTGGCGCAGGCTGGACCTGGCTTGTGAAAGAGGCAGACGGCAAACTGGCCATCGTTTCAACCTCAAACGCCGGCACGCCGCTGACCGCCAGCGCAACCCCGTTGATGACCGTGGACGTGTGGGAACATGCGTATTACATCGACTACCGTAACGCGCGCCCGAACTATCTGGAACATTTCTGGGCGCTGGTAAACTGGGACTTTGTGGCGAAGAATTTCGCTGCATAACGAAAACGCAGAAGGGTCACCCCTTCTGCGCTAGTATCTACTCCGCAACGCAGACCTGTTCAGGCTGACGACGACCCGACAGCAGCACCAGAAGCAAGCCAAAACCGGCTATCACCGCTCCCATCACTGGAACCACGCTGTAGCCCATTCCGCTGGAGATGACCGCACCACCCGCTGCCGCACCAAGCGCATTCCCGAGGTTAAACGCCCCGATATTCACCGAAGAGGACAATCCCGGCGCTTCGCTGGCGACCCGCATCACCCGCATCTGCAGTGGAGGCACCACGGCAAAGGTAGCGGCACCCCATACCACCATGCTGATGGCTGCACCGATTTCACTGCGCGCCAGCCACGGAATGGCAAGCATGATGACAATCAGCAGCAGTAAAAAGCCTTTCAGCGTGGCGGTGACCGAGCGATCCGCCAGCTTGCCGCCCAGATAGTTGCCAATGGAAAATCCGACGCCAATCAGCACCAGCATGGCGGTGACAAACGCGGGTGTCGCATGGGTAATATCGCGCAACACCGGTGAGATATAGGTATAAAGGGTAAACATTGCCCCGGCACCCAGCACGGTGGTTAACAGCGCAGAAAGCACTTGCGGACGCAGTAACACCGCCAGCTCTTTACGCACCTCCGGACGCTCACCCGCGCTCCCTTTCGGTAAAGAGAAGTAGAGCGCGGCCATCGCCACCATACCTAACCCGGCCGTGGCGAAGAAAGACATACGCCAGCCAATGGTTTCCCCCAGCCAGGTAGCTGCCGGAACGCCGCCGATATTGGCGATGGTGAGACCCATAAACATGGTCGCCACGGCGCTGGCCTGCTTATGTTTAGGTACCACACTGGCTGCGACCACCGAGCCGAGGCCGAAGAACGCCCCATGATTAAGGCTGGTCAGGATGCGCGAGAGCATCAGGGTGCTGTAATCCGGCGCTACGGCAGAGAGCACATTGCCGACGGTGAAAATTGCCATCAGGAAAATAAGTGCGTTGCGGCGTGCGCGGTGAGAGAGGAGAAGCGTCATCAACGGCGCCCCCACCATCACGCCGATGGCATACGCACTGATCAGCATCCCCGCCGCCGGGATAGAGACATCTACGCCACGGGCAATGACCGGGAGTAATCCCATGGGAGAGAATTCAGTCGTGCCAATCCCGAAGGCACCTATCGCCAGGGCCAGCAGGGGAAAATTGATTTTCATACGTCAACTCCAGAAACCGTGTCTTGATGCGACACAGAACAGTGAAGGCGAAAGCATGACATCAATCACAAAAAATGAGAAGTTAACAATTGCGCAAAAGATTTTTGCCAGAAGGGTAACAATCAGGAAAGGCAGGAGGGAGATGATACTCCCCCCAGTCACTCAGTGCAGAATCGCGGTAAAACTTGCCGCAACAATCAGACCCAGAACAATGATGGTGGTTGTCAGCGAAAACTTAAGATCGGTATTCATCAATTTTTCTCCTTATAATCCCCCCACGAAAAGTGAGCCTGCTCATTTTTACACAACTTACGCTAAAAATCTTGCAGGATTTAGTGCGATATCCGTTTTTGCTCTTCCCCTTTTGGTCAAGATCAGACAAAATTCCAGGCTTAATTTATTAGCGTACCGGCCATTGACCCCCTCCTGACGTCCTGTGTCGTTTTCCCGGCGTACCGCAATTCAGATTGCGCAATTAGGGTGAGAGAAGGCAATCGTTTACCTTTCGGTTTTTCAGGAGTTTAGGATATGGTCTGGAGTGACATCTAATGGCAACAATCAAAGACGTAGCGAAACGAGCAAACGTTTCCACTACAACCGTATCACATGTAATTAACAAAACGCGTTTTGTCGCTGAAGAGACGCGTAATGCCGTCTGGGCGGCGATCAAAGAGCTGCACTATTCACCGAGCGCGGTCGCTCGCAGCCTGAAAGTGAATCACACCAAATCTATCGGCTTGTTAGCAACCAGTAGCGAAGCGCCCTACTTTGCCGAGATTATCGAAGCCGTGGAGAAAAACTGCTTCCAGAAGGGCTATACCCTGATTCTTGGCAACGCGTGGAATAACCTGGAAAAGCAGCGGGCCTATTTATCGATGATGGCGCAAAAGCGTGTCGACGGTCTGCTGGTGATGTGTTCAGAGTACCCGGAACCCGTGCTGACGATGCTGGAAGAGTATCGCAATATCCCGATGGTGGTGATGGACTGGGGTGAAGCGAAAGCTGACTTTACCGACTCCGTTATCGATAACGCCTTCGAGGGGGGTTACATGGCGGGGCGTTATCTGATTGAACGCGGACACCGTGAAATCGGCGTTATCCCGGGCCCGCTGGAGCGTAATACCGGCGCCGGACGTCTGGCTGGTTTTATGAAAGCGATGGAAGAGGCGCTGATCACCGTGCCAGAAAACTGGATTGTGCAGGGCGATTTTGAGCCCGAGTCCGGCTATCGTGCCATGCAGCAGATCCTCTCCCAATCTCCGCGCCCGACCGCCGTGTTCTGCGGGGGAGATGTGATGGCGATGGGCGCGCTCTGCGCTGCAGACGAGATGGGACTGCGGGTGCCGCAAGACATTTCGTTGATCGGGTATGATAACGTGCGCAACGCGCGCTTCTTCACCCCGGCTCTGACCACCATCCATCAGCCTAAAGATTTCCTCGGTGAAACCGCGTTTAACATGCTGCTGGATCGCATCGTCAATAAGCGAGAAGAGTCGCAATCAATTGAAGTGCATCCCCGCCTTATTGAACGCCGCTCGGTGGCCGACGGCCCGTTCCGCGATTATCGCCGTTAATCCTCCTGCGGAGCCAGCGCGTCTGGCTCCCGCAACCACTCCCTGTTCATCGTTTCGCTATCCCCAAGATAATCCAGCAGCCAGGCCAGCGCAGGCGACATATCATTCTGTTGCCATGTCAGGCAGCAGGCCGCATCCGGGAAGGGATTCTCAAGCTGCAACATCACCCATTTGCCGGCATCGATCCAGGGGCGGGCAAAATGGGCGGGAACCATTCCCACGCAGAGCCCGGCAGAGAGGCAATCGGCAGAGGATGCCCAGTCCGGGGCAACGATTCGCCGCTGGTTATCCAGCAGCCAGGTAATGCGTTTGGGTAATGAGCGGGAGGTATCTTCCAGCACCAGCGAGGGCCAGCTGCGCAAGGTATCATCGCTGAGCGGCCCTGGCATCGCCGCCAGCGGATGGTGGCTTGCCACCACGCAGTACCAGCTGAGGGTTCCCATATCGCGAAACGCCCAGCGCCCACCCACGGGGATGGCCTGAGTCGCGCCGATCGCCATCTCTACCCGGCCATCGGCCAGCGCATCCCAGACGCCATTGAACACCTCCTGCGAGACGCGCAGCTCTACATCAGAAAAGTGGCGATAAAAATCGAGGATCATCTGGCGGGTGCGCTCGGGGCGGACGATATTATCCACGGCGATAGAGAGGTGCCCGCGCCAGCCGTTCGCAATCTGCTGGCACTGCTCGCGGGTGATCTGCATTTTTTTGATAACAGAGCGCCCTTCTTTCAAAAACCATGCCCCTGCGGGGGTCAGTTCCACGTCACGGTGGCGGCGCTGAAACAGCGGCACCGCCAGCCACTCCTCCAGCTGGCGCACCGTATAGCTGATGGCAGAAGGCACGCGATGCAGCTCTTGCGCTGCGCCGCTAAAGCTGCCGTTACGGGCTACCGCATCTACGACTTCAAGGGAATATTCTGACCACATTTTCTGCCTGCAAATTTTTTGAATGCAACCGCCAAATATTAGCGTTTCACAAGCGGTATTGCACTCTCTACACTCAGCGGCTGCCACACCTGCATACAAAATGGGGAATACCATCGTGACACCCGGGAAAGGATTTTTAGTCTGGCTTGGCGGCTTAAGCGTGCTGGGCTTTCTTGCAACCGATATGTACCTGCCCGCTTTTGCGGCGATGCAGGAAGATTTACAAACGCCAGCCGCTGCCATCAGCGCCAGCCTGAGCGTGTTCCTGGCCGGCTTCGCCTTTGCGCAGTTGCTCTGGGGGCCCCTCTCCGATCGCTTTGGTCGTAAACCAATCTTGCTGACCGGTTTAGCGATTTTCGCTGTCGGCTGCCTCGGCATGCTATGGGTGCGCGATGCGACCTGGCTGCTGGTATTACGATTCGTGCAGGCCGTGGGCGTATGTGCTGCGGCGGTCACCTGGCAGGCGCTGGTGACAGACTACTATCCGGCGTCCCGTACCAACCGTATATTTGCCACCATTATGCCGCTGGTTGGGCTCTCCCCTGCTCTCGCCCCGCTGCTGGGCAGCTGGCTACTGGCTCACTTTGACTGGCAAGCCATTTTTGCCGTCTTGTTCGCGATTACGCTGTTGTTGATGCTTCCGGCCTTCACCCTTAAACGCCGTAGCGTGCAGCATGTTAGCGCCGCCGCACCCGTTACCTTCACCACGCTCCTGCGCACCCGCGCGTATCGTGGCAACGTGCTGATTTATGCCGCCTGCTCCGCCAGCTTCTTCGCCTGGCTGACCGGATCGCCGTTTATTCTCAACGAAATGGGTTACAGCCCGGCCGTGATTGGCCTGAGTTATGTGCCGCAGACTATCGCCTTTCTGGTTGGCGGCTATGGTTGCCGCGCAGCCCTGCAAAAATGGCACGGGCATCAGATGCTGCCATGGCTGCTGGTGTTCTATGCCCTGAGCGTGGTTGCCACCTGGGGGGTCGGTTTTATCCCCGGCGCGAACCTCGTGGAGTTGCTGATCCCGTTCTGTCTGATGGCGGTGGCTAACGGCGCGATCTACCCGATTGTGGTAGCGCAGGCGTTGCGTCCCTTCCCACAGGCCACCGGGAGCGCGGCGGCGCTGCAAAATACATTGCAGCTGGGGCTCTGTTTCCTGGCAAGTCTGCTGGTCTCCTGGCTTATTGCGACACCGCTGCTGACGACCACCAGCGTGATGCTGGCCACCGTGGCGCTGTCGGGGCTGGGCTATCGGATGCAGTATGAAAAAGCATCAGAGCAGCACGAAACGCTGCAGACAGAATCCTCAGAAGCATAGTGCCGCCAGACATTATGTTAAAAATCAGTTATTAGCCTGCTAACAACTTTCTGTTGAAGGAGGCTTTTTTCAGGCCTATACTGAGTTCGCGGTCTAATAATAACGATACTTATTATGTAGTAACGGGAGCCGGAGCGCTCCCGTTTCACCATGGAAGGCCTTTCGGCAAGGGTCACCTCCCTTCCTCTGTTCTACGTCGGATACTAGCCTCGCGGGAAAGCCGTGAGATTTCTCACAAACCAAAAGAGCGTCTACGCTGTTTAAAGGTTCTGATCACAGCGAGTGATGGAGAAGCTATGAGTTCATCGTGTATAGAAGAAGTCACCATCCGGGACGACAACTGGTTCCGGATCGTCAATGAAATGCTAAGCCGCGCGGGCATCGCGATTAACGGCACGGCCCCCTCTGATATTCAGGTTAAACACCCGGACTTTTTCAAACGTGTCATGCGGGAAGGTTCGCTAGGTCTTGGCGAGAGTTATATGGACGGCTGGTGGGAGTGCGAACGGCTGGATATCTTTTTCACTCGCGTTCTCCGCGCCGGACTGGAAAATCAGTTACCCAGTCATCTGAAAGATACGCTGCGCATTGCCACTGCCCGCCTGCTCAACCTTCAAAGCAAAAAACGCGCCTGGATCGTCGGAAAGGAACATTACGACCTCGGAAACGATCTCTTCACCCGCATGCTTGACCCCTTTATGCAGTACTCCTGCGGTTACTGGAAAGAGGCAGACTCTCTTGAACAAGCCCAGCAGGATAAACTGCAGCTTATTTGCCAGAAATTGCAGCTGGAGCCCGGCATGAGGGTGCTGGATATCGGTTGCGGCTGGGGTGGGCTGGCCCAGTATATGGCGCAGCACTATGGCGTGAGCGTCGTCGGGGTGACTATCTCTGCCGAGCAGCAAAAAATGGCACAGACGCGGTGCGAGGGGCTGGATGTCACGATTTTACTGCAGGATTACCGTGAGCTGCGCGATCAGTTTGACCGCATCGTTTCGGTAGGGATGTTCGAGCACGTGGGGCCCAAGAACTACCGCACCTATTTTGAAGTGGTCGATCGTAACCTTAAACCTGACGGGTTATTTCTGCTGCATACCATCGGCTCGAAAAAAACGGACCTGAAGGTGGATCCCTGGATCAACAAATACATCTTTCCGAATGGCTGTTTACCCTCTGTACGCCAGATTGCTACTGCCAGCGAACCGCACTTCGTGATGGAAGACTGGCATAATTTCGGCGCAGATTACGATACCACGCTAATGGCATGGTATTCGCGTTTCCTCGCCAGCTGGCCGGAAATTGCAGACAACTATTCAGAACGATTTAAACGGATGTTCAGCTATTACCTGAATGCCTGCGCAGGGGCTTTTCGCGCGCGTGATATTCAGCTGTGGCAGGTGGTCTTTAGCCGCGGCGTTGAACACGGCCTGCGGGTCGCCCGTTAAAAAATACCCCGGCTTGCCGGGGTATTTTTTTATGCTTCATCAACAGCCTGTTTTATGGCTGCCTCTTTTGCCGCCAGGACGCGCTCTACGGTGTCAACCACCGCCTGGGTTTGCGGATCGATTTCAATATTGACACGATGGCCCAGTTTTTTATTCGCAAGCGTGGTGCGTTGCAAAGTTTCCGGGATTAAGTGCACGCAGAAGCGGGTTGGGGTCACTTCACCCACGGTCAGGCTAATACCATCTACGCCGATAAAGCCTTTATAGAGGATGTACTTCATCAGCGTCGGGTCTTGTACCTTGAACCAGATCTGACGATTGTTTTCAGAGGTAAGGATCTTAGAAATCTCGGCGGTAGTCATAATATGGCCAGACATCAGGTGGCCGCCAATCTCGTCGCTGAATTTCGCAGCGCGCTCGACGTTCACCCAGTCGCCTTCCACCAGCTCACCCAGGTTGGTAATGCGCAGCGTCTCTTTCATCAGGTCAAAGCTGATCAGATTGCCGTTGATCTCAGTTACCGTCAGGCAGCAACCGTTGTGTGCAACCGATGCCCCCGTCTCCAGCCCGTCGAGCATGGTGTCGGGCAGCGCCACGACGTGGGTACGGAAGTTCGGTTTTTCATCGATAGACACCAGTTTTGCGGTGCCCTGCACAATACCAGTAAACATGCGTACAACTCCTCCAGGATCGGTACGGTGATTCCACCGTTAATCGCATCACAATAACAGTTGGAAATAGAGGTTGCCAGCACCCTGCCCTATCTGACGTTTTTTTCACTAGATAAATGGCTAAACCCCGCTACAATAGCTGAAATTCCCTCTATTTCTTCTTCTTGCTGCCAGTTACGGCGGCTTTTTTAGTCTCTCAAATAACAACAATATCAAAGGTGTTCACGTGCAGAAGTACATGAGTGAAGCGCGTCAGTTATTAGCCCTGGCGATCCCGGTGATACTCGCGCAAATTGCCCAGACCTCGATGGGTTTTGTCGATACAGTGATGGCGGGAGGCTACAGCGCCACCGATATGGCCGCCGTCGCCATCGGCACCTCTATCTGGCTGCCGGCCATTTTATTTGGTCACGGCCTGCTATTGGCATTAACGCCGGTCATCGCTCAGTTAAATGGCTCCGGACGCCGGGACCGCATCGCGCATCAGGTACGTCAGGGGTTCTGGCTGGCGGGCTTTGTCTCGCTCTTGATCATGGTGGTGCTGTGGAACGCGGGGTATATCATTCATGCGATGCGCAATATCGACCCGGCCCTGGCAGATAAAGCGGTGGGCTATTTGCGGGCTCTGCTCTGGGGAACACCCGGCTATCTCTTCTTCCAGGTGGCTCGTAACCAGTGTGAAGGGCTGGCAAAAACCAAACCGGGCATGGTGATGGGCTTTATCGGATTGTTGGTGAACATTCCGGTGAACTACGTCTTTATTTATGGCCATTTTGGCATGCCTGAACTTGGCGGTGTGGGATGTGGCGTCGCCACCGCGGCGGTCTACTGGGTGATGTTCTTCAGCATGATTTCCTACGTGAAGCGTGCCCGTTCGATGCGTGATATTCGCCATGAAGTGCCGTTTAGCAAGCCGGATAAAGCCATCATGATTCGCCTGATACAACTGGGCCTGCCTATCGCACTGGCGCTCTTTTTCGAAGTGACGCTGTTCGCGGTTGTCGCCCTGCTGGTTTCGCCGCTCGGGATCGTGGACGTGGCTGGTCACCAGATTGCGCTCAACTTCAGTTCATTGATGTTCGTGATGCCGCTGTCGCTGGCCGCGGCGGTGACCATCCGTGTAGGTTTCCGTCTTGGTCAGGGCTCCACGCTGGAGGCGCAAACGGCGGCGAGAACCGGCATTGGCGTGGGCGTATGCATGGCGGTTTTCACCGCCCTTTTCACCGTTGCCCTGCGCGAGCAGATTGCCCTGCTTTATAACGATAATCCGGAGGTTATCACCCTGGCCTCACATCTGATGCTGCTGGCAGCGATTTATCAGATCTCGGACTCTATTCAGGTGATAGGCAGCGGTGTGCTGCGGGGTTATAAAGATACGCGTTCTATTTTCTTTATTACCTTTATTGCCTACTGGGTTTTGGGCTTGCCGACCGGCTACATTCTCGCCCTCACCGATCTGGTGGTGGATCGGATGGGGCCTGCCGGATTCTGGATGGGCTTTATCATTGGATTAACCTCGGCGGCCATTATGATGATGCTACGAATGCGTCACCTGCAGCGCCAACCGTCCCAGGTGATTTTACAGCGCGCCGCCCGCTAATTGCACAGTAGCCGCCTGCGGGCGGCTACTTTCTCTTCATTTTGCGCGGGAATGAAGCAATCGCGTGAAATCCGAAAGAAATTTGCAGTTTACCTCTTGCCACCTCCCGCCTCTGCCGCTAATATTCGACCCCGTTGTCACACACAACAATGCGTTCATAGCTCAGTTGGTTAGAGCACCACCTTGACATGGTGGGGGTCGTTGGTTCGAGTCCAATTGAACGCACCATCTCTTCAGTGCGTCCGTAGCTCAGTTGGTTAGAGCACCACCTTGACATGGTGGGGGTCGGTGGTTCGAGTCCACTCGGACGCACCATTCTGTTTTATCTCGTTCATTCCCAGCTTTTTACCTTAAACCTTGTGATGTCTTTAGCTCATCCTGTAGCGACGGGTTAACGCGCTCTCCCCTGCCCGGTTTGCTGATTAGCTAACCCCCAACGGTTGCGACGACAATCTTGCCTCCGCCAATGCGTTGTCACACTCAGGCCAGACGGTCAATGGTGTCGAAAAAACAGGCCTCCGTCATGATCACATTCTCACATTCGCTCTCTGGCTGACACATTCATCCCCTGTGCTGAACGGCTATTATGGCTTTGCCTGTTTCAGCAGGCCGTAACGAGCATTAAGTTGTTGCAGATGCTGCTCCGTCAGGCTCTGCTGCGCCGCAGGCCACGGTTCGCCTTCGGGTAAGACAGAGAGCTGGCGCAGCTGTTCTTCTGCCGGAATGGCGCGGTTAAACGACTGCATAATGGCAAACACCTGCGTTTTGAGTTCGCTGACGGTCATATACTTGCCGCGCTTTTCATCCAGCGCATTGAGCTGGTTCGCCAGGTTCTGTAGACCCGTCATCCCCTGATACCAGCCGTTCAGGCCGGACGTGGGTAACGCCTGTGCCGCAACCTGCTGCTGCCACTGCGTCGCCAGCGGTTTTGCCTGCTCAGGCCACAGCGTCAGCGCCTGCTGCACCAGCTGTCGGCTATAGCTGAAGGCCCAGTCCGGCTCTAATTGCCCCAGCCTTGCTAATTGCTGCTTCGTCTGGCTAATCCCCCTTTCCGGCGACAGCAAACTCTGCGGCAACGTCTTCAACTGCGCCGGAGCGAGCGCGACGGGCAAGGGTGCCAGCGAGGCGGCAAGCTGCGCCTGTAGAGGATCCGGCTGGTGCATCGCCTGCCATTCGCCTACGGTGCCGCCTGCCATGACCAGCATGGTCAGCATTCCGGCGATAAATGGCTTCCACCTCTTTGCGGCTTGTGAGGGGGCGCGCACATACTCGATATGAGGTTGCGGCTCCGGCTGTACGACGTAGACCCTTTTCACAGGATCTGTTGGTTTACTGTCGCGAGCGGGGGGCTCTACGTCACCCGGCTCGGCAACAGGAGAGGGGTAAACCGCCCCGGTCGCACCGTCGCTCTTTTCCAGCCGTATCACCGCGTTATGCAGTAACGTGCGCAGCGCAGTCAGATGACCGCCATGATTTAATTCCCGGCGCTGCAATACCTCTTCCAGCGCTTTCAGATGCGCTTCGACCTGGTACATTTGACTGAGGTCGGTGTATGTCAGGGTCAGGGTGCGCATCCCCTGTTGAAGTCGTTTACTGAGCGTGCTGAGGACTTCCACTCGCGCATTAGCAGGATGCGGCCAGAAGTGCTCCCACTGCCAGGAGACCAGCGCCATCAGAACCGTTAACCCCTCGTTCATGCCGGACAACCCGGCATTATGCGTACGGGCAAGCGTATACCAGGCGGCGGTCTGCAACTCGACACCATTATGCTCAAACAGCGAAAGGCAGCGTTTCTCGATATAAATCCAGTCGACATCCGGGCGCGCCGGATGGGTCAGTTTGTTGATTTCATCGCGCAGGGCAACATAATCCGCAAGCGTGCGCGGATCGCCACCGGTTTTGAGGTGGCGTTCAGGAAAGGTTGGCATAGTCATTTCCGACAGAAAGAGCGCTAAATTGCGGCGCGAGTGTCCAGGTACTGCTGCTGTTTAAGATGGCGGATTAAGACCCTGCCTTCCGGCATAAACTCGGTACCGTAGCGCACCAGTCCAATGCCCTTTAGTTCCGCATCAATGGCGTAGCGCAGCTCGCCAGGCTGCCTCTGATCCAGCATCACTACGGTGATTTTGCTCAGGCGCGGCTCGTATTTCAGCAGCACGGCGGAGAGCGTCGCGATCAACTGGTGCGCGGTGCCGGGCATCCCCTGGAGGATTCTGGTCATATCAGGCAGGCCGTAGTCCGGCAGATGTGCCAGCGTCCCGGCGCGGCAGTTGAGAATGCGCTGCATGTTGTCCAGCACCGACAGGATGAGCTGATTCTCCTCGCTGACGCTGTTCAGGCCGAGGCCGCCGGCGAAGTTGCCGAAAAGCATTTCATACAGAGACGGACGTGGCATTTCACTCCTCCTTAAGCGGTTGCAGGGTCAGGCGATTATTGCTGGCTTCAATAATGCGGGGTTTATCCGGGTCGAGGTCGTCACGGCTGAGGACCAGACGCCATGTATCGTTCGCCTGGTCCGGCGACATAAACATCCCCGCCACCGCGACAAACTGTGCCGCCTCTTCCAGCGGCATGTCCAGCGTCATGGATTCTCCCGGACGAAGACGGATATCTTTTTCGGCTACCAGGTCCGCTTTAATGGCCTGGCTGTCATCGGCAAACAGCGACGGATAATCGGTGCTGTCGAAAGCCTTGCGGTCTTTCAGCTGGTAAATGCGTACGACCGTCGCCAGCGACGCCCCTTTCGCGTTGTTATTTACCCCCGAGCGCGCCTGAATATCCAGATGCAGGGTTTTAACCTGTTGGTAAAAAATGGAGCGGGTCATGGCGACCGTCCCGTCTTTTACCGTTTGCGTCAGCCCGCAGCCGGTTAAGGCCGTGGCGAGTGTTAATGCCAGCAGCGTCGCGGTGGTGTTACCAGCGGTAATCGCCATCTTCATCGCTCTCCCTTCGGTGAATATTTTCCTGAACACGCTGATAACGGCCCAGATGAATGGTGATAACGTCATTATTGTTTTGCTGCGCATTCAGTGGCCGCAGTACCGCCGTCCGTCCGATCTGGCCCCCCTGGACGTCATTGCACGCCAGCCGGGCATCCGGCAGCAGATGCCGCGCCACGCACAGCTGCATCCGCACGTCCAGATGCGATCCCAGATAGACATGCAGCAGCGCCATCAGATCGCCGTGCAGCTCCCCGCCGGGTAGCCAGCCGCGCACCTCTTCGGGATTATCTGAGGTCAACTGCAACAGCACCTGACCATTCACGTCCGTTCCGTGCGTGCCCATGACAGGGCGAATCCGCAGGCCAATCGGCCGCTGCGTACTCATGGTGAGCGGATGCTTCAGCTCGATGCGGCAACGGTCGTGGGGATACACCGTCGCACGGGTATCCGGTGCCAGGAGTTGAACCAGCGCAGCGATCCCCTCCGCCGTGCGCCCCGGTAGCAACATGACCGGCAGCAGCGCCAGAAAGCGCGACAGCGGCGTGGCGGTATTGTTCGCACAACCGGGTATCCCCAGCCCCGCCAGCCCCAGCAGATACTGCGAGGTATTGTCCGTGCCGCCCGCCTCAAAGGTCGCCGGATAAGAGTACTTCCGCCAGATACGGTAATACTGGGCGATCAGCCGATGATTGAAGATATCGAGAAAATCGCGTGTGGCTTCAACTCCCTCCCGCCGCTGGGCGATATCGTCGATATAGTGCGTCGGCAGCGGCGATTCGACGCCGTACAGGCCCATAAAGGTGATATTGACCGATGGCGGCAGATGCGTATGTTCCGGTTCCGGCTCCGTCAGCCCCCTGATTTCACTGGCCGGGAACCCCATTCCCGGATGCGGGCGGAAACGGACAGGCTCCTGACGTAGCTGCCAGTCGCTGCCGGGCACCGGCGCATCCGGCTGACTCTGTTCAAGCAACCGGCAGAAGCGGTAAAAATTCATGTACGGCAGTTGAGGCCGTACCCTTTCCATCATCCGGGCAGGCGCGGACTGTGATTCTCTTTCCACCGGATACACTTCCCTTCAGGCTGAACAATCAGCGTGAGCTGGTTAAACTGGTTCATGTCGGCGTACAGGGCGAAAAAGCGGTTGAGCATTTCACCAAACAGGTGGATGTCGCCTTCACCCGTAAAGCCGTTGCTGTCGAGCGTCACTTCCACGTCCAGACCCCGCAGCAGAAACCCCTCTTCGAAACGCTGAATACGGTGGTGCCTGACGTCCAGAATGGCGTCCAGGCGACGGTTGTTTAACTCATCGTCCCGCCAGTTATAGAGAGACAGCGTGCCGCGCAGCACATCCGCGCTGCTCATCATATTCAGAAAGCGGGTGCCCAGATGGCTCATCACCCGCCAGTGGAAACGATCTTCCGCAGGAGGGTAGGCCGGGAGCGTCGGCTTACACAGGTTGCGCACGATTAGCGGCGTTTCGGAGACCTGTTCACAGCGGTCAAGCAGCGTGCTTTGCAGTGCCCGGCGCGGCAGCTGGCCGTTGGTGCCGGTGATACGCAACGACACGGTTTCCCGGGCTATTTCCCGGTCAGCCTCCCACTGCTGGCCGCCGAGGATCAGCCAGGTATCGTGCATGCCGTTCACGCCCCGCTTCACGCGAGTGTGGAAATAGCGTTCCGGCGCGTGGCGGCGCATCATCCCGCCCTGATGACGGAAGCTGGTGAACGGCACATAGCGCGCATCCCCGGTACGCCCGGAGCCGGTAACGCTGTCAACGGAGTAAATCTCGGTGTGCCCGTCCTGCAGGCGCTTCGGACGCAGCAGGTACTCGCTTTCCAGCCCGCTGATGGTCAGCGGATCGGCCTCAAGCGTGAACAGGTTGATCACCGGCACGCAGTGCAGGCGCAGGGCGTCGCGGGTCATCGGCAAATCGCTCTGCCAGACCTGGCTGAACACCACTTCGATATCAACATGTTCTGTCCCCGACGGCAGTGTGATGTTTTCCAGGCCGTTAAGGTGCACGAACATAAATTTTTCACGGAACGTGAAATACTCCAGCAGCAGCTGATACCCGCTAAACGCACTGCCCGCTTTGGGCCACAGGCCGTCTTCATCGCCAAAGCCGCCTGGCGAGAAGTAACCGTCGAACGCGATGCGATCCGTCTGCCCCGGCAAACGCAGGTAAAGGCTGGCCTGGCGTTTGGTCAGCCACAGGTGCAGGGCGCTGCCCGTCACGACCTCTTCCCCGAGATACAACGGCAGTCGGCGCAGATCGACCTGCGACCAGTCGGCCTGGCCGCTGCAAGTGAAGCGTAACCGCAGGACTGAACGTCCGTCCGGCTCTGTGGTCATCACCACGTCTGACACCACCAGCGGGTTGAGCACCAGATCACGGGTGGTGCGGTAGCGGCAAACGGTATTTTTCTGCCCCACCGGGCGGGATGAGATTTCCAGCCCGGCGGGAATGACTTCGCTCATCTTCATCGCCGTAACGTCCGGGCTGAACGCCACAATCGACAGCGACGGAATGGTGCGCATGTAGTGTGGCCACAGCATGCTGACCAGCCCTTCCGTCAGCTCCGGCAGGTCGTCATCAATTTTCTCGCGCAGACGGCCCATCGAGAAGGCAAAGCCTTCAAACAGGCGCTCGACGTACGGGTCTGGCGTACCGGCCTTATCAAGATCCAGCATCGCCGCCCGGTCCGGGTGGGTTTGCGCGAACTCCTTTGCCGCCTCGCGCAGGTAGCGCATTTCGGCGTCAAAATAACGCAGGGTTAAATCTTCCATTTATTTTCTCAGCGTCCAGAGTGTGTTCGTCAGCCGCACAGTACTGCGGCTTTTACCGGATCAATTGCAACCAGCCCTGCCAGCAGCAACTCCATTTCCGGATTCAGACGAGCCTTATCCGCCTCGCTACGTCCTGCTTTCATGCGCAGCAGTTTCAGGCGGCGGGCTTTTACTTCAAACAGCAACCCGGGTTCCCACTGCGTGAGCGTGACGGTTGTCGCCCCGCCGTCCAGCTCACCCAAAAGGTGCAGCGCCAGCTCATTTTTGCCCGTCTGCTCGGCGACTCTCGCCATCAACAGATGCAGCAGCCAGCGGTTGCGCCTTGAGGTGATGCCAGGGCGATTTTGCAGCCACGCCAGCGCAGCCTCCGTCCCTTCGCTATCGGCAAGGGCTAAGGCTTCTGTCTCAAGCTGCAGAATGTCCTCATCATCGACTGCGGGAGAAGCCCCGAGCGTGTGTGTCTCACACCAGCCTGTCGTGCTCTCCTGCACCTGCTGTTGGATCCAGCTAAGCGTTACTTCGTCGGCAAAGGGCGTACCGTCGTTAAATGCCAGCGTCTCCAGTCCCGTCAGACGTGAGAGAAACCCTTTCAGGTCAGCCTGGATAATGGCCGCCTCGTGTTCATGGCCTGATTTGACCAGCGCCTGATGCAGATACCACTGCACATCCAGCCACAGATGGTTGGCCCCGCGTGACAGCAGGCTGTCCGCCTCCTCCATCAGCTCCCGCCAGCTCTGCTGCAGATACAGGCGTTTCAGAAGCGCCCGCTGGTCAGGTTTCGGCGGCTCAATGCGGGTTCTGCCGTCCGCCAGGAGAGGCGGTAGCTGGTGAAGCGTATCGTGGCGAAGGTTTTTTATTAAGCGGTGGGCGGACAGCCAGCCTTCCGGCTGGTTTCTCAGGTAATTAGCCAGCACCCGCGCCTGCGCCAGCAGCTCCTGCCCTGACGAGATACCGCCCAGCAGGGGCACGTTCGCGTCCGTCATGGTTGTATGACCGGTATCGCTAACGTTTTGCGGCACAACGGCCTCCGGGCCGCCGGATTTTTGCAAACGCGTTTCCAGCGCGGTGTAAAGCCCGGCCGGTAAAACGATTTCTCCTGCCTGCTCCAGCAGTAACAGCGCGCCGGCAATACGCAGGGTATCGGCATTGTTGACTTCCGGGTAACGTGCGAGGCTGTCGAGCATTCTGACGCTGGCAAGCCATTCGAACGCCCCCAGGCGACTGCGCTCGCGCTGCGGATGCAGTTGTACGCCATAACGCAGTACTAATGCTGCCATCAGCTCAAGACCGTCTGCCAGGCCCGCCTCACCATCGCGATGCAGGCGCGCCCAGGCGTAATAAGAGACCACACGAATATCTTTGGTTGTGGTGGTCAGCAGTTTTTCGGCAAGCTGACAGACCCGATCCGTGTCTGAGCCGGAGAGTTTGTTTACCTCCTCCCGCATCTGCTGAAAATCATCATCGTAGCCCGGGTCTTCCCCGACTGGATTTTCAGCTGATACCGGTTGCAGCCAGTTTTCCCATAGCGACAGACGCTGTTGCGTCCGCGCAGCCACGTCATCCGCATTGGCCTGGCAGGCGCTAATCAATGTCTCAACCGTCGCCATCAGAATCTTTCCTCACTATTGCCTTCGTCCTCTGTCGGGTACGCCGCAACAGATGCGTTGACGTTGAATATGGCCTCCGGCAGGCTAAAGTTACGTAACTTCAACAGTGCCAACGGCCCTTCTCCCGCTTCGGTGCGCAGGGTATAGTTCAGCGGTCTGCCGTCCTGTGCCCGCCAGCTCAGACTCCAGCTACTGCCCGTACCCGGGTAGGCGCTGACCGTGGCCTTGTCCAGCAGCCGTATCCAGCCCCATGCGCCGGACATATCGGCGTACTGCCGCGTTCCTGCCTGGGTACTGATCCAGCTCAGGGCAGCGCCCGGGGCTTCCGTATCCGCAGGCCAGGTGAATCGCTTCCAGGTGGGCATCTGGTTCATATAACTCAGCTTTTGGCTATCAATCACCAGCGTGGTTTGCATAACGCCATCAGCCGTGCCGGGGCGGATCTCAAAAGAAAGCCCGGCCTCGCCGTTGGTAAACACCACATCGGAGAGGTGGCTCAGGGTATCGACCGCGCGAATGAAGGCCGGATTAAAGGTTAACCCCTGAGCGTTTATGCTGTCCGGCACCCAGTGCCTTCCTTCTTTATGCAGTACGCCATTTAGCCGGGTCTGCAGAAACTGCGTAATGCGTCCGGAATCGGCATTGAGGTATTTCGCCAGTAGCGGCAGGGATACCTCGCTGCTGACATCCTTAAACGGATACCTGCCGCCAAACGCCGTGTTCCAGTCCGCGACCACCGCGCTTTGCCACTGGGCATTGAGGCTTTCCGCTGCCGGGGTCAGCACCTGCTGCCAGGCCTGTTCCATGGGGCGAACGAATACCGTCTGCCCGAAGCCGCTCCACTCCTGGCCCAATCCCGCCGCCACCAGGCTGCCGTAATCCCGGGTTTCGGTTAAATCCACCGCCTTTCCCTGGAACACCGTCTGAGCCAGCGCCTGGGTCATCGCCTGCGGATCGGTGGCATTGGTCACCTGCTGTAGGCGCAGGCGCACCTGAGTCACGCGAGTCAGGAAGGTTTGCAGGCTGAGGTCCGCATTGCCCGTCCCTTTCGTCTGGCTGCCCATCAGCGCCAGTACCGGCCCAAAGGTTGCATCGAGCGGGCCATGTGCACCGACTTGCTGGTCGATGGCGGGTTGCTCATCGCGGTTAAACAGATTTTTCGCCGATTTGACCAGCGAATCGGATATTGCCTCTCCGGACTGCCCGGTGCGTCCCTGTACGCTCAGGGTGTTCATCAGGGCTACCAGCGGCGACTGACGCACATCGGCCATCAGGGTCAACTGGTCAATAGCGTCCGACAGCGTGGCTGCCGGCTGAAGCCGCAGGCTATTAAGGAAGTCGAGCCAGACGCCGCCAAAATCAGCAAAGTAGCGTTCCGTCAGGCGCGCTTTCAGCGCGTCCGGGGAGGCCTGCTGTGTGGCTGGCTGTTTAGTGTCGCTCAGTACCCAGTCCATTTCATCGCGACGCTCCCTGACGACCTTTTTAATGGCGGGCTGCACCGCCTGCTCCCACGCCTGCCGGGTGAACATCCCCGGCACCACTTCACTGGTCGTGAACAGGCGTGACGCATCCGTATCGCCGGTCATGTCCGACAGGCGCATGTCTGCATACTGGTTTGCCACCTGCGCGAGCATCTTCTGGTACAGCGTGGATTCGCTATTACGCATCCCCATCTGGTGGATCAGCAGCGTCCGTGCCTGGCTAATCAGCCCTTCATCAGGATGCAATCGCCACTGCGGATGGGTCACCAGATTGGCGCCGTAGAACCGAAGCAGCGATGTGCCGCTTCCCTGCCAGATGCCGTCTTTCACACCCGAACGCTGCGACCAGTCCTGCATCAGCAGGCCGGAAAACCAGGCGGCGTCCATTCGCTCCGGTCGGGCCAGCATCAGGTACAGTTTCAACTGGTCGTAAGCGGTTTTGGTCATCTTCTCGCGTAGAGGGCTGTCCGGCGGAAGCTGCACGAAGGCGCTCAGCTGTTTCTGAAGATGGGTAGCCGCCGCATCGCGCAGCAGCGGTATCGCATTTTCGCCGTAGCGCGGCAGCAAGGCCGCCAGCAGATCATCATTCTGGCTAAGGCCGCCGCGGGCGTACCACGGCGCACCGTGTTCCGCGCGATACTGAAGGCGGGAAAGGGTTTTCTGCAGTTCCGAAAGCGCCTGCAGACGCGCAGCCAGCGGCTGATTGTCTGCGGAGGCCTGATGAACTTGCTCCTGTGCGGACGCTACCAGACTGCGGTTGGCGGTGAAGGAGACCATCATCGAAATGCCCCATCCCACCATCAATACCACGACCGCACCCAGGAGTATTTTTGGGGCGCTGATGCCGGGCTTACGCGGGCACAGGCCCGCCGGGAGCGACTGCACCGAATCAGTAATAATGTCCCAGCGGTTATCCTTACCCCAGTGGTGTTTCACGCTGCGCGCGGCTTCCGCTGACGGCGGACTGAACACCACGCCTGCCAGCGGGAGTGGACGGTACGGATTGAGCAGAATCGACAGCGGCCCTGCCACCGTTTCCGGCATGCGTGAGAGCTGGTCGGCCAGATTCAACAGGAAATTATGCTGGACCTTCGTGCATATCTGCTGAATACCCTGTGCGATAAGAGCAGGCGTCAGGGTGGCAAGCTGATTGCTTAGCCCTTCCGGGCGACTGCCAGATGGCAGCAGAAAACCAACGGGCTGGGTGATCCGATCGGCCTGCTGCCCGGCGCGGGTATGCAGGGACCAGACGTACAGCGGCAGTTGCCAGCCCAGGGAAGCATAACGCGCACTGAGCGATGCGGCGAGGCTGTCCATCGCATCTGGCGAGAGTGCCGGCGCGTCGTTTTCTGCCTGTCGTTCCAGTTGTGACGTGACCCACACGATGCCATCAACCGGGCGGCGGCGCAGTTTACGCAGTGCTGCCAGCCAGTCGGAGTCTGACGGGGTCTTCAGGTCACCGCCCCACAAAAGCAGCGTGCCTTGATCTTCCTGCCAATGTTGGCCGGTCAGACCTGGTGTCAATTGTTCAACCTCGTCCACTGTCCCCGTGACCAGCAGTATACGAATCTTTTTTCCACCATTACTCCGAGAAAACTCACAAAGATTTAGGCGAATCTGGTTTATCTTGTCCTGATATTGATTTTTATATTTAGTATTTTCAGAAAGCTCAGATTTTTTATCCGTCAGCGCTTTAAATTTCTCAGAAAAATTCAAAGCGACTAGCCAGTTCCACAGACGTACAAACAGTTCATCCAGCAGAAGAATAAGCTGACAAAATGCGACAACGATCAATGATGCCATCAATTTATTAACCAAAGAACCAGGCTGAACAATGGGATTATCAACCCATATCAATACGGCGCCCAATAGCATAATGACGGCAACAATTAACCATGTGCTAATCCGTTTTTTCTTTATCACACTATTTCCCTTAAACATTCAGCCCGCCGTACAATAGCCTGATGAACCGTTTTATTCTCTGCCATTATCCATTGCGGTTTACCTGATGTGACAGCATGCTCGCAGGCGCAGATTAAAGTAATATTCCCTGTTGCGACGCCAGGGTGGCCAAAAAGATCATCCAGTACATAACTTTCTCCCTGCTCCGGTGAATATCCTGCCTTTTCTGCCAGTTGAATAAGCTGCGTCAACGCCTCTTTACTTATCTGAGTTCGCCATAGCGTATGAGATTCGCCAGGCTGTAACTCACCCCAAAGCAACATATTTTCAACAGAGTGCATTTCTTCCGTCGCTACGACAGGACGATGAATGAATACCTCAGGAACAACATCATGCTGTTCTAACCATTCGGGTGTAGCAAGTAAGAGCGCCGAAACAGACTCCGCCTGATGCTGTCGGGGCTCCAGAAAAAGATTGATTTCCACCGAGAGCATCAGTGTAGCCACACGAGTATCAAGCCAGGGATCCATCCACATTAAACCATCATCTTCAGTACCAACTACCAATTCATTGACAGGGTAGGTTGCCGGGAAAATCTCCTGCCATATCGCACCAACCTGAATATTATCCAACGAACCATCGTGCTGGAGACGGACAGACAACCCCCCAGGCGCTGCTTGTAGATCAGGCTCCAGCATATGAAACAATTCGGCTAAATAGTTGCGCAGATTCGCCTTATAGTCTCTTTCCGAGATAATGAATTTTATCGGGGAAAGGCTGGCGAAGAGCAGAGAATGCTGCAACGATGCAAAGTAGCGTGACTGTAACTGACTACCATTAGCTAATAAGGCTGCTGTCAATTTGTTACGAGCATTTGGGGTGATATAGGCTTTGCCGAGCAGCCCTATCGGACGCTGTCCGGTAGTCATGTGCCTGTCATATTGCACCTGATGAAGATGATTCCAGTGACGCACCTTATCTCGTGCATTTTCATACGCACGTAACCGTAGAGCATAGCAAAGAACCCCAGCAGACAATGGGATTGCAAGTGTACAAAGCCAGAACCATAAAGTGTGTGTAGACATCCCGGTCGGCCACAAGTAGAGCGAAAGCGCCATACCGAGTACAGTTAATAATACAATAATAATAAGCCAACGAAGTAAATTCGGTGCTCCAGGCACGGCGATTTTTTCCGGTATTTTTTGAAATTCAACAGGCATCGTTAACGCTTTCCGGCATTGGGAAGGGATGTGATCAGATAGCAACCACACCCACAACGTTGATTATGAAGAGCAATTGGCTTTCCTAAGATTTTGGAGCCGTCATCACCTCCGGCAATTGTGGTTTTTCCATGAACAGGACATATCACTTTATCGCCGAGGCAGGAAACCTCTTTACCCATGAATCTTACGCCAGAACTGCCCTGAATAACTTTCCCGCCGCTTGATGTAGTATCTCCAATGCGAATAACACCAATCATCGTTCATTTTCCTTAAAACAAATAAATTGCCAGACCTGATAGCATCAATAGAATAATAAAACCTCAGAGAGACTTAATACCGTATCTGCTCGGCATACTTAGCTTTAAATTCCATCGAGCGTTGATAATGATATCGAAAACCGTTCTTTTAATAATGTAGGTGCTGAATTTGTAGGGATATAGCTTACCAAAATAGCCATCTTTTCTTATTCCCCAGGAAGATTGACAGGCAAATTAACGTCGACTGCCATAATGAACAGTGTTTTTGAATCTGAAGGTTTCAGGATCCGCATTCCATGTCAGTTCCATGAATTTTTCACTTTAGGAAAGCTGCTTATCCACTATATTGAGGAACAGGGGTAATTCATATTCTTTTAGGTCTGCTATTCCAAATTTCTTTATTCACTTTGCATCAAAAATTTTCTATGATGCAACGAGTTCATCACCCTCCGTAATGACATTGAAGGGAATGTCTGAACAATAATTTAATTCCAGCAACTGTTTTTTGAGTTCAGCTAGCGTTAACTCGTTGGGGCTAATGATGAGAGTACTCATCTCTGCAAATTTCCATTATAGTTTGATTGGTGAAGGGACATTGACCACACAGCGGGCGGTTGTTCCTGTGGGGCCAGTAGGATTCTGTACTTTATAATAACGAGTTATAGTTAAGCCCGATGGAAATCCCGGAGTTGGGTTGGAAGCACCCCTTAAAACTTTCCAATACTGATCTTGGCTTTTATCTTTCACAACTGGCTTATCTGGACCTGGAGGGTTATTTTTAGGGGATTTAGAATAATAATCTGGGTCATACCAGTCTAGAACCCATTCTTTTCCGTTATCTGCCATATTGTACAATCCTATAGGAGAAGGAGGGAATTTATCTACAGGAAAATGCACCAGAGATGGATTAAGCCCATTAGGCTCCGCAATTTCATCACGATCTTCATCAGTCGCAAAGTTTTCACCTTTGCCGGTTTTATTATTAATCCTCAACGTGCCGTCATCAGTCGCTACGATTACATACAGTCCCCGATTACGTGCTGCGTACTCCCATTGTGCCTCTGTCGGCAAGGAAAACGGTAATCCGGTTTCCTTTTTTAACCAAGAACAATAATCAGACGCTTCTGTCCATGAAACTATTGCTGGACTATTTTTTAAAAAAACCATATCTGCAAGCATCTTATCAACATTTTTGACATCAAATTTCTGGGCAGGTAAATTATTTGATGCAAGAAAGAAACTATAGTCCTCATGTGTTATTTTGAATTTCGAAATTGAATAGCTTGTTAGCTCAATCTCATGAACAGGTTTGTTATTCTTATCTGGAGTACAATATTGTCCACCTTTACGCATTTTTGAACAAAAATCTCCCATCCAGAAAGTGCCTCCCTGAACAAACACTTGTTCAGATTTTGCTCTCTGTAGAAAAGTCTGCAGTTCCTTTTTTTGTTGCGAAGTTAGGCTCACTGTTGCCTGCCCTGTATTATCACAGCCGCTCAAAGCAAATATGATGCCGGGAATGATTATTTTTTTCATTTATTCAAAGGTTCATTAATGATTTGTATTTGTAGGGGTTGTGGTATTTACTACACAACGGGCTGTAGTTCCTAAAGGCGCCTCTGGATCTTTTACCTGGTAATAACGAGTAATAGTTAGCCCGGATGGAAATCCAGGAGTCGGGTTGGAAGCCCCCCTTAAAACTTTCAAGTACTGACCTCCAGTTCTGTCTTTTACAACCGGTTGATCGGGCCCCAAGGGTTCCTTTTTTCGAGATTTAGAATAGTAATCAGGGTCATACCAGTCAATAACCCATTCCTTTCCATTATCAGCCATATTGTATAAACCTAAGGGAGATGGAGAATATTTATCAACAGGAAAACTAATTAATGACGGAAGTATTCCATTAGGTTCACCAACCTCATTCCGATCTTCATCAGTCGCGAAGTTTTCACCTTTCCCCGTTTTTTTATTAAGCCTTAACGTGCCGTCATCAGTCGCTACGATTACATACTGACCATGGTTACGAGCTGCATATTCCCACTGTGCCTCTGTTGGCAATGAATACGGTAATCCGGTCTCTTTTTTTAACCACAAGCAATAATTAGAAGCCTCTGTCCATGTAATTATTGCGGGGCTATTCTTCAAAAACGTCATATCAGAAAGGGTTTTATTACGCCATTCTTTGTCAAAGTGCTGTTTAGGCTGCCCAGTTATCTCTAGATAAAATACATAATTTTCATGGGTTATTTTGAACTTTGATATTGAGAAGTTACTCAGTTCAACCTCATGAACCGGTTTGTTATTCTTGTCAGGCGTACAATACGGCCCACCATTACGCATTTTTGAACAAAAATCGCCCATCCAGAAAGTGCCTCCCTGGACAAACACTTGTTCAGATTTTGCTCTCTGTAGAAAAGTCTGCAGTTCCTTTTTTTGTTGCGAAGTTAGGCTCACTGTTGCCTGCCCTGTATTATCACAGCCGCTTAAAGCAAATATGATGCCGAGAATGATTATTTTTTTCATTTATTGGCTGGCTTCAATCTATTTTTAATGGTAGGGTCTGCGGGTAAAAAATAACAAAGTGATGAGTAAAATGGGCTATCATCGCAGTGCAAAAAATACTGCTTGCTACAATTCGGGGAGAATGGATATCCAAAAGCAGGTTTTTTCCTGAGCCGATTATAAGTTTCTTTAAAATCTTGCAATGCCAGTTTATTAATTAGTCCATCAAATTCTTTATCACGTGCAAAACCAACTTGTAATGATTTCCTAATGATTTCCTCATTCTCTTTTACAACTTTTATCTCGGCTTCTTTTGATTTTTTCGCTAACGGGCTAACCATACCATTGGGTGTCATTCTTGTGAGAACTTTTAACCATTCACGTTGAGTTTGGATGCTGGATAGAATAGTCAGGACAGCTTTTTTTCTGTTGTGGTTAGTATCAGGTAAAAACCCATCACCTTGGTTTTGATAATCAATATAATCATAAGCACCATCACCAGTCAAAACATAAAGCGATGCACCTTTACCTTCGGGCGTAAACAAGTAAACACTTCCGGGATCATTATTTATATTTGAAGCAAAGTCATTTTTCTTATCTGATGCATCAATAGCCTCTTTTAAATCTGATGATGTTTTTCTTATAAAATTAGCGAAATCTAAAGCCACATCACTTGCATCAGCAACCATTTCCGAGAAGTAATTTGAATATATCTTTTTACCTCCCATAACCAATATATAAGTTAAAGCCATAAATGCATCTTTCTTAAAAATCTTAAAATGTTTAAAGTCCATACCATAAAGCTGATAAACCGCCCATATCGCGAACTCTTTAAACATTAGAGGTGTGATTTCGCCCTGCACATCCCCCTTAGCTCCAGGCCCGAGGCATAGACCTGCAGAGGTATGGAATTTAAACTTTCCGTTTTCAAACACAAATTCACAGTCGCCAGATAGTCCGGCACCTAGCTGAAATTCGCCGCCGACAGAAAGAGATGCAAAATCAGTAAACTTGCCCAAATGCGATTTATCTTCTTCACTTTTCTGGTCAATGAGAAACCGCTCCAGTAATTTCGTATCTGTCCCTAAGGCCTTTACCATTCCAGGCAACGCCTCTACAAGTGAATCAAATGGTTTCAGCCACTGTAGAGCCCCACCTATCGTACACCCCGATTTAATACCCGCAAACAGTTCAACCTTAACTTTTGTAACTTCTGATGGCTTGCCATCTGTATTTACTAGCACACCGTTTTTGCGCTCTTCAAATCGGGAGCGAGGTGCACGTAACCCCATAATTTTTTGCTGGTCATCACAGGAAACAAACTGCAGATTACCTTCAATCTGGGCAGAAGCACCCGCATAGCCTGTTAATCCGGTTTCGATTCTTGTTCGCAACATTCCCAGATTAGCTTCCTGGCTCTCATCATTAATAATGAATTTCAACTGCCAGCCAATCCTATCGGGCATGTAGATGGATGAATCCACCTTCCCGTTGAATAGAGCAAGTTCCGCCTTTGCTTCTCCCTTGATGGCCCCCTCTTTTTTTTCGGGATCCAACGATGCATTGTAGGCTGCATTCGATGAAAATCGCAGGAACTGGGCTTCGGCAGAAACATCAATAATTTTGCCTTCTTTTAGATACCCGTCGTATTCATTATTCCATGCTGTAGCCCAGTCTGTCAGCGTAGTTTCATAGTCAATATTTGCACCTGTCTTTTTGGTTTTATCCATCATCTCCTTAATGGATTCCTGTGCATTTTTGATTTTATCAGCTAAGACTTTTTGATCAATGCTAGTGATATTTCCTTCAGAATCTTTTTTATACACATCTTCTGTCCCAAAGATTTTGAGGTTGATGAGATTCAGCTTTCCACTTTGTTTAAACGATTCATAGTCAGAGAGTTTTATATATGAATAGAATCGGCCATAGCACCCTTTTTTCAGAGGTTCGAAGGGAATTAATTCGACGATCGGTTCGTATCCATTTTGCTCATCAAACTCACCAATTTCCTGATGAAGATCATCTGTTGTTTTTCTCAGAATATTCTCTTTTTTTATAATGGCATTTTCATAATGAATCAGTTCATTTCGATTAGTAATATCGGGGAGTTTCTTTCCGTACTCTTCAACCGCGTCTGAATATTCCTGCTTTGCCTGATGCAGTTTTGCCATCAATATACCCAATGTATTCATTTTATCGTCAAAAGACCGGGCATCGGCTTCAGACAGAAAAATGATTTCTAGCGTTTCAATTCTGAAATAGCACTGGCACGATGCATGATATACATCAACGGTATTCATATCTTTTTTGCTTAGAGTATTAGTTGCAGCCGGAGCATTTTTTTCATTCATTTTCATACATCCCTGTTATTCAAAAAACAAATTAATTCCAACAGGATCAAGGCCGTAATGTGCCTGTGTCAATCCGTGTTCATCCGTGATCCCTCGAATAACTTTACCGTCAGGTGTTTCTATACGATAAGGGACGTGTGGTTTGGGTTGGTTATCTGCTTGATCAAGCACGCGGAAACGTCCATTCATCGTGTTTTGATACTGTGGATCAGCAACGGTTATAGGATTAAGAGCCTTTTCAAGAGACGCACTTCCTCCCCAGGATATGTTCCCACTTTTGAGATCAATATTTCCCGGAGCGCCTATTTCAACCGAGCCATCTTTGATTTTGATATAAGCCCCTCCGATACTGGTCAGAGTGATCCCCTGGGCCGCATTCAGTACGATTTCATCGTCCACACTATTGATGATCATTGCTTTGCTGGACTGCAGGCGCATCTCGTCCGTCTGGGCCTGAATGTCGACCATGCCCCGTGCAGCCAGTATCTTCATGCCCATCCTCTGTGCAAAGAGGCTAATTGCATCACCCACAGCGACCGTTAGACGCTTCAGAATGGTGATATCTGCGTTTTCACCAGCAGTGGCTGTCAAGGTATGTCCAGCCGCAAGCTGTATATTTTTAGGGGTAGTCAGCCCGATCCCACCCGGAGCTGTCGCCAGTAAACCCGCAACTTTTAACTGATCCAGTACCTTGGCAAGTTGCTGCTGGGATGCCATATCAGCATCCAGAGCCCCTGAAACCTTCGCGCTCTTAGCCAGCGATGTGACAAGTTGCAGTGATTCCTGTAACTGAGCGACCGCCGCCCCCATGTCCAACATTTGTCCTTTCGCTCCTGGCTGACTGTCCGCGCTGAGTAAAAGACCTTTCCCGCCACGTACAGCCACCCAATTATCAGAGCGAAGCTCAGCACCTTCTCCCCGCCGAACCCCGGAAGCATCCACGTTATGCCCCAGGTTCAGCTGCGTTTTGCCGCCGTACTCGGTGCTGAGCTTGATATGCTCCTCGCCACGTTTGTCCTCCATCCGCAGTTTGTTGTTCGCCGGCGTGCGGATCACGTTGCGGGTGCTGTTCTTCTCCGTCACAGGGTCGACATGGCGGGAGTTGTGCAGGGCATGGGCGATATACGGCCGGTCGGGATCGCCCTCATGAAACGCTATTGCCACTTCCGTCCCCTGAATTAACGGGAAGTGGAAGCCGTACACATCACCGCCGTAGGGTTTGGCGAGGCGCACCGGCATACTCTCCTGGCCCTGCGACTTGTCATCCCGGTCGGCATCAAATTTCACCCGGTACAGGCCGGACGCATCCTGCCAGGCGTAGATGTCGTTAGCCTTTGCGCTTGTGACGCGCGCGGTCATGGTGCCGGTGACTTTCGGGCGCGGCAGCAGTGGCGGACGCCAGCACAGCGTTTCGCTGTACGGGACAGCTATGATATTCACACGTAGTGCATCTTTTCGGCTGGCGGTGAAATGTGTACTGACAATCAACACTGGTGCCTTCAGCACCTCTGGAAGAGTCGGTGGCAGGCTGTCGCTGATGGTCAGCACCTGCGCCGGAGAAAGGGTGGAATCGGTACTGGCAGCGCTAATCAGCGTCTGCCTTGCCAGAAAACGTTCATGGTCGAGCCTGGCATAAAAGTTGGCGGTTTCCGCCTGCGGCTCAATCTTGTCGCCGCGCTCAAGATGGCGCATCTGGTAGTGATACACCTCGCCGTAGGTCATCCCTTCACCGTCGCCCCGCGTCATATCGGCAGGGGCGGACTGGAGTACACTCTGCGCGTCACGGTGGTTGTAATCTTTCGTGGTGACATTCGCTTCCACCACGTTGTGGGCGACGTTCAGCCCCCACACAGAATCCGCCCCGCTGTCGCTCATCCCGGACGGGCTGTTCACCTGCAGTGTTTTGCCAAACATCATCGCACGCTGCGCGTCGGCAAAGTGCACTACTTCCGTCTGCGCATCCTCCTGCAGCGTGAACCAGTAAAATATCCCCACCTCTGCCAGCAGACGCTGAACAAAGGCCAGGTCGCTTTCGTGGTATTGGTTTATCTGCTCGCGCTTCGGGTAGCTGTATTTCAGGTTAAACTCGTACTCCCAGCCTTGCAGTCCGTGCTCCTGTAGCACCTGCTCCACCACCTCGGGCACCGATTTATTGACAAAAAAGCGGTGGGAGCGATGCTGCTTATCCAGCAGGAAAAGAAACGGTTTCAGCGTAACACGGTATAACATCTGGTCAGCAGAGCCGGACAACCTCCGGAAATCAGTAATAACACCGTGTACTTTTTTCTGCCCCGTCAGGGGCTTGAGCAAACCGTCACCCATTGTCAGACTGGCTGGTTTACGCAGCAACTCGCTGGCATCAAGATGTTTGTTTGTACTGGTAAAAATAATGTCGTAACTGTACATCCGGCTCATGCTTTCAGACCCGCTGAACTCTTCAACGTCCAGCGGCGACGGGCTGGAGGGAATATCAAGCCGGTAGCGATTCAGGGTTCCCGACGTCGATAAAACACTTTGCAGACCGTCAGTGAAATTCATTATTATTCACTCCATGAACAGGTTTAAAAGGGTGTTCGCAGGGGACGTAGCGCCTGCTCTGGAAATTCTGAGCATTACTGTTGCTCAACTCGCCATATGGCCTCACCGCTTCCATGTCATTAAGCGGAATGTCGAAAATACAGTCGTTGTGAATTTCTATCCCGGCGACCATTCTGCGCGGTGTGTCTTCATGACGTTTTGAGCGCAGAACATAGCTGATAATAAACTGGCCTTTATCCGGGAAAAGATAAAAAGATGGGGGGATGCACAACAGGTTATTTACAACACGAAGCTTAGGGTCAAACGTAATTTCCCGATCCCTGAATCGTGTTCCTCTCGGTTCGATGGAGATAGTGACA
Source organism: Leclercia sp. UBA7405 (assembly GCF_037152215.1). Taxonomy (NCBI): domain Bacteria; kingdom Pseudomonadati; phylum Pseudomonadota; class Gammaproteobacteria; order Enterobacterales; family Enterobacteriaceae; genus Leclercia; species Leclercia sp. UBA7405. Next base: position 1,059,690 of record NZ_JBBCMR010000001.1, on the reverse strand, counting down.
GGTTGATAATCCTCAGACTCTGGAACACTGAAACAAACGCTGTCACCTTTCGTACTGGACACTGATATTTCATCAGGCCGAAGCGCGTCTCCACTCCCAGGACATCCGGTCAGTAACGCTAAGCTGAGCAAAAATAAAATAGCACCCCGGGTGTGCGAAATTATTATTATCACCACGGAAACCCCCGTAACGCATTGGCATATTGTTGACGGATAACATTTTCGGAAATATTTCCATCAAGCGTGACATTATTATTTTTTCTTAGTTCACACCAGTTATCATACCCCTCTGCCTGCAGGGAAAAATGATCGGCAATAATTTGCGCCTGCTGTTCCATCGGATATTCACTCAACAGACGGCCATCCAGTACATAGCGGTAACTTACCGCCCAGCTAATTAGCCCCCGTCCGATGACATTCATCCCCTTTTCCCGTTGCCAGACATGCGCCATTTCATGAATAAAGAGATGTTGCAGGAAAGGAACAGTTAATGCGTAGTCATCTCTGTACCAGTGACGAAAATAGATCTCACCATTTGGGGTCATAGCTACAAAGTCATTTTGCAAGCCAAATGGCAGATAACTGCCGCAGTGGATCCAGACTTTATGATACGGGATCGTTGACCTGAATACCGACTTCGCCAGCGCAATCTCTCCTGGCATCAGTAACCGCAACGTTCCTTCTTTCTTATCCTTTTTTTCTCTGTCCTTCTCTTTGTCATGGATGGTCATTATTCACCTGCCTGCTGTAGTTCAATGACGATGCCCTCGTCCTCATCCCACCCCAGCGCCAGGCTCTGCGGCTTCTTACCCGCCGCCATATGTGTCAGCAGTTGCTGGCTCAGCACCGGCAGTATCTGCTGGTTCAGCAGGCTGTCGATGTTGCGCGCCCCGGTGTCCGGCAGCAGGCAGGCACCGGTCAGCGCGTCCAGCAGGCCGTCCGCTATGACGGTTTTCATGCCGTAGTGGCGCGCCAGGCGTTTGCTCACCTGGTTCAGCTTCATGCCGACGATGGTGCGCATGGCGGCCTGTGTCAGCGGGCGGTAAATAACCGTCTGGAAGCGCGCTAGCAGTGCGGGCTGGAAGTGGTCACGCAGGATGGGGCGCAGCAGCTCGTGCAGGTTCCCGTCGCTGGCCTCCGGCTGTTCCTCAAGCATCTCCATAAGAGGGTCGCTGCCGAGGTTCGAGGTCATCAGGATGACCGTGTTGCGGAAGTCAATTTCGCGCCCCTCGCCGTCGCGCATAAAGCCCCGGTCAAACACCTGGTAGAACAGGTTCATCACGTCCCGGTGCGCTTTCTCGACTTCATCGAGCAGCACCACGCTGTACGGGCGCTTGCGCACCGCTTCGGTGAGAATGCCGCCCTGGCCGTAGCCCACGTAGCCCGGCGGGGAGCCCTTGAGCTGGCTGACGGTGTGCGGCTCCTGGTACTCGGAGAGGTTGATGGTAATCAGCGATTTCTCACCGCCGAACAGCTCGTCGGCCAGCGCCTGTGCGGTCTGGGTTTTTCCCGTGCCGCTCGGCCCGACCAGCAGGAACACGCCCTGCGGGCCGTTCTCCGGCGCAAGGCCAGTTTTAGCGGCGCGCAGGCGCTGAGCAATGGCGTTCAGCGCCGCGTCCTGGCCCACCACGCGCCGGGCCAGGTTATCCTCCAGGCTCAGCAGCTCCGTCTGCTCATCCTTCATTAACGAGGAGAGCGGGACCCCGGTCCAGTCGGCAATCACCGTTGCCACCGTGCGGGCGTCCACGTCCAGGCCCAGCAGCGGGCTGCCGTTCTGCACGCCGGTGAGCCGCTGCTGCAGGTCCGCGATGTCCGCGTGGCGGGAGAGGTCCTGACGGCAGGCCAGCAACTGCTCCGTGAGCCTCAGTTCCTCTCCGTACTGGGTTTCCAGCGCATCGAGTTCGAGGATGATGCCTATCTCTTCCTGTTCAATCGTCACCAGACGTTCGCCGTGGCTGTTATTCCCGACCGCAATATCTTCCAGCAGCGCCTGCTTTTCCATTCCCAGCGCGGTCAGCTGCGCTTTCAGGCGGGTTAGCGGCTCCGGCACGGTCTCGAGGCTCATGCGAATCCGCGCCGAGGCGGTATCCAGTAAATCTACCGCCTTGTCCGGCAGTTGGCGGCCCGTAAGGTAACGGCGGGAAAGCGTGACGGCGGCGCGGACCGCTTCGTCGGTTATGTGCACGCCGTGATGTTCAGCGTAGCGGGATTTCAGACCTCGCAGCATCAGGCAGGCGGTGTCGTCGTCTGGCTCATCGACTTTGACCATCTGGAAGCGGCGCTCCAGCGCGGCGTCGCGCTCGAAATACTGTTTGTACTCGCTCCAGGTAGTGGCGGCGATGGTTCTGAGCTCCCCGCGCGCCAGAGCCGGTTTCAGCAGGTTGGCCGCGTCCGCGCCGCCCGCCTGGTTGCCCGCCCCGATGATGGTATGGGCCTCGTCGATGAAAAGGAGAACGGGCAGCGGGGACTGCTGCACCGCTTCAATGATGTTTTTCAGGCGCTGCTCGAACTCCCCCTTCACGCCCGCGCCCGCCTGCAGCAGGCCGAGGTCGAGGGTGCGCACGGCGACGGGTTTCAGGCTCTCCGGGACGTTGCCTTCGGCAATGCGCAGCGCCAGCCCCTCCACCAGGGCGGTCTTGCCGACACCCGGCTCGCCGACCAGAATCGGGTTGTTCTTGCGGCGTCTTGAGAGAATGTCCACCATCTGACGGATTTCATTGTCGCGGCCGAACACCGGGTCGATTTTGCCGTCGCGGGCGCGGGCAGTGACGTCAAGGGTGAACTTGTCCAGCGCGTTCTGCAGGGCCGGGCTTAGCTCCCCTTCATTTATATCCGCAATCACCGGGCGGCCAACAAACTCCACGTCACCGCCGCTACTCAGGGAAGCCTCCTGCTGCACCTCTTCCCGCTCGTCGGACTGCGTATCCAGTAGCCCACGCAGGCGCTCAAGTTGGCTCTGCCCGGTGGTGGTCAGCGGCCACAGGCCGTCGCAGCGCAGGAGCGAAGGCTTTTCCACCACCGCCATCAGCAGGTGCTGGCTGCGGATGTGCGTCTCCCCCGCCAGCGAGGCGTGCAGCCACGCGTTCTGCATCAGGGTCTGCAAACCGTCCGAGAGCTGCGGACGGCTGCGCACCGAACGCGGAAGTGTCTCCAGGAATGCCAGCAGATCCTGCCATATCGCCTCCATGTTCCACTCGTAGCGGCGGGCAATCACCGTGATGTCCCCCTCGCCCTGCTCCAGCAGCTTCAGCAGCCAGTGCTCGGGGAGGATGTCAGCGTGCGCCCGGGTCTGACACAGGGAGGCGGCCCCTTCCATCGCACGGGCGCAGTAAGGGTTTAGACGACGTAGCAAGATGGCTGGATTTTCCATGAGATTCTCTCTTTGTCAGTTCCGGGCACGCTACCGCCCCTCGCTGTTGACTTACCAAAGCGCATCAGGTCAGGTAGGCAGATAGTGTGTTCTTTGCTGAGCGTCCGTTATGGCAGGCGCTCAGCAAAAAAAGCAGACGGAAAACCGTCTGCCAGGGTAATTACGCAGTAGTACGCTCGTTCCACGAGTCAGAATGAATGATGTTGCCGTCTTTATAGGTCCAGGTGATTTTTTCGTAGCGCAGCTCAATCTGTTCCAGATGGTTGTGCTTCTCGAAGGAGGGATCTTTGACGTCGTGCATCAGCGGGTTCACTTTCACCACCTTCACGTTTTCCAGTCTGGTGTTGAAGTACTCCACTTCCTGGCCCGCGTCGTTGATTTTGTACCACTTGAATTCAGCCGATTTCAGGGTCTGACCGGTGGTCACCGCCTTGTACAGGTACGGGCTGGAGGAGTCGATTTCCTTGGTGAACAGGAAGGGCGTGTGGATACGCGTGCCGGTTAGCTTGCCGGTGTTGTTGTCGGTCGGGATGTAAAGGTTATGCTCCTGCGCCACCACTTCGATGCTGCCCTCACGGTCTTTTACATCCACGGAACCTTTAATGTCCGCGCCGCCGTCGTCCTTGAGCCACAGATAAACAGGAATTGCCATGTTATTTCTCCATTTCATTTTTTAATGCGCCATCATCCTGCGATGGCGCACGGGTGTTGCCCGGCATCTGGCAGGCGTTCGCCTGCGGAACCAGACTGATTTCGACACGGCGGTTCAGCGTCCGGCCTTCCGGCGTGTCATTGGTTGCGACAGGCCGGCTTTCGCCATAGCCCTGCACCGCAAAACAGCTCTCCGGCACGTCGCCGGTGTCGCGCATCCAGTCGCGCACCGATTCCGCGCGTTTAAAGGAAAGCAGCTGGTTGGACTTGTCATCGCCGGTGCTGTCGGTATGGCCCGTCACCACAATCAGCCAGCCGGGTTTCGCCTTGATGCCGACCAGCGAGTTCACCAGCAGCTTCGTGGAACCCGGCTTCAGCGCCCACCTGCCGGTGTCGAACAGCGACATGCTGTCGAGGCGGATCGTCTGCGGTCCCTGCACGATCTGCTTGATGATCGGACGAGGTGGAGGTGGCGGCGTCCAGTCGTTTATGGCTGCCTCCACAGACGGGATCAGACGCATCCCCTGATACAGCCCCAGACCGTAGCGCAGCGGCTCGCCGCGACGCAGCCAGTCATCAAGCAGGCGGCTATCGGCGCGAAGACGCTGCTGAGCCTGCAGTTTTGGCTCAGGGGGCGTACCGCTGAGGCGGTAATAGACGGCAAGGTGATCGCCAACGCTGCGGACCAGCCGCTGGTTGTTAATAAAGGAAGCCAGCATCGCCAGCGCGAGGAAAAGAAAACAGACACCCCCAGCCAGACGTATATCCTGCATCCGGCGACTGACACCCTGGCGGCGCGGCAGATACGGAAGAAGGACATCCGGGAGAGAGAGCATTTCCGACACGGGCGCACTGTCCGGGGCGAGCGTGGTGATCTCCCCTATTTGCTGCTGCCAGAGATTATCCGCAACGGCAGAGACCGGCGTCAGACTGATACCGCAGGCGCAGAGTGTCAGGGCCGGAAGTTCGGCCTGTCGGGTACTCAGCGGCGGGGTAATATGACGCTCTGTCAGCGCCAGTACGCTGTTCAGCCAGAGCGCGTGGTAGAGCCGGAAAGCGTGACCGACGGCCTCACGCTGCCAGTCCTCAACCGGAAGTGGAACATGGCTGCTCTGACGCACCCGCACTCCCGGCAGGTCTGGCGTCACGGTAAACCAGCGCTCCTCTTGCGGGCATTCGCCGTCCGGCGGCGTTACCCAGACTGTGCTCCAGACCGGCGGCAGGCCATTCAGCCACGCGCGGCACTGCGCAATACTTCGCCGCCATCCGCGCAGCGACTGCACCAGCCCCTCTTCTGAATGATGCTGCTCCGGCACGACCGCCAGCAGTACCGAAACCTGGGGTATCAGGTCAGGACGGGCGTTCGCCAGATGCTGGGCCAGCAACGGCAGTTGCTCAGTATTCTCTACCCGCAGATACCAGCCCTGGCGCGTTTCCCGATGCGCCAGACCCTGCGAAAACAGCGATGCGGTATCGCCACAGACGAACACCACTGCCCCCTGAAATCCCTCCGGCGGCAGACTGCTCTCTTCGCGCTGCTCACGGGCCGCAGATAGACGCAGAAACCGTCGCCACTGCTGCCACAGCACCGCGCCGCCCGTCAGTAAAATACACAGGCAGAGGGCAAACCGACTCCCGCCGGAAAGCGGCCAGAAACCCAGGACCAGCCACAGCGCCAGTACAGTAGCGAGCATCATCAGTACTACCCGGGATAATTCACGCATCCCTTATCCCTGCCCTGCAATATGTGACACCATCTGCGCCAGTACTGAGGAAAAGGTGAACCACAGCGCCACCAGCACCACAAAGCCTGCCGCCCAGCCCAGCCAGTAGAGCCTGCGTCCACTGCGCAGCCCTGGTGCCTTGACCACCACAGGCGAATCCTGCGTCAGGGTAAAGGGCGGGACATGCTCGCTGAGCGCACGGATCACGTCCTCGCGCCGCTCGTCATTTTGCGCACGGTATTCGCCGACAAAACCGAGCTGTAACGTCCGGTACAGGCAGGTCAGTACCGCAACATCCGGCGCGGGTTCCCGCAGGATGAGGCGGATGCGCTCCCACAGCTCTTCACCCGCGTTCAGGGTGCTAAAAAACCGGGCCTGCAACGGATCTTTACGCCACCTGCGGTAGCCATCATCCTGCCTGTCACGGTTGAGTACGCTCTCATCCAGCAGGGCGCAGTAGGCATATAACATCCGGTCACAGCTCAGCTCGCTGAAGCCCGCCTGAGTCAGAGATTCGCGGGCATCCTTCACCCACCGGCAGGCGCGGCGGTAAAGCGCCTCGCCGTCCTGGATCTCATGGCCACTTCGCAACTGGCTGACCATCAGCCAGCCTGGATAAAAGGTTTGGTTAATCAGGTTTATATCCGGGGTATTCATGAGCGCAGCACCGCAAAGAGTTCAAGTTTCACGTCACCCAGCGATTGCGGCGTGTAGAAGGTGCAGTTTCCTGCTTCCAGCATGGCGCGGGCCGCATCGGTGGACAGGTCAAGCGCAAAGTACTGGTTCTCCAGACGCAGCGGGATAGCCGCAGGGACATGGCTCAGCGGTTTAATGACCATGCCGCTCAGGGCGATATTGACCACCTCAGACACATCGTCATGGCTGCCTGCTTTACACAGCTGCGGGAAGCGGGTCTGCAGTTCGTGGTTTGGCATGGAAGAACGCACGGAGAGATAGAAATCGGCGCCTTCGCGCAGCCGCGCATCGTGCAGTTTTCCGCGCCAGATTTCCTGGTCCTCACCCTGTTCCAGCGCAATGGCGATAACCCGCGACGGCAGGCTGGCCTCCAGAAGATGGTCCAGAAGGGTAAACAGCGGCGGAAACACTCGCTCCGGCGTGTCGTGCCGGTAAGGAGGTATATCGCCGGCGTTGTGCTCGAGAGAAAACGTCAGCAGGCTGCCGGCAAGCCGTGCCAGCTCCCGATACAGCAGTTCAGGGTGGCGTGTCGGCGTCTGGTGCAGCTCTGTCAGCACGGGCTCGGCGCTATTTAGGGCATTAAGCAGCCAGAACAGGGAAACGTCCGCCACGGCGAAATCCGCCATCCGCTCATTGCTTTCACGTCGCATCGACATCAGACGCTTACGTCGTGCTGACAGGCGGTGCAGGAGATCCCTGAGTTCACCCGTCAGGACGGGACTGGCCTCCAGCGACAGTAGCGGTGGGATAAATTCGGCATCCCGAACCCACTGCCCCTGCGTATTGCGGGTAAGCCTCGCCACCGGGCAGGTCAGGTACGCGCTGTTTTCCTGAGTGGACATCCGCAGCGTCAGCGCATGACGCAGTACCGCCAGATCGCTACGTTCATGACCGGCAAGCTCCTGAACCGTCATCCGCTCAGACATCCAGCGACGAGGACGGGCGCTGTCGCGCCCGTCATCCAGATTACCGCCGTTCGCGCTGAGCAGGGGCAGACACAGCAGCACCTCCACACTCTCTTGCCCCACTGCGGACACATCACATACCGGCGGCAGGTTATCCGCCAGATCCGTGTCCACCAACGTTCCGTCGGCAAAACGTACCGCCAGACGCGTGGCATTGAGGCGGGAGAGCGACAGTGCGCTGTCGTCAAACTCAGCGCACAGCACACCCCAGGGATGCGCCAGCGCCATTCGCGCGACGTTATCAGCAACGTGCGCATCCCAGCGGGCCTGCTGCTGGAACTGTTGTGGGGCCAGAAACGCCCCGTCACTCCATAACGGACGATAAATTTTCATCCCTGCTACCGCCTTACGCTTTCGCTTTCGGCATCTGGCTGACCAGAGACAGGTTCACATCCATCCCTTCCACCTGGAAGTGCGGCACCGCATACAGACGCACGCGGAAGAAGCCCGGGTTGTCCTCGATGTCTTCCACTACCACCTTCGCATCGCGCAGCGGGTGTGACGCCTGCAGCGCGTCGCCCGGATCGGTCATTTCGGTCACCAGACCCCGCACCCAGGTGTTCAGCTCCAGCTCCAGCAGGCGGCGATCCTTGGTGGTGCCGATGTTTTCACGCTGGATCAGCTTCAGGTAGTGGGCAATGCGCGACAGCAGGAAGATGTACGGCAGACGCGCGTTGATGCGGCTGTTGGCGGTCGCATCGGCGGTGTCGTACAGCGCCGGTTTCTGGGCAGAGTTCGCCGAGAAGAAGCAGGCGTAATCGCGGTTCTTATAGTAAGATAGCGGGATAAAGCCGAGATTGGCGAATTCGAACTCGCGGGTTTCCGGGATCATCACCTCTGACGGGATTTTCACCTGGTTGCCGGTGCCCAGATCATACAGGTGGATAGGCAGATCTTTCACCGCCCCGCCCGCCTGCGGGCCACGGATCTGCACGCACCAGCCGTTGTTGATGAAACTCTTCACCATATTGGAGGCGAAGGAGAACGCCGCGCTGGTCCAGAGGTATTTCTCGTGATCCGGGCCTTTCACCTGCTCAACGTAGTTGAAGCTACGCACCGGTACGGTGTCCGGACCGTACGGCAGGCGGCCCAGCACGCGCGGCATTACCAGCCCGATGTAGCGGGAGTCGTCGGTGTCACGGAAGGATTTCCACTTGATGTATTCGGCGCGGTCGAAGTAGTTAGCGATATCCTTAATCGCGGCCACCTCTTCCATGGAGTCTTTCAGGAAGAATGTCGGGCCAACGGAGCCGATAAACGGCATATGTGCCGCGGCGGAGACGTTGGAGATGTTGCGCAGCAGCGCGATATCCTGCGGGCTGGCGTCAAACTCGTAAGAGGAGATCACCGAACCGATCGGCTCACCGCCCGGGGTATCATATTCGGCGGTGTAGGTGTGCCAGTAGAGGCCGCTCTGAATCAGTTCCGGCGCGTCCTCGAAGTCCTGACGCAGATCGTCTTTGGACACATCCAGAATTTCGGTTTTCACGTTCTGGCGATAGTCGGTATTGTCGACCAGTTGTTTCAGGCCGCGCCACAGGGATTCAACTTTCTGGAATTCAGGATGGTGCATTACCGCATCAAGCTGGCGGCTGATCTGGTAATCCAGTTCGGCGATATGGTGATCGATCAAGGTCTTGTCGAGCTTTTCTACTTGCTGTCCGGATTTACGGATACAGTCCATAAAGACCTGCATCGCCGCCGTCAAACGCTCGCCCGCAGGCGCATCGGCAAGGGCAGCATCATCCATAAAGGCGTTGATATCGCCAAGATGGGAAGCCGGCGTCAGATTAATTTTTTCGAACAGGGAGGCGTAAACGCTCTCATTTTCCAGCACCGTAGTATGACCCGGTGCCGCAGCAGTTTCAGTATTGACAGTCATCAGCATGTTCCCGATTAATCCATTAAAAGAGAGGCCCGACGGTTATTTCGGGGCCAGCGCACTCATTTCGTCGCGTAATTCCTGAGACAGAGCCGGATCTTTGAGAATTTTCTCGAGCTCTTTTCTGAAAGTGGCGTTATCAAGAAGATTGGATTTAAGGTCGCGTAATAAATTACGCATCGCCAGCATGGCGCGAAGTTGAGGTATTTGACGAGCAACCTGTTCTGGCTCGAAATCTTTGATATCGGAAAAACTCAGCTTTACATTTTCTGCGGAGTCACTGTTTGCCAGCGTATTCTTAACGCTCAGGTTCACCTCTGGATTAAATTCTGAAAGCACGCTGTTGAAGTTGTTTTTATTGACGTTGATTTTCTCTCGTTCAGATAATGGTCGGGATTCTTTGCCATTACTGAAATCACCCATGGCGAGGAGTTTAAGCGGCAGTTCGACTTTCTTCTGCGCGCCCCCTGTATGCAGGCTCAATTTTAAATTTATTCGTGCTTTTGGCACTTCATTCTGGAACGTATCAGCCATAGCATTCCCTTTCCTTGCAAAATGTTTATTGAGTGGATGGGCACTTTATTGCAAAAGCGATAATAGTGTAAACCACTAATAAAGATCAACATTTTAGATCTTAGGGCCACCATAAGAAATTACTTAAGAATTTTCTTCTGCATTGAGAATATGATGAACATTACGCATGCCTGACAGATAAGAGAAATCAACTGCTTTGTTTGAAAAGGCTAGACATATAGGCTAGTAATATAAAAATCCTTACTTTTATATCGAGATTATCATTATTTATTGATTTAGATCACCCCATTCAATAACGTATCTTTATTACTGCTTTTATGGCGATTATTTCATTAAGAATATTCTTCGGCCTGTTCTTGCAGGCCTGCGCTGAGATTGACTCCATTATCAGACCAAAAATATCCCCAGCATTTTTTGTTTAAGAATTTCAGAGAGAATTGCGGGCTTCTTCATTCTGATTATGCAGCGCCGGAGACGAACCGCAGACTATTCTTTTCATTCGATACTGAAGGCAAAATTAACAGCAGAAATAAGAGATAGCGTTGACACCACCTACAAAGTATCTCGTCAGGTAAATGTCCAGGCAGGTCGCTATTATCTGAACAGAATATGTTGGTAGCCCTAACCGATTGACAGAATGGGGGGCGGTGGACGGATTCACCCGGACGCACCATTCTGCTGAATCTCAGTGCCTCTCTTTTTAATCACCCTTTTCGACGAAAAGAAAACGGGCCCGAAAGCCCGTTGATCGTGATGATTAGCTCAGCGCTTTTTTCTTTGCCCTTGTGGCCTGCTCCAGGTAACGTTGATATCTTTCCCGAAACCAGACCTTTTGTTCGTCATTCATATTGCCAGTGACAGCACCAATATCAACGGGTCGTCCCATCGCCTGCATCCGGGCAAAACTGTGCGCCAGAAAGTCAAAATTGGTGACGGAATACGGATTGTGTTCGTTCATAGCATCTCCCTCCTGATTGTTGTTTATCGCAAGGTCATATGCTTTCTGAAGTCAGTATTCGCCTGTGGCAGAACATTTTTTACGCACTTCGTGCCTCGTTTACCCGCCAGACCTGCCGGGTTTCACATTTTTCGTCCACACTTGATCCAGAGGACTTTTTTCGGCATGGCGTTGAGATAAGGATGCATAAAAAAATGAAAAAAATAGCGATTGTCGGCTCGGGTCCCACAGGGATTTACACGTTCTTTTCGTTACTTGAGGCGAAAGAAAAGTTATCGATTACGGTTTATGAACAGGGTGAAAAAGCCGGTATCGGCATGCCGTACAGCCATGACGATAACTCCAGGATGATGCTGGCCAACATCGCCAGTATCGAAATCCCCCCTCTCTTTATGACTTACCTCGACTGGCTACGTCTGCAGCCTATTGAACATTTGGCCCGTTATGACGTGGCGCGAGACTCCCTGCACGATCGCCAGTTTCTGCCGCGCTTGCTGCTGGGCGAATACCTGCGCGATCGCTTTCTCGCCTGCGTGGAACAGGCGAAAAAACAAGGCTTCGACGTTGATATAAAAGAGTCTTGTCAGGTTACTGATCTGCAAGCAACACAAGACGGGGTCATGCTGTGGGAAGATGCGGCACCCGAGCCGCGTAATTATGATTTTGTTGCGATTGCTACCGGGCACGTCTGGCCGGATGAAGAGGAATCTAGCCGCACGTATTTCCCAAGCCCCTGGTCCGGCCTAATGGAAGCAACGGTTCCGGCCTGTCGGGTGGGCATTATGGGCACCTCATTGAGTGGTCTCGATGCGGCCATGGCGGTGGTGATCCAGCACGGGACGTTTTTCGAATCTGATGAACAGCCGTGCCGCTTTGAGCTCGATGATGGCCACGAAGAGTTGAAGGTAGCGTTAATGTCGCGCACCGGAGTGTTTCCCGAAGCGGACTTTTACTGTCCGCTGCCCTACGAGCCCCTTGAGGTGGTCACAGACGCCGCGCTAAATGCTGAAATCGAACAGGGCCCGGAGGGGTTACTCGACCGCGTCTTTGCCCTGATGGTAAAGGAGATTAGCCTTGCCGATCCGGCCTGGAGTGACCATATCGCGCTGGCGACCCATGATGCAGATAGCTTCTCAAAAGCCTGGTTCGCTGAACGTCGTGAGCATGACCCTTTTAAATGGGCCGAAGAGAATCTGCGTGAAGTCGAGGAGAACAAACGTAACAAGCATACCGTCCCCTGGCGATACGCTATTTTGCGTATGCATGAGCCGGTTCAGGAGATAGTGCCTCACCTTAACGATGACGACAGAAAACGGTTTAAATCCGGTCTGGCCCGGGTCTTTATCGATAACTATGCGGCTATCCCCTCGCAGTCGATTCGCCGCCTGCTTGCACTGCGTGAGGCCGGGATCATCAACATTATCGCGCTGGGCACAGACTATCGTCTGGATATTCAGAAAGACCGAACCATCATTACCACTGACGAGCGGCACTATGAATTTGATGTCTATATTGACGCACGCGGTCAGCGGGCCCTAAAAACCAAAGATCTGCCGTTCCCACGCCTGCGCGAACAGCTTCAAGCCGTCGGGGACGACATTCCGGACGTGACCGAGAATTACACTCTGCACGATCCCGTTGAAGCACGGGGCCGCATCGCCTTTGGTGCCCTGCCATGGCTGATGCAGGACCGACCCTTTGTGCAGGGTCTGACCGAAAGTGCTGACATTGGTGCCGCCATGGCGAGGGCCATTCTCTCTCCGTCGCAACGGATACGCCGACGCTTAGCCTAGCGTCGGCGTGACACAACGGGGGCGCTATGAGCGACGTTTTTCAGCAACGCTGCTGGCGTAGATAAAGCACAGGGCAATGCCCAGGCAGATCACGGCACCAAAGCGGTTGAAGGAAAAAGGGATAGCCGCATTGCCCAGCCAGCCAAAATTGTCGATAAGCAGGCTCATGGCCAGTTGCCCAAAAATGACCGCCACCGTAGCTACGGCGGTGCCGATGCGTTGCACCGCTATCACCATAATAATGATGTAAGGGACACCAAACAGGGCGCCGACCAGTTGCCATTTCGGAACATCCAGCAGCGTGACCGGATGAGCGGGTTCAAAGAAGAGGATAAGCAGCGACGTGACCAACGCGCCCACAGAAAAGGTCAGAAACGCGCTCTTGAAGACCCCCACTTTACTGCCAAGCTGCCCGTTAATCGCAGCCTGAATACTCAACATCGCCCCGCCAATCACGGCGAGCATAACCATTACTGTCGTCATATCTTACCCCTGCGCGACGAAAATAAGCGCGGCAATAATAAACACCAGCGCAAGAAGCCGTTTACGGTCAATTTTACGGTGCGGCGTACCAAACAGGCCGTAATGATCGATCACCAGGCTTTTAAACACCTGCCCGGCCAGAATACCTATCATCGTTAGCGCAATGCCGATAATCGGGGTGGTAACCGTCAGGATAATGACGTAAACCGGCCCAAGAATGCCGCCCAGCAGCTGCCAACCAGGTTGCGAAAAATACGAAGGCGCATTACGTGGACTAAAAAAGAGCATCAGCAAAAACGTTAACGCCGCGCCTACGCCAAATATGCTCAACGTTGCCCATAAATCGCCAACCTCTTGTCCCAGCGGCCCCAGCAGACCGGCCTCTACGGACAGTCCCATCCCTCCGGCAATGACTAACCCGATCAATAAAAATTGCATAATAGTGACTCTTTTGTTGTCCAGGTCCGGAAGGGTACGCGTTTGTATTCATGAGAAAAATGCTACAATCGGATAAACACCTTTGCAGGAACTGCATCAATGACCGATTCGGGTAGTATCACCCTGCGTACTTTGCTCATTTTTATAGAAGTCTATGAAACGCATAATTTTTCCGTGGTGGCACGCCAGCAGGGGATCTCGGCTTCACAGGTGTCGCGGGTGATCCATCAGCTCGAAGATGCCCTCGGTCAGCAGCTCTTTTATCGCAACACGCGCTCAATCATCCCCACCGAAAATGGTCATCTGTTTATCCGCTATGCCCGAGAGATGACTCGTAGCCTCGACGAGGCGCGTCGGGAGCTAGCCGCCAGAACCCAGCAGCCCACCGGTCTGGTGCGTATTAACGCTCCGGTGTTTTTCGGCCAGCGGCACGTTGCCCCTGCCCTGCCGGGCCTGAGCGAGCGCTATCCGGGACTGGATATCGAGCTCATTCTGACCGACGACTATATCGATCCGCATAAAGACGCTGCTGATGTGATCTTTCGCATCGGCGCTCTCACCAACTCGTCGTTTCACGCCCGTACCTTCGGACGCCAGGTGTATCATCTGGCCGCCGCCCCCGGATATCTCCGCCGCTCTGGCACGCCGGCGAGCCCTGACGACCTTTCATCTCACCATTGTCTGGTGTACCGGGGTTCTTCGGGTCCTAACCGCTGGTTTTTTCGCGCGATGGGCGCTGACTGGACACACTACCCTGTGTCGCCCTTGATGACCTCTAACAATGCGGAGGCTTTGCTCATCGCCGCGCTGGGGGGGATGGGATTGGTGCTGTTTCCGGACTGGCTGATTGGCGATAAGCTGCAAAGCGGGGAACTTGTTGCGCTACTGCCCGAACTTGAGGCGACCATCAATACCGAGCCGCAACTGATTTCGGCACTTTATCCCGATGCGCGTCATCCTTCTCTGAATGTCAGGGCGGTCATTGATTATTATCTGGAGGCGTTTGGCTCGCCTCTCTACTGGCAGAGGGGATAAAAAAACGCGGCCTGAGCCGCGTTTAGATTATTCGCAGTAAACGTCCGGATTATCCGAAAGCGAAACGAACGATTTGCTGTTTTTATCCAGCGCATGAATCACACCGCTTTCAATATCGTAGACCCAGCCATGCAGGCGCAGCGCGTTGTTACGCAGGCCGACCGCGACAGACGGATGGGTTTTAATGTTATTAAGCTGCGCAATGACGTTTTCCTGCACCATCGCGTTCACTTTATCTGTCTCGTTTTCCCAGCTTTTCTTATCCACTACCGCTTTCGCCGCGTCTGAGTAACGTAACCAGTGGGCGACAGCCGGCATCGGCTCCAGATCCTGGTTGGCGGCGATGGCTTTCATCGCGCCACAGTTGGAGTGGCCGCAAATCACGATATCGGTCACGCCCAACGCAACCACCGCATATTCGATGGTTGCTGACACGCCGCCCGGCTCTGGGCCGAATGACGGAACGATGTTGCCCGCGTTACGAATCACAAAGAGCTGTCCCGGTTCCTGCTGGGTGACCAGTTCCGGTACCAGGCGGCTGTCGGAGCAGGAGATAAAAAGCGCTTTGGGGTTCTGGCTGGAAGCCAGGCTGCGGAACAGTTCTTTACGTTGTGGGAAAATTTCTTTCTGAAAGTTGAGGAAACCCTCAATGATATGTTGCATAGCACTGTCTCTTTTTCGGTTTTAATGACTGCATGACAAAGATCACAGTTTTAAAGTGTACCACCGGCAGGTAAAACCGGAAGGGGAATTAAGCGAGATGACACGTTTTGCAAGAAAATCCCCGGCCAGGCCGGGGAAGGAAAATCAGAACTGGTAATTGAGGCTCACCGAGAAGTGACGGGGATCGCCGTAGACGGCGGAGTCATCCAGGTATGAATAGTATTCACGATCAAACAGGTTGCTGACGTTCGCCTGCACCGCTAGCTGTCGGGTCAGCTGATAGCGAGCAAACAGATCCACCAGTGGATAGCTGCCCTGATGGAGGCGCTGCGTCTCGCCATCAGGCCCGGTCACGTCTTTGTAGACCCGGTTTTGCCAGTTCACGCCGCCGCCGACTGTCAATTCCGGCAGCATCGGAAGCTGGTAACGGGTAAAGAGCTTGAGCTGCGTTTGCGGCGCATAGCTGTTAAACCGGCCGCGCTTATCCCGCGCCACGTAACGCGTCGCGCTGAAGGTGAGCTGCAGATTATCAGTGACGGCACCGTTAACTTCCAGCTCAGCCCCTTTGCTCACCGCGCCTTCCGTCTCCTGATAGGCCTGCTCGCTGGAGCCGTTAACAAACTGGCCGCTGATCGCCTCGGCGGCATGCTCCTGCTCAATGCGGAAAATGGCCAGATTGGTCGTCAGGCGGCCATCCGCCCAGTCGGCTTTCAAACCAGTTTCGTAGTTTTTGCCGGTCACCGGCGAGAGCCATGCGCCGCGGGGGTCGCGTTTTGTCTGCGGTGAGAAGATTGAGGTATAGCTGGCGTAGCCCGACAGACTGTCGGTGATGTCATAAACCACGCCGCCATAAGGGGTGAGGTTATATTTCCGCATCTCACCGCTGCTGCCGTTGGTGTTGTACTGGGTGTAACGCGCCCCCAGAATCAGCGACAGCGGATCGGTGATCGACAACCGTGCTGCGGTGTAAGCTGATTTCTGCCGGACAACATCATCCGCATTCTGATACCAGTCGCCCCAGGTCGGTTCTGCCACGCTGCCGTCCCAGTTATTGCTAAAAATGCCCATCTGCTCGCTGTCCAGCGGGCCATCGCGGCTTTCGGTCGCATTATGCTGGCGGCTATAGTTGGCTCCCGCCATCAGCTGATGCTGGCGTCCCAGCAGCTCGAAGGGGCCGCTGAGATACGCATCCCAGGCGTCGAGCTTACGTTCGCCGCGATCTTTACTGCCCCAGCCGGTGGTGCCTTCGCCGGTGTTCACATCGGGATTGCCCATCACATACAGCAAGGTATCGTTAAAGGTCTGCTCTCCGTGCGTCCCGTTAAGGCGGAAGGTCCAGCCATTATCCCAGGCGTGGGTGAGGGTCGCGAAGACCTTACGTGATTCAACCTCATAACCCGTCCAGTCGGCCGCCGTGTTGGTACTGCGGTTGTAATGGGTTCTGGTGCCATTGCTATAAAGACTCGGCAGGCCGCCCCAGGTTGGATTAGCGGTATTATTCTGCTGATAATCCCAGCCCAGCGACAACGTTGTACGTTCGGTCAGATCGGCATCCACCACGCCGTAGAGGAATTTCTTTCTTTTATGGTAGCGATCCAGCCAGCTATCTTGATCCTGATACCCCGTCACCACTCGCCCGCGCAGGCTGGCGTCGCTGTTAAGCGGTGTGGCGAGATCGGCGACGTAGCGCTGTGCATTCCAGCTGCCGTAGCTGGCGCTAATATTCGCTGCGGGGGTTTTCGAGGCGGCGGTTTTTCGCACCATGTTAATAGAGGCCCCCGGATCGCCAGCCCCGGTCATGAGCCCGGTCGCCCCGCGCACCACTTCGATGCGATCGTAAATGGCAGTATCTCCCGCCGCGTCGCCGTAATTCCACGCATCGCCCGTGGCGGTGGGGATGTCATCATAAGAGAAGCTCGTGATCGCAAAGCCGCGCGAATAGTAATAATTACGCTCGCTGTCGATGGCCTGGGACGAAACGCCCGTGGCGTTGGTTAAGACGTCATCCACCGACTGGAGGTTTTGATCCGCCATCCGCTGGGTGGTTACCACGCTCACCGCCTGGGGGATGTCGCGCGGTGCCAGCACCATTTTCGTGCCCGCCCGCGTGGTTTTTACCGCATAGTCTTGCTGTGACTCAGCCGTGCTTTCGCCGCTGCCATACACCACCATCTCTGCTTCGTCAGCGGCATATGCCGGCTGCACCAGCGCATGGATTGCCACCGCCAGCAGAGAAACGGTAAGCGGTTTAACTGGGATCGACGCGGCGAGTTTCCTGCCACGCTTTCTGCGTAGAAATGTCATCTTGTGCCCTGCCCTTTATCGTCTTTTACGCCAGCGTCTGATGCCCGCCGCGCGCCAATGCGAATAGTAATGAGAACTATTTGTTTTATTATGAGGAGGGCAATGTAAGGGATATGTCAGCAAATGTATAGCGCTCGTCAACAATCTCGCCATGCAATGCAGTATGAAACGTCGCGCGTAACCGCACAGATTGCGACGTGCAGTTTGCCTGTCACCTGCCTATACTGAGCCGATGATCAAACTGATAAAGCAGGTGATGTATGGAAATCGATCTCGATAATCTGGTCTTTAGCGGGCTGGATGAGGCAGAAGAGCGTAACGCAGAGCGTCTGGAAGATGCTGATAAGAAAGCTCAGGAAATTATCGCGGACAACGACTGCGGCGACGCCTGCAAGATCTAAACGAAATGCCCCGTTACCTCGGGGCTTTTTATTACTTATCGAGGCCTTCAATGGCTTGCTGAGCGCAGGCTTCATCAAAATGGCCCCCCGGTGCGCCGCCGATACCGATGGCACCAATCACCTCATCCCCCTCCTTCACCGGTAGCCCACCCGCCAGCAGCAAGAAGCCAGGAACATCACGCATGTTTTGTGCCCCGGCATTGTTTTGCGCCGCCTCCATCACCTTGCCGGAGGAATTTTTGGTGCTCAGCGCAGTCCAGGCTTTCATCTCACTGGCCTTAACCGTATGCGGACCCGCGTTATCCGTGCGCTGGACGGCTTTTACCACCCCTGCGCGATCGACCACGGTCACCGTGACCTGATAGTTTTTGGCCATGCAGGCCTGAATGGCCGCCGTCGCCAGGGCATTGGCCTGGGTCAATGAGAGGCTTTTCTGCGCGACAGACTGCGCCTGTGCCGATACGCTTACCAGACCCGCAATCAGGGCCGCTGCCATCATTCTCTTTTTCATCGCTCATTCTCTTGTGAGGGGAAACAGGCACAGAGTACGAAAGCGCGCGACGAAAAGTTATTCGGTTGATTACGCAATCCACCTGGTAGTTATACGGATTGCAATTTGTCATATTCACGTATGGCCTGCACCAGGCTGGTGACGCCCAGCTTGGTGAAGACTGCCGCCCGGTGCGCCTCTACCGTACGCGGGGAGAGATGCAGCCGCTGCGCCACCTCTTTGTTACTATGCCCTTCCATCAGTGCTTTCAGCACCTCATGTTCGCGGGCGGTGAGCTGCTCAAATAAGATTCGCACGCGCCGGCTTTCCTGCCAGCGCGTCATGCGCGCGGTGCTCTCCTCCAGCGCGCGACCGAGGGTTTCGATAAGCTTATCGGCGTCCAGAGGCTTGGTGAAGAACTCAAACACCCCGTTATGAAATGCCCGGCGACAGGCGTCGATGGTCCCATGTCCGGTCATCAGGATCACCGGCAGCAGCGGCCACGGCCACTGCCCCTCTTCCAGCCACGTCAATCCCCCTTTCCCCGGCATGCGCATATCCAGCAGCAGGCAGCCGGTCAAGGATGGGTCGCTGCCGTGCACGGCAATAAAAGCGGCAATGCTCTCGAAGGAAACGACCTGCCAGCCCATATCCGAGAGCAAAAAGGATAACGATTCCCGGATGGCCGCATCGTCATCGATTAAATAGATGTGACTACCCATGTGTTGTCTCCTCCGGATGGGTGAATTGCAGCGCGATCCGGGCTCCGCCTTCGGGCGCATTATGCAGTGAAATCGTGCCGTTCATTCTCTCTACCAGCGACTCCGTCAGGGTCATCCCCAATCCGATGCCCGCCTGCCGGCCGCTATAAAACGGCATAAAGGCCTTCTCGAGGGCTTCGGGGGTAAAGCCGGGGCCACCGTCGGTTAATGTTACCAGGATATGCTCAGCCCGACGCTGGCTGGCAATATGTACCCAGCCCGCCGGGCGCTCTTGCTGGGCCTGAATGGCGTTGCTGAGCAAGTTATGCAGCACCTGCTCCAGCCATAAACGGTCTGCCAGGATGCTGCGCCCATCAGGGGGAAAATCGTGGGTAATGCGAATATGTTTCGCGCTGCGCTCATGTTGCAGTAAATTGCCCACATGCTGCCAGCACTCGGCCAGATCGACCGCCTGTAAATCCACTTTCTCTTCGGCCACATGTTCACGAAAGCGGTTTAGCAAGGCGCTGATCCGCTGCGTTTGCACCAGGGCTGCGTCCAGTGCCTGCCCTGTGGCATCCAGATTCCCTTGTCGCACCTGTCGCTTTGCACCCTGTATCCAGGTCTGCGCGGCCGTCAACGGCTGGTTGATTTCGTGGACAATCCCGGCGGTGATTTCCCCCAGCGTATTCAGACGGGCATGCTGATAATACCAGGCGCGGCGTTCGGCATTCTGCCGCTGCAGACGCTGCCAGACGAACAGTCGACCGACCCCGGTCACCGCGCCGCAGAGCAGAATCAGCAGCATGAACGGCCCGGCAGAGACCTGAAACCAGGCCGGCTTTGCCTCGGCGCTCAGCAAGAACGGTTGAGTGTGCTGAGGAAACGGGCGCTGCCAGTGCCAGAAGGCCGTGGTGTCGGGTGCGGCAACAGGATCGATGAGATTCAGGCGCAAGGCGGTAAAACGGTGGTGGGTCTCCAGCATGGGTTGCAGGTCAATGCGCACCCGGATTTGTCGCCAGGGATTATAGAGCCAGTATTGATTGCCGCCTGAGGGTTCAACGCGTACGGCATCGAGGGGACGGTCAGCCGTTTTTTCCAGCGCCACAATTTGCGGAAATTTTTTGCGCAACGCCAGCAGATCTTCATCGCCGCTAAGCAACGGCAGAACCGATTCGTTTTGGGTGAGTACCGCACCGATGGCTGACCAGAGGGCGCTGAAATCCCGATCGCGATCCCAGTACTGACGGCGGATTTGCTCGGCGTAGAGTAGCGCGCTACAGAGCAGACTAAAGGAGAGCCAGAGCAGGAGGCTACGTCTAATAAAGTTTTTGCTGTTCATCCGTTTAGCTGGCGTGGTGGGTAGACGCCAGAAACCTTAGCAGGTTGTCAGGTTACGGACAAAAGGTGCCGGGGATCCCGGTCACAGAACGCACACCTCGTTCCAGTAAGTTTCCCGCATGAGGCGGTTTTTAACGTTGCGTTTGCGCATGGAACCACTCCGGGTCGATAGTGGCGATGTCCACGCCATACAGGCTGGCGACAGGCAAAATCGACTCAATAATACGTTGCGCACTGTTCTCTGCACGCGTTTCGGGTGTGGCAAAAAACCGCCGTAACGTACTTATCCATTTTCGCATGGTCCTGTTCCTCGTCATTTCAGCCTGCCCTTAGTTAAGCAGCAGAAAGAGGACGAGGGAAATACCAAAACCGGCAGAGGTTTTGCGAAATTCGCACAAACCGGACGGGCAGCGCAAAGCGCCCGCGTGCGTGGTGGTTAGCCTGCCAGCGCTTTAATGACGCGCTCCATCGCTTCGGTGGTCAATTCACTTCGCTTCACGCGCTGGTTCGCCAGGGATGTCCTCACCACCCCGGCAATCACAATATGCTTCGGTTCCTGTCCCAGATCACGCATCTCAAGCACCACTTTTCCTACCACCCGGCACATCTCCTGATACAGCGCGTCGTCTTTGCTCACATTGCCCATCGCTTTCACTCCTTTGCCCGAAAAGGCCAGCTTAAAGCATTCATACCTCTTATACAAAAAAAGCCCGGCGAGTGGCTCACCAGGCTTTTTTAAAATAAATCAGGGAATTAGTTATTTACCGGGATCACCGCGCCTTTATATTTGGTGCGGATCCAGTCCTGGATCTCTTTCGAGTGCAGCACGTCCACCAGCGCGACGATATCTTTCTTCTTCTCATCGCCACGATGCACGGTGATGATGTTGGCATACGGGTTGTTCTCACCGCTCTCTACCGCGATGGGGTCGTGAACCGGATCCAGACCGGCATCAATCGCGTAGTTGGCGTTAATCACCACGGCGGCGCCTTCGTCGTTGTTATACATCTGCGGCAGCAGAGAGGCCTCCACGTTCGGCGTAAACTGCAGTTTTTTCGGGTTTTCCACGATATCGCTAATGCGGGCGGTCACTTTGTCGATGCCCGGCTTCAGCTTGATCACGCCCTCTTTCTCGAAAATGGAAAGGATTCGGCCCTCTTCAGACACCGCGTCACGCATGATGATTTTGCCGCCTTCCGGCAGATCCTTCAGCGATTTGTATTTTTTAGAGTAGATACCGATAGGCTCAATGTGGATAGCGCCTGCGCTGACAAAATCATACTCTTTGTCACCGGCGTGGTCTTTCAGCACGCTGTTCAGATAAGGGATATGCTGGAAATAGTTGGCGTCAATATCACGCCCCGCCAGCGCGGTGTTCGGCAGAATATAGTCCTGGAAAGGTTTTATCTCCAGGTCGATACCCTGCTTCGCCAGAATCGGCTTAGCCTGCTCCAGAATTTCCGCATGCGGGGTGTTAGACGCGCCCACGGTCAGGGTGTCGGCCCAGGAGGCAAAGCTCAGGGCGCTCAGGGTTGCGGCGGCGATCAGCGTCAGTGTTTTTTTCATGATGTTGGTTCCTGTGTGTTATTCGTGATTATCTTTTATCTAACAGTGAAGTAATGACATCGCCGCAGAACTGGATAATGAAAACGATGATTAAAATGGTCACCGTTGCCACCAGCGTGACGTCACCATGGTTGCGCTGGAATCCTTCCAGATAAGCCAGATTTCCTAAACCGCCAGCACCAATCACCCCTGCCATTGCGCTGTAGCTCACCAGGGCAATCAGCGTGACCGTCATGCCTGATACCAGCGCGGGTGATGACTCCGGCAATAAAACCCGAAAGATTAATGTGCTCAGTCGTGCGCCCATCGATCGCGTGGCTTCAATAACGCCTTTATCCACTTCGCGCAGGGCGATCTCCACCAGACGCGCATAGAAAGGGGCCGCCCCGACAATCAACGCCGGCAATGCGGCGTTAGCGCCAAGAATGGTGCCCACCACGGTTTTGGTGAAGGGGATCAGCAGCACGATCAGAATGATAAAAGGAATCGAGCGGAAGACGTTCACCACGATGGAGATCAGGCTATAGACCGTGCGGTTCTGGAACATACCGCCGCGGGCGGTTAAAAAGAGCGCCAGTCCCAGAATCAACCCCAGCGCAAATGTCGCCACGCCGGATAAGGCGGTCATGTACAGCGTCTCCTGGGTGGCGGCCCAGAGCTGGTCCCACTTCAGGTGTGGGAAGAGATTTTCAGCCATGTTTAACTACCTCGCCTTCAATATCGCTTTGCTGCAGGTCGGCGAGGATATTGTTAAGTTGTTCTTCCGTTGCAACGACGTGCAGCCAGAGCTGTCCGAAGACGCCGTGGGCGGTTTGTGTCATTTTGCCGTGCAGAATGTTAAAGGGCAGGCCATAGCGCAGGGTCAGCTCCCCAACGATGGGCTGATGGGTGCTGTGACCGGTGAAGGTCAGTTTGATTACCGTGCCTTCCAGCGCGTTTGTCAGTTCCGGATTGAAGGTCTCCTCTTCTGCATACTGGCTTAACTGACGCACAAATTGCTGCGTGATCGCCTTTTGCGGATGGGTAAAGACCTGTAGCACCTCGCCCTCCTCCACCACTTTGCCGTTTTCCATCACCGCCACGCGGTCGCAGATTTTGCGCACCACGTGCATTTCGTGGGTGATCAATACAATGGTCAGCTTAAAGCGACGATTGATGTCCAGCAGTAGATCGAGGATCTGATCGGTGGTTTGCGGGTCAAGCGCCGAGGTGGCCTCGTCGCAGAGCAGCACATCCGGATTATTGGCCAGCGCCCGGGCAATGCCTACGCGCTGTTTCTGCCCGCCGCTCAGTTGGGATGGATAAGCATTTTCACGCCCTTTTAAACCCACCAGTTCTACCAGCTCGGCGACGCGCGCAGCGATCCTGGCTTTGGATACGCCGGCAATTTGCATAGAGAAGGCGATGTTCTCACTCACCGTGCGCGACCAGAGCAGATTAAAGTGCTGAAACACCATGCTGATCTTCAGACGTGCCTGACGCAGGGCCTCGCCTTTCGCCGCGGAAATCTCCTGCCCGTTAATGGTCACCGTGCCTGTAGTCGGTTTTTCCAGTCCGTTTAGCAGGCGAATCAGCGTACTTTTACCGGCACCGCTGTAGCCAATGATGCCGTAAATTTGCCCCTGCTCAATCGCCAGGTTGACGTCGTCAACGGCGGTCAGCGAGACTTTTCCGTCATCAAAAATCTTCGAAATATTCCTGAGAACTATCATTCTTATACTTATCCGTTAGCATTTAGCGGTTTAGCAGTATGGATGTCCAAATGATAGTAATCAGCCGTGATTATCTTTGAAATGACCAAAAAGGAATTTCATATAATTTTGAGTTATAAACGGCAGTTTGACTGGGGAGAGCGGGATAGCTGCATTATGGAAAAGGTGAGCTATTTTCCGCAAATGCACCTCTGGTTCGCCTTTTACCCGGATTCAGGGGCCAGAAAGGGCGGCGTATCGCTGGAAAAGCAGCAAATCTGGCAAATTTGCGGTTAGGTTTTTCGTTGCCGCAACATCCGCCTGGGCAAGCTTAACGCGTTGATAACAATCCTTTGTGAATCTGCACATATAATTTTTGAAACGCTGTTTTCATTTTCCTTTTGCGCATACTTAGGCGTATAATGCGCGCCTAATCCCTGATGAATGGTTTCAGCGCTTGGAATACAAAAAACAACGCATACAACTTTCCCTCTCCTCCTGGGCTGAAACACAGGCACACTTTCTTCTGCACGCTCAATTGATGTCACCTATCCTTACTGCGTGCCATAAAATCATTCGCAACACAGGTTTGACTCTGAGGCCCAGCGCCCCCGGAGCGAGATTTCCATATCCTTCTCAACTTAAAGACTAAGACTGTCATGAAAAAGACGAAAATTGTTTGCACCATCGGCCCGAAAACCGAATCTGAAGAGATGCTGACCAAAATGCTGGACGCCGGCATGAACGTTATGCGTCTGAACTTCTCTCACGGTGACTATGCTGAACACGGCCAGCGCATTCAGAACTTGCGCAACGTGATGAGCAAGACCGGTAAAAAAGCAGCAATCCTGCTGGATACCAAAGGTCCAGAAATTCGTACCATCAAACTGGAAGGCGGCAATGACGTTTCGCTGAAAGCGGGCCAGACCTTCACGTTCACTACAGACAAGTCCGTGGTCGGCAACAGCGAAATCGTTGCTGTGACTTACGAAGGCTTCACCAGCGATCTCTCCGTGGGCAACACCGTGCTGGTGGATGACGGTTTGATCGGCATGGAAGTGACCGCTATCGAAGGTAAGAACGTTGTTTGTAAAGTGCTGAACAACGGCGACCTGGGCGAGAACAAAGGCGTGAACCTGCCGGGTGTCTCCATCGCGCTGCCTGCCCTGGCAGAAAAAGATAAGCAAGACCTGATCTTCGGTTGTGAGCAAGGCGTTGACTTCGTGGCGGCCTCTTTCATCCGTAAACGTTCTGACGTCGTTGAAATCCGTGAGCACCTGAAAGCGCACGGCGGCGAAAATATCCAGATCATCTCCAAAATTGAAAACCAGGAAGGTCTGAACAACTTCGATGAGATCCTCGAAGCGTCTGACGGCATCATGGTTGCTCGTGGCGACCTGGGCGTTGAGATTCCGGTTGAAGAGGTAATCTTCGCGCAGAAGATGATGATCGAGAAGTGTGTGCGTGCACGTAAAGTGGTTATTACCGCGACGCAGATGCTGGACTCCATGATCAAAAACCCACGCCCAACCCGCGCTGAAGCAGGCGACGTGGCTAACGCCATCCTCGACGGTACCGATGCCGTTATGCTCTCTGGCGAATCCGCTAAAGGTAAATATCCGCTGGAAGCGGTCTCCATCATGGCAACCATCTGTGAGCGTACCGACCGCGTGATGAAGAGCCGTCTGGACAACAACAACGACAGCCGTAAGCTGCGCATCACCGAAGCCGTCTGCCGCGGTGCGGTAGAGACCGCTGAGAAACTGGAAGCGCCGCTGATCGTTGTGGCAACCCAGGGCGGCAAATCTGCGAAAGCTGTACGTAAATACTTCCCGAACGCCACCATCCTTGCACTGACCACCAACGAAACCACAGCACGTCAGCTGGTGCTGAGCAAAGGCGTGGTTCCGCATCTGGTGAAAGAGATTGCTTCTACCGATGATTTCTATCGTCTGGGTAAAGAAGTGGCTCTGCAGCTGGTTGAGTGCGGTCTGGCACAGAAAGGCGACGTTGTGGTGATGGTTTCTGGCGCGCTGGTACCATCAGGCACCACCAATACCGCATCTGTTCACGTTCTGTAATAATTACTGTCCGAATTAATTAGTTTAAAAAGCGCTCTTCGGAGCGCTTTTTTTATTTGTGCCATCGACCATAGTCATTAAAAAATCAAATCGGGTTTTTCTATTTAATACGCACTTTTACTAAGATGAATCCGATTAAAATATTTTGTTTTAACAGCATTTTTTGGCTGATATAGCCGATTTCGATGCTTCTTTGAGCGAACGATCAAAAATAGGCGGATTCCCAACAAAAAAATATTCTCAACCTAAAAAACTTTGTGTAATACTTGTAACGCTACATGGAGATTAACTCAATCTAGAGGGTATTAATAATGAATCGTACTAAACTGGTACTGGGCGCGGTAATCCTGGGTTCTACTCTGCTGGCAGGTTGCTCCAGCAACGCTAAAATCGATCAGCTGTCTTCTGACGTTCAGACTCTGAACGCTAAAGTTGACCAGCTGAGCAACGACGTGAACGCAATGCGTTCCGACGTTCAGGCTGCTAAAGATGACGCAGCACGCGCTAACCAGCGTCTGGACAACCAGGCTACTAAATACCGTAAGTAATAGTACCTGTTAATAAAATGGCGCACATTGTGCGCCATTTTTTTTGCCTGCGATTCCCCTTCCCTACTGCGTAACCTGCTCGCGCGTCTCCTCAACAGAGGTCACCGGCGTGCGCTGATTCTGCACCGACTGCACAGTGTGATTCGCTGAAGGCGTGGCCCCTACCGACACGGCGACCGGAATGCCTGCCCTGCGTGACATTGCTTTATCCACCAGCGCTTTATCGCTACCGCTCTCAGCAACAAAGGACGCAAAACCAGCAGACTGCGGAATAGGCAGGATCTGTGGATTATCCCCTTCAATAGCCGCCAGCGGGCGGTGCACCTCAACATAGCGTCTGCCGTCCGGCTCGACGGCGAATTTCACCGGCTCATTGATGATCTGCACCCGGGTGCCGACCCGAACCTGCGAGAAGAGCGCTTTAATATCCGGCGCATTCATACGCATACAGCCAGAACTCACGCGCAGGCCTACGCTGTCGGGTGCGCTGGTGCCGTGAATCAGGTATTCGCCGTTACCCACCCCCAGACGCAATGCGAAGCGCCCCAGTGGATTATTTGGCCCTGCCGGGACCACGGGCGGCAGTTTTATCCCCTGCGCCAGTGAGCGCGCCCGGATGCCGGCTGGCGGCGTCCAGGTGGGATTGGGGATCTTCTGGCTGATGCGGGTCGTGGTGACCGGCGTCTCCAGCCCCAACTGGCCTATCCCCAGAGGATAAACCTGCACGCTATTCTCCCCGGGGGGGAAATAATAGAGCCGCAGTTCGGCAAGATTAACCACAATTCCTTCGCGCGGCGTATCGGGCAGTAACATTTGCGATGGAATAGTAATCACCGTGCCCGGAGCCGGATAAACCGGGGCAATGGTGTTATTGGTTTCGAGAATTAAGTGCGCAGCAGTATTAAACCGGCGGGCGATTGCCTGCAGATTTTTATCGCCTTCCTGAATAGTGTAAGTCTGATTCTGGCCTATTAGGCGACTGCCCGCAGGCGGCAATGGATAATCCACCGCTCTGGCGCTATTTACCGCGCCGAGCGACCCAAGAAGTAAAAGTGTAATCAGAGACGCGCGCTTCATGCTGATATTCCTTATTCACTGACAGGACGTCAGAAAGCTGAAAACCAGCGAGGCGGGAACCGCCTCGCGAAACAGAATGAATGCTGTCTGGTAAGTTTAGCTAATGTTGGCGGCTTTGGTGCGGATTGCGCGGATCATCGCTTCCAGCCCCTGAGAACGGGACGGCGTTAAGTGTTGTGTCAGCGCCATCTGTTCAAACCACGGGCGCACATCGAAAGCCAGAATGTCCTGTGGGGACATCTGGTGATAGAGAATAAACACCACGGCGATCAGCCCCTTCACAATGGCCGCATCGCTATCGCCCTGCAGTTCTATCACCCCCGCCTCGTTCTGGTGCATCAGGATCCAGACCTGGCTCTGACACCCCTGAATGATGTTTTCCGGGTTATGGGCTTCCGGACTAAGCTCAGGCAGTCGCTGCCCAAGCTCAATGATGTACAGGTACTTCTCTTCCCAGTTTGCGCAACGTGTAAAGTTACGCAGTAATTTATCTCTGTCTGGCAACGCGGCCATCTCTTGCCTCCCTGTTAACCTAACAGCTGGTGGATGCGTTTGAGTCCCGCCACCAGCCTGTCGATCTCTTCTGTGGTGTTATACATGACCAGCGACGCGCGGCACATGGCCGGAACCTGATAAAAGGCCATCAGCGGCATTGCACAGTGGTGCCCGGTGCGCACCGCAACGCCGTAATTGTCGAGGAAGCTCCCCACATCATAGGCGTGATGTTTACCCAGGTTAAAGGCAATGACCCCTTTGCGATCTGCCGGTCCATAGAGAATCAGATCCGGCACCTCGGCCAGAGCGTGCAAGGCGTAATCCATCAGCTTCTGCTCGTACGCGGCAATCTTCTCCAGACCAATGGCTGAGACATACTCTATAGCAGCCCCAAGACCAATAATGCCGCCGGTGTTTGGCGTACCCGCTTCAAAGCGCCAGGGCGCTTTAGCGTAGCTCGTCCCCTCGGTGAGGCTGACGGTGGCGATCATCGACCCGCCCCCTTCCCACGGCGGCATAGCCTGCAGGATATCCTCCTTCACGTAGAGCACGCCGATCCCGGTCGGTCCGTAGAGTTTATGTCCGGAAAACACATAAAAATCGCAGTCCAGCGCCTGGACATCGGTACCCTGGTGCATCACCGCCTGGGCACCGTCCACCAGCACCTTCGCCCCCACCTGATGCGCTTTCGCTACAATCTCCGCCAACGGGTTTTCAGTCCCCAGAACGTTAGAGATGTGCGTCACCGCCACCAGTCGGGTACGTTCATCAAGCAGCGCATCCAGCTGCGCCAGCTGCAGCGTACCGTCCTGGTTCAGCGGGATCACCCGCAGTTCGGCCCCCACGCGCTCACAGAGCATCTGCCACGGCACGATGTTGGCATGATGCTCCATCTGAGTGATGACAATATTATCCCCGGCATGAACCGAGGCGTTGCCCCAGCTGTTAGCGACCAGGTTGATCCCTTCGGTGGTGCCGCGCACGAAGACCAGCTCTTCCGGCGAACGGGCGTTTAAAAACGCCGCCGCCTGGTTGCGCACATTTTCCATGCGCTGAGTCGCTTCCGCACTGAGGGTATGGATACCCCGGTGCACCGCCGCATAGCCGTGTCGGTAAAACTCCGCTTCGGCATCGATCACCTGCGCCGGCTTCTGGGCACTGGCGGCGCTGTCGAGATAGGCGAGCGGCAGACCGTTCACTTCACGGGTCAGGACCGGAAAATCCGCCCGCACTTTCTCCACCGGAAAATTCATGCCTTACCTCCAGGCAAGCGCTGACCGATGCGGGTCAGGACCTGCTGTTTTACCCCTTCGTCACCAATAGCTTCTGTCAGCTCAGCGGCAAAGGCGTAGATAATCATCTTTTCGGCAGCCTGCTGGTCAATACCGCGCGAACGGAGATAGAACATCTGCTCGTCGTCGATACGGCCCACGGTTGCCCCGTGGCTGCACTTCACATCATCCGCATAGATTTCCAGCTGCGGCTTGGTATCCACCTCAGCCAGGCGCCCCATCAGCAGATTGTTGTTGGTCATCTGCCCGTCGGTCTTGATGGCATGCTGGGCCACCTTGATTAGCCCATTAAACACCGCGCGACCTTTATCGCTGACGATGGTTTTGTGCAGTTGACGGCTGTTGCAAAACCCTTTGTTGTGTTCGAGCCAGGTGCGGGTGTCGCACACTTCGGATTTCACCGGCATCGCCAGGCTGTTAATGCGCAGCGTGGTATTTTCGCCGTTAAGTTGGGTACTGGTATTGTGGCGTAACACCGCGCCGCCCAGCAGGAAGCTGTGGCTGTGGGCCGCCGCGTCTGCAGCCAGCAAGATGTCGTTGTGGCCGAAGTGATGACAAAGCGCATTTTCAAACGCCAGCTTCAGATGGTGCAACTGTGCATTTGCCGCCACGTTCATGGTCATTCGTGAACCGGTGAAATGGCGAACATCATTCAGGCTGACATAGTGTTCGATGACCGTCGCTTCGGCGCCCTGCTCCATCTCCAGATGGTGGCGGTAGTGGGCGGTATTCACCTCCTCTCCCCCCGCAAGCCCCTGAGTAATGTGCAGCAACAGCAAAGGCCGGGCTGGACGCTGATTGCGCTTCACGCGAATGTGCGTGACCGATTGCGCCAGGCTTTCGGTGAGATGCAGAAAGAGCTCAGGCTGAACCGGCGCGGGCAAGGATTGACGCGCGTCGTTGATCTCAATGTCAAAACCGCTCCCTTCGCTGCTGTCGCTCAGGCCCGGAATAAACTGACCGTCGACAAAGACCAGCCGTACGGCATCCACCGCTATGCTCAGCGCATCCCGCTGCGCTGCGCTCACCTCGGCCAGACGGGTGACAAACTGGCTATTCAGCAACCCATCCAGCGGGGTGTACTTCCAGTTTTCATGTTTCCGCCCAGGCAATCCAAGACGCAGCATCTGCTGCAGATGCTGTTGGGCCTGTTCAGAGCGCGGTTGACCTTGCGCCTCAAACAGGCGATGCCACTGCTGTAGCGCGTTACTGCTGTTCGGTAAGCCAGCCATAGCCCTGCTCCTCCAGCTGTTTAACCAGGGTGAAATCACCCGATTTCACAATGCGCCCTTGATAAAGTACGTGTACAAAGTCTGGCTTGATGTAGTCGAGAATACGCTGGTAGTGGGTGACGATGATAAATGAGCGGTTGCCATCGCGCAGGGCGTTAACCCCGTCGGCAACGATTTTCAGCGCATCAATATCCAGACCGGAGTCGGTCTCATCCAGAATACACAGCTCAGGCTCCAGTACCGCCATCTGCAAAATGTCGTTACGCTTCTTCTCGCCGCCGGAAAAGCCGACGTTTACCGAACGTGTAAGCAGATCTTCCGGCATTTTTAGCAGCTGAATCTTCTCTTCCATTAAGTCCTGGAAGTCGAAGCGGTCCAGCGCTTCCTGATCACGGTACTTGCGCACGGCGTTTAACGCGGTTTGCAGGAAGAACTGATTACTGACGCCCGGGATCTCGACCGGATACTGGAAGGCCATAAAGATCCCTTCACCGGCGCGCTCTTCCGGCGACAGTTCCAGCAGATCTTTGTCCTTGAACGCCACCGAGCCGCCCACCACGTCGTAATCTTCACGCCCGGCCAGGGTTGCAGAGAGCGTACTTTTCCCGGAACCGTTCGGCCCCATAATGGCATGCACCTCGCCCGGGCGAACCTCCAGGCTCAGCCCACGCAGGATCGCTTTATCTTCCACACTGACCTGTAAATCTTTAATGCTTAACATGTGCTTTCCTTAATGCTTAACCGACGCTGTGTTCAAGGCTAATCGCCAGCAGTTTCTGTGCTTCAACGGCAAACTCCAGCGGCAGTTCAGAGAACACGTCCTTACAGAAGCCGTTAACAATCATGGAGATGGCATCCTCTTCGCTGATGCCGCGCTGCAGGCAGTAGAAGAGCTGATCCTCACCAATCCGCGAGGTGGTGGCTTCATGCTCCAGCTGTGCGCTGTTGTTCCGGCACTCCACGTAGGGGAAGGTGTGCGCCCCACAGTCTGGCCCGATCAGCATCGAATCACACTGGGTGAAGTTTCGGGCGTTGGTCGCCGTTGGCATGATTTTTACCAGCCCCCGATAGCTGTTCTGGCTCTGTCCGGCAGAGATCCCCTTCGAGATAATGGTTGATTTGGTGTTTTTGCCGATATGGATCATCTTGGTGCCGGTATCGGCCTGCTGATGACCGCTGGTCAGCGCCACGGAGTAAAACTCACCGATGGAGTTATCGCCGCGCAGAATGCAGCTTGGGTATTTCCAGGTGATGGCGGAGCCGGTTTCCGACTGGGTCCAGGACATCTTGCTGTTTTCACCTTCGCACAGGGCTCGCTTGGTGACGAAGTTCAGGATGCCGCCGGTGTTGTTATCCCCCGGGAACCAGTTTTGTACCGTGGAGTACTTCACTTCCGCATCTTTGTGAATAATCACTTCCACCACGGCCGCATGCAGCTGATAGCTGTCTCGTACCGGCGCAGAACAGCCCTCGATGTAACTGACGTAACTGCCCTCATCGGCAACCAGGATGGTGCGTTCAAACTGACCTGTTTTTTCCGCATTGATACGGAAATAGGTCGACAGCTCCATCGGGCAGCGCACCCCTTTTGGCACGTAGATGAAGGTGCCGTCCGAGGCCACGGCCGCATTCAGCGCTGCAAAGAAGTTGTCGTTGCTGGGCACCACGGTGCCAATATATTTCTGCACCAGCTCCGGATGATCGTGTATCGCCTCGCCAAAGGAGCAGAAGATAATCCCCTGTTCCGCCAGTTTTTCACGATAGGTCGTCGCCACGGAGACGGAGTCGAAGATGGCGTCTACGGCCACTTCTCGCCCTTCACGCACCGGCACCCCGAGCTGCTCAAAGGCCTCTTCCACCTCTTTACTCAGGAAGGTGTTGGTGCCGGTCTGCTGTACGGCCCCCGGCTCAGAGGCGCAGGTATCGTCGCAGTTACCGCAGGAAGGGGCGGAGTAGTAGCTGTAATCTTGATAGTTCAGCTTATCGTAGTGCGCCTTCAGCCAGTGCGGCTCGTCCATTTCCAGCCAGGCTTTGTAAGCGCTCAGGCGAAATTCAAGCATCCACTCAGGCTCATTACGGCGTGCTGAGATAGCGCGCACCACCTCTTCGCTGATCCCTTTTGCCAGCTCGTCGGTTTGTAATTGGGTGAAGAAGCCCTCTTTATAATTGAGTTGGCCACCGGACCAGGTTTTGACATCGTCAGTTGCTTCAGTATTACGAGACATAGTACCGCCTATACCCCAAAGCTTTCGCCGCACCCACATTCGTTCTGGGCTTTCGGGTTGTTGAATTTGAATAACTGGTTTAAACCTTCGCGCACGTAATCCACTTCGGTACCGTCAATAAACGGCATCGCCTGTAACGGTACATACAGTTTTGCACCGTCATGCTCGAAAATAAGGTCGTCTTTTTGCGGCTCGCTGACGGTATCCAGCACATAGCCGAAACCGGCGCAGCCGGTCGTCTTGACGCTTAAGCGCACGCCCAGCATGCCGGGCTGTTTCTCCACCAGCTCATGAATGTGCTTCGCTGCCGCAGGGGTAAGCGACAGTCCGCGCCATGTGAAATCCGCTGGGTTGAACGTTTCTGAATGCAATTCCATAGGTCCACCTCATTTGTTGCGCCATCAGGGCATAACACCATGTTAGTGATAACGATTATCACTTCAACCCCCTGACAGCAGGGACTTTCTGCTTAATCGCCCTTTTTGGCTACTTTCATTAAGCATAGACCCTGCCTGAGTTGTTATCAGGCAAGGATTTTTTTAATCAATTTATTGATTAATAATGGATTTAGACGCGCTAATCGATGAGACGGGTAGAAATGGAAAAGTTGTATAGGGAATGCCTATTTATGAGATAGTTTTTTGAG
The DNA here is from genome assembly GCF_037152215.1 of Leclercia sp. UBA7405. Taxonomy (NCBI): domain Bacteria; kingdom Pseudomonadati; phylum Pseudomonadota; class Gammaproteobacteria; order Enterobacterales; family Enterobacteriaceae; genus Leclercia; species Leclercia sp. UBA7405. The sequence goes on along the minus strand of NZ_JBBCMR010000001.1, from coordinate 1,026,409 downwards.
CAGGCTTTGTTGATGAAGAGCGCGGCCGGCAACCCGACTCTTCCGGAACAGTCATAGAAGGGAAACCAGGTGTGAAGCGAGACCCTACCTGTATTGGCGGTTCGCAAAGTCTGGCGTTAGGCGGTAGACCCGGTTACGTTATCTGCCTCTTAAAGATTAGGTGCCACTATGAATACATTTTCGATTATTGCCATCCCGTTTTTCGTGGTGGCTATAGTAATGCTGACGCTCGCGGGCACCCGCAAAAACCGGGCGTTTCTCATCGTAGGTGGGGTCTTTATGGCTTCGAGCATGGTGAACGCGGCGATCGGCCTGTCATTGTAATTCAGCCAAAAGAAAACCCTTAAGACTACCCGAGGGTAATCTTAAGGGTTCCTTGCTCCATCCGGCGCTTATCTCCGGCACTCTGTGGCTTAGCTCTTGAAGGAGCATCAGAATAGTCTCATGAATAGCGGGCGGTGATTTGACATAAATTGCGGCGCCGCTCTGCAAAGCGCACAGAAAGCATAAAGGCCGCAATCGCGGCCTTTATTACAGAGTGCAGAAATTAATGGACGTGAACACCCAACCGCCAGGCAAAGTAGATCTCTTCTTTGAGTTCGCTTGAAGAGAGCGTGAGCAGATCCGTAAATTCCAGTTCAAGCTGTTTCAGCTTTTTCAAATACTGAGCCGGAGAAAGGTTGCTCGTATCGCGGCGTAAATATTCAATGGCCAGTTGGGTTGGGTTCAAATCGGTATCCATAATGTCCTCGTTTATGTACAAAACGCGACCAGTATATCACACTTTGCTGTTCGTTTTTTGACCATAAACAAGGCATCCCCGCCTTTTTTTACACCACCGCGGTTGTGAGCCGCGAGGAGCAGCACAGCCGTTGCTGCTCATCGTAGATCTCAATCTGCCACACCTGATGGCGCCCCCCGGCGTGCAGCGCGCGGCAGACGCCGCGCACCCTACCACTCCGCACAGAACGAAGATGATTGGCATTGACCTCGAGGCCTACCACCTTCTGTTGCCCCTCGGTGCAGAGATAACCGGCGACCGACCCCAGCGTTTCGGCGAGCACCACGGAGGCGCCGCCATGCAGCAGACCGAATGGCTGATGCGTCCGGCTATCGACGGGCATGGTGGCTTCCAGCTCATCATCACCGAGGCGGGTGAACTGTATATCCAGCAGGCCGACCATATTGTCCGCGCCCATGGCATTCAAGGCCTCAAGCGTAGTGGTACGTCTCCAGATCATCCCATAATCTCCAGTAATGCCTGCAGAGGGTGACGCACGCCACTGCCCTCGATGCGCTTCACCTGGCTGCGGCAGGAGTAGCCGGTAGCCAGACAGCGGTTTCGCGGCAGGCGCTGCATCGCCTGGCGCCAGGAGAGCTCATAAATACCCAGCGAGTTGGCATGGTTTTTCACCTCATGTCCGTAAGTTCCTGCCATACCGCAGCACCCTACGTTGACGTTTTCCAGCTTCGCGCCAAAACGGGCGAAGATAGATGCCCACTGTCCCGGCGCCCCGGGCAGCGCCGTCACTTCCGTACAGTGACCAAACAGATACCAGGACTCCCCGCTGGACTCCGGCACCGCAGGGTTATTCAGCACGGCTGGCAGCCATTCATGCACCAGCTGAACGTGGAAATCTCCACGTTTGTCTCCCAGCGTCTGTTTGTACTCATCGCGATAACAGAGCACCAGCGCCGGGTCGACACCCACCATCGGCATCCCCAACTGCGCCACGCGGTTGAGGAAATCAGAGGTCTTCTGCGCGGTTTTCGCAAAGCGGTTGAGGAACCCCTTAATATGCTGCGCCTTGCCGTTGGGCGAGAACGGCAGCACCACGGGTTGATAATCGAGGCGTTCCACCAGCCGGATGAAATCGGCCACAACCTGCGCGTCGTAATAGCTGGTAAAAGGATCCTGCACCACCAGCACGGTGCGGGCTTTCTGTTCGTCGCTCAGGGCTTCGAGCTGTTCGAGCGTAGTGTTGGCGGAGCGGTGACCCACAAGCTGCTGCTGCAGCGACGGCACCGACAGCAGCGGCAGATCGATCATACCGATGTGCTTACCGGAAAGTTTGCGCACCATCGGCTGTTTAAGGAAGAAGTTGAAGGTCTTCGGCGCGCGGGCCATCAGGGGGGCGTAGCTCTCCACCGTCGCCACCAGGTGATCGCGCACCGGGCGCAGATAGCGGGTGTGATAAAGCTGCAGGAAGCGTGACCGGAACTCCGGCACATCGATCTTGATTGGGCACTGCGTAGAGCACGCTTTACAGGCCAGACAACCGGACATGGCCTCTTTTACTTCATGCGAGAAGTCATACTCCCCTTTGCGGGCATGCCAGCTATTGCGCGTGCGCTCGATAAGTGAACGCAGGCTGGCGCGTTTCCCGGGCAGCTCTTTTTCCAGCACCAGCGGATCCACACCCCGATCGGCCAACAGACGCAGCCATTCACGCACCAGGGTGGCGCGCCCTTTTGGCGAGTGAATGCGGTTGCTGGTGATCTTCATTGACGGGCACATCGGACTTTTTGCGTCGAAGTTAAAGCACAGCCCGTTACCGTTACACTCCATCGCGCCGCGCCAGGAGGCGCGCACCGCGATAGGGATCTGACGATCAAAGGTGCCGCGTTTGACGGCATCGACCTTCATCATGGGGGCATCGATGCCCTCTGGCGGGCAGATCTTTCCCGGATTCAGGCGGTTATCCGGATCGAACGCCGCTTTCACCTTGCGCAACTCGCCGTAGAGCGCCTCTCCGAAGAACGCCGGGCTGTACTCCGCGCGGAAGCCTTTACCGTGTTCACCCCAGAGTAGCCCGCCGTATTTGGCCGTTAACGCCACCACGTCATCAGAGAGCTGTTTCATCAGCATCTCTTGCTGCGGGTCGCACATATCCAGCGCCGGACGCACATGCAGCACACCCGCATCCACGTGACCAAACATGCCGTAGCTCAGGCCGTGGCGGTCGAGCAACGCCCGGAACTCCACAATATAGTCGGCCAGATGCTCGGGAGGCACGCAGGTATCTTCGGCAAAAGGAATGGGTTTGGCCGCGCCTTTGGCATTCCCCAGCAGCCCCACCGCTTTTTTACGCATAGCGTAAATACGTTCTATACCCGCCAACTCACTGCACAGTTGCCAGCCAATCACGCCGCCTTCGCCCGCGGCGATCAGCTCATCGAGGCGCTGGCAGAGCGTGTTAACCTGGTGGTCGATCAACTCGCCGTTATCGCCGGCAAATTCGACGATATTCAGACCGAGCATCTCTTTGTCGGGAACGTCGGTAATAAGTTCGCTTACCGAGTGCCAGACGATATCTTCCCGCGCGAGGTTCAGCACTTTGGAATCGACCGTCTCTACCGACAGCGCCCGCGCATCGACCATAAAGGGGGCATTACGCAGCGCGGAGTCGAAGGAGTTGTATTTCACATTCACCAGACGGCGCACTTTTGGCAGCGGCGTAATGTCCAGCCGCGCTTCGGTAATAAACGCCAGCGTTCCTTCGGAGCCTGCCAGAATACGGGTTAAATCGAACTCGCTCAGATCGTCATTGAAAACGTGGCGCAGATCGTACCCCGTCAGGAAGCGGTTCAGTTTCGGGAATTTATCAATAATCAGTTGGCGGTTATCCCGGCAACGCTCCAGCACGGTACGATAAATTCGCCCCGTGGCGGTGCTGTCGTTGCCCAGCGTCTCGGCCAGCGCAACCGGCATGGGCCGGGTATCAAGGATGTCACCGCCCAGCAATACGGCACGGACGCCGAGGACGTGGTCGGATGTTTTGCCATACACCAGCGAGCCCTGGCCGGACGCATCGGTGTTGATCATCCCCCCGATGGTGGCGCGGTTACTGGTAGAGAGTTCCGGCGCAAAAAAGTAGCCGTATGGCTTGAGGTACTGATTAAGCTGGTCTTTGATCACCCCCGCTTCTACGCGCACCCATCCCTCTTCAGGATTGATTTCGATGATGCGGTTCATATAGCGGGACATATCGATGATGATGCCCTGGTTAAGCGCCTGACCATTGGTGCCGGTGCCGCCGCCGCGCGGGGTAAAAATCAGTGACGTAAAACGTTCCTGCGAGGCAAGACGGGCAATCAGCGCCACGTCAGCGGTAGAACGGGGAAATACGACGGCATCGGGAAGTAGCTGGTAGATACTGTTGTCGGTGGCCATGGTCAGCCTGTCGGCGTAGCCCGTGGCGGTATCGCCGGTAAAACCCTGTTGCTCCAGTGCTTGCAAAAAATTGAGCACCAGCTGAACGACGCCGGGTGCCTGAGAAATCTGTGGGATCATTACTGTCGACCCTAATAAGAGTTGTGGATCCCCTTACTCATTCGCGCTACAGAAAGGCGGCATGTGAACAGATCCCCGGGCGCACAGCACACCGGGTGAATACACGCAGCCAACGCATCTGCAGCTTGAACCAGGAGGGGGATAATCGTTTGCGTTGTGTCCGGAAAGTTTTATCACATTTTTTTCTTATACGCTCAGTAGAATTACAGGCAGAATCCGCCTGTTAAAAACCGGGGAAATCACTGATGATTAGAGTGACGCGGTTTCCCTTCCTGCCAGCCCGGCGGGTGTACATTAAGGAAAATTTCATTTATGACCTCTCTTCGTCAGCCCAGGGATGTTGCGCAGATACTGCTGTCGGTGCTGTTTTTGGCCATCATGATCATTGCGTGTCTGTGGATTGTTCAACCCTTTATTCTCGGCTTTGCCTGGGCGGGTACGGTGGTGATTGCCACCTGGCCGCTCTTTATCCGTCTTCAGCGCCTGCTGTTTGGCCGTCGTTCGCTGGCGGTGCTGGTGATGACCCTTCTGTTGGTGCTGCTGTTTGTGATTCCTGTCGCCCTGCTGGTGAACAGCCTTGTAGATGGCAGCGGCCCGATTATCAAAGCACTGACCAGCGGCGATCTCACGTTACCGGATCTGGCCTGGCTGAACAGCATTCCGCTGGTGGGCGATAAGTTGTACGCCGGCTGGCACAACCTGCTGGATATGGGCGGCAGCGCAATTATGGCGAAGGTACGCCCGTACGTGGGCGCCACCACGGCCTGGTTTGTCGGCCAGGCGGCGCATATTGGTCGCTTTATCGTGCACTGCGCCCTGATGCTGCTGTTTAGCGCTCTGCTCTACTGGCGGGGTGAGCAAGTGGCGCTGGGTGTACGTCACTTCGCCACGCGCCTCGCCTCTGCGCGTGGCGATGCCGCTATGGTGCTGGCTGCGCAGGCGGTCCGCGCCGTGGCGCTGGGTGTTGTGGTGACCGCGCTGGTGCAGTCGGTGCTGGGCGGCATTGGTCTGGCGATTGCCGGTGTGCCTTACGCAACCCTCTTCACCGTCGTAATGCTGTTCTCCTGTCTGGTGCAGTTGGGGCCGCTGACGGTATTGGTGCCATCGATTATCTGGCTTTACTGGAGTGGCGATACCACCTGGGGCACCGTGTTGCTGGTCTGGAGCTGCGTTGTGGGCACGATGGATAACGTCATTCGCCCAATACTTATCCGGATGGGCGCGGATTTGCCGCTCATTCTGATTCTGTCCGGCGTCATCGGCGGGCTGATCGCCTTCGGCATGATAGGCTTGTTTATCGGCCCGGTCCTGTTGGCCGTCTCCTGGCGTCTTTTCTCAGCGTGGGTGAATGAAGTGCCCTTCCCCGTTAAGGATCCGCACCTGGTACCCGAAGAGATTAGCGACGCTGAACAACGGCATAAGTGAAACCACGGTTCTGGTGGGTTCGCTCACCAGAATGTTAAGCGTTGCTAATATTTATTGAGTGTATTTATCCCGCCTGACCTACTAAGTGCCCGCAATTGCCTCATAAACCTCGAAAAATCTTCAACGCTTTTAAACTATTGAGAGGAATCCGATCGACGCAAAAAGCGCGCAAGCCTACTATTAGGTCACGGTTATGAATCAACGCGTTGATTTATAAGCATGGAAATCCCCTGAGTGAAACAACGAATTGCTGTGTGTAGTCTTTGCCCATCTCCCACGATGGGCTTTTTTTTATCCTGCTATCCGCGATTGACCTCGCACCGCCCCACCATTCGCCATTGGGCAGGCAGCATCCGAGTCTCACCCGTTACGTTGACCGTGACAACATCACGAATATCCGCCGACGACGCCCCGAGCTGGAGTTCAAACTCGCCGGGCTCGACGATGCGCTTGCCGTCGCGGCGCGTAAAGTTGAACATATCGACAGGCAGCGTGAAGGTGAGCGTCGCCGATTCGCCTGGCGCAAGCGTGACCCGCTGAAACGCTTTCAACTCCTGTAAAGGCCTTACCTGCGTCGCCACTTTATCGCGTACGTACAGCTGGACGACTTCACTGCCGCTACGCTCGCCTACGTTCTTCAGGGTAATACTCACCGCAACATCACCGGTTATCGCAACCTGGCTTTCAACGAGTTGCGCCGCGCTCCAGTCAAATTGCGTCCATCCCAGACCAAAGCCGAAGGGGTAGCGCGCGCCAAAATGGAAAGCAAACGGCGTGCCGCCGCTTTTCAGCTTGTGGTTGTAGTAATACGGCATCGCCCCTGCGCTTTTCGGTACGCTGACCACCAGCCGGCCTTCAGGCTCAGCGCGCCCTGTCAGCACGTCCGCGATGGCCCAGCCCCCTTCCTGACCCGGAGCCCAGGCCAGCATCAGGGCGGCCACCTTCTCCTCCAGCCCCTGCAGGTTGTAAGGTCGGCCGCCGGTCATCACCACAACCACCGGTTTGCCGGTGGCAACCAGCGCTTCCAGCAGTTGCTGTTGTACACCCGGTAAATTCAGGCTATCGGTATCGGACCCTTCTCCAACGGTGCCACTCTGGAATAAGCCCGCCAGATCCCCGACGCATGCCACCACGACCTCGCTATCCTGCGCGGCGCGCACCGCCTGCGCTATCAGACCGGTATCGTGCGAGACCGGTGATTGCTGCATTGGCTTGCCGCTGCTCTCCCCCGGGAAGACCGGCGCCCCTGCCATGCGGTGCTCAATGATATGGCAACCTTTGGCATAGCGGACATTGCCCTCCCCGAGGTAGTGTTTCAGGGCCGCCAGCGGCGTAGTGACCTGAACAGTTTCCTCCACCATATCGCTAATAATCAGATGCACCGGGAAGCTATAGCCACTCAGCAGCGCAAGGGGATCATCGGCGGTAGGCCCGACGACGGCCACCTGCGGTGTCGAGGACAGCGGTAAGATCCCGTTATTCACCAGCAGGGTCATGGAGCGCGTGGCCACTTCGCGTGCCACCTGCCGGGTCTCTTCGTTCTGCAGGTCGATACCGCTCTCATCCACGTAAGGCTGTTCAAATAAGCCAAGCCGGAATTTTTCCGTGAGCACGCGCGCGACGATTTCATCAATCTTCGCCATCGTTATCAGCCCGCGCGCGACCGCATCTGCGAGATGGCGGGCGCAATCATCCTTCGGTAGCTCGACGTCCAGCCCGGCATTAAACGCCAGCGCTGCTGACTCCGCAGCGTCATGAGAGATACCGTGATGCTGATGCAGCAAACTTACGCCGCCGTAATCGGCGACAATGAGCCCGTCAAACCCCCACTGTTCGCGTAAGACCGTGGTCAGCAGGAAGCTATCGCTATGCCCCGGCTGATTATCGATATCGTGGTAGGCCGGCATCACCGAGCCGGCGTTGGCCAGCTTAACCGCCATTTCGAACGGCAGCAGGAAGGTATCGTTCAGTTCGCTAAAGCCGAGATGTACCGGAGCATGGTTACGCGCCCCTTCGCTGAAGGAGTGACCCACATAGTGTTTTAGCGTGGCCAGCAGATCGCGCTCTTTTCCCTGCAGCCCTTTGACATACTCCGTCGCCATCACCCCCACCAGCCAGGGGTCTTCCCCAAAGGTCTCTTCTGTGCGGCCCCAGCGTACATCACGGGAGACGTCCAGCACCGGCGCCAGTCCCTGCTGGCAGCCCACAGATCGCGCCTCCTTGCCAATCTGCTCTGCGGCACGCTGAACCAGTGCCGGATCCCAGGTCGATCCATAATTCAGTGAAGAGGGAAACAGGGTGGCGTCTTTACATAACAGGCCGACCAGGCACTCTTCATGGAACAGCGCAGGAATACCCAGCCGGGTTTCCTCCATCATCATTCGTTGCAGCCGGTTTGCGGCACGAACGCCGGTTTTTGCCTCCACAATATGGGTTCCCAGCGGACGGGTGATCTGTCCCACGCCTAACTTGAGGCGTTCGTTGAGGGATGCCTGCTCAGTGACGCCCGCAAATTCATCGCTGAGATCGCTGCGCTCACGGTGGTGGCCGTGCTCATCGAGGATCAACCAGTAGGCGTGCATCTGGGCAAATTTCTCTTCCGGAGTCATGCGCGCCAGTAAATCAGCAACGCGTTCCTGAACGGGACGGCCCGCATCCTTGTAGATAGCAGTCATAGTTTACTCCTGTGTGGCAGATTGAATGGCAGGGCTAAGCGGTCTGGCAGCGGTCTGTGCGTCGCGCTTGCTGGCGAGCTCACGGGCGATGGAATCCACCACCCGGCTGTTAAGCTTGTAGAGGGCAAGCAGTACCACCATGCCGAGAAACAGCGCGCAAGGAATGAGGGTAAAGAGCGCATTAATCGTGGTAAGCACGTGCGGCGTCTGGGTCGCCTGTCCTGGGGCATAATTCACCATACCCAGCACCCAGCCCACAACGGCACCGCCCAGCGCCAGGCCGAACTTAATGGCAAACAGCGCGGTTGAAAAAACCAGCCCATCAAGGCGACGACCGCTGCGATGTTCTTCGTAGTCGACCACGTCAGAGAACATCGTCCACTGTAATGGCGTCGTCAGGTTTTGAATAAAGCTAAAAATGATATTCAGGCCAAAGATAAGCCAGATCTGTGATGGGGGAATAAAGAAGATCAGCGCACCAAATATCACGAAAGAGATTATTGTCCACTGATAAGCACGTACGCGGTCGAATTTACCTAACAGACGTTCGGACAATAACGCCCCGCTCAGGGCTGCGACCATTCCGGCCACGATAAACGCAAAGACCAGATCCGGGCGCAGCAGGACATAATTAACGTAATACATTGTCGCCGAGCCACGCGTCACCACTGCGGTTAACAGTAAAATATTAAACAGGAAAACAATTCGCCACTGGCTGTTGCCGGCCAGCAGTTTTAAATCAGACAACATAGAGCCCGAAGTATCATTTCGCGGGGAATAACGTTCGCGGGTCATGAAGAAGCAGCAGAAAAATAAAATGATACCCAGTAACCCCATCAGGCTCATGGCGTAGAAATAGCCTTTCTGCACGTTTCCATTACCGAGGAGCGAAACCAGCGGCAGGGCAATCACCGTGACAATCAACCCGCCGATGAACGACAGTCCAAAGCGCCAGGATTGTAACGAGTGACGTTCACGCGGATCCAGCGTCAGAGCACCGGGCATGGCGCAATACGGGACGTTGATAGCAGAGTAGATCAGGCTCAGGAGGGTATAGGTGAGGCAGGCATAGACAATTTTCGCCGTCGCCCCCACGTCCGGTACGTAGAAGGTGATGAGACAGCTTACGCCAAATGGAATGGCGAACCACAGTAGCCAGGGACGAAATCGACCGTGGCGGGTTTGCGTCCGGTCGACCAGGGCACCGATGCAGGGATCGACAAAGGCATCCACGACGCGAACCACTAAAAACATGGTTCCCATAATCGCTGCAGGCAAACCGAAAACATCCGTATAGAAATAAGCAAGAAATAACGTTGCTGTTTGCCAGACCAGCGCACTGGCCATATCGCCAAAACCGTAACCTATTTTATCTTTCGTAGTTAAAACAGAGGAGAGTGTCATTTTATTGGCCTTATTATCAGGTTAAAACGTGTTTCAACCAGGATGCGCAGATTTCAGGGCAATGCGCAGTTAAGGCCAAAGTATTAGCAACACCTGCCAGGCTAACAATTGTCGAAATTAACAGACAAATTATGATATTTAGTTTTTTGCATTATTTGTGATGCGCAGCAAATAAGAGAAAATAAAAAGGGCGAGGAGTATTCTCCTCGCCCTTTTCATTCTTTCCCGGCCTTTTAAAAAACCGGGATCAGGTTTTACTTATTCAGCTCAGCCAGGCTCAGCCAGGTCTGCACCACGGTATCCGGGTTCAGGGAGAGGCTATCGATACCCTCCTCCATCAGCCACGCCGCAAAGTCTTCATGGTCGGACGGACCCTGTCCGCAAATCCCGACATATTTGCCCTGCTTCTTCGCCGCGCGGATAGACATAGAAAGCAGCGCTTTCACCGCTTCGTTACGCTCATCAAACAGCTCAGAGACCACGCCGGAGTCGCGATCCAGACCCAACGTCAGCTGCGTCATGTCGTTCGAGCCGATAGAGAAGCCATCAAAGTGCTCAAGGAACTGTTCTGCCAACAGTGCGTTGGACGGAATTTCGCACATCATGATGATCTTCAGCCCGTTCTCACCGCGCTTCAACCCCTGACGCGCCAGCTCGTCTACCACCGCTTTCGCCTGGTCTACGGTACGCACAAACGGGATCATGATTTCAACGTTGGTCAGCCCCATGTCGTTGCGCACGCGTTTCACCGCCTCGCACTCCAGCGCGAAGCAGTCGCGGAAGCTGTCGGAGACGTAGCGACCCGCACCACGGAAGCCCAGCATCGGGTTCTCTTCTTCCGGCTCGTAACGCTCACCGCCGACCAGATTGGCGTACTCATTCGATTTAAAGTCCGACAGACGTACGATCACGCGTTTCGGGTAGAATGCCGCGCCCAGGGTGGCAATTCCTTCGGACAGACGGCCCACGTAGAACTCTTTCGGTGAGTCGTAGCCTTTCATTATTTCACGGATTTCGTTCTGCAGCGTCGCCGGCTGGTCATCAAACTCCAGTAGCGCACGCGGGTGAACGCCAATCATGCGGTTGATGATAAATTCCAGACGCGCCAGACCCACGCCTTCGTTCGGCAGACAGGCAAAGTCAAAGGCGCGATCCGGGTTACCGACGTTCATCATGATCTTCAGCGGCAGATCCGGCATGGTATCCACGCTGGAGCTTTTCACGCTGAAGTCCAGAATATCGGCGTAGACATAACCGGTATCACCCTCGGCACAGGAGACGGTCACCTTCTCATCATCCTTCATGCGCTCCGTCGCATCCCCACAGCCAACAACGGCAGGGATCCCCAGCTCACGGGCGATGATCGCCGCGTGACAGGTACGGCCGCCACGGTTGGTGACGATGGCCGCGGCCTTCTTCATGATCGGTTCCCAGTCCGGGTCGGTCATGTCGGTGACCAGCACATCGCCGGGCTGAATGCGGTTCATCTCACTGATATCGTGGATCACTTTTACCGGGCCGGCGCCGATACGATGGCCGATAGCACGGCCTTCGGCGACAATTTTGCCCTGCGCATGCAGCGTGTAACGCTCCATCACCTGCCCGCGTGAGCGCACGGTTTCCGGACGCGCCTGGACGATAAACAGCTTGCCGGTGTTGCCATCTTTGGCCCACTCAATATCCATCGGACGGCCATAATGTTTCTCGATCTGTACCGCCTGTTTCGCCAGCTCCTGCACTTCGGCATCGGTCAGAGAGAAGCGGTCGCGCTGTTCCTGCGGCACATCTTCAATCGTCACCTGTTTACCGTGCTCCTGGTTCGGGGCATAGATCATACGGATTTTTTTCGAGCCCATGGTACGACGCACAATCGACGGGCGCCCGGCGGCCAGCGTCGGTTTATGCACGTAGAACTCATCCGGGTTCACCGCCCCCTGGACCACCATTTCGCCCAGTCCCCAGGCTGAGGTAATAAAGACCACCTGATCGAAACCGGATTCGGTATCAATAGAGAACATCACACCCGATGAGGCGAGATCGGAGCGTACCATGCGTTGAACGCCAGCAGACAGCGCCACGCCGCGATGGTCGTAGCCCTGGTGTACGCGATAAGAGATGGCGCGGTCGTTAAAGAGGGAGGCAAAGACGTGTTTCACTGCCACCAGCACGGCATCATAGCCCTGCACGTTGAGGAAGGTCTCCTGCTGCCCGGCAAAGGAGGCATCGGGCATATCTTCTGCGGTGGCGGATGAGCGCACGGCAAAAGAGGCTTGCGCATCATCAGCCGAGAGCTGGTTGTACGCATCGTGGATGGCTTTTTCCAGTTCCGGCTGGAAAGGTGTGTCGATAATCCACTGGCGGATTTGTGCCCCGGCTTTTGCAAGCGCAGAGACATCATCAATATCCGTGTTGTCCAGCAGGTCGTAAATGCGCTGGTTTACGCCGCTCTGGTCTAAAAACAGATTAAACGCATCGGCGGTGGTAGCAAATCCATTCGGTACGGAGACACCCATACCTGACAGATTTGTAATCATTTCACCCAGGGAGGCATTTTTGCCTCCAACTCTGTCTACATCATTCATGCCGAGTTGGTTATACCAAAGCACCAGCGGTGACGAGCCATTGTTGGACATCGAAACAATCCTTTTATGATATATGAACGGGTTAAGAAACACCTTACTGCGGTATTTATACTGGCATATTTATCCGCGCTAAAAAAACGGTGAATCGTGTAAGCAGATTTATTTTTTCGCTTTTCGGACTGTTCCCGCTCAATTGCTAACCTAATGATTAATATGGATTCCCACAAAAATAATCGGTATACAACGCTGTTTATAAAAATGAAATCCACTTTTCATTAAAAATAAAAACACCATTTCATTTTTAATTAGGCCCGCTGATTGACTGTTGTAATTTACTTTTTTAATTTATGCTTTCAGTCAATTACGTTTGATATTCAGGGTACGCAAAATGGATAATGCTGTGGATCGCCAGGTTTTTTATATTTCCGATGGGACGGCAATTACCGCCGAAGTGCTGGGCCACGCGGTAATGTCACAGTTCCCGGTCGCCATTAACAGCATCACGCTCCCTTTTGTAGAAAACGAAAGCCGCGCCAGGGCGGTGAAGGATCAGATCGACGCTATTTTTCAGCAAACCGGCGTACGTCCGCTGGTGTTTTACTCCATTGTGCTTCCTGAAATCCGGGCCATCATTTTGCAGAGCGAAGGATTCTGCCAGGATATTGTTCAGGCGCTGGTTGCTCCGTTGCAGAATGAGTTGCAGCTCGATCCGACCCCTATCGCCCACCGTACGCACGGCCTGAACCCGGCCAATATCATCAAATACGATGCCCGTATTGCCGCCATTGATTACACCCTGGCGCACGACGATGGCATTTCAATGCGTAACCTTGATCAGGCGCAGGTGATCCTGCTGGGCGTTTCGCGCTGCGGTAAAACCCCCACCAGCCTCTATCTGGCGATGCAGTTTGGTATCCGCGCCGCCAACTACCCCTTTATTGCCGACGACATGGACAATCTTGTCCTGCCTGCGGCCCTTAAACCGCTGCAACACAAACTTTTTGGCCTGACGATCAACCCGGAACGGCTGGCCGCTATCCGCGAAGAGCGCCGCGAAAATAGCCGTTACGCCTCTATGCGTCAGTGCCGAATGGAAGTCTCTGAAGTAGAAGCTTTGTACCGAAAAAACCAGATCCCCTGGCTAAACAGCACTAACTATTCGGTGGAAGAGATTGCCACCAAAATCCTCGACATAATGGGTCTGAGCCGCCGCATGTACTAACATGCTAGTACATGAATTCATAAAAGCGTATACTACTGCGCAACGGCAGGGCGGATAACGCCCTGCACTTGAAATCAGCGGGGATTGGTTTAAGGTGATGCCCATCACTTCCCGGTAGTTTGCCGATGAAGCACAAAATTCTGAGATATTCCATGAATAAAACCGATGAACTCCGCACGGCGCGCATTGACACTCTCGTCACGCCAGCCGAACTGGCCGAGCGCTATCCTCTCTCTGCCGCCGTGGCAGAAAATGTGACAACGTCACGAAAACGTATCGAAAAAATCCTTAATGGCGACGACCCTCGCCTGCTGGTAATTGTTGGCCCTTGTTCCATCCACGATCTTGATGCCGCTATCGACTATGCCCAACGGCTGAAAGTGCTGCGTGACAAACATCAGGCCCGGCTTGAGATCGTCATGCGTACTTACTTTGAAAAACCGCGCACGGTGGTGGGCTGGAAGGGGCTGATTTCCGATCCCGATCTGAATGGTAGCTACCGCGTTAATCAGGGTATTCAACTGGCGCGTAAACTGCTGCTGCAGGTGAACGAGCTTGGCATGCCGACGGCCACCGAATTTCTCGATATGGTGACCGGACAGTTTATCGCCGACCTCATTAGCTGGGGCGCAATCGGCGCCCGTACGACGGAGAGCCAGATCCACCGTGAAATGGCCTCAGCGCTCTCCTGCCCTGTGGGCTTTAAAAATGGCACCGACGGCAATACCCGTATCGCCGTAGACGCGATTCGCGCGGCGCGGGCTAGCCATATGTTCCTCTCGCCGGATAAAAACGGTCAGATGACGATCTACCAGACCAGCGGCAACCCGTACGGTCACATTATTATGCGCGGCGGCAAAAAGCCGAATTATCATGCCCAGGATATTCATGAGGCGTGTGAAACGCTGCGTGAATTTGACCTGCCGGAGCAGCTGGTTGTCGACTTCAGCCACGGTAATTGCCAGAAACAACACCGTCGCCAGCTGGAGGTTTGCGATGACATTTGCCAGCAGATCCGCAGCGGCTCCACCGCCATCGCCGGCATTATGGCTGAAAGCTTTATCAAGGAAGGGACGCAAAAAGTGGTGGTCGGTCAGCCGATTGCTTACGGCCAGTCCATTACCGATCCGTGCCTCAGCTGGGAAGATACTGAGCTGCTGATTGAAAAGCTCGCTGCCGCGGTTGATACCCGGTTTTAAACTAATACCCGGCCTTTGCGCCGGGTTTCTCCGCGCTTAATCTCCTCATTTTCTTCACATTTGTCGGTAATCCGATCCTCTCGCGCTTTTTTGGTAAAAACGCTTGCCGTGTCAGATCTTTTGTTGATAATGATTATCATTGTTACATTGATTGCTATTTTGAAAACACTATGTCACGTATGGATAACACTGCAGCAACGCTTTCTCGTCCTGAAGACAAAACACAGCCTGCGCCCGATGCAGCCGATCGTCGTATCAGCAGTAAAACGCTGCTGGGCGATGAAGGCCGCGTCATTATCGAGCATGACGGCCAGCAGTATCTGCTGCGTCAAACCCATGCCGGAAAATTAATCCTGACAAAATAAAAAACCTCGCCAGCCACCCAGGTCATCCCCAGGCAGCCAGCGCTTTCATATCCTTATGGAGAGTTGCTATGCCATACCTGCATTCCGCGTCCTGGCGCCCGTCGCTGCTGGCGCTGGCGATTTTCAGTACCCTGCCCGGCGCCGCTTTTGCTGCTGCGGAGGAGATGACCGTCACCGCCACGGGCAACGCCCGGAGCACCTTTGAAGCCCCGATGATGGTGAGCGTTATTGATGCCACCGCCCCTGAGAATCAGACCGCCAGCTCTGCCGCCGATTTGCTGCGTCAGGTACCGGGGATAACCCTCGACGGTAGTGGTCGCACTAACGGCCAGGACGTGAACCTGCGCGGTTACGATCGTCGTGGCGTACTGATCCTGGTAGATGGGGTGCGTCAGGGGACCGATACCGGTCATCTTAACAGCACTTTTCTCGATCCCGCCCTTATTAAGCGCATCGAAGTGGTGCGTGGCCCCTCCGCCCTGCTGTACGGCAGCGGCGCGCTGGGGGGCGTGATTGCTTACGATACGGTGAATGCCAGCGATCTGCTGGAGGCGGGAAAAAACAGCGGATATCGTGTATTCGGCACCGCCGCCACCGGGGATCATAGCCTGGGCATGGGCGCCAGCGCCTTTGGCCGTACCGACACCCTCGACGGCCTTCTCTCCTGGTCCAGCCGCGACCGGGGCGATATTCGTCAGAGCGACGGTAATACCGCGCCCAACGATGAATCCATCAATAACATGCTGGCAAAAGGGAGCTGGAAAATTGATAGCGCTCAGACCCTGAGCGGAATGCTGCGTTACTACAATAATGCCGCGCAGGAGCCAAAAAATCCGCAAACGCCAGGCGAAGTGGATAGCAGCAACCCCATGACCGACCGTTCCACTATTCAGCGTGACGCCCAGCTTGGCTATAAGATTGCGCCGGCGGGTAACGACTGGCTGAATGCGGATGCCAAAGTATACTGGTCAGAAGCCCGCATCAACGCGCAAAACCTCGATGACACCGGCGAATTCCGCAAACAGACCACCAAAGGCGGGAAAGTAGAAAACCGCTCCCGCCTGTTCAGCGACTCCTTCGCCTCTCATTTACTGACTTACGGCGGCGAGTATTACCGTCAGGAGCAGAACGCATCTGGCGCTGCGACAGGCTTCCCGGATGCGAAAATCGACTTCAGCTCAGGCTGGTTGCAGGATGAAATCACCCTGCGCGATCTGCCGGTCACCCTTCTTGGCGGTACCCGCTATGACAACTATCGCGGAAGTAGCGACGGCTATGAAGATGTGGATGCGCATAAGTGGTCATCCCGTGCCGGGTTAACCGTTAGCCCAACCGACTGGCTGATGCTGTTTGGCTCGTATGCCCAGGCCTTCCGCGCCCCAACCATGGGTGAGATGTATAACGATGAGAAACACTTCTCCATCGGCAGTTTCTACACCAACTACTGGGTACCAAACCCGAATCTGCGACCAGAAACCAACGAAACGCAGGAGTATGGTTTTGGTCTGCGCTTTGACAATCTCTGGCTTGGCAACGATGCGCTGGAGTTCAAAGCCAGCTACTTTGATACCAACGCCAAAGACTACATCTCGACCACCGTCGATTTTGCCGCTGCGACCACCATGTCCTACAACGTGCCGAATGCCAAAATCTGGGGCTGGGACGTGATGGCAAAATATTCCGCCGACCTGTTTAGCCTCGACATGGCCTATAACCGCACCCGCGGCAAAGATACCGACACCGGGGAGTACATCTCCAGCATCAACCCGGACACTGTCACCAGTAAACTGAACATACCGGTGGCCCAGAGCGGCTTCTCCGTCGGCTGGATCGGCACCTTTGCCGACCGTTCAACCCACGTTAGCAGCAGCTACAGTAAGCAGCCTGGCTACGCGGTAAATGACTTCTACGTCAGCTACGAAGGACAGGCGCAGTTGAAAGGTGTTACCACCACGCTGGTGCTGGGCAACGCCTTCGACAAAGAGTACTGGTCACCGCAGGGCATCCCGCAGGATGGCCGTAACGGTAAGATCTTCGTAAGTTATCAGTGGTAATCCCCTTGCCCCGGTTCGCCGGGGTCTTTATTCGGAAGGAAGAGACAATGAATGACTACACACGCTGGCTTGCGCTAAAAGAAGAACATCCGGGTAAATATGCTCGCGACATCGCAGGCATGATGAGTATCAGCGAAGCAGAACTCACCTCTGCGCGCGTGGGGCATGATGCCTGGCGTCTGCAGGGCGAGATCCGCGAGATCCTCGGCGCGCTGGAGGCCGTGGGAGAAACAAAGTGTATTTGCCGTAATGAATATGCGGTTCACGAGCAGGTCGGTGCCTTCAGCAATCAGCATCTTAAGGGTCACGCCGGGCTGGTGCTGAATCCGCGGGCCCTGGATCTGCGCCTGTTCCTCGGCCAGTGGGCCAGCGCCTTCCATATTAGCGAGGTCAACGCCCGGGGCGCGCGTCAGAGCATCCAGTTTTTTGACCATCAGGGCGATGCGCTATTGAAGGTTTACGCCACCGACAAGACTGACGTTGCCGCCTGGGGCGACCTGCTCACGCGCTTTATCTCTGCCGACAATCCGCCGCTGACGCTCAAACCGGCCGACGCCGTCACCTACGCCGAAGGGGCAGATGCCGCTACCCTGGATAAAGAATGGCGCGCCATGACCGATGTGCATCAGTTCTTTGGTCTGTTGAAACGCCATAACCTGAGCCGCCAGCAGGCCTTCCGTCTGGTGAGTGACGATCTGGCCTGCCGGGTGGATAACAGCGCCCTGAGCAGACTGCTGGAGACCACCCGTCAGGACGGCAACGAAATTATGGTTTTTGTCGGCAATCGTGGCTGCGTGCAGATTTTCACGGGTGCGGTCGAAAAAGTGGTGCCGATGAAAGGCTGGCTAAATATCTTTAACCCGACTTTCACCCTCCATCTGCTGGAAGAGACCATCGCAGAAACCTGGGTGACCCGTAAACCCACCGCCGACGGTCACGTCACCAGCCTTGAGCTCTTTGCGGCCGATGGGACGCAAATCGCCCAGCTTTATGGCCAGCGCACCGAAGGGGAGCCTGAGCAGACCCAGTGGCGGACTCAGATCGACACCCTGCTGCCTAAGGGGCTGGCCGCATGAAAAGACTGTTGGTCCTGATCGCCGCCTTGCCGCTGACGGTTTTTGCCGCCACTCCGCAAAAAATCGTCGCCCTCGGGGGCGACGTTACCGAGATCGTCTATGCCCTGGGTGCGCAGTCGTCGCTGGTAGCGCGAGACAGTACCAGCCTGTGGCCCGCCGAGGCGAAATCATTGCCGGACGTGGGCTATTTGCGTCAGCTCAATGCCGAAGGGATCCTCGCCATGCGCCCGACGCTGGTGCTGGCCAGCGATCAGGCGCAACCCTCTCTGGCCCTGAAGCAGGTTGAACAAAGCCGCGTCGCGGTGGTCACGGTGCCAGGTAACCCTGAGCTGAGCGCGATCGATGAGAAAGTGCGGATCGTGGCCAAGGCGACGCACCGGGAAGCTGAAGGCGAGGTTCTGCGCAACAGGCTGCGCGCGCAGCTGGCTGCGCTGCCTGACTCTTCGCTTCACAAGCGTGTCCTTTTCATACTGAATCACGGGGGAATGACCGCGATGGCCGCAGGCCAGCAAACCGCTGCCGATGCGGCGATCCGTGCCGCCGGATTGCAAAATGCGATGCAGGGATTTACCCGCTATCAGCCCCTTTCGCAAGAAGGGGTGATCGCCAGCCAACCCGATCTGGTGGTGATCTCGCAGGACGGCGTGAAAGCGCTGGGCGGCGAGGATAACCTGTGGACGTTACCCGGGCTGGCACAAACCCCGGCCGGGCGTCATAAACAGCTTCTGGTTATTGACGATATGGCGCTGCTTGGCTTTAGCGTTCGCACGCCGCAGGCCATCCAGCAGCTGCGTACCAAAGCCGGGCAACTCCCCTGATGTCCCGTAAAATCACGCTCTCGCTATGGTTACTGGCACTTTCGCTGGCCCTCGCGACCCTGATTGCTACCGGTTTTGGCGCGTTGCGCCTGCCGGTAAGTCTCATCTGGAGCAGGGGTGACGACGCTCTGCGCCAGATTTGGTTTACCATCCGTTTGCCCCGCGTATTGCTGGCGCTGGTGATTGGCGGCTCGCTGGCGTTGGCAGGCTGCGTGATGCAGGGGTTGTTTCGTAACCCCCTCGCCGATCCGGGTCTGCTGGGGATCAGTAGCGGTGCGGCGTTAGCTGTGGCTTTATGGGTGGTCTTACCGCTCTCTTTACCCGCGCTGTTGATGCTCTACGCGCCAATGCTGGCAGCGTTTGTCGGCGCTCTGGCAGCCACCGGAGTGATCTTTATCCTGAGCCAGCAGCGCGACAGTTCGCTGTCTCGCTTGCTGCTGGTGGGGATCGCGATCAATGCCCTGTGCGGTGCCGCAGTGGGTGTATTGTCGTGGGTCAGTAACGATGCCCAGCTACGCCAACTCTCGCTGTGGGGCATGGGTAGCCTGGGCCAGGCCCAGTGGTCAACGCTACTGGCCATCACTTCCCTGATGATCCCCACGGTGTTAATTATCTGTCGGTTGGCGTCGGCGCTTAACGTGCTGCAGCTGGGCGATGAAGAAGCACACTACCTCGGCATTGAGGTGCGGATGGTGCAGCGGATTTTACTGCTCTGCAGCGCCCTGCTGGTGGCTGCTGCCGTGGCGGTAAGCGGCGTGATTGGCTTTATCGGACTGGTGGTTCCCCATCTGTTGCGCATGTGGCTGGGTTCCGATCATCGGGCGGTGATCCCAGGCTCCGTGTTGGCGGGAGCATTGCTGCTGTTGATCGCCGATACGGCCGCCCGTACGCTGGTGGCGCCTGCGGAGATGCCGGTTGGCCTGCTGACCAGCCTCCTCGGCGCCCCCTGGTTCCTGTGGCTGATCTTCCGCCGGG
This sequence comes from Leclercia sp. UBA7405, assembly GCF_037152215.1. Classification (NCBI taxonomy): domain Bacteria; kingdom Pseudomonadati; phylum Pseudomonadota; class Gammaproteobacteria; order Enterobacterales; family Enterobacteriaceae; genus Leclercia; species Leclercia sp. UBA7405. The sequence goes on along the minus strand of NZ_JBBCMR010000001.1, from coordinate 1,006,320 downwards.
GAGGGCACCATGGCTGAGACGTTTGTCGCACAAAACCTGACTTATCGCGTGGCGGATCGGACGGTGATCCGCAACATCTCTCTCACTCTGGCACCGGGTGAACTGGTGGCGCTGATTGGCCCCAACGGAGCGGGGAAATCGACGTTATTGCGGCTGCTGACCGGCTACCTGAAGCCCGAGGCCGGGCAGTGCAAACTCGAGGGTAAAGACCTGGCACACTGGAGCGCACCGGCCCTTTCGCGTACCCGGGCGGTGATGCGCCAGCTCACCCAGCCTGGTTTTGACTGGCCGGTTGAAGCGGTCGTCGCCATGGGGCGTACCCCCTGGGGCTTAACGCCGGACAGATCGATAATCACCCAGGTCATGCAGCTGACCGGCAGCCTGCCGCTGGCCGGGCGTTCTTATTCGGCGCTCTCCGGCGGTGAGCAGCAGCGGGTGCAACTTGCCCGCGCGCTGGCGCAGCTCTGGCGCAACGGGGCGCCCCGAGGCTGGCTGTTTCTGGATGAACCTACCTCAGCGCTGGATCTTTACCACCAGCAACACATACTGCGTTTATTGAAGCGTTTGACAGGGCACGGGCATCTGCATGTGTGCATTGTCCTGCACGATCTGAACCTCGCCGCGCTGTGGGCAGATCGTGTGTTGTTGCTGCACAACGGCGATCTCGTTGCCGGGGGAACAGCGCAGCATGTTTTACAAGCTGATACCCTCACCCGCTGGTATGGCGCTGAGATCCACGTTGGTACGCATCCTGCCAGCGCCACGCCGCAGGTTTTTCTTGCCCCTTAGCTTGAGCAACTCACTTCCAGCCGCTTGCCCCAGTCCGGTGGGCGGCTGACGTAGTCATCATCCCGTTCGGCAAACGGCGTACGAAGCGCCTCATGTAGACGATGGAGTTCGGCATAATCCCCCTGCTCTGCCTGCTCGATAGCGCGCTGTGCCAGCCAGTTACGCAGTATCATTGCCGGGTTGACGGCGTTCATTTGCGTCTGTCGGGCAGCATCGTCCGCATCTTCCAGCTGTAAGCGCGCGCGGTAGAGGGCGAACCACTGGTCGAAGGCCTGGCGGTCAATAAATTCATCCCGCAGCGGGGACGCCGCGCTCTGGCGCTCCGTCTGGCCCAGCATGCGGAAGGTTCGCGTATAGTCACTGCCCTCTTTTGCCATCAGCGTAAACAGCCCGTTCAGGAGGGTGTTATCGCCCTTCTCCTGACGCATCAGCCCCAGTTTGCGGCGCATCAGTTTACCGTACTGCTGCAGCAACACCTCCTGATACTCATCGAGCGCATCATTGAGGGCATCCACGTCGATAAACGGCGATAACGACTGGGCCAGCCGTTGCAGGTTCCATAATCCCACGGACGGCTGGTTATCGAAGCTATAGCGTCCCTGATAATCGGAGTGGTTACAGATAAAACCGGGCTGGTAATCATCCAGAAAACCGTATGGGCCATAATCAAAAGTCAGACCCAGTATCGACATGTTATCGGTATTCATTACCCCGTGCGCAAAACCGATCGTCTGCCAGCAAGCCATTAGCGAGGCGGTGCGGGCGACAACATCACGGAACCAGAGCCGATACTTATCGGCATCGTTCTGCAGGTGGGGCCAGTGATGGGCAATAACGAAATCCGCCAGCTGTCGCACTTTTTCTGGCTCACGGCGATAGTAAAAGTGTTCAAAATGACCGAAACGCACATGGCTTTGGGCTATACGCATCAGCATCGCACCCTGCTCCACCGATTCACGTGATACCGGGGTATCGCTGGTGACGATCGATAAAGCACGGCTGGTGGGCACGCCCAGCGCGTGCATCGCCTCGGAAGCGAGGGCTTCCCGGATGGTTGAGCGCAGAACGGCTCGCCCATCCCCCATGCGGGAGTAAGGCGTCAGACCAGCCCCTTTCAGGTGCCAGTCGACCGTCTGACCATTCGCAAGCTGCTGTTCGCCCAGCAGGATGCCACGACCATCGCCGAGTTGTCCGGCCCAGACGCCAAACTGATGGCCGCTATAGACCTGTGCCAGCGGCTTCATGCCCGGGAGCAGCGTTTCGCCTCCCCAGACGCCAGCCCCTTCGGCTGGGGTAAACAGTGATGCAGGGATACCCAGTTCGTCCGCCAGGGCGGCGTTATGCCAGACCAGACGAGCATTGCTGAGCGGCGTGGGTTTCAGCGCGGTGTAAAAACCTGGCAGTTCATCATGCCAGTGAGAAGTAAAAGACAGGGTCATAGATCCTCCTGCCTTTAGTGTAGTGCGTTTATCCGGTGTTAAACACGGGGTAACCTAAGGGTTATCCTGCACCAGAGAGGTGATGTTTTCTACAGATACCGGGGGCCACAGACTCCCCTGCATGGCGCTAAAGCCAAAACCCGACAGACGCTGCAAGGTCTCTTTGTCATCCACTCCAGCCACCATCACCGACTGACAATAAGGTGAAACCTGCATCATGATGGCCCGGATAAAGGGTTCAAACGTTCGATCAGTTAAATGTTGTTGAATGAAGTTTTTATCCAGCGCCACGCGATTAAACAATCCATCGAAAATGGCTTTGGTGGAGGCATCACCCGCACCAAAATTGGCTAATACCAGTGGAAAGCGAAGCGCGAAGTTCATCAAACTGGTATTTTCTTTTCCTTTATTAAGTTCAGGATAATTCTCATTAACAGTAAACTCGAGTGACGGGTAACGTTCACAAATTGCAATACCATTACCTTCGCTAATTAACCAGGTTACGACCGTAGGGGTAATATTTATCCATGCGGTCAGCTGATGTTGAATAAAAAAGAGTTTACAGCTATCGAGCAGTAACAACTTTTCCTGAAACAGCTCAATCTCTTGCCTGGCCGTGAGATACGGCATAACCAGTTCAGTCGGCATACGTACATTTGTAGCCACGCCAACAAAGTTGACGATTATTTCGATTCCGATTAGCGCCCCTGAATCATTGCGGGCTGGCACTATTAACAGCTCAGACTGATAAGCGTTATCCAGCGTAATTATCATTTTCCCGCCCCGTACTTATGACGCTATGTGTCATCCTGAAACATATAGATATGTAATTCAATATCATGGATTTTAATAGGAAGAATTTCATTAGTTCCGTTATAATTTTAGGAGTTTCCTTAGACTCGAAATAATCTTATCCTGGATATCCATTAATAGCCAGTTTTTGATAAGCAACGCATTTACGGCTAATTATTACAACAGAAAATAACGTCGTTGAAAGAATATTGCGGGACTTTTAAAGCGAGAGCGCCTTGCGGCGCTACCCATTTATATACGTCTGGCCTGCCAGAAATTTTTACGCCAGTAGACATTATCCAGCGACGAGCGCATCACGCCGCGGCTGGTAGAAGCGTGAATAAACTGGTTGTCGGTATCATAAATACCGACGTGAAGCCCACTCTCGCCCGACCCGGTTTTGAAAAAAACCAGATCCCCTGGGAGCAGGTCATCTTTATTAATTTCGGTGCCTATTTCAGCCTGTTTACGCGTCTCCCGGGGGAGTTGCAAATCAAACTTGTCGCGGAAGGTCATTAACACAAAGCCCGAGCAGTCCACCCCGCCACGACTCATCCCGCCATAGCGGTAAGGTGTGCCGCGCCAGTTTTGCAACTGATCGTTTAGGTTAGCAATGACCGTGATCGAGTCAGAGAGGCGCGCGTTTGGCGGTGGCGCACGATGGCTACTGCACCCGGCCAGAAATAGCGCCACCACAAGGGGAAACCAGAATCGCATTCCAGACGAATCCTCTGCTTTTTTTGTTCTTTCCGTAATTTAGCCTGTCTTAGCGCTACGGCGCAACCTGCGCTTATTCCTGTCCGGTGGAAATGATCATTCTGTGACCTTCGATATCCAGCCGGCGGAATGGCATCCCGTAGGCGCGGGCAAGATTAGGCGGGGTTAAAACCTTGTCTCGCGCGCCGCTGGCGAGCAACTCGCCGCGCTTTAATAGCCATACGCGGTGGGCATGCCGCAACGTATGATTAAGATCGTGGCTGCTCATCACAATGGCGATCCCCTGCTGCGAGAGCGCGCTGAGCGCTCTGTCGAGCGCTACCTGCTGCGCAACATCAAGGCTGGTCATTGGCTCATCCAGCAGCAGTAACTGGCCGTGTGGGTTACCTGACGGATGAATTTGCAGGATCACTGCAGCCAGGCGCACTCGCTGCCACTCGCCGCCGGAGAGCTGATTGACATTGCGGGTGAGCTTATCCTTAACGCCCAGCGCGTCCGCAACTTCCAGCAGTAACGACTCCTGGGCTTTATCGTGCTGATGCAGCATCAAATAGTGCCAGACCGGCATGGCAAACGGCGGGGTTTGCTGCTGAACCAGCCAGGCGCGTCGAGTGGCAAGCGAGGCTGGCGACCAGTCGGCCAGCGGTTTATCCTGAAAAAGGATCTCCCCTGCACCGTCTGACAACCCTGACATCCGGCTCAGCAAGGTGCTTTTACCAGCGCCGTTCGGCCCCACAAGGTGAATAATCTCCCCTGCGTTGACCTGCACATCGATCGGCCCCAGCCTGTTCGCCACCGCAACGCCGTTGAGCTGCATCAGCGCCGTCATTAGCTGGCCAGTGCCTTCTCAATGGCGGCAGTGATTTGCGGATCGTCTGGCGTCATATCCGGTGAAAAGCGCTGAATGACCTGTCCGTCGCGGCCAATGAGGAATTTCTCGAAGTTCCAGAGAATATCGTCCGGATAGAGCGGCGCGCGACCTTTGCTTGCCATTCGCTCGTAAAAACCGCTGCCCTCTGGAGCGACGGCCGCAGGAGCCGCAGCGATAAGCTTCTGGTAGAGAGGATGACGCTGCTCTCCGTTAACCTCTACCTTACTGAACATCGGGAACGTCACGCCATAAGTCGTGCTGCAGAAGGTCTTGATCTCTTCTTCGCTGCCTGGCTCTTGTCCCAGAAACTGATTGCACGGGAAGCCGAGTACGGTGAAGCCCTCTTGTTCTTTGCTCTTTTGCAGCGCTTCCAGCTGTTCATACTGCGGCGTAAGGCCACATTTTGATGCCACGTTCACCACCAGCAAAACGTTACCTTTATAGCTTTCCAGGGTGGTCTTTTCCCCATCGATGGTCGTCACTTCAGTATGCAAAATATCTGTCGACATAGTTTTACCTCAGGTTGTGTTTCAGGTTGGCGGCGATTAACGTCCGGCCTTTAAGAGTAGCCAGATAAACACCGGTGCGCCCAATGTCGCAGTCACGACACCGATGGGCAGTTCTGCAGCATTCAGCGCCAGCCTGGCGATGATATCGGCCAGCAGCAATATGGCCCCCCCGGCCACCGCCGCGGCAGGTAGCAACAGACGATGATCGGTGATACCGGCTAAGCGCAGCATGTGTGGAATGACAAGACCAATAAATCCGATGGCACCCGCCAGCGCCACGCTGACGCCCACCATCCAGCCGATAGCCATCACCAGCGTGTTACGCCAGAAGGTCAGCGGCAGGCCGAGCTGGCGCGCGGAGGTCTCTCCCAGCACTAACATATTCAGCGGCGAGGCTTGCAGGCACGCCCAGAGAATCACAGGTATCAGCAGTAGCATCAACCAGCCTTGACTCCAGTCGACACCACCAAAGCCCCCCATCATCCAGTACATTAGCTGGCGAAGGTCAAACGAGGTGGAGAAATAGACCGCCCAGGTCATGAGGGCGCTACAGATAATGCCCAGCGCCACGCCTGCCAACAGCAGACGACTGGAGGAGAGATGTTTGCGGGCGAAGCGCAGCAGGATAGTGGTAATGATCAGCGCGCCGAGAATGGCGTAGAGGCTTAGCGCCGTCCCCGAGAGCGCCCCGCCCCCCAGCATGACTGCCGCAATCAGACCCACACCGGCACCGTTTGAGACGCCCAACAGACCGGGCTCGGCGAGGGGATTATCAAACAGCGCCTGCATAATGGTGCCGCTCAGGGCCAGAGCCGCCCCCACCAACACCACCGCCAGGGTACGCGGAAGCCGTATTTGCCAGATGTAAAGACGCGCGTCATCACTAAACCAGGCCTGCGGCGAAATCCACTGCTCACCCGCACACAGGCTAAACCCCAGTGCCGCCACCAGCGCCACTATCAGCAACAGTAATTTTCGCAGATCGGCGCGGTATTGATGACGGGCGAATTCGGGCATGGGTATCATTATGCGAATGAATGAGGTGATTGATTTTACGGTGGGTTTACAACAGCGCAAAGAAAAAAGGCCGCAAAAGCGGCCTTTTTAGTTAGTTCATATCACTCTGCTTTTGGCGAAGCGTTTTCGACACGGCTTTTTAACTTCTGTCCGGGTCTGAAGGTCACCACGCGGCGGGCTGTAATGGGAATATCTTCCCCCGTCTTCGGGTTACGGCCCGGACGTTGGTTTTTGTCTCGCAAATCAAAATTGCCAAAGCCGGAGAGTTTTACCTGCTCACCATTTTCCAGAGCACGACGGATCTCTTCGAAAAACAGCTCTACCAGCTCTTTAGCATCCCGTTTGCTAAGCCCAAGCTTATCAAACAGATATTCTGACATTTCAGCTTTTGTAAGCGCCATAGGTTCAATCCCTCAATGATGCCTGGAATCGCTCTTTTAATGCCTCTACACATTTGGCAACGGTAGCGGCAATCTCCTCTTCTTCGAGTGTACGGCCGGTATCCTGAAGGATCAGGCTGATAGCCAGGCTCTTAAAGCCCTCTGCTACGCCCTTGCCGCGGTACACGTCAAATAAGTTTACGCCAACTACCTGATTTACGCCAACTTTCTTACATTCGGCCAAAATATCTGCGGCAGGCACGTTTTCGGCCACCACAACAGCGATATCACGACGGTTCGCCGGGAAGCGAGAAACGTCCTGAGCCTGAGGAATAACGCGGTCTGCAACCTTGTTCCACTCCAGCTCAAACGCCAGCGTACGGCCATTCAGGTCCAGTTTACGCTCAAGCTCCGGATGGATAACGCCAATGACACCAACGCGTTCTCCCTGCAGATAAATTGCCGCACACTGGCCCGGATGCAGGGCTGGAATAGCTTCAGCACGGAACTCAATTTCGGATAATTTACCGGTCAGATCGAGCACGGACTCGAGGTCACCTTTCAAATCGTAGAAATCAACGCTGTTTTTCGTCAGATCCCAGTGCTCTTCGTAGCGGTTGCCGCAAATGGCGCCGGCCAGCATCAGATCCTGACGGATACCGAGATCAGCCTGGGTATCCGGTACGAAACGCAGGCCGGTTTCAAAGATACGTACGCGGCTCTGCTGACGGTTCTGGTTATAAACGATGGTGCTCAGCAGACCGGTCAGCAATGACAAGCGCATTGCAGACATTTCGCTGGAGATCGGGCTTGGCAAAATCAGCGCTTCTTCACCTGGATGAACCAGCTGCTGCACTTTCGGATCGACAAAGCTATAGGTGATGACTTCCTGGTAGCCTTTGTCGTTAAGCATGGTTTTCACACGCTTCAGGGACAGGTCAGCTTCGCGGTGCGAGCCCATGACCAGACCCGCCTGAACAGGGGCGTCAGGAATGTTGTTGTAGCCATAGACGCGGGCAACTTCCTCAACCAGATCCTCTTCGATCTCCATATCGAAACGCCAGCTTGGGGCAACAGCCTGCCACTGATCCTGACCTTCGGTCACTTCGCAGCCCAGACGGCGAAGAATATCACCTACCTGCGCATCGGCAATGTGGTGACCAATCAGGCGATCCAGCTTGCTGCGGCGCAGCGTAATGGTTGCACGCTTCGGCAGGGTCGCTTCGTGAGTGACATCGATAACCGGGCCTGCTTCGCCGCCGCAGATATCGAGCAGCAAGCGTGTCGCACGCTCCATCGCTTTATACTGCAGTGCAGGATCCACACCACGCTCGTAGCGGTGAGACGCATCGGTGTGCAGGCCGTGACGACGTGCACGACCGGTGATGGAGAGCGGACTGAAGAACGCACACTCCAGCAGCACGTTCTGCGTTTCATCATTAACCCCAGAGTGCTCCCCACCAAAGATGCCGCCCATGGCCAGCGCTTTGTTATGGTCAGCAATTACCAGCGTATCGGCATTCAGTTTGGCTTCGGTGCCGTCCAGCAGAACCAGGGTTTCGCCCTCTTTCGCCATACGCACCACGATGCCGCCTTCGATACGATCTTTATCGAACGCGTGCATCGGCTGACCCAGCTCCAGCAGAACGTAGTTAGTGACGTCAACGACGGCATCGATAGAGCGAATGCCGCAACGACGAAGCTTCTCTTTCATCCACAGCGGAGTTGGCGCTTTCACGTTGATGCCTTTGACCACACGCCCCAGGTAGCGCGGACAGGCGTCTGCAGCTTCAACCTGGATAGGCAGCGTGTCGCTGATGGTCGCTTCAACAGGCACGATTTCTGGTACGTTCAGCTCGGTCTGATTCAGCACGGCGACGTCACGTGCCACACCGATAATACCTAAGCAATCCGCACGGTTTGGCGTAACGCTAATTTCGATTGTGTTGTCATCGAGTTTCAGGTACTCACGAATGTCGGTACCGACAGGCGCATCGGCCGGCAATTCGATAATACCGTTATGATCGTCGGAAATACCCAGCTCAGAGAAGGAGCAAAGCATGCCTTCGGAAGGCTCGCCGCGCAGTTTTGCGGCTTTAATTTTGAAGTCACCCGGCAGTACGGCGCCGATGGTCGCCACCGCAACTTTCAGCCCCTGGCGACAGTTAGGTGCGCCGCAGACGATATCCAGCAGGCGTTCGCCGCCTACGTTGATCTTGGTAACACGCAATTTATCGGCGTTAGGGTGCTGACCGCACTCCACCACTTCGCCCACTACCACGCCGTTGAAAGCGCCCGCAACCGGCTCAACGCCGTCCACTTCCAGGCCAGCCATGGTGATCTGGTTAGAAAGCGCTTCGCTGTCGAGAGAGGTATTCACCCATTCGCGTAGCCACAGTTCACTGAATTTCATTGTTCTGTCCTGCCCTTATTTAAACTGTTTGAGGAAACGCAGATCGTTCTCGAAGAAAGCGCGTAAGTCGGTTACGCCGTAACGCAGCATGGTCAGTCGCTCCATACCCATGCCGAACGCAAAGCCGGAGTAAACTTCCGGATCGATGCCCACGTTGCGCAGTACATTCGGATGCACCATACCGCAGCCCAGCACTTCCAGCCATTTGCCGTTTTTACCCATCACATCCACTTCAGCGGAGGGTTCGGTGAACGGGAAGTAGGACGGACGGAAACGCACCTGCAGATCCTCTTCAAAGAAGTTATTCAGGAACTCGTGCAGCGTGCCCTTCAGGTTGGTGAAGCTGATGTTCTTATCAACGATCAGACCTTCCATCTGGTGGAACATCGGGGTGTGAGTCTGGTCGTAATCGTTACGGTAAACACGGCCCGGCGCGATGATGCGAATCGGTGGTTGCTGGTTTTTCATGGTGCGAATCTGTACGCCAGAGGTCTGGGTACGCAGCAGACGGGTCGCATCAAACCAGAAGGTGTCGTGGTCGGCACGTGCCGGGTGGTGACCCGGAATGTTCAGGGCATCGAAGTTATGGTAGTCATCTTCAATTTCCGGCCCGGTGGCGACGGTAAAGCCCAGTTCACCGAAGAAACTTTCAATACGGTCAATGGTGCGGGTAACCGGGTGCAAGCCACCGTTCTCTACGCGGCGACCTGGCAGGGAGACGTCGATGGTCTCTGCAGCGAGACGGGCGTTCAGCGCGGCATTTTCTAAATCGGCTTTACGCGCATTCAGAACTTGCTGGACCTGCTCTTTGGCTTCGTTAATCACTGCGCCTGCAGCTGGACGCTCTTCCGGCGGCAGCTCACGCAGGGTGGTCATCTGAAGAGTCAGATGCCCTTTCTTGCCCAGGTATTCGACGCGGACGTTGTCTAACGCGGCAACATCTGAGGCCTGGTTAATGGCAGCCGTTGCACTGGCAACCAGCTCTGCGAGATGTGACATGGTTTTCCTCATTATGTCGGTGCAGACACCGATTTGGTGGACTTAATCTCTCGAATTTAGACACAAAAAAAGCCTCCATCGGGAGGCTTAATTGGCGCTGTTTTTCGTTTCATCTTTCACGCGCTAGCCTCCTGAATTCAGGTGCTAAAGTAAAAGAAGAAGCGGAAAATAGCAGCATTCATGCTTGCGTTACCTTGTGTGGAAAAACCGTTAAGCGCTTATTGAAAAGCCTGCACGGATAAATGTCAATGTTCTGATAAGGTTATACCCCAAATAATTCACGTTGTAACAAGGCGGCAAGAGAGAGAATCCTCAGGCCCTTACATCAGTGACTGAAGTGAACGAACGCAGCCAATGCAGGTACAGCTTGAAGTATGACGGGTATATGAAAAGAGGGAGCAAAGCCCCCTCTTTCAACTGGCTTATGCCAGAGCTGCTTTCGCTTTTTCGACCAGAGCGGTGAACGCTACTTTGTCGAATACTGCGATGTCAGCCAGGATCTTACGGTCGATTTCAACAGAGGCTTTTTTCAGGCCGTTGATGAATTTGCTGTAAGAAATACCGTTCTGACGTGCTGCTGCGTTGATACGCGCAATCCACAGTTGACGGAACTGACGCTTACGCTGACGACGGTCACGGTAAGCGTACTGACCTGCTTTGATAACAGCCTGGAAGGCAACGCGGTAAACGCGTGAACGCGCACCGTAGTAGCCTTTAGCTTGTTTCAAAATTTTCTTGTGACGTGCACGTGCAATTACACCACGTTTTACGCGAGCCATATGTGCTCTCCTGTATCTATATTCTTAGTAAAAAAATTAAACGTTAACGGCTTATGCGTACGGCAGGCACGCGATAACCAGACCCAGATCGCCTTTAGAAACAAGGCCTTTTGGACGCAGGTGACGTTTACGCTTAGTAGATTTTTTGGTCAGAATATGACGCAGGTTTGCGTGCTTACGCTTAAATCCACCACCACCGGTTTTTTTGAAGCGCTTAGCAGCACCGCGTACGGTCTTAATTTTTGGCATCTTAATAACTTCCACTTCGCATTGTTAAATAAACGAAACATAGGCGAGCAAAACCTATGAGGCCCGAAGGCTCCACAGATTTTGCTGCTTGAAGGCCTTACTGTTTCTTCTTAGGAGCGAGCACCATGATCATCTGGCGGCCTTCGATCTTCGTAGGGAAGGATTCGACTACTGCCAGTTCACTCAGATCTTCACGGACGCGGTTAAGCACTTCCATACCGATCTGTTGGTGGGCCATCTCACGACCGCGGAAACGCAGTGTGATCTTGGCCTTATCGCCATCTTCCAGAAAGCGAATCAGGCTGCGGAGTTTTACCTGATAATCGCCATCGTCGGTACCAGGACGGAATTTGATTTCCTTAACCTGGATAACTTTTTGCTTCTTCTTCTGTTCCTTAGAAGACTTACTCTTTTCATAAAGGAACTTGCCGTAGTCCATGATACGACAAACTGGCGGTTCGGCGTTAGGGCTGATTTCAACTAAATCTACTCCAGCTTCTTCAGCCTTTTCGATTGCTTCTCTCAGACTCACAATCCCCAGCTGCTCGCCTTCCAGACCTGTTAAGCGAACTTCCTGGGCGCGAATCTCGCCATTGATACGATTCGGACGTGCCGTTTGAACTCGTTTTCCGCCTTTAATACCTTATTCCTCCAGTTGTTGAAGACTGCGGCTGCGAATCTCTTGTTGCAGCTTCTCAATCACTTCACTTACGTCCAGGCTCCCCAGGTCTTTACCACGGCGGGTGCGAACGGCAACTTTGCCTGCTTCCACCTCTTTATCACCACAGACCAACATATAAGGGACACGACGTAAAGTGTGCTCGCGGATTTTAAAGCCAATCTTCTCATTTCTCAAGTCCGCTTTTACGCGAATGCCCGCATTTTGTAGTTTCTGCGTCAATTCTTTAACGTAATCGGCCTGAGAATCGGTAATGTTCATGACCACGACCTGCACTGGCGCCAGCCAGGTTGGGAAGAAGCCAGCAAACTCTTCGGTCAGGATGCCAATGAAGCGCTCCAGAGAACCGAGGATTGCACGGTGAATCATAACCGGTACCTGACGCTCGTTGTCTTCGCCAACATAAGAGGCGCTTAAACGCTGCGGCAGGGAGAAGTCCAGCTGTACTGTTCCGCACTGCCATGCGCGATCGAGGCAGTCATACAGGGTAAATTCAATTTTAGGACCGTAGAAGGCGCCCTCACCCAGCTGGTATTCGAACGGGATACCGTTCTCTTCCAGCGCCACGGCGAGGTCCGCTTCCGCGCGATCCCAGGTCTCATCGCTACCGATACGTTTTTCCGGACGCGTTGAGAGTTTGACGACGATCTTCTCGAAGCCAAAGGTGCTATACATATCGTAGACCATACGAATACAGGCGTTAACTTCATCACGAACCTGATCTTCGGTACAGAAGATATGCGCATCATCCTGGGTAAAGCCACGTACACGCATCAGGCCATGCAGCGCACCTGATGGCTCGTTACGGTGACAGCTACCGAACTCAGCCATACGCAGCGGCAGGTCACGGTAGGATTTTAGACCCTGGTTGAAGATTTGCACATGACCCGGGCAGTTCATCGGCTTGATGCAGTATTCACGGTTCTCGGAAGAGGTAGTGAACATCGCATCTTTGTAGTTTTCCCAGTGGCCGGTTTTTTCCCACAGCACGCGGTCCATCATGAACGGGCCTTTCACTTCCTGGTACTGGTACTCTTTCAGCTTGGAGCGTACGAAGGTTTCCAGTTCGCGGAAGATGGTCCAGCCATCGTTGTGCCAGAACACCATGCCCGGTGCTTCTTCCTGCATATGATACAGGTCAAGCTGCTTACCGATTTTACGGTGGTCACGTTTTGCGGCCTCTTCCAGGCGCTGCAGGTAGGCATTCAGGGCTTTTTTGTCTGCCCAGGCCGTACCATAGATACGCTGCAACATTTTGTTGTTGCTGTCGCCACGCCAGTAAGCGCCGGCGATTTTCATCAGCTTAAAGTGATGACAGAAGCGCATATTCGGCACGTGCGGTCCACGGCACATGTCGACGTATTCTTCATGGTGGTACAAGCCAGGCTTGTCATCATGGGCGATGTTTTCGTCAAGAATAGAGACTTTATAGCTCTCGCCACGCTTCACGAAGGTTTCACGCGCTTCATGCCAGCTTACTTTCTTCTTGATGACATCGTAGTTGGTTTCAGCGAGCTCGTGCATACGCTTTTCGAGCGCGTCGATATCTTCCTGGGTCAGGGTGTGGTCAAGATCAACGTCATAATAGAAGCCGTTGTCGATAACCGGGCCAATCGCCATTTTGGTGTTGGGCCACAGCTGTTTGATGGCATGACCTAACAAATGCGCACAGGAGTGACGAATGATCTCCAGACCTTCTTCGTCTTTCGCAGTAATGATGGAGAGCTGCGCATCGTTTTCAATGAGATCGGAAGCATCAACCAGTTCGCCGTTCACGCGGCCGGCAATGGTGGCTTTCGCCAGACCTGGACCGATGTTCAGGGCGACATCCATTGGGCTTACAGCGTGGTCGAAATGGCGTTGGCTACCATCAGGAAGAGTAATAACAGGCATTTTATGTCCTTATTCGCAGTGATGCCCCACACATAAGAGCATATGCAAAGAGAATAATTTTACAGTTAACAGTGGATTACCGAACCATCTGACCAACAATCGTCAAATTGGCTTGTCATCCCGCACAAGATCGAAGGGTGTGGTTTCCCCTTTCGATCAGCATGCCGATGGTAACACTAACAAAAGAGTGAAAACACCCTCCCCGGAGAATGAGTCACTGGTACTTTTGTCTGAGATTCAAAGCGGGAACAGGCAAGGCGCAATTGCTGAGCTATCCTTGTACTGGTCCGTTAACAGATAATGGGGCGTCTTATGAATGTATCCAGTCGAACCGTGGTTATCCTGAACATTCTCTCCGCAGCGGGTGTGGTACTGATCCTGGCGAATAAATTTCACTGGTTTTAAGACATAACCTCTGCCGCGTTTTTCCCGAGTGAGTGGGTGGAAGCATCGTCAGGCGAAGTTTGATAAACTTCGTCGGGATTCGAACAGGGATGGAAACTATGCCAACGAAACGCTTTTCAAAAAAACACTGGAAAATGGTGCTGATACTTATCGCAATATGCGCTGCGATGTTGTTATTACGTTGGGCTGCGATGATTTGGGGATAATCCCCTCGTTTCGGGCAAGCGATCTTTACTTATATTTGCACTCTGTGCGCAGAACTAAAATTCAATTTTAAATATTTTAACCATTAATGCGAAAAATAAAAAAACCGGTACAACAAGATCCGGTTTTTTTTACTCGGCACGACGATGTGAAATCAACGGCCAGCCATTATTAGCATGTGTTAGGACCATTCACCCGCAACCAGAGTATGCACATCAAAGGCTTTGTCCATGGACTGCCCTGTGGACTGTGAACCCGGCGCGATGTTTGAACCTGCTTCAACGTCGGAAGCTTGAGTAATACCAATTTGGCTATTCATGTTACTGGCAGAGTCATAAACGGCATCGGCGGCAAATACGCCGAATGAAAGTGCAGAAAGCACAGTCACTGCAGCCGCAGTTGTAATTTTATTCATAACAGATATCTCACACAGAATTAATACAGAACAACTTGATAGGCTTTATATTGCCTGTGTTCACAGTGTAGATCTGGATCACACTTTTGCCTAGTCAAAATATTTATCAATTCGTGTCAAATAAACTGACAAAGCTCAGTCAAAGGAATGATGGAGGAAATATGGAGATATCAGCTACGCTAATATTTTAAAACGGCGTTTGTTATTTCCTGACACAGAATTAAAAACGGGCCAATATTAATTGGCCCGCCATTATTACATCTTGTAGCCCAGTGAGAGCGTGGTTCTGCGGTCAGTATGCTCTGGCGCAGACGACGGCGGCTCGGAGTTCCAGGTCACGTTGTAAGCGACTTTCAAACCGAAATGCTCGTTAATGGCAACGTTAAGCGCCGTTTCTGAGTTTGCGGTAGTATCCTCTGCACCAAAGACAGAAACACCCTGGGTAAATTTGGTGGTGTCTGTCATCTGCCAGGCGTAAGTCCCGGACGCATAACCCAGCGGCTGAGTTTCACTATCGCCGTCGGTATATTTGTCGTAACGTACACCCGGACCAAATTCAAAACGGAAGCTGTGAACCGGGCCACTCAGGAACTGACGACCGTAACCGACGGTCCCCACATCGCGCTCCTTATAGCCGTTGTAGCGGTCGGTCAGCCAGCTTGCCTGGCCAAACAGGTAATCCACATCAGTCAAATTGTAACGGCTACGTCCGCCCACCGCATATTTCTCGGAAGAGCGCTCATCGTTAGAAGAGGTGTTGCTGGCATTCCCCCACAGTGACCATGCGGTCGTATTACCGTACCAGGTCAGTGTGCTGTCAGCCGTCAGAGATGAGCTTTTCGTGTTACCGGATTGCGCCAGATAACCTGCGTTAAGGTTGCCTTCAAAAGGTTTCTGCGCAGTGGAGGGATCATCCATGACAGTAAAAACGGAATCATCGGCAGCTGCATACTGAGATACAAACATGCCCCCCGCTAACATCATCGCAGCGGGTACTGTCTTTAAGAGCTTCATTTATAAAGAGTCCGTACAACAAAAAAAGAGACCATCACGGTCCCGGAAACCTTCTTATGGATCAATAACAAGCCGCCCATCGAAAGGTAACAAATTATAAAAAGGCTCAAATAACATAGCAATGATTTCTTATTTCATTTTTTGAATAAGAACGATCCCAAACCCTTTAAAAAAATATAAATAGAAGCGACATCGCAAAAAAATATTTATATGAGAAATCATACTGTTATTTACTTTCGCAATCGGCTTATCGGTGCCAGGCTTAAGCTGCCCATACAAAATGGAGGTTAAAATGGTCCGAATCTTTACTTTAACGCTCTCCCCTTCACTGGATAGCGCGACCATCACCGCGCAGATCTACCCGGAAGGTAAATTACGCTGTAGCGCGCCCGTGTTCGAACCGGGCGGCGGTGGCATCAATGTCGCTCGCGCCATTACCCACCTGGGGGGCAAAGCGACAGCGATTTTCCCTGCAGGCGGGGCAACCGGCGAGCACCTGGTTACCCTGCTTGCGGATGAACAGGTTCCGGTTCAGACCGTGGATGCGCACGACTGGACACGGCAGAACCTGCATGTTCACGTGGAGTCTAACAGCGAGCAATACCGCTTTGTGATGCCCGGCGCCACATTGAGTGATGACGAGTTTCGCCAACTGGAAGAAAAAGTCCTCGCAATTGAAAGCGGATCCATCCTGGTTATTAGCGGTAGCCTTCCGCCAGGGGTCAAAACCGACAAACTCACGCAGCTCATTCAGGCCGCCCAGCGACAAGGTATTCGCTGCATTGTGGACAGCTCGGGTGATGCGCTTACCGCGGCGCTGGCACTCGGCGGGATTGAACTGGTGAAACCCAACCAAAAAGAGCTGAGCGCGCTGGTAAAACGCGATCTCACCCAGCCGGATGACGTCCGTACCGCCGCAGAAGAGCTGGTAAAAAGCGGCAAAGCACACCGCGTGGTGGTCTCCCTGGGTCCACAGGGAGCACTGGCCGTAGATGCCACTGGCTTCGTCCAGGTGGTGCCGCCCCCGATGAAAAGCCAGAGCACCGTCGGTGCCGGTGACAGTATGGTGGGCGCCATGACGCTCAAGCTGGCGCAGGGGGCATCGCTGCAGGAGATGACGCGCTACGGCGTCGCCGCAGGTAGCGCAGCCACCATAAATCAGGGCACCCGTCTCTGTTCTCTGGCGGACACCGATAAAATATATCAATACCTGGCGAAATCCTGATATTCCCCCTTCGGCCTGCCGGAGGGGTCGCCAAACCAGATGAATCGACTAAGCTAGAAAAATTTCATGATAACAATGAGGTGAAATATGAGCAGTGGTGACATCACCCGCTACGTCGTAACCGTAAAGGTCCACGAAGATTCGCTGACTGAACTGAACGAAATTAATAACCATCTTACCCGCAGCGGTTTTTTATTAACGCTCACGGATGATGAGGGCAATCTGCATGAACTCGGCCCCAATACCTTTGGTCTGGTGAGTCCACTTAGTCCGGATGAGGTAGAAGCGCTGGCGAAAGGGCTGGTGGCAAGTGCTACCGGTAAAGAGGCGACGGTTGAGATTGCCACCTGGGATGAGTGGCACAAGCAACAATAAGTGCCCTCGCTCGTACCAAACGGCGCAGATGTGCGTTAGTTCGTATTTTTTTACCACCAATTTACGCTAACTTTATGATCTGGCAGACAACATGGGAGAGAGCACATGTGGCAGGCTATCAGTCATCTTTTACGTGAACAACTGGGTGAAGGTGAAATTGAACTGCGTAACGAACTGCCAGGCGGAGAGATCCATGCCGCATGGCATCTGCGCTATGCGGGGCGCGACCTTTTCGTTAAATGCGATGAGCGGGAGTTACTGCCCATATTCACCGCCGAGGCCGATCAGCTGGAACTCCTCTCTCGCAGCAAAACGGTGAGCGTGCCGCAGGTCCTGGCCGTTGGAAGCGATCGCGATTACAGTTTTTTGGTGGTGGATTATCTCCCTCCCCGTCCGCTGGATGCCCACAACGCCTTTATTCTGGGGCAACAGATTGCACGGCTGCACCAGTGGAGCGACCAGCCTCAATTCGGCCTCGATTTTGATAACGATCTTTCCACCACGCCTCAGCCCAACGCCTGGCAGCGGCGCTGGTCTACTTTTTTTGCCGAGCAACGCATTGGCTGGCAGCTTGAACTGGCGGCTGAAAAAGGGCTGGAGTTCGGGAATATCGATACCATCGTGGAACATATCCGCCAGCGGCTCTCTTCCCATCAACCGCAGCCGTCGCTCCTGCATGGCGATCTCTGGTCAGATAACTGCGCGCTCGGCCCACAGGGGCCTTACATTTTTGACCCGGCCTGCTACTGGGGGGACAGGGAGTGTGACCTGGCGATGTTGCCGCTGCACCCAGAACAGCCGCCACAAATCTACGACGGTTACCAGTCGGTCTCTCCCCTGCCGGCAGACTTCCTTGAGCGCCAACCTATTTACCAGCTTTATACGCTGATGAACCGTGCGATCCTCTTTGGCGGACAGCATCTGGTCAATGCCCAAAAAGCGCTGGAAAGGGTACTGGCGGCCTGACGGAACTGCCGGGCAGCCAACCTGCCCGGCAATGCTCTTACAAAAACCCGAGCAGTGAAAAGAAGAAGTAGCCGCCAATAATCAAAATGACCGGCAGCACATAAAGCGGAAAGATTTGCAGGAAAATGGTGTGGTGTGGCACCACGATACGCGACTCAATCTGCTCCCGGCTCATCCCTTCTGCCCCTTTCGCTTTCTCCAGAATCAGCTGATCTTCAAGCCCCTCGCGCAGAAAACGAGTTTGCCGCCGCATACGGGCACCTGAAGCCTGTAACGCCAGCGCGACAAAAATAAGGACAAAGATAATCCAGAAACCGATATTCAGGCTCTGTTTGAAATCCGGAGTTGGGGAGTTAAACCAGAAAAAGTTAAGAAACGGCGTATTAAAACGCATCATCTCAATCATGACGTGAGCGAAGTCCAGCATGACGGCGTTTATACCGGCCTGCTTTTCGCTGTGGTCATACATAAATTTCAAAACAGAGATGATCGTGGAAATTACCGTTGGAATAAAAATCACCCAGCCCGCGATCTGCTTAAGAATGGCTATGCGTCCAGCTTGTTGATACGTCATTGGTTCCTCGTTATAGAGACGCTTACATAGTGGATAAGTCTACCTGCTGGTCGCCATTTTCGCCCGATCTTTGAGGACAATATGGTAAATTGCTGTGTACACCCACGGTGTTCGGCCCCCTTTATGGAGAAGTTATAATGTCAAACTCGCGTCAAATTATTGCTGCCATTTTTGATATGGATGGATTACTGATCGATTCCGAGCCGCTCTGGGATCGTGCTGAACTGGATGTCATGGCCAGCCTTGGCGTGGATATCAGCCGCCGCAATGAACTGCCGGATACCCTCGGTCTGCGGATCGACATGGTGGTGGAGTTGTGGTTTGCCCAGCAACCCTGGTCGGGTCCGAGCCGCGCCGAAGTCACCGACTTAATTATCAACCGCGCCATTGCGCTGGTTGAAGAGAGCCGCCCGCTGCTGGCAGGCGCGCGCGAAGCCGTCGCGCTCTGTAAAGCGCAGGGGTTACGGGTGGGTCTGGCATCCGCCTCGCCGCTTCATATGCTGGAAAAAGTGCTGGAGATGTTTGATCTGCACAGCAGCTTCGATGCGCTCGCATCGGCCGAAAAACTGCCTTACAGCAAACCGCACCCGCAGGTCTATATGGATTGTGCGGCTAAGCTGGGCGTCGATCCTACGGCGTGCGTCGCGCTGGAAGATTCCGTTAATGGCATGATCGCCAGTAAAGCGGCACGCATGCGCGCTATCGTGGTACCTGCCGAGGAGAATCAGCAGGACGCACGCTATGCGCTGGCCGATGTTAAACTTCACTCTCTAACGCAGCTAACCCCTGCCCACCTGCTCGGTTAATGCGGCACTGGGCAACCCAGGTTGCCCAGAAATGCGATCAATTTAAATATTTTAAAACGCCATTTCATTTTAGTTTGTATTTTCTATACGCCACTTCTATTCTTATCTCAGAATCACAATAACCCTACTTTCTGAGGTCAACATGATAATGGATGCCTTTAATCTTTCAGGTAAAGTGGCAATTGTCACCGGCTGCGACACGGGCTTAGGCCAGGGAATGACGCTCGGCCTGGCACAGGCAGGCTGCGACATCGTCGGCGTAAACCGCAAAATCCCGCAAGAGACCGCCGAAAAAGTCAACGCGCTGGGTCGCCGCTTTATGGCTATTCAGGCCGACCTCAGTAAGCAGGATGCCCTGGACGATATCGTCAACCAGACGGTGACGGAGATGGGCCGGGTAGATATTCTGGTCAATAACGCCGGAACTATCCGCCGGGAAGATGCCCTTAACTTTAGCGAAAAAGACTGGGATGAGGTCATGAACCTGAACCTGAAGTCGGTCTTTTTCCTCTCGCAGGCGGTGGCGCGGCAGTTTATTCGCCAGGGTCAGGGCGGCAAAATCATTAATATCGCGTCGATGCTCTCCTTCCAGGGCGGTATCCGGGTGCCCTCATATACGGCCTCTAAAAGTGGCGTACTGGGTATTACACGACTGCTGGCCAACGAATGGGCAACGCAGGGAATTAACGTTAACGCGATTGCCCCTGGTTATATGGCAACCAATAATACGCAGCAACTGCGCGATGATGCGCAGCGCAGCAAAGAGATTCTTGATCGTATTCCCGCCGGCCGCTGGGGTACGCCCGCCGACCTGCAAGGGCCCGTCGTGTTTTTAGCTTCGTCGGCCTCCGACTATATTAATGGTCATACTCTGGCGGTAGACGGCGGCTGGCTGGCGCGTTAAGCGCAATTTGTGACAAAGGGTTACAACGTCACCTCTTCCGTCTACTGTATAAAAACCCTATACTGGATGAATCGACAGTTTAGTGGGTTTTATCATGACGGCGGAAGGTCATCTGCTTTTTTCTCTCGCCTGCGCAGTGTTTGCCAAAAACGCTGAGCTTACGCCTGTGCTGGCGCAGGGCGACTGGTGGCATATTGTGCCCTCCGCGGTACTGACCTGTCTGCTTCCGGATATCGATCACCCAAAATCGCTGCTGGGGCAGCGCCTCAAGTGGATCTCAAAGCCGGTGGCCCGCATGTTTGGTCACCGGGGCTTTACCCACAGCCTGCTGGCGGTTTTCATCGCTCTTACCCTTTTTTATTTAAAAGTACCTGAAGACTGGATTATCCCCGCGGATGCCATTCAGGGGATGGTACTCGGTTATCTCAGCCATATCCTTGCGGATATGCTCACCCCGGCCGGCGTTCCGCTGCTCTGGCCCTGCCGCTGGCGTTTTCGCCTGCCAATTCTGGCGCCGCAAAAAGGCAACCAGCTTGAGCGCGTGCTCTGCATGGCGCTCTTCGCATGGGCGGTGTGGATGCCGCAAACCTTGCCCGATAATGGTGCAGTGCGGTGGTCATCGCAGATGATCAATTCCCTGCAAATGCAGTTCAATCGCTTTATTCATCACCAGATTGAACAATAAACCAACGTTATTGGTCGGTTTGGCATAATCCATTCCATTTGGATATAAGAGACCTGGTTCACATCTGCTACCCTTGCGCCAACAGGATCGGACTGACGTCCGATCTGATAATAAATCAGGAGAACGGGGATGAACTTTCCATTAATCGCGAACATCGTGGTGTTCGTAGTCTTGCTATTGCTGCTGGCGCAAACGCGTCATCGTCAGTGGAGCCTGGCCAAAAAGGTGCTGGTAGGTCTGGTAATGGGTGTGGTATTTGGCCTGGCGTTGCAGGCTATTTACGGTGCCGCCAACCCGGTACTGAAAGACTCCATCCAGTGGTTTAACATTGTCGGTAACGGCTACGTTCAACTGCTGCAAATGATCGTAATGCCGCTGGTCTTTGCCTCTATTCTGAGCGCGGTTGCGCGTCTGCATAACGCCTCTCAGTTGGGTAAAATCAGCTTCCTGACCATCGGTACGCTGCTGTTTACCACGCTGATTGCCGCGCTCGTGGGTGTGCTGGTCACCAACCTCTTCGGCCTGACTGCCGAAGGTCTGGTACAGGGTACGGCCGAAACCGCACGTCTGACGGCGATCGAAACAAACTACGCGGGCAAAGTGGCCGACCTGACCGTGCCGCAAATGCTGCTCTCTTTCGTGCCTAAAAATCCGTTTGCCGATCTGACGGGTGCGAGCCCGACGTCGATCATCAGCGTGGTAATCTTCGCGGCGTTCCTGGGCGTGGCCGCCCTCAAGCTGTTGAAAGAAGATGCGCCGAAAGGTCAGCGTGTTATCACCGCTATCGATACCCTGCAGAGCTGGGTAATGAAGCTGGTCCGTCTGGTGATGCAGTTGACGCCATACGGCGTCCTGGCTTTGATGACCAAAGTGGTTGCCGGTTCAAATATGGCAGACATCATTAAGCTGGGTAGCTTCGTTGTCGCCTCGTATCTGGGCCTGGGTATTATGTTTGTGGTTCACGGGATCCTGCTGGGCGTGAACGGCGTGAGCCCGCTGAAATATTTCCGCAAAGTCTGGCCGGTTCTGACCTTCGCGTTCACCAGCCGCTCCAGCGCGGCCTCTATTCCGCTGAACGTTGAAGCGCAGACCCGTCGTCTGGGCGTACCGGAATCTATCGCCAGCTTCTCTGCCTCCTTTGGTGCCACCATTGGTCAGAATGGCTGTGCGGGCCTTTATCCGGCGATGCTGGCGGTAATGGTGGCTCCAACTGTCGGGATTAACCCGCTGGATCCCGTCTGGATTGCAACGCTGGTAGGTATCGTCACCATCAGTTCCGCAGGCGTAGCCGGCGTGGGTGGCGGTGCGACCTTCGCCGCACTGATTGTTCTGCCTGCACTGGGCCTGCCGGTCACGCTGGTTGCCCTGCTCATCTCTGTAGAGCCCCTGATCGACATGGGCCGTACCGCCCTGAACGTGAGTGGTTCTATGACTGCCGGTACGCTGACCAGCCAGTGGCTGAAACAGACCGATAAAGAGATTCTGGAGAGCGACGACAACGCCGAACTGGCGCACCGTTAATCGCTAACAGCATAAAAAAAACCGCCTTCGGGCGGTTTTTTTATGGCTACTCTTTTAACTCGTTTTCCTGACGTACCTGTGTCGCCCAGCGCTGGGCCGACTCTGGCACGGTAAACGGTGGGGAACGACGAAAATGCTCCCCCATCAGCACAAACGCCACATATTTGCCGCGCAATAGCCAGACATCACGAAACCCCTCCATTTTAGTGGCATGGTCAGGCGGGGCGGGTTCCACGCGGGGTACGTAGCTAATGACAGGACGGTTTTGTTGGCGAAGTGGTTTCATAAGCGACTGGTTCACTAAAGCAAATTCAAGAATCAGTAAAATCCTATCATAGCTGATTGCCCCTCCTGCGTCGTGCCTTGCGTGCCTTTTACTCCCACTTGAACAGCGAGATATCACGCTCTAACCGGGATTATTACGCCTCTTGTTCTATAGTTAATAGGTTTTGATGCCAATAAAAAAGGCTTTTCAGCAATGAAAACAGGAGACGAGAGTAATGTCGCAGAGTGATAATCCCCATAAACCCCATCAATCTCCAGTTCACAACGAAAACGAAGCAAAACCCGGACTGGACTCGCTGGCGCCGGAGGACGGCTCTCACCGGCCCACGGCTGCCCCAACCGCACCAGGAGAACAACCCACTGCGCCAGGTAGCCTGAAGGCACCGCACACGGGTAACGAAAAGCTCAACGCGCTGGAGTGCCAGCGTAAAAATGGCGAGAACTTTCCGCTAACGACCAATCAGGGCGTACGTATCGCCGACGATCAAAACTCCCTGCGCGCAGGTAGCCGCGGCCCCACGCTGCTGGAAGATTTTATCCTGCGCGAGAAGATCACCCATTTCGACCACGAGCGCATTCCGGAGCGTATCGTGCATGCGCGCGGCTCGGCAGCGCACGGTTATTTCCAGCCCTATAAAAGCCTGAGCGACCTGACCAAAGCGGATTTTCTCTCCGACCCCGATAAGATCACCCCGGTATTCGTACGATTTTCAACGGTACAGGGCGGTGCTGGCTCCGCCGATACGGTGCGTGATATCCGCGGGTTCGCCACCAAATTTTATACCGACGAAGGTATCTTTGACCTGGTGGGCAACAACACGCCGATCTTCTTTATTCAGGACGCGCATAAGTTTCCCGACTTCGTCCATGCTGTTAAACCCGAGCCACACTGGGCCATTCCCCAGGGACAGAGCGCCCATGACACCTTCTGGGATTATGTTTCCCTGCAGCCGGAAACCCTGCACAACGTGATGTGGGCGATGTCCGATCGCGGTATCCCGCGTAGCTATCGCACCATGGAAGGTTTTGGCATCCACACCTTCCGGCTGATTAACGCCGAAGGTAAAGCCACGTTTGTTCGCTTCCACTGGAAGCCCGTAGCGGGTAAAGCCTCTCTGGTCTGGGATGAGGCGCAAAAACTGACGGGGCGCGACCCGGATTTCCATCGCCGTGAATTGTGGGAAGCCATCGAAGCGGGCGATTATCCGGAGTATGAACTGGGCTTCCAGCTCATCCCGGAAGAAGATGAATTCAAGTATGATTTTGACCTGCTGGATCCTACCAAGCTGATTCCTGAAGAGCTGGTGCCGGTGCAACGCGTCGGCAAAATGGTCCTTAACCGTAACCCGGATAACTTCTTCGCCGAAAACGAACAGGCTGCTTTCCATCCTGGCCACATCGTACCGGGGCTGGACTTCACTAACGACCCGCTTTTGCAGGGGCGTCTGTTCTCCTATACCGATACGCAGATCAGCCGCCTGGGTGGACCTAACTTCCACGAGATCCCGATTAATCGCCCGACCTGCCCGTACCACAACTTCCAGCGCGATGGCATGCACCGTCAGGATATCGATACCAACCCGGCCAACTATGAACCGAACTCGATTAACGATAACTGGCCGCGCGAAACCCCTCCAGGCCCAAAACGCGGCGGCTTCGAGTCGTATCAGGAACGCGTTGAGGGTCATAAAGTACGTGAGCGTAGCCCCTCCTTTGGCGAATATTATGCCCACCCTCGCCTCTTCTGGCAGAGTCAAACGCCGGTAGAGCAGCAGCATATTATTGGTGCCTTCAGTTTCGAGCTGAGCAAGGTGGTTCGCGCCTATATCCGGGAGCGGGTCGTGGATCAGCTGGCCCACATTGATATCACGCTTGCCCAGGGGGTCGCTGAAAATCTGGGGATAACCCTCACTGAAGCACAGCGCAACATTGCGCCGCCGAAGGACGTCAACAACCTGAAAAAGGATCCCAGCCTCAGCCTTTATGCGGTGCCGGGCGGCGATATTAAAGGTCGTGTGGTTGGCGTACTGCTGAATGATAAAACCCGTTCGTCGGATCTACTGGCGGTGTTACAGGCCCTCAAGTCCCGGGGGGTTCACGCAAAGCTGCTCTACGCCCGCATGGGTGAAGTGACGGCTGACGACGGCTCTACCCTGCCGATAGCCGCGACCTTTGCCGGTGCGCCTTCCTTGACGGTAGATGCCGTGGTGGTGCCATGTGGTGATATTCAAAGCCTGTTGAATAATGGCGATGCACAATATTACCTGCTGGAGGCCTATAAGCATCTTAAACCTATCGCGCTGGCGGGCGATGCGCGACAGTTTAAAGCGCTGCTTAAGGTTGCGGATCAGGGTGAAGAGGGCATTGTGGAAGGTGACAGCGCAGATAGCGCCTTCACCGATCAGCTTTTGAATCTGCTGGCCGCGCACCGTGTCTGGTCACGTAGCAACAAGATAGCCGCTATTCCGGCATAAAAAGAGCCGGGTGGTGATGCCACCCGGCTTTGTTTTTTACAGGTCGTTAAAAGTTCCCAGTCGATATCCGCGCTCGGCAATCGCATATTTTAGTGACGCCGAGGTCAATACCTCCAGCTCATCCAGTCGCGGCCAGCAATAGGCGCTTTTACGCAGAGTATTATCAATCAGGGCCGGATGCGCCATCACCTCCAGACTTCGCTCCCCCTGCTGCGCCGAATCATCAAGCGTTTGCAAGAACAGCGCCTCGTCGATGGCCTCGCCATAGAACGCGCTGCTGAAGCCGTCGGTAGTCGGCGGCAACGCCGGCAACGTCGCTTTAAAGGCGGCCTCCTGACGATCCACCCGCATCGCCACCCCTTTACGGCGGGCAAATTCAGCCACCAGCGGGAAAATCGCCGGGATCATGTGCACATGGTGGTGGCTGTCGATATGCGTCGGCGCACGACCGAAGAGATCGACAAAGCGGTTGAACTGACACTCCAGCTCTTTGGCAATCTCCTCAAGCGGCAGGCCGCCCTGCTCAGCCATTTCCCAGATCCATTTTCCAAGCTCCCCTTCGCGCGCCAGGCCAGGCATTGCGGTCAGGGGCCTGCCTAACGTCAGGACGAAGTGCATCCCGACGCCCAAAGCAGGCAGGTCACGGCTCAGGGCAACGGCGTGCTCAATTGCCTCGGCATTCATCATGGCGGTGGTAGAGGTCACCACGCCATGCCGGCAGGCTTCCACGATGCCGTAATTCTGCCCTTTCGACAGACCAAAATCATCGGCGTTGACGATCAGCAGATTTTCCATTGCACGCCCTCTTAATGCTGTTCGCTCTTGAGCTTATCGATGGTTGCTGCAAAATTTGGCAGCCATTTTTCATGGGCCAGAATCATATCACGTGCCAGTTTTTCAGCATCGCGATCCGAGTGCACCAGCGGGCTGAGGTTCATCGCCAGTAGCACATCGTTGAACTCGCCACTTAGCGCCGCCTGGCTTGCCGCCACCTCAAAGCCCTTGATGGTGTGAATAAGCCCCATCACTTTATCGTCGAAGCGGGTGATACGTGGGTGCGGTTTTGCGCCGTCACGCCCCAGGATGCAGGTCATTTCTACCGCCCAGTCAGCCGGAATATTTTCAACGTGACCATGATGCGGAATGTTCACGTAATGTTCGGCCTGCTTATCGTTATAGATAGCGTTGATCACTTCGCAGGCCGCGTCGGAGTAATAGGCGCCGCCGCGCTGCTCCAGCTCTTTCGGCTTAATGTTCAGTTGCGGATCTTTATACAGCTCGAACAGCTGTTTTTCGACCTTCTGCACCACCTGCGCACGTGCGCCGCCTTTGTAGTACTCGCCCATTTCGATAGCCAGCATCTCTTTCTGCTTGAAGTAGTAGAGCAGATACGAGCAAGGCAGCAGATTCAGGGAGCGAATCAGCCCTTCGCTGAACGGCAGGTCGAAGATATTTTTCACCGAGCCAGCCTTAAGATTGCCGCTGGCTACGCCGTCCAGCAGCTCGGCAAAGCGCGACTGCCCGTTTACCAGCACATCGCGGATAAAGACCATATGGTTCAGACCAAAGAGGTCGATAGAGAGCGCATCGCTCTCCTCAAGCGCCAGCACGTCGCGTATGAACATCTTCATACCGATGGGAATATTACAGACACCAATAAAGCGTTTGAAATCGGTATGACGATAGACCGCTTCGGTGACCATGCCGGCCGGATTGGTAAAGTTAATCACCCACGCGTTCGGGCAGATCGCCTGCACATCTTTGATGATGTCGAAGACCACCGGAATGGTGCGCAGCCCCTTGAACAGCCCGCCCGCACCGTTGGTCTCTTGTCCCAGGTAGCCGTAACTCAGCGGCAGACGCTCGTCCAGCTCACGCGCTTTGAGTTGGCCTACGCGTAGTTGGGTGGTGACGAAATCGGCGTCTTTCAGTGCCTCACGGCGATCCAGTGTTTTATGCACCGTCATAGGTACGCCAGCTTTTTTCACCATCCGCTGGCAGAGGTCGAAAATAATATTCAGCTTCTCATGCCCCTCTTCCACATCGACCAGCCATAATTCACTGACCGGCAGTTCGTGGTAACGCTTAATAAAGCCTTCAAGTAATTCCGGGGTATAACTGCTGCCGCCGCCGATCGTAACTACTTTTAATTTTTTCTGCATATTATTCTCCCTGGGAGAGCCGCCCGTTAAGTATAGCGCTCCCTTCCCACCAGTTATGGGCAAGTTTTTGAAATCGATATTCCCGGCGGCAGATCCGCCGGCGTTTAATTGATTACCGTCAGGTTTTTGCGATAGCTATTAGGTGTAAATGAGGTGAATTTTTTAAACGTCTTTATAAACAGACTGGGACTGCTATAACCCGACTCATAAGCAATATCCGTCACTGAGTAGTTGGTTATTTCCAGCTGCTTCTTGGCGAAATTAATGCGAATTTCATTAATAATCTGCACCGGCGTCTTACGATAATAGCGCTGAGTCGCACGGGTGAGATATTCTTGTGATTTACCGGAGAGTTGCACCATATTTTCCAGCGCGTTTTCGCCAAACTTGAGTTTATCGTGCATCACCTCAACGGTGGTGCGCAGCCACTGGGGAATATCATCCGCCACCTGCTGCTCTTCGCGATGGTGGCGCAGGCGGTTGATGACGTAAAAGGTGACGGTTTCGATAAACTCATCAAATTCACTGTCGCGAAAATTTAGCGATGCAATCACCGTTTCGATCCAGGTCAGGAACTCTGCTTTGATGTGATAAATCTGCGAGGCGACAAAGCAGAACGGCAGAAGCGGCAGGTAATGCGTTTCGAAAAAGCGCTTGCTGATCCCCACGTTGAGAATACGCGTGGCGCCAAAATCGTAGAAGCTCTGGTGATGTGAGCCCATCGGGATAAAAACAAAATCACCGCGCTCCAGTAGTACCCGCTTGCCGTTGATCTCCTGATAGTAACGGCCGGTCAGCACAATGGTGAATTCATAGTAGTCATGCTGATGCAAACCACTGATGCTCTCAACCTTGTTGTAGATGAACACGTGAAAATTTTTGCCATTGAACAGTTGCTGCTCACGTGCGGTTTTGATCTCCATCGCGCTGACCTCCTGCCTGTCCATACTTACTGAATTTTTTCGTGAAGATCGATGAGTTCGGTGACCAGCTCGCGGGCAAGCATTGAGGTCATCAGATGATCCTGGGCATGTACCAGCACCAGGCTCACTTTCATTTTACCTTCACCCTGATCGCCTTCAATCAGTTTAGTTTGTACCAGATGCGCTTCATTCAGCGCCAGGCGGGACTGGTCCATCATCGCACGCGCAGCGGCAAAATCGCCCTGCTTAGCCTGCTTCAGCGCGGCATACGCCAGGCTGCGCGCTTGCCCTGAGTTGATAATGAGGCCCATCACCACCTCTTCCAGATCGTTTTCAACGGCCTCTTCTGCCACGACGTTATCCAAATCAAACATGCTCTTCTCCTTTACAGGCGCGAGTTACCCCGCGCCAGTCGACATCAGAATTTCAGTGCGAGGGCGATCTCTTCTTCGCTCTCTTCTTCATCAATGGTGGTCTGCGCTTTGTTGGCAATGGCCACGAACGGCATATAAAGCAGGGTTGCCACCCCAAGGTTAAACATCGCCAACAGGAAGGCCGCTACGCTGCCGTTGGTGTTGAAGAACGCACCCAGACCAGCGGGCATCGTCCACGGCGCGATATTGGTCACCGGTGGGATAATGCCTAAGTAGTAGGCGGTCAGGGTGATGGCCGCCAGCAGCGGCTGAACCAGGATAAAGGGAATAAACATCACCGGGTTCATAATGATCGGCAGACCAAACAGAATCGGCTCGTTAATCTGGAAGATCCCGGATGGCAGCGCCAGTTTCGCCACCTGACGATGGTCAGCGCGGCGTGAAGTGATAAAGACCGCGATGATCAGGCCAAGCGTAGCACCGGTGCCCCCCAGGAAGATGTAGGAGTCGAGCATCGGTTTCGCCCATACATGGAAGGTTTTCCCGGCTGCCAGTGCCGCATCCACGGAGCCATACTGCTGATACAGCGCCACGTTTTCCAGCGCCCACGGGGTCATGATGCCGCTGTCGAGTGCCGCCAGCGCCAGCGAGCCATGCACGCCAAAGAACCACAGCAACGAGGTGAAAATAACGTAAGCCCAGCCGACTACACCGCCCATCGATGCCAGCGGCGTGGAGATAGTATCCATGATGATCTGGTGGAAGTTTGTCCCCCAGTGCGACAACGCCCAGGCAAGGGTGCCCATTATAGAAAGAATGATGAAGCCCGGGATCAGCGCTGAGAAGGAGCGTGACACCGATGCCGGCACGCTATCGGGTAATCTAATGACCCAGTTACGACGAATAATAAAGGTAAAGAGTTCCGCAACTACCAGCCCGATGACGATACCGGAGATAATATTGGCGCCACCCAGCCAGTTCGCGCCTACCGCATAGGCTTCGCCAACGCTATAGGGCGTGACGGTCATAAAGGCAGCAACAGATAACAGCCCCGCCGCCAGCGAGTCCACTTTACGTTCTTCAGCCAGCGCCATCCCAATAAAAAAAGGGGCCATCAGCGACATAATACCCAGCGTACCGTTATATACATTGCCGCCGATGGCTTTGAAACCATTTAACGTTTCAATGGTTGAGGGGTCTAACCGAACACCTAATGAGTAGAAAAATGAGCCATCGCCAAAACTTAGAAAAACGTTATTAATTAAAACGAACATGGCACCGGCCAGCGTTAACGGCATTAATTTAATAAAACCGTTTTTGATGGCGTTGACATGGGGTTGCTTTCCTATTTTAACTGCAAAAGGAAGGAGTACCTTTTCAAGTGCACCAATGACTCTACTCATAGAAAAATACCCTTAAATGCCGCAATAAAATTGCGGCGTAAGTGAGTGTGAAATTGCTCTTTGACGGGAAAAAAATAAAATTTTAATTTGCAGCTTTTTTAATCGCTGCAACGGCAGCTTTAAGTACACCTAAACCATCAACTTTGCCGTACAGCGCAGAGTCGATCACTTCTACCGGCTTATTGGGTAATAAACGCTGGATTTCTGGCAGCATATAAGCAATTTGCGGCCCGAGCAGAACGACATCGGCGTTAACGCCCTTCTCGCCTGCCAGGGTCTCCGGAAATGCTTCGATGATGACCGGTACTTCGTACTTCTCCGCCTGCGCACGCATTTTTGACACTAACAGTGACGTTGACATGCCCGCAGAACAAAACAGATAGATGTGTTTCTTTTCCATCCCAACTTCCCTCTTATATGGCTACCCGATGGGTGACAACGCCAGCCTCCACTTTCCTCGGTGTATCGTTGACGTTTCGGTATGGCATGAGTATACGGCAACCGCTATGCCGGTAATAATCCTAAGAGGTTTATAATTGTCTCTCATTGACCTGGCGTAATGATTACCTTCACATTTCAGGCAAATAATTCGCGTGGAGAATTAAGCGTCGGCGGGATGTAAAAAAACCGGCGCAGTGGCCGGTTTGTATCAGAGCTAAGGAGAGTGCCTTACTGGGCTTTAGGAGCCTGCGGGTCAGTATCGTATTCCGCACAGGTCTGGTAGCCCGAATTGATCACGTGACCGGTATCGTCCAGGGCAACAAAGTAAGTTTCTGCTTTACCATTACGTTGACCCAGGATGTAAGTCTGGCAAGTACCGCGTGCATGAATCATTGAAACTTCTGAAGAAGGTTTGCCGGCTACCTGCGCAACCTGCGCACGGCTCATCCCTTTCTTAACGTCTTTAACAACAGGCTGTGTGAACTGGTCCGTTGTACGGTCATACGCCGTACAGCCTGCCAGCATAGTCAGTACCGCCGCTGCACCCAACATTCCTGCGATGTTCTTGTTCATATTCCGTCCTCTTGTTTATCAGCGTGTTAGATAAGCCTGGAATATAAAATTACTTTTTTCAACCCCGGACAGCCCAGCGCGGCTTTTTAGGAAAATTCTAATAAAACAGCGATTAGCAGCAAAATCGCGTGCTTTTGCCACAGTGATAACAGGGATCCTTGTCGTTTTACGCCTGACGGGGTAATTTTAACGAATCATTCATTAAGCGAATTCACGAAACGGAGGGGCTAAATGGCTCTGCAACAAGAGATTATTCAAGCGCTCGGGGTCAAACCGACGATCAACGCGGAGGATGAAATCCGCCGTAGTGTCGATTTTCTGAAAACCTATCTGAAAACCTACCCCTTCATTAAGACGCTGGTGCTGGGCATCAGCGGCGGTCAGGACTCCACGCTGGCGGGTAAACTGAGTCAGCAGGCCATCACGGAATTGCGTGATGAAACCGGCGACGCCACGCTGCAGTTTATCGCCGTACGCCTGCCGTATGGCGTGCAATTCGATGAGCAGGATTGCCAGGATGCACTCAACTTTATCCAGCCGGATCGGGTATTGACCGTCAATATTAAAGAATCGGTTCTGGCCAGTGAAAAAGCGCTGCGCGATGCCGGTATTGAGCTAAGCGATTTTGTTCGCGGTAACGAAAAGGCCCGCGAGCGAATGAAAGCGCAGTACAGCATTGCCGGTATGACCAAAGGGATCGTCGTTGGGACCGACCACGCCGCCGAAGCGCTGACCGGTTTCTTCACCAAATACGGTGATGGCGGCACGGACATCAACCCGCTGTTCCGTCTTAACAAGCGCCAGGGTAAACAGCTGCTGGCCGCACTGGGCTGTCCGGAGCATCTGTACAAAAAAGCCCCAACCGCCGATCTGGAAGACGATCGCCCTTCCCTGCCGGATGAAGCCGCGCTGGGCGTAACCTATGAGAATATTGATGATTATCTGGAAGGCAAGGTTCTCGACGAAGGAACTGCGCGCATTATCGAAGGCTGGTATGTGAAGACAGAGCATAAACGTCGCCCACCTATCACGCCATTTGACGACTTCTGGAAACGATAAATTCCTGCAGGCGGCGTAAGTCGCCTCTTTTTTAACCAGCGACAGGCTGCTACACTGTATACCTGAACAGTATCAGGAGTAAGTTGTGAGCAGGCGTCAATCCGCACCGCGTCTCGAATTTGAAGCGGCTGCCATCTATGAATACCCCGAACATTTGCGCCCCTGGCTGGAAGCGTTACCCAAGCAGCCCGGCGTTTACTTTTTCCATGGCGAGAGCGATGCCATGCCGCTGTACATAGGTAAAAGCGTCAATATTCGCAGCCGGGTCCTGTCGCATCTGCGTACCCCGGAAGAGGCCGCGATGTTACGTCAGTCCCGGCGCATTAGCTGGACGCAGACCGCCGGTGAGCTCGGTGCGCTGCTGCTGGAAGCGCGCCTGATTAAAGAGCAGCAGCCGCTCTTTAACAAACGGCTGCGCCGTAACCGGCAGCTCTGCTCGCTGCATATCAGCGAGGGGAAACCGCAGGTGGTATATGCCCGTGAAGTCGATTTCTCGCATACGCCCAATCTCTACGGCCTCTTTGCTAACCGCCGTGCGGCGTTACAAACTCTGCAAAGCCTCGCCGATACGGAGAAGCTCTGTTACGGCCTGTTGGGGCTGGAGTCCTTAACCCGCGGGCGCGCCTGCTTTCGCTCAGCGCTAAAACGCTGCGCGGGTGCCTGCTGCGGCAAAGAGAGCGTGGAGGATCATCAGCAACGGCTGCTGACGGGGCTGGAAAACATTGGCGTCACCTGCTGGCCGTGGGACAGTGCCATTGCGCTTAAAGAGTCGCGAGAGGGGATGACCCATTATCATATCATCCACAACTGGCTCTGGCTGGGCGCAGTGAATTCGCTGGACGAGGCGCCGGAGTTGCTCCGCACGCCTGCGGGGTTCGATCAGGATGGGTATAAGATCCTCTGTAAACCGCTGCTCTCCGGCAGTTATGAGATCACCCCCCTTAATGACCGGGTAGCCAAATAATTTCGCTAAACAGCAGCTTGCCTTCGTCCTTCAGTAAACGCAGGGTATGTCGGCCTTCCTGCCACCATGCCCCCTGATCGGCGGTCAGAAGCTTGTCGCCCATCTGCCATGCGCCGCTGATGACAAAGACTACGCCCCCGCGCGAGGCAAAGGTCGTAAAGGTGCGATCGGCCACCCGCACTTTGGCCCGACAGCGGTCACGTCGGGTCATAATATTGAAATCCATCGACATCTGCCCTTCAGTGAGCTTCGCTTTTACCGGCGTATCACCTGCAAAGCTGAAGGGTTGATGGCGACGTAGCCTGTGGTTAAACGCATGGCCCCCATCGAGAGCGACCTCCCCCCCTTCCAGTAGCGTAATGACCCGGTCAACGCCCGGAAAGAGAGAGAACTCACCATTACCGGCAATGGACGCGATACTGGCCCGCCAGGTAAAGTCACGGGTTGCCGGAGGCAAACAACAAATTTCTCGCGTCTCTCCGGCGCCATTACGCCAAAGATTGACCGGCATTTTACGGATATCGAAAAACTCCATCACCACTCCTGAATGGCGCAACACGCACCAGAGCGGCCGTTTACCACGGTCGCTGAATTGATTGTTATCGTTAGTTGGTTTACTACAGACGTAGTATCGGCAAGCGTGCTTACAGATTTTAGGCTGGTCAGGAAAAATTTCTGGCCATAAGTGTAAGTACATTCAAGCCGTTACAGGAGAATACCGCGCTTCTGGCGGCTTACAAGAGGGCGGTAAAGAAAAAAACCGCCGGACCTGTCCACAGCGAATTCGCTTTTGTGAACAGGACTCCGGCGGTCTTAAGGAGGGGGCCGATTATTCGGCAGGTGCTGGCATTTTACCTTCTGGTGCGCGACGTTCTGTCAGACGCTTCTCAAAATTGGCATTGAACTGTTTTTTCTGTTCAGGCGTCAGAATGTTGTAGATCTTATTCTGGGTTTCCATGTGCGCCAGCATACGGGCTTTGTGCTGCTCGGCCATTTTATCGATCTGCGCTTCTGCTTTCGCTTTATCGAAGGAGTCGCTGGCGATGATGTCGTGCATTGCGCGACGCTCTTCCAGAGGTGGACGCTTCATCTGGTCGCGCTGGCTTTTCATGATGTCGCGCACCTGCTGTTTCTGCGCGTCGGTCAGATTCAGGTCTTTAAACATCATATCGTGATGCATGCCCGGCTTGCCTTTATGGTGCATCATTTTGCCTTCAGTCGGCGCCGCGGTCGTTGTGGCGGTATCCGCTGCGAACGCCATGCTGGTAGCGCCCAGAGCCAGGGTAGAAGCAACAAACAGTGCAGTTAATTTACGCATAATCTTGTCCTTTCTTTCAGTTATTCTTCGGCGCTATGCCGTGTTGACGAGATAAACTTTACGGGGTTTATCGTCAATAAATCGGAGCAACAGTAAAACTGTGAAAGTGTAAAAAACAATATTTGTTCAATTGTGAAGGAAATAAGGATAAACCGTGGAGAGATGAAACAAGAATAATCATATGAATGATTTTAAAGGAATTATGGAGAAGTATAGCGGCATGGCGTTTAATAATAAAGCAATTATCCAGGAATAATCCGCATAAAAAATCTGGCGCATTAAAGATCAATTAAAATAAACACAACGATGAATGACCGCCCCTTTCGGGGCAGCCGTTATCAGTTTATTTTTTCCAGCATTAATCCTGCGCGCAGCCCAAAGGCAACCGAGGGGTTTGGAAAGAGCACATACTCGGTCGACTTTTGCACCTCGTAGCGCTCCTCACCATCTTCCGCCAGCAGCACGCCCCGACGAAACGGGGTGAAGTTCAGCGTATGTGCCGCCATATGCAGGCGAAAGGCGTCGCTGCGGCGGGTGATTTGTTGCACCACCCGATAGCGCTCCACCTCGCCTGCCTGCCGGGTCGGCGTTTTTCCGCTTAATAGTGCCTGCAGGGCCTGCTGAGTGACAGCAAACAGGCGAAGATCGTTATGCCCAAACGGCAGGGCTTTCCCGAGTTCCAAAGTACAGGCCAGCGCACCAAAGCGTTCACAGCTGAAATGGGTAAAGGTTCCGCCCGGAGTCTGATGGAACACCAGCGCCTCCAGCCCTGCATCCCCCAGCCACCCCAGAAATGCCTCATCCCAGGGGGCGTCCCGCTGGGGCAACACCCCAAAGCGCACGTGGTAAGAGGCGCGGATCGCGGTATGCAGATCCAGATGCCAGCGATCATTCCCTGCATCGGCAAAGAATTCAGCTACACACTGTTCCAGCACCTGGGCCCGGGCGGTATCTTCCCCAGGCGGAAACTGCGTCCAGCGTCCACCAAACATGCGGTTGATATCCCACTCCAGATAGCGCTTATTCGCCACCAGCGCCAGCGGATGGCCGAAGATCACCAGCAGACGACAGCTCAGCATCATTTCGCCGCGGAACAGGGCGCTAAGTAAGGCATCGACGATTTCAACCGGTGCCGTCTCATTGCCATGGATCCCTGACGAAAGCACCAGCGAACGCGTGCTCTGTGTCTCAGGGGTCAATTCCACCACGCCTGGCGCCAGCCAGCGCCAGTGAAACGAAGGGCCGGTGCCCGCATGCTGGGCTGGTGACTCCGCCGCCAGCGTCAGGGTCAACAGGTTTTCCATCTCGCCTCCTTTATTGCTGGAACGGATAGACCGAACCGAGCTGTAAAATTCGGGTTAAGGCATCCAGCGCCTCGCGCCCTTCACGCAATAATTGCGGATCAACCAGATCGGCCTGGGTTAAGCGATCGCGATAGTAGCGATCCACCCAGTTATTAAGTGTGTTGAACAACGTCTCATTCATCATCACCGCCGGGTTGACCGCCTGCTGTTGCTCTGGCGTGAGGACGACCCGCAACCGCAGGCATGCCGGGCCGCCGCCGTTCGCCATGCTTTCGCGAAGGTCAAATACGCGCAATTCGCTGATGGGGTTGTCCCCTTCCAGCAAGGTATTCAGGTAATGCCAAACGCCAGCATGAAGTTGCGACTCCTGCGGTAGCACCAGCATCATGCTGCCATCGTCTTTACTCAGAAGCTGGCTGTTAAAGAGATAGGTGGCTACGGCATCCGCGACCGAGACCGCCTTTGTGGGCACCTCCAGCGGGGTAAAGCCCGGCACGCGGCTGCGAAGGATCCCGAACAGCGCCTGCTGGTCCACAAACGCCTGCTCGTGGCAAAACAGTACCTGACGGTTGGAGACGGCAATCACATCGTTATGGAATACCCCGTGGTCAATCACCTCGGGATTTTGCTGGGCGAAAATCAGCTGACCCGGATTGACCTGATTCAGCCGGGCCACCGCCTGGCTCGCCGCCAGGGTCTGACGGGCGGGATAGCGTGACGGAGTGGCATACCCGGATTCATCGCGGCCATAGACGAAGAGCTGAATACCCGGTTCGCCATACTCCCCTCCCAGGCGGTTATGGTTGGCTGCCCCTTCGTCTCCAAACATCGCCACCTGCGGCAGGGCGTCATGAACGCTAAAGTGCGTTCTGTCGCGGAAAATCGACCGTAGCAACTGTTCAGTGGTTCGCGCTTCGGTGGCGCGGTGGAATTTGTTATTGAGGTTAGCCACGGTGAGATGCACTTTGCCGTCGAGCGTATCGGCAGAAGGCGCCACGGTGGCGGCATTAGCCACCCACATCGCCGACGCTGAACTGGCGGCGGAGAGCAGATCCGGATACAAAGTGCCTGCTTTCTCTACGACCTGCTCGTCAGTCCCGCTGAAGCCAAGCTGGCGCAAAACGGCCACGTTTGGCCGCTCATGAGGAGGGATCACCCCCTGCGGAAACCCGGCGTCAGCCAGGGCTTTCATTTTGAGCAACCCCTGTTTCGCCGCCAGACGAGGATTTGAGATCTGGAAACGGTGTTTGGTTGAGGCTTCATTCCCAAAAGAGAGCCCGGCATAGTGGTGGGTCAGCCCGACCAGGCCGTCAAAATTGACTTCACGCGCTTTCATGGCGCTTCCCCTGTGTAAAATCGAGGCCCGGATTGAGCTGCTCTGGCAGCGCGATGGTTTCCGTTTCCAGGCTCGCCATCGGCCACGAGCAGTAATCTGCGGCGTACCAGGCGCTGGCGCGATGGTTGCCAGAGGCACCCACGCCGCCAAACGGCGCGGTACTGGCGGCACCGGTAAGGGGTTTGTTCCAG
This sequence comes from Leclercia sp. UBA7405, assembly GCF_037152215.1. NCBI lineage: Bacteria > Pseudomonadati > Pseudomonadota > Gammaproteobacteria > Enterobacterales > Enterobacteriaceae > Leclercia > Leclercia sp. UBA7405. Next base: position 968,893 of record NZ_JBBCMR010000001.1, on the reverse strand, counting down.
TTGACGATCCCGGCCCGCGCTTCCAGCAACAGCTGGTCAAACTTTTCACGATCCGGGGAGATTAACCCGCTCGACAGGCCATAGCGGGTGGCATTAGCCATGGCGATGGCTTCATCGAAGGTGTCATAACGCCAGACGCACAACAGGGGGCCAAAGACCTCTTCATCCGCCACGCTCTGCACGCCGCTCATCTCGACGATAGCTGGCGTCAATAAAGAGGTACCCGCTTTTACCCGTCGCGGATCCAGTAACGAGGTCCCGCCCTTCGCAACATGCTCGCGCCAGGCGTTATACACCTGTATAGCGGCCTGCTCAGAGATTAGGCCGCCGATAAACGGTTGATCCAGAGCATCCCACTCGCCGGGTATCAGCGTTGACGATACCTCTACCAGGCGCGCCAGAAACGCATCCCCCTGCGCACCGCGTTTTACCAGCAGGCGACGCGCGCAGGTACAGCGCTGGCCAGCCGTAATAAAGGCGGACTGAATGGTAAGGTGGACGGCGGCATCAATATCGGCGGGCTCATCAACGATCAGGGGGTTATTGCCGCCCATCTCCAGCGCGAGAATTTTTTCCGGCTGTCCTGCCAACTGACGGTGCAGCTGATACCCGGTGCCGGCGCTGCCCGTAAACAGCAAGCCATCCACGTCGCGAAGGCCACTCAGCGCCTGGCCCGTTTCCCGCCCCCCCTGCACCAGGTTCAACACGCCCGGTGGCAAACCGGCTTGCTCCCACAGCTTAACCACCGCTTCGCCCGTCCAGGGGGTCAGTTCACTGGGTTTGAAGATCAGGGTATTACCCGCCAACAGCGCCGGAACGATGTGTCCGTTCGGCAGGTGGCCGGGGAAGTTATAGGGGCCGAACACCGCCAGCACCCCGTGAGGACGATGGCGCAGGGTTGCCGCGCCGTCTGCCATCTCGGTGCGTTGCTCGCCAGTGCGGGCATGGTAGGCCTTCACCGAGATGGCCACTTTATTGATCATCGCCGTGATTTCAGTGGCCGCTTCCCAGCGCGGTTTCCCGGTTTCGCGGGCAATAATGCTCGTCAGTTCAGTTTTATTGGCTTCCAGTAGTCCGGCGAATTTTTCCGCAATGCTCTGGCGCGCGGTAAAGGGCAACCTGGCCCAGGCCGGGAAGGCCGCCCGCGCGGCACGGCAGGCCTGCTCAACCTGCTCCGGGCTGGCGTCGTTGCCCTGCCAGAGGGTCTCTTGTCCAACCGGATTGGTTTTCGTGCGTTTTTCTCCCGCGCCGGTGACCCAGTCGCCGTTAATCCATAAAGTCATGCTGTTTTCTCCTCAGGACACAGACGCACCATGCGGATACGGTCGCCTGCGTGGCATTTCAGGGCATCCAGTTGCGCGGCGGTGAGCACCAGACGTTCGCAGTCGGGATCCACGCGAATCAGCGTGGCGCGAAAATGGTCATACTGTTCGTTGGCGACCAGACAGGCTGGCCACTCGCCCGGTGCAGGCTGACCTTCGGCCACCTCCACCAGCCGACTTTTACGAATCGCGCGCACCCGATCGATATCGCACTCGAGCGTTGGCCCGCCGTCGAAAATGTCCACATAGTTACAGTAGCGGAATCCCTCTTTTTCCAGCACCGCACGGGCCGGCGCGGTTTGCGGATGCACTTCGCCAATCACCGCCTGCGCCTCTTCGCTAAGGAAGTGGGTATAGATCGGGTGTTTGGGCATCAGCTCAGCGATAAAGGCTTTTTGCCCGGTGCCGCACAGGTAGTCAGCGCGGCTGAATTCCATGGAAAAGAAGCGCTCGCCGAGGCTTTTCCAGAACGGAGAGAAACCCGTTTCGTCGATCACGCCGCGCATCTCAGCCACCACTTTGTCATTGAAGCGATCGCGGAAGGCCGCCATGAACATAAAACGCGATTTAGAGAGCAGGTAGCCATTGCCCTCCTTGCGCCAGGCGGGATCGAGAAACAAGGTACAAAGTTCACTGCTGCCGGTGTGATCGTTACTGAGAAATAGCGTCGGCAGTGCGTTATAGACGTTCAGCTCTTTCGAGGCATGAACCAGGGTACCTACGCGGTAGTTGTACCAGGGATCGTTGAGCCCCACCGCCACTTCAATGGCGCAGATCCCCGCCACGGTGCCGGTTTCGCACTCTTCCAGCACAAAGACATAGCCCTGTTCACCTTTCGGCACCGTCCCTTGCCAGGTTTGAATGGCACGCTCGATACGCGCCAACAGCGTCTGTTCATCGGCAGGCAACGAGGTCAATCCACCGCCTGTCTTACCGGCAAGCTGCATGAGCGCAGGGAGATCCTGACGCTCAACGGGACGGATAACCATCATGATGACACCCCGGACTTCACACGTTCACAGGCCTGCGCAAACCGGTCTAACCCGGTTTGCACCTCTTCGGTGCTCACAATCAGCGCGGGGGCAAAACGCACCACGTTGGCCCCGGCAATTAACACCATGACCCCTGCTTTCGCCGCCTCCTGTGAAATCAATTTCGCTTTTCCGGCGTACTCCTCCGTTAGCACACAGCCAATCAGCAGGCCAAGGCCACGAATCTCCTTAAAGAGGCCGGTCTGATTGTTGATGGCCGTGAGACGCTCAACAAACCAGTCATGACGCTGTTTCACGCCATTCAGCACCTCTGGCGTATTGATAATATCCAGCACCTGCCCGGCCACCGCAGTAGCCAGCGGGTTACCGCCATAGGTTGTGCCATGCGTCCCCACGCCCATGACGCTGGCGAATTTATTGGTGGTCAGCATCGCCCCAATCGGGAAGCCGCCGCCGAGCGCCTTGGCGGTAGAGAGTACATCTGGCGTTACACCGTAGTGCATATAGGCATACAACTCACCGGTACGGCCGACGCCGGTCTGTACTTCATCAAAGATCAGCACCGCGTTGTGACGATCGCAGAGTTCGCGTAACCCCTGCAGGAATGCTTTGTCTGCCGGTAACACGCCCCCCTCCCCCTGCATCGGCTCAACGATCACCGCGCAGGTCATGTCGTCGATCAGATCCCGGGCTGAGTTCAGATCGTTATAGACGCCGTGGCGAATGTCCGGCGGCAGCGGTGCAAAATCCTGAGAATAAGAGGGCTGCCCGCCGGCACTGACGGTAAATAGCGTGCGGCCATGGAACGCGTTTTTGAACGCGACGATCCCGCTTTTCTGGCTGCCAAAGTGGTCGTGGGCATATTTGCGCGCCAGCTTCAGCGCCGCCTCGTTGGCTTCGGCCCCCGAGTTACAGAAGAACACTTTCTCCGCGAAGGTGGCGTCGATCAACTTCTTCGCCAGACGCAACGCCGGCTCGTTGGTGTAGCCATTTCCCGTATGCCAAAACCTGGCCGCCTGCTCGTTCAGGGTCTGACGCAATGCCGGGTGCGCATGGCCCAGTGCGTTAACCGCAATCCCGCCGGCAAAGTCGATATACTCTTTACCCTGCTGATCCCACAGACGTGAACCCTCTCCCCGCACCGGAATAAAAGCCGCCGGCGCATAAACAGGCATCATCCATTCATCGAAATTTTCACGCGTAATTGACAGAGACATAGCGACCTCATCCGGTAAATAAAAGGTTATTTATATGTTAAATATTTGAGTGTTTGCGCTGTAAATGTAGATTGCACTGTTCGTGCCAGCTAGCGATAAAAGTGCATAAAAGGGAGGTGTAAACGTAAAATCAACAAGTTACGGCGAGGCGTTATTCATTATTTTTGCATAAATAGTGAATATTTTTGCAACAAGCGCGGGTTTGCCGGATGAAAAATAGTAATATTATTCATTTACCAAATATAATTCTGGAATTGTGATCCCTCGCGAAATTACTTAACTCTTTACGCGCTTTTATCGGGCAAGCTGCGCCTAAAAAGTGCAAAAGTTGCACCATTATTTACATCTATCGCCGTTATCGGTTTTTCCCTGCTGGCGGTGGCAGTCAGTCGCGCTAAATTCTGCTACCATCCTTGCACTATTCACCTTGCACTGGCAGCGACTATGAAATTTGTCTCATTTAATATCAACGGCCTGCGCGCCCGTCCCCATCAACTGGCAGCCATCGTCGAACAACATCAGCCCGACGTCATTGGTCTGCAGGAGACAAAAGTTCACGACGATATGTTCCCCCTCGAAGAGGTGGCAAAACTGGGCTATAACGTCTTTTATCACGGGCAAAAAGGTCACTACGGCGTGGCGCTGCTGACCAAAGAGACGCCAGTTTCTGTTCGTCGTGGCTTCCCGGACGATGACGGTGAGGCGCAACGCCGCATCATCATGGCAGAACTGCCTTCGCCGATGGGAAACATCACGGTTATCAATGGCTATTTCCCACAGGGCGAAAGCCGCGACCATCCGACCAAGTTCCCGGCTAAAGAGAAGTTCTATCAGGATCTCCAGCGTTATCTTGAAACTGAGCTGCAGAAAGAAAACCCGGTGCTAATCATGGGTGACATCAATATTAGCCCGACGGACCTTGATATCGGCATTGGCGAAGAGAGCCGCAAACGCTGGCTGCGCGCCGGTAAATGCTCCTTCCTGCCGGAAGAGCGCGAGTGGATGGGTCGCCTGCTGGACTGGGGTTTGGTAGACACTTTCCGCCACGTCAACCCGGAAACCCAGGATCGCTTCTCGTGGTTCGACTACCGTTCCAAAGGTTTTGATGACAACCGCGGTCTGCGCATCGATGTGCTGCTGGCAAGCCATCCGCTGGCGGAACGTTGTATCGACACCGGGATTGATTACGCCATCCGCGGCATGGAAAAACCGTCTGACCATGCGCCGGTCTGGGCGAAGTTTGATCTCTAAGCTCACCGCGATGAAGGTCAAAACAATTGACGTCGTCTGCGCCATCCTCGAACGGGATGGCCAGATTTTACTGGCCCAGCGGCCAGAGCATGCCGATCAGGCGGGAATGTGGGAACTGGCCGGGGGCAAAGTGGAACCGGGTGAAACGCAGCAAGAGGCTCTGATTCGCGAGCTGCGTGAGGAACTCGCCATTGAGGTTCAGCCAGGCGACTATGTTGCCAGCCATCAGCGGGAAGTCTCCCGCCGGCTGATCCACCTGCACGCCTGGCACGTGCCGCACTTTAGCGGCACCCCGGTGGCGCACTATCACACCCAGCTGGTGTGGTGTACCCCACGGCAGGCGTTGACTTACAACCTTGCGCCCGCGGATGTCCCGCTGCTGGAAGCCTTTATTCTTTCACACGACGCCACACCAGTGGATTCGTACTGATTGTCCGTTCGTCGCGCTGACACTGTAACAATACCCCGTCAGCGCGAACCACCGCCCCCTCCGAATAGTTCTGATCCTGATAGATACAACACATGTTGCACGGCTGCGCCCGCTGCCCGCCAGAGCTGAACACTTCCGACGGCACGTTCACGTCGATATCCGGGCGCAGACGTTGCTCGGCATAACTGCTGAGAGAGAAAAGCCCGAGCATGGCGGCAATCATTAATCGATTCATAGACGTTTCATCCTGTTTTGTCCTCTTAACACTATAACGGACAGTCACCCGCAAGCTTTAACCCTTTCCATCATCGTTTTTTATTATGACCCGGGGCGGATGATGAATTTCCCTGGATGGGGAAATTTTCACTTGCGTCACAAACTGGTACGAGTGATATAGTCGAAAACCACAACACATCACAGATAAAACCGTCAAAAAGATAATAATTCTATTTATAAGAGGAACTTATACTTATGGACCAGGTATGCTCTCTGGAATCGTTTCTGAATACTGTTCAACAGCGCGACCCGCATCAGAGTGAGTTTTCGCAGGCCGTTCGCGAAGTGATGACCACCCTGTGGCCGTTCCTTGAACAGAACCCACGCTATCGTCAAATGTCCCTGCTGGAGCGTCTGGTTGAGCCTGAGCGCGTAATTCAGTTCCGCGTTGTCTGGGTGGATGACCGCAATCAGGTACAGGTTAACCGTGCGTGGCGTGTACAGTTCAACTCGGCAATTGGTCCGTTTAAGGGCGGCATGCGATTCCATCCCTCCGTTAACCTCTCCATTCTTAAGTTCCTCGGTTTTGAACAAACCTTTAAAAACGCCCTCACCACCCTGCCGATGGGCGGCGGGAAAGGCGGCAGTGATTTCGATCCGAAAGGCAAAAGTGAAGGTGAGGTCATGCGATTCTGCCAGGCGCTGATGACTGAACTTTATCGTCACCTGGGGCCGGACACCGACGTACCGGCCGGGGATATCGGCGTAGGCGGACGGGAAGTGGGCTTTATGGCCGGGATGATGAAAAAACTCTCCAATAACAGCGCCTGCGTGTTTACCGGCAAAGGTCTCTCCTTCGGCGGCAGCCTGATCCGTCCGGAAGCCACCGGCTATGGTCTGGTCTATTTCACCCAAGCGATGTTACAGCGCCATGGTCTGAGCTTTGAAGGGATGCGCGTGGCGGTCTCTGGCTCGGGGAACGTGGCTCAGTATGCCATTGAGAAAGCGATGGAGTTTGGCGCCCGGGTCATCACCGCCTCTGACTCCAGCGGCACCGTAGTTGATGAAGCCGGTTTTACTGCCGAGAAGCTGGCACGTCTTTGCGAAATTAAAGCCAGCCGCGATGGCCGCGTGGCCGACTATGCCCGCGAATTTGGGCTGACCTATCTTGAGGGCAAACAGCCATGGGCCGTGCCGGTGGATATCGCCCTGCCCTGCGCCACCCAGAATGAACTGGATATCGATGCCGCGCGTCAGCTGGTGGCAAACGGCGTGAAAGCGGTAGCGGAAGGGGCCAATATGCCCACCACCATCGAAGCGACCGATCTGTTCCTGGAGGCGGGTGTGCTCTTCGCGCCGGGTAAAGCGGCTAACGCCGGCGGCGTGGCGACGTCAGGTCTTGAGATGGCGCAGAACGCCGCGCGGATGGGCTGGAAAGCCGAAAAAGTGGATGCGCGCCTGCACCACATCATGCTGGATATTCACCACGCCTGCGTCGAATACGGCGGTGAAGAGAAACAGACCAACTACGTACGCGGGGCAAATATCGCCGGGTTCGTAAAGGTCGCCGATGCAATGATGGGCCAGGGAGTGATTTAAATTCTCTGAAATGGCAGACGTTAAAGGCCCGGTGCAGGTTACCTCACCGGGCCTTTTTTATGCTGCGCTGCGCTTTTTTTTAAAGGGTTTCTTGTTGCCGCCACCTGGCGCTGACATCCCCCTGAACTGCCTGACCGGGGTACTCTTCGCCTGGTTAATCAAATCAAACAGGGTGCCCACCAGCGGCTGCATAAAGTCCTGATAACGGCACTGCTTCTCACTGATTTGCGTCAGTACCGACTCCCAGTGGGCTGTCATATCCGGCCGTGCGGCCAGTTCAGGCAGCGAGTGGATCAGCGCCCGTCCCGGATCGGTGGAGTGAATGTAGCGCCCTTTCTTGATCAAAAAACCCCGTTTGAACAGCAGCTCGATGATCCCGGCGCGGGTAGCTTCGGTACCTAATCCATCCGTCGCGCGCAGGATCTTCTTCAGATCTTTGTCCTGCACAAAGCGGGCAATACCGGTCATGGCCGAGAGCAACGTCGCATCGGTAAAGTGACGCGGCGGCTGCGTCTGGCGCTCAACAACTTCGCCTTTCTCACAGAGCAGTTCGTCCTCTTTTGCCACCACCGGCAGCGGCGTACCGTCGTTCTCTTCATCGCGCTCTTTATTGCCCAGCAGCGTCCGCCATCCGGCTTCGGCCAGGAAACGCGCTTTGGCCACGAATTTGCCTTTGGCGATCTCCAGCTCAATGACGCACTTGCGGAATACCGCATCAGGGCAGAACTGCATCAGATACTGGCGGGCAATCAGGTTGTACACTTTCGCTTCGTTGTCCGTCAGCGTGACCTTGCTACTGCGCGCCGTCGGAATAATGGCGTGGTGGGCATCGACTTTTTTGTCATCCCAGCAGCGGTTGCGGGTATCTGCGTTAACGACAGGCTGGCCTGATAACTCCGGCGCATGCGCACCGATGGCGTTCATCACCGCGTGCCGCCCGGCAAAATGCTCCTCGGGCAGGTATCGGCTGTCAGAACGCGGATAAGTTATCAATTTATGGGTTTCGTACAACTTCTGGCAGATATCGAGCACGTTTTGCGCGCTCAGGCCAAAGCGTTTCGCCGCTTCAATCTGCAGCGCTGAGAGCGAAAACGGCAGCGGTGCCGGTTCTGATTCCCGTTTATCGTTATAGCTGGTCACGACTGCCGGTTGCCCGCCGATACGGTTCACGACGTGATCTGCGAGCGGACGATGAAGCAAACGCCCCTCTTCATCCTGATAGGGTTCGCAGGCTTCGCTGGGTTGCCAGGTCGCGGTAAAGCGCTCCTCTTTCGGGGTAACGATATGCGCTTTCACTTCAAAGAAATCTTTGGCAACGAAGTTTTCGATCTCTTCGTCACGACGCACCACCAGCCCCAGGACCGGCGTCTGGACGCGGCCCACGGAGAGCACCCCCTGATAACCTGCATTGCGTCCAAGAATGGTGTAGGCGCGGGTCATATTAATGCCGTACAGCCAGTCGGCGCGCGCCCGGGCAAGCGCCGAGACGCAGAGCGGGACAAACTCGCTATTGGCGCGCAGCCGCGAGATGGCGCGCTCGACCGCCTGCGGGTTGAGATCGTTAATCAGACAGCGCTGCACCTGCTGACGCTTTTCTGGTGCCAGTTGCAGGTAGTCCAGCACCTCATCCACCAGCAACTGCCCTTCCCTGTCCGGGTCACCGGCGTGAATGATTTCCGCCGCATCGTGCAAGAAGCGCTTAATCACATTGAGCTGTTTAGTTACCGACGGGCGCGGCTGAAGCTGCCATTTTTCCGGCACGATGGGCAGGTCGTTAAGATTCCAGCGGGCATAACGGCTGTCGTAGGCATCGGGCTGCGCCTGCTCCAGCAGGTGGCCGATACACCAGGTCACCACCTGCCCATTACCACACTCAATAAAACCATCGCCTTTGCGGTGCGGTTTAGGCAACACATCGGCGATGGCGCGACCGAGACTCGGTTTTTCGGCAATAAATAACCGCATCGAATTACTGGATCTCGATCATTGGCCGTCCACCACGAGCCGTGACCAGTTCGCCGATGGCGCTCAGGTTGATGCCGTATTCCGCGGCGGTGGCTTTCACTTCGGCTTCGGCCTCTGGCGTTACCGCCAGCAGCAGACCGCCAGAGGTTTGCGGATCGCACAGCAGATCACGCCACTCGGCGGGCATCTCGCCCATCAGATGACCGTAGCTGGCAAAGTTGCGCTGGGTGCCACCCGGCACCGCCCCCTGGGCAATATATGCTTCGACACCCGGCAGTTTCGGCACATCCTGATACCAGAGTTGCGCCTGCACGCCCGCTCCCTGACACACCTCGCTCAGGTGGCCAAGCAGGCCAAAGCCGGTGACGTCCGTCATCGCCTTCACACCATCAATGTTGGCAAAAGCCGCCCCGGCGAGGTTCATCTGACACATCACTTCCGCCGCCAGGCCTTTATGTTCAGGCTTGAGCAGAGATTTCTTCTCCGCGGTGGTGAGCACGCCAATCCCCAGCGGCTTGGTCAGATAGAGTTTGCAGCCGGGCTCGGCGGTACTGTTGCGTTTAACGCGTTCGGTGGGCACCACGCCGGTCACCGCCAGGCCAAAGATAGGCTCTGGTGCGTCGATAGAGTGGCCGCCTGCCAGCGCAATGCCCGCCTGCTGGCAAGCAAAACGCCCGCCCTCAATCACCTCGCGGGCAATTTCCGGTGCCAGGGTATTAATGGGCCAGCCAAGAATGGCAATCGCCATAATGGGTTTACCCCCCATCGCGAAGATATCGCTGATGGCGTTGGTGGCGGCGATGCGGCCAAAGTCGTACGGGTTGTCGACAATCGGCATAAAGAAATCGGTGGTACTGATGATGCTGGTCCCGTTGCCTAAATCGTAAACGGCGGCGTCGTCACGGGTTTCGTTGCCAACAAGCAGGTTCGGGTCGACAAACTTCGCCTGCTCGCTGTGAAGAATGGTCTCCAGCACTTTGGGGGAAATTTTACAACCGCAACCGGCTCCGTGGCTGTATTGCGTTAAACGAATGGTTTGCTCGCTCATGGACATCTCCTGTCATTGCAATTGCGTTATGTTAACGCTCATTCCATTACGGGGTAAGTATGGGTGTCTGAATTCTGGTGCACTTGCACAGAATCCAGACAGTTTAGCCCCGGTCGTCAGAAGCGGGTGACGAACGGCGAGGTATCGGGCACTGAGACGGTGGTGGACGCTTTCAACTGCGGCGTACCGAGATAGAGGAAACCGACGATTTTATCTTCTGTTCTGCAATCAAGCGCATCCCGTACCACCGGGCTGTCGGTTAATGCCCCGCTGCGCCAGATACCATTGAAGCCCTGCGCGAGGGCAGCCATCTGCATTGCCATGACCGCGCATCCGGCGGACATCTCCTGCTCCCAGACGGGAACTTTGTGATTCGGCTGACATTTAGCGACCACGGCGATGATCATCGGCGCGCGGAATGGCGCATTTCGCGCTTTCTCGATCGCTTTTTCATCCTGCTCAGCGGCAATAGCCCCCTTTTCCAGCAGCGCGCTGAAACGCGTGCGGCCTTCACCTTCTATGATAAAGAAGTGCCACGGCTGTAACGTACCGTGATCGGGCGCGCGCAAGGCTGCGCGAAGGATATTTTCCAGCTGTTCACCAGCGGGAGCGGGCTCAGTAAGGCGTGAGGCGCTGCGGCGGTTAACCAGCAGTTCTAGTGCATCCATGGGGTAACTCCTGTCTACGGATTTACTCAAAATTAACACGACAGCAGATTTTGTTACAGCGTGGCAGGCGATTCCTGCTGACAAGAGGCAGTTGGGTCATTACGATAGCCCGACAACCCGTCCATGGCGACGGGCCGGGTAATTTTTGGACAGGGAGAAGAGATGCGAACCCTTTGGCGTTTTTTTGCCGGATTTTTTAAATGGACGTGGCGGCTGCTGAATTTCGTCCGTCAGCTGGTCATGAACCTCTTTTTCATCTTGCTGGTGATGGTTTGCGTTGGCGTCTGGATGCATATAAGCAGCACCAGTCAAAGTCAGCATGCTACGCGCGGTGCGCTGCTGCTGGATATTGCAGGGGTGGTGGTCGATAAACCTTCTACCAACAACCGACTCGGCGTGCTGGGTCGCCAGCTGTTTGGTGCCAGCAGCGATCGTCTGCAGGAGAATTCGCTGTTTGACATCGTCGACGCGATTCGCCAGGCGAAAGCAGATCGTAACATCACCGGGATCGTTCTCGACCTGAGAAACTTCGCGGGGGCCGACCAGCCTTCCATGCAGTACATTGGTAAAGCGCTACGCGAGTTCCGCGACAGCGGCAAACCGGTGATCGCTGTGGGCGATAATTACAGTCAGGGGCAATATTATCTGGCCAGTTTCGCCAATAAAATTTGGCTCTCGCCACAAGGCACCGTGGACCTGCATGGCTTTGCGACCAATGGCCTTTATTACAAATCGCTGCTGGATAAGCTGAAAGTCACCACCCATGTCTTCCGTGTTGGCACCTATAAATCGGCCGTTGAGCCGTTTATTCGCGATGATATGTCCCCTGCCGCCCGCGAGGCTGACAGCCGCTGGATTGGCGAACTGTGGCAGAACTATCTCGGCACCGTGGCCGCTAACCGCCAGATCACGCCTGAACAGCTTTTCCCGGGCGCACAGGCGGTGCTTGATGGCCTGCGTAAGGTCGATGGCGACACGGCGAAATATGCCCTGAATAACAAACTGGTTGATGTGCTCGGCTCCAGCGCCGACATCGAAAAAGCCCTGACCAAACAGTTTGGCTGGAGCAAAGAGGACAAAAACTTCAGCGCCATCAGCTTCTATGATTACCAGCCGAACAAATCGGCCGATGCTGGAGACAGTATTGCGGTGGTGTTTGCTAACGGCGCCATCATGGACGGGGAAGAGACGCCGGGTAACGTGGGCGGTGATACTACCGCTTCGCAGATCCGCGATGCACGCCTCGATCCAAAAGTGAAAGCGATTGTTCTGCGGGTTAATAGCCCGGGCGGCAGCGTCAGCGCTTCTGAGGTGATCCGCGCCGAGCTGGCTGCGGCGCGCGCGGCGGGTAAACCGGTGGTCGTATCGATGGGCGGTATGGCGGCCTCTGGCGGTTACTGGATCTCCACGCCAGCGAACTACATCGTGGCGAACCCGAGCACCCTGACCGGCTCTATCGGTATCTTCGGGGTCATCAACACCATGGAGAACAGCCTGGATTATCTGGGCGTGCATACCGACGGCGTAGCCACCTCACCGCTGGCAGATGTCGCGGTAACCAAAGCGCTGCCGCCAGAAGTGTCGCAGATGATGCAGCTCAGCATTGAGAATGGTTACAAGCGCTTTATTACGCTGGTTGCCGACTCGCGCAAGAAGACGCCGGAGCAGATCGATCAGATTGCCCAGGGTCACGTCTGGACCGGTCAGGATGCCAAAAAGAACGGTCTGGTTGATAGCCTCGGCGATTTCGACGATGCCGTCGCGAAAGCGGCTGAACTGGCGAAGCTGAAGCAGTGGCATGTGGACTACTATCAGGACGAACCTACGTTCTTCGACGTGGTCGTGAACAGCATGTCAGGCTCGGTGCGTGCCATGTTGCCGCAGGCGCTACAGGCGATGCTGCCGGCACCGCTGGCCTCGGCGGCCAGCGTGGTAAAAGGTGAAAGCGATAAGCTCGCGGCCTTTAACGATCCACAAAATCGTTACGCGTTCTGTCTAACCTGCGCCAACATGCGTTAATCCTCATCCCCTCTTCCGTGAAGAGGGGATTTTTCTTTGAAGCCAAGAACACAACATCATGCACAAGAAATCGATCTACGTGGCTTATACCGGCGGTACCATCGGTATGCAGCGCTCTGAAAATGGTTACATCCCGGTCTCGGGTCATCTGCAACGCCAGCTGGCGCTGATGCCGGAGTTTCATCGCCCGGAGATGCCAGACTTCACCATTCACGAGTATGACCCGCTAATGGACTCCTCCGATATGACGCCAGAGGACTGGCAGCATATCGCCGACGATATTAAAGCTCATTACGATCTGTATGACGGCTTCGTGATCCTGCATGGCACCGACACTATGGCGTTTACCGCCTCGGCGCTCTCTTTTATGCTGGAGAACCTGGGTAAGCCCGTGATTGTGACCGGCTCGCAAATCCCGCTGGCCGAGCTGCGCTCTGACGGGCAGATCAATCTGCTGAACTCCCTGTACGTAGCGGCGAACTACCCGATTAACGAGGTCGCGCTGTTCTTTAATAACCGCCTCTTCCGGGGTAACCGCACCACCAAAGCCCACGCGGATGGTTTCGATGCGTTTGCCTCACCTAACCTGCAACCGCTGCTGGAGGCGGGTATTCATATTCGCCGCCTCGGTACCCCGCCTGCGCCAAATACCCTGGGCGAACTTGTGGTCCATCCGATTACGCCGCAGCCGATTGGCGTAGTGACGATCTACCCGGGGATCTCGGCGGATGTGGTGCGAAACTTTCTGCGTCAGCCGGTGAAAGCGTTAATACTGCGTTCATACGGGGTGGGCAATGCTCCGCAGAATGGTGAATTTCTGCAAGAGCTGCAGGCCGCAAGCGAACGCGGCATTGTGGTGGTGAATTTGACGCAGTGCATGTCCGGTAAGGTCAATATGGGCGGATACGCCACGGGTAACGCGCTGGCTCATGCCGGGGTGATCAGCGGCTTTGATATGACGGTGGAAGCCACCCTTACCAAATTGCACTACCTTCTGAGCCAGGATCTGGATATCCACGCCATACGTCTCGCCATGATGCAGAACCTGCGCGGCGAACTGACGCCAGACGAATAGAGTCGGTTGGGAAGCACGAGAGGGTGACGGCGTTGCCCTCCTCGCCCGCTATCTCATGAGAGGGAGCTTATGAGCAACAGTACCAAAATTGACGGTTTTCTCTTGTTTCCTGCAGCCGGTTTGATACTTTCCTGCATCGCCGGGGCGTTCAACGCCTGGGTGGTCGTGTTACTCCTGTGGCTCTTTTTCACGGGTGAAGACCATGACGTCGGGCTGGCTGTTGCAGCGTTAACCCTGCCGAGCATTGTCTATCTGACTTTGCTGGGCAACGCCTGTTGGCAATTCTTCAGAAAAAGTAAGCGAACCCGAAAAGCCATGATTGCCTATTACGTGGGTAATTTTGTTATCAACGCCGGTTCGGTCATCTACAGCGGGATCGCCTTTGATATGTCGCTGCAGTTCGCCGACCTGCTCTGGCTTCTGGTCTCCTCTTTCAGCCTGATTGTTTTAGTGCCCTGGTTTCTCTACTCGAAACGAGTCCCTGTCGTCTTTTGTCGTTAATGCCCGGGCGTCCAGGAATGCTCCGGATAGCATTCTATGGCCCCGCTTTACCATTAAAATTAGATGATAAATACGCTGCTTTTAAGGAATGAATATGACGCAACGAGCTTTATTACTGGTTGATCTGCAAAATGATTTTTGCGCAGGCGGCGCACTGGCGGTAGCAGAAGGCGATAGCACTGTTGATATCGCTAATACGCTTATTGAGTGGTGTAAAGCCCGCGGCGATGCCGTGGTGGCAAGCCAGGACTGGCATCCGGAAAATCACGGTAGCTTTGCCAGCCAGCATGACGTTGAACCTTATAGCCAGGGCGAACTCGACGGGCTGGCGCAGACGTTCTGGCCGGATCACTGCGTTCAGCAGACCGAAGGCGCTGAGCTCCACCCTTTGCTTAACCAAAAAGCGATTGATGCGGTGTTCCACAAAGGCGAAAACCCGGCCATCGACAGTTATAGCGCATTCTTTGATAACGGCCATCGTCAGAAAACGGCGCTGGATGCGTGGCTGCGTCACCATGAAATCGTTGAGCTTATTGTGCTGGGTCTGGCGACAGATTATTGCGTGAAATTTACCGTGCTGGACGCACTCCAGCTGGGATACACCGTCAACGTGATTACCGATGGCTGCCGCGGCGTCAATCTTCAGCCTCAGGATAGCGCGCAGGCGTTTATGGATATGGCCGCCGCCGGTGCTACCCTGTATACGCTGGAAGACTGGCAAGAAACACAGGCGTAATCCTTTTGCCGGGCGGCGGCACTTTCACCGCCCGGCACGCACAAACCCATCAGGATTTGAACATGGCAATCGATTTTGGCGCGATGCCAAAATCTTCCTTCAGCTGTTGTTTACTCTTCATCACCATCTGCCCCTGGGTATCAATGGTCATGTGTTGCGCGTCGGTGTTATGCCGTGCCTGCCAGAGCATAACCAGCTGCAGGCTGTTCTCTTTCTGGGCCGGGGTCAGCGCCACCCCATCAGGCCATTTTCCCAGCTCAACGGCGGTGACCAGGCGTTGATAAACGTCCTCTGTCATCCCACTAATCATCTCGTCAATATTCATGATTTACCCGGCTCCGGTGGAATAATTTGCTGAATCGATTTTTCAACCTTTAGTCTGGTCGCCATTCTGGTCATCGGTGAAGCTTAACGAGGCAGAATTGACGCAGAAACGCTCCCCTGTTGGCTGAGGGCCGTCCGGGAAAACATGACCGAGGTGGGCATCGCAATTTCCACAGCGGATTTCGATGCGCTGCATACCATGAGAGTTGTCGGTCAGATAGCGGATTGCCTCATCGCTAACGGGCTCATAGAAGCTTGGCCAACCGCAGCCAGAATCATATTTACTTTCAGAGTTAAACAGGGCGGCATCACACACCAGGCAGTGGTAAATCCCATCACGTTTGTTATGCAGTAAACGCCCGGTGAATGGCGGCTCGGTGCCGTGGTTCTGGGTCACATAGAACTGCATTTCTGTTAGATTTTTCTTCAGTTCGTCCGGGTTGGATTGATTCGACATAAGCTCATATCTCACGATTGAAAACAGACAACGTTTAGGTCGATTCTAACAAAACATTAACACTGAAGTGTGAACTTTTGTTCTAAACTTAGTCGTTGCGAAAAGGCGGTCGGCCAAATGTGATCAAATCCACATTTTTCTTCGGCCAGCCCTTTAAAATTCACGGCGCAGTCCCCATATGGTTGCAAGCTCCGAGGGAATGTTAGGCGAGTCAATCGCCCAAAGGTCGCGCGAAGGATTGATTTGTCGCAATGATTGACACGATTCCGCTTGACGCTGCGTATGGTTTTTGTAATTTTACAGGCAACCTTTTATTCACTAACAAATAGCTGGTGGAATATATGACTATCAAAGTAGGTATCAACGGTTTTGGCCGTATCGGTCGCATTGTTTTCCGTGCTGCTCAGGAACGTTCTGACATCGAAATCGTTGGTATCAACGATCTGTTGGACGCTGAATACATGGCGTACATGCTGAAGTACGACTCAACCCACGGTCGCTTCAACGGTACTGTTGAAGTTAAAGACGGCCACCTGGTTGTTAACGGCAAAACCATCCGTGTTACTGCTGAAAAAGATCCAGCTAACCTGAAGTGGAGCGAAATCGGTGTTGACGTGGTTGCTGAAGCGACTGGTATCTTCCTGACCGACGAAACTGCACGTAAGCACATCACCGCTGGCGCGAAAAAAGTTGTTCTGACGGGTCCTTCCAAAGACAACACCCCAATGTTCGTACGTGGTGCTAACTTCGAAACTTACGCTGGCCAGGATATCGTTTCCAACGCATCCTGCACCACCAACTGCCTGGCACCGCTGGCGAAAGTTATCAACGACAACTTCGGTATCGTTGAAGGCCTGATGACCACCGTTCACGCGACCACCGCAACTCAGAAAACCGTTGACGGCCCGTCTCACAAAGACTGGCGTGGCGGCCGTGGCGCGGCTCAGAACATCATCCCATCCTCTACCGGTGCTGCTAAAGCGGTAGGTAAAGTACTGCCAGAACTGAATGGCAAACTGACTGGTATGGCGTTCCGCGTTCCGACTCCTAACGTATCCGTTGTTGACCTGACCGTTCGTCTGGAAAAAGCTGCTTCTTATGAAGAAATTAAGAAAGCAATCAAAGCTGCTTCCGAAGGCGCAATGAAAGGCGTTCTGGGTTACACCGAAGATGACGTTGTTTCTACCGATTTCAACGGCGAAGTATGCACTTCCGTGTTCGATGCTAAAGCAGGTATCGCACTGAACGACAACTTCGTTAAGCTGGTATCCTGGTACGACAACGAAACCGGTTACTCCAACAAAGTACTGGACCTGATCGCTCACATCTCCAAATAAGTTGAGATGAGACACTGATCCAAAAGGCGACTTCGGTCGCCTTTTTTATTGCTTCAAGACAGAGGATTGCTTAATGATTAATAAAATTTTTGCACTTCCGGTAGTCGAAGAACTTACCCCTGTGCTTTCCCGCCGTCAGATTGACGGAGCCGACATCATCGTGGTTGATCACCCGCGCGTAAAAGCCTCCGTAGCGCTGAATGGCGCTCACCTGCTCTCCTGGAAACCAGAAGGTCAAACCGAAGCGCTGTGGCTCAGCGACAACACCTCTTTCAAAAAAGGGGCGGCGATCCGCGGCGGTGTGCCAATTTGCTGGCCGTGGTTTGGTCCGGCGGCACAGTCAGGTTTGCCTGCTCACGGGTTTGCCCGTAATCAGCAGTGGACCTTGAAAGCGCACAATGACGATGAAAATGGAGTGGTACTGACGTTTGAACTGCAGGCAAATGAGGAGACCCGTGCGCTCTGGCCGCATGATTTCACACTCTATGCACGCTTCAAGCTGGGTAAAACCTGTGAAATCGAACTGGAAGCCCACGGCGAATTTGAAACCACCAGCGCCCTGCACACCTATTTCAACGTGGGTGACATCAGCGCGGTCAAGGTGAGTGGATTGGGCGATACCTTTATCGACAAAGTGGATAACGCCAAAGAGGGCAAACTGAGCGACGGCGTGCAGACCTTCCCGGATCGTACCGACCGCGTTTATCTGCATCCGGAAGCGTGCAGCGTCATTCATGACGCCGCGCTGAACCGCAGCGTCGAAGTGGTGCACCATCACCATAGCAACGTTGTGGGCTGGAACCCGGGCCCGGCGCTCTCTGTGAGCATGGCCGACGTACCGGACGAGGGTTATAAGACCTTCGTCTGTGTAGAAACCGCCTGCGTAACATCACCACAGAAGACCAGCGAAGAGAAGCCTTCTCGCCTGGGGCAAACTATTAGCATCATTCAGCGCTAATGATGCCCGCCCCACTCCCCACGGGAGCGGGGCGTTTTACCATCACACCATATCCAGCGGCGTTTTATGGCCAGGCGCCGGAAATGCGTCCGCAAGCATAGCTATCTCTTCGTCAGAGAGCGTAATCTCTAATGCCTGCGCGTTATCCCTGACATGCTCCGGCGAGCCCGCTTTTGGAATCGCTATCACCCCCTGATGACTAATGACCCATGCCAACAGGATCTGCGCCGGCGTGGCGCGATGACGCTGTGCTATCTCATTGACCACCGAATGCGTCATTAATCCAGAACGTAATCGCCCGGCCTGAGCCAGGGGGCAGTAAGCCATTACCGGCATCTGCTGTTGCTGACACCAGGGAAGAAGATCGTATTCGATGCCTCGCGAAGCCAGATGATAGAGGACCTGATTTGTCGCGCAGGCCTGCCCTCCGGGCACTTGCCAGAGCGCCTGCATATCTTCAACATCCAGATTAGATACACCCCAGCGGCGAATTTTGCCCTGACGCTGCAAGGTCTCCATCAACCGGACGGTCTCCTCCAGGCCGTACTCGCCTCGCCAGTGCAGCAGATAGAGATCGAGGTAGTCCGTACCCAGGCGGCGTAAGCTGGCTTCACAGGCCGCCATCCCTTTCTGGCCTGCCGCGTTCCACGGATAGACTTTGGAGACCAGATAGACTTTATCACGCACTCCTTTAATCGCTTCGCCAACCACCTCTTCTGCTTTGCCGTCTGCGTACATTTCTGCGGTATCGATCAGGGTGAGGCCCAGTTCGATGCCCGTGCGCAGCGCAGTGACCTCCTGAGAACGAAGGCTGTTTTTCTCACCCATATACCAGGTGCCCTGGCCAATGGCCGGCAGAGTCTCTTTTTCGCCAAACATAACGGTTTTTTTGCTCATCTGTTTCTCCTGTTTCACCGCACCAACATAATGCAAACGGGGCGCAAGCGCCCCGTTGTAATGCAGTGATTGCACTGTGAAGATGCACAATCAGAAACTGTAGGTCACCCCAACAGAGAACGCACCTGCCCAGGATTTATCGACCATCGGGCTGTCCTTGATCTCGTCGCTCAGACGGGTATAACGGCCGGTGCCGTAGATATTCCAGTCCTGAGTGAATTCGTAGCTGGCAGTGAGCGCCAGGTACGGGTTCCAGCCATCGTCAGCATTGTAGCGATTTAACCCACTACGATTTGCCTCACGACGGGACACCCCATAGTAGTAGTCATTGTAGTTTTCACTGGTGTACTCCACGCCAATGCCCGGCGTCAGCGTCAGGCCGCCGTTGGTATAGCGATACAACCAGGCCAGATCCCAAATGTAGCCGTTGCTGTTATCGAGCGTGTCAGCTGCCAGGGAGGTACGCAGGAAACCATACTGGGTGTTATGCACGTAGGAGAGACCCGCCATCATGGTGCTCTTACGTTTATCGAGCTGCTTCAGTCGCCAGTCGTCGCTGTCGCCCGGCTTGAAGTGCATCGGATCGTAGTAAGCCATGATCGAGAGCTTATCGCTTTCGTCATTCCACAGATAATAGCCACCGCCAAGACCGCGGAACCAGAAGTTGTCACCTTCATAGGTGATCACCGGTACCGGATAGACATCACGGTCATAGTCTTTGTACGGGCTATTGAGCACGCCGACGCCTGCGCCGACAGACCACTGATTCTCCGCGCTAGCGGTACCCACTGAAGCGGCAGCGAGAATTCCCAGTGCCAGAAGTTTGAGTTTGGTCACAATCCATTCTTTCCTGTAGTCAAATAATCCGCGAAAGGAGTTTAACCGCCCTTCGCGCGCTTTCCCAATTTTTTACATACGAATATTTCTGATAAACAGATTAATTTCTGCGATGCACATGACGAAATATTGTCACTCCGATGACAGAACCGCGAAATAAGTGTGTTTGACTTAAAAATTATCGCTGATTTTTCGGATGAGTTATTGATATGTCATTGAAATTAGATTTGGGCGACATGCAAGTTTTGCAAATGCCATCTACGCTTAATTTTAAGAAGATGAATTCCTGACCACCCCGCAGTTTTAGCCCCCGACCTGGCACACGGGTTGCTGCTTTTGCAGTGAGGTGCAAAGGATCCCGCTTCCGGGAGCCTCCACTATTCATACGAACGGCTCTTATCCTGTGCTAAAAAACGAAAGGACGGCATGCCATGAATATATTCGATCACTATCGCCAGCGCTATGAAGCTGCCAAGGACGAAGAGTTCACACTGCAGGAGTTTCTTGCCATCTGTAAGCAAGATCGCAGTGCCTATGCTAACGCGGCAGAACGGCTATTGATGGCTATCGGTGAGCCACAGATGGTGGACACTGCCCAGGAACCACGGCTTTCCCGTCTTTTTTCCAATCGGGTCGTCGCCCGATATCCTGCGTTCGAAGAGTTTTATGGCATGGAGGATGCCATTGAGCAGATCGTCTCTTATCTGAAGCACGCGGCACAAGGGCTGGAAGAGAAGAAACAGATTCTGTATCTGCTGGGGCCGGTGGGTGGCGGTAAATCGTCACTGGCTGAACGTCTTAAATCATTAATGCAGCGGGTGCCAATCTATGTGCTGAGCGCTAACGGTGAGCGCAGCCCGGTGAATGATCACCCGCTCTGTCTGTTTAATCCGCAGGAAGATGCGCAGATCCTGGATAAAGAGTACGGCATTCCCCGTCGTTATCTGGGCACCATCATGTCACCCTGGGCGGCAAAACGTCTGCACGAATTTGGCGGCGATATTACCAAATTCCGCGTGGTAAAAGTCTGGCCGTCCATTCTGGAACAGATTGCTATCGCCAAGACGGAACCGGGTGATGAGAACAACCAGGATATCTCTGCCCTGGTCGGTAAAGTCGATATCCGTAAACTGGAAAACCATGCCCAAAACGATCCAGATGCGTACGGCTACTCGGGCGCGCTCTGCCGGGCGAACCAGGGGGTGATGGAATTTGTCGAGATGTTTAAGGCCCCCATCAAAGTGCTGCACCCGCTGCTGACCGCGACGCAGGAAGGCAACTACAACGGGACTGAAGGCATCTCCGCCCTGCCGTTCAACGGCATTATTCTGGCGCACTCGAACGAATCGGAGTGGGTCACGTTCAGAAATAACAAAAAC
Source organism: Leclercia sp. UBA7405 (assembly GCF_037152215.1). Classification (NCBI taxonomy): domain Bacteria; kingdom Pseudomonadati; phylum Pseudomonadota; class Gammaproteobacteria; order Enterobacterales; family Enterobacteriaceae; genus Leclercia; species Leclercia sp. UBA7405. The sequence goes on along the minus strand of NZ_JBBCMR010000001.1, from coordinate 947,665 downwards.
AATGAGGCCTTCCTTGACCGTGTTTACATCGTCAAGGTGCCTTATTGCCTGCGCATCTCAGAAGAGATCAAAATTTACGAAAAACTGCTGAATCACAGTGAGCTGGTGCATGCGCCCTGCGCCCCTGGCACCCTGGAAACGCTGTCACGCTTCTCAATCTTGTCGCGTTTGAAAGAGCCTGAAAACTCAAGCATCTACTCAAAAATGCGCGTGTACGATGGTGAGAGCCTGAAAGACACTGACCCGAAAGCGAAATCCTACCAGGAGTATCGCGACTATGCGGGCGTTGATGAAGGGATGAACGGGTTGTCTACGCGCTTCGCGTTTAAGATCCTCTCTCGCGTATTCAACTTCGACCATGCGGAAGTGGCGGCAAACCCGGTACACCTGTTCTATGTTCTGGAGCAGCAAATTGAGCGTGAGCAGTTCCCGCAGGAGCAGGCCGAACGTTACCTTGAGTTCCTGAAAGGTTATCTGATCCCGAAATATGCTGAATTCATTGGCAAGGAGATCCAGACCGCCTACCTGGAATCGTACTCCGAGTACGGCCAGAACATTTTTGACCGCTATGTTACCTATGCCGATTTCTGGATCCAGGATCAGGAGTACCGCGATCCGGACACCGGTCAGCTCTTCGATCGTGAATCGCTGAACGCCGAGCTGGAAAAAATCGAGAAGCCTGCCGGGATCAGCAACCCGAAAGACTTCCGTAATGAGATCGTTAACTTTGTGCTGCGTGCCCGGGCAAATAACAACGGTCGCAACCCCAACTGGACCAGTTATGAAAAACTGCGCACGGTCATTGAGAAGAAAATGTTCTCTAATACCGAGGAGTTGCTGCCGGTGATTTCGTTTAACGCCAAAACTTCCACCGACGAGCAGAAAAAGCACGACGACTTTGTCGACCGTATGATGGAGAAAGGCTATACCCGCAAGCAGGTTCGCCTGCTGTGTGAATGGTATCTCCGCGTCCGTAAATCATCATAACAATGCTGCCCGGCGGTGAAAGCCTGCCGGGCAAACAGCAACTGCGCATACCCGTAAGGGTACAAAGTTGGCAAATGCAGTACGGGGGACATATGACCTGGTTTATTGACCGGCGTCTTAACGGCAAAAACAAGAGCACGGTGAATCGCCAACGCTTCTTGCGCCGTTATAAAGCGCAAATCAAACAGTCGATCTCCGAGGCCATTAATAAGCGTTCGGTGACCGATGTCGATAGCGGCGAGTCCGTCTCTATTCCGACGGACGATATTAGCGAGCCAATGTTTCACCAGGGACGCGGCGGTTTACGCCATCGCGTACATCCCGGTAACGATCACTTTATCCAGAATGACCGCATCGAGCGTCCGCAGGGCGGCGGTGGCGGTTCTGGCAGCGGCCAGGGCCAGGCGAGTCAGGATGGTGAAGGACAGGATGAATTCGTTTTTCAGATCTCCAAAGATGAGTATCTCGATCTGCTGTTTGAAGATTTGGCCCTGCCAAATCTGAAGAAAAATCAGCACCGTCAGTTAACCGAGTATAAAACCCATCGCGCGGGTTATACCGCGAATGGCGTACCGGCAAACATCAGCGTGGTGCGCTCGCTGCAGAACTCGCTGGCGCGGCGGACCGCCATGACAGCGGGCAAACGTCGGGCGCTACGTGAACTGGAAGCCAGCCTGCAAACGGTGGAAAACAGCGAGCCTGTGCAACTGCTGGAAGAGGAGCGTCTGCGCAAAGAGATTGCCGAGTTACGCGCTAAGATCGAACGCGTGCCCTTTATCGACACCTTCGACTTGCGTTACAGGAACTATGAAAAACGCCCTGAGCCCTCAAGCCAGGCGGTGATGTTCTGTCTGATGGACGTCTCCGGCTCGATGGATCAGACCACTAAGGATATGGCCAAACGCTTTTATATTCTGCTCTATCTGTTCCTGAGCAGAACCTATAAAAACGTGGAGGTGGTCTATATTCGTCACCACACCCAGGCGAAAGAGGTGGATGAACACGAGTTCTTCTACTCGCAAGAGACAGGGGGCACCATTGTCTCCAGTGCCCTGAAGTTAATGGACGAGGTGGTGAAAGAGCGCTACGACCCGGCACAATGGAATATCTATGCGGCTCAGGCCTCCGATGGGGATAACTGGGCAGACGATTCACCACTGTGTCATGAGATCCTGGCGAAAAAACTGCTGCCCGTGGTGCGCTACTATAGCTATATTGAGATCACTCGTCGGGCACACCAGACCCTGTGGCGTGAATATGAACATCTGCAGGCGACGTTTGAAAACTTCGCGATGCAGCATATCCGCGACCAGGATGATATTTATCCTGTCTTCCGTGAGCTCTTCCATAAGCAATCGGCCACCAGCAACAGCTAAACAAAACAGCCAGTTATTACTAACTGGCTGTTCTTTTTTAATCGCTATATCTCTGCGTTTCACGCTGGGTGTTAATCAACATCGTACAATTTCGGCCGCTGGCTTTGCCTTTATATAAAGCTAAATCTGCTCTCTCGACCGCTTCCCGAAGGGGTTCGCCATACTTTATTCTGGTTAATCCCGAGGTGAACGTCACATTGATATGATATTCCCCTGCGACAATCACCATTTCAGAAATCAGTCGACGGAGTCGTTCCGCCGTTGCGATAGCTTCGTTATCATCCCTGACGTGCAGCAGAATAATAAACTCCTCCCCCCCGTAGCGATATACCGACTCTGATGCGCGAACGTGGTTATCAAGATGCGTTGCCAATGATTGCAATACAATATCGCCATTCAAATGGCCGTAATCATCATTCACTTTTTTGAAATGATCGACATCAAGCAGCAACAGATAAAGACCATCATCGCTTAACTCTTTATTCATGCTCGCGAAAGATTCATCAAGCACGCGGCGTAAAGGTAACCCTGTGAGTGCGTCATAACTTGTGCGCAGCTGCAAAAGATGCACTTTAAAAAGAGTGAGAGATTCCGTGAAGGCTAACAGCGCGTTTTCAAAGTCCTCATAGGCACTGGAAGCGTCTTTGTTTTCAATGATTTCATTAATCATGGTACGACAGGCGTAATGAATCACAATATGCTGTTTATTAATGTCCAGGAGAAAGTTTTTATCCTCTCGCTCCTCAAGCAATTTGTCATTCAGCCAGTGTCCAAATTCACAATGATGATGCGCGTCGGTGCAGGTGATTTCAGGTAAATCGCCCTCACGACTCGCTACATAACGGAGAACTTTTACCAGCCATTTAAAATGCGCATCAGTTGCGCTATTGAGTCCACGCACGGTCGCGTCGATATCTCTGAACTTCCTGTTCATATTAACCTTCACATAACAAAAGAATAACCTGTAAAGAGTATACCATGTTAAATATCTATTTTTGTCAGTATATCTAAATTAACGGCATTAAAAACAGAAACTCCCTATTAAATAAGAAAATTTAGTTATTCGTTAAACTGCATATAACAAGCAACGATATTATTATCAGTTAAAACAGGCCAACCTGTTTAATTCTATTTAATAGCCCTCACGTCCCATTAAATAATAGCGACGGAGGGCAGAGGCTTAAAATTTAACGTTCATTTTGGCCCAGAAGGTACGCCCTGGCTCATTGACAGGGGTATCAGAGGAGTAACCGAAGCTACTGTTTCCCGCCAGGTTAAGGTGTTCGCTGTAACTTTTATCCAGCAGATTATCAACGCCACTGCTGAGTTTCAGGAATTTATTGACCTTGTACGCAGCGTTGGCGGAAACAATGGCGAACCCGGCACTCTGATCAAAGTCTTTGCCTACCACGTTCCCCTCGTTCAACGCCACCCGGTGCTGTGGGCTGACCATACGCAACAGCCCTGTAGAGCTCCAGTCGCCTTTCTCCCACGTCAGGCCAAGGCGAGCTTCCAGCGGTGGCATTTGTGGCAGCGGCTGATGTTCGTCCGTATTTTCCCCCCAGGCGTAGTTCAGGGTGGCATCTGTTTTCCACCGATCGCTCAGCTGATAAGAGGCACCCATTTCGCCCCCCATAATGGTGGCATCAATGTTATCTGCCTGGCTGACGTGGCTATCATCGGGATCGTACAGGAAGAGGATGTAGTCGTTAATCCGTCCGATATAGGCGGAGATCCAGCCGGTCGTTTTTTTCCCTTTGTATTGTGCCCCAACATCAAGCTGGGTGGTTTTTTCCGGTTTCAGATTATCAAAGACATCCGTGGTGCCATCCGGTCCATAGGTGGGTGAAAAGAGTTCCCAGTAATCCGGGAAACGCTCGGTGTAGCCCAGTCCGGCGTAGACCATCGCGGGCTGCGATCCGAGATTATGCTCAACCCGTAAGAAGCCGGCCGGAAGCGTGTCTTGCCGACTGCTGCTACCAACGCCAGTAAAGTTATCCACTTCCACCTTATCCAGACGCGCACCGCCAATCACTTTGCTGAGGTCGGTCGCACTCCACGTCAGTTCGCTAAAGGCACCATAGTCATGAAAGCGAGCATCTTCCTGCCAGCCTTCGTCCTCATCATCTTCGTTGCTGCGATGGGTATTCAGTTGCGTATCGAGACCGCTTTTCAGCTCATAATCAGACCACAGCCAGGTTCCCATCACCCTGCCCCCTACCGTCCGGCGATCGACCTGTTTTTCCATTGGCATCGACATATCCATCGATCCCATCGGCATGGTGCCTGAAGCGGGCGATCCCGGCGAACGCATGGAGTAGTTATCCATAATGTGGTTGGCATAGTTGTAATACGCGCTCATATCCAGCGAATCGAAGACCTCGCCGATATTCTCTTTTTTGAAGCGCAGCCCCAGGCTTTCACGTTTGAATTGCGAGCCGTCCATGCCACGCCCGGCATAGCTGGCATCGCCATCGCCCTGCCCGGCGGTCAACTCCAGCAACGTGTCCGCATCCGGCGTCCAGCCGATGGCCAAATCGGTGTTCCATTTATCCCACTTCGAGGCGACGCGATCGCCATTGCCATCTTTGTAATCCCCCGCTTTCGAATTATTCCCCGTCAGGCGCACGTAGCCCTTATCGTTGCCAAAGCTGACGTCGGCATTTTCATCGAAGCGATCGTTAGAGGCGGCCAGCAAACTGGCGTCCCCCTTTATGCCGGCCTTATCGAAACGCGGAGGTTCACGTTCGAATCGTACCGTTCCGGCAGAGTTACCCGGCCCCCAGAGTACGGTTTCGGGCCCTTTGATCACCGTCAGCAGATCATAACTTTCTGGCGAAATATAGGAGCTTGGCGCATCCATACGCGAAGGACAGGCTCCCAGCATCTCGCTGTCATTGGTCAACAGGCGCAGGCGTGAGCCAAACATGCCGCGGAATACCGGGTCGCCGTTGCTCCCTCCGTTACGGATCTGGCTAAACCCGGGAATGGTTTTGAGGTAATCAGAACCGTCGCTGGCCGGCACCGGCTGGCGTGGCGTTTTTGGCGAGGTCACCACTTCCAGCGGGCAGAGCACGGGCGCGGTTACGGTGATGACGTCGTCGTCGTTTACCTGCGGGGCCGTAGTTCGTTCAGCCGCCTGAGAAGTAAATGACAATGCGCCCAGTAGCGCAAGCGCCAGCGGATGAAGGACAAAGCGTTCTTTATTCATTCCTGAACCCAAACTTAAAAGAGTGTTGCTGTCCTGCCGTGAAGACAAATCCCTTGTTCAGAGAGTGGGAGAGATGGGCAGGCACAGGGATCTGAATGAAAAAGTGTGCCGCGGGGAACGGGGCGCAACAATAAAAAACGAGGAGAATAACGGCGTGAAAAAAGGGTTGAAAAAGGGGTTCTAACGACCCGGAGTCACGGATTTACGCGTGCTTTTCGAGCCAAAGTACCGAGGCGACCAGAATAAAAACAATGGTGAAAAAGGTGCCGGAAATATAAATTACATCGCCAAAAGCAGGATCGTTCATCATCATTCTCCCGTCGTGTTTTACTCGTTTTTACGCCGGAGAAATGACACTTCAATGACATTTTTAGTAAGAAATAAATATCTTCATACTGAAACGATTCAGACAGCTCTAGCCTCTCAAACCATTTAATTCAAATAAACGCTAACCCTTACAGGGTGATTTGTTACCGGTATCACGAAAATGAGTTTCCATAACTACGATGCCAGATCTCGTAATTGTTAAACATTCGTTACTGATAAAACATAAGCTGCAGAACATCACAACAAATAAACCGCCTACCGGCAGGGGAATAGAATGACCGAAAAAATTACCCGTAAAGAAAAAATCAGCTACGGGCTGGGCGATATGGCCAGCCATATAGGGCTGGATAACGTCATTATTTTTCTGACCTTCTATTATACCGATGTGGTCGGGCTGCCTGCTGCCTTTGTTGGCACCATGTTTTTACTGGCGCGTACCGCCGATGCCATCATTGACCCGGCCATGGGATATATTGCTGACCGCACCCGTACCCGCTGGGGTAAGTTCCGACCATGGATGTTGTGGCTGGCCCTGCCATTTGGTGCCAGCTGCCTGCTGACCTATGCGGTACCGGAATCGCTCGATCTTCATGGTAAAATGATTTTCGCCACCGTCAGCTATACCCTGATGATGCTGATGTACACCGCCATTAATATTCCATACTGCTCTATGGGGGCGGTCATTACGCCAGATAACGAAGCGCGTATTTCTCTGCAATCTTATCGCTTCTTCCTTGCCACCCTGGGCGGCGCATTATCCACTTTCTTTATGATGCCATTGGCCGAGTTTATTGGCGGAGATGACAAATTAGTCGGTTATCGCTGGGCCATGGGAATAATGGCGACGGTGGCGGTCATCATGTTCTGGATCTGCTTCGCCAATACCCGGGAAAGGATTAATGCCCCCGCGACTCATAATAATTACCTCTCAGAATTACGCGATTTGTTACGCAACGATCAGTGGCGCGTTGTGGCCGTTCTGGTATTGACTAACATCGGCTTCGGCGTAATTCGCCTCGGCGCCATGATGTATTTCGTCACCTATTATCTCGGCAGCGCCAGCTATTTTATGTGGATGCTGGGGGCGCATATTCTGGGTAAAGCCGCCGGTAGCGCACTGGCAAAACGCCTAACGCGTGACTACAGCAAAGTGCAAATGTTCGGCTATTGTGCGGTGCTGGCCGGGGTACTGAGCATCGCCCTGTTCTTCGCGCCAAAATCCGTGCTGGTGCTGGTGCCAATGACATTCATCATCTCTACCCTCTACCAGGCCACCACCACGCTAATGTGGGTCATGATGGCCGACGTCGCCGACTACGGCGAATGGAAACAGGGCAAGCGCATGGATGGGGTTATCTTCTCGACCTTCCTGGCGGTGCTCAAACTCGGTATGGCCATCAGCGGCGCCATTGTTGGCTGGACGCTGGGCTTTAGCGGCTATGTGGCGAATGCGCCGGAGCAGACCTCTACCGCCATGTACTGCATCATCGCCCTCTTTACCGTGGTGCCGGGCATCCTTTCGCTGGCCGCCTTCGCGACTCTGCGCTGGTACAAACTCGACGACAGTACCATGAAATCCATCCAACTCGCCAAACAGACTTTTTCTTAAAAGGACGCAGCATTCATGAGTGAACTTATTCGACACACCAACAGTATTGAGTGGCGTTTTGAGCGTCAGATCTTACGTATAGAGCCCTGGGGAGAGCACAGCCTGCGCGTGAGAGCGACCTGTTCACCGGCGTTCAATGATGAAAATCACGCCTTACTGCCGGCGACACCGTCTACGGCTGACATTAACGTCCAGCCCGAGATCCTGACCCTGCGTAATGGCAATATTACCGCAGTGCTCAACCTGAAGGGGCAACTGGCGTTTTATAACCAGCGCGGAGAGTTGCTGCTGGAGGAGATGTGGCGTCAGCGCTCCACGGTAGGCATTGGGGCAAGTGAAAAGAGTCAGGATAAGTACGTCAGTGCGCTGAAGCTTGATGGCCGTGAATTCAAACCGCTTGCGGGCGGGAAATATCAGCTCGCCGTCCGTTTTGAGTCGCGCCCTGATGAGCGGATTTACGGTATGGGTCAGTACCAACAGCCGTGGCTGGATTTGAAAGGCTGCACCCTTGAGCTGGCACAGCGCAACTCCCAGGCCAGCGTTCCCTTTATGCAGTCGAGCCTCGGTTATGGCGTGCTCTGGAACAACCCGGCCATCGGCGAGGTCAGTTTCGCCAAAAACCAGACCGAATGGCGCGCCCGCGTGACCGGCGAGATGGATTACTGGATCACCGCCGCGGACTCCATCCAGGCCATTACCCGTCAGTATGTCAAGGCCACGGGGACACCTCCGCCTGCCCCGGCATTTATCAGCGGATTATGGCAGTGCAAACTGCGCTATCGCACCCAGCAGGAGGTGCTGGACGTAGCCCGTGAGTACCGTCGCCGCAACCTACCGCTGTCGGTGATGGTGATCGATTTCTTCCACTGGCCGAATCAGGGGACCTGGTGTTTTGATCCGGTCGACTGGCCCGATCCGAAAGCGATGGTTGAAGAGCTTAACGGCCTGGGCATTGAGCTGATGGTCTCGGTCTGGCCAACGGTTGAAGCACGTAGCCCGCTCTATCCCCACATGAAAGCCAAAGGCTGGCTGGTGTCCAGCGAACGCGGGGTGCAGGTAAATCTCGACTTTATGGGTAACACGACCTTCTTTGACGCGACGCATCCCCAGGCGCGCGCCTTCGTCTGGGATACGGTAAAACAGAATTATTATGATCTGGGTATCAAATTGTTCTGGCTGGATGAGGCCGAGCCTGAGTATCGTGCCTACGACTTTGATAACTATCGTTACCACGCAGGCCCGGTGCTGGAAGTGGGTAACCGCTATCCACGCGACTTCGCGCAAGGGTTCTACGAGGGGCTGAAGGCCAACGGCGAAGAGGATATTGTTAACCTGGTGCGCTGTTCATGGGCAGGCAGCCAGCGCTATGGCGTGCTGGCCTGGTCAGGCGATGTGCACTCATCATTCCACGCCTTCCGCAATCAGCTCGCCGCAGGGCTCAATATGGGTCTGGCGGGTATCCCCTGGTGGACGACCGATATCGGCGGCTTCCAGGGCGGCAACGTTAACGATCCGGCGTTTCATGAACTGCTGATCCGCTGGTTCCAGTGGGCGGTCTTCTGCCCGGTTCTGCGGATGCACGGTTATCGTGAGCCACAAATCCAGCCGCCAGAGCGCTATCGCGACGGTATTCCTCAGTGCAACAGTGGCTCACCGAACGAACTGTGGAGTTATGGCGAAACGAACTTCAGCATCATGCAGCACTGGCTGACGGTACGCGAGAAATTGCGGCCTTATATTGATGAGTTGTATGACAATGCCCATCAGCACGGCGATCCGCTAATGCGCCCGCTCTTCTGGCACTATCCGCAGCAGCCCCAGAGCTGGGAAATAGAAGATCAATATCTGTTTGGGGAGGACCTGCTGGTCGCGCCGGTGATGCACGCCGGACAACGCCAGCGCGAGGTTTGGTTGCCTGCCGGCCAGCAGTGGATCGCGCTGAACGGGGAGCGCTATTCGGGAGGTGAACGTATCCGCGTTGAGGCCGCACTGGAGACCATTCCTGTCTTTGTGCGCGAAGGAAGCCCGCTGGTATCGCTGTTAGTGGAGTAATCTTCAGGCAGCCGCCCAAAAATAGTGGAATTTTTTAGAAAAGCCTGTTTACTCACCCGGTTGCGGGTAAAGTAAGCAGGCTTACTATTTTTGGCAAGGATCTCTTCATGTTTGACCCTACCCTGCTTATCCTGCTCGGGCTGGCTGCACTGGGCTTTGTCAGCCATAACACCACGGTTGCCATCTCCATTCTGGTGTTAATTATTGTGCGCGTTACGCCACTCAGCGGCTTTTTCCCCTGGATTGAAAAACAGGGCCTGACCATCGGCATCATTATTCTCACCATTGGGGTGATGGCGCCCATCGCCAGCGGTACGCTACCTGCCTCAACGCTTATCCACGCCTTTATGAACTGGAAATCATTGATCGCCATTGCCGTGGGCGTCTTTGTCTCATGGCTGGGCGGACGGGGCGTAACCTTAATGAGCTCTCAGCCGACGCTGGTTGCCGGCCTGCTGGTGGGTACCGTGCTGGGGGTCGCGCTGTTTCGCGGCGTTCCCGTTGGCCCGCTTATCGCCGCCGGTCTGGTCTCGCTGTTTATCGGTAAGACGTAGCCAGGCTGGCAATGTAGCGCGCAGGGGTCTGCCCAAGCCCCTTCTTGAACATGGTAATAAAGGCGGTGGTAGAGTCGTAGCCCAGCATTTGCGCGACCTGCTGCACCGTCTGCCCGGATATTAATGCCTGCAGCGCGACAATCAGTTGTAGCTGATGGCGCCAGCGGCGAAAACTCAGCCCGGTTTCGTTAACCACCAGCCGCGCCAGGTTACGCTCACTCATCGCAAAATGACGCGCCCACTGATGCAGGGTTTGCCACGCGGCGGGCTGGGCGATCATCATTTCACTCATCTGACGGATTTTAGGATGTGGTGATACCGGCAACTGTAACTGTTCCTGCGGCTGGCTCGGCAGTTCATCGCCCAGCACCTCCACCAGCCGCTGGCAGGCGATGTTTTGACGCTCTGCCATTGCGAGGATCACCTCTCGTACCAGCGGCGAGATTTTTAATGTGCAGCAGCGATCGGGTAGCGCGATAGCGCCGGGTTCAATAAATAAGAAGCAGAGCCGCGCGCCGGGGGTGGCTTTATTACTGTGGGGAAGCTGCCCCGGGATCCACACCGCATACTGGGGCGGCACCATCAGCATGGCGTTTTCCACCTCGGTGGTGATGGCGCCGCGTAGCGCCAGGATCAACTGTCCCTTGCGGTGCTGATGCAGCGGAATGTGCTGCTCCTCTTCCACCACGCGAATATGGAAAGCCACTGCCGCAGCGTGCTGGCTATCCGGGTCATAACCATTTAAACCGAGACCAGACATCATCTTGTCCGAATTTAGCGATAATCTGTCATTTTAGCTTGATTCCATCATCAACGAAAACGGATATCGTGTGGCCTTCATTTCAGACCAGGGAAAACAATGACCACTGCACTCTCTGCCACCGGGAAACAGCGCGCCCTGCTGATTGCCGGGATTTTGTTAATCGCCACCACGCTGCGAGTGACTTTTACCGGCGCCGCACCGCTACTGGATGCGATTCGTCTCGACTACGCCCTGAGTACCGCTCAGACTGGATTACTGACCACCCTGCCGTTGCTGGCTTTTGCGCTGATATCGCCGTTAGCGGCAGGCCTTGCCCGGTGCATTGGGATGGAGCGCAGCCTGTTTGTAGCGTTACTGCTGATTATCAGCGGTATTGCGCTGCGTTCCCTGCCCGCGGCATCGCTGCTGTTTATCGGCACCGCCGTGATCGGCTGCGGCATTGCACTGGGCAATGTTTTACTGCCAGGACTGATTAAACGTGATTTTCCAGGCCAGGTGGCGAAGTTAACCGGGGCCTACTCTCTGACCATGGGCGCGGCGGCTGCGCTGGGCTCAGCGCTGGTGGTGCCGGTGGCATTGGGCGGTGCGGGCTGGCACGGCGCCTTATTGATGCTGATGGTCTTCCCGCTGCTGGCGTTGCTGCTGTGGCTCCCACAATGGCGACAGCAACCGGCCAGCCAGCTCAGTGGTGCACGGGCGCTGCATAACCGGGGGATCTGGCGCTCACCGTTGGCCTGGCAAGTCACGCTGTTCCTCGGCATTAACTCGCTGATCTATTACGTCATTATCGGCTGGTTACCCGCTATTTTACAAAGTCACGGCTACAGCGAAACCGAAGCCGGCTCCATGCACGGCCTGCTGCAGCTGGCCACTGCCGCCCCGGGGCTGGCCGTTCCGCTGATCCTTCACCGTCTGAAAGATCAGCGCGCGCTGGCCGGAGTGGTAGCGTTAATGTGTGCGGTCAGTGCCGCCGGCTTTTGGTTTATGCCCTCGCAGGCGGTGGTCTGGACGCTGATATTCGGCTTCGGTTCAGGGGCGACGATGATTCTCGGCCTGACCTTTATTGGCCTGCGTGCCAGTTCCGCGCATCAGGCTGCGGCGCTTTCGGGGATGGCGCAGTCGGTGGGCTATTTGCTGGCCGCCTGCGGCCCACCGCTGATGGGGAAAATTCATGATACCAGCGGCGACTGGCATATCCCGCTGCTTGCCTGTGCGCTGGCCTCAATCGTGATGGCCGGTTGCGGCATACTGGCCGGGCGCGACCGGGAGATCGCGCCGCGTTAACAGGTCTTTAGCCCTGCGCCGCACGCAGCAGTGCCTGCACCAGCGGCGCAGGACGCCCATCCAGCGCCGCACGCTCATGCTGGAACAGCGTGGCGACAAAAAACGGATGCGTCACTAACTCAACGGCGCGAATATCACCCTGTTCATCCCAGCCGGTCACCCGCAGGTCGCCCTTTTCCAGCTCTGCCGCAAAGGCTTCAGACACACCGTAGTTGCAGTGATACCCCTCGACAATCTCTTCCCGACCATACGCTTTCGCAATCAGGGTATTGGCGCGCAACTCGATGGTGTTCGTGACCTCCACCAGAGAACAGGTGAGCGGTGCGATCACCATGCGCCCGTCGCTGTCCGTTTCAGCATGGGCAGCGTCATGCCAGCCCAGCACGTTACGCGCATATTCAATCAGCGCATGCTGGAAGCCGCCACAGGTACCGAGGAACGGCAGGCTGTTTTCGCGGGCATAGCGGGCGGCAATGAACGCCGCTTGCACGTTTTTATAAGGACTTGCCGGAACCAGCCAGAGTGCGTCATAACCGACCAGATCTTCGGGACTACTAAGCTCGGTGGTCGCTATCCAGTCGTAATCAGCGGTAATATCCAGTACGGCGGCGGCATCATCAATGGCGAGCGGTATCGCCTGGTGCGCCAGAACGTCAGGGTTATAATCCCCGACCAGGGCAATGCGGAGGGTATCTTTTTGCGGAGTGTGTTCCATCAGGTATTCCTTATGCCAGAAAAATTCCGGATAACATAAGGAATCTCAGACTACCGATCTTTTGCAATTATCACAACACCTTAAATTAGGTGGCAAAATAAGGAGATAAGGATCATGATTCAGTGCAAACGTCTCTATGACGACGCCAGTAAAGAGGATGGTTATCGCATTCTGGTTGACCGCCTCTGGCCACGGGGAGTGAAGAAAACGGACCTGGCCTGCGATGAATGGTGCAAGGTCCTGGCGCCTTCAGGCGAGCTGCGCAAAGCCTTCCATAGCGAAACCATCGACTTTGCCAGCTTCAGTAAGGCGTATCAGCAAGAGATGGAAGAAAACGTCGAGGAAGGAAAACGCATCGCCAGGCTAGCAGATAAACAAAGGGTCACGCTGCTCTATGGTGCGAAAGATCTCGAGCAGAACCACGCCCAGGTGTTGGCCGCATGGCTCCGCCGTCTGTAATTTAGTCGTGCAGTGCTGTGAGCAAGATTTCAGGTAGTTGTTCCGGATTGAGCGGCAACAGATGTTCCGGGCGCACAAAGGCAAAACCGTGCTGATTATCACAGGCAAAGACATCGCCGGTCACCAGCCAGAGCGCGCGTTCGGCGGTATCTGGCATTTCGGTTATTACGCCATTCACCGGGTTCAAAAAACGCTGTCCAGGCTGGCAAAGACCAAACAGCTCAACGGATTTACCAATATTGCGACGGCCGGCAGTCGTACGGGCGCCAATGACTAACGCCAGGTTGCCCGGCTTTAACTGAAACATGCTTCACTCATTGCAGGTTGAATTCTGAGGGCTAAGATTATTCTTAATCCCGCCTATTATCGCAATCACTTTCTCCATGATTTCTTCATTAATACTGCATCTTTGGGGGTTATAGTGGCCCCGTTCTCACCTTGACCAGAGAACATCATTCCGTAATCAAGATCTATTTTGCCCCGGTTAACTACCGGGGCTTTTTTTATTCTCTCGCCGAAACATAACGGACGATTCCTGGATATATCAAATTATTCACATTCATGTTTTACTATGCGCCGAAGCCCATTTTTTCAGCAAAACATACAGATACAGAGGTCTCTGTATGGGAGTCGAGCATCGCATGTCGGATCTTATTCTTGCCCGTGTTTCTGAAACGCTTGCCACCGAACAATCTCTTGAGAGTCTGGTGCGCCAGCTTCTTGAAATGCTCGAGATTGTTACCGAGATCGAGTCTACCTATCTCACTAAAATCGATATCAGCGCCCGTTTGCAGCATATTCTTTATGCCCGTAATAGCCAGCAGATGCAGATCCCGGAAGGGTTGAGCGTTCCCTGGGGCGATACCCTGTGTAAGCGCGCGATCGACTCCAGTACCTTTTTTAGCGATCGCGTTGGCGAACAGTTTCCCGATTGCGATGCAGCCAGAGCGCTGGGGATCACCACCTATATGAGCATCCCCATTCATCTTGCGGATGGGTCTCTCTACGGCACCCTGTGCGCGACCAGCACGCATAAAAAGAGATTGAGCGAGCGCGCCGAACATGTGCTGAAGTTGTTTGCCGGGCTGATTGCCCAGTCCATTGAAAAAGAGTCGCTGGTCACTCAACTGCGGGAAGCCAACGCGGCGTTGATTGCCTACTCCTATACCGATGCGCTGACGGGCCTGCCGAATCGGCGTGCGATTTTTGAAGACCTCTCTACCCTTTTCTCCCTGGCGCGACACGTAAAGCGGAACGCCATTATCGCTTATATCGATCTGGACGATTTCAAACTGATTAATGACCGCTTTGGTCATGAAGCGGGTGACAAGTTCCTGGTTGAAGTGGGCAAGCGGCTTAACGACGGCCGTCGTGATGATGATATCGTCGGCAGACTGGGCGGAGACGAGTTTATGGTTGCTTGCCTGTCCCGGAATGAGGGAACGCAGGAAGAGCAATCGCTCTCACTATTGAAGACGCAAATCAATGCGCGTATAGCCGGAGAGTATTGGCTAGGGAATGTGCATATTGTCTATCCAGGGGCCAGCCTTGGGGTAATCGAAGTGGATCCGCTTTCGACCGATGCCGACAGCGCCCTGCGCTCGGCCGATGCGGCGATGTACGTGGATAAAAAATCCCGACGTAAAACCGCTTTCCTCAATGTGGATTAACCCCGTACACTCAACGGGCTTTGATTATCAGGATGGGTAAAAACATGCGGATCGGTATTTTGTTTCCGGTCGTTATCTTTATAACGGCGGTAGTATTTTTAACGTGGTTTTTTGTCGGCGGTTACGCGGCACCGGGAGGATAAATGAGAAAAACGACCATTATTATGCTGATTGTCGCCGTTGTTGCCGTAGCCGGAAGCCAACTGGGCTGGTGGTGATGACAATAAAAAGACCGCCAGAAGGCGGTCTTTTTATCTGTTAGCTCTTGATTTTACGGTAAACAAACAGCACGACCAGCGCACCGATCACCGCTACTACGAAGCTACCGAAGTTAAACCCATCCACTTTGCCGAACCCGAAAAGTGTACTGATCCAACCGCCGACCACGGCACCAATAATCCCCAGGATGATGGTGACAATGAAGCCGCCGCCGTCTTTGCCCGGCATGATCCACTTCGCCAGAATACCCGCGATAAGCCCAAAGATAATCCAGGATAAAATTCCCATATCGTTCCTCTCTGTATGGTTTTTGTCGTTAAATCAAGTACACACAAAGGATAGCACAGGATTCAGATTTGCAAATTGTGATAAGCATCACGTGCACGATTTAACGCCATCTGAAAAAGAGGCAATCCGCACAAAAGAAGGGGTTGCATGTTCCAATGAGAA
Source organism: Leclercia sp. UBA7405 (assembly GCF_037152215.1). Taxonomy (NCBI): domain Bacteria; kingdom Pseudomonadati; phylum Pseudomonadota; class Gammaproteobacteria; order Enterobacterales; family Enterobacteriaceae; genus Leclercia; species Leclercia sp. UBA7405. The sequence continues at coordinate 931,989 of NZ_JBBCMR010000001.1, read as the reverse complement.
AGATTATCTTTCTCAATACTGAATAGTTGAGCGAAACACTCAGGTATTCAGTACGACATTGCTCACATTGCTTCCAGTATTTCTTGCCCACCTCGTGTGGGCTTTTTTTTATCTATATCCGCATTGATCGTTTTAGCATTTGCTATTACGATTATTCGCACTGGTTCAATATCCCATACATAAATTGATAATATGAACGTATCTAGTCGATTCATCATTTTTATAAATCTTGTTTCAGCAGGCACGCTGTTATGTCTGCTGTCCGCCAAATTCAACTGGTTTTAACTGAGCAGGCCCGGTGTTTACCGGGCTGTTTACACTCTTCTTCCCCCTTGTAACGCAGAGAGCATAAGGCTTAAAGAGGCCGTTTTGACGCGCCATTTATTAATGCAAAATCTCCTTTCCGATTATTCCGAATAATAATTTGGATAATCATAAGCGCAGCAGCAAATACTATTACAGCCCTCAATACCACTCGCCTTGATATATAACTCAGCCGTTATCACACTATGCGTGGCAACCTCGAGCCACCCGGTATAAGGGAAAAGTTTATCAAGCATAAAAAAACGGGAGCCCTTCGGCTCCCGTTCTTGTATAACCCAGTGACTGGATTACATGTTTTCGATGATCGCGTCACCAAACTCTGAACATTTCAGCAGTTTAGCGCCTTCCATCAGACGTTCGAAGTCATAGGTCACGGTCTTGTTGTTGATCGCGCCTTCCATACCTTTAACGATAAGGTCAGCGGCTTCGAACCACTCCATATGACGGAGCATCATCTCTGCCGACAGGATGATTGAACCTGGGTTCACCTTATCCTGGCCTGCATACTTCGGTGCAGTACCGTGGGTCGCTTCGAACAGGGCGCACTCGTCACCAATGTTCGCGCCCGGGGCGATACCGATGCCGCCAACCTGCGCCGCCAGGGCGTCGGAGATGTAGTCACCGTTCAGGTTCATACAGGCGATAACGTCGTATTCCGCTGGACGCAGCAGGATTTGCTGCAGGAACGCATCGGCGATCACATCTTTAATGATGATCTCTTTGCCGGTGTTCGGGTTCTTAATCTTCTGCCATGGGCCGCCGTCAATCAGTTGACCGCCGAACTCGTCGGTCGCCAGCTGGTAACCCCAGTCTTTGAACGCGCCTTCGGTGAACTTCATGATGTTACCTTTGTGAACCAGGGTCACAGAGTCACGGTCGTTAGTGATCGCATATTCGATCGCCGCACGTACCAGACGCTTAGTCCCCTCTTCGGAGCACGGCTTGATGCCGATACCGCAATGTTCCGGGAAGCGAATTTTCTTCACGCCCATCTCGTCGCGCAGGAATTTAATCACTTTTTCGGCGTCAGCGGAGTCCGCTTTCCACTCGATACCCGCATAGATATCTTCAGAGTTTTCACGGAAGATAACCATATCGGTCAGCTCCGGGTGTTTAACCGGGCTTGGGGTGCCCTGGTAATAACGTACCGGACGCAGGCAAACATACAGATCCAGCTCCTGACGCAGCGCAACGTTCAGAGAACGGATGCCGCCGCCGACTGGGGTAGTCAGTGGGCCTTTGATGGCAACACGGTAGTCGCGGATTAGATCGAGGGTTTCAGCTGGCAGCCAGACGTCCTGGCCGTAAACGTGGGTAGATTTTTCACCGGTGTAAATTTCCATCCAGGAAATTTTACGCTCGCCTTTGTAGGCTTTCTCAACAGCGGCATCCACCACTTTCAGCATTGCCGGGGTGACGTCTACACCGATACCATCGCCTTCGATGAACGGGATAATCGGGTTATGAGGGACGTTCAGCTTACCGTCTTGCAGGGTGATCTTTTTACCTTCCGCCGGAACAACTACTTTGCTTTCCATTAACCTCTCCTTCGAGCGCTTCTGGTTGTTACTGATCTTATGTTAATAATTTGTAATGAGCCTCCCGATAGTACCTGAATGTCTGGCGCCATGAAAGGTCTTCGTTATTAGGCTATAATGCGGCAATTGATAAAGCCTGAAAATACCATGAAGAAAACTTCTTTTAGAAATCACCGGGTTGAGCGATTCAGCTCACGACAAGCCACCAGAAAACCGAAAACAAACCAGCCCAAACGGGTGATTTTATTCAATAAACCCTACGATGTTTTGCCGCAGTTTACCGATGAAGCTGGCCGCAGCACGTTGAAAGACTTTATCCCGGTTGCAGGCGTCTACGCCGCAGGCCGTCTGGATCGCGACAGTGAAGGTCTGCTGGTGTTAACGAATGACGGCGCATTGCAGGCGCGGCTGACGCAGCCCGGTAAGCGCACCGGAAAGATCTATTACGTACAGGTAGAAGGTGAACCTACCGAAGAGGCGCTTGCCGCTCTGCGTACCGGGGTGACCCTTAACGATGGCCCTACCCTGCCCGCCGGTATTGAGCGGGTGGGTGAGCCGGAGTGGCTGTGGCCGCGCACGCCGCCCGTACGCGAGCGCAAATCGATCCCCACATCCTGGCTCAAAATTACCCTTTATGAGGGGCGCAATCGCCAAGTTCGTCGCATGACCGCGCATGTCGGCTTCCCGACGTTACGCTTAATCCGCTACGCCATGGGCGATTACTCACTGGATAATCTGGCCAATGGTGAATGGCGCGACGGGACAGAAAAAGGAGAAGAGAATGTTTAAACCGCACGTTACCGTGGCCACAGTGGTTCACGCCCAGGGCAAATTTCTGGTGGTGGAAGAGACTATCAACGGCAAAGCGCTGTGGAACCAACCCGCCGGTCATCTTGAAGCCGATGAGACCCTGGTACAGGCCGCCCGCCGGGAATTGTGGGAAGAGACCGGTATTCACGCTGAACCGCAGCAGTTTATTCGTCTTCATCACTGGATTGCGCCGGATAAGACCCCGTTCCTGCGTTTTCTGTTTGTTATCGAGCTTAACGAAATGTGCGCCACCGAGCCGCACGATGATGATATCGACCGCTGCCTGTGGGTGACGGCCGACGAGATTCTGAGCGCCACCAACCTGCGTTCACCGCTGGTTGCCGAGAGCATCCGCTGCTATCTCTCTGGCCATCGCCTGCCATTAGAGACCATCGGTGAATTTAACTGGCCGTTTACAGAGGGTGCCATTGCCGGGGGCGCGTGATAGAATACGCCGCCTTGAAGTTCAATGTCGTGAGTATTCCAATGTCAGAAAGCCCAAAAAAAGTGATCGTCGGCATGTCCGGCGGTGTCGACTCCTCCGTTTCCGCCTGGCTGTTACTGCAACAGGGTTATAAGGTGGAAGGCCTGTTCATGAAGAACTGGGAGGAAGACGACGGCGAGGAATACTGTACCGCGGCGGCCGATCTGGCCGATGCGCAGGCCGTGTGCGATAAGCTCGGCATTGAACTGCATACCGTCAATTTTGCTGCAGAGTACTGGGACAATGTCTTCGAACATTTCCTGGAAGAGTATAAAGCCGGCCGTACCCCTAACCCGGACATTCTCTGCAACAAAGAGATCAAATTTAAAGCCTTCCTTGAGTTCGCCGCTGAAGACCTGGGCGCCGATTACATTGCCACCGGCCACTATGTGCGTCGTGCCGATGTCAACGGCAAAAGCCAGCTGCTGCGAGGCCTCGACGGCAATAAAGATCAGAGCTATTTCCTCTATACCCTCGGTCATGAGCAGATTGCCCAGAGCCTGTTCCCGGTGGGCGAGCTGGAAAAACCCGAAGTGCGTAAGATTGCCGAAGAGCTCGATCTGATCACCGCCAAGAAAAAAGACTCAACCGGTATCTGTTTTATCGGCGAGCGTAAATTCCGCGAATTCCTTGGCCGCTACTTGCCAGCCCAGCCGGGCAAAATCGTCACCGTTGATGGTGAAGAAATTGGACAGCATCAGGGGCTGATGTACCACACCCTCGGCCAGCGCAAAGGGCTGGGGATTGGTGGTACCAAAGAAGGCAGCGAAGATCCGTGGTACGTGGTCGATAAAGATGTTGAGAACAATATTCTGATTGTGGCGCAGGGGCACGATCATCCGCGTCTGATGTCGGTGGGGCTGATTGCCCAACAGCTGCACTGGGTCGATCGCGAGCCGGTAAAAGGCACGCTGCGTTGCACGGTGAAAACCCGCTATCGCCAGACCGATATTCCTTGCACCCTCACCGCGATTGACGACGAACGCATTGAGGTGCGCTTCGACGAGCCCGTCTCCGCCGTTACCCCAGGGCAGTCCGCGGTCTTCTACAGCGGCGAAATCTGTCTGGGCGGTGGTATCATCGAACAGCGTCTGCCGCTGATAACCGACTAATGCGTTAACACACAGAAAGGAGTAAGTGTGGCGAAGAACTATTATGACATCACCCTGGCACTGGCGGGAATTTGCCAGTCTGCCCGTCTGGTGCAACAGTTGGCGCATCAGGGTCATTGCGACGCTGATGCCCTGCACGTGTCGCTGAACAGCATCGTTGATCTGAACCCCAGTTCAACGCTTGGTGTCTTCGGCGGCAGTGAAGCGAATCTTCGCCTCGGCCTTGAAACCCTGTTAGGGGTCCTGAACGCTAACAATCGTCAGGGGCTGAATGCCGAACTGACCCGCTATACCTTAAGCATGATGGTGCTGGAGCGTAAGCTCAACGCAGCCAAAGGCGCGATGGACACCCTCGGCAACCGCATTGCCGGGCTGCAGCGTCAGCTCGATCATTTCGATCTGCAATCCGAAACCTTACTGAGCGCCATGGCGGGTATCTACGTGGATGTGATCAGCCCACTGGGGCCACGCATTCAGGTCACGGGATCCCCGGCAGTGCTACAAAGTCCACAGGTGCAGGCCAAAGTTCGCGCCTCGCTGCTGGCGGGCATCCGCGCCGCCGTGCTGTGGCACCAGGTCGGCGGTGGCCGCCTGCAGTTAATGTTTTCTCGTCATCGCCTGAGCACTCAGGCAAAACAGATTCTTGCTCATTGTTAACCTCCCGGAGTTACGAATTATGGAATTATCCTCACTGACCGCCGTTTCCCCTGTCGATGGACGCTACGGCGATAAAGTCAGCGCGCTGCGCGACATTTTCAGCGAATATGGTCTGCTGAAGTTCCGCGTACAGGTTGAAGTTCGCTGGCTGCAAAAGCTGGCCGCACAGGCAGCCATCAAGGAAGTTCCTGCTTTTGACGCCCAGGCAAACGATTACCTCGATCAAATCGTTGCTCAATTCAATGAAGAAGATGCTGCACGCATCAAAACCATTGAACGCACGACTAACCACGATGTGAAGGCGGTTGAATATTTCCTGAAAGAGAAAGTGGCCAGCATCCCGGCCCTCAATGCTGTCTCCGAATTCATTCACTTCGCCTGTACGTCTGAAGATATCAATAACCTTTCTCATGCCCTGATGCTCTCAACTGCGCGTCAGGACGTGGTGCTGCCGTACTGGCGTAAAATTATTGACGCGGTGAAAGCGCTGTCGGTCGAGTATCGCGATATCCCGCTGCTTTCCCGTACCCACGGTCAGCCAGCTACCCCATCTACCATGGGTAAAGAGATGGCGAACGTGGCCTACCGTATGGAGCGCCAGTTCCGTCAGCTGGAACAGGTTGAAATTCTCGGTAAAATCAACGGCGCTGTCGGTAACTACAATGCCCACATCGCTGCCTACCCGGAAGTGGACTGGCACCAGTTCAGCGAAGAGTTCGTGACCTCACTGGGCATTCAGTGGAACCCGTACACCACCCAGATCGAGCCGCACGACTATATTGCTGAGCTGTTTGACTGCATCGCGCGTTTCAACACCATCCTGATCGACTTTGATCGTGACGTCTGGGGTTACATTGCGCTGAACCACTTCAAGCAGAAAACCATCGCCGGCGAAATCGGCTCCTCCACCATGCCGCACAAAGTGAACCCGATTGACTTCGAAAACTCCGAAGGCAACCTCGGCCTGGCGAATGCCGTGCTGCAACACATGGCGAGCAAACTGCCGGTTTCCCGCTGGCAGCGCGACCTGACGGACTCCACCGTCCTGCGTAACCTGGGCGTGGGTATTGGCTATGCGCTGATTGCTTATCAGTCCACCCTGAAGGGCGTGAGCAAGCTGGAAGTGAACCGCGACCGTCTGCTGGACGAACTGGATCACAACTGGGAAGTCCTGGCCGAGCCGATTCAGACCGTGATGCGTCGCTATGGCATCGAAAAACCGTATGAGAAGCTGAAAGAGCTGACCCGCGGTAAGCGCGTTGACGCAGAAGGCATGAAACAGTTTATCGATAGCCTGGACGTGCCGGAAGAAGAGAAGACCCGTCTGAAAGCAATGACCCCGGCGAATTACATCGGCCGCGCCATTACCATGGTTGATGAACTGAAGTAATCGCATTCCCCCTCTTTCCGTCCGGAAAGAGGGTTCCCTCCCCCGGTTTATTAAATGTTTATCCCTTTCCCAACATAATCAGCGTTAAATTACACGGCATGTTTTTAAACAACTTTTAAAACATACAATTATATAAAAATCAAAAGGTTACAAACCTTCGTAGTCGGACAATAACGGACAATATTGTACATTTCATCGCCCCAATAACTGCCCCCAGCTAAGTTTTGCCCCCAAAATTGCCCCCAAAAGCTACCACCGTTTAACAGCTTTAAGCACACGCCATCTCACTAGTGATATCAAATCTATATCAACCGCATTGACCAAATGATATAGATTTGATATCTTTCAGTTGTCGCTTAGAAACGACCTTGATTTGATTTGAACTGTAGCAAATTAAAAATCCTATAAAATTTTATTATTCAATAACTTATTCGGAAAATTATGTCTAAAAAAATCACTGTCGATCGCCTGGTACTAACCCATCGTATAAGACTTCGATGACCTAACTAACCATGAGGAATATTTAATACACAGAAAATAACCGAGGAAAACGCTATGAATGTCCACGCCGAGAAACAAGCAAGTTTTCTCTTTAGGTTGCGGTCTCAGGACACGCCGACAGGAGTTAGCAATGACACGCTTGATGCTTTAATGCAAAAAACCGGCTTGAGCAAAACAGAAGTTACACATTTGGCTCTTAGAAATCTGGCTGATGCTTATCTGCCGCACTATGAGCGAGATGACGCTGCGCTAACCCCTGCTCAAATCCAGACCATCCGCGAAGTATCACCAGCGCGCGACGTACCGGAGGAGAGTTTTACTATGACACTACTCTAATCTAAGGAGAAAATATGTCTGCATCTTATAAACACAATCCGCTACCGACCCCAGGCGATATTGTTTGGTGCCACTTCCCTACCACGGCAAATATTGGTAACCCTGGCCCAAAACCCCGCCCCGCACTAGTAATCGCGGTATCGCCTGAACACCATACTGTGAAGGTTGTGTACGGTACCAGCCAAAAAACGGACAAAATTTACAAGTCCGAATTTGTGCTGAAGAAAGCAGATGCAAATTTTTCTGACAGCGGTCTTGCGTTTGACACCAAGTTTGACATGAACACGGTTGTCACCATTCCGTATGATTCAGACTGGTTCGACTTGGCGCCAGTTCAGCCAGGCCAAAAACCAACAACCAACCCCAAAATGGGTGTCCTGCACCTCAGCTACCTCCCTGCTGTAAAAACGGCCATGCAGAATTCGATTCATCTTGCTGCTTAGTCGAACCCTCCTTAGAACTTATCAGTTTCAACTTCAAAAGATGGCCTCTGAATCTTGGGGGCCGAGTCACTTCAGAGAGCGATGCTTAAAAACTCGCTACGTAAGATTGTCTATGACCACATATATGGAAAGGAAAAAATCCATCAAACCGGTCGATTATCTTCTGTCGCACGGTTAATAAAAAACGTCACGCGCCCCATAACTTCAATTTCTGAAAGTGCCTCCCCCTCGATCGCTTCACCGTCACCATTAATCAGCGACTTCCCCTGCAGTTTCGCAAGCTGAGTGTGGCCATCACAAAGGATTAATAGCACCTGGCCTGCGTTCAGCCTAGTTACTGGCTCAATGACTGTATAACCTTCTGCCGTCTCAATAATGCGGCTGTCTGGCGTTGTGCAAATACTCGTTGGCGACAAGCGCTGCTCAATAAAATCCATTGACGGTGAAGGAAAGCCCATGTCACAGCCCTCCGTTCGGGTTGTAGAGCATGAACAGGCGGTTCTCACCCTCAGTGGGGGAGATGTCCTTGAAGGTGGTGACGTAATGCTCGATCCACTGGTTAGCCTCATGCAGAGACCAGTTCCAGTTAACCTTAGCGAGCTGGGTAACAAAGTCCTGCGTGGAAACTGTCTGGCGCCCGTTAGGCTCTCTCTTGATGGCTGCCTTGAACGCGCCTGGTATTTCGTATTTTTGTGCCATAACCTTTCCTCCATGATTACTGTATATATATACAGTATCGTTTGTTATGGCTGTCGATCAAGTACGGGATGTTTGCTAAACTTCTCCACCTCTCAGAATTCACTGATTTCTATAATGTTAAAGTTATTCGCCAAGTACACATCGGTCGGCATTCTCAACACACTGATCCACTGGGTCGTGTTTGCCTGTTGCATCTACATGCTGGGAACAAACCAGGCCCTGGCAAACTTTGCCGGATTCGTTATTGCGGTAAGTTTCAGCTTTTTTGCAAACGCAAGATTTACATTTGATTCCCATACAACCGCTGGCCGATACATGCTTTATGTCGGATTTATGGGAACGTTAAGCGCAATAGTGGGATGGATTGCAGATAAGTTTGCATTCCCTCCTATAGCTACGCTGGTCGTGTTCTCCGGGATCAGCCTGGTCTGCGGTTTCATTTATTCAAAGTTCATTGTCTTTAGGGATGCGAAATGAAAATTTCTTTGGTAGTTCCCGTCTTTAATGAAGAGGACGCGATACCGATTTTCTATAAAACGGTGCGGGAGTTCGAGGGATTAAAGCAGCACGATATTGAGATTGTTTTCATTAATGACGGCAGCAAAGACGCGACAGAGTCAATAATTAACGCGCTTGCTATATCCGACCCACTCGTAAAGACCCTCTCATTTACTCGTAATTTCGGCAAAGAGCCGGCGCTTTTCGCTGGACTTGATCATGCAACCGGCGAGGCGATTATCCCGATCGATGTTGATTTGCAGGACCCTATCGAGGTTATTCCTCGCCTGATTGAGAAGTGGCAGGCTGGCGCCGATATGGTTCTGGCTAAGCGACATGACCGCTCTACTGATGGAAGGATGAAACGCAAAACTGCCGAGTGGTTCTACAAACTTCATAATAAAATCAGCAATCCTAAAATCGAGGAGAACGTCGGCGATTTCCGCTTAATGTCACGTGATGTTGTGGAAAATATCAAGCTTTTGCCTGAACGGAATCTTTTCATGAAAGGCGTTCTGAGCTGGGTTGGTGGCCGCACTGATGTTGTAGAGTATGCCCGAGCCGAGCGTGTGGCTGGCAGCACTAAATTCAACGGCTGGAAGTTGTGGAACCTGGCGCTTGAAGGAATCACCAGCTTCTCAACTTTCCCTCTACGCATGTGGACATATGTCGGCCTGTTCGTTGCTGGGGTGGCGTTCCTTTACGGCGCATGGATGATTTTCGACACGTTGGTGTTCGGTAACGCTGTACGTGGTTATCCATCTCTTTTAGTTTCTATTCTATTCCTAGGTGGAATTCAGTTGATAGGTATTGGTGTGCTTGGAGAATACATTGGCAGGATATATGTCGAAGTAAAATCAAGACCAAGATATATAATCAAAGGAATAAAAAATGAACGTCGATAAGATTAAAATTTCTCTTGCATATTTTCTAATGTATGCCTTAACGCTTGGCATAGCATTGCATACACCAATTCATTCTGATGATTATGCTTATGCTTTGAAGGGCATTGGATTAGACTCGCATATCAACCACTATTTTACATGGAGTGGGCGGGTAATAGCGGACTACATTAGCGGGTTCATACTCTTCATTGATAATCATTACATTAGGGCAGCAATAAACTCACTGGCTCCAGTTTTATTAACCTATTCCTTAACCAGAATAGGTTATACCACAACAAAGAACCAGTCTTGCTCAGGATTCATTGTTGTATCAATAATTGTTTTCCTTACATATTGGATATCCAATACTAACATAGGACAAACAACCTTCTGGCTGGTTGGGTCTGCAAACTACTTATGGACTAACGTCATACTATGCTTCTTCTTGCTTTCCATATTTAAGTCTTACTTTAAGCAAGATAATAGTTTATCAATTGTTTCATTGCTCCTTGCTTTAGCTGCGGGATGCTCTAACGAAAATACAGGTTTTGTGGCCGTCGCTGCTCCTGCTCTTTTCTTTGTAATAAGATATTTCCTTAAAAAAGAGCTTAACTATTCATTTGCATTGTACTCATTCAGTGCGCTAATTGGTTATGCTATATTAGTACTATCGCCTGGCAACGCTGCTCGAGCTAAGTATTTTGCATACTGGTATGACAAACCTATGGTGGATAGGCTTGTTGAACACTTCTATAGCCGGGCGCCAGAGATGATAGGCATGCTTTGGCTGCCATTGCTTATGATCAGTGTGTCACTGCTTGCGGGATGTTTGAATGCAAAAGTTAAAGATGTACTGAAATCAAGAATCATTTGCTCAGCGGCGTTCCTGTCAGCATCCCTTCTCTCTGTTGCAATGATGGCTGCGGCTCCGGGTTATCCTCCACGTTCAGGCAACGGAACTCTGGTTCTGATGCTTATCTCTATGTCTTTTGCAATAAATCAGGCTTACCACGGAACTTCTATTAAGCTATTTTTTGCCGGTATTGCCGCAGTACTTTTCGCATACTTCTCCCCATCCTATTACTTCATGTACAACTCATATAAATCAGCATTCATGCAGAATGACGTACGTATGAAAGTCATTGAGGAAATGAAGCTTAAGGGGAAAAAAGACTTTTCGATCCCCGATTTCTACTTCCCCAAGCTTCTGTCGGTGGGTGAGAAGTTTGATATGTACCACTCGGTAAATACTTATGGAGAATACTTCGGAGTTTCAAGAATAAGAAAGTCCAACTCAACGTTTGACTATTCAATTCTGCCTGAGTCCAAAGAAGTTAAGGTTGACAAACCAATTATTCCAGAAAAGGGAACGGTACTTGAAAGCATTTACATAGCTAAAAGCAATGATCTAATTGTGCTTAAAACTAATAATGACATTTCATCCGGTAACTTTAAACAGGGGCCAAAGGTGTATATGAGAATTACCTATAAAGGAGAGGCGCGCCCTGTTTATACGGACTTCTGGCCGAGATCTACTAAGTTGACAGATTATAGCTGGACCGCTAAGTCAATTAACAAAGGTGATATTGCAAACATCGAGGTAGGGACCTATGACCTTTCTGGTGTTCTTCATAAAATCAACATCCCTGTAAATTAGAGTTCGGGGTGGGCGTGGCCCACCCTTTTTTTACTGATAAACTCCCGGGTTTGTGTAACCTGTTGTCACTCTTGTTTTGAAAGTCGCATCAACCTGCTGATAAGAGTTGGTAGGAACCAAAATGGCACACCCCGACATCTTTCCTGTAGAAGTATTATTGCCTTCAGCAGAACCAAATAGCGCACCAATACTTGTGTTTGATGTTTCGGTAACGCCAGTTATTGCTGAAAACCATCCGAAAACGCAACTCGTGAAGTCAAAAATTCCAGTTCTCTGCCCGCCGCTAGCCCCCCACCCAACTCCGTAAATTCTGCAGTTGCTGAAGAAGATTCGATTATACGAGGGGCTTGTACGAGATACAGCTCCGTCGATATAACCCATAGCCATATCCTGATTGGAAACCCGGACCAGCATATCATCCCAGCCAGAGATATAAGGGACACAGTTGTAACTGTTATTGATTGTCACATCTTGAAGAACACGATATGTCGTAAACTTAAACGATTGCACGTTATATGTAGGGTTGGATGCCTGCGTAGCATTCCCAAGCCGAGCCAAGTCCACATCCTTCACCGTAAGCTTATATTTTCCTCTCCCTACGATAGTTGAAAGTTGAGGGGCCGTTATTCCTGAGTAGTTCCTTTGGTTATAAACAACACTTGCAGACAGACTGGCACCAAAACTCCTTGTACCGACAACTTTGACATTTTCAATGTAATGACTATTTGGCAGTATCATATACTGCTCAAGGTTAGTTCCTGCAGATAACCCTAAATCAAGAATACGCAGATCTACAAGCCCAGAAGCATTCGATAAATCTATTGTCACATCCTTAATAATCACGTCAGGACTCGTAGCCAAAAAGTTACCATTGTGTTTTAGCTCAAGGCTCGACAAGACAAAATAACCTTGGCAGCTGGATGGCACAATTACTTTAAGCCCAAGCACCTTAACTTCACCATCCCAGGATGACATATAATCGCGCTTGGAGGCCCAGAACTCTAATGTTTGCAAGCCAAGAAGGCCAAGATGTTTGCAGTTAGTTGCTATCCAGTCTCCCCATCCTTGCGCTGCGCAGTGATAACGAACTGTCGATTCATTGAGGTAAATGTCTGAATCGCCACGGGTAATCTTCGCGCACTCATCATGAGTGAGATCCAACTGGGGAACTTCAGTTACGCTGAACGATTCCCTGAATCCAAATCGCTGAAAAAATTCTCAACAACAAAACGGATCGTAACGTTCAGCGAGCTAAGCGAATTTTTCCTTGATACCAAGGCCCTGGAAGTATCTGCCGCAACATTGCAATCAATTACCTCAGCAGTAAATACGTTGCAACGTGTTGTGGGAGTACATACTCGTCTCGATGATATCCAGCATGCTGACATTTTGAACTACCGCAGAGAACTGCTAACAGGGTCAGTTATCAACCCGGCAATACCTAATACGGCAAAGCAGGGTCGCGCCCCCTCAACGGTCAATAAACAGATAGCTGTTTTATCAGAAATGCTGAAGCTCGCGCAGCGAAGTCAGTTTATATTACATGCTCCTCATGAGGGGGTATCGAGACTCAAACTGTCTAAGCCAGATCCGGATCCGCTTTTACTTCATGAGTACCAGGCCCTAATCGCCGCCCTTCCCCGTAGACAAGCTTTGATCATCATTGTTGCGGTACATACGGGATTAAGGCCTGGCGAAATTTGTGCACTCGCATGGGAAGATATTGACCTGAAAAAGGGTGAAATCCACGTATCGAGAAGCCTGACGAACAAGCGGTTATTTGTGCCGCCTAAAACGGATGCAGGCATAAGAACTATCACATTGCTGAAGCCTGCCCATGAGGCCCTGCTGGTGCAATATGAAATCATGGGCGGCGGTCAGAAGCAGGAGATAGTGTTTCATCATCGTGAACTGGGTAAGACTGAGCGGCAGAATTTACGCTTTGTTTTCATACCTGGCGAAAACTCAGGATCAAAGAATAACCATTTTTCGAAAAACTCAATCTCCTACGCTGGAAGCGCGGTACTAAACTTTCCGGTATCCGTAAGAGAAACGCCTATCAGACGCGCCATACTTTCGCATGCTGGACGCTGATGGCCGGTGCCAACCCTTCTTTTATTGCTAGTCAGATGGGACACGAGGACGCGCGTATGGTGTATCAGGTTTATTCGAAGTGGATTAGCGATATGAATCAGGATCAGGTCAACATGCTGAACAAGCAAATGCCGACGGCGTTGCCCCCAAGAAGCCCCCAAGGGTTGGGGAGCATGAAAAAAGTCATTTAATTTCATGGGGCTGATTCCATGTCACATAATCAGCGTTAAACTATTCAGAGCATTTATTTTAGGGAGAAGCGATGATGCGCGTATTGGTTGTCGAGGATAATGCATTATTACGTCATCACCTGAAGGTTCAACTTCAGGAAATGGGTCATCAGGTGGATGATGCCGAAGATGCCAAAGAGGCTGACTACTATCTGAATGAACACTTGCCGGATATTGCCATCGTTGATCTCGGCCTGCCGGATGAAGACGGCCTGTCGCTCATTCGTCGCTGGCGCAGCCACGATGTCTCACTGCCCGTGCTGGTGTTAACCGCCCGCGAAGGGTGGCAGGATAAAGTCGAGGTACTTAGCGCCGGGGCCGACGACTATGTGACCAAGCCCTTCCATATTGAAGAAGTCGCTGCCCGCATGCAGGCCCTGATGCGCCGTAACAGCGGCCACGCCTCTCAGGTGATCTCGCTACCGCCTTTCCAGGTCGATCTCTCTCGCCGTGAGCTCTCCATCAATGACGAGGTGATCAAACTGACCGCTTTCGAATACACCATTATGGAAACCCTGATCCGCAACAGCGGCAAAGTGGTTAGCAAAGATTCCCTGATGTTGCAGCTCTATCCTGATGCTGAGTTGCGTGAAAGCCACACCATTGATGTGCTGATGGGGCGTCTAAGGAAAAAGATCCAGGCACAGTATCCGGAAGATGTCATTACGACGGTCCGCGGTCAGGGCTACCTTTTCGAATTACGCTAAATGAAAAAAATTCTGCGTCACTTCCTGCCGCTTTCGCTGCGGGTTCGCTTCCTGCTGGCGACAGCCGCCGTGGTGCTGGTGCTCTCTTTAGCCTATGGTCTGGTGGCGTTGGTGGGTTACAGCGTTAGCTTTGATAAGACCACCTTTCGCCTACTGCGCGGCGAAAGTAACCTGTTTTATACCCTTGCCCGATGGGAAAATAATAAAATCAGCATCGACATGCCGGAACATCTGGACCGACAGAGCCCGACCATCGCCCTGATATACGGTGAAAAGGGCCAGCTTCTCTGGGCCCAGCGAGATGTACCCTGGCTGGTGAACCGTATCCAGCCGGAGTGGCTGAGAACCAACGGATTTCACGAGCTGGAGGCAGATCTTAACGCCTCCAGCAGCCTGGTGGGTAATGACCGCTCTATGCAGCAGCAACTGAGCGAGATCCGCGAAGATGATGACGACACTGAGATGACCCACTCGGTCGCCATTAATCTCTACCCCGCGACCCTCGAAATGCCCCAGCTCACCATCGTGGTGATCGATACCATTCCCGTTGAGCTAAAACGCTCTTATATGGTGTGGAACTGGTTCGTCTATGTGCTGGTGGCGAACCTGCTGCTGGTGATCCCCCTGTTGTGGGTCGCCGCCTGGTGGAGCCTGCGCCCTATCGAGTCGCTGGCGAAAGAGGTGCGTGAGCTGGAAGAGCATCACCGGGAGAGACTTAACCCGGTCACCACCCGTGAACTGACCAGCCTGGTGCGGAACCTGAACCGCCTGCTGAAAAGTGAGCGTGAACGCTATGATAAATACCGCACAACGCTGACCGACCTGACCCACAGTCTGAAGACGCCGCTGGCGGTATTACAAAGTACCTTACGCTCCCTGCGCAGCGCGAAGCTGAGCGTGGACGACGCCGAGCCGGTGATGCTGGAACAGATCAGCCGTATCTCCCAGCAGATTGGCTACTACCTGCACCGGGCAAGTATGCGTTCTGGCAGTGCGTTGCTCAGCCGCGAACTTCACCCGGTGGCGCCGCTGCTGGACAACCTCACCTCGGCGTTGAACAAGGTCTATCAACGTAAAGGGGTCAGCATCAGCCTCGATATTTCGCCGGAGATAAGCTTCATTGGCGAGAAAAACGACTTTATGGAGGTGATGGGTAATCTGCTTGATAACGCCTGCAAATATTGCCTCGAGTTTGTCGAAATCTCGGCCCGACAGGACGACGATCAACTTCATATTATTGTTGAGGACGATGGCCCCGGTATTCCCCAGGGTAAACGCGATCAGGTCTTCGACCGCGGACAGCGGGCTGATACCCTGCGTCCAGGCCAGGGCGTGGGGCTTTCGGTCGCGCGGGATATTGTTGAGCAGTATGACGGCCGTATCGAAACGGGCGACAGCCTGCTCGGCGGTGCCCGCATGGTGGCAATCTTTGGCCGCCAACAGCCTGGTGACCATGAGAGTTAAGCCCTCCGGGTGAAAAAAGCGAGATTCTCACGCGCAGGTGTCTGAGCTTCCGTTATAATCCGTCTCAGTAAGAGCCTGCGGAATAAAATATTATGGATTATCACTTAACACTTAACTGGCCTGAGTTTATTGAACGTTACTGGCAAAAACGCCCGGTCGTTCTGAAACGCGGCATTGCAAATTTCGTCGATCCTATCTCCCCTGATGAACTCGCTGGCTTAGCGATGGAGAATGAGGTCGATAGCCGCCTGGTCAGTCATGAGGATGGGAAATGGCAGGTTAGCCATGGTCCGTTCGAGAGCTACGATCACCTCGGCGAGACCAACTGGTCGCTGTTAGTTCAGGCCGTCAACCACTGGCATGAACCTACCGCAGCGCTGATGCGCCCGTTCCGCGCGCTGCCTGACTGGCGGATGGACGATCTGATGATCTCCTTCTCCGTGCCTGGCGGCGGCGTAGGCCCGCATCTCGATCAGTATGACGTCTTTATCATTCAGGGCACCGGCCGTCGCCGCTGGCGCGTGGGTGACAAAGTGCCCATGAAGCAGCACTGCCCGCATCCGGATTTGCTGCAGGTTGCTCCCTTTGAAGGCATTATTGATGAAGAGCTGGAGCCGGGCGACATTCTCTATATTCCGCCAGGATTCCCGCACGAAGGCTACTCGCTGGAGAATTCGATGAACTATTCCGTCGGATTCCGCGCGCCAAGCGGCCGGGAGATGATCAGCAGCTTTGCGGACTACGTCCTGCAGCGCGAACTGGGAAGCCACCGCTTTGCCGATCCGGACGTTCCTGCCCGTGAACATCCCGCCGATATCCTGCCGCAGGAGCTCGATAAACTGCGCGGGATGATGTTGGATCTGATTAATCAACCAGAACATTTTAACCAGTGGTTTGGTGAGTTTGTCAGCCAGTCTCGTCACGAGCTGGACGTTTCGCCGCCGGAGCCACCTTACCAGCCAGACGAAATCTACGATGCGCTGCAGCAGGGCGACAAACTGGTACGCCTGGGTGGTCTGCGCGTACTGCGTATCGATGGCGAGGTTTATGTTAACGGCGAGAAGCTGGATTCACCTCACCGCCCTGCCGTGGAAGCTATCGCCAGCCATATGGTGCTGGATGCCGCACAGTTTGGCGATGCGCTGGATGACCCCTCCTTCCTGGCGATGCTCGCCGCGCTGGTTAACAGCGGCTACTGGTTCTTTGAGGACTAAGTCGCGCCTGTACCGGGTGGCCATAACGCCACCCGGACTCTTCCTGATTACCCTTTCGCCGTCAGTTCGGCAATGCGCACAATAACCCGCACCGCTTTCTCCATCCCTTCCAGGGTGACGAACTCATGCTTGCCGTGGTAGTTATAGCCCCCGGTGAAGAGATTCGGGCAAGGTAATCCCATAAAGGAGAGCTGTGCCCCGTCGGTTCCGCCACGAATCGGCTTAAGTTGCGGTTCAATATCGCAATCACGCATCGCCTGCTGGGCGATATCCAGAATGTGCGGATGTGCGACCACCTTATCCCGCATATTGTAATAACTGTCTTCAATCACCAGTTCGATATAGCAATCCGGGTGCAGCCCCTTGCCAACCTTTTTGGCGATATCCATGATTTTACGTTTACGCGCTTCAAACCCCTCGCGGTCGAAATCGCGAATGATGTAGTGCATATCCGCGCGGTCAACGGTGCCTTTAATGCTGGTGAGGTGATAAAAACCTTCATAACCTTCCGTCTGCTCCGGGCTCTCCCCGGCAGGCACTTCGGCGTGGATACGCGCCGCCAGCGATAGTGCGTTAACCATTACCCCTTTTGCGGTGCCTGGGTGCACATTGTTGCCCACGATGCGGATATTGACCGACGCGGCGTTGAAGTTTTCGAACTCCAGCTCCCCTACGCCACCGCCATCCACGGTGTAGGCCCATTTTGCGTTAAACGCCTCCACATCAAAATGCTTCGCCCCTTTCCCCACCTCTTCATCGGGGGTGAAGGCGACACGAATATCACCGTGAGGAATGTTTTTACCCTTCAGCACCGCCAGCGCGGTCATGATCTCGGCGACGCCAGCTTTATCGTCTGCTCCCAACAGCGTTTTACCGTCTGTCGTGATCAGGGTCTGGCCGAGCAACTGGTGGAGCACAGGGAACATGACCGGGGATAAAATCTCATCGCCGACGCCCAGGGCGATATCGCCGCCGCGATAGTTCTCCACAATCTGAGGGTTAACGTTTTTGCCGCTATAATCAGGGGAGGTATCAACATGGGATATGAAACCAATGGCCGGGATCTCACCCGGCACGTTCGCCGGTAGCGTGCCCATGACCGTGCCTTTGTCACTTAATGTCACGTTGACCAGGCCTAACTCTTCAAGCTGCGACTTTAGCAGCTGCAGTAATTTCCATTGGCCCTCTGTGCTCGGTACCTGGCGAACACCCGGCTTAGATTGGGTATCCAGCGAAACGTACTGTAAAAAACGCTCTAGTAATTTATCCATGCAGTCACCCTCACTTTTTGTGACAACATTATCAATAAGCCCTAAAACGCAAATATTGCGTCAGGTCACTTTTATCCCGCAAACGAGAATATTTTTCGTTTATCTCATCCCGTTGCTAATAAAGGTAGCTTATCGGGGAGCATCAAGGATTGGCGAATTCAATGGTTTGCCGTAGAATGGCCGCCCTCATTACGAGTCACCAAGGTGGTTACACACAAACCCCGCTGCGTTAGATAGATCGCAGCGTCGATATGGGACAGAGTCATAAATTGAATACACAACCAGGTTCACTGTCACCGCTGGTGCTTTTATCGGGCATTAATAAGAGTTTTGATGGTAAAACCGTTATCGCCGATCTTAATTTGACCATTAACAACGGCGAGTTCCTTACGCTTCTCGGCCCCTCTGGCTGCGGTAAGACAACAGTATTGCGCCTGATCGCCGGGCTGGAAAACGTCGACACCGGCCATATTCATCTTGAAAACCAGGATATCACCGACGTCCCTGCCGAGCATCGCCACGTCAATACCGTCTTCCAGAGCTACGCCCTCTTCCCGCATATGACGGTCTTTGAAAATGTCGCTTTTGGCCTGCGCATGCAGAAAACCCCGGCGCAGGAGATTGCCCCGCGTGTGACGGAGGCGCTGCGCATGGTGCAGCTGGAAGAGTTTGCCCAGCGCAAGCCGCATCAGCTCTCCGGAGGACAGCAGCAGCGCGTCGCCATTGCCCGCGCGGTAGTGAACAAACCCCGCCTGTTGTTACTCGACGAATCGCTCTCCGCGCTGGATTACAAACTGCGCAAACAGATGCAGAACGAGTTGAAAGCGCTACAGCGTAAGCTGGGCATCACCTTTGTTTTCGTGACGCACGATCAGGAAGAGGCGCTGACAATGTCCGACCGTATCGTCGTGATGCGCGAAGGCAAAATCGAGCAAGACGGCACGCCGCGTGAGATCTATGAAGAGCCGAAAAACCTCTTTGTCGCCAGCTTTATTGGTGAGATCAATAACTTTAGCGCCACGGTTATCGAACGCCTGGATGCGCAGCGCGTCCGCGCCAGCGTCGAAGGCCATGAGTGCAACATCACCGTTAACTTTGCGGTAGAAAAAGGGCAAAAGCTGAACGTAATGCTGCGCCCGGAAGATCTGCGCGTTGACGAGATCCATGACAGCAGCGACGTCGAAGGTCTGATTGGTTATATCCGCGAGCGCAACTATAAGGGCATGACCCTGGAGTCGGTGGTTGAACTCGAAAATGGCAAAATGGTGTTGGTCAGTGAGTTCTTCAATGAAGACGATCCCGACTTCGACCACTCCCTTGACCAGAAAATGGCCATTAACTGGGTAGAGAGCTGGGAGGTCGTACTGGCTGATGAAGAACACAAGTAAGTTCCAGAATGTGGTGATTGCCACTATCGTCGGTTGGCTTGTGTTGTTTGTCTTCTTACCCAACCTGATGATCATCGCCACCAGCTTTTTGACCCGCGACGATGCCCACTTCGTTAAGCTGGTCTTTACGCTGGATAACTACGCGCGCCTGCTGGATCCGCTCTATTTCCAGGTGCTCATGCACTCGCTGAACATGGCCGTGATAGCCACCCTCGCCTGTCTGGTGCTGGGCTATCCCTTCGCCTGGTTTCTGGCGCGTCTGCCACAGAAAATTCGCCCGCTGCTGCTGTTTCTGCTGATTGTGCCATTCTGGACCAACTCTCTGATTCGCATCTATGGCCTGAAGATTTTCCTTAGTACCAAAGGGTATCTGAATGAATTTTTGCTGTGGCTGGGGATCATCGAGACCCCGCTTCGCATTATGTACACCCCGGGCGCCGTCATTATCGGCCTGGTTTATATACTGCTGCCCTTTATGGTGATGCCGCTCTACTCCAGCATCGAGAAGCTCGATAAGCCGCTGCTGGAAGCGGCAAGGGACCTCGGCGCCAGTAAGATGCAGACCTTTATCCGGATAATCCTGCCGCTGACGATGCCGGGTATCATCGCCGGTTGCCTGCTGGTGATACTGCCGGCCATGGGGCTGTTCTACGTCTCGGATCTGATGGGTGGCGCGAAAAACCTGCTGATTGGCAACGTCATCAAAAGCCAGTTCCTCAATATTCGCGACTGGCCGTTTGGCTCCGCCACCAGCATCACGCTGACGGTGGTTATGGGGCTGATGCTAATGGTCTACTGGCGCGCATCCCGACTGCTTAACAAAAAAGGTGAGCTGGAATGATGGGTCGACTGCTTCGCGGCGGTTTTATGACCGCCATCTATGCTTATTTGTATATTCCCATCATCATCCTGATTGTGAATTCATTTAACAGTTCACGTTTCGGGATCAACTGGCAGGGTTTTACCACCAAGTGGTATAGCCTGCTGGTCAACAACGACAGTTTGCTCCAGGCTGCGCAGCATTCGTTGACGATGGCAATCGTCTCGGCCACGTTTGCGACCTTGATTGGCTCGCTGACCGCCGTGGCCCTCTACCGTTACCGCTTTCGCGGCAAGCCGTTTGTGAGCGGCATGCTGTTTGTGGTGATGATGTCTCCGGACATTGTCATGGCCATATCGCTGTTGGTGCTGTTTATGCTGCTGGGCGTGCAACTCGGCTTCTGGTCGCTGCTCTTTTCGCATATCACCTTCTGCCTGCCTTTCGTGGTGGTGACGGTTTACTCCCGTCTGAAGGGATTTGACGTGCGCATGCTGGAAGCGGCGAAAGATCTGGGTGCCAGTGAGATGGTGATTCTGCGCAAGATCCTCCTGCCGCTGGCGATGCCCGCGGTGGCAGCCGGATGGCTGTTGAGCTTTACCCTGTCGATGGACGATGTCGTAGTTTCTTCGTTCGTCACCGGGCCGAGCTATGAGATCTTGCCGCTGAAAATTTATTCGATGGTTAAAGTGGGCGTCTCGCCGGAGGTAAACGCGCTGGCCACCATTCTGTTGATGTTATCGCTGGTTCTGGTCATTACCAGCCAGCTTATTGCTCGTGATAAAACAAAAGTTCAGGGGACGTTAAAATGATGAAATGGTCACGCCACCTGCTCGCGGCTGGCGCGCTTGCTTTCGGTATGAGCGCTGCGCACGCGGACGACAGTAAAACACTCTACTTCTATAACTGGACCGAGTATGTGCCGCCAGGCCTGCTGGAGCAGTTCACCAAAGAGACCGGTATCAAGGTGATCTATTCGACCTACGAGTCGAACGAAACCATGTATGCCAAGCTCAAAACGTATAAAGACGGCGCCTACGATCTGGTCGTACCCTCGACCTATTTCGTGGATAAAATGCGTAAAGAGGGGATGATCCAGAAGATCGATAAGACGAAGCTGACCAACTTCGCTAACCTTGATCCTGAGATGCTGAACAAACCCTTCGATCCTAACAACGACTACTCCATTCCCTATATCTGGGGTGCCACCGCGATTGGCGTAAACCGTGACGAGATGGATCCGAAAACGGTGACCAGCTGGGCCGATCTGTGGAAACCCGAGTATAAGGGTAGCCTGCTGTTGACCGACGATGCGCGCGAAGTGTTCCAGATGGCGCTACGTAAACTCGGTTATTCCGGCAACACCACCGATCCGAAAGAGATCGAAGCCGCCTACAACGAGCTGAGAAAGCTGATGCCTAACGTGGCGGCCTTTAACTCCGATAACCCGGCGAACCCGTACATGGAAGGGGAAGTGAACCTCGGCATGGTGTGGAACGGTTCGGCGTATGTGGCGCGTCAGGCCGGTACCCCGCTGGAGGTCATCTGGCCAAAAGAGGGGGGCATCTTCTGGATGGACAGCCTCGCGATCCCGGCAAACGCCAGGAACGTAGATGGCGCCATGAAGCTGATCAACTTCCTGCTGCGCCCGGATGTGGCCAAAGAGGTGGCAGAAACCATTGGCTACCCGACCCCGAATCTCGCGGCGCGTAAACTGCTCAGCCCGGACGTGGCGAACGATAAGACGCTCTATCCTGATGCCGACACTATCAGTAAAGGTGAGTGGCAAAACGATGTGGGCGACGCCAGCCGCATCTACGAAGAGTATTATCAGAAATTGAAAGCAGGTCGCTAATAAATACGGTGAGGGCCTGCGCCCTCACCTCTTTTTACAATCCCTTCAGTAACTTTTCTACGAACGCCGGCACCACTTCACTGGCCAGACCGTACTGTTTCTCTTCAAATTCACTCCCCACCTGGCTCGGTTCAAGATTAAGCTCTACCGTGTGCGCCCCCTGCAGTTTCGCCTCATGGACGAACCCGGCTGCGGGATAGACGTGCCCGGAGGTGCCAATGGCGATAAACACATCGGCCATCGCCAGCGCGCTGTAGATCTCATCCATACCCAGCGGCATTTCGCCGAACCAGACGACGTGCGGGCGCAGCGCAGACGGAAATTGACAGCAGTGGCATTTGTCATCAGGGGTGACATCGCCGGTCCACTCCAGCACCTGCCCGCTCCAGGCGCAGCGTACCTTGAGCAGTTCACCGTGCATATGGATAACATTCTTATTACCCGCGCGCTCATGGAGATTATCGATGTTCTGCGTCACCAGCAGGAAACGGTCGCCCAGCGCCTCTTCCAGCCTCGCCAGCGCCAGATGCGCCGCGTTAGGGGCAATTTCAGCAGATTGCAGCTGACGGCGACGCGCATTGTAAAACGACTGGACCAGCTGCGGGTTACGAGCAAAGCCTTCCGGCGTTGCGACGTCCTCCACACGGTGCTCTTCCCACAGCCCATCAGCGGCCCGGAAGGTGCGAATGCCTGACTCTGCGGAGATCCCTGCTCCGGTCAGCACCACTACTCTCGGTTTTTCCATTAATTCTGGCATTACCTGATCTCTGAAGAATATTCGTTGGCGTAAGCGTTCACGCAAACGACGTTTATTTCTGCGAAAACGGGTGAGGCGATGTGACCGACGCGACAACATAAAAACCTCTTCTGGCTAGCGGCTGAGGTGCAGGAACGCCGCACCGCGCATTCCCCCGGCATCCCCATGGCGCGCTTTTTCAATGCGCGGCAGGCGGGCAACCGGCAGCAAATGCCGCGGTAAACGTTCTGATAACCGCTCCGTGATCGCGGTAAAGTTTGATAACCCGCCGCCAATGACCAACAGGTCAGGATCGACGACGGTAAGTATGTTACCCAGACAGACCGCCAGCAGGTCGAGATAGCGCTCAACATGCGCTTTCGCCTGTTCATCTCCCTGATTCCACAGGGCGATGATTTCGGGTGCCTGCATTTTTTGATGATAGAAGTGTTCATACAGCCATGCAAATCCACGGCCTGACAGGTAATTCTCAATGCAGCCATGCTGGCCGCAACCACAGCGGATAAGCGGGAAATCGCGACCGACGACCTCCAGCGCATCGACAGGAAGCCGGATATGACCAAACTCGCCGGTTATATAACTGCGGCCGGTGATCGGTTTGCCATCAATAATAAGCCCGCCGCCGACGCCAGTGCCGAGAATCAGCCCCATAACCAGTGGATAACGGCGAAACTCATCGTCCCAGGCTTCAGAGAGGGCAAAACAGTTTGCGTCGTTATCCAGACGCACATCGCGCGCCAACAGGCGGGTGAGATCCGCGCGAAGGGGTTTACCGCTGGCCGCAGGCACGTTGGCGGCGTAGAGCGTGCCGTCATCGGTTTCCGGCATGCCGGGAATACCTATCCCCACGCTGCCTGTCACACCAAAGCGCGCATCGGCCTGCCCCACCAGCGCGACGAGAGTGGTTAAGAATTCATCGTAGCTTTCATGCGGCGTGGGAACGCGGGTTTCCCACTGCAGTTTGAGATTCTCATCAAACACGCCGAGCGCAATTTTGGTGCCGCCAATATCAAATCCGTAATACATAGTGCATTCCTCTTTCGATATAGCGGCCTTACGATCGCTACATCAAGACGTAATTACTGGCCACTTAGCACCCTCGCCGGATCGATTCGGCTTGCGCGACGCGCCGGATACCAGCTTGCCAGCAGACTCAACAAAAGTGCTGTAATCAGCACATAAACGACGTCCAGCCAGTGCAATTCAGACGGCAGGAAGTCAATAAAATAGATATCGCCAGAGAGGAACTGATGGCCGATTAGACGCTCAATTCCATTGATAATCGGGGTGAGTTGCAGAGAAACCACTACGCCAATCACTACACCACAGAGGCTTCCCAGCAGCCCGGCGAGCAAACCATACCAGACGAAAATGGCACGAATAAGACCGTCTTTGGCGCCGAGAGTACGCAGCACCGCAATGTCGCCACTCTTGTCCTTCACCGCCATTACCAGCGTCGAGACAATGTTAAAGCAGGCCACGCCAATCACCAGCACCATCGCCAGATACATAATGGCGCGGATCATCTGAATATCGCGATACATATAGCCATAGGTGCCAATCCAGCTCTTGATATAGACATAGCTATTGGTCACTTCGCCTGCATCGCGCACCAGCTTGTTAGCGTTAAAGACGTCGTTCACCTTGATGGCAATACCGGTGACGCTGCTACCCATATCCAGATACTGACGGGCATCTTCCAGCGGGACCATGGCAAAGCTGTGATCAAGCTGGCCGCTGAGCTGCAGGATGCCGGTAACGTGCAAGCGCACGCGCTTCGGCTGCTGCAATTTATGATCGGCGCTGGCATTCGGGATCATGATCGAGACCCAGTCGCCCTGCTTCACTTTCAGCGCGTCGGCCACCCCTTTGCCTATAATGATCTGTTGTTCGCCCGCTTTAAAGCCCGTCCATGCGCCGTCTTTCACAAATTGCGGCAATGCGCTCAGTTTCTCTTCCTGACGAGGGTTAACCCCCTTTACCTGAATCGCGCGCAGATTAACGCCGCTCTCCACCAGGCCGGTAAAGTTGATATAGGGCGCAGCGGCAGCCACACCGGGCACCTTCTCTACTTTGTTTAGCGCCTCGTTCCAGTTATTCCAGGGTTGATTAACTGGCTCGATCTCGCCATGCGGCACCACCGCCAGAATACGGTTGTTCAGCTCGCGCTCGAAACCGTTCATGGCGCTCAGGCCGACGATTAATACCGCCACGCCCAGCGCGATACCCACGGTGGAGATCACCGAGATCAGCGATACCATGCCGCTACGGCGGCGGCCACGGCTAAAGCGCAGGCCGATAAGTAACGATAATGGTGAAGCCATTAATCTGCCCCCATCAGGGTCAGTTCCGCATTCAAACGGCCGTCGCGCATCTCAAGCTGGCGCGACATCCGTTTCGCCAGCTGCAGGTCGTGGGTCACGACCAGGAAGGCTGTACCCTGAGAGGCGTTCAGTTCACCTAACAGCTGGAAGATGCTGTCGGCGTTACGGGCATCCAGGTTACCGGTCGGCTCATCCGCCAGCACCAGACGCGGATTATTGACCAGCGCACGGGCAATGGCCACGCGCTGGCGTTCACCGCCAGAGAGTTCCGATGGACGGTGATTACCACGGTGGCCCAGACCAACTGCATTCAGCATCGCGCTGGCGCGCTCATTGATCTCTGCCGGTCTCTTTTTACCGATCAGCAGCGGCATGGCCACGTTTTCCAGCGCGGTAAAATCGGGCAGCAGATGGTGGAACTGATAAATAAAGCCCAGCTCGCGGTTACGCAGATCGGCCTTCGCCGTTGAAGACATGGTACTGAGCGGCGTACCGGAGAAGATCACATCCCCGGAGGTGGGGGTATCCAGTCCGCCGAGCAGGTGCAATAAGGTACTTTTGCCAGAGCCAGAGGTCCCGACAATGGCCATCATCTCCCCCTCTCCTACGCTGAAGCTGACATTGTGCAGGACATCAGTCTGCACGTTGCCTTCCTGATAGCGTTTGCACAGGTTGTCGCATTGCAACAGGATCTTATTCATAACGTAAAGCCTCAGCGGGTTGAGTGGCGGCAGCGCGCCAGGAAGGGTAAAGCGTAGAGAGCAGCGCAATGGCCATCGCGGCCAGCGCGATACCCACGACCTGCAGCGGCTCAATGGCGACCGGCAACGCCGCGCCATCAAGCAGTGCGCCGATAATAGGCATTAAATTGTTCAACTGACTGGCGAGTAGCGCCCCCAGTACGGCACCCAACAGCGCACCGACAATCCCGGCGCTGGCCCCCTGAACCATAAAGACCGCCATAATCTGGCGCGGCGTCAGCCCCTGGGTCTGGAGAATCGCCACCTCGCCCTGCTTCTCCATTACCATCAGCCCCAGCGAGGTAATGATATTAAACGCCGCCACGGCGACGATCAGGCTCAGCAGCAGGCCCATCATATTCTTTTCCATGCGCACGGCCTGGAACAGCTCGCCTTTGCGGTCGCGCCAGTCCTGCCATTTGGTCCCTTCTGGCAGGGTCTGCTGGCTGAGCACGTCAACCTTCAATGGCTCATTCAGCCACAGACGCCAGCCGGTGATATTGCCCGCCGGGTAGCGCATCAGGCGTGAGGCATCCTGAATATTCACCAGCATCTGATAGCCATCGACTTCACTGCTGGCGGCAAAGGTGCCAATCACATTAAAGAGACGCTGGCTCGGCAGGCGCCCCATCGGCGTAAACTGGCTGGCAGAAGGCACCATGATCCGGAGCTGATCGCCACGGTTTACGCCCAGTTGCCCGGCCAGCTGTTCGCCAAGGATCACGTTATATTGGCCGGGCTGCAGGTCGGTCTGCTTCACATTAACCAGATAAGGGGTGAGCGGATCTTTTTGCGCCGGATCGATACCGAGCATCACACCCACCGCCACGCTGCGGGCGCTTTGGAGCACCACATCACCAGTGGTAAGCGGCGCGACGCGGTTTACGCCCTGCAACTTCACCGCGCTTTCCGGTAGCTGTTGAGGGTTAACCGACCCGTTGGCAGAAGAGAGAACGGCCTGCGGCATCAGCCCCAGAATATTGTTTTGCAGCTCGCGCTCGAAGCCGTTCATCACCGACAGCACCGTCACCAGCGCCATCACGCCAAGCGTAATGCCAATGGTAGAGAGCCAGGAGACAAAGCGACCGAAGCGGTCCGCGGCGCGCCCACGCATATAACGTAAGCCTATGAATAGTGCGACAGGTTGGTACATGAAATCCGTCTGTTTGCTGATAGCAGACCCACGAGTATATAAGCGAATCCGTGAAGCGTAAATGACTGAAACCCTAAGCTTTGCTTCTCATTTTTCCGAAAAAACAACGGAAATCAGTCAGCTAAGGTCACAATTGTGGACAACTTAGCCGCAAACTCCCTCCACCTTTTCTTAAAAATGCCCGGATACAGACTCTTACCCATTACATCACCAGCGCCCCTTAGCAGACTTAACGGTTCGTTTTTGGCAATACAGGTATCGGTTTCCGATGAAACAAAAAGCATTATGGATTAATCAGATAAAAGGACTTTGCATCTGTTTAGTGGTCATTTATCACTCGGTGATCACTTTTTATCCGCATCTGGATGCACTACAACTTCCCCTTTCAGCGCTGCTGGCGAAATGCTGGGTCTACTTTAATCTTTATCTCGCCCCTTTTCGTATGCCGGTATTTTTCTTTATCTCCGGTTTTTTGATTCGCCGGTACATCGACGAGGTGACCTGGCGTGACAGTATCGATAAACGGATCTGGAGCATCGTCTGGGTACTGATTCTGTGGGGCGTTCTGCAGTGGCAAGCCCTGAGCCATATCAACGCCTGGCTGGCACCCGAGCGCGAACTGCCCCACGGCTCCAATGCCGCTTACGCCGCTACCTTACCGGACTTTATCAAAGGCATGCTCACCGCCAGCACCAGTCTCTGGTATCTGTACGCGCTGGTGGTCTATTTCACCCTGTGCAAATTCTTTAGCCGCTGGAAATTGCCCATGATCGCCCTGCTGGCACTGGCAAGCCTGGCGATTAACTTCCTGCCGTTACCCTGGTGGGGCATGAACAGCGTAGTCCGTAATGCCATCTACTACAGCCTGGGGGCCTGTTACGGCGCACAGCTGATGACATGGATGAAAGGGCTGGCGCTGCGTCGTAACGTGCTACCGGTGGCGCTTTTCGCCGCAATTTCGGTCGTGCTGTGGTTTGCCAACGCGCCGCTGCTGCTCTCACTGCTGTCGATTCTGCTGATCATGAAGCTTTTTTACGGCTTTGAGCAGCGCTATAGCGTGCAACCGAACAATCTGCTGAACGTGATTGGCTCCAACACCATTGCCATCTATACCACGCACCGCATTCTGATCGAGGCTTTCAGCCTGTTCTTTATCGGCCAGATGAATGCGGCGACATGGCCTCAGTGGGCAGAACTCACGCTGGTGCTGTTTTACCCGTTTGCCAGCCTGCTGATCTGCACCCTGGTTGGACTGGGTACGCGTAAACTGTCGGGCATTCTGTTTGGCGATCTTTTCTTCTCTCCCCCAGCGCTACAGGCTTCGCGCTAGCCTCCAGGCGCTCCCGCCGGGGGGTGCCTTCTCCTCCCGTGCGGTTCCGGTTTGCTAAAGCAAAACGATCAAGGATAATAAAGACATTGTGTATCAGTGATATGCCCATAAGAGATCCTGACTAAGCTATGTCTGAACAATATCGTTATTCCCTGCCCAACAAAGCGGGCGACCAACGCCAGTTGGGTGAACTCACGGGCGCGGCCTGCGCCACGCTGGTGGCGGAGATCGCTGAACGTCATCCGGGGCCGGTGGTGCTGGTTGCGCCAGATATGCAGAACGCCCTGCGCCTGCATGATGAAATTCGTCAATTTACGGACAGCCTGGTGTTCAGCCTTGCCGACTGGGAGACCCTCCCCTACGACAGCTTCTCTCCGCACCAGGAGATTATCTCTTCGCGCCTGTCGACGCTGTACCAACTGCCTTCTATGCAGCGCGGAGTGTTGATTGTGCCGGTCAATACGCTGATGCAGCGCGTCTGTCCCCACAGTTACCTGCATGGCCATGCGCTGGTGATGAAAAAAGGGCAGCGTTTGTCGCGTGATGCCCTGCGAGCGCAACTCGACAGTGCGGGTTATCGTCACGTCGACCAGGTGATGGAGCACGGTGAATATGCTACGCGCGGCGCGCTGCTCGACCTCTATCCTATGGGCAGCGATCGCCCTTATCGTCTGGATTTCTTCGACGATGAGATCGATAGCCTGCGCGTATTCGATGCCGATACACAGCGAACGCTGGAAGAGGTAGAAGCCATTAATCTGCTACCGGCCCATGAGTTCCCGACGGATAAAACCGCCATTGAGCTGTTCCGGAGTCAGTGGCGGGATAAGTTCGATGTGAAACGTGACGCTGAACATATCTATCAGCAGGTGAGCAAAGGCACCCTGCCCGCGGGCATTGAATACTGGCAGCCATTGTTCTTCAGCGAGCCGCTGCCGCCGCTGTTTAGCTATTTCCCGGCCAACACCCTGGTGGTGAACACCGGCGATCTGGAAAGTAGCGCAAACCGTTTTGAGAGCGAAACCCGTGCGCGTTATGAGAACCGCGGCGTCGACCCGATGCGTCCGTTGCTGCCACCCGAACAGCTGTGGCTACGCAGCGATGAACTGTTCAGCGAGCTGAAGCGCTGGCCGCGCATGCAGCTTAAAACTGAAAATCTCGCAGAAAAAGCGGCAAACACCAATCTCGGTTTCCAGAAACTGCCAGACCTGGCGGTGCAGGCCCAGCAGAAGTCACCGCTGGACAATTTGCGCAAATTCCTTGAAAGCTTTACCGGCCCGGTGATCTTCTCCGTAGAAAGCGAAGGCCGCCGTGAAGCGCTGGGCGAGTTGCTGGGGCGAATTAAGCTCGCACCTAAACGCATTCTGCGCCTCGACGAGGCGACAGGGAATGGCCGCTATCTGATGATCGGTGCCGCCGAGCATGGCTTTGTCGATACCCTCAACAACCGGGCCCTGATCTGCGAAAGCGATCTGCTGGGCGAGCGCGTGGCGCGTCGTCGCCAGGATAGCCGTCGCACCATAAACCCGGACACGCTGATCCGTAACCTGGCAGAATTGCATCCAGGCCAGCCTATCGTCCATCTGGAGCATGGCGTGGGTCGCTACGCCGGGATGACTACCCTTGAAGCAGGCGGCATCAAAGGGGAGTACCTGATGCTCACTTACGCCAACGACGCCAAACTGTATGTGCCCGTCTCTTCGCTGCATCTGATCAGCCGCTACGCCGGCGGTGCGGAAGATAACGCCCCGCTGCATAAACTGGGAGGCGATGCCTGGTCGCGTGCGCGTCAGAAAGCGGCAGAGAAAGTGCGTGACGTGGCGGCGGAACTGCTGGATATCTATGCTCAGCGTGCGGCCAAAACGGGCTACGCCTTTAAGCATGATAAAGAACAGTATCAGCTCTTCTGTGAAAGTTTCCCCTTTGAGACCACCCCGGATCAGAGCCAGGCGATTAATGCGGTGCTGAGCGACATGTGCCAGCCGCTGGCGATGGACCGACTGGTGTGCGGCGACGTCGGCTTCGGTAAAACCGAAGTGGCAATGCGCGCCGCCTTCCTCGCCGTGGAGAACAACAAGCAGGTGGCGGGGCTGGTACCGACCACCCTGCTGGCACAGCAGCACTACGATAACTTCCGCGACCGTTTCGCCAACTGGCCCGTGCGCATCGAAATGCTGTCCCGTTTCCGGAGCGCTAAAGAGCAGACGCAGATCCTGCAGGAGGCAAGCGAAGGCAAAATCGATATCCTGATCGGTACCCATAAACTGCTGCAAAGCGACGTGAAATGGAAAGATCTGGGACTGCTCATTGTCGATGAAGAGCACCGTTTCGGCGTGCGTCATAAAGAGCGCATCAAAGCGATGCGTGCGGATGTGGATATCCTGACCCTCACCGCAACGCCGATCCCCCGTACGCTCAATATGGCCATGAGCGGCATGCGCGATCTGTCGATTATCGCCACCCCACCGGCGCGTCGTCTGGCGGTGAAAACCTTTGTACGCGAGTACGATAGCCTGGTAGTACGCGAAGCGATCCTGCGCGAAGTGCTACGTGGTGGACAGGTTTACTATCTGTATAACGACGTGGAGAACATCCAGAAGGCCGCAGATCGACTGGCCGAACTGGTGCCGGAGGCCCGCGTCGCCATTGGCCATGGCCAGATGCGCGAACGCGAGCTGGAACGGGTCATGAATGATTTCCACCACCAGCGCTTTAACGTGCTGGTCTGCACCACTATCATTGAAACCGGCATCGATATCCCGACGGCGAATACCATCATTATTGAACGTGCTGACCACTTTGGCCTGGCGCAGTTGCACCAGCTGCGTGGCCGCGTGGGCCGTTCGCATCACCAGGCTTACGCCTGGCTGTTAACCCCGCACCCGAAAGCAATGACTACCGACGCGCAAAAACGCCTCGAAGCCATCGCCTCGCTGGAAGATCTGGGGGCAGGTTTTGCGCTGGCGACCCACGATCTGGAAATTCGCGGCGCGGGCGAACTGTTAGGGGAAGACCAGAGCGGCTCGATGGAAACCATTGGCTTCTCGCTCTATATGGAATTGCTGGAAAACGCCGTCGATGCCCTAAAAGCGGGACGGGAGCCGTCGCTCGAAGATCTGACCAGCCAGCAAACGGAGGTCGAGTTACGCATGCCTTCTCTGCTGCCGGATGATTTCATCCCTGACGTCAATACTCGCCTCTCCTTCTATAAGCGCATCGCCAGCGCCAAAAAGGAGGCCGAGCTTGAGGAGATAAAAGTCGAGCTGATCGATCGCTTTGGCCTGCTCCCCGATGCGGCACGTAATCTGCTGGATATCGCTCGCCTTCGTCAGCAGGCGCAGAAACTGGGTATTCGCAAGCTGGAAGGTAACGAAAAAGGGGGCATGATCGAGTTTGCTGAGAAGAATCACGTCGACCCGATGTGGCTGATTGGCCTGCTGCAGAAAGAGCCCCAGCACTTCCGCCTGGACGGCCCGACCCGTCTCAAGTTCACCCAGGAGCTGACGGAGCGCAAGACCCGCATGGAGTGGGTACGAAACTTTATGCGCCAGCTGGAAGAGAACGCCGTCGCCTGATCCCCCTCCCCGGCTTGTCTGACAGGCCGGGGATTTACAAACTCTTTGCAATCTCCTGCCACTTTTCGACACATCTATTCACCATAATTATCAATTAACGTTCAGATAACATGAACCCAATTATTGCTATGGATTTTGGTGATGATGACTCAACTATTTTCTCGCTGGATAACGTTTTTTGCGCTGGTCGCCACCGTCGCCCTGGCCCTCCCTGCGTGGGCTAACACCTGGCCTCTCCCTGCTGCAGGAAGTCGTCTGGTGGGTGAGAACCGCTTTCACGTAGTGGAAGATGACGGCGGCTCGCTGGAGGCGATCGCAAAACGCTATAACGTCGGTTTTCTGGCCCTGTTACAAGCCAACCCGGGCGTCGACCCTTATGTTCCGCGCCCGAGCAGCGTACTGACCATCCCGCTGCAAACATTACTGCCGGATGCACCACGCACAGGCATTGTGATCAACCTGGCCGAACTTCGCCTCTATTACTACCCGCCTGGAAAAAATGAGGTGACCGTCTATCCCATCGGTATCGGGCAGTTGGATAGCAATACGTTAACACCCACCATGGTGACGACCGTCTCGGACAAGCGCGCCAATCCGACCTGGACCCCGACGGCGAATATTCGTGCCCGCTATAAAGCCCAGGGCATCGATTTGCCTGCGGTAGTGCCTGCCGGGCCGGATAATCCGATGGGCCATCATGCTATTCGTCTGGCAGCCTACGGCGGCGTCTATTTACTGCATGGCACTAACGCGGATTTCGGTATCGGTATGCGCGTCAGCTCTGGCTGTATTCGTCTGCGTGATAACGACATCGAAACCCTGTTCCGGGTAATAACCCCGGGCACGAAGGTCAATATCATCAATACGCCGATTAAAGCCTCCGTGGAGCCCGATGGCAGACACCTCGTGGAGATCCATCAGCCCCTGTCGAAAAACATCGAGGACGATCCGCAAACCTTGCCCATCACGCTTAATGCCAGCATGCAGGCTTTTAAAAGCCAGGCTGACGGCATCGTGATGGAAAGAGCGATGGAGGCGCGTTCCGGAATGCCCACCGATGTCACCCGACACGTGGCTGCCAGCCAGTCTATGTAAATAAAAAAGGCCCTGCAGATGCAGGGCCTTTTTCTAGCAGTGGTAAAGCAGTGGCAGTATGAGGGTTTAGCCAGGGCTTATTTGTAGATAACAGCAGTACCGTGCAGGTTGTTAGGACCGGCCACGGAGGTGATGCGATAGGATGTTGCACCCATCTCATCGGCTTTTTGGGCCAGCTCACTTTCCAGAGAACTCAGGTTAGTCCCTGCATTGGCAGAAATGGTGCCCACTTTATGCTGATCGGCAGGTGTGGTCTGCACCTGAACCGCGGCGAAGCTGGCGAAAGAGAGGGAACTGAGCAGGGTTGCAGCGATCAAAGTTTTTACGTTTTTCATGATTATAGCCTTTTGACAGATGAATTTGGGGTCGCAAGTTAATTACTTAACGATCGATAGGTAAATCATAAGTGTGATCCCCATCACGCGTCAACATTATTTTTATAATGATCATTATATTAATTTTAAATCCTTTATTTATCATAAAGATATGATTAAATTATTTTTCTGAAATGAGTGCTGGTCGCGCCATGAGATTATTTTTATAATGGTTATTCAACAATCCAACTAAGGTACGACGGCCTATGACAACCACAGTGACGAGTTGCGCTAAAAAAAGCCGTGGCCGACCTAAGGTGTTCGACAGGGACGCGGCGCTTGATAAGGCCATGACACTCTTCTGGCAACACGGGTATGAAGCGACATCCCTCGCGGATCTGGTGGAAGCGACGGGTGCGAAAGCGCCAACATTGTATGCAGAGTTCACCAATAAAGAGGGGCTGTTTCGCGCGGTGCTGGATCGCTATATCACCCGGTTTGCGGCGAAACATGAAGCCCAGCTGTTTTGTGAAGAGAAGAGCGTTGAGCAGGCACTGAGTGACTATTTCACCGCAGTGGCAACCTGCTTCACCAGTAAAGAGACCCCGGCGGGCTGTTTTATGATTAATACCTCCGCCACCCTTGCCGCCTCTTCTAAAGAGATTGCGAATACGGTGAAATCGCGCCACGCCATGCAGGAAGAAACCCTTGGTCTTTTTCTGCGCCAACGGCAACAGCGCGGTGAGATCCCGGCCCAATGTGAAACAGACCGGCTGGCGCAGTATCTCAGCTGTGTCCTGCAGGGAATGTCTATCAGCGCACGTGAAGGGGCAACCCTCGAAAAACTACAGAGCATTACCCGGACCACGCTGCACTTGTGGCCTGAGCTCATTAAGATGTAAACCTGCCACAGAAAGAGGGTTTGGCCTGTTAAACGATAGGCCAAATCTTTCTCATAAATTAAGGCGTTTGCTATCCTTAACTTGTGATTATTGTTCTGCTAATGATTAGCAGCCGTTCAACACAAGTTGCGCAAACGTCATGACGACAACAACAACAATGACGTTTACTCTCCTGAACCCTGTGCGGGCGGCAAAATCGTACTTCTCCTCAAGGACAAAACACTTTCTGACTACACATACAGAAGGATTGATAGAGATGATTTTGCTATTACCATTATTGAAGGTGCTAATAGTAATAACATTGTTATTTGGTCTCTGGATTTTATGTGGTGGTTCTGTGTTATTTGCTTTTATCTCCATCCTGCTTACAGGATGGTTTTTACACCGCCAGCATAATCTCTTCAATATCTGATAACTGTGGACATGAAAAAGACCTTAAACCTGCCGGGATCGAGACGGGCGTTTAAGGTCTTTTTATTGCAGGCATAAAAAAGCTCCCCAGCCTGAGCGAATGGGGAGCAAATGCAGAGTACAGCTTTTTTATGCTTTGTTATTCAGGACCAGCTGACCCTTATCGTTCAGCGGGATCTGGCTGCCAGGATCTTTATCCATACGGATTTTCCCCTGCTGTTCGCCAATTTTGTAGGTCACGTCGTAGCCAAGCATTTTTTCGGACTTGTCATACACGGTCTTGCAACGCTGCTGGGTCGTGGTGTAAGTATCACGATCCTGCATGGCGCCCTGAACCTGGTTGCCGGCATAGCCGCCACCCAGCGCGCCGACAACGGTGGCAACATCTTTACCGCGGCCACCACCAAACTGATGGCCCAGAACCCCACCCGCTACGGCACCCAGTACGGAACCGGCGATACGGTTCTCATCCTGCACAGGCCGACGATGCGTTACGGTGACATTACGGCACTCCTGACGCGGCGTTTTTACGGTTTCTTTAATCGGTGTGGCAGAGACAACCTGAGCATATTGTGGCCCACTCTGAAACACATTTAGACTGGCAACCGCCGCCACACCCAGCGCAGCAGCTACGCCAATCCCTATACCCGCTAACATTGACTTATTCACGGGGCTTCCTCCTTTGTGTTGCTATTGGTAACAATTCTGCAACCAGACAGAGGGGTCTGCAAATGGGATAAAGGATTAAAAATGTGGTACGACAGGGGAAACCGAAGTGATTCAGAGAACTCCTGGACTTTCAGGGGCACTGAAACAGAAGGATCTGCTGAATAAGCCCCTCCGACGAGTGCGGAGGGGCGAGAAGATTAATGCAATTTCAGGCGTGGACGTATCACGCGGTTGATTCTGCCTACCAGCATCATCAGGCCTGTTTTGAAGTAACCGTGCAGTGCAATCTGGTGCATACGGTACAGAGAGATGTAGACGAAACGTGCAATACGCCCTTCTACCATCATTGAACCCCGCATCAGGTTGCCCATCAGGCTACCGACGGTAGAAAAGTTAGAGAGCGATACCAGAGAACCGTGGTCTTTGTAGACATAGTTCTTCATCTCTTTCCCTTTGCGCTGCGCCAGAATGTTGTGCAGGACCAGGCTTGCCATCTGGTGTGCGGCCTGAGCGCGTGGTGGCACGAAACCGCCTTCCGGGCGGGCGCAGGAAGCACAGTCGCCAATGGCGAAGATATCGGGATCGCGCGTGGTTTGCAGCGTAGGTTCGGTCACCAGCTGATTGATACGGTTAGTTTCCAGACCGCCGATCTCTTTCATGAAATCAGGGGCTTTAATACCCGCCGCCCAGACCATCAGATCGGCCTGAATATACTCACCTTCTTTGGTATGCAAACCGCCCGCATCGGCACTGGTCACCATGGTCTGCGTCAGTACGCGCACGCCGAGCTTGGTGAGTTCGTTATGTGCGGCACTGGAAATACGCGGCGGGAGCGCAGGCAGAATACGTTCGCCTGCTTCAACCAGGGTCACGTTCAGCGCATCGTTCGTTAGCCCTTTATAACCGTAGCTATGCAGCTGTTTCACCGCGTTGTGCAGTTCAGCAGAGAGCTCCACGCCGGTGGCCCCGCCGCCCACGATGGCGATGTTCACTTTACCGCTCGCCCCCAGGTTATTGGAGTACTTCAGGAACAGGTTCAGCATCTCCTGATGGAAACGACGCGCCTGGTGCGGGTTATCGAGGAAGATGCAGTGCTCTTTCACGCCCGGTGTGTTGAAATCATTAGAGGTACTGCCCAACGCCATTACCAGCGTGTCGTACGCCAGTTTACGCTCTGGCACCAGCAGCTCGCCCTTCTCATCACGCAGCTCTGCCAGAGTGATGGTTTTACTTTCACGATTGATATCCACCACGGAACCCAGCTGGAACTGAAAATCATGGTTGCGGGCATGTGCCAGATAGCTCAGGGCGTCCACCCCTTCATCCAGAGAACCGGTTGCGACTTCGTGCAGCAGCGGTTTCCACAGGTGACTATGGTTACGATCCACAAGCGTAATTTTGGCTTTTTTACCGCGCCCAAGCTTTTTACCAAGCTGCGTCGCCAGCTCTAGCCCGCCTGCGCCGCCGCCCACAATCACTATCTTTTTCAATGGCGTAGTCAACGTGACCCCCTCAAATTATTAACCAATTGTTAAGTAAAAGTTATGGAAATAACCTTTACTTAACAAAGGGTTACCGCACTGAAACCATTCAACACTTTCGAGAATAGCATGTTCGGTGCATTGGTCATACCAAAATTGATATTAATCAAGTTTTGCCGTTTAAATGTTAATCAATTATGGCAAAAGAAAACCCGGCTAACCGAGAGGCGCCGGGTTTTTCTACTGCTTAGCACAGGGATTAGCCGAGGGTTTTAAAGGCCTTTATGCGTTGCAGATGATGGGAGATGTTTTTGAACTTATGGGTCTGTTCTTCGTCCCAAACAATCTCATAATAGGGATGCAGCAGTTCGGCCGAGCGGTGGCTGTTCAGCGCTTCATCGTGGCGTGAGAGCACGACCAGACAGCGGTCGCGGTTCTTCTCGCGAAAGTTACTTACGCATTTGGTGGCAATATCGACATACTCTTCCGGGCGGTCGATTTTGCCTTCCATGTTCTCGTTCGGCAACAGATTAGGATTGAAGATCACCTGACGGATATCACAGAGAAAACCGATCCGCTCTGCCCAATAACCGCCCAACCCCACACCGCAGATCAACGGCCGATCGTCGACATTTAATTGCAACATCTTATCCACCTCTTTCAGGAGATGCTGCATGTCGTGCTTAGGATGGCGCGTGCTGTAGCTAATCAGACGTACATCCGGGTCGATGAACTGCAGTTGCAGAACTTTTTCATGGTTACCGGGACTGTTCGAATCAAAACCGTGCAAATAGATGATCATCGTATCCTCGCCACACTTCTCATAACAGGAAGGGATTATTGGCCCGCTTTGTGCGCCTGCCAGCGTTCATTCAGCGCCTCTAGCTGCGCGTTGACCGTCTTCCAGCGTGCTGAATCCATCAGTTCCTGACGGCTAAATGAACCTTTATGATACAATTGTGTAACACGGTCAGCTTTGATCGGCGACAGGTTATCAAGCACACTTACCGCGCCTTTACGATTATTGCAGACCAGGATCATATCGCAACCCGCGTCCAGCGACGCCTGACCGCGTTCAGCATAACTGCCCATAATTGCCGCCCCTTCCATCGACAGATCGTCTGAGAAGATCACGCCATTAAAACCCAGCTCTCCACGCAACACGGTTTTGAGCCAGTGCGGAGAACCGCTGGCCGGGCGCGGATCGACGTCACTGTAGATAACATGCGCAGGCATGATGGCATCCAGCTTCTTATCGGTAATCAACGAGCGGAACACGGCCATGTCCTTACTGCGGATCTCTGCTTCGGGACGTGGGTCGCGCGGCGTCTCTTTATGCGAATCCGCCGTTACCGCCCCGTGGCCCGGGAAGTGTTTACCGGTGGTTTTCATACCGGCATCGTGCATACCGTCAATAAAGCGGGTCGCCACCGCCAGCGCTTTTTGCGGGTCGGCGTGGTATGAGCGCTCACCGATGGCGGCGCTGATGTGCCCCACATCCAGAACCGGCGCGAAGCTGATATCGATATCCATGGCGATCATTTCACTCGCCATTAACCAGCCAGCCTCTTGCGCAAGATTCCCACCCTCTTCCATACCCAGCAGCGCGGCAAAGGACTGTGCCGCCGGCAGGCGGGTAAAGCCCTCACGGAAACGCTGGACGCGCCCGCCTTCCTGATCCACCGCGACGACCAGGCGATGGCGGGAAGCGGCGCGGATTTGGCGCACCAATTCACGCAGCTGCGCCGGATCGTGATAATTTCGGGTAAAAAGGATCAGCCCCCCCACCAGCGGATGCGCCAGAATTTCACGCTCTTCCGCATCCAGTTCGTACCCTTCCACATCCAACATCACTGGACCCACAGTACCCTCTCTTATCCTTTTGTTTGTAACTGCTGCCAGATGTCATCGGCGAGCGTAATAAATTGTTTGTCTTGCGATTGTTGCCAGCGCAGCTCATACCAGCCAGCCATCAACATCAGCACCCAGGGACGCCAGCGTCTGACCTGACGGTGTAATTGCCGCGCTGGCAACCTGGCGAGATGAGCATATTCTGTCAGTAGCACCTGACGTTGCGTTTCATTTTCCGACCACACGCTCGCCAGCTCCAGGGCGATATCCCCGTCGCCGCAATATTCCCAGTCAAGTAACCGCGGGCCGTTGGTCGTGTGCACAATATTACCTGCATGCACGTCCATATGCAGTGGCGCCAGTCGCAAGGGTGACGGCTCGCCCAGTTTGCGCAGACGCTTTAACTGTTGTAGCCATAACGGCGAACGACGCGAAGGCGAAGCTTGTAGCCAGTAGCGCTCAAGCAGCGGCATCAAAACGATCCGCCAGCCAAACGGCGGCTGTCGGTGAAGATGATACAGCATAGCCGCCAGCGCCCGGGAGGCCGGGAGGGCCTGTTTCACTTCGCCCGGAAGATACTCCACGGCCATCCAGCCAGGAGCAATAAAACGCGGCTGCGGCGCCAGCGTCTCAGGAAGGTGGCGTAACGCATGATAGTGACGGCGAAAATGAGCCGGTGAACCCAGCGCGGTATGATACTGACGCAGTACCAACCGGTGATTATCGTGCTCAATAATGGCGCTCGCGCCGCTCAATCCCGGGTGGGCCTGCGGCGCGAGGAGTCGATATTGCGGAAAATAGCGCGACAGCAGCGTGTCGCGCGACAGATTAGCGTTGCTGAACTGCACCTTTGCCCGACCAGATGATCTCGCCTGTCTGAACCAGCATCAGCTGCATTTGCAATGCAGGCGCGTTGACGTTGCCGGTAGCGCTGGAGTAGAGCACATACTGTGCGCCGACGTTACGGGCAATGCCAATGGCTTTACTGCGCGAACCCAGGCTGTCCTGCGGAGAGAGCCCAAGCTGCTGCTTGGCGACCGCCAGCTGCTGCGCGGAAACCAGGGTGAATTTACCGTTATTGGCCAGCGCATTGCGCAGGGTTTCCGTGGCTTCGCTTGCGTTCAGCGAACCGTTAGTACGGTTATTCACGCTATCCACCAGCAGCACGCTGCCGGAGGTCACGCCCTGGGCCTGCAGCATTTTGTCCATCATCGGCTGCATGGCGCCGTTCCAGTCATAATGACGTTCGCGCGGCGTGGGCTGTGCAGTTTCGTCCGGATGCTCAATCGGGCCCGGCTGTGAAGGGACCGAAGGAACCGACGGTACAGTAGGCACCGGCTGCGTTGGCTGGGTAGGTTGCTGCGTACCCGGTTTCGCCTCGTCAACGGGCGCAGGCGGTTGCTCCGTACGGGTAATACAGCCGGAAAGGAAAAGTGCGAAAGCCGTGACCAGCGCGTAACGAGTCAGGTTCTTAATCAAGGTTCACCCCTTACAAATAGAGATACAGTCTGACCTTGTGCGCGCCCAGATAGTTGGCGCTGCCATACAGCGTAACCGACTTTTTAGCCGGAATGGTTACGCTACGCGGCGCCTCAAGCGGGTGCATTTCAAGGCCTCTGGCGTCATACCAGAAAAAACGGTAATGGACGGTAACAGGTACGTTTCTTTCATTAAATAGCGTTGAGGACGCAGACGGCTGGATTTCACTGATGGCCAGCGACGGTGCCTCTGCGGTGATACCCGCCGCCAGCACGGAGGACTCCATAATCAACGTCTGGTCGTCGTTGACGGGGATAGCCGGACGCGAACTGCACCCCACCAGCACCAGTCCTACCATCAGCGCAGCAATACGCCCATTTAGCATGTCATC
Source organism: Leclercia sp. UBA7405 (assembly GCF_037152215.1). NCBI lineage: Bacteria > Pseudomonadati > Pseudomonadota > Gammaproteobacteria > Enterobacterales > Enterobacteriaceae > Leclercia > Leclercia sp. UBA7405. Next base: position 891,144 of record NZ_JBBCMR010000001.1, on the reverse strand, counting down.
AACCTTTATGCGCCAGCATCGGCCCCAGCGGACGACCGCCCAGTAGATGCATATGAATATGATAGACTTCCTGGCCGCCATGGCGGTTGCAGTTCATGATTAAACGGTAGCCGTCTTCAGCAATGCCTTCCTGCGCGGCAATTTTTGCGGCTACTGTCAGCATACGGCCTAATGCCAGTTCATGCTCAGTTTTCACGTCATTAGCCGTCGGAATCAGAATATTAGGAATAATCAGGATGTGTGTAGGTGCCTGAGGCGAAATGTCGCGGAAAGCGGTCACCAGATCGTCCTGATAGAGGATGTCGGCCGGGATCTCGCGGCGAATAATTTTACTGAAAATAGTTTCTTCAGCCATGACGTTTTCCTTATTACTTTTTTAATCAGACGTCGTGCCCGGCAATCTCATCCTGCGGGCGCACTCTTCAGTGACACAGAATAAGAGTATGAGCGAGTTTCTCTAATCCTTTCAACCTTATCCCGTGAATTCTTTCCTTATTCCCCTCTTGCTGGTCGCAGAGTGACCAGCTACCCACCCCGACAGACTAAAACATAATTTTAATTCACCGGATTACATCTGTTTACACGATGAATCCTAATGCGTATATTTCGCATTTGCATTTTCATGCGCATTTTGAACATACAAATGATCCCAGACCGAATGCAGGACTGGGGCGCTTTTTACAACTCACTCAGAAAGGGTTTGATAATGTCTTTCATTCATCATACCAGGGACGGGCAACGTCAGCCTGCAGCAACCCCCTCGTTGCTGGCAGCCTGTATTGCGATGGCATTGATGCCGACCGTAAGTTTCGCTGCAACGTCGGAAGAGACGGTTATTGTTGACGGTTCTACGTCAAACGACCAGCCTGACGAAGCGCAGGACTACAGCGTAAAAACCACCACCGTTGGCACGAAAATGCAGATGGTGCAGCGTGATATCCCTCAGTCCGTTACGATTGTTAGCGAACAACGTATGCAGGATCAGCAGCTGCAAACGCTGGGTGACGTCATGGATAGCACGATGGGTATCAGCAAAAGTACCGCAGATTCCGATCGTAGCAGTTACTACTCTCGTGGATTCCAAATCGATAATTACATGATCGACGGCATCCCGACCTATTTTGAGTCACGCTGGAATCTCGGCGACTCACTCTCCGATATGGCGCTCTTTGAGCGTGTAGAAGTTGTTCGCGGTGCCAATGGTTTAATGACGGGTACTGGTAACCCCTCTGCGGCGATTAACATGGTGCGTAAGCACGCCACCAGCCGCGAATTCAAAGGTAATCTCTCTGCGGAATACGGTAGCTGGAATAAGCAACGTTATGTGATGGATTTGCAGAGCCCGCTTACCGAAGATGGAAATCTCCGGGGCCGCGTGGTTGCGGGTTACCAGGATAACGACTCCTGGCTCGACCATTACAACCAGAAGAAAACATTCTTCTCCGGCATCATTGACGCCGATTTAGGTTCAGATACCACATTATCGGCAGGATACGAATATCAACGCATTGACGTGAACAACCAGACCTGGGGCGGATTACCACGCTGGAACACCGACGGTAGTGTCAATCACTACGACCGCGCCAAAAGCACCGCGCCGGACTGGGCCTACAATGATAAAGAGTTCAATAAAGTTTACTTTACGCTGAAGCAGCGTTTTTCGGATAACTGGCAAGCAACCCTGAATGCCACTCACACCGAAGCGAAGTTCGACAGTAAAGCGATGTATCTTGATGCTTATGTCGATAAAAACACCGGCATGCTGGTCGGTCCTTACGCTAGCTACGGACCTGACTACACCTATATTGGTGGGACTGGCTGGAACAGTGGCAAACGTAAAGTGGATGCGCTGGATCTCTTTGCTGATGGCGGTTACGAGTTATTTGGTCGTCAGCATACCCTGATGTTTGGCGGCAGTTACAGCAGGCAGACCAACCGTTACACCAATTCATGGGCAAATGTCTTCCCCGACGAGTTTGGCAGCTTCTACGACTACAACGGCCACTTCCCTGAAACCAACTGGGGTTCTCAGTCGCTTGCGCAGGACGACACCACTGACATGAAGTCGCTCTACGCAGCGACCCGCATCTCGTTGGCTGACCCGCTGCACCTGATTCTCGGAGCGCGTTATACCAACTGGAAGGTCGATACTATGACCTACGGGATGGAGCAGAACCATACGACGCCTTATGCGGGTCTGGTTTTTGACATCAACGAAAATTGGTCGACTTACGCAAGCTACACCTCAATCTTCCAGCCACAGAATGTGCGTGATAGCTCGGGTAGGTATCTCGCACCTATTACGGGTAATAACTACGAGCTTGGACTGAAGTCGGACTGGATGAACAGCCGCCTGACCACTACGCTGGCTATCTTCCGTATCGAACAGGATAACCTTGGACAGAGCACTGGGGTGCCTATTCAGGGTTCAACCGACACCGCATATAAAGCCGCTGACGGTACCGTAAGTAAAGGTGTTGAGTTTGAGATCAATGGCGCATTGACAGATAACTGGCAGTTGACCTTTGGTGCAACTCGCTATGTTGCAGAAGACAGTGAGGGTAACGCCGTAAATCCGAATCTGCCTCGAACCAGCGTAAAAATGTTTACCAGCTACCGCCTGCCGGTATTGCCTGAGTTAACTGTCGGCGGGGGCGTGAACTGGCAAAATAGCGTCTACAAAGATGTTGTTACGCCTTACGGCACCTGGCGTGCAAAACAAGGCAGCTATGCGTTGGTTGATCTTTTCACACGTTACCAGGTTACTCCGAACTTCTCTGTGCAGGGCAACCTGAACAACCTGTTCGACAAAACTTACGACACCAACGTGGAAGGTGCCCTCGTGTATGGCGAACCGCGTAACGTAAGCGTGACCGCGAGTTATCAGTTCTGATAATAACATGACAAACAAGGGAGCCAACTGGCTCCCTTTTTTTATGGACTGCACATTGTCTGGCAGTTAATACACACTAATGCCGCCAATAAAAAAGGCAGCCATACGGCTGCCTTAGTCTCCCCAGGTCACAACTTAGCTGTTGCGGATGTACTCATCCATTTCGGTTTTCAGGTTATCGGACTTCGTCCCGAAGATAGCCTGTACACCAGAACCTGCAACAACTACGCCCGCTGCGCCCAGTTTTTTCAGACCCGGCTGGTCTACTTTCGCAACATCAGCAACGCTCACACGCAGACGAGTGATACATGCGTCCAGGTTAGTGATGTTTTCTTTACCGCCGAACGCTGCAACCAGGGCCGGAGCCATTTCGCTGGTCACGCCTGCTTTGCTGTCTTCTGTTGCATCTTCACGACCCGGTGTTTTCAGGTCCAGTGCTTTGATCAGCACGCGGAAGATGGTGTAGTAAGCAATCGCATAGCCCGCACCCACGATTGGGAACAGCCACAGTTTGCTGCTGTTACCCGACAGTACGATAAAGTCGATCAGGCCGTGCGAGAAGGAGGTACCGTCGCGCATACCCAGCAGGATACAGATAGGGAATGCCAGGCCAGCCAGTACTGCGTGAATGATGTACAGGATCGGCGCAACGAACATGAAGGAGAACTCGATCGGCTCGGTAATACCGGTCAGGAACGAGGTCAGCGCTGCGGAGATCATGATACCGCCCACTTTTGCACGGTTCTCTGGTTTAGCAGAGTGCCAGATAGCAATTGCCGCAGCCGGCAGGCCGTACATTTTGAACAGGAAGCCGCCAGAGAGTTTACCTGCAGTCGGGTCACCCGCCATGTAGCGTGGGATATCGCCGTGGAAGACCTGACCTGCCGCGTTGGTGAATTCACCAATCTGCATCTGGAATGGAACGTTCCAGATATGGTGCAGACCGAACGGTACCAGGCAGCGCTCAATGAAGCCGTAGATACCGAACGCCACTACCGGGTTCTGATACGCAGCCCACTGGGAGAAGGTCTGGATAGCGGAACCAATCGGTGGCCAGATGAATGAGAGAATCACGCCAGTGAAGATCGCCGCCAGACCAGAGATGATTGGAACAAAACGCTTACCAGCGAAGAAGCCCAGATACTCAGGCAGCTTGATGCGATAGAAGCGATTGAACATATATGCCGCAATCGCACCCGAGATGATACCACCCAGAACACCGGTATCAGCCAGGTGTTTTGCCGCGATTTCTTCAGCAGGTAAATGCAGCACCAGAGGCGCAACGACCGCCATGGTCTTAACCATGATGCCGTAGGCAACGACCGCGGCCAGTGCGGATACACCATCGTTATTCGTGAAGCCGAGGGCAACACCAATTGCGAAGATCAGCGGCATGTTTGCAAAAACAGAACCACCTGCTTCAGCCATAACATGAGATACGACGGCTGGCAGCCAGCTGAAGTTAGCCGAACCGACGCCCAGCAGGATACCTGCGATAGGCAGTACGGATACTGGCAGCATCAGCGATTTACCGACCTTCTGCAGGTTAGCAAATGCATTCTTAAACATAATTGAGAGTGCTCCTGAGTATTTGTGCTTTTTTTACGCTTTCACGCATTGGCACGGGGGGAGAACCGCGCCGTGGACAGGACATCTAAGTGCCCTTTATTTATTACACAGAGTAAAATAAATCTCCGCGTCGTTGTTTGACGGTTATCACGTTTCAGCTTATGGCATCCTAAAAACTTGCAGTTTTTTACAAAATAGATGTCAAAGTGTTTCCAAAATCGTCTCTACCGCCCCTTTCAGGGCGGAGAACTTTACTCGCTTTAACTATTAATTACGAGCCTTAAAAAAAGAGGTTAATCAGGCAGATTGCAGGCGGGAGGGGTCGATATGAAACAGGCTGGCAAAGTTTTCAGTAGTAATGCGTGCCAGTTCTTGAACCTCGACGCCTTTCAACACGGCCATATAGTCGGCCACATCCCGTGCCATTGCGGGCTGATTCTCTTTACCGCGATGCGGTACCGGTGCCAGATAGGGAGAATCGGTCTCCACCAGCAAGCGATCGAGCGGTACATAACGCGCCGCATCGCGCAGCTGTTCAGCATTACGGAACGTCACAATCCCGGAAAACGAGATATAAAACCCCATATCCAGCAGCTTACCTGCTGTTTCTCTATCTTCTGTGAAACAGTGTAGTACGCCTCCGCAATCCGTCACCTTTTCTTCGCTAAGGATCGCCAGGGTGTCGGCACGTGCATCGCGGGTGTGAACAATCACTGGCTTGTTCAGCTCTCGCCCAATACGGATATGGTTGCGGAAGGACTCCTGCTGACGCGGTTTTGTTTCCGGCGTGTAAAAATAGTCCAGCCCGGTTTCGCCCATAGCGACCACGCCCTCTTCTGCCGCGAGCCGGCGCAGATCGTCCACGTCGTAGGCTTCATCCTGGTTAAGCGGATGGACACCGCAGGAGAAGACGACGTTATCACGTACCCCCACGAGCTCGCGCATGCTGCGGTATCCTGGTAACGTGGTCGCGACCGCGAGGCAGAATTTCACGTCGCGTGCGGCGGCTTTCGCCAGCACATCATCGACGTCTTTATGGAGTGTTTGGTAATCAAGGCCATCGAGATGGCAGTGTGAGTCGACTAAAAACATAATGTCTCTCTCAGAGGTGGGTATCGGGCAAGACGGCACCCGGTTGCAGGTAATGCTCAATATTCAGTAACAGGTCTGTCAGCACAAGCTCGCGATTAAGCCCGGTGACGCTAATGAGCTGTTCACGACACTGGCAAACATCGTGTAGTACGGCGCGCAGCCAGGCGCCATTGTGACGCTGAGCCAGGAGGGTAATCAGTTGCCAGGAGTCGACATTGCTCACCTGTGTCGCCCCCTGCTGCATTTTTAACGCATCCAGCAGCAGAGTGGAGAACCACTGCAGTCGGCTTGTCACCTGGTCATGATTGAGGATAGCCAGCAGGCTCAGCCAATCCCGACTTTCGCTGGCGTTGCCCACGGCCTGACAGAGCTGCTCACGGGGCGTCCAGAGGCCCGGCTGGAGTAATTCTAAAGCCGCGGCTGGCGCGCCGCCGCAAAGACGCAGCGCCGTTAATGCCGCGTCCTGTGACACCGTCACTTCTCGCTGGAGCCAGTTCATTGCCCAGGATTCCTGAGGAGCACCGAGGTGATGTAAGCGGCAGCGGCTACGCAGCGTCGCCAGTAACTTCCCCGGCTCCCGACACGAGAGCAGGAACCACGTGTTCTCCGGCGGCTCCTCCAGGGTTTTCAGCAAAGCATTGGCAGCCGCCTCGGTTAGCTGTGCGGCATCTTTCAACCACACTACCTTGGCGCCACCCAGCCGTGCGCGCTCGTAGAGCTTTTCGCTCACCACGCGTACTGCATCAATGCCCAGGGTGCTTTTCCCCTTTTCCGGCTCGAGCGTGTAGTAATCCGGGTGGGTTTCGGCCTGCATCAACTGGCAGCTGCGACAGTGTCCGCAGCTTTTGGTACCCTGCGGCTGCTGACACATCATTAAGCGGCTTATCGCGTAGATAAGTGCATCATCACCCATACCGGGTAACGACTGAATAAGTAGCGCATGATGCCCCCGCCCCGACTGATAACCCTTCACCAGTTGTTCAAAATGCGGGCGCAACCATGGGTACCATTTCATGCCTGTACTTCCTTCAGCCAGTCACGCACGGTCTGGCGAATCGCCTGCTTCACTTCATCCAGCGATTGAGTCGCATCGACAGTGCGAATTGAGGGGTCCTGGGCGGCCAGTTCAAGGTAACGCGCGCGGGTACGATTAAAGAAATCCAGAGACTCCTGCTCGATCCGATCCAGCTCTCCACGCGCACGTGCGCGTCGGAGGCCCACTTCCGGCGTCACATCCAGATAGAGCGTGAGGTCCGGGCGGAAACTCCCCAGTACCGCATCACGCAGCGTCGCCAGCATCTGTTGATCGATTCCACGCCCTCCGCCCTGATAGGCCTGCGTAGAGAGATCATGACGATCGCCAATCACCCATTGCCCCTGAGCCAGTGCCGGCTTGATAACCGTTTCTACCAACTGTACGCGCGCCGCATAGAACATCATCACTTCAGCTTTGTCGGTAATCACTTCATCGCCGACGGATTTGATGTCCAGCACCAGGCTTCTCAGCTTTTCAGCCAACTGCGTGCCGCCCGGCTCACGGGTGAAGACCATCTCTTCTACGCCGCACTCCTTCAGGGTTTCAACGACCGTATCCCGTGCGGTGGTCTTTCCGGCGCCTTCCAGCCCTTCAATGACGATGTAATTACTGCGCATTTTTTTCCTTAAGTGCCTTCAGATAGTCCTGAACCGAACGGTTATGAGCGGCAAGATTAGTATTGAATGTGTGCCCGCCCTTGCCATCAGCAACAAAATAGAGATAAGGCGTCTTAGCCGGGTGAGCGGCAGCATCCAGTGATGCCTGGCCCGGTGTGGCGATCGGTCCTGGCGGTAAGCCGCTAATGACGTAGGTATTATAATCGGTCGGGGTTTCCAGGTCTTTACGGCTTAGTTTCCCGTTATAGTTTTTACCCATCCCGTAGATCACCGTGGGATCGGTCTGCAAACGCATGCCAATACGCAGACGGTTGATAAACACCGAAGCGACTTGATCCCGCTCGCTGGCCACCGCCGTCTCCTTCTCAATAATTGAGGCCATCGTGACAAACTGATTCTGATCTTTATAAGGCAGACCTTCTGCCCTGCCTTCCCAGGCTTTCTCTATCGCGCTCACCATTTTTTTATGCGCGCGCTGCAGCATGGCAATATCGATGGTTCCTGCGGTATACATCCAGGTATCGGGCCAGAACCAGCCCTCAATATGCGCTGGATTGTCGAATTTAAGAGCCTGGGCAACGGTAGCGTAATCGTCGTCCTTCAGAGTGTGCTTGATATATGGCGCATCACGAAGCTGCGCAAGATAATCGCTCAACCGCATGCCTTCAACGAATCGCAGCGGGAACTGCGCCTCTTTTCCGCTTTCAAGTAGTTCCAGCATTTCGCGCACGCTCATCCCTGGCATCAGGCGGTACGTCCCGGCCTTAAAGTGAGAGAGTTCTGGCTCGATACGCAGCAGCCACTGGAAGACGCGTGGACGGTTAATCACCTTTTCAACGTAAAGCTGTTCGCCAAGCGCCAGACGCCCGGTTCCCGCTTTCAGGCTAAAAATGGTCTCTTCTTTGATCAGGATCTTGCTGTCCGCCAGCTGGCGCACTTTCCACATTCCCACGCCGGCCGCAATACCCAGCACGACGATGATGAGGAGAATAAAACGAAACATTTTCTTCATGATTATCTGGTTTGCTCACACAGTGGGGCTAAAAATTGGTACAACTCTCGCGATGACCAGTGGTGTTCGCCATACTGACGCACGGGCACCAGAGGCATCAGGGCATTACACACAATGACCTCCTCGGCCGCGCCCAGCGCCTCTTCCTGTGCACAGACTTCGACAACACGATAGTCGGAGTGTGCCAGTTGTTGCAGACAAAACTGGCGCATCAGGCCATTTACACCCGCCTGGTCAAGCCGCGGGGTAAACACCTCGCGCCCGCAGCGCCAGAACAAATTAGCGGCACAGCATTCCGTAATGATCCCTTCGCTGTCAAGAACCAGCGCCTCATCACAGTCCGTCTGTTCAAGATGCGTGCGAATCAAGACCTGCTCAAGGCGATTAAGATGCTTAATGCCTGCCAGCATCGGATTACGCCCTAAACGTACCGGACTTAATGCCAGGCGAATACCCTCATTGCGCCAGCGATCATAGTGGGCAGGAAAGGCGGAAACCGACAGGATACGGGTCGGTTGCAGGCAGTTTGCCGCACTGTAACCCCGCCCCCCGCCGCCGCGGGTAATGATCACCTTCAGCACGCCCCGGGATATTCCCTGGGCATGGGTAGTCATTTCAGCTTCCAGCGCCGACCACTGCTCAAAAGGGATAAAGAGTTTTTCACAGGCACTGCGCAAACGCTGCAGGTGCGCTGTCAGTAAACAGACCTCTCCATCGGCGATCCGCGCCGTGGTGAAGCAACCATCGCCAAACTGCACTGCCCTGTCGTTCACGGGCAGACTGTCCTGAGGCAATCCATTGATTAAATACATGATGGCTCCTTTATAGGGGAGATTAAGTCTGGCAGGACGGCGGGTCTTGAACAAGCAGATAAGGTTGAATAAAAAAGGTCCGACAAGCGGACCTTTAAACAGGACTAGCGGAGAGTCAGTCTCAGACCTTTTTGAAGATCAGAGAACCGTTGGTTCCGCCGAAGCCGAAGGAGTTACACAGGGTGTACTCCATTCCGCTGACCTGACGCGCTTCGTGTGGAACGAAGTCCAGATCGCAACCTTCATCCGGATTATCCAGGTTGATGGTTGGAGGGACAGCCTGATCGCGCAGCGCAAGAATGGAGTAGATAGATTCTACTGCACCCGCCGCACCCAACAGGTGGCCGGTCATGGACTTGGTCGAACTCACCATTACGCGGCTGGCTGCTTCACCGAAGATAGACTTAACAGCCTGCGCTTCAGCTTTGTCGCCCGCAGGGGTAGAGGTACCGTGCGCATTCACGTAGCCAATCTGTGCAGGGGTAATACCTGCATCACGAATCGCGTTTTCCATCGCCAGCGCAGCACCTGCGCCGTTCTCTGGTGGTGATGTCATGTGGTAAGCATCGCTACTCATCCCAAAGCCAACGACTTCAGCATAAATTTTCGCGCCGCGTTTTTTCGCGTGTTCGTACTCTTCCAGTACGATCATGCCTGCCCCGTCGCCCAGCACAAAACCATCACGGTCTTTATCCCATGGACGGCTCGCTGCCTGAGGGTTGTCGTTGCGCGTAGAGAGCGCACGTGCTGCGCCGAAACCGCCTACGCCAAGAGGTGTACTGGCTTTTTCAGCCCCACCCGCAACCATGGCATCCGCATCGCCATACGCGATGATACGCGCGGCCTGGCCGATGTTATGCACGCCAGAGGTACAGGCGGTTGCGATAGAGATGCTTGGGCCACGCAGGCCATACATAATGGTCAGGTGACCTGCCACCATGTTAACAATCGTGGACGGAACGAAGAACGGGCTGATTTTACGCGGGCCACCATTCACTAAAGAGGTATGGTTTTCCTCAATCAGACCAAGACCGCCGATTCCGGAGCCGATTGCAGCACCGATACGGGTTGCGTTCTCTTCCGTAATAACAAGGCCAGAATCCTGCATGGCCTGAACGCCAGCGACAATTCCATATTGAATGAAGGCATCCATCTTGCGCTGTTCTTTGCGCGAGATGATCTCTTCACAGTTAAAATCCTTTACTAAGCCAGCAAATTTCGTTGCGTAGGCGCTAGTATCGAAATGGTCGATTAGGCTGATGCCGCTCTGACCGGCAAGGAGAGCTTTCCAGGTGGACTCTACGGTATTGCCGACAGGAGACAACATGCCAAGTCCGGTCACAACTACACGACGCTTAGACACGTTTGTCCTCCAGGGAGGGATAAATAAAAGAGATTCGTGGGACGATAAAAGATAAAACTCAGGCGGTCGAATGACCGCCTGGAGATGTTCACTTACGCCTGGTGACCGTTGATGTAATCAATGGCAGCCTGAACGGTGGTGATTTTCTCAGCTTCTTCGTCCGGAATCTCAGTATCAAACTCTTCTTCCAGAGCCATTACCAGCTCAACGGTGTCAAGAGAATCTGCGCCCAGGTCTTCAACGAAGGAAGCGGAGTTCACAACTTCTTCCTGCTTAACGCCCAGCTGTTCGCCGATAATTTTCTTAACGCGTTCTTCGATAGTGCTCATACTCTTAAATTTCCTATCAAAACTCGCTTTCGCGATGGTTTTCGTAGTGTATAAAATGTTGAAAAATTTGCAACTAAATCCCGGCAGTTCTTACCACGATTTTACGTTATTTTGAGGCCAATCCCTACAATAACGCAAATATTTTCGATCGTGGTTAAACCATATACATCCCGCCGTTGACGTGGAGGGTCTCACCAGTGATGTAACCCGCTTCGTCAGAGGCTAAAAATGCAACCGCGCTGGCAATTTCTTTAGGATCGCCAAGACGACCCGCAGGAACAGCTGCCAGCGTACCCGCACGCTGATCATCGGTCAGCGCACGCGTCATGTCCGTTTCAATAAAGCCCGGAGCAACAACGTTTACAGTAATACCGCGGGACGCAACTTCGCGCGCCAGCGACTTACTGAAACCGATCAGACCTGCTTTCGCCGCAGCGTAGTTAGCCTGACCAGCATTTCCCATGGTACCAACCACAGAACCGATAGTGATAATACGGCCATGACGCTTTTTCATCATAGCTCGCATTACCGCTTTTGACAGACGGAATACAGATGACAGGTTGGTTTCGAGAATATCGTCCCACTCATCATCTTTCATTCGCATCAGCAGGTTATCGCGAGTGATACCGGCATTATTTACCAGAATATCGACTTCGCCAAACTCTGCGCGAATATTTCCCAGAACAGATTCGATAGATGCAGGATCGGTCACATTCAGTACCAGACCTTTCCCGTTATCACCCAGATAGTCGCTGATGGCCTGTGCGCCATTCTCGCTGGTTGCAGTGCCGATAACTTTCGCGCCACGGGCAACGAGCGTCTCAGCGATTGCGCGACCGATACCGCGGCTTGCGCCGGTGACCAGTGCGATTTTTCCTTCAAAACTCATGGTTTTCCTCTTTTATTGCGAGAGTGCCGCTGACATTGCTTCCGGCTCATTAATGGCCGAGGCAGTCAGGGTATCAACAATACGTTTAGTCAGGCCGGTGAGGACTTTACCCGGGCCAACTTCATACAGGTGCTCAACGCCCTGCGATGCCATAAATTCAACGGTTTTGGTCCACTGAACCGGGCTGTACAGCTGACGTACCAGCGCCTGGCGGATCGCTTCAGGTGCGGTTTCAGCCTGCACGTCAACGTTATTCACCACCGGAACAGACGGTGCGTTGAAGGTGATTTTTTCCAGCTCCAGCGCCAGCTTATCTGCGGCGGGTTTCATCAGTGCACAGTGAGAAGGTACGCTGACGGGCAGAGGAAGTGCGCGTTTCGCGCCTGCTGCTTTACAGGCTGCACCTGCACGTTCCACTGCTTCTTTGTGACCTGCGATCACGACCTGGCCCGGGGAGTTGAAGTTAACAGGCGATACAACCTGCCCTTCGGCTGACTCTTCACAGGCTTTGGCGATAGACGCATCGTCCAGACCAATAATGGCCGACATACCGCCGGTCCCTTCAGGCACGGCTTCCTGCATGAATTTGCCACGCAGTTCAACCAGACGCACCGCATCCGCAAAGCCGATCACCCCGGCACAGACCAGTGCGGAGTATTCGCCAAGGCTATGGCCAGCCATCATGACAGGGGCTTTCCCGCCCTGCTGCTGCCACAGGCGCCAGAGCGCGACGGAGGCGGTCAGTAACGCAGGCTGCGTCTGCCAGGTCTTGTTCAGCTCTTCAGCAGGACCCTGCTGAGTCAGTGCCCAGAGATCATACCCCAGGGCATCAGAAGCTTCACGGAAAGTCTCTTCAATAACCGGGTTGCTTGCTGCTAAATCAGACAACATGCCAACGGCCTGAGAGCCCTGCCCCGGAAACACAAATGCAAATTGCGTCATTTTTATTAATCCTTTTTAGAAACGAACCAGTGCAGAGCCCCAGGTGAACCCGCCGCCGAAGGCTTCGAGCAGCACCAGCTGACCCCGTTGAATTCGCCCATCGCGTACCGCTTCGTCAAACGCGCAAGGTACGGATGCCGCAGAGGTGTTGCCGTGACGATCAAGGGTCACCACAACGTTATCCATCGACATGCCTAACTTTTTGGCCGTGGCGCTGATAATGCGCAGGTTAGCCTGATGTGGCACCAGCCAGTCGAGCGCCGTGCGCTCCAGGTTATTGGCCTGCAGCGTCTCATCAACGATATGCGCCAGCTCGGTTACCGCGACTTTGAACACTTCGTTTCCGGCCATAGTCAGGAAAATCGGGTCGTCCGGGTTAACGCGGTTGGCGTTCGGCAGCGTTAACAACTCACCGTAGCTGCCATCGGCATGCAGGTGAGTAGAGATGATGCCCGGCTCTTCAGACTGACCAAGCAGTACCGCGCCGGCACCGTCGCCGAAGATAATAATCGTGCCGCGATCGTTAGGATCGCAAGTGCGTGCGAGAACATCAGAACCGATCACCAGCGCATTTTTAACTGCACCAGATTTCACGTATTGATCGGCGATGCTCAACGCGTAGGTAAAGCCCGCGCAGGCGGCCGCAACGTCAAAAGCCGGGCAACCTTTAATGCCCAGCATGTTCTGAACCTGGCAGGCTGCACTTGGGAAAGCATGGGTCGCAGACGTCGTTGCAACGATAATCAGACCAATGTCGTTTTTATCGACGCCAGCCATGTCGAGCGCACGCAGAGCAGCTTCATAACCCATGGTAGAAACGGTTTCATCTGGCGCGGCGATACGACGCTCGCGGATACCTGTGCGTGTGACAATCCACTCGTCAGAGGTATCAACCATTTTTTCCAGATCGGCGTTGGTTCGCACTTGTTTGGGCAGATAGCTGCCGGTACCTAAAATCTTCGTATACATGTACGCTCAGTCACTTTTTGCTAATACAGATTCCAGGCGAGCGGCAATCCGCTGAGGAACTTGTCGCTGCACCGCCTGCACTGCCTGTTCAATCGCGACGGTAAAGGCTCGCTGATTGGCAGCACCATGACTCTTAATCACGATGCCGCGCAATCCTAACAGACAGGCGCCATTATACTGGTCGGGGTTGAGGTGACTGAATCGCCGCGTCAGGCTTTTTTGTAACCAACGCTTTAATAAAATCAGCCACCAGGACCGTTTTTTACCCTCGCCCTGCGATTTCAGCAGCGAGAGAAACATTCTGACGACCCCTTCCATGGTTTTTAACGTGACGTTTCCAGTAAAACCGTCACACACCAGTACATCCGTTTTTCCGGTCAATAATTCGTTGGCTTCGAGATAACCAATATAGTTGATGGTCGGAACAGTTTTAAGTCGCTCGGCGGCCTCGCGGATATTATCAAGACCTTTGGTCTCTTCTTCTCCGATATTCAGCAAGGCGACGCGCGGATTGGTGATGCCTACCACCTCTTCGGCCAGCACCGAGCCCATCACGGCGAATTGCGCCAGCATCACGCCATCGCAATCGACGTTAGCACCTAAATCAAGCACCACCGTTTTGCCTTTCTGTTGATGCGGTAAAACCGTCACCAACGCCGGGCGCTCAATCCCCTCGATGGGTTTGAGCAGTAATTTGGCCAGCCCCATTAGCGCGCCGGTATTTCCCGCGCTCACGCAAGCCTCAGCTCGCCCTTCTTTTACCAGCTCCAACGCCACTCGCATTGAACTGCCCCGGCTATTACGAATAGCCTGCGACGGGCGGGCATCACTGGCAATAACTGACTGCGCAGGAATAATCTGCAGACGTGAACGTTGTTCAAAGTCAGCTTTTGCAAGTAATGGCGTGATTGTGTCGGGATTACCGACTAAAAGAAGTGTGAGTTGCGAATTAGAGTTCAGTGCCTGCAATGCTGCAGGCACTGTCACGGAAGGGCCAAAATCTCCCCCCATGACATCTAACGCCAGGGTTAGACGTGTCAAGGTATCGTCACAGCCTGGTTTGGTGTTTCCCCAGTTGCCCGGGGAAATCCTCACTAAGCTTCATCACGCTTGCGCGTGATTACTTAGTGATTACCTTGCGGCCACGGTAGAAACCGTCAGCAGTGATGTGGTGACGCAGGTGTTTCTCACCAGAAGTCTTGTCTACAGACAGGCTGGTAACTGCAGTCAGCGCGTCATGGGAACGACGCATGCCACGTTTGGAACGGGTTGGTTTATTCTGTTGTACGGCCATGGACCTTACTCCTCAATTACTTACGCTTTAAGCTGGCTAATACGGCAAATGGGTTTGGTTTTTGCGCTTCATCAGGCAGTTCCCCAAAGACCATGTCCGCCTCGGACACTTCACAGTGTTCAGAATCATGCACCGGAACGACTGGCAAGGTGAGGATGATTTCATCTTCAACCAACGCCAGAAGATCGATTTCACCGAATTCGTTAACCTCAATCGGCTCATACGCTTCCGGGAGTGCTTCAGCCTGTTCGTCGGAACGAACCGGGCTAAAACAATACGTTGTGTGAACATGCTGTACAAACGGTTTCCCGCAACGCTGACATTCGAGCGTTACCGTCACCTTTGCATCACCGGTTAAAACGGCAAGGCGCTGGTTGTCGATAGCGAACGACATGGAGCATTCTACATCACTGTCCACACTGACTACGGATTCGGCAATACGCTCTGCCTGATCGGAAGAATAGATTCCTTCGTAATCGAGGCGTTTTTGAGCCGTACGGACCGGATCAAGAGTCAGGGGTAATTTTACCTTTTGCATAGGGCGCGCATATTAACTTTGTAACGTCATAGAGTCAAAGAAAAAGGCAACCAGAGCTGCCTTTTGCCAATTATTCGCACACATTGCGGCCTGTAGTTTAAAATGGCTGGCATCGATACGCTATATCTGGTGAAAAAAATATGCCGAATCTCATTCTTGCCTCCACATCTCCCTGGCGCCGCGCGTTGCTTGAAAAACTCGGTCTACCGTTTGAATGTGCCGCACCGGACATCGATGAGACCCCGCAGCCGGGTGAGTCCCCCCGCCATCTCGTTCTTCGTCTGGCACAGGAAAAAGCGCAGTGCCTCGCCGCACGTTATCCTAACCATCTGATTATAGGATCCGATCAGGTTTGCGTCCTGGATGGCGAGATTACCGGTAAACCGCACACGGAAGAGAGAGCACGCCAGCAGCTCATGAAAGCGCGCGGCAACATCGTCACCTTTTATACGGGGCTGGCGCTGTATAACACCGCGACGGGCCATCTACAGACAGAGTGCGAACCCTTTGACGTCCACTTCCGTCATCTTAGCGAGCAGGAGATCGACGACTACGTGCGCAAAGAGCGCCCGCTGAGCTGCGCAGGCAGTTTCAAAAGCGAAGGGCTGGGGATTGCGCTGTTCGATCGGCTGGAGGGGCGCGATCCCAATACGCTGGTCGGGTTGCCGCTCATTGCGCTCTGCCAGATGCTTCGTCGGGAAGATTACAACCCGTTAATGGCGTAAAAAAACCGGCCAATGGCCGGTTTCTTCTTTTAGCTCGCGTCCCGCAATACCTTGAGGCAACGTTTGAGCTGGTCGTCAAGCGGCGCTTCAACGCGCATGACCTCCCCCGTATTAGGGTGGGTAAACTTCAGTGCCGCTGCGTGCAGAAACAGGCGTGAAAGCCCGGTACCCGCCAACTGCTTATCAAATTCGCGATCGCCATAGCGATCATCAAAGGCAATCGGGTGGCCTGCGTGCTGGGTATGGACGCGAATCTGGTGAGTACGCCCCGTCACCGGGCTGCAACGCACCAGCGTTGCAAAGGCGTAACGCTCTTCAACCTTAAAACGGGTCTCAGACGGTTTACCTTCCTGGCTCACGCGCACAATACGCTCACCGCTTTGCAGAATATTTTTCAGCAGTGGCGCTTGAACCACTTTCACGTGAGATTGCCACTGGCCGCGAACCAGCGCGAGATAATCTTTCTGCATCCCTTTTTCACGCAACTGTTCATGCAGGGAGCGCAGCGCGGAGCGTTTCTTTGCCACCAACAAGATGCCAGAGGTATCGCGATCGAGGCGGTGTACCAGTTCAAGGAAGCGCGCTTCCGGGCGCAGGGCGCGTAAACCTTCGATCACGCCAAAGCTCAGCCCACTGCCGCCATGTACGGCAGTGCCTGAAGGCTTGTTCAGCACCAGGATATGATCGTCTTCATATAAAATCACATCCGTTAGCGCCGCGACTTTGTTGAGATGCGGCGAGACCGCCTGCTCTTCCCGCTCGGCGACGCGGACCGGCGGGATGCGGACTTCATCTCCCGCTTCAAGTTTGTATTCAGGTTTGATGCGCTTCTTATTTACCCGCACCTCACCCTTACGCAGGATGCGGTAGATCATGCTCTTTGGCACGCCCTTCAGTTGGGTGCGCAAAAAGTTGTCGATACGTTGCCCCGCTTCATCTTCGGTGATGGCAACGATTTTTACTGATGGAGTCTCTGTTTTCATGGTGGGCGATTCTAATTATCAGTCGCGGTTAGCGCCACTCATTTTTCTATGCTTATATATACCTTTGACCGGTTACTCTTTGCTTTACGCAATCGATTTGATGGTTATTAAACCGATCCTTTCGAAGAAGTGAAAAAACTGTGAGTAACCGGGTGATAAATGGTAAAAGTCAACTTGCTATATCCCAGGAAGCAATGGAATAATGTTGCTGTTTTCCGTGTTAAATCCTGGTTAAGTAAGGATAACGACGGAATGACCAATTTTGTCTGACCGATCATCCACGCAGCAATGGCGTAAGACGTATTGATCTTTCAGACAGTTAGCGGGCTGCGGGTTGCAGTACTTACCGGTAAATGGAATCTTCTCTGGAGAGTTTTACCCAGGCTGTTCCCCTGATAATTGCGCTGTGTTTCCGTATGAAATACAGGCAACCGACACTTTGCGCCTCTTAAGCGAGCGACAACCGTGAGGTTGGCGACGTGAATAGACACGAGGCCATCGGTTCATACCCCGGAAAGCGTCATCTTGCCCGCAGCTTAGTCGTCAATGTAAGAATAATGAGTAAGTTACGATGAAAAGAATGTTAATCAACGCAACTCAGCAAGAAGAGTTGCGTGTCGCCCTTGTGGATGGGCAGCGTCTGTACGATCTGGATATTGAAAGCCCAGGCCACGAACAGAAAAAAGCGAACATTTACAAAGGCAAAATCACCCGCATTGAACCCAGCCTTGAAGCTGCATTTGTTGACTACGGTGCTGAGCGTCACGGTTTCCTCCCACTCAAAGAAATTGCCCGCGAATATTTCCCGTCCAGCTATAACGCCCATGGTCGTCCGAACATCAAAGACGTTCTGCGTGAAGGTCAGGAAGTTATCGTTCAGATCGATAAAGAAGAACGGGGTAACAAAGGCGCTGCGCTAACAACCTTTATTAGCCTGGCAGGCAGCTATCTGGTGCTGATGCCAAACAACCCACGCGCTGGCGGCATCTCTCGTCGCATCGAAGGTGATGATCGCACTGAGCTGAAAGAAGCACTGGCAAGCCTTGAGCTGCCGGACGGCATGGGCCTGATTGTTCGCACCGCGGGCGTCGGCAAATCTGCCGAAGCGTTGCAGTGGGACCTGAGCTTCCGCCTTAAACACTGGGAAGCGATTCAGAAAGCCGCAGAAAGCCGCCCTGCCCCATTCCTGATTCACCAGGAAAGTAACGTCATTGTCCGTGCTTTCCGCGACTATCTGCGTCAGGACATCGGCGAGATTCTGATTGATAACCCTAAAGTGCTTGAGCTGGCTCGCCAGCATATCGCCGCGCTGGGTCGTCCGGATTTCACCAGCAAAATTAAACTGTACACCGGTGAAATCCCGCTGTTTAGCCACTACCAGATTGAATCCCAGATTGAGTCCGCCTTCCAGCGTGAAGTGCGTCTGCCGTCAGGCGGTTCTATCGTTATCGATACTACCGAAGCCCTGACCGCAATCGACATCAACTCCGCGCGTGCAACCCGCGGTGGCGATATCGAAGAGACGGCCTTTAACACCAACCTGGAAGCGGCAGATGAGATTGCACGTCAGCTGCGTCTGCGTGACCTCGGTGGTCTGATCGTTATCGACTTTATCGATATGACCCCTGTTCGCCACCAGCGCGCCGTTGAGAACCGACTGCGCGAATCCGTGCGTCAGGACCGTGCGCGTATCCAGATCAGTCATATTTCGCGCTTTGGCCTGCTGGAGATGTCTCGTCAGCGTCTTAGCCCGTCTCTGGGTGAGTCCAGCCATCACGTTTGCCCACGCTGTTCCGGTACGGGTACCGTGCGTGACAACGAATCGCTGTCCCTCTCCATTCTGCGTCTGATTGAAGAAGAAGCGCTGAAAGAGAACACCAAAGAAGTTCACGCCATTGTTCCGGTGCCGATTGCGTCTTATCTGCTGAACGAAAAACGTGCCGCAGTGAGCGCCATCGAAACGCGTCTGGGCGGCGTACGTTGCGTGATCGTGCCAAACGATCAGATGCAGACGCCGCATTACTCCGTTCTGCGCGTGCGTAAAGGCGAAGAGACGGCCACCCTGAGCTACATGCTGCCGAAGCTGCATGAAGAAGCGATGGCCCTGCCGTCTGAGGAAGAGTACGCCGAACGTAAACTGCCAGAGCAGCCTGCGCTGGCCGCTTTCGTGATGCCTGAAGCACCGCCGGCACCTGCACAGGAAGAGGCAACCGCCAAACCTGCGGCGAAGAAACCGGCCGTTGCAGCAAGCACAGCCCCTGCTGAGCAAGGCCTGCTGAGCCGCTTCATCAGTGCGCTGAAGAAGATGTTTGCCGGTGAAGAGCCACAGCCTGAACAGCCGAAAGTCGAGAAAAAAGAAGAGAAGCATGAACGTTCTCAGGAGCGCCGTAAACGTCAAAACAACCGTCGCGATCGTAATGACCGTGGCGACCGTGGCGACCGCAATGAACGTCGCGACAACCGTGCTGACAACAACGAAGCGCGTGAAGGCCGCGAGGAGAACCGTCGTAATCGCCGCGAGAAATCGCAGCAGAACGCGGAAGAGCGCGAAATTCGCCAGTCTACCGGCACCGAAGCGGAAAAAACCCGTAACCGTGACGAGCAGCAGCAGCCGCGTCGTGAGCGCAACCGTCGTCGTAATGACGAGAAGCGTCAGGCACAGCAAGAAGTTAAAGTGCTGAACCGCGAAGAGCAGCCAGAGCAGGAAACCGAGCAGGAAGAACGCGTTCAGGTGATGCCGCGCCGTAAACAGCGCCAGCTGACCAAATCTGTACGTATCCAGTCTCAGGCAGACGAAGCCGCAGCCGTAGAAACCGTTGAGGCACCTATTGCCCCGGCACAGAGCACCGAACTGGCGAAAGTGGATCTGCCAGCCGTGGTGGAAAACGTGCAGGAGCAGGACGACAACGGCGAAGCGCGTGATAACGCCGGTATGCCGCGTCGTTCACGTCGTTCCCCGCGTCATCTGCGTGTAAGTGGTCAGCGTCGTCGTCGTTACCGTGACGAACGTTACCCGCTGCAGTCGCCGATGCCACTGGCCATTGCCTGCGCCTCCCCAGAGATGGCGTCCGGTAAAGCCTGGATCCGTTATCCGGTTGCTCGCCCGCTGGAGCAAGAAGCGCAGATCGATGAGCAAACCAATGCCGTTGAACCTGTTGTGACCGACGCCACTACTGTTGCACCGGAAGAGGTGAATACCGCTGCAGTGATTGCTGTTGAGTCGCAGGTTGCGCCGGTGGAGACAACCCATCCGGAAGTGATTGCCGCGCCTGTTGCTGAACAACCGCAAATTATCGCCAACGAAGATGTCGTGGTCGCTAAAGAGGTGATTGAAGAGGTCGCAGCAGCAGAACCTGTTGTGGCTGAAGCATCCGAAGCGCCTGCTCAGGAAGCCCCTGCTGTCGCAGCCGTGGCCGACGTTGAACCGGAAATTGCGCCTGTTGTTGAAGCAGAGTCTGTGGTTGAAGCAGAGCCGGAAGTGAAAGCTGAGCCTGAAGCGAAGGCGGATGTCTCTGTAGAGAAAGCGCCAGAAGTCAACGCAGCGCCAGCCGCGAAAGCTGACACCTTACTGCACCATGCGACTGCCCCTATGACCCGCGCTCCTGCGCCGGAATACGTCGCAGAAGCACCGCGCCATAGCGACTGGGTACGTCCAGCCTTCAACTTCGAAGGTAAAGGCTCTGCCGGTGGCCACAGTGCAACGCATCAGGCCACTGCGCCTGCAACGCGTCCGCAGTCTGTTGAATAAACGCGCCGCGTAATAAAAAAGCCGACTTTAGGGTCGGCTTTTTTTTACCTTTTTTGCGCCAGCGGCTTACGCATACCGGCTATTTCTGGCATCACTTCACGCATCATTTCCAGAAAACGTCTTAAGCGCGCAGGGTTATAGCGCGACCACGGATAGACCAGGTGCACGGGTAGTGCCGCAGGCTGCCATTCCGGTAAAAGATGCACCAGCCTCCCTGCCCGGATATCTTCCTCCACCGTCCAGCTCGACACCACCGCTACCCCCAGCCCGGTCAGCGCGCTTTTACGCGTCACGTACAGGCTGTCAGTGCTTAAACGGGGAGAGATAGGGATACGCAACGGTTGCGTCTCTCCGTCGGTGTAGAGCTCGATATGTTGACGATAAAAGCTGTTCAATGCCACCCAGGGCAATGCGGAAAGCGCCTGAGGTGACTGCACAGGATCGAAGCGAGCCAGGAGTTCCGGCGCGGCCACAATGCAGCGCGGCACCTCCGCCAGCAGGATTGAAACCGTTGCCGGATCGATCTCCGCCCCGACCCGAATCGCGCAGTCGATATTCTCACTCATAAAATCTGCCGAACGGTCATTCAGCATCCACTCGACCGTCAGCCGCGGGTAGCGATTCAGAAACTGTGTTAATGGCTCCAGTAACTGCTCCTGACCGAAGGCGTGCGGCGCCCGCACACGCAGCACACCGACGGGTTCATCTTCCGCATGGCCCATCTCATCTTCCAGCGCCAGCCAGCTGTCTATCACCCTACCTGCGTGCTGATAGCAGCGTTCGCCGTCATCGGTCAGTTTCATGGCATGCGTGGTGCGTAAAATGAGACGCACACCCAGCAGTGACTCCAGGGATTGCAAACGGCGGCTGACCGTCGCCTGGGTGGTTTCAAGTTGTTTCGCCGCCGCAGACAGCGAGCCTGCCTCAACAATGCGGACGAAGGTTCGCATCAACTCCACCCTATCTATACGCTCTGAACGCTGCATCCCACCCTCTGTTATACGTTTAACGTATAGGTGTTTTAACACCAGGCTGGCTACCACCGCAAGCGTGGGTGCGAAAGAATAGCCTCACATCCTGATTGAGGTACACACTATGAACACTACCCTCCCTGCCCATGCCATTAGCCGCTGGGTCATTTTACTGCTCGCCATTGGCGCTGGCTTTAGCGTCGCCTCGATTTACTACGCCCAGCCTTTGCTGCCGCTGATGGGCAGCGACCTGCACCTGAGTATTGAAGGGATGGGGCTGGTACCTACCCTGACCCAGGCAGGCTATGCCATCGGCATTCTGTTTCTGCTGCCGCTTGGCGATCGCCATGATCGTCGAACCCTGATTCTGCTGAAAAGCACGGCCCTGGCGCTGGTTTTGCTGGCCAGTAGTCTGGTCACGGAACTGCACAGCTTACTGATTGTTAGCCTGCTGATTGGTATGGCAGCCACCATGGCGCAGGATATCGTTCCGGCGGCGGCCATTCTTGCCCCTGAGGGCAAACAAGGGAAAACCGTTGGTACGGTGATGACCGGTCTGCTGCTCGGGATTTTGCTCTCCCGTACCGTTAGCGGCATCGTTGGCGAAGCCTTTGGCTGGCGCGTGATGTATCAACTGGCGGCGGCCAGTATTGCCCTCATCGGTGTGGTGATGTGGGCTGTTCTGCCCCGCTTCGCTATTCATTCCACGCTTAGCTACCCCGCATTAATGCGCTCGATGGCGCACCTGTGGTGCCGCTACCCCGCATTGCGTCGTGCCGCGCTGGCGCAAGGGTTCCTCTCAATCGCCTTTAGCGCCTTCTGGTCAACGCTGGCGGTGATGCTGCTGGAGCGCTATCAGTTGGGCAGCGCGGTGGCAGGAGGATTCGGTATTGCCGGGGCAGCCGGTGCGCTGGCGGCTCCGCTGGCCGGTGGGCTGGCTGATAAGCTGGGCGCAGGTAAAGTCACCCAGCTAGGCGCCGCACTGGTCACCGTCTCTTTTGCCCTGATGTTCCTGATGCCTATGCTGGGCGTTCATGGTCAACTGATTCTGATTGCCGTATCGGCGGTGGGGTTTGACCTGGGTCTGCAATCCAGCCTGGTGGCCCACCAGAACCTGGTTTATAGCCTTGAGCCGCAGGCGCGCGGGCGTCTGAATGCCCTCCTCTTTACCGTGGTATTCATTGGTATGGCGCTGGGCTCTGCGCTGGGTACTAAGGTGTATGCCCTTGCTGGCTGGCCAGCCGTAGTGGCCCTGGCTACCCTTACTGGCGCTATCGCACTGGTGATTCGCCTGACCGGGCGCACCGCATCGACAACCGCCGCTGCGCAAAACGGATAAAAAAAAGCCCAACCCGGGATGACGGGTTGGGCAGACAAAGTATGACCAGTTTCAAGCCATACTCTAAAGGTCAAAAATGTTATCTATTCAGCTGAAACAGAGACATTCCCTGCATATCACTGAACGCTTTATACGAAGCCTGAAGTGCCGCCTGCTGCATGGTGTAGGACGAGATAACCGAGTTCCAGTCAACATCCACCAGGTCGCTCATCTGCTGAGTCTGCCCAAGCGTGCGTTCATCACCCAGCGCATCCAGCTTGTCCAGTTCGTTCAGGCGGGTGCCCAGTTCGGCGCGAACGGTCAGCACGTTATTCAGTGAGTTACGCAGGCCACGGTTAGCCACGTCGATACTCTCTTTCAACGCCTCGCTCTTCGTCGCGTCATCGCCCACAGGATCGTTCAGCGCCGCGATGGCAGTATCCAGAATCTTAAACAGGTTCGCTTCACCGGTGGTGCCATCGGGCTCTTTCACCGCGTTACTGGTGAATTTGGCGAAGACATCGCTGCCGATGTGGCTCACTTCCATGTTACGCGCGGCGTCAACCTGCTGGCTGATTGGGGTTGTGCCACCATTATAGGTCCCGGTGGCGCCATCAAACGCGGGAGCTTCGGTGTTGTAGCCCGCAAAGATATAGCGTCCGTTGCCGTCGGTACTGTTCGCCAGGTTCATCAGCTGATCGCGAAGCCCTTTCAGGTCCGTCGCCAGCGAGGCACGGTCGTTGTCGGTCAGGGTTCCGTTGCCCGCGTAAACGATTTTTTCCTGCGCGCTCTGCAGGGCGGTAGTCACCTGCCCCAACACGCTCTCTTCCAGCGAGACTTTGGTGGTCGCAAAGCTACGCGCCAGCTCATATTGACTGTTCTGAGACTGCGCCTGAGAGAGCACCACCGCCTGAGACGCTGCAATAGGGTCGTCGGAAGGGCGGTTGACGCGCTGACCGGTAGACATCTGCTGGCCATAGTTCAGCCACTTGCTCTGGGAATTGGTGATGCCCTGCATTTGCTGCTGGTACATCATCTGGGTGCTAATACGCATCGATTACCTCGTCCTTAGCGAATGTTAATTAACGCATCAAAGAGCGTACTGGCGGTCTGCAGTACCTGTGCGTTAGCCAGATAGTACTGCTGGTAACGTTGCAGGTTTCCGTACTCTTCATCAAGGTTAACCCCAGAGATGGACTGCTGTTGATTGCTCAACTGCGTGACCACGTTGGCTTTCGTTTGGCTGCTGGTCTTAAGGGAAGCCGTTGAGCTGCCCACGGTGCTCACCAGAGAGGCGTAAGCATCGTTAAAGGACTTGTTACCGCCTACCAGCTTACTGTTTTGCAGATCTAGCATAGCCTGGCCGTTACGGTTGTCGCTCTTGCCACCGCCGGTGGCTGAGGCCATCGCCAGCTTCGACTCATCTTTGACCAGCATGTTCATGTTGACGATCACATCCTGAACCGGTTTCAGGATGAAGCTGTCTTTCACGTTGGCGTCAGCATTATTGCTCACGTTGACGGTCAGGCCATCGAAGTTCATATCGCCGTTCGCGTCCGGCGTGACGGCGAAGCTGGTCTTGTCCGCAAGGCGGGTCACGGTCCAGCCGGAAGCCGTTTTTTCCAGCTGATAATCCGTTGCCTGAACTTTGGTGGTGTCATCAAAGGTCGCCGTGACGATCGCCGTCCCGGTGTTTTTGGCGTTGCTGGTGACCGCAGGCTTCCCGAAGGAGAAGAGCTCTGTGCCCGTGTCACCATTCGCGTCCAAACCCTGCTTTTGCTGATTGTTCATCGCATCGGCAAACGCCAGCGCCATCTGGTTCAGGTTATTACGCACCTTATCCAGATCCTGCGAACGGAAGGTCAACAGGCCGCCTAAAGAGCCGGAGTTCAGCTGCTTTTCCTGGATCTCTGATGTGCCGGTTGCGTCAACAAACGCGACCGCCACGCGGGACGGATCGGCGCTGGATGATACCGCTGCCAGCTGGTTCGAATTGCTACCCTGAACCAGGGTATATCCGTTACCAATAGAGATGTTATAGGTACCGCTATCCTGGACGGAGACTTCAACGCCAACGATCTGGTTTAACTCACTCACCAGCTGGTCACGCTGGTCAAGCAGGTTGTTTGGCGAAGCACCCGCGCCCACACCGGTCAGACGGGAGATCTGATCGTTGAGATTGGCAATCTGTTTCGCATAACCATTAATTTGATCAACGCTGGTGGTGAGCGCGATGTTGATCTGTTTTTCCTGGTCACGCAGATACTGGTCGGTCACTTTGAACTGGTTTACCAGGCCATCGGCTTTACCCAGTACGGTCTGACGCGCCGCTGGATCTTCGGCGTTACTGACCAGCGTTTGCAGGCTTTTAAAGAAGTCTTGCAGCGTGGTAGAGATAGAATTAGTGGTATCAGAGAGCACGTCATCAATTTTTGACATCTGCTGATAGCGCGTCGTTAGCCCACTGCTGTCGGTTTGCGCCGCACGCAGCTGGTTGGTGATGAACGCGTCATATTCACGCTGTACCCCAGAAACATAAACGCCGTTTCCTACCCAGCCACCGCCTGTGAGGGTGCTGTTCGATGCGCCCAGCACTGTAGTCTGGCGGGTATACCCTGCCACGTTGTAACTTGAAATATTATTACTGACGGTATTCAGCGCTGCCTGTGCAGCACCGAGGCCACTCATGGCGCTGTTAATCAAACTGGACATGGGGGTTCCTTTTACACTTTCAGACACGAGTCCTGATGATGATTATCGGCAGACACCATCAGGACTTGAGAACTTTCAGAACAGATTTTCAAGATCTGTGCTATAGGCTTTACTGACTTTTTCACCCATTGCTTTTAGCTGCTGGATCATGCTGGTGAGCTTGCGGGCGTAGTTCGGATCGGTGGCATACCCTGCGCTCTGAAGCGCCTGTGCACCCTGCTCCGCCGTCGCCGCCTGGGTCACCGCAGCGTAGCGCGGATTGCGGGTGAGCAAGCCAACGTAATCTGAGAGTGCCTCCAGATAGGAGCTGTAAACGCGGAACCTGGCTTTAACCTTTTTCGCCTCACCGTTTTCGAACTCGGTGGTGGTGATCTCGGTCGTCGGCCCTTTCCAGCTGCCAGACGCTTTCACACCAAAGATGTTAAAGCTCGGCTCGCCGTTTTCCCGACGGATCTGGCGCTGGCCCCAACCCGACTCCAGCGCCGCCTGGGCCAGAATCAGGTGATGCGGCACGCCGCTCTGCTCGCTCGCCAGGCGCGCGGGCAGAGAGAGCTGCGCCAGGAAGTCTTTGCTGTCGCCGGATAACGGCTCATCGTTGCTCTCCGGCGCTTTCGGCACGGCCTTACGCACCATCTGGGTTAGCGCCTGGTTTTGATAACTGGTCACCGTTTGCAGGTCGAACTTCATCGGCACCTGCTGAGGCTGATCTTCCGGCTTAACTCCCTGTGCGGCTTCCATCTGCTTGACGATCATATCGGCAAGGCCAAGCCCCTTGCCGGAGGTCATCTGCTGGGCAATCTGTTGGTCATACATGCTGGTGTACAGCCGGGTTGAGTCGCTGCTGAAGATGCCATCTTTCGGTAGCGCTTCACGCATGCTTTTCAACATCATCTGCACAAACATCCCTTCAACCTGGCGGGCAACCGGGCGGAGATTAGCCGCCGGGTCTTTACCTGCACTGGTTTTCAGCTCGTTGAGCGACTGGGCATCCCAGGCCGCACTTGCCATCAGTTTGCTATCGCCGAGCATTAGATAATTTCCACTTTCGCGCGCAGGCAGCCTGCGGTCTGCATGGATTGGAGAATCGACATCAGCTCCATCGGCGTGGCGCCCAGCGCGTTAAGCGCACGTACCACATTATTGAGATTGGCGCTGGAACGTACGCTCTGCAGTGAACCCCCCTCCTGGCGCAGATCGATCTGCGTCTGCGGCGTCACCACCGTCTGGCCGCCACCGAATGGCGTATCAGGCTGGCTGACGTTCGCCTGGCGGTTAACCGTTACCGAGAGGTTCCCCTGCGCCACGGCGCAACTATCCAGGGTCACTTCGCGGTTCATTACCACCGAGCCGGTACGGGAGTTGATAATCACTTTCGCATCCTGCAACGGTACGTTGACTTCCATATTCTGGATATCGGCCAGCATCCGGACCTGATTGCTGCCGCCGCTGGAGGTGCGAATCTGCACGGTACGCGCGTCAAGCGCTGTCGCACTGCCAAAGCCACGGCTGCGGTTGATGGTGTCGGCAATCTGCTGCGCCATGGTGAAATCTTCATTATTCAGCTGCAGATTGATGGTATTACCGGAACCAAACTGAGACGGGAGCTCACGTTCAATGATGGCGCCGTTAGTGATGCGCCCGCCATTGAGCTGGTTAACCTGCACGCTGCTGCCACCCGCGGAGGCGCCTGCGCCGCCAACCAGAATGTTACCCTGGGCCAGCGCGTAGACCTGGCTGTCCACCCCTTTCAGCGGGGTCATTAACAGCGTACCGCCGCGCAGACTTTTGGCGTTACCCATGGAAGAGACCACCACGTCAATGGTCTGCCCCTGACGCGCAAACGCGGGGAAGCTCGCGGTAACCATAACGGCCGCCACGTTCTTCAGCTGCATGTTGGTGCCCGTGGGTACAGTGATCCCCAGTTGCGAGAGCATGTTGTTCAGGCTCTGGGTGGTGAACGGGGTTTGCGTCGTCTGGTCACCGGTACCATCCAGCCCCACGACCAGGCCGTAGCCTATCAAGGAGTTTTGTCGTACGCCCTGTACGCTGGTGAGATCGCGGATACGGTCAGCCTGGGCAAAGCTTGCCACCAGCACCAACGCGATACCCAAGAGGGATTTAAACATAGGTCACCTCGCTTACATCGGCGATAAATTAAGGAAGAAACGCTGCAGCCAACCCATATTCTGCGCCTCGTTGATGTAGCCGTTACCGACGTACTCAATGCGCGCATCCGCCACCTGGGTGGACGGTACGGTGTTAGTGCCGCTGATGGTGCGAGGGTTAACCACACCGGAGAATCGAATGAACTCAGTGCCCTGATTGATGGCAATCTGTTTTTCACCCACAACATGTAAATTACCGTTCACCAGCACCTGATCGACGGTCACCGTCAGGGTGCCGCTAAAGGTATTGCTGGCGTTGGCGCCGCCCTTACCATTAAAGGAGTTGCCGCCAGAGGTCTCGACATCGGCACGTGCATTACCAAACAGCCCTTGCAGGTAGCGTGGCACGGTGTCAAAGCCAAAATTCGTTTTGCCATCGCGGCTGGCGTTCGCCGACGAGCTCTTGCTCGCACTGACGTTTTCCTGCAGGACGATGGTGAGTGTGTCACCCACGTTACGCGGACGACGATCTTCAAACAGCGGCTGATAACCGTAGTTAATAGGCTGCGCGGTCTGGAAAATAGAGCCGTTAACGACCGGCGCGGGGCCGGGAACGGGTTGGGCGGTGGTCGCACCCTGCACCAAAGGTTTAGACGGGATCCAGGCGCAACCGCTCAGGGTCACGGCCAGCAGAGTCACTATAGGATAACGATTCGCCGCGTGTTTTTGCATTGCCTTCATCTTCGAAAACAGGGAGCCGGTGCGGGGATTACCGCACCGGGCTACACCTTAGAGTTGCGTCAGTTTCTGCAGCATCTGGTCGGTCGTCGACACTGCTTTACTGTTAATTTCATACGCACGCTGAACCTGGATCATATTCACCAGCTCTTCCGCGACGTTAACGTTAGAGGTCTCAACGTACCCCTGATAAAGCAAACCTGAGCCATTCAAACCTGGCGTGCTCTCGTTCGGCGCGCCGGAAGACTGGGTTTCGATGTACAGGTTCTCACCGATGCTTTCCAGACCGGTGTCGTTCATAAAGGTGGTGAGGTTGAGCTGGCCAACCTGCACAGGTGCCGCCTGGCCCTGCTGGGTCACGCTCACGACCCCGTCACGCCCGATAGTGATGCCGAGGGCGTTGGCCGGAATGGTGATCGCTGGCTGTACCTGGAAACCGCCTGCGGTGACCAGCTGGCCGTTCTGATCCACCTGGAACGAACCATCACGGGTATAGGCGGAGGTGCCATCTGGCAACTGTACCTGGAAGAAACCCTGCCCTTTGATGGCCACATCTTTACTGTTGTTGGTCTGAGACAGGTTACCCTGGCTATGCAGACGCTCGGTCGCTACCGGACGAACGCCGGTACCAATCTGCAAACCGGACGGCAGCGTTGTCTGTTCAGACGACTGCGCACCTGGCTGGCGGATGGTTTGATAAAGCAAATCTTCAAAAACGGCGCGTTGACGCTTAAAACCATTGGTGCTTACGTTCGCCAGGTTGTTGGCGATCACATCCATATTGGTTTGCTGCGCATCCAGGCCAGTTTTTGCGATCCATAAAGAACTGATCATAGGAAGTCCTGTTAAGTCATTGCCAACAGTTGGTTAGCTTTGCCCGCGTTCTCATTCACGCTGCTGATAACTTTCATCTGCATCTCGAAACGACGTGCGCTGGCGATCATATCGGTCATGGCTTCAACCGGTTTAACGTTACTGCCCTCCAGTACGCCAGACATAACGCGAATGGTTGGGTCAGCCTGCAGGGCTGCGCCTCGGGTTGCCTGTGCCGCCTGCGTCAGACGGAAGATACCGTCGTCGCCACGCTGCACTTCGTTACCCTCGGCCTTTACCAGCTTCAGACGGCCGACCGGCGCCACCGTATTCGGCGGATCGCCCGGGTTAAGCGCGGAGATGGTACCGTCTGCGGCAATAGTGACCTCAGAGCCTTCCGGCACGGCGATCGGTCCTGCTTCGCCAATCACCGGACGCCCCTGAATCGTCAGTTGTCCCGCCGCATTCACCTGAATGTTACCGTTACGGGTATAACCTTCTGTACCGTCTGCGGTCTGTACCGCCAGCCAGCCATCCTGCTGCAGCGCCACGTCCAGCGGACGCGAGGTGTAGTCCATTTGGCCAGGGGTCATATCTGCGCCCGGCGTCGAGGCGGTGACCAGCGTACGCGTTGGCAAGGACAAGCCTTCTACCGGCACCGCACGCAGCGCATTGAGCTGGGCGCGAAATCCGGGTGTCGAGGCGTTAGCCAGGTTACTGGCGGTCACTGCCTGCTGATTGAGCGTCTGACTGGCAGCGCCCATCGCGGTATATATTGCGTGATCCATTAAGCTATCCCGTCAGCCACTTAGCGAAGGTTAACCAGCGTGTTAAGGATCTGGTCCTGGGTTTTGATTGTCTGCGCGTTCGACTGGTAGTTACGCTGCGCAACGATCATATTCACCAGTTCTTTACTCAGATCCACGTTCGACGCTTCCAGCGCACCGTTGGTCAGTGAACCGAAGTTGCCGGTACCGGCGGTACCCAGCAGCGCCACACCAGAAGACTGGGTCGCAGACCAGACGTTATTACCTTCGGACTGCAGACCTTCGTTATTGGCGAAGTTCGCCAGCACGATCTGGCCCAGAACCTGGGTCTGTTCGTTGGAGTAGTTACCCACAACGGTACCGTCATCGTTGATCTGATAGCTGACCAGATCGCCTGGCTTATAACCGTTCTGGTTAGTGGCCACGATGTTGTTCGCACCGGTGTTCTGCTGCATGGAGTTGAGGAAACTCAGCGTGAACGGGGTTGGCGTCGCACCATTTAATGCGCCGGTGGTGATGGCGATTGACGGTTCCGCATTTTTAGTCCCGCTCAGCACGCCCGCTGCGTCGTAGTTATAGACGCCTTCCAGGTTACCGCTGCTGTCAAAGCTCATCTGCGCCGCTTTGGTCGGCGTAGAACCATTTACGCTACCGTCCTGGGTATAGAGATCCCATTTGTTGTCCGCTGCTTTCACATAGTAGACATACATGTTGTGGGCATTACCCTGGCTGTCGAAGACCGTCACCGTCCCTTTTTTGTTATAGCTGTCCGGGTTCGGGCTATTGGTCGTAGCGTCGAATGCGACGGACGGCACTTTGTCAGTCGAGTTCAGGTTAATCTGCTGGGTGGCAGTATCAGTTGGTTTTGCCGACATCAGCGTATTCGGGATGGTGATCGCCTGTGGGTTCGCACCGGTCTGCACCGTTGGTGGCGTACCCGCGACCGGATAACCGGTCAGCTGCAGACCCTGCATGTTCACCAGATTACGGTTTTCATCCAGGCTGAATTGGCCATTACGGCTATAGAACACGGAACCGTTGCTGTCGACCATACGGAAGAAACCGTTCTGGCTAATGGCAACATCCAGGCCACGGCCGGTGTTGGTCGTGGTGCCGTCGGTGAAATCCTGGGTGATGCCGGCCACTTTGACGCCCAGACCCGCTTTAGAACCCGCAAACATATCCGCAAAAGAGGCGGTTGAGGATTTAAAACCATAGGTCGCGGAGTTGGCAATGTTGTTACCAATGACATCGAGGTTGGTGGCCGCAGCATTCAGGCCGCTGACCGCTTGAGAAAAGGCCATGACTTACTCCTGATAAGTATTAAGGCTTAGATAATCTGCCGAACTTGGTCGAGCGTGGTGGTACCGTAGGTACCCAAATCCAGTTTGTTGCCATCGCTACCCCGCGTGACGCCCTGAACCAGCGCAAACTGCAGAGGTTGTGCCACCAACTGGGTCGTGCCGCTGCTGGCAGAAATGGCAACGTTATAAGAGCCGTTCGGCGCGGTCGTGCCGTCGGCCAGCGTGCCATCCCAGGTAAAGGTGTGAACACCCGCTTTCAGTTCACCAATATCAATGGTGCGAACGACGGCGCCAGCCTTATCGGTAATGGTGGCTGTCACTTTGTCGGCAGGCTGCTGCAGCTCAACGCCAAACGGCGTTGTCGACGTATTGCTGGTACCATCGGTAGTGTTGGTACCGGCAAGGATGGTGCTACCCGGGATCATCACGCCATGACCAATCAGGCTGCTTGCCTGCAATGACTGGCTGTTGTCGATCTGGCCGGAGATAGAGCCCAGGGTGGTGTTCAGTTTTTCGATGCCGCTAACGGTACTGATCTGCGCAAGCTGCGTAGTCAGTTCGTTATTCTGCATCGGGTTGGTGGGGTCCTGGTTTTTCAACTGCGCCACCAGTAGCGTTAAGAAGCTGCTCTGCAGATCCGACGCTTTGCTACCCGTCAACGAGCTGGAGCTGGCTGCGCTGGTAGCATTGGTGGTGTCATTCATATTGACTGCAATGGACATGCGAGTCTCCTTTACTGACCGAGAGTAAGCGTTTTGAGCATCATGCCCTTGACGGTATTGAGTACTTCAACGTTTGCCTGGTAGCTGCGGGAGGCAGACATGGTGTTCACCATCTCACCCACGACATCCACGTTTGGCATTTTGACGTAGCCATTGGCATCGGCCAGCGGATTGCCTGGCTCGTACACCAGTTTGTCCGGCGCCTGGCTCTCGATCACATCAGCGACTTTTACCCCACCGGTCGCTGCGCCTGGCGCAGCATTGACCTGGAAAACAACCTGTTTTGCACGGTAGGGTTGACCATCTGGGCCCGTCACGCTGTCGGCGTTTGCCAGGTTACTGGCAGCCACGTTCAGACGCTGGGACTGGGCGGTCAACGCGGAACCGGCGATATCAAAAATATTCAGTAAAGCCAAAATTAATTGCCTCCCTGCAGGACATTCATCATGCCTTTAATTTGTCCACCGAGAACGGTCAGCCCCATCTGGTACTTGAGGCTGTTATCGGCAAACTGCGTACGCTCCCGGTCCATATCTACGGTGTTGCCGTCGAGGGATGGCTGATCGGGAACGCGGTAAAGTAAATCGGTGGTCGGGGTGTTAACGACCTGAGCGGGAATATGGCGTGCAGATGTCAGCGCAAGGGCAACGCCGGTGTTTTCGGCCCGTCCACGCTCCATCACTTTTTTAAGTTCACTGGAAAAATCAATATCGCGCGCCTGAAACCCGGGGGTATCAGCGTTCGCGATATTGGCGGCCAGAATCTCCTGACGCTGGGCGCGTAAGTTGAGCGCTTCCTGCTGAAAACGTAGCGCGGCGTCGAGTTTATCGAGCATGTCTCCTCCGCTGATGGCAAAATTTCAGTTCACAGCTTAAATCTCAACCCGTCACCCTTATCGACGGAATAAGCGCAAAATGCGTCGCTATTTATTGCGTTGATGAGAAAGGACGACAGGTAGAATCCCTCCCATCCTGGAACTGGCGGGTATTTTATGATGCGCATTTTCAAACGTGGTCTTGCGGCAACCTTATTGCTCTGGAGCGCCCTCTCTTCGGCGCAGGATCTGGACGCGCAGCTGACGGCATTTTTTGCCCAGCGGCTGGCCGGCATTAGCGATGAGGTCACCGTGACCATTCGTTCCCCGGCTAACCTGTTGCCGAGCTGTGAGCAGCCCTCATTTAGCGTACCGGGCAGTGCCAGACTGTGGGGCAATCTCAGCGTGCAGACACGTTGCGCCAATGAGAAGCGCTACATTCAGGTTGCAGTTCAGGCGATGGGCAATTATGTTGTCGCCTCCCAGGTGATTGCTCGCGGCAGCGTGTTGCAGCCCGGTAGCGTAACGCTTAAGCGCGGCAGACTGGATCAGTTGCCACCGCGCACCATGCTGGATATCAACCAGGCGCAAGATGCCGTCACGCTTCGCGATGTGGCGCCAGGGCAGCCGCTGCAATTGAGTATGCTGCGTCAGTCATGGCGTATTAAAGCCGGTCAACGCGTGATGGTTGTCGCCAGCGGAGACGGCTTTAGCGTGAACAGTGAAGGCAAGGCGTTGAACAACGCAGCGGTGGCGCAGAATGCCCGCGTGCGTATGGCTTCCGGCCAGGTGGTCAGTGGAACGGTCGGTTCTGATGGGAATATTCTGATTAACCTATAATCTTTTTAAAGATTTTGCGGCGGCTGCCGATAAAGTAGTAACAAATGATGATGTCAGGCACCAACGCCGCGAACCCTCTATGAGGACAACACAATGAGCATTGATCGTACATCGCCCGTAAAGCCGGTTAGCACTGTACAAACTCGCGAAACGAATGACACTGCCACGCCAAAAACTCGCCTTGAAAAAACGGCGTTGGCTAACAGCACCAGCGTGACGCTGAGCGATGCCCAGGCGAAGCTGATGCAGCCGGGTAGCAACGATATTAATATGGAACGCGTTGACGCGCTGAAAACCGCTATTCGTAATGGCGAACTAAAAATGGATACCAGCAAAATTGCTGACGCGCTGATTCAGGAAGCGCAAAGTTTCTTAGAGTAAAAACCGTATGAGTCGTCTCTCGGAAATACTGGATCAAATGACGGTCATTCTTAACGACCTGAAAACGGTAATGGATGCTGAACAACAACAGCTCTCTGCCGGGCATATCAGCGGCAGCGCACTTCAGCGAATTACTGAAGATAAAAGTTCGCTGCTCGCCACTCTGGATTACCTGGAGCAGCAGCGTCGCGCTGAGCAAGTCTCCCAACGTAGTGCGAATGATGATTTCGCCGAACGCTGGCAAACAATTACAGAAAAAACCCAGCAGTTGCGCGACCTTAACCAGCACAATGGTTGGTTACTGGAAGGACAGATTACCCGCAACCAGCAGGCGCTGGAGGTTCTGAAGCCACATCAGGAGCCGGGCCTGTATGGCGCGAATGGACAACAGTCCGCCTCGCGCGGCGGCGGCGGTAAGAAGTTTTCTATCTAATCGCGCCAGCGAGAGAGGAACGGGGAGCACAGTCTGTGACTCCCCTTTTTTCGTTACGCCGTACGGCGGGTGAACTCTTTCACTTTAAAACCGAGAATGGCCAGGGTCGCAAAGTAAGCCACCACGCCGGTCACCACGACCGCCATTAACCGCAGCAGTCGATAGAGCATCGTGCCCTGCGCCCAATCCGGCATCACATGCAGCATGCCCACTAATGCCGCCGCCATCACCAACACCGCTATCACCAGACGCACCAGGAAACGTGCCCAACCCGGCTGCGGAGTAAAGATCTTCTGTTTACGCAGTTGCCAGTAGAGCAGAGCGGCGTTAAGACATGCCGCCAGACCGATAGAGAGTGCCAGGCCGGCGTGCTTAAGAGGGCCAATAAACGCCAGGTTCATCAGCTGGGTCATGATTAAAGTCACGATGGCAATTTTGACCGGCGTTTTGATGTCCTGGCGCGAATAGAAGCCCGGCGCCAACACTTTCACGACGATCAGCCCCATCAGTCCTACCGAATAGGCAATGAGCGCCCGCTGGGTCATGGCCGCATCAAACGCGGTAAATTTGCCGTACTGGAACAGCGACACGGTCAGCGGCTTGGCCAGGATCCCCAGCGCCACCGCGCTGGGAAGTGCCAGCAGGAAGCAGAGCCGCAGCCCCCAGTCCATCAGGCGGCAATATTCATCATGATTGCCGCTGGCAAAGCTTTTCGACAGTGACGGCAGCAAGATGGTGCCCAGCGCCACGCCCAGCACGCCAGAGGGAAACTCCATCAGACGATCGGCGTAATACATCCATGAAACCGATCCTGAGGCAAGGAAGGAGGCAAAAATGGTGTTGATAATGAGCGAGATCTGACTAACGGAGACGCCCAGGATCGCCGGCCCCATCTGTTTGACGACACGCATCGCCCCGGCATCGCGCAGGTTGATGCGCGGCAAGACCAGCATGCCAATTTTCTTCAGATGCGGTAGCTGATAAGCCAGCTGCAACACGCCGCCGACGGTCACCGCCCAGGCAAGGGCCAGCACCGGAGGGTTAAAGTGCGGCGCGGCAAACAGCGCAAATCCGATCATGCTGATATTGAGGAACGTGGGGGCAAACGCCGGTACCGAGAAGCGGTTCCAGGTATTGAGAATCGCCCCTGCCAGAGAGGCGAGCGATATAAGCAAAATATAGGGGAAAGTGATCTGCAACAGCTGGGTGGTGAGAGCAAATTTGTCCGCCGTGTTGGCAAAGCCTGGCGCGGTCACCATGATAACCCACGGCGCTGCCAACATCCCCACCACGGTGACGATAGCCAGCGCCAGGGTCAGCAGACCCGAAACGTATGAGATAAACACCCGGGTGGCATCTTCGCCCTGCTTGCTTTTGTACTCAGCCAGGATTGGGACAAACGCCTGCGAGAAAGCCCCTTCAGCAAAGATACGACGCAGCAGGTTTGGCAACTTAAAGGCGACGAAAAAGGCATCGGTCGCCATGCCTGCACCAAAAACCCTTGCCACAATGGCATCGCGTGCAAAGCCCAGCACGCGAGAAAACATGGTCATCGAGCTGACGGCGGCCAGCGATTTTAATAGGTTCATTAACGTGAATTTCCACAACCACACGGCAAAACGCCTGCAGTGCAGGCGTTGAAAGAAGCGCTTAGTCTACCTGGATTCCGGGGAATTACTATCGGCAGATGTTACAGGGGTTGAACCCGCAGATAACGGTTACTCGCTCATCGCCTCGCGCCACAGCTTCTCGACGATGCGCTGAGCCATAATGGCCTGCTCGCCCGCCGTCTCCGGAATGGTCTGATTTTGTACGCATTCAATAAAGTGATGCGCGCAGCCTGCAAAACCCCGCTGCTCCAGCGTACTCTGCCAGCCCGGTACCGGGCGGTGTACCACCCCCTGCCCTCTCTCTTCTCGCCACTCACGCATATCGGTGATATCCACCAGCGCACCGTCCGTGACGGCCTGGATCCACTCCCGTTGACTGCCCGCCCGACGATGCATGGCGGTCGTAATCTGCAAATGGTTAATACTGAAATGGTGCTCGGCATAGACCATCTCGCCTTGCTCGTTCGCCAGCAGGGTGCCGCTATCGAGCTGCGCGTTACCGCCTGCCAGCCACAGTGCGGTGTCTACCACGTGCAGATAGTCGTCGAGCAGCGTGAAGCGCAGATCGCCGGGGCCGACGCTGTCAGCGCGGTGCTTATCCATCCGCAGAGAAGCCGCGCCGGAGAGCTGGCTTTTCAGCGACTGATACAGGGGGGCAAAACGGCGATTGAAGCCCACCATCAGGGTGAGTTTTTTCCGCGCGGCCAGCTCAATCAGACGCTCGGCATCCTGGATATTTTCTGCCAGCGGTTTATCTACGCAGACATGCACGCCGGCGTTGAGCAGTTCGCTCACCACCTGGTAATGGGTGGCCGTAGAGGTATGAACAAAGACCGCGTCGCACTGCTGGGCCAGTTCGGTCAGCGAGCCGGCATAGGGCATGCGGAAGGTCTCACAGATACGCAGCGCTTTATCCCGCGACGGAGACCAGGCCCCCTGCAGCGTCCAGTCGGTGGCGGCGCTCAATACCGGCAGCCAGGCTTTCTGAGCAATGCCGCCCAACCCTACAACACCTACGCGTAATTTTGTCACGATTAATCTCCCAGATGTGCCAGCAGCGAATCGAGCCGCTGTTTTAGGTCGGCGACTTCTCCTTCCAGCGCCTCGACGCGGGCAAGCAGGCTCTCATCCTCTACCGGTGCCACCGCCTCAACGACGTTTATCAGCGTTTCGACATTGCCGCTAAAGAGATGCATATAACGGCTCTCACGTTTGCCCGGCTCCCGCGGCAGACGCAAGACATAGGGCCCGTCTTCGCGGGAGGCCAGATGTTCCAGCGTTTGCTCAATCTCCTGCATATCGGCAAATTCATACATCCGCGCGGCACGGCTGCGCAGTTCACCCGGGGTTTGAGGCCCACGCAACAGCAGTGTGGTAATGACCGCCACCTCGGCGGGATTGAGTTTCAGGTCGCCAAATTCAGAGTTACAGAAACGCTGCTCGTACTTTGTGACGCGGTTGCCGAACCCGCTCACTGTTCGTAGATAGTGGCGCTTGACCAGCGCATCAAGTAGATCCTGAACCTCATGTTCTGCAAGGTTCATCACCGGCTCGCGGTTAGTTTTTTGGTTACAGGCAAGCGTCACGGCATTGATCGACAGGGGATACTGTTCAGGGGTGGTGATCTGTTTTTCAAGCAGGCTGCCGATCACCCGCGCTTCCATAAGCGATAACTGATATTTCATAACATCTCCTTAGCGTCCTGCGCTCCACTCTTTGGTTGTGAGCGCCGTGAGGACATGATCGCGCCACTCGCCGTCTATCAATAGATAATCTTTCGCGTATCCCTCTTTTTCAAAGCCGAGACGCGCCAGCAGATCGCCGCTGCGCTGATTGTGCGGCATATAGTTCGCCATAATGCGGTGAATATGTTGGGTGCGCTGCATATAGCGAATGGCGGCGGAGAGCGCCTCGAACATCAACCCCTGCCCTTGCCACTTCTGGCCAATTGAATAGCCGAGATAGCAGGCATGAAAAGACCCGCGCACCACGTTGGAAAAATTGGCGATGCCGATGATCTCTTTTTCATCGGGATCGAGCAGCGCGAAATAGAATGCCGAGCCCTGCTTATGGAACTCTGCAATCATTCCCAGGCGCGCCTGCCACCCGGAGGGATAACAGTGGCTCTCATCCCGAATGGGCTCCCAGGGTTTTAAAAACTGACGATTCTCGGCGTAATAATCCGCCAGACGCCAGGCATCACGCTCGTGCACCAGACGCACAACCAGCCGGTCGGTCGTCAGGCGCACCTTCGGCACATTACTGCGATAGCCAAACATCGATACCACTCCTTCCCGTTACAACCTCGGCCCGTTATCTTTACTATACCTGTGCGGTTGCCGTCTGTGAAAACAGTGACATACCATTTTCGTGACTTTTCACACTTTACGATGAAAAGCGCCAATCAAAGTCTTCGTTTGATAAAAAAATATTGTCGCCGGGACAGTGGGAAAATTGTTCATAACCCCGCAGAATATTAGCGCGCTTACCTTTTAATTTCCCGGAGGGGAAATGTCCCGCATCTCGCAGGCCCGGAACCTGGGTAAATACTTCCTTCTCGTCGATAACATGCTGGTGGTACTGGGCTTTTTTGTCGTATTCCCTCTGATTTCGATCCGCTTTGTGGATCAAATGGGCTGGGCGGCATTAATGGTCGGTATTGCCCTCGGCCTGCGCCAGTTTGTGCAGCAAGGGCTGGGGATCTTTGGTGGCGCGATTGCCGACCGCTTCGGCGCCAAACCGATGATTGTCACCGGCATGCTGCTACGTGCGGCCGGGTTTGCCACCATGGGCATTGCTCACGAACCCTGGATACTGTGGGCCTCCTGCCTTATCTCCGGGCTCGGAGGAACATTGTTTGACCCACCGCGCACCGCGCTGGTGGTGAAACTGATACGTCCGCAGCAGCGTGGACGGTTTTTCTCCCTGTTGATGATGCAGGACAGTGCCGGCGCGGTGATTGGCGCTCTACTGGGTAGCTGGCTACTGCAGTATGATTTCCGCCTGGTCTGCGCCGTGGGTGCCGTCCTCTTTATCCTGTGCGCGGGCTTCAACGCCTGGCTACTGCCTGCGTGGAAACTCTCCACCGTTAAGGCCCCGGTGCG
Organism: Leclercia sp. UBA7405; assembly: GCF_037152215.1. Lineage (NCBI taxonomy): Bacteria > Pseudomonadati > Pseudomonadota > Gammaproteobacteria > Enterobacterales > Enterobacteriaceae > Leclercia > Leclercia sp. UBA7405. The sequence goes on along the minus strand of NZ_JBBCMR010000001.1, from coordinate 851,701 downwards.
CGAAGGGATGGGCCGGGTGCTGCGGGACAAACGCTTCGTCACCTACGTGCTCACCCTGGCGGGTTATTACATGCTGGCGGTGCAGGTCATGCTTATGCTGCCCATCATGGTCAACGATATCGCCGGCTCTCCGGCAGCGGTGAAATGGATGTATGCCATCGAAGCCAGCCTGTCGCTGACTCTGCTCTATCCGATTGCCCGCTGGAGCGAAAAGCGGTTTCGTCTGGAGCACCGGTTAATGGCTGGACTGCTGTTAATGTCGATCAGCATGCTGCCGATCGGGATGGTCAGCTCGCTACAGCAGCTGTTTATTCTGATCTGCACTTTTTACATTGGCTCGATCATCGCCGAACCGGCACGTGAAACCCTGAGCGCCCAGCTGGCGGATGCCCGTGCACGCGGTAGCTATATGGGCTTTAGCCGCCTCGGACTGGCGATTGGCGGTGCGCTGGGTTATGCAGGCGGCGGCTGGCTGTTTGATGCCGGCAAAGCATTCAGTCAGCCGGAGTTACCCTGGGTGATGCTGGCGGTGATCGGGGTGATCACCTTCTTCGCGCTGGGCTGGCAGTTCAGCCACAAACGTAGCGCGGGCACCATGCTGGAGCCCGGGGCCTGATTTGTCTCATGCTTTTTTCTCCTCCATACTGACTATTGATGGTCAACAACTGGAGGAGAAACGTGAAACTTTATATTTACGATCACTGCCCGTTCTGTCTTAAAGCCCGAATGATTTTTGGTCTGAAGAATCTACCCGTCGAACTCATCACGCTGCAGAATGATGACGAAGCAACGCCCACGCGGATGATTGGTAAGAAAATGGCCCCCATCCTGCAAAAAGACGACAGCCGTTACCTGCCCGAAAGCATGGATATCGTCCACTATGTCGACCAGCTTGATGGCAAGCCGCTGCTCACTGGCAAGCAAAACCCCGCCATTGAAGAGTGGCTACGCAAAGTGAACGGTTACGTGAATCGTCTGCTTATCCCCCGCTTCGCGAAATCTGCGTTTGATGAGTTTTCTACACCAGAGGCCCGTGCGTACTTCGTTGAGAAGAAAGAGGCCGCTATCGGCAGCTTTGATGAGCATATGGCCCACACCGCCGGTCTGGTAAAAAATATCAGCGATGACCTGCGGGCGCTGGACAAGCTCATCGTCCAGCCTAACGCCGTCAATGGCGAGTTATCTGACGATGATATTCACCTCTTCCCACTGCTGCGTAACCTGACGCTGGTCGCGGGCATTACCTGGCCAACGCGGGTCGCGGACTATCGCGATAACATGGCGAAGCAGACCCAAATCAACCTTCTCTCTTCCCAGGCACTGTAAGCCCGGACGGGCGGGCACCCTCTGCCCGCCCGTTGATTTCAGCTTTTTCTGCTGGTCTGTAACACTCTCGCCTGACATACTGGCTCGTCGGGCGTTAAGTGCTGACATTATGTTGAGGAAAAACATGAAGAAAATCGTTATTGCCGCTGCGTTTATAGTGAGCGGCCTGCTGGTTGGTTGCAATCAGCTTACTCAGTACACCGTCAGCGAGCAGGAAATTAACCAGGCGCTTCAGAAACATAATAATTTTGCCAAAGATATCGGCGTCCCCGGCGTGGCGGATGCGCATATTGTACTGACCAACCTGGACAGTAAGATTGGCCGGGAAGAGCCAAACAAAGTGATGCTCTCTGGTGATGCCAGCCTGGACATGAACTCCCTGTTTGGCAGCCAGAAGGCCAATATTCAGCTCAAATTAAAAGCGCTGCCGGTCTTCAACAAAGAAGAAGGGGCGATTTATCTGCAGGAGATGGAGATTGCCGATGCGGTCGTCACGCCGGAGAAAATGAAACCGGTACTTCAGACCCTGATGCCTTATCTCAACCAGTCGCTGCGCAGCTACTTCAATAAACAGCCAGCCTATATCCTGAGTGAAGATAAGAGCAAAGGCGAAGCGTTGGCGAAGAAATATGCCAAAGGCATTGAAGTGAAGCCGGGAGAAATCATAATCCCCTTCACTGAGTAAATATAACGGCGCTTCGGCGCCTTTTTTTTGTAAAAAGAGTGCAAACGAAAACGTTTCCGCCTATCCTTTGTGTCCGGCAAAAAACAGCCTTCATGACTGATTCCTACCAAGCCGGAGCATACTAATGACTGCACATCCCCAGGTTCTGAAAATCCGCCGTCCTGACGACTGGCATATCCATCTGCGTGATGGCGACATGCTGGCCACCGTCGTGCCTTATACCAGTGAAATTTATGGCCGCGCGATTGTCATGCCTAACCTGGTACCGCCAGTCACTACCGTTGATGCCGCTATTGCCTATCGCGACCGCATCCTCGCTGCCGTACCGGCCGGGCATGACTTTACGCCGCTGATGACCTGCTACCTGACTGACACGCTGGATCCGGCAGAGATTGAGCGAGGCTTTACCGAAGGGGTTTTCACCGCCGCCAAGCTCTATCCGGCAAACGCCACCACCAACTCCAGCCACGGCGTGACCAGCGTCGATGCCATTGTGCCGGTACTGGAGCGCATGGAGAAACTGGGCATGCCGCTGCTGGTGCACGGTGAAGTGACTCATGCCGACATCGATATCTTCGATCGTGAAGCCCGCTTTATCGATACCGTGATGGAACCGCTTCGCCAGCGCCTGCCGGGTTTGAAAGTGGTGTTTGAACACATCACCACTAAAGATGCCGCAGATTATGTCCGCGAGGGCAACGAGCATCTGGCGGCAACCATTACCCCACAGCACCTGATGTTTAACCGCAACCATATGCTGGTTGGCGGCGTGCGTCCGCATCTGTACTGCCTGCCGATCCTGAAGCGTAATATCCACCAGCAGGCGCTGCGTGAGCTGGTCGCCAGCGGTTTTGACCGCGTGTTCCTGGGTACAGACTCCGCGCCGCATGCACGTCATCGCAAAGAGGCCAGCTGCGGCTGTGCAGGCTGCTTTAATGCGCCTACCGCACTGGCGAGCTATGCCCAGGTCTTTGAGGAGATGAATGCCTTGCAACACTTCGAAGCCTTCTGCTCGCTTAACGGCCCGAAATTCTACAACCTGCCGGTTAACGATACGTTCGTTGAACTGGTGCGCGAAGAGAGCCAGGTGGTGGAGTCGATTGCCCTGACGGATGACACCGTAATTCCATTCCTGGCGGGTGAAACCGTGCAATGGACGGTTAAAGGTTAAAAAAGTGGTCTCCCCCTGTTGCGTTGGCAACAATAGAACTGTATAAATACACAGTATATTGCACAGGGGTTATTATGCGTATTGAAGTCACGATCGCCAGAACCACAGCCATGCCTGCCGGCGCGCTGGATGCGCTGGCGGGTGAATTATCCCGTCGTATCAACGATTCCTTTCCCGAGCGCGATGGTGCCGTTACCGTGCGTTATGCTGCCGCCAATAACCTGTCAGTATTAGGCGGTGCCAAAGAAGATAAAGAGCGCATCAGCGAAATCCTGCAGGAGACCTGGGAGAGCGCTGACGACTGGTTTATTACCGATTAAGTTTTACGCCCTCATTGTGTTTTTTGCCGGGTCGCCCCGGCTTTTTTTCGTTTCGTTTTAAGAAAGTTCCCCGCCCTGCCTGACTTCTTTTAAAATCGTGAGCATCACGGTGATTTATTGTTCGAACATTCCTAAAATGTAACTATTTACGTTGCGATGGTTTCTTTTTCCGATCAGAACCCTTATTTAATGTATACTGAAGTAGCTTCAGAAAAACACGCATTGAACCTCAAAGTCGTTGTCTTCTAACACGTATTAAGGGGGTTAAGATGGAAAAGAATAATGAAGTCATCCAGACCCATCCTCTCGTCGGCTGGGATATTAGCACCGTAGACAGCTACGACGCGCTGATGTTGCGCTTACACTACCAGACCCCAAATCAGGCGGACCGTGAAGAAGCGGAGGTTGGGCAGACTCTGTGGTTAACAACAGATGTCGCACGCCAGTTTATTTCTATTTTAGAAGCAGGAATTGCAAAAATAGAATCTGGTGACTACCAGGAAAATGAGTATCGTCGGCATTAAGAATATGCCCATTTCTCACTCAACAGGCACCTCAGGGTGCCTTATTTATTTCTCCCTTGTATAACCCCGCCATGTTAATTACTCTGCTATGTAAAGTGCAGCGTAAAGAGATTTATATGAAATACGATCTAATCATTATTGGCAGTGGTTCCGTCGGCGCCGCCGCAGGTTATTATGCAACGCGTGCCGGGCTGAAGGTATTGATGATAGATGCCCATATGCCGCCACACACCGAAGGGAGCCACCATGGTGATACCCGCCTGATTCGTCACGCTTACGGCGAGGGCGAGCGCTATGTCCCGATGGTGTTACGCGCGCAGGCGCTGTGGGATGAGCTGGCAGAGATCAGTGGTGAGGCCGTCTTTGAGCATACCGGCGTGATCAACCTGGGCCCTGCTGATTCTGAATTTCTGACAAATGTCGCCCAGAGCGCGCAGAAGTTTAACCTCAACGTAGAGTCTATGAGCTGCGAGGCCATAATGGCGCGCTGGCCTGAAATTCGGGTGCCTGACAACTATGTCGGTCTGTTTGAAGGCAGTTCTGGGGTGTTACGTAGCGAACTGGCGATTAAGACCTGGATCGCTCTGGCGAAAGAGTCCGGATGCGCGCAGCTATTTAACTGCCCGGTGAGCCGCATTCAGCATGGTGATGATGAGGTGACGGTAGAAACGGCTGATGGTGCTTATAGCGCGCATCGACTGCTGGTCAGTTCGGGGACCTGGGTCTCCAGCCTGGTGCCTGATCTGCCAGTGCAGCCAGTGCGCAAAGTCTTTGCGTGGTTCCAGGCCGATGGCCGCTATAGCAGTAAAAACCACTTCCCGGCGTTTACCGGCGAGTTGCCAGACGGCAATCAGTTCTACGGTTTTCCTGCTGAAAATGATGAACTCAAGATCGGTAAACATAACGGCGGGCAACCCATCACGTCCCAGCAAGAGCGCGTCCCCTTTGGTGCCATAGCCAGTGATGGATCGGAGTGTTTTACATTCTTACGGAATGTGCTGCCGGGCGTAGGCGGTCTGCTGCATGGAGCAGCCTGCACCTATGACAATACCCCAGACGAAGATTTTATTATCGATACGCTGCCAGGGCATGATAATACGTTGCTGATCACCGGCCTCAGCGGTCATGGCTTTAAGTTTGCCAGCGTACTGGGTGAGATTGCCGCGCAATTTGCCCAGGATATCACGCCGTCCTTTGATCTGACGCCCTTCTCCTTAGCACGCTTTCGCTGATAATTGCCCCAGGCTTCGGGATGCCGAAGCCTTTAACTTTTCGCAAATGGGAAGTGAATGCGACGCCTTCTTAACTATCTGATCAACAATATTCGTGAGCATCTGATGCTCTATATTGTGCTGTGGTCATTATTAGCCGTTATCGATGTCGTTTATATTCTGTTCTATGCGGCATAACCCCTGACACAACCTTACATTTCTTAAAATAACTATAAATTCATCGCAAATAATTTGAATGTTATTAACCCAATCAAATCGGCTTTAGGGCTGTTAAACAGTTCATTTTTTACGAAAAAGCTGATGTAAAATCCCTGTCATCATCAAAGTAACTGAAAGATAAAAATTAATATTCATTATTATTAAATATCATTTGCATTACTATTTCCGACACGTCATGTTGACCGCACATTAATATTATTGCGGTATTGACTATGCAGTTACGTAATTCCCCGACACGCTATGGTGTTATTTCCCTTTTATTACACTGGGTCACGGCCATTGTCGTTTATGCCATGTTTGGCCTCGGGTTGTGGATGGTCACGCTTAGCTATTACGATGGCTGGTACCATCAGGCACCCGAGCTGCATAAGAGCATTGGCATCCTGTTGATGATGGGTCTGGTGATCCGCATTATCTGGCGCCACGTCTCCCCGGTACCGCCGCCGCTGCAAAGCCAGACTCGCCTGACCCGACTGGCCGCCGCCTCGGCCCATATCGCCCTTTACGGCCTACTCTTTGCCATTCTGATTAGCGGCTACCTGATTTCCACCGCCGACGGCAAGCCCATCAGCGTATTCGGCCTGTTTGATGTCCCTGCACTACTGGCAGATGCCGGTACGCAGGCGGATCTCGCGGGTTCACTACATCTATGGCTCGCCTGGAGCCTGGTTGTTCTTTCCGTTTTACATGGCCTCGCCGCCATCAAACATCACGTTATCGATAAAGATGCCACCCTGACACGTATGTTGGGTAAAGCGTCGTCTGACTCTGGAGCATAAGATGAAAAAAAGCCTGCTGGGATTAACCTTAGGAACTCTGCTGTTCACCACCGGCGCCGCCGTTGCAGCAGACTATACAATTGATAAACAAGGGCAGCACGCCTTCGTCAACTTCCGCATCCAGCACCTGGGGTACAGCTGGCTGTACGGCACCTTTAATGATTTCGATGGGTCTTTTACCTTCGATGAAAAAAATCCGGCTGCCGATAAAGTGAATGTCACGATCAATACCAACAGCGTAGACACTAACCACGCTGAGCGTGATAAACACCTGCGCAGCGCAGAGTTCCTGAACGTGTCGAAGTTCCCGCAGGCGACTTTCGCGTCTACAGAAGTTAAAAAAGCAGGTGACGGACTGGATATCACCGGTAACCTGACCTTAAACGGCGTGACTAAACCAGTGACGCTGGCAGCGAAGCTGATTGGTCAGGGCGACGATCCGTGGGGCGGCAAACGCGCCGGGTTTGAAGCTGAGGGTAAAATCCGTCTGAAGGACTTTAATATCACTACCGATCTGGGTCCGGCATCGCAGGAAGTGGATCTGATTATTTCTGTTGAAGGCGTGCAGAAGAAGTAAGTGAAGTCGGCCCGGTTGCTCGCTGCAGCCGGGCCGGACAGCCGTTATTCCGGGTCAGGAATACCCAGGCGGGTATTGAGACGACCACGCGACTTATTGAAGATTTTATTACCGTTTTCACGTCCCGCGCGGCGACGGCGCTGCTCCTCTTCAGGCAGAGCGCTCTCTTCGCTGCACAGTTCACTACAGCAGCCATTAAACTTCTCAGCACATGCCGGGCACTGAATAAACAGCAGATGACAACCATCGTTTTTGCAGTTGGTATGCGTGTCGCATGATGTACCGCACTGATGGCAATGCGAGATCACATCCTCTGAAATTCGCTCACCCATCCGCTCATCGAAGACGAAGTTTTTACCGATAAATCGTACCGGCAGGCCCTGCTCACGGGCACGGCGGGCATACTCAATAATGCCGCCCTCAATATGCCACACCTTATTGAAGCCGTTGTGCTTCATCCAGGCACTGGCCTTTTCACAACGGATCCCACCGGTACAGTACATAACGATCTTTTTATCTTTATGTTCCTGCATCATCTCAACGGCTTTAGGCAGTTGCTCACGGAAGGTATCTGCCGGGATCTCCAGCGCATCCTCGAAATGGCCCACTTCATATTCATAGTGGTTACGCATATCGATAAACACTGCATCGGGATCGTCGAGCATGGCATTCACTTCAGCCGCCTTCAGATAGTCACCCACGTCACTGGCATCGAAGGTCGGGTCGTCAATCCCATCGGCGACGATGCGTTCACGCACTTTCAAACGCAGCACCCAGAAGGATTTACCGTCATCTTCCAGCGCCACGTTCAGACGCAGCCCATTCAGTGCAGGATCGAAGCCGTAGAGATAATCACGTAACGCGTCGACTTTGCTTTCAGGCACGCTAATCTGCGCATTGATGCCCTCTTTAGCCAGATAAATGCGGCCAAATACGTTCAGCGCAGTCAGGGCTTTGTAAAGGGTGTCACGCGTTTCGTGCGGATTGACGATGGTGAAGTATTTATAGAACGAGATAGTCGTGCGCGGCTCTGTTTCGGCCAGCATGCGCGCTTTTAACTCCTCGTTCGAAATGCGGTTGTGTAACACTGGCATGGTGTACGGTTCCTGCAATCGTTAGAGAATCAAATCGGGCCGCATGATATAGCAAACAATGAGAATTTACATCCCTTCATTTTGCGCTACATTTCTGACTCACAAAATTTCGTTTTGCGCTTTACCCGCAACATGAGATCGCTTTTTTTGCAGAAATTTGGGCAATAGATTGAAAAATGCGACAATGCTGCATAAGGACGTTTAAGAACAGGAAAAACATGACCCATTTACCTCAATTTTCCATGGCGCTACTCCATCCACGTTATTGGCCTACCTGGCTGGGGATCGGTTTATTATGGTTAGTGGTAAAGCTGCCCTACCCCATCATCTATCGCCTTGGCTGCGTGCTGGGGCACCTTGCCCTGCGCCTGATGAAACGCCGTGCCCGCATTGCCGATCGCAATCTGGAGCTCTGCTTTCCGCAAATGGACGCAAAGGCACGCCATGAGATGGTGGTTAAAAACTTTGAATCCGTCGGTATGGGGCTGATGGAAACAGGCATGGCCTGGTTCTGGTCTGATAAGCGGATGGCACGCTGGTATGACGTCACCGGTACCGGCATGGATCCGGTGCATCAACTTCAGGCCGATAAGACCGGCGTGCTGTTGATAGGGGTCCATTTCCTCACCCTCGAAATCGGTGCACGTATGTTTGGCATGCAGGCGCCCGGCATCGGCGTTTATCGCCCCAACGATAATCCGGTGATTGACTGGTTACAAACCTGGGGACGTATGCGTTCCAATAAGAGCATGATTGACCGTAAAGACCTGAAAGGGATGATTCGCGCCCTGAAATCAGGTGAGGTCATCTGGTACGCGCCAGATCATGACTATGGTCGTAACGCCAGCGTCTTTGTCCCTTTCTTTGCCGTAGAAGAGGCAGCGACGACCTCCGGTACCTGGATGCTGGCGCGCATGTCCAAAGCGGCGATTGTTCCCTTCGTACCGCGGCGAAAACCTGATGGTAAAGGTTATGAACTGATGATGCTGGAGCCCGAGCTGGCTCCCCCGCTTGACGATGCCGAGACCACCGCCCGCTGGATGAATGAGGTTGTGGAGAAGTGCATCATGCTGGCACCTGAACAGTATATGTGGCTACATCGTCGCTTTAAAACCCGGCCGGAGGGCGTTCCCTCCCGCTATTAATCTCCCCGGGGCGGCCAGCAGGCCGCCTCTCTTTTAGCGATAAAAGCCCTCCTCCATTGCAGCAATCATCACGCAGGCGCATAATTAGCAGGCTTATTACCTCTCATAATATTATTGCGGATTGCTATGTCGCCCTCAGATGCCCCTATAAACTGGAAACGTAATCTCGCGGTTGCGTGGTTCGGTTGTTTTTTAACCGGCGCAGCCTTCAGTCTGGTCATGCCTTTTCTGCCGCTGTATGTCGAACAGCTCGGGGTGACCGGCCATAGCGCGCTGAATATGTGGTCGGGGCTGGTGTTTAGCATTACTTTTCTCTTTTCGGCCATTGCCTCCCCCTTCTGGGGCGGACTTGCTGACCGGAAAGGGCGCAAAGTCATGCTGCTGCGCTCAGCGCTGGGCATGTCCATTATCATGGTGCTGATGGGGCTGGCACAAAATGTCTGGCAGTTGCTGATTTTGCGCGCCTTGCTGGGTTTGCTGGGCGGGTTTGTGCCCAATGCTAACGCGCTTATTGCTACGCAGATACCGCGACATAAAAGCGGCTGGGCGCTGGGTACGCTCTCTACCGGGGCGGTAAGCGGCGCACTCCTCGGCCCGCTGGCGGGCGGTTTTATGGCCGATATTTATGGTCTGCGGCCGGTCTTTTTCATCACCGCGGCAGTGTTGTTCATCTGTTTTATTGTCACCTTGCTGTGCATTCGGGAAAACTTTACCCCGGTGGCGAAAAAAGAGATGCTCCATGCGCGTCAGGTGATAGGCGCCCTGAAAAATCCGAAACTGGTGTTAAGTCTCTTTGTCACGACCTTAATCATTCAGGTTGCGACCGGCTCTATAGCGCCCATCCTTACGCTCTATGTGCGCGATTTAGCGGGCAACGTGAGCAATATCGCCTTTATTAGCGGGATGATTGCCTCGGTACCCGGCGTGGCGGCGCTGATCAGTGCGCCGCGACTGGGTAAACTCGGCGATCGCATTGGCCCAGAGAAAATCCTGATCGCAGCCCTGATCATTTCGGTGCTGCTGCTGATTCCTATGTCGATGGTGCAGTCCCCCTGGCAACTGGGCGTATTACGTTTCCTGTTAGGAGCTGCTGACGGGGCGCTATTGCCCGCCGTACAGACCCTGCTGGTCTACAACTCCACCAACCAGATTGCCGGGCGGATATTCAGTTATAACCAGTCTTTTCGCGATATTGGTAATGTCACCGGGCCGCTGGTGGGGGCCGGTGTCTCTGCGAGCTTCGGCTTCAGGGCCGTCTTTATTGTGACGGCCTGCGTCGTGCTCTTCAACGCCATCTATTCCTGGCTCAGCATGGCGAGAGCTACGCGCAAATCGCCGCGAAATTCCCCTTCTTCCTCCCCGGCAGTGCGTCATTAAGAAAAATGGCTGACGGCTTTCTGCGCATTCATACTTGCAATTTCAGTGGATAAGCTATCCTTTCCCTGAATGCTATGTCGAAAACAGGGAGACACTTATGACTATGTACGCCACGCTGGAAGAAGCTATTGACGCTGCACGCGAGGAGTATCTCGCCAATAATCCAGGCATTGAGGAAGAGAATGCGAATATTGAGCAACTCAATATTCAAAAATATGTTCTGCAGGATGGGGACATTATGTGGCAGGTCGAGTTTTTTGCCGACGATGGCCAGGAGGGGGAATGCCTGCCGGTATTAAGTGGCGAAGCAGCGCAGGCTGTTTTCGACGGCGATTTCGATGAAATTGAACTGCGCCAGGAGTGGCTGGAGGAGAATACCCTCCATGAGTGGGATGAAGGTGAGTTCCAGCTCGAACCGCCGCTGGATACCGAAGAGGGGCAGACCGCGGCAGACGAGTGGGACGAGCGTTAACTATTCGTACGGCCCGTGATGGGCATCAATGGGCAGGAGCAGCGTATCAAATATCAGCGAGAACGGCAGGTCCAGCACCGTCAGGTAGCGCCATGCGGAATCGCGTACATCCCACTGCACACCGGGATAATATTGATTACCATGCCCCTGTCCAGGGATGGTGCGACTAATGATGCTTCCGCATCCAGTTAGCATCAGGGACATCATGATGACGATGATGACTTTCATGGTTACCTCATAGAAAAAAATACCGGCCCACAGGCCGGTATTTTTTTTACCTCAGGCTTATTTCGCCTTCAGCGCCAACGGATTAAGCTTCAGCGTCTCGTAATGGCTAACCCACGACGAGTATCTCTCCGGGGCTGACCAGACGCGATAGTGCAGACGCGACATGGTCACCGGATCGCTCAACAGCACCAGACGACGGTCACGGTTCAGTTTTTCAGGCGTTTCATTCAGCGCCTGTTCCACATGACGATCGCGGGCGATCTCCAGCACCTGGCTTGCCCGGTGACGGGCCGTTGCCATCGCCGTAGAGAGCGCGTTAAAGGATGGGTTAAATACGGCGTGCATAAACCCATCTTCCAGCGAACGGCTACGGTTCAGCTCAAGGAATCTGTCAGTGTCAACCAGCACCTGCGGCGGCGAATACTCTTCCGGAATGAGGAACAGTTTCCAGCGCTTGGTACGCAGACCGACCGTTGAACGGCTGGATATCACCGACACAAACGGCGACAGAATCAGCGAGAAGACAATCGGCGCCAGCCAGAAGAGGAAACGCAGATCCAGCCATGCCATACCCACTGCCCAAACCAGACCCAGCAGCAATTGCGAGCCATGACGCATAAAGGCTTCGCTCCACGGCGTGGAGTCGTCGTCACGCTGCGGTGAGTTCCAGACTACTTCCCAGCCGAGGAAGGCGCTAACCACGAACACGGTGTGGAACAGCATACGTACCGGCGCCAGCAGTACCGAGAACAGCACTTCCAGCAGCAGCGAGAGCGTGACGCGGAAAAAGCCGCCATACTCCTTCGAGCCTTTACACCAGATGAGCACAATACTCAGCAGCTTCGGCAGGAACAGCAGCACCATGGTTGACGCAAAGAGCGCAATCGCCAGTTCAGGGCGCCACTGCGGCCACACCGGGAAAAGCTGGCGCGGTTGCAGGAAGTATTGCGGCTCGGTGAGCGCATGCACCACCTGGAGCGCCGTGGACAGCGCAAGGAACATAAACCACAGCGGCGCAGAGAGGTAAGACATTACCCCGGTGAGGAACACCGCACGGTGAACCGGGTGCATCCCTTTAACCAGGAACAGACGGAAGTTCATCAGGTTCCCGTGACACCAGCGGCGGTCGCGTTTCAGTTCATCCAGCAGGTTTGGCGGAAGCTCTTCATAAGAGCCTGGCAGATCGTAAGCGATCCACACCCCCCACCCGGCACGACGCATCAGGGCGGCTTCAACGAAGTCATGGGAGAGGATAGAACCGGCAAAAGACCCTTCGCCTGGCAGCGGCGCCAGGGCGCAATGCTCGATAAAGGGTTGAACACGGATGATGGCGTTATGGCCCCAGTAGTGGGATTCACCCAACTGCCAGAAGTGCAGGCCCGCGGTAAACAGCGGCCCGTAAACACGGGTGGCAAACTGCTGGCAACGCGCATACAGCGTATCCATACCCGACGCTTTCGGCGAAGACTGGATAATGCCAGCGTTCGGATTCGCCTCCATCAGGCGCACCAGACCGGTCAGACAGTCGCCCGTCATGACGGAGTCGGCGTCCAGCACCACCATATAGCTGTACTGGTTACCCCAGCGACGGCAGAAGTCATCGATGTTACCGCTTTTACGCTTCACACGACGGCGGCGGCGACGATAGAAGATCTGCCCTTCGCCCTGCACTTCCGCAATCAGTTCCATCCACGCTTTCTGCTCAGCAACGCAGATATCGGGGTTGTAGCTGTCGCTCAGAATATAAACGTCGAAGTGCGCCGCGTTACCGGTGGCTTTCACCGACTCCCAGGTAGCGCGCAGTCCGGCGAAGACGCGATCCACGTCTTCGTTACAAATCGGCATGATCAGCGCAGTACGGTGCTCGGGATTCAGGGGTTCATCCCCCACCGTAGAGTGCGAAATGCTGTATTTGTCACGGCCTATCAGCAGCTGCAGGAAGCCCATCAGCGCGGTCCAGAAACCGGCCGAGACCCAACAGAAGAGTACGGCGAACAGCAGCAGGATGCCGCTTTGCAGAATGTACGGCAGGATCTGCATAAAGGAGACGAGCAGATCCTGATCGAGCATGTCTGCCGGGTTGATCAGTGCCCACCCCTGGTAAGGCAGAATGGTTTTCATGTACCAGGTAGCGACAACGGTTTGCGCCACGGTCAGCAACAGCAAAATATAGCGACGGATGCTGCCCACGGTACGCCATTTTTGCTCGCTCGCCTGCTGCTCTTTTGTGAGACGAGAAAGATAACGCGGCGTAACGTCGCGCCCGCGCAGACGATCCCAGAAGCGGCCTACCGGGTTCGTGCGCCACGGATCCGGGAACATGGAAGAACGCGTCGCCTTCGGCATTGCCTCAAGCTGGGTACGCCCTTCGTCATCCTTTATCAGTTGCCCTTCAGCCAGCGAATCGGGCCAGGCCTGCTCAAGGCGAGCCTTGACCGAGCCCAGCGGCGTATCGTCGTCACGGGTATATGGGTGACGTTCTGCATCCAGCGCGGTGTGTACCGCGCGGATATCGTCCTTCGGCAATGCCGCTTTCTCTATGTCAGAGAGCGGCATGGCGTCGATATACTCAGTTGTCTTATTCATTGGCAGGTAGCTGATAGCTCCAGGTTTCACTCAGCGGCTGGTCGGCGTTCACCAGAGCGGCACGCATTTCAGTCGGCTGTTTCGCATCTTTCACTTTCACGCGCAAGGTTAAACGCCATCCCTTAGTGACCGGGTTATAGCGCACACTGTTTTCAACGATTTCACCGTTGTCTCCAATGCTGGCCTGAGCGGTTACAGGGGTATCTGGCGCAAGCGTCTTCATGTTCTGACCGGCAAAATCCACCACAAATGCGATGGTGCCATCGGGCTGACGAATCAGGTTCGACTGCTTCACATCACCGGTAGAGCGACGTGTTTGCATGACATACGCGTTATCCGGAGCATGAAGTTTGTCTTCATCGCGGCTCAGCGTGATGGTGTACTTGAAGTTCATCTCTTTACCGGCTTCCGGCAGCTGATCCGGCGTCCAGTACGCAACGATATTATCGTTGGTTTCATCGTTGGTTGGGATCTCTACCAGTTCAACCTTGCCTTTACCCCATTCGCCCTTCGGCGTAATCCAGGCGCTTGGGCGCAGGTCATAGCGGTCATCAAGATCTTCAAAACGAGAGAACTGGCGGCCACGCTGCAGCAGGCCGAAGCCTTGCGGGTTTTCCATCGCGAAGCTGCTAACAGCCAGATGTTTCGGGTTATTCAGTGGACGCCAGATCCACTCGCCATTACCGGCATGAATCGACAGTCCATTGGAATCATGCAGCTCAGGACGGAAGTTGGTCGCCGGAGAGGGCTGGTTCGGCCCAAACAGGAACATACTGGTCAATGGCGCAACGCCCAGCTTGCCCACTTTATCGCGCAGGTAAACTTTGGATTGAACGTCAACCACCGTATCGCGGCCTGGAATGATCACAAAACGGTACGCGCCGGTCGCGCGAGGGGAATCCAGCAGTGCATAAACCGTCAGACGCTTGTCGGTAGGTTTTGGACGCTCGACCCAAAACTCACGAAAACGCGGGAACTCTTCGCCAGAGGGCAGCGCCGTATCAATGGCCAGACCGCGCGCAGAGATACCGTACACCTGGCCGGCACCGATCACGCGGAAATAACTTGCGCCAAGCATGCTGACGATTTCGTCATTTTTATCTTTGCTGTTAATAGGGTAAAGCACCTTGAAGCCAGCAAAGCCCAAATCTTTTACCGTGTCTTTATCGTGCTGTACGTTGCCAAAATTAAAATAATCCGGGCTGTACTTGATTTTACGCACTGCCGTGGCGGTCACTTCATTAATGGTGACTGGCGTGTCGAAATACATCCCCTGGTGATAAAACTCAAGCTTGAACGGGGTCTTAGTGTTGTTCCAGTAAGCTTTGTCGCGGTTAAACTGGATCTGCTGATAGTCCGCATATTTCATGTCGCGGAAAACGGAGGGCAGGTTACTTTTTGGCGCTTCATAGCTCTTGCCCGCCATCGATTTTGCCTGTTTTGCGACGTCGTCGATGGTAAAGGACCAGGCCGATGAGGTATATAGAGACAACAGTACAGCTGCCCCCAACCAACGCATTTTCATCATTTGTGGTTTATGTTTCATAATAAGTAAGCACTTCCCCCTTTGTGTGCTTATATCGATCCGATCCATTTTAATGGAAAATCAGGCATTCCGACAACATAATCACCGCTTTGTTCAGCGCGCTGGCTCATGGATTAAGCAAGTGAAAGTAACCCATTTTCACTTTGCGTGCTTATCCTGGAGACAGTGTGTCGGACTTCGTGTAGGGTTGGCCTCGAATGTAACCACTATGACCCTTAGGGATAAGACGAAAAGTCTGAGAATGCACAACGTTATATGAGCACAGCACCTGCACAACGTGAATATTTCCTCGACTCCATTCGGGCATGGCTCATGCTGTTGGGGATCCCCTTTCATATCTCATTAATCTATTCAAGCCACGTCTGGCACGTGAATAGCGCCGAGCCCTCCTGGTGGCTAACGCTGTTTAACGACTTTATTCACTCTTTCCGGATGCAGGTTTTCTTTGTTATCTCCGGCTACTTCTCTTACATGCTGTTTTTGCGCTATCCGCTGAAACGCTGGTGGAAAGTGCGTGTTGAGCGCGTCGGGATACCGATGCTGACCGCCATTCCGCTCCTCACGCTACCTCAATTCATCATGCTTCAGTATGTGAAGGGAAAAGCGGATGGCTGGCATAACCTCTCCGGGTATGAAAAATACAACACCCTCGCCTGGGAGCTGATTTCACATCTCTGGTTCCTGTTGGTACTGGTGGTATTAACGACCATTAGTCTGTGGATCTTTAGCCGCGTGCGGCATCACCTTGCTACCCGTAGCGAAGGTCTGTTTGAACGAATTACGCTGGGTAAACTGTCGATTGTCTTCCTGCTATTGGGCATCGCTTACGCGGCGGTTCGTCGCACGCTGTTTATCCTCTACCCCCCTATTCTTAGCGACGGCATGTTCAACTTTGTGGTCATGCAGACGCTCTACTATCTGCCTTTCTACCTCCTGGGCGCGCTGGCCTTTATCTATCCTCAGCTGAAGGCGCTTTTTACCACCCCTTCCCGCGGATGTACGCTGGGTGCGGCGCTGGCATTTATGGCTTATCTGTTGAATCAGAAATATGGCAGCGGCGATGCCTGGATGTATGAAACTGAAAGCGTGATCACCAAGCTACTTGGGCTGTGGATGGTAAATGTGGTCTTTGCGCTGGGCCACCGCCTGCTGAATTTTAAATCGTCACGGGTGACCTATTTCGTTAATGCCTCGCTCTTCATCTACCTGGTGCACCACCCACTGACGCTCTTCTTTGGTGCATACATTACGCCGCATATCGGTTCGAACCTGTTAGGATTTATTACCGGACTGGTGTTTGTCGTCGGCCTGGCGATTGTGCTGTACGAAATTCATCTGCGCATTCCCCTGCTGCGTTTCCTCTTCTCGGGTAAACCGCAGAACAAGGCTGAAAGCGTCAAACACGCCGCAAACTAATCACGGTGCGCCGGATTATGGTCCGGCGCAGCTTTTACAGTAGCCACTCCACCGGCAGCCAGTAAGTGAGGCGGACCAGCACGCGCTGCCAGAAGCGGGTTTTGGGCTCCTTTTTGTGCACAATCTCTTCGCCCTCTTTGTACTCAATCCAGTTCAGACGCCCGAATTTGTCCAGCCGTAGTTGCCAGGCCTCATGACGCTGGCTACGCGAAAAGCGCTTATGAATCAACTGTGCCAGGGTTTTGCTCTCAATTACAAAGCCCATCTCGGTATTGAGCATCGTGGAGCGGGGATCAAAATTGAGCGAACCAATGAAGACCTTCTCCCCGTCAATGCTAAAGGTTTTCGCATGCAGGCTGGAACCGGAATTCCCGGTTATCCCCCGATCATGCAGTACCGGCGGCCCTTCCTGGGTCGGTTTTAATTCATATAACTCTATACCGTGTCGCAGCAATTTCTTACGCCAGCGGGCATAACCTGCATGAACTACCGCCACATCATTGGCCGCTAAAGAATTGGTGAGAATGGCAATCTTCACCCCTTTCCGTACCATTTGCAGCAGCAGCGCCACGCCCGAACGGGTGGGAACAAAATAAGAAGAGATAATATCGATCTGCTGTTCCGGCGAGCCCATTACATCCAGCAAACGCTGCGGCAATAGAGAGTGTCGCTTTGCCCTACCCTGCCCTTTACCGGGATCGTCACTGAGTAGTCGCGTTTTGGCCCAAATCAGCGGTAGGTCACGGGCTTCGAGGCGAGTGATAAATTCACTCGACGCGAGCTTGTCGAGATAGCGGCGGGTAATATCCCCCTGATACCAGGTTTCCGGCGGGGTGAGTTTTTCCGCGATCTCCGTCTCGGAAAGTTCTAACACTTGTCGCAAAGTCGAAACCGATGCACAGCGCCAGTAACGCTCAAAATCGTCTGCCACGTCCTTCACCACGGGCCCAACGGCCATGACGTCCAGGTCAGAAAAGAGCGGCTCTTCACCGGCGCCAAAATAGGCGTCACCCACGTTGCGTCCGCCAATGATGGTCGCTTCGCCATCAACCGTGAACGATTTATTGTGCATGCGCCGATTGAGCCTGGCAAAATCGGTCAGATAACCCAGCGCACGCAGGCTACGAAAAGAGAATGGGTTAAAAAGGCGAACAGAGATATTGGGATGCGCATCCAGAAGAGAGAGGATCTCATCCAGGCCCTGGGTGTTATTGTCATCCAGCAAGAGGCGAACCCGCACCCCGCGCGAGGCTGCGGCTAAGAGTACGGAAAACAACAGCCGCCCGGACATGTCGTCTTCCCAGATGTAATACTGCACATCAAGCGAGCGCTCTGCCATCTCGGCCAGCCGGTAACGACAGGCAAAAGCGTCGAGGCTGTCATCCAGCGGGAGTAGACCACACAGGCCGGGATGTGCAGAGCTTACCGGCGCAATGGCGCGGCCTAGCCGCGTATTATGCGTCGGTTTCTTGTCCTCCCTGGGTAAGGAGTCGCTGATATAGCCGGGTATTTTCTTCATCATAACAGACAAAGTATACCCGCTCCGGCAGAGGCTTGCGGGTGAGATAGTCTGAAACCGTAGCGACGGCGATTTCTGCAGCGGCCACGCGCGGAAAACCGTAAACGCCAGTACTGATGGCCGGGAATGCCAGGCTTTGATAGCCATTGGCTGCGGCCAGTTTCAGGCTGTTCAGATAGGCCTCTTCAAGGGTACGGGCTTCATGGTGATCGCCACCATGCCAGACAGGGCCGACGGTATGGATCACCGCTTTAGCAGGAAGATTGCCTGCGAGGGTTATGACCGCCTGACCCGGGGCGCACTCGCCCTGCTGCTGACGCACCTTTTTACAGGCCTCTAGTAATTCCGGACCTGCCGCCCGGTGGATGGCCCCATCCACGCCGCCGCCGCCCATCAGGGAAGGATTGGCCGCATTCACTATGACATCCACCTGCAGTGTGGTGATATCGCCCTGGATAACTTCAATTCGCGCCTGCATAAGTACCTCTGCTTGCGGTTTTCTTTTAATTGTATCGCAGAGGCCACGTAGATAAAGGGAAGATTTTGCCCTCTTCCCTGTTTTAATCGAGGCCGGGCCTAGCGGTAATTGACCTCAAGAATGGCCAGTTTTCGCTCTGGAGTCAGGTATTTCATGCTTAAATCTGCGACCCCAACATTCACGGTCGCCCCGTCACTGACTGCCTGATAGCTAACGTTGCGACTGTGCTTTTCACCGGCCTGATAGCAGGTAAATTGTACCGCTTGCTGTTGCGGCGAGATGACGCAGGGATCTTCCACAACGCGGCCAACGATTTTGATAACCGCTGCGTTTTCCAGCGTGGCAGAGAGAGCAGGCGCAAGGAAAAGGAGGGTGACAGAGAGACCAGAGAGATATTTGATGGCTGACGTAACCATTAGTGAGACCCTTAATGATATCGTCCTTGATGATGAAACCACCTGCCCAAAATGGACCTGTGGGCGGGTATCGACGACACCCATTACGTCAGCATAGACAGGGGCTCAAACTAATTCCAGAACTATAATATATTGATTTACTGAATGTTTTAAATCAGGATTTCGACGGCGGCCACTGCTGGGACAGGTGAAGCGAATTACCGTCAAATACTGTCACAACCATATTGATGGCATCATCAGGCCCGGCGTTTACGCTGATGCGGCTCAAGTCGACAGTCCTGTTCGCCGGTAGCGTCAGTGTATTACGCTGCTGAGAGGTACTTTGTCCCCCCTGTCCTTTGCGTAACGTGACGATCTGTACCTGGCAAAGACAGGATTCCGTTAGCGTGACCTGCGGAATAATGGTCAGCATGCCGTTCTCCTGAGAGGTTTGAAACGTTATCTGACTGGAGAGCGCAGCAAGAAGAAGCAGCGTATTCATAAATTACCCCCGAAAAAAAACAGGGCAATGGCCCTGTTTTTTTGTAGCACAGATTTGGCGATTAATACTGATGTGCAGTCGCGTTGTTGGCGAAACCAACCTGCTGAACAACGACGTTCGAGCCTGATGCAGTCTGGTCAACTGCCGCGGCGTTGCGACCGCCACTCTGAGAGACGTTGATATCCGCGTTTTTAGCGTTCCACTGGTCGATGGTAGCGTTGTTACCAAAGCCGTGCTGGGTCAGCAGAATATCGCTGTCGTCAGCACCCTGGCCAACGTCTGCGCCGTTGCCAAAACCGTTCTGACGAATAGTCAGATCTGAATTTCTTGCATCCGTTTGCAGAGCAAGTGCTGCGTTACTGCCGCCACTCTGATAAATGCTCAAATTTGAATTTGGGCCGCTATTATTACCGCCCCAGCCGCCATTACCACCGTGGCCATATTGAGGAACAGAACCTGCCATAGCACTGCCAGAAACTACGATCGCTGCAATAACTGCCACTTTTAAAAGTTTCATGGTAAACCCCCATCGGATTGATTTAAGTGCCGCGCGTGGTTAGCGTTGGATAACGCGAATATCCATTTGCGACTGTCTCTGTACTACAACTGCTGTTTTCTGTGTACCGTACTGCGCAATGCTCGCTCTATTACCAGAACCTTTCTGGATAATCATCGCGGTATTACCGTATGCAGCTTGTTTAATGCTTGCATCATTCGAATTACCGGACTGATCAATATATGCAAGATTGTAACTGCCTGATTGATCTATCCTTGCACGATTATTTCCGCCTTCCTGTGAGACGACAGATAATAATTTCGAGCCGTCCTGCCGAACAGCAGCGTTATTATTAACGCCCTGCTGACCTATAATGGCTGACTGGTTATATGAAGCTTTACTTAATTCATTAACCGCGAAATTATATTCAGAAACCGCTAAATCTGATGTTGCCGCGAAAACTACCCCAGGCGCACCCAGCAATGTTAACATCAATAACATCTTGCTCTTCATGTTGTCACCCTGGACCTGGACTTACGTGAATAACATTGTGTTAACAACAGTGAAAATTTGTTAACGCCGCGTTACGAAGAACAGTATGTCGGGGTAAACAATTTAAATATCTCACCCGCCAGTTGTATTTTTATTCTTGTGGTCACCCCAAAGTATTAATTAATACTCATCAAGGTAGCGATAAGTCTGGTTATCGTTATGTCAGACGGGTCATTCTCCACTTTTAACAATAAAGCGTTGCAGACAGCGAACCGGGCATTACGGCTTCGTTATAGGTGATAAAACAGGATATATTTTTAAGAGCGTGACACAAGGCGTCATTTCTTAAGACGTTTACAGATTGTAACCTGAGTCGTAGTTTCCGGGCAGAACTCATACCTGATGCGCAAGCCTGTATAAATTAAATTTACATTTAAATTCATCTTGTTATAAATATTTGTATGATTTTTAAAATGTGTGCACCAATATCACTATGTACAACTTTACTATCAAATATAAGCATTTTAAACCCCCTACTTTTACAAATTAATATTGATTTTTACATCCTGTTACATGTTTAACACTTGCTTTAAAAATCGTAATAGCTAGATTGAAATCAGAAGTTCAGTAGTATTTTTTATTTTACCTCCTTCTGGAGGATATGATTTTCTTCTACACACAGCAGTGCAACATCTGTCAGTACTTCTGGTGCCCTCTTAATATAAGAGGGCAGCTGCCGGATGTCCCGAAAAAAGGGGTTTCATCATGTTTAATGAAGTCCATAGTATTCATGGTCATGCTTTATTGTTGATCACCAAACCTTCGTTACAAGCCACAGCTTTACTACAGCATTTGAAACATACTCTGTCACTGAACGGGAAATTGCATAATATTCAACGTTCTTTTGACGACATTACGACTGGCAGTATTATTCTTTTCGATATGATGGAAGTCGACAAAAAGCTTATCCATTACTGGCAGGATATTTTAAGCAGGAAAAACAATAATATCCGTGTACTTTTATTGAATACTCCTGACGAGTATCCCTTCAGAGATATCGAAAGCTGGCCCCATATCAACGGCGTTTTTTATGTCAGTGAAGACGAGACGCGCGTTATCGATGGGCTGCAAAGCATATTGCGCGGCGAATGCTACTTTTCGCAAAAGCTTGCTAGCTATCTCATCACCCACTCCGGAAATTATCGCTACAACAGTTCGGAATCCGCTTTGCTTACGCATCGCGAAAAAGAGATTTTGAATAAACTTCGCATCGGAGCTTCAAATATTGAAATCGCCCGTTCGTTATTTATCAGCGAAAATACGGTTAAGACTCACCTATATAATCTTTTCAAGAAGATAGCTGTTAAAAACCGAACTCAGGCTGTTTCATGGGCAAACGATAACCTCAGGCGTTAACGCTATGAAACGCACCATGAGTTGGATTGCCGCAGCAGGGTTTTTACTTGCTGCCGGGGAGCTGCACGCGGTTGAAGTGGAGATCCCCGGATTATTGACCGATCACACAGTTTCGTCTGTCGGACACAGCTTTTATCGTGCATTTAGCGACAAATGGGAAAGTGATTACCCCGGCAACTTAACCATCAATGAGCGGCCCAGCGCACGTTGGGGAAGCTGGATAACCATAACGGTCAATCAGGACGTGATATTTCAGACTTTCTTATTCCCAGGCAAACAAGGTCTCGATGACAACGTGAATGTTGCCCTGGCGCAAACCGAAGAGGCGCTTAATCGTTTGCAAATAGATAAAGCTCTATTGAGCACAGGCGATTTAGCACAAGACGAATTTTAAAAGCATTATTATCCGGAGGCTGTCATGCGTATAAAACATGCAGTGATTGTATTAATGTTTATTTCACCCATTACCTGGGCCGGGAATATGACTTTCCAGTTCCGCAACCCTAATTTTGGTGGAAACCCCAATAATGGCGCATTCCTTTTAAACAGTGCCCAGGCACAGAACTCCTATAAAGATCCCAGTTTTGATGATGACTTTGGCATCGAAACGCCCTCTGCGCTGGATAACTTTACCCAGGCTATTCAGTCGCAAATACTGGGTGGACTGTTAACCAATATTAATACCGGTAAGCCTGGCCGCATGGTGACCAGCGATTACATCGTTGATATTGCTAATAAAGATGGGCAGTTGCAGTTAAACGTAACCGACCGGAAAACGGGGAAAACCTCCACTATCCAGGTTTCGGGTTTACAAACTAACTCAACCGACTTTTAGACAACGTCGTAATAAGGACAATAATCATGCAGCGCTTACTGTTACTTGTTGCAGTGTGCTTATTGAGCGGTTGTTTAACTGCTCCACCTAAAGAAGCCGCAAAACCGACATTAATGCCTCGGGCCCAAAGTTATCGTGATTTAACGCATCTGCCGATGCCGACCGGGAAAGTTTTCGTCTCGGTCTATAACATCCAGGATGAGACCGGACAATTCAAACCTTACCCGGCGAGTAACTTCTCTACTGCAGTACCGCAAAGCGCCACGGCAATGCTGGTGACGGCGTTAAAAGATTCTCGCTGGTTTGTGCCGCTGGAACGTCAGGGACTGCAAAACCTGCTGAACGAACGTAAGATTATTCGTGCCGCACAGGAGAACGGAACCGTTGCCATCAATAACCGTGTTCCGCTCGAGTCGTTAACTGCAGCAAACGTCATGGTGGAAGGTTCGATTATTGGTTACGAAAGTAACGTGAAATCTGGCGGCGTGGGGGCCCGGTATTTTGGTATCGGCGGCGATACCCAGTACCAGCTGGATCAGATAGCGGTTAACCTTCGTGTTATTAACGTTAGCACGGGTGAGATCTTATCTTCGGTCACCACCAGCAAAACGATCCTCTCTTATGAGGTTCAGGCAGGGGTCTTCCGCTTTATTGATTACCAGCGCCTGCTTGAGGGTGAAATTGGCTACACCTCGAATGAACCGGTCATGCTCTGCCTGATGTCTGCTATCGAGACAGGGGTTATTTTCCTGATTAACGACGGTATCGATCGTGGCTTATGGGATCTGCAGAATAAAAATGATGTGAAAAACGATATCCTGGTTAAATACCGTCAGATGTCGGTACCGCCGGAATCCTGATTGCTAATGGCGCATCAAAAAAGGCGAGACAGATGTCTCGCCTTTTTTATTCATTTAGCGCCGCTACGCGTTGCGATCGTTCTCGCCTGGCGGCAATCCACAGCCCGCTATTTTTCATGGCATACCCAAATACCAACCCCAGCAGCAGAGACGGCACCACCAGCGCCCAGTCTCCCTGCCCTGCAAAGGTAGCGCACGCGCCGATAAAGGTACCCGGTACGAACGAAAGCAGCAGATGTTTTGCCTGTATGCACATCAGAAACGCCACTATACCGGTCATAACGTAGCCTGCCAGCTCCATATGCGGTGCCAGCGCGCTGCCGTGAATGATAATCAACGCCCACGCAACACCGCTCATCAGGGTGCAGCCGGAGATAAAGAGCCCCTTAAGTCCGCCCTGTGGGCAGGCGAAATAGGCCGTGCATCCCAGGAAACCGGCCCAGCTCAGTAGCCCTAATGAGACGGCTACCCACCCCCAGATACCGGAGAGGATGCCTGTCGTGATTGCGATAGAAAGGAGTATGTTCATGGCGCGCATCTTAGCAGATGCGCGCCGGTGAAATGCGATCAGAAGCACATAATATGTAAAATGAGATTCACCGTTACATTATTTATGTGACGGACATCACTCTTCGTTCTCTTCCTGAAGTTCATCCCACATGGCTGCGATAGCGTCACGGGTTAAGGGAGCCATGGTCCGCCAGAATGGAGAGGCCGCATGGGCTTCAACTTTCCCCAGGAAGGTGTCACACCACGGCAGAATGTAATCCGCAAAGAGCGTTTCAAGCGCCTCGTTTTCGTCGTCCCCGGCATGATCTTCAATCCACGATGCTGCCAGCAGCAAGGTACCGATGTGATCCGCCGGCGTATCAGACAGGGGCATACCGCGCTCTGAAAGAAAAGCCCTTACCTCGGCCTCTGTTGCCCCCTCTTCCCAGGCGGAACGATAAGGTGACACGCGGCACTCCTCCCCAACAAACAGAGCGTTGTAATCTGCGGCAATTTGCTGCATATCGCAGCTATTCTGCAGACGCTGTAACTGCTCATCCTGCTCCAGCGGCCAGCTCTGCGCCAGTTTGCCTTCACGAATCAGGGTGAAGAGCGGCACCAGCAGCGGATCCTGAGGCTGACGGTAGTACAAAGAGCCCAGCACGCGGCAGAGGATGGAAAACTCATTCATTTATTTAGTCCATTACACAGTTAAAATTCAGCAAATTCAGGGATAGGTTCCATCCCCCGCGACGCCAGGAAGTCGAGCATGCGTCGAGGCGTCACGTTCAGAATCTGATCTTCCGGGAAGTCGACCTCGTCGAGGATTTTACGGCACTCGCTAAAATCACCCAGCGTGAACGCGGTGTGGGAGTCGGAACCCAGCGCCACCATCCCTCCGGCGTCTCGTACCGCCGCCGCGACAGCCCGGCAGTTCGCCTCACTGCCCTTGCGCGAGTGAACGAATGACGAGTTGTTGATCTCCAGCGCCACGCGGTGTTCGGCCGCGGCCTGCGCCACTGCCTTAATGTCGATTGGATATTTAGGATTGCCCGGATGGCTGATGATATGCACATTGCCGCTGGCAATGGTGGCAATCATCGCCTCGGTATTTGTGGCCTGATCCTGAGGGGCAAATACCGGTTCATGGAACCCGGCCAGAATCAGATCCAGAGAGGTGAGCATCGGGCCGGTACAGTCAATCTCACCCTGGGTGTTTTTGATATTCGCCTCAATGCCGCGCAGGATCCCGACGCCGTCTACCACGCGTGGCCAGATACGCATATTCACAAAGTGCCAATAGTGCGGAGCATCTGCCATATCAGGGCCGTGATCGGTAATCGCAAAGAGTTTGATGTTCTTAAGCTTTGCTTGTGCGATGTAGTCATGAAGGTTGCTGTAGGCGTGGGTGCTGGCGACAGTGTGCATGTGCAGGTCAACGGGATACATCATTCTCTCCTCTCATCTTTCCCAAAGGATAGCAGTTATCGTCTGCGAATATTAGCAAAAACCCGGCAAACGCCGGGTTTGACTCAGTAACCGCGCTGGCGGTCTACCTGTCCGCTGACGGGTTTTCCCGCTTCCAGCTGTGTGATAGTGCGGGCAATATAATCAACGGCTTCTGCCGGACGCGTGACGGCGGCAATATGCGGCGTCATGGCAACGCGCGGATGCGCCCAGAGCGGGCTTTCAGGCGGCAGCGGCTCTTTACTGTAGACATCCAGCATGGCCCCTTTCAGTTTTCCGCTCTCGAGGGCAGCCAGCAGGTCAGGTTCAACCACGTGCACGCCGCGAGCCAGGTTGATGAGATAACTTTGATCGGGCAGTTGTCTGAGCAGCGCCCCATTGATAATGCCCGCCGTCTCTGCCGTATTGGGCAGCAGGTTTATGAGCACGCGGGTCTCTTTGAGGAAATCTGGCAGCTCTTCCACACCGGCATAGCTGGTTACGCCTGGTAGCTCTTTACGACTGCGACTCCAGCAGCGCAGCGGGAATCCCCAGGGTGCCAGCGCTTCGGCAACTTTCGAGCCCAGCACGCCCGCCCCCAGGATCCCAATGGTAAAGTCTTCACGCTGATAATCCGCTAACGGTTCCCAGTGCGCCTGTAACTTGAAGGCCTGATAATCATCGAATCGGCGGAACCAGTGCAATACCTGGCTCACGGCGTACTCCTGCATCTGCTCGCCCATCCCGGTATCTTCCAGGCGGAACAGGGGGATATGTTCAGGCAACATCTCTGGATGGGCTTTTAGCTTGCTGAGAATCGAATCAACGCCGGCGCCGAGTGCAAACACTGCTTTCAGATCGCGTCCCTGGAGCATTTCGACGGGTGGATGCCAGACCAGGGCGTAATCCGCATGATCTTTATCTCCCCGCTTCCACTCGCGAACCCGCGCGCCCGGCAATGCTGCTGACAGGGCATTAAGCCAATAAGCGGTATCAAACGTAGGGTGATAAAAGATGATATCCATAATTTCTCCTGCTTTTCTGCGCTGTTTTATTTTCATTTTCAACTGGATTGCCAGCATAACAAATAAATGCGGCTGCTGCGTTGCTGATAAAAGAGGCGCTTTCAGAACAATTAGGAATCATATTGCTTGAAGTTTGTATGAACGCGCTAAATTACTGAAAAAGTGAGTTGACGACCGTTCGGGTTTTCCTTACATTAGCGCCCGTCCCAGCAACAACGGGATGACAATATGGTGAGGTGTCCGAGTGGCTGAAGGAGCACGCCTGGAAAGTGTGTATACGGCAACGTATCGGGGGTTCGAATCCCCCCCTCACCGCCATATTTAAGAAAGAGCTCGTACGAAAGTACGGGCTTTTTTTTTCGCATATTGCACGCCTGCGGGGGGGATGAGAACCCCCGACCGGGGTTCGACAACTGGCGCAGCCAGTTGGACAGATGACGAGCCTGCGAGGAATCTGCCCGTAGGGCGAGCGCAGCGAGTCAATCCCCCCCTCACCGCCATATTTTGAGAAAGAGCTCGTACGAAAGTACGGGCTTTTTTTTCGCATATTGCACGCCTGCGGGGGGGGATGAGAACCCCCGACCGGGGTTCGACAACTGGCTCCATCCAACTATGCCCCATTCACAGTGTCAACAGCCCGCTCCCAAGCGATAATAACGATGGAGCTGATTATTGCTTAACCGAACAAACCATTAATTATAAAATCTGCTTGACCGTTTTAGCCCATCTCCCTATAGTAGCGCCCCGTTGCCCCCCACGTGGTCAGGCAGCAAAACAATATGGTGAGGTGTCCGAGTGGCTGAAGGAGCACGCCTGGAAAGTGTGTATACGGCAACGTATCGGGGGTTCGAATCCCCCCCTCACCGCCATATTTGAGAAAGAGCTCGTACGAAAGTACGGGCTTTTTTTTTCGCATATTGCACGCCTGCGGGGGGGATGAGAAACCCCGACCGGGGTTCGACAACTGGCGCAGCCAGTTGGACAGATGACGAGCCTGCGAGGAATCTGCCCGAAGGGCGAGCGCAGCGAGTCAATCCCCCCCTCACCGCCATATTTGAGAAAGAGCTCGTACGAAAGTACGGGCTTTTTTTTCGTATCTTGCACCCCTGCGGGGGTTCTCATTCCCCCCCTCCCAAAAAAACAAAGCCCGGTTTCCCGGGCCTTGAACAGAACAGCGAACTCAGTAATACGCATTCAACGTTCGCTGACACAAAGCCGATCGTACGCAATCGTCTTTTGTGAAGCGGACAATACCCACCATCTCATCTTCCTCAAAACGTGCCAGCGCATCGCTTAATCCCGACGGAACGCCCGCCGGCAAATCGCACTGCGTAATATCACCGTTAACGATGACCGTCACGTTCTCCCCGAGGCGCGTTAAAAACATCTTCATTTGCGCAGCGGTCACGTTCTGAGCCTCGTCGAGAATCACAACCGCATTTTCAAATGTACGTCCGCGCATATAGGCGAACGGCGCGATTTCTACCTTGCCAATTTCTGGTCGTAGGCAGTACTGCATAAAGGAAGCGCCCAACCGTTTAACGAGGACGTCGTAAACCGGCCGGAAGTAAGGCGCAAACTTCTCCGAGATATCGCCTGGCAGGAAGCCCAGGTCTTCATCGGCCTGCAG
This sequence comes from Leclercia sp. UBA7405, assembly GCF_037152215.1. NCBI lineage: Bacteria > Pseudomonadati > Pseudomonadota > Gammaproteobacteria > Enterobacterales > Enterobacteriaceae > Leclercia > Leclercia sp. UBA7405. The sequence continues at coordinate 823,421 of NZ_JBBCMR010000001.1, read as the reverse complement.
CACAGGACGAGTAACAATAATCTTATCTACGTCCTTATGGATCAGAGCCTCCGCCGCTTTGGCGGCGCTTATCCAGGTTTTACCGCATCCGGCTTCGCCAGTTGCAAAGATAAGCGATTTTCTCTCAATAGCATTCAGGTACTGCGCCTGAGCGTCATTGCGTGCCACAACAGGAGTAAGATCACGGCTGTCCCTTGCCATGCCAATTGCTTCAACGCCACTCATCTGCACAAGCGAGGTGACCGATTCTTCTTCACGCTGTTTATGGCTGCGTGAATCTCGTCTCAGCACACGTTTTGCTTCACGACGAGCTTTGATCACTGCTTTTTGTCTTCCCATGGATAGCACCTTGAGTTGTTGGTATTCATCACACACGCCGTTGCCGGCGCGATTATGCGCACAAACATCTGAGGTTTGGCTTCCTTTTAAGCCATAGCTTGCCTGGTTGTTGGACATTGCCGAACGGCTACGCGCACCGTTCGGCACGTGGGAAAAATCATGATTTACGTTGGTGGGGGCGTTTTTTGTGGTGAAGAAATCGCTGTCGGAGTCTAAGCCTCCGCGTCGGGTGCTGCGGTTATTGCGTTTACCTTGTCCAGTACAGGACCCTACCATTCGCGATCTCCATAGTGAAAGACATCACTGCCGGGATTTACCGCTTTCCTAGAATAAGTACATCAGGATTTAAAACAAATGCAACATTTATTTTACCTGAATGCAACTTTCAGAGTCGCCCTGCAGCAGACCACAGTGTCATTCAGAATTATTACAAAATTATAACATCAGGAAGATCATAGTAAAAAAAGCTCTCCCGCACCACGATGCGGGAGAGTTATTCAGGCTTCGAGTAAACCCTGAGCGAGGTAGTGATTTTTATCCAGGGCGCCCGGTAACGCGAAGAAATAGCCGCCGCCAACAGGCTTCACATACTCTTCCAGCGCTTCGCCATTTAGCCGCTTTTGTACGGTTAAAAAGCCTTTATTCAGGTCGTGCTGGTAACAGACAAACAGCAGCCCCATGTCCAGTTGCCCCGAGTTGGTCACGCCCAGCGAATAGCTGTATCCCCTGCGCATCATCAGGCTGGAGGCGGTCTCTTTGGTGCGAGGATTGGCGAGACGAATATGGCTATCGAGGGCGATAGTCTCCCCGTCGGGATCGTGGACGTAGTCCGGCACATCGTGCTCGTTTTTCATTCCCAGCGGCGCCCCGCTCTGTTTATCGCGACCAAAGATGGTCTGCTGCTCTTTCAGCGGCGTACGATCCCAGAACTCCACATGGAACTGAATGATACGCACCGCCTGATAGCTGCCGCCTACGGCCCAGGCCGGTTCGCCCTGATCCGCTGTGACCCATACCACCTCGTTCATCAGCACATTGTCGCTACTGTCGGGGTTGGCAGTCCCGTCTTTAAAACCGAGCAGGTTAACCGGCGTCTCTTTGCCTTTACTGCGCGCCGCGTGATCGGAGATAAACCCTTCCCGCTTCCAGCGCACGCTCAGCAGGTCCGGAGTATGTTTGATCACATCGCGCAACGCGTGGATCACCGTGTCCTGGGTGTTGGCGCAAATTTGCAGCAGGACATCACCATGACAGAGGGCGGCATCCAGCGAATCGTTCGGGAAGCGCGCCATTTTTTGCAGCGCCTTAGGCTTCAGCTTTTGCAAACCAAAGCGTGCATCAAACAGCGATTCGCCCAGCGAGACGGTAATGGTCAGATTATCCGGGGCAATATAGGCCCCCAGAATACCGGAATCCATGGGCGGCAGGCGTGTATTCTGGGTATCGGGGGCCTGGCCGCCCGTCGTCAGGTAGTCGATACGGGCCGTTAACAGCCGGAACAGACGCTCCAGATCGGCTTTATCGCTGGCCAGAACATCAAAAGCCACCAGCATCATCGATGCCTGCTGCGGCGTAAGAATACCCGCCTGATGTTTACCGAAGAACGGCTGCGTCTCCATGCGTGCATCCGGGGAGAGCGTCCCCGGCGCGCTTTGCGGTTTTGCCGCATGCGCTACCGGGCAACCCCCTGCCAGAGCGAGCGCGCCGCCAAGCGCGCCGACCCCTTTTAACAACCGACGCCGCGAAGGCTGGGCAACGTCGTACTCATCGTGCTTGTTCATGATGCTTAATCCAGACCCAGCACGCCGCGCAGTTGAGCCAGATCTTCCGCCAGAGTAGTAATCGGTCCTTTCAGGGCATTACGATCCGCCTCGGTCAGCTTTTCATAGGTCTCGTAGCCGCCTTTGGTGCGGTATTTCGCCAGAATGGTGTTCACTTTTTTGAAGTTGGCATCCACTTTCGTCAGGAGCGCGCTGTTCTCTTTTTGCAGTTGAGGACGCAGCAGGTCGACAATCTTCTGCGCGCCTTCCACGTTCGCCTGGAAGTCCCAGAGGTCGGTATGGCTGTAACGATCTTCTTCACCGCTGATTTTGCTGGCCGCAACTTCTTCAATCAGACCTGCCGCGCCGCCCACGACTTTAGATGGCGGGAATGCCAGCTCGCTGATGCGTTTTTGCAGCTCCAGCACATCGCTATTGAGTTGATCGGCATAGTGCTCCATCCCTTTAGTGCTGTTATCGCCAAACAGCGCCTTTTCCAGACGGTGGAAGCCGGTGAATTTCGGATCGGCCGCTTTTTGCTCGTAATCATCTTCACGGGCGTCGATGCTGCCGTCGAGGTCGGAGAAGAGCTCAGCGATAGGTTCAATACGTTCGTAATGCTGACGGGTCGGCGCATACAGCGATTTGGCCTTTTCGATATCGCCCGCTTTCACCGCATCGGTGAAGGCTTTGGTCCTGGCGACCAGGTCGGCGGTCTCTTTCGTCACATAAGCTTTGTAGGCGGTGATGGCGTCGCCCAGGCTTAGTAAGGCCTCCCCTTTCGCCGCCTCGGCAGTGGCACCGCCTTTAACAATCAGCTTGCCTTTCGGGTTGGTCAGCAGGCCACAGGTCATCTCATATTCACCCGGCTCCAGGTTGGCCGTCATTTTCTGGCTAAAGCCCGGGGCAATGTTCTCACGCTCTTCCACAACCATCACCCCTTTCAGGATCTCCCACTCCAGCGCTTTCTGGCTATGGTTCTGAATGAGGAACTGGGTCTTGCCGCTATTGACCGTGAGGGTCATCGGCTCACACTGCTTATCATTGACGGTGACTTTCACCTGTGGAATATCGGCAGCCTGCACATAAAACGCAGAGGACAACAGCGCGGCAATACCTGCCTGTAACGCGGTACGACGAAATTGAATAGCCATGACCCTTCCCGTTAATAAGTATGTTGTAACTAAACAAAGCACGTTACAGCGCAGTCCGCGTCGGTTGCGTGCTGGGGCGTGATGGCATGAAAAACAGCACCAGCGCCGGAATAAGATAGATAAAATAGATCGCCACTTCGCTGACGCTCGGCGTCTCCTGATAACCGAAGATGCCTTCGAGGAGCGTTCCCGCCAGTGAGTGGGTAGAGAGGATAGTGCTCAGGTCAAAAGCCACATCCTGGAAGTGATTCCACAGCCCGGCCTCGTGGAAAGCGCGGATAGCGCCCGCTGCCAGCCCGGCGGCCACCAGCAGGATAAACAGGCTGGTCCATTTGAAAAAAGCGCCGAGGTTCAGACGCACGCCGCCCCAGTAGAGAAGAAAACCGAGCACCACGGCGGTCGCCAGCCCCAGTACCGCGCCAAGCGGCGGCCAGATACCTACGTCCTGCTGGAATGCCGCCAGCAGGAAAAAGACCGACTCCAGCCCTTCGCGGGCGACGGCGAAAAAGACCATCATGATCAGCGCCCAGCCGTGATGATTGCCTTTCTGCAGGGCGCTATCAACCGCCTGCTCCAGCTGAACTTTGACGTTACGGGACACTTTACGCATCCAGAACACCATCCAGGTGAGGATCACCACGGCAATTACCGCCACGATGCCTTCGAATAACTCCTGCTCTTTTTGCGGAAACTCGCCGGTGGTTTCGTTGATGGCAATGCCCAGCCCCAGGCAGAGCGCTGCGGCGAGGAAAACCCCAATCCACATCACCCCAATCCAGCGCCCGCGTTGGGTGCGTTTCAGGTAACTGGCGATAAGACTGACAATTAAGGCCGCTTCAAGGCCTTCACGTAACATAATGAGAAATGGAACAAACATGCCGACACCTTAAATGTTTATCGCCGTCAATTGATGCAAAGAAAGGTAAATTCTTGTGATAGTGATTATCATTACGGCATGCAGAAATACAAGCGAAATATGCGACGTTTTAATGACAGGATGTAAACCCCTTGCAGGGTAATCATTACCCTGTTAACTAACGGCTTTATAAGCTCATGAATAAAAGTCCATTTACCCTTAAACGCGGCTGTGGCTAAATGTGCCCCTCGAAAACCTGCTGATTAATAAATATGTCTACTATTTTGCACTTCCTGCTGGCCCTGGTGGTTATCCTGGCGCTGGCGTGGCTGGTTAGTTTCGATCGCCGTAAAATTCGTATCCGCTATATTTTACAGCTCATCGTGATCGAAATAGCGCTGGCGTTCTTTTTCCTGCATGCCGAAAGCGGTCTATTCATTATTAAATATGTTTCGGGCTTCTTTGAAACGCTGCTGAAATATGCCGCCGAGGGCACCAACTTTGTCTTTGGCGGTATGGGTGATAAAGGGCTGGCCTTCATCTTCCTTGGCGTGCTCTGCCCCATCGTCTTTATCTCCGCCCTGATTGGGATATTGCAACACTGGCGCATTCTGCCGATCTTTATTCGCCTGCTTGGTAGCGCGCTGGCAAAAGTGAACGGCATGGGTAAGCTGGAGTCGTTTAACGCGATCAGCTCCCTTACGCTCGGCCAGTCAGAAAACTTCATTGCTTATAAAGGGGTGTTAGGCGATCTCTCCTCCCGTCGTCTGTTCACGATGGCGGCCACGGCCATGTCGACCGTCTCGCTCTCGATCGTGGGTGCCTATATGACGATGCTGGAGGCCAAATATGTGGTGGCGGCGCTGATTCTGAATATGTTCAGCACCTTTATCATTCTGTCGGTCATTAATCCGACGCGCCCGGAAGCTGAGCCGGATATTAAGCTGGAAAAGATGCACGAATCCCAGAGTTTCTTCGAAATGCTCGGAGAGTATATTCTGGCTGGCTTTAAGGTGGCGATGATTATTCTGGCGATGCTGATTGGCTTTATTGCACTGATTAGCGCCGTCAACGCCCTCTTCTCCAGCATCTTTGGTTTAAGCTTCCAGCAGATCCTGGGCTATGTGTTTTATCCTCTGGCCTGGCTGGTGGGCATCCCGCTCAGCGATGCGTTGCACGCAGGTGGCATTATGGCCACCAAGCTGGTGGCGAACGAATTTGTGGCGATGATTGAGCTGCAAAAAATTGCCGCGGAGATGACGCCGCGCGGGCTGGGCATTTTGTCGGTGTTCCTGGTTTCGTTCGCCAACTTTGCCTCTATCGGTATCGTCGCCGGGGCAATTAAAGGGCTGAACGAGCAGCAGGGTAACGTGGTATCACGCTTCGGCCTGCGCCTGGTCTACGGTGCGACGCTGGTGAGCTTGCTCTCGGCGAGCTTTGCCGGCCTGGTGCTGTAAATCTTGACGGCGGGGTATCCCGCCGTTTTTCGTTAAAACTGGACGCACACCGGCTGGTCAATACGCATCACCGACTCCTGGGCGAAGCGTGATTTATAAATCCCCCGCAGTGCCTCAATATTTTTCTCACTCTGCGCGTCTTTACCGTGAATCAGCATCAGCGCCTTGCTCGGCTCCCGCGCCACTTTCCCGTCGTTCCCCAGCCATTGCCCACGTGCATCAAACACCGTTAAGCCATCACGAAAACGTGGGGTAACGTCCTGATCGACAAACTGTTGCCACTCCGCACCGGTAATCTCTGCCCCTGCCGGGCGGTTAAGCCCGAAATAGAGCGTGGTTTGCTGCATCTGGTTATCGGCTTTACATTCCGCTACCGCCGCGTGTTGCGACGGTGCGCTGCAGCCAGCCAGCAGTAAAAGTGCGCCTGCCATTAACCCTGTTTTGAACATCATGGTTGCTATCCTCATTGTTATAAGCCCCGAGATATCAACGTAAAACAGAAAATTTAGCAATAAAAAAGCCGGGCGTACCCGGCTTAGAGAGCGTGCGTCAGGCTTATTCCGCCTGCAGCTTAACCGGCGGTGCCGTGTGGTAATGGGCATCCGCTTCAGCAAAGCGTTTCTGCATGGCCGCAGATGGCGCTTTGCCCAGCAAGCTAAAGATCACAATACCCAGGCTGGCGAAGATAAAGCCCGGGATGATTTCGTACAGGCCCAGCCAGGCGAACTGTTTCCAGACGATAACGGTAACCGCACCGATGATCATCCCCGCCAGCGCGCCGTTACGGGTCATACGCGACCAGAGTACGGAGAAGAGGACTACCGGGCCGAAAGCGGCACCAAAGCCCGCCCAGGCGTAGCTCACCAGACCCAGTACGCGGTTATCCGGATTTGCCGCCAGCGCAATGGCAATAAGCGCCACCACCAGCACCATAAAGCGCCCTACCCATACCAGCTCTTTCTGACTTGCCCCTTTACGCAGGAAAGCCTTATAGAGATCTTCCGTAATGGCGCTGGAGCAGACCAGCAGCTGGCAGCTCAGGGTGGACATCACCGCGGCCAGAATAGCGGACAGTAAAATCCCGGCGATCCATGGGTTAAAGAGGATCTGCGCCAGCTCAATGAATACGCGCTCGGCGTTCTGGTTCACCGCGCCCGCCTGCGCCGGATTGTTATTGAAGTAAGCGATACCGAAGAAGCCTACTGCACAGGCACCCGCCAGGCAGAGAATCATCCAGGTCATGCTGATACGACGCGCATGCACGATGGTGTGGTGAGAATCCGCCGCCATAAAGCGCGCCAGAATGTGTGGCTGACCGAAATAGCCCAGCCCCCAGCCCATCAGGGAGACGATAGCGACGAAGTTAAGCCCTTTCAGCATATCGACGTTTTCAATGCTTTTTTGCTTAATCACTTCCAGCGAATCGCCAAACCCACCCACGGTGATAATCACAATGACCGGCGTCAGGATCAGGGCGAAGATCATCAGGCTCGCCTGCACGGTATCAGTCCAGCTGACGGCCAGGAACCCACCGACAAAGGTATAGAGGATGGTCGCTGCGGCACCGGCCCACAGCGCGGTCTCATAGCTCATACCGAAGGTGCTTTCAAACAGACGCGCACCGGCCACAATGCCGGAAGCGCAATAGATGGTGAAGAACACTAAAATTACCACCGCCGAGATGATGCGCAGCACGCGGCTGTTATCTTCGAAGCGGCCAGTGAAGTAGTCCGGCAGGGTTAGCGCATTGTTGTTGGCTTCGGTATGTACGCGCAGACGGCCCGCCACCAGTTTCCAGTTGATCCAGGCCCCGACGGTCAAACCAATCGCGATCCAGCTTTCTGAAATACCAGAGATGAAGATGGCACCCGGCAGGCCCATCAGCAGCCAGCCGCTCATGTCGGAGGCGCCCGCTGAGAGTGCTGTCACCATCGGCCCTAAACTGCGGCCACCTAAAATATAATCATCAAAGCTATTGGTAGATCGCCAGGCCAGGAAGCCAATAAGGATCATGCCAAAAATATAAACGATGAAGGTCACCAGCATCGGTGTGCTTATTGCCATATAACTACTCCGCAAATGTTCTGCGACAATCATCCGGATTGTCTTGTTATTGCATCATCGGAACGTGATGATGATCTCTATTTCTGTTGGCCGCGCGTATCCTGCCGTAAGCAGTGCTCGCACACAAACGATTTAACACTGCATTTACACCGAATTCATCCCAGAATTTATAGGTCTTTCCTATAGGTTGCACTCGCTCACGCTTTTACGGGTTGCACCTTGTAAAAGTGTTAAGCACCGCATAAAAACGGGCCTTAGCCGCCGCCGGCCACCTCTTTTTTCAGCTAACCAGTCGTTAACAATCCATTCATTTTTCAGCTTGCAAGCCCTGTCACAATTAACACGGTTGCACAAAGTTGCAACATGGTGGATATTTCTCGAAACGTTAGAACATCATTAAAGAACAACAGGAGTTTTGGCATGGGCATGACCACCATGGGGGTTAAGCTGGATGACGCAACCCGCGAACGGATTAAGAGCGCGGCGACCCGCATTGACCGTACGCCGCACTGGTTAATTAAGCAGGCCATTTTTAATTATCTGGAGCGACTGGAGAGCGAAGAGGGGTTACCGGAGCTGCCAGCCCTGCTGAACGGCGCGGCTAACGAGGGCGACGAGACGGCCGACGCAGCGGAAGAGAGCTATCAGCCCTTCCTGGAGTTCGCCGAGCAGATCCTGCCGCAGTCTGTCAGCCGTGCCGCCATCACTGCCGCTTACCGCCGTGCAGAGACCGACGCCGTGCCAATGCTGCTGGAGCAGGCCCGCCTGCCCGAGCCGATCGCGACTCAGGCGCATAACCTGGCATACCAGCTGGCCGAGAAGCTGCGTAACCAGAAAACCGCCAGCGGCCGTGCCGGCATGGTGCAGAGCCTGCTGCAGGAGTTCTCCCTCTCCTCTCAGGAGGGTGTCGCCCTGATGTGCCTGGCCGAAGCGCTGCTGCGTATTCCGGACAAAGCCACCCGCGATGCCCTGATCCGCGACAAAATCAGCAACGGCAACTGGCAGTCACACATTGGCCGCAGCCCGTCGCTGTTTGTTAATGCCGCCACCTGGGGACTGCTGTTTACCGGTCGCCTGGTCTCTACCCACAACGAAGCCAGCCTCTCCCGCTCCCTTAACCGTATTATCGGTAAAAGCGGCGAACCGCTGATCCGCAAAGGCGTGGATATGGCGATGCGCCTGATGGGCGAGCAGTTTGTGACCGGCGAAACCATCGCCGAAGCGCTGGCGAACGCCCGCAAGCTGGAAGACAAAGGCTTCCGCTACTCCTACGATATGCTGGGCGAAGCGGCCCTGACCGCCGCCGATGCGCAGGCCTATATGGTCTCTTATCAGCAGGCGATCCACGCCATCGGTAAAGCCTCCAACGGGCGCGGCATTTATGAAGGCCCGGGTATCTCCATTAAGCTTTCGGCGCTGCACCCGCGCTACAGCCGCGCGCAGTACGACCGCGTAATGGAAGAGCTCTATCCCCGTCTGAAATCCCTGACCCTGCTGGCGCGGCAGTATGACATTGGCATTAACATCGACGCCGAAGAGGCCGATCGTCTGGAGATCTCATTAGATTTGCTGGAAAAACTGTGCTTTGAGCCAGAGCTGGCGGGCTGGAACGGGATCGGCTTTGTTATTCAGGCCTATCAGAAACGCTGTCCGTTCGTTATTGATTACCTGATTGACCTGGCCTCGCGCAGCCGTCGCCGCCTGATGATCCGTCTGGTGAAAGGTGCCTACTGGGATAGCGAAATCAAACGCGCCCAGATGGAAGGGCTGGAAGGCTACCCGGTCTATACCCGCAAGGTGTATACCGATGTCTCTTACCTTGCCTGTGCGAAAAAATTGCTTGGCGTGCCCAATCTGATCTACCCGCAGTTTGCAACCCACAACGCGCACACGCTGGCGGCGATTTATCAGCTGGCGGGGCAGAACTACTACCCGGGTCAGTATGAGTTCCAGTGTCTGCACGGTATGGGTGAGCCTCTGTACGAGCAGGTTACCGGTAAAGTGGCGGAAGGGAAACTCAACCGTCCATGCCGCATTTATGCTCCGGTCGGCACCCACGAAACGCTGCTGGCGTATCTGGTTCGTCGTCTGCTGGAAAACGGTGCTAATACCTCCTTCGTTAACCGTATCGCCGATACCACCCTGCCGCTGGATGAGCTGGTGGCCGATCCGGTACAGGCGGTAGAGAAAATGGCCGCGCAGGAAGGTCAGGTTGGCCTGCCGCATCCGAAAATTGCCCTGCCGCGCGATCTGTACGGCGAAGGTCGCGTCAACTCCGCGGGTCTGGACCTGGCGAACGAACACCGTCTGGCCTCCCTCTCCTCTTCCCTGCTGAACAGCGCCCTGCATAAATGGCAGGCCAAACCGATCCTCGAACAGCCGGTGGCTGACGGTGATATGCAGCCGGTGCTCAACCCGGCAGAGCCAAAAGATATTGTTGGCTATGTGCGTGAAGCCACCGAAGAGGAAGTTAACCAGGCGCTGGATAGCGCAGTGAATAACGCCCCGATCTGGTTCGCCACCCCGCCGCAGGAACGTGCCGCCATTCTGGAGCGCGCCGCGGTGCTGATGGAAGACCAGATGCAGCAACTGATTGGCATCCTGGTGCGCGAAGCGGGCAAGAGCTTCAGTAATGCTATCGCCGAAGTGCGTGAGGCGGTCGATTTCCTGCACTACTATGCAGGCCAGGTGCGCGATGATTTCGATAACGAAACGCATCGTCCTCTGGGGCCGGTCGTCTGTATCAGCCCGTGGAACTTCCCGCTGGCGATCTTCGCCGGCCAGATTGCCGCCGCGCTGGCCGCAGGCAATAGCGTCCTGGCAAAACCGGCTGAGCAAACCCCGCTGATTGCGGCCCAGGGCATCTCTATTCTGCTGGAAGCGGGCGTACCGCCGGGCGTGGTGCAGCTGTTGCCAGGACGCGGTGAAACCGTCGGTGCTCAGCTCACCGCCGACACCCGGGTGCGCGGCGTGATGTTTACCGGCTCCACTGAAGTGGCCTCGATGCTGCAACGCAACATTGCTACCCGTCTTGACGCACAGGGCCGCCCAACGCCGCTGATTGCGGAAACCGGCGGCATGAACGCCATGATTGTCGACTCTTCTGCCCTGACCGAACAGGTGGTGGTAGACGTGCTCTCCTCCGCCTTCGACAGCGCGGGTCAGCGCTGCTCCGCCCTGCGTGTTCTCTGCCTGCAGGACGACATTGCCGACCATACGCTGAAAATGTTGCGTGGTGCGATGGCCGAGTGCCGCATGGGCAACCCGGGTCGTCTCACCACCGATATCGGGCCGGTCATCGATGCCGAAGCGAAAGCCAACATTGAAAATCACATTCAGGCGATGCGTGCTAAAGGCCGCCCGGTCTACCAGGCCGTCCGTGAAAATAGTGACGACGCTCGTGAGTGGAAAACCGGTACCTTCGTGGCACCGACCCTGATTGAGCTCGCCAGCTTCGATGAGCTGAAAAAAGAGGTCTTCGGCCCGGTGCTGCACGTGGTGCGCTACAGCCGTAATAACCTTGCCGCGCTGATTGAACAGATCAACGCCTCCGGCTACGGTCTGACTCTCGGCGTGCATACCCGTATCGACGAAACCATCGCGCAGGTGACGGGCAGCGCCAAAGTGGGCAACCTGTACGTCAACCGCAACATGGTCGGTGCCGTGGTCGGCGTGCAGCCGTTTGGTGGTGAAGGCCTGTCGGGTACCGGTCCGAAAGCCGGTGGTCCAATGTACCTTTATCGTCTGCTGGCGAACCGCCCGGAGAACGCACTGGGTGTAACCCTGGCGCGTCAGGATGCGCAGTACGCGGTGGACACCCAGGTGAAAACCGTCCTTACCCGTCCGCTGGAGGCGCTGGCAGCCTGGGCAGAGAAACGCCCGGAACTGCATGCCCTGTGCCTGCAATATGGCGAGCTGGCGCAGGCCGGTACGCAGCGTCTGCTTCCGGGCCCAACCGGCGAGCGCAACACCTGGACGCTGATGCCGCGTGAGCGTGTGCTCTGTGTGGCGGAAAACGAGCAGGATGCCCTGGTCCAGCTGGCCGGTGCGCTGGCAACGGGTTGTGAAGTGCTGTGGCCAGAAGATGGCCTGCACCGCGACCTGGCTAAACAGCTGCCTAAGGCGGTCAACGAGCGGATCCACTTTGCAAAACAAGAGGAGCTGGCCCGCCAGCCGTTCGATGCGGTGATTTACCACGGCGACTCTGACCAGCTGCGGGAACTGTGCGAAGAGGTTGCGGCCCGCGAGGGGGCGATTGTTTCAGTGCAGGGCTTCGCCCGCGGTGAAACGAATCTGCTGCTGGAGCGTCTGTACGTTGAGCGTTCGCTCAGCGTCAACACCGCCGCAGCCGGGGGCAACGCAAGCCTGATGACAATCGGTTAACGCTATGCTAATAAAAGCTCCGGTAACGGAGCTTTTTTCGTTTTAGGCCCTGGGAGAAAACATGAAATCTTTACTGATCGCCGGCATCGCGTTGCTGTTAAGCGCCAGTGCGCTGGCGGATGAGTGCGCAAACGCGACGACGCAACTGGATCTGAATATCTGCACGGCAAAACAGTATCAGGAAGCGGATAGTAAGTTGAACCAGACATACCAGGCAGCAATGAAGCGTGCGGCTGGCGCGCAGCAAGGGTTGCTGAAAAACGCCCAACTGGCGTGGATTAAATTGCGCGACGCTGACTGCGCCTTTATCGGCTCAGGCACCGAGGGCGGCTCCGTACAGCCCATGATCATCAATCAGTGCCTTACCGAGAAGACCAGCGAGCGCGAAGCCATGCTCGCCAGCCTGATGCAGTGTGAAGAGGGCGATTTGAGCTGCCCGCTTCCCCCGGCCAACTAACGCACGCGGATCCCTTCGATAATCATCCGCTGCACGTTTTCGGCGGTGCGCTGGAAGAACGCCTCATCCTGTAAGGTCTTGCCCGTCACCGCCTCTACCTGCGCCGAGAAGTCAGCATAGTGCTGGGTCGCGGCCCAGATCATAAAGATCAGATGGTGCGGATCCACCGCCGCCAGTTTGCCGCTGGCCACCCAGCCCGCAATAATCGCCGATTTTTCATCCACCAGCGCTTTCACGCCCCCGGTCAGCTCTTCTTTTAGCAGCGGAGCGCCCTGCAACATCTCCAGACAGAAAAGCCGGGAGGCCTGTGGGTAGTCACGCGACACTTCCAGTTTCAGGCGAATGTACTCCGAGATGGCCACCAGCGGAGTGAACTCCTCGCGAAACGCCTTCAGCGGTGCCAGCCAGACGTCAAGAATTTGGCGTAATACCGCCACGTACAGCACCTCTTTAGACGGGTAGTAATAGAGCAGATTCGTTTTCGACACCCCGGCCAGCTCAGCGACCTGTTCGAGGCGAGTACCGTGGATGCCAAACTGGGAAAAGGTCTCAAGCGCCGCCGCCAGGATCGCCGCTTTCTTTGCGCTCACCGCCTGCGACCGCTTACCGGTGCCCTTCACTGCGCCTTGTGCCATGTGCTCACTCCTTTTTCTTTGCCAACAGCATAGCAAAACCCCTGACATGACACGATATTCTGCACCGCGATCGCGCATGACTGCCTGATTTATGTGCAGACTTTTTGACCGTTTAGTCCACTTTTCAAATGCCTTTTTTATCAACTTACTTTTAACACACTAATAACATTAACCTTTTCAAAACTGGCATCGCCTTTGCAAAACAGGAGTACGCGGCTGAAGAGGAGATGCAGGATGCAGCGCCACGTCTGACTTTCACCCCACACAGAGTAAGAGAGGTTTGTGATGAAAATTGGCGTATTTGTCCCTATCGGCAACAACGGCTGGCTGATCTCCACCCATGCCCCCCAGTACCTGCCGACCTTTGAGCTGAACAAAGCGATTGTGCAAAAAGCAGAGCACTACCATTTTGATTTTGCCCTCTCGATGATCAAGCTGCGCGGTTTTGGCGGTAAAACCGAGTTCTGGGATCACAACATGGACTCCTTCACGCTGATGGCGGGCCTTGCGGCGGTGACCACCCGCATCCAGATTTACGCGACCGCCGCGACCCTGACGCTGCCGCCGGCCATTGTGGCGCGGATGGCCTCAACCATCGACTCTATCTCCGGTGGACGCTTTGGCGTGAATCTGGTCACCGGCTGGCAGAAGCCCGAATATGAGCAGATGGGGCTCTGGCCGGGCGACGAGTACTTCTCAAAACGTTACGACTACCTGACCGAATATGTCACCGTCCTGCGCGACCTGTGGGGCACGGGGAAAAGCGATTTCAAGGGCGACTACTTCACCATGAACGACTGTCGCGTCAGCCCGCAGCCGCAGGTGCCAATGAAGGTGATCTGCGCCGGACAGAGCGATGCGGGCATGGCCTTCTCCGCCGAGCATGCGGACGTTAACTTCTGCTTCGGCAAAGGGGTCAATACCCCGAGTGCCTTCGCGCCGACGGCCGCTCGCATGCAGCAGGCGGCGGAGAAAACCGGGCGCCACGTGGGTTCTTACGTCCTGTTTATGGTGATTGCTGACGAAACCGACGAGGCTGCACGGGCGAAGTGGGAACACTATAAAGCAGGGGCAGACGAAGAGGCCCTGAGCTGGCTCACCGAGCAGAGCCAGAAAGACACCCGCTCCGGCACCGACACCAACGTGCGCCAGATGGCCGACCCCACCTCAGCGGTGAATATCAATATGGGCACGCTGGTTGGCTCTTACGCCAGCGTAGCGAAAATGCTGGATGAAGTCGCCAGCGTACCGGGTGCCGAAGGGGTGTTGCTTACCTTTGACGATTTCCTGATGGGCATCGAGGCCTTCGGGGAACGCATTCAGCCCCTGATGCAGTGTCGGGCGAATATCCCGGCTACCACCCGGGAGGTCGCGTAATGACAACCTTACCTGCACGCCCGGAGGCGATTACCTTTGCGCCGCAGCAGAGTGCCCTGATTGTGGTGGATATGCAGAACGCCTATGCCACCCCGGGAGGCTATCTCGATCTGGCCGGATTTGACGTCTCCACCACCCGGCCTGTGATTGAGAACATTCATACCGCCGTCACCGCCGCACGAGAAGCGGGGATGCTGATCATCTGGTTCCAGAACGGCTGGGATGAGCAGTACGTCGAGGCGGGAGGCCCCGGCTCCCCCAACTACCACAAATCGAACGCCCTGAAAACCATGCGCAAACGGCCTGAACTGCAGGGCAAGCTGCTGGCAAAAGGGAGCTGGGATTACCAGCTCGTGGATGAGCTGGTGCCTCAGCCCGGCGATATCGTGTTGCCAAAACCGCGCTATAGCGGCTTTTTCAACACCCCGCTGGACAGCATCCTGCGAAGCCGGGGCATTCGTCATCTGGTCTTTACCGGAATCGCGACCAACGTCTGCGTGGAGTCGACCCTTCGCGACGGCTTTTTCCTCGAATATTTCGGCGTTGTGCTGGAGGACGCGACCCACCAGGCGGGCCCTGCATTTGCGCAAGAGGCCGCGCTGTTCAATATCGAAACCTTTTTTGGCTGGGTCAGCGATGTCGAAAGCTTCTGCCATGCCCTTTCACCCGCCACACTTGCCCGTATCGCCTGAGGAGTCACGCCATGCCTAAATCCATCATTATCCCGCCAGGCACCAGCACCCCCATCGCCCCGTTTGTGCCGGGCACCCTTGCCGATGGCGTGGTCTATGTCTCCGGTACCCTGCCGTTTGATAAGCAGAATAACGTGGTCTATCCCGACGACCCAAAGGGGCAAACCCGCCACGTGCTCGAGACCATCAAAAGCGTTATCGAGACGGCGGGTGGCACCCTGGAGGATGTGACCTTCAACAGCATCTTTATCACCGACTGGAAAAACTACGCCGCGATTAACGAAATTTACGCGGAGTTTTTCCCCGGCGATAAGCCGGCGCGATTCTGCATTCAGTGCGGACTGGTGAAGCCGGAAGCGCTGGTTGAGATCGCCTCTGTTGCGCATATCGCTAAGTGAGGGACTGATGAAACTCTCCGTCTCACCGCCGCCCTGGGCGGGCGCGCCAGTCGTGGTATTGATTTCGGGGCTCGGGGGCAGCGCCAGCTACTGGCTTCCTCAGCTCGCCGCGCTGGAGCAGGAGTATCAGGTGGTCTGCTACGACCAGCGCGGCACGGGTAGCAATACCGCGACGCTGCCCGAGGATTACTCCCTGGCACAGATGGCCCGGGAACTTCACGAGGCGCTTTTAACAGCGGGCATCTCACGCTATGCCGTGGTGGGTCATGCGCTGGGCGCCCTGGTGGGGCTGCAACTGGCCATCGACTCGCCTGAGGCCGTGAGCGCGCTGGTCTGCATCAACGGGTGGCTGACGCTTAATCCACACACCCGACGCTGCTTCCAGATTCGCGAGCGGCTCCTGCATGCGGGCGGTGCTCAGGCGTGGGTCGAGGCCCAGCCGCTGTTTCTCTACCCGGCAGACTGGATGGCCGCCCGTGCGCCACGTATGGAGGCGGAAGAGGCGCTGGCGCTGGCCCACTTCCAGGGCAAAACCAATCTGCTGCGCAGGCTCGCCGCCCTCAAGTCAGCCGATTTTAGCCATCAGGCTGCGCGCGTGGCCTGCCCGGTGCAGGTGATCTGTTCCGCCGACGATCTGCTGGTGCCGACGGTCTGCTCCACAGCGCTGCATGCGGCCCTGCCCCGCAGCACAAAGGTGGTGATGCGCCATGGCGGCCACGCCTGCAATGTCACCGAACCCGAGTCCTTTAACACCCTGCTGCTGAACGGGCTGGCCAGCCTGCTACACAGACCCGAACCCGTTTTTTAAGGAGTCGAAATGAGCGAAGCACTCAACCCCACCGCAATCAATACGCTGTTTACCCAGGCGCGCACGCACAACGGCTGGCTGCCCCAGCCGGTGAGTGACGAGACCCTGCGCGAGATCTATGCGCTGCTGAAATGGGGGCCCACCTCCGCTAACTGTTCTCCGGCGCGCTTCGTGTTTATCCGTACGCCGGAGGGCAAAGAGAAGCTGCGCCCCGCGCTCTCCAGCGGCAACCTGGAAAAGACGCTTACCGCTCCGGTGACGGCCATCGTCGCCTGGGACAGCACGTTCTATGATCGCCTCCCTGCGCTGTTTCCGCACGGCGATGCGCGAAGCTGGTTTACCTCAAGCCCGGCGCTGGCCGAGGAGACGGCGTTCCGTAATAGCGCCATGCAGGCGGCCTATCTCATTTTCGCCTGCCGGGCGCTGGGGCTGGATACCGGGCCGATGTCCGGCTTCGACCGAGAGAAGGTGGACGCCGCCTTTTTCACCGGCACCCCTCTCAAGAGCAATCTGCTCGTTAACATCGGCTATGGCGATGCCAGCAAAGTGTATGCCCGCCTGCCGCGCCTCACCTTTGAAGACGCCTGCGGGCTGGCGTAAGGAGCCATCATGACCCTTCCTGATAAACAGACCTTTCGCGACGCCATGGCCTGCATGGGGGCGGCGGTGAATATCATCACCACGGACGGTCCTGCCGGACAGGCGGGCTTTACCGCCAGTGCGGTGTGTAGCGTCACTGACGAGCCGCCGACCCTGCTGGTGTGCCTGAACCGGGGGGCCTCGGTGTGGCCCACGTTTAGCGAAAACCGCACCCTGTGCGTGAATACCCTGAGCGCCGGACAAGAACCGCTCTCTAATCTGTTTGGCGGCAAAACGCCGATGGTGGAGCGTTTCGCCGCCGCCCGCTGGCAGAGGGGGGAGACCGGCTGCCCGCGGCTGGAAGAGGCGCTGGTGTCGTTCGATTGCCACATTAGCCAGGTGGTGAGCGTGGGCACCCACGACATTCTGTTTTGTAGCATCGTGGCTATTACGTGCCACCCCGCGCCGCAGGGGCTGGTGTGGTTTGATCGCGGCTATCACGCACTTATGCGACCAGCCTGTTAACCCTCCTGAAGGAGTTTGCCCATGGCAATGTTCGGTTTTCCCCACTGGCAGTTGAAATCGACCTCTACGGGTAGCGGCGTGGTCGCGCCGGATGAACGACTCTCGTATCCTCAGACCGCCGTGATGGGGGTGCAGCACGCGGTGGCGATGTTTGGTGCCACGGTGCTGATGCCCATCCTGATGGGGCTGGATCCGAACTTATCGATCCTGATGTCAGGCGTCGGCACCCTGCTGTTCTTCCTGATAACCGGGGGGCGGGTGCCAAGCTATCTCGGCTCCAGCGCGGCCTTTGTGGGGGTAGTGATTGCTGCCACCGGCTTTAGCGGCCAGGGGGTAAACCCCAATCTCAGCGTGGCGCTGGGGGGAATTATCGCCTGCGGGGCAGTCTATACCCTGATTGGGCTGATCGTGATGAAAAGCGGTACCCGCTGGATAGAGCGGCTCATGCCGCCGGTGGTCACGGGGGCGGTGGTGATGGCCATTGGCCTTAACCTGGCGCCGATTGCGGTGAAAGGGGTCTCTGGCTCGGCATTTGATAGCTGGATGGCGGTGATGACGGTGCTGTGCATTGGCCTGGTCGCGGTCTTCACCCGCGGCATGGTGCAACGGCTTTTGATTCTGGTGGGATTGATCATCGCCTGCCTGCTCTATGCGCTGGTCACTAACGTGCTCGGGCTGGGGAAACCGGTGGATTTTACGCTGGTACACAACGCCGCCTGGTTTGGTGTGCCGCAGCTCACCTCCCCCACGTTTAGCGGCCAGGCTATGATGCTGATTGCCCCGGTGGCAGTGATCCTGGTGGCGGAAAACCTGGGCCACCTGAAGGCGGTGGCGGGGATGACCGGGCGCAATATGGACCCGTACATGGGCCGCGCCTTTGTCGGTGACGGACTGGCGACCCTGCTTTCAGGCTCGGTGGGCGGCAGCGGCGTGACCACCTATGCCGAGAACATTGGCGTGATGGCGGTGACCAAAGTCTACTCTACGCTGGTGTTTGTGGCCGCGGCGGTAATTGCCCTGCTGCTGGGCTTCTCGCCGAAGTTTGGCGCGCTGATCCACACCATTCCTGCTCCGGTGATTGGCGGCGCCTCGATCGTGGTGTTTGGCCTGATTGCCGTGGCGGGAGCGCGCATCTGGGTGCAAAACCATGTCGATCTGAGTCAGAACGGGAATCTGATCATGGTGGCGGTGACGCTGGTACTGGGGGCGGGAGATTTTGCCCTGTCGCTGGGTGGCTTTACTCTGGGCGGCATTGGCACCGCGACCTTCGGCGCAATTCTGTTGAATGCGCTGTTAAGCCGACGGGCGGCAGCCGTCCCCCAGGGGGAGGTTGTCGGGCAGGACAGTTAATAGCCAATGCCCCTCCGATGAGGGGCATTTCTGTTCACCACGATTTAGTCTGAGGTTAGCTCACTGGCCACTTTACGCTTCTTTTTTAACTTCAGTTCGCTCACCAGCACACCCACGACAATAAAGACGCCGCCAAGCAGGGCCAGGACAGGCAGTCGTTCGCCGGCGATGCGGCCAAAAATACCGGCCCAGACCGGTTCGCCGGTGTAGATGACGGTCGCACGCGTCGGGGAGACACTTTTCTGCGCCCAGTTCATGGTGACCTGAATAATGGCGCTAAAAATGCCCAGACCGAGCGCAACAACAATCAGCCCCGGCGACAGCGCTGGAACGGCTTCGCCGGCAGGAACCATCGCGCCAAATGCCACCAGCGAGGCGGTAGCGAGCTGCACCACGGTGACACGTTTTACATCGACCTGTCCCGCCCACGCGCTGATAAGAATGATCTCCGCCGCAATGGCAATCGCGCCTACCAGGGTAATGATCTCACCCGGTCCTAATGCCAGCAGATTATCGCCCGGCCCGGCCAGCAGTATCAGGCCTATAAAGGCCAGCACGATGCCCACACAGGACATGATTCCCGGTATTCTGCCGAGGCATAACCATTGCAATAGTGGCACCAGCGGAACGTACATCGCCGTGATAAAGGCCGATTTACTGCTGGAGATGCTTTGTAAACCCCAGGTTTGCAGGCTGTAACCCATGGCGATCGCCACGCCGATCGCCACGCCGGCTTTGAGCTCTTTAAGCGTAAGCCCGCGCAAAGATTTCAGTGAGATTAACGCCACCGCAATCGCCGCCGTGGCGAAGCGCAGGCCGACAAAGAAAAAGGGATCGCTCAGAGTCACCGCATACTGGACGGCCAGAAACGTGCCACCCCAGAACATAGTGATGAGAATTAATAGCGCTTCTTGCGGTTTAACGGAGAAAGCATAACGAGAGGCAGACATGTAACACCAAAGACAAGAATCAATCCGCTAGTGTGCGATGTCGGTGATAACAGTTCAATGTTGCGGAGATAAAAAAAACCGCCGGGCTATCCGGCGGTGGGAGCAACGTTACGGATTACGCTATCCGTATCGTAGACTTTAGTCACTACTTGCTATTGTTACCGCTGCCGTGACTGTTTTTGCCCCCTTTTTTGCCAGCTTCTGACGCACGCTGAGGGTCATTTTTGAAATTACCCCCGCTCTGCTGGCCACCTTTACGGCCTGCTGCTGATGCTCTTTCACGATCTTCTGCGAAATTACCTGACCCACCACGATGGTTAGCCATGTTCTACCTCCAGAGTTCGACATATTAGACATCATACTGCATTCAGTAAAAGAGGATTCTTTCACCTGGCGACACTTACTCAGCGAGTTTATCTGCGCCGCGTGAAACTAAGCTTAGTGGACATAGGGCATCCGGCCAGTGAATCGTAATATTCAGCAACAGGAAATCAGCCTTTCGTATGAAAATTCTTGCCGCTTACACATAAGCACCTCTTATCGTTCCGAAAATTCGATACGGCAAATATGTTTCATATTGCAACAATGCGCCTCATCTCTTTCGCCACAATGATCTTCGGGCTGCAACGACTGAGTGAGGCGCGGCGCGCCAGCAGACCCTAACGCCGGTTATCGTCAAACCAGCGCTGCCGCACGGTGCAATGGAGTTCGATTTGTGGCCAGAGCGAATCTTAAGCGACGCTCACCTGCCCCGCAAAAGCAGCAGTGCTCAGATCAAACAACCCGCGCAATAATTTGCACTCCTGCCAGCACGTCATATCTTTAAGGTACTGCAGCGCTCGGCTGCGCGACGATAATTGAGGAGTGAAGCAAGATGGCGAAAATTCTGGTGCTCTATTATTCGATGTACGGACACGTAGAAACGATGGCGCAGGCAGTGGCGGAAGGCGCCAGAAGAATTGGGGGCGTTGAGGTAACCATTAAACGTGTACCTGAAACCATGCCCGCAGAGGTGTTTGCCAACGCAGGGGGTAAAACACAGGATACCCCGGTCGCCACCCCGCAGGAGCTGGCGGACTACGATGCGATTATCATTGGCACCCCAACGCGCTTCGGCAATATGGCCGGACAGATGCGCACTTTCCTCGATCAGACCGGGGGGCTGTGGGCCAACGGCGCGCTGCGCGGCAAAATTGCCAGCGTGTTTAGCTCAACCGGCACCGGTGGCGGCCAGGAACAGACAATTACCTCTACATGGACTACCCTTGCACATCATGGGATGGTGATTGTACCTATTGGCTACGGCTCACCGGAACTGTTTGATATTTCTCAGGTACGTGGTGGTACCCCCTACGGCGCCACGACCATTGCCGGGGGAGATGGCTCCCGCCAGCCCAGCGAGGCGGAGCTGAATATTGCCCGCTATCAGGGTGAACATGTTGCCGGCTTAGCCGTCAAACTGAAAGGTTAACCGTAAACAGGAGGACGAATATGCCAACTCAAGAAGCAAAAGCGCATCGCGTGGGCGAATGGGCGAGTTTACGTAATACATCGCCAGAAATCGCAGAGGCTATCTTTGAAGTCGCAAACTACGATGAGAAGCTGGCGGAGAAAATATGGGAAGAAGGCAGCGATGAAGTACTGGTGCGCGCCTTTGAGAAGACGGATAAAGACTCGCTGTTCTGGGGCGAGCAAACCATAGAACGGCAAAACGTCTGACAACTACCCCCCGCCAGCGCGGGGGGGACTTTTTTACTTCGCCGCGTCGTTTAATACCGCATTGAATTTGTCGATCTGACAAAAACCATTTGCATCAATTGGGCAGCCCGTCAGCTCCAGCGTCACGCGCTGAGCCGGGGATTTCAGCGTCAGGACATCCGCGTTTCGCAGCTGTTCCGCACTCTGATAAACATACTCAATCTTCATCAGATCCCGGTTACCGTTTTTATCGTGCCAGCGCTGGAAGACGATCTTGCCGCCAATTGGCGTACGCTCGTACTGATCGTGTAGCTGATAAGGCTTAAAGTCGAGCGCCGTCAGCAGCGAAGCGATATTGGAATCATGCCCGACCAGTACCGTGATTTTCGGCGCCTTCGCCTGGTCGGTGACCAGCGCGTTATCGATATATTTCACCAGCGGTTTAGCCACGTTACGTGCCACCTCTGGCGAGGTGAACAGCGAATCCTGATAGCCATTTTTCAGCTTCGACAGCAGCCGCCACTGCTGGTCGGTTTTGATTTCGCCCCACGCCACCTGATCCATCGGGAAGCCTTCGTAATACTGCAGCGTAAAGGCATCCACCAGCGAGTTCCCCACCTTCAACGGGCCCGAAACGCCCGGCTCTTTTTGGTAGTCTGCACTGAAGGTGTCTTTCGCCTCGCTCAAATCACACACCTGCTTCTCCTTACAGGAGGGGGAGTCGGCATAGTGGGTCATCTGCTCCAGCAGTTTGTAACTCTCACCAAGCTGCATTTTTTGCCGCTCGGCCTCCATCGCCTTAAGGGCTTTTTCTTTAAACGCTGGAGAGTTATCGGTAATCACCGGGTTAAAGGTCGGATCCATGGTGCCCATCTGTTCCTGATGATGGACAGGCACGTCGCAGCCCGGGAAGGCGCCGGTGATAAAGAACTGCGCGGTAGCGACCGTGCGTTGTAGGCTGTTGGCGTAGGCATAGACGTTACTGGCCGGCGGACACTCCCCAGCCTTAACCATCCCCTCGTCGGCGAGCCATTCCCGCATGTAATGGCCCATATACACTTCCAGGACGCCGCCCTTGGTGGTGAGCTGCCCGCCCGGTACATCCCACTCCGGCCACTGGCTGGGCGTGGATTGTTCGAGTACGCTGCCGTTATTGGCCAGCGGAGCGCGCAGGTTATGGCGGCTCATAATTAAAACCTGCTGAAGCTGATACCCTTCCGGCGCGGTTTGCGCCTGTACCCCAGAACTGAGTGCGACGCTGCTTGCCACGGCGATCGCCAGGAGTGCTCTTTTCATCCCTTCTTCCTCTTTTTTTTACGCATCGCCTTGAGTGTGACAGGTTTATGACAGATTGCGCGGATGCGGGTCGCAAAGTGAAACGTTCGACGGTTCACGCCACGAAACGGCTTTTACGCGGTCACCCGAGTTACAACCCCGGCTTGCATCTTCATTAACGAAGGCAATATAGCGCAGACTGTGAAGAAACCGCGCCGCAGAGGTGGGATAATCTGGGCTTAGTATTCGTTAGCATGAGGCTATGATGGCGAAGTTTGAGATCATTCGCATGGGCGACGAGAGAGGCATCGGCAGTATCGTTCAGCGGAGGGGACTCTTTGGCAGAAAATCCACCTGGACGGTGAAGCCATCCCGGGACGCCAGATGTAAAGATGACTGGTTTCTTGATGAGTGGATATGCAGAGAGGACACCCGGGCGGTCTACCGGGACGATACGCCCCTCGACGCGTTTTATACGGCTCAGTACGCGTTGCAATGCGGTAAGGCGTGAGCACACTCCTCACTTTTTATGAAGGAGAGAGATAGTCGGTTTCGCTTTGTGACGGCCGTTAAATATCCCCCTTTCGCGGCATAAAGAGGGGGAGTCGAGCCTGGCTGCTATTTTTGTTTTGCCATCATGCCGTAAAAACACAGCATGACGACTCGTGATAGCGATTAATTATGTGCGCGTTATCGATGCTTCTCTGTTATCGGGACGGTTTCGAGCCGGATGTGCTAAGGCTAATTTATCAATCCGCATGTAATAACATGCCGTCATAAATAGCGCGACCATAAAGGGTATTTCATACAGCTCTTCAATAATATCCTGATGTTCAGGGCTATCAACGAAAAGGAAGGCGAGCACTCTTTTATGCTCAACCGTATCGGAGATGAGGAAAGAGATGAGCGCCAGGGAAAAGATAGCCACCGGGAAAGGAATATCTCTGATTTTGCGTGCTATTTCTGCCCTGAGAGCCCTGGAAAAAAGCGCAACGATCAGCGGTGCAATCCAGAGCACGGAGATGATACGGAAATAGAGATGTGGCACATCCGGGAAATATTCACGCCCCCAGCTAATGCTTCTCCCCAGCAGAACAAACCACCAGTATGCAGACCAGATCCAGAATAGCCGGGTGGGCTTACTGAGGGAGAGTGGCAACATCGCGGCCAGTGTGAATACGCCGCAAAAGAGTAACCAGAGTGCCTGATAATTTTCTATCTGACCCACCATAGAGGCATCAAATAAGGATAAGGGAGAGAACCGTACCGCCATAAACAGTAACGGCAGCATTAAGGTGAACCAGAACGCAGGACTAAGGTTTTTGGATATTTTCATAATGTTATAACTTTGACAAAAAATTAGGGTAACTTATGAAAATGGCCATCTTTTGTTAATAGATGCTATAAAATTAGCACATTTGTGCGGTTTAGCGATCATTGCTGCCAACCTGTGACAATATATAAACAAACAGACAAAATTCACCCAACCGGCAATGTCCTGTCGCCACAAAATTATGGCATCCCACACCCGCTATTTTCAGCAGCATCCTTAGCGTGCGTAACGCTATAGGCTGGTTATGAGATTGTATTGTTCATGTTTTTTTAATTCCCCCCAGGCGCATCTATTCAGCTCCGCTATAAAATATTCGAATAAGCTTCTCCTTCAGAAATAAAATTACTTATGGTAATTAATTATTAAGGTATTTTTTTTTGATTAACAAGCGTGCAGGCAGGGAAAGTCAGGCGTTATTTAGTCGTTAATGTCACAAATGCCTTTTCTTATTAACCGCCTGTTAAAGCATACTCTATAAATAATGACAGTTGCTGACAGGTATACTGACAAGGTTTTGAGTATGCGAAAGCACCTCCTCTCGGCCCAGTACGTGATAGCACTGGACGTTATATCTCTACTGCGATTTCCAGAGGCAGATGATCTCCTTTTTACACCCCTCACTGGCAAGATGACCGGCAACACTTATTCGATTTCCCGGTTTGGTCTCCCTGTTTCAGGCATTATTCTCCACGCGGTAAAACATGATGAATAGTTCAACGACGACAGTCACCCTCCCTGTACGTAAGGGCTGGCGCTGGCAGGACAATATCTGGACCCTGGGTCTGTATGGCACAGCGGTCGGGGCGGGAACGCTTTTCCTGCCGGTGGAAATTGGTACGCGCGGGCCGGTCATCTTCCTGGTGATGCTGCTGCTGGGCCTGCCATTATCCCTGATACCGCACCTGCTTTTATGTCGGGTCTATCTGCGGGAAGAGCAGACCGAAAAAGGAATGCTGCCCATCTTCGGTTCTTTCTTTAGTGGTCACGGCGAGAAGTTGATGACCTTATTCTACTGCGTGACCTTCTTCCCTGTGACCCTGGTCTACGGGGTGGCGCTGGTCAATGCGCTGGATAACTTCCTCGTGGATCATCTGCAGATGACCCGCATCAGCCGTGGGCCGCTTTCATTTATCGTGGTCGCTGCGCTATATGGGGTACTGAGTAAGGGGCGCGATAAGGTCGTCGCGACGATGAGCGCGCTGGCACTGCCCTTCGCGGCATCGGTGCTGCTTATCGCCGTTTCACTGATCCCGGAGTGGCATCTTGCAAATTTCACCGGTGCGGTTGCTGAGGTGAAAACCACTCCGCTGCCGGTGACGCTGAAAGGCATCTGGCTGACGCTGCCGCTGATTACGTTTTCGTTCTGTTGTGCGCCGATGATCTCCCCCCTCACCTCCTGGTATAAAGAGAAAAAAGCCGGGGGCGAGGAAAAGGCGTTGTGGGTGATCCGCGTGGCTTATATCGCCATCTTTACCAGTATCATCTTCTTCGTGCTGAGCTGCGTGCTAAGTATTCCGCATGACAGCTTCGTGCAGGCGAAGGCGGAGAACCTGAACGTGCTCTCTGTGATTAAAGGAAACGGCAGCTTCAACCTCATCTTTTATGTGGCTCCGTTCATCGCCATACTCGGCATGACAAAATCTTTCCTCGGGGTGGGCCTGTCGGTAGCAGAAACCTTTAGCCAGCTGGTGGCCAGCGGATCGGGTAAAAACGCGGCGTCTCGCAAACGCGCCGCCTCTCTGGGACTTTTTCTGCTCACGTTCGGCATCGTCTACGCGAACCCGGACGTCATCAACCTGATCGAGACGTTTTGTGGGCCGCTCATTGCGGTGATCGTGTTCCTCATTCCCGCCTGGCTTATTTGCACGCGTACTGCGCTGGCGCAGCTGCGTGGCATGACCGTGGTGTGGGTGGTTCTCGGCGGGCTGGCGACCCTCTCGGCGCTACTCTGGCCGATGTTGTAGGACAACGCTGGCAGCTCCAGTGCGATGTTCCTCAGCCTCCACCAGACGCCCCGAAATGCCCTATGCGGAACGAAGCATTTAACAAAAAGAGCGCACTGGATTATTAAGGGAGGAAAATTTGAAAACAGCGTCTACGCTTTCTGAGAAACGTGTTATCAGAAGGGATTAACCGATGGCAAATTTTGTATTGCTGGCCGCTTTGGCAGCGCTCATAGTGTTGGGTCTTATCAGTGTGTTGAAGGCGTTACTCGGCGCCTGGTGCGGTTCAGAACAGCGTTAACAGAACACGCTTTTTTGGGCAGACCATAAGGTACAAAAAACTGTAATTTCACGTGCTATCTGCGCCTTTATTTTCACTCTAAAGGCGCAGTCTCCCGTGGTGGGATAACGCATACAGCCATTCGGCTGGAGTCTGATGTTTATCGCGTGCGTAAGCCTGTGTGCATGGCGGTTCTGCATGCGTACCAGGCAGAGCCGACATTCTGATCCGTTATTTAGGTGACTCCCAGGCTCGGTTCTGGATAACGACCCTGTACCCGTCAGGATCGATAAAGGTTGCCCCCTGCTTATCCCAGTATGGATTAAACGCGTTCACCGCCCTGAAGCCCGCCGCGATCATCTTTTCACAGGCCTCTTCCCACGCCTGCTTTTCCGGATAGTACATGACCAGCAGATCTTCTGATGTCGGGGAAGGCTGTACCGGATGGTGCAGACAGAGGGTTAACTCCATATGCCAGTGCAGCCCCGCACGGCCCAGCATGATGCCGCTAAAGCCGTCATGATCGTCAAAGTCGGCAATCTTTTGCAGCCCCAGGCCGCTGGCGTACATATGAAAAGATCGTGCGAGATCCGTCACGGGTCTGGCAATGCGCAGGTGAGGAAACATTCAGCGGCTCCTGTTGGGCTATTTTCCGGGGTCAGAAGCCTGAGTTTATCGCTGAATCGCTTAGATATTTGTCCATTAGAGCTTACCTCCCTGCCGCTGCCCTTGCGCCTCTGTGCGTGAGGCACGCTCAGAGGCAACTCTGGCTAGTCGCCATGATGAGGGGGCTTTACCGCTCCTCCAGTTGATGGGCAATGGCCCGCAGTTGGTCGGCGAGCGCCTGCAGATTTTTCCCCTTCTCCCCTTTCGGGCCAGTGGAGTGCCGCACCACCAGCCGCGCCGGTAGGATGGACGACAAGCGCAGCGTACTCTCATCTCCGTGGTCCAGAATGCGGCGCACCGCTTCTTTACCCTGCAGATCCAGATCCAGCGAGACGGTCGTCAGTGCCGGATAGAAGAATGAGCTTTCATAGGTGTCATCGTAACCAATCACCGATTTCTCGCCCGGAATCGGGATCTGATGTTGATGGAAGGCGCTTAGCACCCCCAGCGCCATCTGGTCGTTCCCCACCAGCACGGCGGTAAAGTGGGCTGTCTCACGCAGCATTTGCAGCGCCCCCGCGTAACCGCTCTGCGCATCCCAGTTGCCGCGCACGATGGTGGCAGGCTCCAGGCCATAACTCTTCAACGTCTCCACCCAGCTTTTCAGGCGCAGCTCTGCCGAGACTGAACTGGCCGGTCCCGCCAGCAGCGCGATCTCTCGGTGGCCGAGTTCATGCAGATATTTCACGCTGGCGCGCGTGCCATCCGCCGGGTTAAACGAAACGTTAAACACAGAGCTGTAGGGATCAACATCCAGGAACAGGCAGACGATGTCATCGTTATCTGACGCGATTTTCTGCGCCTCGTCAGCCTCCAGCGGCACGTTGATGATCACTTTGTTCACCAGCTGAGACTTCAGCTCGTTGATCGAATCCTGAATGCTGTGGTTGACGTTCTCATCGATCATGGAGATCAGCACCTGGTAACCTTCAAGATTGGCATAGCGTTTTACCGCCGCCGCCACCTGTGAAGGGGCATGCAGGGCCAGAGAAATGGTGACCAGCCCTACGGTCTGCGTCTGCTTGCCGACCAGTTGCTGTGCCAGCCGGTTCGGAACATAACGCAGTATTTCAATGGCTTTCTCCACCTTATGGCGCGTGGCTTCGGATACATTGGCAGATTTGTTCAGTACCCTGGACACGGTCTGATAGGAGACGCCCGCATGGCGAGCCACATCCTCTAACGTCGCGCTTTTCGACTTCATGGTCCGGTTCCTTGTGTCGTTATTGTTTGATTGTAACAGGGGCCATTTAAAAAAACGCTCATCGCAGCATCATGGCGCGGCTCACGCTCTAAAAAAGTATGACGCTCACATTGCCACATTCCTGTCTGAATCTCATCTCTCGTAACAAATCTCGCTGTTTTATTTGCACTTAATCACACATTTATGACATCACAATTGCCACAAAAAGAGTTTAGGCATTTTATGACAGCGGATTTGTGAACGTATTACAAAACAATAAGAGGGTTACAATGAACACTACGATCCGCTCTGTATCCGTTGCGTTGGCGGCTGCGCTGGCCTCACCTTCGCTGTTAGCGGCGTCTTCAGTACCTATTGATTTCCATGGATATCTTCGCTCTGGTGTGGGCGTCTCGCGGGATGGCGGGATGGAAGAGTGGCAAAAAAACAAGATTGGTCGTCTGGGTAACGAGACCGACACCTACGGTGAGCTGGAGTTAGGCTCAGAAGTTTACAAGAAGAACGATGTCAGTTTTTACCTCGACAGTATGGTCAGCATGGTGTCCGATGGCTCGAATGACAACGAATCGACCCTGGATGACGACGCCGAGTTCGGCTTGCGTCAGCTCAACCTGCAGATCAAAGGGCTGATCCCGGGCGATCCTAACGCGGTAATTTGGGGCGGTAAACGCTATTACCAGCGTCATGACCTGCACATCATCGATACCAAATACTGGAACATTTCCGGCGCCGGTGCCGGTATTGAAAACTACACCCTCGGCCCCGGTGCCATCTCCGTGGCGTGGATCCGTGGCGATGCCAATGACGTGGATTACCGCGTGGATGGTGACAACGATGTCAACATCAACTATATCGACGTACGCTACGCCGGCTGGAAACCCTGGGCAGGCGCGTGGACCGAAGTGGGCATCGATTACGCGATGCCAAACCCCACCAACAAGCAGAAAGAGTACGGCGGCTTGTATGACGCTGATAACGGCGTGATGGTCACCGGCGAGATTAGCCAGGAGATGCTGGGCGGCTATAACAAGCTGGTGCTGCAGTATGCCAACAAAGGGCTGGCGCAGAATATGGTCTCTCAGGGCGGAGGCTGGTATGACATGTGGAACTATGTCAACGATGCTTCGGGTTACCGTGTTATCAACACCGGCTTGATTCCCATCACCGATAAGCTCTCTTTCAACCACGTTCTCACCTGGGGCTCGGCGGATGACACCACCCTCTACACCGAGAAGTCACGCCTGATCTCCCTCGTCGGCCGCGCGCAGTATCAGTTTACGGAGTATGTGCGTCTTATCGGCGAGGTAGGCGGGTTCTATCAGAAAGACACCTACACCGACGGCGCGAAATACAAACAGAGCGGCGAGAAGTACACCATCGCTCTGGGTCTGGCGGATGGCCCTGATTTTATGTCGCGTCCGGAACTGCGCGTATTTGCCTCTTATCTGAATGATTCTGAGAAGGGTCAATCATTCCAGGATGGCACCGCGAATAATAACTGGAACTTTGGCATCCAGGTTGAAGCCTGGTGGTAAGCATTATTCTCTGATTTGCCTGTTATCATTATTTTATCTCCAACACTGGGTAGTTATTTTGGCCTTTACGGGATAACCATTTATTGGCTATCCCGTTTTTTTTATTTATTTACGGCCATTAAAATGGTCGTCGAGTAATTGGCGCAAGGTATCGGATTGTCGGCCAAATATCGCATGGACTTGTTGCCCAATAATAATGACCCCTAACGCCCCCTCCTCCTGTATTGCCTGCGAGTCAACCTTATTTAAATCTTTTACCGTGACGCGCAGGCGGGTAATACAGGCTTCGATATGTTCGATATTCTCTTCTCCGCCAAACGCCGGAATTAAACGCTGAGTGATTTTGGTATCCATCAGTAGCCTCTCGGTTATATCCGTCATCCTTCACGCTGCAAACGCGATACGCATCCTGGTCTGCAAGCCGAATGATTTAGGGTATCCAGGGGTAAAAAAATGCCTGCTCATTTGAGCAGGCGTGTTATGCGTGGCGCCGGGTGTTATGCCCTGCGCTTCAGCACGCGACAATCCCACGGCAGGAGCACGGTTTCGCCCACCGCCGCGGCATCGTTCATACTGTCGGTATAGCCCTCTGGCAGCGTGACCAGTTGTTGCTGCGCCGTGAAGTTCTGCACAAATACCCAGGTACTCTCGCCATCAGTACGGGCGGTAGCCACCACGCCCGGTGGGAAATCAGCATCGACGGCCTGCGGCAGCGCCAGTTCGTTAATAATGCCTGCGAAGAAGTCACGCTGGAATTGCAGATCGTTGCGCGACGCCACGTGCCAGGCTTTGCCGTTGCCAAAGCGGTTAACCGTTACCGCCGGTCGACCGGCATAAAAATCATCCCGGTAGGTCGCCAGCGCATGGGCGGTTTCGGTGTGGATCAGCTCGCAGAGATGACGCACCTGGTACGGCCCCTGCAGACCCGACGCATTGCCCGCCAGCCCCTGCACCAGGTTACGTTCCCCCTCGCCCAGACAGTCGATCTCTTCCGCCCAGATCCCGAGCAGCTTGCGCAGCGGGCCAGGGAAGCCGCCCGTAAAGCAGAGATCGGTTTCATCCACAATACCGCTCCAGTAGGTCGTGACCAGATGGCCTCCCTCGGCCACAAAGGCTTCGGCGCGTTCGGCGAATCCCTGGCGGACCATGTAGAGCATAGGGGCAATCACCAGCGCGTACTGGCTCAACGGCTGGTCGGCATCGATCACGTCAACGGCAATGCCTTTCTCCCAGAAGGGACGGTAGTGCTCATTCACGGTTTTTTCGTACTCCAGGCCCATATTGCGCGGGCCTGCGGCATCGTCCATCGCCCAGCGGCTCTGCTGGTCAAAGATTATGGCCACCCGCGCCTCGGTGCGGCAACCCGCCACCACCGACAGACGCGCCAGCATATCGCCGAGCTTGCTCACCTCACGCCCGACGCGGGTATCCAGATGCCCCACATGGTCGATAATTGCCCCGTGGAACTTCTCTACCGAGCCGCGGCTTTTACGCCACTGGAAATACTGCACCGAATCCGCCCCGTGAGCCACAGCCTGTAGAGACGAGAGGAGGTGCATCCCCGGTTTTTTCAGCTTACTGATAGGCTGCCAGTTGGTGGTGCTGGGCGTAGACTCCATCAGCACAAAAGGCTTGCCGCCTTTAAGCGAACGCATCATGTCGTGATACATGGCGGTGTAGCAGGCCAGCGTCGTTTCCTCTTTCTCACGGTGCCACATCGGATAGCTGTCCCAGGAGATAAAATCGATCTCTTTCGCCAGCTGCCAGTAGTCGTAATCGTAAAAGTACTCCATAAAGTTGGTGGTCACCGGCAGGTCGGCATTTACCGCTTTGAGTGGCGCCACTTCATGACGGCAGAAGTCGCTCACCTGCGCGGTGTTAAAGCGTCGCCAGTCCAGATTCAGGCCGTGGATGGAGACCTCACCCTGCGGCGCGGGCGATTCAATTTGCGACCAGTCCGTGTAGGTGTGACTCCAGAAGGTGCTCCACCACGCATGGTTGAGTGCATCCAGCGTCTTATAACGCGCTTTCAGCCAGTCGCGGAATTTTTGCTGACACAGGCCGCAGTGGCACTCGCCACCATATTCGTTAGAGATATGCCAGCCCAGCACGGCGGGGTGCTGCGAGTAGCGCTCCGCCAGCAGGCGATTAATCTTCAGCGTTTTTTCACGATAGACCGGCGAGGTCATGCAGTGGTTGTGTCGCCCACCGTGCAGCGCCGGCACGCGGTCACGCCCTACCCGAAGCACTTCCGGATATTTTTGCGACATCCACGCCGGACGCGCACCGCTCGGGGTGGCGAGGAATATATGAATACCCGCCGCGTAAAGTTTCTCAATTACCGCATCCAGCCAGGCAAAATCATATTCCCCTTCGCGCGGTTCGAGTTTCGCCCAGCTAAATATCCCGACTGACATCACATTACATTTTGCCTGCTGCATCATGGTAATGTCTTTTTCAATAATACCGGGGTAATTTTCCCATTGTTCCGGGTTATAATCGGCGCCATGCAGTAACGCAGCAACCTTAGGAAATAAAGGCGCGAATTTAGTCATATTTACAGCTTCCTGAAATCAGAGGGGGATTATTTAAATACTGTCATTGATGGCAACACTTTTCCCTGACAATCAAACAGGGCCTGATTCTCGCGGGCATTGCCCTCTTTCCACTCATCGTGGATATATTTCATGCCAGCTTTAGTGGCCCATGTGGTACCCGGAACGGCAATCCAGGTTGGCTCCCAATAAAAGATGCCTTTGCCACGCTGCGCCGGCACATCAATAACGGTCTGCATGAGGTCGTGTATATAGTCGTACTGGCCCTGGACGGTGCCAGGATAACCGCCATCTTTCTCTTCTTTGGCCTGGAAGCTATTTTCTGCGTTGTCACAGTTTTCCAGGGTATAGCCATAGGCGGCTTCCACTACGATCACATCTTTGTTGTAGCGTTGGCTGATGTCATCCATGTTGGCCTTCAGCGCGCTGAGGGGGCCGTTCCAGTAGGTGTACATTGACAGGCCGATAATATCGAACGGCACGTTACGCTTTGTGATTTCATCAAACCACCAGCGGAAGGTGTCATTTTTCGTACCTTCAGCCAGATGCAGCATAATTTTCACCTGCTCGCCTTCGGTGAGGTTCTCTTTCAGGCCGTCGATGGCCGCATTCAGCAGCCCGGCTAAGCGGTCAAACTCCCCGCCGTTTTGCCCCCAGCTTTTTCCCTCCGGCCAGAGGATCCCGCCGTTAATTTCGTTGCCAATCTGCACCATATCCGGCAACACACCCTCTTTCTTGAAGCGGGCTATAACGTCGTGGGTGTAATCGTGGATCGCCGTTTTAAGCTGCGGATAGTCCATTTTCTCCCAGGCTTTTGGTTTGTACTGTTTGCCCGGGTCGGTCCAGAAATCGCTGTAGTGGAAATCGAGCAGTAATTTGATCCCCTGGGCCTTTACGCGTTTCGCCAGCGCGAGCGTGTTCTCCAGGTTGTTGCTGCCGCCGCCATAGGTATTGCCCTGGCCGTCCTGCGGGTCAACCCACAGGCGCAGGCGTACGTAATTCACACCGTTCGCTTTCAGAATCGCGATGGCGTCCTGCTTCTGGTTTTGCGCATTGTAAAACGTCGCCCCATGCTGCTCGGCCTCCAGCAAGGTGGAGATATCCGCGCCTTTGATAAAATCATCCGGCATGCCGTTAAACGGACGGGTTTTCAGCGCATCAGCAGCGAAGGTGCTGGCGGCAAATCCGCACGAGAGGCAGAGCGCAAGCAGAGCGGGCTGGAATCTTTTCATGTGCTTATCCTTTGGTACTGCCGGAGGTGAGGCCGGAGACGAAGTATTTTTGTAACGCCAGATAGAGGATCGCCACCGGCACGGCAATCAGCACTGCCCCTGCCGCGTAGGTGGTGTAACTGGCACCCATTTTTTGTGCCACCAGGTTATAAAGCCCGATAGGTAAGGTGTATTTGTCCGGGGTACGCAAAATGGTGCTGGAAAGAATGAAATCCCCCAGCGGCCCGGTGAAGGAGAAGAGCGCCACCACCGCCAGAATCGGTTTTGACAGCGGCATAATGATCTCGATGAAGATACGGAAGTTACTGGCCCCATCCATGCGGGCCGATTCGTCCAGATCCTTCGGGATCGCATCCAGATACCCTTTCATCAGATAGGTGTTCATCGGGATCATGCCGCCGACGTAAATCAACACCAGCGCCAGGTGGCTGTTGATCAACCCCAGCAACTGCGAGAGGACGAAAATGGCAATCAGCGCCGAGAACTGCGGGATCATCTGCAGCAGCAAGAACAGCATCAGCCCGTTTTGCCGCCCCTTAAAGCGAAAACGCGAGAAGGCATAGGCGGTAAAACTCACGCTGATTAGCGTCAGCACCATGGTCATAAAGCTGATTTTCATTGAGTTCCAGTACCAAGTCATATAGTTCACCTGGCCATTGAACAGGTCGGCATAGTGCTGGAATGAGAGATTTTCCGGGATGATCGACGAGCTGAGCAGGCTGTTGCCCGCGTTCAGCGAAGCCCCTACCGTCCACACCAGTGGATAGATAATGACGATGGAGACCAGCAGGATCACCAGCCAGGAGAGCGAGAGGCGGAGCCACTTCTCACGTTTAATACTTTGTGATTGAGCCATTGTTCTCTCTCCTATGCCATGTCGTCATTTTTGAACGATTTGGTGGCACGGAACTGCCACAGCGCCAGCCCGACGACAAAGATCGACAGCAGGATGGTGATAGTTGCGGCAATCGCATACTGGGACGAAGACATGGTGAGCTTATAGATCCACGACACCAGGATATCCGTCCCGCCGGCATTCGACCCCACTACCGCCGGCCCGCCGTTGTTGAACAGGTAGATAATGTTGAAGTTATTGAAGTTAAAGGTGTATTGCGTGATCAGGATCGGGGCAATGGCGTAGAGCACCAGCGGCAACGTAATGGTGCGCAGCCGGGTAAAGCTGCTGGCGCCATCCATGGTGGCGGCTTCGTAGAGATCGTCCGGGATCGCCTGCAGCACGCCGGTGGTCATGGCGAAAACAAACGGGAAGCCGAGCCAGGTCTGCATCATGATCAGCGCGGTTTTGGTCCAGAACGGATCGGTCATCCACGCCCTGGGCGCAATACCAAAGAAAGCCAGAATGGCATTGTTGATGACGCCAAAAGAGTCATTAAACATGCCGGCGAACACCAGAATAGTGACAAAACCCGGCACTGCCCACGGCAGAATAAAGATGGTACGGATAAGCGGCTTGAAGCGCAGATCTTTCTGGTTCACCAGGATGGCTAACAACACGCCGACGGAACACTGCAGCGTGGTCGCCAGCAGCGTCCAGACCACCGTCCACTGCAGCACGTCCAGGAAGGTGGAACGCCAGATGGAGAGGGTGAAAATGTTGATAAAGTTCTTGAAACCAACCCAGTCCACCAGCTTCGCCGGCGGCGTGTGATAGAGGTTGTAGTTGGTGAAGGCGATGGCAAACCCGAACAGAATCGGAAAGACCACCACAAACACCAGCAGAATAAAGCCGGGCGAGATCATCAGATAGGGGAAGCCTTCGCTCAGCAGCATCTGGTACTGCTTGCGCACGCTGTTAAGCTGTTGTCCCTCGTCACGTTTACGACCGTTGGCCCACGCGTCCCGCAGCGAAAGCGCATAGAGTCCCACGCCGAAGGCGATGATCAGCACGCTGATAATCCCTTCTGCCAGCAGGAAAATAGAGTTGTCGCGCGGTACCTCTTCGCCTAACGTCACCAGCCCCCAAAGCCCTTCGCCCAGGAAGTCTGCAAACACGCCGACAAAGCTTACCAGCAGCACGAGAAAGATAACGCCCTTGAGCCACTGACGATGATAAAACTGGCCGAAACCCGGGATGAGCGCCAACAGCAGGCCGCACCAGGCATGACGCCCGGCTGGCCGCGCGCTGGCATAATTTTCTGGGATGATACTCACTGACCACTCCTTTCAAAAAACGGGCGCGGGGGCGCCCGTTTTGTTACCTCTGACAATTACTGATTGCTGGCCTGCATGGCTTCGATTTGCATCTGAACCTGTTTTTCTGCGCCATCCAGCGCCGCTTTCGGATCCTGCTTACCGGTGAGGCTCAGCTCCAGCGCGGCGTTTGCCGGGCCCCACACTTCACCCATCTCCGGAATGCCCGGCATGGCAGATGCACGCGCGGCCTGCACCGCCACCGCGCTGGCTTTCTCGTCATTCTTGATAAGCGGATCGTCAATCATTGCCGTCAGCGGTGGGATCTCACGGGTGGCCACGTAGCGGGTTTTTACGTACTGCGGCTGATTAATAAATTCGATGAATTTCTGCGCCAGCGCTTTGTCTTTACTCCAGGTCGAGACCACATAGCCCTTCACTCCCAGGAATGAGCTCATCGGCTTGCCATCCGGCAGGGTCGGCAGTGGCGCCACGCCGTAGTTGATGCCCGCGGCTTCATACGGCTGGAAAGCCCAGGGGCCGTTGATCACCGCCGCCGCTTTTTTCTCGGTAAACAGGGAGTCGATGGCGTTCAGGCCGTTGTCGCCGATAATCCCCGCCGGGAAGACATTGTCGGCATAGAATTTTTTCAGGAAGGTAACCGCTTCGACCGCGCCCGGTTTGTTCAGCCCAACGTCCTGCGGGTTATAGCCGCCTTTGTCGTTTTTACCGAAGATGTAGCCGCCCATCGGCTCAATCGCGCCCCAGCTGTAGTAAATCTGGTCAAATTTCGCCAGCAGGCCGTACTGATCCTTCGCCCGCTGTTGCTTAGAAAAGTCGTACCACGCCTGCAGGCTATCCAGCGGTTTGTCGATGAGGTCTTTGTTGTAGATTAAGACCAGCGTTTCGACCGCTTTAGGCACGCCATAGAGGACGTTATCCATTTTGAAAGCGTTGATTGACGCCGGTGTGTACTGCTCAGTCGCGCCAGCCGCCATATTCAGGGGGGTTAACAACCCTTGCACCACGGCCCCGCCCAGTTGATCATTAGGGATGACCAGGACATCCGGGCCGATACCTGCCGGGCCATCCAGACGCAGTTTTTCCAGCTGCTGTGCGTAGGGCATCTCCTGCACGTTGACCTTAACGTCGTACTGCTTTTCAAAGTCGCTCACCGCATCTTTGATGCCTGAAGATTTCTTGATGTCTTCCCAGACGTTAAGTTGCTGCGCGGCATGAACCTGAACGGTGGCGATAGCAGAGAGGATAAGAGCAGCGAGAATGTTCTTTTTCATTATCAACCTCATGTGAAGGTATAACAATTTTAGGGTTGTTATGGTGCCAGACGATCTATCCTTGCGCCTGCAAAACCTGCTATAGCTGGCCTGCAAAGGATGGTCCCTGACCTCTTTGGTTTGTTATACGCTACCCTTCACATCATGATAACTCTACAAAAAACTGTAAGTTGTGTGATCCTCATAACATTAATGAAATATCTGTATAGGGCATGCAAATAGAGGAAGTTATAGTCGTGACAGATAATTTGCGCCGCCGGACAACGTCTTTGTGAATTGTTATACGTAATACACAAATGACAGAAACGACGGCTTACCGGGGAACGTTAATGTCGAATATACAATTGAGGAGTGTCACCAAACGTTTTGGCGACACCGTTACGCTGCACAATGTGAATCTGGATATTCAGGACGGTGAGTTTGCCGTTTTCGTCGGCCCTTCTGGCTGCGGTAAATCGACCCTGCTGCGAATGATTGCCGGTCTGGAAGAGTTGAGCGAAGGTGAGGTGCTGATTGGCAACGAGGTGATGAATGACGTGGCGCCGTCTCATCGCGGCGTGGCGATGGTATTCCAGTCCTATGCGCTCTATCCGCATATGACGGTAGCCGAGAATATGGGCTACGGGCTAAAAGTGAATAAGGTGCCTAAAGATCAGATTCGCCATCAGGTTGAGATGGTGGCCAAAACGCTACAGCTCTCGCATCTTCTGGACCGTAAACCAAAGCAGCTCTCCGGCGGCCAGCGCCAGCGTGTGGCCATAGGCCGCGCGATTGTGCGTAACCCACGCGTTTTTATGTTCGATGAACCCCTCTCCAACCTGGATGCGGAACTGCGGGTGGAGATGCGTTTGCATCTGGCACGCCTGCATCAGGAGTTGAAAACCACCATGGTCTATGTCACCCATGATCAGATAGAGGCGATGACGCTGGCCGACAAAATTGTGGTGATGAATTACGGCAAAGTGGAGCAGATGGGCGCCCCGATGGATCTCTATTACAAACCGGTGAACAAGTTTGTCGCCGGGTTTATTGGCTCACCCAAAATGAACTTCCTGCCCGCCACCGTCACCGCCTGGCAACCCGGGGAGCTAACCGTGAGCCTGTCGCAGCAACATTCTCTGACCCTGGCGATCCAGACCTCCCCGCTCGCCCCCGGTAGTCAGGTGACGCTGGGCATTCGTCCGGAACATTTAACCACCGATACCCGCCTGGGGACGCGCATCACGTTTAACTGCGAAGTGGTGGAGCGACTGGGTAACAATACCTATCTGTTCGGTCAGTGTTATGGTCACGACAACGTGAAGATCCTCCTGCCGGGCGACGTGAAATTTGCCCCGTGGCAGAAGATTGAACTCGCTTTTGACGATCGCCACTGCATGATCTTTGATGCCGACGACGTGCGCGTCAGTGCGGATATCGAAGAGAACGCCCGCGCGGTCGCCTGACCTTGATCCTGTGGGACGCCCTTTCAGGGCGCCTGCAGGCCACCAATCTTGCTTAGAAGTCGCTTCAGATCGGCAATATCCTGCGCACTCATTCCTTCAGTAATCACGTTTTCAGCCTGTTTTGCCTGCGTAATCATCTTCGCCAGCATCGCCTCGCCTTCCGCACTCATCGAGACCAGCTTGCGCCTGCGGTTGTCGGGATCGGTCTGCACCGTCAGTAATCCACTCTTACTCATACGATCAATCACATAGGTGCCGGTGGCTTTATCAAAGCCCGCCCGGCTGCCCAGCGTTTGCTGATCGCAAGAGGTCTCCTCGGCCAGCACCACCAGAATGGCGTACTGGACGGCAGATAATCCCGTGTCCACGCACTGACTCCAGCAGAGCGTGGCGTGCTGCCCCGCCCGGCGCATCAGGTGCATAAGTGAGCTATCACCGTGCGGCCACAGCGGCGCGGCATGAATTAAGTCGCGATGATTTGACATTGGCTGTCTTGACTCCCTGAATCGATATCCATATAGTTCGAACACAAACAGTTTAAGTTCAAACTATATCATAAAGGTTCTTATAAACCCCATGAAAATTGTTGTTGGCATGACGGGCGCAACCGGCGCCGCCATTGGTGTGCGCGTGCTAGTCGCGCTCAAAGAGCTGGGCGTCGAGACGCATCTGGTCATCTCGAAATGGGCACGCGCAACCCTCCAACTGGAAACGCCCTACAGTGTACAGGAGGTTCTGGCCCTCGCCTCAAAGAGTTACAGCGAACATGACCAGGCGGCGGCCATCTCCAGCGGTTCGTTTCGGGTGGATGGGATGATCGTCGTGCCCTGTAGCATGAAAACCCTCGCCGCCATTCGCTGTGGCTACGGTGATGGTTTAATTGCCCGCGCCGCCGACGTCACCTTAAAAGAGCAGCGCAAGCTGGTGCTGGTGCCGCGTGAGTCGCCGCTCAACGCTATCCATCTGGAGAACATGCTCGCCCTGACCCGTGCGGGCGCCATGATGTTGCCGCCCATGCCCGCTTTTTACAACCACCCGCAAAGCACCGACGACATCATTAACCACTGCGCGTCGCGCATCCTCGATCAGTTCGGGCTTGATAACGCATTAACGCAACGTTGGGGCGAACCGCGTCCCAGGACTTAAGGAAAGTCAGATGAAATATTACGATGATTTAAGAAGCTTTATTGATGCCCTGGATGAGATGGGCGATATCATGCACGTCCGCCGGGAAGTTGACGGTGATTTTGAGCCGAGCGCTATCACGCGTCGCAGCTATGAACGCCAGTCCCCTGCCCCGCTATTTCATAAGGTTGCCGGCGTAGCGCCCGGTTTTCGTCTGTTTGGCGCCCCGGCCAGCCTCTCCTCCCGCAGCGACATGCCCTATGCCCGTGTGGCGATGTCCCTGGGGCTGGCACCCGAGTCCACTGGCCCGCAAATTATCGAAGCGTTATCTGCCGCGCGCAGTCAGCCCGGCATACCGCCGGTACGCGTGGGATCTGCCGATGCCCTTTGCCATCAGAACATTTTGCGCGGCGATGACGCCAGCCTCGATCGTTTCCCTATCCCGTTTGCACATGATAAAGACGGTGGCCGTTATGCCAACACCTGGGGCACGCTGATTGTCAAAACCCCAGACGGTAAATGGGTGAACTGGTCTATCGCCCGCGTAATGAAGGTGGACGGCAAACGTATGGTGGGGCTGATCGTGCCAAGCCAGCATATTGGCCAGATCTGGGGCGAATGGGTGAAATTGGGTCAGCCTATGCCCTATGCGCTGGTACAGGGCCCTGCGCCAGCGATTTCGTGCGTGTCCGGTATTCCCATTCCGGCACATGCGGATGAGGCTGACTACATCGGTACGATGGCGGGAGCGCCAGTGCCGGTGGTAAGGGCAATCGGCATCGATCTGGACGTTCCCGCCACGGCCGAAATTGTTATCGAGGGGCATGTCTCCATCGAACGGGATTGCCAGGAGGGGCCATATGGGGAGTACGGCGGCTATCTGGGAGAAGGCTCGTCCGCGCAGCCTACCTTCCACGTAGAGACCATTACCCACCGGGACGATCCTATCTGGCCCATGTCGATAACGGGGCGTCCTACCGACGAATCACATACCCTCTGGGCGATGGGCCTGGCCGCCGATGCGCTGACCTCGCTGCGCGAGGCAAACCTGCCGATTACGACCGCCTGGATCCCGGAGGATTCTACCGTGCACTGGCTGCTGGTGGTAGTGGCGCAAAACTGGCGCGAACGGCTGCCCGGCGTCAGTAGCGAAGCATTAAGTCGCCGAATTGGCGAGGTGCTATTTAAAACCGATGCGATGGTCTTTATTCCGAAAGTGTACGTGGTGGATGACGATTTCGATCCTACCAACCTGCGAGAAGTGGTATGGGTGCTGTCGACCCGCGTGCACCCGGTGGGCCGCCGCGTGGTCTTTGATGACCAGCGAGTGATACGCCTGCCTCAATGCTATGACGAAGCGGAGTACATCGCAGGCAAAGGGGCGAAAGTGGTCTTTGATACCCTGCAGGAGAAACGCCATCTGCATGCCTCCTTTGACCAGGGTTACCCTGAAGCAGTACGCCAGCGCGTACTGGATAACTGGGAATAACCTTCCAGCGGGCTGCGGAAATTACCGCAGCCCCGGCCATCTTTACCCCGCTTTACACCCCCGTTCCGTCTGGTGCTCTACAGTGTGTCATTGTTGTTCACTTTCACTCTTTGCTATGGGAGAGCCTGCATGACCGCACGACGATTATCCTGCCTTGCGCTTTTCGTTGCCCTTTCCACTCCGGCACTGGCGGCCGATGCCCCGGCTTACGGGGAGAAACTGGAAGGCTTTGACTACGCGTGGCCGGTTCAGCACTTTACGTTTACCTCGCAGAAACAGCGTCTGGATATGGCTTATCTGGATGTCAAACCCGAGAACGCGAATGGCCGCACCGTGGTGCTGATGCACGGTAAAAACTTCTGCGCCGGTACCTGGGAGGCCACCATCAAAGCCCTGAGCGCCAGCGGCTATCGGGTCATCGCCCCGGATCAGATCGGTTTTTGCAAATCCACCAAGCCGGAACAGTATCAGTATACGTTTCAGCAGCTGGCGGATAATACCCACGCCCTTCTGAAGCAGTTGGGTGTTGATAAGGTGACGGTTATCGGCCACTCCACCGGCGGTATGCTCGCCACCCGCTACGCGCTGATGTGGCCGCAGCAGGTCGAGCAGCTGGTGATGGTGAACCCAATAGGGCTGGAAGACTGGAAAGCGCGCGGCGTACCGCATATCACCGTTGATGAGTGGAACCAGCGTGAGCTGAAAACCAGCGCCGAGGGCATTCGTCAGTACGAGAAGAATACCTATTACGCCGGGGAGTGGAAGCCGGAGTACGAGCGCTGGGTTACGATGCTGGCCGGGTTAAATAACGGCCCTGGTAAAGCGCGCGTGGCGTGGAACTCCGCCCTGCTCTACGACATGATCTAC
The DNA here is from genome assembly GCF_037152215.1 of Leclercia sp. UBA7405. Taxonomy (NCBI): domain Bacteria; kingdom Pseudomonadati; phylum Pseudomonadota; class Gammaproteobacteria; order Enterobacterales; family Enterobacteriaceae; genus Leclercia; species Leclercia sp. UBA7405. The sequence goes on along the minus strand of NZ_JBBCMR010000001.1, from coordinate 781,544 downwards.
ACCCAACCGGTGATGTATGAGTTCAGTGAACTGAAGATGCCAGTGCTGTTGATGATCGGCACCAAAGACAATACCGCCATCGGCAAGGATCTCGCCCCGCCTGAAATTCGCCAGCAGTTGGGGAACTACGCGGTGCTCGGGAAAGAGACGGCGAAGCGGATCCCCCATGCCACTCTGATAGAGTTTGACGATATGGGCCATGCACCGCAGATGCAGGACCCGGTGCGCTTCCATCAGGCGTTGCTCGACGGCCTGCAAAAGCGCGCCACGCAATAACCTTCACGGGCGCAGCGTCCGACTGCGCCCGTTGCATCTTCATACTTCCTCCTCTCCCGCCGATCGACGCTTTGCTCTGTTCAGGGGTTGAACCCCGCCACACTACATGTATTATGTTATAACATAACATTTTTGAGGTCTGGCACGTGTCCGTTAAACATTTACTTTCCCTGGCTGCATCTGCATGGCTCCTGTTCACCGCCCAGGCTTTTGCGGCTGGCCCCTTCCCGCTGACGCTGGAGAATTGCGGCGTCAAACACACGTTTACTCACCCACCAGAACGCGTTGTGACCGTGGGGCAACATGAAACCGAGCTGCTGCTGGCACTGGGGCTGGAGAAGAAAATTGCCGCTACCTCGGTATGGTTTGGCCCCCTACCGGATACGCTTGCCCCCCAGGGCAAAGGGCTGAAAAAGCTGGCCGATAACGCCCCCTCCTTTGAGGCGGTGATCGCGCAAAAACCCGAGCTGGTACTGGCCCAGTATCACTGGCATATCGGCCCCCAGGGCGAAGTGGCCACCCGCGACCAGTTCGCCGCGCTCGGGATCAACACCTGGATCTCCCCTGCGGATTGCATTGGCAAGCGCGTCACCGACAGCTCGAACGGGGATGGCGCGCGCAGCACCCCCTTCTCCATTGCGGAAATTGAACGCGAAGTCCGCGAACTGGCTACGCTGTTTGCCGTCCCCCAGCAGGGCGACAGCCTCATCAAGGCGTTGACGCAACGCATCGAAAAGGCGCAAAAGCAGGCCGCCAGCCAGCGGAAAACGCCGCTGAAGGTGCTGTTCTGGTTCTCCAGTAGCCGCCTGAACGGCGATCCCTGGGTCGCGGGCAATTTTGGCGCGCCGGGCTGGATCGGCCAGACCCTGGGGCTGAACAATGTTATCGACTCGCACGACGAGTGGCCAGCCGTCACCTGGGAGCGTATTGCCAAGGCGCAGCCGGATATTATCGTGATAGCTGAGATGGCGCGGCGGCTCTATCCCGCCGATGACGTCGCGGTGAAAATGGCCTTTTTACGCAGCGATCCGGTTACCCAACATATTCCTGCGGTCAAAAATAATCACATCATCGTGGTGCCGGCCATGTCGTTAAATCCGTCTCTGCGCAACGTGGATGCGGTCGAGCTGATCGGTCAACAGCTGGCCACCTTCCAGGCGCAGCCATGAGCACTCTGGCCATGCGTCTGCCCGTCTCACCTCCGCGCTGGCGATACCGCACGCTGTTGGCGGCAGGCGTGCTGGCGCTACCCTTGATGCTGGTGCTCGCCGCCACTCAGGGGGAGATGGCGGTCTCCTTTATCACGGCAGGTCAGGCCATTCTTAACGGGTTAGGGTTGACCGCCTTCGACCTTCCCCAGGTAGAGGCGGGTATTGTCTGGGAGTATCGCATGAGCCGGGCGCTGATGGCGGCCTGCAGCGGCGGCGGGCTGGCCCTGTGCGGGCTGGTCTTGCAGTCGATTCTACGCAACCCGCTGGCAGAGCCCTATCTGCTGGGCATCTCCGCCGGGGCATCGCTGGGGGCAGTCTGCGTGATGTTGCTGGGCATCGGCGGTACCACGCTGGGCGTCAGCAGCGGTGCCTTTCTCGGCGCCTGCGGCGCTTTTGGGCTGATCATGGTCATTACCCGCGGCATGACCGACAGCCCGCCGCGCATTTTGCTGGCGGGCATTGCCGGTACCCAGCTGTTTAACGCGCTGACCGCGTATGTGGTAAGCACCTCGGCCAACGCCGAGCAGTCACGCAGCGTCATGTTCTGGCTGCTGGGGAGCCTGAGCGGGGTGCGCTGGCCCGATGCTTTACTGGCGCTGGCGGTTACGCTGGCGGGATTGCTCATAATCGTGGCTTTCTCCCGGGCGCTGGATACCTTTACCTTCGGCGATGAAGTCTCTACCACCCTTGGGGTTCCGGTCACCTGGGTACGCGTGGTGTTATTGCTAACCTGCGCGCTGATCACCGCCGTGATGGTCAGCACCATCGGCGCCGTGGGCTTTGTCGGCCTCGTGATCCCGCATATCTCGCGCATGGTGAGCGGCCCGGGCCATCAGCGATCCATTCCTTTAACCTTTCTTATCGGCAGCCATTTTATGATCCTCGCAGATATGGTTTCCCGGACGTTGATCGCCCACCAGGTGCTGCCGATCGGCGTGGTCACCGCGCTGGTGGGGGCCCCCGCGTTTGTCCTGATACTGTGGCGCAGCCGGGAGAGAAAAAGATGAATATCTCAGCGAAGGGACTGCAGGTGCAGTTGCAATCAAAAACCGTACTGCATGGTATCGATCTGGAGGTAAGCACCGGGCAGCGTGTTGGCCTGCTGGGGCCAAACGGTTCGGGGAAGTCGACCCTGCTCCGCTGTCTGGCCGGGCTGCTGCCCGCCGGTGCGCAGCAGGTACGCCTGAATGGGATTGCCCTTGATGCCCTCCCCCTCAGGCAGCGCGCCCGTCAGATGGCGTTTGTTACGCAGCATGCCGAGGTGGATGGGGATCTCAGCGTCGGGCAGATTGTCGCCCTGGGACGTACCCCGCATCGCCGGCTGTTACAGGGCTGGCACGCCGAAGATGAGCAGGCTGTGGCAGAGGCGCTGCGCCTGATGCAGCTCACCTCGCTGCGCGATCGGCAGTGGCGTCATCTGTCCGGTGGCGAGCGCCAGCGCTGCCAAATCGCCCGCGCCCTGGCTCAGCAACCGCAGGTACTGCTGCTGGATGAGCCGACAAACCATCTCGACATTCAGCATCAGCTGGAGCTAATGCGCCTGATTGCCAGCCTGCCGCTGACGGTGGTCGTCGCGCTGCATGACCTCAACCTGGCGGCCCGATTCTGCCAGCGGCTGGTGCTGCTAAAAGGCGGGCGGGTCGTGGCAAGCGGCGAGCCCGCAACGGTATTCACCCCGGAGCGAATTGAACAGACCTGGCGGGTAAAATCCCGCGTACGGCAAGAAGAGGGCGTCACCGTTATCCGCTATCTCATGGACTAGCCTGCCTGCGCCAGCCTCCCGACAAACGAATTAGGAATAATCCTGCCTACAGCAGGGACTATGCTTGAAGCTTAAAAAAGCGTTTCAGGAATAACTTTTCTCATTTGATACCGGAGGCCTGGCATGAGCAACCATGGCAATACCCCTGACGAAGGCGAGCAGGATTTTAGCCTGACGCGTCGTACCCTATTGAAAGTCAGCGCGGGCACCGCCGCCACCGCCGCCGTTGCGCCGGGTATGGCGTTTGGTGACGAGCGCCCTGCGGCCACGCCCCCCGCTGAACGTCTTCCACTCTCTTTTACGGTTAACGGGGAACCGCGAACCCTGGAGGTCGATACCCGTACCACCTTACTGGATGCCCTGCGTGAGAATCTGCAGCTGACCGGCAGCAAAAAAGGATGCGACCACGGTCAGTGTGGCGCCTGCACCGTGATGGTGGATGGCCGCCGTCTGAATGCCTGCCTGACGCTGGCGGTGATGCACCAGGATGCCGATATCACCACCATTGAAGGGCTGGGTACCCCTGAGGCGCTGCACCCCATGCAGGCCGCCTTTATTAAACACGACGGCTACCAGTGCGGTTACTGCACTCCGGGGCAGATCTGCTCTTCGGTCGCGGTATTAAAAGAGATCGAAGCCGGGATCCCGAGCCACGTGACTCTCGATCTGGTCTCGCCGCCGGAAATGACCCCTGACGAGCTGCGCGAGCGCATGAGTGGCAATATCTGCCGCTGCGGCGCCTATTCCAACATTCTTGCCGCCATTGAAGAGGCCGCCGGGGAGCTGAAATCATGAGAGCCTTTACCTATGAGCGCGTAAAGACCCCGGCCGAGGCTGCACAGAGCGCCCAACGCCACGAGGGGGCAAAATTCATTGCCGGCGGGACCAATCTGCTGGATTTGATGAAGCTGGAGATCGAAACCCCCGTCCACCTGATCGACATTAACCATCTCGGACTGGATAGCATTGAAGCCACCGACGACGGCGGTCTGCGTATCGGGGCGCTGGTGCGTAATACCGATCTGGCCGCCGATGCCCGGGTGCGCAAAGATTACGCGGTCTTGTCGCGGGCGTTGCTTGCCGGGGCCTCCGGCCAGCTACGTAATCAGGCCACCACCGCCGGTAATCTGCTGCAGCGAACCCGCTGCCCCTATTTTTATGATACCAACCAACCCTGTAATAAGCGCCTGCCCGGCAGCGGCTGCGCGGCGCGCGAGGGCTATAGCCGCCAGCTGGCGGTGGTGGGTGCAAGTGACGCCTGCATCGCCACGCATCCCAGCGATATGGCGGTCGCCATGCGCGTACTGGACGCCAAAGTCGAAACGGTCGATCCGGACGGCAAGACACGGACCTTTCCCGTCGATGAACTGTGGCGCGCCCCGGGCACCACGCCACACCAGGAAACCGTCCTGGCGCCGGGAGAGATGATCGTTGCGGTCACGCTGCCTCCGCCACCAGGGGGAACCCATATCTATCGCAAAGTGCGCGATCGCGCCTCCTATGCCTTTGCGCTGGTGTCGGTGGCGGCCATCGTTCAGCCTGACGGCACGGGCCGCGTGGCCCTGGGCGGCGTAGCCCATAAACCGTGGCGGCTGGATGAAGCAGATGCCCGCCTTCCGGACGGGGCGCAGGCGGTGTATGACAGGCTGTTTGCGGATGCCCATCCCACGCCTGAAAACGCCTTTAAACTCACCCTGGCGAAGCGCACGCTCGCCTCTGTGTTGTCTGAAGCGAGGGCTCACGCATGAAATTCGACAAACCCGCCACCACTAACCCTATCGACACGCTTCGGGTTGTCGGCCAACCCCATACGCGTATCGACGGCCCCCGTAAAACCACGGGCAGCGCGCACTATGCGTACGAATGGCATGATATCGCCCCCAATGCTGCTTACGGCCACGTCGTCGGCGCCCCCATCGCCAAAGGGCGCATTACCGCCATAGACACAAAGGCGGCGGAAGCGGCCCCCGGCGTGCTGGCAGTGATTACCGCCGATAACGCCGGACCGCTTGGCAAGGGAGAGAAAAATACGGCCACCCTGTTAGGCGGCCCTGAAATTGAGCACTACCATCAGGCGGTTGCGCTGGTGGTGGCAGAGACCTTCGAGCAGGCCCGTGCGGCCGCAGCGCTGGTCAAGGTGACCTGTAAACGAGCGCAGGGCGCCTACGATCTGGCGGCGGAAAAAGCCTCCGTCACCAAGCCGCCGGAAGATACCCCCGACAAAAACGTCGGGGACGTGGCCACCGCCTTTGCTTCGGCGGCGGTAAAGCTCGACGCGATCTACACCACTCCGGACCAGAGCCATATGGCGATGGAGCCCCATGCCTCTATGGCCGTCTGGGAGGGCGACAACGTTACGGTCTGGACCTCAAACCAGATGATTGACTGGTGCCGTACCGATCTGGCCCTGACCCTGAAGATCCCGCCGGAGAACGTGCGCATCGTTTCGCCGTATATTGGCGGCGGCTTCGGCGGCAAACTCTTTTTACGCAGCGATGCTCTGCTGGCGGCGCTGGGGGCGCGGGCGGTGAAGCGCCCGGTCAAGGTGATGCTGCCGAGGCCGACGATCCCCAATAACACGACCCATCGTCCGGCCACCCTCCAGCACATCCGTATCGGTACCGACACCGAAGGAAAGATTGTCGCCATCGCGCATGATAGCTGGTCGGGCAATCTTCCCGGCGGCACGCCGGAAACGGCAGTCCAGCAAACCGAGCTGCTTTACGCTGGCGCAAACCGCCATACTGGCCTGCGGCTGGCCACGCTTGATCTGCCTGAGGGCAATGCCATGCGCGCGCCGGGTGAGGCCCCCGGCCTGATGGCCCTTGAGATCGCTATCGACGAAATTGCCGACAAGGCGGGCGTGGACCCGGTTGCCTTTCGCATTCTGAATGACACCCAGGTCGACCCGGCTAACCCCGAGCGCCGCTTCTCTCGTCGCCAGCTTGTCGAATGCTTGCGCACGGGGGCGGAACGCTTTGGCTGGCAAAAACGGCATGCGCAGCCCGGCCAGGTGCGCGATGGGCGCTGGCTGGTAGGTATGGGAATGGCGGCAGGCTTTCGTAACAACCTGGTGGCAACATCCAGCGCGCGGGTCCATCTCAACGCCGATGGCAGCGTGACGGTCGAGACGGACATGACCGATATCGGTACCGGGAGCTATACCATCATTGCGCAGACCGCTGCCGAAATGCTGGGCCTGCCGCTGGAGAAGGTCGACGTGCGGCTGGGCGACTCACGCTTCCCGGTCTCTGCCGGATCGGGCGGCCAGTGGGGGGCGAATACCTCTACCGCAGGCGTTTACGCCGCCTGCGTAAAGCTGCGGGAAGCCATTGCCCAGCAGCTGGGTTTCGACCCGGCGACAGCCGAATTTGCCGACGAGACAATATCCGCCCAGGGGCGCAGCGCGCCGCTGGCCGAGGCGGCAAAATCAGGCGTGCTGACCGCCGAGGACAGCATCGAGTTTGGCGACCTGGATAAGGAGTATCAGCAGTCCACCTTTGCCGGACACTTCGTCGAGGTGGGCGTGGACAGCGCTACCGGTGAAGTGCGGGTGCGCCGTATGCTGGCCGTTTGCGCCGCCGGGCGGATCCTCAATCCGATCACCGCGCGCAGCCAGGTGATCGGGGCGATGACCATGGGGCTGGGCGCGGCGCTGATGGAGGAGCTGGCGGTAGATACCCGGCTGGGTTACTTCGTCAACCATGATATGGCGGCTTACGAAGTGCCGGTTCACGCCGATATTCCGGAGCAGGAGGTCATTTTCCTTGAGGATACCGATCCCATCTCCTCCCCCATGAAGGCCAAAGGGGTCGGCGAACTTGGGCTGTGCGGGGTGAGCGCGGCGATTGCCAACGCTATCTATAACGCCACCGGCGTGCGGGTGCGTGATTACCCGATCACCCTCGATAAGCTTATCGATGCCCTGCCGGATGCGGTGTGAGGGAGGCCTGATGCTCAATAACATTGCCTCCAACGCGCCGCTTCCCTCCCCTTCCCGCGCCTTTGTCACCGATGACAGCATCGCCGTGCTGCGCTTTGCCGTCGAGGCGCTCACCGCCGGAAAAGAGGCCGTGCTGGTGACCCTGACCGATATCGAGGGCGGCGCGGCCCGCGCGCTGGGGTCACAGATGTGCGTGCGCGACGATGGCCACTATTGTGGCTTCGTTTCCGGCGGCTGCGTGGAGTCGGCTGTGGCCTTCGAGGCGCTGGATCTCCTGGTCAAAGGTCAGGATCGCCAGATACGGTATGGCAAAGGATCGCCCTGGTTTGACATTGTCTTACCCTGCGGGGGCGGGATCACCCTCACCCTTCACCGGCTGCGTTCAGCTCGCCCGCTGCTGGCGGTCCTTAACAGCCTGGAAAGACGTACCCCGGCCGGTTTGCATTATTGCCCCGCCACGCAGCAGCTCGATGCGATAGAGGGCGCTGTCACGACGGGCTGGCGCAGCGGCGGGTTTGAACGCGGCTATCGGCCCCGCGTGCAGCTGGTCCTGCAGGGTCAGTCGGTCGAGGCGCAAGCGACCGCCGCGCTGGCCCAGGCGGCAGGCTATGAGGTAACCGGTTTTACGGACGCTTCAGACCCCCTTATCGATGCGGATACCGCCGTGGTGCTGCTCTGGCATGATCTCCACCGAGAGTTGCCAGTATTGCAGGCCGCTCTGCGCGCTCGCCCCTTTTATATCGGCGCGCTGGGCAGCCAGCGCACCCATTCGCAGCGCAGCGAAACCTTGCTCGCGCTGGGCTGGCATCAAGAGGATATCGCCAGGATTAAGGCCCCCATCGGCCTCTTTCCCCGGGCGCGGGATGCCAGCACGCTGGCCCTCTCCGTGCTGGCGGATATCGCCGCCACGCGGCAGGCCGGAGCGGCAAGTTAGTGGCCGCCCCGGTGGTGATTGTGCTGGCGGCCGGGCGCGGCGAACGCTTTCTGGCCTCCGGCGGGCTGAGCCATAAACTGGAGGCGAGGCTTAACGGGCAAAGGGTGCTGGACCATACCCTGGCCGCCGTTACGGCCTCGCGGCTTGAATGGCATCTGGTGAGGCCCGAGGGGGGAACTGCCGGGATGGGTGAGTCAATTGCGCTGGGCGTGATGGCTACACCGGAGGCCTCCGGCTGGCTGATCCTGCCGGCCGATTTGCCCTTTATCCAACCCGACACGCTAAGGGCCGTTGCCCACGCCCTGACGCACACCTCTGTCGTCGTACCGCACTACTGTCATCAGCCGGGGCATCCGGTGGGCTTTGGCCGTCGGTATTATGCCGCCTTGCGCGCGTTACGCGGCGAGGCTGGTGCGAGGTCTATTGTGCAGGCTGCACGTCGTCAGGGGGCAGTGGCAGATCTGATGCTGGAGGATGAGGGAATTGTCAGGGATATCGATACCCTTGGTGATTTGCAGCGCGCTGGAGAAGCATAAAAGGAATAAATGATAATATTAACCGGCCACCTCGTCGGGTTTTTTATAGTCAATGCAATATGTTAGGATGTTTCTGATTGCAATCAACGGAAACATAAAATGAAAAAAATAGTATTAGCCGCCGCGTTAGCAGCAACTCTCGCAGGATGCGCATCCTCAGGAAACCAGCAGCTTAAGAACGAAACGGAAACAAGCGTCCAGTCTAAAATTCAGGAAGGCAAAACCACCAAAGCTGAAGTGAAGGCTTTCTTCGGATCCCCGGATGGGGTGTCTTATACTGACGGCGGCAATGAAATCTGGAAGTACTCATTTGCTAAGGTAAAGGTTAACGGTACAACATTCATTCCGTTCTATGGCTTGTTTCATAACGGAACCAATGGCACCAAAAAAGAGCTGACCATCCTCTTCAAAAACGACACAGTACAGAAGTACACCATGGCTGAGTCAGCAATTAACACGAAATCAGGCTGGGCTGATTAAAGATATCACCTACGAACCCGGACACCGAGCCGGGTTTGCTCTGTCACTCAGTTGTTTTTTATTAACCCTGGTTTTGAGCATTTTTCTAACCCAGCGTTAACCTATCTCACTAGCGGCATCACTAGCTATCTTCAAATTTACGACCAATTCGGAGTGGATGATAACATTCGTAGGCGTGATTATCACTGGGGTAATTTCCTTTGCGATGTTATTATCTCAGAAAAAAAACTTGAGCGCATCTCACACTCTAACGATATATAACTCAAACAATTGAATGTTCGTATTAAAGATGATACCACTGATCTAAAAAATAGCCTTCAGGAAGTTATCGATAAGTAGAATGTCAAAGAAATTTTCTGCAGAAATGTTTTAGACTGCCTATTATTTTTTGCATGGATGCCTACTTTCGTAGGCATGGTGGGTATATTCTTAAAGTTTATCCCCTCTATTCCTTGAGAAAGTATATAAGCCCGTCAATAAATCCTGTCGCACACTGCAGTTGCTTCCTGACAGTGCCATCAGAACATTTCTTTTTTTTAGCAATAGTACGTATGGAGATGCCAATAACAAAGTGAGCAATAATCAACTCGTATTCTTCTAAATTATATTTTTTTAATCGAGTTACACAACCATCAAGCAAGATGCCTTCATCATCGTCATACTGCAGTCGATATTTTTTACCGTGAGGGAAAAGCCTTTTAAATCCTGCCGGCGTGTAATTGCGCTTCCGGCTGTGTGGTCTGATTGGATTGGACTTGATGGCTTTCAAGGGAGTTTGAAGAATCCACAAGGTTCAACAATAAATTTCAGTCCTTCATCTAACATGGAATCATCATTTGACATTGAGGTTAGATATCCAGAGCATGACCAGATGAAAACCATTAAGTCTATGGGGCCCGGGTCAATACCAATAACAGGTGATGGGATTGTTGTTGTAAGGGCCAAATATCACTCAGTTCCGGTGACAGTAACAGTGGGCTTCCCAAAATAATAAAGAAACAAACACCATGGTCATTTCGATAAGCGGTGACCATGATGTTTGAGGTAATGAATTTAATTTTTATTTTCGTAAAACTTTTCTATATCTTTACCTAATTGTGGATTTCCCACAGCCATTTTTATTCCTTTTTCCATTCTTATTTCACTGGCAATGTAACTATCCATTACTAATTTTGAGTTAAAATACACTTGCAAACGCCCCCCTACGTTATTTTTTACTATGGCGTTTAGCTTTTGGGCACAATCCTTGGTGTTTTTTAATCTTATACGCGTTGAGTAGAAAACTTTAGAATCGAAAACCCCATCGTAAAATCTCACTTCTGAAACACATTCCTTTGTCAAAACGAAGGTTTCATGGTTTGATTTGTATACAAGCCCACTGGTCACACTGGATGCTAGTGAAGAGGACGTAATAAAAAGCAATCCGAGTGCTAGCTTTTCAAATGATTTCATTTATACCGCTCCGTAGTTTTGAATGCTCATAACCCATCAATTAAAATGATGACTATTTTTAACAGAGCTCACATTCTTCCATTTTATTGTTTTGTAAGCGTATCACGTTTTGATTGGGCCGTGGGGTTAAAAATCTAATCTCGGATAGGCTTTTATGAATTGCCGCCTGGTTTTATTTCTCAGCTTCATCCGGCAACTCTCCTGGACCAAACGGCGTGTTATAAATCCAGGCCAGCCCTTTTCTGGCGTCTCAGGTCCCCTGCCATTCGATTATGGCAGCCTGCATTACTAGAATGTTTTTACCGATTAGCAGGTCCAATTCTTTGTATCGGTTGCGGATGTATTCGTTGTCCGCACCCAGCGCATCGCGCTCCTTCGTCATTTCGCGCAAAGCCGCGGTCGTGCAGTCCAACCGCCCAGCCAGACGGGAAACAATTTATGCCATATCGATGATCGGCGTGTCGCTGCTCATCGCCTTCGCATACTGATGACCTACCGCCACCAACTCTTTGTTGTTCAGTGAATCGTTCATACCCGGGCGCTCCCGAAAATTTTGTGTACCTGATAGCCCTGCCAGTTTTGGCGGCAGACGTTTGTAATGCTTGGCTGTTGGCGCTCCACCAGCACTACCTGCAATGGCTTGATGCGCTTCTCTCCCCCCGGCTGCATGACGAACACGGGGTGCCGTGGCTGGCCAATGTTCTTAACTGCGCCTGCAGATATAAGGTGCTCAAGCATGCGACAGGCCTTTTTGCTGTCGCAGTCGAGTAATCGGCAAACCTGACGCGGGGTAATCTCACCACCGGACTGGATAGCGCGAATGATTGTCCAAAGCTTATTGCTGGCATATTCATGCTCTCCTCGCCATGCGCAGGCATTCATTGCGGCGTTTGGCTATACGTGCCACTTCAACTGAGCTGCAGGCGATGCTGAACATGTCGGTATAAACACCAGCTGCACGGCGCCATAAACCCTTATCAGTCAGCGCCTTCGCTTTCTGTTCAGCTGCCATGATTCTCGCCGGGTCACTTTTCAGGATCATGCAGGGCAAGATAACGTCTGGAATGTCAGCATCGGGCGCAGCCGTGTAGACGAACTGCACGCTGTTTCGGGTGCGGATGATCACACCCTCATCGCTCAGCTCCCGCAGCAATTTGCCAGCGGTGGCGCTAGCCATGGAGATTACATATCTGTGCGCGGCGCGTGAAGGTGATGTGTTTGATCTCCAGGTCCCTGACCTTCGCGCAGATGGTATTTTTATTGAACAAAACAAAACTGGTAAGAAGCAGATCAAACAGTGGACCCCTCGGTTACGGGCCACTATTGAACTGGCACGACAACACTTTTTCCACCAGTCAGCCAGGGGCTATGTTCTGCCCTCACCCTCTGGTGGTCGCATGAACAAGAAGACTTTTAATACATGGTGGAACAACGCGAAGAAAAAAGCAGGGTTGAAGCTAGGTCGCCCGATCCCCGGAACGTTCCATGGCATCAAAGCGAAGGCCATCTCAGATTATGAAGGTCGCAGCAAAGAGAAGCAGTTATTCAGCGGTCATAAAACAGAGCATCAGGTAGTGACGTATGATCGAAAAGTGAAAATCTCTCCGACATTGAACATTCCACCAATGAATCATGAGGTTTGAATAGGTGAGGAAGGGGCGAAATATACCAAGAGGATATACCAATACAATACCGAGAGCCCAAAGCAACAAGGGGCTACCTTTCGGTAACCCCTTGTTTAATTTGGCGGAAGCGTAGAGATTCGAACTCTAGAACCCTTTCGGGTCGCCGGTTTTCAAGACCGGTGCCTTCAACCGCTCGGCCACGCTTCCAATGAGGCGCACTATAAACACCTCAGTACGCCCTGTAAAGCACCATTGTGTTCGTTTGCCTGAAAAACAGCCAAATCGCAGTCAATCGGTTGAAATAACAACGCATTGACCGTTTTATCAGCACAAAATCTCACGTTTTAAGCCTTAATGCTTTTTGATGTACATATCTTTGGTGTAGTAGTAGCCCAGCTTATCTGGCGTAAAACCGCCCACCCAGGGTTTCACTATGTGCGTACGCACATAGTGATAGACCGGAATAGCAGGAACATCGCGCGCCAGCAGATCTTCGGCCTGCTGATAAAACTTACCGCGCTCCGCCGGGGTTTTGGCCTTCGCGGCGTTAACCAGCGCCTGGTCATAGTCCGGGTTGCTGTACTGGCTGGTGTTCTGGCTGTCACCGGTGCGGTAGTTATTCAGGAAGGTGGCGGCATCGTCATAATCCGCAATCCAGGCGTAGCGCACCGCATCAAACGTATGGGTGTGCATGGTATCCAGCATGGTTTTCCACTCCTGATTTTGCAGCCTGGCTTCCACGCCGAGATTTTTCTTCCACATCGAGCTTGCAGCAATGGCGATGCGCTGGTGCGACTCAGAGGTGTTGTAAAGCAGGTTGAAGCTCAGCGGGTGACTTTCGTTAAAGCCGGCTTCGTTAAGCAGCTTTTTTGCCTCCGCGATGCGTTTATCCATCGGCCAGCTGGCGTAGTCCGGGTTCTTCAGCGTGACGCCGCCGATATCTGGCTGGCTGATCAACCATGCCTGTCGCTGCCCTTGCCCCAACACTTTATCGGCGATGATCTCTTTATCGAGCGCCAAATTCAGCGCCTTACGCACGCGGACATCGTTAAATGGCGCGCGGGTGGTATTGAACTGGTAATAGTAAGTGGCAAGCTGCGGGGAGACGTCCAGCTCGCTGCCCAGCGTTTTTTTCAACTGGGCAAACTGATTGATAGGCACCGTATAGACAATATCGATCTCTCCTGCCCGGTAGCGGTTAACGTCAGACGCTTCAGAGGTGATTGGCAGATAGGTCACTTTGTTAATCACGGTATGGGCGTTATCCCAGTAACGCGGATTGCGCTCGGCAATGATGCGTTCGTTTACCACCCACTGCGACAGCTTGTAAGCCCCACTGGAGACGATGTGCTCGGGCTTGGTCCACTTCTCGCCAAAACGACTCACCAGGACTTTATCGATCGGCACCATAGACGGGTGCGCCAGCATCGCAAGGAAGGCCGCATTCGGCTGGGTGAGTGTTACTTCGAGCGTGGTGTCATTAATCGCCTTCACGCCCAGCTTATCCGTGGGCTGCTTGCCTTCGGCAATCTCGGCGGCATTCACGATATGCATACTGCCCGGATAGCTGGCGTAAGGAGAGACGGTTTTCGGATCGACCAGCCGCTGCCAGCTCCAGACCACATCCTGCGCGGTAATCGGTGTGCCGTCGCTCCAGGTAATGCCCGGACGCAGATGGAAGGTCCAGACGGTATTGTCTTTGTTTTCCCATTTTTCCGCCAGGCGCGGCTGAATCTCACCCTGCGGAGAGACACTCACCAACCCGTCGAATATATCGCTGATAATATTGAATTCGACATCGCTTTCGACTTTATGTGGGTCGAGCGAGGCCGGTTCATTGCCATTATTCCTGACCAGTTCCTGCTTCTCTGCAAGCTGCGTTCCTGCCGGCACGCTGGCCGCAAACGCCGTTGCGCTAGCGCACAGGATGCCTGCCGTCAGCAAAGAGAGTGTAAAGATAGTGCGTGGTTGTGGTTTCATTTCCTTCGCCTTATTGTCTGTTTTTTGACGATGCGGATTTAACTCTTAGCTGGGTAACTAAAATAAAGCAATATATTTCAGAGACCTATAAGATCTTGATCTCGATAATCTGCTGAAACCATTTTTCCTTCTGCGGTAAAAGCCTTTTGGGAGAGATCATGCTGGGTAAAGCCCTGAAGAACTGAGTAAAGATGGGTAAAATCACTTTGTTACGGCTGCGTCGTTCTCTATTCTTGCCGTTAATTACATCTGTCATAAGAGAGTGACTCATGGATCGTATAATTACTTCTTCCCGCGACCGCGCGTCGCTGCTTAGCACCCATAAAGTGCTGCGCAATACCTATTTCATGCTGAGCCTGACGCTGGCGTTTTCGGCCCTCACCGCGACTGCCAGCACCGTACTGATGCTGCCTTCTCCAGGGCTGATTCTGACGCTGGTGGGCATGTATGGCCTGATGTTCCTGACTTATAAAACCGCAGATAAACCCGTTGGTATTTTATCTGCCTTCGCCTTTACCGGCTTCCTGGGGTATATCCTCGGGCCGATCCTGAATACTTACCTGTCAGCAGGTATGGGTGACGTGATTGGTATGGCGCTGGGCGGTACGGCCCTGGTCTTCTTCTGCTGCTCGGCCTATGTGCTGACCACCCGTAAAGACATGTCCTTCCTCGGCGGTATGCTGATGGCAGGTATTGTGATTGTGCTGGTGGGTATGGTAGCAAACATCTTCCTGCAGCTGCCGGCTCTGCACCTGGCGATCAGCGCCGTGTTTATCCTGATCTCCTCTGGCGCTATTCTGTATGAAACCAGCAACATCATTCACGGCGGCGAGACTAACTACATCCGCGCCACCGTGAGCCTGTATGTGTCGCTGTACAACATCTTCGTCAGCCTGCTGAGTATCCTGGGCTTTGCCAGCCGCGATTAACCCCCTCACTGTGCTGTATCCCCGGGCCCCGCTTATGCGGGGCTCTGTTTTTTGCTACACTGCAGCGGTTTTTGACTGACGTGTGATGAACTATGTTGAGCTTTGACGGTAAAGAGATCGAGACCGATAACGACGGTTATCTGAAAGAGAGCAGCCAGTGGAGCGAAGCGCTGGCGGAAGTGATTGCCGAAAAAGAGGCCATCACTTTGTCGCCTGAACACTGGGAAGTGGTGCGTTTTGTGCGTGATTTCTATCTGGAATTTAATACCTCCCCTGCGATTCGTATGCTGGTGAAGGCGATGGCTAAAAAGTTTGGCGAAGAGAAAGGCAACAGCCGCTATCTCTATCGTCTGTTCCCGAAAGGCCCGGCGAAACAGGCGACCAAGATCGCCGGCCTGCCTAAACCGGTGAAGTGTATTTAATAGCGAATACCAAAGTTGGTATATTCCCGGCCGGGTTGATGCGGTTCTGATAAGACCTTTTCAACCCGAGCACTGCGCGGCCCTCCTGCCTTCAGCCAGGCGATGAGCTTTTCCACCTGCGCTGCATCACCACAAGCCACGACCTCAACGCTGCCGTCATCCATGTTTCGCGCGTAGCCGTTCAACCCAAGTTGCGTCGCTTCTCGCTGGGTGCTGTAACGAAAGCCTACCCCCTGAACCGTGCCGTGGACCCATGCGATCGTGCAGATATTTGACATCATCGTTCTCCTTATCCTCGTGGCGCGTTGCATTTCCCCCCTGAACTCGGGAAAATGGCGACCATTTCATTGAATCGACAGAATAGCCAATTATGAGTGTACGTTTAGTGTTAGCCAAAGGGCGCGAGAAGTCATTACTGCGTCGTCATCCCTGGGTCTTTTCCGGTGCCGTTGCCCGAATGGAAGGAAAAGCCAGCCTCGGTGAAACCATCGATATCGTTGACCATCAGGGGAAATGGTTAGCCCGCGGCGCATACTCGCCCGCGTCACAAATCCGTGCGCGCGTCTGGACCTTTGATCCTCAGGAAACCATCGATATCGCCTTCTTTACCCGCCGCTTGCAGCAGGCGCAGCAGTGGCGAGACTGGCTGGCACAGCGTGACGGGTTAGACAGCTATCGTCTGATTGCCGGGGAGTCCGACGGCATGCCGGGCGTGACGATCGACCGCTTTGGCAACTTCCTGGTTCTGCAGCTGCTGAGCGCGGGGGCGGAGTATCAACGCGCGGCGTTGATTAGCGCCCTGCAAGGCCTCTATCCGGAATGCGCGATTTATGACCGCAGCGACGTGGCGGTGCGCAAAAAAGAGGGTATGGAGTTGACCCAGGGCCCGGTCACCGGCGAACTGCCACCTGCGCTGCTTCCGATTCAAGAGCACGGCATGAAGCTGCTGGTGGATATCCAGGGCGGACATAAAACCGGCTATTACCTCGATCAGCGTGACAGTCGTCTGGCGACCCGCCAGTACGTAAAAGACAAACGCGTCCTTAACTGCTTCTCTTACACGGGCGGCTTTGCGGTTTCTGCGCTGATGGGCGGCTGTGCCAGCGTGGTGAGCGTGGATACCTCTCAGGAGGCTCTGGACGTGGCGAAACAAAACGTTGAACTCAACAAGCTGGATCTGAGTAAAGCTGAGTTTGTGCGCGATGATGTGTTTAAGCTGCTGCGTAAATATCGCGACCAGGGCGAGAAATTCGACGTTATCGTGATGGATCCGCCGAAATTTGTGGAAAACAAAAATCAGCTGATGGGTGCCTGCCGCGGTTATAAAGACATCAATATGCTGGCGATACAACTGCTTAACCCAGGCGGCGTACTCCTGACCTTCTCCTGCTCTGGCCTGATGACAAACGAATTATTCCAGAAAATTGTGGCCGATGCCGCTGTAGATGCCGGTCGTGATGTACAATTTATAGAGCAGTTCCGTCAGGCGGCCGATCACCCGGTGATCGCAACCTATCCTGAAGGGCTTTATCTGAAAGGATTTGCCTGTCGCGTCATGTAACTTGAAAAGTGGAATGTTGCCCACACTTATAGTGTAAGTAACGTTTCCCGGGAGGTGACTATGATTGCCAGCAAATTCGGTATCGGCCAGCAGGTCCGCCACTCTCTGTTAGGGTATCTGGGCGTGGTTGTTGATATCGACCCGGAATACTCACTCGATGAACCGTCAGCCGATGAGCTGGCGGTTAACGCAGATCTCCGCGCCGCACCCTGGTACCACGTGGTAATGGAAGATGACGATGGCCAGCCGGTGCATACCTATCTTGCCGAAGCCCAGTTGAGTGGCGAAGCACAGGATGAACACCCTGAACAGCCGACCCTGGACGAACTGGCGCAGACCATCCGTAAACAGTTGCAGGCGCCACGTTTGCGGAACTAAAAAAAACCCGGTAGCCAGGGCTACCGGGTTTTTTATTATTTTGCCATTCCCAGACGGGGTATTTCGATAGCCGGGCAACGATCCATGACCACGTTCAGCCCCGCCTCACGCGCCAGCACGGCCGCCTGTTCGTTAATGACGCCCAACTGCAGCCACAATGTTTTCGCCCCCACGGCAATAGCCTCCTGCGCAACGCCCCAGGCCGCTTCTGAATTGCGGAACACATCGACCATATCGATTTTTTCTGGCACCTCGGCCAGAGTCCCGTAGCCCTGCTGGCCTAATAGCGTTTTACCGGCCACTTTGGGGGAGACGGGAATCACATGGTAACCCTGATCGAGCAGATACTTCATGACCCGGTAGCTTGGACGCTCGGGCTTATCACTCGCCCCTACCAGCGCAATGGTGCGGGTCGATGTCAAAATGTTTACGATATCGTTCTCTTTCATTTTTTCCTCCTGGCTTATTGTGAGTGTAAGTCAAAGCTGAGCTGGCAACCATCTAACCCATACGTTCGTATGAGGGCAAACGGCGCAATTATGTCTATATGTTAGTAAACATGATCACCGAAAAATTTAGATACATTATTCCGCGACGTATCGGATACCCAGGAGCCCGTTATGAAAACCGGCATTGCCACACTGATGATGGTATTGATGATGCCGGTTTGCGCTTCCGCTACCACGCTGAGACTCTCCACCGATATCGATCTGCTGGTGCTGGATGGTAAAAGGGTCTCCAGCTCGCTGTTGCGTGGCGCAGATAGCATTGAGCTGGATAACGGCCCCCATCAGATCGTTTTTCGGGTTGAAAAAACCATTCGCCTCGCCAGCCATGAGCAGCGGATCTATATCTCCCCACCGCTGGTTGCCAGCTTCAACACGCAGCGCATCAGCCAGGTCAACTTTAGTTTGCCGCGTCTGGAGACGGAAAAAGAGTCTCAGTCATTTGATAACGCGCCGCGCATTGAGCTGCTGGACGGAGATGCGATGCCGATTCCGGTCAAACTGGATATCCTCGCCATCACCACCACCTCGAAAGGGATCAATTACGAAAGCGATACTGAGCGGTATAACAGCGCCGGGCTGACGGCCTCGCTGCCGC
Organism: Leclercia sp. UBA7405; assembly: GCF_037152215.1. Taxonomy (NCBI): domain Bacteria; kingdom Pseudomonadati; phylum Pseudomonadota; class Gammaproteobacteria; order Enterobacterales; family Enterobacteriaceae; genus Leclercia; species Leclercia sp. UBA7405. Next base: position 762,951 of record NZ_JBBCMR010000001.1, on the reverse strand, counting down.
AGTTTGCCATCAGGATGGCCGACGACAGTACGCTGCTGTCGGGCGTGTCTGAACTGGATATGCCGCCCCCTCAATCGCAAACTTTGACCGAACAGCGGTTAAAATACTGGTTTGCGCAGGCGGATACGGATACCCGCAACCGTTTCATGCAGTGGGCGAAGCAACAACCCCCCTCCTGAGCCGCAATTTTTTGCCCTTTCTCTTGCAGCGTCAGATGCTTCCAGTAATCTGTAGCCATTTACATTGATGGAAACCGATAATGGAACTGACTACCCGCTCACTCCCGGAACGTAAACACATTGCGCTGGTCGCCCACGATCACTGCAAACAGATGCTGCTCAACTGGGTGCAGCGCCATAAACCCCTGCTGCAACACCATGCCCTTTCCGCGACCGGGACCACCGGCAATCTGATTAACCGTGAAACAGGTCTTGACGTGAATGCCCTGCTTAGCGGCCCGATGGGCGGCGATCAGCAGGTAGGGGCGCTGATTTCGGAAGGCAAGATTGATGTACTGATCTTTTTCTGGGACCCGCTTAACGCCGTTCCACACGATCCGGACGTGAAAGCGCTGCTGCGTCTGGCCACGGTGTGGAATATCCCGGTTGCCACAAACCTGTCGACGGCTGACTTTATTATCGAGTCACCGCAGTTTAATCGTCAGGTTGATATTCTGATTCCAGATTATCAGCGTTACCTCGCAGAGCGTCTCAAGTAAGCTCTTTGCCGGGTGGCCCCCACCCGGCACGATCTCAAGGTTTTCTGGCTACTGGCACATCCAGGTCACGCAATACCGCCACAAAAGACGACGGCTGCGCTTTATTAAAGAGTAACCACACGCGATGACGGGCGCGGGTTATCGCCACATACAATAGTCGCCGCTCTTCGGCATCGGGGAAATCTTCCGGAACGGGCAGCAGCGCTTGCTCCATGACCGACTCCCTGGCAGGGGCCGGGAATGCGTCACTTCCCTCCTGCAATCCCAGCACAATGACGTAATCCGCCTGTTGCCCCTTACTGGCGTGGATAGTCATAAAGTCGAGCTGTAATTTCGGCCAGCGAGTCGCGGCCTTTTCCAGCGTGGCAGGCTTCAGATGATGGTAGCGCGCCAGCAGCAGAATCCGCTCCTCCGGTTTGGCATAACCACTCAGCTTATCCAGCAGCGCGTCGAGCTGATCGTCAGCCAGCAGGGTGACCGCTTTTTTATCCCCCGCGGCAAGGCTGTTTAACGGCTTCGCCAGCTGATGCGGATTTTGCTGTATAAAGCGGTTGGCGATCTCACCGATTCGGTTGTTGAAGCGATAGGTGGTATCCAGATCGCAGCGGTCCCCCTCACCAAAATAGTGGTGGAAGGCAGTAGTAAGCGACAACTGCGCGCCGCTAAAGCGGTAGATAGCCTGCCAGTCATCGCCGACCGCAAAGAGCGAGGTGTGTTTGTTTTGCCCCCGCAGCGCCTCCAGCAACGCCGCGCGCTGAGGCGAGATATCCTGAAACTCGTCCACAAGAATATGTTTCCAGGGACTCACAAAGCGTCCTTTCTCCAGAATGAGAATCGCCTGATGAATAAGCCCCGAGAAGTCCACGGCATTCTCCTCTTTCAGGGCCGTTTTCCAGGCTTTTAACAGAGGCGCCATTAGCTTCACCCGCTTCGAGAAGAGATCGCGGATCTCCTCCGGCGCACCGGCAATCATCTCGCTCTGCGCGCCGCCGTGCATACGCATCAGGCTCACCCAGCGGTCCAGGCGCGGCGCCAGACGGCGAGCCAGCTTCTCGTTCTGCCAGAAACTCCCTTCCGGGACGGTCCAGTTAAGCTCCTCTTCAAGCCACTGCCGCCAGCCTTTTGCCTGCGCTTTTTTCTCGCTGCACTGCTGTTGCCAGGCCTTGATGAACAGAGCCTGTCGGGCGGGGGTGTCGTTTTCAAGCTTACTGACGACCGGCACTTTTTTACTGCCCTGCTGAATAATATGCAGCGCCAGCGCGTGGAAAGTTCTGGCGGTGATCTCCTGCGTATGCAGACGCGCTTCGATCCGTTCATCCATCTCCTGCGCGGCTTTACGACCAAAGGCCAGCAGCAGGATCTGATCTGCTGTCGCTTCGCCGCGGGTGAGCAACCACCCGGCACGCGCCACCAGCACTGACGTTTTACCGCTACCCGCACCGGCCAGCACTAATAGCGAGTGTTCGCCGTTGACCACTGCCCGCGCCTGCGCCGGGTTGAGGGGGGAAGATTCGATCCCGGCAAAAAAATCGGCGTAGCGCGTCAGCATGGTATCCGTCCACGCCTGGTTATGCAGCAGACGGCTCTGGTCAATATCTTTCAGCCACGCCTGACACTGCCGCCACGCGTCACGGCAGTTATCAAACTCCTCCAGCCGGGAGGGAGGTAATGGCAGCGCTGTCAGCGCCTGGGTGATTTTTTGCTGCAGACCAAGGGTCTTGTCGCGGGTTAACCAGCTGTTCTGCTCATTGCTCTCTGCGATCTCCGCCAGCACTTGCTGTAAGACCTGTGCCGCGATGTCGCTCATCTCAGCACTCCACGTTTGCCAGAGTGTATTCAGATGATGATGAAAGCGTTGGGTCTCAGCCCACTCGGTACCATGAAGGCGCACCACTTTATCCGCCGGTAGCACGAACTCCAGCTCACCCCAGACCAGACCGCGCTTACAGTGGATAGCCAACAGTTGGTTAAAGGGGATGAGATATTCATGCTTCTCGCCTGAAACCTTAACGCCTGCGTTGAGCAGGACAACCCTGTCATAGGGATGTTGTGCCAGGCGCTTGCCTAACGAAGTTGCTTTCAGTTCCATGTCCAGCCTGATCCACGGGGTGATAGTTGCCTGATAGTGTAACTGCCAGTTTTAAGGTGCTCCAGCGCAAAAAAACGTTACAATCATCAGGCTGTGAACAAACCGGAAGGAATTGAGGGATTATGCGTACCGTTTTGAATATTTTGAATTTTGTGTTGGGTGGTTTTGCCACCACCCTCTCCTGGCTGCTGGCAACCCTGGTGAGTATCGTCCTGATTTTCACCCTGCCGCTAACGCGATCATGCTGGGAAATCACCCGTCTTTCGCTTTTCCCTTATGGTAACGAAGCCGTTCACGTCGATGAGTTAAACCCGGACGGGAAGAGCGCAATCATGAACACCGGCGGTACGCTGCTTAATATTCTCTGGCTGATCTTTTTCGGTTGGTGGCTGTGCCTGATGCACATTGCGGCGGGCATTGCTCAGTGTATTTCTATTATTGGTATCCCGGTTGGTATCGCCAATTTTAAGATTGCCGCTATCGCCCTGTGGCCGGTCGGACGTAGAGTGGTCCCGGTGGAGGTCGCCCGTGCCGCCCGTGAAAATAGCGCCCGTCGTCGATTTCAGTCATAAGGATTACCTGCGCGCATGCTCAGCCCACTGCTACGTCGCTATACATGGAACAGCGCCTGGCTTTATAACGTCAGGATCTTCATCGCCCTTTGCGGCAGCACCGCCCTGCCCTGGTGGCTGGGCGAGGTAAAGCTGACCATCCCCCTGACGCTGGGGGTGGTTGCTGGCGCCCTGGCCGATCTTGACGATCGCCTCGCCGGACGACTGCGTAACCTGGTTATTACCTTAATCTGCTTTTTTATCGCCTCGGCCTCCGTGGAGCTGCTCTTCCCCTGGCCCTGGCTCTTTGCATTAGGACTACTGCTCTCGACAAGCTGCTTTATCTTGCTGGGTGGCCTGGGCCAGCGCTATGCCACTATCGCGTTCGGCGCGTTGCTGATAGCCATTTACACCATGCTGGGCGTATCGCTTTACGACCAGTGGTATCAACAGCCGGTGCTGCTGCTCATTGGCGCTATCTGGTATAACTTGTTAACCCTTGCGGGTCATCTGATCTTCCCCATTCGCCCGCTGCAGGACAACCTGGCGCGCAGCTATGAACAGCTGGCCCACTATCTGGAACTTAAATCACGGCTTTTCGATCCGGACATTGAAGATGAAAGCCAGGCTCCCCTTTACGATGTGGCGCTGGCGAATGGCCAACTGGTGACAACGCTAAACCAGACGAAAGCCTCGCTCCTTACCCGCTTACGCGGCGACCGCGGTCAGCGTGGCACCCGCCGTACCCTGCATTACTATTTTGTGGCGCAGGATATTCATGAGCGCGCCAGTTCCTCTCACGTTCAATACTCGGCCCTGCGCGAGAAATTTCGTTATAGCGATGTCATGTTCCGTTTTCAGCGTCTGCTGTCGATGCAGTCGCAAGCCTGTCAGCAGCTCTCTCGCTCTATTTTATTGCGCACGCCTTACCAGCATGATCCCCGTTTCGAGCGAGCCTTTAGCCATCTGGATGCGGCGCTCGATCGCGTGCAGGCCAGCGGTACCTCGGCCGAGCAGATGAAAGCCCTCGGTTTCCTGCTTAATAACCTGCGGGCGATTGATGCCCAGCTCGCCTCCATCGAATCCGAACAGGCCCTGGCGCAGCCCGGCAATGAGGCGGAAAACCAGCTGGCAGACGACAGTATGCATGGTTTCAGTGATATCTGGCTGCGCCTAAGCCGCCACTTCTCGCCTGAATCGGCGCTGTTCCGTCATGCCGTGCGGATGTCGGTGGTGTTATGTGTGGGTTATGCCTTTATCCAGATTACCGGGATGCATCATGGTTACTGGATCCTGTTGACCAGCCTGTTTGTTTGCCAGCCTAACTACAATGCCACCCGACACCGTTTGGCGCTGCGTATTCTTGGCACCCTCGCCGGGGTGGCGCTGGGCCTGCCGATCCTCTATTTCGTCCCCTCAGTGGAAGGACAGCTGATTCTGATTGTTATTACCGGGGTGTTGTTCTTTGCCTTCCGTAATGTGCAATACGCGCATGCCACCATGTTTATAACCTTGCTGGTTTTGCTCTGCTTTAATCTCCTTGGTGAAGGGTTCGAAGTGGCATTACCAAGAGTGATCGATACCCTGATAGGCTGCGCTATCGCCTGGGCAGCAGTGAGTTTTATCTGGCCCGACTGGCGGTTTCGCAACTTACCGCGGGTACTGGCTCAGGCGGTCAATGCCAACTGTCGTTACCTGGACGCGATCCTCGAACAGTACCACCAGGGGCGCGATAACCGCCTGGCTTATCGTATTGCCCGGCGGGATGCGCATAATCGCGATGCCGAACTGGCCTCGGTGGTTTCAAATATGACGCGGGAGCCACGCGCCACGGCGGAGATCCGCGAGGTGGCTTTCCGGCTGTTGTGCCTGAATCACACCTTCACCAGCTATATATCTGCACTGGGCGCGCACCGTGAGCGGCTCACGAACCCAGCGATACTGGATCTGCTGGATGATGCTGTCTGCTATGTGGATGATGCACTGCATCAGCGCCCGGCGGATGAGCCGCGGGTAGAGCAAGCATTAAATGAACTGGCGCAACGTATATCGCATCTTGAACCTGGCACGGAGAGCAAAGCGCCACTGGTTCTACAACAGATCGGTCTGCTTATTGCGTTGCTGCCAGAAATTTGTCGACTACAACAACAGGTTGCTCACTTGCCAGAGTAGCGTTATTGCGCTGGCAATGTTTTATACCACTCAATCAGCTCCCGGCGTCGTATTGCCGGGAGAGCCGCTTCATGTAGCCCCTGGATCGCCCCTTCCAGTGCAAACAGCACTTTGTAACTAAGATGCTTATTCAACCGCTTGATCCTCAACCAGCATGCCTCAGCGCCGAGTGTGCGTAACGCCTCTTCGTTTGGAATTCCGGCTTCGCACAGAAGCAGTTCGAGTTGGAAGGTCAGGTTGGGGAGATCTTTCAGGCGGTCCTGTTTAAAGCGTTTACAGCGTTCCCGGCGGGCGGCTTCGAGCGCAAACGACGAGAGCCGTAGCAGTCGCTCTTGATCCTGCCAGAGGGTCTCATCCACCCGATAATAGTTTAGTAAGACGGGCCGCCCACGTTTTAACAGCGTTAAGAATGAGGCGCCCTGTTTGACGAAATAGGAGGCGCTTTCTTCGCAGGCCCGCAGGTACAACTCGCCTGCTGAAACCATGGCGAACACCGTATTGTCTACGGCCAGTGCGTACCCGCCAAACAACGCGCGATGCTCTACTTCTCCCAATGAGGACAGGTATTTTTCAGATTGATAGATCCGTTCATAGGATATCTTTTTCATAATAATTCCTTTTAAATCATGAAGTAACAAATGAAGTTTTTATTAACGGATCCGTTAGTCAAAAAATAGGTAAGTTGCGGGCGATGGGCAAGATGATTTTGAAAGAGGCAGCAACAACGAGTGAATTTTGCGAGACGCTTTCAGAAAATGAGGTTGATCTTTAGTCGCACAGGGGTTACTGTATATCCATACAGTAACTACAGGGCTGGATTGATTATGTACTCTTCAGGCTATTCAAATCGCACAACATCTTTCACTTCAACTGCAGGCAATAGCGCAATGACTTCTTCTGCGCGTCCCTCCACCGGGCTGATTAGTGAAGTGCTCTACCGTGAAGACCAGCCCATGATGACCCAACTCCTGCTGCTGCCGCTTTTACAGCAACTGGGGCAGCAGTCTCGCTGGCAGTTGTGGCTCACGCCTAATCAGAAATTAAGTCGCCAGTGGGTGCAGTCAGCGGGTCTGCCTTTGACTAAAGTTATGCAGGTTAGTCAGCTTGCGCCTTGCCATACTGTTGAATCCATGGCCAGAGCATTGCGCACCGGTAATTACAGTGTGGTTATTGGCTGGTTTACTGAAGCGTTATCGGATGATGAGCAATATTTGCTCGCTGAAGCGGCTGAAGAAGGAAACGCGCTGGGCTTTATAATGCGTCCGGTTCAGGTTGGTCCCCAGGGCAAGGGACACTTTTCTGGGCTAAAAATTCACTCGAATTTGTATCATTAAGTAAAAATAAGAGTTTTCCTGGAATTTTTTTTGCGCCACTTGTACACCATTAATTCCATGTGTAAATCCGACGAAGAGTCTTGTCTGGTGCGGTTTCTCTGATTTCGTCTGGCATGAATAACCACAATTTATGTTAAATATTGTGTATACAAAACTTTTTTTTTCATATGCCTGACGGAGTTCACACTTGTAAGTTTCCAACTACGTTGTAGACTTTACATCGCCAGGGGTGCTCGGCCTAAGCCGAAGATATCGGTAGAGTTACTCTATTGTCCCCGCCCCCCGGTGAAGGATTTAACCGTGAACTCTCATTGAGATTCTCATGGCGATTTTTGGATGATAACGAGGCGCAAAAAATGAAAAAGACAGCTATCGCGATTGCAGTGGCACTGGCTGGCTTCGCTACCGTAGCGCAGGCCGCTCCGAAAGATAACACCTGGTATACTGGTGCTAAACTGGGCTGGTCTCAGTTCCACGATACTGGTTTTATCAACAACAATGGTCCAACCCACGAAAACCAGCTGGGCGCTGGTGCATTCGGTGGTTACCAGGTTAACCCGTATGTTGGCTTTGAAATGGGTTACGACTGGTTAGGTCGTATGCCATACAAAGGCGACAACATCAACGGCGCATTCAAGGCTCAGGGCGTTCAGCTGACCGCTAAACTGGGTTACCCAATCACTGACGATCTGGACGTTTATACCCGTCTGGGTGGTATGGTTTGGCGTGCAGATGCTAAAGCTAACGTTCCTGGCGGCGCTTCCTTCAAAGACCACGACACTGGCGTTTCCCCAGTATTCGCTGGCGGCCTGGAATGGGCAATGACCCGTGACATCGCTACCCGTCTGGAATACCAGTGGACCAACAACATCGGTGATGCAAACACCGTTGGTACCCGTCCAGACAACGGCCTGCTGAGCGTAGGTGTTTCCTACCGCTTCGGCCAGCAGGAAGAAGCTGCGCCAATCGTAGCTCCAGCACCGGCTCCAGCTCCAGAAGTACAGACCAAGCACTTCACTCTGAAGTCTGACGTTCTGTTCAACTTCAACAAAGCAACTCTGAAACCAGAAGGCCAGCAGGCTCTGGATCAGATGTACAGCCAGCTGAGCAACCTGGATCCGAAAGACGGTTCCGTAGTGGTTCTGGGCTTCACTGACCGCATCGGTTCTGACGCTTACAACCAGGGTCTGTCCGAGAAACGTGCTCAGTCTGTTGTTGATTACCTGATCTCTAAAGGTATCCCAAGCAACAAGATCTCCGCACGTGGTATGGGCGAATCTAACCCAGTTACCGGCAGCACCTGCGACAACGTGAAAGCACGTGCAGCGCTGATCGACTGCCTGGCACCAGATCGTCGCGTAGAGATCGAAGTTAAAGGCATCAAAGACGTTGTAACTCAGCCTGCGGCATAAGTTATCGTCTTATAAAAAAACCCCGCTCTGCGGGGTTTTTTATTGCCTGCGAAAAAGCTAACGCTATTTTTTGCCCAGCAATGCCTGCAGATCGGTTTTCAGTGTCGACATCTTGCTGGCGTATTTTTCTTTATGTTCAGCATCTTCAATAAGCTGAACAATGGTCTCAGACAAGGTTTTCCCCCGACGTTGAGCCAGCCCCGCCAGACGCTGCCAGACTAAAAATTCCAGATCAATCGACTTCTTACGGGTATGCTGATGTTCAGCATTAAAATGCCGTTTACGCCGCGCGCGGATAGTCTGCTTCATGCGGTTCAGCAGCGTGGGGTTGATATGGCGTTCAATCCAGCCGTTAACCCGAACGGGGTCATTCTCGAGGGTCAACAATAAATCTACCGCTTCTTTCGCCGCACTGGCTTCAAGGTAGCAAGTTATCAATTCTCCTTCGCGGTGTTTTTTGACCAGGTACTTCCATTTCCAGCCGCTTTCGAGATTTTCCAGTTGTTGATATTTCATTGCGATCCCAATGTGACCGTGTAACTCTGTCCAGAATATCAGTTTTTTGCCAATCTGCTGAAAAGAAATCAACGCCTGTGACCGCCAGATGAGATTCACCGCGTGAAACTCCTATTCCTTCGTGGGCAGAGCCTGAGCCTTACGGTATAATCCATCGTTTTACATCTGACTAAAAAACATCAACTTTGACGATTACGAAATTAGCATGGCGTGACCTGGTTCCGGATACCGATAGCTATCAGGAACTGTTTGCACAGCCCGAGCTCGCGAAAGAAGACGAATCCGCATTAAGCGATACGCAGCCACGTTTGCATTACGCAATGGAGCAGGCGTTAAGCCCCTGGGCAACGTCGCCTTTTATGTTGCTGAAGGCACCGGATGAAGCGGAGTATCTCAACCTGCTGGCGGACGCCATGCGGCAGTTGTTGCCGGAGAATGACGCCGTCTCTGGCGGTACGTATTGCGTCAACGGCACGACTATCACCTTTACCCCCACTGAGATTGCAGATGGCCGTTTTGCGGTCACTGGCGGTGTTACAACGGCCGGTTGGGTAGAGGCTGAACAGCTTTTTGGCTGCTTGCGTCAGTTTAATGGTGAGGTCAGCCTCCAGCCGGGTTTGGTGCACCAGGCCAATGGCGGTGTCTTGCTCATCTCCCTGCGTACCCTGCTGGCCCAGCCGCTCTTGTGGATGCGTTTAAAGAATATAGTGAGCCAGCAGCGCTTTGATTGGGTCGGTTTTGACGAGTCTCGTCCACTTCCGGTCTCCGTTCCTTCTATGCCACTGACATTGAAAGTGGTGCTGGTGGGTGATCGCGAAGCACTGGCCGATTTCCAGGAGATGGAGCCGGAGTTGGCCGATCAGGCCATTTACAGCGAATTTGAAGACAACATTCAGATTGCTGATGCAGAAGAGATGCAGCAATGGTGTTTATGGGTAAACGCCCTGGCCGAAAGTGCTGGTCTGCCTGTCCCTGCCCCTGATGCCTGGCCAGTGCTGATTCGTGAAGCCGTCCGTTACACGGGCGATCAAGAAACCTTGCCCCTCTGCCCTCTGTGGCTGGGTAAGCAACTCCGTGAAGTGGCCGCTTTAACGCCGGATGCCTTCTTCACTGGTGAGCAACTGAGCCAGATGCTTTTGCAACGCCAATGGCGTGAAGGGTATCTTGCTGACCGGATGCAGGATGAAATCTTGCTTGATCAGATCCTGGTCGAAACGGAAGGTGAACGTGTCGGGCAGATCAATGCCCTGTCGGTGATTGAATTCCCGGGCCATCCGCGCGCCTTTGGCGAACCTTCGCGCATTAGCTGCGTTGTGCATATTGGCGATGGCGAATTTATCGACATCGAGCGCAAAGCGGAACTGGGCGGTAATATTCATGCTAAAGGCATGATGATCATGCAGGCCTATCTGATGTCAGAGCTACAGCTTGAGCAGCAGATCCCCTTCACTGCCTCGCTGACCTTTGAACAATCGTATAGCGAAGTAGATGGCGATAGCGCCTCCATGGCCGAGCTGTGTGCCCTGATTAGCGCGCTGGCCGACGTGCCAGTTAACCAGAATATCGCCATAACCGGCTCAGTGGATCAGTTTGGTCGTGCCCAACCGGTAGGCGGCCTCAATGAGAAGATTGAAGGCTTCTTCACGGTTTGTCAGCAGCGTGGTCTGAACGGCAAACAGGGTGTGATCATTCCGCTGGCAAACGTGCGTCACCTGAGCCTCAGCCAGGATGTGCTGAAAGCAGTGGAAGAGGAACAATTCTCCCTCTGGGCGATTGAAGATATTGCGGATGCGCTACCCTTACTCACAAACCTGATATGGGATGGCGAGGGTCAGACAACGCTCATGCAGACCATTCAGGAACGCATCGCCCAGGCGACTCAGCAGGAGTCTCGTCATCGTTATCCGTGGCCGCTGCGCTGGTTGGGATGGTTTAGTCCTAACTGATCGGACTTGTTCAGCGTACACGTGTTAGCTATCCTGCGTCCTTCACTAAAATAAGGCTTACTGAGAACATGGTAGATAAACGCGAATCCTATACAAAAGAAGATCTTCTTGCCTCTGGTCGCGGTGAACTGTTTGGCGCGAAAGGCCCACAGTTACCGGCCCCGAACATGCTGATGATGGACCGTGTCGTGAAGATGACGGAAACCGGCGGCAACTTCGATAAGGGTTACGTAGAAGCAGAACTCGATATCAACCCGGATATGTGGTTCTTCGGTTGCCACTTTATTGGCGACCCGGTAATGCCAGGCTGCCTGGGCCTCGACGCGATGTGGCAGCTGGTTGGTTTCTACCTCGGCTGGCTGGGTGGCGAAGGTAAAGGCCGCGCGCTGGGCGTGGGCGAAGTGAAATTCACCGGTCAGGTTCTGCCAACTGCGAAGAAAGTGACCTACCGTATTCACTTCAAACGCGTTGTGAACCGTCGTCTGATCATGGGCCTGGCAGATGGTGAAGTGCTGGTAGACGGTCGTCTGATTTACAGCGCAACCGACCTGAAGGTCGGCCTGTTCCAGGATACATCAGCTTTCTGATTGCTGACTGAAGGCGTTAAAGGCGAAACCTCCGCAATGCGGAGGTTTCTTTTTTAAAGAGACGCTATCAAGCAAGTACTGCCCTGTCTCCGATGGCTTCTCGCCAGCCCCCTAACCATTGCGACCTTTGATTTAAGGTCTGATAGGGACACATTTCTTTAGAACGTCCGGCGATACCAGCCTGATAACCACGTTGATGAGCCCTTTCAAGGCGATCTCGTTTCTGTCTCTTCATGCCTCGTTTCCCTCATTATTTGATCTGGTGGAAAAGAAAACAGTGATTACTAAATGTGCAATCACATCTAACGAATACCGCGAATAAAGCCCAGCGTCAATGCGCAAAATTCACGCCAGTGTCATAAATGTGAACTATACGGAAGTTCGTTTGTACAAAATCTGTGATGCGGCACAAGTAACAGACTGAGATACCATCAAAAAAAAACCGCAATCAGCGAGAGGCAGATTGCGGTTTTGGATAATGAATTTTACTTATGGCAAGCGTGAAATCTCACTGGCGATGCTTTTGGCTTCCTGCGCCCAGCCCTGGCCCAGCACCTTCACCATCTCTTCGTAGCCATCGTTCTGCTGTTTCAGCTCCAGATGGAAAGGACGTTTAATCAGCTGCCCCTGATGGTTAACCAGCCATTCGCCACTGATAATCACGCGCCCGTCATAGCGCCCGTGAAAACCGGTCACATTGACGTTAAGCGTATCCTGATCGCTACCCAGAGGCTGCGAAGCAACAACCCAGCCAGGTAACTGGCTGCTGAGGTTCGCCACCAGCGAATTGCGCAACTGCTGATCAAGCGGGCTTGCCCACAGATTATTCGTTGCGATGACATACTTAACATCGCTGGTTTGATAAACCACGCCATTACCTGCCAGATAATCCGGCACCGCGACCTGTTCTACCCACAGTAAGCGGTTACCCTGGCTGGCCATGCTGTTGCCTCCCGTTTGGCTAGCCAGCGGCAACTGGTAATAGCTCTTGTTGTCGCTACCCGAGCTACAGGCAGTCAGCACTGCTGCTGCGGCGATCAATAACCATTTTTTCATTATTTAGCCCCCTTCGGCTCAGGGTCCTTTTGATCTTTCGCTTCAAAGACCAGCGCGTTGCTCTTCGTATTCAACGTCTTCAGCACCGGCTGGAGTTCACGCAATACCTGATCGAGGCGCTGCATATCCGCCACCATCTTGTTATACGCGGCGGAGCCTGGCTGGAAGCCCTGCATGCTGCGATTCAGCTCGCGCAGCGTTTTCTGCATATCCTGAGGTAGCTGCTGCATCGACTGGCTGGCAGTGAGCTTATTCAGATTATCCAGCGTGGTCTGCAGACGACGCATCGTGGCCTGGCTCTCATTCAGAGAATGCGTGGCCGCTTCAAGCATCGGGTTTAACGGCAGGTTGTTAATCTTATCCAGCGTATCCATCAGGCGCTGCTGGATCTGCGCCAGCCCGCTGCTCATGGTTGGGATGATTTTATACCCGCCAAACTCCCGCATTCCGGTAATGGCTGGCGCTTTCGGATAGAAATCCATATCTACATAGAGCGCGCCGGTCACCAGATTACCGGTCTTCAGCGAGCCGCGCAGACCACGGTTCATCAGCTCGGTAATATGCGTCCCGATATCCTGATCTTCACCAATCTGGTTGATCAGACGTTCCGGCTCAATACGGATGAGCACCGGAATACGGTAGTCGTCATCCAGCACCTGTTTCAGTCCGGGTACAAAGAAGGGAACCTGACCAACCGTACCCAGGCGGATACCCCGGAATTCTACCGGCGCGCCCGGCTGCAGACCGCGGACAGAGTCTTTGAAGAACATCAGGTAATCGATGTGATCGGTGTAGAGCGCATCCTGTATCGATTTCTGGTCGTCGAACAGCTTAAAGGCGCTTTTCTCTGCAACAGGCTGACCCAGCTCTTGTCCTTCCGGCACATCAAAGCTGACGCCGCCGCCAAACAGCGTGGTGAGCGAGCCCATTTCAACCCGCATACCGGCCGAGGTCAAATCGACGGCGATACCGCTATCCTTCCAGAAACGCACATTACTGGTCACCAGACGATCGTTTGGCGCATTGATAAACAGTTGATAGCTGATGGTGCGTTTTTGGGTATCGAAGGTGCTGGTTTCGACCGAACCGACGCGATAGCCCCGGAACAGCACCGGGTCGCCCGGACTCAGCTGCCCGGCTTTATTGCTGTCGAGAATGACGCGGATACCCTTGGCATCAGGTGGCGCAAGGGGCGGAGAATCCAGAAGCTGATACTCATTTTTTTGCCCGCCTTTGGTTCCCGGCTGCAGCTCAATATAGGCCCCGGAAAGCAGTGTCCCCAGGCCGCTAATGCCCTCGCGGCCAACCTGCGGCTTAACGACCCAAAAAACGGAGTCGCCCTGAAGCACCTTTTCCATACCGGCATTCAGGCGCGCTTTAATTTCGACATGGGTCAAATCGTCGGTCAGCGTCGCACTTTCCACTACGCCCACGTTTACGCTACGGCTTTTAATGGTGGTTTTCCCCCCCTCAATGCCCTCTGCGTTAGTGGTAATAAGGGTGACTTCCGGTCCCTGGTGGCTGTAATGATAAAACAGGATCCAGGCACCGATTAGCGCAGTCACGATGGGGAAGATCCAGACCGGCGACCAGTGTTTAACCTTCTGCACTTTCGCCTCTCCACTTTTGTTATCCATGCTTTTTATTATCCTCATGGTCTGGCTCTGGCTCACGATCCCACGATAAACGAGGGTCGAAGGTCAGGGCCGCAAACATGGTCATAATCACGACCAATGCAAACATCAGCGCTCCCAGAGCGGGATAGATATTCATCAATCCCCCTATGCGCACCAACGCCGATAAAACTGCAATGACAAACACGTCTATCATGGACCACCGGCCGACAAACTCGACGACTTCATAAATCAGGTGCATCCGTTCGCTATCACGTTGTCCGTGCCCATTTGCATCCCAGCAGAGCCAGCCAATCGCAATCATCTTCAGGGTCGGCACCATAATACTGGCAATAAAAATAACCAGCGCCACGGGGTACGACCCCTCCCCCCACAGCAGAACAACCCCGGCCATAATGGTCGAGGGCATCTTGTCGCCAAGCAGATCGGTAATCATGATCGGCAGAATATTGGCAGGGAGATAGAGCATGATGGAGGTAAAGAGCAGCGCCAGTGTCCACTGAATGCTGTTTTTGCGCCGGACATGCCCTTTGGTGCCACAACGCGGGCAGACTCGCTGATCGGCCGGTAAAATCGCCGTACAGCAAGGACATGAGCGCAGACCCTGGCGAATTCCGGGAACGCCCACCTGCGGCGCATGCGGGAGCGCTGGCGCAGGAGCGATATCGTCCCATGCCCAGCGGCGATCCACGCACTGGAAAGCGCGCAACTGCAGTACACAGTACAGACACCAGGGAATAAAGCTGCTGCCGACCCCCACATCACCGTAAGCCATGAGCTTCACGAAACTGACCAGCACCCCGGCGAGGAAAATTTCAGCCATTCCCCAGCTTTTCAGCTGGAAGAGGATCCGCGCCAGCAAAATCTTTACGCTCAGGGGCATTTTGACGCGATTTACCAGCAGCAAAATGACCACCAGACAGAACGCCGGCACCAGTTGAACGAACAACAAGAAGAAGGTGCCGAGGCTGGCATAATCTTCGCTGAACATAACGCGGGGGATCTCCAGCAGTTCGACTTCGCTGGTGATACCCCCGACCTTCATATAGATGAACGGGAACAGGTTAGAGAGCAGCAGCATAAACAGGGCTGCAAACGCATACGCGGTGGGACGCTGGCGCGGTGCGTCCCACTCGGTTGTCAGCGTTGTCCCACAGCGGGGGCATGCCGCTTTATGACCATGCTCAAGTGCCGGGAGCGCCACGAGCAGGTCACACTGTGAGCATAAAATGTGCCTGTCGGCATGGTGATGTTCACACATTCTGGCTCCATATTTACTTAAGCGCCGTTTTTCAGAGCCTCAAGGTACTCCCAGCGTTCGAATGCTTCTTCCAGCGCCTGCTCGGCCAGCGCCAGATCCGCCAGGACTTTTTGAGTGTGGTCATGCGGCTGGTTGAAGAACGCGCCATCGGCGACCTGGGCCTGCAAGGCTTCAAGGTTTGCTTCCAGCTCTTCCATACGCTGCGGCAACCCTTCCAGCTCGCGCTGGAGATTATAGCTTAGCTTACTGCTGCCTCGTTTTACCGCTTCGGATTTGGTGACAGCGGCTTCCGCATCATTTTTGCTGCGGGATTGCTTCAGCGCCTGTGATTGAGACTGCTGCCCGCGGGCATCGTGATACCCCCCGACATATTGCCCGATGCGGCCTTCGCCTTCGAAGATCCAGCACTCGGTCACGGTATTGTCCACAAACTGACGATCGTGGCTAACCAGCAACACGGTGCCCTGATAACTATCAATCAGTTCTTCAAGAAGTTCCAGCGTTTCCACATCAAGATCGTTCGTCGGTTCATCGAGGATCAACAGGTTGCTGGGTTTCAGGAACAGACGTGCCAGCAGCAGTCGATTACGCTCTCCCCCGGAAAGTGCGCGCACCGGCGTCATGGCGCGTTTCGGGTGGAAGAGGAAGTCCTGCAGATAGCCCAGCACATGGCGCGGTTTCCCGTTTACCATCACCTCTTGCTTACCTTCCGCCAGGTTATCCATCACCGTTCTGTCAGGATCGAGCTCAGCACGGTGCTGATCAAAGTAGGCCACTTCCAGTTTGGTACCGCAGTGGACCCGGCCGCTGTCGGCTTTTAGCTGGCCGAGCATCAATTTCAGCAGCGTGGTTTTACCACAGCCGTTAGGGCCGATCAGGGCTATTTTGTCACCGCGTTGAACCTGAGCCGTGAAGTTGTTTACCAGCACTTTGCCATCAACCTGATAATTGACATTTTCCAGTTCGAAGACGATCTTCCCGGAACGGGCCGCCTCTTCAACCTGCATTTTGGCACTGCCCATCACTTCACGGCGTTGGCTACGTTCGTTACGCATCGCTTTCAGGGCGCGTACGCGGCCTTCATTACGGGTACGACGGGCTTTGATGCCCTGGCGGATCCAGACCTCTTCCTGCGCAAGCTTGCGGTCAAACTCGGCATTTTGCAGCTCTTCAACGCGCAGGTTCTCTTCTTTCTCCAGCAGATAGGTATCGTAATCGCCCGGATAGGTCACCAGCTTGCCGCGATCGAGATCGACAATACGGGTAGCCATATTGCGAATAAACGAACGGTCATGCGAGATAAAGATAATTGTCCCGTTAAAGGTCTTCAGGAACCCTTCCAGCCAGTCGATAGCTTCGATATCCAGGTGGTTAGTCGGTTCATCCAGCAGCAGCACTTTCGGGCCGCTTACCAGCGCCCGGCCAAGCGCCGCTTTACGCAGCCAGCCGCCGGAGAGCGATGCCAGCTCCATGTCCGGATCCAGACCGAGCTGTTCCAGCACTTCGGTGATGCGGTTTTCAAGCTGCCACAGGCCATGATGATCCAGCAACTCCTGCAGGCGAGCCATCTCATTGAGATTTTTTTCGCTCGGATCGGTCATCACCAGATGTGAAATGTCGTGATAACCCTTCAGGTATTCGGCTTGCTCAGAGATCCCTTCCGCAACGAAATCATAAACTGTGCCCGCCACGTTACGCGGTGGGTCCTGCTGCAGACGCGAGACGATAAGATCCTGTTCATAGACGATACGACCATCGTCCAGCCCCTGTTCACGGTTCAGGATCTTCATCAGGGTAGATTTACCCGCGCCGTTGCGGCCTACCAGACAGACGCGTTCGTTATCCTCGATATGCAGTTCAGTATCATCGAGAAGGGGAGCATCGCTAAAGGAGAGCCATGCGCCGTGCATACTGATTAATGACATTTACTATTCCTTTCAGGCGGCAGTAATAAGCCAGCAGTTGTGGATCTGACGGTTACGGGCGAAGTCCTGAGAGATCGTCTTTTGACTGATCTCTTCAGCTTTCAGTCCCAGAGCGCTCAGGCCGTCGTGATCCATGCGGAAGCCGCGTTTGTTGTTCGAGAACATGATGGTGCCGCCTTTGCGCAGCAGGCGCTTCAGGTCGGTCATCAGGCGCAGGTGGTCACGCTGGACGTCAAACGAGTCCTCCATACGCTTAGAGTTGGAGAACGTCGGTGGATCGATAAAGATCAGATCGAATTGTTCGTCGGTATCGCGCAGCCAGCCCAGTACATCGGCCTGCATCAGGCGATGCTGGCGGCCGGTCAGGCCATTCAGACGCAAGTTACGTTCAGCCCACTCCAGATAGGTGCGGGACATGTCCACCGTGGTGGTGCTACGCGCACCGCCCAGGCCGGCGTGTACGCTGGCGCTTCCGGTATAGGAGAAGAGATTAAGGAAGTCTTTTCCTTTGCTCATCTGGCCCAGCATCTTACGGGCGATGCGGTGATCGAGGAACAGGCCAGTGTCCAGATAGTCCGTAAGATTCACCAGCAGACGCGCGTTATATTCTCCCACTTCAAGGAAGTCGCCTTTCTCGCCCATCTTCTGGTACTGATTTTTGCCTTTCTGACGTTCACGGGTTTTCAGCACCAGCTTATTCGGGGCAATACCCAGCACGCCGATGGTTGCCGCAATCACATCCAGCATACGCTGGCGGGCTTTCTGCGCGTCGATAGTTTTCGGTGGCGCATACTCTTGCACGATAACCCAGTCGGCGTAACGGTCAACGGCTACGTTGTATTCAGGCAGGTCGGCGTCGTACAGGCGATAGCACTCTATGCCCTCCTGCTTCGCCCACTTTTCATATTTCTTCAGGTTTTTACGCAGACGGTTCGCGTAGTCTTCCGCCACGGTGGTCGGCTTGCTTTCGCCGGATTTCTCCGTGAGATGATAGTTTTTCTGCACGCAGTCCAGCGGGCCGTTTTTGGCTTTGAACTGGCGGTCGGCGCGCAGCTGCAGGCAGCTCAGTAGTTCCGGAGAGGCGCTAAACAGCGACAGATTCCAGCCGCCAAACTGATCTTTCATGATCCGGCCCAGCAGGCTGTGCAGAGCGATCAGAGCCGGCTCGCTGTCCAGACGCTCGCCGTAAGGCGGGTTGCTAATAACCGTGCCGTACGGCCCTTTCGGCAGTGGATTGCTCAGCTGCGCCACGTCTTTCACGTTGAAGTCGATAAGCTCGCCAATGCCCGCCCGACGGGCGTTGCTGCGCGCGCGCTCAATGACGCGGGAGTCGCTGTCCGAGCCGTAGAAACGCGAACCGTAAGCCGCCAGCCCGGCACGGGCACGGGTCTGTGCCTCGGCCTTCACCTCTTTCCAGATGGCGTCATCGTGCTGCGCCCAGCCGCTGAACCCCCAGTTGCCACGGTGCAAACCCGGCGCACGATCGGTGGCATACATAGCGGCTTCAATCAGCAGGGTTCCTGAACCACACATCGGATCGAGCAGCGGAGTGCCCGGCTGCCAGCCAGAACGCATGACAATCGCGGCGGCCAGGTTTTCTTTGATCGGCGCCGCACCGGCGCGATCGCGATATCCGCGCTGATGCAGACCTTCACCGCTCATGTCCAGTGAAAGGCTCGCCGTCTCTTTATTCAGCCACACGTTAATACGCAGATCGGGGTTTTCACGATCAACGTTCGGGCGCTCACGATTTTTACGGGTAAAACAGTCGACCACGGCATCTTTCACACGCAGCGCGCCGTACTGGCTGTTGCGGATCTCATCATTCACGCCGTTGAAGTGCACCGCAAAGGTCGCCCCCGGCGCAAAGATCTCTGTCCAGTCGATCATCTGTACGCCGGTGTAGAGATCGAGATCGCTATAGACCTTAAACTCTTTCATCGGCAGCATGATGCGCGAGGCCAGGCGGCTCCACATCAGGCTCTGGTAAATAAGCCGTGTGTCGCCCTCAAAATGGACACCACCCTGAACCACCTGACACGCTGTCGCGCCCAGGCTTTCCAGTTCAGTTTTTAACAGCTCTTCCAGCCCACGGGCCGTACTGGCAAACAGAGAATTCATATCGTCACTTTTACTCTTAGAAAATTGCTGCGCATTATAGCTAATATGCGCTCTATGTCATAAAGTTGAGGGCTTATTTTCATTTGCGGGAGATTGCCGTGCCTACGTTATCCAGGCTTTTTATCCATCCGGTCAAATCGATGCGTGGTATTGGGCTGACGCATGCACTGGCAGATGTCAGCGGTTTTGCCTTTGATCGTATTTTTATGCTCACCGAAACGGATGGTACTTTCATTACTGCGCGTCAGTTTCCGCAGATGGTCCGCTTTATCCCTTCTCCGCTGCACGATGGTTTACACCTGACCGCGCCGGATGGCTCCAGCGCCGTGGTACGTTTTAGCGATTTTGCCCCGGACAACGCACCGACGGAGGTATGGGGTAACCACTTCACCGCGCATATCGCGCCTGAGGCCATTAACCGCTGGCTGAGCGGCTTTTTCGCCCGTGACGTGCAGCTACGCTGGGTCGGACAGACTCCTACGCGTCGCGTGAAGCGCCACGAGGGCGTTCCCCTCTCCTTTGCCGATGGCTATCCCTACCTGCTGGCCAACGAGGCCTCCCTGCGCGATCTGCAAAACCGCTGCAAGGCCAGCGTGCAGATGGAGCAGTTCCGCCCCAATATTGTGGTAACCGGCGCGCAGCCCTGGGAAGAGGACACCTGGAAAGTTATCCGCATTGGTAGCGTTATTTTTGACGTGGCGAAGCCGTGCAGCCGCTGTATCTTCACCACTATCAGTCCGGAAAAAGGGCAGAAACACCCTGCGGGCGAGCCGCTGAAAACGCTGCAATCATTCCGTACGGCGCAAGATAACGGCGACGTGGATTTCGGTCAGAACCTGATAGCGCGCAATAGCGGCGTGATCCGCGTGGGCGATGAGATTGAAATTCTCGCAACCGGGCCGGCGAAAGTTTACGGCGCCGGCGCAACGGAAGAGGAGATCGAGGTAGAGAGCCTGCCGCAAAGTACCGTGACTATTCAGTGGCAAGATAAAACCCTGAACGGCAATAATCAGCAGATTTTACTTGAGCAGCTTGAGCAGGCAGGTATTCGCGTACCCTATTCCTGCCGTGCGGGCATTTGTGGGAGCTGTCGTATTCAGTTGCTGGATGGGGAAGTGACCGCATTGAAGCAATCCGCCATGGGTAATGACGGCACGATTTTGTGCTGTAGCTGCGTTCCTAAAACGTCGCTACAGCTGGCGCCTTAAACGGCTTGCTCCAGACTGAACGAATCCACCCGTATTTGCGGTTTAAGACGGTCATTCATTACTTTTATTGCATCACCTAACTGCATTGTGCGCCCGGCAATCACCACACCGGGCTGCGCCAGCAGGCAGAGCGCGGCGTTTTCGCCAGACTCAACCACCAGCAAACTTACCTCTTCTGCCGTATCGCTCAAATGAACGCAGGCAGCATCCCCCATCGCCGGACTCCAGCGCTGACCATGGGCGAGGAAATGCCAGCTTTTAGGCATTTGAGGTTTGAGGAAGCGGATCGCCACCAGAGCATTAAGCACCAGTTCAGCACGCTGTTCTTTAGAGAGTTCCAGGTCGCGGCATTTCTCTTCAAAAGAGAAATAGAGCGCGGCATCATCCACGCAAAAACCGCTGGGGGCGAAGGCATCTGGGGTTAACATCCGGCGGGCAAAACGAGAACGAAAAAGCATGCCATTGGCTAAATCCAGCATCATGCGATCGTGCTCTTCACAATAATACCAGCGCCAGTTATCGTCAGGTTTAATTCGCATTTGCCTCTCCCGTCCCCGAAACGTCCTGTCGTAAGAAAGTCCTTATTACCGTCTCGTTTTTTTACTTCAATAATCAAAGACTATAATGTCTAAATAAGCAACAGTCCCGGAATATAAAACAACCAGAGCTGGAAATAAAGCCCTGGTCGTCATAATGAGAGAAAAGATTAGAGGTGATTAACGATTTCTTTTATCAGCGGCGGGCCTTTAAAAATAAAGCCAGAATAAATTTGCACCAGCGAAGCGCCGGCGGCCATTTTTTCGCGGGCCGCCATTATCGAGTCGATGCCACCCACGCCAATAATCGGCAGTTGACCTTTTAATTCCGCTGACAGGCGGCGAATAATTTCTGTACTTTTTAATTGCACCGGTCGGCCACTGAGTCCTCCCGCTTCGTTGCAATGCTTCATTCCCTGTACCAGGGATCGATCCAGTGTCGTATTGGTTGCAATAACGCCATCAATATTATGGCGAACTAAGCTGTCGGCAACCTGGATCAATTCTTCTTCAGAAAGATCCGGGGCGATCTTCACGGCGACCGGTACATATTTATGATGCCGGGACTGAAGATCATTCTGCTTATTTTTTATCGCAATTAATAAATCGTCAAGGGCATCGCCATATTGCAACGAGCGTAAGCCCGGGGTGTTCGGCGAAGAGATATTCACCGCAATATAACCCGCATAGGCATAGACTTTTTCCATACAAATCAGATAGTCATCTTTACCCTGCTCTACCGGCGTATCTTTATTTTTACCGATATTGATACCCAGCACACCATCGAAATGGGCCTTTTTCACGTTCTCGACCAGGTGGTCCACACCGAGGTTGTTAAAGCCCATCCGGTTGATCAACCCTTCGGCCTCGACCAGGCGGAACAGACGCGGTTGCTCATTGCCCGGCTGCGGGCGTGGCGTGACGGTGCCGATCTCAATAGAGCCGAACCCCATCGCACCCAGCGCGTCGATGCACTCACCGTTTTTGTCGAGTCCTGCTGCGAGACCCAACGGATTTTTAAAGGTCAGCCCCATACACTGCACCGGTTTATCCATCACTTTCTGGCGCACTAGCGCTTCGAGCGGCGTTCCTGTGATACGGCGTAATTGCTGGAATGTAAATTCATGGGCGCGCTCTGGATCGAGCTGAAAAAGGGCTTTACGAACGAAGGGGTAGTACATGAACTCTCCTGGATTCCCGGTGTGCAAACCGGGGGCGTATTATCTGCGAATCTTGCCCGAAAGGGAATTGACCTGCGGCAAAAAAAGCGTGGCGCAACGCAATCGTTTACTTTCCCTCTCCTCCTTATTCGTTTTTTAGCATTTCACTTGCGTATAAATCATTTAGTGGAATAAGCGCGCAATGACACACTGCCTGCAAATGTTATCAATGTTAGATAAAAGCAAACAATTGGTTATAAGGAGCATGTATGCGCGTTATTACTCTGGCTGGAAGTCCGCGTTTTCCTTCACGCTCCAGCGCACTGCTGGAATATGCCCGCGAGAAACTTACCTCGCTGGAGGTCGAAGTATGCCACTGGAATCTGCACAACTTTTCCCCAGAGGATCTGCTTTATGCCCGCTTCGATAGCCCGGCATTAAAGGCTTTTAGTGAGCAGTTGCAAGGCGCAGACGGCCTGATTGTGGCGACCCCGGTCTATAAAGCCTCGTTTTCCGGCGCGTTGAAAACGCTGCTTGATCTGCTTGCGGAACGCGCCCTTGAGGGCAAAGTGGTGCTACCTCTTGCCACAGGCGGCACGGTGGCGCACATGCTGGCGGTAGATTATGCCCTCAAACCGGTGCTTAGCGCCCTGAAAGCGCAGGAGATCCTGCACGGCGTATTTGCCGATGATTCGCAAGTCATTGACTATCAGCATAAACCGCATTTCTCCCCCAACCTGCAAATCCGGCTTGATAGCGCCCTTGAGACCTTCTGGCAGGCGCTGCATCGTCGTGACGTCCAGGTTCCTGCTTTTGGTCAGTTGAAAGGAGTCGCCCATGTTTAACACCCTCGCCCGCCTGAGCCTGGCCGGTATCATCGCGATCGCCTCCTTTGCCCAGGCCGCCGAACCCGCACCGGAAAATCTGCGGATTGGTTATCAGAAAGGTAGCGTCAGCATGGTGCTGGCTAAAAGCCATCAATTACTGGAAAAACGCTACCCGAACACCCATTTTTCATGGGTCGAGTTTCCGGCGGGGCCACAAATGCTGGAAGCCTTAAATGTGGGCAGCATTGATTTGGGTAGCACCGGCGATATTCCCCCCATCTTTGCTCAGGCCGCCGGCGCAGACCTTGTGTATGTTGGCGTCGAGCCGCCAAAACCAAAAGCGGAAGTGATTCTGGTACCGGAAAACAGCCCGATCAAAACCGTCGCCGATCTCAAAGGCCGCAAAGTGGCGTTCCAGAAAGGCTCCAGTTCACACAATCTGTTGTTACGGGCCCTTCAACAGGCCGGTCTGACGTTTAAAGAGATACAGCCAGTCTATCTTTCCCCGGCCGATGCCCGCGCCGCGTTTCAGCAACATAATGTGGACGCCTGGGCTATCTGGGATCCCTATTACTCCGCAGCCTTGCTGCAGGGGGGAGTTAGAGTGCTGAAAGATGGTGAAACCCTCAAGCAGACCGGCTCTTTCTATCTGGCAGCGCGTCCTTATGCGGAAAAGAACGGTGCCTTTATTCAGGGGGTGCTGGATACCTTCAGCGACGCAGATGCCCTGACCCAGAGCCAGCGGCAGGCCAGTATCGCTCTGCTGGCAAAGACTATGGGTCTTCCTGAGCCGGTCATTGCCAGCTATCTGGATCACCGCCCACCCACCGTCATTAAGCCGGTGGATACTCACACCGCGGCGTTGCAGCAGCAGACCGCCGACCTCTTCTACGAAAATCGACTGGTACCGAAAAAAATCGATATCCGTGACCGTATATGGCAACCGACAGCGCATAAAGGAGCAAAATCATGAGTCTGAATCTGTTCTGGTTTTTACCTACCCACGGTGATGGTCACTATCTTGGCACCGAGTCCGGTGCACGCCCGGTGGATCAGGGCTATCTTCAGCAGATTGCCCAGGCGGCGGACCGGATTGGGTTTACCGGGGTGCTTATCCCGACCGGACGTTCCTGTGAAGATGCCTGGCTGGTCGCGGCTTCGATGATTCCGGTGACTCAGCGCTTAAAGTTTCTGGTGGCATTGCGCCCGAGCGTCACCTCGCCAACGGTGGCAGCGCGTCAGGCCGCCACGCTGGACCGTTTATCCAATGGCCGCGCTCTGTTTAACCTGGTGACCGGGAGTGACCCACAGGAGCTGGCTGGCGATGGCGTGTTTCTGGATCACGCCGAGCGTTACGAAGCCTCGGCTGAATTTACCCGCGTCTGGCGGCGTCTGCTGGAGGGGGAGACGGTTACCTTCGAGGGCAAACATATCCACGTCCGCGATGCGAAGCTCTACTTCCCGCCGGTGCAGCAGCCGCGCCCACCGCTCTATTTTGGCGGTTCATCAGATGTGGCCCAGGATCTTGCCGCTGAGCAGGTCGATCTCTATCTCACCTGGGGCGAGCCGCCGGAACTTGTGAAAGAAAAGATTGAACAGGTTCGCGCCAAAGCGGCGGCGCGCGGGCGCAACGTGCGTTTTGGTATCCGCCTGCACGTGATTGTGCGTGAAACGAACGAAGAAGCCTGGCAAGCCGCCGATCGCCTGATTGCCCATCTGGACGATGAAACCATTGCCAGAGCGCAGGCTGCTTTCGCCAGAACCGACTCCGTAGGACAGCATCGGATGGCCTCCCTCCACCAGGGTAAACGCGAAAATCTGGAGATTAGCCCTAACCTGTGGGCCGGGGTCGGTCTGGTGCGCGGGGGCGCCGGCACGGCGCTGGTGGGGGATGGTCCGACCGTGGCGGCGCGGATTAATGAGTATGCCGATCTGGGTATCGACAGTTTTATTCTCTCTGGTTATCCCCATCTGGAAGAGGCGTACAAAGTGGGTGAGCTTCTTTTCCCTCATCTGGATGTTGCTATCCCGGAGGTCCCACAGCCGCAGCGCCTGCAACTGCAGGGCGAGGCGGTCGCCAACGAATTTATTCCGCGTAACGTCGCGCAGAGCTGAGGAGGAGGTATGGCGAAACCTTCCCCAACCTGGCTGCTGCGTATTGCGCCCTGGGTACTGCCTGTCAGCATCGTGGCTATCTGGCAACTGGCCTCGTCAGTGGGCTGGTTGTCGAGCCGGATACTTCCCTCTCCGGAAGGGGTGATAGAGGCTTTCTGGGCGCTAAGTTCAAGCGGCGAGCTGTGGCAGCATCTGGCGATCAGCTCCTGGCGGGCGTTGATTGGCTTCACAATCGGCGGGACGATCGGTCTGACGCTGGGGCTGATCAGCGGACTTTCCCGCTGGGGCGAGCGGCTACTGGACACCTCCATCCAGATGCTGCGAAACGTGCCGCATCTGGCGTTGATTCCGCTGGTAATTCTGTGGTTCGGCATTGATGAGAGCGCCAAGATTTTCCTGGTGGCCCTCGGCACCCTCTTCCCTATCTATATCAACACCTGGCACGGTATTCGTAACATTGATCGTGGGCTGGTCGAGATGGCACGCAGCTATGGCTTATCGGGCTTTGCCCTGTTTATCCATGTGATCCTCCCCGGCGCCCTGCCCTCGATTATGGTGGGGGTACGTTTTGCCCTCGGCCTGATGTGGTTAACGCTGATTGTGGCAGAGACCATTTCGGCCAACTCCGGTATCGGCTACCTCGCGATGAATGCCCGCGAGTTCCTGCAGACCGATGTCGTCGTGGTGGCGATTATTCTATATGCCCTGCTCGGCAAACTCGCCGACGTCAGCACCCAGTGGCTGGAACGTATCTGGCTGCGCTGGAATCCGGCCTATGTCAAAAGTGAGGCACACGCATGAATACTGCACGCTTGAACCAGGGAACGCCGTTGCTGCTGAACGGCGTGACCAAACGCTACGGTGACAACACCATTCTGAACCAACTGGATCTGCATATCCCCGCCGGACAGTTTGTAGCAGTGGTTGGCCGTAGCGGCGGTGGCAAGAGTACGCTGCTGCGCCTGCTCGCCGGGCTGGAGGCCCCCAATGGTGGTGAACTGCTGGCGGGCAATACGCCGCTGGCGGAGATTCAGGAGGATACCCGGATGATGTTTCAGGACGCGCGCCTGCTGCCGTGGAAAACGGTTATCGATAACGTGGGTCTGGGGCTGAAAGGTCACTGGCGGGAGGCGGCAAGCCAGGCGCTGGCCGCCGTGGGTCTGCAGGATCGCGCGAGCGAATGGCCTGCAGCGTTGTCCGGGGGGCAGAAACAGCGCGTCGCTTTAGCCCGGGCGCTGATTCACCGCCCGGGTTTGCTGCTGCTGGATGAACCGCTTGGCGCACTCGATGCCCTGACGCGGATAGATATGCAGGGTTTGATTGAGTCCCTCTGGCAGGAACACGGGTTTACGGTATTGCTGGTAACCCATGATGTGAGCGAAGCCGTGGCGATGGCCGATCGCGTGCTGTTAATAGAAGAGGGGAAAATTGGTCTGGATCTGAACGTGGATATTCCGCGTCCGCGTCGCATCGGTTCGGCGAGGCTGGCGGAACTGGAAGCGGAGGTGCTGGATCGGGTGATGAAGCGTGGGGTCAGTGAGCGGGCATTGATTAAGGTTAATGCCTGATGCCCTCACCCCGGCCCTCTCCCACGTGGAGAGGGAGAAAATAAGAAACGGCAACCAGGGTTGCCGTTTTGCTTTTACCTGATTATCAGGCCAGTGCCTTGGTGATCTTCTCGTATAGATCGCCAGACAGGTTCTCCAGCCCTTTCAACTGCTCGAGCGCCGCACGCATCTTCGCCTGACGTTTCTCGTCGTAACGCTTCAGTCGAATCAGCGGCTCAATCAGACGCGACGCCACCTGCGGGTTACGACTGTTCAGCTCCGTCAACATCTCGACCATAAACTGATACCCGCTGCCGTCTTCGGCATGGAAAGCCGCCGGGTTGCTGCTGGCAAAGGCGCCAATCAGAGAACGTACGCGGTTCGGGTTGCTCATGGTAAATGAACGGTGCTTCAGAAGACGGCGAACAGTATTCAGCACGTCTGCCGCCGGGCTGGTGGATTGCAGAATGAACCACTTATCCATTACCAGGCCGTCCTGATGCCACTTGTCGTCATACGCCTGCATCAGCGCGTCGCGGCACGGCAGCTCAGCGGCCACCGCAGCGGCCAGGGCAGCCAGCGCGTCGGTCATATTATCCGCGTCGTGGTACTGCTTGCTTACCAGCGTATCAGCCAGTTCGGTTTCGCCGAAGGCCAGGTAGCGCAAACAGGTATTACGCAGTGAACGTTTGCCGATATCAGCATGTTCGACACGGTATTCGTCAAGCTTATTCGCGTTGTACAGCGCCAGGAACTCATCGGCCAGTTCGGTCGCCAGGGTGCGGGTCAGCGCTTCGCGTACCGCCACAATGGCGATCGGATCGATGATCTCAAACAGCTCAGCAATTTCACTGGTGGAAGGCAGGGTCAGGATCTCTGCCGCCAGCGCCGGGTCGATGTTCTCGTCCAGCAGAATGGCGCGGAAAGCGTCAGCCACGTGGACCGGCACCGACAGCGGCTGTCCTTGCTGATGGCGGTTTACGTTCAGCTTAATGTAGGTCGCCAGCAGGCTCTGGGCCGCATCCCAGCGGGAGAAGTCATTGCGCGCGTGACGCATCAGGAAGGTGAGCTGTTGATCGCTCCACTTATATTCGAGCTTAACGGGCGCAGAGAACTCGCACAGCAACGCCGGCACCGGCTGGAAATAGACATTATCGAATACAAATGTCTGCTCCGCCTGGGTAACGTTGAGCACATTGTGCACCGGGTGACCCCCTTTTTGCAGCGGGATCACGTTTCCTTCGTTGTCATACAACTCGATGGCAAAAGGAATGTGCAGCGGGTGCTTCTCTTCCTGCTCGGCCGTTGGCGGCGTACGCTGGCTGATGGTCAGAGAGTACTGCTCGGTTTCAGGATTGTAATCATCTTTTACGGTAACAATTGGCGTACCGGCCTGACTGTACCAGCGGCGGAAGTGCGAGAGATCAACGTTAGAAGCATCTTCCATCGCCTGCACAAAGTCATCGCAGGTGGCGGCGCTGCCGTCATGACGCTCAAAGTAGAGCTGCATCCCTTTCTGGAAGTTCTCTTCCCCTAACAGGGTGTGGATCATACGGATGATTTCAGAACCCTTTTCATACACCGTCAGGGTGTAGAAGTTATTCATCTCAATCACTTTGTCCGGGCGAATCGGGTGGGCCATCGGGCTGGCATCTTCAGCAAACTGCAGACCGCGCATGGTGCGCACGTTGCTGATGCGATTAACCGCACGCGAACCCAGATCGGAGCTGAACTCTTGATCGCGGAAGACGGTTAAGCCCTCTTTCAGGCTCAGCTGGAACCAGTCGCGGCAGGTCACACGGTTACCGGTCCAGTTGTGGAAATATTCATGGCCAATCACGCGCTCGATATCCAGGTAATCTTTATCGGTCGCGGTATCGGTACGGGCCAGCACGTATTTGGAGTTAAAGACGTTAAGGCCTTTGTTCTCCATCGCCCCCATGTTGAAGAAGTCGACGGCGACGATCATGTAGATGTCGAGATCATATTCGAGGCCAAAGCGCTCCTCGTCCCACTTCATGGAGTTGATGAGCGACGTCATCGCCCATGGCGCGCGGTCGAGGTTGCCACGGTCAACGAACAGCTCCAGCGCCACGTCGCGTCCGGAGCGGGTTTTGAAGGTGTCGCGCAGCACATCGAAGTCGCCTGCCACCAGCGCAAAGAGGTAGCAAGGTTTCGGGAACGGATCTTGCCACTGCACCCAGTGACGCCCGTTTTCCAGCTCGCCTTCGCCCACACGGTTACCGTTGGAGAGCAGGAATGGATAGCGAGTTTTATCGGCAATGATTTTGGTGGTGAAGCGCGCCAGAACGTCCGGGCGATCCAGATACCAGGTAATATGGCGGAAACCTTCGGCTTCGCACTGCGTACAGAGTGCTTCACCTGATTGGTACAGCCCTTCCAGCGCGGTGTTGGCTGCCGGGCTAATTTCGGTCACGATGCGCAGGGTAAAACGCTCCGGCAGGTTATCAATAACCAGCTGGCCGTTTTCTTCTTTATAGTCTGTCCAGGCCTGGTCGTTTACCGCGATGGAAACGAGCGTCAGGTCTTCACCATCGAGGCGCAGGGGAACAGCCGTCGCGCTCTGGCGCGTCACCTGGCTTACGGCCGTAACAAGAGTTTTTGTGGCATCCAGGTCAAAAGTCAGATCAATATCGCTAATCAGGTATTCAGGCGCACGGTAGTCGTGGCGGTATTTGGCTTGTGGCTGTTGTGTCATAGAAAACCTTTTGCATCGTTTGTCGAATAACGAATCCAGTCTATTCCTGTTGTGTAGATCGCGCTACGCAGAATGTTCATCTTTTCAGTTACAAACACCCTTTTTGCTACATTTGTATAACACGGGGCACGAAATGCCCTCGACCCTAATTCCAGCTTATGGTGTGATCGGGGTTCAATAAATCGCTAAACAAGGTATACTCCAGCGGTTTCAATAGTTGTTTATTGTACTAAACGCTCCCGTGAGAGGATGCTACTGCGCACCTATGACTCAATTCGCTTCTCCTGTTCTGCATACGTTGCTGGATACCGATGCGTATAAATTGCATATGCAGCAAGCCGTTTTTCACCATTACTACGATGTACAGGTAGCGGCGGAGTTTCGCTGCCGTGGTGACGACCTGCTCGGCATCTATGCTGAAGCTATCCGCGAACAGGTCGATGCTATGCAGCATCTGACGCTGCGGGACGACGAATATCAGTGGCTCTCGGCCCTGCCTTTCTTTAAAGAAGACTATCTCAACTTCCTGCGTGATTTCCGCTATAACCCGGAACAGGTCACTATCTCCAACGAAAACGGTAAGCTCAATATCCGCCTTGCCGGGCCGTGGCGGGAAGTGATTATGTGGGAAGTCCCGCTGCTCGCGGTCATCAGCGAACTGGTACACCGTTACCGCACGCCTGATGCCGGCGTCGATCAGGCCCTGATGATGCTGGAAGAGAAACTTGTCGACTTCTCTCGTCTGACGGAATCGCTGGATATGTCTCGCTTCCGCTTAATGGATTTTGGCACGCGTCGTCGTTTCTCTCGCGATGTGCAGCAGGCTATTGCGCAACGGCTTCAGCAAGAGCCGTGGTTTGTCGGCACCAGTAACTATGACCTGGCGCGTCGCCTCTCCCTGACGCCGATGGGCACCCAGGCGCATGAATGGTTCCAGGCACATCAGCAGATTAGCCCCGACCTCGCCACCAGCCAGCGTGCAGCGCTTGCCGCCTGGCTGGAAGAGTATCCCAATCAGTTGGGTATTGCCCTGACCGACTGTATAACCATGGATGCCTTCCTGCGCGATTTCGGGCCAGAATTTGCCGAGCGCTATCAAGGTTTGCGGCATGATTCCGGGGATCCGGTTGAATGGGGTGAGAAAGCCATCGCCCATTATCAAAAGCTGGGTATCGACCCGCTCACTAAAGTGCTGGTCTTCTCGGATAACCTGGACCTGACCAAAGCCGTCGATCTCTATCGCCATTTCTCATCAAGAGTGAATTTAAGCTTCGGCATTGGCACCCGCCTGACCTGCGACATCCCCCAGGTGAAACCGCTAAATATTGTCATTAAACTGGTAGAATGTAATGGCAAACCGGTGGCTAAACTTTCGGATAGCCCGGGCAAAACTATCTGCCATGACAAAGCATTTGTACGCGCTTTGCGCAAAGCCTTCGACCTGCCCCAGGTTAAAAAAGCCAGTTGACGTTTTCAGGGAGCCTTGTGGGCTCCCTTCTCTCATTTATTTCTTATTTCTTCTCTTTTGACTGCGAAATCTGCTTGTCTGATGGCAGATGCCAGGTAACATAGATATCCCCCCATCGTGGGCGGACAAGTATTTATTTTTTCCGACTAATTACAGAGAGAATATTATGAGCGTTGTGCCTGTAGCCGACGTACTCCAGGGCCGTGTCGCCGTTGACAGTGAAGTCACCGTGCGCGGATGGGTGCGTACCCGCCGAGATTCTAAAGCTGGCATCTCCTTCCTTGCCGTCTATGACGGTTCCTGCTTTGATCCTGTACAGGCCGTCATTAATAATTCTCTGCCCAATTACAATGATGACGTTCTGCACCTGACCACGGGCTGTTCCGTGATTGTTACCGGCACCGTGGTAGCCTCCCCGGGCCAGGGCCAGAGCTTCGAACTGCAGGCGACCTCCGTTGAAGTCACCGGCTGGGTTGAAGATCCGGACACCTACCCTATGGCGGCGAAGCGCCACAGCATCGAGTATCTGCGCGAAGTGGCTCACCTGCGCCCACGTACCAACATGATTGGTGCCGTGGCCCGCGTTCGTCATACCCTTGCACAGGCGCTGCACCGTTTCTTCCATGAGCAGGGCTATTTCTGGGTTTCGACTCCGCTGATCACCGCCTCTGACACCGAAGGTGCAGGAGAGATGTTCCGCGTGTCCACGCTGGACATGGAAAACCTGCCGCGTACGCCAGAAGGCAAAGTGGATTACGACAAAGACTTCTTCGGTAAAGAGGCGTTCCTGACCGTATCCGGCCAGTTGAACGGTGAAACCTACGCCTGTGCGTTGTCAAAAATCTACACCTTCGGTCCTACCTTCCGCGCAGAAAACTCCAATACCAGTCGCCACCTGGCGGAGTTCTGGATGCTGGAGCCGGAAGTGGCGTTTGCAGATCTGGACGATGTTGCTGGCCTGGCTGAAGCGATGCTGAAATATGTCTTTAAAGCCGTTCTTGAAGAACGTGCAGACGACATGAAGTTCTTTGCTGAGCGCGTAGATAGCGACGCCATTGCACGCCTCGAACGCTTTGTTACCACAGACTTCGCTCAGGTGGATTACACCGACGCTGTCGCGATTCTGGAAAAATGCGGCGAGAAGTTTGAGAACCCGGTGTTCTGGGGTGTTGATCTAGCGTCCGAGCATGAACGCTACCTGGCTGAGAAGCACTTTAAAGCCCCTGTGGTCGTTAAAAACTATCCTAAAGACATTAAAGCTTTCTATATGCGTCTTAACGAAGACGGGAAAACCGTCGCCGCGATGGACGTACTGGCCCCGGGCATCGGTGAAATTATCGGTGGCTCGCAGCGTGAAGAGCGTCTGGATGTGCTGGATGCACGTATGGTAGAGATGGGTCTGAACCCGGAAGATTACAGCTGGTATCGCGACCTGCGCCGCTACGGCACCGTGCCGCATTCCGGTTTTGGCCTGGGCTTTGAGCGTCTCATTGCCTATGTCACCGGCGTGCAAAACGTGCGTGACGTGATTCCGTTCCCGCGTACGCCGCGCAACGCCTCGTTCTAAATATTTAATTTATGGCCAGCCTTGCTGGCCATTATTTTATGCTGCAATGTCAACTTCTGTCAGTTGAACGTCAATCATTTCTAAAAGCAACCCCGCTAAATCCTCTCAGCTGTTACCTTTTATTTCCAGAATCATCTACAAACAAAAAATAAACCCCAGTCTTATTGCGCCTAATACTTTTCTAAAGCATTAGCACATTTTTTGTGCAATTTTTTGGCGGTCTGGATGTCTGGAGATACATATAAGAAAAAGAGGCTGTAAATGTTTTTGGTAATAAGAAATGCCATTATCTAAAATTAAGATAAGCAATTCATATAGATAGAAATCGAGACGGCGTTTTTATCGCCACTCAGCTCTGAAGTTTGAGGTGCTTCACAAAGTTCCTCAAAATTCACATTTAGTTACACATAATTGCTTTTTGTAACCGATTCTTGATGTTTGTAGCACTTTCAGGCTAGCGAAAGGGTAATTTGAATGGAAAGATGCCTGTCAGATACATAAAGACACCAAACTCTCATCAATAGTTCCGGAAACATTTATTGACAGAATTTATTGACGGCAGTGGCGAGTGTCATAAAAAAACCAATGAGGGTAATAAATAATGATGAAGCGCAATATCCTGGCAGTGGTTATCCCTGCCCTGCTGGTAGCCGGTGCAGCTAACGCAGCAGAAATCTATAACAAAAACGCTAACAAGCTGGATCTGTACGGCAAAGTCGTTGGCAAACACGTTTGGGATAAATCTGGCGGCGACAGCAACAGCGCAGATGACTCTTATGCTCGTATCGGTTTCAAAGGCGAAACTCAGGTTAATGATCAATTAACCGGTTACGGCCAGTGGGAATACAACCTGAACGCCAGCAGCGCGGAAGGTTCTCAGGACACCCGTACCCGTCTGGCCTTTGCTGGCCTGAAAGCGGGTGACTACGGCTCATTCGATTACGGTCGTAACTATGGCGTGTTCTACGACGCGCTGGCTTCTACCGACATGCTGGTTGAATACGGTGGCGATACCCTCTGCCAGACCGACAACTTCATGACCTGCCGTACTACCGGTGTTGCTACCTACCGTAACTCCAACTTCTTCGGCCTGGTAGATGGTCTGTCACTGGGTCTGCAGTACCAGGGTAAAAACGTAAGCGGCCACGATGTTGAGCGTCAGAACGGCGACGGCGGCAGCTACTCTCTGGGTTATGACTTCCTGGACGGCTTCAACGTTACTGCAGCCTACACCAACTCCGATCGTACCAACGATCAGGAAGCTGATGGCAAAGGTACCCGTGCTGAAGGCTGGGCGACCTCCGTTAAATACGATGCGAACAACCTGTACGCAGCGGTTATGTACGGCGAATCCAGCAACATGACGCGTGAGAATGATGACCAGTTCGCAAACAAAACTGAAAACTTCGAAGCGGTAGTTCAGTACCAGTTCGATTTCGGCCTGCGTCCTTCCGTAGGTTACGTTCAGTCCAAAGGTAAAGAGCTGAGCGCTCGTGCGGGTACTGATTTCAACGGCGGCAGCGCTGACCTGGTTAAATACGTAGAAGTGGGTAGCTGGTACTACTTCAACAAAAACATGAACGTGTACGGTGCATACCGTTTCAACCTGTTGGATGACAACGATTACACCGCTGCAACTGGTCTGGCAACTGACGATACCTACGTTCTGGGCCTCGTTTACCAGTTCTAATCAGTACACCACTTTGTTATATGCTTAATAAACAGGGCTTCGGCCCTGTTTTTTTATGTGCCAAAGAAAAAAATAGCGACTTTTGAAAAGCCGCACGCTTTTTATCGCAAACGGTTGGCAATGTGTAAATCAACCGTTAATCTGGTAGCGGATTTCACTTCTGTAATCACAATGGAACCTCGTCATGTTTGAGAACATTACCGCCGCCCCTGCCGACCCAATTCTGGGCCTGGCCGATCTGTTTCGTGCCGATGACCGCCCCGGCAAAATTAACCTTGGTATTGGTGTCTATAAAGATGAAACCGGCAAAACCCCGGTGCTGACCAGCGTTAAAAAGGCTGAGCAGTACCTGCTGGAAAATGAAAACACCAAAAATTACCTCGGCATCGACGGTATTCCGGAATTTGGCCGCTGCACTCAGGAGCTCCTGTTTGGCAAAGGCAACACCCTGATTAGCGATAAACGTGCTCGCACTGCGCAGACCCCTGGCGGTACCGGTGCCCTGCGCGTAGCCGCCGATTTCCTTGCAAAAAACACCTCTGCGAAAACCGTCTGGGTAAGCAATCCGTCCTGGCCTAACCACAAGAGCGTGTTTAACTCCGCAGGGCTGGAAGTACGCGAGTATGCTTACTACGACGCGGCAAATCATACCCTCGACTTTGACGGCCTGCTGGCAAGCCTGAGCGAAGCGCAGGCCGGTGATGTGGTGCTGTTCCACGGCTGCTGTCATAACCCTACCGGTATCGATCCGACTCTTGAGCAGTGGCAACAGCTGGCGCAGCTCTCCGTAGAGAAAGGCTGGCTGCCGCTGTTTGACTTCGCTTATCAGGGCTTCGCTCGTGGTCTGGAAGAGGATGCAGAAGGTCTGCGTGCTTTCGCAGCGCTGCATAAAGAGCTGATTGTGGCCAGCTCCTACTCCAAAAACTTCGGTCTGTACAATGAGCGCGTGGGTGCCTGTACGCTGGTTGCTGCTGATGCAGACACCGTTGACCGTGCGTTCAGCCAGATGAAATCCGTGATTCGCGCCAACTACTCCAACCCACCAGCACACGGTGCTTTAGTGGTTGCGACCATTCTGAGCAATGACGCGCTGCGTGCCCTGTGGGAGCAAGAGCTGAATGACATGCGTGAGCGCATCCAGCGTATGCGTCAGCTGTTTGTCACCACCCTGGCGGAGAAAGGGGCAAATCGCGACTTCAGCTTCATCATCAAACAGAACGGGATGTTCTCCTTCAGCGGCCTGACCAAAGAACAGGTGCTGCGTCTGCGTGAAGAGTTTGGCGTGTACGCCGTCGCCTCTGGCCGCGTTAACGTGGCAGGCATGACGCCAGATAACATGGCGCCGCTGTGCGAAGCCATCGTCGCAGTGCTGTAAGACATAGATAAAAAAAAGCCCGCATCGCGGGCTTTTTTTTGCTTACCAGACAGGCATCTCATCCTGCAGGAAAGGGTTGTGCAAACGCTCATACCCCAGAGTAGACATCGGGCCATGTCCCGGAATAAACGTCACGTCATCACCAAGCGGCAATAACTTCTGTTTAATCGCCTGAATAAGCTGGTTATGATCGCCGCGCGGGAAATCACTGCGGCCGACGCCGCCTTTGAAGATCACATCGCCGGAGACGAGCAGCCGGGATGCGCTATCAAAGAAGACGATATGCCCTGGCGTATGCCCCGGACAGTGCAGCACCTGCAAAGAGATATTGCCGACGCTAACGTTATCGCCTTCATTTAACCAGCGGTCAGGCGTCAGGGGCTGGCACTCATCAAGACCAAACATTCGGCTTTGAGAGGGTAATCCCTGCAGCCAGAACTCATCTTCTTTTTCCGGGCCAATTACCGGCACAGCATAATGTTGTGCCAGTTCTGCAGCCGCCCCAACGTGATCGAGATGACCATGGGTTAACAGAATCTGGGTCAAAGTCACCCCGGATGCTGCCACTTCTTGTTTGATCTTCTCTGCGTCACCACCGGGATCAACCAGCGCCGCCAGGCGGGTCTGCTCACACCAGATCAATGAACAGTTCTGGGAGAACGCGGTAACCGGAATAATACGATAGTTCATACTGCTCCTGTGTTCGTTATTACCAGTGCCGGACTGGACCGGTATCAATATGCACAAAGTTGCTACGTGGGTAATATCCTACACCACCTGCGCGCAGAGATAACGCCGCTTTGCGAATATTGGCTAACGAAACACCTTCAATATGAAAGTCCATCGCCTGCCCTTTGGTGTGATAACTTTTTTTAGCCACGCCACGACTGTGCGCACGGAGCTCGTTATTAGTATCAAGGGAGCGATAGCCGGAGATAAGTTGCACGGGCTTACGCGTGCCTAACAATCCTTGTAGACGGAAAAGCTGATCGAACAGCAAGGGGTCGATGGCTTTAATTTTATTCGCGCGGAAATCACGGAAAAAATGGTTCAGTTTTGCTAATTCATCCTGAATATAGCCTCTGCCATCAAAAAACTCGGCCTTAATTGACTCACCTGTATGCAGGTTGTTGAGGGTCAAAATACGCGGACGTGGCGTTGAGAGGGTGGCAAATGATGGCGTCGGTAAGAGTGCTGCGCCCAGCGCAACGCCCCCTAATGCCAACAACTTGCGGCGATTAGCGTCAAATTTGTCCATGATAATCAGGTCTACAGGTCAATGTTATCGTTTATATGCACTTCTGCGCACGAAGGGCACCTTACCGGGCTATAAAGCTAACGTCAAGGCGCCCAAACCCAGGAAAGACGGGGCTCACAGCCAGATTGCCCCGTTTTAACCCAAAGTTACGACAACAGAATTTTCCGAACTGCTTCATTTACCTGATTAAAAGTTCCGCTTTCGGCAAGATTTGTGCGCCGGATCGCGAGATTGCATCGTAATTGTAAATATCTGTACGATACTGGGTCTGGCCATTCTCACTAACGAAAGCCGTCAGATAGTAAAGATTAACCGGAATATTATGACGGATATTCACATAACGCGTATCACCCTGCTTCAGGGCATCGGATATGCGGGTGTCATTCCAGCCCGCATCCTGCAATAACATATTCGCAAGCTCAGAGGCTTTATTCACCCTCACACAGCCTGAACTGAGCGCACGGGCCTCTTTCTGGAACAGATTATGGTTTGGCGTGTCATGCAGGTAAATGGCATCCGAGCTGGGCATATTGAACTTATAGCGGCCAAGAGAGTTATGGGCTCCTGGAGCCTGCTGGAAGCGGAAAGGCAGATTCGACGGGGTGATGGTGCCCCAGTCAACCCGCCAGGGATCTATCGGCTCTTTACTATTCCAGCCACGCAGCACGGTATAGTTATGACGCTCGAGATACCCCGGATCGTTCCACACCTTCGGCAAAATATCTTTGCGCGCCAGGGTCGGCGGGACATTCCACGGCGGGTTGACCACGACGTTGTTTAACGCGCTGCTCATCATCGGCGTTTTCCGATCCGGGCGGCCAACGATAACCCGCGATGCCAGCACTTCGTTGCCGTTCTGATAATAGACCAGCGAGTAAGCCGGAATATTCACCATAATGCCGGTCGTGAGTGTTCCCGGCAGCAGGCGCAGTCGTTGAATATTAAGCGCCAGTACACCAGCACGTTGGGCCGGCGTCAGATTCAGGGCGTCCCGCGTTGAGGGGCCAATCACCCCATCAGCACCCAGCCCCTGGGAGGACTGGAAAGCTTTGACCGCGGCCACCAGGTTGCGATCATAGGCCGCAGGCTTGTTCGGCGCAGCCTGGGCTTTTTTACTGACGGCCGGTGCGGACGGGCTCACCACCACGTTTTGCGGATCGTCACCCGGCAGGGCAATTTTCGGGCCACCGTCAATGACGCCCGACCGCTGCAATATTTCGCGCAGTGCAGGCACATCGCTACTCCACTGTCCCGGACGAAGCGTCGCTGTGCTTTGCAGCTGTGGCCATGTCTGGGTAGCGGCCACCAGCGTCAGCAACGACTGGTGCATGACTGAATACTGCGGATGTGCGGGTGCAAGGCTGGTGATAAAACGCGGCACCGAGCCTTTGTCCAGCGCCAGCTGCCACTGGTTAATCACCGACAGCGGCGGTGTGGCGAGTTTGTAGGGCTTGTTGCTGTAAAGCCACCGATTCCCGTTAACCGGAATACCGGCAACAAACTGCAGGTAGCCCATCATGGCGTCGGAAAGCACCACGTCGCGGGCCATGCCAGTGACGTCAGGATTGGTCAGCAGTTCAACCCAGGTGGTGAACTGCGGCTGGAAGCCGGCGATGGCTACCTCAGCGAGCTGCTGCTGGAAAGCGCGAACCGCATCGCGATCCTCCCACATGGGCTTCATGTCACGGGCGGCATATAACAGCGTCAGTTGATTAACGTAGGCAGGGGTATAACCCGCGGGCAGGTTTGCCAGCAGTTCTTGTCGCAATTGTGCCGTGTTGGTATCGGCAGGCAGCGGTTGAATACCCGCCATTATTGCTGTTGCCGGTGATTGCTCCAGCGGCTGTAATAACGCCGTCGGCTGCGATCCGGTGGTGGCAGAGCTATCTGTCGGCACCAGTTCCGGCTCATCGGCCCATGCGTTGACCAGCGGTGCGGCCAGTAATGCCAGGCAGATGCTTAGCGCAGACAGCCGGCCCCCATATTTCTCGTTTAGCAACATCCCTTGCCCCCTGTTAGCAGTGTACAACGCCCTCTTCAGCGGGCTTTTTTACAGTATAGGAAGGCATACCGCGGTAAGCCTTGCCTTATGTAAAGAATTTTAAAGATATCGTAGCCGCGGGTACATCATCAAGGAATAAAAAAGGCAGCTTATTCGCCGCCTTTTGTTATTTTCGGAGTGTTCAGGAGGCGTCTGCCGTGCCCGGGAAGGATTCCGGCGGCTGCGGCGCAAATCCGCGCAGGCCGACAACATGTACGTGTTCGCTGTTCTGGAACACTTTACGCACCAGTTTGTAGGTGGTGCCCTTCTCAGGACTGATATTCTCTGGCGCCGCGATGATCAACTGCATCTCCAGACGATCGCACAGTTCGAACAGCGTGGCGATAGAGCGGGCATCCAGACGCGCCGCTTCATCCAGGAACAGCAGACGACATGGCGAGATATCCTTGCCACGCAGACGCCGCGCTTCATCTTCCCAGCTCTGAACGACCATTACCAGAATCGACATACCGGTACCGATCGCTTCCCCGGTAGAGAGCGCCCCCGATTCTGCGCGCAGCCAGCCGTCGGAGCCACGGTTAACTTCCACTTCCATTTCGAGGTAGTTACGGTAGTCCAGCAGCTCTTCGCCGATGGTTTGCGGCGTACGCTGCCCCATGTCGATCTGTGGATTCAGGCGCTGATAGAGCTTCGCCAGCGCTTCAGAGAAGGTGAGACGATTACTGTTAAACAGATCCTGATGCTGTTCGTGTTGCTCCGAGAGAACATCCAGCAGCGTGGCATGCGTCTCACGCACGTTTACGTTCAGACGCACGCTATTCACCTGACCGAACGAGACGCTCTGCAGCCCCTGGTTGAGCTGGCGGATACGGTTCTGTTCGCGC
Source organism: Leclercia sp. UBA7405 (assembly GCF_037152215.1). Taxonomy (NCBI): domain Bacteria; kingdom Pseudomonadati; phylum Pseudomonadota; class Gammaproteobacteria; order Enterobacterales; family Enterobacteriaceae; genus Leclercia; species Leclercia sp. UBA7405. The sequence goes on along the minus strand of NZ_JBBCMR010000001.1, from coordinate 723,273 downwards.
TGGATGGTTTTGCGAATGATGTTCGCCGCGCTGCGGGAGCTAATAGCCAGCTTCTGCTCACGTGAGGTCAACTCTTCGGTCAAACGCCCCAGTTCAATCTCCATCTGCTCGATGGCTTCAACCGGATCGTCCGTACGAATAATATCCTGGCGAATACGTTCACGCAGGTGTTGATACACCGCCACGAAGAACTGAATTTTACGCTCAGGGCGTTTTGGATCTTCCGACATGCGCAGCACATCGCGCAGATGTTCGTTATCTGCCACCGCCAGACGTAGCGCACCCAGCGCCTTATCCGACATTGAACGCAGCTCATCCCCGGAGAGATAGGCCAGTTCGCGACGGTGCAGACGACGTTCCACGCCATTGTCTTTTACCATACGCATTACTGCGCACCAGCCCGCCTTGGCGGTGACGACCTGCTCGCGCATTTCGTGGTAGTCACGTTCCAGCTTGCGCAGACGACGGGTCAGGTTGTCCATCTCCGCTTCACAGAAGGTGAGCGCTTTTTCCAGCTGATTGCGACGGGCACGGTTGTTACTGAGCTGGCCATGGAGTTCATCGCGACGCTGACGCGCGCGCTCTTCTGCCCCACTGTCTGCACGCACGCCGATATCCTGCAGCTCTTTATGCAGGTCGGTTAACAGCTCTTTCTTGGTGTCATAAGAACTTTTCAGGGACGCCAGCACCTGATTGTACTGGTTCAGTTGTGCCGCGTGACCGCGCATCGCTTCACGGGCGCGGGTACGTTCACCTTCGGCCTGCTCCAGGCGATGGCGCAGTTTTTCGTTCAGATCGCTGTTTCCGCTCAACATGTCGGCGGAGTCAGAGTAACTAAAGTGCGCCCGGCGCTGGGCGACTTCCGTCAGGGCAAATGCCTGCTGACGTGCTTCGCGCTGCACCTGCTGGGAGTACGCATAATCCTCTTTTAGCTGTTCGAACTGCTCCGGGTCACTCTGCAGAACAGAGACCATCGGCTCCAGCTTCGCCAGCTGATTACCGTACTGCTGCACAAAGCGCGCGGCTTCCTGCGCGTCAGCCAGACGCTCCTGAATCTCATCGACGCGATCGGCGAGCGTGTCATCCGCCAGCAGATTCAGCCGCGGCAGAATACGGTTCAACGCAGCCACGCCCTCTTTCGCCTGGTCAAACTGCACGCGGCTCTGCTGGTTATCATTCTCGTGGTTGGCGATCGCACGTTCCAGCTCAGCACGGCGGGTGGTGAGCTTACGGATTTCAGCTTCCGGATCGTCTTCAAAGGCCACGCCCAGATGGCTGCCGATAAAGCGACTAAAGGCCTGGTGCAGACGCTGGGTTTTCTGGACGTCAAAGGACAAGGTCGCATAACGTTCAGAGAGCTTTTCACGCTCGGCGTGCAGGCTTTCAATGCGGTTTTCACGCGCGGCGCGGCCAAACAGCGGCAGCTCCGGGAAGCGCGAGTAACGCCACTGGCGATCGGCGATCTTGACTACAACCGCCTTTTCCAGCTCGTCGACGCTGAAAACACTGTCATCGAACGACTGCGGATCCCCTTCGATCAGGTAGAGATCTTCCGGACAATCTTCCAGGCCCGCCAGCTGCTCTGAAATCAGCGACAGATCCGGCACGACAATGGCGTTTCGCGACGGGCCATACAGCGCGGAGAAGTAAGGCGCATCATCCAGACCGACATCATCGTAAATTTCTGACAGCAACACGCCGCCAAACCGCTCTGCCAGCGTATTCAGACGAGCATCTTCTGCACCGCCCGGCTGGCTTAAGCGTTCAATCTCTTCATCAACTTCACGTTTACGCGCGCCGACTTCGTCTCGCTCAACAATTGCTTCTCGCTCACGCTCAAGCAACTGCTGCAGATATTCTGTTACCTCCTGACTGGAGGTAAATTCTTCGCCACACTGCTCGCTCAGCTGATTCAGGCTACTCTGGGCGGCCAGCCAGACCGGTGCTCTTTGCTGCAAGCGCTGCATACGCGATTGCAGCTGTTCCTGTTCCTGACGCAGCGTCATACGCTGTTCACTGGCGCTGGATACCGTGTCGGAGAGAGAGGCAATGCGGGTCTCCAGCTCCTGGTGCAGCGATTCCAGCTCGTCGATATCGACGCGCTTGCCATGGCGTTTACAGAACTCCGCCAGCAGACGCTCAGCATCCTGTTGCTCGCGCAGGCGCTGTTCCAGCTCAGTCAGACGCATGCGCAGGGGCTGCACCTGCTCTGCCTGATGGCGCTGGTTGACGCCGTCACGCAGCAATTCGCGCGCCACATCCCAGGCTTCATTACGCGCCAGCGGGCCATTAATAGCCACTACCAGCTGATAAGCCTGTTCAAACTGGCTGTGCGCCGTTTGGGCTACGCTCATTTTCTGCTCGAGATTGAGCAGTTTCTCGGTGGCTTCCTGCTCTTTGGCCTGGAAGGTTTCCAGCCATTCGTCGGCGCTATCCGGCGTCAGATCCGGCAAATGACAGAGGGCTTTAGCCCGTTCAAGCGCCTGCAGCGCCTGGGTGTACTGAATGGCACGGGTCTGCTGAACATCCAGCGCCTGCTGGTAATCGGCGAGCTGGCTTTTCAGCTCATCCACTTCCAGTTCGGCTGCTTCGGCACGGGCTTCGTTCTCTTCCTGCTTGTCGGCCGCTTCGGCCACCACTTCGTTCTGCTCTTCCAGACGAATTTGCAGCTCATCGAGATCCGCTTCGTAACGCTCAATTTTTTCTTGCTGACGCAGGGCCGTCTGCACCAGGTTCAGGTGATCGCTGGCCGCCTGGTAATCGGCTTCCAGATCCCCTTCGGCACCGTTGTGCTCGCCCAGTTCGCGGGCCATCTCAACGTGTTTGTACTGTTCTGCCACCAGCTGTTTACGCGACGTAAAGAGCTCGCGACGGTACTCAAGGGCCTTATCCAGATGGATGCGACGCTCGTTGGCGTGGCGCATGTAGTCTGCCGCCACATAGTTGGTGGCTTCGCTGATCAGATGCTTAAACAGATCGCGGTCAGACTGGGTAACGCGAATCGCTTCCAGCGTCATGCGGTTTTCGCGCAGGGCAGCTTCCATGTCCTGGAAGGCTTTACGCACGCCGCTATTTTCTGGCAACAGGTAGTCGCGCAGCGAGCGGGTAATGGCGCTGGAGATCCCCCCGTAAAGCGAGGCCTCAATCAGACGGTAGTATTTGCTACGATCGGAAGCTGAGCGCAGGCGACGGGCCACAATACCCAGATCAAACATTAACGAGTGATAGTCGGTAATGGAGTTGAACTGTTTAAACTGCACGCCTTCGATCTCATCAAGCTTATCTTTCAGCTCCTGCAGACTCAGGACGCGGGCCTGACGATCGTTCAGGGTCTCGGTGAGCAGTGCGGTAGGCTGAATAGAGGTCGGGAGGCCCTGAATGGCAAAGGGTTTGATATCGACTTTACGATCGCGACCGGCAACCTGTTGCAGACGAACACCCACCACCACGCGCTGGTGGCGGGAGTTAATCACGTCAAGCACCGAATAACAGACGCCCGCCTTCAGCTTACCGTGCAGGCCCTTGTCACGCGAGCCGCTGGTGGCACCCGCTTCGGTGGTATTACGGAAATGCAGCAGGGTTAAATCAGGGATTAACGCCGTAACAAACGCCGCCATGGTGGTGGATTTACCCGCCCCGTTACCACCGGAGAGCGTCGTGACCAGCTCATCCAGATCGAAGGTACGCGCAAAGAAGCCGTTCCAGTTAATCAGCGTTAGTGAGCGAAACTTACCGCGTTCAATCATTACTCTTCCTCCCCGCTATCCGGCTGGTTCTCTTCATTCTCATCATTGAGTTGCAGATGGTTCTCCACCGGCATCGCTTCACCGTCACGGATCATTCGCAGCTGTGCTTCACGCGGATCGTCGCCGGTGCGCACATCGGCACCAAAGCGGAACACTGATTCAGTGATGCGGAACTTGCTGCTGTCATGGCCCATAAACCAGACCATCCCAAGACGGCGCAGGCGGTTCAGAGAAGAACGCACTTTTTCCTGTAATTTCTGACGATCGAGATCCGAACCCGTCGAGCGATTGTTCACCAGCTTCAGCAGCTTGTTCTCTTCGGCCAGATTCAGCAGTTCGTCATACAGCTCCTGCTGGGTGAAGATACCTTCATTCGCCAGACGTTCCGGGCTGAGGTAGAGATAACAGAGGATCTTACCGACCATCATATCCAGTTCGGAGAGGACCGAACGGGGGATGAGGGTGGTGGAGCGTGGGCGCAGGTAAAAGAATCCTTCTGGCGCACGGATGAGCTCCACGTTATAACGCGCGTAAAACTCTTCGAGGTATTCCTGAAAATCCATCAAAAAGGCGTGATTATCCAGCTCGTCCAGGCCAATGTGACGGCCGGCACGCAGCTGGCTGTCCAGCGCAGGAAATAACGGATTTGCCAGCGCCTGGGCCAGCTTAACTGGCATCACTTGTTCAATATTTGTCAATGACATGCGCCTGTACCTTGGCTCCGTAATCGTTAATCGGCTGCCACTTCGGCGGCAGTCCGGTGAAATCTGCTTGCGCGACGCCCAGACGTACGGCCTGGTCGACCACGATGCGCGCAATATCGAAATGGCGCGCGCGCGGGTATTGGGCAAGATAGTCGCGCACCACCAGACCGAGGTCCAGTGGCGTTTGTTTGGCTTTATAAACCGCCAGCTGCTCTTCAATCATTGCTGCCAGCTGCTCACGAATTTCGTTGAACTCTTCATATTCCAGATCGGGCGGTAGCTCCCCGGTCACCTCTTCGTCGCGCAGAGCCATCTCTTCATCGCGCATATCCAGCAGACGGTCAGCGCTGGCGTAGGTCAATGCCCAGGGGGCATCAAAATAGTTCTGTACGGACTGGCGCAGGCGCTGAGCGAAGACGCGGTTTTTATCCATATCGATTGCGGTACGGATGAACTTATGCACGTGGCGATCGTAACCGATCCACAGATCGATAGCCTGCTGACCCCAGCTGATAATACGGTCAAGCTTGCTTTGTAGATCGAAGACCAGACGATCAACAAAGTGCAGATCGTCGTGGGACAGGGTCGCATCCTGGATGCGCAGCAGATTTGCCTGCAGTTTGTCCCCTGCCGCTTCGAGCGTATCCTGCAGTTCCCGCAGCGTACCGGAGGTTTCTGACAGTAAAAGTTCACAGCTGGAGATGGCCGCACGCCAGTCTTTGTTCAGCAGTTGGGCGATATCGTCTTTCACCAGCTGCTGCTGTTCGTCCATCAGGCGCTGGGTAAGGTCGATACTGTCAAAAATCTCGGCCACCGAGTATTTCAGCGGGGCGTAAACATTACGATGCCAGTGGAACTCATCGCCACCTTCATCCGCCGCATCGGCCGCGCGCTTCAGCTCGCCGGCCACAATCGACAGCTGCATAGAGAGACGCAGGGTCGAGAATTCACGCTGGCGAATATAGTAATCGGTGATACCAATACCGAGCGGGGTCAGACGATAGATGGCATTGCCTTCCGCCAGCTCGCTGGTAAAGCGGTTCAGCAGACGTTGACGCACCATATCGTTAATTGCGTTGTTGGCACGCACGCTAATGGTTTCGCTGGTTTGCTCAAACGCATCACTGACATGGCGGAACGCATCCACCAGTTCACCCTCACTCATTTCACCGTCCAGCCGTTCGCCATTCAGCGTGGCAACCGCCAGCAGGAAAGAGAGTCGGTCTACCGGCAGCGAGATGGAGAAATCGTTTTTCCTGGCCCAGGCAACCAGTTCGGGGACTGTCTGGGAAAATTCACTCATAGATTATCCTTGCATCTGCGGCTTGCGCGCGGTGACGTGAATATAGCGGCCAAGGCTTAAGTAAGGCTCCTGACGACAATACCGCGTTTCAATTTCTGTTAAGGCGTCTAAACAGTCATGCTGTTTTTGTTTATCACGCAGATAATCATGAAACACCCTCACGCCTGTTTTACCGGTGATCTCCCAGCCAATCTCCTCCAGCCAGCCATAGACCTGCTGCGGTTCACGGGGGAAATCCGGCGAAAGCGTGCGCCGTTTCTTTTTGTACATACCCTGCTGCACATAGCCGAAATTGCCCACCAGTACGTTACGCATCAGCAGGCCATTGGCGTTGTAAAACATCAGCGATAACGTACCGCCAGGCGACAACATCGACCACAGCGTTTTTAACACCGCCTGCGGCTCAGCCACCCATTCCAGCACCGCATGGAACAATATCAGATCAACCTGCGTTTCCAAATGCTGCGGGATGTCCTGAGCGGCGCAATGTATAAAATGCATGTTCTCGCTCACACCTTTCTCTTCTGCGGCCCGTTGTGCACGCGCAACCATTTCAGAAGAGAGATCGCAAAGTGTGACGTGGTGACCACGCTGCGCCATCAAAATGGCAGTCTGCCCCTCCCCGCCACCGGCATCGAGTACACGCAACGTACGGTCACCTGTTTCGGCAAGAATGTTGTCCAGATCCTGCCAGAGGATCGTCTGACGTAACTGCCCTTTCGTGGTGCCGTAAATATTGCGCGAAAACTTTTCCGCGATGTCATCAAAATTGCGATCCCGCATTGGGAGAGTTCCACTCGCTAACTGCAAAACCGCTATTTTGTCACACCCGCGCGGAGAATGAACCTCTCTGGTGTAATATCACCGCTATTAGCCTGCTATATGGTTAAAAAAGGAACCAAAAAGGATGCTTTTTACACTGAAGAAATACCTTGGCGGCATGATGTTGCCGCTGCCGTTGCTGCTGTTGATTATCGCGCTGGGGCTGGCGTTGCTGTGGTTCAGCCGGTTTCAGAAGGCGGGAAAAATTTTGACCACCGTCGGTTGGCTGGCCTTGTTGCTGTTAAGCCTGCAGCCGGTTGCCGATGGGCTCTTGCGACCCATAGAGGAGCGCTATCCTACCTGGCAGAATACACAGAAAGTGGCCTACATTGTGATTCTGGGGGGCGGCTATACCTGGGATCCCCAGTGGGCACCCAGCTCTAACCTGATTAACAATAGCCTGCCGCGGCTTAACGAAGGTATTCGCCTGTGGCGGGCGAACCCCGGATCGAAGTTGATCTTCACCGGCGCGGCAGCGAAGACGAACCCGGTAAGCACGGCCGAAGCGGGTGCACGCGTAGCAGAATCACTGGGAGTACCGCGAAGCGAGATCATCACACTCGATAGCCCGAAAGATACGGAAGAAGAGGCGGCAGCGGTCAAGAAGGCGATTGGCGATGCGCCCTTCTTGCTGGTGACCTCCGCCTCGCATCTGCCACGTGCGATGATTTTCTTCAGGCATGTGGGGCTGCATCCGCTACCTGCGCCGGCAAACCAGTTGGCGATCAACGCCCCGCTCAACCCCTGGGAGAAGGTCATCCCCTCTCCAGTCTGGTTAATGCACAGCGATCGCGTAGGGTATGAGACGCTGGGCAGAATCTGGCAATGGCTGAAGGGTGCTTCAGACGAGCCAGGGGAGCAGTGATTTAGAGGCCAGATCGAAGTTGGCACGGCTGAAACGGCCGGTATTCACCAGCTGTGCCACTTCATCCCACAATATATAAAGCCAGCGACGCCAGAGGAAGGATTCGGACACGGGTGCGCGCTGTAGGTAGTGCCAGAGCAATCCTTCTGCCAAGCCGCTGTCGCTCAGACGAAACAGCTCGTACTCGCGCGGTGCCCAAAGCATAACCCCCGGCTCCACCATCGCCAGCAGCTGATCGCTACGCGGATCTTTAAGCATGCTACGCAGCGTAAAGTTGCCGTGAATCAAAACGCTGTTGTCGTTGAAACCTTCGAAAAGTGCGGGCAGACACTGCCGGGTACGAAACAGGATCCGCCTGTCCTGCATCGTTAATCCGGTGTTCTGATACTGATTCAGTGTTCCCCAAAGGACTTCAACGCGCTGGCGATACCAGAGCGGCCAGAGGTTTTCCTGAGTGCTGTCGACCGGGCCGACCAGCCCGCCACTATCGTGTCGATGCCAGGAGAGCAGCGCCTCGACGATCTGATCTTTAAGTTGTTCCCAGCGATCCGGGGTGCGCGCCGGGGCTTCAACAGAGACCCCGCGCAGACGTTCAATCAGTAATACATCCGGGCCGGGATGATCCTCGTGGGTCATGACACCGTAAACCGTGGGCATGCGCACCGTACCGCTGCGCGCCAGCATGGAGATCTTCCACGCCAGCTGTCGGGCAACGTCCGGGGAGGAGAAACTTCTGGCCAGTAGCGGCAGCGGATTACCCTGGCTGTCATACAGAGACCAGAGCGTGGTATCGGCCTTTTCGTGGACACACTCCACGCGGCTCAATTTTTCTCCCAGCAGATGGCTGAGCTCCACTCGCAGCTGTTCCATTTTAGATTACCCCCATCAAGACTACTGCTTTTATAATGGGCGCGCGGACGACGGATGTCACCCTTCTGAGATCAATCCGGGAAAAGATTTCATCAAATGAAGCGAAAAATCCCCTCGACGGAGGGGATGGGCGGGATTAGCGTAACTCTGCGCGAACGCGCTCAAGATCTTCCTGGGTATCGACCCCTGTCCCAGGCACCTGTTCGGCCACGGCGACATGGATCTTCTCGCCGTACCAGAGCACGCGCAGCTGCTCAAGCAGTTCGATCTGCTCCAGCGGGCTCGGAGCCCAGGTCACATAGCGGCGGATAAACCCGGCGCGGTAGCCGTAGATCCCCAGATGACGGAGAAAAGTATCGCCCACGGTTTCGCGCGAAGCGGCAAAACGGTCGCGATCCCATGGAATGGTCGCGCGGGAGAAGTAGAGCGCGTAGCCTTCGGCATCCATCACCACTTTTACGGCGTTAGGGTTAAATGCCTCTTCCGCACTGTGAATGGGCACCGCCAACGTGGCCATTCCCACCTGACGCTGCGCCAGATTTTCCGCGACCTGACGGATAATCACCGCCGGGATCATGGGCTCATCGCCCTGGACGTTAACAATGACCGTGTCGGCGCTAAAACCGCACTTCTCAACCACCTCGGCCAGACGTTCGGTACCAGACTGGTGATCGGCACGGGTCATGCACACTTCGCCCCCGGCGGCTTCCACCGCACGAGCCACCTCTTCATGATCGGTTGCCACGATCACACGCTCGGCACCCGATTCCCGCGCACGCTCAAGGACATGCACAATCATGGGTTTGCCATTGATATCGACCAGCGGTTTACCCGGCAGACGGGTGGAGGCAAAACGCGCAGGAATGATGACCACAAAACTCATGGTTTGCTCTCTTCTGCCGCCAGCGCGCGGGCTTCGGTTTCCAGCAGGACAGGGATCCCGTCACGCAGAGGGAACGCCAGGCTATCCACTTTACAGATAAGTTCCTGCTTATCCTGGCTGTAATAGAGTTTGCCGTTGCACACCGGGCAGGCAATGATTTCAAGTAAACGGTGATCCATGATTCCTCCGTATAGGTTATGGCTAAAGCTTACCATATTCCTTTTTCAGACCGCGTCTATTTCCCAGCCACTTCGACAGGTAGCAAATAGACCGTGCGGCAGTTGACCCAGCCGAACGCGCGTTGCTCCCTGCCAGGCAGCAAATTCGGTTATTGCGGCGCGCAGCCCCTTCTCCAGCCCGGCGGTGACTCGCGTCCCCTCTTCCAGATAGAGAGAAATAATCTCAAGCTCGCCAGCTTTACGGTGCATTTTGGCATCCATTCGCCCCACCAGCTGCCCTTTATGCAGCAAGGGCAGGACAAAATAGCCATACTGGCGTTTGGGAGCCGGGGTATAGCACTCCAGCCGATAGCTAAAATCAAAAAACTGTTCGGCGCGTTTGCGGTCCCATACCACCGGGTCAAAGGGGGATAAAACCGCACTGTGGGTTGCTGTCAGTTTTCCTGCCAGCGCGAGTTCCAGTTCAGGTAGCAGATCGCTGTGCAGCCACATTGCGCCTAAGGACTCTACCTCCACGGGAATGATCCGCTGTTGCGCCTGCCACTCCTGCATAAGGGGCGCCAGGGCTGGCTGGCGCAGCCGATAATAATCGGCCAGCCATTGCGGGCGAAAAATGCCCAGACTGCGGGCGCTGTTTTCCAGCATGATAGCTTCAGCCGCGCTCTGAGAGAGCATATCCCGCTCATCGTCCCAGTGCGGCATCACCCGGTGGGTCAAATCGTAGACTCGCTGGAAATTCCGCCGCGCGATCACCATCACTTCCCCGGCGGTAAAGAGTCCTTCGAGATGGCGTTTATGGGGCTTCCACTCCCACCAGCCGCTGGCACCTTTACGCGGATGTTCAAAGTCAGCGGAACGGACCGGGCCGTTTTGCTGGATATGCTCTGTCAGCGCTTTAATTTCCTCGGCGTGTTGTTCCATCCACTCTTTACGGTATTTCCAGCCCATCTTGTCCGGGGCGCGCATGCGATGGCGCACCAGGGCAAAATCACTGCGCGGCAGAAAGCAGGCCTCATGGGCCCAGTACTCCATCAGTTCGCCGTTACTGAGGGCGTTATCAAGCCACTCAGGCGAATACGCACCAAGACGACTGAAGAGCACTAGGTAAGGGCTGCGGGCGACAATATTGATGGTATCGATCTGCAGCAACGACATGCGTTGAATGGCAGGAAGGATGTCCGTAGGCTTTGCGCGGCGGCGAGGCTTTTTTAGCAGCCCCTGGGCAGAAAGATGAAGATGACGTGCAGCTGAAAGCGTAAGCCAGGGGAGAGCCATAGCGTGTCCTGTCAGTTAATGCGCGGTGGCGACCTCATTAGCCTGGCGCGCGAGGGCGATCAGTTCCAGAAGCAGTTTTTCAGGGCGTTCGCCCTCTAACTCTGCATCGACAGGCAAATACCACCAGTTATCACGCGCAAAGGGGCGACATTTTACGGCGTCTTTTTCGGTCATGATCAATGTCTGGCCCGGAGTGGTCATCGCCGCAACCTGCTGCTGGCTCACTGCCTGATGGTCAGCCAGCGGGATTTTTTTTACCAGCGTGGCGCCGCACTGCTCCAGGGTAGCGAAGAAGCGCGGCGGATGGCCAATGCCCGCCATCGCAACCAGGCCCGGGAGTTCAGCCACGTTACGACGTTCACCGCTGAGCAGATTAACTGCCAGCCCCGGCTGCAGCCGCATCGGGATCTCACCCGCCTGGGCCGCGCCGCCATTGACGATAATCGCATCGACGGAATCTAAACGGGAAGCCCGCTCGCGCATCGGCCCGGCTGGCAACCACCAGCCATTCCCAAAACGACGGACACCGTCCACGACCACTATCTCTTTATCACGCGCCAGCGCGTAGTGCTGCAGACCGTCATCCGTAATGACCAGCTGTACCGGAACATGTTCCAGCAGCGCCTGTACTGCTTCGCTGCGTACCGGGGACACCGCCACCGGCACTCCGGTACGCTGGAAGATTAATACGGGTTCATCGCCAGCTTCTGCTGTCGTTGTCTGCGCATTAAGCACCAGAGGATAGCTAGCCGCTTTGCCGCCATAACCCCGTGAGACAACGCCCACGCGAATCCCCTGACGCGTTAACTGCTCTACCAGCCAGATAACAACCGGCGTTTTGCCGTTGCCACCGGCGGTAAGATTTCCAACGACCACAACGGGCACGGGAGCACGCCATGCTTTTTTCAGGCCCAGCCTGTAGCTGAGGCGTATGAGACCGCTCACCAGGCCATACAGCCAGGAGAGCGGTAACAGCAACAGCCACAGGGGTGACTCACCGGACCAGATGCGGGCAATCATGCGCCAAACTGCATCTTATGAAGCTGAGCATAGACACCGCGTTGTTCAAGCAGATCGGCATGGCTGCCGCGCTCAACAATGACGCCATCTTCCACCACCACAATCTCATCGGCCTGTTCGATGGTAGAGAGACGGTGCGCAATCACCAGCGAGGTACGGTTTTTCTGCAGCTCATCCAGTGCCGACTGAATGGCACGCTCTGACTCGGTATCAAGCGCAGAGGTGGCTTCGTCGAGAATCAGTATCGGGCTATCACGCAGCAGCGCGCGGGCAATCGCGATACGTTGACGCTGACCGCCGGAGAGCAGCACGCCGTTTTCACCAATAACGGTATCAAGACCGTTATCCATCTTATTGATAAAGTCCATCGCATAGGCCATACGGGCAGCGTTTTCGATCTGCTCGCGGCTGTACTCTTCTGTACGGGCATAGGCGATGTTATTGGCAACGGTATCATTGAACAGGTGGACGTTCTGAGAAACCAGCGCAACCTGGTTACGCAGCGACTGCAGGGTATATTCCCGCAAATCGTGCCCATCGAGTAAAATCTCACCCTCATCGATATCGTAAAAACGGGTCATCAGACTAGCGATGGTCGATTTACCCGAACCAGACCGGCCAACCAGTGCCACGGTTTTACCTTCCGGAATATCCAGATTGATATTACGCAGCGCAGGCGCTTCACGGCCCGGGTAGGTAAAGGTGACGTTGCGGAACTGGACATTGCCTTTTGCACGCTCAATCACGCGCGTCCCTTCGTCTTTCTCCTGCTCTGAATCGAGGATACTGAACAGCGTCTGGCAGGCTGCCATACCGCGCTGGAACTGCGCGTTGACGTTAGTCAGCGATTTGAGCGGGCGCATCAGGGCAATCATTGACGAGAAGACAACGGTAATCGTACCGGCCGTCAGGGTTTCCATCACGCTTGGGAAGCTCGCAGCATACAGTACAAACGCCAGGGCAAGGGAGGCAATCAACTGAATGATTGGATCGGAGATGGATGAAGCGGAAACCATTTTCATCCCCTGGGTACGCATTTTGTTGCTGACCTTATCGAAGCGTTTGGTTTCAACCTCCTGACCGCCGAAGATCAGCACCTCTTTGTGGCCTTTCAGCATCTGCTCTGCGCTGGTGGTCACTTGTCCCATGGTGTTCTGCATATTTTTACTGATATTGCGGAAACGTTTGGAGACGACGCGAATGGCGATAGAGACAACCGGGGCGAGTACGATGAGTATCAGCGACAGCTGCCAGCTGTAGTAAAACATCATGATGAACAGGCCGATAATCGACGCGCCTTCACGCACCACGGTAATCAGCGCGCCCGAAGAGGAAGAGGCAACTTGTTCTGAGTCGTATGTAATGCGCGACAACAGCGTCCCGGTGGACTGCTTGTCGAAGAAAGAGACCGGCATGCCCATCATGTGGCTGAACAGACGGCGGCGCATCGTCATTACCACTTTTCCTGACACCCAGGAGATGCAGTAGCTAGAGACATAGCTGGTGATACCACGCATGACCATCAGGCCGATAACCACCAAAGGCATCCACAGCAGCACAGAGCGATCCGTTTTACCAAAACCCTCGTCCAACAGTGGCTTGAGAAGCGATAGCATGAAAGTATCGCTGGCAGCGTTGAGAATTAACGCGACGGCTGCCACGATCAGACCAGGCTTGAAAGGTGCAATCATCGGCCAGAGACGGCGGAAGGTCTGCCACGTGGAGAGATCTTTATCGTTATGCATTCATAAAACCAGCATTTGTTGAAATAGCCGCATATTCTACCCGTTATCGCCGGGCACGCCAAACCACTGATGATACCAACGACGGAAATATTGATATCGTAAACGTTGGATTTGCCACGCTTGCGGTGTAAACGTCACCGTGATTTGCCCGCTCTGGGGCGTAGTGACCCACTGATAACCCTCCTTACGATAGCGATTTGCCACTTTCACCGACGGCAAGCGCCAGGCGTTAAATCGTGAAGCAGAGACCAGTGCGATATGCCCATTAACGCGCTGTATCAAAGGCAGCGTTGAGGAGGTATTGCTCCCGTGGTGAGGCACCTGGATAAGTGTAGACGGAAGATATTGCCAGTGGTGACTCAGCATCGCCTTTTCCGCCTCAGCTTCAATATCGCCTGTTAATAATACGCTGTGTACCCCGTCATCCACTTTCACCACGCAGGAGCGATTATTTCCGCGCCAGCGAACGGCATCGACAGGCCAGTGTGCGGTAAAGCTCAGCCCCTGCCATTGCCAGCGTTCACCGCGAAAACAGGGCATATGGTCTTCCTGACGCAGCGGACTACGAACCCACATATCTGGCCAGGTTTTGCGCAAGGTGTTCAGGCCTCCGGCGTGATCCAGATGATCGTGACTGAGAATAACGCCGTCAGGATATAAATGATGCCAGCGTAGCCAGGGAATAATGTGCAGTTGAGCGCTGTCTCCCCCCGGCCACGCCGGGCCTGTGTCATAAAGCACCGCCCTGCCCTGACGTTCAATGACCATAGCCAGTCCTTGTCCAACATCCAACATATGCAGTGCCCAGCTGTTATCGTGCCTGGCTCGCCAAAACGGGAACGTGAACACAATGATGACCACCAGACCAAGTACCGGCGAGCTCTTCCAGACGCGCATCCGCCAGCCGATAAGCGCAAGCCAGGGAAGGAGTGCCAACCCAGTCCACCGATTGTCTACCCCAATCCAGCCATTGGGCAGAATTTTCAAAAACCTGAACAGCAGATCAAGTACGGCATCAGTGACCATCCACAGCCCATTTTCAACCATGCTCAGGGCCACAAGATGGCAAAACATTCCCAGCAAAATGAGCGGTACCGCCACAAAAGTGACCAGCGGTACGGCAACCAGGTTCGCCGCCAGCGAAGAAAGGCTGAATCCATGAAACAACGCAACCTGCAGGGGCAGTAGTAAAAACAGCATTCCCAACTGTAGATGCAGCAAGTTCGCAATGGACTGCACTCCCCGGGGTAACCTCCTATTCGTCACGGGCAACCACTGAAACCAGAAGATAAGCGCCGCTACCGCAAAGGCGGAAAGCAGCAGGCTATGAGAGAGCACAGCCAGCGGATCGACAAACAGGATCGCGGCTATGCAAACCCGCCATACCTGCCATGATGACCAGCGTCGCCCGCTGAGTTGTAAGGCGAGGCAAACCGCCAGCGATACCACGGTACGCAGCGCAGGAGGCTGCATACCGGTCAGCCCCGCGTAAAATGTAGCAAAGCAAAAACCGGCCACCAGCGGGCTTCGCCAGCCTATTCGATGTACAGGGATAAAAAACTGGAAAGCACGCACCAAAAGCCAGAGAGCTGATGCGGCCAGCGCAATATGTAATCCAGAAATCGCCATCAGATGGGATGTACCGGTTTCCCGCATCAGGTCATTTACTTCTGGCTTGACCGTCAGCCGCTCCCCCATGCCTAATCCCAGCATGACGGATCCCCATTGATATGGCTCCAGCGTCGCACTCAGAGAGGCGAGATAGCGGGCACGCAGACTGCATCGGGCATCCAGCAGCTGGGCGTGCGTGAAACGCCCGGTCAACGGTAAATGTTGTGACAGGGCATGGCGCTGCGCGTCAAAACCCCCTTCATTGAGCTGTCCATGCACTGGACGCAAGGCGAGCGTCATGCGCCAGCGTTGCCCTGCACACCCGGCCTGGGGAAGCGCCTGACTATAGAGCTTCACCCCGACGGCAGGTGAGACGCGTTGACCATTGATGCGGATAATTTTCGCCCGGTGCGTAGTGTCACCATCGCTGGCGGTAAGAATGACCTCGGCCTCCTGCCGGCCTTTGGTCAGGTGGGTCATCGGCCAGACTATCGCCTGCCCGGCAAGCAGCCCCCAGGCCATAAAGAGAAGCCAGAAGCCGGTCAACCGCACAGGCCGATAGCGACACCAGGCACCGATGGCCCCTGCGAAGGCGATAGCCTGAATAACATGTAAATCTGGCAACGCAGGCAGCCATAGCAATGGCACGATCGCCAGGATGACGCATGTTGATAGTGCAGTCAGACTCATTTCCACCTCCCTGTTAGCAGGGAGTGTGCCCGGTCATTCAGTCCTGGTCATATGGCTTAAGATGAATAAGGAAGCGCGTACGAAAAGTTTTCAAGATGATTGCAAGGTTGCACTAAAAATTGCGCGGTTCTTTCAGGAAGAGGAATTTAAGACGAAAAAAAAGCACCCGCAGGTGCTTTTCTTCAACAACTCATTCACGCCAGCAGGGCAGAATCAGTCGCCATAAATATTGGCGCGATCGCGCAATTCTTTACCCGGCTTGAAGTGCGGAACGTATTTACCTTCCAGCTCTACTTTATCGCCAGTCTTCGGGTTACGCCCGGTGCGTGGTGCACGATAGTGCAGTGAAAAACTTCCGAAACCGCGGATTTCAATGCGCTCGCCCTGTGCCAGAGTCGAGGCCATATGCTCAAGCATCTCTTTCACTGCATCTTCGACAGCTTTTGCAGGGATGTGTGATTGCTGGCTGGCAAGTCTTTCGATCAATTCTGACTTGGTCATGATTCCTCCGGTTCCTTCAAACCTATTAGCTGAACAGCTTATTAAACAAGGGCGGCCGTAGCCGCCCTTTGTTATTGATTACAGGACGAATCCTGCAATCTGTCAAGTAGACTCGTTATCCTTAGAGCTGTAACTGCGTTATAGCTCAAAGGAATCGGATTACTTGAATTACTCGCCTTTAGCTGCTTTGAAAGCTTCAGCCATTGCGTTGTTAGAGAAGTTTGCATCTTCCTGTTTGTTAACAGTTGCGATTGCATCTTTCTCATCAGCTTCGTCTTTAGCACGAACAGACAGGCTGATTGCACGGTTCTTACGGTCAACACCGGTGAACTTAGCTTCAACGTCATCGCCAACGCTCAGAACCAGAGTTGCATCTTCAACGCGGTCACGGGAAGCTTCGGAAGCGCGCAGGTAACCTTCAACGCCGTCAGCCAGTTCTACGGTTGCGCCTTTAGCGTCAACTGCAGTTACTTTACCGTTTACGATTGCGCCTTTCTTGTTCAGTGCAACCCAGTTGTTGAACGGATCTTCTGCCAGCTGCTTAACGCCCAGGGAGATACGCTCACGCTCTGCGTCAACCTGCAGAACAACTGCAGCGATTTCGTCGCCTTTCTTGAATTCACGTACTGCTTCTTCGCCTGCAACGTTCCAGGAGATGTCAGACAGGTGAACCAGGCCATCGATGCCGCCGTCCAGGCCGATGAAGATACCGAAGTCAGTGATAGACTTGATTTTACCTTCAACACGGTCACCCTTGTTGTGGGTTTCCGCGAACTGCTGCCATGGGTTGTTTTTGCACTGCTTCAGGCCCAGGGAGATACGACGACGTTCTTCGTCGATATCCAGAACCATCACTTCCACTACATCACCAACGTTAACAACTTTGGATGGGTGGATGTTTTTGTTGGTCCAGTCCATTTCGGAAACGTGCACCAGGCCTTCAACGCCTTCTTCGATTTCAACGAAGCAGCCGTAGTCGGTCAGGTTGGTAACGCGACCAGTCAGTTTAGTACCTTCTGGGTAACGCTTAGCGATAGCTACCCATGGATCTTCGCCCAGCTGTTTCAGGCCGAGGGATACACGAGTACGCTCGCGGTCGAACTTCAGCACTTTAACAGTGATTTCGTCGCCCACGTTCACGATTTCGCTTGGGTGCTTAACGCGTTTCCACGCCATGTCGGTGATGTGCAGCAGGCCATCAACGCCGCCCAGGTCAACGAATGCGCCGTAGTCAGTGAGGTTCTTAACGATACCTTTGACTTCCATGCCTTCCTGCAGGTTTTCCAGCAGCTGATCGCGTTCTGCGCTGTTTTCGGATTCGATAACGGCACGACGGGATACAACAACGTTGTTACGCTTCTGGTCCAGCTTGATTACTTTGAACTCAAGCTCTTTGCCTTCGAGGTGCAGGGTGTCACGGACTGGACGAACGTCTACCAGTGAACCTGGCAGGAACGCACGAATACCATTCAGCTCAACAGTGAAGCCACCTTTAACTTTGCCGTTGATAACACCGACCACAGTTTCAGCTTCTTCGTAAGCTTTTTCCAGGGTGATCCATGCTTCGTGACGTTTAGCTTTCTCACGAGACAGCAGGGTTTCGCCGAAGCCGTCTTCTACTGCGTCCAGTGCAACGTCAACTTCGTCACCGACCTGGATTTCCAGCTCGCCCTGGGCGTTTTTGAACTGCTCAGCCGGAATGGCGGACTCAGATTTCAGACCGGCGTCAACCAGTACTACGTCTTTGTCAATAGCAACAACAACACCGCGAACGATGGAACCCGGACGGGTTTCGATTGTTTTTAAGGATTCTTCAAATAGTTGAGCAAAAGATTCAGTCATGTTTAATCTTCAGGTTAATATTAACGTCCACCTGGCTCCGTGCCGGATGGGGTTGTTTCACATACCCGCCGTCAATCCATTGCAGCGGGGGTACTACTAAATCGGTCGCGATTACGCGAGAGCCAATTTCTGGCGCGCATATTGTAGCGCTTTTTCAATCACTTGCTCAATAGTTAAACTGGTAGAGTCCAGCACTAACGCATCTTCTGCAGGAACAAGTGGCGCGACGGCGCGGTTACGATCGCGGTCATCACGTTCTTTTATCTCGGATAAAAGGCGATCAAAGTTAACACTAAACCCCTTCTCCTGCAACTGAAGCATGCGGCGTTGCGCTCGCTCTTCCGATGAGGCATCAAGGAAAATTTTCACAGGCGCATCAGGGAAAACCACGGTTCCCATGTCGCGACCGTCGGCGATCAAACCGGGTGTTTCACGGAATGCACGCTGGCGTCGTAACAAGGCTTCACGTACGCGCGGGAAGGCGGCAACCTGCGAAGCCGCATTGGCCACTTCCTGGGTGCGGATTTCACCGCTCACGTCTTCACCTTCGAGAATGACTTCAAGGTTGCCGTCGGTCGAGACAAAACGAACATCCAGATGCGCAGCCAGCGGGACCAGTGCCTCTTCAGACGCGACATCCACATGGTGGTGCAGCGCAGCCAAAGCCAGTACGCGATAGATTGCTCCCGAATCTAAAAGATGCCATTGCAATGCTTCCGCCATTGCTTTGCACAGCGTACCTTTCCCTGCGCCACTTGGCCCATCAATGGTGATTACCGGGGCAACTGCCGTCATCGTTTTCTCCTTAAATAAGGCATACCGTTCATATAAACGCCGCGCATTATACGCGTCATCTTGCGCAACTGTTACCTTTGCGTGCAAATAACGAAATTAATGAAGCAGAGTGTAGAAGAAATGCGCGGGAGTGTGGGTCAGGAAACGTAAGGAAATGCCGCATCCGATGATGCGGCAAAGGATGATTACGCCAGCGTACTGATGCGCGCAAGCTGTTCGAAGTAGTCCGGGAAGGTTTTCGCGGTACATTTCGGATCGAGAATGGTCACCGGGGTATCCGAGAGCGCCACCAGCGAGAAACACATCGCCATGCGGTGATCGTTATAGGTGCCGATTTCAGCCACCTGCAGTTGTGCCGGCGGTGTGACGCGGATGTAGTCTTCGCCCTCTTCTACCTCTGCGCCCACTTTGCGCAGCTCGGTTGCCATTGCAAACAGACGGTCGGTCTCTTTCACACGCCAGTTATAGATGTTACGCAGCGTGGTGGTCCCTTTTGCGAAAAGCGCTGCCGTCGCAATGGTCATCGCCGCATCCGGGATATGGTTCATGTCCATGTCGATGGCGTTGAGTTCGCCACGCGTACAGGAGATGAAGTCCTCCCCCCAGGTCACCGTGGCGCCCATCTTCTCCAGAACGTCTGCAAAGCGGATATCGCCTTGCACACTATTACGGCCAATGCCGGTTACTTTAACGGTACCGCCCTTAATTGCCCCCGCGGCCAGGAAATAGGAGGCGGAAGAGGCATCGCCCTCAACAAGATAGTGGCCCGGCGATTGATACTGCTGTGCACCGCGCACTACGAAGCGCTGATAAGCGTGGTTTTCCACCTCAATGCCGAAGGTTTGCATCAGATGCAGCGTGATATCGATATAGGGCTTAGAGACCAGATCGCCTTTGATGGTAATCACGGTGTCCTGCGGTGCCAGCGGCGCGGTCATCAGCAGTGCCGTTAAGAACTGGCTGGAAACGCTGCCATCTACCTCAACATGACCGCCGGTGAAGCCTCCGCGCAGGCGCAGTGGTGGATAGTTTTCCTGCTCCAGATAGTCAATTTTCGCGCCGCCCTGACGCAGGGCATCCACCAGATGACCAATCGGACGCTCTTTCATGCGCGGTTCGCCCGTCAGCACGATATTGCTGTTACCCAGACACAGGGCTGCGGCCAGGGGGCGCATAGCGGTGCCGGCGTTACCCAGGAACAACTCGAGCTCTTCTGCAGCGCGCAGCGCCCCACCGTTGCCAGTAACTTCACAACGGGTTCGATCGTCAGAGAGCGTGTAGTGAACGCCCAACGCTTGTAACGCATTGAGCATATGACGTACGTCATCGCTATCCAGCAGGTTGGTCAGGACTGTCGTGCCATTTGCCAGCGCTGCCAGCAACAGGGCGCGGTTCGAAACACTCTTTGAACCCGGCAGATTGATGGTGCCGTCTACTCGCGCGATAGGTTGTAACGTCAGGGATTCCATGAAACTTAACTCTCAACTCAACATAATAAAAACCCCGCAGCGATGCTGCGGGGGTGAAAACAGCGCGATTAACCGTGACGACGTTCGAAGTCGATCATGAAATCGGTCAGGGCCTTCACGCCTTCCAGCGGCATCGCGTTATAAATAGAGGCGCGCATTCCGCCGACGACGCGGTGGCCTTTCAACGCATGCAGACCCGCAGCGAAGGACTCCTCCAGGAACACTTTGTCCAGATTGCTATCCGCCAGCTGGAACGGGACGTTCATGCGGGAGCGGTTGGCTTTAGCCACATCGTTGCGGTAAAAGTCGCTCTTATCGATGGTGCCATAAAGCAGTTCAGCTTTCTGCTGATTGATTTTATCCATCTGCGCCACACCGCCATTTTGCTTGAGCCACTTGAAGACCAGACCGGAGAGATACCAGGCAAAGGTTGGCGGGGTGTTGAACATAGAGTCGTTATCGTTCAACACGGTGTAGTCCAGAATGGATGGGCAAGCTGTATGGGCTTTACCCAACAGATCCTCACGTACGATGACGATAGTCAAACCCGCCGGGCCGATGTTCTTCTGCGCGCCAGCGTAGATAACACCGAAGCGGCTGATATCGAGCGGCGCGGAAAGGATAGTGGAGGAGAAATCGGCGGCAACGACAACATCTTTACCGAAGTCCGGGGTCTCATCAATGGCAATACCGTCGATGGTTTCATTCGGGCAGTAGTGCAGATATGCGGCGTTATCAGAAAGCTGCCATTCGCGCATTGGCTTCACAGCGCGCAGTCCGTCGACGGTGACTTTGGCGTCGATAACGTTCGGCGTACAATATTTGTGCGCTTCTTTTACTGCGCTTGCCGCCCAGTAGCCCGCATCCACGTAATCTGCCGTGGTTTTGTCACCGAGAATATTCAGCGGAACGCCAGCAAATTGACCGCGTCCCCCGCCGTGGCAGAACAATACTTTGTAGTTCGAGGGAATATTCAGCAGATCGCGAAAATCCTTTTCTGCCTCTTCCGCCACCTGGATAAACTCTTTACCACGGTGGCTAATCTCCATCACCGACGTACCGAGACCCTGCCAGTCAACCAGCTCTTGCTGAGCTTGCTTAAGTACCTCTGCCGGTAACATTGCCGGACCTGAACTGAAATTAAAGACCTGAGCCATTTCCCCTCACCACGCTTAAAGCAATAAGTTATAACTGTGGATATCGGTTTTATCATTCAGTGACACGCGCCGCAATGTCTAAAACTTATGACCCTGGAAATGTGGCGCAGGTCACACAATACAATCTACCACCGCCCTGTCACAAAACCGACAAATTGGCTGTCAGGCGAGCCGTTTGGCCCGGCTAACCTTCGTCCATTCTGGATTGGTACAGCGCGGGCATAACATATGATCGCCTGCCTGCATAGACACGACATGGCTACACTTTATGCAGGCATACTGCCCGCTCTCAGGTACGGTCTTAAAACGGTCAATCAGCATATCCGGCAAGATACACAGGCCGGGCCTGACCTCGTCATCGGGGTAGTAATAGACGCTGATCTGCCCATTGGTTTCCATAATAGCCAGTCGGACCTGGCCCAGTTGTTCAACGCTGTTGAGACGTAGCTCCATAAAGAACTCAAACTCCGTCATATTCGCGCTTTGCACTTTTTCCCAGGCCAGTTGCCCCTCTTCAATGATAACGACCGGCTTCCCTTCCAGCAGGTCTTCCAGCTTTTCACTTTTAGACATCAGCCACATCACCAGTCGGTAGAGCAAGGCAAGTGACACAAAAACAATAAACACGGGCACCATCGGCACGTCGTCATAAAACGCGACGTCTCCGGCCGCGGAGCCCAGGGTTAAAATGATTAACACTTCGAAAAGCGACATCTGACGCACGCCGCGTCGACCGGTTATTTTGAGAAATAGAAACACCAAAACAAAGGTATAGAGGCTACGCAGCGCAACTTCGCCTAAAAATTCAGGAGGGACTTTATCGAATGCCATCCGTTGGAGATCGAACGCTTTCATTTTTGTTGTTCCTTTACAGTAAGTTACTCCCTGTAAGCATAGCTCAGGTTCCGCTTTCCGCCGCCTGACTGCGCTGCTCAGGGGCTAAATCAAATCTGATTTCTTCTGATTTCAGACGTTGCTCCCAATCGCGGGATTTACTCCCGGTATGCCTGTTCCCTAAAATCTTTCGTCTGGAAATCAAAACTCATTGAAAAGGATTTTTTATGCGTGAATTAACCTGTGACGAAATCTGCGTCGTCAGTGGTGGCTTTGGGCTGCTATCTCTACCGGCCGGCCTTGGTCTGGGGGCGTTTATTCCCACTATTGTGCTTGGCGCTATCGCCGGGCCCTTTACGCTGGGCATTGGCTTCGCCGTTATGGCGGCCGGAATTGTTGGGACCAGTCTGTCGGGTGCCGCAATGATCGTGAGTATCTGCGCCCCTATTCTTTAATCTTCCAGGGTATGTGGTCACCCCATGCCCTGACACTCTCCCGTTAATAGCCATCCTTCCTTAAAAGCCGTATTATTGCGCATCCTGCCATCAACAACTGACTAATCATGACCCAAACCTTTATCCCCGGCAAAGACGCCGCTCTGGAAGATTCCATCGCACGCTTCCAGCAAAAACTGACCGATCTGGGCTTTAATATTGAAGAAGCGTCCTGGCTGAACCCTGTACCTCACGTCTGGTCCGTGCATATTCGCGATAAAGACTGTGCCCTGTGCTTTACTAACGGTAAAGGCGCCACGAAAAAAGCGGCCCTGGCTTCTGCGCTGGGTGAGTACTTTGAGCGTCTCTCCACCAACTATTTCTTTGCGGATTTCTGGCTGGGCGACACCATTGCCAACGGCCCGTTTGTGCACTATCCGAACGAGAAGTGGTTCCCGCTGACCGAAGATGACGAGCTGCCGGAAGGTATTCTGGACGATCGTCTGCGCGCGTTTTACGATCTGGACAACGAACTGACCGCCAGCATGCTGGTGGATCTGCAATCCGGTAATGACGAGCGTGGGATTTGTGCCCTGCCGTTTACCCGTCAGTCCGACGAACAGACCGTCTACATTCCAATGAATATCGTTGGCAACCTGTATGTCTCTAACGGTATGTCCGCCGGTAACACCCGCAACGAAGCGCGTGTGCAGGGTCTGTCTGAAGTGTTTGAGCGTCATATCAAAAACCGCATTATCGCCGAATCAATCAGCCTGCCGGAGATCCCGAGCGAGGTTCTTGCGCGTTACCCGGGCGTGGTGGAATCCATTGCTAAACTGGAAGCCGAAGGTTTCCCTATTTTCGCATATGACGGCTCGCTGGGCGGTAAATACCCGGTTATCTGTGTGGTCCTGTTTAACCCGGCCAACGGGACCTGCTTTGCCTCCTTTGGCGCGCACCCAGACTTCGGCGTAGCGCTTGAGCGTACGGTTACCGAGTTGCTGCAGGGCCGCGGTCTGAAAGATCTCGACGTCTTTACGCCACCCACCTTTGACGACGAAGAAGTCGCTGAACACGCTAACCTTGAAACCCACTTTATCGATTCCAGCGGTCTGATCTCCTGGGATATGTTCAAGCAGGATGCAGATTACCCGTTCGTGGACTGGAGCTTCTCCGGCACCACCGAAGAGGAATTCGCCACGCTGATGGCTATCTTCCGTGAAGAAGATCAGGAAGTGTATATCGCCGATTACGAACATCTGGGTGTCTATGCTTGCCGTATTCTTGCGCCGGGCATGTCTGATATCTATCCGGTTGAAGATCTGTGGTTGGCCAATAACACCATGGGCACGCATCTGCGCGAAACCCTGCTCTCCCTCCCGGAAAGCCGTTGGGAAAAAGATGATTATCTCAACCTCATCACCCAACTCGATGACGAAGGTAATGACGATTTTACTCGCGTACGTGAATTGCTGGGGCTGGCAACCGGTAAAGACAACGGCTGGTACACCCTGCGCATCGGTGAGCTAAAGGCAATGCTGGCCCTGGCGGGCGGCGATCTGGAGCAGGCTCTGACCTGGGTTGAATGGACCATTGAGTTCAACGGCTCTATTTTCTCGGCTGAGCGTGCGAACTACTACCGTTGCCTGCAGACCTTGCTGCTGCTCTCTCAGGAAGAAGAGCGTGAGCCGCTGCAGTATCTACACGCCTTCGTTCGTATGTATGGCGCAGACGCCGTTGAGGCTGCCAGTGCAGCCCTGAGTGGTGAGGCACCGTTCTACGGCCTGCAGGCAGTGGACAGCGATTTGAAAGCCTTCCCGGCGCATCAGTCGCTGTTAAAAGCCTACGAGAAACTGCAGAAAGCCAAAAGCGCTTACTGGGCAAAATAACCGCAAATAGCATTATAGAGAGTAGGCGTATTCCGTCGCCTACGTTATATTACGGGGCAATTTAATTGCCCCGTTTTTTATTTATAAGGCAATCAAGTTTAATTGTAATAATAAAGTTAAATAACGGTAACTATAATAATAGCGACCTGGTTATTGTTGTAACTTTTTATAGTAAATACTCCATTATAATTAACTGTTATGGAGGACGGCCAAAGAAAAAAATCAAATCATTTTATAACTTTTAAAATTTATTTTTATACGGATAATCAAATACTTACTCCGCTTTTGCTGTAAAACCATGCAGAGTGCGGGCCTATAAGCCAGGCGAGATATGATCTATATCAATTTCTCTTCTATAATGCTTTGTTAGTATCTCGTCGCCGACTTAATAAAGAGAGAGTTAGTGTGAAAGCTGACAACCCTTTTGATCTTTTACTCCCAGCTGCCATGGCGAAAGTTGCCGAAGAAGCGGGTGTCTATAAAGCAACGAAACAGCCGATGACCACGTTTTTCCTGGCGATTACTGCCGGTGTGTTCATCTCCATAGCCTTCGTTTTCTACATCACTGCTACCACCGGCACCGCCGCTATGCCCTTTGGTATCGCGAAACTGATTGGCGGCATTTGCTTCTCGCTGGGTCTGATTCTTTGCGTCATTTGCGGCGCCGACCTCTTTACCTCCACGGTGTTGATCGTTGTCGCCAAAGCGAGCGGTAAGATTACCTGGGGGCAGTTAGCGAAAAACTGGGTCAACGTTTACATCGGCAACCTCATTGGCTGCCTGCTGTTTGTACTGTTGATGTGGTTGTCGGGTGAATATATGACAGCCAACGGCGGATGGGGGCTAAATGTCCTGCAGACCGCTGACCACAAAATGCACCATACATTTATTGAAGCCGTGGCGCTGGGTATCCTTGCAAACCTGATGGTCTGCCTGGCGGTCTGGATGAGCTACTCCGGCCGTAGCCTGATGGACAAAGCCATGATTATGGTTCTGCCTGTCGCCATGTTTGTCGCCAGCGGCTTTGAGCACAGTATTGCAAACATGTTTATGATCCCGATGGGCATCGTCATCCGTAATTTTGCAAGCCCGGAGTTCTGGACCGCTATCGGTTCTTCCCCGGAAAGTTTCTCTCACCTGACTATTATGAATTTCATCACAGATAACCTGATCCCTGTCACTATCGGGAACATTATCGGTGGGGGTCTGCTGGTCGGGTTGACATACTGGGTCATTTACCTGCGTGGCGATAATCATCATTGATGATGTCTCAGGCAGTAAATAAAAAATCCACTTAAGAAGGTAGGTGTTACATGTCCGAGCTTAATGAAAAGTTAGCCACAGCCTGGGAAGGTTTTGCGAAAGGTGACTGGCAGAATGAAGTCAATGTCCGTGACTTTATTCAGAAAAACTACACCCCGTATGAAGGTGACGAATCCTTCCTGGCTGGCGCAACTGATGCGACCACCAAGCTGTGGGACAGCGTAATGGAAGGCGTTAAACTGGAAAACCGCACTCACGCGCCAGTTGATTTTGACACCTCCGTTGCTTCCACCATCACTTCTCACGATGCTGGCTACATCAACAAAGCCCTTGAGAAAATCGTTGGTCTGCAAACTGAAGCCCCACTGAAACGTGCGATTATCCCGTTCGGTGGTATCAAAATGGTTGAAGGTTCCTGCAAAGCGTATAACCGCGAGCTGGACCCAATGCTGAAAAAAATCTTCACCGAATACCGCAAAACCCACAACCAGGGTGTATTCGATGTTTACACCAAAGATATTCTGAACTGCCGTAAATCTGGCGTTCTGACTGGTCTGCCAGATGCGTATGGCCGTGGCCGTATCATCGGTGATTACCGTCGCGTTGCGCTGTACGGTATCGACTTCCTGCTGAAAGACAAATACTCCCAGTTCCTGTCCCTGCAGTCTGACCTGGAAAACGGCGTAAACCTGGAAGCGACTATCCGTCTGCGTGAAGAGATTGCTGAACAGCATCGTGCGCTGGGTCAGATTAAAGAGATGGCAGCGAAATACGGCTGCGATATCTCTGGTCCTGCAACTAACGCTCAGGAAGCTATCCAGTGGACCTACTTCGGCTACCTGGCCGCCGTTAAGTCTCAGAACGGTGCCGCAATGTCCTTCGGTCGCGTATCCACCTTCCTGGATGCGTACATTGAACGTGACCTGAAAGCGGGCAAAATCACCGAACAAGACGCTCAGGAAATGATTGACCACCTGGTCATGAAACTGCGTATGGTTCGCTTCCTGCGTACCCCTGAGTACGACGAACTGTTCTCTGGTGACCCAATTTGGGCAACCGAATCTATCGGCGGTATGGGCGTTGACGGTCGTACGCTGGTAACCAAAAACAGCTTCCGCTTCCTGAACACCCTGTACACCATGGGTCCTTCTCCGGAGCCGAACATCACCGTTCTGTGGTCTGAAAAACTGCCTCTGAACTTCAAGAAATTCGCCGCTAAAGTGTCCATCGATACCTCTTCTCTGCAGTACGAGAACGATGACCTGATGCGCCCTGACTTCAACAACGATGACTACGCTATCGCTTGCTGCGTAAGCCCAATGGTTGTTGGTAAGCAAATGCAGTTCTTCGGTGCGCGTGCAAACCTGGCGAAAACCATGCTGTACGCAATCAACGGCGGCGTTGATGAAAAACTGAAAATGCAGGTAGGTCCTAAGTCTGAGCCAATCAAAGGCGACGTGCTGAACTATGACGAAGTCATGGACCGCATGGATCACTTCATGGACTGGCTGGCTAAGCAGTATGTGACTGCACTGAACGTTATCCACTACATGCACGACAAGTACAGCTACGAAGCCTCTCTGATGGCGCTGCACGACCGTGACGTTGTTCGCACCATGGCATGTGGTATCGCAGGTCTGTCCGTTGCGGCTGACTCCCTGTCTGCTATCAAATATGCGAAAGTTAAACCAATTCGTGACGAAGACGGTCTGGCTATCGACTTCGAAATCGAAGGCGAATACCCGCAGTTTGGTAACAACGACGCACGCGTTGATGACATGGCGGTTGACCTGGTAGAACGTTTCATGAAGAAAATTCAGAAACTCACTACTTACCGTAACGCTATCCCGACCCAGTCTGTTCTGACCATCACTTCTAACGTTGTGTATGGTAAGAAAACTGGTAACACCCCAGATGGTCGTCGTGCTGGCGCGCCATTCGGCCCAGGTGCTAACCCAATGCACGGTCGCGACCAGAAAGGTGCCGTTGCCTCTCTGACCTCCGTTGCTAAACTGCCGTTTGCCTACGCGAAAGATGGTATCTCTTACACCTTCTCCATCGTGCCAAACGCGCTGGGTAAAGACGACGAAGTGCGTAAGACCAACCTGGCAGGCCTGATGGATGGTTACTTCCACCACGAAGCGTCCATCGAAGGTGGTCAGCACCTGAACGTGAACGTCATGAACCGTGAAATGCTGCTCGATGCGATGGAACATCCTGAGAAATATCCTCAGTTGACCATCCGTGTATCTGGCTACGCAGTACGTTTCAACTCGCTGACTAAAGAACAGCAGAAAGACGTCATTACCCGTACTTTCACTCAATCCATGTAACGGGAATTGACTGAAATCACGCGGTAAAGCGCGTACAATAAAGGCTCCACGCAAGTGGGGCCTTTTTAACACCTCCCCGCAACAGTCTCTTTTGCCCGCTATCTATACTTGATGGATAACAGCCAAAATAGACTCGACACAGTCAGCACGAGCTGTGCACATAACAGGCCCCGGACGGGCCGAAGCTGGAGATATCACCGCAATGTCAACTATTGGTCGCATTCACTCCTTTGAGTCCTGTGGCACCGTCGATGGCCCGGGCATCCGTTTTATCACCTTTTTCCAGGGCTGCCTGATGCGCTGCCTGTACTGCCATAACCGTGATACCTGGGATACGCACGGTGGTAAAGAAGTTACAGTCGAAGAGCTGATGAAAGAGGTGGTAACCTACCGCCACTTTATGAATGCTTCCGGCGGCGGCGTGACGGCATCAGGAGGCGAAGCCATCCTGCAGGCAGAGTTTGTCCGCGACTGGTTCCGCGCCTGCCACGAAGAAGGCATCCATACTTGCCTCGATACTAATGGCTTTGTGCGTCGTTACGATCCCGTTATTGATGAACTGCTGGAAGTGACCGACCTGGTGATGCTCGATCTCAAACAGATGAACGATGAGATACACCAGAACCTGGTTGGCGTGTCGAACCATCGTACCCTGGAGTTTGCGAAATACATCTCCGGCAAAGGCATCAAAACCTGGATCCGCTACGTCGTGGTGCCAGGCTGGTCAGACGATGACGATTCTGCCCATCGTCTGGGAGAATTTACCCGCGATATGGGTAATGTCGAAAAAATTGAGCTGCTGCCATACCACGAGTTGGGAAAACACAAATGGGTGGCAATGGGCGAAGAGTATAAGCTGGACGGCGTTAAGCCGCCGAAGAAAGAGACCATGGAACGCGTAAAAGGCATTCTTGAGCAGTACGGTCATAAGGTCATGTATTAACAAATACGCCCGGTATTCACCGGGCGTATTATTTATTTGTCAAAGACGCCATTAATAATGGTGGTCACGATCGCCGTACTCAGCGCAATTAAGACCAGATCCTTCCCGACCACGCGCCATTCATAGCCCGGATAAGAGGGTAATTGCCCCAGCATCGACGCCGGAACGGCTTTTTTCGCGATGCCCGGAGGCAGAGGTTTGCCGCGCGCAAGGTTTTTCGCAATCCCCGGCGGCAGTGAATCATACCCCGTTAAGCCGTAATTCAACGCCAGATGCCGGGCATGATCGTAGCTGACGCGGGCATCGACATCATCCCTGACGCTTTTATTTGATTTGCCGTGGTTCTGATGACCGTTTTTTTGTTTATGGTCCGGGTTGCCAGCATTACCTTTATTGGCATTGCCGTTGCCATGATTGCCGCTATTACCCTGCCCGTTACCGTGGCCATTTCCATTTCCCGGATTAGCCATCGCAGGTACGGTTGCAAAGCTTAAGGACAACACTATCGCCAGCGCTGTAGTGGTAAAACGACGAGAAGACATGATTGCTGCCTTATTGTGGTAGTACTCGTGTGAATTATTACCTGGCGTAATAAACAAACAATGCGTAAAACTCTGATATGTGATGAGGACAAAAAAGCCTGTCATGGACAGGCTTTTATTTAATCAGGCATGTGCAACCGGGGTTGGATGCTTGCCCGCTTTGCGCAGCAACATCAACAGATAGATAAACGACACGCTGGCAATCATGATGAACAACAAATTGTCGGAATAGTTCTGCATCAGCATGGCAGTAAAGGTGGGCCCCAACAAACTGCCAATCGTGTAGCTCAGCAGCAGCGCCTGGTTCATTGCGACCAGCTGATGATGTTCTACTTTCTCGCAGGCCCAGGCCATCGCTACCGGATAGAGCGTAAAGCCCGCTGCGCCTAAAATAAATAGCGCGGGCGCCATCGCCGCGTTGCTAAGCATCGCCAGACAACCCATGATCACCACGAATACCTGTACGCGCAAAACCAGCAGGCGACCAAAACGGTCGGCAAGGCGGCCGACAGGCCACTGCCCGACGATGCCGGCACTGACCATCACCGCCATCCAGAAGCCAATTCCGGAATCGCTGACGCCCTGGTGATTCAGATAAAGCGGCATCAGGCCATAGAGTGAACCCAGTACAATGCCGGAAATAATACATCCATTAACGCCCAGACGCGCCTGACGCAATCTCAGCATCGGCCAGACGTGCGTGGCTTCCTGATGTTCGCTATGTTGGTTCACAATGCGCGTAAAGAGCAGAGGCAGGATCGCCGCCAGCACCATGCCGGTGACCCACGGCAGCACGCTCATCAAGTCGGTCGGGAATTTGCTGACCATTAACTGTCCCAGCACGGTACCGATGTAGTAAACCATCATATAGGCAGCCAGCAGACGCCCACGGTTGCGGGAGGTTCCGCTGCACATCAGCGCACTTTCCACGACCACCCAGATCATCGCGCAGCCCACGCCCGCAATAAAACGCCAGACCATCCAGCTCCAGAAGCCCACCATCAGCCCTAATCCGGCACATCCCACGGCAAATATCAGCGACGCCACATAATAGCTACGGTTAAAACCAAAACGTTTGATCAGGCTTCCCGTCATTAAGGTGCCAAGCAGGTTGCCCGTAAAGAAAGACGAGCTAACCATACCCACCTGCCAGGTCGGTAAGTTTTCATGGGCGAGCCAAAGCGGGACGAGGGTATTTAACACCGCAATCGCCAGCGTCAACAAAAGAAGGCCGCAGAGCAGTAACAGCACTGGCCGGGTATAGGTGGACATGAATTAAAAACCGTGAGGAAGTATAGATTTCGTGCGCATCATGCCACTGGTAAAAACAAAGTCAATCCACTGGTTTCAGGGCCTCGCACGATTTGTTCGACGTCGATTGATAAAACTAATCCTGCTAAGCAATGTGGCGCACTCAGCAGAATTCATCCCACTGTTTTTATTGATTTAATGTTTATTGCAAGCGAAACGCTCAGTTGAAAAATTTCATGAAGAAAAAAGAGAAAGCCGGGCACGACGGCCCGGCTTGATATAACAAAAAAACGCGTTAACTTGCGACAGCCATACCCACCGTCATATGCAGACCATAAAAGACGCCACGGCCAATCATTTCACCAACCAACACCAGTATAAAAGCCAGTGAGAGAAGCGGCAGCGCAGGCTGATTCCCTTTCAGTTGTGGCACAATCCAACACACCAGCGCGGCGACCAGAACCACCACCCGCCAGGCCATCAGGGAACCGTATGCCGGTACCAGCGACGAGGCCTGCTGGATTGCGCTATGGATAGTCGCCAGCTCTGCCCCCTGCATCAGCGCCACCACCACGCTTACCGTCAACGCAATGAGCGTGACGACTGGCAGCAGACGCATTGCCCAGCCGTCAACATTCGCTATACGCAGTAACAGATAACCCAGCAGCGGCCCGCCAATAAACAGGGTCAGGAAGAAGCTCAGTGGCGTCCAGACGCTGTACCACGTCGGTACCGTGTCGATGGTGTTATAGACCCGCACCATCATCCAGACGAAGATCACGCCGAGCACCATGGTGACGATCAACCACAGTGTACGCAGGCCCGCAGGCAGTTTTTTCACCATCGCCAGCAGCCAGCCAAGCCCGCCAACCGCAAAAAAGAGTGCGCCGCTGGCAATTTCGTTGCTGAGTGCCGAATCACCAATACGATTCAGGGAGTTGAATGCCCGCATCGGCGAACCCAGGTGCAGGGTAGAGGCGATAAAACCGATTCCCATTAGCACCCATAGCCCAAACATGGTGCCTATCAGCCGTTGCTGTTTATCTGCCCGCAACGACCCTTTTAACAGCGCCAATGAGAGGACAATAAAGCCTCCCACCACGCACTGCCCAAACACCGTGAAGATCATTAACGGCCATTCATGCCATCCGCTTCCCATCTCACACCTCCTTCGGATTGGCCAGATAGCCGGTGGTATCACCTGTCGGTCGGCTGTTGGCATTGGGTTTAATGACAATACTTGGTTTCGTAAAGTGCGCCGACGGCAGCGGCGCAACGGCTGCCAGCTTGCCGTGTTTCTGCCGCAGCTCGTCGATCGGGCCGAAGTCCAGTGCACGCAGCGGGCAGGACTCCACGCAGACCGGCTTTTTGCCCTCTGCCACGCGATCGTAACAGCCATCGCATTTGGTCATGTGGCCTTTGGCGGCATTGTACTGTGGCGCGCCGTACGGGCAGGCCATATGGCAATAACGGCAGCCAATGCAGACCTCTTCGTTAACCACCACAAAGCCGTCTTCCCGCTTGTGCATGGCGCCGCTCGGGCAGACTTTGGTGCAGGCCGGGTCTTCGCAGTGGTTACAGGCAATCGACAGATAGTAGGCAAAGACGTTATGCTGCCAGACGCCGTTATCCTCCTGCCAGTCGCCGCCTGCGTATTCGTAAATGCGACGGAAGCTCACATCCGGGGTCAGATCTTTGTAATCTTTACAGGCCAGCTCGCAGGTTTTGCACCCGGTGCAGCGGCTGGAGTCAATATAAAATCCATACTGAGTGGTCATCGGCTACTCCTTATGCCTTCTCAACCTGGACCAGGTTACTGTGTGATGGGTTGCCCTTTGCCAACGGTGAAGGCCGCTGCGTCGTAAGCACATTGATGCAGCCCGCCTGATCGACGCGGTTAGCATCCGGGTTGTACCAGGCCCCCTCCCCTAACGCGACCACGCCAGGCAAGATGCGGGGCGTCACTTTGGCCTCGATATGCACTTCACCGCGACCGTTGTAGATGCGCACGCGATCGCCATTTTTAATGCCTCGCTTTTGCGCATCGAGCGGATTGATCCATATCTCCTGGCGGCAGGCCGCCTTTAATACATCGACATTGCCATAGGTTGAGTGAGTACGCGCTTTATAGTGGAACCCGGTTAATTGCAGCGGATAATCCTTGCTCTGCGGGTCGTCATAGTTTTCAAAGCCCGGGCTATAAACCGGAAGCGGATCAATCACGTCGCCTTTTTCAAGCTCCCAGGTGGCCGCTATCTCAGCCAGCTGCGCAGAGTAGATCTCAATTTTGCCGGACGGTGTGGTCAGCGGATTGGCTACGGGGTCGGCGCGGAAGGCTTTATAAGCCACGTGGTGTCCTTGCGGATCGCGTTGTTTGAAGATGCCTTGCTTACGAAATTCGTCAAAAGGAAGCAGATCCGGGATCGCCTCGCGGGATTGCTCATAAAGATGTCGCATCCACCCTTCCTGAGTCCGCCCCTCGGTGAACTGTTGCGCCACGCCCATGCGCTTCGCCAGCTCGGTGGTCATCTCATAGATGGTTTTGCATTCGAAGCGCGGCTTGATGGCCTGATCGGCAAAGATGACGTAGGCCATGTTGCCGCATGAGGCATCCAGTGCGAAATCCATCTGCTCAGATGCGGTGCAGTCCGGCAGCAGGATATCGGCATACTTCGCAGATGAGGTCATGTGGCAGTCAATGACCACAATCAGCTCGCATTTTTTGTCATCCTGGAGGATTTCATGGGTGCGGTTGATCTGCGAGTGCTGGTTAATGAGGCAGTTACCGGCATAGTTCCAGATCATTTTAATCGGCACATCCAGCTTATCTTTACCGCGTACGCCGTCGCGCGTGGCGGTCATTTCCGGGCCGCGCTCGATGGCATCGGTCCACATAAACATGGAGATACTGGTCTGCACCGGGTTTTCAAGGGTTGGCATCCGCTCAAACGGGAGGGAGTAAGAGCCTTCTCGCGCCCCGCTGTTGCCGCCGTGGATCCCTACGTTACCGGTCAGGATCGCCAGCATGGCAATGGCACGGGAGACCAGCTCGCCGTTGGCATGGCGCTGCGGCCCCCACCCCTGTGAAATAAAGGCCGGTTTCGCCCCCGCGATTTCACGCGCCAGCTTGACGATCCGTTCTTGTGGAATGCCGGTAATCGCAGAGGCCCAGGCCGGCGTTTTGGCGATACCGTCATTGCCATGGCCCAGAATCCAGGCTTTGTAATGGCCATTAGCCGGTGCGCCTGCAGGCAGCGTGGTTTCATCGTATCCCACGCAATATTTGTCGAGGAAAGGCTGATCAACGAGGTTTTCCGTGATCATCACCCATGCCAGCGCCGAGATCAGCGCGGCATCGGTGCCTGGACGGATAGGGATCCACTCATCCTCACGCCCTGCGCCAGTATCGGTATAGCGCGGGTCAATGATGATCATCCGCGCACTGGATTTTTCGCGGGCCTGCTCTACATAGTAAGTGACCCCGCCGCCGCTCATGCGTGTTTCACCGGGGTTATTACCGAACAGCACGACCAACTGGCTATTTTCGATATCGGACGGGCTATTGCCATCGGCCCAGCCGCCATAGGTATAGTTCAGACCGGCGGCAATCTGGGCGGTAGAGTAGTCACCATAGTGGTTCAGGTATCCGCCGCAGCAGTTCATCAGACGGGCAATAAGCGTCTTACCCGGCGGCCAGGAGCGCGTTAAGGTACCGCCTAACGTACCTGTACCGTAATTCAGATAGATCGATTCGTTACCGTACTCTTTGATTAAGCGCTGCATATTGCCAGCGATGGTATCGAACGCCTCTTCCCAGCTGATACGCTCAAATTTGCCTTCGCCACGTTTCCCCACACGCTTCATCGGATACCTGAGTCGATCCGGGTTATAGACCCGACGACGCATTGAGCGGCCGCGCAGACAGGCGCGTACCTGATGCAGCCCTTCGTAGTTATCATCGCCCGTATTATCGGTCTCGACGTATTTGATCTCGCCATCAACAACGTGCATGCGCAGTGGACAGCGACTGCCGCAGTTAACAGTACATGCGCTCCAGACTACCTTTTCATTTACACCTGCGGGCGCCAGCGCATTCGCGGCTGATGCCAGACGGGTAAAAGGGAGTGTGATCGCGCTACTTGCCACAGCCAGACCGCCAACCGCCGTAGTTTTCATTAACCCACGACGACTGACTTCCGCTGTCAGCAAAGCCTCTGGCGCTTTGATTTTCATAGCTATTCGCTCTGGTTGCTCACAAAGAAAGAGAGTGCGGTAGTTACCGCTATATACTTATATAAATAACGAGATTAGCCCTTTAGCAGTATTTTGTGCTGGCAAATCTGCAGGGAAGTATTACTACTTTAGAGGGAGGGGTTATTGCGTCGAGTCAAAACAAGGGGATAAAAAAAGCGCCCGTAGGCGCTTTTTATGCTTGAAAGCAAATCAACCGATGAACTGCTGGCCTTTCATGTAAGGACGCAGCACTTCAGGGATTTCGATGCGGCCATCGGCCTGCTGGTAGTTTTCCAGCACTGCAACCAGCGTACGTCCCACAGCCAGACCAGAACCGTTCAGGGTGTGTACCAGACGGGTTTTCTTGTCAGACTTGCTGCGGCAGCGTGCCTGCATGCGGCGCGCCTGGAAATCCCAGACGTTGGAGCAGGATGAGATTTCGCGATAGGTATTTTGCGCCGGCACCCACACTTCGAGGTCGAAGGTTTTACACGCACCAAAGCCCATATCACCGGTACAGAGCGCCATACGACGGTACGGCAGGCCCAGCAGCTCCAGCACTTTTTCAGCGTGGCCGGTCATCTCTTCCAGCGCATCCATGGAGTTTTCAGGACGCACAATCTGCACCATCTCCACTTTGTCGAACTGGTGCATACGGATCAGACCGCGAGTATCACGACCGTAGGAGCCCGCTTCAGAACGGAAGCACGGTGAGTGAGCGGTCAGCTTAATCGGCAGATCGTCCTCATCGATGATTTCGTCGCGCACCAGGTTAGTCAGCGGCACTTCTGCGGTTGGGATCAGCGCGTAGTTGCTGCTATCAGCCTCTTCGTCCAGCGGACGGGTATGGAACAGATCGCCCGCAAACTTCGGCAGCTGACCTGTACCGTACAGCGTATCGTGGTTTACCAGATACGGAACGTAGGTTTCGCTATAGCCGTGCTGTTCTGTGTGCAGATCCAGCATGAACTGCGCCAGCGCGCGGTGCAGATGTGCGATTTGACCTTTCATCACCACAAAACGAGAACCGGTCAGCTTAACCGCAGCGGCAAAATCCAGCCCCGCGTGCATCTCGCCTAAGGTCACATGATCGCGAACCTCAAAGTCGAACTCGCGAGGCGTACCCCAGCGTTTCACTTCAACGTTGTCATTTTCGTCTTTGCCGACAGGGACGCTGTCGTCAGGAATGTTCGGGATAGCCAGGGCAATATCACGAATTTCGGTCTGAAGAACGTCCAGTTCAGCTTTCGCCTGATCCAGCTCTTCACCCAGTTTGTTCACTTCCAGGCGTAATGGCTCAATGTCTTCCCCGCGCGCTTTCGCCTGGCCGATGGATTTCGATCGAGAGTTGCGTTCAGCCTGCAGATTTTCAGTTTGTACCTGCAGAACTTTACGACGCTCTTCAAGAGCGCGCAGCTTATCTACATCCAGCTTAAAGCCCCGGCGTGCCAGTTTTTCAGCGACTGCGTCTGGCTCATTACGCAGCAGATTGGGATCGAGCATGCTTATCCTGTGCTTATCGAATTAAAAGAGGAAAAAGTAACCACAGCCTGCGGTCACAGTAATAGACCCTGGATAATTCAAGCTGCGCGAAGGCGGCAAGCAAGCGCAGCCAATGCACATGCAGCTTGAAGTCGAGCGGGTGTACAGTGCCAACATTACCGCAACGATGGACCTAACGGTAGCGTTTTATAGGGC
The DNA here is from genome assembly GCF_037152215.1 of Leclercia sp. UBA7405. Lineage (NCBI taxonomy): Bacteria > Pseudomonadati > Pseudomonadota > Gammaproteobacteria > Enterobacterales > Enterobacteriaceae > Leclercia > Leclercia sp. UBA7405. Next base: position 686,376 of record NZ_JBBCMR010000001.1, on the reverse strand, counting down.
TATTTTGATCCTGTCCGGCCAGCCAGGCGAGCTTTTCGCCAATCTTGCCTTCAAGACCTCTGTTTGTGGGGTGATAATAGCGCGTTTGTGCCATTTCCTGCGGGAAGTACTCCTCACCGGCAGCGTATGCGTTGGGCTCATCATGGGCATAGCGATACGCCTGCCCGTAGCCCATCTCCTTCATCAACTTGGTTGGGGCGTTGCGTAAATGCACCGGCACGTCGTAGTCTGGCCGTTCGCGAGCATCCGCCATCGCGGCTTTGAAGGCCGTATAAACAGCGTTACTTTTGGGGGCGCAAGCCAGATAGACAATGGCCTGCGCAATGGCGCGCTCGCCCTCTGCTGGCCCCACCCGCGTGAAGCAATCCCAGGCTGAGAGAGCCACCTGCATCGCACGCGGATCGGCGTTGCCTACATCTTCCGAGGCAATCGCCAGACAGCGCCGCGCCACATACAGTGGGTCGCCGCCTGCGCTGATGATACGGGCATACCAGTAAAGCGCCGCATCCGGCGCGCTACCGCGCACCGATTTGTGCAGAGCGGAGATAAGGTCATAAAACCGATCGCCTTTGTTATCGAAGCGGGCGCTGCGCTCTCCGGCAATCTCCGTCAGTAATTCGGGCTTCAACACCCGCTTACTGGCCCCGTCCAGCTCGGCCATATCGGCCATCATTTCCAGGGTGTTTAGCGCCCGACGCGCATCGCCGTTCACCAGCTCGGCAATGGCACGACGCGTCTCATCGGGCAAAACGATATCCTGACCACCATAGCCCCGCGCTTTGTCCTCCATCGCCTGCGTCAGCACCTGCTCAATATCCTCGGTTGTAAGGGATTTCAGCAGATAGACGCGCGCACGGGACAACAGCGCCGAGTTCAATTCAAAAGAGGGGTTTTCGGTGGTCGCACCAATAAAGGTGATGGTGCCATCTTCGATATGCGGCAGAAAAGCATCTTGCTGGCTTTTGTTGAAGCGATGAACTTCATCAACAAAAAGAATGGTGCGACGCCCGGCGTTACGGTTCTGCCGAGCGCGTTCTATCGCTTCGCGGATCTCCTTAACGCCGGAGGTCACTGCAGAGATACGCTCGACATCTGCATTGGCATAGCGGGCAATGACTTCAGCGAGGGTCGTTTTACCCGTACCCGGCGGCCCCCAAAGGATCATTGAATGCAGTTGCCCGGCCTCAATCGCTCGTGGCAGCGGTTTACCCGCAGCCAGCAGATGTTGCTGGCCGATGTACTGCGCTAAATTTTCTGGCCGCATACGGGCGGCCAGAGGTTGAAACGCATTATCTGAAAAATCGAGCGACAGATTGCCCACTCACGCCTCTTACTTATTACGTTGGTCATCCACCGTTACGCCCTGCGGCGGGGTAAAGGTGAATTTTGATGCGTCTACAGCGCCATTTTGCTGGGATTTGAGCTGATAGCTGCTGCGCTGGTCGTCTTGCTCAACCGCACCAAATTGATTGATGGTGCCGTTGCTGCTCACGTTGATGGTGAACTGCTTCAGGTTGCCATTGTTCCCTTTTGGGGTCAGGACAAATTCATCGCCATTCTGCTTAATGTTGTACTGCTGCCAGTCGCTGGACTGGTTACGCGCAATCAGCATGAAGGGCGTATTGCTGGTGGCATCTTTCAGCCAGGTCGCCGTGGCCTGCTCAACAAACGGGTTAAAGAACCACAAGGTTTTACCGTCGGAGACCAGGATGCTTTCATCCGGCTGGGTCATATGCCAGTTAAACAGGTTAGGACGTTTAACCCACAGGTCACCTTGACCTTCCTGTACCGCGTTCCCGCTACCGTCGGTGACTTTCTGCGTAAAGCTGGCATGGAAGCTGCTCACTTTATCCAGACGGCTTTTCAGGTCGCTGGCGGCATCAGCCCAGACGCTGCTGGTGACAAGGCTACTCAGTAATGCACAGGCGATTGCGATTTTTTTCATTGTTAGTCCTTCAAAAACGTCGTCCCGGAATGGGCGCTCTTTGTCCACTATTCTGGACCTGCCCGCAGGCAGGTGACAGAAGAAAATGCTTAAATTTAGCTGCTTTACGCATCTTTGCAATAAGCAGCCGCATTACTCAAAGGGAGGCGGCGCCAGCACTTCGCGGTTACCGTTATGCCCGGCTTCACTCACAATGCCCTGCGCTTCCATCTGCTCGATAATACGGGCTGCCCGGTTGTAGCCGATACGGAACTGACGCTGCACGCCCGAAATAGAGGCTTTACGCTTTTCGGTAACGAAGTTAACAGCCTGGTCAAACAGCTGATCCAGCTCTTCTCCACCATCGAAACCACCTGCACCACCGCCTTCGCTCTCGCTATCGGAGGTAATGCCATCCACATACTGCGGACGGCCACGCGCTTTCCAGTCCTGCACTACGGCATGCACTTCCTGGTCGCGGACAAAGGCACCATGAACACGGACCGGCGAGGTAGAGTTCGGGCCGGAGTAGAGCATATCGCCCATCCCCAGAAGCGACTCCGCGCCCCCCTGATCGAGGATGGTACGGGAGTCAATTTTACTCGACACGGTAAAGGCGATACGGGTCGGGATATTCGCTTTGATAAGACCCGTAATGACATCTACGGAAGGCCGCTGGGTCGCCAGAACGAGGTGGATACCGGCGGCACGCGCTTTTTGCGCCAGACGGGCAATCAGCTCTTCCACTTTCTTACCCACGGTCATCATCAGGTCGGCGAATTCATCCACCAGAACGACGATATAAGGCAGCTTTTCCAGTACCGGATGTTGTGCGTCCATGCTATCGCCCGGCTTCCAGTAAGGATCCGGAATCGGACGGCCCATCCGCGCGGCCTCAGCAATCTTCTCGTTATAACCCGCCAGATTACGCACGCCGAGGGCAGACATCAGCTTGTAGCGACGCTCCATCTCATTGACGCTCCAGCGCAGGGCGTTGGCCGCATCTTTCATGTCGGTGACCACTTCGGTCAGCAAATGCGGAATGCCTTCATAAACTGACAATTCAAGCATTTTAGGGTCAATCATGATAAAGCGGACATCTTCCGGCTGTGCCTTGTAGAGCATGCTCAGGATCATGGCGTTGACACCCACCGATTTACCGGAACCGGTGGTCCCCGCAACCAGCAGGTGAGGCATTTTCGCCAGATCGGCAACCACCGGATCGCCTGCGATATCTTTACCCAGTACCACCGTCAGTGGAGAGGGATTGTCACGGAACTTGGTGTTATCCAGCACTTCGCGCAGGTAAACGGTCTGACGCTTCTTGTTCGGCAGTTCCAGGCCGACATACGGCTTGCCGGGAATAACTTCCACCACACGCACCGCAACGGTCGACAGCGAGCGAGCCAGGTCACGGGACAGGTTAGAAATTCGGGCCGCTTTCACGCCTGGTGCCAGGTTGAGTTCAAAACGGGTAATGACCGGGCCTGGCGAGTAGTTCACGACATCGGCTTTGATGCGGAAATCGGCCAGACGCGCTTCAACCAGGCGAGCCATCTGCTCGAGAGCGAAGGTATCAACCGGCTCCACTTCAGACGGTGGCGGCGTTAACAGATCGAGCGACGGCAGCGGCGTGGTTGGACGCTGAACTGGACGGCTGTCACCATTACGCATTAATAAAGGATGGATCAGACTGTCTTGCGGCTGTTGTTGCGGTGCCACAGGCTGCTGGGGCGCTGGCGCAAACTGCTGCGGTGCCACAGGCTGCTGCTGAGGCGCTGGCGCATACTGCTGTGGAGCCACAGGCTGCTGCTGAGGCGCTGGCGCATACTGCTGCGGTGCCACAGGCTGCTGCTGAGGCGCTGGCGCATACTGCTGCGGAGCCACAGGCTGCTGCTGAGGCGCTGGCGCATACTGTTGCGGTGCCACAGGCTGCTGCTGAGGTGCTGGCGCAAACTGTTGCGGTACCACAGGCTGCTGCTGAGGCGCTGGCGCATATTGTTGCGGTGCCACAGGCTGCTGCTGAGGCGCTGGCGCATACTGTTGACGAGGCGGTTCCGCCTCCGGCATAACGCTCGGCGTAAACAGCGGCTCGCTCGGGGTGTCATTCACCAGATCTTTCATTGGTGAAAATTCAAAGTCCGACAACGAGAAGGGATTCGCGCCTGACGGCTGCTCGCCTGAATAGCGCTGCTCTTGAGAGGCAGCAAACTGGCGAGCCAGTTCTGCTTCGGCAGCGTCATCTTCTTCGTTCTGAGACGCGTAAGGCTGCTCCTCAGTCTGGTACTCTTCGCCATAGCGCTGCTGTTGTTGCGCAGCAAACTGGCGAGCCAGCTCATCCTGATGCAACTCATCAGCCTCATCGTATTCCGCATCCACCCTTTTTTCTTCTGGCTGACGCTGCTGAGAGGGGATCTTAATCCCGAAAGAGGCGGAAGCCAGCTCACGCCGGGTTGGGACGCGGACGCGGTTCGGGCGAGGCAGTTGCGGGCCAATGCCCTCTTTCACCTGGGCGCGCGGCGCACCGGATCCGCCTGTGGCGAGGCTAAAGACAGGTGCAGCGGCCGCTGCGGCTGCGGTTGCTGAAACAGTAGCCTGCTTCACGCCGGCTGCCGCCGGTGAAACGGAGGCCGTCGGATCAACCTCTGGCATCGCCGGTGCAGAAACGGGTTGCGAAGAGACTGGTGCAGAATTTGGCTCCGGCACCGGTTGATACCAGGCTGCAAGCTGTTCGCGTTCGCGAGCACGGCGCTCTTCGACCTCTTCGAAATAGTACATAGGCGGACGAGCCGGCTTGCTCTCTTCCACTTCAGGCTCGGGTTGCGGCGCAACGTACGGTTGTTCAGTCGCTAACGGTTGCTGCGGCGCGACCGGCTCTTGATACGGCTGAGCAACGGGTTGTTCATAGTCTTGATAAGGTTGCGGCTCGTAAACCGGCTCTGGCTGATAAGGTTGCTGCCACGGCTCCTGTTGAACCGGCACATAGCTCTGCGGCTCAGGGGCAATTGTCGGCTCAGGGGTATGAACGCCAGGGGCAGTTTGCCAGTCAACCAGCGGCTGCTGCACTGCTGATTCGGGTGCCGGTACGGGCGCAGAAGGTGTAACCGCCTCCACTGGCGCGGCCCAGGCTTGCGCTGCGGTGGTCGCAACCGCGGCGGCCGCTACAGGTTCAGTCACGGAATGGCCATTGAGCAGTGGATCGTATTCATCGTAATCGCCCGGCGTCGCACGATGGCCAGAAAAGAGCACATCGTCAGGGTCAACGGCTGCGCCGCCCGCGCTGTATGCAACCTGCTCGTCGTCATCCATCCGTTTACCGGAGAAGAGCGCCGCGTCGGTCTTGCGGGCTAACGGGTTGCTGAATTTTTCGGCGACACGTTTACGACGGGCCAATGCCCCACGCATGATGCGTGCGCGACGCGACTCACGCTGCTCGGCGTGCTCTTCGGCCTCTTCGTAATCGTCTTCGTACTCATCTTCATCGACCCACGTATCGTCACGACGCGTACGATTACTGGCGAAGGTGAGAATGTTCAGAATCAGGCTGCCAATCTTCTCGGCAATGCTCACCCATGACCAGCCTGTAAACAGCGTCAGGCCTGCGGCCCAGATACAGAGCAACGCCAGCGTACCGCCGCTGCTGTGCAGCATCGGCTGCAGCGCGGTGCTTAGCAGACTGCCGATCACCCCGCCAGAGGCAAAATACCAGATATCGTCGGCGTTAATCGCCGCCAGTCCACAGGAGGTGAGAATCAGCGCTAGCGCCCCAATCAGGCGCAGCGAGACCGCAAAATAGTCGATGTACTCATCGTTCTGACGATGACGCCAGGCGAACCAGCATCCACCGATGATAATCACCGGGATGGTGTAGGCCATTACGCCAAAAATGAAGAACAGGGTATCCGCAAGCCAGGCACCGGGTATACCGCCCAGATTATGAATAGGCTCATGCCACGCGGTTTGTGACCAGCTGGGATCGGAAGGGTTGAAGCTGAGTAAGGCTGCCATTAGCCAGATGGCAAAAAGGGCAGTAACAATCAGTAACGCTTCAAGGAGTCGGCGCCCACTGCTTAGCTTAGATAAATTGACTTCTTTGTCTTCAGTATATTCCTGGCTCAAGAAAGGCTCTCCAGGTACCAGGCATTTCCTGCCTGTTTGCTAAAACGGACAACAGTGCCGGTAAACCGACACTGTTGCTGTATGGATTAACAGGAGTGTAACCAAAGTACGCTGATTTTGCACCTGTTCCGTGTTAGCGCGTCTTGATAACCAGACGATTGCTCTGCTTGACTTCTTCCATCACCACGTAAGTACGGGTGTCGTTCACGCCAGGCAGACGCAGCAGGGTTTCACCCAGCAGCTTACGGTAAGCAGACATGTCAGGTACACGGGTTTTCAACAAGTAGTCGAAATCACCGGAAACCAGGTGACACTCTTGAATTTCTTCCAGTTTTTGCACAGCAGCGTTAAACTGTTCAAACACATCCGGCGCGCCACGATTCAGAGTAATCTCAACAAATACCAGAAGTGAGGCATCCAGATAATGCGGGTTAAGCAGAGCCGTATAGCCCTGAATGAAACCCTGTCTTTCCAGTCGGCGCACTCGCTCGAGGCACGGCGTCGGGGAAAGTCCCACACGTTTTGAAAGCTCGACGTTGGAAATACGCCCATCCTTTTGCAATTCATTAAGAATGTTACGATCGATACGGTCGAGATCTTTGCCAGGGCGCTTCTTGCTATCTACCATTGTTATTGTCTCTCTGTATTCCTTCCCTAACTCCTGCCAGGACCCTGTGCACTTCACTGTTCAGAGTCTATACCCGTCGTTAATCGCATCGCCTGTTTTGTAGTTTGCGCGATAGCAATTGGGGTTATGTGGTAAGAAGACCGTTGCCCGTGGGCTGTCATCAACATCACGTATGGCGTCTGTCCACACCATGCGTAGATTTCGCTGACCGGATAAAAATGGCGATTATGTGCATGACTATGCGCTACACAAAGACCGCATTTTTTTCTTCCTTGAATGTTTTCGCAAAAGCGCAGGGGATTGTCAAAGCAAAACATCGATTTTTAGTACAACATGCCGGATATTCATTACGACCGGGCATTAATCCTCATTTTATCGCCTTACTTTCGACCGATTGTTCATGCGTTGTTCGCTCAAAAAGGTAATTGCGGGGCCGATTGATTGCTGGTTGCTATTGCACATATCGTTAACAAAATCGCTGTGCCCTTTTTTTAAAGCGACAAATTCCCTACAATCGCGGGAAATGTCTGCCAACAACAATGGGGATCTCATGGGCACGGCCAAACACAGTAAGCTGCTAATCCTTGGTTCTGGACCTGCGGGATACACCGCAGCGGTCTATGCTGCACGCGCTAACCTGCAACCGGTACTGATCACGGGCATGGAAAAAGGCGGTCAGTTGACCACCACAACCGAAGTGGAAAACTGGCCAGGCGATCCGAATGACCTGACCGGGCCGCTGCTGATGGAACGTATGCACGAGCACGCGACCAAGTTCGAAACCGAAATTCTGTTCGACCACATCAACAAGGTCGATCTGCAAAACCGTCCGTTCACGCTGACCGGTGATAGTGGTGTTTACACTTGTGATGCGCTGATCATCGCTACGGGGGCTTCTGCTCGCTATCTGGGCCTGCCTTCAGAAGAGGCCTTCAAAGGACGCGGCGTATCCGCCTGCGCCACCTGCGACGGATTCTTCTACCGCAATCAGAAAGTGGCGGTCATCGGCGGCGGCAATACTGCCGTGGAAGAGGCGCTTTATCTGGCAAATATTGCTTCGGAAGTGCATCTGATCCACCGTCGTGAAACCTTCCGCGCGGAAAAAATCCTGATCAAGCGTCTGATGGATAAAGTGGCCAGCGGCAACATCGTGCTGCACACTAACCGCACGCTGGAAGAGGTGACTGGCGACCAGATGGGCGTTGCTGGCCTGCGTATCCGCGATACTCAGAACACCGATAACGTAGAGTCGCTGGAAGTGGCGGGCCTGTTTGTTGCCATCGGCCACAGCCCAAACACCGGCATCTTCGAAGGACAGCTTGAGCTGGAAAATGGCTACATCAAAGTGCAGTCCGGTATTCACGGTAATGCGACCCAGACCAGCATCCCGGGCGTGTTCGCCGCAGGTGACGTGATGGACCACATTTATCGTCAGGCAATCACTTCTGCGGGCACCGGCTGTATGGCTGCGCTGGATGCAGAACGTTACCTTGATGGGCTGGCTGAACAGAGCAAATAATCTTTACAAGTCAGTAACAAACGTAAATAAAGGCGGCCATAGGTCGCCTTTATTTTTCCTGGCGTGTAACATTGCCGTGCCTAATTTCTGATAACTTCACCTGCAAAGCACGCAATGGAAAAAACCCGTCAACAAGAGTTAACTCGCTGGCTGAAACAGCAAAGCGTTATTTCCCGCCGCTGGCTGAATATTTCCCGACTTCTGGGTTTTATCAGCGGCCTGTTGATTGTCGGTCAGGCCTGGCTGCTGGCCCGCATTCTTAACATGATGATAATGGAGAACATACCGCGCGAGGCGCTGTTATTGCCCTTTGTCGTGCTGATGCTGGTCTTTATTCTGCGTGCGTGGGTCGTCTGGCTGCGTGAGCGGGTGGGGTTTCATGCGGGGCAGCATATACGCTATGAGATTCGCCGCCAGGTGCTGGACAGACTTCAGCAGGCGGGCCCCGCCTGGATTCAGGGCAAGCCGGCCGGGAGCTGGGCGACCCTCATCCTTGAGCAAATTGACGATATGCACGACTACTATGCTCGCTATCTTCCACAGATGGCGCTCGCCGCCTGCGTACCGCTGCTCATTGTTATCGCGATCTTCCCCTATAACTGGGTCGCGGCCCTGATTCTGCTCTGTACTGCCCCGCTTATTCCGCTATTTATGGCGATGGTAGGCATGGGTGCGGCCGATGCAAACCGCCGTAATTTTCTGGCGCTGGGCCGTCTGAGCGGGCATTTCCTCGATCGTCTACGGGGTATGGAGACGCTGCGGGTGTTCGGCCGGGGCGATGCGGAAATCGAAAATATTCGCCTGGCCTCACAGGATTTCCGTCAGCGCACCATGGAAGTTTTACGTCTCGCCTTCCTCTCTTCCGGCGTACTGGAGTTCTTTACCTCCCTCTCCATTGCGCTGGTAGCGGTCTATTTTGGCTTCTCTTATCTCGGCGCCCTTGATTTTGGTCACTACGGCACGGCCGTTACGCTCTCTGCAGGTTTCCTGGCCCTGATTCTGGCACCGGAATTTTTCCAGCCGCTTCGCGATCTGGGAACCTTCTATCACGCCAAAGCGCAGGCCGTGGGTGCCGCCGACAGCCTCAAAACCTTCCTGGAGACGCCGCTTGCGCATCCGCAGCGCGGCGATGTCACGCTAAATACAACACAGCCGGTAGTCATTCAGGCTGAGGATTTCTGCGTATTATCACCTGAAGGTAAAGTGCTGGCAGGACCGCTGAATTTCACCCTGCACGCGGGTCAACGCGTAGTGCTTGTGGGTACCAGTGGTTCTGGCAAGAGCTCGCTGTTAAATGCGCTCTCCGGTTTTATGGCCTACAGCGGTTCACTGCGCGTTAACCAGACCGAACTTTCGGCACTGGATCCCGACGAGTGGCGTGCCCATCTGAGTTGGGTTGGGCAAAACCCGCAGCTGCCTGCCGCCACGCTGCGCGAAAATGTCCTTCTGGCGCGCCCGGATGCCAGCGAAGAGGAGCTGAAATCGGTGCTCGATCGCGCCTGGGTCAGCGAATTCTTGCCGCTGTTACCCAACGGGGTGGATACCCGGGTGGGTGACCAGTCTGCCGGGCTCTCGGTAGGCCAGGCGCAACGTATCGCCGTCGCCCGCGCCCTGCTCAACCCCTGTCAGCTTTTACTGCTTGATGAACCGGGCGCCAGCCTGGATGCGCATAGCGAACAGCGGGTGATGTCCGCGCTGGATACGGCCTCGTTGCAGCAAACCACGTTAATGGTGACGCACCAGCTGGAAGGCATTGCCGGATGGGACCAGATCTGGGTGATGGAAAATGGCCGTCTTGTCGAGCAGGGAGATTACGCCACGCTCGCTACGGCGCAGGGGCCCTTTGCCGCCCTGCTGGCCAATCGTCAGGAGGATATTTGATGCGCGCGTTATTGCCTTATCTTGCGCTTTATAAGCGTCATAAATGGATGCTAACCCTGGGCGTCGCTCTGGCGATTCTTACCCTGTTAGCCAGTATTGGCCTGCTTACCCTTTCCGGCTGGTTCCTCTCAGCGTCCGCCGTAGCTGGCTTTGCGGGGCTTTACAGCTTTAACTATATGCTGCCCGCTGCCGGGGTCCGCGGCACCGCCATCACCCGTACCGCCGGCCGCTACTTCGAACGTCTGGTGAGCCACGATGCCACCTTCCGCGTGTTGCAACACCTGCGCGTCGATACCTTCAGCAAACTCCTTCCCCTCTCCCCCGCTGGGCTGGCGCGTTATCGCCAGGGCGAATTGCTTAATCGCGTGGTGGCGGATGTGGACACGCTCGATCACCTCTATCTTCGGGTGATTTCGCCATTAGTGGGCGCGTTTGTCGTGATTGTGGTCGTGACGCTGGGGCTGAGCCTGCTTGATATACACCTTGCGCTGGTGCTGGGCGGGATCATGCTGCTGACGCTGTTTTTACTGCCCCCGCTGTTTTATCGTGCCGGGAAAACAACCGGGCAAAACCTGACCCATCTGCGTGGCGAGTATCGCCAGCAACTGACAGCGTGGCTGCAGGGGCAGGCAGAATTAACCGTATTTGGCGCCAGCCAGCGTTATCGTTATCAGATGGAGAATACCGAACTTAACTGGCACGAAGCCCAGCGCAAGCAGTCCGAACTGACGGCCCTTTCACAAGCGCTGATGCTGTTGATTGGTGGCGTTGCCGTGGTTGCAATGCTGTGGCTGGCCGCAGGCGGCGTGGGTGATAACACTCAGCCCGGCGCACTGATTGCGCTCTTTGTCTTCTGTGCGCTGGCCGCTTTTGAAGCGCTGGCCCCGGTCACGGGTGCGTTCCAGCATCTGGGCCAGGTTATCGCCTCTGCGCTGCGCATCACCGAAATCACCGGACAGACGCCGGAAGTGCGCTTTAGCGAAACATCCTGTGAGTGTCCTGCCCGGCTATCGCTCACGCTCGAAAATGTCAGTTTTAGCTACGACGATAAAGCGCAAAAAGCGCTGGATAGTCTGAATCTGAACATTCCCGCGGGTGCACACGTTGCGGTGCTGGGGCGAACCGGCTGCGGAAAATCGACGTTGCTGCAGTTGCTCACTCGCGCCTGGGATCCGCAGGAGGGGGTTATTCGCTTTAATGACACCCCCCTGCCCCAGTTCAGCGAAGCTGCGCTGCGTAACGCCGTGAGCGTTGTGCCCCAGCGTGTTCATCTGTTTAGCGCCACGCTGCGCGATAACCTGCTGCTTGCGGCCCCTGCCGCAAGCGATGAAAGGCTCTGTGTCATGCTGGAAAAAGTGGGCCTGCATAAGCTGCTGGAAGATGAAGGGCTGAACAGCTGGCTCGGTGAAGGGGGACGTCAACTTTCCGGCGGCGAACTGCGACGTCTGGCGATTGCCCGCGCGTTGCTCCATGACGCACCGCTTATGCTACTGGATGAACCTACCGAAGGACTGGACGCGACGACAGAGAGCCAAATTCTCGATTTGCTGGCCGAAGAGATGCGCGGAAAAACCCTGGTGATGGTGACCCATCGCCTGCGTGGACTGGCTGCACTGGATCAAATAATTGTGATGGACAACGGACATATTATTGAGCAAGGTAGTCACGCAGAGCTGTTGGCGAAACAGGGTCGCTACTACCAGTTTAAACAACGTCTGTAGTCTACACCCGTCATACTTCGAGCTGCAGGTACGTTGGCTTTGTGACCGGATCCATCGCTGGGTCTGGTTCTGCGGTGGCGCTGCGAGCAGCGTTCAAATCTGCTCCCGGCAGATTCGTCGCTCACTCCAGTGACTTGCTGAGCGAGTCACCGGAGAATTGCGCCTATGCCGCTCTCCTGCAACGCGAAGTATTTGGGTTTATATTTGAACCGATCCTTACTCGCGTACTGGAGTTTTGCTGTCATGCGCCTGGTCCAGCTTTCTCGCCACTCTCTTGCGTTCCCTTCTCCGGAGGGAGCATTGCGTGAACCTAACGGCCTGTTGGCTCTCGGCGGCGATTTAGGCCCGTCGCGTCTGTTAATGGCTTACCAGCGGGGGATCTTTCCCTGGTTCTCTCCAGGCGATCCTATATTGTGGTGGTCACCCGATCCCCGGGCGGTACTCTGGCCCACGGAGTTTCATCTCAGCCGCAGCATGAAGCGCTTCCATAGCCGCTCCCCCTATCGCGTCACGCTTAATCACGCGTTTGGCAAGGTGATCGAGGGCTGTGCTAACGATCGGCATGAAGGGACCTGGATCACCCGTGAAGTGATTGATGCCTATCATCGTCTGCATGAGCTGGGTTATGCCCACTCTATCGAGGTATGGCAGGGAGACTTGCTGGTCGGGGGGATGTACGGCGTCGCTCAGGGGTCCCTGTTCTGTGGCGAGTCGATGTTCAGTCGCGCGGTGAATGCGTCAAAAACGGCCCTGCTGGTATTTTGCGAACATTTTGTGCAAAACGGCGGTCAGCTGCTGGATTGCCAGGTGCTGAATGACCACACCGCGTCATTGGGCGCCGTGGAGATTACCCGCCGCGAATATTTACAGCATCTTGAAACAATGCGTCCGCAAAAATTACCGCAAAACTTTTGGGTGCCCACTACGTTATTTATGCCTCGGGGATAAATGTTTTGCGCATATTTTTTTATCATGGTGCTATAATTGGTGCCGCAGAGTAGGTTCTGCCTGTTGCCCCGCCGCCGTTTGGGAATAGCTTGCATCAGATAACGTCCTGGCGTTTATCCTGTCTTCTCCCCTTTACGTATGCGCTTTTCGTACGGTCGTACCGTCACGTCGGGCAATGCGCCGAAGCTGCTTTGTTGCGTTTTAACCGCACAATTCTTTACTTAATTGATGAATTTCGGCATTATCTTGCCGGTTCAAAACTTGGTAGTGATACCCCAGAGGATTAGATGGCCAAAGAAGACAATATTGAAATGCAGGGTACCGTACTTGATACGTTGCCTAACACCATGTTTCGCGTAGAACTGGAAAACGGTCACGTGGTGACTGCACACATCTCCGGTAAAATGCGCAAAAACTACATCCGCATTCTGACGGGCGACAAAGTGACTGTTGAGTTGACCCCGTACGACCTGAGCAAAGGTCGCATTGTCTTCCGTAGTCGCTAATTGTTATTGCCTGCTAAGGCAGATGAATATTGAAAAAGGCCGGGATTATTCCCGGCCTTTTTTATTGCCTGCGCCTCCCCCTTTCCTCAGAGGAACCTTAAAAGGGGTACTATAAAAGAAATTTCCGACGCCCTCGCTGATGCGGTGGGGAGAGGGTCAAAAAAGAGGCTTCTCAGCCACTACTCACTTCCCGGCATCGGGATCCCACACGATGAGATTGAGAGGACTGGTGAGGAGAACAGTCATACTGTTTTATTAGTGAGTAACCTTGAACACAAGGCAGTGCTCGCGCAGCGCGAGGCCATCACGCATAGACAGCGTCATATCGTGCAGCAAGCGGGTCAGATAGGGCAGCATATCGCGGTCGAAATGGGAAACCAGTAGCACATGGTTTAGTGCCCGGCAGTAATCACACCGGCCCTCGGTCTCTTTCAGTCGCCACCCCTCTGGCAGATACTGAACCAACTCTTCATCGAACGCTACAGTCTGATAATCGCGCATTGCGCCTTCTAGCGTCTCTTTTACCCTTGCAAGATAAGCCCCCAGACAACGGCAAACCGGCTGAATTTGCGGCAGCGACGAGCTGTCGAGCAGAATTTCGGTCAGCAGAGTGCATCGTTCCGTAAGGGTCGCCAGATCCGGATAACGCGCTAGCTCGCTGTAGGGATAAACCAAAGGGGTGTTACTGTCCATTCATCCTCCTTAACGCATGTCTATCCGCACTCTCAGGACGCCACTTATACCGGTATAAAAACACTTTACCACTGTAATTATATCCAGCCATATTCTGTTCATTATTCTGGAAAGCGCCTCGCAAAATTCCAGCCTTGAGCGGTTGAGGGCAAAAAAAAGCCGGGTTTTTAACCCGGCTTGTTACTTTTCAGTGACGTTAGTGTGCCGCTTCCGGCTTGTGCTTCTGCGCACTTTGGAAATCGTACGTCAGCTCATTTTTCGCCTGATCCAACGCAACGGTCACCTGACCGCCATCCACCAGCGAACCAAACAGCAGTTCGTTGGCCAGCGGTTTCTTCAGGTTATCCTGAATCACACGCGCCATCGGACGGGCACCCATCGCACGGTCGTAGCCTTTCTCGGCCAGCCAGTTGCGGGCCTCCTGACTCACTTCCAGCGACACGCCTTTCTGATCCAGCTGAACCTGCAGCTCGACGATGAACTTATCCACCACCTGATGGATCACATCGGTAGAGAGGTGATCGAACCAGATAATGTTGTCCAGGCGGTTACGGAACTCCGGCGTAAAGATCTTCTTGATCTCTTCCATCGCATCGGTGCTGTTATCCTGGTGGATCAGGCCGATAGACTTACGCTCAGTTTCACGTACACCGGCGTTGGTAGTCATCACCAGCACCACGTTGCGGAAGTCCGCCTTGCGCCCGTTGTTATCTGTCAGCGTCCCGTTATCCATCACCTGCAGCAGGATGTTGAACACGTCCGGGTGCGCTTTTTCGATCTCATCAAGCAGCAGTACCGCGTGCGGATGCTTGATCACCGCGTCAGTGAGCAGACCGCCCTGGTCAAAGCCTACATAGCCCGGAGGCGCACCGATCAAACGGCTCACGGTGTGACGCTCCATATACTCGGACATATCAAAGCGCAGCAGCTCGATACCCAGCGCTTTGGAGAGCTGTACCGTCACCTCGGTTTTCCCTACCCCGGTTGGGCCGGCGAAGAGGAAGGAACCGACAGGTTTGTGGTCATGCCCCAGCCCGGCGCGCGCCATCTTGATGGCTTCGGTTAAGGCCTCAATGGCTTTATCCTGTCCGAAGACCAACATTTTCAGACGATCGCCCAGGTTACGCAGCGTGTCACGGTCGCTCTGAGAAACGCTCTTCTCAGGGATACGCGCAATACGTGCCACCACGGACTCGATATCCGCCACATTGACGGTTTTCTTACGCTTGCTGACCGGCATCAGGCGAGCGCGAGCGCCCGCTTCGTCGATCACGTCAATCGCTTTATCCGGCAGATGACGATCGTTAATGTATTTCACCGCCAACTCTACCGCCGCACGCACCGCCTTCGCGGTATAACGCACATCGTGGTGCGCTTCGTATTTCGTTTTCAGACCATTGATGATCTGCACGGTCTCTTCAACCGACGGCTCGGTAATGTCGATTTTCTGGAAACGACGTGCCAGAGCACGGTCTTTCTCGAAAATGTTGCTGAACTCCTGATAGGTGGTAGAGCCCATCACGCGGATTTTACCGCTGGAGAGCAGCGGTTTAATCAGGTTGGCTGCATCCACCTGGCCGCCGGAGGCCGCACCTGCGCCGATGATAGTGTGGATCTCATCGATAAACAGGATACTGCTGGTGTCCTGCTCCAGCTGTTTCAGCAAGGCTTTAAAGCGTTTTTCGAAATCACCGCGATATTTGGTACCCGCCAGCAGAGAGCCGATATCCAACGAATAGATGGTGCAATCGGCCATGATTTCCGGAACGTCGCCCTGCACAATACGCCAGGCGAGCCCTTCGGCAATCGCGGTTTTACCCACGCCCGACTCACCCACCAGCAGCGGGTTATTTTTACGGCGACGGCACAGTACCTGGATAGCGCGCTCCAGCTCTTTATCGCGGCCAATCAGCGGATCGATACCGCCAACGCGAGCAAGCTGATTAAGATTGGTGGTGAAGTTTTCCATACGTTCCTCCCCGCCTGCTTGCTCTTCGTTATTGACCTGGTTGCTGGGATCCGATGGCTGATTCGGCTCGTCTTTACGCGTTCCGTGAGAGATAAAGTTCACCACATCGAGGCGGCTGACTTCATGTTTGCGCAGCAGATACGCAGCCTGCGACTCCTGCTCGCTGAAGATAGCGACCAGTACGTTGGCGCCCGTCACTTCGCTACGTCCGGAGGACTGGACATGGAACACCGCACGCTGCAAGACGCGCTGGAAGCTGAGCGTCGGCTGCGTGTCGCGCTCCTCTTCACTCACGGGCAGGACCGGTGTGGTTTGTTCGATGAAGGCTTCGAGTTCCTGACGCAGCGCCACCAGGTCCACCGAGCAGGCTTCGAGCGCCTCGCGGGCGGATGGGTTGCTAAGCAGTGCGAGCAGCAAGTGCTCGACGGTCATAAACTCATGTCGGTGCTCACGCGCTCTGGCGAAAGCCATATTTAAACTGAGTTCCAGTTCTTGATTGAGCATAGGCACCTCCCCCAATTTTCATGCCTGAATCAGGCTTTTTCCAGCGTACACAGCAACGGATGCTCGTTCTCCCTCGCATACTTGTTCACCATCGCCACCTTCGTCTCTGCGACTTCTGCGGTAAATACCCCGCAGATGGCTTTGCCGTGATAGTGAACGGCAAGCATCAGTTGCGTTGCACGTTCTACATCATAAGAAAAGAACTTTTGTAGCACGTCAATAACAAATTCCATTGGCGTGTAGTCATCGTTCATTAACATAACTTTATACATAGATGGCGGTTTTAGCGCGTCGCGCAGTTCATCTTCCGCCAGCTTGTCGAAATCTAGCCAGTCGTTCGTCTTACCCATTGTCAGTCATCATCATCGTTGTACGCTGCCCTGACTGAGGATCATACATAACTTCAATCTACCCCAGTTGTCAGATAACTCTCATCTATTATTGCCATCCGCGATGTCTGTCACAATACCCGGCAATAGCGTTAACTGCTTCAAATTTTGGTTCATTTTTCCCCTTCCCCCGCCGGCAAACGCTTGACGATCTGTTTGGTTTATCTAAATTAGACTGGCGAGAGTTGGCGAGGTTTTGAACAGCCCCCGCTCCGCCACCGGTTCATTCCATCTTAATTAATAAGACTTACGAAGGATGTCGAAGCATGGAAACGGGTACTGTTAAGTGGTTCAACAACGCCAAAGGGTTTGGTTTCATCTGCCCTGAAGGCGGCGGCGAAGATATTTTCGCTCACTATTCCACCATTCAAATGGATGGTTACAGAACGTTAAAAGCCGGGCAGTCGGTCCGGTTCGATGTACATCAAGGGCCAAAAGGCAATCACGCAAGTGTGATTGTGCCCTACGAAGTCGAGGCGACCGCCTAGCTCTCTGCTTCATTGTGTACATCATGCAGTCAAAATGCCAGCCCGATCGGCTGGCATTTTTATTTCGCTTATTCTCGCGCTAGCGCATCCACCGGATCCAGCCTTGCCGCATTGCGTGCAGGCAACCAGCCGAACAAAATGCCGGTGAAGGTTGAGCACAAGAAAGCGGTCATCAGCGCCATCGGCGAAAAGCCAATTTCCCAGCCCGGTAAAAAGAGCTGCAACGTAAACGCAATTAACAGCGAGAGGGAGATGCCCAGCGCACCGCCCACAAGACAAACCAGCACCGCCTCGATTAAAAACTGCTGAAGCACATCGCTGGCCCGGGCGCCCACCGCCATGCGGATGCCAATCTCCCGGGTTCGCTCCGTGACCGACACCAGCATGATATTCATCACCCCGATGCCACCCACCACCAGTGAAATGACCGCCACCAGCGTCAGGAACAGCTGAAGAGTACGTGTGGTCTTTTCCGCCGTTTTCAAGAGGCCGTCCATGTTCCAGGTAAAGAAATCTTTCTTGCCATGCCGCAGCGTTAACAGGCGTGCAAGCTGCTGCTCGGCCTGGGTGCTATCGTATCCCTCTTTCACGCGCACGGTGATGGAGTTCAGCCACGACTGCCCCATAATACGCCCGGAGATAGTGGTATAAGGCAACCAGACGCGGAGGATCTTACTGCTGCCAAACATTGACTGCTTCTCTTCAGCGACGCCGATAACCGTTGCGGGCATGTTGCCCACCAGAATCACCTCGCCTACCACCTTCGCCTTATTCGGGAAGAGCTGACGACGTGAATTGGCATCCAGAATCACCACCTGCGCGCGCCCGGCAAGCTGCTCAGCGTTGAAGGTCGCCCCCTCGCTAAAGGTCATGCCGTAAACGTTGAAATAGTCGCCGCTCACCCCGTTAGCGCTGGCCGCCACATCAATATTGCCGTAGCGCAGGCGTAAGTTTTGCGACACCGCCGGCGTGGCCGAGTTGACCCACGGCTGCTTCTGGATCGCGGCCAGATCGTCATACTTCAACGCCTGCTGGAACTGCGGCTCGTCATCGCCAAAATCCTTACCGGGATAGACATCAATGGTGTTGGTCCCGATAGCACGAATGTCGGCCAACACCAGCTGCTTGGCCGCATCACCGACTACGACAATCGAGACCACCGAAGCGATACCGATAATGATGCCTAGCATCGTCAGCAGGGTTCGCATTTTATTGGCGGCCATCGCCAGCCAGGCCATGGTCAGTGCCTCACGAAAACTGCTGGCAAACTGGCGCCAGCCGGAGGGGGGCGGTAGCGCCACCTGCTGACTGCGTGTTTGGCCCTGCTTTGCCGGAGGATTGCTGACCAGTTCGCCATCCCGGATCTCCACGATGCGCTCTGCCTGGGCCGCAACCTGGGGATCGTGGGTGACAATGATCACCGTATGCCCCTGATCGCGGAGTTGGTGCAGGATTGCCATCACCTCTTCGCCAGAGTGGCTGTCGAGCGCCCCGGTGGGTTCGTCAGCGAGGATCACCTGCCCGCCGTTCATCAGAGCACGCGCGATACTGACGCGCTGCTGTTGACCGCCGGAAAGCTGCGAGGGTTGATAATCGACGCGCTCGCCCAGCCCCAGCCGGGTTAAGAGCGCCTGTGCCCGCTCCAGCCGTTTGCGGCGCTCTACGCCCGCGTAAACGGCAGGCACTTCGACGTTCTGTACGGCGCTCAGATGCGAGAGCAGGTGATAACGCTGAAAGATAAACCCGAAGTGCTCGCGGCGCAGTTTGGCCAGGGCATCCCCACTGAGGGTCGACACGTCGGTGCCCGCCACGCGGTAGGTGCCGCTGGTGGGTTTATCCAGACAGCCGAGAATGTTCATCAGGGTGGATTTACCGGAGCCCGAGGCACCGACGATGGCGACCATCTCCCCCGCTTCAACCTGCAGAGAGATGCCTTTCAGCACCTCCACCTCGCCATCCCCCGAAGGGTAACTCCGGCGAATTGCATTCAGTTCAAGCAAAGCGGTCATTTACCCGCTCCCGGCAGGGTCTCACTGACGACGACCTCATCCCCCTCTTCCAGCCCTTTCACAACCACCACATCCGTGTCATTGCGCGAGCCGAGGCTGACTTCACGCTCACGGGTCTCGCCGTTACGCAGCACTTTGACTTTATAGCGGTTATCTCCGGTCGATTCGCCCAGCGCCGCCAGCGGTACGGTCAGCACATTTTTTTCGCCGGTAAGCTGGATATGCACCTGCGCGGTCATCTCCAGACGCAACACCCCTTTTGGGTTCGGGACTTCAAAGCGGGCATGGTAGAAAATGGCGTCGTTGACCTTTTCCGGCGTTGGCAGGATATCTTTCAGCACCCCTTCATAGCGGGTTTGCGGGTCACCCAATACGGTAAACCAGGCTTTTTGACCGGGTTTAAGGTGGATAACGTCCGCCTCGGAGACTTGGGCTTTCACCAGCATGGTGCTCATGTCTGCGAGGGTCAGAATGTTTGGAGCCTGCTGAGCGGCAATCACCGTCTGCCCTTGCAGGGTAGTGATTTGCGTCACCTCACCGGCCATCGGCGCGACGATGCGGGTATACTCGAGGTTCGTTTTGGCGCTGTCGAGGCTGGCCTGATTGCGTTTGATTTGCGCATCAATGGTGCCAATCTGCGCCTGCTTCACCGCCAGTTCTGTGGCCGCTGTATCCAGATCCTGACGAGAGATGGCCTGGGTTTTGGCCAGTTGCTGCTGGCGCGCCAGCGTCACCTGGGCCAGTTTACGCTCTGCTTCGGCTTGCCCGCGCTGGGCGCGCAGCTCCATCAGGGTCGCTTCCACCTCTTTGATCTGGTTCTCAGCCTGCTCAGGATCGATCACCCCCAGCAGTTCCCCTTTTTTCACTTTATCCCCAATTTCAACCGACAGCGTTTTCAGCTGCCCGCTCACCTGTGCGCCCACGTCGACTTTACGCAGTGCATCAAGTTTACCGGTAGCTAATACGCTTTGTTGCAGCTCGCCCGGGCGGACAATAAGCGTCTGGTAGAGAGGAGTGGGTTTATTTAGCGTCTTCCAGACAGCAATCAGCGCAACGAAAATAATAATCGCAGCAAGGATATACCGCTTTTTGAGCTTACTTCTGATCTTCATAACGATCCTGGTTCCTTCGAATGTTCCATCAAAATGAGAAGGCTAATATCAACTGGGGTTAAACAAGGTTTGAATAGTGATGAGAGTACCAGAGTTATTGATAATTCGTTAAGTTAACAAATGATGAAATCACCCCATCAATAATAATGGATGGTTTCACTATGTCGCAGCTTACTGATAACGCGCTCACGCCTTCTCGGCCCCTCACTCGCCTGGGACTGTTTTTTGACCTGCTCAGCGGAAAATGGCGGCCGGGTAAATTCTGGCACCAGCGCAGCTTCCGCCGCAAATTTCTGCTGCGCTCGTTAATGATGCCACGTTTAAGTCTGGAGTGGATGAACGTTCTGGCCCAGTTGCCGGAGCTCAATCAGCTGTTGATCCGCCAGCCCCGCCTGCCCGTGCGCCTGCATCGCCCCTATCTGGCGGCCAACTTAACCCGTAAGCAGAAGCTGGACGCCGTTCGTTATCACTACGGCCGCCTCTACGCCACCCTCTCCCCTGAAGAGCTGCGCAACTATCTGCGCGGCAACGGCCTGGTGCTGGCGCAGCTGCAGGGCAAAGATGGCGACACTTACACCCTGGAGTTCACGATGATGATCTCGCTGGATAAAGAGGGCGACAGCACGATTTTAATGCGTAACAGCAGCGGAGAGACGCTGGCAGAGATGACCTTTACG
The DNA here is from genome assembly GCF_037152215.1 of Leclercia sp. UBA7405. Classification (NCBI taxonomy): domain Bacteria; kingdom Pseudomonadati; phylum Pseudomonadota; class Gammaproteobacteria; order Enterobacterales; family Enterobacteriaceae; genus Leclercia; species Leclercia sp. UBA7405. The sequence continues at coordinate 665,289 of NZ_JBBCMR010000001.1, read as the reverse complement.
CTCTGTGAATACCAGAATCAACCCACGCTGTTCATCGGCGGGTTACAGGGGGGCAAACGCGAATTGCCGCACGAAGAGATTCAGAAAGCGACCAAGGCCTGTCATGGTCTCTTCCCGAAACGTCTGGTTATGGAAGCCGTCTGTCAGTTTGCCCAGGCGTTTAACATCAACCAGATCCTGGCAGTCAGCAACGAAACCCATATCTATCGCAGCCTGCGCTACCGCGATAAGAAAGATAAAATTCACGCCGACTACAGCGCCTTCTGGGCCTCTGTGGCCGGCGAGTGTGATGCCAGCGGCTATTATCACATTCCTTGCGTCATCCCCCGTAAAAGCGAGGCTGACATCGCCAGTAAAAAACGGGCTGAGTATCGCCGCCGATATCAGTTACTGGATGCGGTGCCGGCGCAAATGAGCGGTCTGTTTCGTTAATCCGCCCGACCGCGCGCCAGCCAGAGCACGCGGGAGAACATTTTTCGCAGTAAGGTGGGAACCGAATCGACCCCACGGCGCCCTGCTTCCATCGCGACTTCAATGGCCAGATCAGGTTTGGATGAGCGGTGAATCGCCTTAGTAATGACCCGCCGCATGTTCATGGGAACATCGGCGGGGATCATCGCCACCCGGTGGAAGACATCGGCAAAACCCTGTCGGTACATGAAATGCTCCATATCCATCGCGGGCAGTTCGGTCAGATGATCGCGTTCCTCATCCCTATCGTGATTGAGTAACCCACGGACGGTAGCGGCATATTTTCTCCCCGCCTCGTCACCATCCACCAGGACGTGCCACTCAATGCCCATCCGGCGGGCGAATTTAATCAGCGGCTTGAGGCCGGACTGGGCGAACTCAATGACCTTAATGCCCTCAGCATCAAAATGGTGCCCGCACTGACGGGCCAGCTCGTTGATGACCCAGGTTTCGGTTTCGCCCTCTACCAGCAGCCAGCAGCGGGCAAAGAGCGAAGAGGCACGGTTAAAACGGATATGAAAAGCGATGCGGCGACTCTCTTCAGCGTTCATTCCACCCGGTCCAAGGCGAAATGCCGAGACGCGTCCCGACTCACGCACCAGCCGACAAACCTGCTCCACCGGCGTAAGTGACAGTAGTTCACCCGAGTTGGTGGTGGTGATGCGCTGTAACGGCAGCAAATTCAGCAGATGCCAGGCCACCGATAGCATGATGGGGTGCAAGCGCGTTTCCGGATCTTCAACCAACAACAGCGGCCGGGCATCCCGATCCAGTCGCACGGTCCCTTTTGCCTGCAGCAGGGTAGAGAAAAGTCCCAGCAGAATCACCCGGTGCGATCGTCCGCCGGGTTTGTCGATCATCCGGTTGATGATATCGAGATAACGCCAGCTTCGTTGCTCATCGTGGGACCGCCGGCGCATCAACCGGTTGCGCACGGGCGAGGAGCCCTGCTCGGAAAAGTAGTGTTCAAGCAACTGCACCATAGCAGAGAGGCCCTGACGGATCTGGCCATCGCTAAGATTTTGCGGACGCGCCACCAGCTCGCGCGCCAGGTAATCCAGCTCACGGGCGGTAACTTCCACCTCCGGCATAGCAGGCACCGACCCCGTGCGGATGCGGCGCATAAAGCGGGCATCCCGTAAGCGCAGCACCGGCACCAGACGGATAAGATGACACGCCAGCTCGTCGATATTGTCCCTCTCCAGGGGATTACCCTCCGCATCGATAAAACTGCGCAGGGTCAGTACGCTCTCATCGTCCGCAAGTTCGCCCTCCAGACGGTAAAAGATACGCTGATAACCATCCTGACAAGGCACCCAGCACCCGGCAAGAGGCTGGTAGCGACGCACCCTGTGGCGGCCAGGATCGGTTTCCCGGAAGGTCAAAACAATGTGCAGATGGTGTTCCCGCCCCTGAATATCGCCCGGTGGGAACCAGAAGTCATCGCGAACGAAGTGATAGAGTTCGGCATCCGATGATAACAGCAGCGTGAGCGCGTCCAGCAGGCTAGATTTACCCCAGGCATTTTCCCCGATCAGGACGTTATTTTGTTCCAGCATCAGCGACAGGCGATTAATGCCGCGAAACCCTACGATTTCCACCCGTTCAAGCAGCATAGGTCCTCCGGGATAATGACACTCTTTCCTTTAAGTTATCAGCAGTATAGCGCCAGGAACTCCGGCCCGACAGTCGAATATTGTCAGGAGAGTTATGCCAGCAAATATAAAATTAAGAATATGACAAGGCACTTTCATTTGAAATTTAAAGAGGCCGGATATTAATATTCGTCGCCCGTTATCTCCCGAAAATTAAAAAAGGAATAACCTCGCATTGCCCTGAATCAAATTTGTGGGTTTTATTTCACTGGTGAACCATGCGGTTCATTTTTAAAATAACGCCGTTAAACATCGTCATATTTTATGACGATAAATTGTGAGCGATGGAAAAAGCTCGTTTTTACATTGAGGTGGTTATGTTCAGAAAATTAGCGGCGGAATGTTTTGGTACATTCTGGCTGGTATTGGGTGGCTGCGGCAGTGCTGTTCTGGCAGCTGCATTTCCGGAATTAGGGATTGGTTTCGCTGGCGTTGCGCTGGCCTTCGGCTTGACGGTATTAACCATGGCCTACGCCGTGGGGCACATTTCCGGCGGCCATTTCAATCCGGCCGTGACGCTGGGCCTGTGGGCGGGCGGACGTTTCCCGGCGAAAGACATTATTGGCTACGTGGTGGCCCAGGTGGTGGGCGGGATTATTGCCGCCGCTATTCTGTATGTGATTGCCAGCGGTAAGGCAGGCTTTGATGCGGCGGCCAGCGGTTTTGCCTCGAACGGTTTTGGCGAACATTCACCGGGCGGCTTCTCAATGCTGTCAGCCATCGTGATTGAAATCGTGCTTACCGCCGGCTTCCTGTTGGTCATTCATGGCGCTACCGACAAACACGCACCGGCCGGTTTCGCGCCGATTGCCATCGGTCTGGCACTGACGCTTATTCACCTGATCAGCATTCCGGTGACTAACACCTCCGTTAACCCGGCGCGCAGCACCGCGGTGGCGATCTTCCAGGGTGGCTGGGCGTTAGAGCAGCTGTGGCTGTTCTGGGTGATGCCGATCGTGGGCGGTATCCTGGGTGGCGTGCTGTACCGTACACTGCTGGAAAAACGCGATTAAAAATAATACCGGGTGGCTCTGCGCTACCCGGTTTTCCATTTGCACCTTTACTGAGCAGCTCTATTTCGGTAGTGTCATCGGCGCTATTCAGCTACTCAATAAGGATTGTGTTGTTCATGTTTTCAGGATTATTAATCATTCTGCTACCACTGATAGCAGGCTACTTTATCCCCCTCCGACACGCAGCTGCATTAAAGCTAATTAATCGCCTGTTGAGCTGGATAGTTTACATCATTCTTTTTTTTATGGGCATCAGCCTCGCCTTTCTGGATAACCTGGCGACCAATTTACTGGCGATACTCTATTACTCCTCCATCACCGTTGTGGTTATTTTACTGTGCAATATTGCCGCCCTGTTATGGCTGGAGCGCACTATTCCGTGGAAAAACCATCATCAGCAGGAAAAATTACCCTCGCGTATAGCGATGGCGCTGGAGTCATTAAAATTATGCGGAGTGGTAGTGCTCGGCTTTCTGCTTGGGCTCACCGGATGGGCGGTATTACATCACGCGACCGAAGCCAGTGAATATACCCTTATCTTCCTGCTATTCCTGGTCGGTATTCAGCTGAGAAATAGCGGCATGACCCTGAAACAGATTGTCCTGAACCGTCGCGGCATGATCGTGGCGGTCGTGGTGGTCGGCAGCTCGTTACTGGCGGGGGTCATTAATGCCTTTATCCTCGACCTGCCGCTCAACACCGCACTGGCGATGGCGTCCGGCTTCGGCTGGTACTCCCTCTCCGGCATTCTGTTGACCGAATCTTTCGGCCCGGTCATCGGCAGCGCCGCCTTCTTTAACGATCTGGCCCGCGAGCTGATTGCCATTATGTTGATTCCGGGTCTGGTACGACGCAGCCGCTCTACGGCGCTGGGGCTGTGCGGCGCCACGTCGATGGACTTTACCCTGCCCGTCCTGCAACGCTCTGGAGGCCTGGAGCTGGTGCCGGCAGCCATTGTTCACGGCTTTGTTCTTAGCCTGCTGGTGCCCATTCTGATGGCCTTCTTCTCGGCCTGATACCCCTCTGGCGGTAGGTCTCTGCCGCCAAAATTGCGCTAAATCAATCTCCCTCCATTTTGTATCAGAAAGCGCTTTTCTCTGATCTGGCACCAGCATAATCTTAAACATGTATATCAAATATAACTTTAACAGGTGTGATTATGTTTTGTGTGCAATGTGAACAAACCATCCGTACCCCGGCAGGCAATGGCTGCTCTTACGCGCAGGGCATGTGCGGCAAAACCGCCGAGACGTCAGACCTGCAGGATCTGCTGATCGCTTCCCTGCAAGGGCTTTCCGCATGGGCATTCAAAGCTCGCGAATACGGTATTATCGACCACTACGTCGACAGCTTCGCGCCACGCGCCTTTTTCTCCACGCTGACCAACGTTAACTTTGATTCTCCTCGCATCGTCGGCTATGCCCGCGAAGCCATTGCCCTGCGTGAAGCGTTAAAGGCGCAGTGCCTGAACGCCGACGCCAGCGCGCGCGTGGATAACCCAATGGCCGAACTGCAGCTTGTCAGCGACGACCTCGGCGATCTGCAGCGTCAGGCGGCGGAATTTACCCCGAACAAAGACAAAGCGGCGATTGGCGAGAACATTCTCGGCCTGCGTCTGCTCTGCCTGTACGGCCTGAAAGGTGCGGCGGCCTATATGGAACACGCGCACGTTCTCGGCCAGTACGACAACGACATCTATGCCCAGTACCACAAAATCATGGCATGGCTCGGCACCTGGCCTTCCGACATGAACGCGCTGCTGGAGTGCTCAATGGAAATCGGCCAGATGAACTTCAGGGTGATGAGCATTCTGGATGCCGGTGAAACCAGCACCTACGGCCACCCAACGCCGACCCAGGTCAACGTGAAAGCGACCGAAGGCAAATGTATCCTCATCTCCGGGCATGACCTGAAAGATCTTTACAACCTGCTGAAGCAAACCGAAGGCACCGGCGTTAACGTCTATACCCACGGTGAAATGCTGCCTGCACACGGTTACCCGGAGCTGCGTAAATTCAAACACCTGGTCGGGAACTACGGCAGCGGCTGGCAGAACCAGCAGGTTGAATTTGCCCGCTTCCCTGGCCCCATCGTGATGACCTCTAACTGCATCATCGACCCTACCGTGGGCGCGTATGATGACCGCATCTGGACCCGCAGCATCGTCGGCTGGCCGGGCGTGAGCCACCTCGAAGGCGACGATTTTGGCCCGGTTATCGCCCAGGCGCAGCAGATGGCTGGCTTCCCTTACAGCGAAATCGAACATCTGATCACCGTGGGCTTTGGCCGCGAAACCCTGCTGGGTGCGGCGGATTCCCTCATCGACCTGGTGAGCCGTGAAAAACTGCGTCACATCTTCCTGATTGGCGGCTGCGACGGCGCGCGCGGCGAGCGTAACTACTTCACCGATTTCGCCACCAGCGTACCGGATGATTGCCTGATCCTGACCCTGGCGTGCGGGAAGTACCGTTTCAACAAGCTGGACTTCGGCAACATCGAAGGCCTGCCGCGTCTGGTCGATGCCGGTCAGTGTAACGACGCCTACTCAGCCATCATTCTGGCCGTCACCCTCGCGGAGAAACTGGGCTGCGGCGTGAACGACCTGCCGCTGTCGCTGGTGCTCTCCTGGTTCGAGCAAAAAGCGATCGTTATCCTGCTAACCCTGCTCTCACTGGGCGTGACCAACATCGTCACCGGCCCGACCGCGCCAGGCTTCCTGACGCCGGACCTGCTGGCCGTGCTGAACGAGAAATTTGGTCTGCGTTCCGTGACCACCGTTGAAGAAGATATGAAAGAGCTGCTGAGCGCGTAAGGAGAGATTCATGACCATGCCAACCTCACAATGTCCGTGGCGGATGCAGGTCCATCACATCCATCAGGAGACGCCGGATGTGTGGACGCTGTCACTGCTGTGCCATGACTACTATCCGTACCGTGCAGGTCAGTATGCGCTGGTCAGCGTCCGCAACTCTGCGGACAACCTGCGCGCCTACACCCTCTCCTCCACGCCGGGCGTGAGCGAGTACATTACGCTTACCATCCGTCGCATTGATGAAGGGGCAGGTTCCGAATGGCTGACCCGTGACGTAAAACGTGGGGATTACATCTGGCTTTCAGACGCGCAGGGCGAGTTTACCTGTGATGATAAGGCCGATGATAAATTCCTGCTGCTGGCCGCCGGCTGCGGCGTGACGCCCGTAATGTCAATGCGCCGCTGGCTGGCAAAAAACCGCCCGCAGGCCGACGTGCAGGTGATCTTCAGCGTCCGCTCGCCAGAGGATGTGATTTTTGCCGAGGAGTGGCGTAACTACCCGGTCACGCTGGTGGCAGAAAATAACGCTACCCACGGTTTTGTCTCGGGTCGTTTGAGCCGGGAATTGTTGCAAAGCGTGCCGGATATTGCCTCCCGCACCGTGATGACCTGCGGGCCTGCGCCGTACATGGATATCGTGGAAAAAGAGGTTAAAGCGCTGGGTGTGACCCGCTTCTTTAAAGAGCAGTTCTTCACCCCTGTCGCCGAAGCGGCAACCAGCGGGATCAAATTCACTAAGCTGCAACCTGCGCAAACCTTCTTTGGCCGCGTGGGCACCACGCTGCTGGAAGCGCTGGAAAGCAACAAGGTGCCGGTAGCCGCGGCCTGTCGCGCTGGCGTGTGCGGCTGCTGTAAGACGAAGATCGTGTCCGGCGAGTATACGGTGAGCAGCACCATGACGCTGACCGACGCCGAAATCGCCGACGGTTACGTGCTGGCCTGCTCCTGCCATCCGCAGGGGGATTTAGTCCTCGCCTGATAAAAACGCCCGGTGACATCGCCGGGCGTTTTTCCTCTCATTTCCACGCCGGATGGCTTGCCAGGGCGTAACGACCCGCTCCCAATAGCGCTACCGCCAGTGCCCCCACGAAGAAGTAGACCAGGCTTTCAATGGCCCAGGCCCCTACCGTATCCAGCGCAAAGGTTTTGCCTGTTCCCACCATTAACCACGCGACGACCATGGTAAACGCCAGAACCAGCGCCGCCGGCCGAGTCAGGATCCCCAGAATAATCAGGATCGGTGCCACCACCTCCCCCACCAACACCCCGTAAGCGATAAATCCCGGTAAACCTTTGGCGACCAGCATGCCGCTAATACCCTCCACGCCACCGAAAAGCTTATGCAGGCCGTGAAAGAGCATTAACCCGCCCACGGCAAGGCGTAATAACAGCTTGCCCATATCGTCGTGTGTTAGCGTTTTATTAACAGCAATTAACAATGATTTAACCATTTGAAATTACTCCTGTTTTATCTGAACTGCAGCCAGAATATGTCTAATTGTTTCGAATGGATAGCAGCTGATACCAGGGGGGCAGAGCGGTAATTTTCTTCTAAGCTTGTAAGCGATATCACAAAAAGGAGTTGGATCACCATGAAACAGACCGTGGCGGCATATGTTGCAAAAACGCTGGAACAGGCAGGGGTAAAACGCATCTGGGGGGTCACCGGTGACTCCCTCAATGGCTTGAGTGATAGCCTTAACCGCATGGGGACCATTGACTGGATGCCCACCCGCCATGAAGAGGTGGCCGCCTTTGCCGCCGGGGCAGAAGCACAGCTGACGGGAGAGCTCGCCGTGTGCGCTGGCTCCTGCGGACCGGGCAACCTGCACCTGATTAATGGTCTGTTTGACTGCCACCGTAACCACGTACCGGTGCTGGCCATCGCCGCTCACATCCCCTCGAGCGAAATCGGCAGCGGTTATTTCCAGGAGACTCATCCTCAGGAGCTGTTCCGGGAATGTAGCCACTACTGCGAACTGGTCTCCTCCCCAGAGCAGATCCCGCAGGTACTGGCCATCGCCATGCGCAAAGCGATTCTGAACCGTGGCGTTTCGGTAGTGGTGCTGCCGGGCGACGTGGCCCTGAAGCCCGCGCCAGAAACGGCCAGCAGCCACTGGTATCCCGCCCCATTGCCGGTGGTCACCCCGGCAGAAGAAGAGCTGAAAAAGCTGGCGCAGGTGTTGCGATACTCCAGCAATATCGCGCTGATGTGCGGCAGCGGCTGCGCGGGGGCGCATGATGAACTGCTGGCCTTTGCGGAAAAGCTAAAAGCGCCTATCGTCCATGCCCTGCGCGGGAAAGAGCATGTTGAGTATGACAACCCCTATGACGTGGGGATGACCGGCCTTATCGGCTTCTCATCCGGCTTCCACACGATGATGAATGCCGACACGCTGATCCTGCTGGGTACCCAGTTCCCTTATCGTGCCTTCTACCCCACCGACGCAAAAATCATTCAGATTGATATTAACCCTGGCAGCATCGGTGCCCACAGTAAGGTGGATATGGCCCTGGTGGGGGATATTAAAGCGACGCTCGCCGCGCTGCTGCCCCATCTGGAAGAGAAAACCGAGCGTAAGTTCCTCGATAAAGCGCTAAGCGACTATCGCGACGCCCGTAAAGGGCTGGACGATCTGGCGAAACCGAGCGACAAAGCCATTCACCCGCAATATCTGGCGCAGCAGATCAGCGATCTCGCCGCCGAGGACGCAATTTTCACTTGTGATGTGGGCACGCCCACCGTCTGGGCCGCACGCTACCTGAAAATGAACGGCAAGCGTCGTCTGCTCGGCTCGTTTAACCACGGCTCGATGGCAAACGCCATGCCGCAGGCGCTGGGCGCCCAGGCGACCGAACCGCAGCGTCAGGTCGTGGCGATGTGCGGCGACGGTGGGTTTAGCATGCTGATGGGCGATTTCCTGTCGGTGGTACAGATGAAGCTGCCGGTCAAAATTGTGGTCTTTAACAACAGCGTGCTGGGTTTTGTGGCGATGGAGATGAAGGCAGGGGGATATCTGACCGACGGCACCGAACTGCATGACACCAACTTTTCCCGTATCGCCGAAGCCTGCGGTATCCCCGGGATCCGCGTTGAAAAGGCCTCCGACGTCAACGAGGCGCTTACGCGCGCGTTCGCTATCGACGGCCCGGTGCTGGTGGATGTGGTCGTCGCCAAAGAGGAGTTGGCGATCCCGCCGCAAATCAAGCTGGAGCAGGCGAAAGGTTTTAGCCTGTATATGCTGAGGGCGATTATTAGTGGTCGCGGCGACGAGGTGATGGAGCTAGCCAAAACCAACTGGCTCAGGTAAAAATGTCTCACATTGCCTGTCTAACTATAGGGATGTGAGATGATTGATTTACGTAGTGATACCGTTACCCGCCCGTCGCGCGCCATGCTCGAAGAGATGATGGCCGCCCCGGTCGGGGACGACGTCTACGGCGATGACCCCACCGTTAACGAACTCCAGCGCTACGCCGCTGAACTGAGCGGTAAAGAGGCTGCACTGTTCCTGCCTACGGGCACCCAGGCCAACCTGGTGGCCCTGCTTAGCCACTGCGAACGCGGCGAAGAGTACATTGTCGGCCAGGGGGCGCATAACTACCTGTACGAAGCCGGTGGTGCCGCGGTACTGGGCAGTATCCAGCCGCAGCCCATCGACGCTGCCGCCGACGGCTCCCTGCCGCTGGATAAAGTGGCGGCCAAAATCAAAGCTGACGACATCCATTTCGCCCGCACAAAACTGTTAAGCCTGGAAAATACCCATAACGGTAAAGTGCTGCCGCGCGAGTATCTCAAAGCGGCGTGGGAATTTAGCCGCGAGCGCGGGCTGGGCCTGCATGTGGATGGGGCGCGTATCTTCAACGCGGTGGTGGAATATGGCTGCGAACTGAAAGCCATCACCCAGTACTGCGACTCCTTTACCATCTGTCTCTCGAAAGGTCTCGGCACCCCCGTTGGCTCGCTGCTTGTGGGCGATGCCCAGTACATCAAACGGGCCAACCGCTGGCGCAAGATGACCGGCGGCGGGATGCGTCAGGCAGGGATCCTGGCGGCAGCGGGCTTGTACGCCCTGAAAAATAACGTCCAGCGCCTGAAAGAGGATCACGACAACGCCGCCTGGATGGCCGCGCAACTGCGCGAGATCGGGGCCGATGTGATGCGTCATGACACCAACATGCTGTTTGTGCGGGTGGGCGATGAGCGTGCCGCCGCGCTGGGCGAGTATCTGAAAGCCCGGGGGGTGCTGATCAACGCCTCCGGCGTAGTGCGTCTGGTGATGCACCTTGACGTCAGTCGCGCTCAGCTCGCCGAGGTGGTAAGCCACTGGCAGGCCTTCCTGCAGCGCTAAGGAGCCCCGCGTGCCACAACGAATTCTGGTGCTGGGCGCCAGCGGCTATATCGGCCAACACCTGGTCACGGCCCTCAGTACGCAGGGGCATCGGGTGCTGGCGGTGGCACGCAGCATTGAACGGCTGCAAAAACAGAACCTGCCGGGTGTCTCCTGCCATAGCGTCGATCTCAACTGGCCGAAAGAGTTGTCCGTGCTGCTGGAAGGAGTGGATACGCTCTATTATCTGGTGCACAGCATGGGCGAAGGGGGCGATTTTATTGCCCACGAGCGTCAGGTAGCGATGAACGTGCGCGATGCCCTGCTGGCGACGCCGGTCAAGCAGATTATTTTCCTCAGTTCATTACAGGTGCCGGAGCAGGAGCAGTCAGACCACTTGCGCGCACGCCAGCTCACCGCCGAGACCCTGCGCGGGGCGAATATTCCCCTTACCGAACTGCGGGCGGGGATTATCGTTGGGGCGGGCTCTGCCGCCTTCGAAGTGATGCGCGATATGGTCTATAACCTGCCGGTGCTCACGCCGCCGCGCTGGGTGCGCTCGCGTACCACGCCCATCGCGCTGGAAAATCTGCTGCACTATCTGGTGGAACTGCTCAACCATCCTGCGCAGCGCCACCGGGTTCTGGAGGCCGCCGGGCCAGAGGTGCTCAGCTATCAACAGCAGTTTGAACATTTTATGCGGGTGAGCGGTCGCCACCGGCCGCTGATCCCTATCCCCTTCCCGACCCGCTGGATTTCGGTGTGGTTTTTAAACGTCATCACTTCCGTGCCCCCGACAACCGCCAAAGCCTTGATTCAGGGGCTGAAGCACGATCTGCTGGCCGACGACGCTGCGCTGCGGGCGTTGATCCCCCAGCCGTTAATCCCGTTTGACGATGCGGTTCGCAATACGTTGAAAGAAGAAGAGAAACTGGTCAACTCCAGCGACTGGGGCTTTGATGCGCAGGCCTTTGCCCGCTGGCGGCCGGAGTATGGCTACTTCCCTAAACAGGCGGGCTGTACCGTGAAAACTGACGCCAGCCTCAGCGATCTGTGGGCGGTGGTGAATCAGATTGGCGGCAAAGAGCGTTATTTCTTTGGCAACCTGCTCTGGCAGACCCGCGGCGCGCTGGATCTGCTGGTGGGCCACCGGCTGGCGAAGGGCCGTCCGGCACGGGCGATGCTGGAGGTGGGCGACGCGGTAGATAGCTGGAAAGTGATCATTGTTGAGCCGGAAAAGCAGCTGGCCTTACTCTTTGGTATGAAGGCCCCCGGGCTGGGGCGGCTGTGCTTTACCCTGAAGGACAGAGGCGAGCACCGCGAGCTTGACGTCCGCGCCTGGTGGCACCCGCACGGCATGCCGGGTCTGTTCTACTGGCTGTTGATGATTCCGGCGCATCTGTTCATTTTTCGCGGCATGGCAAAACGTATTGCCCGCCTGGCGGAAAAACCTCAGCCCTGACGCCATCGCGCCAGGCGCCTGGTCAGACCCGGAACCGGGCCGAATAACAAAGCCAGGGCACAGGCAGCCTGACGGATAAGGGTATAAATAAAACTCTTAATCTTTCGCCTTTACCATTGCATCGTGGCGTATTTCACGGAAGAATGCGCACGAAATTCTTTTCAACACAGTGGATTGATATGAAGGTACTGGTTACCGGCGCCACCAGCGGCTTAGGTCGAAATGCGGTCGAGTTTCTGCGCAACAAAGGCATTAGCGTCAGGGCCACCGGTCGCAACGAAGCGATGGGTAAACTGCTGCAGAAGATGGGGGCTGAGTTTGTCCATGCCGACCTGACGGAGCTGGTCTCCTCGCAGGCCAAAGTGATGCTGGCCGGAATTGACACCCTATGGCACTGCTCCAGCTTTACCTCTCCGTGGGGCACGCAGGAAGCCTTCGATCTTGCTAACGTGCGCGCCACGCGTCGTCTGGGCGAGTGGGCCGTGGCCTGGGGCGTGCGTAACTTCATTCATATCTCTTCGCCGTCGCTCTATTTCGATTATCACCATCACCGGGATGTTAAAGAGGACTTTCGTCCTCAGCGCTACGCCTGCGAGTTTGCCCGCAGTAAAGCGGCCAGCGAAGAGGTGATCGATCTGTTGGCGCAGTCGAATCCCCACACCCGCTTTACGGTACTGCGTCCGCAAAGTCTCTTTGGGCCGCACGATAAGGTCTTTATTCCGCGCCTGGCGCAGATGATGCACCACTACGGCAGCGTGCTGCTGCCACGTGGCGGCGATGCGCTGGTGGATATGACCTATTACGAAAATGCCGTCCATGCCATGTGGCTGGCGAGTCAGAGCAGCGCCGACGCTCTCCCCTCCGGACGGGCCTATAACATCACCAACGGCGAGCCTCGCTCCTTACGCAGCATCGTACAGCGGCTGATAGACGAGCTAAATATTCACTGTCGGATCCGCTCCGTGCCCTATCCGATGCTGGATATCATTGCCCGCAGCATGGAGCGGCTTGGCAATAAAGCGTCGAAAGAGCCCGCCCTCACCCACTACGGCGTCTCTAAGCTGAACTTTGATTTTACGCTGGATATTAGCCGCGCTGAACGCGAGCTGGGGTATGCGCCCGTGGTGACGCTGGATGAGGGTATTGTGCGCACGGCCGCATGGCTGCGGGATCACGGTAAGCTGCATCGTTGATGCGTCGGCAAGGGTCGCGGCGCTCAGCTATGGCGGGCAGGCATCTTTAACTGCTGATATTTTTGCCAGACTTTTCGGGCATACAGCATCCGCTGCGGGTAATTCTCTTTTTTTAACCCGGCGTTGTAGGCCCCGACCGCCTCCCAGTTATTGCCATACACCTTAATCATGCCGGACAAAATAGAGGCGCCGACCATAATCGAGGTGCAGGGCTCTAATATCAGTTGGTATTCGCTAATTCCCCGACTCTCCAGCGCCGGAAAGTGGATGCTGTTGATCTGCATTAGGCCGACATCCCGGGTACCGTCGGCATTTTTGCCAATCGCCCAGGGATTCATCCCGGATTCGACGTGCGCAATGGCGTACAGGAGATAGGGATCGACGTGGTAGGCCTGTGCGGCTTTGTCCCAGCAGTTGGCGTAAGCGCCCTGGCTGACGAGGAGCATAATGAGCAGTAACGTTTTCATCAGTACCTGCTTTGGGGTGAGATCAGTGCGCCGGGTGACATACAAAAAAACACCCCCCATCCGGGGGGTGTTGCGTGCTACAGAGAGATTAATTGCAATCTGACGCCGGACCGGTTTTCACCCAGACATCGCTGTTGCCCGGTTTATCACCGCGGGTCCACCATTTCGCACGGTATTGATTACCTTCGTACGTGGTGGTGTCGCCGCCGTTATAGACCACATCAGAGCGCCAGTTGAATTTCACCTGGCTGACCAGCTCCCAGGCCTGTGCGCCGAATCCAGGCTGATTGCCCTGCGTCCAGTACTTCGCTTTCCACACCAGGTTGTCGAAGCTGACGGTATCGCCGGCGTTATAGACTTTATTCGCTGCCCAGGCCGCATATTGGCTGGCGTTAGCATCAACGGGGGCGTCGCAGTTGCCGGTCGCTGTCCCTTCGTCTGCCGGTGTGGTTCCTTCGTCAGATGGCGTGGACTCTTCGTCCGCTGGCGCTGGCGCCGCTTTCGGGTTGACCGTCACCGGGACGTTAGACTGCACGCTGGTTTTCCCGTCAGAAACAATCACGCTCAGGGTATAGGTCGAGGCATTGCTCACTTCCGGGGCGGTGATACGCACGTTAGCGGTATCTGTTCCGGTCGCATTCATATCTGCCGGTACGCTCCAGCTGTAAGTCAGCGCATCGCCATCCGGGTCCGTCGCCTGAGCATGCAGGGAGACAGCTTCACCCGCCTCAACCGTTACCGGCTCCATCGCATTGACGATCGGCGCCTGGTTGGCTTTAGGCGCTTTATTCACCACCTGCACATCAATCGGGTTGCTCAGCCCTTTGGCGTCGGTCACGGTCAGGCGGAAGACGAAAGTCTGATCGCTGGCGACAGCCGGAAGATTGAAGTTAGCAATCGCCTGAGTGCTGTTGGCCAGGGTCACCGCCGTGCCGGATACCTGGGTCCATTTCCAGGTCAGCGCATCGCCATCCGGGTCGGAAGAGGCAGAGCCGTCCAGGGTTACGGAGGCCGGGCCTGTCACGTTCATATCTGTCGCTGACGCTACCGGCGCATGGTTAGTCACCACCGGATCCACCGGCGCAGAGCCGCCGCTTACCAGGCTTTCGTTCATGGCATTCAGGATATCGCCGTTATCAGACTCGATGGACCATGCGAACAGCCCGCCGAGGTTTTTATTCAGCACGTAGTTGCCTTTCGCTTTGACGGAGCGCGCATCGTCGTAGCTCACCAGCTCGCCGGTGGAGCGGTTAAACAGATACGGTGCCTCGGCCGCGGCGTCGTACTTATATTCCCAGCCGGGTTTGCCCAGCATATTCTTGACGATGTCGCGGTAATCGATAATCCCCGCTTCCCAGGAGCCTGCAATAGGGCCTGTTGCTGTGCCGGTGAACGGGTTATCGCCGGTGTAACCGTGCACCTCTTTCCAGCCGCGACCGTACATCGCCGCGCCGACCACGATTTTGCCTGGCTGTACGCCCTGAGCCAACATCGCATTGACCGCGTTATCGGTGGTGTAGTTGGTGTCTGGCTTCCAGGAGGCGCCATACAGTGCCGTCTGATGGCCCAGTTCAGTATTGCTCCAGCCGCCGTAGTAGTCGTAGCTCATCAGGAAGATGTGGTCGAGATACTGCTGCGCGGTGTTGTAGTCCACGTCTTCAATCTTATCGCCGCCCGCGCCGATCGCGGTGGTCAGCTCGTAAGTCCGGCCCGTTTCAGCGGACAGCTCGTTCAGCATCTGACGCAGGTCGTGCATCAGCGCGGTGTAGGTGGCTTTATCAGTCTGTGGGTTACCCAGCCCTGGGTTCTCGCCGCCGCCGCCCGGGAATTCCCAGTCGATATCGACGCCGTCGAACACTTTCCAGGTTTGCAGGAACTCTTTAACCGAGGAGACGAAGCGGGCGCGCAGTTCCGGGTTGTTCATCTGGAAGAACGGATCGGACAGCGTCCAGCCGCCTACGGAAGGCAGGATCTTTAGATCCGGATGCGCCTTTTTCATCGCCATCAGCTGGCCGTAGTTACCTTTGTAAGGCTCGTCCCAGCCGGTTACGCCCTGCTGAGGCTTCTGCAGGGCCGCCCAGGGGTCATGGATGGCCACGGTATAATCCGGGCGTCCCTGACAGGCGCGTTTCAGCGCTTCCAGCGCCCCTGACGCTTTGGCGCTGTCGTTGATGCCGTCGCCGCCACAGATAGGAATAAAGCCGTACAGGAGATGGTTGATGTTAGCCACCGGGATTTTATCGGCGGTAAAGTTACGGTCATACACGCCCCATTCCGGGAAATAGGCGCCCACCACCTTGTCGGTGTGCTGCGTGAACGTTTTATTATTTTCCAGCAGCGGCGTGTTCATTGGCAGCAGATGACTTCCGTCGGTATCAGCCACGATAATCAGCTTGCTGGCGCTGGTTGAACACCCGCTATCGTTACAGAGTTGCACCTGCTCCTGATAGCGTCCGCCTTTTTTGACCTTGAAGGACGCGTTACCTGCGGTGCTACCCGCGCCGGTCCAGACTGTCTGGCCATCAAGCAGCACTTTGGCCGAGGTAGGGGCATCGCCGCTCCAGACGGTCCATTCGACTTTAACGTCAACGCCATCTTTGTGAACTTTAATAAGGTTATTGTAATCCTGGGCCGTCTGGTCTACTTGCACCAGGGCAAATTTGTCATTGCCGGTGGTAATTGAAGGCGTACCCGGCAGCGCGGCAAATGCCGAACTGGTTGCTGCCGCAACAAAAAGGGCCAGATATTTTGGCTTAATAAACTTCATTGTTATTTCCTGATCAACTTATTTTTCAGATAGGGACAGCCCATACTTTCCATCGGGCTGAAAGCATTCATTGCAATGTGTGTAATAAAACAGAAAACCCGTTACGCGAAATTAACTGTGTTGCACGTCCTCCAAATAAAAGAGACAACCCAAACTCCTGTTAGATTGATATCTTTTGATCATACGCCGAAGGTAAATTATCTCCTTTCTTTCCTTCATCGAAAAAATCACCAAAAAAACTTGCTTCTTTTAAAGAAAGAATTGTGCGAGATAGAACGCGATCCCGGCCAAAGCTAACGCCGGGCCAAACGCAATGGCGGAATGCGTTTGGCGGTTAAAGATGAAATATCCGCTGATACCCAACAACGCCGCCACCAGCACAATAGCGGGCAAGGCTTGCCAGCCACACCAGGCGCCCAGGGCCGCCAGTAATTTAAAATCGCCGTAGCCCAGCCCTTCACGCCCGGTCGCCAGGCGAAATGCCCAGTACAGCAGCCAGAGCGACAGATAACCCGCCACCGCGCCATAGAGCGCGTCCGACAGGGGCAACTGATGATCGAGAGCGTGGCATACTAACCCGGCCCACAGCAGCGGCTGCGTCAGGCAGTCGGGCAGCAACTGATGCTCAGCGTCTATCAATGCTAACGGCAGCAGAAACGCCATCAGCAGCCAAAGAGATGCCAGGGAGAGGATATCGGCCCCCCACCCGGCGGTGAAGCCATAAAAGAGGGCGCAAAGCAGTTCCAGCAGAAACAAGCGCAAGGGGATGGCGGCCTGGCACTGGCTACAGCGCCCGCGCAGCGCCAGCCAGCTAATAAGCGGAACGTTCTCCCACGGACGAAGTGAATGCTGACATACGGCGCAGTGCGATGCCGGAAAGAGCAAATTTTTATCGTGTTCTTCCTCCATCACCATCGACGGAACACGCTCTGCAATCACCCCGAGAAAACTGCCTACAATCGCCCCCAGCACCGCGCTCATCCCGCAGAACGCCAGAGGATAACTCTGGCGTATAAGCGCGAGCCCATTCACGCGGCTTTTCGCCAGGTTAACTGAATTTCAGCCTTCACATCGCTCAGGTGATCGACCGGAGTAAGGTTCATTTTCTCCAGCCGCACGCCAGAGGTGATATTGATCTCTCGCAGCCAGTTTTTCAGCACATAAATGTTGACCCGCTCGACCACAAAAGAGAGGGTCTGCCCCTCCTGACGTATATTACTGAGGGGTAACTCGATTTCGTGGGCGCTGTTTTCAACCACGCTGCGGGGATTGTCCGTTTTAATTTGCTGGACCTGAAGATGATTAATATCGATTTCGTTACGCATCCAGTTTAATGTCTCCTTTTGTCTGTCGAGTTTTAACTGCGCGGTTTGAATAATATTATCCAGGGGAACCATTGCCATATAATAAACAGCGGCACAGCACAGCGCCGCGCCACACAGTTTTATTATCGCTTTCTCTCTGGCGCTATAATTTTGATATTTGCATGTCAATTGCGCGATGCGTTCTTTCATTTATATTTTCCGGTGATCATGGCGGTATAGGGCGCCTCCTTTGAAACAGGCTGCAGCGTAAAATCAAATTTCGCACTCGCCTGGTTCACAAAGGCCTGCAGCGCCTCGGGCGATTGCGCACTGCCGCTCAGGGTCAGGGTGTCGTGAGTGGCGTCGTACTCCAGCACATCAATACCCATCGCAGGCACCGCCTTTTTAACGGCTTCAAGGTCGTCGAGCTGGAGGAAGAAGCCCCGGCTCTGCTTTTTAAGATTCTGACCAAAATGGTATTTGATGTTGGTCTGATGGCGCAGGCTGGGGAAGTAGTGCTGATAGAGCTGCACAATATCTTCCTGCACCCGGTTCTCCTGCTGTACCAGCTTCCACGCCAGCGCGGCACGCGGCCCTAACAGAAGCGCCAGGGACAACAACCCCGCCGCGATCATCGCCGTTCTCATCCCTTTTTTGGCGGCCAGGTGACGCGGTTTCGGACTAAACGCTCCGTGGAGCAAATTGACCCGGCAGCGTTGCCACTGGGGCTGGATCAGCACCAGAGGGTGTTGCCAGGGCAGGGATCCTTGCGCCGTCAGCCCTGCAGGCAGCGCGCCATAACTGTGCAGCACGCTCTCTCCCGCGTGCTGTAACACCAGCGGTAGCAAGGCTGCGTCCAGTACCGATGCCTCGCCTGAGGGGAAACGGACCCAGTATTCGCCCTCCAGTACCGCCACCGTACTGCCTCCCGGCGTGGCCGGCAGCAGCCAGGCATCCGGCAAGACCTGAACGGGGGTAAGCCCCGCCGCGTACAACGGCGCCAGCCACTGGCGTAGCCGCGACGCATCGATGGCCACCGCATCCACCTCGCGCCCCTTTTTCCCGATCACCGTCCAGTGAAGATTGTCCACGTCGCCGATCAAGGTCTCCTCGGCCATCCAGGAGAAAGGGGCGGAGGCGTTGGCACCGATTTTTTTCGGCAGTGTAAAGTGGCGGAAAATAAACTCGCTGGCAGGCAACAACACGCAAACGCGTCCGGCGAGAGGATGATCCGCCAGCGTGCTCAGCGCCTCCGGACCATCCAGCATCTCCACCTGCTGGCTTCCGGATTCACACCACCCTATTTTTCCGCCCTCATCCCGGTCGGGACGAATAAAAAGCACCTGTTTCATAACGTTCAACTTTGGTTATTCAATCATTCGGTAACGACGCTGCCATGTCACAATCTCGCCCGCTTCAGGGTTAACCTGAAGCTGGCTCACCACTCTGAGCGTCAGGGCGTCGGTATTGCCGGTATAATTCACGCGAAAATAGCGGCTATTTACGGCGATCTGCTGGGCAACCTGCGGCAGATCGTCTTTTAACTGCGGGAAAAGTTGCTCCAGCGCCTGGCTGAAAGCTTCACCACTTTCCCACCCCGCCTCGGGACGGGCAGCGATCACCCGCGCGGCGTCATCGGCGGTTAACTTGCCGGGAAACAGTGCGGCCAGAACCGCGGCCCGATCGGGGCGGAGCGTATTCACATCCACCTTGCTGGCGCTGTCCGGCAATGCGCAAAGCAGTTTGCTCACCTTTGGCCAGGCGGCGGCAGGGAATGCTGGTAAAAGTTTGATCTCCGCAATGTTGTTCATCATCTGGTTCGCTGGCTGGCGGGCAGGTTGTAGGCCCGCCCAGGCATCGATCTCCGCCCCCCCTTTGACGGTGGTGCTGTCCCCATCGAGATAATCCATCAGTTGGGTGTAAATCTCTTCCGCCTGGTGCTGGCCGATGCCGCCGTCAGTTAGCAATTGTTCCATGCTCTGCTCAGCCCGGGATTTTTCTGGCAGTTGCCCCGCCGCCAGCGCGTCTGCGAGCAGGTTGTTGACGTTAAAACAGTCCTGCGCGTCCTCAACCTGGCCGGTGACCGTGTAATCTTCCCCCCGCGTCTGGAGCGGCTGGTGCCACTCCCCCTCGAGATCAAGCGGTTTACTTTCGCCGCTCGCATCCACCTGCAGGCGTGTTTTCACCTCTTTCTCCTGGGCCTGCATCGCCCAGCGCAGCTGCTGCTGACTCACCTGATAGTGCGTTTTTTGCAGGTTGCGGCAAAACTGCTGGCTCATTTTTGCCGCCAGCGCCGACATCATCACCAGCAGGATCAAGACCACCAGCAGGGCCACGCCTCGCTGCTTCGCTAATTGCCTCATGGCTGTGCTCCCTTGTCAGGAGAGGGCGTCGCCTCCGGAGGCGGCGGGGTTAACGATCCTGGCGCTGGTTGCTCTTGCTGTTTCGGCGCCTCTGCCACTTCCGGCCGGTCGCCCGGGGTAGTGAAAACCCAGCGCCAGCTTTCGCCATTGTTCATGGTCAGCGTCAACTCCACGCCGTCGGGCTGATGATCGCTGTCGCTCCAGCTTTTTACCCATCCGTCGCGATAAAAGCGCCACTGCAGGGATTTCACGTCGCTGACAATGGGCACCTCGTCCGGTTCGACGCCGGCCGGGCTGTCGATCGCCGGCCAGACATCGCGATACAGCCGCCCCTCTTCCAGCCGCCAGCGCACGCGCTCCAGCTGTACCGAGCCGCTCACGCCGCTCAGGGTGGTCAGCTCAAGGGCATTTTCTTCTTCCCGAAAGCGCCCCGGTTCATTGCGCGGCGCGCGCGCCTGCAGCTGGAAGAAGTCACGCTCCAGCAGGCTCCAGGCACGCTGTAGCTGGTTCAGTTTTGCCGCGCTGGCATCGGTGGCCGAGCTGGTGCGCATCGCCCCGTCCAGAATCTGCCAGGCGAGCGTGCTGATCACCGCAAAGATCGTTAGCGCAATCATGATCTCCAGCAGCGTAAAGCCGCGCTGGCGCTGCATAGGTTTCACTTCAGCTCTCCTGGAGGAATGATGTGCAGGGCAATCACCGGCTGGCTTTCGTCGCCCTCCGCATATACGCGAATGTCACTGGCCCAGCCCGCTTTCGCCGTTTTGACCCGCTGTTTGCGCCAGGTCCAGCTGCGGCCCCCCATGATCTCGCTGCCCTGCGCTTCGGCGTCAGGAAACGCGGTTTTCTCCAGCTGCGCTTCCGCCAGCTGGTTTTCCGCTACCCAACTGGCCTGCAGCGTATCGGCCAGGCCATGGGTAAAGCGCACGTTCAGGGTGACAGAGTTCATCAGCGCCAGCGCGGCCGTGGAGAAGATCACCAGCGCGACCATCACCTCCAGCAGGGTCATCCCCTGCTGCTTTGCTGTACCGTTACTCATCGTTTTCAACCGATACCGGGGCAGCGCCCTGCGATACCACCCGGAACGCGTGCGTTTTATCTTCGCTTTGCAGCGCCAGCGTGAAGCGGCTGATTTCACCGTCCGGCAGAAAGACAATCTGCGGCTCGGCGTCCGTGGTGGCGGCCAGCCGCTGGGGGGAGAGCGAGACGTGCATCGCTGGCGAAAATTCGCCCTGAGTCGTAATACGGCCCGCGGATAAGGGCGCCCACAGGCGTTCGCCATTTTTATCTTCGAGCGTGACCAGCTGATATTTCTCGGCGGTAATAACTAACCCAACGATATTTCCGTCCATCACTGCGCGATCCGATCCATAATCAACAACGGCTTTTAATTGCTGGCCAAATATATCGGCGCCGCTGCGTGACGGTATTGTTGATACCACCATCATGGCGCAGCTGGCGAATATCACCAGCGCCAGAATAATTTCCAGCAACGTAAAGCCGCGTTGGTTTTTCATTATTTCTCTTTTTTATCGAGAGACCAGTTGGTGATGTCATCGGCGGTATTCGCTTCGCCATCCGGTCCTGCCGAAAAGAGATCGATCGCGCCGTGTTCCCCGGGGCTTACCATCAGATAATCACTGCCCCAGGGGTCCTGCGGCAGACGGCGGATATAGCCCCCCGCGCGGTAGCCGTTTGGAATTGGCGCAATTTCAGGTTTGGTAACCAGCGCCTGCAGACCCTGTTCTGTGGTGGGGTAGCGGTGGTTATCCAGCTTATACATATCCAGCGAGCCTTCGAGGGCGACAATATCGCTGGTTGCCTTTTGCGCGTCGGCTTTTTCTTTATTCCCCATTAAATTGGGCACCACCATACTCGCCAGTACGCCGAGAATAACAATTACCACCATTAATTCGAGCAACGTGAAGCCCGCCTGGCGAGCCAGGTTTTTACGTTTCATAGCCATTTATTAACCTACCATGTTATTAAGTTGCAGAAGCGGTTGTAATATTGACAGCACAATGAATAAAACAATGGTCGCCATACTCACCACCAGCGCCGGTTCAAATACCGACAGCGTTAAGGTAATTCGGTGCTGTAAGGCCGACTCCTGATTTTCTGCCGCGCGATCCATTAAGTTGCCTAATTCCCCGCTCTCTTCGCCGGAGGCGATCATATAAAGCATGGTGGGCGGAAATAATTTCGCCTGTTCCAGGGCGGCATAGAGGGTTGCCCCCTGCCGTACGGTATCGGCCGCCTGCTCAAGCACCCGACGCGCGTAGAGGTTTTCGATACCGTCCATCGCAATGTACATCCCCTCCAGCAGCGGCACGCTACTGGCCTGCAGGATACTCAGCGTGCGGATATAGCGGGCGCTGTTGATGGCGCACACCAGCTTTTTAATCGGCGAGCGATTTACCAGCCAGCTGTGGTAGCGAAAGCGATTTTTACTGTTGCGAACCCAGCTCTTAAAGCCGATTACCCCCCCGCCGAGCGCGCCCGCTATGTAGATTCCCCAGGCCTGCAGAAAATCGCTGACCGCAATCAATGTACGGGTCGTAAGCGGCAACTGCTGCTTCATATGGGTAAACTGTTCAATCACCTGCGGCACCACCGCCACCAGCAGAATGCTGATTACCGCGACAGCCACCACCGTCAGGGTGATGGGGTAGACCATCGCCTGCGTCAGCTTGCTCTTCATCTTCTGGCGCTGCTCGTTATATTCCGCCAGCTTTTCCAGCACATCCCCCAGATGGCCCGTCTTTTCACCGGCCATCACCAGGGTGCAGTAGAGCTTGTCGAAGGTGCGCGGAAACTGGCTAAAGGCGTCGAAGAGGGTATGCCCCTCCACCACCTTCTCGCGGATCTCTACCACCATCGACGCCAGCTTTTTATCTTCCGTCTGTTTCGAAATGGCCTTCAGCGCACTCTCCAGCGGCAGCGCGGCGTTCACCAGCGTAGAGAGCTGGCGGGTAAACATCGACAGCACCGGCGTAGAGAGTTTTGCCCCGGTCTTTGCTTTCCCACTGGCGGCGGTTTGATGCGTTTCGCTGATGCTCACGGGCAGCAACTTTTGTTCCCGCAGCCACTGGCGAACCTGCTTTTGCCCCTCGGCCTGCATCGTACCGCGCTGGGTTTTGCCCGCCGCGTTGGTCGCCGTCCAGGCGTAGAAAGCCATTATTCGTCCCCTCCACGTTCGGCGGTGACGCGCATGACCTCTTCCAGCGAGGTAATGCCGCTTATCACCTTCAGCAAGCCGTTTTCACGCAGGCTATACGCCTCTTTAAACAGCTGGGTTTCGAGGGACATTTCATCTTTATCTTCGTGGATAGCCCGGCGCATGGCGGTGTCCACCACCAGGAATTCATGGACCCCCGCCCGCCCCTGATAGCCGCTCTGGCGGCAATGTTCACAGCCTACCGCGCGATAAATTGCCCTGGGCGGCGTCGCCATAAAGCTGAACAGCGCCTTTTCATTGGCATCCAGCGGGCTGGTGGTCCGGCAGTGGGTACAGAGCCGCCGCACCAGACGCTGGGCAATGACCCCGAGCAACGATGAGCCAATCAAAAAGGATTCCAGCCCCATATCACGCAGACGCGTAATGGCGCCTGCCGCGCTGTTGGTATGCAGCGTCGACATCACCAGGTGACCGGTGAGGGAGGCCTGTACCGCAATTTGCGCGGTTTCGCCGTCGCGAATTTCCCCGATCATCACCACGTCCGGGTCCTGACGCAGGATCGCACGTAGGCCGCGGGCAAAGGTCATCTCCACGCGCGGGTTCACCTGCGTCTGCCCTACCCCTTCCAGCTCATATTCGATCGGATCTTCGACGGTCAGAATATTGCGTTCGTGGCCGTTCAGCGCCGACAGGATGGCGTACAGGGTGGTGCTTTTCCCGGAGCCTGTCGGCCCGGTGACCAGGATAATGCCGTGCGGGCGGTCAATCAGCCCCTTTAACTTTTCCAGCTCCTCATCAATCAGCCCGAGCTTGTTGATATCCGGCTTCAGGTTGCTTTTATCCAGCAAGCGCATCACCACCCGCTCGCCGTACTGTGACGGAATGGTCGAGACACGCACGTCAATCGCCTTACGGCCAATGCGCAGGGAGATACGGCCATCCTGCGGCAGGCGTTTCTCCGCAATATCCAGTTTGGACATGACTTTAATTCGCGACACCAGCAGGGGCGCAAGCTTGCGCGCCGGTTGCAACACCGGGCGCAGTACGCCGTCCACGCGAAAGCGGATGCTCAGCGTACGTTCAAAAGTTTCGATATGAATATCCGAGGCGCCCTCTTTCACCGCCTCGCCGAGAATGGCGTTGATCAGGCGGATCACCGGCGAGTTTTCGTCGTTATCCAGCAGATCCTCGTTGTCGGGGATCTCCTCGGTTAAGGCCATCAGATCGATGTCGGCGTCCATATCGTCAACCAGCTGCTGCGAGACGCCGCTGCTCTGCTGCCAGATTTTAGCCAGCAGCTCTTCAAAGGCCTCAGCCGTCAGGATGGCGGGATCGTAAGCGCGCCCGAGTACCCGGCGCATCTCCAGCAGCGCAAAGGCCGGGGCATCGTCACGGATATACACCTCATCCTGGTAATAGAGCACGCCGTTCTCTTTTGCGTAGCTGCTGCTGCAGAGAAATTGGGTCAATTCGTTCACGTTGCCCCTCACTCTTTAAAGGGGTTATGTGACGTGGCGGCGTTAGTGCTGCCTGGGGCCGCGCTTGCGGCAGACGCAGACGGGTATGCTGGCATCACCGGATTATCCACGTTAGAGACGATCCCCAGCTTTTTCTCTTCCATCCGCTGCTGCTGACGGGCGCGGATCTGGTCGTATTTCTCCTTCGATGCGGCGCTGTAGTTATCGTCGTCGCGCAGCACGGTAGTATGGATAAATACCATCAGATTGCGCTTCGACGTATCTTCCGAGGTGTAGCGGAACAGCTGGCCCACCAGCGGAATATCCCCCAGCAGCGGCACCTTAGAGACGGTCTCTTTGGTGACATTCTCCATCAGGCCGCCGAGTACCACCGTCTGCCCACTGTGCACCATCACTTCGTTATTGATGGTTCGGGTGTTGAAGGTGGGGCCAAGGCTGGCGTCTTCGGTAGAGTTGGCATCTACGCTGGAGACTTCCTGCTCAATCTTCAGATGGATCATGTCGCCATCGTTAATCTGCGGCACAATTTTCAGCTTGGTGCCCACCGTTTTACGCTCGACGGAGTTAAAGACGTTGTCGCCGCTGGTGGTCTGGGAACCGGCCAGTACCGGCACATCCTGACCCACGTTGAACGAGGCCTCTTTGTTATCCAGCGTCACCACGCTCGGCGTGGAGAGGATGTCGTTTTTGGAGCCGGTGGAGAGAGCCGTCATCAGGGCGCCGAAATCACCGTTAAAGAAGCCGGTCGCCAGTCCGGTGAAGGAGGCCCCCTTCATCGTGCCGCTCTTGATCTGGCTGATAGGCAGCCCGGTCGAACCAAACTGTACGCCACCATGCTTGCCGGTCCATTGCACGCCGAGATCCAGACCGTTTCCGTCCTGAACTTCGGCAATGATGGCCTCCACCAGCACCTGCGGTCTGCGGATATCGAGCTTATCGATGACCTTCTCAAGAGAATTCATAACGTTAGGCTGGGCGGTGATCACCAGCGAGTTTGTCGCTTCGTCTGCGGTGATATTCAGCTCGTTAGCGCTGCTGGTGGTTTTCACTTTCGCCGTACTGGCTTTGTCTTTCAGCTGCTCGCCAATGCCGGTCAAAACTGGCACCACCTTCGCGGCGTTGGCATATTTCAGATAGAAGACGCGGGTGTTGCCCTCGTTATTCTGCTCACGATCCAGCTGCCCCACCAGCGCACGGGTGCGCGCCCGCGCATCTTCCGACCCGCTGATCACCAGACTGTTGGTCTCATCATCGGCCACCACTTTGGTGGCGAGCTGCGGCGCGTTCTGCCCTTTTTGCTCTTCGTTATTGAGGTTGTTCAACATATCCGATAGCTCCCTGGCAGAGGCATACCGCAGCGGCACAATTTCGCGGCGCTGCACGCCCTCTTTATCCACGCGCTGCACCAGGTCCACCAGCCGATTGACCACCGAGGCTCTTCCGGTCAGCAGCAGCACGTTAGAGGGTTCGAAATGCACCACGTTGCCGACGCCGGTGGCATCGTTCAGCTGGCGCAACAGCGGCGCCAGTTCGCGAACCGGGACATTCTCCATGCGCACAACGCGGGTGATGATCTCATCCCCCTTGCCGGGGTTTTTGCTGTCCGCCAGCGGCGCACCTGCGGTACGGGCAACGTTTGAACGCACCACTTTCACCATCCCGTTGTCCATAGGAATCACCGACAGACCGTAGAGATCCAGCACGCTCAGGAAGAACTGGTAATACTCGTCTTCCGTCAGCACGTTATAGGTGCGAACTGACACCGTACCCTGCACGGACGGATCGACCAGAATCGTTTTATTCAGATTACGGCTGACCGTATCGATAAATTCGCGAATATCGGTATTTTTAAAACTGGCACTAAAATTAGCGGCCAGCAACGAACCGGAATAGAGTGACGCGACGGTCAATGCAATACACGCCCAGGGAAATTTCTTCATCTCTTTACACTTGTTAATTGTTTATAACATTAACCCGAATATTTTCGAGGTGAGCGTGACGTTTAACCACCACGTTGGCCTCTCTTAATTTCGACCAGCTGGCGAGCATATTTTTCGCCTGTTCTTCTTTCGTCATATCAACGGAATTGATTTTTACGACCACATCCCCTTTTTGCAGCCCCACGTCGTGGAACCAGCTGGAGGCATTTCTGGGCTTTATTTGATAGCCTTCGAGTTGGCCGTGGTCGATATAGGGTTTCAGAACCAGAACATCGTTCAGATGGATATTCTCCAGCCCGGCATCGGTAGCCGGACGAGGCAGCGGCTTCGTGCCTGTCTCCCCTTTAAAGTAGTCGGGGCGCTTGAGAGCCAGCTTCTGCTCAACCCCCTGATAACTGACGACTATGTTGTCGGTATTGATCTCTTCAATCCACGCGTCGTTAACCCCCACCAGGCTCTCCCCCTCCCGATAACTCTGGACGCCGGAAGGGGTTTTCACCATGGCAAACGACAGCCAGGACTCATCGCTACTGATGATGCCTTCGACTTCCACGTTTAAGGGTTGTTTGACGATCGCCTGCTCAGCCCGCTGCTGCACGGCCGGCTGAAAGAGGGTAAATACGCTACGCTGGACCGGAGAAGAGACGGGCGTTTGTTCCGCTTCACTCATGTTATCGCTGGCCTTTTTGTAGTTTTTAAGCACGACATAACCCTGGTGCCCGCTAAATAGCAGCACCATAAACATGATGACGGGGGTGAAGAGTCCGGAAAAACGCTGCATCCTCATTTTTAACGGGCCTTTTAATATGCAGAAAAATAACAGCATGCCGCTGTACCAATGGCGGCAATAGTAAATATCGCTTGCGCGTACCTCCACCGGGTTCGCTATTAACTTTAATTGAGAAATCTGTTGACCCGAAAATAGCCAGATGTTAGCGACAAAGCGTGGTTATTTTTCTCCGCTGAATATTTTGCTTACGTCCGCCCCCTGCCTTATTTTCAGCCGCTATTCCTTATTAATGCCATTATTCGGTGAGTCGTTATGTATCTGAGTCATTTCAAATTCACGTGCCAGCCATTCCGGACGGTGACCCGCGCGCCAGGTGAGTTCCTGGTGCCCTATCACCAGGATGTGTTTGGTTTGCTGGATGAGAAAAGCTGCGCGCCCGGCGTGGTGGGACTCTTTTCTGACGACGATACGCTGCTGGGCGCCTTTATTGCCGAGCTGCAGCTGCAGAAGAGAGCGATGGTGACCCTCGACGCCTTTCCAAAGCTGAACGCCAGTGCGCTTCTCTATAAGCTAAACCCGAAGGCAAAAGAGGACAAAAATCGCCTGCAGGCTATCGATGCCATTCTGAGCCTGTGGCTCGACACCTTCCCCGCCTGCGGCAAAAAGGGCATGGTGCTGGCCATCAGCGCCGTACAGGCCCTGCGTGAAGGCGGCTGGGAGGTTCTGGGCATGTTGCTGACCCGAGCCCAGGAGAGAGCCTTCCCACTGAGCATTGTTATCACCGGTACGCCCGAGCAAGAGGCGCGGGCGCGCCAGGCGTCAGCTCTGGGATCGCGTCTGCATACCTGTTATACGCTGCGTCCTCTCACCTGCCGCGAATTCATCGGCTATGTGCAGGCCCAAGTAACGCATCATGGGGCTGAGACCTCGCCTTTTGTTCCCGCCCGGATCCGCCGTATGCACGCCCTGACCGAAGGATCCGTTGGCAAACTGAATGCCCTGGCGCAGCTGGCGTTGCTCGCCAGCTGGACAGAGCGCGCTCCGCAGGTGGGTGCACGCCACCTGCGCCTGGCCGCGGGGGAATTGCTGCCGCGCCAGCGCAATACCCGGCGTAACGCAATGGTGGGGCTGTTTGCCTCCGTGCTGTTCGCCGCCTGCGGCTGGCATTTTACCGCCGCCATTCACGCGAAGCTCCCGCTTCAGCTGTCGGTGCCTGCACGCTGGACTCTGCATACCCCTGCCCCGGTCGCGCCGGCGCTGCCTGATATTAATAATGAAGTGGTGAATCAGCCGGATGCCCTGCACCAGCTCTATACCGTCTGGGGGTATGACGCATCCACGGAGGAGAATCGCTGCGAAAGCGCAGGCCGCGTCAATCTGGCCTGTAAACAGGGCCACGCCACGCTCGCTGACCTTGAAAAAGAGGGCTATCCCTGGATCGGCGAGCTGAACAGCGGCAACCATATGAACTATGCGGTCGTGGTCCGGGCCGGGAAAGATTCCCTCGATCTGCTGATGAATAACCGCACCTGGCAAGTCAGCCGCAGCTGGTATACGCAGCATGCCACCGGGAACTATACCCTGCTGCATCGCCTGACGCCGGAGGGCAAAGAGCGTATCGGCGCCAGCAGCGATTCGCAGGAGATGCGCTGGCTTGATGACCAGCTCAGCGAAGCGCTGCATGAGCCGAAAACCCATGCCACAACCTGGACCGCTGCGCTGGCAGCGCGTACTCGCGCATTCCAGAGCCAGACGGCGCTGCGTGTGGATGGCCTCGCCGGCGAACAAACGTTGATGGCGTTAATGCGCGTGAATAACAGTACCCCGGCGATCCTGACGCCGGTCAGCACCGCGTCAGTACAAGGAAAACGGTAAGATGTCCACGATTTGTCTGGCTGCCCAGCGCAGCTATTACACCCAGGAACCGGTTTACTTCTCCTGGCGACTGCCTTCTCCCCGGCAGGTCTTCACCCGCCTGATGGGCGGTGCATTCTGGCTCTGCGCGCTGGTCATCGCCGGGCTTTATGCGCATATGTTCTGGCAGGCTCGCCATCCGGCCCCGGCGCCAAAACCGGCGAAGGTGGTTCAGCCCGAGGCCCGCCCTTCGGCGATGCACTATGTATACATATCGAAGCCCTTCCCGGAACCGAAACCCGTGACCTTGCCGCCGCTGCAAATGGCGTCGCCCGTTGTCGATAACGAGGCCAACTGGCAGCAGGCGCCCGACGGCGATCTTTCAACCCAACCGTTACCGGGAGCAGAAGAAGAGAGTAATGATACGTCGTTAAAAGAACGCTTTATGGTGGCTTTGAAAGAGCAAGAACAGGACTATGCACAAGGCAAGGTTCCCTCACCACCCGATGAAAGCAGTGATGAGGTCACGAAGGAGACTCAATAGCGCTCCGGCAAAGAGTTTAAAGAGACTAATTTGCCTTTTTCAACCACGATATAGTGACCTTTTTTCAGGTCGGAGAGAATTTTAATGATGGTACTGCGGGCGAGGTTGGTATATTCCTGAATATAATCGTAGATATTAATATCACGATTATGGTTAGCCATCAGCTCATGGATCTCGAGTAAAAATTCACGCACAACAGAATAAGCGCTGCGGGCGATGAGAATATCGTCACGTTTACCCATGGCACAAATATACCAGGAAAGGACTTTGGTTAATTGCGGCCAGAGATTCTTTTCGGTGATAAGCTGAATAAAGTCCTCTTTTTTAATTGAACAAATCACGGCATTGGTTCGTGCGATGGCATAGGTATGCTCACTGTCATAAAACATAGCGCTAATGCCCAGAATAAGCTGTTTCCTGATGGTAAACATGCTCAGATCGTCCGAGGTGCGGCGTAATTCAATTTCACCGCTGTGCAGCACATGGACGTAGTCCGAGCCGTAGAGAGGAATTTTCTGCCACTTTTTTATATTACGCTCAGGAAAAGACGCTGTTGCAGACACAATAGCATCGACCTCAGGCTGAGGACGCAAATTACTTGCATAGATACTTAACATTTTTTTGTCTCTAAGGTATTTGAAGTTTTCAATAGCCCACAAAAATAAAATCATTGTGGGTTCAGATAAATTTAACCTGAATTAAATGATAAGTGTCATCCTGACGGAAAATGAAAATAATTAATTTTCTTCTGGCATTGCTTAGCAAGCTATGCAGTCATATTAAACCTGGTGATTTTTAAGTCAATTAACTAAAAATGAATCCACAATTCACTTAAGATGAATCTTAAATAAAATAAACGAATCATGCTGTTTGGGGTAATACCAAAGTATTACCCCTGTCCGTATTTCTCCAGCAATGCTTCGGCAATAGCCATGGTTTCGCGGTCGGCGAAGCCGTTCCACAGCCGGGGGCGGAAGTGCATCTGAAAGGCCATAATCACCCGCTTCTGCTGCGCCGGCGTGCCGTTAACGGCATTTTCGTAGCCGTAGCGGGCCAGCAGATCGAGAAGCTGCCTTGCCTGCACGGGTTCATGAGGGGAATGCCCGTTCAGATAAAACGCTACCCGGTGAGCATCCGGCCAGGCACCAATTCCCTGCGCAGCCAACGCCTGCCAGGGAAAGAGCGGCCCCGGATCGACCTTTCGCTGCGGGGCGATATCCGAATGCGCCACCACGTTCTGCGGTTTGATGTCATAGCGGGCGATAATGGCTTTCGCCAGCGGAATCAGGGCGGCGATCTGCGTAGGCTCAAACGGAGTGAAGAACTTTTCGCCGCCGCTTTTCTGCCAGCCGCGGTTTTCCAGCTCGATGCCAATAGAGGTGTCGTTAATGCGCGTGGCCCCGCGCCAGAAACTGACCCCCGCATGCCATGCGAGATCGCGCTCGGGTACCAGCTGGGAGATACGCGGTTTGCCGTTATGCAGGGTGGGGATAGCCGGAATTAAGTAGTGCGAGCTGACGTCTTTGCCGGTAAGCGTGGTGAGCGAGCGGTCAAAATCGTCGGCGGTATAGTGGATCACCAGCACCTTGATACGGGGATAAGCCGCCTGGGCCTGGCGGCTGACGTCCAGCTCATAGGCGCCTTTATCGACGATAACCTGCCCGGCGTCCTTCTTCTCTTTACTGCTGCATCCTGCCAGCAGTAAAGCCAGCACGCCGAGTGCAATTGCGCGCCGCATCAGCGGGTTTTCACCGCGGTGCCGCTCACGCTCACCATCAGCATGCTGCTGTCTTTACCGACGGTTTCGTAATCGATGTCGATGCCCACCACCGCATCGGCCCCCAGCGCCTTCGCCTGCTCGCCCAGCTCTTTAAACGCAATTTCCCGCGCTTTGCGGAGCTCTGACTCATAAGCGCCCGAGCGACCGCCGACGATATCGCGAATGCCGGCAAAAAAGTCGCGAAATATATTCGCGCCAAGAATAGCTTCGCCGGTTACCACGCCGCAGTACTCGGTGATCGGCTGTCCTTCCAGGGTTGGGGTCGTTGAATATTTCATCAGTTTCATCCTCGTCGCATTCTGTGCCTAAGCGTATAAGATCAAAACCATTATCGGATCGTTACGCTATCATTGAAAGGTGAGTTAATTATTAGCCAAAAGGAAATGAACATGCGCTACTCCGCTATGACGCTTTTAGTGCCGTGCGCGCTGCTGCTCAGCGCCTGCACCACGCCGGTAACACCGGCTTTCAAGGATATTGGCACCCGCAGCGGCCCCTGCATTGAAGGCGGCCCGGATGCCGTCGCTCAACAATTTTATGACACCCGCATCTCGACCCGCCGTAACGATGTTACCGCCCTTCGCCCATATCTGAGCGATCGGCTGGCGCAACAGTTGAACGAGGCCAGCCGTGACCCGCAGCACAGCGCGCTGCTGAAATCCGATCCGTTCTCCAGCCAGAGCACCCTGCCGGATAGCGCCGTGGTGGAAAGCGCGTCGACCATTCCGAATACTGACGCGCGCAATATTCCGCTGCGGGTGAAACTGACGCAGGGTAGCCAGACCTGGCAGGATGAAGTGCTGATGATCCGCGAGGGTCAGTGCTGGGCCGTTGATGATGTGCGCTATCTGGGCGGCAGCGTCCACGCCTCTGCCGGTACGCTACGCCAGTCCATCGAAAACCGCTAATAAAGCAGGTTATCCGCGCCCCGGGAAAGCGTTAACCCCCGTAAAATGTCTGGCATTTCATCTGGAATGCCGACATTTATTCTCACCCCCCTGACCTCTCGCTATTTTGTGCTATGTTTACTACTGAATACGGTTTATATTTAACTTTTAACGCATAAATATTGCATAACTATTCTGTCAACGGTACTATCTGCGGCCTCAATTGCTATAGATTGCCTGGATGAGTAAAGACTGCCCCGATGAGTATTCAACTAAATGGCATTAACTGCTTTTACGGCGCACACCAGGCGCTGTTCGATATCACGCTGAACTGTCCAGAAGGCGAAACGCTGGTTCTGCTTGGCCCAAGCGGCGCGGGTAAAAGCTCGCTGCTTCGCGTGCTGAATCTGCTTGAAATGCCACGTTCAGGCACCCTGGATATTGCCGGCAATCACTTTGATTTCGCGAAGGCACCGTCGGACAAAGCGATCCGCGATTTACGTCAAAATGTCGGCATGGTCTTCCAGCAATATAATCTTTGGCCGCACCTCACCGTACAGCAAAACCTGATTGAAGCCCCCTGCCGCGTGCTGGGCCTGACCAAAGAGCAGGCGTTAGCCCGTGCAGAAAAACTCCTCGAGCGCCTGCGCCTGAAGCCTTACAGCGATCGCTATCCGCTGCACCTTTCGGGTGGCCAGCAGCAGCGTGTGGCCATTGCGCGCGCGCTGATGATGGAGCCTCAGGTGCTGCTGTTTGATGAGCCGACCGCCGCGCTGGATCCGGAAATCACCGCCCAGATTGTGAGCATCATCCGTGAACTGGCGGAAACCAATATTACTCAGGTGATCGTGACGCACGAAGTGGAAGTGGCGCGTAAAACCGCCAGCCGCGTGGTCTATATGGAAAACGGTCACATCGTCGAGCAAGGGGATGCGCGCTGCTTTGCCGAGCCGCAGACCGACGCCTTCAGAAACTACCTGTCTCACTAACATCGAGAGAACGATAATGAAAAAACTAGTGATTGCCGCCCTGCTTGCAAGCGTAAGCCTCTCCGCTGCCGCGGCTCAGACCATTCGTTTTGCGACAGAAGCCTCTTACCCTCCGTTTGAAGCGGTAGATGCGAACAACAAGATTGTTGGCTTTGACGTAGACTTGGCCAATGCGCTGTGTAAAGAGATGGACGCGACCTGTACTTTCACGAACCAGGCATTCGACAGCCTGATCCCGAGCCTGAAATTCCGCCGCATTGATGCGGTCATGGCGGGGATGGATATCACCCCTGAGCGCGAAAAACAGGTTCTGTTCTCTACCCCATATTATGATAACGCCGCGCTGTTTATTGGTCAGAAGGGAAAATACACCTCTGTTGATCAGCTGAAAGGCAAGAAAGTGGGCGTACAGAACGGCACCACGCACCAGAAATATATCACTGACAAACACCCGGAAATCACCACCGTGGCGTACGACAGCTACCAGAACGCCAAACTGGATCTGCAGAATGGGCGTATTGATGCCGTCTTCGGTGATAACGCTGTCGTGACCGAGTGGCTGAAAACGAACGATAAGCTGGCGGCGGTTGGCGAGAACGTGACCGACAAAGCCTACTTCGGTACCGGTCTGGGTATCGCGGTACGTCAGGGCAACACCGAGCTGCAGCAGAAATTTAATACTGCGCTGGAAAAAGTGAAGAAAGATGGCACGTACGATACCATCTACAAAAAATGGTTCCAGAAGTAAGATCTGATGAACGAAATGTTTCCATTAGCAAGCGCCGCCGGGATGACCGTCGGCCTTGCCGTTTGTGCGCTGCTCATCGGCCTGGTGCTGGCGATGATCTTTGCGGTATGGGAGTCAGCGAAATGGCGCCCCGTCGCATGGATTGGCTCCGGGCTGGTGACCGTACTGCGCGGTCTGCCAGAGATTCTGGTGGTGCTGTTTATCTACTTTGGCTCGTCGCAGCTGCTGTTAACGCTGTCTGACGGCTTTACCCTCAATCTGGGGATCGTCGAGATCCCGATTCAGATGCAGATTGAGAACTTCGACGTCAGCCCGTTCCTCTGCGGTGTGATTGCCCTCTCCCTGCTCTACTCCGCCTACGCTTCGCAGACTCTGCGCGGTGCGCTGAAAGCGGTGCCTCAGGGGCAGTGGGAATCCGGCCAGGCGCTGGGGATGTCGAAAACCGCCATCTTCTTCCGTCTGGTAATGCCGCAGATGTGGCGCCATGCGCTCCCTGGGCTGGGTAACCAGTGGCTGGTGCTGTTAAAGGACACCGCACTGGTCAGCCTGATCAGCGTTAACGACCTGATGTTGCAAACCAAAAGCATCGCCACCCGCACCCAGGAGCCTTTTACCTGGTATATCGTGGCGGCGGCCATCTACCTGGTGATCACGTTGCTGAGTCAGTACATCCTGAAGCGTATTGACCTGCGTGCAACGCGTTTTGAACGGAGACCAGGCTGATGCTGGATTACTTACCCGAGCTGATGAAAGGGCTGCACACCAGCCTGACCTTAACGGTCGCTTCCATTATTGTGGCGCTGATCCTGGCGCTGATTTTCACCATCGTCCTGACGTTAAAAACGCCGGTGCTGGTGTGGATTGTGCGCGGCTATATTACGTTGTTTACCGGTACGCCGCTGCTGGTACAGATCTTCCTGATTTACTACGGCCCGGGCCAGTTCCCGACGCTGCAGGAGTATCCGGTTATCTGGCATCTGCTCTCTGAGCCGTGGCTCTGTGCGCTGATTGCGCTGTCGCTGAATAGCGCCGCCTATACCACCCAGCTGTTTTACGGGGCGATTCGCGCCATTCCGGAAGGCCAGTGGCAATCTTGCGGTGCGCTGGGGATGAGCAAAAAAGACACCCTGGCAATCTTGCTGCCGTACGCCTTTAAGCGCGCCCTCTCCTCCTATTCCAACGAAGTGGTGCTGGTCTTTAAGAGTACTTCTCTGGCCTACACCATTACCCTGATGGAAGTGATGGGGCACGGGCAGCTGCTCTATGGCCGTACTTATGACGTGATGGTGTTTGGCGCAGCCGGACTCATCTACCTGGTTGTGAACGGCCTGCTGACGCTGATGATGCGCCTGATTGAACGTAAAGCGCTGGCGTTCGAACACCGCAACTGAGTGCATAACGCAAAGTAACAAAGACGGGCAAGTCTCATCGCTGCCCGTCTTTTTTTATTCCCCAAGAAATATTTAATCATTTTTATTGAATATAAATTCATTTTCTGACATTGTTACTCCCAGCCGCAGACACGGCATATAACGACAAGATAGACAGACGGGAGCTTCAAAATGAAAAAGTTAGTTCTGGCCGCATTACTGGCAACCTTCGCCGCTGGCGCAACGGCTGCCGATAAAATCAGCTTTGGCGTTTCAGCCACTTACCCACCGTTCGAATCGCTGGATGCCAGCAACCAGATCGTCGGTTTTGATATCGACCTGGCTAAAGCGCTGTGTAAGCAAATGCAGGCCGACTGCACTTTTACTAACCACGCCTTTGACAGCCTGATCCCGTCACTGAAATTCAAAAAATATGACGCCGTGATCTCCGGTATGGACATCACCCCGGAGCGTAGCAAGCAGGTCTCCTTCACTGACCCGTACTATGCAAACTCGGCGGTGGTGATTGCGAAGAAAGATACCTATAAATCCTTCGAGCAGCTGAAAGGCAAACGCATCGGCATGGAAAACGGTACGACGCACCAGAAGTACCTGCAGGACAAGCACCCGGAAGTGAAAACGGTGGCCTATGACAGCTACCAGAACGCGATTATCGACCTGAAAAATGGCCGTATCGATGGGGTATTTGGCGATACCGCCGTGGTGAATGAGTGGCTGAAAACCAACCCGCAGTTGGGTACAGCCACCGAGAAAGTTACCGATCCGCAGTACTTCGGTACTGGGCTGGGCATTGCGGTTCGCCCGGATAACAAAGCCCTGCTCGAGAAACTGAACGGCGCGCTGAAAGCGATCAAAGCTGACGGCACCTATCAGAAAATCAGCGACCAGTGGTTCCCGCAGTAAATATTCTCAGGCCGGGCATGCCCCGGCCTTATTTACAGGGGCACGTAGAAGCGAAAACGCGCCCCCTGCTCGGCCTCCATCAGTCTGATCCCGCCGCCGTGTAGCTCCAGCATTCTGCGAACAATCAATAATCCCAGCCCGCCGCGATGCTCGCGCGCCTCCGGCTTTAACGCTGAGGGTCGCTGGAAGAGCTCTTCACGCATCGCGGCATCAATACCCGGCCCGCTGTCGCTCACCTCCATTTGCAGCGCCTCGCCCTCCTGCCACACCTTCAGCCAGATTTCGCCGCCCGGTGGCGTATGGCGAACCGCGTTATCGAGCAGATTCGTCACCACGCGCTCAATCATCGAGAGGTCGGCGTTGACCATCGGTAACTGCTGCGGCACCTCAATTTTTAAACGTAGCTGCCGCGTCTGTACGATCAGATCGAACTTCTGCGCCACATCAGAGATCAGCTCCCCGGGGGCAAAGCGCTCGCGCTGAGGCCGAATGCTGCCGTGTTCCAGCCGTGCCAGTTCAAACAGCTGCTGCGAAAGGTGGCGAACCTTCTGCCCCTGGCGCAGCGCAATGGTCAGGTAGTGCTTCGTCTCTTCTGGCGTCAATGAATCGGCTTTCAGCGATAGAGTCTCAAGATAACCCAGCAGCGAGGTGAGCGGCGTGCGTAGATCATGGGAGATATTAGCGGTGAACTCCCGGCGCTGCCGGTCGCTGTCGGCCAGACGATCCCACTGAGACGCTATCTGCTGAGCCAGTTCAATAAAGGTGTTGCGCAGTAAGGCAACCTCGCTGGCGGGGTTTTCTTCCTGCGGCTGGGCGGCCAGCTGTTTAATGGCGCGGATACTGTCCTGGTCAAGAAAGCTGACCTCCTGCGTTAAGACCCGCACCGGGCGAGTAACCCAGTACCAGACCAGCCCACCCGCCAGAGAGCCAAAGAGCACCACCAGCAGCAGCGTCCAGAGAAGCGTATGCCAGAGCGTTTTTTCCCAGGCCATCTCAGCCAGCGCATTCAGCTCTTCGCCCTGCAAAATGATATAGAGATAGCCACGCAGCTCCCCATCCTGACGCAGCGGCGCGGCGCTGAAGACCTTCTGCCGATCCGGGCTGCGCGGGTCGTCGCCGTAAACCGGCATCATCTCACCGCCCATAAAGCGCAGCACCGGGTTGATATCTATCCGCTGGCGCTTGATATGCCCCGGCGGAGCAGCATCGGCCAGAATCTCACCATCCGCCGAGAGGACATACAGCTCAACGCTGGGGTTGAAGGTCATCAGACGGTCAAAGAGCGGTTTCAGCGCGGTGCGATCCACCCTTCCCTGGTTATCCAGCAGTGGCTCACGCTGGATAATATGCTGCGCCAGCCCGCCTGAGAGACGCTGAATCATGGCGTTGCCGTACTGCTTGCTGGTCCAGAGCTGCACCGAGCAAGCCACCGCGGCGCACAGCACCAGCAGTAACACAAACAGCAGCGTCAGGCGGCGGGTGAGCGTCATGATGTACTCCCCATAAACTTATAGCCCTTGCCCCAGACGGTGCGTATCACCTCCGGCTCGGCGGGATCCTTCTCGATTTTGATGCGCAGGCGGTTGATATGGGTGTTAACCGTATGTTCGTAGCCTTCGTGCTGATAGCCCCACACCTGTTCCAGGAGGGCCAGCCGGGAGAAGACCTCACCCGGATGACGGGCAAAGAAGTAAAGCAGATCGAATTCACGCGGGGTGAGATCCAGCGCCTGGCCATGCAGGGTCACGCTACGGGCCAGCGGATCAATGGTCATGCCGTGCGCCTCAATACGCCCGGCTGGCTGCTGTCCCATGGCCTGATGCCTGCGAAACAGCGCCCGAACGCGAGCGACCAGCTCCTGCACCGAGAAGGGCTTGGCCAGGTAATCATCGGCCCCGGTCTCCAGACCCAGAATGCGCTCCGTTTCGCTGCTGCGGGCACTGATAATGATCACCGGCAGGTAATGGCTCATCTGACGAATGCGACGGCAGATTTGCAGGCCATCCACCCCCGGCAGCATCAGGTCGAGGATCACCGCGTCCCAGCGCGTATCTTCGATAGCCAGCAGCGCGCGGCTACCGTCTGCTTCGTGGGTAATCTGGTAGCCTTCATCTTCTAAATTGAGACGTAGCAAAGCGGCGATATCGCCGTCGTCTTCCACCAATAAGATCTGTTTCATCGGTTAGCCTTTCATTCCTGGTACCACTCAAGCTTACCCGTTTCCGGCGGCGGAAGAGTTCACATTTTGTTTAAACTTTACGTACCAGCAGGGTCAGCACTTCGTAGTGGGCGGTATGGGGGAACATGTCGAAAAGCTGCACGCGGGCAATGGCATAGCCTGGGAGATGGTGCAAATCTTTCGCCATGCTCTGGGCGTTGCAGCTGGAATAGATGATATACGTCGGCGCCATCTGGCTGAGGTAGTCGCACAGCGCCTTGCCGATGCCGCGACGCGGCGGGTTGACCAGCACCAGCTCCGGCACGCTACCCTGCCCGGTGGCGAACTGGGTGGAGTCCAGCGCCTGAAAGTGCAGATTCTTCAGCCCCAGTTCGGCGGCGGACTGCTTCGCGCAGGCGATGGCTTCAGGGGAGATCTCAATGCCGGTCAGGGTCATGTCGGGCGTGGCGCAGTGCAGGCCAAAGCCGCCAACCCCGCAGAAGAGATCCCACATGTGATTCACCGGTAAAGCCCGCACCCAGTCGCGGGCGGTGGCATAGAGGCTGGCCGCTACGGCGGGGTTGGTCTGGAAGAAACTCTGCGGGCGGATCCAGAGCGGCACGCCGTTGAAGGTTTCGGCCAGCGCCTGGGACTCGGTGAGGAAGATCTCCTCCTCCCCTTCCAGAATCGCCATATGCACCGGCTGAATGTTGGCGGTAATGACCTTCAGCTGCGGTAACTGCGCCTGCAGCCACGGCAGAGCCGCACGCAGTTGCTCCAGCTTGCTGACGGAGCGCAGAACAAAGCGCAGCATCATGCCGCCGTCTTGCTGGCTTTCGGTCAACAACAGGTATTTTAACTCACCCCGTTTGCGCGCTACGTTGTAGGGGGTGAGCCCGGCGCGGGCGATAAAGGGCTTCAATGCGGCGAACACCGGCGCAAAGGAGGCAGGATAAAGCGGACAGTCGGTCAGATCTTCCGGTGTGCCATCGCGATGCAGCATCCCCAGCAGCGGTTTCTCTACGCTGCCGCTGACCACCATTTTGGCTTTATTACGGAAACCCTGTTCAGGACCGCTGACGGGTGCGCACCACGCTTCGACGGGCAACCCTGTCAGCAAGGTCTGCAGATCGGCCATTTTAGCGGAAAGTTGTTGCGAGACCGGCTGTTCAATCCACTGACAGGAGCGACAGCGGCCGGCGTCATAGAGTGCGCACTGCATACAGAAACCTTAATACGTCTGGGGGCAGCGATTATACACGTTATTGCAGACGGAAAAACCGTCGGCTGGCGGCGGGCACAAACAGCAGCAGCAGCACCAGCATGTCCGGCAGTTTCTGCATCACCAGCGTTTTAAAGATCTCCTGCCTGGACTCCCCCGGAATGCTGAACAGCTCAGGATAACCATAGCCCAGCGAGGCCGCCCACAGGTAAAGCGTGGCTATCACCTGGGTACTGAGATAGATCAGCCGCGCCCAGTTTCGCCCCTTAACCAGCGAAAAAGCGCAGAAGATTTCGATAAAGACCAGCAGCAGGCTGCCGAGGAAGATGAGCGTTAAGTTCCAGGTCTGAACGCTGCGATGGATAAAATCGCCCAGTCCCCGTAGACCCAGGGTATTAAAAATCATCACTAAATCGAGGCAGCGGATCATAATAATGGCGAGCGCCGCCACCTGCACCAGGGCAGGAACGTTAAGGCGGGCGTGTGAATGGCTTGATTTGCTTATCAGTCCCAACGTGGTGTCTTCCATGAAACGGCGCCGCGTTGTCGCGGCACCCGTTAAGCTTGTTGGCTGATTTTAGGAGCTTCAGCCGCGTCTTGCACGCTGGATATCACGTACACGCTGTTTTTCAGACCTTGCCATCAACAGCCAGGCGATCAGGCCAACAATACCTACCACGCCCAGAATCAGCGTCGCCAGGGCGTTGATCTCCGGGTTCACCCCCATACGCACGCTGGAGAAGACCAGCATCGGCAAGGTCGTGGCCCCCGGGCCTGATACGAAGCTGGCGATGACCAGGTCATCCAGCGACAGGGTGAAGGCCAGCAGCCAGCCCGAGACGACGGCGGGCATGATCATCGGCAAGGTAATCACAAAAAAGACCTTCAGCGGGGTCGCGCCGAGATCCATCGCCGCCTCTTCGATGGAGTGATCCAGTTCGCGCAGGCGCGATGAGATCACCACCGCCACGTAAGCGGTGCAAAAGGTGACATGCGCCAGCCAGATGGTGAGCATACCGCGATCCGAAGGCCAGCCAATGGCATGCCCCATGGCCACAAACAGCAGCAGCAGCGACAGGCCGGTAATCACGTCAGGCATTACCAGCGGGGCGGTGATCATAAAGGCAAAGCCGTTAGCCCCGCGGAAACGGCCAAAGCGCACCATCACCACCGCCGCAATGGTGCCGAGAATGGCCGCCATCGTCGCCGCACAGGCGGCAATCGTCAGGCTCAACCCCACCGCGCTCATCATGGCGTCGTCATGGAACAGTTCGCTGTACCAGCGCGTCGACCAGCCCGCCCACACCGTCACCAGCTTCGAGCTGTTGAAAGAGTAGATGACCAGCATCAGCATCGGCGCATATAAAAAGGTAAAGCCGATGATGAGGATCAGGATGCGCCACGGCGAGCGCACGACCGGTAAGTTGTTCATCCGTGGTCTCCCATCTGTTTCTGCTGATGTTTGTGGAACCACATGATCGGCACGATCAGCAGCAGTAACATCACAATCGCCACCGCCGAGGCCACCGGCCAGTCGCGGTTATTGAAGAACTCCTGCCACAGCACGCGGCCAATCATGATGCTGTCCGGCCCGCCGAGCAGTTCAGGGATCACGAACTCTCCCACGGCCGGGATAAAGACCAGCATCGAGCCGGCAATGATCCCCCCTTTGGTGAGCGGCACGATGATGCTGAAGAAGGTTTTCAGCGGGCGGGCGCCGAGGTCCAGCGAGGCTTCCACCAGCGAGTAATCAATGCGCGTCAGGGCGGTATAGATAGGCAGCACCATAAACGGGAGATAGGCATACACCACCCCGATATAGACCGCGAGATTGGTATGCAGGATCACCAGCGGCTGATCGATGACCCCAAGCCACATCAGGAAGTTATTCAGCACCCCGTTGTTCTTCAGGATCCCCATCCAGGCGTACACGCGGATCAGGAAAGAGGTCCATGAGGGCAAGATGACCAGCAGCAGCAGGATATTGCGCGTCGAGGGCTTGCTGTGCGCCACTGCCCAGGCCAGCGGATACCCCAGCAGTAAACAACAGAGGGTGGATACCCCGGCAATCTGCAGCGATTGCAGGTAGGCCTCGAAATAGAGGGGATCGTCCGTCAGCTGCAGGTAGTTGGCGATATTCAGGGTGATCGACAGCTGATCGTCTGCCCACTCCATCAGATTGGTATAGGGCGGGATCGCCCGCGCCATCTCGGCGAGGCTGATCTTAAAGACGATCAGGAAAGGGAGTAAAAACAGCAGAACCAGCCACAGATAAGGCAGCGCGATCACCAGCTTGCGCCCGTGCGCCATCTGCAGGCGCGTCAGCCAGCGGGTCCCGCCCGCAGCGCGCGCGGGCATCGGTGAGTCAATTTTACTCATGGCCACTCCTTATACCGTCAGCACAACGCAGCTGTCGGCATCCCAGCAGAGGCGAACTTCATCGCCCCAGGTCGGGAGGCCTTTCCGGTAACGGTGTTCGTTTTGCAGCTGGGCGCTGATCATCTGTCCGCTCTTCAGGCGCACGTGATAGATCGACAGATCGCCGAGATAGGCAATATGTACCACCTCACCCACGGCAAAGTTGTAGCCATCGGCGGGGACGTCATCGCAGAGCATGATTTTTTCCGGGCGCAGGGCCACGTAAACCGGCACGTTATCCATGACCGAGGCATCCGGGTCAACCTTCAGCGGGTGGACCAGCCCGGGCGAGTCAATCACCAGCCCGTCTTCTTCGCGGGTTTTCAGTAGCCCCTCGAAGACGTTAACCGAGCCGATAAATTCGGCGCTGTAGCGGGTTGTCGGGTGTTCGTAAATCTCTTCCGGCTCGCCAATCTGCACGAACTTGCCGCGATTCATGATGGCGATACGCCCTGCCATGGTCATCGCCTCTTCCTGGTCGTGGGTCACCATGACGCAGGTGGCCCCCACGCGTTCGAGGATATCCACCACTTCCAGCTGCATGCGATCGCGCAGCTTTTTATCCAGCGCGCCCATGGGTTCATCCAGCAGCAGCAGCTTGGGGCGCTTTGCCAGGCTGCGGGCCAGCGCGACACGCTGGCGTTGCCCACCCGATAGCTGATGCGGCTTACGTTTCGCGAACTCCTGCATGTGTACCAGGCTGAGCATCTCCGCCACGCGGCTGGCGATTTCCGCTTTCGGCAGCTTGTCCTGCTTCAGGCCGAAGGCGATGTTCTGCTCCACGGTCATATGCGGAAACAGCGCGTAAGACTGGAACATCATATTGATTGGACGCTGATAAGGCGGCACCTGAGAGAGGTCTACCCCGTCGAGCATAATCTGCCCGGCGGTGGGTTGCTCAAAGCCCGCCAGCATTCGCAACAGCGTCGATTTGCCGCAGCCCGACGCACCAAGCAGCGCAAAAATTTCGCCTTTATAGATAGTGAGGCTGACGTCATCCACGGCGTGCTGGCCGTCGAAAGATTTGGTCAGATTACGGATTTCCAGCAGCGGGGTCAGCGCTTTACGGGTTTTCGCCTGTGGGCGGGGGGTCGCGTCGTTCACGGGGTGCTCTCCGGCATAAACTAAAACAGTGCCACTGCACGTTGTTAGTGCAGTGGCCGGGCAGCTACGGGCTGCCCGGCAAGGACGTCAGACGTTATTTACCGCTTTTCACTTTCGTCCACGCACGGGTACGTACGCGGTCGATTTTCGGTTCCTGCACTTTCAGGGTGAAGAGCTTGGCAAAGACATCTGCTGGCGGATAGATAGCCGGATTGTCACGCACTTCCGCGCTGATCATCGGTACCGAGGCCTTGTTGCCGTTGGCATAGAAGACATGATCGCTAATGTGGGCAATCACCTCTGGCCGCATCAGATAATTGAGGAACTGATAGGCTTCGTCTTTATTTTTCGCGTCGGCAGGCATCGCAAAGACGTCAAAGAAGGCCAGCGCCCCCTCTTTCGGAATGAAGTAAGAGACATTCACGCCATTTTTCGCCTCTTTCGCGCGGTTAGCCGCCTGCCAGACGTCGCCCGCCCAGCCGACTGCCACGCAGATATCGCCGTTCGCCAGGTCGTTAATGTACTGTGAGGAGTGGAAGTAGCGAATATTTGGACGCAGCTTCAGCAGCAGGTCGGTCGCCGCGCCGGTGTAGTCATCCGCTTTGCTACTGTTTGGATCTTTGCCCAGGTAGTTAAGCACAGTGGCAAAAATCTCTTCTGGTGCATCCAGGAATGAGACGCCGCAACTTTTCAGCTTTTCGAGGTTCTCTGGCTTCAGAACCAGGTCCCAGCTGTTGAGAGGCACATCTTTGCCAAGCACCGCTTTTACTTTATCCACGTTGTAGCCAATACCGGTGGTAGCCCACAGATACGGGAAGGCGTATTTATTCTCCGGGTCATGTTTTGCGACCAGTTTCAGCACTTCAGGATCGAGGTTTTTCCAGTTCGGCAGTTTGCTTTTATCCAGCGGCT
Source organism: Leclercia sp. UBA7405 (assembly GCF_037152215.1). Lineage (NCBI taxonomy): Bacteria > Pseudomonadati > Pseudomonadota > Gammaproteobacteria > Enterobacterales > Enterobacteriaceae > Leclercia > Leclercia sp. UBA7405. The sequence goes on along the minus strand of NZ_JBBCMR010000001.1, from coordinate 621,218 downwards.
GGAAGACACCCGCGCTAAGCTGACGCTCCAGGAAGCTGGCAGACGGTACCACCAGGTCGAAGCCGGTGCTGCCCGCCATCAGTTTGCCTTCCAGCACTTCGTTGGAGTCGAAAACGTCGTAAACCACTTTGATGCCGGTCTCTTTCTCAAAATTCGCGACGGTATCCGGCGCGATATAGTCAGACCAGTTATAAACATGCAGCGTTTTCTGTTCCGCGGCGAGCGTACCGGCGGAGATCGCCATCAAGGCCCCCGCAACCAGACCCGATAACCATTTTTTATTTAAGGCGGTCATAGCTTTATTCCTTCCAGGAGTTCATTAAAACGAACTTAAAATGTGCATTCTCACTTATGCAAGAATCATGCATATTTTGTCGCTCTGCCGGGATCAGAAGAAAAAACTCTGGTGGCAGGTTTGCTCACAGTAAAAAAAGCTTCGCAAGAATAAATGTAGTTCGTTCCTGCGGCTATAGCCCAGATTAAAAAACGCCTTTTATCAATTTTTCGCGCGGTAAATGTCTATGTGGTAAGCCAAAAGGGTCATTACGAAGTGATTAACGCTATCACTGTGGGGAAAAAGCAGCAGAAAAAATGGCGTTACGCAGCCACGCTGGTGGCGGCTGCGTATTACTCAGGCGAGGTTAGTGCAGAAAATGGGAGGATGAATCGTTATTCTCTGGATCTTCTTCCGCGTTATAGAGCAGGTGGTGTGCGCTGGCTTCCATCATCACCATCGAAATTTGCTCTTCGCTCTGGCGTAAGAACCCGGCGAACTGCTGATAGGTCACACCGGCCCCCACGCATAAAGACTGGCACACGACCAGCTTCGGCAGGTTATCGTCCTGAATGTCGAGGAAGGCTTTCACCGTCAACGAGCTGGCGTTAATGGCCGAGAGATCGGATGCCAGCGCCAGCAACGCCGAGGGTTTGACCTCGGCGAGGGCAGAAAACAACACCACATCGTTAATCAGATCGAGCTTGGCATCAAACACGCCATCAAAATTCTGCATGTGGGGAATGTGTAATGCCTGACAGGTATCGCATTCAAAAAAGCTGATGCCCATATCGTCGAGCCATTGACGTAGCGTATCCAACGTGGGTACGACGAGAGTTTCCATAAAGGTTGAGCCTCTTAACTGTAATTCGCATAGCTTACGCAATATGTGCGCGGCAATCTATTTATCCGCCCGTTTTCAGGCAGAAGCCAGGCGTTGCCTGACGTTCGATCCAGGCGATCATTTTACCGGCAATATCCACGCCGGTGGTTTTTTCGATCCCCTCAAGGCCTGGCGATGCGTTCACTTCCATCACCAGCGGACCGCGGTTGGCGCGGAGAATATCTACCCCCGCAATATCAAGCCCCAGCGTATGGGCGGCTTTCAGCGCGATCTCCCGCTCACGCAGGGTGATATTGGCTACCCTGGCGACGCCACCCCGGTGCAGATTAGAGCGAAAATCGCCCTCTTTGGCCTGGCGTTCAATGGCGGCCACCACTTCATCACCCACCACCAGGCAGCGGATATCGCGGCCTTTGGCCTCTTCGATATACTCCTGCACCAGGATGTGGGCATTCAGGCCGCGAAAGGCGTCGATAACGCTCTCTGCGGCCTGGCGGGTCTCGGCCAGCACCACGCCGATACCCTGCGTGCCTTCAACCAGCTTCACCACCAGCGGCGCGCCGCCGACCATATCGATCAGGTCGCTGGTATCATCCGGGGAGTGGGCAATGCCCGTCACGGGCAGATCGATTCCCTGACGGGCAAGCAGCTGCAGGGACCGAAGTTTATCCCGGGCGCGGGTAATGGCGACAGACTCATTGAGCGGATAGCTACCCAGTAGCTCAAACTGACGCAGCGCGGCGGTACCGTAAAAGGTGATGGCCGAGCCAATGCGGGGGATCACCGCGTCAAAGTGCGGCAGTTGGCGCCCTTTGTAGTGAATGGAGGATGCCGCCGGGCTGATATTCATATAACAGGACAGCGGATCGAGAACTTCCACCAGATGGCCGCGTTTTGCCGCCGCTTCACGCAGGCGTTTACACGAATAGAGCGTTCCATCCCGGGACAATATGGCAATTTTCACCCTGCACCTCTCAGACATGATCTGGTAAAAGCCTGCGTATCATACACGCAGGCAGGCGCAGGAAAAATGGGGTTATCGCGTTGCCCAGCCCTGTTTGTGCAAATAATCGAGGATGAACGGACGATTCTCTTTAATGATGGTGCGCTGGATATGGTCACTCCAGGTGTCGCGACGGTTATTACTGCCGCGCGTCATATAGTAGTGGGCCAGCTCGTCGTCGTACTGGGCCAGAATCGCTTTATCGACCGGCTGGTAGTGATTCTCATGCACCACCAGCGCGGCGGGCAGGCGCGGCTTCACATCCGGGTTGTCTGCCGGCCAGCCCAGGCACAGGCCAAACAGCGGCAACACATGTTTGGGCAGCGCTAACAGCTCCGTTACCGCCTCGATACTGTTGCGAATGCCGCCGATGTAGACGCCACCCAGCCCAAGTGACTCCGCCGCCGTAAGCGCGTTCTGCGCCAGCATCGCCGTATCCACCACGCCTAACAGCAGTTGCTCCGCCAGACCGAGCTGCGCGTCCGGGCAGATCTGCAGATGGCGGTTAAAATCGGCGCAAAAGACCCAGAACTCCGCCGCCTGGGCCACATGCTTCTGCCCGCCCGTCAGGCCGACCAGCTGTTCACGCATCGCCGGATCGGTAACGCGGATTATTGAGGTGCATTGCAGAAAACTGGAGCTGGAGGCCCCCTGCGCCCCGGCAATGATTGCGTCGCGCTGAGCATCAGTAATGGGCTGGTCGGTAAAATGGCGAATGGAACGGTGAGCGCGTAACAGGTCAATCGTCGGGGTCATAATGTCTCTCTTCTCCTGGCTAAAAACAGCAATGGAGCCAGTATAGGCAAAGAATCTGGCGCTGTAATTGGCGAAACATAGCCTGAAGATATCAATGCAACAGGCGAAACCTGCTTTCTATTACCGTAAGTTATCGGCAATATAGCGTTATTCGCCGTCAGGCTTTCAATTCAGGAGAGAACCATGTTTGCAGTTATTTTTGGACGTCCGGGCTGCCCGTACTGTGTACGTGCTAAAGAGCTGGCAGAGAAACTGACCGCCGAGCGTGACGATTTCAACTACCGTTATGTTGATATCCACGCGGAAGGTATTACCAAAGCGGATCTGGAAAAGACCGTGGGTAAACCGGTTGAAACCGTGCCGCAAATCTTCCTCGACCAGACCCACATTGGCGGCTTTACCGATTTTGAAGCCTACGCCAAAGAGAATCTGGGCCTGTTTGCCGCTCAGTAATGTTAAAGCGCCCTCACTTTGAGGGCGTTTTTATTTTGCGACGCGGATGGATGAGCGCCCGCCGCACAAACATAACGACCAGCGCGCCGAGCGCAAACCAGAAGACGCCGCTTAACAACCACGCCAGCTCCTGAAAGAAGGAGCGCCCAGAGACAGTAAACAGACGCATCACCAGCAGGCAGAACGGCGCCGCCAGCGTCGCCCCCAGCAACGGCTTCACCACCTCTCCGCTGCGCGTAAGCGCACTGGCAACGGCACCGGGTATGATAAAGAACAGCAGCCCTAACTCAGGATGCCTGCCAGCAAGAAATGCCCCTTTTACATTTAATGTCAGGCAGAGACAGACTGCCGTGTACAGTAAAAAACAGCGAGCAACTCCTGGCCAGTGACGTTTAATATCCAAACAACCCCCTGCCTCTCTTCATTCAAATAAATTTATCGTCCCCCGGACGCCCAATTTGATACGATATGCGGCATTCCTTGCCAAAACACGCTGCATGGTTGTCTAACCGTTGTCGGATGCAGTGCACCGTAACGATTAAACTAATGGTCTGATATTATTGTTTGGGATATATTATGTTGCGAAAAAAGGCGTTGTTAGCCTCTCTTCTGATAGCAGAAACAGTAGCCTAAATACCCCATCTATTCAACCACTTACTGGTAAACAAGAAGTTATCCTCCGTGAATATAAACGTCGCAGATTTGTTAAACGGGAATTACATCCTGTTATTATTTGTCGTACTGGCGCTGGGTCTTTGCCTCGGGAAATTACGCCTCGGTTCAGTACAACTTGGTAATTCCATTGGCGTTTTAGTGGTCTCTTTATTATTAGGCCAACAACATTTCAGCATTAACACCGACGCCCTGAATCTCGGTTTTATGCTGTTTATTTTTTGTGTTGGCGTGGAAGCCGGGCCCAACTTTTTTTCTATTTTCTTTCGCGACGGTAAGAATTATCTGATGCTCGCGCTGGTCATGGTCGGCAGTGCCCTGCTGATCGCGCTGGGCTTAGGGAAGCTGTTTGGCTGGGATATCGGGTTAACCGCGGGCATGCTTGCGGGTTCGATGACCTCCACGCCGGTACTGGTGGGCGCGGGGGATACGCTACGTCATCTCGGCCTGGATAATACCCAGCTCTCTCTCGCCCTGGATCACCTCAGCCTGGGCTATGCCCTCACCTACCTGATTGGCCTGGTGAGTTTGATCGTCGGCGCCCGCTACCTGCCCAAATTACAGCATCAGGATTTACAGACCAGCGCGCAGCAGATTACGCGCGAACGTGGTCTGGATACAGACAGCAAACGCAAAGTTTATCTGCCAGTCATCCGCGCCTATCGCGTGGGGCCAGAGCTGGTCGCCTGGGCCGACGGTAAGAACCTGCGCGAGCTGGGCATTTATCGTCAGACCGGCTGCTATATCGAGCGTATTCGGCGTAACGGCATTCTGGCGAACCCCGATGGAGACGCGGTATTGCAGATGGGAGACGATATCGCCCTGGTAGGCTATCCGGATGCCCATGCCCGCCTTGATCCGAGCTTCCGTAACGGTAAAGAGGTGTTTGACCGCGATCTGCTGGACATGCGTATTGTGACCGAAGAGATCGTAGTGAAAAACCACAACGCCGTCGGTCGCCGTCTGTCACAGCTTAAGCTAACCGATCACGGCTGTTTCCTGAACCGGGTGATCCGCAGCCAGATCGAGATGCCGATCGATGACAACGTGGTGCTGAACAAAGGCGATGTGTTGCAGGTGAGCGGCGACGCGCGCCGCGTTAAAACCGTGGCTGACCGCGTGGGCTTTATCTCTATTCACAGCCAGGTGACCGACCTGCTGGCGTTTTGCGCCTTCTTTATTGTTGGCCTGATGATTGGGATGATCACTTTCCAGTTCAGCAACTTTAGTTTTGGCATCGGCAATGCCGCAGGTCTGCTGTTTGCCGGGATCATGCTCGGCTTTTTACGTGCGAACCACCCGACGTTTGGCTATATCCCACAGGGTGCGCTGAATATGGTGAAAGAGTTTGGCCTGATGGTGTTTATGGCCGGCGTGGGCCTGAGCGCGGGCAGCGGCATTGGCCACAGCCTGGGGTCTGTCGGCTGGCAGATGCTCGGCGCAGGCCTTATCGTCAGTCTGGTGCCGGTAGTCTTAAGCTTCCTGTTCGGCGTGTGGGTGCTGCGCATGAACCGCGCCCTGCTGTTCGGCGCGCTGATGGGGGCACGCACCTGCGCCCCGGCAATGGAAATTATCAGCGATACCGCCCGCAGCAACATTCCAGCGCTGGGCTACGCGGGCACCTATGCTATCGCTAACGTCCTGTTAACGCTGGCGGGGACCTTGATTATCATTATCTGGCCGGGACTGGGCTAACGGAAAATTTGCGTAAAGATGAAAATATTTTCACTTTGCACAGAACTTTTCCTCCAGACGTCAGTCATAACTATTGCCACTGCTTTTCTTTGATGTCCCCAATTTGTGGAGCCCATCAACCCCGCCGTTTTGGTTCAAGGTTGATGGGTTTTTTGTTGTCTAAAATCCCCCAACAAATCTCTCCTCTCCCCCTCCACTCCCGCAATTAGGTGTTACGCTTAATCACCAGGACTTATAAACAGGAGCAAGCATGCTCGCGCTTTACAACACCTTGATCGTACTCCTTACCGTTGCCGCCATGGAGCTCATCGCGGCGCTTGCGCATAAGTACATCATGCACGGCTGGGGATGGGGATGGCACCTCTCTCACCACGAACCCCGCACGGGCTGGTTTGAGGTGAACGACCTCTATGCCGTCGTCTTTGCGCTGTTAGCGATTGGCTTGATTGCATGGGGAACCTGGGGGATGTGGCCGCTGCAGTGGATTGGCGCAGGCATGACGCTCTACGGCGCGCTGTACTTTATGGTCCATGACGGGCTGGTGCACCAGCGCTGGCCGTTCCGCTATATACCGCGCCGTGGTTATCTGAAGCGACTCTACCTGGCCCATCGTCTGCACCATGCGGTGCGGGGAAAAGAGGGCTGCGTCTCCTTTGGCTTTCTCTATGCCCCGCCGGTGGAGAAGTTGCAGGCGACCTTACGTCAGCGTAAGGCCGATGCGCAGGCTACGCGCTCGCCAAAAGCGGACGCTGCCACAGACCAGCCGGCCGCGGCGCCTGCGAGCCGAAACGAGAAGTGAGCGCCAGGGCAGCGCCCTTCATCAACAATGCGGATTTCTCCAGGGCGTTAGTGCCCTGGCGTTTATCCCAGGCCTGCTCTCCTGCTGCGCTGACCTTCACGCCAATCTCCCGGTAAACGCCGTGCGCGGAGGCAATCGCCCACGCCGAGCGCAAAGGCAGACCGGCCAACCCCGCCCGGGCTGACGCATAATAAGGCTCGGCCTCGGCCACCAGCCGCTGTGCCAGGCGGGCAACCTGCTGACGCTTTCCAGGGTCGGCGACCTGCTCCGGTGTAAGGCCTACCTCCGCCAGCCAGCGGGCAGGAAGATAACAGCGGCCCACGCGGGCATCTTCAACGATATCCCGGGCAATATTCGTTAGCTGAAATGCCAGCCCCAAATCACAGGCGCGATCGAGCACCGCTTCGTCGCGCACCCCCATGATCCTTGCCATCATCAACCCCACCACCCCCGCGACCCGGTAGCAATAGAGCAGCGTATCCTCGAAGGTTTCGTAGCGGGTTTCGCGCACGTCCATGGCAAAGCCCTCAAGGTGGGCCAGTGCCAGCGGCAAGGGGATATTGTGGCCCAGCGCCACCTCCTGAAAAGCGGCAAAGGCCGGCTCCGTCATCACGGCCCCTTCCCAGGCGCGGCGGGTTTCGCTTTTGAGCGTCTCCAGGCGCTGCTCCGCCGGCGTCGCTTCCGGGGTCTCAATATTGAACCCCAGCGCCTGCCCGTCTATCACATCATCGCAATGACGACACCAGGCGTAGAGCATCAGCACGCCGCGTCGGGTGGGGGCATCGAACAGTTTCGCCGCGGTGGCAAAGCTTTTCGAGCCGACGGCGATGGTCTGGTCAGCGTGCTCCATCAGGGTGTTATTCATCCGGAAAGCGCCTCCAGCATCAGCCCCGCGGTCGCTTTTGCCGAACCGATCACTCCCGGAATTCCCGCGCCCGGGTGGGTACCTGCGCCCACCAGATAAAGGTTCTCGATTTTGCTGTCACGATTGTGCGGCCTGAACCACGCGCTCTGGCGCAGTATGGGCTCAATGGAGAAGGCCGACCCGAGGTGCGCGCCCAACTGGTCACGAAAATCAAAGGGGGTAAAGATGCGATGGGTCACCAGCTGGCTACGCAGGCCCGGCATGTAGTGCTGCTCAAGATAGTCAAAGATCCTGTCGCGCAGGCGCGGCCCCTCTGTGTGCCAGTCGAGATCGGCCGTACCCAGATGGGGCACCGGCGCCAGCACGTAATAGCTACCGCAGCCGGGCGGTGCCAGGGAGGGGTCAGTCACGCAGGGGGCATGCAGATAGAGCGAAAAGTCCTCTGCCAGGGTGTTTTTATTGAAAATATCATCGATCAGGGCTTTATAGCGCGGGCCAAAGCAGACGGTATGGTGCGCCAGATCGTGCTGTTTATTGAGACCAAAATAGAGCACAAACAGCGAGTTGCTCATCCGCTTACGCTTCAGAGAGGCCGCGCGCGCCGCGCCGGCAGGATGATGGCCGAGCAGCTTTTCGTAGGTGTGCACCACGTCGGCGTTAGACGCCACCGCCGCGGTCTGGATAGTTTCCCCGTTCTTCAGCTCAACGGCGCGGATGCGGTTGTCGTCGGCAATCAGCCGGGTCACCTCAGCGTTCAGCCTTATCTCGCCCCCAAGATCCTGATAGAGCTTCACCAGCCCCTGCACCAACGCCCCCGTGCCGCCACGGGCAAACCAGACCCCCCACTCCCGCTCCAGGGCATGAATAAGGGTATAAATAGAGGAGGTGGCGAAGGGATTCCCCCCTACCAGCAGCGAGTGGAAGGAGAATGCCTGGCGAAGCTGTTCGTTCTCAATGAAGCGGGAGACCATGCTGTAAACGCTGCGCCAGGCCTGCAGGCGGGTTAACTGAGGGCCGGCCCGTAGCATATCGCGGAATGATAAAAAGGGAACGGTGCCGAGCTTCAGATACCCCTCTTTAAAGACCTCCCGTGAGTAGGCGTGAAACTTCCGATAGCCTTCGACGTCGCGCGGATTGAAGCGCGCGATTTGCGCCTCCAGTTTGTCCTGGACGTTGTCATAATCAAATACTTCCCCCGTCTCCCAGCACAGGCGGTAGAACGGGGTCACCGGCAGCAGCTCGACGTAATCTTCCATCCGCTTTCCGGCGAGGGTAAAAAGCGCTTCAATGGCGCTGGGATCGGTGATGACCGTCGGCCCTGCGTCAAACGTAAACCCCTCTTCCTGATAGACGTAAGCACGCCCGCCAGGCTTATCGCGCTGCTCCAGCAGCAGCGTGTCAATCCCTTGCGCCTGTAGCCGGATGGCGAGCGCTAAGCCGCCGAATCCGGCGCCGATAATAATAGTTTTAGTCATGATAAAAGGCTCGCAGCCGGGGAGTAAGTTGCAAAATGGCGAGCATCGCTTCGCCGACCGGAACAGGCGGTTTGCCTGCCAGAATTCGTGCTTTATCACCGGGCGTCAGCTGCCCGGCGTAAAAACGGCCTATCAGCCCTTCATTCAGGGTGTAAAATCGCTGCATCACCCGCCAGCGGTTATCCGCCTCTCCCGCCAGAAAAAGCATGCGGTTGAGGACGCGGAAAAAACGTTGAGCGCGCCACTGGCGCAGGGCATATCGGTGAATCAGCCGGGACAAGGCTTGTGCGTTGATATCCTTCGCGTCGGCAATGGCTTCGGCAAGGGCAACGGCGTGCGGCAGGGAGTAGCCGGTGGTGGCATGAAAAAGCCCCGCCCGCAGGCCGCTGCAGGGCTGTCCCTCACGTGCCCGCCAAAAAGCGTTAACATCACCTGAGAGCATAATCGGCAGATGCCCCTGCTCCTCGCGCACCAGCGTCTCTAACTGCCAGCCCTGCTGGCGGGCATAGTCAGCGATATGTTGCCGCGCATCGACGCTCTCAAGCCGGGCATCATCAATATAGTGGGTGTCTTCGATCAAAAGCTCAGTGGCTGAAAAAGGGAGGGTATAGACGAAGCGATACCCGCCCTGCTGGTCGACCGTCGCATCCATCAGGATCGGGCGCGTCAGGCCGTGCGGCTTTTTGAGCCGCCACTGCTGGCCGAGAAAAGACTGGCTGCCGGTACGTAAATGGGCCTCTGGCTGATAGCCCCTGCCATCAATCACCGCCGCGGCCTCCAGTAAGGTACCGTCCGTCAGCGTAACGCTCGTCGGCGTGAGGGAGGCGATGCTCACCCCGGTTTGCAGGCTATCGCCCAGATCCTGGCTGAGCACATCGGCAAAATGGTCTGAGGTGAGCGTGAGATAGTCGCCTGGCAGCGTACGCGTCAGCGCCGGAAAACGGACGTCGTAACCCGGCCAGCGGTAACTGACGAGCGGAGCCAGCCAGCGGTGCTGGTCAGGGGTCAGATCGTCCTGGTGGAAGGACCAGGTATGATTCCCGCCAGGGCGCGTCTGCGCTTCAAGCATCAGGACGCGAAGTTCAGGACGACGGTGCGATAGATGCCAGGCGATCAGCCCGTTGGCCAGCCCGCCTCCCGCCAGAATCAGATCCCATTGGCGTGTTGTCATGGGGTCCCGGCTACCAGGGTGGCCTTGCGAAGCGCCGCCAGGCTGTCGCTGCCCGTACAGAAACAGGCAACCCGAAGCTGGGCAATCATGGTCTCAAAATGGGCGATGACCGCATCGCTGGAAATCAGCGCGCTTTGCAGAACGCCAGCCGCCTGTCCGACCAGGCTGGCCCCCAGGCAGAGTGCCTTCGCCGCCTCCACGCCGTTGGCGATACCGCCCGAAGCGATGAGCGGCATCTCCGGCAGCGCCTGGTGAAGATCTTTTAAGGCCACCGCAGTAGGAATCCCCCAGTCGGTGAACGCCATGGCCACCGCACGGTCGTGCGCCGAGATGGCGCGTTCGCCCTCTACGGCGGCCCAGCTGGTTCCGCCTGCACCGGCCACATCGAGCATGGCGACACCCGCCTCTGCCAGCTGGCGCGCAACCGGCACCGATAAACCATTGCCCACCTCTTTCACTACCACCGGTACCGGCAGCGCTTCTACCGTCTGCTGAATGGCATTAAGCACGCCGCACCAGTTGCGGTCACCGCCGTGCTGCAGGGCCTCCTGCAGAGGGTTGAGATGGATGATCAGTGCGTCAGCCGCCAGGGTCTCTACCGCACGCTGCGCGAAATCGCGTCCCTGAGGACCGGCAATTTGCGCCGCGCCCAGATTCGCCAGCAGGACAATATCCGGTGCCGCATCCCGGAGGGAACGGGTCAATCCCTGGGTTGCGGGGCTTTCAAGCGCTACGCGCTGCGATCCCACCCCCATTGCCAGCCCCAGAGTCTGGGCAGCCCTGGCCAGGTTTTGATTAATCAGGGTCGCCCGCTGCGTCCCCCCAGTCATGGAGCTGATGAGCAGCGGTGCCTGCAAGGTTCGGCCAAACAGGGAGGTTGAAAGATCAACCTCATCAAGGTGTAGCTCTGGCAGGGCGCAGTGTTCAAACCGCCAGCGTTCAAAGCCGCTGGTGCATTTCCTGACACCTGCGGCATTCCTGAGGACGATATCGAGATGATCGCTTTTCCGTTGCGACAGACTGGTCATTGACACTCCGAAAGGGAAAGGCTCTGGCTGATGTGCGACAACTGTTTATCAAACCATGCACGAATATAGCGGCGGGCGGCACTTCCGTGCTGACAGGCTGTCGCCAGGTGTTGGTCAGCGCTGTTGACATGCTCAAGCAGCCGCTGAAAAACGGTCTGGGCGCCAAGGACCGCCACCAGCGTGGATTTATCCTCATCCTGATGGGGATCTTTACCGGTGGTATTGGAGCCGTCGGTAAGATCGTCAATCAGCTGAAATGCTTGCCCCAGATCGCGGGCAAAAAAACGTAGCCGCTCATTAACCGCAGGCGGAGCCTGGGCCGCAATCGCCGCCAGCTGCAACGTCGCGTTAAACAGGCTGCTGGTCTTCAGCTCGTTGGTCAGCAGGATCTCATCCACATTTTGCGCCTGCCGGGCTTCGTTGAGATCGCGAAATTGTCCCTGCACCAGCCCCATATGCCCGACGGACATAGAGAGCTCGGCAATGGCGCGGGCTTTCGCCTCATGCGTGAGCGCGGGCGCGCGTGAAATAACGTTAAAGGCGTGGCTCAGGAGCGCGACCGCAGAAAGTATGGCGACGTTTTCGCCATACTGACAGTGAATGGTCGGCCGCCCACGGCGCATCTGGGCATTATCCATGCAGGGCATATCATCCAGGATAAGCGAGGCAACATGGACCATTTCGATGGCACAGGCCAGATCCAGTAGGCCCGGCTGCTCGCGTTTGCACCCCATGTCTGTGGCGGCCAACACCAGCAATAACGGACGCATCCGCTTGCCGGCTATAAGCGTTGCATCGCGCATTGCCGCATAGACCTGCCCTACCTGTTCACCGGCAGGGAGAAGCTGCTCAAGGCGTTGTTCAAACGCAGGCAGAAGTATCTTTGCATCATCTTCATGGCTGAGAGTCATAGTCGCTTTCCCGTTATTGTTATGGCGAGCTCCGCAGAAGATGGGTAAACGGATCCCGGGGAGGATGTAGAAAGCGTAGCGCATCCTTTTGCGTTTTGTTTTTAGCGAGCGAAAAAGAATTATGGGCAGCGAAATTCGATATTTAAAATCAATGAGTTAAAAGAAATGTACAAGCTAAAATTCTACAAGAATTTACATTTGTATAGATTTAGAGCGAACAAAAAACGCTGCCGGCAGGAGGGACATGCCGGCATCAGTGATCAGGATCGCGAAGCACAGGCGGGTGCCAGGGGGAGCGTATCCATAAAACGCGCGAAAATTCTGTCGATTTTACGGCGATGCAGGCTGCTAAATAACGAAGCAACCGGGATAAATTCGGATTCGCCAATATTATCGATGACCACCAGGTAGCCGTCTTTTTCTGAGGTACGGCGATAGAGGATATTATAATCCTTCAGGTTCATGGTCGCGATGCGATGGGCAATTAAATCATTGCGCAGTTCATAGAGGAGGTTGTCAATTTCCTCGGCGCTCAGTAAATCGTTTTTAATGTAGTGCCCCAGCGTTTTGGATATTTCGCCGTCATAATCTCTTATCAGATCAAAAACGTACCCTTCGCCAAGCGCCGTTTCCACTTTACCATGAAAATCAGGGATCGCGCGGCTGTGCTGAATTTGCGTTAAGCGCTTGCGGTAGTAGCCAACCTCGCGGCGGACCTCTTTTACTCCGCCGTCGTCCGGATTGTAGAGAATTTTAATGCACTTACTACTATCCTGCGGATGTTGATAGCAAATGCGGTGTCGGCCACGTCCAATTGTTTTATGCAGGTTCATCATCATATTTCTCCTTATATGAATAATGATCGCCTCTGCTTTCTAAACAAATGTTAAACGAGGGCTGGGTCATTATTATCCTGACACCAGAGTCGCACAAATATGCAAATTAAGAGGGCGGGCGTCCGTGGATATATCCGTCAGACGCGCAAAATAGAGGACGAGGGGGAAACTGCGTTATTTATTTTTATTTAGGGTGTTATTTCAATATTAGCGTGGCGGGCCCCGTTTAGCCCCCCTCGCCCGCAATTCTCCCCACCATGGCGCGCAACTCCTCCCGCGTGAGCGGTTTTCTGTCCGTTACGAAGTGCAACGTCATCCCTTCGATAAAGGCATCCAGCCCCCGGGCAGTAACCGGGTCGAACCACTGCTCAAGCGTCGTCTGGCTGGTCTTCATCCAGTCCTGCATGACGCTTTTTAGCGGAGCGCTGCGATTCATAAACGCATAGAGCTGGTACATCAGCTCCATATTGTGCGGTGTGGTGACCTGGGAACTGTATATCAGGGTGGTGATCGCCTCGCACGCCATCTCGGGCCCGGTGACGCCAGCGAAGAAGTCACGGTACTGCACGGACATCTGTTGCTGGGTAAACCAGGTAAATGCCTCTTCGAGCAGCGCATCTTTGCCCGCAAAATAGTAGGTCATCGAACCCAGCGGCACGCCTGCGCAGCTGGCAATTTTACGATGGGTAACGGCATGAATACCGTGTTCGGCGATGGTGTCCAGCGTCGCCTGAAGAATACGCTCCCTGCGCTGCGGATCGTTTGGTCGTCTGCTCATTTTACCCTCTGCCAGTTTGTGTACAAATGTACACAAGCTTGCTACTGTTGTCGTCAGTAATCTCCCTCTGGTGAACAAAACATGACTGCCATTTCGCCTCGCAGAGTTCTGCAGCGCCGTATGTGGGCGCTCTTTATGTTCTTCTTTATTCCCGGGCTGCTCATGGCCTCGTGGGCCACGCGTACCCCCGCTATCCGCGATATTTTATCGGTATCGACGGCAGAGATGGGGATCGTCTTGTTTGGCCTCTCCGTCGGTTCGATGAGCGGTATTCTCTGCTCTGCCTGGCTGGTGAAGCGTTTTGGTACGCGACAAGTGATTCGCACGACTATGTGCTGCGCAGTGGTAGGAATGGTGATCCTCAGCACGGCGCTCTGGTTCACGTCACCGCTGATGTTTGCCCTCGGACTTACCGTCTTCGGCGGCAGCTTCGGGGCGGCGGAAGTGGCCATCAACGTCGAAGGGGCGGCGGTCGAACGCGAGATGGGCAAAACGGTATTGCCCATGATGCACGGCTTTTACAGTCTCGGTACCCTGGCGGGCGCAGGGGTGGGCATGGCACTCACTGCCTCTGGCGTGGCCGCAAATCTGCACATTCTTTTTGCAGCGCTGGTCTGTATCGCGCCGATCCTGCTTGGCATTACCGCCATTCCTGACGGCACCGGAAAAAACGCCGGCGAAGAGGCCAGCGGGGGCGAAAAAGGGCTGCCCTTCTATCGCGATATTCAGCTGATGTTGATTGGCGTCGTGGTGCTGGCCATGGCCTTTGCCGAGGGTTCCGCCAACGACTGGCTGCCGCTGTTGATGGTGGATGGTCACGGCTTTAGCCCTACCTCCGGCTCACTGATTTATGCCGGGTTTACGCTGGGTATGACCGTGGGACGCTTCACCGGCGGCTGGTTCATCGACCGTTACAGCCGCGTCAGCGTAGTGCGCGCCAGCGCCCTGCTGGGTGGCCTGGGCATCGCGCTGATTATCTTTGTAGATGTGGACTGGGTAGCCGGCGTCTCGGTGATCCTCTGGGGACTGGGCGCCTCGCTGGGATTCCCGCTCACTATCTCGGCGGCCAGCGATACCGGTCCGGACGCGCCAACCCGCGTCAGCGTAGTGGCGACAACCGGCTACCTTGCGTTCCTGGTAGGCCCGCCGCTGTTAGGATTCCTTGGCGAGCATTACGGGTTACGTAGTGCAATGCTGGTCGTGTTAGGGTTAGTGATTATTGCTGCGCTGGTGGCGCGAGCGGTGGCAAAACCGGCGCCTCAGGCAGAATCTGCCACGGAGAATGGATAATGAGCATCAAACTGATTGCAGTGGATATGGATGGCACCTTTTTAAGCGATAGCAAGCAGTACAATCGCGAGCGCTTTTTGCAGCAGTACGCGCAAATGAAGGAACAGGGAATACGTTTTGTGGTTGCCAGCGGCAATCAGTATTACCAGCTCATCTCTTTCTTCCCGGAGATTGCCCATGAGATCGCTTTTGTCGCCGAAAACGGCGGCTGGGTAGTGAATGCCGGAGAGGATGTGTTTAACGGCGAGCTGACGCAATCGCACTTCGCCACCGTCTCACGCTATCTCTGCACCCTGCCGGGGATAGAGGTGATCGCCTGCGGTAAGAACAGCGCCTACACCCTAAAACACTATGGCGATGCCTTTCACGAGATTGCGGCAAAATATTATCATCGCCTGGAAAAGGTGGAGAATTTCGATAATTTTAACGACATTTTCTTCAAGTTTGGCCTCAATGTCTCGGATGAAGAGATCCCGCGCATTCAGGCGCTGATCCACGACGAACTGGGCGACATCATGGTGCCCGTTCATACCGGCAACGGCAGCATCGACCTGATTATTCCCGGCGTGCATAAAGCCAATGGCCTGCGCCTGCTGCAGGCGCTGTGGGGCATTGAAGATCATGAAGTGGTGGCGTTTGGCGATAGCGGGAATGACGTCGAGATGCTCAAACAGGCGGGCTTTGGTTTTGCGATGGCTAACGCCGGGGATCACATCAAAGCGGTAGCCCGCTTTGAAGCGCCGCACAACAACGAAGAGGGCGTGCTGCAGGTGATTGATAAAGTGTTAAAACGCGAAGCGCCGTTTAATTAACTACTGACAGGCCGGGCCATCGCCCGGCCTGCTGGTTAATCGGGCTGCAGCGCGTTTCCGACCCGTTTATCTTTCAGGAAGATCACCATCAGGAGCAGCCACAGCAGACCGTTTGCCAGATTGAAGAGGCTGAACAGACCATTGCCACCGAAGCTGAACGCGTGCTTGCTCACCTCGATTCCCACCGTAAAGATCAGCATCTGTAACATTCCCATCGCCGCCGAGACGGTACCCTTGCTCATGTCGCTGGCGAAGAGGGTCAGACGTACCAGCCCGGCGTTGGCCAGGCCAATACCGAACGCATAGAGGCTTAGCCCGGCGGTCATCCACAGGTAAGCGTGCGAAGAAACGACCGTTGCCACTGCGGCCAGCAGCAGGCCCAGCGTAATTGGCCATCCCCCCATAATGATGAGAGAACGCACGGTACGACGCGAGGTGAGCCGCGCCAGCACCAGGTTGCCGATAATCAACGCGCCAAAGATCGGCACCTGCAGCAGACCATACTCATAGCTGCTGAGCTGCTCGCCGCTGATGATAATCACCGGCGATTGGGCAATCCACGCCAGCAGCGGCAGGCTAACAAAGCCGGTCGCCAGCGCCCCCGCCACGAAGCGCACATTCTTCATCACCGCTTTATAGTCGCGTCCCAGCTCCCGCATGGAAAGCGTCTCACCCAGCCGGGTCGCCGTTTCGGGCATGGCTTTCCAGAGGCCAAAGAATGAGATGGCCGCCAGCAACGCAAACAGAATAAACATCCCTTCCCAGGGCGCCACGTGGACCCAGGCGGCGCCCACCAGCGGACCGAGCAGCGGCGCAATCAGCGCGACGTTCGCCATCAGCGCGGTGATCTTGATACAGACCGCCTCCTCAAACGACTCCTGAATTGCGGCATAGCCCACGGCACCGATAAAGCAGAGGCTTACCCCCTGCAAGAAACGCAGGAAAGTAAACTGCTCAATGTTCTGCGCCAGCAGGATGGCGAGACAGGTAACAATAAACCAGACCACCCCGGTGAGCATCACCGGGCGGCGGCCAATGCGATCCGACAGCGGCCCCAGCAGCCACTGCAAAAACATCCCGCCGGCCAGATAGGCGGTCATGGACGTGGGTACCCACTCAATCCCCGCGTTGTACTGCTCGACGACCGCCAGCATACCCGGCTGGATCATATCGTTGCCGATATAGGTCGAAAATTCGTACAGCACCAGACACAGAGGAAACAGCAACGCCTGACGACCCAGACGGTTGCCGGAAGAAGAACGGTTTAACATGGAGTCTCTTTCTTAGATAAAAATCGCGCTGAGTGTAATGAAATGGCCGCCCCAGCGGTAGCAAATTAACCAGACGTAGCCGAAATTGCGCACATTTCGCTGTCGTTTAAGGTTTCCTTAAGTTGGCATCCGTATGCTTGAGGTTTTTCCGTCATTGACCTTTATTATGACACAGATTACTCCGGCTTCAGAATTGTCTAAGTTAAAGACAACTAAGACAAAAAGACTTTACCCCTTGCCGAACCGTTTTTATGGTTATCAGCTTATTGCGCTACTGATTCTGGCCGCACTTTTTAGCTGGTTAGGCCGGGATGAGACCCTGGACAGGCTACTGACCGGCTACTGGTACGACGCCGCGTTGCACACCTTTCCGCTCAAGCAGAATGTCTTGCTGGATGTGCTTAACCATCGGCTTGCGAAATATCTCACCATCACCCTGGCGGCAGTCACGCTGCTCTACGGGGTCTGGAGACGTAATCCGCAGCTGGTCGTCGGGGCGCTACTGATGGGGCTGGGCACGCTGGTGGTGGGCGCGCTGAAAGCGGTTAGCCATCATAGCTGCCCCTGGGATCTGGTGGAGTACGGCGGTGATGCCGTCTCGTTTCCGCTATTTGGCACCACGCCGTTGAACAGCGGCCCCGGGCGCTGCTTCCCCGGCGGCCATTCGTCGAGCGGCTTTATGGTGATGGGGCTGTTTTTTGCCTTCTGGCACGATCGCCCCCGCCTCGCCTGGGGAATGATGGCACTCGGGGTGGTGCTCGGGCTGGTGATGGGGTACGGCCAGGTGATGCGTGGCGCACATTTTTTCTCACACAACCTGTGGGCGGGTTGGTGGGTTTGGTTTTCCCAGCTGGCAGCCTATGCGCTGATGACCCGCTGGTTTGCAAAAGAGTGACGAGGGTATGTTAGAAAATCTGAACTATGGACTGTTTTACTGGATCAATGCCACCCCCGCTTCGCCGGCGTGGATGATCGACTTCGCCACCTTTGTGGCAAAAGACTTAATTAATATCGTCCCGGCGCTGGTGGTCATCCTCTGGCTTTGGGGACCCCGCAAACAGGTAGGTGCCCAGCGTCAACTGGTCATCAAGATTGCGATGGCGCTGGGCGTGAGCTTGCTGGCCTCCTGGGGGCTGGGCCACACCTTCCCACACGATCGTCCGTTCGTTGATCATATTGGCTATAACTTCCTGCACCATGCCGCCGATGACTCTTTCCCGAGCGACCATGGCACGGTGATCTTCACCTTTGCCCTGGCCTTCGTGCTCTGGCATCGCCTCTGGTCCGGAATCATCTTGATGGCGCTGGCCCTCGCTATCGCCTGGTCTCGCGTCTGCCTCGGCGTTCACTGGCCGCTGGATATGCTCGGCGGACTGATGGTGGGGATGATGGGCTGCCTCAGCGCGCAGATCCTGTGGAACCTTTTTGGCGAGAGGCTTTATCGCGCCCTCTCTCAGCTGTACCGCATCTGTTTCGCCCTCCCCATCCGTAAAGGCTGGATACGTGACTAACCCTGGTTCGGCAGGTTACACTTGAGCCCCCAGCGTAGCGGGGGCTTACCAACTGCCGAGGACCTATGGAAACACGTCGCGAAGAACGTCTGGCTCAACTGATTAACGCACTCAAGCGCAGCGATAAACTGCATCTGAAAGAGGCCGCCGCCCTGCTTGGTGTCTCGGAGATGACGGTGCGGCGCGATCTTAATAGTGAGAGCGGTCCGGTTGTGCTTCTCGGTGGCTATATCGTGCTGGAGCCACGCAGCGCCAGCCACTATTTACTGAGTGACCAGAAGACCCGGCTGGTAGAAGAGAAGCGCAAGGCGGCGCGACTGGCCGCCACCCTGGTGCAGCCTCATCAGACGCTCTTTTTCGACTGTGGTACCACCACCCCCTGGATTATCGACGCTATCGATAACGCCCTGCCTTTTACCGGGGTCTGCTACTCGCTGAATACATTTCTCGCGCTTCAGGAAAAACCGGCGTGCCGGGTGATTCTCTGCGGCGGCGAGTTCCATGCCAGTAATGCGATTTTCAAACCGCTGAATCTGCATGACACCTTAAACAACCTCTGTCCGGATATCGCCTTCTACTCCGCGGCAGGCCTGCATCCCCGTCACGGGGCGACCTGCTTCAATCTGGATGAGTTACCGGTGAAACACTGGGCGCTGAGTATGGCGCAGCAGCATGTTCTGGTGGCCGACCACAGTAAATTTGGCAAAGTACGCCCGGCGCGGATGGGGGATTTAGGGCAATTTGACGTGATTGTCAGTAATTGCCGTCCGGACGATGAGATGGTGGCGCTGGCGAAGGCGCAGCAGATTAAGCTGATGTATTAATCCTTCGCCCACCGCAGAACAGTAGATATGAAAACGGCAACCTTCGGGTTGCCGTTCGCGTTTGCTTAAGAGAACCAGCTGCCAAACCACTGGTGGAATTTCATCATGACGAAATCCCACATCCGGCTAAAGAAACCGCCCTCTTCCACCGCTTCCATCACGATAAGCGGGCGCTGCTCGATAGATTTCCCGTTCAGCTGGAAGTCGATAGTGCCCACCACCTGGCCCTTTTTCAGCGGGGCGGTCAACTGAGGATCGGTCAGGGTGAAGCTGGCTTTCAGATTTTTAAGCTGACCACGTGGGATGGTCACCGAACCGGCGTCACCGGCACCGAGGTTCACTTCGCTTTTGTCGCCGAACCAGACGCGCTGGCTAACGAACGTCGCATCCGGCTTAATCGGGGTGACCGTTTCGAAGAAGCGGAAGCCCCACGTCAGCAGTTTTTCCGATTCATTAAAGCGGATGCGGTCGGTTTTAGTGCCCAGCACCACCGAGATCAGGCGCATATCCCCCTGCGTTGCCGAGGCCACCAGGTTATACCCGGCACCGGCGGTCGTACCGGTTTTCATCCCGTCGACATTGATATTGCTGCTCCAGAGCAGGCGGTTGCGGTTCGGCTGGCGGATCTTGTTGAAGGTAAACTCTTTCTCTTTATGGATGGCATACTCTTCCGGCACGTCGTGAATCAGCGCCTTACCCAGCAGCGCCATATCGCGGGCGGTACTGAACTGCCCTGGGGCATCAAGGCCGTGCACGGTTTTAAAGGTGGTATTGGTTAAGCCGAGCTTTTGCGCATAGCCGTTCATCAGACCAATAAACGAATCCTGGCTGCCCGCCACGTAATCCGCCAGCGCGATGCAGGCATCGTTGCCTGACTGGATAATGACGCCTTTATTCAGATCCGAGACCGCCACCTGGTCGCCCGGCTTCAGGAACATGACCGACGAGCCGCGAAGCGCCGGGTTACCGGTGGCCCAGGCGTCTTTACCAATGGTGACCATATCGGTGAGCTTGATCTTTCCTGCTTTCAACGCCTGACCAACGACATAGCTGGTCATGATTTTTGTCAGGCTGGCCGGGTCGAGTTTTTCATCTGCATTCCCTTCTGCCAGCACTTTGCCGCTGGCGTAATCCATCAGGATCCACGCGCGAGCATCCACCGGCGGGGCTTCCGGTGCCGCCTGTTCTGCTGCATAGAGCGTAGGTGCAAAAAGAAAAAGAAGCGCTGAGCCTGCCGCCAGACTGCGCAGAGAAGTTGTTTTTCGCGTCATAATGCCACCCGAGTTTCCATTCAAAAATCACGCCACGTCACCGCGTCGCAAGAAACGATGAGTAATAACGTACTAATGCGTTCAATAAAACCAAATCCTGGTAAAGTTTTTAAAGTTTATGCAATAACCCCCCGATACGCTTTGACGCTGTCGATTTTTTTCTCTTTTGTTGCGTAATTGTTTGGATTATCTCACTCTATGCCCCCTGGACATTGAATCGCAACCGCCGGTTGTTTGTCATTTAAAGGGGTGATTATGATTACGCTGTGGGGCAGAAATAACTCAACCAACGTCAAAAAAGTGCTCTGGACGCTGGAGGAGCTCGATTTACCGTTCAACCAGATCATGGCCGGTTTGCAATATGGCGTGAATCAGGAGGCGGAGTACCTGGCGATGAACCCAAACGGGCTGGTGCCGCTGCTGCGAGACGACGAAACCCACGTCACGCTGTGGGAGTCAAACACCATCGTCCGCTACCTGGCCGCACAGTATGGGCTTAACCGGCTATGGATTGATGCCCCGGCCGCCCGCGCGATCGGCGAGAAGTGGATGGACTGGGCCAATCAGACCCTCTCCCCTGCGCACCGGGTGGTGCTGATGGGGCTGGTGAGAACGCCAGAAGCTGAGCGCGACCATGCTGCCATTGAGGCGGCGAAGCAGACCCTCGAAGGGCTGTTTGCCATGCTGGATGAGACGCTGGCCGCCGGGCCATGGCTCTCCGGTGACGCCTTCGGTCTGGGGGATATCGCCGTCGCGCCTTTTGTCTGGAACCTGACCAACATTGGCCTTAGCTGGACGCCGCGCCCCCACCTCGAACGCTGGATGGCCGCCCTGAGTGAGCGACCCGCCTACCGCAAAGTGGTCATGATCCCGGTGAGCTAATCAGGTACCGGACGGGCTGACTTTCAGCAGTTGCCCGTCCGTTTCATCCGTCAGCACATATAGGTAGCCGTCCGGGCCGACCCGCACATCACGAATGCGTTGATCCCTCTCCCCCAGGATCCGCCCCTCTTCCGTGACCTTGTTGCCATTTACCGTCATGACAATCACGTCTTTCTCTTTCAGCGCACCAATAAAGAGTTTGTTCTTCCACTGCGGGAAAACATCGCTGTTGTAGAAAGCCATCCCGCTCAGGGCCGGGGATTTTTTCCAGACAAACAGCGGCGGCTCAGTACCCTCGACGTGCTCACCCTTCGCCTCGGGGATCTTCAGGCCGCTGTAATTAATACCGTGGGTCGCCAGCGGCCAGCCGTAGTTTTTACCCCTCTCTGGAATGTTGATCTCATCGCCGCCGCGCGGGCCATGCTCATTGAGCCATAGCGTGTCGCTCCAGGGGTTCATCGCCATGCCCTGCGGGTTGCGGATACCGTAAGACCAGATCTCCGGACGCGCGCCCGAGGTATTTACGAAGGGGTTGTCTTTGGGGATCTCGCCCTCGTCGGTGAGCCGCACAACCTTACCCTGCAATTTATCCAGCTCTTGCGCCGTGGGACGCTGGTTGTTCTCGCCCAGACCGATAAAGAGATAGCCTTTGCCATCAAAGACCAGCCTGCCGCCAAAGTGGTTGCCCGTCGAGAGCTTCGGCTGCTGGCGGAAGACCACCTTAAAGGCCTCCAGACGGGAGAAATCGTCGCTTAAGCGCCCGTAGCCTACGGCGGTTCCGGCTTTGCCGTCGCTCCCGGCCTCGGCATAACTGAGCCACACCCGCCGCGAGCTTTCGAAGTCCGGCGCCAGTACCACATCCAGCAGGCCGCCCTGCCCCTTAGCCCAGACGTCAGGCACGCCAACAATCGGGTCGGAGAGGCCTTTTCCGGCCTGCCAGCGTTTGAGCTGACCGTCCTTCAGGGTGATTAACATGCCCTGATTCTGGGGCAGGAAAGCCAGCGACCAGGGGTGATCGAGTTTGTTTTGCAGCACATCCACTTTCACTTCAGCAGGCGCGGCAAGCACAGCGGTGGAGACCAGCATGAATGGCAGGAAAATAAGCGAAGATCGACGCATAACGCACTCCTTTTCGACGTATGGCTTAAAGATTAGCCACATAGCGCAGGGGCGTTAACACTTTTACATAAACTTAAACATAAGGGGGAGCGGCCTACCCCGGGGCTTAATTCTGATTGAGCGGTTGCTGCGTCTTCAGAGACTTAATACAGCGGGTTAAATCTGTCAAACAGACTTCCAGCTTCTCTGCGTTAACGGCGATAAAAGTGGGGCAGTCGTGTCCCCCGGTCATCATGCAAACGCCTACGGCAGAGAGCGACTGCGCAGCGCGGTACAGTACCGCCTGCTCCTCAGCGCTGCAGTGCTCACGCAAAAGAGGCGCTTTCTCACGCATGTAATTACAAAGTTCGAAGAAGTTATCTCGCAGATGGTCGCTTTCGCTGACTGACATATACCCTTTCGCTTTCCTTAGCGTCAAATAGGTGTCCAGATCGATGCGGGCGTTAATCAGTTTGCTCAGAAGATCGCGTTTGAGTCTGTCAACGGACATGCTTTTCCCCCCTTTGTCAGCTATGTACCCAGTTAGATTATGGCTGTTTTTTGTACAAATTAATGTTTCAGGTCAATAAATATTAACGGATTAACATTATTTACAATGTTACAACCTGGCCGATAAGCAGCCTGCACAGATCGCTATAAATAGCCTGTGGAACGCTGTACAATCCCTGCCCTGAGAATCCTATAACTGACTACTTTTTAATCTATGAGCAATGTTAGCCACCCGCCGAAAATCGGCTTCGTCTCCCTGGGCTGCCCAAAAAACCTGGTGGATTCAGAACGCATCCTCACTGAGCTTCGTACCGAAGGCTATGATGTGGTGCCGAGCTATGACAATGCCGATATGGTTATCGTGAATACCTGTGGCTTCATTGACAGCGCCGTGCAGGAATCCCTCGAAGCCATCGGTGAAGCCCTGACCGAAAACGGCAAAGTGATCGTGACCGGCTGCCTGGGTGCCAAAGTGGACCAGATCCGCGAAGTGCATCCAAAGGTTCTGGAGATCACCGGGCCGCACAGCTATGAGCAGGTGCTGGAGCACGTTCACCACTACGTGCCGAAACCGAAGCACAACCCGTTCCTGAGCCTGGTGCCGGAACAGGGGGTGAAGCTGACCCCGCGTCACTACGCCTACCTGAAAATCTCTGAAGGCTGCAACCACCGCTGCACGTTCTGCATCATCCCGTCCATGCGTGGCGATCTGGTGAGCCGCCCGATTGGCGAAGTGCTGGCGGAAGCGAAGCGTCTGGCCGATGCGGGCGTGAAAGAGCTGCTGGTGATCTCGCAGGATACCTCCGCCTACGGCGTGGATGTGAAGCACCGTTCGGGCTTCCATAACGGCGAGCCGGTGAAGACCAGCATGGTGGGTCTGTGCGAACAGCTGGCGAAACTGGGTATCTGGACGCGTCTGCACTATGTCTATCCTTACCCGCACGTCGATGACGTGATCCCGCTGATGGCTGAAGGCAAAATCCTGCCGTATCTGGATATTCCGCTGCAGCACGCCAGCCCGCGTATCCTGAAGCTGATGAAACGCCCTGGCTCCGTTGACCGCCAGCTGGCGCGCATCAAACAGTGGCGCGAAATCTGCCCGGAACTGACCCTACGCTCGACCTTTATCGTGGGCTTCCCGGGGGAAACCGAAGAAGATTTCCAGATGCTGCTCGACTTCCTGAAAGAGGCGCGTCTGGATCGCGTAGGCTGCTTCAAGTACAGCCCGGTCGAAGGCGCAACGGCTAACGAGCTGGCGGATCAGGTGCCAGAAGAGGTGAAAGAGGAGCGCTGGAATCGCTTTATGCAGTTGCAACAGCAGATCTCTGCCGAGCGCCTGCAGGAGAAAGTGGGCCGCGAAATCATGGTCATCATTGACGAAGTGGACGAAGAAGGCGCCATTGGCCGCAGCATGGCCGATGCACCGGAAATCGACGGCGCGGTCTACCTGAACGGTGAAACGAAGGTGAAACCGGGTGATATTATTCGCGTTAAAGTTGAAAACGCGGACGAGTATGACCTGTGGGGTAGCCGGGTTTAACTTTTGCTCTTGCCCTCTCCTGCCGGGAGAGGGCTTCTAATCGCTCTCAAATCGTTATCCGGTAGCGCACGTAATCATCCACCGTGGCCAGCTTGTCGTACAGCGCCCTCGCCGGATTACCCTCTCGCGTGACCCAGTAGACCTTCGACCACCCTTTTTCCCGCGCTTCGCCAATGATCGCCTCGATCAATGCCCTGCCCGCACCCCGACCGCGCATCGACGCATCAACATAGAGATCTTCCAGATAGCACAGCGGCGTAGTGACCCAGGTGCCTTCATGCAGGACGCAAATAGCGAACCCCACCACCTGACCTTCGCTTTCGGCGATCCGGCAGATCATGCCCGACTCTGCGGAAAGTACCCGACGCCAGGTCGCCAGCGTCACGGCGTCATCCAGTTCAGATCCGTAAAACGCCAGATAGCCCTTCCAGAGCGTTAACCATGCTGCGTAATCTTCCGCCTTCGCTTCGCGTACCTTCACCATCGTTTTCTATTCCTGCTGTGCCCAAGAGAGGGCCATGATACTGCCAGCTTAAACGGTAGGTAAACAGCGGCAAAACTTTTGAATGAAAGCGAATTCTCGTAACCACATTGTTACTTCGCTGTTGTACAATTTTGCGCTTTCGATTATAAAACTTCACTTTTGATTAAAATCACTCACACAATGAGCATTTGTGTCACGCGTTTTTTTGGTCCCTCTTTTTTATAACCAACAGGGTAAAAGTATGTCCGTGCAAAATATTCCCAAACCTGCTGCGGCCTGGTTAGGGGTTTTAGGTCTCATCATTCTGGCGATGGGGCTCTTCTTCGCCTGGTATGGCTGGGAACTGGTCAGTTTAAAAGGGAGCCCTTACTTCCTTATCGCCGGGTGCGGCCTGATACTCTCGGCTATCCAGATTGTCCGCCAGCGGGTCAGCGGTGCCCTTCTCTATTTTGTGGTTCTGGCAGGAACCCTCATCTGGGCATTAGCGGACGTGGGCATCGACTTCTGGCCGCTGGTATCACGCCTGTTGACCCTGACCGGTATCGCCATCCTGGTGGCGCTCTCTTTGCCGTTGCTGTTACGCCGGGCAGGCAAAAAGCCGTGCTGGAAAGGGACGGCCGCCATCACCGCCGTTCTGGTGGTGGCCTTCGCCGGTACCGTTGCGGGCATGTTTGTTCCCCACGATCCGGTGAGCGCATCGGGCGCGACACTGCCGCTGACGAAAGTGAAACCCGGTGAAGAACAGGTTAACTGGGCAAATTATGGCAACACGCCGGGCGCATCGCGCTTTGTGGCCCTGGACCAGATCACCCGTGATAACGTAAAAAATCTGCAGGTGGCCTGGACGTACCGTACGGGGGATATTCCGCTGAGCCCGAACGGCGGCGGCGCTGAAGATCAGCAAACCCCGCTGCAGATTGGCAATAAACTCTTCCTCTGTACGCCGCACAACAACGTGATTGCCGTAGACGCAACCACCGGCAAAGCGTTATGGAAAACCGAAATCAACGCCACGCAGAAGAAGTGGATGCGTTGTCGCGGCCTGGCGTACTTTGATGCCAACGCCCCGCTGCAGCAGCCTACGCTGCCAGACTCCTCGCCGGTTGCTACCGTCTCCCTGCATGCCGATGCCCAGTGTCAACGCCGTATTATCATGAACAGCGTGACGCCAGAGCTGATTGCGCTGGATGCCGATACCGGCGCGTTCTGCGAAGACTTTGGTCACCATGGTCGCGTGAGCTTAAGCGCGCAGATGGGTAAAGGTGCCGATACCGGTCAGTACTACCCTACCTCAGCCCCAACGCTAGCGGGTACCACCATCGTGGTGGGCGGCCGTGTGGCCGATAACGTGGCGACCGATATGCCAGGCGGTGTGGTGCGCGGCTTCGACGTGATCACCGGCCAGCTGCGCTGGGCATTCGATCCCGGTAAGCCGGATGACCAGCAGGCGCCTGCTGCGGGCGAAACGTTCACCCGCTCAACCCCGAACGTCTGGGCGCCGATGTCTTACGATCCGCAGTCCAACACCGTATTTATGCCTACCGGCAGCGCGGCGGTTGACCTGTGGGGCGTGAAACATAACGCGCTGGATCGTAAGTTTGGTGCCTCGATGGTGGCCGTCGACGCCAGCACCGGCAAGGTGAAATGGGTTTACCAGACCGTTCATAACGATCTGTGGGACTTTGATGTCCCGATGCAGCCTACCTTCTCTGACTTCCCTACCGGCGAGGGTAAAACCACTCCGGCGCTGATTTTCGGCACCAAATCCGGGCAGCTGTTTGTGCTTGATCGCGCGACCGGCAAGCCGCTGACCAAAGTTGAAGAGCGTAAGGTCACCCAGGGCCAGATCCCGAAAGAGAACTACTCTCCAACCCAGCCCTTCTCCGTGGGCATGCCGTCCATCGGCGCGGATGTGCTGAAAGAGTCTGACATGTGGGGCGCCACGCCGTTCGATCAGCTGCTGTGCCGTATTCAGTTTAAATCGAAGCGTTACAACGGCCTGTTCACGCCGCCGGGTGATGACCCCTCCCTGAACTTGCCAGGCTCCCTGGGGGGAATGAACTGGGGCGGATTGTCTCTCGATCCGGTGAACCAGTATCTCTTTATTAATGACATGCGCGTCGGGCTGGAAGTGCAACTGATCCCGGCCTCCCCTGAAATTCAGGGCGCGAAAAACGACGGTAACGAAGCGGCCGCCATCAGCCGTCCGGTGCCGCTGGCGGGCACGCCTTACGCCATTAACGCCAAAGTACGTTTTATGTCGCCTATTGAGATCCCGTGCCAGAAACCGCCGTTCGGTACCCTGACCGCCGTCGACCTGAAAACCCAGAAGATCGCCTGGCAGGTGCCGGTAGGTACCGTGAAGGACACCGGTCCGTTTGGCGTGAAGATGGGGCTGCCAATCCCCATCGGCATGCCAACCATCGGTGGTACCCTGGCGACCCAGGGAGGTCTGGTATTTATCGCATCAACGCAGGATTACTACCTGCGTGCGTTCGATACCGCCAACGGTAAAGAGGTGTGGAAAGCCCGTCTGCCGGTTGGCAGCCAGAGCACCCCTATCAGCTATAAATCGCCGGTGGACGGTAAGCAGTATCTGCTGATCACCGCAGGCGGCGCACGTAACTCGCCGGATCGCGGCGACTATGTGATTGCTTATAAACTGCCGTAACTGGTAACCCCAGCCCTCCCTGCGGGGAGGGCTGGGCCTGCATACCGCAAAGAGTGTTAAAGGGAAAACCTCAGCGGGCTGGTAGTCTCTTGCTCTTCACACCGGAGACACTATGAATACGATTATCGATCTCTTTAACGACCATAAAAGCGAACGCAGCTTCACCGACCAGGCCGTTGATGACGCCACGCTCGAGCGCATTATCAGCACCGCATACCGTGCGCCCACTTCCGTACATTCCCAGCAGGTTTCCGTTGTCGTGACGCGCGATGCGCAAAAACGTGCGCAGATTGCCCAGATTGCGGGCGGCCAGCCGTGGATAGCTAAAGCGCCGGTGTTTATCACCTTCGTGCTGGATATGTATAAAACGCAGGTGGGCATGCAGCTGGCAGGCCACGAGCAGGTGGCACATCAGAGTATCGAGAGCCTCGTCGCTGGCGCAACCGACGTAGGCATCGCGCTGGGCTCAGTCATGGCGGCGGCCCGCTCTGAAGGGCTGGGTATTGTCCCTATTGGCGGTATCCGTCTGCGTCCGCAGGCGTTGATTGATCTGCTCGAACTGCCGGAACACACCTTCCCGGTGGCGGGCGTGGTGATTGGCCATGTCGATGTTCCCTCCCATCACAAGCCACGTCTTCCGCTCGAGACCTTCCGTCACGATGAAGCTTACGTTACCGCAGGGCTGGAAGAGAAAATTGCGCAGTATAACCAACAGATGACGGCGCACTGGCAGGCCATCAACCGCCCCGACGGTGAAACCTGGAGCGAAAGCGTGAGCGGTTATTACAAGCATATCTACTTCCCGGATGTGCTGCCGGCGATTGTGAAGCAAGGCTTCGGCGTCGATAAATAAACAAAAAGCCATCCTGACGGGATGGCTTTTTCGTACAGAGACTGACGTTAACTGAAGGCTTAGCGCGTGTCGACAACCTGCGTCTGCGGCTGAGGTTGGGATTCAAATCTCCCTTTCGAGGCCATAACAGAGCAACTTACCGCTGCCGCGAGGCTAAGCACGATCCAGATTTTCATAACGGGTCTCCTTTCATTACAGTGAAAAGTATTTAGCCTGGCACAAATCCCGCATTTTACTCACAGATTAGCCCTTAATCCTCGGATCCAGCGCATCGCGCAGCCCATCGCCCAGCAGGTTGAACGCCAGCACGGTGAGAAAAATAGCCATACTGGGGAAGAGCGCAACGTGGGGCGCAATCACCATATCTGCCCGCGCTTCATTCAGCATCGCCCCCCACTCCGGGGTAGGCGGTTGCGCACCCAGTCCGAGGAACGACAAGCTGGCCGCCGAGATAATCGACACCCCGATACGCATGGTGAAGTAGACCACGATCGACGAGACGGTGCCCGGCAGGATGTGATTGAAGAGGATATTGGCATCGCTGGCGCCCATGCTGCGCGCCGATTCGATAAATGTCTGCTGCTTCAGTACCAGCGTATTGCCGCGCACCAGTCGGGCAAAGGCCGGTATGGAGAATACCGCCACGGCAATGATGACATTAGCCATACCGCTGCCCATCACCGCCACCACCGCAATCGCCAGCAGAATGCCGGGGAAAGCAAACAACACGTCGCAAATGCGCATGATGAGACGATCCCACCAGCCTTCGTAATACCCTGCCAGCAGCCCCAGTACGGTGCCGATCGCCGCGCCAATCAGTACCGCGAAGACCCCCGCTGCCAGAGAGATCTGCGCCCCGAGCAGCACGCGGCTAAAAATATCGCGCCCGAGCGAATCCACACCGAACCAATGCATCATTGACGGGCCATCGTTAAGGCGATCGTAATCGAAGTAGTTTTCCGCATCGAAAGGGGCAATCCACGGCGCCAGCACCGCCACGGCAATCAGCAGCAGCACAAACAGCCCGGCGATCATCGCCACCGGCTGGCGGCGAAAACGACGCCAGAATTCAAACCACGGGGTGCGGATCCGGTCTGGCTTCAGCCCAGGCATCGCGTTCAGGACGGCCTGTCGGCGCCAGTTTAACAATCGCATCTTATTTGTACCTGATAGCCGGATTAATGGCGGCGTAGAGCACGTCCACCACTAAGTTAATGAGGATAAACTCCAGGGAAAAGAGCAGCACTTCCGCCTGAATCACCGGGTAGTCGCGCATCTCCACCGAATCGACCAGCAGGCGCCCTAACCCTGGCCAGTTGAAGACTTTTTCAACCACAATCGAGCCGCCCAACAGGAAGCCGAACTGCAGCCCCATCATGGTCACCACCGGGATCATGGCGTTGCGTAGTCCGTGCTTGAGGATAACCCACTTTTCGCTTACCCCTTTGGCCCGCGCTGTACGCATATAGTCTTCGTTAAGGACATCGACGAACGAGGCGCGGGTAAAGCGCGCCATCACCGCCGCCACCGCTGCCCCGAGCGTAACGGAAGGCAGAACGTAATGTTTCCAGGTATCGGCGCCCACGGTAGGCAACCAGCCCAACTCAACGGAGAAAATCTGCATCAGCAGCATCCCCAGCGCAAACGCCGGAAACGAGATACCGGTGACTGCCAGCGCCATTCCCAGCCTGTCTGGCCAGCGGTTACGCCAGACGGCAGCGACAATACCGGCGCCCAGCCCGAATAGCATCGCCCACAGCATGCTGGTGATAGTCAGCCAGAAGGTGGGCATAAAGCGGCTGGCAATCTCGTCGACAACCGGACGCCGTGACACCATCGAGGTGCCAAAATCCCCCTGCAGTACATTCACCATGTAGTGCCAGAACTGCACATACAGCGGTTGATCCAGCCCCAGCTGTTTACGCACCAGGTCAATCACCGTGGCATCCGCCTCGGGTCCGGCAATCAATCGCGCCGGATCGCCCGGCAGGATATGCACGAATAAAAAGACCAGTACCGCCACGATCAGTAGCGTAGGCAGCAGACCCAGCAAGCGTTTAATCACATAATTCAGCATGCACATTCCTCTCATCCTGCGGGCGCAACGCCCGCAGGAGTGAGTGCTTTATTTTAAATCGGCGTCGTCAAAGCTAAACCCGGTATCCGGCATGATATAGAACCCGGTCAGCGCCTTGTTATGCGCCGAGACCAGTTTCTCTACCACCAGCGGTACCCACGGCGACTCTTTCCAGATGGTATCCTGCGCATCCTTGTAGAGGCGGGCTTTCTCTTCTGCGTTGGTCGTTTTCAGCGCATCGGTCAGATCTTTATCCACCTGCGGATTGCTGTAAAACGCCGTATTGAAGAGGGTCGGCGGCCAGTTTTGTGAAGCAAACAGCGGTGATAACGCCCAGTCAGCCTCGCCGGTAGAAGCAGACCAGCCGGTGTAGAACATTCTCACGCCGCTCTCTTTCTGCCCTTTACCTTCCACTTCTGCTGCACGCTGTCCGGCATCCATGGCGGTAACCTGGACTTTAATGCCCACCTGCGCCAGCTGCTGTTGCGTAAACTGCAACACCTTCTGCGCGGTACTGTGATTATGCGAGGACCAGAGGGTGGTGCTAAAGCCGTTCGGATAACCGGCCTCCTTCAGCAGCTCCCGCGCTTTTGCCGGATCGTATGGCCAGGGCTGATAGCTTTGGGAAAAGGCGATCGACGGAGGCAGCACGCCGGTTGCCGGCGTGGCATAACCGGCAAAGGCGACTTTCACCAGCGCCTGACGGTTGATGGCATAGTTGATGGCTTCACGCACTTTGGGGTTGTCGAACGGCTTTTGCGTCACGTTCATGCTGATATAGCGCTGCATGATTGACGGGCTGGCCACCAGCGCCAGTTTGCTGTTTTTTGCGAGGATCGCCGCCTGCTCATAAGGGATCGGGAAAGCAAACTGCGCTTCACCGGTTTGCAGCATCGCCGCACGGGTGTTGTTATCCACCACCGGACGCCAGGTAATGGTGTCCAGCTTCGGTAGCCCTTTCTGCCAGTATCCGGCGAATTTCTTCACCTTCACGAAATCGGTCTGGTTCCAGGTGTCCAGCTCATACGGGCCGGTACCCACCGGGTGAAAACCGATCTCTTTGCCATATTTCTTCAGCGCGGCCGGAGAGATCATCGCCGTCGCCGGGTGCGCCAGAATATTGATAAATGCTGAGAACGGTTCTTTAAGGGTGATTTTCACCGTGGTGGCATCCACCGCCTCGGTGCTGGCGATATTCTTGTACAGGTTGTAGCGCTTCAGGCTGTTAGCCGGATCGCTGGCGCGATCGAGGTTCGCCTTCACCGCCTCAGCGTTAAAATCAGTGCCGTCCTGAAACTTCACGCCGCTGCGCAGCTTGATGGTGTAGACCAGCCCGTCGTCAGAGACGGTATAGCCCTCTGCCAGGACGTTTTTTAGCTTCATCTCTTTATCCAGGCCAAACAACCCCTGATAAAACGACTTCGCTACCGCCTGCGACAGGGTGTCATTGGCGTCATAGGGATCAAGCGTCGTAAAATTGGAGGCCACGGCCACCACTACATCTTTAGCCGCCCAGGCTGGCGCAGCAGCCAGCGCTGCCGTTACGCTCGCGGCTAACAGCCATGTGCGAGCAACAAATTTGGTCATGTTATTCTCCTGTTGTTCCCTGCTGTCTGTCGTCTGTTATAACCGTGAAACCGCATTACCCTGCGGCGGTAACGCCACAAAATGGCCGGGGCTCACCTCGCGCAATGTCACCCGCTCGGTGAACTCTCCCCGCTTGCGAATATTGCCGGGTAACTCATCTTGCAGCAGTACCCGCTGCGGGCGACGATGGGCCGGATCGGCCACCGGCACCGCCGCCATCAGTTTGCGGGTATAGGGGTGCTGCGGATTTTCAAACACTGCCCGACGCGGCCCAATCTCCACAATCTGTCCGAGATACATCACCGCCACACGGTGGCTGATGCGCTCCACGACCGCCATGTCATGCGAAATAAAGAGAAAAGCGATGCCCATCTCTCGCTGCAGGTCGAGCAGCAGGTTAATAATCTGCGCCCGAATAGAGACATCCAGCGCCGAAACCGCCTCGTCGGCAATCACCACCTTCGGGTTGAGCGCCAGCGCACGCGCGATGCAGATTCGCTGTCGCTGTCCGCCTGAAAACTCATGTGGGTACCGCCAGGCATGTTCGGGCTTAAGACCCACCCGCTCCAGCA
The DNA here is from genome assembly GCF_037152215.1 of Leclercia sp. UBA7405. Classification (NCBI taxonomy): domain Bacteria; kingdom Pseudomonadati; phylum Pseudomonadota; class Gammaproteobacteria; order Enterobacterales; family Enterobacteriaceae; genus Leclercia; species Leclercia sp. UBA7405. The sequence goes on along the minus strand of NZ_JBBCMR010000001.1, from coordinate 588,405 downwards.
GCCAGGCCACCCGTCGCTGCGCGGCCTCCCCCTCAAGCATCTTATGCACCCGCAGCGGCTCCATGATCGAATAGCCCACTGTCTGGCGGGGATCGAGCGAGGCGTAGGGATCCTGAAAAATATACTGAATATCCCGGCGCAGCGGCTGCAGCCTGCTCGCTTCCAGGGTATCGATTCGCTCACCGTTGAAGGTGATGGTCCCCTCCTGCGCCTCCACCAGCCGCAGCAATGCCCGGCCAGTGGTTGATTTGCCGCTGCCGGACTCTCCCACCAGCGATAAGGTTTCGCCAGGCCAGAGATCGAAGCTCACGTTTTCGACCGCGTGCACTTCGCGTTTGACGCGGTTGAAGAGCCCCCCGCGCAGGGGGAAGCGGGTTACCAGATCGCGCACCTGCAGAATGGGATCCCCCGGCATCACGGTGTCCTGCTCGGTTTCAGCCTCCTGCTGGCCTCCGTTTTTCAGGGAAATCAGCGGAAAACGGCGTGGCAGATTGCTGCCGTTCATCGCCCCAAGGCGCGGTACCGCTGTCAGCAGGGCTCGGGTATAAGGGTGCTGGGGATCATGAAAAATTTGCTCTACGCTACCGGTCTCCACCGCCTCGCCCTGATACATCACCAGCACGCGATCGGCGATATCGGCCACCACGCCCATATCGTGGGTAATGAAGATCACTCCCATCGCCATCTCTTGCTGCAACACTTTAATCAGCTGCAGAATTTGCGCCTGAATGGTGACATCCAGCGCCGTGGTCGGCTCGTCGGCAATGAGCACCGCCGGGCGACACGAGAGAGCCATCGCGATCATCACGCGCTGGCGCATACCGCCAGAGAGCTGATGCGGATAGCGGGAGAGAATAGTCTGCGCCTGCGGAATACGCACCTGTTCTAACATCCGTCTGGCCTCTTCCAGCGCCTGCTCGCCATTCAGCCCCTGGTGCAGGCGAATGGACTCGGCAATCTGTTCCCCGACCGGGAACACCGGATTGAGAGAGGTCATCGGTTCCTGAAAAATCATGGCCATATCCGCACCGCGCACGTCGCGCATCTGCGACTGGCTCAGCCCGGCGAGATCGCTCACCAGGCCATTACGGCGGCGAAGCTGCAGTTGGTCGCAGGTCAGCACGCCGCCGGCCTGCTCAATCAGGCGCATTAACGAGAGGGCGGAAACCGATTTTCCCGAGCCCGACTCCCCTACAATGGCCAGCGTCTCGCCGCGTTTCAGGGTTAACGAGAGGTTTTTAACTGCCGGGATCAGTTGCCGCTCTTCAGGAAACGCGACATTCAGGTTGCGAACGGACAGCACCTGCTGCTGATCCAGTTCATCACTGTGCGGCACCTGATACCCCCTTATTCACGATAAATACCGGTCGATGGCGCATCGCCAGCGTAGCCCCAGGCGCGGTACATGCCTTCGCTGTTAAACGGCAACGCCACGTTACCTTCACGATCGACCGCAATCAGCCCGCCGCTGCCCTCCAGCGCCGGCAGTTTTTCCATCACTACCCGTTCGCAGGCTTCTGCGAGGCTTAAGCCGCCGTAATCCATTAAGGCCGCGATGTCATAGGCCGCCAGCGTGCGGATAAATACTTCGCCCGTACCGGTGCAGGAGACGGCGACGCTGGCGTTATTGGCATAGCACCCTGCGCCAGGCAGCGGGCTGTCGCCCACCCGACCGGGCAGTTTATTGGTCATGCCCCCGGTGGAGGTGGCCGCCGCCAGGTTGCCGGCTTTATCCAGCGCTACGGCGCCGACGGTACCCATTTTGGTGGACTCATCCAGCGGGGCGCCGTGGTGATCGAGACGGGTTTCACCTTCAGCACGCGCGGCCAGCAGCTGCTCGAAACGCGCCGGCGTTGAAAAGAGCTCGGGCGAAACCGGCGCCATCCCCTGCGCAAAGGCAAAATTCTCCGCCCCTTCCCCCACCAGTAAGACATGCGGGCTTTGCTCCATTACCAGCCGTGCGGCCAGCACCGGATTACGCAGACGGCTCACGCCGGCCACTGCCCCCGCTTTCAGGGTGACGCCATCCATCACGCAGGCGTCCAGCTCATGGGTTTCATCGCGGGTAAAAACCGACCCGATCCCGGCGTTAAACAGCGGGCACTCCTCCAGCAGGCGCACGGCTTCGGTTACCACGTCCAGTGCGCTTTCTCCCGCTTCCAGCATCCGCTGGCCGGTTTCCACAATAGAGGAGAGCGCCTCGATATAGCACCTCTCCTGCTCCATACTTAGCTGCGATCGGGTAATTGCCCCGGCGCCTCCATGAATTGCGATGACTGCCTTGCTCATTTCACATCACCTGTTCGCGGCTTTTTTTATAAATATCATTATCGTTGATGGAGCTTCAGATAATTTTTGAATATAGAAAGACGATACAGTGATGTAAAGCCTAAGCCCATGGTGTCATACAGTTAGCGGCACTTTTCTGCCATAATGGGCGCTTTCGTTGTCATCCCGCTGGAGTTACCTATGGATTTTACCGCCGGACTGATGCCGCTTGAGACGGCACTTACGCAGATGCTTGAACGTTTGACGCCGCTAACGGCGTCCGAAACCCTGCCTCTGTTGCAGTGTTTTGGTCGCGTAACGGCAGCCGATATCGTCTCGCCGCTGAACGTACCGGGTTTCGATAACTCGGCGATGGACGGTTACGCCGTTCGTCTGGCGGATCTGGCCGCTGGCACCGCTCTTCCGGTTGCCGGGAAAGCCTTTGCCGGGCAGCCTTTCCATGGCGAGTGGCCAGTGGGAAGCTGTATTCGCATCATGACCGGCGCGCCGGTACCGGAAGGCTGCGACGCGGTGGTCATGCAGGAAGAGACCGAGCAGACGGAGAGCGGCGTACGTTTTACCGCGCCGGTAAAAGCGGGTCAGAACATTCGCCGCAGCGGAGAAGATATCGCCCTCGGGGCAACGGTGTTTGCCGCCGGGACAACGCTGACGGTGGCTGAGCTGCCGGTGCTGGCCTCTCTCGGTATCGCCGAGGTGGCGGTAGTACGCAAAGTGCGCGTGGCGCTCTTCTCCACCGGCGATGAATTACAGCTTCCGGGCCAGCCGCTGCAGGAGGGTCAAATCTATGACACCAACCGGCTGGCGGTCCATCTGATGCTGGAGCAGCTCGGGTGTGACGTCATAAATCTCGGCATTATTCCGGACGATCCGGAAAAACTGCGCGCCACCTTTATGGAAGCAGACCGCGTTGCAGACGTGGTGATCAGCTCCGGCGGCGTATCGGTAGGCGAAGCGGATTACACCAAAACCATACTCGACGAGCTGGGAGAGATTGCTTTCTGGAAGCTGGCGATCAAGCCGGGCAAACCTTTCGCCTTCGGCAAACTGCAACAGAGCTGGTTCTGCGGGCTGCCGGGCAACCCGGTTTCGGCCGCCCTTACCTTCTATCAGCTGGTGATCCCGCTGTTGGCGAAGCTCTCCGGCAGCAATGCCAGTCCGCTGCCGGTTCGCCAGCGGGTACGCACCGCAACGCGGCTCAAGAAATCCCCTGGTCGCCTCGATTTCCAGCGCGGCATCCTGGCGCACAACGCCAACGGCGAGCTGGAAGTGAGTTCCACCGGGCATCAGGGGTCGCATATCTTTAGCTCCTTCAGCCAGGGCAACTGCTTTATCGTGCTTGAGCGTGAGCGCGGCAACGTAGAGGCGGGCGAATGGGTTGAGGTCGAACGCTTTAACCACCTGTTCGGAGGCTGATATGACGGCTGAGCTGAGCGACCAGGAGATGATGCGTTACAACCGCCAGATTGTGCTGCGCGGTTTTGACTTTGAGGGTCAGGAAGCGCTGAAGGCGGCCAGCGTGCTGGTGGTCGGACTCGGTGGCCTGGGCTGCGCGGCGGCGCAATACCTGGCCGCGGCGGGGGTTGGCCAGATGACGCTGCTGGACTTCGATACTGTCTCGGTTTCAAACCTGCAGCGCCAGACGCTGCACAGCGACGCCACGCTCGGCCAGCCCAAAGTGGCCTCTGCCCACGCGGCGCTGGCACGTATTAATCCCAACGTTCAGTTCACCCTCCTTGACGCGATGCTGGATGACGAAGCGCTCTCTGCCCTGATTGCCCGGCACGATCTGGTGCTCGACTGCACCGATAACGTCGCCATTCGCCACCAGCTAAACGCCGGCTGCTTCGCCCACAAAACGCCGCTGGTCTCCGGCGCGGCCATTCGCATGGAAGGGCAAATCAGCGTTTTCACCTGGGCCGAGGGTGAGCCCTGCTATCGCTGCCTGAGCCGTCTGTTCGGTGAAAACGCGCTCACCTGCGTGGAGGCGGGGGTGATGGCCCCCCTGGTCGGTATCATCGGGTCGCTGCAGGCGATGGAGGCGATCAAGGTGCTGACGCACTACGGAACGCCTGCCGCCGGAAAAATCGTGATGTATGACGCCATGACCTGCCAGTTCCGCGAAATGAAGCTGATGCGTAACCCGGGATGTGAGGTGTGCGGAGGTTAAGCCTTGTTGTGGCCTGATCCCCTCACCCCGGCCCTTCCCCACAGGGAGAGGGAGAAAACCGTAGGCCGGATAAGCGCCAGCGCTACCCGGCAACAGAATCAAATCGACGTCCGGCCAAACGCCCCCTGCCAGTCCTGTTCGAACTTCGCCACCGCCGCCTCAACCGCCGGAGAAGCAAGCAACTGCTGCGCCACATCCAGCGGCAGGGTAATCGATTCGCAGCCCGCCAGCAGGCAATCCAGCGCCTGGCGCGGCGTTTTAAAACTGGCTGCCAGCACTTTCGCCTGCGGCGCATGCAGGGTGAGCAGTTGCTGAAGTTCGACCACCGTCTGGATCCCATCCCCGCCCTGCGCATCTACGCGGTTAACATACGGCGCGACGTACTCCGCTCCCGCCAGCGCAGATAACATCCCCTGCGCTGCCCCGTACACGGCGGTACCCAGCGTCGGGATCCCCTCGGCTTTCAGCATCCTGATTGCCGCCAGCCCCTCTGCCGTCACCGGTACTTTAACTACCAGGTCCGCCATCATGCCGCGCAGTTTAATGGCCTCTTCCACCATCCCTTCCGCGTGTGATGCCATGACCTGAGCAAATAAGCGCCCTTTGCCCCCTAGCGCGTCGTGCAGTTCCGGTAGCAGAACCTCCAGCGGCGTTTTTCCTGCCGCCACGATGCTCGGGTTCGTGGTCACGCCCGCCAGCGGGAAGACGCGCGCCAGTCTTTTTACGGCAGCGACGTCGGAAGTGTCGAGATAGAGTTCCATGATAGTGTCCTCAAAAATGAATCTGCATTTACCCTAGCACGGCAAAACCTCTCCTGGAGTTGACGCACGTCAAGATAACTTTCATTCGAAAGTCATTTAATCTTCATACGCAACCCAGAGGCATAATCATGATCTTCAACATTCAGCGCTACTCTACCCACGACGGCCCCGGTATCCGTACCGTCGTGTTCCTGAAAGGCTGCTCCCTGAGCTGCCGCTGGTGTCAAAATCCTGAAAGCCGCCGTCGTCACCGCGATCTGCTGTTTGATGCGCGCCTTTGCATGGAGGCGTGCGAGCTGTGCCAGCAGGCGACGCCAGGCGTTATTGAACGCGCGTTAAATGGCCTGATGATTCATCGCGAAAAGCTGGATGAGGCCGCGTTCAACGCGCTGACCGATTGCTGCCCAACCCAGGCGCTCACCGTCTGCGGGGAAGCGCAGCCGGTAGAGGAGATCATGGCCAGGGTGGTTCGCGACAAGCCTTTTTACGATCGCAGCGGCGGCGGTATGACTCTCTCCGGCGGCGAACCTTTTATGAACCCAGCGCTGGCGCAGGCGTTGTTTCAGGCCAGCCGGGAGCAAGGCATACACACCGCCGTGGAGACCTGCCTGCATGTTCCCTGGCACAATATTGAACCCTCATTACCCTATGTCGATCTCTTCCTGGCCGACCTGAAACAGGTCGATAGCGCACGCTTTAAACAGTGGACCAACGGCTCTGCGAAGCGCGTACTGGACAACCTGAAACGGCTCGCCGCCGCGGGCAAAACCCTTACCATCCGCGTACCGCTGATCCCGGGTTTTAACGCCGATGAGGCCTCGGTGACCGCCATTACTAATTTTGCCGCCGACGAACTCAACGTTCAGGATATCCATTTTTTACCCTATCACACGCTGGGCATGAATAAGTACAGCCTGCTCGGCGAACCCTACTCTGCCCCTGATAAACCGCTTGATAACCCTGATTTACTGGCCTTTGCACAGCAGTATGCCAGCCAGAAAGGGTTAACGGCGACCCTACGAGGATAACGTTATGACGACCCTGAATCTCACTACCCTGAGCGATCGCATTAAAGCCCATAAAACCGCGCTGGTTCATATCGTCAAGCCGCCGGTCTGTACCGAGCGTGCTCAGCACTATACCGAGATGTACCAGCAGCATATGGACAAACCGATCCCGGTGCGTCGCGCGCTGGCGCTGGCCCACCATCTGGCGCAGCGGACCATCTGGATCAAACACGATGAGCTGATTATCGGAAACCAGGCGAGCGAAGTCCGCGCCGCGCCTATCTTCCCGGAGTATACCGTCGCCTGGATTGAGAAAGAGATCGACGACCTGGCCGACCGTCCTGGCGCAGGCTTTGCGGTGAGCGATGAGAACAAACGCGTGCTGCATGAGGTCTGCCCGTGGTGGCGTGGTCAGACCGTGCAGGATCGCTGCTACGGCATGTTCACCGATGAGCAAAAAGGGTTACTGGAGAGCGGTATCATCAAGGCCGAAGGTAACATGACCTCCGGCGATGCTCACCTGGCGGTGAACTTCCCGCTGCTGCTGGAAAAAGGGCTGGATGGTCTGCGCCATAAGGTGGATGAACGCCGTTCGCGAATCAACCTCACCTGCCTTGACGACCTGCACGGCGATCAGTTCCTGAAGGCAATTGATATCGTGCTGGAGGCGGTCAGCCTGCATATTGAACGCTTTGCTGCCCTGGCGCGTGAGATGGCCGCCACTGAAACCCGCGAAAGCCGCCGCGATGAACTGCTGGCGATGGCGGAAAACTGCGATGTGATTGCGCACCAGCCGCCAGAGACTTTCTGGCAGGCGCTGCAACTCTGCTATTTCATCCAGTTGATCCTGCAGATTGAGTCGAACGGTCATTCGGTCTCGTTTGCCCGCATGGACCAGTACCTCTACCCCTTCTACCGTCGCGACGTGGAGCTGCAACAGAGTCTGGATCGCGAGCACGCCATTGAGCTGCTGCACAGCTGCTGGCTGAAGCTGCTGGAAGTGAACAAGATCCGCTCCGGCTCGCACTCGAAAGCCTCGGCCGGGAGTCCGCTCTATCAGAACGTGACCATTGGCGGCCAGAAGCTGGTCAACGGTGAACCGATGGATGCGGTGAACCCGCTCTCCTACGCGATTCTTGAATCCTGCGGCCGTCTGCGCTCTACCCAGCCAAACCTCAGCGTGCGTTATCACGCGGGCATGAGCAATGACTTCCTCGACGCCTGCGTGCAGGTGATCCGCTGCGGCTTTGGCATGCCGGCGTTTAACAACGATGAAATCGTCATTCCGGAGTTTATCAAGCTCGGCGTGGAAAAAGAGGATGCTTACGACTATGCGGCAATTGGCTGTATCGAAACCGCCGTTGGCGGCAAATGGGGCTACCGCTGTACCGGCATGAGCTTTATTAATTTCGCCCGCGTAATGCTGGCGGCAATGGAAGGCGGCCGGGACGCCACCAGCGGTAAGGTGTTCCTGCCCCAGGTCAAAGCGCTCTCAGCCGGCAACTTTACCGATTTCGACGAGGTGATGGCCGCCTGGGATCGCCAGATACGTTACTACACCCGTAAATCTATCGAAATTGAGTACGTGGTGGACACCATGCTGGAAGAGAACGTCCACGATATTCTCTGCTCGGCGCTGGTAGATGACTGCATTGAGCGCGCGAAAAGTATCAAGCAGGGTGGCGCAAAATATGACTGGGTTTCGGGCCTGCAGGTGGGTATTGCGAACCTCGGCAACAGCCTGGCGGCGGTGAAGAAACTGGTCTTCGAGCAGGGTACCATTGGGCAGCAGCAGCTTGCCGCAGCTCTGGCGGACGACTTCGACGGGCTGACGCACGAACAGCTGCGCCAGCGCCTGATCAACGGCGCGCCGAAGTACGGCAATGACGACGACAGCGTGGATCTGCTGTTGACGCGCGCATACCAGACCTATATCGACGAACTGAAGCAGTACCACAATCCGCGCTACGGTCGCGGTCCGATAGGCGGCAAGTACTATGCCGGGACCTCGTCCATCTCAGCGAACGTGCCCTTTGGCGCTGCCACCATGGCCACCCCGGACGGGCGTAAGGCGCATACGCCGCTGGCGGAGGGGGCAAGCCCGGCTTCCGGTACCGACCACCTCGGCCCAACGGCGGTGATTGGCTCTGTCGGGAAGTTACCGACCGAAGCGATCCTTGGCGGCGTGCTGCTAAACCAGAAGCTGAACCCGGCCACGCTTGATAACGACAGCGATCGCCAGAAGCTTATGGTGCTGCTGCGTACCTTCTTCGAGGTGCACAAAGGCTGGCATATTCAGTACAACATTGTGTCACGCGAGACGCTGCTGGAGGCGAAGAGACATCCGGATCAGTATCGCGACCTGGTGGTGCGCGTGGCGGGGTATTCGGCGTTCTTTACCGCCCTGTCGCCGGATGCCCAGGACGATATCATTGCGCGTACGGAGCATACGCTGTAACGCGGCGGCCTCTCTCCCCTGAGGGCGAAGGGAATTGCGCACGCTGATGCCCTCACCCCGGCCCTCTCCCACGGGGAGAGGGAGAAAACACTAAGCGGCAGCTCCGGCTGCCGTTGTGTTTTTGACTTTCGAATGAAATTAAATTTGTGCTCCCCGTCACCTTGTTATTAGAATGTTGCTGGTCGCAGCAATATTCAGGAGCGCAATTTATGACCGTTAAAGTTATCGTCACCGATATGGACGGAACTTTTCTCAATGACGCCAAGCAGTACGACCGTGACCGCTTCAAAGCACAGTTCGAACAGCTTCAGGCCCGTGGCATAGAGTTCGTTGTCGCCAGCGGCAACCAGTACTACCAGCTCATCTCCTTCTTTCCGGACCTCAAAGAGCAGATCTCTTTCGTGGCGGAAAACGGCGCGCTGGTCTTTGATCACGGCGAGCAGATTTTCCACGGCGAGCTTACCCGTCATGAATCGCAGATCGTGATTGGCGAACTGCTGAAAGATCAACAGCTGAACTTCGTGGCCTGCGGGCTGCAGAGTGCTTACGTCAGCGATAAGGCCCCGGACGCGTTTGTGGCGCTAATGTCAAAGCACTACCACCGTCTCCAGCGGGTCAGTGATTATCACGAGATTGACGATGTGCTGTTCAAATTCTCACTGAACCTGCCCGACTCCGATATCCCGAACCTGATCGACGCGCTGCATGTCTCTCTCGACGGCATCATGAAACCGGTAACCAGCGGTTTTGGCTTTGTGGATTTAATTATCCCAGGCCTGCATAAAGCGAACGGCATTAGCCGCCTGCTGAAGCGCTGGGCTATCTCCCCGCAGGCCTGCGTCGCTATCGGCGACAGCGGCAACGATGCCGAGATGCTGAAGTTTGTCGGTTACCCCTTCGCCATGGGCAATGCGGGGGAAGCGATCAAAGCGATTTCCCGTTATCAGACCGATGACAATAACCATCAGGGTGCCCTGAACGTGATTCAGGCCGTGCTCGATAACAGCGCACCGTTCAGTCAATGATTCCCCTTTCGTCGGCGCCCTGCCGGCGAAACGCCTTCTCTTTCTCTTCCTTCTCGTCCTGTGCACCCGATCAAGTTTTTCAACTTGCATTAACTTATTTTTAACTTAAAGTATCACTTGTAATGTTTTTTACTTTCGAATGAAAGAAAGAGAGGGTGTGATGAGCTTAACCTTTACCAGTGAAACCCTGCCCGCCGACCACAAAGCGGCAATCCGTCAGATGAAGCGTGAGCTGCGCGCGCAGATCAGCGACGTACAGGCGGTGTTTAATCGTCTGCACGCTAAGATCGCCGACCGCGTGGCTGAGATCGCTGCGTTGAAAAAGAGCGGCGATCCCGTCTGGCCAGTCATCCCCTTCGCCGACGTTAAGAACGGGACGCTTAGCGAGGCGCAGCGTGCCGCAGTGAAACGCCGCGGCTGCGCAGTGATTAAAGGCCACTTCCCCCGTGAGCAGGCGCTGGCATGGGATAACGCCATGCTCGACTATCTGGATCGTAATCACTTCGACGAGGTGTACAAAGGGCCAGGGGATAACTTCTTTGGCACCCTCACCGCCTCCCGCCCGGAGATTTACCCGATCTACTGGTCTCAGGCGCAAATGCAGGCGCGCCAGAGTGAAGAGATGGCGCAGGTGCAGTCCTTCCTGAACCGTTTATGGACATTCGAAAGCAACGGTAAGCAGTGGTTTAACCCGGACGTAAGCGTCATCTATCCGGATCGCATTCGCCGCCGTCCACCGGGAACCACCTCTAAAGGGCTGGGCGCGCACACCGACTCCGGCGCGCTGGAGCGCTGGCTGCTGCCGGCCTATCAACAGGTCTTTGCCCGCGTATTTGATGGCAATGTGGATGAGTATGATCCCTGGAACGCTGCGCACCGCACCGATGTGGAGGAGTACACCGTGGACAACACCACCAAGTGCTCTGTGTTCCGCACCTTCCAGGGCTGGACGGCGCTGTCAGACATGATCCCGGATCAGGGGCTGCTGCACGTGGTCCCCATCCCGGAAGCAATGGCCTACATTCTGCTGCGTCCGCTGCTGGACGACGTGCCGGAAGATGAACTCTGCGGTGTCGCACCGGGTCGCGTGCTGCCCATTTCAGAGAAGTGGCATCCGCTGCTCATCGAGGCGCTGACCAGCATACCGGCGCTGGAAGCGGGCGATTCCGTCTGGTGGCACTGCGATGTGATCCACTCCGTCGCACCGGTAGAAAATCAGCAGGGCTGGGGCAACGTCATGTACATCCCGGCCGCGCCGATGTGCGAAAAGAATCTCGCCTATGCGAAGAAAGTTAAGGCCGCGCTGGAGACCGGGGCATCACCGGGAGATTTCCCACGCGAAGATTACGAAACAGACTGGCAAGACCGCTTTACCCTGAACGATCTCAATATTCACGGCAAGCGTGCGCTGGGCATGGCTTAGTTATCGTAAAGTCCTTCACGTTCTACGGCGGTGCGTCGTTTCCCCTGACGTATCCGCCGGACAGATTCCCGCACGGCCAGCGTGCCGTTGAGCAGCAAAGTGCCAACCGGCGCCTCGGGGCGCATCAGCCGCTGCTGAAGCATATACACCGCTTCGGTTCCCAGCTCATCGCGGGGAACATGCACCGCCGTGAGCGGCACATCCTGAATGGCGGCGAGATTGAAGCCGTCAATGCTCATTACCGAGATATCCTGCGGCACCCGCAGCCCCTGTTTTTGCAGGGCGCTGATGGTGCCCGCCGCCATAAAATCCCCCCCCACTAAAAACGCGGTGGGCAGATCCCTCCCCTGCATTTGCGTGAGCCACTCGCCGATGAGCTGTTCTGTTTCGCGTGCGCTAAAGCTGGGCGCCACCAGCAGATCGCGTTTATCGCGGAACGTCAGGTTGTGCGACTGCCACGCATCGCGTATCCCGGCCAGACGTAGCTCCATCGTGTAACGCCGCAGACAGAGTACGTTTAACACCTCCCGGTGTCCCATTTCGAACAGGTACTCAGCGGCCCGTTCGCCAATTGCCCGGTGGTCGGGTGCCACGGCGGGCAAGCGCATATGGCGGTCGCGACAGTTGATTAGCATGCAGGGTTTACCCACGTCCACCGCCAGATCGTGAATATGGGGATCGTCGATACCCAGCAGGATGGCGGCCTGGGTCTCGGTCTCATTCATTCGCGTCAGAAAGAGCTGCGCATCGCTGTCGTTCTCCTCCAGGGCGCAGTAACGCAGGCGCACATCATGCGACGCCAGACCTTTGCTTACACTCTGGATGACCCGGTAGTAAAAGATATCGGACCGCTCGTCAAACGCCCGCTGCGGCGCAAAGACCACAAGGCTATTCAGCAGCAGGCGCCCGGCCGCCAGACCGTCCATCACCCCCAACTCCCGCGCACACGCCAGCACCCGGTTACGCGCTTTTTCGCTGGTATTCGCTTTACCCGCCAGTACCCGTGAAACTGTGCTAATAGAGAGCTGCGTGCGGGCGGCGATTTCGGTGATTTTTAACCTTTTATCCATTTTGTGATCTGGCTCCATTTGCTAAATGAAAAAATTTTCATAGCCTTGTTATCAGTTTGTAACTGACCTGGAGGCCATCATGCCAAAGGGTTTCGGTCAATAATGAGAATTTTTGCACAAAATCCACTATTGCCCTCTCATTTTCTCCCTTAAGGTGAACTTGTCACACAACTTCCATACTAGTTGTATAGCAACTTTGCACTGGTAAACGGATAACAATCAACATCATAAAGCGCCGTGTGACACCTGAACCTATATCCCCTACCGTCCGTCTTGTGGAGAGTAAAATGAGTCAGGACATCAATAACACCGTAGCGACAAGCAAAACCCGTCGCGTGATTAAGAACCTGCGCTGGTATGTACTGGTACTGTTCTTAATGGGCGTCACCGTCAACTACATCACCCGTAACTCGTTAGGCATTCTCGCTCCGGAGCTAAAAGAGAGCCTGGGGATCACTACCGAGCAATACTCCTGGATCGTGGGTGCCTTCCAGATCGCCTACACCATTTTCCAGCCTTTGTGCGGCTGGCTGATTGACGTGATTGGCCTGAAGATTGGCTTTATGGTCTGCGCCGGTATCTGGGCGCTGATGTGTATCTTCCATGCGGGTGCCGGTAGCTGGCTGCACCTGGCGATCCTGCGCTTTTTTATGGGTGCCTCGGAAGCAGCCGCGACGCCAGCCAACGCCAAAACTATCGGCGAATGGTTCCCAAAATCAGAACGTCCTGTGGCCGCCGGCTGGGCGGGGGTGGGCTTCTCGATTGGCGCCATGCTGGCTCCGCCTATCATCTACTTCGCCCACGCCTCCTTTGGCTGGCAGGGGGCGTTTATGTTTACCGGCGTGCTGGCGCTGTTGTGGGTGATCCTCTGGTGGGCGTTTTATCACAATCCGGAGCAGCACCCGAACCTGAGCAAGGATGAGCTGGCGTTTATTAAGCAGGACAACGAACCACCTGCGGTGAAGCTGCCCTTCCTGACTGCGCTGAAAACCGTCTCAAAGAACAAACGCTTCTACGGTATCGCCATCCCGGCCTTTATGGCGGAACCGGCCTGGGCCGTGCTGAGCTTCTGGGTGCCGCTCTACCTCGCTAAAGAGCACGGCATGGACCTGAAGCAGATAGCGATGTTTGCCTGGCTGCCGTTCCTCGCCGCTGACCTTGGCAGCGTGGCAAGCGGCTACCTGACCCGCCTCTACACCCGTCTGTTCGGTTGCACCCGCGTCAACTCCGTGGTGGCAAGCTCGGTTACCGGCGCATTTCTGATGATCTCGCTGGCCGTGGTGGCTATCACCCGCGATCCCTATATCACCATCGTGCTGATCTCTATCGGCGGCTTCGGGCATCAGATCATCTCCTGCATGCTGAGTGCGCTGGTCGTGGAGTCGTTTGATAAAGGCCAGATGGCGACGGTCAACGGGATGCGCGGCTCGGCGGCATGGATCGCCAGCTTCTTCTTCTCTTTGTTGATTGGTGTGACCGCCGACAAAATCGGCTTCAACCCCCTCTTTATTGCCATGGGCTTCTTTGACCTGATTGGCGCTGTTTTCCTGGTAGCATTTATTGCTGAACGTCGCGCCAAGCGCGCCTGATAGTGGATCTATTGCATATGAAAACCCTGAAAAACTGGACCGTCGCAACAGAGTCGGCGAACCATATTGAGCTGCTGGTCGATAATCAGCACCGTCTGTGTCTGTATGTGCTGGAAGAGAACCTGTTCCGCGTGCTGATTAAGCGCAAAGGCGAACTGGCGCTGGACCGCACCTGGAGTATCGCCCCGGAGCAAGATGTGCCCTGGGAAGGACGCCATCGTGACGATCTGAGCGGCTTCTCCTGCCCGGCCTGGCAGCTGACGCAGCAGGGCGACATGCTGACGGTTGCTACCCAGCAGCTGCGTGTGACGGTCCACCAGCCGCTGTGGCTGGAGTGGCACTATTGCGATGACGCGGGCGAGTGGCAGCCGCTGGTGAATGACCGCCCGACCAGCGCCTACCTGCTGAATGCCCACGGCGACGGCGTGGCACACTACCTGAGCCGCCGCAAGGATGAGCGTTTTTACGGCCTGGGCGAGAAAGCCGGCGATCTGCAGCGCAACGGTAAACGCTACGAGATGCGTAACCTCGACGCGATGGGCTACAACGCCGCCAGCACCGATCCACTGTACAAACACATTCCGTTCACCCTCACCCGCCGGGATGACGTGAGCTATGGCCTGTTTTACGACAACCTGAGCAGCTGCTGGCTGGATCTGGGCAACGAAATTGATAACTACCACACCGCCTACCGCCGCTGGCAGGCAGAAGCGGGTGACATCGATTACTACATGTTTACCGGGAAACGGGTGCTGGATGTCACCAAAGCCTTTGTGCGCCTCACCGGGAAGACGTTGTTCGGTCCGAAATGGAGCCTGGGTTACAGCGGATCGACCATGCACTATACCGACGCGCCGGACGCGCAGAATCAGCTGATGCACTTTATTCGCCTGTGCGAAGAACACGCGATTCCGTGCGACTCCTTCCAGCTCTCGTCCGGCTATACCTCGATCAACGGCAAGCGCTACGTCTTCAACTGGAACCATGACAAAGTGCCGCAGCCGAAGGTGATGACTCAGGCGTTCCACGACGCCGGGTTAAAACTGGCGGCCAACATCAAGCCGTGCCTGCTACAGGATCACCCGCGCTATAACGAGGTGGCAGAAAGAGGCCTGTTCATTCGTGATTCAGAAACCAATGCGCCAGAACGTTCCAGCTTCTGGGATGACGAAGGCTCGCACCTCGACTTTACCAATCCGCAGACGGTGCAGTGGTGGCAGGAAGGCGTGACCACGCAGTTGCTGGAGATGGGGATCGACTCCACCTGGAACGATAACAACGAGTATGAAGTCTGGGACGGCGAAGCGCGCTGCTATGGCTTCGGCCAGCCGATCGCCATCAAGCATATTCGCCCGGTGATGCCGCTGCTGATGATGCGCGCCTCGCTGGAGGCGCAGCAGCGCTTCGCCCCGGAAAAACGCCCGTACCTGATCTCCCGCTCCGGCTGCGCGGGGATGCAGCGCTACGTCCAGACCTGGAGCGGTGATAACCGCACCAACTGGGAGACCCTGCGCTATAACATTCGTATGGGGCTGGGGATGAGCCTCTCCGGGCTCTTTAACGTCGGGCATGACGTCGGCGGTTTTTCTGGCGATAAGCCGGATGCCGAGCTGTTTGTGCGCTGGGTACAGAACGGCGTGATGCATCCGCGGTTTACCATCCATTCATGGAATGATGACCAGACCGTTAACGAGCCGTGGATGTATCCCGGCGTGACGCCGGCCATTCGCAGCGCGATTGAGCTGCGCTATCGCCTGCTGCCCTATCTCTATACGCTGCTCTGGCAGGCTCACGCTGACGACGAGCCGATGCTGCGTCCTACTTTCCTCGATCATGAGCATGATGCGCAGACCTTTGAAGAGTGCGACGACTTCCTGCTGGGCCGCGATCTGCTGGTGGCAAGCGTGGTCGAAGCCGGGCAGCGTGCGCGCCGCCTCTGGCTGCCGGATAACGAAGCCGGCTGGTACGATTTTTATACCCACGAGTGGTTTGCTGGCGGCCAGTGGATTGTGCGCGACGCGCCGCTGGAGAAGCTGCCGCTGCTGGTGCGTGCCGGGGCCGCGTTGCCGCTGAGCGAGCGCATCACGCACGTGAATGCTGAAAAAGACGATGCTCGCGAGCTGAAGCTGTTCCCGCTAAAAGGCGTGGGTACCACGTCTGGCCTGCTGTTTGAGGACGACGGCGAGAGCTGGGGTTATCAGCAGGGCAATGCGCTGTGGGTGGAGTGGGAGATGGTCTGCGACGGGGCGAGCATTAATCTGAAGGTGAACGCGCGGGGGGATTATCGCCCGGCGTGGAAGGTGCTGAAGGTGTCATTACCGGCAGGGGAAACACGCAAGCTGCGGGTGAACGGTGTTGAAGGGGGTGAGTGGGAGGTGTAGTGCGGCTTGTTGCCCTTCACCCTAACCCTCTCCCACAGGGAGAGGGAAGAGAGAGGTAACGTCGTAGTGCGGTCTGATGTCCTCACCCTACTCCTCTCCCACAGGGAGAGGGAATAAAAGCACGACACCTTCCCTGAGTATTTCGCGCTGCAGGAAGGCGGTAAACCTGTGGATCCCCGGAAACTTACATAAATAAGTGACCGGGGTGAGCAGGTGCAGCCAACGCATCTGCAGCGTGGAAGACGACGGGAAATTAGCCGTCAATACCTTTGCTGCGCAGGTAATCTTCGTAGTTACCGGTGAAGTCCACCACGCGCTCTGGCGTAATCTCGATCACGCGGGTCGCCAGCGAGCTGACGAACTCACGGTCGTGAGAGACGAAGATCAGGGTGCCCTGATACATTTCCAGCGCCATGTTCAGCGATTCGATAGATTCCATATCCAGGTGGTTGGTAGGTTCATCCATCACCAGGATATTTGGTTTTTCCATCATCAGCTTACCGAACAGCATGCGCCCTTTTTCACCACCGGAGAGCACTTTGGCAGGCTTTTTAATGTCGTCCTGGCTGAACAGCAGACGCCCCAGAATGCTGCGTACCGCCTGCTCGTCATCGCCTTCTTGCTTCCACTGGCTCATCCAGTCGAAGACGGTCAGGTCATTTTCGAACTCGTACTCGTGGTCCTGAGCGTAGTAACCGATCTGCGCGTTTTCGGACCACTTCACGGTACCGTTGTCCGGCTGCAGTTCGCCCACCAGCGTTTTCAACAGGGTAGATTTACCCACGCCGTTGGCACCCAGAATGGCAATTTTCTCGCCCACTTCCAGCAGCAGGTTAAAGTTTTTAAACAGCGGACCGTTTTCAAAGCCTTTAGCCAGGGCTTCCACTTCCAGCGCGTTACGGAACAGTTTCTTGTCCTGTTCGAAGCGGATGAACGGGTTCTGACGGCTTGACGCTTTGACTTCGTCGAGCTTTATTTTGTCGATCTGACGAGCGCGCGAGGTTGCCTGACGCGATTTAGAGGCGTTGGCGCTGAAGCGGCTAACGAAGGACTGCAGGTCCGCAATCTGCGCTTTCTTCTTGGCGTTGTCTGCCAGCAGACGTTCACGCGCCTGGGTTGCGGCCGTCATATACTCGTCGTAGTTGCCCGGGTAAACGCGCAGTTCGCCGTAGTCCAGATCCGCCATGTGCGTACAGACCATATTCAGGAAGTGACGGTCGTGCGAAATAATGATCATGGTGCTGTCGCGGTCGTTCAGCGTCTGCTCCAGCCAGCGGATGGTATCGATGTCCAGGTTGTTCGTCGGTTCATCGAGCAGCAGAATGTCAGGGTTAGAGAAAAGCGCCTGTGCCAGCAGCACACGCAGTTTCCAGCCTGGCGCGACTTCGCTCATCGGGCCGTAGTGCTGTTCTACCGGAATGCCCACGCCGAGCAGCAATTCGCCCGCGCGCGCTTCGGCGGAGTAACCGTCCATTTCGCCGTACTGCGTCTCCAGATCGGCCACTTTGTAGCCATCTTCTTCGCTCATTTCGGCCAGGGCGTAGATACGGTCACGCTCCTGCTTCACTTCCCACAGCTCTCCGTGTCCCATGATCACGGTGTCGAGCACGGTGAACTCTTCAAAGGCGAACTGATCCTGACGCAGCTTACCGATGCGCTCGTTGGGGTCCATTGAGACATTGCCCAGCGTCGGCTCTAAATCGCTGCCGAGGATCTTCATGAAGGTGGATTTGCCGCTACCGTTGGCACCAATCAGGCCGTAACGGTTGCCGCCGCCAAATTTGACGGAAATATTTTCGAACAGCGGCTTACTGCCAAACTGCATAGTGACGTTGCTGGTAACTAACACGGGGAGATTCCTGCGAAAAGTGTGATAAACGCGGCATTATGCCACAATTCCGAATTGAGATCCCGATGTTGCGACGAGACGCTAAACTTTAACAATGTCGAAAAAAATGTGATTTCGTACACATCTGAATTCCCTGAATGGGGTAATGGACATATAATGCGCTCCCTATACCATTCAGCCCTTTTAACTACATGCCACAGTGGCACAGATACCTCGCATAACATGAATATGAAATTAACATCGCTATTAGCAGCGGCGTTTGCCGTCGTAGGGTTTTGCAAGACCGCTTCTGCTGTCACCTATCCTCTGCCCACTGACGGTAGCCGTCTGGTCGGTCAGAATCAGGTTGTGACCATCGAAGAAGGTAACACGCAGCCGCTGGAATATTTTGCTGCTGAATATCAGTTGGGTCTCTCCAACATGATGGAAGCTAACCCTGGCGTCGATCCGTACCTGCCGAAAGGCGGTACTGTGCTGAATATTCCTCAGCAGCTGATCCTGCCCGATACCGTGCATGAAGGTATCATCATCAACAGTGCTGAAATGCGTCTCTACTACTATCCGAAAGGGACCAATACCGTCATCGTTCTGCCAATCGGTATCGGCCAGCTGGGTAAAGACACCCCGATGAACTGGACCACCAAAGTTGAGCGTAAGAAAGCGGGCCCAACCTGGACGCCAACCGCCAAGATGCACGCGGAATATATTGCCGCTGGCGAGCCGCTGCCGGCTGTTGTTCCGGCTGGCCCGGATAACCCGATGGGTCTGTACGCGCTCTACATTGGCCGCCTTTATGCTATTCACGGCACCAACGCCAACTTTGGTATCGGCCTGCGCGTGAGCCACGGCTGTGTGCGTCTGCGTAATGACGATATCAAATTCCTGTTCGAAAACGTGCCGGTCGGTACCCGCGTACAGTTCATCAACGAACCTGTGAAAGCGACCACCGAGCCAGATGGCAGCCGTTATCTGGAAGTGCATAACCCGCTCTCTACCAGCGAAGATCAGATCGATAACAACGTTACCGTGCCGATCACCCTGAAGAGCAACGTGCAGGCGATTACCAGCCAGGCTGACGTAGATGCCTCCGTTGTTGACCAGGCTATTCAGAACCGCTCCGGTATGCCAGTTCGCCTGAACTGATAAACCAGCGACATAAAAAAGCGGGCCCGGGGCCCGCTTTTTTTATCCGTTATTCACAATAACAATCCCGCCGTGGTCGTACCGGTAGTGACAGTGGGCGTACTCCAGCGGCGTTCCATCCTCCAGATAGATCACCTGCTCCACCTCCAGCACCGGATCGGACGGCTCGCAGACCAGATGCTGCATATCCAGCGCGCTGGGTTTCAGGGCTCTGACGACCCGATATGACCCCATGATTTTTAGCCCCAGCGTCTCCTGCACGTAGCGGAACACCGAGCTTTCGAGATGGCTTTTGTTCAGCCCCGGCACCAGGTTGAGCGGCATGACGGTAGCATCCAGCGACATCGGCTCGCCGTTAAGCAGGCGCAGGCGGATAAAGTCATACACCGGGGCATCGGCGTTTATCATCAGTGAGGCCTGCTCTTTTTCGTTGGGAAAGCGCAGTTCGAAATGGACGACCTGACTGGAGACCGTACCAAGATGCTCCCAGGTTTTGGTGGCGCCAAAGTAGTCGCTGCCGGAGAGATCCCACTGAGATAGCTGTAGAAAATTCTTGCGGATAAAAGTGCCTTGCCCCTGCCGGGTATAGACCAGCCCTTCGACAATAAGCTGACGCATCGCCTGCTGGATGGTCATGCGGCTGGAGCTGAACTCCGCGGCCAGCGCAAACTGGTCGGGCAGCGGTTCGTTGGCGGCATACTGCTGACTAATAATGCGTTTTTTAATTTCCCGCGCTATGGTGATGTACTTCGCCGCCATCGCCGTTTCCTTATGTTTAGTTCGCTATCTCACTGTTTTTCAATGCCACTCGCTCGGCAACCTTGAGGAAAGGCAGGTAGAAGAATACACCAAATACGATGATTGCCAACTGTACCACTACCGCCCGCCAGTCGCCGGCCGTGGCCAGCCAGGCGCTGAGTATGGGTGGCGTGGTCCAGGGGATCATGACAACACAGCGCGACATAAATCCCAATGTGGTGCAGAGCCAGGCAAACCAGATCCCCAGCGCCGGAAGAAGCACGAAGGGGATCATCAGCGGCAGGTTAAAGACAATGGGCAGGCCGAATATCACCGGTTCATTAATGTTAAACAGCCCCGGCGCCAGCGACAGGCGAGCCACCTGTTTCGCCGACTGCTGACGCGAGAAGATAAAGATGGCGATCAGCAGTGAGATGGTGCTACCGGTCCCCCCCACCATGCCGAAGGTGGGGACAAAGATACTGTTGATGATATGCGGGATGGGCTGGCCATTGGCGAAGGCCAGCATATTCTCGTTGGTATTGATCAACAGGAAGGGTTCCAGAATCACACTGTTAACCACTGACTGATGAATGCCAAGCGTAAACAGGAAGTTGCCAAAGCTGTAGATAAAGAGCGTACCCGGCAGGCTGGTGTTGATCAGCCGCAGCGGCTGCTGGATAAAAGTGGTGATCAGGTGAATCAAATCGGTGTGCAGCACGTTTGCCAGCAAGGCCGCAAGCACCGCGAACAGCGAGAGCGTAATGATGGTGGGGATGAGCGCGGTAAAGGATTTGCTCACCGCCGGAGGGACATTATCCCCCAGCGAAATGTGCAGCGCTTTTAGCCGGGAGATGGCGATAAAGATCTCCGCCGAGATTAGCCCAATCAGCACCCCGGCGAAAATGCCCGTCGAGCCAATATTGGCGAAGGTAAGAATCTGCGTAACGCTCACCGCGGTGTCGCTGCCGACGGGGACGATCTGCAGCCGCATCGGCATCATTATGATAAAGCTGCTGACGGCGATGACCACTGCCGAGACCGGATTGTCGAAATTTTTGTTACGCGCCAGCGACCAGGCAATGATCGGGGCCAGCAGGAGCGCCGCGATATTCAGCGTACCGTTAATAATCGCCTCGCCCCAGACCTGATAGTGGGCCAGCGTCTCCCCGGTGAAAATCCACGGGAAGACCACGTTATTGATCAGCACCGCCAGCCCGGCGAGGATAAAGATCGGCATCACCGTGGCAAACGCATCACGCAGAGAGCGCAGGTGCACCTGATTGGCCAGGCGCGCCGAGAACTCCACAAATCTGTCGACAAAGGACTGCATCGCAGGTGTAATTTTTGTATCAGACATACGGATAGTTCCCTTAATCAGTCACAAAAACGGCCCGGCAGCGTACGGCTTACATCTCGCGCCCGTTGCTATGGATAACCTGTTTGAGCCACGCGTAGCTTTTTTTCGGCACGCGCTTCAGGTCTTTCAGGTCATGGTTTTCGCGGTTGACGTACACCACGCCGTAGCGTTTACGCATGTCCCCCTGCGAACTCAGAATGTCGATTAAGCCCCAGCCGAGATAGCCGATCACCTCGGCACCATCTTCAAACATCGCCGCCTTCATCGCCTCGATATGCTCCCGGTGGTAGTCGATACGGTAGTCATCCTCAATCGGATTTACGCCGTCCCACGACTCAATCACGCCGATGCCGTTTTCAATCGGGAAGACCGGCAGCCGCCAGTCGTTGTAGTAGCGGGTGATAATGGTGCGAAAGCCCAGCGGATCGATCTGCCAGTTCCACTCTGTCGCCTTCAGATAGGGGTTGTTTTTCTCGCCGTGCAGCAAGTAATAGTTAACCGGCGTCTCTTCCGGGATCGCATCACTATCCAGGGTCTTACTGGCGTAATAGCTGAACGCCATATAGTCATTTTTGGTACGTGCCAGCAGGGCCAGATCCTCGGCCCGGTAGATATCTTCAAAACCTTCCTGCGCCACCACCGCCATCACCGCCGGGCTGTAGCCCTGACCGGCAAAGACGCGCAGCAGGTTCTGGTTCAGGAATTCGTCATACTGTTGCGCGCAAAAGATATCGCGCGGTTTACAGGTGGCGGGATAGATCAGCTGGTGCGCCAGCATACCGCCCATTAGCTGACCTGGCCGGGACTGATGCAGGTACTCGGTCAGCGTCATATGCGCCACCATGGTGTGATGCTGGAGTGCGTACAGCTCGCGCAGAGTTTTCTCGCCTTTCATATAGCCGGAAATGCGAAACGCCTCGGGCATATGGAAGATGTTCTGCTCGTTGAAGGTCAGCCAGTATTTCACCCGATCGCCGAAGCAGTCGATCATCTTCTTGCCATAACGGATAAAGGCCTCCATCACCCGGCGATCAGTAAATCCGTTGTACTCCTGGGCCAGCGCCAGCGGCATATCGAAATGGTAGAGACAGACCATCGGCTCAATGCCGCGGGCGATCAGATCGTTGATAAAGCGATCGTAAAAGGCGATCCCCTCGTCGTTGAAATCACCGTCACCCTGCGGGCAGACGCGGCTCCAGGCGATCTGGAAGCGATAGCAGTTCATGCCCAGATCCTGCATCAGGTCGAAGTCTTCCGCGTAGCGATGATACGAGTCGGTGGCGACTTTCCAGTCTGAGGTATTCTCTCCCGCCTCGCGAATATCGTAGACCGACATCCCCTTCCCACCCTCGTTCCACGCCCCTTCGGTCTGCATGCTGGAGACCGAGTTGCCCCATAAAAAATTGGCTGGCAAAGATGCTTTCATGCGCACTCCCTATATGACTAGTCATTTAAATTTCATGACTAGTCATATAGCCAAAGCGGATAAAGCAGGCAAAGATCGGGATCGTTTTTTGTGAGGCGTGTGGAATAAAAAAGGCCGGATCCGCGCTGCGGCTCCGGCCCTGAAAGGGAGTGGAAAATTACTGCTGTTCGAGTTGATTCCGACGATATTCTCCCTGGCGCTCCAGCATCCAGCCGGGGTACTCCCGCGGCAAGACGCTAACGGCATCAAGCTGTTTTAGCTCGTCTTCGCTCAGGCGGATTTCGGTGGCGGCAATGTTGTCATCCAGTTGATCCACCCGCTTCGCCCCCACGATCACGCTGCTGACCACCGGCTGATGCAGCAACCACGCCAGCGCAATCTGCGCCACCGAGACCCCTTTGCTCTCTGCGATAGTGCGCATCACGTCGACGCAATCGAAGGCACGCGCTTTTTCCACCGGCGGGAAGTCAAATTCCAGACGACGGCCGCCGGATTCGCTCTGTCCGTTGCGATCGTATTTCCCGCTGAGCAGGCCGCCCGCCAGCGGGCTCCAGACCATCAAGCCTACCCCTTCGCTTTGCATCATCGGCACCAGTTCGCGCTCCAGATCGCGCCCGGCGATGGTGTAGTAAGCCTGCAGAGAGGCGAACCGCGCCAGACCC
The DNA here is from genome assembly GCF_037152215.1 of Leclercia sp. UBA7405. Lineage (NCBI taxonomy): Bacteria > Pseudomonadati > Pseudomonadota > Gammaproteobacteria > Enterobacterales > Enterobacteriaceae > Leclercia > Leclercia sp. UBA7405. The sequence goes on along the minus strand of NZ_JBBCMR010000001.1, from coordinate 565,057 downwards.
AACCGCTCGGAGATACCCAGCGCCTTCATGATCTGCCAGGCCGCCCAGTTAGAGACCCCGATATAACGAACATGGCCGTGCTGCACCAGGTTATCCAGCGCATAAAGAGTCTCTTCAATGGGGGTGGCGGGATCAAAACCGTGCAACTGATAGAGATCGATATGATCGAGCTGCAGCCGGCGTAGACTCTCTTTTACGCTGCTGATGATGTGGTAACGCGAGCTACCGCGTGAGTTCACCCCGCCCGTGCCGGTTTCGCCAAAGACTTTGGTCGCCACCACCACGTTTTCCCGCGGCACCTTCAGGTTTTTCAACGCCTGGCCGGTGATCTCCTCCGAACGCCCTTCCGAGTAGACGTTAGCGGTGTCGATAAAGTTGATACCGGCATCCAGTGCGCGGCCTACCAGCTGCTCCGCGTCGCTCTGCTGGAGCTGGCCAATCTTGCCCCACATGCCGCCTTCGCCGCCGAAGGTCATGGTACCGAGGCAGAGTTCAGAGACGAACAGGCCGGTATTACCGAGTTTTTGATATCGCATTTGAGACTCCTTGTTTGTTGAGTACCCCATAGTTATACCCGGTGCACGCCGACCGCGAATGTGCGGTTCCTGTCCGTTTCTTGCCCAATTCTCGCCATCTTATCCGCGAGGTGCATCGCCAAAGACGGGGTAGTCTGGCATTTGCACCTGCTGATACGGCTCCCAGCCACCGCCCAGCGCCTTGTACAACGCGACCAGGTCAAGGGCGCTCTGCACCTGCGCCTGCGCGCGCTGTTGCTCGGCCTGCGCCAGCTGTCGCTGGGCATCCAGCACGTCGATAAAGGTGGCAATCCCCTGCCGGTAGCTGTCGCTTGCCAGATCAAAGGCGTTTTGCAGTGCATCGATGGTTTTCGCCAGCCCTGCCTCACGCTGTTGATCGGTACGGTAGCTCACCAGCGCATTTTCCACGTCGCCGAGCGCCGTTAGCACCGTCTGGCGGTAGTCCAGCACCGCAGCGCCCTGCTGCGCGCGCGCCACCTTCACGCTGGAGACCAGCCGCCCACCCTGGAAGATGGGAATGGAGACCTGCGGGCCAAAGCTGTAGAAGTGGCTGCTCCAGTCGGTGAGCCAGTTGGTTTCGCTGTTGCGCAGACCAAACTGACCGGAGAGGGTAAAGCTCGGGAACAGCTGCGCCACCGAAACGCCGATCTGCGCCGTGGCGGCGTGGAGATTGGCCTCCGCCTCGCGTACGTCCGGGCGGCGACGTGCCAGCGTGGACGGGATCCCCGTCTGCACAATGTCCGGCAAGGCGGGCATCGGCTGGGCGGACTGCAGCTCCGCGTCCAGCGCCCCCGGCGGTTTGCCGAGGAGGATCGCCAGGCCATTCATCGCCTGTCGCGCCTGCGCCTGATATTGCGGAAGCTGCGCTTCAAGCGTACCGAGCTGCGCGCGGGCATTTTCCACGTCCATCTGGGGTGACAACCCGCCGCGCTGGCGGTTATCGGTGAGATCCAGCGTCTGCCGGGCACTCTCAATCTGGGTATTGAGGGTGGCGATAATGCTCTGTGCGCCGCGCAGCTGCAGCCACGCCCGCGCCACTTCCGCCTCCAGCGACACCAGCGCGTCATTACGCTGCTCAATCGCCGCCTGCTGCTGCGCTTCGGCGGCTTCAACCTGACGGCGAACCTTGCCCCACAGGTCGATTTCCCACTGGGCGTCAAAGCTGCCCTGGTAAAGGTTGATCGGCTGGGTCAGCGGGCCTAACGCGCCCCGCAGCTGCGGGTCGACATTATCAAGCTGGTCGTATACCCCGTGCGATTTCAGCTCTCCTTCCAGCCCGAGCTGCTGGCGCGTTGCTTGTAAACTGCCGTTTACCGACGGATAAAACGCCCCGCCCGCCTGGTTGATCTGTTCCCGCGCTCCGGCAATGCGCAACACTGTCTGCTGCAGGGAGAGGTTTCCGGCGATGGCGCGTTCAATCAGGCTATCGAGCTGCGGCGAGTTGAAGGTTTTCCACCAGCGTGGGTTGGTGGCGGCCGAAACGGTTTTCGAATTTACCTCGCCATCCCCCTTGTCGTTCCAGTGGGTGACCGCAGGCGGTGCGGGCTGTTGGTAGTCCGGCCCCACGGCGCAGCCTGCGAGCAACAGCATTATCATCAGAGGGTGTAAACGTCTGTGTATCATCAGTGTGCTCCTGCACTCCCCTCGCTCTTAACCGGCGAGAGCAACAAACAAAACGGGATCAGTAAAAAGGCCACCACGCTCAGAAGGGTGAAGACGTCGATGTAGGCCAAAAAGCGCGACTGCTCGATCATGGTCTGGTACATCCGCCCGGTGGCGATGCCGGTCGGGTCGCCGACCTGGGTAGTGAAATTCTGGATCGCCTGAGCACTTTCGCGTATCGCCAGCTGGAACTGCTCGTTGAACGGCGTGGCGTGATAGGCCAGATGTGCGCTGTGCGCCTGGGAACGCTCGGTGATCGCCGCCGTCGACAGCGAAATGCCTATCGAGCCTGCGACGTTGCGGAACATGGTAAACAGCGCCGCCGCATCGGCGTTGAGCTGCCGCGGAATCGAGATAAAGGCAATGGTCGTGAGCGGTACAAACAGGAACCCGAGTCCAATCGACTGGGCGCTGCGGAACAGTACCAGGGTTTCGAAATCGATATCCGGGGTCAGCGTGCGGGACCAGAAGAACGACACCGCCAGACAGGTAAAGCCGAAGGCGATGATCCAGCGCGTCTGCACCACCGGCATCAGCTTCAGCACCAGCGGTATGGTCAATACGATCAATATTGCCCCAGGCGATAGCACCATGCCCGACCAGGTGGCGGTATAGCCAAGATCCTGCTGGGCCAGCTGCGGAATAACCACCGAGCTGCCGTAGAGGATCATTGCCATCCCCGCCATCAGCAGGCTGGAGACGGCAAAGTTTTTGTCCTTCATGCAGTGCAGGTCGACCACCGGCTTTTTGGCATACATCAGCCAGTAAATGGCACCGATGATGCCGATAAGCGTCAGCACCGCGAAGGTGCGGATCACGTTTGAATAGAACCAGTCGTCGTCCTCACCCCGGTCGAGCATCACCTGCAGGCAGCCCAGCCCGAGCGCGATCAGGCCGATCCCCGTCCAGTCGACAGAGAGTTTCTCTTTGGATTTGCTCTCCCAGGGTGGATCTTCCAACAGCTGGTAGATCGCCAGCACCGTGACGATCCCGACCGGTATGTTGATGAAAAAGACCCAGCGCCACGAGTAGTTGTCGGTGATCCAGCCGCCCAGCGTCGGCCCGAGAACCGGGGCGACGATAATGGCGATGGACGAGAGGCCAAAGGCTTTGCCCCTGTCCTCAGGCTTGAAGTAGTCAAGCAGCACCGACTGCTGGGTAGGCTGCAGGCCGCCGCCAAAGAAGCCCTGCATGATGCGGAACAGGATGATCTGCCACAGCTCGGTGGCAATGCCGCAGAGGAATGAGCAGATGGTGAACATCACAATGCAGATTAAGAAAAACTGCTTGCGGCCAAACAGCCGGCTCAGAAAGGCGGAGATGGGCAGGACAATACCGTTTGCCACCAGGTAACTGGTTAACACCCAGGTGGATTCGTCATAGCTGGCCGAGAGCGACCCGGCCACGTGCGGCAGCGCCACGTTGACAATGGTGGTGTCGAGGATCTCCATAAACACCGCCAGGGTGACGACAATCGCCACCGCCCAGGGGTTACTGGCGGGCTTCCAGTTATCGTGACTCTGATCCGTCATTCCACTGTGACCTTCGGTTCAACCGACAGCCCCAGCGGCAGCGGTTTGTTCGGATCCAGCCCCTTATCAATCACAATTTTCACTGGCACGCGCTGCACGATTTTAACAAAGTTGCCGGTGGCGTTTTCTGACGGGAAGGCGGAGAAACGCGAGCCGCTGCCCTGCTGGATACTGTCGATATGGCCTTCAAGCTCCATGTCAGGCCAGGCATCCACGGAGACCTGTACCTTATCGCCCGGCTTCATCCTTTCAAGCTGAGACTCTTTGAAGTTAGCCACCACCCAGACGTTCGGTGAGACCAGCGAGAACAGCGCCGTTCCCGCCTGCACCAGCGTGCCGGGCTGAACGTTACGTTTGGTGACAAAGCCGTCGAACGGGGCGCGCACCTCGGTGTACGAAAGATTGAGATTGGCGGTTTCGAGCTGCGCTTTCGCCTGGTCAACCTGACGTTCACGCGCTTCGACGTTGGTCTCCTGCTGGCGAATCTGCAGCTGAACCTGCTCCGCCACCTCAAGCTGCGCCTGCGCGCTGGCCAGGCCAGCCTGCGCGCTACGCAGCTGGGCATTAGCGGAATCGATACTTTGTTGGGTGGTCGCACGCGGATCGACCCCGCGCTGACGACGATACTCCGCCTGCGCATTCGCGAGATCCGCCTGAGCTTTTAGCACCTGGGCTTTCGCTTCATCACGCTGCGCGGGGTATTGCACCTTTGAGAGCGCCAGCTGCGCCTGGGCCTGATGCAGCTGTGCGGTTGCCAGGCCAAGCTGGGCCTGCGCCTGATCGCGCTGGGCGGTGGTGTCTCTCGGGTCGATCACCACCAGCAGATCGCCCTTTTTCACGCGCTGGTTATCGCGCACGCGCAGTTCGGTGACGTAGCCTGCCGTCTTCGGCGCAATGGTCACCACGTCGCCGTCGGTAAAGGCGTCGTCGGTTGTCTCTTCGTTACGGGTTAAAAACCACCACACCAGCGCCACGATAACCATCACCACCACGACAATGCCGAGGATAATTAACGGTTTTTTACCCGGACGCTTACGCTCATTATTGTTTTTTTCCTGCTCGTCAGCAGGGGACTTTTGATCTTCAGCCATAGTTCAGCAACGGTCCTGTCAGTGAGCGGCATCACACTATGCCGTTCAATAAAGCTAGGACGTTGCTATACATTTGCCAGGAAAAACTGACAAATTGCGCATTATATGAGAAGGAATAGTCCGAATCCGACCAGCGATGCCCAGACCAGCATCGGGATTGACCAGAGGTGGAAGCGCCACCAGATACGGCGATCGTTCGCCATCCGCAGGGCAATCAGGTTGGCGAGGGAACCGGGCAGAAGCCCGAAACCGCCGACGTTGACGGCCCAGGCCAGCAGTGCGCTGGGGGGGACATAGTTGAGCAGCAGTATGGTCGAAGGTACGTTGCTTATCACCTGTGACAGCCCTATAGCGGTGATCCACAATCCCGTCTGCGACAAATGGGTTACGTTTTGCAGCACACCCTGCAGCGCCGGCACCTGAATCAGCAAATGCACATCAATAAACATCGCCATAAAGACCAACAGCAGCGTCCAGTCGACGCTTACCAGGACGCGCCTCGCCAGCAGTAAGAAGCCGCCGGCTACCAGCAGCGCCCCCCACAGCTCTTGTTTCAGATCGAGCGCCACCAGAAAGACCAGGTAGAGCGCCAGGCAGCTCCACGCCAGACGCGGTGACGCCTGCGTGGCCGCCGTGCCGGTATGGTACTGCAGCGGTTTTGCCGGGAAAGCAAACCAGCACATCACCCCCAGCGTAACCATCATTACCGCCGCCAGGGGCGCCATCTGCCAGCTAAAGGCGGCAAACGACAGGCCAGAGCGTCCCCATAAGAGAATGTTCTGCGGGTTCCCGATCGGGGTTAACAGTGAACCGGCGTTGACCGCCAGCGCTTCGAAGATGATCAATCGATTGACCGGGATCTCGCAGAGCTTGCGCAGCGTTAGCGTCAGGGGCACCACGATGAACAGCGCCACGTCGTTGGTCAGAAAAGTGGAGAGCAGTGCCGCCGAGAAGACCATAAACAGCGTCAGGCGGCGTTCCGTGGCGAAGCGACGAACCATTTTGCGTCCCAGCACGTCGAAAAAGCCGCTCTGCTCTACCCCTTTGGTGAGCATCATCAGCCCGCTCAGGGTAATGATGGTGTGCCAGTCAATAGCGGCAGGCCAGCGCTGGGGGGCGAAAGGAACGCAAAAACTGAGCCCGACGCCAATCAAGACTAACAGATGAAAGAAACGATCGCGGGCCAGTGCCCCCAGGCCTGGAAGGGTCATTCAGAGGCAGGTCCGTATTTGCGGGTAAACTCGCTGAATTGCTGCAGAGTCTCTTCGCTAACGTGGTGTTCCATCCCCTCCGCATCGCGGCGGGCAGTATCGGGGCTGACGCCCAGCACCAGCAGGAAGTTTTCCACAATCTGATGGCGTTCGCGGCTGGCCTGCGCCAGTTTCTCACCTTCAGGGGTTAAGAAAACGCCGCGCCAGGGGATCATCTCGATCAACCCCACCGAGGCGAGTCTTTTCAACATTTTTGCCACCGTCGGTTGGGAGACGCCGAGACGCGCGGCCATATCGACCTGGCGTGCTTCGCCCACCTCACGGATCAGATCGGAAATCAGCTCAACATAATCATCAATCAGCTCGCGACGATGCGCTTCGCGAACCTGACGAAATCCTTCAACGTGTTCTTCAACATTTACCAGCTGCGTCTTTTTTCTTGTCGTGGTTTTACCTGCACGATGGGTCATTGTGCTTCCTCAATGGGGGTGACGCTTCCAGCAGCGCAATTCAAGTGCGGCCATTGTAAACCATGCGTGAACAAGCACAAAAAATTAACGTAATAGCCATAGCTATAAAATATAGCCTGTGCTATATCTGTATGTAATGCAGTCACCTTCAAGGATCGAAGGGATCATTCATCAGGAGGTTGAGATGAACGAATTCAAGAGGTGTATACAGGTGTTTAGCCACTCCCCATTCACAGTACGCTTAATGCTGCTGAACATGATTTGCGACATGATTACTGGCAAATCACAGCAGAACGATAAACCTTCCCGCTAGGCGGCGTCGCGGTACGCCGCTTCATTTTTTTGTCACACTTCCTTTGTAGACTGGGCCGTAAGGCAAATTGCCGGATCTTTTTTACGGATTTGTAGCCCTCTTCGCAAAACATCCCCTTTATAGCTGTTGACCTTCATCGCCGCTGGCACTATCTTCTTGCAGCCCTGCACTATTTGCGGCTCGCAGACGCGGACCCCAATTCCCCTTCTCCGCACTCTCAGGCAGGTTTTGACCCTTGGCGCCAGGGTGAGCACATGGCGTTTTCATGATTGTGACCTATGAATTTAACCCTGAAAGAATCACTTGTGACCCGCGGCCGGGCCTTAAGCCCGTGGACGGGATTCTACTTTTTACAATCACTGCTGATTAATTTTGCGCTGGGCTACCCTTTCAGTCTGCTCTACGCGGTGGCCTTTACCTGCGTATTGCTGTTGCTGTGGCGTAGCGCACCGCGCGTGCAGAAAGGGCTGCTGGGCATCTGCTCGCTGGTGGGGGCAATGTACTTCCCCTTCTCTCAGGCCTATGGGGCACCCAACTTTAATACCCTGCTGGCGATGCACTCCACCAATATGGAGGAGTCGACAGAGATCCTGACCATCTTCCCCTGGTACAGCTATGTGGTTGGCCTGTTTATCTTTGCGCTGGGCGTTATTGCTGTGCGACGTAAACCCGAAGCCAAAAAAGGGTGGAACAGACTGGACAGCCTCTACCTGGCCGTCAGCCTTGCCGCCTTTTTTGTCGCCCCGGTGCAGAACCTGGCATGGGGTGGCGTCTTCAGGCTGAAAGATAGCGGCTACCCGGTCTTCCGTTTTGTGAAAGATGTGGTGGTGAACAACCAGGAAGTGATCGACGAACAGGCGCGCATGAGCGCATTGTCGCAGATGAAAGATACCTGGAACGTGACGGCGGTGAAGCCGAAATATCACATCTATATGGTGGTGATAGGCGAAAGCGCTCGCCGCGATGCGCTGGGCGCCTTTGGCGGCCACTGGAACAACACGCCTTTTGCCAGTGCGGTGAATGGCACCCTGTTTACCGATTATATTGCCGCCAGCGGCTCTACGCAGAAGTCACTGGGGCTGACGCTTAATCGGGTAGTGGATAACAAACCCCAGTATCAGGATAACTTCGTCACCCTGGCGAACCGTGCCGGCTTCCAGAGCTGGTGGTTTTCCAATCAGGGCCAGATTGGCGAATATGATACCGCCATCGCCAGTATTGCTAAGCGTGCCGACGAGGTGCAGTTCCTGAAGAGCGGTGATTTTGAAGCCGATAAAAATACCCAGGATGAGGCACTGCTGAAGATGACTGCGCAGGTTTTCAGCACGCATCGTACGCAGCCGCAGCTTATTGTGCTGCATCTGATGGGCTCGCACCCACAGGCCTGTGATCGCACCAAAGGCAAATACGCCGAGTTTGTGCAGTCGAAAGAGACCTCCTGTTACCTCTATACCATGACGCAGACCGACCAGCTGTTAAGTCAGCTGTATAGCCAGTTGCAAAATACGGGCGACAGTTTCTCGATGGTCTATTTTTCCGATCACGGGCTGGCGTTTAAAGAGCGCGGTAAAGCGGTGCAGTATCTGGCCCATGATGACGCCTTCCAGCAAAACTTCCAGGTGCCTTTTATGGTGATCTCCAGCGACGATAAGAGCCACCGCATCATCAAGGCCCGCCGCTCGGCGAACGATTTCCTGAGCTTCTTCTCTCAGTGGACGGGAATTCAGGCAAAAGAGATCGCCAGTCACTACCGCTTTATCTCCAGCCAAAAGGCACCGCCGGTCTATGTCACGAACTTCAAGTTGCAGAAAGTGGACTATAACCATCTGGGGAGCGACATTTTCGCCACCCAAAGTCGGTAAGGATTGGGTTGTTGAAGACAAAAAAATCCGCCACAGGGGCGGATTTTTTATTGGCTCACCGGAGTGATTAGAAGCGGTAACCTACGCCCGCGATCCAGGTGCCAACGTCAACGTTACGGATGCGGCTCTGCTCATAGGAGAAGTCCAGCGCAACGTTTTCGATTGGGTTAAACTGCATACCTGCACCGTAGGAGAAACCGTAATCGCTGGTGTCGTCAGAAGAGCGAACCAGACCGGTGTCGGAAGTCTGCTGGAATTTACCGTAACCCACACCCACTACACCGTAGATGCTTGCCCAGTCGTTCAGACGGAAAGCAGGACCACCGGTGATGCCGTAGTACTGTGCTTTGTTATACACATCACCGGAAGAGCGATCTTTTTCGGTGTAGGTGAAGGAGCCGATCCAACCCAGTGGGTTGTTGTCCTGCTCGTAGCGGTATTTCAGGTTCAGGCCGTTAGTTTTGTTCATAACGCCCTGCATATCGCTCTGAGCGTAACCACCGGAAACGGTAGAAGTTGCCGCTACTGCGGTGCCTGCGGAAACGGCCAGAACGGCTGCCAGTGCTGAAAGACATGCAATTTTTTTCATAACCACCTCAAATGTGCTTCAAGTAAGTCCGTAAGTTTTAAATATATCAAAAATTCTTGTGAAACTCTTTCTGATTAGTGATGTCTAACGGCCCTTTTGGTGTAACTAATTATTTCCATAATCAGTTATCTCTTTCAAATCTCACCGAAAATACATCCCAAAAATGTAATAGTGCGCGTCAGATTCAATACATTCATCCAGACTATTCCTAAACTGCTTGGCAATAAGCCCGGTCTATGAATGCCATTCTACGGATTTCAGGGAACTTTTTTTCAACGAAGTCTCAACCGCGACAGCTTATTTCAATTACACTGCCACCTTTACTTCGTTTGACATAAATTGACAGGAGAAAGGATGCCTGGGTTGCCCCGCAAATCGCCGGTCTGGATGCCGGTTGTCGTAATTCTTATCGCCATGTTGTCTATCCAGAGCGGCGCATCGCTGGCGAAATCTCTTTTTCCCGTGATCGGCGCGCCGGGCGTAACGGCGCTGCGTATTGCGCTCGGCACGCTTATCCTGGTAATTATCTTTAAGCCCTGGCGTCTGCGTTTTGAAAAATCACAGCGCCTGCCGCTGCTCTTTTATGGCCTGTCGCTGGGGGCGATGAATTACCTCTTCTATTTATCAATACAGACCGTCCCGCTGGGAATTGCGGTGGCGCTGGAGTTTACCGGCCCGCTGGCGGTGGCGCTCTTCTCCTCGCGCCGCCCGGTAGACTTTGTCTGGGTGGTGCTGGCGGTACTGGGACTGTGGTTCCTGCTCCCCCTCGGTCAGGACATTGCGCATGTGGATTTAACCGGTGCCGCGCTGGCGCTTGGCGCGGGTGCCTGCTGGGCTTTATATATCCTTACCGGTCAGCGTGCGGGGGAAGAGCATGGCCCCGCAACGGTGGCGCTGGGATCGCTGATTGCCGCTATCATCTTTGTGCCGCTGGGGATGGCGCAGGCCACCGAGTCGATCTGGCAGTGGTCGATTTTGCCCGTCGGGCTTGCGGTCGCGGTCCTTTCAACAGCGCTCCCCTACTCACTGGAGATGATTGCGCTCACCCGCCTGCCCACGCGTATCTTCGGCACCCTGATGAGCATGGAGCCCGCGCTGGCGGCTATGTCAGGTATGGTGTTTCTCGGCGAAACGCTCACCTTTACCCAGACGCTGGCGCTCTGCTCTATTATTGCCGCGTCGATGGGCTCAACCCTGACGTTGCGGCGCGAAAGCAAGGTCGAAGAGGTAGATATCAACCGCTGACGGGTAATTCTGCATGGCCAATACGCGCCATGCAGAATATAAGCCAGATTGCGCGAAATTAAATATGCCCGCACAAATTGTCATCAATCGGAAATATTCCCTCTCCTCTCTTGCCGATTTTTATAAATAAGAATCTTTTACAACGAAATATTATAAGGCTCTGATTTTCAGGACCTTTAATAAGTCTTAATTATTCTTTCTATTAAACCGATAGGCAGTACCGGGTCGCAGGCTAAAAATGTGGTGCTATACTTATCTCCAGTAATTACCTGGGACACAAACATCAAGAGGATATGAGATTATGAGTACCGCTAAACTGGTTAAAACGAAAGCGTCTAATCTGCTTTATACCCGCAACGATGTATCGGATAGCGATAAGAAAGCAACAATCGAGTTGCTGAATCGCCAGGTGATCCAGTTCATTGACCTGTCGCTGATTACTAAACAGGCCCACTGGAATATGCGCGGCGCCAACTTTATTGCCGTACATGAGATGCTGGATGGCTTCCGTACTTCACTGACTGCACATATGGATACCATGGCTGAGCGTGCCGTTCAGCTGGGTGGCGTGGCGCTGGGCACCACGCAGGTTATCAACAATAAAACTCCGTTGAAAAGCTACCCGCTGGATATTCACAGCGTACAGGATCACCTGAAAGAGCTGGCAGACCGTTATGCCGTAGTCGCTAACGACGTGCGTAAAGCCATTGGCGAAGCCAAAGATGAAGATACCGCTGATATCTTTACCGCAGCGTCTCGCGACCTGGATCAGTATCTGTGGTTCATCGAAGCTAACATCGAGTAATACCTTGTTTTTCAGCCTTTGACCCTCGCTTCGGCGGGGGTTTTGCACATCTATGGTGCAACAAATCGTCTATATGCCAGGCAAAAGTGACAGATTTGTAATAATCACCTCACACAATCGTTAACGCGAGATTGTTTTTTCATCAATATATGCGCTTAATAGCAGGGCTATAGCGATCAAAAATCACCTGCACCAAAACAGTGCTCCATTGTGGTGCAAAGAAAGCAAATTGCACCACAGGATGCGCAAGACTCTGGTGTAGCTCCTTTGTGAAACAACCACTTGCAAAGTTGGCACGATTTTTTCATATAGCCGTTCGTTCTCGCAGGGGATCGCCCCGTGGATATAAAAGGAAATGCTATGAAGTCTGTATTAAAAGTCTCACTGGCTGCACTGACCCTGGCTTTCGCGGTTTCTTCTCAGGCTGCTGATAAAAAACTGATCGTTGCCACCGACACCGCATTTGTTCCGTTCGAATTCAAGCAAGGCGACCAGTACGTTGGTTTTGACGTGGATCTGTGGGCAGCTATCGCTAAAGAGCTGAAACTGGACTACACCCTGAAGCCAATGGATTTCAGCGGCATCGTTCCGGCACTGCAGACCAAAAACGTGGACCTGGCACTGGCCGGTATCACTATTACTGATGCGCGTAAAAAAGCGATCGACTTCTCTGACGGCTACTACAAAAGCGGCCTGTTGGTGATGGTCAAAGCCGATAACAACGATGTGAAAAGCGCTAAAGATCTCGACGGTAAAGTGGTTGCGGTGAAGAGCGGGACCGGTTCTGTTGACTACGCAAAAGCAAACATCAAAACCAAAGACCTGCGTCAGTTCCCGAACATCGATAACGCCTATATGGAATTGGGCACCAACCGCGCTGACGCGGTGCTGCACGACACCCCGAACATCCTTTACTTCATCAAAACCGCAGGCAACGGCAAGTTCAAGGCGGTAGGTGAGTCTCTGGAAGCGCAGGAATACGGTATCGCCTTCCCGAAAGGCAGCGACGATCTGCGTACTAAAGTGAACGGCGCGCTGAAAACCCTGCGTGAGAACGGCACTTATAACGAAATTTATAAAAAATGGTTCGGTACTGAACCAAAATAATAACGCGTTTGCTCTTCTGTGGGGGCGAGCTTCGCCCCCTGTTGTCTTCACCACGGTAAAAACAGGAACTAATCATGGAGTTTGACTGGAGCGCCATCTGGCCCGCCATTCCTCTGTTGCTTGAAGGCGCCAAAATGACCCTGTGGATTTCGGTCCTCGGTCTCATTGGCGGGCTGATTATCGGCCTCGTCGCCGGTTTCGCCCGCACCTACGGCGGCTGGATTGCCAACCACATCGCACTGGTTTTCATTGAAATCATTCGTGGCACACCTATCGTTGTACAGGTGATGTTCATCTACTTCGCCCTGCCTATGGCCTTTACTGACCTGCGTATCGATCCGTTCAGCGCGGCCGTGGTCACCATCATGATCAACTCCGGTGCCTACATTGCGGAGATCACCCGTGGGGCAGTGCTGTCGATTCATAAAGGCTTTAGCGAAGCGGGCCTCGCCCTGGGTCTCTCTCGCCGCGAGACCATTCGCCACGTTATTCTGCCGCTGGCGCTGCGCCGTATGCTGCCGCCGCTGGGTAACCAGTGGATCATCAGCATTAAAGATACCTCGCTGTTCATTGTGATCGGCGTGGCCGAACTGACGCGTCAGGGCCAGGAGATCATCGCCGGTAACTTCCGTGCGCTCGAGATCTGGACCGCCGTTGCCGTGGTTTATCTGATTATTACGCTGGCACTGAGCTTTGTTTTACGTCGTCTGGAAAGAAGGATGAAAATCCTGTGATTGAATTCAAAAACGTCTCCAAGCACTTTGGTCAGACCCAGGTGCTGCATAATATCGATCTGAAGATCGAAACGGGCGAAGTGGTCGTGATCATCGGCCCATCGGGTTCCGGTAAATCCACGCTGCTGCGCTGCATTAACAAACTGGAAGAGATCACCAGCGGCGACCTGATTGTCGATGGTCTGAAGGTTAATGACCCGAAAGTCGATGAACGCCTTATCCGCCAGGAAGCGGGGATGGTGTTTCAGCAGTTCTACCTTTTCCCGCATCTGACCGCGCTGGAAAACGTAATGTTTGGCCCGCTGCGCGTGCGCGGTGCCAATAAAGCGGAAGCTGAGAAGCTGGCAAAAGAGCTGCTGGCGAAAGTGGGCCTGGCCGAACGTGGTCACCACTATCCTTCTGAACTTTCCGGTGGTCAGCAGCAGCGTGTGGCGATTGCCCGCGCGCTGGCGGTGAAGCCGAAGATGATGCTGTTTGATGAGCCTACTTCTGCGCTTGACCCGGAACTGCGCCATGAAGTCCTGAAGGTGATGCAGGACCTGGCGGAAGAAGGGATGACGATGGTGATTGTGACCCACGAAATCGGCTTTGCCGAGAAAGTCGCTTCACGTCTGATCTTTATCGATAAAGGGCGTATTGCTGAAGATGGCAACCCGCAGACCTTGATCGAGAATCCGCCAAGCCAGCGTCTGCAGGAGTTCCTGCAGCACGTCTCCTGACGGTGCTTTGTTAATACGCTAAGCCGGGTTCGCCCGGCTTTTTTACGCCGGAATGTTCTCAAAACCATTTCTCCCTCCCCCGCCATCTATACTTATCTTTTTGCTGAATATTGTCATCGGAGGACGCCGTGCCGTGGATCCTGTTGCTGCTTGTTAGCCTGCTGTGTGCCCCTGCGCAGGCGATTACTATTCCGGGCGTCACCACGGGGACGACCCCGGCAGCAGAGGGGGCAGCCCCGGCAGAGCCCGACGTTGAACAGAAGAAAGCGGCTTACTCCGCTCTGGCGGATGTCCTTGAAAATGACGCGTCACGTCAGGAGTTGATCGGGCAGTTGCGTACCGCGGCTGCCACGCCGCCGCAGGAGACGGCGCCCAAAATCACGCCGCCGGCCATCGAAGAAGAGAAAACGGTGCTGGAGAATGTCACGGATGTTGGGCGTCACTATGGCGAAGCGCTGGCAACCCGCTTTGCGCAACTCTACCGCAACCTGATTGGCTCCCCACACAAAGCGTTTAATCCGGATACCTTTCTCAATGCCGCCAGCCATTTCCTGATCCTCGCCGGGCTGGTCTTTGCGTTCTACTGGCTGGTGCGCCTTTGCGCCTGGCCGCTGTACCGTAAAATGGGCGCGTGGGGACGTAAGAAAAACCGCGAGAAGAGTAGCTGGCTACATCTGCCGCTGATGATTACCACCGCCTTTATTATCGACTTGCTGCTGCTGGTACTCACCCTTTTCGTCGGCCAGTTGCTGAGTGATAACCTGCATGCCGGTAACAAAACCATTGCCTTCCAGCAGGGGTTGTTCCTTAACGCATTCGCGCTGATCGAATTCTTTAAAGCTATTCTACGGCTAATATTTTGCCCTCACGTTCCGGAGCTACGTCCGTTCAACATCGACGATCGGACCGCAAAATACTGGTCGCTGCGCCTGAGTACCCTGAGCGGACTCATTGGTTATGGCCTGCTGGTGGCGGTGCCCATTATCTCCAACCAGGTCAATGTGCAGATCGGGGCGCTGGCTAACGTGCTGATTATGCTCTGCATCACCGTCTGGGCGCTCTATCTTATCTTTCATAATAAGCGGGCCATTACCGAGGGACTGCTGCACCTGGCTGACCGCTCCTTATCCTTCTTCAGTCTATTTATTCGCGCGTTTGCGCTGGTGTGGCACTGGCTGGCCTGCGCCTACTTTATTGTGCTCTGCTTCTTCTCGCTGTTCGATCCCGGCAACAGCCTGAAGTTTATGATGGGTGCCACCTTCCAGAGCCTGGCGATTATCGGAATTGCGGCCTTTATCTCTGGCCTGCTTTCACGCTGGCTGGCCAAAACCATCACCCTGTCGCCGCAGGTGCAGCGCAACTACCCGGAATTGCAAAAACGGCTTAACGGCTGGATTTCCGCCTCACTGAAGGTGGCCAGGATCCTCTGCGTGGCGGTGGCGATTATGCTGCTACTCAATGCCTGGAGCTTGTTTGATTTCTGGAACTGGCTGCACAACGGCGCGGGGGAAAAAGCGGTGGATATCGTGATCCGCATTGCACTGATCCTCTTCTTCTCTGCCGTCGGCTGGACGCTGCTCGCCAGCCTGATTGAAAACCGGCTGGTGTCAGACATTCATGGCCGTCCGCTGCCCAGCGCCCGCGCCCGCACGCTGCTGACGCTGTTCCGCAACGCGCTGGCGGTGATCATCAGTACTATCACTATCATGATTGTGCTCTCAGAGATCGGCGTGAATATCGCTCCTCTGCTGGCCGGCGCCGGGGCGCTGGGGCTGGCGATTTCGTTCGGCTCCCAGACGCTGGTCAAAGACATTATCACCGGGATCTTTATCCAGTTTGAAAACGGGATGAACACCGGCGATCTGGTGACGATTGGGCCGTTAACCGGCACGGTAGAGCGGATGTCGATTCGCTCTGTGGGGGTACGGCAAGATACCGGGGCGTATCACATTATCCCCTGGTCTTCGATTACCACCTTCGCCAACTTTGTTCGCGGTATCGGCTCGGTGGTCGCCAATTACGATGTGGATCGCCATGAAGATGCGGAGAAGGCCAAAGGGGCGTTAAAGGCGGCGGTAGACGAGCTGATGGAGCAGGAGGATATTCGGGGCCTGATTATCGGCGAGCCGTCGTTCGCCGGGATTGTAGGGCTGACGAATACCGCCTTTACGCTGCGCGTCTCCTTCACTACCCAGCCGCTGAAGCAGTGGACGGTGCGTTTCGCTCTCGACAGCATGGTGAAGAAGCACTTCGATCTGGCCGACGTCAGGATGCCGGTTCAAACCTATCAGGTGCTGCCGTCGCCGGCCTCCCCTGCTCCCCCCACGCTGCCGCCACAGGCGCCGACGCTTTAACGGCTACGTTTGTTATCGTCGAGGAAGGACCAGGCGATGAAGCGGCTCTGCTTCTGACCCTGGGCCATCTCTTTTTTCACCACTTTTACCGCACCGACCGCCGTCAGCGCACGGTAGAGCGGCGGCAGATTTTCACCGCGCGACACCAGGGTGGTAAACCACTTAACCTGTCTTGCGTACTGCGCACTCTCGGCGATCATCTTACTGATAAACGCGACCTCGCCCCCTTCACACCAGAGCTCCTGCTGCTGGCCGCCAAAGTTCAGCGCCCCATCCGCCGCCTGGCCGAGATTACGACGCTTGCGCTCGCTGCCCGCGCGTGCCGCTTCGGCGGAGTCATGGAACGGGGGATTGCAGAGGGTGGCATCGTAGTGCTCATTCTTATGAATGATGCCCGCGAAGATCGCCGTGGCGTCTTTTTGGCGACGCAGACGGATGGCACGGCTCAGGCCCGGATTGTGGTTTATGATCGCCGTGGCGCTGGCAAAAGCTTGCGGGTCAATCTCGCTGCCGGTGAAACGCCAGCCGTATTCATGGACGCCAATCAGCGGGTAGATAAGGTTCGAGCCGGTACCGACATCCAGCACCGTGGCCTCTGCAGGTACCACGCCGCCGCGATCCGCCGCCAGCAGATCTGCCAGATGGTGAATATAGTCCGCGCGCCCAGGTACGGGTGGGCAAAGATAGCCCTCCGGAATATCCCACTGCGCGACGCCGTAAAAATGGGCCAGCAGCGCTTTATTTAACGTCTTTACCGCCTGCGGATCGGCGAAGTTCACCGTTGGCTCGCCCGCAGGTGACGAGATAATAAAATCGCGCAGCGCCGGACAGCTCTGGCAAAGGGCATTCATGTCGTAACGGCTGTGATGGCGGTTGCGTGGGTGCAACCCCGGCTTCTGGGATGTCATGGCGTTCTCCTTTAAAACAGCGGCGTAAGATACTCTTTGCTGGCACAAGGGTAAATCATTCTCTACGCATGAGAACAAAGCGTCAAAAATCAAATGCCTGGATGTCTATGATTTGTCATTGAATTGTCAAAAAATATCGTTCAAAAAATAAGCATATCTCCATCAATTTTTTGCGCTGAATCACACGCATTGCCGTCCTACACTTACCTTGACTCATCTGAAGTGATAAGAGGTGTGACCATGAAAAAATATCTCGTAATGCTTGCCGCCGGTACGCTGGCGGGCGCATCATTCGCCGCCCTGGCGGCAGAACCGCTTATGCGTGGTGATGCGAATAATCAGCTCCGTCCCGCCGGCACTGTCTCCGTTTCCGGGGCCAGCAATCTCGATGACCTGCAGAGTAAACTGGCGGAAAAAGCCCGTGAACAGGGTGCGACAGGATTCACCGTGGAATCGGCCAGCGGTGATAATAAAATGTTCGGGACTGCCACTATTTACAAGTAAGTTTCCGGCCATTGAGGCTGCATCTTTAGGTGTAATGCTGATCGGTTAAGCGTGGTGTAATCGTGCTCGATTGATCGGCATGACATCTTAGGGCGCAGTATTTTTATTCTCGCTCTGCCAGAGGTTTCTCCGTCTGGCGATATAAAGCCTGAATACGGCAAACTTGTGATGGGCTATAGTCGGTCGCCTGCGCAGTCTCCTGAATACTCATCTTTTTCACCTGCCGACAGTACAACACCTTTTTATGCCGCTCGCGATCCGGCGGCTTCCCTTTGAATTTACCCAGACGTTGCGCCCGGGCAATACCCTCCTGTTGCCGAACGCGCTGATGCTGCAGTGCCTGTTGGGCAAGAGCGGCCAGGGTGTCCAGTAAGGTATGATTAATCGCCACCGCTACCGCCGGATCTGAAGGGCCGCTCATCATCTGCCAGGTCGCCGGGAGATCCAGGCTCAGGATCCGTAGCCCGTGCTGCGTCACCTGGTTGGTCAAACGGCTCCAGTCGTGGCTCGTCAGGCGGATTAAGCGATCAATACGATCAATAAGCAGGATGTCCCCCGGCAAGCTTTCTGCCAGCAGACGCGCGAACTCGGGGCGGTCAGACGTGAGGGAAGCGAAATTTTCCCGATAGTAGCTGGCAATACGATGACCCCGGGCCTGGACAAAGCCGTCCAGCACCTCTTTCACCCGATCGGCCCAGGGATCTTCTGCAGACGCTTGTAAATAAGCTCTGATGAACATATCGCCCCCGCTCTCGCATTAAGGTTGTCGCACAGCTGATCTCGCATTCGGGTTATCGCATTGCCCTTATTTGCCCCTGTTGCTCATCGCATTAGACCAGATTCAAAAGCGAGAGGCACTGCGCCAGAGGCAGCCTAAGCTGGCTTGCTGTCCTGAATTATAATTTATCGCCGAAAAGAGGCACGGAAAGTTCAGAGACAAGATGTCACCCCTGCGCATAAGGGTGCTGGCAGCGGTGCAGCAATGTGAAGATTTTTAGTAGCTAATGTAAATTTATGTATTTCATTTTTTTCAGGAGAGTGATAAAAAGTCACGCCAAATGATAATGTTTATCACAATTATTATCATTTGTAGGTTCATTACTGTATTCGCGTGGCATAGACGTAATGAAATGTGATTCTAAAAATTATAAGTCGCTAAACAATATGGAAAACAATCGCAATACTCCGTTCAGCAGCTTCTCTTCGCTGACGTTCTTCACGGGCCTGTGTATCGGCCTGACGCCTGTCGCTACCGCTATTGCTGCGGATCAAACCGATAAAAAATCTGACGATACGCTGGTGGTTGAAGCTCAACCGCCCTCTCTGTATGCCCCCACCCACTCCGCCGATCCCAAGTTTGCGCGCCCCATCGCCGACACCACTCGCACCATGACGGTGGTCTCTGAGCAGGTATTAAAGGATCAGGGGGTGACCAACCTGACCGATGCGCTGAAAAACGTGCCGGGCGTCGGCGCCTTTTTTGCGGGTGAGAATGGTAACTCGACTACCGGCGATGCGGTCTATATGCGCGGTGTGGACACCTCAAACAGTATTTATGTAGATGGCATTCGGGATATCAGCAGCGTATCGCGAGACACCTTCAATACGGAGCAGGTCGAGGTGATCAAGGGCCCGTCCGGCAGCGATTATGGCCGTAGCGCGCCAAGCGGCTCGATTAATATGATCAGCAAGCAGCCGCGTCTGGACTCGGGCATCGACGCCTCAGCCAGTCTCGGCAGCGCCTATATGCGCCGGGGCACGCTGGATATCAACCAGACAATGGGCGAGACCTCTGCGTTTCGCCTCAATTTGATGGGTGAAAAGACCCACGACGCGGGCCGCGATAACGTTAAAAATGAACGCTACGGTGTGGCACCGTCGCTGGCATGGGGGCTGGGTACGGAAAACCGTCTCTATCTGAACTACCTCCACGTCACGCAGCACAACACTCCGGACGGGGGCATTCCGACCGTGGGTCTGCCGGGCTACTCGGCCCCCAATGCCGCAACTTCGGCGCTGAATGGCGCTGGCAAAGTGGATACCCATAACTTCTACGGTACGGATTCCGATTACGACGACTCCACCACCGATACCGCCACCCTGCGCTTTGAACACGACATCAACGACGTCACGACCCTGCGTAACACCACCCGCTGGTCGCGCGTGAAGCAGGATTATCTGATGACGGCGGTGATGGGCGGCGCCAATAACATTACCCGGCCGGATCCTAACAATGTGGATAGCTGGACCTGGTCACGCCTGGCCAACACCAAAGATGTCAGCAATAAGATCCTGACTAACCAGACCAACCTGACCACCAAATTCTTTACCGGATCGGTGGGCCATGACATCAGCACAGGGGTCGAGTTCACACGCGAAACCCAGACCAACTACGGGGTAAATGCCATTTCCCCGCCGGCGGTCAATCTCTATCACCCAGACAGCAGCGTGCATATTGGCGGTCTCAACCGCAATGGGGCGAATGCCAACGGCCAGACCGATACCTTCGGCATTTACGCTTTTGATACCCTGCAAGTTACCCGTGATTTTGAGCTGAACGGCGGTATTCGTCTCGACAGCTACCGTACCGAATATGACAGCGCCAGCAGCTGCGGCGGTACCGGGCGCGGTGCGGTCGCCTGCCCGACGGGCGTAGCAAAAGGGTCGCCGGTCACCACCGTCGATACGGCGAAATCCGGTAACCTGGTGAACTGGAAAGCGGGTGCGCTCTACCACCTGACCGACAATGGCAATGTTTACCTCAACTATGCCATCTCCCAGCAACCACCGGGGGGCAGCAATTTCGCGCTGGCCCAGGGGGGCACCGGTAGCAGCGCTAACCGTACCGACTTTAAACCGCAGAAAGCGAAAACCAGCGAGATTGGCACCAAGTGGGAGCTGCTGGATAAACGCTTGCTGCTCTCGGCGGCGGTGTTCCGTACCGATATTGAAAACGAAGTGGAGCAAAACGAAGACGGCACTTACTCTCAGTACGGCAAAAAACGCGTAGAGGGTTACGAGCTGTCGGCGGTGGGGAATATTACGCCGCAGTGGCAAATTATCGGCGGCTATACTCAGCAGCACGCCTCGGTGCGCAGCGGTAAAGATGTCGCGCAGGATGGCAGCTCCTCCCTGCCATACACCCCGGAGCACGCCTTCACCTTATGGAGCCAGTACCAGGCCACCGATGCGCTCTCTGTTGGCGCAGGCGCGCGTTACATCGGCAGTATGCATCGCGGCACCGATGGCGCCGTGGGCACACCATCCTTCAGCGAAGGCTACTGGGTCGCCGACGCGAAGCTGGGCTATCGCATCAACCGCAATCTGGATCTGCAGTTGAACGTCTATAACCTGTTTGATGAAGAGTATGTCTCTTCGATTAACAAGAGCGGATATCGCTACCATCCGGGCGAACCACGTACCTGGATGTTAACCGCCAACATGCACTTCTGATGTCGTGTGGGGCTACGGCCCCACCTTTCTCCCCACAGCCTCTTCCCGGAGAAGTTCTTATGATGTATCACATTCCTGGCGTACTCACGACTGATGAAGTCGCCCAGCTCCGCGCGCAGCTGGCGCTCGCCCCCTGGATCGATGGCCGTGCGACGGTGGGCAACCAGGGCGCGCAGGTCAAAAATAATCAGCAGGTCGATACCCAGAGCGAGTTGTACCAGAAGCTCCAGTCCGCCGTGCTACAGGCCGTCAATCAGCACTCACTCTTCTTTGCCGCCGCCCTGCCCCGTCAAATCTCCAGCCCGCTGTTTAACCGCTATCAGCAGCAGGAGACCTATGGCTTTCACGTGGATGGTGCCGTGCGTAGCCATCCGCAAAGCGGCTGGATGCGAACCGATCTCTCCGCCACCCTCTTTCTCTGTGAACCCGAGAGTTACGATGGCGGCGAGCTTGTGGTCAACGACACCTTCGGGCAGCACAGCGTGAAGCTACCGGCCGGCGATCTGATTCTTTATCCCGCCAGCAGCCTGCACTGTGTCACCCCGGTGACGCGCGGCGTGCGGGTAGCCTCGTTTATGTGGATCCAGTCGATGATCCGCGACGATAAAAAACGGGCGATGCTCTTCGAGCTGGACCGCAATATCCAGACGCTGCGCACCCGTCACGGTGAAAGTGAGGAGGTGTTGTCGTTACTCAACCTCTATCACAACCTGCTGCGAGAGTGGTCTGAAATCTGATGTCACGCCTTGACTGCCTCTTTTTTAACCCCATATTTGAAGAAGGGTTAACAGAGGCAGGAGTAATGCGATGGCTTCCGGTTGGGCAAATGATGACGCGGTCAATCAACAGATCAACAGTACGATTGAAGATGCCGTTGCGCGGGCGCGCGGCGAGATCCCGCAGGGTGAAAGTCTGGCATTCTGTGAAGAGTGCGGCGACCCGATTCCTGAAGCGCGGCGCAAGGCAGTGCCAGGGGTACGGTTGTGCATCACCTGTCAGCAGGATAAAGATTCACAAAGTAACGGATATGCAGGATATAATCGCAGAGGATCTAAGGATAGCCAGTTACGCTGACTTTTCTTTACCCTTCTTCGCAACGCAAGCGGTTTCGTTTGCGTGCACGAAATTTCAGCATGCGTTTCGCAAAATGTGCCCTTACCGTTTCGTCTGTAAAGCGCTGCGCGAAGATACGTAAAGACGCGTCCTGAATTTATTAATATTCAATAACTTATTTGTCATTCAATTTTTTCGAACAACGACGTCAATTCTCTTCGATTTTATCTTTCGCAAAAAAGCGTGATACTCATCACATCGACGGAACATCGTCCCCTTTACAGAATAACCTGCGAGAGATTAACCATGAAAACCATCAAATATGCTGTTGCTGCTGTTGCCCTGTCTGCGCTTTCCTTTGGTGCCTTTGCGGCACAATCTGTTTCGCCTTCTCAGGCAAGCGGCATGAATAAAATCGGTGTGGTAAGCGCAGAAGGTGCGACCACGCTGGACGGTCTTGAAGCGCAGCTGGCTCAGAAAGCCGCAGCGGCAGGTGCAAGCGGTTATACCATTACGTCTGCGAACACCAACAACAAACTTAGCGGTACCGCGGTTATCTATAAATAAGCGCCTGTTTTACTGAATCACTGCTCCAACCCTCATTGACCCTGTTGTTATTACCCTTGTTTTGGCCCGTCCTGGATTGGACGGGCTTTTTTTTTGCCTAAAATGACTGTGCGACGCGAGCCAGACCCGCTTCTACCGTCTCGACCTGCCCGGTGGCCAACAGACAGCAGGCTAGCTGTAACTTAATGGAGTGCGGAACCGGCACCTGCCCAGAAAGGCACTGGGTGATCCAGTGGGCGGTCACCTGTGGATCTTTACCCTCCGGCAAGACCACCTCGCTTTGCTCCTCGCCTCTTTCCCATACCACGCGCGTACCCGCCGGCTCAATCAGGGTAATTTGCGGACAGCGCTGCGGATTGGCATACACTTCCCCTTCCGTGCCGTGCATTAATAGCGCTCGTCCGCCAATGTCAGCGAAAAAGCTCGCCACCCGGGTGACATACTCCGGATGAGACACGCTGGAAAGACGCAGCGCCTTGTCCTCTTCAAAAGGGGTCACCAGTTTTGCCAGGGTATGTGCGCTATTGCGAACCCCCATCCGCCAGCGCAGGGCGAGCTGCTTGTCCAGCGACGGGCAAAGCGCATGGACGGGAATATAAACCGGCTGGTTTCCTTCAAGTTTGGCCTGAGCTTGCCCGGCCGTCAGGGTGGATTGAATGCCCAGGAGTGCAAGAATGGTTTCGGTCAGCACGCGGGTAGGATCTTCACTGACGCCGTGCACCACCACCGGGAAGCCGAGTTTATTAAGCAGGATGGCCAGAAGCGGCGTGAGGTTGGCCTGTTTGCGCGCGCCATTATAGCTTGGGATCACAATCGGCATCGGTTTCGCCACCGGCGGCGTCAGGCGCAGGGTGCGTGACTGCATCGCCTCATAAAACCCACGCATCTCTGCTTCGCCCTCACCCTTGATTCGCAGCGCGATCAGGATGCTGCCCATCTCAAGGTCAGGTACCTCGTCATTAAGCATTGCGCTATAGAGCGCACGTGCGGTCTCCTGATCCAGGTCGCGGGCGTGGTTCTTTCCACGACCTACCTCTTTGATAATTTTACGATAATCCACGGCATCTCTCCTTCCGGCATGATGTAAACACTATAGCCCTGATAAACAGCGCCCCGAAAGCTTTTTATCCGCCGCGTTGAATGCGCTGTTTTTTCAATAAAAAAAGAATGCAAGCGCTTAATGAAATATTAGTGGTTCGGGCAAAAGATTCTTACAGAAGGACAATCTGATTAAATAAGCAGCGAAAAGTTGTTGAGGTAACACAATCAGGATTACGTATGAACAAGGTTGCTTTAGGTTTTTTTATTGCTGCAACAATAGGATGTTCGGCATCCGCATTGGCGGCGACAGATGGCGAAGGACAAATTAACTTTACGGGCGAAATTATCGATTCCGCCTGTCAGGTCGTGAATGGAATAAGTAACCCGCTGAATGTCGAATTGGGCCAGGTCTCTAAAACGGTCTTTACCGGTGCAGGCTCCACCAGCACGCCGACACGATTTGATATTCAGCTAAAGAATTGCCCGGAATCCGTCACCTCCGCTGCCATTAATTTTGGCGGCACCCCGGACAGTGATAACAACAGTGCGCTGGCATTGACACCCGATGCAGACGCAGCGACCGGCGTGGCAATTCAATTGCTCGACTCTACCGATCAACCGGTCAGCTTATACACCCCTTCTCGTCAATATCCACTGACGGCAGGAAGTACGGTAAACGATCTGGAATTTGCAGGACGTTATATCCAGACAGGGCCTACGGTAACAGCCGGCCCGGCTAATTCTGTTTCGACCTTTACCGTTATCTATAACTGATATGATCCCTCCAGAGATATCAGCCTGTGTCAGGGCTGATATCTCTTATTCACGTTGAGATATATTTATGCGTCACGGTTATTTACTGAGTTCTCTTTTACTGGTAGCCGCAACAGCGCATGCCGGCGTTATTATTAACGGCACGCGCCTGGTCTATCAGGGAGAAAAAAAGGAATCTTCTCTTGGTATTTCGAATCCAGACGATACGGATTATCTGGTGCAGTCCTGGGTCGATGCCGGCGGTAAAAACCTGGCCAAAGCCCCTTTCCTGATCACCCCTCCGCTGTTTCGTCTGGATGGCAATGAGGAGAATGTATTACGTGTCGTGCGTACGGGGGGAAACTTGCCCGAAGATCGTGAATCACTCTTCTGGCTAAATATTAAATCCATCCCCTCTTCTAAAAAAATGGATGGGGTGAACACGCTGCAAATTGCTATCAACACCCGCATAAAGCTCATTTACCGCCCTGCCGCCGTGAAAGGCAAACCGGAAGCCGTTGCCGATCGGTTGTCCTGGCATCGGGAAGGAAATGACCTGGTGGTGAATAACCCCACGCCGTTTTACATGAATTTCCAGAGCGTGACGCTGAACGGTCACAACGTTAAAAAAGCGACCTGGGCCGTGCCGAAAGGCGAAACCCATATCGCGCTGCCGGCCCATAGCAGCGGAAATACCCTGGCGTATTCGGTCATTACCGATTACGGCAGTATTAGCCAGACATGGACAAAAACAATTAACTAATTACTGCCTCTGGCGCAATACGTTATGTATAGTCATAAAAAACCGTTCTCCTGGAAAATACCTTCGTTGCCGGCCCTGCTTATAGGGCTGGTAATGTTCTGTATTGCGCAGCAAAGTTCGGCGGATGACTACTTTAACCCGGCGCTGCTGGATATTGATAATCCTCAGCAGGCGAAAACCGATCTATCAATATATGAAAAAGGGCCCGGCCAGGCCCCTGGAAAATATCTGGTCTCTATTTTCATTAATAACACTGAAATGGCTACGCGCGACGTCACCTTCACTTTACGCAAAGCGCAGGCAGGTAATAGCACGCTGCAACCCTGCTTCAGTCTGGACGAACTCAAAAAGCTGGGGATTAAGACCTCCCTTTTTCCGCAACTGACCGCAAAAGGCGGGTGTGCCGATTTAGGCGCTATTCCCGCCGCGACCGCCACCTTTCGTATCAGCCACCAGCAGCTGCTATTGAGCATTCCACAATCTGCGCTGGGCCAGATACCGCGTGGCTATATCGACCCGAAGGAGTTTGATGAAGGCATCACCGCCGGTTTGCTGAACTACAGCGCAACGGCCAGCCAGAGTCAGGCGCGTATCCCAGGGACACCGGATAACAGCAGCCAGTACGTTAACCTTCGCCCCGGACTTAACCTTGGCGCGTGGCGTTTACGTAACTACTCGACCTGGAATCGCAGCACCACCGGTCACGAGGAGCAGCACCATTTCTCTTCGGTCTATACCTATGCCCAGCGCGATATCGTGGCGATGAAAAGCGACCTGACGCTGGGGCAGAGCAGTTCCCCGGCCGACGTTTTTGATAGCGTCTCTTATACCGGGATGCAGTTAAATTCCGACAGCGACATGCTGCCAGATAGCGAAAAAGGCTATGCCCCAATTATTCGCGGCACCGCCCACAGTAACGCGCAGGTCGTTGTGCGCCAGAACGGTTACGTTATTTATCAGAACACCGTCGCCCCGGGCGCCTTCGAGATAAATGATCTCTACCCCACCGGCAGCAGCGGCGACCTGCAAGTCACGGTGAAAGAGACGGACGGCAGCGAGCGCCACTTCGTGGTGCCCTACGCCTCAGTGCCGGTTTTGCAGCGTGAAAAACATCTGCGCTACAGCGTCACCGCCGGGCGTTACCGCTCGTATGACAGCAACGTGGAAAAGACGCCGTTCGCCCAGGGTAGCGCCATCTATGGTTTATCGCACGGAATGACCCTCTACGGCGGCGTACAGCAGAGTAGCCATTACCAGGCCCAGGCGCTGGGCACCGGTAAAAACGTTGGCGATCTGGGTGCGTTCTCCATCGACGTGACCCGGGCGAAGGCGTTGCTCAAAAAACAAAAGCGCAGCCAGGGTCGATCGTGGCGCGTGCGGTATAGCAAAGATTTTGCCGGCACAGGCACCAACTTTTCGCTGGCTGGCTATCGCTACAACAGCAAGGGGTTCTATACGCTACAGGAGACGATGGAGTCCTGGACCCGTTCCGACGACTGGAGCGCGCCAGAACAGCGCAAGGATCGCGCTGAAGCGACCATCGACCAGGTGCTGCCGGAGGGCTGGGGCGCCTTCGCGCTGAGTCTGGTGAAAGAGCGTTACTGGAGTCAGGACCAGGATATGACCTCCATGAGCCTCAGCTACAACAATAGCTGGGATGGGGTGACCTACAGCCTGAGCTACAGTCTGAATAAAAATACGCACGACAGCGATGAGAACGGGGATTCGGTCAGCAATGACAATCTTTTCGCCCTGAGCGTCTCTCTCCCGCTCGATCGCTGGATGCACAACACCTGGGCCAGCTACAACCTGAATAACAGTAAAGAAGGCACCACCCAGACGCTCGGCCTGAACGGCACGGCGCTGGCGCAGAACAACCTTAACTGGAATGTTCAGGAGGGGCTCAGCAATACCGGCGCTGGCAGTTCCACCAGCCTGAACGCCGATTACAAAGCCACCTATGGCGAAGTCAGCGGCGGCCTCAGTCAGGATAAGTACCAGCGCACCGCCAACCTTGGCCTGCAGGGGGGCGTCGTGGCCCATGCAAATGGCGTGACCCTGAGCCAGCCGCTGGGCGAAACCATCGCGCTGGTTAAAGCACCGGGCACCCACGGAACAGAAGTGACTAACCAGACCGGCGTCGAAACAGACTTCCGCGGCTATACCGTGGTGCCATTTGTTACCGCCTATCGCCACAACACTATCGCACTCAATACGGAAACCCTGCCGGACGATGCCGATGTGACCCATGCGGCACAGGTGGTGACCCCGACGCGCGGCGCGATAGTACGCGCCACCTTTAGCACCCGCGTAGGTCGACGCGTATTAATGACGCTAACGCACAACGGCAAGCCGCTGCCCTTTGGCGCAACGGTGACAACAGAGGACAAGGATAACGAGTTTATCGTAGGCAATGATGGCCAAACCTGGCTTACCGGTTTACCTCAGCGCGGACATCTGACCGTCAGCTGGGGGCAGGATGCCCGCGACCACTGCGTAGCGGACTACGTGCTAACGGACAAGAAAGATAAAACACACATTATTAACGCTGCCGCGCAGTGTCAGTAAATTACCCTGAAGGTTTGATTATGCAGCTTGTTAAACAGTGCCTTTTGTTACTCGTTCTGGCCACCGGCGCACTCGTTATGCCGCATGCCAAAGCGGCCTGTCTCTCGTCGGATATGCCGAAGCAAATTAATATTTCGTCGATTTCCGTGCCCACGACGCTCCCCGTCGGATCGACGATCCCGGGAACTGACCAGTCCGTGCATATAGCCGGTCATTGTGACAACGGCCTTGAGGGGGGGATGGAGATTGTCGCCTGCTATTACGGTACCGGCAGTGAAATACCCGGCATGGCGGGAGTGTATGAATCTGGCGTGGAAGGCATTGGCGTCGCCCTGGTGAACGATAAAGGGCAGCGTATTACCGGCGCAGGCGGCGTCTATTGCGACTCGCGCAGTACGCCCATCAGCTATGTATCAACCGACGGGAACGCCAGCTTCGATTTTAACCTTTCGCTTCAGCTCATTAAAACGAGCATGAAGGTGGTGTCGGGTACCCTACAGCAAAGCCAGACCAAGTTCGGGCTTGGCGTTTACGGTCACGACGGGATCGGTAGCCCTAACTCCATTGCCTATGCCGGCAACGTCAATCTCAACATCGTCACCTGTTCCGTATCGCCAAAAAACCTGACCGTTAACCTGGGTGATTTCCCCATCAGCGACTTTACCGGGGTGGGTACCCTTTCTACCCCGGCGAAAACGTTTAATGCCACCGTTAACTGTACTTCAACGGTACAGCCAGAGATCAAAATTACCAGCGCCAACGGCTATGAACCGGGTCTCGACGGCGTACTCAAACTCACCCCGGAAAACGGGATGGCCACAGGGGTCGGCGTAAGAATGCTGTTTGACGATCATATCGCCACCTTCAATCAGTATGTCCCTACCCAGGGCGAGGCGATCGAGAATCAGACGCTGGATATTCCCTTCCAGGTTCGCTACATCCAGACCCGCGACGAGGTCACGCCCGGCCCGGCCAACACCGTTGCGACCATTACGCTCGCCTACCGGTGATAATGATGAAAACACGTATTTTTCTGCTGACAGCCGCGCTAATGGCGCAGAGTTATGCTGAGGAGATCCAGGTGCAGATGGTGGGGAATATCTATGCCAATACCTGCACCGTTGATAGCGCCAGCAAAGCGTTAACCGTTGATTTAGGCCAGGCGGCATCCAGTGATTTCAAAGATGTGGGGGATACCGGCGCGTGGAAGGAT
Source organism: Leclercia sp. UBA7405 (assembly GCF_037152215.1). Classification (NCBI taxonomy): domain Bacteria; kingdom Pseudomonadati; phylum Pseudomonadota; class Gammaproteobacteria; order Enterobacterales; family Enterobacteriaceae; genus Leclercia; species Leclercia sp. UBA7405. The sequence goes on along the minus strand of NZ_JBBCMR010000001.1, from coordinate 536,004 downwards.
TTTACCCTGAAGGTGACCCATTGCCCTAAAACCCTCACGCTGGCGAACGCTTTTTTTTACGGGCAGGCGGACAGCCAACACCCCACCAAATTCGCCAATATGGGCAGCGCCAAAGGTCTGGCCCTGGAGCTTGCAGACCCGCAGGACAATATGTTCATTGCCCCGCAGGCAAGCTTTAACGTGCTGATCGACCAGACCGACCACTCCGCGACCTTTCCGCTCGCCGCCCGCTATTACACCACCTCGTTGCCCGTCACCGCCGGTACTTTCAGCAGCGTGGTGCAGGTGACATTCACTTACCAGTAGGACTGCGCCCCTTAGCACGGATGCTCCTTTTACGCCCGACGGTCAGTTTTGTCGGGCGTTTTTTTACCGGCGGCACGCCGGGCTGCTCAATAGGGAAAACAGGCAGCGCGTTCAGCAATCGCTGGCCGTAGTTTTTACTCAGCAGGCGTTTGTCATAGATAACCACTTCCCCCCAGCAGCCGTGGCTACGGATCAGACGCCCCACCTGCTGAATCAGATTAAACGACGCCGCAGGCAAGCTTTGGACTTCAAACGGGTAGCGGTTCAGGCTCTTGAGCCACTCCCCTTCGGTAATCACCACCGGGCTGTCGATCGGCGGGAACGCAATCTTATGAATATGCACCTGGGTGAGGTAATCCCCTTTCAGATCCAGCCCTTCGGCAAAGGACTGCAACCCCACCAGCACGCTCCGCTCGCCGTTATCTATCCGCTTGCGGTGCAGTTCCACCAGCAGGTAGCGGGGCTGGTCGCCCTGTACCAGCAGCAGCAGGCGGAGATCGGGCACTTCTTCCAGAAAACGCTGCATGGCGCGGCCGCTGGCAAACAGCACCAGCATGCCGGGATATTTTTTGCTTTCGAGTTGCTCACGGAAGAAGGCGGCCATCTCGGCGATGTGCTGCTCTTCGTTATCGATCAGCGGTTCATACTGCATACGCGGAATAACAATTTTACCCTGCTCGCAGTGGTTGAAGGGCGAATCGAGCGCCACGAAACGATCTCCCGCTTTCTCTCTCAGGCCGCTCATCTCCTGCAGACGCGAGAAGCTGTTTAGCGAGCGCAGGGTGGCCGAGGTGACCACCACGTGCGGTACGCTGCGCCAGAGCAGCTTTTCCAGCTGATCGCTAACGCGGATCCCCACGCAGTGGAAGAAGAGGTGAATCTGTCCGTCGCGAACGTCGCGGGTCGCCCATTTGGTCACCGGGGCGCCGGAGGCCTGAACCATAGAGGCCAGCCGCCACAGTTTGCTCTGCCCCTCGAACATCCCCAGCGCGCGGTTCATCTGTAATAACACCCGGTGCAGACGCACCACGTCGTGGCTGCCGGTCTTCTCGCTCAGATCGTTTAAAAACAGCTCTGCCAGCCCGCGCAGTTTTTCCAGCAACTTCGCCAGCTCCTGGCAAATCGCCATGATCTCCTGCGGCAGTTCCCCCATGGCGAAGCGGTGTTCGGCCTGCTGGGTTGCCGGAAGATAAAGATCGAGAATGTTATTCAGGGAAGCGATGTGGGTGTAGACCGCTTCGCAGTGCTCGCTGAGCCGCTCCGGCACGGCCAGCGGCGGGATCGTTTTTGGACGGAACTGCTCCATACAGGTGGCAACCAGCTTGCAGAACAGATCCAGCTGCAAGCGAAACCACGGGGCGGTGATCTCGGCGCTCATCTCCAGCGCATCACGCGCCACGTCCGGCAGATGATGTCCTTCATCCAGCACCAGCAGCAGGTTCTTCGGCTCCGGCAGAACGGCTTCGCTCTCCAGCGCCGCCATTACCAGCGCGTGGTTAGCCACAACGACCTCTGCCTCCTGAATTTCACGCCGGGCGACAAAGAACGGGCACTCGCGGTAGTAGTGGCAGTTGCGGTTCAGACAGCTGGCTTTGTCGGTGCTTAAACGCCGCCAGAGATCATCGCTGATGGCCTGATCGGTATGATCCCGCAGGCCATCCCACTTGTAGCTGTCGAGATCGCCTTTCAGTTTCGCACACTGCTCCTGCTCGGCCTTATTATTCGGGGTCAGTTCGTCATCCAGAAAGGCCAGCAGATCCTGCTGCGTGGCTTCGCTGCTGGAGAGGGCCGTCAGGTTACGCGGGCAGACATAGCGTCCACGCCCAAAGGCGGCAGTAAAACGCAGCTCAGGAATAATTTTGCGCAGCAGAGGCAGGTCTTTGCTGAAGATTTGATCCTGCAAGGCAACGTTGGCGGTACTGACCACCAGCGTTTTTTGCTCTTCACGGGCAATGGCAATACCCGGAATGAGATATGAGAGGGTTTTCCCGACGCCGGTTGGGGCTTCAATCGCCAGATGCCGGCCCTCGTCGCCCGCAAGCGTCTTCGCCACATCGGCAATCATTTGCCGCTGAGGTGCTCGGGGAATAAAGTCGGGTATCTGCTGTTGCAGCGCCTTATACCAGGCGGCAATTTGCGCTTTTAGCGCAGCGGTTAAAGCCATCGGGGAACCTGAAATACTGTATAAACAGCCACTATTGTGGCACGTTCACCTGCCAGCGGCAAAAAAAAAGCCCGGCTCTACGGCCGGGCTTCCAGATTACTGTCCTGCCGCCGGTTTACGCGGACGGCGACGGCGCTGCCCTTCTCCGGCGGGCTTGCCTTCGCCATCACGGCGCGGCGGTTTGCTGGCAGGCTTAGCGGCTGCCCCTTCAGTACGGCGCGGCTGCTGTTGACCACGGCCGCCTCCGCCTTGCCCGCGTCCACCGCCCTGACCGCGTCCGCCACCCTGGCGACCGTTCTGGATCGGTTCGGCTTTGATAGAGGGATCCACTTCATAACCTGGAGTCTGGATGCGCGGGATCTCTTTCTTCAGCAGGCGCTCAATATCGCGCAGCAGCTTATGTTCATCGACGCAGACCAGCGACAGCGCTTGACCCGTGGCGGCAGCACGGCCGGTACGGCCAATACGGTGAACGTAATCTTCTGGCACGTTCGGCAGCTCGTAGTTCACTACGTGCGGCAGCTCTTCGATATCCAGACCACGGGCGGCGATATCGGTGGCGACCAGCACGCGGATGTCACCCGATTTAAAGTCGGCCAGCGCGCGGGTACGTGCCCCCTGGCTCTTATTGCCGTGGATCGCCGCACTGCGAATGCCGTCTTTGTTCAGCTGTTCTGCCAGATGGTTGGCACCGTGCTTGGTGCGGGTAAAGACCAGCACCTGCTGCCAGTTGCCCTGACCGATCATCTGGGAGAGCAGCTCGCGTTTACGCTTCTTATCAACAAAGTGCACATACTGGGTCACTTGCTCAGACGCAGTGTTACGACGCGCCACTTCCACTTCCAGCGGATTGTGAAGCAGTTTTTCTGCCAGCGATTTGATCTCATCCGAGAAGGTCGCAGAGAAGAGGAGGTTCTGACGACGCGCCGGCAGTTTAGCCAGTACGCGCCGGATGTCGTGGATAAAGCCCATATCCAGCATACGGTCGGCTTCGTCCAGCACCAGAATCTCTACGCTATCCAGCTTCAGCGCATTCTGGTGTTCCAGATCGAGCAGACGGCCCGGCGTTGCCACCAGCACATCCACGCCGCCGCGCAGTTTCATCATCTGCGGATTAATGCTCACGCCGCCGAAGACCACCAGCGAGCGAATGTTCAGATAGCGGCTGTATTCACGGACGTTCTCGCCCACCTGAGCCGCCAGCTCACGGGTTGGGGTCAGAATCAGGGCACGAACCGGACGGCGGCCTTTCGCATGCGGCTGATTCTCGATCAGACGTTGCAGCAGCGGCAGCGTAAAGCCTGCGGTTTTACCGGTACCGGTCTGGGCGCTCGCCATCAGGTCACGGCCTTGCAGCACGGCGGGGATCGCCTTCTGCTGAATAGGGGTAGGTTCGCGATAGCCCTGCTCTGCGACGGCGCGCAGAATATCAGGATTCAGGCCAAGGGTATCAAAAGACATAACAACTCCGAACCGCCCCGACCGTCACAGGTGTAGTTTTCAGGGAGATAAGACGAATAGACAGGACAAAAACCACAATGTCACGAAGCTGCGGAGTGTAGCAGATTTTGTGACTTGGCGCATAAAATATCCCTGACGGCGGGCATGACAAAATAAATCTCCGGTCGGCTGGACAAGGCGAAAATTTAACCATAAAGTTAATCAATCGATTGATTAATTTTTTGGCGCGACGATGAATACAATCCCCACCACCAGTAAAGGCGAACAAGCCCGCAGCCAGCTGATTGCCGCTGCACTCTCCCAGTTTGGCGAGTATGGCCTGCATGCTACCACTCGCGATATCGCCGCACAGGCGGGGCAGAACATCGCCGCCATCACCTACTATTTTGGCTCAAAAGAGGATCTGTACCTCGCCTGCGCCCAGTGGATCGCCGATTTTATTGGCACCCAATTCCGCCCACATGTGGAGGCCGCGACAACCCTGCTTGCGCAACCCGTGCCGGATAAAAGCGCGGTGCGCGCCCTGATCCTGCAAGCGGCCAGGAACATGATCCAGCTGCTGACCCACGACGACACGCTGAACCTCAGTAAATTTATTTCCCGCGAGCAGCTCTCCCCCACCACGGCGTATCAGCACGTGCATGACCAGGTTATCGCCCCGATGCACGGTCATTTGACCCGGCTGATTGCCGCCTATACCGGGCGCGCAGCGGAAGATACCCAAACCATCTTGCACACCCATGCGCTGCTGGGCGAGATCCTCGCCTTTCGCCTCGGGCGCGAGACCATCCTGCTGCGCGCGGGCTGGAGTCATTTTGATGAAGAGCGGGCAGAGCAAATTTTTCAGGTCGTGAGCTGCCATATCGATCTCGTTTTAGAGGGATTAACGCAAAGGAGTCCGGAGTGATGAAAAAACCCGTGGTTGTTATCCTGGCCGCGCTGGCGCTGGTTGCCATCGTGACGGGAGGCTGGCTCTGGTATCAGGGCCAGCAGGATAAAGGGCTGACCCTGTACGGTAATGTGGATATTCGTACCGTTAATATGAGTTTCCGCGTGGGGGGGCGGCTGGCGTCGTTAACGGTAGATGAAGGCGATGCCATCACCGCCGGGCAGACGCTGGGGCAACTGGATAAGGCGCCGTTTGAAAACGCTCTGCTGCAGGCCAGAGCGGGCGTCTCCGTTGCGCAGGCGCAATATGACCTGATGCAGGCGGGCTATCGCGAAGAAGAGGTGGCGCAGGCCGCCGCAGCGGTGAAACAGGCGCAGGCGGCATATGACTATGCGCAGAAGTTCTATCAACGCCAGCAAGGGCTGTGGGGCAGCCGGACAATTTCCGCTAACGATCTGGAAAATGCCCGCTCCTCCCGCGACCAGGCCCAGGCCACGCTGAAATCGGCGCAGGATAAGTTAAGTCAATATCGCACCGGTAACCGCCCGCAGGATATCGCCCAGGCAAAAGCCAGCCTTGAACAGGCTCAGGCCCAGCTGGCGCAGGCCGAACTGGATCTGCGTGATACCACCCTTACCGCCCCCGCAAACGGCACGCTGATGACCCGCGCCGTCGAGCCGGGCAGCATGCTTAACGCCGGCAGCACGGTGTTGACCCTCTCCCTGACCCGTCCGGTATGGGTGCGCGCTTATATCGATGAACCCAACCTGGGTCAGATGCAGCCGGGGCGCGAGCTGCTGCTCTACACGGATGGCCGCCCGGATAAGCCTTATCACGGTAAAGTGGGCTTCGTCTCACCCACCGCTGAATTTACGCCAAAAACCGTCGAAACGCCGGATCTGCGTACTGACCTGGTGTATCGCCTGCGCATTATCGTGACCGATGCCGACGACGCCCTGCGCCAGGGGATGCCGGTGACCGTTACGCTCAACGATGGGGATGGTCATGAATGATGCGGTTATTGAACTCACAGGACTGCTGAAGACGTTTCCCGGAATGGACCGCCCGGCCGTGGCGCCCCTGAACTGTACCCTGCAAAAGGGCTACGTGACCGGGCTTGTCGGCCCGGACGGTGCTGGAAAGACAACCCTGATGCGTATGCTCGCCGGGCTGCTCAAGCCCGACGACGGGCAGGCGCGGGTACTGGGGTTAGATCCCATCGAAGACGATCGCGCCCTGCACGCCTTACTGGGCTATATGCCGCAAAAATTCGGTCTGTATGAAGATCTGACCGTGATGGAAAACCTGACCCTCTATGCCGACCTGCGCAGCGTCACCGGCGAAACCCGGCAAAAAACCTTCCAGCGGCTGCTGGAGTTTACCGCGCTGGGCCCTTTTACCGGGCGGCTGGCGGGCAAGCTCTCCGGCGGGATGAAGCAGAAACTGGGGCTGGCCTGCACCCTGGTAGGCGAGCCGAAGGTCCTGCTACTGGATGAGCCCGGCGTGGGCGTCGATCCGATCTCCCGGCGTGAACTCTGGCAGATGGTGCATGAGCTGGCAGGCGACGGCATGCTGATCCTCTGGAGTACCTCCTATCTGGACGAGGCCGAACAGTGCCGGGATGTCCTGTTGATGAACGAAGGCAAGCTGCTCTACCAGGGCGATCCTACTGCCCTCACCACCGGCATGAACGGTCGCAGCTTCCTGCTGCACAGCCCCGACGAAAACAACCGCCGTCTGTTGCAGCGGGTCCTGACGCTACCCCAGGTGAGCGACGGCATGATTCAGGGGAAATCGGTACGCCTGATCCTGAAAAAAGAGGCCAGCGCGGAGGATATTCGTCGCGCCCCGGGGATGCCGGACATTGAGATGAATGAGACCGCCCCCCGCTTTGAAGATGCGTTTATCGATCTGCTGGGTGGCGCGGGGACTGAGGAGTCCCCGCTTGGGGCCATTCTGCATACGGTTGAAGGCACGCCCGGCGAGACGGTGATTGAAGCCAAATCACTGACCAAAAAATTTGGCGATTTTGCCGCCACGGATGACGTTAACTTTGCCGTGAAGCGCGGAGAGATTTTTGGCCTGCTGGGGCCGAACGGCGCAGGGAAATCCACCACCTTCAAGATGATGTGCGGCCTGCTGGTGCCGACGTCCGGCAAGGCGCTGGTACTGGATATGGATCTCAAGGTCAGCTCGGGCAAGGCCCGTCAGCATCTGGGCTATATGGCGCAGAAATTCTCGCTGTACGGCAACCTGACGGTGGAGCAGAACCTGCGTTTCTTCTCCGGGGTCTATGGCCTGCGGGGGCGGGCACAGAACGACAAGATTGCGCGCATGAGCGAAGCCTTCGGGCTGAAAAGCATCGCCAGCCACGCCACCGATGCGCTCCCCCTTGGCTTTAAGCAGCGTCTGGCACTGGCCTGCTCCCTGATGCACGAGCCTGACATTCTGTTTCTGGATGAGCCCACCTCCGGGGTGGATCCCCTCACCCGCCGTGAGTTTTGGCTGCATATCAATAGCATGGTGGAAAAAGGGGTGACGGTGATGGTGACCACCCACTTTATGGACGAAGCGGAGTATTGCGATCGCATTGGGCTGGTCTATCGCGGCAAGCTGATTGCCCACGGTACGCCGGACGATCTTAAAGCGCAGGCCGCTGATGAGGCGATGCCTGACCCGACGATGGAGCAGGCTTTCATCACGCTGATTAACGACTGGGATAAGGAGCAAGGCCATGGCGCATAACGCCCTCTCCTGGCGCCGGGTGCGCGCACTCTGTATCAAAGAGACGCGGCAGATCGTGCGCGACCCCAGCAGCTGGCTGATTGCGGTGGTTATCCCACTACTACTGCTCTTTATCTTCGGCTATGGCATTAACCTCGACTCCAGCAAGCTGCGGGTGGGCATTTTACTGGAGCAGCAGAGCGAAGAGGCGCTCGACTTCACCCATACCATGACCGGCTCACCCTATATCGACGCCACCGTCAGCGATAACCGCCAGCAGTTGATCCAGATGATGCAGGCCGGGCGTATTCGCGGCCTGATTGTGATCCCGGTGGATTTCGCCGCCCGAATGGCCACGCCGGGCGACAGTGCGCCGATCCAGGTGATCACCGACGGCAGCGAGCCCAACACCGCCAACTTTGTGCAGGGGTATGCGGAGGGGATTTGGCAGCTCTGGCAGATGCAGCGTGCCGAAGACCGGGGCGAGACCTTTGAGCCGCTTATCGATGTGCAGACCCGCTACTGGTTTAACCCGGCGGCCATCAGCCAGCACTTTATCATTCCCGGCGCGGTGACCATCATCATGACGGTGATCGGCGCCATTCTCACGTCGCTGGTTATCGCCCGGGAGTGGGAGCGCGGCACCATGGAGGCGCTACTCTCTACGGAGGTCACGCGTACGGAGCTGCTGCTGTGCAAGCTTATCCCCTACTATTTCCTCGGCATGCTGGCGATGCTGCTCTGCATGCTGGTGTCGGTCTTTATTCTGGGGGTGCCTTATCGCGGCTCGCTGATTGTGCTCTTTTTTATCACTTCACTTTTCTTATTGAGCACGCTGGGAATGGGGCTTCTCATCTCCACCATCACCCGGAACCAGTTTAACGCTGCCCAGGTGGCGCTGAATGCCGCTTTTTTACCCTCGATTATGTTGTCCGGATTTATTTTCCAGATCGACAGTATGCCGGCGGTGATCCGCGCCGTGACCTATATCATTCCGGCGCGCTATTTCGTGAGTACGCTACAGAGCCTGTTCCTGGCAGGTAACATTCCGGCGGTGCTGGTGGTCAATCTGCTATTTTTGATCGCCTCGGCGGTGATGTTTATCGGCCTCACCTGGATGAAAACGAAACGGCGACTGGATTAAGGAGCAGCCATGTTTCATCGTTTATGGACGTTAATTCGTAAAGAGTTGCAGTCGCTGCTGCGTGAGCCGCAGACCCGCGCCATTCTGGTGCTACCGGTGCTCATTCAGGTGCTGTTATTCCCCTTCGCCGCCACCCTGGAGGTGACCAACGCCACTATTGCTATCTATAACGAAGACAACGGTAAACATTCGGTAGAGCTGACCCAGCGCTTCGCCCGCGCTAAAGCCTTTACTCACGTGCTGCTACTGAAAAGCCCGCAGGAGATCCAGCCTACCATCGATACCCAAAAGGCGCTGTTGCTGGTGCGCTTCCCGGCCGATTTTTCGCGCAACCTGGACAGGCTGCAAACCGCCCCTATGCAGTTAATTCTGGATGGGCGGAACTCCAACAGTGCCCAGATTGCCGCGAACTATCTGCAGCAGGTGGTGAAGGAGTATCAGCAAGAGCTGATGGCGGATAAACCCAAACCGAACAACAGCGAACTGGTGGTGCGCAACTGGTATAACCCTAACCTCGACTACAAGTGGTTTGTGGTGCCGTCGCTTATCGCCATGATCACCACCATTGGAGTGATGATCGTCACGTCGTTGTCCGTGGCCCGCGAACGGGAACAGGGCACCCTCGACCAGCTGCTGGTCTCGCCGCTGGCCACCTGGCAAATCTTTGTCGGTAAAGCGGTACCGGCGCTGATTGTCGCAACGTTCCAGGCGACCATTGTGCTGGGGATCGGTATCTGGGCCTATCACATCCCCTTCGCGGGGTCGCTGGCGCTGTTTTACTTCACGATGGTGATCTATGGTCTGTCGCTGGTGGGATTCGGGCTGTTGATCTCGGCGCTTTGCTCTACGCAGCAGCAGGCCTTTATCGGGGTGTTTGTCTTTATGATGCCCGCCATTTTGCTGTCGGGGTATGTTTCGCCGGTCGAGAACATGCCGGTATGGCTACAGAATCTGACGTGGGTAAACCCTATTCGGCACTTTACCGATATTACCAAGCAGATCTACCTGAAGGACGCGAGTCTGGATATTGTCTGGGGAAGTTTGTGGCCGCTACTGGTGATAGCGGCCACGACGGGCTCAGTGGCCTACGCGATGTTTAGACGCAATATCGCGTAGCTTTTTCTCCCGGGTCAGCAGTGACACCACTGCCGGCCCGGCGAGGATGGCCAGCCCTGCCAGAGCCAGTAATATATTGTTCTGCAGCACGCGTGACAGCAGCCACAGCACAATCATGGCCGCGCCGAAGTACCAGGTGGTGGTCAGCTCTTCAAGCACATCTGCCACTTCACGCCAGCATTGCTCATGGTGACGCTGTAAAAAGAGCATCAGCAGGACGGTCACCCCGTACAGCACGCATAAACCTAACCCAACGCGCACCAGCGCTCCGCTGGTCCACGCCAGCACCAGCACAGCGACAACCGCTAAATGCAACATAATCTGCCAGCAACTCAGGCCGGTTGCGACGCGAATGCGTTGTTGCCACTTCATGGCTTCTCTCCTGGAGGATTTTTATCTGCTTCTTCAGACTACCGCACTTTACGGAAAATTCCGTAACCCAGCATCTTTTTGTGACGACGACTACACTTTATTTTCATCAGGATAGTAACGCCGGAGGGAGCTTATGAGCCAACAAAGCCGCCATTTTTCGCTAAAAGTGTTGACGATCAACATCCATAAAGGCTTTACGGCATTTAACCGCCGCTTTATTTTGCCGGAGCTACGCGACGCGGTTCGCACCGTCAGCGCGGATATCGTCTGCCTGCAGGAGGTGATGGGGGCGCACGAAGTGCATCCGCTGCACGTGGAGAACTGGCCCGATACCAGCCACTATGAGTTTCTTGCCGATACCATGTGGAGCGACTATGCCTACGGGCGCAACGCGGTCTACCCCGAAGGGCACCATGGCAATGCGGTGCTTTCACGCTATCCTATTGAACATTACGAAAACCATGACGTTTCGGTGGGCGAGAGCGAAAAGCGCGGGCTGCTCTATTGCCGTATCGCCCTGCCGGAATTCGACGCCCCCCTGCACGTGGCCTCTGTCCATCTGGGGCTACGAGAGGCGCACCGCCGGGCGCAGCTGGATATGATGTCCACCTGGGTCAATGGCCTGCCGGAGGGCGATCCGGTGGTGGTGGCCGGGGATTTTAATGACTGGCGCCAGCGGGCTAACCATCCGCTGAAAGCCCGGGCGGGATTAGATGAGATTTTTACCCGCGCCCACGGTCGACCAGCACGCACTTTTCCCGTTAGCTTTCCGCTGCTGCGTCTCGACCGTATTTATGTGAAAAATGCCCATGCCAGCGCCCCTACCGCGCTGGCGCTGAGAAACTGGCGTCACCTGTCCGACCATGCCCCTTTGAGTGCGGAGATCCACTTATGAAATGCTCATGGCAAGAGGGTAACCGGATACGGCTTCTGGAAAACGGAGATAACTTTTATCCCGCCGTTTTTGCCGCCATTGGCAAAGCGGAACGCAGAGTTATTCTCGAAACCTTTATCTGGTTTGAAGATGGCGTAGGCCGCCAGCTGCATGCTGCAGTGCTCGGTGCGGCTCAGCGCGGTGTACAGATTGAAGTCCTGCTGGACGGCTACGGCTCACCCGATTTAAGCGATGATTTTGTCGGTGAGCTGACCGCGGCCGGCGTGGTGTTCCGATATTACGATCCACGCCCTCCCCTGCTGGGCATGCGTACCAACGTCTTTCGCCGTATGCACCGCAAAATTGTGGTCATTGATGACCGCATCGCCTTTGTCGGTGGCATTAACTACTCCGATGAACATATGTCGGACTACGGCCCGGAAGCCAAGCAGGATTACGCGATAGAGGTGGAAGGCCCGGTGGTGCAGGACATCCTACAGTTTGAGCTGGAGAACCTGCCCGGCAACGCCGCCGCCCGCCGGTGGTGGAAGCGCCGCCACCGCCCGGAAGAGAACACCAAACCCGGTGAGGCTCAGGCGCTGTTCGTCTGGCGTGACAACGAAGAGCACCGGGATGATATTGAGCGCCACTATCTGAAGATGCTGGCTAACGCCCGTCGGGAAGTGATCATTGCCAATGCCTATTTCTTCCCGGGCTATCGGCTGCTGCACGCTATGCGTAACGCAGCACGGCGTGGGGTTCGGGTGAAGCTTATCGTTCAGGGCGAGCCTGATATGCCGATTGTCACCGTAGGCGCGCGTCTGCTTTATCACTATCTGGTGAAAGGCGGCGTACAGATCTACGAATACCGCCGCCGTCCACTGCATGGCAAAGTGGCGGTGATGGACGATCACTGGGCGACCGTGGGCTCCAGTAATCTCGACCCCCTTAGCCTCTCCCTGAATCTCGAGGCTAACCTGATTATTCACGATCGCGAGTTTAACCATACGTTGCGCGAAAACCTGAACACCATTATTGAAAAGGATTGCGTGCGCGTGGATGAGTCGATGGTACCGAAACGCACCTGGTGGAACCTGACTAAAAGCGTGGTGGTGTTCCACTTCCTGCGTCATTTCCCGGCGCTGGTTGGCTGGCTGCCCGCACATACGCCCAAGCTGGCGCAGGTTGACCCGCCAGTGCAACCCGAGATGGAGACGCAGGATCGTGTCGAAGCTGAAAATACGGGGGCGAAACCCTGATGAGTAAAAAACATTCCCGCTGGCGGGTGGCCAAAAAAATCCTCACCGGGCTCTTTTTCATCGCCGTAGCGGTGCTGCTGGTGATCTACGCGCAGAAAGTGGACTGGGAGGACGTGGGCAAAGTTATCCGCGACTATAACCCGTGGATCCTGGCGAGTGCTTTCGGTCTTGTGATAGTGAGCTACCTGATTTATGGCTGCTATGACTTACTGGGGCGGGCCTATTGTGGTCACAAACTGGCAAAGCGGCAGGTGATGCTGGTGTCGTTTATCTGCTATGCCTTTAACCTGACCCTGAGCACCTGGGTGGGCGGCATCGGTATGCGCTATCGCCTCTATTCCCGTCTCGGCCTGCCCGGCAGCACCATCACCCGCATCTTTTCGCTGAGTATCACCACCAACTGGCTGGGCTATATCCTGCTGGGCGGGGTGATCTTTACCGCAGGCGTGGTGCAACTGCCCGACCACTGGTATATCGACCAGGGTACGCTGCGGATTATTGGCATTGTGCTGCTGGCGATGATTGCGTTCTATCTCTGGGCCTGCGCCTTTGCTAAACGCCGTCATATGACTATTAAGGGCCAGAAGCTGGTACTGCCGTCGTGGAAGTTTGCGCTGGCGCAGATGGCCATCTCGGCGGCAAACTGGATGGCGATGGGAGTCATCATCTGGATGCTGATCGGCGAAGATGTGAATTACTTCTTCGTGCTTGGGGTTCTGCTGGTGAGCAGCATCGCCGGGGTCATCGTCCATATTCCTGCCGGGATCGGGGTGCTCGAGGCCGTATTTATTGCCCTGCTGGCCGGGGAACATGTGTCGCACGGCAAGATTATTGCCGCCCTGCTGGCGTACCGCGTGCTCTATTACTTCCTGCCGCTGGCGCTGGCGACGGTGGGGTATCTGATTCTGGAAGGTCGGGCGAAGAAGCTGCGGGCGAAAAACGAAGAGGCGATGCAGAAACAGTGATAATGGCCCGGCGAAGGGTTCGCCGGGCCTGAACGTTAACGGCGGTTGCCGAAAATACGCAGCAGCATCAGGAACAGGTTGATGAAGTCCAGATAGAGGGTCAACGCCCCCAGAATGGCGTATTTACGCAGGTTGCTACTGTCGCGCACATCCATCTGCTCGCCGATGTTTTTCAGCTTCTGGGTGTCGTAAGCCGTCAGCCCGACAAAGACAATCACCCCGATATAGGTCACCGCCCACATCAACGCCTCGCTCTTCAGCCAGAAGTTCACCAGCGAAGCCAACACGATACCAATCAGCGCCATAAACAGCATATTGCCGAAGCCGCTCAGGTCACGTTTGGTGGTGTAACCATACAGACTCATGGCACCAAACATCCCACCGGCCACCACAAAGGTGCTGGCGATAGATGAGTAGGTATAGACGAGGAAGATGCTGGAGAGCGTGAGCCCCGTCAGCGCCGAATAGAGCATAAATAGCGTTGTTGCCATCCCGGCGCTGAGCTTATGCACCAGGCCTGAGAGCACAAATACCAGCCCCAGCTGCGCAATGATCAGCCCAAAGAAGGTGACTTTGCTTGAGAAGATAAACATCATCAACTCAGGCGTATTCGCCGCATACCAGGCGATAAACGCGGTTAGCAGCAGCCCGACCGTCATCCAGCCGTACACCTGCGCCATATAGGTCTGCAGCCCGCTGCGGGTCTGCTGAACTATCGAATCGGAACGCGGAAATCGATCCATGACTCACTCCTGTTAAGAAAACATACTCATAAGCCTAACACATCCCGGCAATCCGGCTACCAGCGATGGGCTGCGGCTTTATCGCTGTCGCGGGACTCGACCCAGCGCTCACCTTCCGGCGTGGCTTCGCGTTTCCAGAAGGGGGCGCGCGTTTTCAAATAATCCATAATAAACTCGCCCGCGTCGAAGGCGCTGCCGCGATGAACGCTGGTGACGCCGACAAAGACAATCTCTTCGCCCGGCCACATCTCACCAATGCGATGGATGACGGTGACGCGCCCTAATGCCCAGCGTTCGCGCGCACCGGCAACGATTTCCGTCAGCGCTTTCTCGGTCATCCCTGGGTAGTGTTCCAGCGTGAGCGCTTTAACGCTGTCGCCCAGGTTGTGGTTACGCACTTTACCGGTAAAGGTCACCACCGCGCCGTCTTCGTCGCGCTCGGCAAGCCAGCGGTACTCTTCACCTACGTTGAAGGGCGTGGTCTGCACGCGGATGCAGGTTTCACTCATGTTAGCCTCCGGTGACCGGTGGGAAGAAGGCGACTTCGTCACCGGCACGCACAGGGTGGTTAAACTCAACGAGGGTCTGGTTGACCGCCGCCAGCAGTTTACCGGGCTCCAGCGCCAGCGCCCAACGGTCACCCTGCCCCGCCAGGTGCGCACGCAACGCTTCAACATCGTCGAAGGTGGCATCCAGCGTCAGGCTGTCGGTATTAACCAGCTCGCGTACCTGCGCAAAAAACAGAATTTTAATCATTGCTTTCCACCCTGAAATCCCCCGATTTACCGCCGCTCTTCGCTAACAGGCGCACCGGGCCAATTATCATATCTTTCTGGACCGCTTTGCACATGTCATAGATGGTCAGCGCCGCAACCGAGGCGGCGGTGAGAGCTTCCATCTCAACGCCGGTTTTACCCGTCAGACGGCACAGCGACTCAATACGCACCCGGCTCTGTTCCGGCTGGGCCTGCAGATTCACTTCGACTTTGCTTAACATCAACGGATGACAAAGCGGAATTAACTCCCAGGTACGTTTAGCGGCCTGAATGCCTGCGATACGCGCCGTGGCAAAGACGTCGCCTTTGTGGTGGCTGCCATCAATAATCATCGCCAGAGTCTCTGGCAACATGGTGACGAAGGCTTCTGCGCGCGCTTCGCGTACGGTTTCCGCTTTGGCGGAGACATCCACCATATGGGCTTCGCCCGCGGCGTTAATATGGGTCAGTTGCGACATAGCTTACTTCTTAAGATGAGGATGGAAATTGCACGGGCGCGTACGGGCATCAAGCTGCGGAGCGATAATGTTCTCCCACGCGGTACGACAGGCTTTCGTGGAGCCCGGCATAGCAAAAATCAGGGTGTTATTGGCGATGCCAGCCACTGCGCGCGACTGCAGCGTGGAGGTGCCAATCTCTTCAAAGGAGAGCATACGGAACACCTCGCCAAAACCTTCGACTTCGCGATCGAAGAGCGGGAGCAGCGCTTCCGGTGCCTGATCCCCGGTCGTAAAACCGGTGCCACCGGTGATCAGTACCACCTGCACATTTTCGCTGGCGATCCACTGAGAGACCTGCGCACGTATGGCGTAGCGATTCTCTTTAACAATGGCTTTATCGACAATCTGATGGCCCGCATCATGCGCCGCCTCGCGCAGCCAGTGACCAGAGGTGTCATCCTCTTCGCCGCGGCGTTCAGAGACGGTAAGAATGGCTATCCGCGTCGGGATAAATTCGGCGTTAACCTGGCTCATGTTCTGCTTCCTTATGCGCTTAACCGCCAATATAAGAGAGGTTCTGGGTGATTCCGGTATTGCCCTGATGCAGGAAGTGGGTCTGTTTTTTGTGCGTCAATGCCTCGGAGATACGCGCTTCAAGCGCCTGCTGTTGTGCATCCTCGGCAAGCAAATCGCGCAGATCCACGCCGCCATCGCCAAACAGACAGAGGTGCAGTTTACCCACCGACGAAACGCGCAGGCGGTTACAACTGGCACAGAAATCTTTCTCATAAGGCATGATCAGCCCAATTTCGCCTTCGTAATCAGGATGGCAAAAGACTTGTGCCGGGCCGTCGCTGCGCTGACGAATCTGATGGATCCAGCCACGTTTGAGCAGCGCATCGCGCAGCACCATGCCAGAGATATGATGACGGCGGAACAGCTCGCTACCTTCACCGGTCTCCATTAACTCGATAAAACGCAACTGAATGCGACGCGGTTTGATCCACGCCAGGAAGGTGTCGAGCTGATGATGATTTACATCACGCATGAGCACGGTGTTGACTTTAACCTTGTCGAAACCCGCCTCAAAGGCGGCATCGATCCCCTCCATCACCTGCTGAAACTTGTCCTGCCCAGTGATGGCGTGGAACTGACGGGCATCGAGGCTATCGACGCTAACGTTAATTGCCGTCAGGCCCGCATCGCGCCACTGGGCGACGTCGCGTGCAAGACGGTATCCGTTGGTCGTGACCGCAATCTGACGAATGGCGTCGTTTTCACGCACAGCGGCAATAATATCGACAAAATCACGGCGCAGTGAGGGCTCTCCTCCCGTAAGGCGAACCTTTTCGGTGCCCATTGCAGCAAAGGCGCGCGTCACGCGGCGCACTTCATCCACGGAGAGAAAGCCGTTATTGGTTACGCTACCCGGTTTGTAACCCTCGGGCAGGCAATAGGTGCAACGAAAGTTGCACACATCGGTAATCGACAAACGTAAGTAATAAAACTTACGCGCGAAAGCATCGGTAAGTTGTGAAGCCATGTACACCTTTCCAAATATGGGAGGCACAGTCATTTCTTTCTGTACCCTGGTGGCGGAACCGCCACGGCCAGAACGCCATATCATTGTGGACACAGGCGTTAAGGCTAGAGTGTATGTTTTCAGTAATGAAAACGTGGTTAAGCCGATAGTAGCGCGTTAAAGCGGAATTCGCCATCCCGCGCTTTCGCTATATAAAATTATATATAACGCGCTTATCGTCTATTTTCGCTACAGAATACGCAAATACCCTGTTTTTGCATTGATGTACGTCATTTTGCCTCCGGACGGGCATCGTCTTTTAGGGGTAGTTAGGTTACTGTTAGCGGGTTCGTAATTTGAAGGAATGTTTATGCGCAACCGCACTTTTGCCGACCTCGATCGCGTGGTGGCCCTCGGTGGAGGGCACGGCCTGGGACGAGTGATGTCATCTCTGTCATCTCTCGGCTCACGCCTGACAGGGATTGTAACTACCACTGATAATGGGGGCTCAACGGGTCGAATTCGCCGCTCTGAAGGGGGGATCGCCTGGGGCGATATGCGTAACTGCTTAAACCAGTTAATTACCGAACCCAGCGTCGCCTCGGCCATGTTTGAGTACCGTTTTGGCGGTAATGGCGAGCTTTCGGGTCATAACCTCGGAAATCTCATGTTAAAGGCGCTGGACCATCTCAGCGTCAGGCCTCTGGAGGCGATCAATCTCATTCGCAACCTGCTTAAAGTGGATGCGTTTTTGATTCCGATGTCCGAATTGCCGGTTGATCTGATGGCTATTGATGCCGACGGCCACGAAGTCTATGGCGAAGTGAATATTGATCAGCTCACCGTAGCGCCAAAAGAGCTGATGATCTACCCCAGCGTGCCTGCCACCCGCGAAGCGGTAGAAGCGATAGGCGAAGCAGATTTGATTCTGATTGGCCCCGGCAGCTTTTATACCAGCCTGATGCCGCTGCTGTTGATTAACGAGCTGGCGCAGGCGCTACGCCGTACACCGGCACCGGTGGTCTATATCGGTAACCTGGGGCGCGAACTCAGCCCGGCCGCGGCCAGCTTAACGCTGGCGAACAAATTGCAGCTGATGGAGGAGCGGGTCGGTAAGAAAATTATCGATGCGGTGGTCGTGGGGCCCAAAGTGGATACTTCAGGAATGGAGGGACGCGTGGTGATCCAGGAGCCGCTGGAGGCCAGCGATATCAAATATCGTCACGATCGACATCTGCTGCGTGTCGCGCTGGAAAGCGCCATTCAGGCATTGGGCTGAATGACGTTTTGACCGGTTCCCTCACCTCTCGGGCGAGGGAACCGACGTTAATCACGACGCCGCAATAAACAACTCTCGCAACTGATGCAGCTGATCGCGGATCTGCGCCGCCTCTTCGAACTCGAGGTTCTGCGCATGCTGCATCATCTGCCCTTCCAGTTCGTGTATTTTCTGCTGCAACGCTTTTGGCGTCAGTAATGCGGAATCGTCTTCCACTATGACCGGGCGCGCTTTACCGCGGCCTTTGGCTTTGGTCTTGGCAATGTTCTGACCCAGCGCCAGAATATCCACCACTTTCTTGTTCAGACCCTGTGGCGTGATGCCGTGCTCTTCGTTGTATTGTTGCTGCTTCTCACGACGACGCTCGGTCTCACCAATCGCTTTCGCCATCGACGGGGTGATCTTATCGCCGTAGAGAATCGCCTTACCGTTTACGTTACGCGCGGCACGGCCAATGGTCTGAATCAGTGAACGCTCAGAGCGCAGGAAGCCCTCTTTATCAGCGTCCAGAATCGCGACCAGCGACACCTCAGGCATGTCCAGCCCTTCTCGCAGTAAGTTGATGCCCACCAGCACGTCAAACTCGCCCAAACGCAGGTCGCGGATAATTTCCATACGCTCGACGGTATCGATATCCGAGTGCAGATAACGTACCTTTTCGCCATGCTCTTCCAGGTATTCGGTCAGATCTTCCGCCATGCGCTTGGTGAGGGTCGTTACCAGCACGCGCTCGTTGATAGACGCCCGGGCGCGGATCTCAGAGAGCAGATCGTCGACCTGCGTCGCCACCGGGCGCACCTCGATGATTGGATCAAGCAGACCGGTCGGACGTACAACCTGATCCACTACGTCGCCGCCCGACTTTTCGAGCTCATAGTTGCCCGGCGTCGCTGAAACGTAGATGGTTTGCGGTGCCAGTGCCTCGAACTCTTCAAATTTCATTGGGCGGTTGTCCAGCGCGGAAGGCAGGCGGAAGCCATACTCCACCAGCGTCTCTTTACGCGCCCGGTCACCGCGATACATGCCGCCGATTTGCGGAATGGTTACGTGGGATTCATCCACCACCAGCAGGCCATCCGCCGGCAGGTAGTCAAACAGGGTTGGCGGCGCCTCGCCCGGCCCGCGCCCGGAGAGGTAACGGGAGTAGTTTTCGATGCCGGAGCAGTACCCCAGCTCGTTCATCATCTCCAGATCAAACTGGGTGCGCTGGCTCAGGCGCTGCTCTTCCAGCAATTTATTGTTGGCAAGCAGCACCTTACGGCGATCGCCCAGCTCGACTTTAATCTCTTCCATCGCCTGTACGATACGCTCGCGTGGGGTCACGTAGTGGGTCTTTGGATAGATGGTGTAACGCTGGATCACCGACTCCACATGACCGGTAAGCGGGTCGAACAGCGACAGCCGCTCTACCTCTTCATCAAACAGTTCCACGCGCAGGGCGATATCGTCGGACTCGGCGGGGAAGATATCAATCACCTCGCCGCGCACGCGGAATGTACCGCGCTGGAAGGCCTGATCGTTACGGGTGTACTGCAGCTCGGCCAGACGGCGCAAAATGGCGCGCTGATCGATAATCATGCCCACCGTCAGGTGCAGCATCATTTTCAGATAGAGATCCGGGTCGCCCAGACCGTAAATCGCCGATACCGAGGCCACCACCACCACATCGCGACGCTCAAGCAGCGCTTTGGTGGCAGAGAGTCGCATCTGCTCAATATGTTCGTTTACCGAGGCATCTTTCTCGATAAAGGTGTCCGAACTCGGGACATAGGCCTCAGGCTGATAGTAGTCGTAGTAAGAGACGAAATACTCAACGGCGTTTTCAGGAAAGAACTCTTTCATCTCGCCGTACAGCTGCGCCGCCAGGGTTTTATTTGGCGCCAGCACCATGGTCGGACGTTGCAGGTCGGCAATGACGTTGGCAACGGTAAAGGTTTTACCCGAGCCGGTTACCCCCAGCAACGTCTGATGCGCGAGACCATCCTCCAGCCCCTCTTTCAAACGGCGAATCGCTTCTGGCTGATCGCCAGAAGGACGGAAAGCGGAATTCAGTTTGAACGGTTTACTCATTAACGACGACCTGATGATCAATTATACGGCAGGTGAGTAATTTTACTCGCGATACGGTTTTTTGCCAGTAAATTATACTGGATGAAAAACCAGTAACGTGAATTGCCATTTCTGTTACCGCCTACTCTTTAACCGGTTTACTGCGCAAAATTTCGCCTGCAACCCGCCAGAATGCGGAACTTTTTCGGTTATCCCCAAAACTTTTCCTTTTTTAACATTTGTCAAGACGAGCCCACGTACTTTTGTCATTAACCATGACACTTTCTTGACAGACATTGCTTTTATATAACTTATTGATAATAAAAAAATATTAAGAAAAGACGGGTTTCGCAGCAATTCAGGCGCAGGCCGCGTATTCTCTCGCTTACCTCACGTTTTCTAACTCTAATGCACAAGGTTATCCACAGGAATAGTGGATAACTCATTCCAGCCCGTAGCCGCCGCCGCTCTGCTAATTCCCGGTTTTTTAACCCAACGCGGCAAGAAATTTTTTTTATCGCTAAATTTTGGTGATCCTCAGCGAAAAAAGGCAGAGCAAATTGGTGGGATCTTGCTCACACTCCCGGCAGAAAGGCGCTGCACCATTACTCTTCATGGCTGGCACTGCGGCAGTGCAATCTTCTGCGATTGAGGGAGAAACTTTGCGGCGGGTTCCGAAAAAACGGTGTTTTTTGCCCTCTTCTGACTCTGTGGCAAGGGTTTTGCAGTACATGTCAGGTCATCGTCGCCAGCCTAAGGAGAAAACACGATGTTGAGCCTCCGAGCCGTTAACCAGTACTACGGGAATCAGCATACGCTATGGAATGTCGATCTCGACCTGCCCCCCGGCGTGTGTACCGGTATCGTCGGCCTGCCCGGCATGGGGAAAACCACGCTGATCCACTGTATTGCGGGTTTGCTGCCCGTCGCCAGCGGCAGCATGGTGTGGCATGAGGCGGGCGCCCCTCCCTACAATCTGTTAGGCGTGGCGGCGCAGACGCGCCATCAGCTAGGCATTGGCTATGTGCCGCAAGAGCGGCGCATCTTTTCACAGCTGACGGTAGAGGAGAACTTACAGGTTGCGCGGATGGCAAAGGGAGACATGGGCGGCACCATGAATGGCGAGATCTACGACCTCTTCCCGGAACTCTACCCTTTGCGCCGATTACGCGCGTCGGGTATCGGTGAGGCAGAGCAGTACCAGCTGGCGCTGGCGAATACGCTGGTGACCCGTCCCCGGCTGCTGATCCTGGATGAACCCAGCCGCGGGCCGGGGCAGTCGTTCGCCGTGAAGCTGGCGCAGCTGCTGGTGCGGCTTAACCGGGAGTTAGGGTTATCGGTTTTACTGGCAGAACAGCAGCTGTCGCTGATCCGCCGGGTTGCGGATCGCTTTTGTTTACTCTATCGCGGGCGCAACGTTGCGCAGGGACGCGTTAGCGAGCTGGACGATCCCCTGCTGGCCCACTGGATGGCGTCAGCGCGCTAAGGGAGAGATAGCGCCCCACCTCTGCCGTATCGCCGTGCTCACCCAGCCAGGGGATCTCGCCCAGCAGCGGTGCGGGGATGAGCCGGGTCAACGACGCCATATACTCCGCGTGGCGTTTACCCGGCGGTACGACATCGTTGGCCACCCAGCCCGCCAGCCGGAGTCCGGCCTGCTCTACCGCCTTCGCGGTCAGCATAGCGTGGTTAATACAGCCCAGTTTCACCCCTACCACCAGGATCACCGGCAACTGCTCAGTCACTACCCAGTCGGCAAAAGTCTGTGTCTCTGAGAGTGGCGTGAACCACCCACCGGCCCCCTCTACCAGCACCCAGTTGGCCTGCTGTTCAAGGGTACGCAAGCCGGCAGAGAGGATCGAAAAATCGATGGGGCGCCCTTCGTCAGCGCTGACGATGTGCGGGGAAGTCGGCTCCGCAAAGGTGTAAGGGTTCACCCGATCGTAGGGCAGCGCCACGCTGCTGTTGTGCTGTAATGCCAGCGCATCGCTGTTACGAAGCCCCTCTGCGGTCATCTCGCTGCCCGACGCAACCGGTTTGTAACCTGCCGTACGATACCCCAGGGCGGAAGCTGCCTGTAACAGCGCGGTGCTGGCAACGGTTTTGCCTACCTCAGTGTCGGTGCCGGTGACGAAAAAGCGGTTAATCACGTTCGATAATTCCATGAAAGAGTTGATAAGTTAGCGGAAATTTTCCGTTCTGCTGCGGCCATGCCAGCGCTAACTGCTGTAACGCTCTACGGGTCAGCAGTTTACCGGCACGCCCTTCGTGCAAATGGGTGGCTCCAATTCCCTTCAGGGATCGCATCGCCTGCAGGGCATCATCAAACGGCAAAGTGACCGTCTGACGCTTTACCCGGCAACGCCAGCCAGAGAGGGCTTCTGTGAGCTGCTGCGCCGTTAAAAAGCGGTTAGCGTGGGCGCGGTCATCTATCGCTCGCCAGGCCTGATTCAGCTCCGGCAGGGAGTCGTTCAGAAGCGTGGTAAATGCCACCTGCCCCCCAGGACGCGTCACCCGGTAGAGCTCGGCGAGCGCCTGCGGCAGGCTGGCGCACCACTGTACCGCCAGGTGGCTCCAGACCAGATCGAAACCGGCATCCGCCAGCGGGATAGCCTCGATATCCCCCAGCAGGTAGGCGTCTGCGGCCTCGTTGCTGCGGGCCTGTTCAAGCATCGGTGCGCTGAGATCCATCGCCGTCACGTGGCAGCCCCGACTGCGCCAAACGCGGCTATTCCCGCCCGGACCGCAGCCTGCATCCAGCACCCGGCTGGGGGCGATGTCCCCCAACAGGGCCAGCAGCCCCTGCGCGCTGTGTCGCTGCAGCGCGTCATGGTTAGCATAGCTCTGGGCAGCGCGGCCAAAGGCAGCGGCAATCGCCTGTTTATTCACTTGCGGCATGGAGCGCCTCCAGAAGCGTCGTGATATCTGCCGCTTTATGGGCGGCGGTGAGGGTCAGGCGCAAACGCGCCGAGCCCGCAGGCACCGTAGGCGGTCGGATCGCCGTTACCCAAATGCCCTGGCTTCTGAGATGCTGCGCCAGATTCAGCGCCCGGCCATTCTCGCCGACAATCAGCGGTTGAATGGCACTGTGCGAGTGGGTCACCTGCAGCGGCAAACCCTTCACACCACGGCGGAACTGTTGAATATGCTGTTCCAGTTTTTGTCGCCGGGCATCGCCCTCTTCACCCCGAATGAGGTTAAACGCCGTCAGCAGCGCGACCGCCTGGGCAGGCGGCATGCTGGTGCTGTAGATGAGATGACGTGCAAACTGCAGCAGATAATCGGCAACTTCTTCGCTGCACAGCACCGCCGCGCCGCTGACGCCCACCCCTTTACCGAAGGTGACGACCAGCAGGTCCGGTTTGACCTGCTGACAAGCCGCGCTGCCCCGCCCTTCCGGGCCGGTGATGCCGATCCCATGGGCATCGTCCACCAGCAGCCAGCCCTGTCTCTGCCAGGTAGCTGAGGCCAGCGCCGCTAAGGGCGCGCTGTCGCCATCCATGCTGAAAATCCCCTCGGTCACAACCAGCTGTTGGCCGGCGCAGGGTTTATCCAGCAATTCGGCCAGCTGCGCAGGATCGTTGTGCGCAAAGCGGCGTAACTGCGCCGGGCTGAGGCTGGCCGCCTCCAGCAGCGAAGCATGGCTCAGGCGGTCGGCCAGGATCCGATCCGCTTTGCCCGGCAGAGCCGCAATGAGAGCCTGATTCGCCGCAAAGCCCGAGATAAACAGCAGCGCACGTGGATAGCCTAACCAGCCGGCCAGATGTTCTTCCAGTGCCTGATGCGCACGGGTATAGCCGCTGACATGGCCCGAGCCGCCGCTGCCGACACCGTACTGCTCAGCCCCCTGCTGCCAGGCACGAATAACCTCAGGATGTTGGCTCAGCCCGAGGTAGTCATTGCTGGAGAAGTTGCAGTAGCGCTGCTGGTCGCGGGTGAGAAAACGGCCCGCGCCGTTCTCAACCACCGTGCGCACGCGCAGCGCGTCTGCCGCCCGGCGTGCTTCCAGGGCGGCGGTGATCCGTTGCTGCCAGGTCATACCGTTGCCGCGTTGTAGAACTGTTCAGTGTCGGCGTTGAAGAGTTGCTGCTCCAGCTGATGCTGTTGCTCAATATCACCCGTGGCTACCGCGGTCTGCTGCGGATTGAGCCCCAGCTTACGGAACAGCTGAACGTCTTTGTCCTCTTCCGGGTTCGGGGTGGTCAGCAGCTTGCAGCCGTAGAAGATGGAGTTCGCCCCGGCCATAAAACACATCGCCTGGGTCTGTTCGTTCATCTGCTCGCGACCCGCGGAAAGACGTACCCAGGAGGTCGGCATCATCACGCGCGCCACGGCAATAGTGCGGATAAAGTCGAACGCATCGACGTCATCGTTATCGGCCAGCGGGGTGCCCTTTACCTTCACCAGCATGTTGATAGGCACGCTCTCTGGCGGCGTCGGTAAGTTGGCCAGCTGCAGCAGCAGACCTGCACGATCTTTCACCGTTTCGCCTAAACCGACGATCCCGCCCGAGCAGACTTTGATGCCCGCATCGCGCACCTTGTCGAGGGTGTCGAGACGCTCCTGATAGGTGCGAGTGGTGATGATATTGCCGTAAAACTCCGGGGAGGTGTCGAGGTTGTGGTTGTAGTAATCCAGCCCCGCCGCGCTCAGGCGCTGAGCCTGAGTTTCGTTCAGCGTACCCAGCGTCATACAGGCCTCCATCCCCATCGCCTTCACGCCTTGTACCATCTGCTCCAGATAAGGCATATCGCGATCGTGAGGGTTCTTCCAGGCGGCCCCCATGCAGAAGCGGGTGGAGCCTGCGTTTTTCGCCTGACGGGCTGACTCCAGCACCTGTTCAACCTCCATCAGACGTTCAGATTCCAGGCCAGTTTTGTAGCGCGCACTTTGCGGGCAGTATTTGCAATCTTCCGGGCAGGCACCGGTTTTAATCGACAGCAAGGTGCTGACCTGCACCTGCTGCGGATCGAAGTGCTGACGATGAATTTGCTGGGCTTCAAACAGCAGTTCAAGGAGGGGTTTTTCAAATAATGCAGTAACTTGCGACATCGTCCAGCGTGTCTGGTGAGCCATGGGGCATCTCCAAAAGGGGTTTAGATCAGGTTGGGTTCGGTTTATACTTGTAAACCTAAATGTTTTCAAAATGGTTTACAAGTCGATTATGACAACGGACGATCTCGCTTTCGATCAGCGCCACATCTGGCACCCTTACACCTCTATGACCCAGCCGTTACCGGTTTACCCGGTCGCCTCGGCGCAGGGTTGCGAACTGAAACTCGCCAGCGGCGAGCTGCTGGTGGACGGAATGTCTTCCTGGTGGGCGGCCATTCATGGCTACAATCACCCGCGTCTGAACGCGGCGATGAAGGCGCAGATCGATCAGATGTCTCATGTCATGTTCGGCGGTATTACCCACCAGCCCGCCGTGGATCTCTGTCGTCGGCTGGTGGCCATGACTCCGCAGGCGCTGGAGTGCGTGTTTCTTGCCGACTCGGGCTCGGTGGCGGTAGAGGTAGCGATGAAAATGGCGCTGCAATACTGGCATGCCAAAGGCGAAACCCGTCAGCGTTTCCTCACCTTCCGCAACGGCTATCACGGCGATACCTTCGGCGCGATGTCGGTCTGCGATCCTGATAACTCCATGCACAGCCTGTGGAAGGGCTATCTGCCGGAAAACCTCTTTGCACCCGCCCCGCAAAGCCGCTTCGATGGCAAATGGGATGAGGCAGACATGGTCGGCTTTGCTCGCCTGATGGCGGCGCATCGTCATGAGATTGCCGCCGTGATCCTCGAACCCATCGTGCAGGGCGCAGGCGGTATGCGGATGTATCATCCCGAGTGGCTTAAACGTATTCGCAAAATGTGTGACCGGGAGGGGATCTTGCTGATTGCCGATGAGATCGCCACCGGCTTTGGCCGCACCGGTAAGCTCTTTGCCTGCGAACATGCCGGGATCGCGCCGGATATTCTCTGTCTGGGCAAGGCGATAACCGGCGGTACCATGACGCTTTCTGCCACCCTTACGACCCGTCAGGTGGCCGACACCATCAGCGAGGGTGAGGCGGGCTGCTTTATGCACGGCCCGACGTTTATGGGTAATCCACTGGCTTGTGCGGTGGCGAGTGAAAGTCTGGCCCTGCTGGAGAGCGGCGAGTGGCAAGCACAGGTTGCGGCCATCGAGACGCAGCTTTCGCAAGCGCTGGCGGCGGCGCGTGAGTCCGAATACGTGGCTGACGTGCGGGTGCTGGGTGCCATCGGCGTGGTTGAAACGCACCATCCGGTCAATATGGCGGCGCTGCAACGCTTCTTTGTGGCACGGGGCGTGTGGGTCCGGCCGTTTGGTAAGCTCATCTATCTGATGCCGCCGTACCTGATCAGCCCTGAACAGTTGCAAAAGCTCACCACGGCGGTGGTGGATGCTGTACACAATCCCGCACATTTTGCGATTTAATCCATAGCGTTACGTTTTGTACTCTCGTTTTGCATTACACTTTTTGCAGAGTTCACTACGGAGAAACGGTATGAAGTTAATCAGTCAGGATCTGCGCGACGGCGAAAAACTCCCGGAGCGTCATGTCTTTAACGGCATGGGTTATCAGGGCGATAACATCTCCCCCCACCTGGCCTGGGATGAGGTGCCGGCGGGCACGAAGAGTTTTGTAGTCACCTGCTATGACCCGGATGCGCCTACCGGTTCAGGCTGGTGGCACTGGATCGTGGCGAATCTGCCTGCCGATACACGCGTGTTGCCGCAGGGGTCGGGCTCATCGCTGGTGGCCCTGCCGGAAGGCGCGGTTGAAACCCGTACCGATTTTGGTAAAGCGGGCTATGGCGGCGCGGCGCCGCCGAAGGGCGAAACCCATCGCTATATTTTCACGGTACATGCGCTGGACGTAGAGCGAATCGAGGTCGATGAAGGCGCAAGCGGCGCGATGGTAGGCTTTAACGTGCATTTCCACACGCTGGGCAGCGCGTCGATCACGGCGATGTATGTTTGAAAACCTGCCCGGCTCTGCGCCGGGCTTATCGTTATAATATGGCCGGAAGCAGCCCCACCAGGCTGCGCTGGCTCAGCAGCGCAATCGCCGCATCAATGTCTGGCGCAAAAAACCGATCGTCATCATAGTGCGCCACCTGCTCGCGCAGGGTATGTCGTGCCTGCTCCAGCAGCGGGCTGGACGTTAAGCCCTCGCGCAGATCCATCCCCTGGCAGGCCGCCAGCCACTCTACTGCCAGCACGCCACGGGTATTACCGGCCATCTCCCATAAACGCCGCCCTGCGGCAGGCGCCATTGAAACGTGATCTTCCTGATTCGCTGAGGTGGGCAGACTGTCCACGCTGTGCGGGTGTGACAAGGCTTTGTTTTCACTGGCCAGCGCCGCCGCGGTTACCTGGGCAATCATAAATCCGGAATTCACCCCGCCGTTGCGCACCAGGAAGGGCGGCAACTGCGACATGTGTTTATCCATCATTAGCGCGATCCGCCGCTCAGCCAGCGCACCGATTTCGGCAATCGCCAGAGCAATGTTATCTGCCGCCATCGCCACCGGCTCGGCGTGGAAATTGCCTCCGGAGATCACCTCGTTCTCCTGCGCAAAGACCAGCGGGTTATCGGACACCGCATTTGCCTCGACCAGCAGTACCTCCGCCGCCTGACGCAGCTGGGTAAGGCAGGCGCCCATCACCTGCGGCTGACAGCGAAGGGAGTACGGATCCTGCACTTTGTCGCAGTTATGGTGCGACTCAGCGATGGCGCTGGTGTCCGTCAGGACGTGACGGTATAGCGCTGCGGCGTCAATTTGCCCGCGCTGGCCACGCACGTCGTGAATACGGGCATCAAACGGACGCCGCGAGCCGAGCACCGCTTCGGTGGTGAGCGCGCCACAGACGACCGCTGAGGCAAAGAGATCTTCTGCTTCAAACAGGCCGCGCAGCGCAAACGCGGTGGAGGCCTGAGTGCCGTTAAGCAGCGCCAGCCCCTCTTTCGCCGCCAGCGTCACCGGCGTCAGGCCGGCTTGTTGCAGTGCATCGCGGGCGGGCAGCCACTCTCCCCGGTAACGCGCTTTCCCCTCGCCCAGTAGCGTGAGCGACATATGCGCCAGCGGGGCCAGATCGCCGGAGGCCCCCACCGATCCCTTCGCCGGGATCCACGGGTACACGCCGGCATTGACCAGCCCAATCAACGCCTGAATCACGCTGAGACGGATACCGGAAAATCCCCGGGCAAGGCTGTTAATTTTTAGCACCATCATCAGGCGCACGATCGCATCGTCGAGCGGCTCCCCCACGCCGGCGGCGTGAGATAGCACCAGCGAACGCTGAAGGTTTTCCAGATCATGCGTGGCAATGCGCGTCTGGGCCAACAGGCCAAAACCGGTGTTGATGCCATAGGCGGTGCGCCCTTCTGCCACAATCGCCTCAACGCAGGCGACGCTCTCATTAATGGCGCCAAATGCCGCCTCGCTGAGCGTGAGCTGCATCGGGCTTCCCCAGAGCTGACGAAGCTGGGCCAGAGTTAGCGTACCGGGGTTAAGCGTAAAGGCATTCATCGGTGCTCTCCTCGTTGAGCGGTGATCATCGGCAGGTTGAGTCCCTGCTCTCTGGCGCAATCAATCGCAATGTCGTATCCGGCGTCTGCATGACGCATCACGCCCGTGGCCGGATCGTTATGCAGGACGCGGGCGATACGGGCGGCCGCGTCATCGCTGCCGTCACAGACGATGACCATCCCGGCATGCTGGGAGAAGCCCATCCCCACCCCACCGCCGTGGTGCAGCGAGACCCAGGTCGCTCCGCTGGCCGTGTTCAGTAATGCGTTAAGCAGCGGCCAGTCGGAGACCGCGTCAGAGCCGTCACGCATGGCTTCGGTTTCGCGGTTCGGGCTGGCAACCGAGCCAGAGTCGAGATGATCGCGGCCAATAACGATAGGGGCGGAGACTTCACCGCTCCGTACCATTTCGTTAAACGCGAGGCCGAGTTTCTGGCGCCACTCCAGCCCGACCCAGCAGATACGCGCCGGAAGCCCCTGGAAGTTAATACGTTCCCGGGCCATATCCAGCCAATGATGCAGGTGGACATCGTCAGCGATAATCTCTTTCACTTTGGCGTCGGTTTTATAGATATCCTGCGGATCGCCGGAGAGCGCCACCCAGCGGAACGGGCCGATACCCCGGCAGAAAAGTGGACGAATATAGGCAGGGACAAAGCCCGGGAAATCGAAGGCGTTTTGTACACCCATCTCCTTCGCCATCTGGCGGATGTTATTGCCGTAATCAAATGTGGGGATACCCTGCTGGCTGAAGGCCAGCATTGCGTTGACGTGCTCTGCCATGGAGAGCTTCGCGGCCCGCACGGTGCCCTGGGGATCCTGCTGCGCTTTTTGCTGATACTCATCCCAGCGCCAGCCTTTCGGCAGGTAGCCGTGCAGCGGGTCATGGGCGCTGGTCTGGTCGGTGACCATGTCCGGGCGCACGCCGCGCGCCACCAGTTCAGGCAGGATCTCCGCTGCGTTGGCGCACAGTGCGATCGAAACGGCTTTGCCCTCTTCGGTATATTTTTTGATGCGCGCCAGGGCGTCGTCAAGCGTGTCGGCCTGCTCATCCACATAGCGGGTACGCAGACGGAAATCAATGCGGCTCTGCTGACACTCAATATTGAGTGAGCAGGCCCCTGCCAGGGTGGCGGCCAGCGGCTGCGCCCCGCCCATTCCCCCCAGACCGGCGGTAAGAATCCAGCGCCCTTTCAGGGAGCCGTTATAGTGCTGGCGTCCGGCTTCAACGAAGGTTTCCCAGGTGCCCTGGATGATCCCCTGGCTGCCGATATAGATCCAACTGCCCGCCGTCATCTGGCCGTACATGGCCAGCCCTTTTGCATCCAGCTCGTTAAAGTGTTCCCAGGTCGCCCAGTGGGGTACCAGGTTGGAGTTGGCAATCAGCACACGTGGCGCGTTGGAATGGGTTTTGAATACCCCTACCGGCTTGCCGGATTGCACCAGCAGGGTTTCGTCTGCGTCGAGTTGCGTGAGTGCCTCAACAATAGCGTCGTAGCAGTCCCAGTTGCGCGCTGCGCGGCCGATACCGCCGTAAACCACCAGCTCGTTCGGATTTTCGGCCACATCGGGGTCGAGGTTATTCATTAACATACGCAGCGGGGCTTCGGTGAGCCAGCTTTTGGCGGTTAAGGTGGTGCCGCGGGGTGCGCGCACCGTCTGCTGGCGATACTTGCCTGACGACATGATGTGCTCCTCATTGGGGAGAGAATATACAATTAGATATACTTGTATAGACAAGTGCGCACAAGGCAGAATTTAACAAAAAATATACATTTTTATTATATTGCGTCAGCAATCACGCTTTTAAAACTTATGACATAAAGTGGCCTTGCAGCCGGTAGCGGTCGCCCGGGAAGAGCAGGCGCGCATGAGAGACAATGTTCGATGCCGACCAGGTCCGTCGACGGATCATCAGACAGGGATCGTGTTCTTTGATGCGCAGCAGTTCGCACTCCTGCCGGGTCGCACGGACAGCCTCGACAATGTGTTCCCCTTCGGTGAGCGGGGCAATCAGCGACAGATAAGCATGCGGCGTGGTCGCGGTATAATCTTGCTCTAAATAGGCCGGCACCCTGAGCGCATTGACGCAGCGATCCTCAATCTGCACCGGGACGTCGTTTTCGAAGTGCAGCATCAGAGAGTGAAAAATTGCCGTGCCCTCTTTCACATCCAGGGCCATGGCCTGCCGGGCAGAGGCTTGCGTCTCCTCCAGCAGCAGCACCTCACAGCGGTGCTGATGCTGACGGGCGGCAATTTCGTCGGCAATGCTGCGGATCTCAAACAGTGCCGACTGCCCTTTAGGTTCGGCCACAAAGGTGCCAACCCCCTGCAGACGGACCAGTAACCCTTCGTCGGTAAGCTCCCGCAATGCGCGGTTGATGGTCATACGGCTAAATCCGAACTGCGCCACCAGCTCCGCCTCGGATGGAATACGATCGTGCGCCCGCCAGACGCCCGTGGCGATTTGATGGCTGATCGCCTGTTTCACCTTTTCGTAAAAAGGTGCCGGGGCGTTAGTTTGCCGCTGCGAAGCGCGTGTGAACATAACCATTCCTTAAGCCGTAAAAAGTCGAGTATATCCGCGTATTACGCCCACCAGTGAGCAATTTGCCACGCCAGCCGCGCGGCGAGCTTTGCCCCCTGCCCCTCGCGATCAAAACGCGGGCTAAACTCCACCAGATCCACCGCCTGCAGCTTGCCACTGCGGCAAATCGGTTCGATTACTCGCAGCAGATCCCGCGCGGGCACGCCCAGCGCTGCCTGCGCCGATACCGCAGGCATCTCGCCGGCGGACAGCACATCGAGATCGAGCGTCAGATAGAGACGATCTGCCTGCTGAATCAGGTTTGACACGGCGTCTGACGCCGCGTGCTGAAAATCAAGATCTTCTACCACTGTTACCTTCAGACGAGCCGCTTCGTCCCACAGTGCCTGGGTGTTCGCTGCCCGACTGGCACCCAGGCAGGCATAGACAAAATCGCGCTGCTGCGCCTCGCAGTAACGGGCCAGCTGGCGAAACGGCGTACCCGAGGTCGCGCGGCTTGCCTGGCGTAAATCGAGATGGGCGTCGAGATTCACAATCACCACTCGCTCATTGGGGAAGGCGTCCAGCACCCCTTTTCCGTGGCCCCAGGCGGTTTCGTGTCCTCCCCCCAGCACCAGAGTGCGCATTCCCGCCTGCTGACAGGTGGTCACTGCCTCACTGAGCGCCTGCTGTGCCGCTTCCAGTGCATCGGCTTCTACGGTGATATTCCCCAGATCGGTCAGACGCTCGTGACCGCCATAGCTCGCCATATTGGCCAGTGCGGCACGCAGGACGTCTGGTCCCTCTGCTGCGCCCGGCCTGCCCTGATTTCGTTTAACCCCGGCATCACAGCAAAAGCCCAACAGCGCAATCCCCTCCCGGCCTGGCTGGAAAGTCGGGCTCTGCTGCACGGTTTGAAACAGGCGCAGCGCGTTGCTGGCCTCGGCACGATCGTCGCGCCCTTGCCAGATATCCGGGGAAACAGGCTGCCAGAGCTTCATTGTATTTGTCCTCTGAATATCCTCTGCCAGAGCGGGTTACGGCCAGGTTCGTAGATCATTTCAACGGGGCTTTCAGCGTCCCAGATAGCCAGATCGGCTTTATATCCAGCTTTCAGCTGACCCTGTGTAGAACCACGCCCTAACGCCTGGGCGGCATTTCGCGTCACGCCTGCCCAGGCTTCTTCCGGGGTCAGGCCAAACTGGACGCAGGCCATGTTCATGGCCAGATGCAGGCTGGCGAAAGGGCTGGTACCCGGGTTGTAATCCGTGGCGACGGCCATGGGAACGCCGTGCTGGCGCAGCCGCTCGACAGGGGGACGCTGACGCTCCTGCAGAAAATAGAATGCTCCCGGAAGCAACACGGCGACGGTGCCGCTTTGCGCCATCGCCGCCACGCCGGCTTCGTCCAGATACTCGATATGATCCGCTGACCAGCCGTGATAGCGGCTCACCAGCGCCGTACCACCCAGATTCGACAACTGCTCGACATGGCCTTTTACCGGGATCCCAAGCCGCTGTGCCGCCTGGAACAGCCGCTCAGTTTGCGCAGGGGTGAAACCGACCGTTTCACAGAAAACATCAACCGCCTCGAAAAGCTGTTTTCGCCATAGCGTGGGGAGCGTGTGCTGACAGATATGGTCAATCCAACCGTCGGGATTCTGGCGATATTCCTGCGGAACCGCGTGGGCCGCCAGCAGCGTTGGGCTGATTTCAATGGGATGATGTTGAGCGAGCCGTTGCGCCACGCGCAGGAGCTTCTCTTCGGCTTCATCGTTCAGACCGTACCCCGATTTGATCTCAAGCGTCGTTACGCCTTCGCGCATCATGCGCACAAGTCGCGCCTGCGCAAGCTGGAAGAGCACTTCCGGGGTGCTGTCGCGGGTCGCGGTCACGGTGGCATTAATCCCGCCGCCCTGTGCGCTGATGGTTTGGTAAGAGACGCCGTTCAGGCGTTGCTCCCACTCCGCCGCGCGATTGCCGCCAAAGATTAGATGGGTATGACAGTCGATTAAGCCCGGCGTGACCAGCCGCCCCTGCATGTCATGCTGACCAGGCAGATGAGCCGGCAGGTCAGCGTCGGGGATCAGCGCCAGAATCGTTTCGCCGCGGAGGATTAACGCCTGCTTTTCCATCAGGCCATAAGGGGCTGGCTGATCGGGATCCAGGGTAGCGAGGCGCGCGTTACGCAAGATGACGTCGTCAGGATGAAGTTGCAACATCAGGCTTCCACTTGTCATGGGTTGTATAGACATTTATTTTCATTCCCGCCCTACTGTCAATCGCCTTTACCGATATTGTTATCAGTTTGTGACGTTTTTCCCGCTAAGCCTGGGAATAAAAAGTCAATTTTTGCCGTTTCATCTTCCCGTTTCGCCCAACTTAGTATAAAAAAGCAGGCTATTTCCGTTATCCCCATTTGATTCGCACAGCAAGGAGCTTTCCCTTGAATATTTCCAGCCACTACCGTCTGGCGCTGGCACTGGCTTTTGGCGTGACCTTGTCCGCATGTAGCTCAACGCCACCAGACCAGCTTCCGTCTGAACAGGCGGCCCCTGGCATTGCTTCCCGTCCTGTTCTCTCTGCTGAAGAAGCGAAGAACTTCCAGCAGGCGCGCTATTTCACCGCCATGAATCCTGATGCCGCGCCGTGGAAGCCGTATGCCATTCGTCTGCCAGCACAACCGAATTTCGTGGTAGGCCCGGCGGGAACTCAGGGGGTGACTCATACCTCTGTTCAGGCCGCCGTTGATGCTGCCATTGCCAAACACAGCAGCTCTCGTCAGTACATCGCCATCATGCCTGGCGAGTACGAAGGGACCGTCTATGTTCCGGCTGCGCCGGGCAGCGTGACGCTGTACGGTATGGGTGAAAAACCTGCTGATGTGAAAATTGGCCTGCCGATCGATTCTGAAATCGACACCGCCACCTGGCGCCATCTGGTGAATCCGGGCGGTAAATACATGCCAGGTAAACCGGCGTGGTATATGTTTGATCGCTGCCAGAGCAAGCAAAGCGCCACCGTTGGCGTGATGTGCTCTGCGGTATTCTGGTCACAGAACAATGGCCTGCAGCTGCAAAACCTGACCATCGAAAATAATCTGGGCGACAGCGTAGATGCAGGTAATCACCAGGCCGTGGCGCTGCGTAGCGATGGCGACCAGGTGCAGATCGATAAGGTGAACATTCTGGGTCGCCAGAACACCTTCTTTGTGACCAATAGCGGTGTGCAAAATACGCTGCAGAACACCCGCCTGACCCGTACGCTGGTGACCAATAGCTATATTGAAGGTGACGTAGATATCGTTGCAGGCCGTGGCGCCGTCGTGTTTGATAACACCGACTTCCGGGTGGTGAATTCCCGTACCCAAAAAGAGGGTTACGTCTTTGCCCCAGCCACCCTGTCGAACATGTTCTATGGCTTCCTGGCGGTAAATAGTCGCTTTACGGCTGCCGGGGACGGCGTCGCGCAGCTCGGCCGCGCTCTGGATGCCGATGCCAACTCGAATGGCCAGGTCGTCATCCGCGATAGCGTCATCAATGAAGGCTTCAACATGGCGAAACCCTGGGCTAATGCGGCGATCTCTCAGCGCCCTTATGCTGGCAACACGGGTACCGTTGATGATAAAGGCAATGTACAGCGCAACCTGAACGACGCTAACTTCAATCGCATGTGGGAATACAACAACCGCGGTGTAGGTAGCAAGATCGTCACCGAACCGAAGCAGTAACGGCGGTATTAGCAAAAAGGGGGAGCAACTCCCCCTTTATGCTGCGCCTGGAAGCGTCAGGCAACCGTCTGTAGATACGCGTCCAGCAGTTGCAGTATCGCAACCATGAGTTGCAGGATCAGAATACACCATCCTGTAAAGCTCATACGCCACTCCTTTGGTCAGGAGCACTGCCACTGACTTACCTTTCCGCTGCCTGTCGCCAGTGGGTGTTGGTGTATTTCAATGTGCTCCGCAGCTAAGGCACTGACGGCACCACCCGCCAGCCAGGACTTGGTAATATTCCTGAGTTGCGGACCTGCGACACATTGCACCAACGCAGCGATTGTATCGTTATTAGGCTGTATATAAAAACAGTTAAAATTAAATTAAGAAAACATCAATGCCCGGTCTATAAACATATAATTTTCAATTAGTTATTCATTGAAATCTTTTTAGGTATGACGCAATTCAATTTACTTATTTTTGAGGAAAGATATCATTGTCGGGTTGGTGTATTTCAATGTGCACGTCCGGCCACCACCGGGTATAAAAAAACCTCGCACTGGCGAGGTTTTTTTATTGCGACGTCCTAACGCGTTACTGCGCGTTAACCACTACCCACATTGGGCCCTGGCCGACGGCATAGCGTCCTTTCTCTTCCAGCAGCCCCTGCCCACCCTGAATTTCATACAGCGCAATGTGATGCGATTTCTGCCCCGCCGCGATCAGGTACTTGCCCGTGTGATCGATATTGAAGCCACGCGGCTGAGTTTCCGTTGGCTGGAAACCTTCCACGGCCAGCACGCTGCCATCTTCAGACACGCTGAAGATGGTGATCAGGCTGGACGTACGGTCACAGGCATAGAGGTGACGTCCATCCGGTGTGATGTGGATATCGGCCGCCCAGCGGGTATCGGTAAAATCTGCAGGCATCATATCCAGCGTCTGGATACATTCGATATTGCCGTGGGCATCACTCAGCGCCCAGACGTCTACCGAGCCGTTCAGCTCGTTCACCACATAAGCGAACTTCTGATTCGGGTGGAAGACCATATGACGCGGGCCTGCACCTTCCACAGTGGTCACTTCCGCCGGATTTTGTGCCGCCAGTTTACCGTCGTCACCCAGGGTGAAAAGACAGATTCGATCCTGCTTCAGCGCCGGCACCCACAGCGTTTTATTATCTGGTGAGATATTGGCAGAGTGGCAACCTTCCAGCCCATCAACCATGTCTACGCTTTCGCCCGGGATACCGTCGTTCAGGCGCGTCACGCTGACGCAACCGGCGTTATAGGAGCCGCTAAAGATGAAGCGCCCTTCCAGGTCAGTGGAGATATGCGTCGGGCTGCCCGGCAGTGCCGCTTCGGCGGTATAGGTAAGAGCACCATCTTCAGGTGCAATACGGTAGGCCAGCACGCGGAATTCCGGACGCACACCCACGTACAGGAAACGTTTATCCGGACTGATTACCATCGGCTGAACCTGCCCCGGCACATCGACAACCTGAACAAGGGTGAGTGACCCTTCAGGGTTCAGACGCCAGACATGGATCTGTTGGCTTTCAGGACTGGCGGTATAAACGGTTTGTTTCATGAATGCTCCTTCCTCACTGCGCGTGAAAGTAATGTACAAGGATGATCGTTTAACGGTAGATGCTGAATTTTAGCCAGGAATTTTGCAGCGATCGTCTCGCGGTGTACCATCTCAGCAATCTGTTTTTCATCATTAACCGGAATAACAAATGACCTCTCGCGTGATTGCACTGGATTTAGACGGTACGTTACTTACCCCGCAAAAAACCCTGCTCCCCTCTTCGCTCGAAGCGCTACAACGCGCGCGCGAAGCGGGTTATCAACTCATTATTGTGACGGGTCGTCATCACGTTGCTATTCATCCTTTTTATCAGGCACTGGCTTTAGATACACCTGCAATTTGTTGTAATGGCACTTATTTGTATGATTATCATGCAAAAAAGGTTCTCGAATCGGATCCGCTCCCGGTTGCGCAGGCACAACAGCTGATTACACTGCTTGATGAACATAACGTTCACGGTCTGATGTACGTTGACGAAGCCATGCTGTATGAGCGCCCTACCGGCCACGTGATTCGCACCCGTGCCTGGGCGCAATCTCTGCCAGAGGCGCAACGCCCGGTGTTTACGCAGGTAGCTTCGCTGGCGCAGGCGGCCCGGGAGGTCTCTGCCATCTGGAAATTTGCCCTGACCGATGAAGACACCAGCAAGCTGAATGATTTTGCTAAACTCGTTGAAAACACGCTGGGGCTGGAGTGTGAGTGGTCCTGGCACGATCAGGTGGATATTGCCCGCAAAGGCAACAGCAAAGGTAAGCGCCTGACGCAGTATGTCGAGTCCCAGGGCTGGTCGATGCAGGATGTTATTGCCTTTGGCGATAATTATAACGACATCAGCATGTTAGAAGCTGCAGGCACCGGTGTGGCGATGGGCAATGCTGACGAGGCGGTGAAGGCGCGCGCCAACGTCGTTATCGGCGATAACACGCGCGACAGCATCGCCCAGTTTATTTACAGCAACCTGATTTGATCAGGTTGTAATCGACACGCTCTTAATCTGCGCGTACAGCCACAGGCCAGGCTTAATGCTAAGTTCATCCCTGGCCCAGGGGCTGATACGCGCCCAGAGCGTCTTACCGGCAATCTCCAGCTGCACTTCTACCTGCCCGTTATCGTCATAGCATTGGGCGACTTTTGCTCGCAAGATATTACGAATACTGCTCTGTACCGGCGGTTGCAGTACCAGCGAGACGTCTGAAGCCTGAATGCGGATGCGTAAATTGGCCTGTAGCGGTTTATCTAGCTTATTCACCCAGAGGTGTTGATCGCCCAGCGCCAGCGCGGTCATGGCATAGTGCGGGTGATGTTCAAGAACGCTGACCCTCAGAATGCTGCTCTGCTGCTCTGCCGGCAACCACGGATGCATGACGCTACTGCCCCACACCTCCTCCAGAGGACCAAACGCCTTCACGTTACCGTTTTCCAGCACCAGCACGTTATCGGCCAAGTGGAGGATCTCCTCCAGCGAGTGGCTGACGTAGAGCATCGGGATATTGATTTCACGCGCCAGTCGCTGCAGATAGGGTAGCAGTTCGCGCTTACGCGGAATATCGAGAGAGGCCAGCGGCTCGTCCAGCAGGAGCAGTTCCGGCGCGGTGAGCAGTGCGCGACCAATGGCCACACGCTGTTTTTCGCCCCCCGACAAAGAGGAGGGTAGACGGTCGAGCAGGTGCTCAATTCCCAGCAGCGCAACCAGTTTATCGAACTGTCCGGCCATGCTTTTCGCCATGCCGTAGCGCAGATTACCCCGAACCTTATAGTGCGGAAAGAGCCGGGCATCCTGGAAAACGTACCCAATACGGCGCTTATCCGGTGACAACCAGATACGCTGTTCTGCGTCGTTGAGCACACGATCATTCAGCACAATGCGCCCGCTCTGAGGTCGTGTCAGGCCGCTGATGGCGTTAATCAGCGAGGTTTTGCCCGCCCCCGACACACCAAAAATCGCCGTAATACCCCGTGCTGGCAGGGTTTCGTTGATGGTCAGACAGTGTTCGCCCAGCGTCTGGCTAAAATTAAGTTCCAGCATTTCAGTTCCCCATCCGTTCACGGCTCAAACGTGCCAGCCATTCCGACACCAGCAGCGAGACGATAGCCAGCACAATGGAGATAATACAGAGTCGCGCGGCGGCGCCTTCGCCACCTGGCGTCTGGATTAAGGTATACATTGCAGACGGCAGCGTGCGGGTTTCACCAGGAATATTGGAAACGAAAGTGATGGTGGCACCAAACTCGCCCAGCGAACGCGCAAAGGCCAGTACCGTGCCGACGATAAT
This sequence comes from Leclercia sp. UBA7405, assembly GCF_037152215.1. NCBI lineage: Bacteria > Pseudomonadati > Pseudomonadota > Gammaproteobacteria > Enterobacterales > Enterobacteriaceae > Leclercia > Leclercia sp. UBA7405. The sequence continues at coordinate 497,265 of NZ_JBBCMR010000001.1, read as the reverse complement.
TCCGGGCAGGGTCAGGGGGAGCGTGATGGTGAATAAAACTCGCCAGCGTCCGGCCCCCAGAGTACAGGCGGCCTGCTCCAGTTTACGATCCACCCCCTCCAGCGCCAGACGGATGGCGCGGACCATCAACGGGAAGGACATCACCGCCGCCGCCAGCACCGCACCGCGCCAGCTGAAGGCGAAGGTCAGCCCAAACCAATCATATAGCCATTCACCAATGATGCCGCGTCGGCCCATCGCAATGAGCAGTAAATAGCCCACAACCACGGGCGGTAGCACCAGCGGCAGATGGATCAGGCTATCGAGAAGCGCCTTACCGGGAAAGGTGCAGCGAACCAGTAGCCAGGCAAAGAAGATCCCAAAGGGCAGACTAAACACAACCGCGAGGGAGGAGACTTTCAGGCTCAGCAGCACGGCCTGCCATTCGGGATCGGTCAAAATCATTCGTGAGTCGTAAATCCATAGCGTTTAAAGATTGCCGACGCCTGCGGCCCTTTCAGATAATCGTAAAAGGCGCTGACCGTCGCGTTTTTATGTCCATCAACGATGGCAACAGGATATTCCACTTTTTTGTGCGAGTCTTCCGGGAAGGTCCCGACGACTTTTACCCCTTTACCGGCAACGGCATCGGAGCCATAAACAATGCCCAGGGGCGCTTCGTTACGCTCCACCAGCGCCAGTGCGCCACGAACATCTTCCGCCGGCGCCAGCTTTGGCGAAAGCGTATCCCATGCGCCCAGTTTCTGCAGCGCCTCTTTCGCGTAGATACCCGCAGGAACATGTTCCGGATCGCCAACCGCCAGACGTCCGTCTTTCAGCAGGCTGGTCCAGGGCGTCTCTTTATTGATTGTCATTTCGCCCTGTGGGCTTGTTTTAGGCGCCACGACGACCAGGCTGTTCCCCAGTAACGTTGTCCGACTGGCGGTGTCGATTGATTTCTTCTGCACCGCATAGTCCATCCATTTCTGATCCGCAGAGATAAAAAGATCCGCTGGCGCGCCCGCCTCAATCTGGCGGGCCAGCGTTGAGGAAGAGGCAAAGGATGAAACCACCTCGACGTTTTTCTCTTTTTTATACTCAGCAGCAATATCCTGCATGGCATTCGTTAGCGAAGCGGCAGCGAAAACGGTAATTTTACCTTCGTCTGCCAGTGCATGTCCGCTTACGGTTAATACCAGCGCTGCCCCTGCGAAAAAGCCTAAGCCTGTACGTGCCATCTGTAACTCCTTTTGCATGTCGTTATATACTTAAGAATATAACGATTGCCACAGGGTTTTCCCAGCCTTAAATCGTACCGCTTAATGAGTAAATGAGTGTGATGCTAAAGATAATATCGGCGTGGAAGAGGCAAACTTGAGAGCAAAACGCCCGGACAAGCCGGGCGTTTTAACGGGAATTAATGCTGTTTTTTAGGCTGCTTTCTGTGTCCGATGTTGGAAAACACGTTGAACACTTCACCCAGGCCGTAGATTGCACCGAGGATGATAGCCATCACCACTGGTACCATGATCACGGCGAACACCAGACTTTTCAACAACTCTAACATGGGTTTCTCCAGACAATGTGAATTGCCATATTCTAACCGTTAAAGCGAGAAATACATCCCCTTTTGTGCGGTACAGTTTGCGACTCCCCTGAATTGCGTCACAATACGCTTTTTGCCAGGACACTGTTATGCAGGCCGAAATTCTTCTCACCCTACGTCTTCAGCAAAAACTTTTTGCCGATCCACGCCGTATTGCTCTGCTTAAACAGATAGCGCAAACCGGCTCTATTAGCCAGGGCGCGAAGAATGCGGGGATCAGTTATAAAAGTGCCTGGGATGCCATTAATGAGATGAACGCCCTGAGCGAGCAGATGCTGGTTGAACGCGCCACCGGCGGTAAAGGCGGCGGCGGGGCCCATCTTACGCGCTATGGTCAACGCTTAATTGAGCTTTATGAACTACTGGGGCAGATCCAGCAAAAAGCCTTTGACGTGCTGAGCCATGACGATGCCCTGCCTCTCGATAGCCTTCTTGCCGCCATTTCACGCTTCTCACTGCAGACCAGCGCCCGCAATCAATGGTTTGGCACCGTTACCGCTCGCGATCATGATCCTGTCCAGCAGCATGTGGCGATTTTACTCGCGGATGGCACCACGCGGCTGAAGGTGGCTATTACGGCCCAGAGTGGCAAACGCCTGGCTCTGGAGGAAGGAAAGGAGGTGCTGGTGTTGCTAAAAGCACCCTGGGTCAATATCACCCGGGATCCGACAGACGCGCTTCAGGCCGATAATCAGCTTCAGGGCGTCGTCACCCATATTGACCGGGGTGATGAACAGTGCGAAGTGCTGATGGCGCTGCCCGATGGTCAGACCCTTTGCGCCACGCTGCCTCACGCCCAGGCAGTAAATCTAGAGGAAGGTACTGAGGTGACCGCATATTTTAATGCTGACCGGGTGATTATCGCCACGTTGTGCTAAGCGCATTGACATTCGTCTTCCCAATGAGTATCCCTGAGAGTAATTGCTGCACAAAACGGGACACATCATGTCATCATTGCAAATTTCGCAAGGCACGTTTCGTCTTAGCGATACACGTAAACTTACTCTTGCCGATTTCACGCTTAACGCTGGCGAAAGCTGGGCTTTTGTTGGCAGTAACGGCAGCGGTAAATCTGCTCTGGCACGCGCGCTGGCAGGCGAGCTGACGCAGCTGCAAGGCGAGAGACGTTCTACCTTTACCCGTCTGACACGTCTCTCCTTCGAACAGTTGCAAAAGCTGGTCAGTGACGAGTGGCAGCGTAACAATACCGATCTCCTCAGCCCCGGCGAAGAGGATACCGGCCGCACCACTGCCGAGATTATTCAGAATGAGGTTAAAGACGAGGCGCGCTGCCGCCTGCTGGCCGAGCAATTTGGGATAACGGCGCTTCTGGAACGCCGCTTCAAATACCTCTCCACGGGCGAAACCCGCAAGACCCTTCTCTGTCAGGCCCTGATGGCCGAGCCGGAACTGTTGATTCTGGATGAACCCTTTGACGGCCTGGACGTGAAATCACGCGAACAGCTTGCCCTTCTGCTGGCCTCGCTGAATCAGCAGGGCTACACCATCGTGCTGGTGCTCAATCGCTTTGATGAAATCCCGGCGTTTGTGCAATTTGCGGGCGTGCTGGCCGATTGCACCCTGACCGACGTCGGCGCGAAAGCAGAGCTCCTGCAACAGGCCCTTATTGCCCAGTTGGCACACAGTGAGAATCTTAACAATCTGACACTGCCCGAGCCGGACGCCCCTGCTGCCCGTCAGGAGCTGGCGCACGATCGACCACGCATTGTGCTCAATCACGGCGTCGTCTCTTATAACGACCGCCCTATCCTCAACGACCTCAGCTGGACGGTAAACCCCGGTGAACACTGGCAGATAACCGGGCCAAACGGTGCCGGTAAATCAACCCTGCTCAGCCTGATTACCGGCGATCATCCGCAGGGCTACAGCAACGATCTCACCCTGTTTGGCCGCCGCCGCGGTAGCGGTGAGACCATCTGGGATATCAAAAAGCATATCGGCTATGTCAGCAGCAGCCTGCATCTGGATTACCGCGTCAGCACCACGGTGCGCAACGTGATTCTGTCGGGTTATTTTGACTCCATTGGCATTTATCAGGCGGTATCTGACAGGCAGCACAAGCTGGCACAGTCATGGCTCGATATTCTTGGTATGGATAACCGGGTGGCGGATGCCCCGTTCAGCAGCCTCTCCTGGGGGCAGCAGCGGCTGGCGTTGATTGTCCGCGCGCTGGTTAAACACCCTACCTTGCTGATTCTGGATGAACCCTTACAGGGGCTGGATCCGCTGAACCGCCAGTTAATTCGCCGCTTTGTCGATATCCTTATCAGCGAAGGGGAAACGCAGTTGCTGTTTGTTTCTCATCATGCGGAAGATGCACCCTCCTGTATTACCCACCGGCTGGAGTTTGTGCCGGATGGCGAGAGCTATCGCTACGCCATTGGTCCAGTCTGACCCCCTCTTCCAGGGGGCACTGCCCCCTGCTTTTTCAGATAACCTGCATCAATACAAACCTATCTTATTGATTTACAATCGTCTGAACGACAGCAGAACGGTGAAAACGCAGCAGTGTAAACGATTCCACTATTTTATCCCATGTCACACTTTTTGCGTCTCTGTTATGCTATGTTTATTACATACCATAAGCCTAATGGAGCGATATATGCGAGTTCTGGTAACAGGTGGTAGCGGTTACATAGGAAGTCATACCTGTGTGCAACTGCTGCAAAACGGCCACGATGTCATCATCCTCGATAATCTGTGCAACAGTAAGCGCAGCGTGCTGCCCGTGATTGAGCGTCTGGGTGGCAAACAGCCCTCCTTCGTGGAAGGTGATATCCGCAACGAAGCGCTGATGACCGAAATTCTTCACGATCACGCCATCGATACGGTGATCCATTTTGCCGGCCTGAAAGCGGTGGGTGAATCCGTGTCAAAGCCGCTGGAGTATTACGATAACAACGTCAACGGCACTCTTCGCCTGGTTTCAGCCATGCGCGCTGCCGGCGTGAAGAACTTTATCTTTAGCTCCTCCGCTACCGTTTACGGCGATCAGCCAAAAATTCCTTACGTTGAAAGCTTCCCTACGGGTACACCGCAAAGCCCGTATGGAAAAAGCAAGCTGATGGTGGAGCAGATCCTCACTGACCTGCAGAAAGCACAGCCGGAGTGGAGTATCGCCCTATTGCGCTATTTCAACCCGGTCGGCGCCCATCCGTCTGGAGATATGGGTGAAGATCCGCAGGGTATTCCGAATAACCTGATGCCGTATATCGCGCAGGTTGCGGTAGGTCGTCGCGATTCGCTGGCGGTGTTTGGTAATGACTACCCTACCCCGGACGGAACCGGCGTGCGTGATTACATCCACGTCATGGATCTGGCCGATGGTCACGTCGCTGCCATGCAGCAGCTTGCCGGAAAACCGGGCGTACATATCTACAACCTCGGTGCGGGTGTGGGCAGCAGCGTGCTGGACGTGGTTAATGCCTTCAGCAATGCCTGCGGCAAACCGGTGAACTACCACTTCGCCCCGCGGCGCGAAGGCGATCTGCCAGCCTACTGGGCAGACGCGACCAAAGCAGATAAAGAGCTTAACTGGCGTGTTTCTCGCACGCTTGATGAAATGGCACAGGATACCTGGCGCTGGCAGTCTCGCCACCCCCAGGGGTATCCAGACTAAGGATCTGTCATGACCCAATTTAATCCCGTCGATCATCCGCATCGTCGCTATAACCCGTTAACCGGGCAATGGATTCTGGTTTCCCCGCATCGCGCCAAGCGTCCCTGGCAGGGGGCGCAAGAAACCCCTGCCAAACAGACGCTGCCACAGCATGACCCGGACTGTTTCTTGTGTCCGGGCAATACTCGCGTGACGGGTGATAAAAACCCCGATTACACCGGCACTTACGTTTTCACGAACGACTTTGCCGCCCTGATGACCGATACCCCTGACGCGCCGCAGAGTGACGACCCGCTGCTGCGCTGTGAAAGTGCACGCGGTACCAGCCGGGTGATCTGTTTTTCCCCCGATCACAGCAAAACGCTGCCCGAACTCAGCGTAGAGGCCCTGTCTGAGGTGGTCAAAACCTGGCAGGCGCAGACCGCCGAGCTGGGTCAAACGTATCCCTGGGTACAGGTCTTTGAAAACAAAGGTGCGGCGATGGGTTGCTCCAATCCGCATCCGCACGGTCAGGTGTGGGCGAATAGCTTCCTGCCTAACGAGGTTGAGCGCGAAGATCGCCTGCAGAAAACCTATTATTCAGAGCAGAACAGCCCAATGCTGCTGGACTATGTTCAGCGCGAGCTGGCCGACGGCAGCCGTACCGTTGTGGAAACCGAACACTGGCTGGCAGTGGTGCCTTACTGGGCAGCATGGCCATTCGAAACCCTGCTGCTGCCTAAGACGCACGTCCTGCGCATTACCGAACTCAGTGAGGAACAACGCAGCGATTTAGCGCTGGCGCTGAAAAAACTGACCAGCCGTTACGATAACCTGTTCCAGTGCTCTTTCCCGTACTCCATGGGCTGGCACGGCGCACCTTTCAACGGCGAAGAGAACGCGCACTGGCAACTGCACGCTCATTTCTATCCACCACTGCTGCGCTCGGCAACCGTGCGCAAATTTATGGTCGGTTATGAGATGCTGGCGGAAACCCAGCGTGACCTGACCGCAGAACAGGCCGCAGAACGCCTGCGTGCAGTGAGTGATGTCCATTTTCGCGAATCTGGAGAATAACAATGAGTCTGAAAGAGAACACCCAAGCCCTGTTTGCTGAAAAATTTGGCTATCCGGCCACTCACGTCATCCAGGCTCCGGGCCGCGTAAACCTGATCGGTGAGCATACCGACTACAACGACGGTTTTGTCTTGCCCTGCGCCATCGATTACCAGACGGTAATCAGCTGTGCAAAACGTGATGACCAGAAAGTGCGTGTTATTGCGGCCGATTACGATAATCAGAGCGATGAATTTTCCCTCGATGCGCCGATTGTGGCGCATCCGGACCAGCAGTGGTCTAACTATGTTCGTGGCGTAGTGAAACACCTGCAAAAACGTAACAAGAACTTCGCCGGTGCCGACCTGGTGATCAGCGGTAATGTGCCTCAGGGTGCCGGTCTTAGCTCCTCGGCCTCTCTGGAGGTCGCAGTAGGTACTGTTTTCCAGCAGCTTTACCATCTGCCGCTGGACGGGGCGCAAATTGCCCTGAACGGCCAGGAAGCAGAGAATCAGTTCGTAGGCTGCAACTGCGGCATTATGGATCAATTGATCTCTGCGCTAGGTAAAAAGGATCATGCCCTGCTGATCGATTGCCGCTCGCTGGGAACCAAAGCCGTTCCTCTGCCAAAAGGCGCGGCGGTGGTGATTATCAACAGTAATTTCAAACGCACTCTGGTGGGCAGCGAATACAACACGCGACGCGAGCAGTGTGAAACCGGCGCTCGCTTCTTCCAGCAGTCCGCGCTGCGTGATGTCTCCCTGGAAGAGTTCAACAAAGTGGCGAACGAGCTGGATCCGGTGGTCGCGAAACGTGTACGTCACGTGCTTACCGAGAACGCCCGCACCGTTGAAGCGGCCTCCGCATTGGCCGAGGGTGACCTGAAACGTATGGGTGAGCTAATGGCGGAATCGCATGCCTCAATGCGTGACGACTTTGAGATCACTGTTCCACAAATTGACACCCTGGTGGAGATCGTTAAATCTGCTATCGGCGAACAGGGCGGTGTACGTATGACCGGCGGCGGCTTCGGCGGCTGTATCGTAGCGCTGGTACCTGAAGCCTTAGTGCCTGCGGTGCAAAAAGCGGTTGAAGAGCAGTACGAAGCCAAAACCGGTATCAAAGAGACCTTTTACGTCTGTAATGCCTCACAAGGAGCGGGCCAGTGCTAAATGAAACCCCCACCCTCGCCCCGGATGGACTGCCGTACCGCCTGATCACCCTGCGTAACAACGCAGGTATGGTGGTAACGCTGATGGACTGGGGCGCCACCTTACTGTCAGCGCGCGTTCGTATGTCTGACGGTTGCGTACGTGAAACCCTGCTGGGATGCGCGTCACCAGAGCAATATATTACCCAGAACGCCTATCTTGGCGCCTCGGTAGGCCGTTACGCGAACCGTATTGCTAAAAGCAGCTTCGAGCTGGACGGCGTGCGCTATGCGTTGCTCCCAAGCCAGGGAGAGAACCAACTCCATGGCGGCCCGGAGGGCTTCGACAAACGACGCTGGCGCATTGTGCAGCAAAACGACGCGGAAGCCATCTTTGCCGTGGATTCCATCGACGGCGATCAGGGCTTCCCAGGAAATCTCTCTGCCAGCGCCCATTTCCGCCTGACAGAAGATAACCGCATTGCCATTGAGTACAGCGCCTCGGTCGATAAACCCTGCCCGGTGAATCTGACTAACCACGCTTACTTCAACCTCGATGGCGATCAGAGCGATGTGCGTCATCACACGCTCCAGCTGCTGGCTGATACCTATCTGCCGGTAGATGAGATGGGCATTCCGCAAGAAGGATTAAAATCCGTCGCGGGCACCAGCTTCGATTTCCGTGATGCAAAGGTTATCGCTCAGGATTTCCTCAGCGATGACCATCAGCGTAAGGTTAAAGGCTACGATCACGCTTTCCTGTTGCAGGCGCAGGGCGACGTCACGCAACCTGCCGCTCACCTCTGGTCGCAAGATAAAAAGCTGCAGATGACGGTTTATACCTCCGCCCCTGCCCTGCAGTTCTACTCCGGTAATTACCTGGCGGGTACGCCGGCGCGCGAACACGGCGAATACAGCGACTGGCAGGGCCTGGCGCTGGAGAGCGAACTGTTACCCGACAGTCCGAACCACCCCGAATGGCCGCAGCCAGACTGCGTATTACGCCCTGGCGAAACCTGGCGTAGCCTGACGGAATATCAGTTTATCGCCCACTGATTCTGGCCCTCCTGACGGAGGGCTTTTTTTGCCCATTTTGCTGAAAATAGCGCCACTTGCCGACAAAATCATAACCCTCAATTCACAAGCAGCTTACACTGAGAGACTATTTTCGCTATGGTTAGGGTTAAGGATTGCCGCTGACATGAACACGGCAATATAATGAGAATTGTTATCATTCAATTAATGCTCGTGAGGAGTGAAATATGGCTGTAACTAAGCTGGTTCTGGTGCGTCACGGCGAAAGCCAGTGGAACAACGAAAACCGCTTCACCGGTTGGTATGATGTGGACCTGTCTGAGAAAGGCGTTGGCGAAGCAAAAGCGGCCGGTAAACTGCTGAAAGACGAAGGCTTTAGCTTCGATTTTGCTTATACCTCTGTGCTGAAACGTGCCATTCATACCCTGTGGAACGTTCTGGATGAACTGGATCAGGCATGGCTGCCGGTTGAGAAATCCTGGAAGCTGAACGAGCGTCACTACGGTGCGCTGCAGGGTCTGAACAAAGCAGAAACCGCTGAGAAATACGGTGACGAGCAGGTTAAACAGTGGCGCCGCGGCTTTGCTGTGACCCCGCCAGAGCTGACCAAAGACGATGAGCGTTTCCCAGGCCATGACCCGCGCTATGCGAAACTGACCGATGCAGAGCTGCCAACCACCGAAAGCCTGGCGCTGACCATCGATCGTGTTGTGCCTTACTGGAACGAAACCATTCTGCCACGCCTGAAGAGCGGTGAGCGCGTCATTATTGCCGCTCACGGTAACTCTCTGCGTGCGCTGGTGAAATATCTGGATAACATGGGCGAAGATGAGATCCTCGAACTGAACATCCCAACGGGCGTACCGCTGGTGTATGAGTTCGACGAAAACTTCAAACCTATCAAACATTACTATCTGGGCAACGCTGACGAAATCGCGGCAAAAGCAGCGGCAGTAGCGAACCAGGGTAAAGCGAAATAATTTTCGCCAGACGTAAAAAAAGCGCGGAGCATTCCGCGCTTTTTTATTGGCGCTGACGGCTTAGCCGCGGCGCGCTTTCACTGCATTCGCCAGTTGACGCAGGATGGTGTCGGTGTCTTCCCAGCCGATGCAGGCGTCGGTAACGCTTTTACCGTAGACCAGCGGTTCGCTGCTTTCGAGGTTCTGATTCCCCTCCACCAGGTGGCTTTCAATCATCACGCCAATGACCGCGTTTTCGCCGCCGGCGATCTGCTGGCACACATCTGCCCCCACTTCCATCTGCTTCTTAAACTGCTTGCTGGAGTTGGCATGGCTGAAATCAATCATTACCTGTGCAGGCAGGCCTGCTTTTTCCAGACCGGCTTTCACCTCCGCCACGTGTTTGGCGCTGTAGTTCGGCTCTTTACCGCCACGCAGAATGATATGGCAATCGCCATTACCGCTGGTGTTGACGATGGCCGAGTGGCCCCATTTGGTCACAGACAGGAAACAGTGCGGTGCCCCGGCGGCGTTGATGGCGTCGATCGCCACTTTAATGGTGCCGTCGGTACCGTTTTTGAAGCCAACCGGGCAAGAGAGACCGGAGGCCAATTCACGGTGCACCTGAGACTCGGTGGTGCGGGCGCCAATGGCACCCCAGCTCATAAGATCGGCCATGTACTGAGGGGTGATCATGTCCAGGAACTCACCCGCCGCAGGCAATCCGCTGTCATTGATATCCAGCAATAACTTACGGGCTATACGCAGGCCGTCGTTAATCTGGAAGCTGTTATCCATATGCGGATCGTTAATCAGCCCCTTCCAGCCCACGGTGGTACGCGGTTTTTCGAAGTAGACGCGCATGACGATTTCCAGTTCATCCTTTAACTCCTCCCGCAGCGTCAGCAGGCGAGCTGCATACTCTTTCGCTGCCACCGGATCGTGAATGGAACAGGGTCCGATAACCACCAGCAGGCGATCGTCATTACCTTTCAGGATTTTATGGATCGCTTTACGCGCGTGCGAAACGGTATTGGCAGCATTTTCAGTGGCGGGAAACTTCTCCAGAAGCGCTACAGGGGGCAGTAACTCATTGATCTCTTTAATACGTAAATCGTCATTCTGATAATTCATTTTCTTTCCGCTAGACATATTTTTGGTATTGAATGCAATCCCTTCAATCTATCCCGGCTGTGGAGAAGTGTAAACACGCATTTACACTACGCACAGATAAATCCTGGAATTTACTAAAAAAAAGCCACAATCTAGCGAAAAATGAGATCTGCCCTAGACTTTTTAATTGTAAACACTCTCTTGAAGAGATTTTGCAAAATTCCATACTGACCTAAATAGTGAAGTTGGAATCTTTCACCATTAATTCGAATCTTTATTTCGCGAATGCACTGTTGGAAGAAGTTATCCAGCAAATAACGACCAGAACAGGAGCAGCACTATGAAAATGACTAAACTGGCAACCTTATTCCTGACAGCAACCCTGACAATGGCAAGCGGTGCAGCGCTTGCAGCGGATAGCGCTTCCGATGGCGGTAATGGCCAGGCAAACGCCGCCGCTGAAGCAGGCCAGGTTGCCCCTGATGCTCATCAGAATATTGCGCCAAATAATGTTGATAACAGCAACATTAATACGGGCAATACTAACACCGGCGCTAGCGGCACTATGTCTCACTCCAACAGCAATAGTACTTCCGCGACTGGCGAGCATATGAGTAAAGATGAAGTGCACAAAAACTCAATGTGTAAAGATGGCAAATGTCCGGACACCAACACGAAAGTTGAACCGAACATGAGTACTGAGGAACGTAAAACCGACGGTACTTCGCAGTAATAGATAGCCGGCGGCTAAAAAAGGAGAGCGAAAGCTCTCCTTTTTTGTGCCACTTTTTTGGGCATCATGTTAAAAACATTACACTTCCCGGATTAAAGTAACAGGACATATTTCATGGCGCACGCCCACTCTCACGCTCCAAAGGACGATAACGCTAAACGACTCATGCTGGCGTTCGGAGTCACTGCCACCTTTATGGTTATTGAAGTGATTGGTGGGTTGGTTTCTGGCTCGCTGGCGCTGCTGGCGGATGCAGGCCATATGCTCACCGATGCCGCCGCGTTGCTGTTTGCACTGCTGGCAGTCCAGTTTTCCCATAAGCCTGCTGGCAAAGGACGGACTTTCGGCTGGTTGCGCCTGACGACGCTCGCTGCGTTCGTCAATGCGCTGGCGCTGGTGGGCATTACCGCACTTATCGTCTGGGAGGCAATCCAGCGCTTTTATCACCCGCAACCGGTCGCCGGCGCGACGATGATGGGAGTGGCTGTGGCCGGTTTGGTGGCCAATATTCTGGCGTTCTGGATCCTGCATCGCGGTAGCGCAGAAAAAAATCTTAACGTTCGCGCGGCGGCGTTGCACGTACTGGGCGATCTGCTGGGTTCGGTTGGGGCGATTCTGGCGGCGCTGGTGATTCTGTGGACGGGCTGGACGCCAATAGACCCTATCCTCTCGGTGCTGGTCTCCTGCCTGGTGTTGCGTAGCGCCTGGCAACTGTTAAAAGAGAGCGTAAATGAACTGCTGGAAGGCGCGCCAGCCTCGCTGGATATCGCTGCACTGAAGCGCAACCTGTGCCGCTCCATCCCGGAGGTGAGAAATGTGCACCATGTGCATGTGTGGATGGTGGGTGAGAAACCGATTATGACCCTGCACGTGCAAGTTATTCCCCCGCACGATCATGATGCGTTGCTGGAACGCATTCAGCACTTCCTTGAAGAGCATTACCAGATATCACACGCCACCATCCAGATGGAGTACCGCCCCTGTAGCGGACCGGAATGCCGCCTCAATGAGGCGCAGACCGGTCATGAGCATCATCACCACCATTAATGAGAAAGCGCGCGAGAACCCCGTTTACGTGCGCTGTTCATCCACATACGGCTGCCATTCAGGGCAATGAAGGTGAGGATCAGGTATTCCAGCGACATGGCGTAGACCCCCTGCAGAGCGAAAATCACTACGCTGATAATGTTAATGATGACCCACAAGAGCCAGTTTTCGACATATTTGCGGGTCATCAGGATCATGGCCACGATCGACAACACCATCATGCAGGAGTCCCAGAACGGGAAAGCATCCGGCTGAAGCTCAGGCATAGAGACATTCAGGCCGATGCTGCTCATTACCGATACGGCTACGCGGGTGAGGAAACCAAACACCGGATCGATCCAGACCGTCATCAGACCAATCGCCACCACGCAGGCCGCAAGCCAGGCAAGGGCTTTTGGCAAGGGCAACCAGCGGATCTGCAGTTCCGCCTGCTGCTGGCTGTTTTGCCGGGACCAGGCATACCAGCCATAGATATTGGCAGCAAAGAAAAAGAGCTGCAGTAGCAGGCTGGCATAGAGCTGAATTTGAAAGAAGATGATGGCAAAGAGTGTGACGTTAACCAGCCCAAACGCGTAGTTAACAATCTTCTCCAGACTGGCCAGCCAGATGCAAAGCAGACCAGCAATGGTGCCTACCGCCTCAATCCATGACAAATCGTAGCCGCCAGCCCCAATCGGTATATGTACCAGAATGTTTTGCGTGCTAAAAAAGTCCATCTTTTCCCCTGAGCGTATCGTTATGAATTTAATGCTTAAGGACGAAGTGTAGCCGCAAAATCCAGCATGCGGTTAAGCGGCTTCAGCGCGCCTTCACGCAGCGCAGCATCAACATGAATCTCATGTGCCGCGCCACCTGATTCCAGCCCCTCTGCAATGGCTTTCAGCCCGTTCATGGCCATCCATGGACAGTGAGCGCAACTGCGACACGTCGCCCCTTCTCCGGCGGTAGGCGCTTCGAACAGCACTTTTTCCGGTACCGCCTGCTGCATCTTATAAAAGATCCCACGATCGGTTGCCACAATAAGTTGTTGCTGTGGCAATGTTTTTGCTGCAGCAATCAGTTGGCTGGTAGAGCCTACCGCATCAGCCATATCTACGATGGCCTGGGGTGATTCCGGGTGTACCAGGATAGCCGCCTGGGGATAGAGGGCCTTCATACGTCCCAGAGCCTGCGTTTTGAACTCGTCATGCACAATGCAGGCCCCCTGCCAGCAGAGCACATCGGCCCCGGTCTGTTTCTGTACATAATTGCCCAGATGCCGGTCCGGTGCCCAGATGATTTTATCGCCCAGGCTGTCGAGGTGTTCAATCAGTTCAACGGCAATGCTTGAGGTGACGACCCAGTCAGCTCGCGCCTTAACCGCAGCAGAGGTATTGGCATAGACCACCACTGTCCTGTCCGGATGGGCATCGCAAAAGGCCGTAAATTCATCGATTGGGCAGCCTAAATCGAGCGAACATTCCGCCTGTAGGGTCGGCATGAGAATGGTTTTTTCGGGGCTTAATATTTTTGCAGTTTCACCCATAAAGCGCACGCCCGCTACCAGTAGCGTGGAAGCGGAATGTTTGGCTCCAAAACGCGCCATCTCAAGTGAGTCTGAAATACAGCCGCCGGTCTCTTCCGCCAGTTGTTGGATTTCAGGGTCGGTATAATAGTGTGCGACCATCACCGCATCACGCTCTTTCAGCAGACGCTTGATTTTCTCACGGTAAAACTGTTTTTCGTCCAGCGTCAGCGGGGCAGGCTTAGGCGGAAAAGGATAGATTGCGGCTTCTGGATCAAACATCACGCTCATTATGGCTTCTCGTTTTACTGGCTTAACAATTTTGCCTCTGATATGCGCGTGAAAGCGAAGAAGAGGCAATTGCGTTTTGTATACTAAACAAGATAGCGAAATTGGGAATAAAAGTCACCGTCAACGGTGCGCGTTATTGATAAATGGGAAACCCTGCCAGGGGCATTTTAAAGAAGAAGGCGTTATGGAATAGCAGATAGCAAAAAGGCGCCTTTAGGGCGCCTTTTTACATGGGTGGGTCGTGCAGGATGACTCGGCTTCGCCTCGCCCTTCGGGCCGTTGCTCACGCAACGTTATCCTTCACGTTTAACATCTGAGTAAGACATTAAAATTGGTGGGTCGTGCAGGATTCGAACCTGCGACCAATTGATTAAAAGTCAACTGCTCTACCAACTGAGCTAACGACCCCTTGCGGGATTTACTGCTTTCTCTTCGAAGTGGTGGGTCGTGCAGGATTCGAACCTGCGACCAATTGATTAAAAGTCAACTGCTCTACCAACTGAGCTAACGACCCATTCGGGTGCTGACTTCGAAGATTTTACTCGGTACCAATCAAAAATTGGTGGGTCGTGCAGGATGACTCGGCTTCGCCTCGCCCTTCGGGCCATTGCTGACGCAACGTTATCCTTCACGTTTAACATCTGAGTAAGACATTAAAATTGGTGGGTCGTGCAGGATTCGAACCTGCGACCAATTGATTAAAAGTCAACTGCTCTACCAACTGAGCTAACGACCCGAGTGGTGGGTGATGACGGGCTCGAACCGCCGACCCCCTCCGTGTAAAGGAGATGCTCTACCAACTGAGCTAATCACCCACTCTGTACTGCCGGAACTGCTTTAAGTGGTGTGTCGTGCAGGATGACTCGGCTTTGCCTCGCCCTACGGGTCGTTGCTAAAGCAACGCTATCCTTCACGGTTTACTACTGCGTCCACCTAATTATTGGTGGGTCGTGCAGGATTCGAACCTGCGACCAATTGATTAAAAGTCAACTGCTCTACCAACTGAGCTAACGACCCACTTTCACGCTGTTTTCACGGAGTGTGATATCCCGTGGCAACGGCGGCATATATTACTGATTTAAGAATTCTGCGCAACAAAAATTTCGATAGAGATCACTTAACTGCTTACGATTCATGCTGCACGACCAGAAATAACGCGTTTTCTGGTCATGCGGTAATCATCCCATCGACCCAAGACGTTTTTGCGCTTGTTTGGCACCATCGGTACCGGGGTACTTCGCAACTACCTGCTGGTAAACGGCCTTCGCTTTCGCGGTGTCGCCTTTGTCCTGCATGATCACGCCGACCTTAAACATAGCATCCGGCGCTTTTGGTGATTTCGGGTAATTCTTCACCACGGAGGCAAAATAGAACGCCGCATCGTCTTTTTTCCCCTTGTTATAATTCAACTGTCCCAGCCAGTAGTTAGCATTAGGCTGATAGGTTGAATCAGGGTACTTCTTCACGAAGTTCTGAAAAGCCGCAATGGCATCATCCTGACGCGCATTGTCATGCACCAGGGCAATTGCCGCATTGTAGTCTGTATTGGCATCACCGCTCTGTACAGGCGCGCCACCCGAGGTGGACGCATCTGCGGAAGGGGCTGGTGCTGCCGGCGTCGCGCTACTCTGATCGCCTGCTGCTGGCTGTGCTGCCGCACCGCCGTTATTCAGGCTATCCATCTGCAGCAAAATCTGCTTCTGACGTTCCACAACCTGGTTTAGCTGATACTGACTTTCCTGGATCTGACCACGGAGAGAATCAATATCGTTTTGGTTGTCAGAAAGTTGCTGCTGGAGTTGCGTTAAAAGCTGGCTGTGAGCATTAGAGATACGCTCGAGTTGGGTGACCCGGTCTTCTACCGAGCCTGAGCCGACACTACTGATTGGTGCCTGAGCAAAAGCGGCCCAGGGGGCCGCTATTCCAACCAGTAACGACAGACTCATCAAATGATGTCTGAAGTTACTGCTCATGCAATTCTCTTAGTAAACCAGTACGGCACGACGGTTTTTGGAGTAAGCCGCTTCGTCGTGGCCCAGTACTGCAGGTTTTTCTTTACCGTAAGAAACGATGGAGATCTGGTCAGCAGAAACGCCTTTACCCTGCAGGTACATTTTAACAGCGTTAGCACGACGCTCGCCCAGGGAGATGTTGTACTCCGGGGTACCACGTTCGTCCGCGTGACCTTCTACGGTGACTTTGTAAGATGGGTTGCTACGCAGGAAGTTAGCGTGAGCATCCAGCATCGCAGCGAAGTCAGAACGGATGTCGTATTTATCCAGATCGAAGTAAACGATGTTGTTCTGCTGCAGCTGCTGCATCTGAAGACGCGCTTGCTCTTCAGAAGACATGTTGCCATTGCCGTTCGCGTCCATACCGGTGCCGGCACCCATCATGCCTTCGCCGCTCTGGTCATTGCTGGCGTTCTTGTTAGAAGAACATGCCGCGATTGCCATTACAGGCAGAGCGATCATCAGCCCCTTCAGCACTTTGTTCAGTTGCATTTCTATGATTCCTTTAGTAATCAATTAATTATTATTTACAGATACGGCGACCAGGCAGGTGATTTTACCTGTCCATCAGTTGCCGGAATACGCGCTTTGAAACGCCCATCTGTAGAAACCAGATTCAGCACAGATCCCATCCCCTGAGAAGAGCTGTAGATTACCATAGTGCCGTTAGGTGCCAGACTTGGCGTTTCATCCAGGAACGTTGACGACAGAACTTGTACGCCACCCGTTACCAGATCCTGTTTAGCAATGTGTTGCTGACCACCGGCCGAGCTCACCATCACCATAAATTTACCGTCTGTGCTGACGTCAGCATCCTGGTTCTGTGAACCTTCCCAGGTAATACGCTGCGGTGCACCGCCGTTAACGTTGACTTTATAAACCTGCGGACGTCCGGCCTGATCAGAGGTAAAGGCCAGATTCTGGCTATCCGGGAACCAGGTCGGTTCGGTGTTGTTGCTACGACCGTCGGTCACCTGGCGGATCTGACCCGAGCCAATATCCATCACGTACAGGTTCAGGCTGCCTGTTTTAGACAGGGCAAAGGCCAGTTTAGAACCGTCCGGCGAGAAGGCTGGAGCACCGTTGTGACGTGGGAACGAAGCCACCTGACGCACAGCACCGTTAGACAGCGTCTGGATAACCAGCGCAGAACGGCCGCTTTCGAAGGTTACGTAAGCCAGTTTAGAACCGTCCGGTGACCAGGCCGGAGACATCAGCGGCTGCGGTGAGCGGTGAACGGTGAACTGGTTGTAGCCATCGTAATCAGACACACGCAGCTCATACGGGAACTGGCCGCCGTTAGTCTGTACGACATAGGCGATACGCGTGCGGAAGGCACCCTTGATACCGGTCAGCTTCTCGAACACTTCGTCACTTGCGGTGTGGCCCGCATAACGCAGCCACTGCTTGTTCACTTTGTAAGTATTCTGAGCCAGTACGGTACCTGGCGCACCGCCGGTATCCACCAGCTGGTAAGCGACGTTATAGCCACCGTCCGGCGCAGGCGTTACCTGACCGACGACGACCGCGTCAATACCCAGCGCAGACCAGGCAGCAGGCTGTACTTCCTGTGCTGTACCCGGCTGCTGTGGCAGGCGAGAGCGATCCAGGGGGTTGAATTTACCGCTGTTACGCAGGTCAGCCGCAACAATGCCGCCGATATCCTCAGGCGCGGCTCCAGGGCCAGCCCACTGGAATGGAACAACGCCAATCGGACGTGCCGAGTCCACCCCCTGGGTGATCTCGATACGTACTTCTGCGTGCAGCACGGCTGCCCACAGCATTAAGAAACTAAATGCTACACGTAATGCCTGCTTCATCATATCTCCCTTACCTGGGTAACATTACCCGCGATAATTTAGCAGAATATTAACAAACCCAAATAGACAACACTACCAGAACCCTGTGACTAAACCTGGTCTATTTTCCCCGTTTTCACGAGGAAAATTTTCCTTAAGGTTTGAAATCCAGCGGCGCATTTTTAAAGACTTCATACACAGCCTGAGACGGCGGCTTAGGCATTCTGGCCTGACGCGCAGCTGCCAGAGCAGCATTACATAAGGCTGGATCGCCACCTTCGGACTGAATATCAAGCAGCATGCCGTCTGGAGCCAGTTTTATACGCAGCGTACAGGTTTTACCTGTATAGGAAGACGCATCATAAAATCGACTTTCAATAGCAGCTTTAATCTGCTGGGCATAACCGTTGATCTCAGCGCCTGAGGCACCGTTACTCTTAGTGTTACCGCTTCCGGCCGGGGCAGCATTATTTCCTTTCGCCCCTCCGCCCGTTTTCGGCGCATTCTTACCAGAGCTTAGATCGCCCAGGAGATCGTCAACGCCCGAAGCTGCAGCGGCTTTTTCAGCAGCGGCCTTTTTGGCAGCCGCTTTTTCAGCGGCAGCTTTTTTATCGGCAGCGGCTTTTTCGGCTGCCGCTTTTTTATCTGCGGCAGCTTTCTCGGCAGCCGCTTTTTTATCAGCTGCAGCTTTTTCAGCGGCAGCCGCTTTTTCAGCCGCGGCCTTCTCGGCAGCAGCCGCTTTCTTCGCCGCGTCAGCCGCCGCTTTTTTCTCGGCTTCCTGTGCAGCTTTCTTCGCAGCTTCTGCTTCAGCTTTCTTCTGTGCTTCTGCGGCGGCTTTCTTTGCCGCTTCCGCTTCTACTTTCTTCTTCGCATCTGCGGCCGCTTTCGCCGCCTCGGCTTCAGCTTGTTTCTGCGCGTCTGCAGCAGCTTTCTTCGCGGCTTCTGCGGCTTCTTTAGCCTGAGCATCCGCTTTTGCTTTCGCGTCTGCGGCCGCTTTGGCTGCAGCCTCTTCAGCCTGCTTCTGCTGCTCCTGGGCTTTTTTCGCCGCGTCTTCCGCCTGTTTCTGCTGCTGTGCCTGCTCTTTCGCCGCTTCCTGCGCCTGCAAACGCTCTTTTTCAAGCTGCTTCAGACGCTCTTGCTCTGCGGCCTGCTTTTCACGCAGTTCCTCAGCTTGCTGTTGCGCCTGTTTTTCTCGCTGCTCTTCAGCACGTTTTGCACTCGCCTGCTGTTGCTGCTGACGATTATAGTTCTGAACGACGGCGCCGGGATCCACCATAACGGCGTCGATGGAGGATCCCCCACCGCCACCTGCTGATGCATCTATATGCTCGTCGAACGAACTCCAGATCAGGACTGCAAACAGAATGACATGCAGCACCGCCGAGATAATAATCGCCCGTTTAAGCTTATCGTTTTGTTCGGTTGCCTTTGACACTATTGGTTCCCAAAAACTTTTTTGTGTACGCAGATAATCAAATTGGCTGCGTCATCAAGCCGACCGACTTAACACCCGCGCTATGCAGCAGGTTCAGCGCTTTAATGATTTCATCGTAAGGCACATCTTTCGCACCACCGATTAAGAAGACCGTTTTCGGATTTGACTGCAGGCGGCGTTGTGCTTCAGCAATAACCTGCTCCGGCGGAAGTTGATCCAGACGATCTTTTTCCACCACCACGCTGTATTGCCCGACCCCTGACACCTCAATGATGACCGGCGGGTCATCATTGGTGCTCACAGCCTGCGACTCTGTCGCATCCGGCAGATCAACCTCTACGCTCTGCGTAATGATGGGAGCTGTTGCCATAAAGATCAGCAACAGCACCAGCAGTACGTCCAACAGCGGTACAATGTTGATTTCGGACTTGAGTTCGCGACGACCTCGTCCACGCTGTCTGGCCATGGTTTACCCCTTGTTGCTCTCGGTGCTGGTAAACGCCTGACGGTGCAGAATTGCGGTGAACTCTTCCATAAAGTTGTCGTAATTCAGTTCCAGTTTATTCACGCGCTGGTTCAGACGGTTATAAGCCATTACCGCAGGAATAGCGGCGAAAAGACCGATTGCCGTCGCGATCAGCGCTTCTGCGATCCCCGGAGCAACCATCTGCAGCGTGGCCTGTTTTACCGCGCCCAGCGCGATAAAGGCGTGCATAATCCCCCACACGGTACCAAACAGGCCGATATACGGGCTGATGGAGCCGACGGTGCCGAGGAACGGAATATGCGTTTCCAGCGTCTCAAGTTCGCGGTTCATTGAGATACGCATCGCACGGGATGCCCCTTCAACAACCGCTTCCGGCGCGTGGCTATTCGCTCGATGTAAGCGCGCAAATTCCTTAAACCCGCTGTAGAAAATCTGCTCAGAACCCGAAAGGTTATCACGACGGCCCTGGCTCTCCTGATACAGGCGAGACAGTTCGATACCGGACCAGAACTTGTCTTCAAAGGCTTCGGCTTCGCGGCCTGCGGCGTTAAGGATACGCGTTCTCTGGATGATAATGGCCCAGGATGCGATAGAAAAACCAATCAAAATCAACATGATAAGTTTAACCAGAAGGCTAGCCTTCAGGAACAAATCAAGGATATTCATGTCAGTCACTGCTTAAACTCCGCGACAATAGACTTAGGAAGCGCACGAGGCTTCATTATGGTTGGATCAACACAGACAATCAGTACTTCTGCTGAGTTCAGTACCGTGTTCTCTGCGTTGACGATACGCTGCGTGAAAACCAGCGAGGTTCCGCGCATTGATGTAATTTCCGTTTGGACTTCGAGCATATCGTCGAGTCTGGCGGGCGCAAAATACTCCAGCGTCATCTTGCGTACCACAAAGGCAACTCGCTCAGCCAACAGCACTTGCTGGCTAAAGTGATGATGGCGCAGCATCTCAGTGCGTGCTCGTTCATAAAAGGCAACGTAGCTGGCGTGGTAAACCACACCCCCGGCGTCGGTGTCTTCGTAGTAGACACGAACCGGCCATCGAAACAGCGTTGTATTCACTTTACATCCCGGTAATGCAACAAAAGTTAGCGCTTTTAAACTTCGCTACTATACGCGCGGGAATGATGGTTTGGAATGGGGGAAAGTAAACGGAGAGTAAATTTTTATGGGCCCTGGTAAGCCCATAATATTAACGGAGGGTTCTTATTCAATTGAAAAAGAAAATCAGGCCAGCGAACAGCACCAGGTCGGCCACCAGCGGACAAAAAATGCCCTGCCAGAGAGGGGCTTTCGGACGAAAACCGACGCCGTGGATCACCCCCGCACAGACGGCCCACATAATAAGAAACCCGTGCCAGATCTCGAGCGTACTGGTTCTGGCAGCAAAGCGCGCCGGATCCCAAAATACGCATCCTGCCAACACTAATGCCATCACAAGGGAAAGCGCCCTTAACGGGCGCTTGTCCATTACGCGATAGAGGGTCGCGATAATTTCCATCAGTGTTTTTCTTCACCGGCTTTGGACGCTTCAACGTGCTCCAGCGCCAGGGCGGTAATCACCCCAAATGCACAGGCAAGAAGCGTCCCTAAAATCCATGCGAAATACCACATATTCAGCTCCTTACTTAGTACATAGAGTGGGTATTACTTTCGATATGTTCTTTGGTGAGACGACCAAACATTTTCCAGTAACACCAGGAGGTGTACAGCAGAATAATGGGTACGAACACACCCGCAACATAGGTCATCAGATTAAGCGTCAGCTGACTGGAGGTCGCATCCCACATGGTCAGGCTTGCATTCATCATGGTGCTTGATGGCATCACGAACGGGAACATCGCGATTCCGGCAGTCAGGATAATGCACGCCAGGGTCAGTGACGAGAAGACGAACGCCAGCGCGCCTTTTTCCAGACGAGAGGTCAGCACGGTCAGCAGCGGCAACAGCACGCCCAGCGCGGGGATAGCCCAAAGCGCAGGCATATTGTTGAAGTTCACCAGCCATGCACCTGCCTGACGCGCCACTTCTTTCGTCAATGGATTAGACGGCGCAGCGTGGTTGATCGCAGAGGTCACAACGTAGCCATCAATACCATACATTACCCAGACACCGCCCAGGGCAAAGCAGACCAGCGTCACCAGCGCAGCAACCTGTGCCGTTGCGCGAGAGCGCAGGTGCAGTTCACCCACAGTACGCATCTGCAGATAGGTCGCGCCCTGAGTAATGATCATCGCCACGCTCACCACACCTGCCAGCAGACCAAACGGGTTCAGCAGCTGGAAGAAGTTACCGGTGTAGTAAAGACGCATGTACTCGTCGATGTGGAACGGTACGCCCTGCAGCAGATTACCAAAGGCCACGCCAATCACCAGCGGTGGCACAAAGCTACCGATGAAGATGCCCCAGTCCCACATGTTACGCCAGCGGGTATCTTCAATCTTGGAACGGTAGTCAAAGCCTACCGGACGGAAGAATAAAGAGGCCAGCACCAGAATCATCGCCACATAGAAGCCGGAGAACGCCGCGGCGTAGACCATCGGCCAGGCAGCAAACAGCGCGCCGCCTGCGGTGATCAACCACACCTGGTTACCGTCCCAGTGAGGAGCGATGGAGTTAATCATGATACGACGCTCGGTGTCGTTACGACCGAGGAAACGGGTGAGCATGCCCACCCCCATGTCGAACCCGTCGGTGACAGCAAAGCCAATCAGCAGAATGCCAACCAGCAGCCACCAGATAAAACGCAATACTTCATAATCGATCATTTGACGACTCCTGTCTTAGCGTGCCGGCTGAGAAGCCACGGAGGACTGCTCGTAGTGATAGCGACCGGTTTTCAGGCTGCTTGGGCCGAGGCGAGCGAACTTGAACATCAGGAACAGCTCAGCCACCAGGAACAGGGTGTACAGACCGCAAATCAGCAACATGGAGAAGATAAGGTCGCCCGCGGTCAGCGACGAGTTCGCCACAGCCGTTGGTAACACCTCACCGATAGCCCACGGCTGACGGCCATACTCCGCAACGAACCAACCGGATTCGATGGCAATCCATGGCAGCGGAATACCGTACAGCGCCGTACGCAGCAGCCATTTTTTCTCGCCGATACGGTTACGAATAACCGACCAGAAGGAGGCAGCAATGATCAGCAGCATAATGATGCCGCTCCCGACCATGATACGGAACGCGAAATACAACGGCGCAACGCGTGGAATGGAGTCTTTGGTCGCCATCTGAATTTGCGCTTCCGTCGCGTCAGAGACGTTCGGGGTATAGCGTTTCAGCAGCAGACCATAACCCAGGTCTTTCTTCACGTCGTTGAACTGGTCGCGAACGGCCTGATCGGTAGAGCCCGCACGCAGCTGCTCTAACAGGGAATAGGCTTTCATCCCGTTACGGATACGCTCTTCATGCTGAACCAGCAGGTCTTTAAGGCCAATGACCGGCGTGTCCACGGAGCGGGTAGCAATAATGCCCAGCGCGTAAGGAATTTGAATGGCGAAGCGGTTTTCCTGCGCATCCTGATCCGGAATACCGAACAGGGTAAAGGCCGCCGGAGCCGGTTGCGTTTCCCATTCTGCTTCAATTGCCGCCAGCTTGGTTTTCTGCACGTCACCCATCTCGTAACCGGATTCATCACCCAGCACGATAACAGAGAGGATGGCTGCCATACCGAAGCTCGCCGCAATGGCGAAGGAGCGTTTTGCGAAAGCAAAGTCGCGGCCACGCAGCATATAGTAGGCGCTAATACCCAGCACGAACATCGCGCCGCAGACATAACCCGAAGCCACGGTGTGCACGAATTTCACCTGCGCGACCGGGTTCAGCACCAGCTCAGAGAAGCTCACCATCTCCATGCGCATGGTTTCAAAGTTGAAATCAGATGCGATAGGGTTCTGCATCCAGCCGTTTGCCACCAGGATCCACAGTGCAGAGAGGTTGGAGCCGAGGGCGACCAGCCAGGTTACCGCCATGTGCTGAACTTTACTCAGACGATCCCAGCCGAAGAAGAACAGACCTACAAAGGTGGATTCGAGGAAGAAGGCCATCAGACCTTCAATGGCCAGCGGCGCACCGAAAATATCCCCAACGTAGTGGGAGTAATAAGACCAGTTAGTCCCGAACTGGAACTCCATGGTCAGACCGGTAGCCACGCCCAGCGCAAAGTTGATACCAAACAACTTGCCCCAGAACTTGGTCATATCTTTATAAATCTGTTTGCCGGAGAGGACGTACACCGTTTCCATGATGGCCAACAAGAACGCCATACCGAGCGTCAGTGGCACAAACAGGAAGTGGTACATCGCGGTCAAGGCAAACTGTAAGCGCGACAGTTCGACTATATCTAACATCATGACTCCTTGCTCATCGCATGAAGACCTCGAGAGTAAGTCCCGTTAGAAAGGACTCACCCGCATGCCCCAATAAAAAAGTTTTCAGCATCCTTTCTTCCTTACTTATTCTTCGCTGGAGAAAAAAGCCATGATGAAAGGTTGCAGATACGTTAATTAAAACACCAAATTGATCCTGCAATATATTACGCCGTAAAACCCTTACAATAAACAGGTTTTTATTGAATCAGTTTTACGTTTTACGACAGCGATCAATATATGGCGAATTTACCACTTTTGGACCAGTTTGATCGCGAACAATTTAACGGTTTTTCACGCTCTTTTCCAGGTATTAAATATTGATTTAAATCAATATTAAGCCCAGTTGTTAACTGTGTATCTTCGCGGTAAACATAGTAAAAACCATGTTAATGATATGTATAAATTGGCGGGCATTAGTTATCAATTAAACGACATACTATGAATAATAGTCATTTAAATTAACCATACTTGAAGGGAATCTTTTTATTAAGGCAAATTAGTCCCAATATCCTGGGGTCGTTAATTTTTTATCTTACTCACAGAAAAGAAACCTATTACAAATATTTTACTTTTCACAATCCGTAAATTAACACCGCATTGTTACTATAAAGTGAAAACGAAATAACAGACCGCTGGATTATCCCCTTTCCCTCACTGACTGGCGCCTGTTTTTGGCGCATCGTCTCCCCTCCCCTCGCATAAAAAAAAAGGCCATCTTACGATGGCCAACCATGTCGAAACGGACATTTATTATGTCAAAGCTCCCCGCACGGGGAGCAGAGAGGATTTACTTAATGATGGATTTCAGTGCTTCGCCGATATCAGCCAGGCTGCGAACGGTTTTCACACCCGCTGCTTCCAGCGCAGCAAATTTCTCATCAGCAGTACCTTTACCGCCTGCGATGATGGCGCCAGCGTGGCCCATACGCTTGCCTTTCGGCGCGGTAACACCCGCGATGTAGCCTACTACCGGCTTGGTCACGTGATCTTTGATGTAAGCGGCCGCTTCTTCTTCTGCGCTACCGCCGATTTCACCGATCATTACGATCGCCTCGGTCTGCGGGTCTTCCTGGAACAGCTTCAGGATGTCGATGAAGTTAGAGCCTGGAATCGGGTCACCGCCGATGCCCACGCAGGTAGACTGGCCGAAACCGTAGTCAGTGGTCTGTTTAACCGCTTCATAGGTCAGGGTACCAGAGCGGGAAACAATGCCCACTTTACCTGGCTTATGGATATGGCCTGGCATAATGCCGATTTTGCACTCACCTGGGGTGATAACACCCGGGCAGTTCGGGCCGATCATGCGCACGCCGGCTTCATCCAGCTTCACTTTCACGGTCAGCATGTCCAGCGTCGGGATGCCTTCAGTGATAGTGATGATCAGTTTGATGCCTGCATCGATGGCTTCCAGAATGGAATCTTTGCAGAACGGCGCAGGAACGTAGATCACGGTCGCGGTTGCGCCGGTCGCTTCGACCGCTTCGCGCACGGTGTTGAACACCGGCAGACCCAGGTGCGTAGTGCCGCCTTTACCCGGCGTCACGCCGCCAACCATTTGCGTACCGTAGGCCAGCGCCTGTTCGGAGTGGAAAGTCCCCTGGCTACCGGTGAAGCCCTGGCAGATAACCTTGGTATCTTTATTAATTAAAACGGACATTATTTCCCCTCCACTGCGGCAACAACCTGCTGAGCTGCATCCGTCAGACTTTTCGCTGCAATAATATTCAGGCCGCTGTCAGCCAGTTTTTTCGCGCCGAGTTCAGCGTTGTTACCTTCCAG
The DNA here is from genome assembly GCF_037152215.1 of Leclercia sp. UBA7405. Classification (NCBI taxonomy): domain Bacteria; kingdom Pseudomonadati; phylum Pseudomonadota; class Gammaproteobacteria; order Enterobacterales; family Enterobacteriaceae; genus Leclercia; species Leclercia sp. UBA7405. The sequence continues at coordinate 471,274 of NZ_JBBCMR010000001.1, read as the reverse complement.
ACGCACTACCACTGGAACGTTAACACCCACTTCTTCTACCGCACCGATAATGCCGTCTGCGATCAGGTCGCAACGTACGATACCGCCAAAGATGTTCACCAGAACGGCTTTCACGTTGTCGTCAGAGAGGATGATTTTAAACGCTTCGGTCACGCGCTCTTTGGTTGCGCCGCCGCCCACGTCGAGGAAGTTGGCCGGTTCGCCGCCGTGCAGTTTAACAATGTCCATGGTGCCCATTGCCAGGCCCGCACCGTTAACCATACAGCCGATGTTGCCATCCAGCGCCACGTAGTTCAGTTCCCACTGTGCAGCCTGCGCTTCACGCGGATCTTCCTGAGACTGGTCGCGCATTTCACGCAGATCGGACTGGCGGAACAGGGCATTGCCGTCGGCACCCAGTTTGCCGTCGAGGCAGATCAGGTCGCCCTGCTTAGTGATCACCAGCGGGTTGATTTCGATCAGCGCCAGGTCGCGCTCCAGGAAGATGGTCGCCAGGCCCATGAAGATCTTGGTGAACTGCTGAACCAGTTTACCTTCCAGACCCAGTTTGAACGCCAGTTCGCGACCCTGGTACGGCATAGGGCCGGCCAGCGGATCGATAGCCACTTTGTGGATCAGGTGCGGGGTCTCTTCCGCCACTTTTTCGATTTCCACGCCGCCTTCGGTAGAGGCCATGAACACCACGCGACGGGAGCTACGGTCAACAACCGCGCCCAGGTACAGCTCTTTTGCGATATCGGTCGCCGCTTCAACCAGAATCTGGTTAACCGGCTGGCCGTTCGCGTCTGTCTGGTAGGTCACCAGGCGTTTGCCCAGCCAATGTTCCGCAAAGGCGCGGATCTCTTCTTTAGAGTTGACTACCTTCACACCGCCCGCTTTACCGCGGCCACCAGCGTGAACCTGACATTTAACTACCCACGGGCCAGCACCGATTTTTGATGCGGCTTCTTCTGCTTCACGCGGGGTAGTACAGGCATAACCCACCGGAGCCGGTAAGCCATACCGGGCAAACAGCTGTTTGGCCTGATATTCATGTAAGTTCATGTGTTCTATCCATCCTTCAGGTAATCGTTAGATCATGCTTTTGTAGGCCCGGCGGGAGAGACCGCCAGGCAATGGTGCGAAACTACACGTCCAGCAGCAGACGAGTCGGATCTTCCAGCAGCTCTTTAATGGCGACCAGGAAGCCCACGGACTCACGGCCATCAATCAGACGGTGATCGTAGGAGAGTGCCAGATACATCATCGGCAGAATTTCGACTTTACCGTCAACCGCCATTGGACGATCTTTGATGGCGTGCATGCCCAGGATCGCGCTCTGTGGCGGGTTGATGATTGGGGTGGACATCAGCGAACCGAAGACGCCGCCGTTGGTAATGGTGAAGTTACCACCGGTGAGATCTTCTACGGTCAGCTTGCCGTCACGGCCTTTCAGCGCCAGCTCTTTAATGCGTTTTTCGATGTCAGCCATGCCCAGGGTGTCTACGTCACGCAGAACCGGGGTTACCAGACCGCGCGGCGTAGAAACGGCCATGCTCACGTCGAAGTAGTTGTGATAAACCACATCATCGCCGTCGATGGAAGCGTTCACTTCCGGGTAGCGTTTCAGCGCTTCAACCACCGCCTTCACGTAGAAGGACATAAAGCCCAGACGGATACCGTGACGTTTTTCAAACGCGTCACCGTACTGCTTACGCAGGTCCATGATTGGCTTCATGTTTACTTCGTTAAAGGTGGTCAGCATCGCGGTGGAGTTTTTCGCTTCCAGCAGACGCTCAGCCACACGCTTACGCAGGCGGGTCATCGGCACGCGTTTTTCGCTGCGTGCGCCCAGTGCAGGCTGCGCTGCTGGCGCTGCCGCAGGGGCTTTGGCCTCAGCTTTCGCTTCAGAAGGCGCTTTTGCCAGATGCTTATCGATATCTTCGCGGGTCAGACGGCCGCCCACGCCGGTGCCTTTGATGGCCGCCGGATCGAGGCTGTGTTCAGCCAGCAGGCGACGGATCGCCGGGCTGAGCGCGTCGTTAGACTGCTCTTCCAGAGAAGCCTGCTGGCGCTGGGCCGGCGTAGAGGCTTTCTCTTCAGATTTAGCGCTGGACTCTTTGCCCGCACTGTTGCCTTCACGCAGGCGACCCAGGATCTGGCGAGAGGTCACGGTGGTCCCTTCATCTTCCAGCACTGCGTCCAGGATGCCATCCGCCGATGCCGGTACTTCCAGTACCACTTTGTCAGTTTCGATTTCTACCAGCACTTCATCGCGCTTAACGCTATCGCCCGGTTTTTTGTGCCAGGTCGCGACGGTCGCATCTGCTACGGATTCAGGCAGGTCGGGAACAAGAATATCTACGCTACTCATTATTTATCCTTTAATTAATCGACGTTCAGCGCGTCATTAACCAGATCTTGTTGCTGCTTCTGGTGAACGGACATATACCCTACCGCCGGAGAGGCGGAGGCCGGGCGACCTGCATAACGCAGAGCAGACCCAAATGGAATCACTTCACGGAAATGATGCTGACTGCAGTACCATGCGCCCTGGTTGAGCGGCTCTTCCTGGCACCAGACAAAATCATGGACGTGAGCATATTGTTTCAGCACTTCCTGCATCGCCTGATGCGGGAATGGATACAGCTGTTCGATACGCACGATGGCGACATCTTTCTGATCGTTCTTACGGCGCTGTTCCAGCAGGTCGTAATAAACCTTACCAGAACACATTACGACACGCTTAACGCCTTTCGGATCCAGCTCGTCAATCTCACCGATGGCTGGCAGGAAGGTGCCGTTAGCCAGTTCATCGAGGCTGGAGACCGCCAGCGGATGGCGCAGCAGGGATTTCGGTGACATGACCACCAGCGGACGACGCATACCGCGCAGCGCCTGACGACGCAGCATGTGATACACCTGAGCCGGGGTAGACGGCACGCAGACCTGCATGTTCTGCTCAGCACAGAGTTGCAGATAACGTTCCAGACGCGCGGAGGAGTGCTCCGGACCCTGGCCTTCGTAACCGTGCGGCAGCAGCATCACCAGACCACACATACGGCCCCACTTCTGTTCGCCAGAAGAGATGAACTGGTCAATCACCACCTGAGCGCCGTTAGCAAAGTCACCGAACTGCGCTTCCCAGATGGTCAGGGTGCGCGGTTCCGCGGTGGCATAGCCGTACTCAAATGCCAGTACCGCTTCTTCAGACAGAACGGAGTCCCAGACCTTAAACTGGCCCTGGCCGTTATGTACGTGCTGCAGCGGAGTGTAAGTTGAACCGTTTGACTGGTTGTGCACAACCGCATGACGGTGGAAGAAAGTACCACGGCCCGCATCTTCACCGGACAGACGAACCGGAATGCCTTCGTCTACCAGCGTGGCGTAGGCCAGCGTCTCAGCGCCACCCCAGTCGAACAGCTTGTCGCCTGCCGCCATGGACTGACGGTCAGCGTAAATTTTTGCCACGCGAGACTGCATCTCGATAGCGTCAGGCACGGTGCTGATGCGTTTTGCCAGCTCCTGCAGGCGCTTCATCTCGACCTTGTTCGGGTAGCTCTCATCCCACTCGTGGTTGAGGTACGGCGACCAGGTAAAGGAGTGCATATTCATCGGACGCAGCTCTTTCACAACGCATTCACCCGCGTCCAGCGCGTCGCGGTAAAGATTGACCAGCTCGGTCGCATCTTCCAGCGTCGCCACGTTTTCGCCTTCCAGCCTGTCGGCATAGATCTTGCGCGGCGTCGGGTGTTTTTTGATTTTCTGATACATCAACGGCTGGGTTGCACTTGGCTCATCAGCTTCGTTGTGGCCGTGACGGCGGTAGCAGAACAGGTCAATCAGCACGTCACGTTTGAAGGTATTACGGTAGTCCAGCGCCAGACGGGTAACGAAGGCCACTGCTTCCGGATCGTCCGCGTTAACGTGGAAGATTGGCGCCTGCACCATCTTACCGATATCGGTACAGTACGGCGTAGAACGCGCGTCCAGCGGGTTAGAGGTAGTGAAGCCCACCTGGTTGTTGATCACGATGCGAACGGTACCGCCCACTTCGTAACCCCGCGCTTTGGACATGTTCAGGGTCTCCTGAACCACGCCCTGACCGGTAATGGCCGCATCACCGTGGATGGTGATTGGCAGCACTTTGTTGCTGCTTGGCTCGTCCAGACGATCCAGACGCGCACGCACGGAACCGATAACCACCGGGCTAACAATTTCCAGGTGAGACGGGTTAAACGCCAGCGCCATATGCACCAGCCCGCCTTCGGTTTCGATATCCGATGAGAAGCCCATGTGGTACTTCACGTCGCCGGTGCCGAGGTGTTCTTTATGTTTACCCGCGAATTCGTCGAACAGATCCTGCGGTTTTTTACCCAGGACGTTGACCAGCACGTTCAGACGGCCACGGTGCGCCATACCCAGTACCACTTCACGGGTACCGCTTTTACCAGCATGACGAATCAGCTCTTTGAGCATTGGGACTAATGCGTCGCCGCCTTCCAGCGAGAAGCGCTTCGCACCCGGGAATTTCGCGCCCAGATAGCGCTCAAGGCCCTCTGCTGCGGTCAGTTCGCCCAGGAAGCGTTTTTTCTCTTCAGGGGAGAAGGTCGCGTGGCCCGCCACGGACTCAATACGCTGTTGGATCCAGCGTTTCTCTTCTGTCGAGGTGATGTGCATGTATTCCGCGCCGATGGAGCCGCAGTAGGTCTGCTTGAGGGCATCAATCAGATCGCCCAGCTTCATCGTGTCTTTGCCGATGGCAAATGAACCTACGTTAAAGCTCTCCTGGAAATCGGCCTCGGTCAGATCGTGGTAAGCCGGATCGAGATCCGCTACGCGATCTTGCTGCCACAGTCCCAGCGGATCGAGATTCGCATGCTGGTGACCACGGAAGCGATAAGCGTTGATAAGCTGCAGGACTTTAACCTGCTTCGCATTGGTGTCAGGGTCGGAAATAGCAGAAGAGTAACGTGAGGCATCCTTCGCCAGACGACGGAAATAATCACGTGTTTTGGAGTGGAATTGATCCGGTTTGACCCCTGTTCCTGGTAATTGCTGGAACATAGAACGCCAGTTTGCGTCCACTGAGTCAGGATCGGTTAAGAAGTCTTCATAGAGCTGTTCTATCCAGGTCTGGTTCGCACCAGAAAGGTAAGAAGAGTCCAGCCAGGCTTTCAAAGCGCCGTTCTGCATCGTGATCCCTTAAGCATTTTTATGCTTACTTTCGCCGTAGAAACTACCACGCACACTTCGTGTACGTGCCGGGGTTCACCTGCGAGCTCTTGTTGGCTCGCGAAGGAACCTTTAGAAACTGTCTTAAGGGTTTCCCCTCACCCCGACCTTCTCCCACAGGAGAGGGGGAATGTCGTCGGCAGTTTTTAAAGATTTCCTGAAATCTATTCCCTCTCCCATTGGGAGAGGGTCAGAGTGAGGGGAACAGCACTCCCCTCTCTCATTACTTACGCACTGCGTTGCAACAGCATCGACTTAATATGGCCGATGGCGCGCGTCGGGTTCAGCCCCTTAGGACATACACTGACGCAGTTCATGATGCTATGGCAGCGGAATACGCTGAAAGCATCACTCAACCCTTCCAGACGGTTATCGGTTTCAGTATCGCGGCTGTCGATCAGGAAGCGATACGCGGCCAGCAGGCCGGCCGGGCCGATAAACTTGTCCGGGTTCCACCAGAACGACGGGCACGAGGTCGAACAACATGCACAGAGAATACACTCATACAGACCATCGAGTTTTTCACGCTGCTCTGGCGACTGTAAATGCTCGCGAGCGGGTGGATTTTGCCCATTATTCAACAAGTAAGGCTTAATCTTCTCATATTGTGCATAGAATTGCCCCATGTCCACCACCAAATCGCGCACGACCGGCAGGCCTGGCAGCGGGCGGATCACAATCTTCTGGCCCGGACGATTGAGCGCAGAGATTGGGGTAATACAGGCCAGACCGTTTTTGCCATTCATGTTCAGGCCGTCGGAGCCACACACCCCTTCACGGCAAGAGCGACGGAATGACAGTGTCGGATCTTTTTCTTTCAGCTGCATTAAGGCATCCAGCAGCATCATGTCACGGCCTTCTTCCGCTTCCAGGGTGTAATCCTGCATATGCGGAGCATCATCTACATCCGGGTTATAACGATAAACTGAGAATTCGAGTTTCATTGTCCTGTCTCCGCATTAGTAAGTACGAATCTTCGGCGGGAACGCCGGACGCAGTTTCGGTTCCATGTTCACGCTACGACGCGTCATGGTTTCCGACTCTGGCAGATACAGGGAATGGCACAGCCAGTTTTCGTCGTCACGATCCGGGAAGTCGAAGCGGCTATGCGCGCCACGGCTCTCGGTACGGAAGTTTGCCGACATCGCAGTCGCGAATGCGGTTTCCATCAGGTTATCCAGCTCCAGACACTCAACGCGCTGGGTGTTGAACTCGCTGGAGGTATCGTCCAGACGGGCGTTTTTCAGACGCTCACGGATCGCTTTCAGCTGCTCAAGCCCTTTCGCCATCGCGTCACCTTCGCGGAAGACCGAGAAGTTATGCTGCATGCACTCTTGCAGCGCTTTACGGATTTCCACCGGATCTTCGCCGTTACGGTTGCCGTTCCAGCGGTTGAGGCGCTCGAGGGAGGCATCGATTTCAGCGTCGGTGGCGTCAAGCAGGTCACCCTGCTCGGCAATGGATTCCTGCAGATGCAGACCCACCGCACGGCCAAATACTACCAGGTCCAGCAGGGAGTTGCCGCCCAGACGGTTTGCACCGTGCACGGAGACGCAGGCGATTTCGCCGACGGCGAACAGGCCTGGGATGACCACATCTTCGCCCTGCGCGTTCACGGTCAATGCCTGACCGGTCACTTTGGTCGGAATACCGCCCATCATGTAGTGGCAGGTTGGGATAACCGGGATAGGTTCTTTAACCGGGTCAACGTGGGCAAAGGTACGGGACAGCTCCAGAATGCCCGGCAGGCGGGATTCCAGTACCTCTTTACCCAGGTGGTCGAGCTTCAGCTTCGCGTGTGGACCCCATGGGCCATCGCAGCCGCGGCCTTCGCGGATTTCGATCATGATGGAACGCGCCACCACGTCACGACCCGCCAGGTCTTTCGCATTCGGGGCATAACGCTCCATGAAGCGCTCGCCGTGTTTGTTCAGCAGGTAGCCACCTTCACCACGGCAGCCTTCTGTCACCAGAACGCCCGCGCCGGCGATGCCGGTTGGGTGGAACTGCCACATCTCCATATCCTGCACCGGCACGCCCGCGCGTATAGCCATACCAACGCCGTCACCGGTGTTGATGTGGGCGTTAGTGGTGGACTGATAAATACGGCCTGCACCGCCGGTCGCCAGCACGGTAGCACGGGCTTTGAAGTAGACCACTTCACCGGTCTCGATGCACAGTGCGGTACAACCTACCACTGCGCCATCGGCGTTTTTCACCAGATCCAGCGCATACCACTCGGAGAAGATGGTGGTGTGATTTTTCAGGTTCTGCTGGTACAGGGTATGCAGCAGGGCGTGACCGGTACGGTCAGCCGCCGCCGCGGTACGTGCCGCTTGCTCGCCACCGAAATCTTTCGACTGGCCGCCAAACGGACGCTGATAGATAGTGCCATTTTCCAGACGGGAGAACGGCAGACCCATATGGTCCAGCTCCAGAATCGCTTCCGGGCCGGTTTTACACATATATTCGATGGCATCCTGGTCACCGATATAATCGGAACCTTTCACCGTGTCGTACATGTGCCATTCCCAGTTATCTTCATGGGTATTACCCAGCGCCACGGTGATGCCACCCTGGGCTGAAACGGTATGGGAACGGGTCGGGAACACTTTAGAGAGCAGCGCACAGGTCTGGCCGCTCTGGGAAATTTGCAGTGCGGCACGCATACCTGCGCCACCCGCACCAATTACGACAGCATCAAATTCTCTGACTGGCAGTTTCATCACACACCCCACACCACAACGAATCCATAAATAACGTAAACCACTAACGCCACAACGATAGCCAGCTGCAGCGGCAGACGAATTGCCAGAGGTTTAACGTAATCGGTCAGTACCTGCCACATACCAATCCAGGCGTGGATCAGAATGGAGAACAGGGCCAGCAGGGTGAAGACTTTGGTGAAAGCCGAGCCGAAGAATCCGCTCCAGATTTCCCACGTCAGGTCGCCGCTGGTGGCGAAGAAACCGATCAGATAGATGATGTAGAGGGTGAGGACGATGGCGGTAGCGCGAACCAGAATGAAATCATGTACGCCGTTGCGTCCTAATGCGGAGGCGTTGCTTACCATACGAGAACTCCTGCAAGAAGTGAAAGCACGACAGTAATCACAAATGAAATATTGGCAGTACGTTTACCCGCTTCGAAGGTCTCTTCCAGATAGCCGAAATCCATCAGCATATGGCGAACACCACCGACAACGTGATACGCCAGTGCGGTGAGAATGCCCCACATGATAAATTTCACGAAGAAGCTGCCCATGATGGCAGACGCCTGGAGGAATCCTTCCGGGGAAGAGAGGCTGGTACCCAGCAACCACAGCAGAATGCCTACCGCCACAAACGTAATCACACCGGATACACGGTGGAGAATGGACGCTATTGCCGTTACGGGGAATCGGATCGTTTTAAGATCCAGATTGACAGGTCTTTGTTTTTTCACATTTCTTATCATGAATAACGCCCACATGCTGTTCTTATTGTTTCCTTCCTCCGGACTGCTTGCGGGTCAGACAGCGTGCCTTTTCTATAACTGTGCGTCATGTAAAACATTGCTTCCAGATGTTCAAATGACACATTACAACGCTGGGTGGCTCGGGATTGCAGGGTTTTCCGGAGACCTGGCCGCAGTATAGGGCGTTCACAAAATCATTACAATTAACCTACATATAGTTTGTCGGGTTTTATGCCGAACAGTGATCAGGGTCACGATAACAACATCTTTTTAAATTTTAATCATCTGATTTGACAAATGTTAAACATTATTGTTACAAACATCACCAGAAAAGGCATATAATGCGCAAAAGTTATGAGGTCTTGCTTTCACCTGAGAATAAGTTATGTAACAGTGTGGTGGTATTGACCGAAGTTATCAGGACAGTTATTAGTGATATACAGGTTTGAATAATTCGGACCGCGAAGACACTGATTTGCTGTTGTTTCACTGATTTTTCAACTCATTACCTGCAAGGCGCCATAGCTCTGTACCCTGGTTTCTCCTCGTGAGCTGAGCGGTAAGCCAAATAACAAACTGGTAACGGTGTTAAATCAGCAGAATGCAAATCCGGTAAACCGTGGTCTTAAGCAATAAGGCGCTAAGGAGACCGTAAATGGCTGATACAAAGGCAAAGCTCACCCTGGGTGGTGATAATGCTATTGAACTGGATGTGCTAAAAGGCACACTCGGTCCGGATGTTATTGATATCCGTACGCTGGGTTCTAAAGGGGTATTCACCTTTGACCCTGGATTCACCTCTACCGCATCTTGCGAGTCCAAAATCACCTTTATCGACGGTGATGAAGGTATCCTGTTACACCGCGGTTTCCCCATCGATCAGTTAGCTACCGACTCCAATTATCTGGAAGTGTGCTACATCCTGCTGAACGGCGAAAAACCGACGCAGGCGCAATACGATGAATTCAAAACCACCGTAACCCGTCATACCATGATCCATGAGCAGATTACCCGTCTGTTCCATGCGTTCCGTCGTGACTCTCACCCAATGGCGGTGATGTGCGGGATTACCGGTGCGCTGGCAGCGTTCTACCACGACTCACTGGACGTGAATAACCCACGTCACCGTGATATCGCGGCATTCCGTCTGCTGTCCAAAATGCCAACCATGGCCGCGATGTGCTACAAGTACTCGATCGGTCAGCCGTTCGTTTATCCGCGTAACGACCTCTCCTACGCGGGTAACTTCCTGCGCATGATGTTCTCCACGCCGTGTGAAGAGTACGAAGTGAACCCGGTCCTGGAACGCGCCATGGATCGTATTCTGATCCTGCACGCTGACCACGAACAGAACGCATCGACCTCTACCGTACGTACCGCGGGCTCTTCGGGCGCAAACCCGTTCGCCTGTATCGCTGCGGGCATCGCTTCCCTGTGGGGACCGGCGCACGGCGGCGCGAACGAAGCGGCGCTCAAAATGCTGGAAGAGATCAGCTCCGTTGAGCACATTCCGGAATTCGTACGCCGTGCGAAGGATAAGAATGACTCCTTCCGCCTGATGGGCTTCGGTCACCGTGTTTACAAAAACTATGACCCGCGCGCCACCGTAATGCGTGAAACCTGCCACGAAGTGCTGAAAGAGCTGGGTACCAAAGATGACCTGCTGGAAGTGGCGATGGAGCTGGAACACATCGCGCTGAACGACCCGTACTTCATCGAGAAGAAACTCTACCCGAACGTCGACTTCTACTCCGGCATCATCCTGAAAGCGATGGGTATTCCGTCTTCCATGTTCACCGTGATCTTCGCCATGGCACGTACCGTGGGCTGGATTGCACACTGGAACGAAATGCACAGCGAAGGCATGAAAATCGCCCGTCCTCGTCAGTTGTATACCGGCTACGAGCAGCGTGATTTTAAATCTGACATCACTGAGCAGTAATCTGCGAAGGATGTTAAAAACGCGCCTCCGGGCGCGTTTTTTATTTCTGGCAGTGTGGACACCAGTAAAAAGGCCGCGATGAGACCGTCGTCTTCTCAATCACCCCGCCGCAGCGCTCGCACCGTTTCCCATCCCGATGAAAGACCTTAAAGCGGAACAACGCCCCATGATGCTTGTTCTCATTCACCACGCCGCGCGTCTGGTAAGAGAGCCGCGGTATCGCCAGCAGCGCCCGGGATAACGCATCAAGCTGGGGTTCACTGAGCTGCGACGCTTTGCGCTGCGCCGCCAGCCCCACTTCCCAGAGGATCTCCACCCGCAGGTAATTTCCCAGCCCGGCAAGAAACGCCTGATCGAGCAACAGCCCGGAAAACTGCCGATTGCGAAACGCAGGAGAGAGCAGCCTGGCTTTCACCACCTCCACCGTCAACCGCGGATCCAGCACATCGGGCCCTACGCGCTGTAAAAACGGATGGGTGGTGAGTTGTTCGGGGGTGAGCATCTCGATATCCGAGGCGCTGTAGAGCAAAATGGTGTTCTCGTCGCTCTGGAGTTTGACCCGCAGCACGCGATTGGTCTGCACTGTTTCGCCGGTTTTCACCACCCGCCATACGCCGTACAGTTGATTATGGCTGTAGAGCGTCAGCTGATTAGAGAAATGGGTCAGCAACGCTTTCCCGCGCGTTTCGATATGGGTGATCGTCTGCCCCAGCAGCCGGGACTCATAGGGCTTCAATTGCGGGAAGGCAAACCACGCTCCGGTGAGGGGTTTGCCTTTGATCGCCGCCTCCAGGTTATCCGCCGCACGGCGGATCTCCGGGCCTTCTGGCATAATATCGTCCTTAGTTAATGTGTCGCACCGCCGGTAATTTTACTGTCAACCTGCTGGCGAATAGCCACCGCAATGGCAACCTCAAGGCCTCGCTGTACCGTGTGTGCCGCCATGCTCGGAGCCCCTATATGGGCGGCGGCCTGTTCCGGCAGATAAGGGATGTGGATAAACCCGCCCTTCACGCCGGGCCGCTTAGCGATAGTATTCAGCAGGCCGTACATCACATGATTACAGACGAAAGTGCCCGCCGTCTGGGAAACCGAAGCAGGAACGCCTGCCTCACGCAGGGCAGCCACCATCGCTTTGATTGGCAGAGAACTAAACCATGCCGCCGGGCCGTCTGGCACAATCGCCACGTCAACGGGCTGCTGACCTTTATTATCCGGAATGCGCGCGTCATCGACGTTAATCGCCACCCGTTCTACGGTAATGTCCACGCGGCCGCCCGCCTGCCCTATCGCCAGAATCACCGACGGTTGCAGTTCATCAATGGCCGCATTCAGCACCGCCAGCGACTCGCCAAACACGCACGGCAACTGCCGCGTCACCACGCGACAGTGCTCAATGGTCATCCCTTCAAGCTGTTTTACCACTTCCCAGGAAGGGTTTACGGTCTCGCCGCCAAAGGGTTCGAAACCGGTCACTAATACGGTTTGCATCGTCTCTCCTTACAAGAACATCAGGAAGTAGAGTAAGAAAACGTTGGCAATCAGCAACAGCACGCCTGTCGGCACCTGCGCCTTAATTACCGCATTTTTATCTGGCAACTCCAGCAGCGCCGCCGGCACGATATTGAAGTTTGCCGCCATCGGCGTCATCAGAGTGCCGCAGTAGCCAGAGAACATCCCGATCGCCGCCATTACCGCCGGGTTACCGCCGTGCTGCAGTACCAGGATCGGAATACCAATCCCTGCCGTCACGATCGGGAAGGCGGCAAAAGCGTTGCCCATGACCATGGTCAGCAGCGCCATCCCGATGGCGTAGACCGCCACGGCGATAAAGCGGCTATCGACAGCCAGATAGGTCTGGGTGAGCCAGGAGATCCCCTCCCCGACGCCCGCCGCGGTGAACAGCAGCCCCAGCGTGGCGAGGATTTGCGGCAGAATAAAGGCCCAGCCGATGGAGTCCAGTAGGCGGCGTGCCTCCTGAATCGGCTGATGCACCTTCTCATGGGTCATTTTAACCGCCATGCCCAGGCCAATCAGCGAACCGACGGTCATCGAGAAGAGCGTTACCAGCGTGGAGTGGTTGCCAGGCCCGAACAGCGCTTCCTGAAGGCCCGGAATATGGTTAAACATCAGCACGCCTACCACCGTCACCACCGGGATCGCCAGTGCCGGATAGAAGAGCCGGTTGCCGAGTCGTTTGGCGCTGGCTTCACGCTCTTCTGGTTTACGCTGATGATAGCTTCCCAGACGCACGCCGCCGAAGCCGGCAATCAGCGCCAGCGCCACCACCGCTGCCCCCACGGCGATGTGCACCGTGCGTTTGTCGCCCACCAGTTGATAGGTCCAGTCACCGAGCAGGAACATCAGGCCATAGATGCCCCAGAACAGCCCGGTAGTGATACGGCGTGGGTTGGCTTTATCGCGAAATGACATCAAGGCGACGATAATCAGCACCAGGCCGGCAAGCCAGTAAAGATAGCTTTGCTGGAAATTCATTCGGCACCTCCCGGCGTGCGGAGGGTTTTTGCCAGCTCGCGCTCAAGGTGTTTATCCAGGCGCCACAGACGGGTGGCATGGATCACAAAGGCGCAGATCGCGGTCGGGATCCCCCACAAAGCAATGTGCAGCGGCTCGGTCTGAATCCCTCCGGACTCCAGCATAAAGTTGTGCATAAAGATGATGGCCCCGAAGGCGACAAAAATGTCTTCTCCGAAGAACAGCCCGACGTTGTCAGTCGCGGCCGACATGGCGCGCAGACGATAACGCACGGCACCCGGCAGCTCGCCGTACTTCTGCTCAGCCGCCCCTTCCGCCATCGGCGCCAGCAGCGGTCGCACCATTTGTGGATGACCGCCAAGGCTGGTCAATCCCATCGCGGCAGAGGCTTCGCGCACAAAGAGGTAGACGATCAGCAGGCGGCCCGAGGTGGCGCTGCGGATCTTCGCGATCCACGCCTGGGCGCGCTCTTTCAGCCCGTGACGCTCAAGCAGGCCGATCACCGCCAGCGGGATCAGCAGGATATAAGGCAGGTTACGGGTGTTGAGGAACCCTTCGCCCAATTTTTCGAGGATGGTTGCAATCGGCATCTGCGCCGCCAGCCCCGTCACGATCCCGGCGACAATGACCACCAGCACCGGGTTAAAGCGTAAAAGAAATCCGACCACAATCACCGCGATACCGATGAGTGGCCAGAGGTTTAGCGTCTCTGCCATGATGACGTTCCTGTTGGTTGTGTTGTGTTTTAAGTGCGCTACGCGCTAATTTTTATCTGTTGTGCGGCAAATTCACTGCGCAGGCGTCGGGCAAATTCCAGGGCATGGTCACCGTCACCGTGAATGCACACGCTTTGCGCCTTCACCGTCGCCCACTCGCCGGTAATACTTTTCACCCGACCGTGTTGCACCATCTCCAGGGTCTGCGCCAGCGACTGCTGCTCGTCGACGATCAGCGCGCCTGGCAGGCCTCGCGGCACCAGGCTACCGTCCGCCTGATAGCCCCTGTCGGCAAAGACCTCTTCCCGCGTCACCAGCCCGTAACGCTCCCCGGCACGGATCAGCTCGCTCCCGGCCAGACCGACAAGGATCAGCGCGGGATCGGCGGCGTGCACCGCACGGGCGATAGCGTCAGCCAGCATCGGCTCTTTAGCCGCCTGGTTATAGAGCATACCGTGGGGTTTGACGTGGCGTAGCTGCCCCCCTTCTGCGCGTACCATCCCCGCCAGGGCACCAATCTGATACAACACCTGGGCGTAGACGGTCTCCGGCGGCAGGGTCATTGCCGTGCGGCCAAAATTTTCCCGATCCGGGAAGCTGGGATGCGCCCCGATGGCTACGCCATTTTTCAGCGCTTCACGCACGCAGGTGAGCATGGTTTCGGCATCCCCGGCGTGAAAACCGCAGGCGATATTGGCGGACGAAACGAGCTGCAGCAGGGCGGCATCGCTGCCGCACCCCTCGCCTAAATCGGCGTTTAAATCAATCACGCTCATGTAACCTCCATGCCAGCTGTTCGAGATACTGCTTCTGTACACGTCGCGCTTCCAGCGCCTCTTCCAGGGTACAGGGCACAAAGTGAATCGGCTGTCCCAGCGGGATCTGCGCCAGATGATACATATCAGCTTCAATAATGCAGGCGATGCGTGGATAACCGCCGGTGGTCTGGGCATCGTTCATTAGTATGATCGGCTGACCGTTATGCGGCACCTGGATCACCCCCGGCAGCAGGCCATGCGACACCATTTCACGGTCGGTGGTGCGCTGCAGTTTCTGCCCCTGCAGGCGGTAGCCCATACGGTTACTTTGCGGACTGAGCTGCCAAGGCAAGCGCCAGAGCGCATCCTGCGAGGCCTGATCGAACTCATGATATTCCGGGCCCGGCAACGCGCGCACACGGTTATTCCAGAGCAGTTGTTTTACCCCCTGCGCCTCCATAAATGGGTGGCCGCCCGGGCAAATCGGCAGGCAATCGCCATCTTTTAGCAGCCGGCCTTCAAAACCGCCCATACCGATTTTGAGATCGGTACTGTAGGAGTCCATCACCTGCGGAACGTCAATGCCCCCGGCAATGGCCAGATAGCTGCGCATACCGTGTACAGGGCGCTTCAGGGTCAACCGCTGCCCGGCTTTCACCGGCAGACGCCATCCCGTCCAGACCGCCGCGTCGTCGAGCTTCGCATCACAGCCTGCCCCCGTCAGGGCAAACCAGCCGTCCTGTTCAAATTCAAAACAGCACTGGCCGAGCGTGATCTCCAGCGCGGCGGCGTCGGGTGCGTTGCCCACCAGCAGGTTGGCAATCTGCAATGCCGGTTTGTCCAGCGCGCCACAATAACTGATGCCCGACTGGCGTAAGCCAATCCGCCCGCCATCCTGCACGGAGGTGTATAGCCCGGCACGAATAACCTTTAACATACCCCCTCCTTTTGCGGGACAAAGCGCACGGTATCGCCAGGACGCAGCAGGACCGGCTCATCCAGACGCGGATCAAACAGCGGCAGCGAGGTATGCCCAATCAGTTGCCAGCCGCCGGGGGACGCGAGCGGATAAATTCCGGTCTGCGCGCCGCCAATGCCCACGGAACCGGCAGGCACCTGCAGACGGGGTTCGTCGCGACGTGGCGTGGTCAGCTTTTCTGGCAAACCTCCCAGATAGGGGAATCCCGGCTGGAAGCCCAGGAACCAGACCACGTAATCGACTGATGCGTGAAGCTCGACAACCTGTTTCTCCGACAACCCCGCATGACGGGCCACTTCACCGAGATCGGGCCCGGCGCTTTTGCCGTAGACCACCGGGATCTCGATAGCGCGCGACTCAGGCTCCAGCGCCTCGCTCTCTTCCCACCAGCGTTGCAGCCGTTCAATGGCGTCCAGCGCCACCGAGTGTGGGTTGCGTAATACCACGGTGATGTTATTCATACCGGGGATCGCTTCCACCACCTCCGGAATTTCCCCGAGCCGCTGGGTTAAACGCCAGATCCTTTTTTGCGTCGCCAGGGTGACGGAAGGTTCCAGCTCCAGCACCACGGCGGTCTCGCCTAACAGATAACAACGCGCTCGCTGCACTTAAGCACCTCTCATCAGGCTGGGTTAGGGATATCAATAAAAGTGACATCCAGGTCAGTATTTTCAGTCAGCCACTCGCTGAGCGCACGGATACCGCCGCGTTCGGTGGCGTGGTGTCCTGCGGCATAAAAATGCAGCCCCTGCTCGCGGGCAGAGTGGATAGTCTGCTCCGAAACTTCACCGGTGATAAACGCATCCACCCCGAAACGGGCCGCGTTGTCGATAAAGCCCTGTCCGCCGCCGGTGCACCAGGCGACGCGTTTCACCAGATCCGGCCCGGTATCACCACTCCAGAGCGGGCGACGTCCCAGACGCGCTTCAATCCAGGAGGCCAGCTCCAGACCCGGTACCGGCATCGCCAGCTCGCCCCAGGGCAGCAGCTCTTCAATTTCGCCCATCACCGTAATGCCCAGTAGCTGTGCCAGCTGGACGTTGTTGCCCAGCTCCGGGTGGGCATCGAGCGGCAGGTGCCAGCCGTACAGGTTGATATCGTTGGCCAGCAGCGTTTTTAAACGGTTACGCTTCATGCCGCGGATAATCGGCGCTTCGTTTTTCCAGAAATAACCATGATGCACGATCACCGCATCCGCATTCTGGCGCACGGCCTCATCCAGCAGCGCCTGGCTGGCGGTCACGCCGGTAATAATTTTCTGTACCTGTTCGCGCCCTTCGACCTGCAGACCATTAGGGCCGTAGTCGCTAAATTTGGCGCTGTTGAGTTTGTCGTTAATCAGGCTTTCCAGTTCGCTGTTCTTCATCATCACTCTCTTACGCTTTACGGGCAGCTTCATAGGCTGCCAGGGTGGCGGCGCGCGCCTGTTTATGGTCGACAACCGGACGCGGATAGTCGAGGGTCACCCCTTGTTTATCCGCCCAGATCCACGGGTCGTGAATCGCCTTGTCTGGCAAACTTGCCAGCTCCGGCAGCCAACGGCGGATAAACGCGCCGTCGGCATCAAACTTCTGCCCCTGGGTTGTCGGGTTAAAAATGCGAAAATAGGGAGCCGCATCGGTGCCGGTTGAGGCGGCCCACTGCCAGCCGCCGTTATTGGCGGCCAGATCGCCATCAATCAACTGAGACATAAAATAACGCTCCCCAATACGCCAGTCGATAAGCAGATCCTTTACCAGAAAACTGGCGGTAATCATGCGCAGACGGTTGTGCATCCAGCCCGTTTCATTGAGCTGACGCATGGCCGCATCGACGATGGGATAGCCGGTTTGCCCCTGTTGCCAGGCATGAAGCTGCTTTTCATCGTGCTGCCAGGCGACCTGTTCTGTCCAGCGGATGAATGGCCGATGTTTACATAAATCAGGGTGATACGTCATCAGATGACGATAAAATTCACGCCAGATAAGTTCATTGAGCCAGACCGCACCCGGCCCCCCCTCCAGCGCCCTGGGCTGTTCGGCCACCAGGCGATGCAGACACTGGCGCGGCGATAACACCCCGAGGGCCAGGCAAGCGGAAAGACGGCTGGTTCCTTCGATGGCCGGGAAATCGCGCTGAGCTTCATACTCCCCTGCCCCCTCCTTGCAAAAATGGCGCAGATGGGCAATGGCCTCTTTTTCCGTGGGGGGGAAGAGCCCGGCATCAAAGGGCTGTTGAGGATAATCGAAATCGAGCGGCGAGGCGTGCGCAGGCATCGCTTCCTCTCCCCGCGGGGTGGGCGCCGATGCGCACTCCGGCATGCCCTCCTTCAGGCGACGTAGCCAGGCGTTTTTGAACGGCGTAAAGACCTTGTACATCTCATGATTGCCCGTCATCACGCTGCCGGGTGGCAGGATCACGCTGTCATCAAAACCCTGACACGTTACCTGCTGCAGCGATCGCTCAAGCGCCCGATCGCGCTGCTGCTCGTTCACTTCGTACTGATAATTGTAAAAGAGATCCGTTACCTCATGTTCGGCACAGATTTGCGCCACTTTTTCAGCCTGGGCGGCAAAGTCATCAACCTCATCATAAAGAAGCGGAATGCCTTTTTCGGCCAGTTGTTGACGCAGATTATTTAAATGCGCATGAAGGTAAGCCGCCTGGCGCGGCGCCATAAGGTGACGCTGCCATTGACCGGGTGTCGCCAGGAAGAGCGCCAGTACGCGTGCATTTTTGTTCCGACAGGCGGCGGCAAGCGCCAGGTTGTCATGGATGCGCAGATCGGCGCGAAACCAGACCAGATGGATGGGCATAAAACTCCAGAGTGTTCGTCCGTAACAGAGTTGAGCGATTCAGAATACTTCGCATTAACAATTGTAGCCATTCTGAAATGAAGCGATCTTCTCTGATTGCCCATCCTGCGGACATAAAAAAACCGCCACATTACTGTGGCGGCGGGTTTATTGCTGTGTATCGTCTTTCTTATTAGTAAAAATCGCAGGTGGCTTTTTCCGCCTGCGCCATCCAGACCGGTTTATCGCTGGTTTTAGCCCAGACGCGGTGCAGATAGCTGTAAAAACGGGCACGATCTTTCCAGAACAACATCACCGGCAGCGCCAGGATGCCAGCCACCACGGCGAAAGCGCGGCGTAATAATACGATATGTGCCGGAAACTCTTTGTAGTGATCCATTATTCTCTCCCCTAAGTTGGCCGGAAACATGCTCCGGAAAAGTTAAACAGGTTATCTGGGTAAAATAGTACCGCGTTGACTGAAAGTTTACTACTCATCCGACCACTCTTTTTTATTCATTTAGTGAATATTTACACTTCTTTCGTAAGCGAGTTACAAAAAAGTTAAATTAATACTAATCATTAGTTAAATTGTGGTTTTGGCTATTTTTATACTTTTTTTACACCCTGCCCCCCGCTTTTTTACGAAATCTTTGCGCCGGAAATCTTACCTTTTTCATCAATATCAACGTCACCCGGAGGTGAATTGTGACTGCAGGTGTGATTACCGGCATCGTGCTGGTGTTCCTGTTACTGGCTTACCTGGTTTATGCCCTGATTAATGCGGAGGCATTCTGATGGCCGCGCAAGGATTTCTGCTGATTGCCAGCTTTCTGCTGGTCCTGTTCGTGCTGGCAAAGCCGCTGGGTTCGCTACTTGCCCGCATGATTACCGGCACCCCGCTGCCAGCTATCGCGCGGCTGGATAGCGCCCTGCTGCGCGGCTTAGGTATTGCCTGTGAGGAGATGAGCTGGCGGCGCTATCTGGCGGCAATTCTGCTGCTGAACCTGGTGGGATTGGTCGTGTTGTTTGCCATGCTGATGCTACAGGGCGCCCTGCCGTTTAACCCTCAGCAGTTGCCCGGCCTCTCCTGGCATCTCGCGCTAAATACGGCGGTGAGCTTCGTCAGTAACACCAACTGGCAGTCGTATGCCGGGGAGTCAACGCTGAGCTACTTCAGCCAGATGGCTGGTCTGACGGTGCAAAACTTCCTCTCTGCCGCCAGCGGCATTGCGGTCATTTTCGCCCTGACCCGCGCCTTTGCCCGTCAAAGCGTGTCGACGCTGGGCAACGCCTGGGTGGATCTCACCCGGATTACGCTGTGGGTGCTGTTGCCGATCTCGCTGTTGTTGGCGCTGTTCTTGATCCAGCAAGGGACGCTGCAAAACCTGCACGCTTACCAGCCTTACACCTCGCTGGAAGGGGCAAAACAGCTGCTGCCAATGGGACCGGTTGCTTCTCAGGAGGCGATAAAAATGCTGGGCACCAACGGCGGCGGTTTCTTTAACGCGAACTCCTCTCACCCTTTCGAAAACCCTACTGCGCTGACCAATTTCATCCAGATGCTGGCGATCTTTTTAATTCCGACTGCGCTGTGCTTTGCCTTTGGTGAGGCCGTTCGCGATCGCCGTCAGGGTCAGGCGATCCTGTGGGCGATGTCGGCGATCTTCGTGGTGTGCGCCGGGCTGGTCATGTGGGCCGAGTGGCAGGGCAACAGCCACTTCCTGGCTCTTGGCGCGGATAGCGCAATCAACATGGAGGGCAAAGAGAGCCGCTTCGGCATTCTGGCCAGCAGCCTGTACGCGGTGGTAACCACGGCGGCCTCCTGCGGGGCGGTGAATGCCATGCACGACTCCTTTACCGCGCTGGGCGGGATGATCCCGCTGTGGCTGATGCAGATTGGGGAAGTGGTCTTCGGCGGGGTGGGTTCTGGCCTGTACGGCATGCTGCTGTTCGTCCTGCTGGCGGTGTTTATCGCCGGGCTGATGATTGGCCGCACACCGGAATATCTGGGTAAGAAAATTGACGTGCGCGAAATGAAGCTGACCGCGCTGGCTATTCTGGTCACCCCCGCGCTGGTGCTGCTCGGTACCGCCCTGGCGCTGATGACCGACGCAGGACGCAGCGGCATCTTTAATCCCGGCATCCACGGTTTTAGCGAGGTGCTCTACGCGGTCTCTTCCGCAGCCAATAACAACGGTAGCGCCTTTGCCGGTTTAAGTGCGAACACGCCATTCTGGAACTGCCTGCTGGCGGCCTGCATGTTGCTGGGACGCTTTGGGGTGATTATTCCGGTGATGGCGATTGCCGGTGCTCTGGTCAATAAAAAAATCCAGCCTGCCTCTACCGGTACGCTGCCCACCAGCGGCCCGCTGTTTATCGGCCTGCTGATCGGCACGGTACTGCTGGTGGGTGCGCTGACCTTTATTCCCGCCCTCGCATTAGGCCCGGTCGCGGAACATCTCTCTTTACGCTGATTTTGCGGAGTATTAGTCATGAGTCGTAAGCAACTGGCCCTGCTCGAACCCTCGCTGGTTCGCCAGGCGCTGCTGGATGCGGTAAAAAAACTGAGTCCGCGCGTGCAGTGGCACAACCCGGTGATGTTTATCGTCTGGATTGGCAGCCTGCTCACTACCCTGCTTGCCATCGCGATGGCGGGGGGAAAACTGCCGGGCAATGCGCTGTTCACCGCAGCCATCAGCCTGTGGCTATGGTTTACCGTCCTGTTTGCCAACTTTGCCGAAGCGCTGGCCGAAGGGCGGAGTAAAGCCCAGGCCAATAGCCTGAAGGGGGTAAAGAAAACCTCCTTTGCCCGCAAACTGCGTGAGCCGAAGTACGGCGCCGCCAGCGATAAAGTTCCGGCAGAGACCCTGCGCAAAGGGGATATTGTCCTGGTGGAAGCCGGCGATATCATTCCGTGCGATGGGGAGGTGATCGAAGGCGGCGCCTCGGTGGACGAGAGCGCCATCACCGGTGAATCGGCCCCGGTGATCCGTGAATCCGGCGGGGATTTTGCCTCCGTAACGGGCGGCACGCGTATTCTCTCGGACTGGCTGGTGATTCAGTGCAGCGTTAACCCTGGTGAAACCTTTCTTGATCGGATGATCGCCATGGTCGAAGGGGCCCAGCGCCGCAAGACGCCTAACGAAATTGCCCTGACCATTCTGCTGGTGGCCCTGACGTTGGTCTTCCTGCTGGCGACAGCCACCCTGTGGCCGTTCTCGGCTTACGGCGGCACGCCTGTGAGCGTGACGGTGCTGGTGGCGTTGCTGGTCTGCCTGATCCCCACCACCATCGGCGGGCTGCTCTCCGCCATCGGCGTAGCGGGGATGAGCCGGATGCTGGGGGCCAACGTTATCGCCACCAGCGGCCGCGCGGTCGAAGCGGCGGGCGACGTGGACGTATTACTGCTGGATAAAACCGGCACTATTACGCTGGGTAATCGCCAGGCGTCTGACTTTCTGCCCGCGCCCGGCGTTGAGGAGAAGACCCTGGCCGACGCAGCGCAGCTCGCCTCGCTGGCGGATGAGACGCCAGAAGGCCGCAGCATCGTGGTACTGGCGAAACAGCGCTTTAATCTGCGTCAGCGCGATGTACAGAGCCTGCAGGCTACCTTCGTGCCTTTCACCGCGCAGACCCGGATGAGCGGCATCAATATTCAGGATCGCCTGATCCGTAAAGGGTCAGTGGATGCCATTCGCCGCCATATCGCGGCCAATAACGGCCACTTTCCTGCTGAAGTCGATGCGCTGGTAGAGCGCGTCGCCAGGGAGGGTGCTACCCCGCTGGTGGTGGCCGAAGGCGCCAGCGTGCTGGGGGTCATCGCCCTGAAGGACATCGTTAAAGGCGGCATCAAAGAGCGCTTTGCTCAGTTGCGTAAGATGGGCATCAAAACGGTGATGATCACGGGTGATAACCGTCTGACCGCAGCGGCCATCGCGGCTGAAGCCGGGGTGGATGATTTTCTCTCTGAAGCCACCCCCGAGGCGAAGCTGGCGTTGATCCGCCAGTATCAGGCCGAAGGTCGGCTGGTGGCAATGACCGGCGATGGCACCAACGATGCGCCAGCGCTGGCCCAGGCGGACGTGGCGGTCGCCATGAACTCAGGTACCCAGGCGGCGAAAGAGGCAGGCAACATGGTCGATCTGGACTCAAACCCGACCAAGCTGATTGAAGTGGTACACATCGGTAAACAGATGCTGATGACCCGGGGCTCGCTTACTACCTTCAGTATTGCCAACGACGTGGCGAAATATTTTGCCATTATCCCGGCGGCCTTTGCGGTGACCTATCCGCAGCTCAACGCCCTGAATGTGATGCAGTTGCACTCCCCCGCATCGGCGATCCTCAGCGCGGTGATTTTTAACGCGCTGATCATCGTCTTCCTGATCCCGCTTGCGCTGAAAGGGGTGAGTTACAAGCCGCTCACCGCCGCCGCCATGCTACGTCGTAATTTATGGATCTACGGTCTGGGTGGACTACTGGTGCCCTTTATCGGCATTAAAGCGATCGACCTGCTGCTGACCGTGTTCGGACTGGTTTAAGAGGTAATTCAAATGGCTATGTTACGTCCCGCTATACTTTTGTTTATCTTGCTGGCCGCCATTACCGGCGGGCTCTACCCGCTGGTGACCACCGCGCTGGGGCAGTGGCTGTTTCATGATCGGGCCAACGGCTCTTTGATTATCCAGGGGAGTGAGGTTCGCGGTTCGCGGCTGATTGGGCAGAACTTTACCGGCGCGGGTTACTTCCAGGGGCGGCCTTCCGCCACGGCAGAAAGCCCGTATAATCCTATGGCCTCCGGGGGCAGTAATCTGGCCGGCAGTAACCCGGCGCTGGACAGCGCAGTAACAGAGCGGGTGACGGCCCTGCGGGCCGCCAATCCACAAGCGACGGCGGCGGTACCGGTTGAGTTGATTACCGCCTCGGCCAGCGGACTGGATTACAGCCTCACCCCCGGCGCAGTCGCCTGGCAGATCCCCCGTGTCGCGCAGGCCCGCGGGCTAACCCCTGCCCAGGTCAGTGAACTGGTGGCAAAGCATACCCATAAACCGCTGGTCGGCTTCCTGGGCATGCCGATAGTGAATATCGTTGAAGTAAACCTGGCGCTGGACGCACTAAGGAACCCTTAATATGACCGACGAGCCCCTGCGCCCGGATCCGGATCGTTTGCTGGAACAGACCGCTGCGCCCCACCGCGGTAAGCTAAAAATCTTCTTTGGCGCCTGCGCAGGGGTAGGAAAAACCTTCGCCATGCTGGCGGAAGCGCAGCGTTTACGCGCCCAGGGGCTCGATATCCTGATCGGCGTGGTTGAAACCCATGGCCGTCAGGAGACCGCCGCACTGCTTACCGGGCTGGCGACACAACCACCCCGGCATTTCACGCACCGTGGCCGTACGGTCACGGAGTTTGACCTTGATGCCGCCCTCGCCCGCCGCCCGGCGCTGATCCTGATGGACGAACTGGCCCACAGCAATGTGCCCGGATCCCGCCATCCCAAGCGCTGGCAGGATGTGGAAGAGCTGCTGGAAGCGGGCATCGATGTGTTTACCACCGTCAACGTGCAACATCTCGAAAGCCTCAATGACGTGGTGAGCGGCGTCACCGGCATTCAGGTGCGTGAGACGGTCCCCGACCCCTTCTTCGACGCCGCCGACGAGGTGGTGCTGGTGGATCTGCCGCCGGACGATCTGCGTCAGCGACTGCATGAGGGCAAAGTCTATATTGCCGGTCAGGCCGAGCGCGCCATCGAACATTTCTTCCGTAAAGGTAATCTTATCGCCCTGCGCGAACTGGCGCTGCGTCGCACCGCCGACAGGGTGGACGATCAGATGCGAGCCTGGCGCGACCGCCAGGGAGAAGAGAAGGTCTGGCACACCCGCGACGCCATCCTGCTGTGCATTGGGCATAGCCGGGGTAATGAGAAGCTGGTACGTACCGCCGCGCGACTGGCGGCGAAGCTTGGCAGCGTCTGGCACGCGGTCTACGTCGAAACCCCGCAGCTACATCGCCTGCCGGAGCAGCAACGGCGCGCCATTCTTAGTGCCTTGCACCTGGCCCAGGAGCTCGGGGCCGAGACCGCCACGCTCACCGACCCGGCGGAAGATAAAGCCATTGTGCGCTATGCCCGGGAACATAACCTCGGCAAAATCGTGCTCGGACGTCGCAATCGCCGTCGCTGGTTCGATCGCAGCAGCTTCGCCGATAAGCTGGCCCAGCGCGCACCGGAGCTGGATCTGGTGGTGGTGGCGCTGGATGATACCCCTGCCCCGCTACTGGTCAAAACGCCCGATAATCGCACTTTTAACGAGAAGTGGCGCATCCAGCTGCGCGGTTGTCTGGTGGCTGTGCTGCTTTGCGCCCTCATTACCTTTATCACCAGTCAATGGCTGCCCGGTTTTGATGCGGCCAACCTGGTCATGATCTATCTACTGGGAGTGGTGGTGGTAGCGCTGTTTTATGGGCGCTGGCCGTCGGTCCTGGCGACGGTGATTAATGTCATCAGCTTTGACCTGTTCTTTATTGCGCCACGCGGCACGCTGGCGGTTTCAGACGTGCAATATGTGCTCACCTTCGCGGTAATGCTCGCCGTGGGATTGCTCATCGGTAACCTCACCGCCGGAGTACGCTACCAGGCGCGGATTGCCCGCTATCGTGAACAGCGCACCCGCCACCTGTATGAGATGTCGAAAGCGCTGGCAGTGGGCCGCACCCCGCTGGAGATCGTCCAGACCAGCCAGCAATTTATTCACTCTACCTTTCATGCCCACAGCCTGATTCTGCTGCCGGACGCCGAAGGCAAGCTCGGCCCGCTCACCCCCGCCACCGGCATGACGCCCTGGGACGAGGCGATAGCGCGCTGGAGCTTTGATAAAGGCTTACCGGCGGGTGCCGGTACGGATACCCTGCCCGGCGTGCCGTATCAAATTTTACCGTTACGCAGCGCAGCCAATATTCAGGGGCTGGCCATTGTTGAGCCGACAAATCTGCGCCAGCTGATGATCCCCGAGCAGCAACGGCTACTGGAAACCTTTACCCTGCTGGTCGCCAGTGCGCTGGAACGGCTGGCACTCACCACCAGCGAAGAGCAGGCAAGGCTTGCCAGCGAGCGGGAGAGTATTCGTAATTCACTGCTCGCCGCCCTGTCGCATGATCTCCGCACGCCGCTGACGGTGCTGTTTGGCCAGTCAGAAATTCTGACCCTCGACCTGGCGGCTGAGGGGTCGCCGCATGCTACGCAGGCCAGTGAGATCCGCCAGCATGTCCTGAATACCACCCGACTGGTCAACAATCTGCTGGATATGGCGCGCATCCAGTCTGGCGGCTTTAACCTGAAAAAAGAGTGGCTGACGCTGGAAGAGGTAGTCGGCAGCGCCCTGAAAACGCTGGAGCCGGGCTCGGGTGGGCGGCATATCGCGCTGGATCTGCCTGAGCCCCTGGCGCTGATCCACGTCGATGGCCCGCTGTTTGAACGGGTCCTCATCAATCTGCTGGAAAATGCGGTGAAATATGCCGGCCCGAAAGCCGATATCGGTATTCAGGCCCGGACAGCCGAAAACCGGTTTACGCTAACGGTGTGGGATAACGGACCGGGCATTCCTGACGGGCAAGAGCGCGCTATCTTTGATAAGTTTGCTCGGGGGAACAAAGAGTCGGCCATTCCTGGCGTCGGGCTGGGGCTGGCTATCTGCCAGGCGATAGTCGAGGTGCATGGCGGGACAATTACGGCGCAAAACCGCCCCGAGGGAGGGGCCCGTTTTTGTGTTACACTCCCGCTCGAACCGCCCCCTGAACTCAATGACTTACCCGAGGATATGTGATTAACGTCCTGATAATCGAAGACGAACTGGCTATCAGCCGCTTTCTGCGCACCGCTCTGGAAGCCGACGGTCTGCGCGTCTACGAAGCGGGAACACTGCAGCGCGGTCTGCTGGAAGCGGCGACGCGCAAACCCGATCTGGTGATCCTCGATCTCGGCCTGCCGGATGGCGACGGTCTGGATTTTATTCGCGACGTGCGCCAGTGGAGCCAGATGCCGATTATCGTCTTGTCGGCGCGGGTAGAAGAGGATGACAAGATTGCCGCGCTGGATGCCGGTGCAGACGATTATCTCAGCAAGCCGTTCGGCATTGGCGAACTGCAGGCGCGCCTGCGTGTGGCGCTGCGTCGTCATGGGAGTACGGCCTCTCCAGATCCCGTTTATCGCTTCTCGGATATCACCGTTGATCTGGCGGCGCGCCGTATTGTGCGTGGCGAAGAGGAGATCCACCTCACCCCCATTGAATTTCGCCTGCTGGCGATACTGCTTAACAATCATGGCAAGGTGCTGACCCAGCGCCAGCTGCTGAATCAGGTCTGGGGGCCTAACGCGGTAGAGCACAGCCACTACCTGCGCATTTATATGGGCCACCTGCGCCAGAAGCTGGAAGCCGATCCCGCGCGCCCGCGCCATCTGTTAACTGAAACCGGGGTCGGGTATCGCTTTTTGCTCTGATCGCAGGCTATAAAAAAACCCGGTGGCGCGACCGCCTACCGGGTATGTTTTCCGCCTTCCGCTATCAGGCGTTTTTCAGCACTTCGCTCACGATCTCTACCGCTTCTTTCTCAATCAGCTTACGGTGTTCGTCGCCGAGGAAGCTTTCGCAGTAAATTTTATACGCATCTTCCGTGCCGGACGGACGCGCCGCGAACCAGCCGTTTTCCGTCATCACCTTCAGGCCGCCAATAGAGGCGCCGTTGCCCGGCGCCGCGGTCAGACGGGCGGTGATCGGATCACCCGCCAGGGTATCTGCGCTCACCTGCTCCGGAGAGAGTTTAGAGAGCGCCGCTTTCTGGGCAGAGGTTGCGCTCGCCTGGATGCGGTTATAGCTCGGTGCGCCAAAGCGTGCCGCCAGTTCGTTATAGTGCTCCTGCGGGTTTTTACCGGTAACCGCGGTAATTTCCGCAGCCAGCAGGCACATGATGATGCCGTCTTTATCGGTAGACCACGGGGTGCCATCGAAACGCAGGAACGAGGCCCCTGCGCTCTCTTCACCACCGAAGCCGAAGCTGCCGTCATGCAGACCATCCACGAACCATTTGAAACCTACCGGAACTTCGACCAGGTTGCGGCCGAGGTCGTTCACCACCCGGTCGATCATGGCGGAGGAGACCAGCGTCTTACCAACGGCGACCTCTTTGCCCCACTGTGGACGGTGCTGGAACAGGTAGTTAATCGCCACCGCCAGGTAGTGGTTCGGATTCATCAGCCCAGCCGGGGTGACGATGCCGTGGCGGTCATAATCCGGGTCGTTAGCGAAGGCCAGAGCGAACTTGTCGCGCAGCGCCAGCAGCCCCGCCATCGCACACTCGGATGAGCAGTCCATACGAATTGCGCCGTCTTTATCCAGGTGCATAAAGCGGAAGGTTTGATCGACCTGATCGTTTACCAGGGTCAGATCCAGCTTGTAAAACTCGGCGATACGTTTCCAGTATTCAATACCGGAGCCACCGAGCGGATCGACGCCCAGCTTCAGGCCCGCTTTCTGGATAGCCGCCATATCGACGATATCCGCCAGCCCTTCAACGAAGGGTTGCACCAGATCCTGCTCTTTCACGTGGCCAGAGGCCATCGCCGCGTCCAGAGAGATACGCTTCACGCCTTTCAGACCATCGGCCAGCAGCGCGTTAGCACGATCTTCCACCACTTTGGTGACGTTGGTGTCAGCCGGGCCACCATTAGGTGGGTTATATTTGATACCGCCATCTTCCGGCGGGTTATGCGACGGGGTGATGACGATACCATCGGCCTGCGCCCCGCCCTTTTTGTTATGCACCAGAATGGCGTTGGAGACGGCAGGGGTCGGCGTATAGCCGTTATTTTCCTGCACGATCACGTCTACGCCGTTGGCAGCCAGCACCTCCAGCACGGAGATAAATGCGGGCTCAGAGAGCGCATGGGTGTCTTTACCCACGTAGCATGGACCGGTTACGCCATTTTTGGCGCGCTCTTCCGCGATGGCCTGGGCAATGGCCAGAATGTGTGGTTCGTTAAAACTGTGGCGAGCCGCGCTGCCGCGGTGACCAGACGTACCAAACTTCACTGCGTGTTCTGCGTTGCCCGCCTGAGGCTTCAGCACATAGTACTGAGATGTCAGTTGAGCGACGTTAATCAAATCGCTTTGTTGTGCAGGCTGACCCGCACGAGTGTGATTTGCCATTGCCTGATCCTTCCAATGCAAGGGTTAGATTGTACCGCAAACCTTATCAGTCAATTCCGCCGGGAACTGCATGGACTGCATGATATGTTCGATCATGCTGCGCTTGCGTCCCGTGTTGGTATTGGTGATGACCCAGTACGGCGTACCAGGAACATGTTTGGGCTTAGTTTGATTGCCATTCTGCAACAGGGTCTGCTCGTCGCCCGCGAAGTAGACGCGGGTGCGGCCATGCAGAGATTCTGTTGCGTCAGCGAATGCCTTGTTATCCAGTGAATACAGTGTAGACAGCACCAGCATAAAGCGGTTGACGGCTTTCTTTTGTTCCGCGTATTCGTCCGAGAGCAGGAGCTCGCGCATCGCGCGCACTCTGTCTTTTGCCGGGGTATTCGGCTTTTCTTGCGCAGGCGCAGAAGGCAGGCGCACTTCTTTGGTGGCCGGAGCGGCAGACAGGGTGGCATTAGAAACTTTCAGCATGCGCCGTAAAATGTCGGACGCGCTCTCGCCGATATGCCGGGTCTGGCTGGCAATATAGTGATAGAGCTCGTCATCAACTTCGATTGTTTTCATCTTAATCCAGTGCGATATCTTATCTGAATACAAGTCGTTGGGAGTATAAGGTCTAAACCCAACAGCGGATAGCGTCAAACCTGAGTGGCGGCAAAAGTCAGATTAAACTGTTTCCTTGCAGCCGGGCGGCAGAATGGTCAACATAATACCCTAACCTGACATCCGTAAAAAAAGAACTTTGCCATGAAATTAAATACCCGAGCGCAATCTGCACAATCGCCGCACAATAATTCTCCCGTTGTTCTGGTTCACGGTCTGTTTGGTAGCCTGGATAACCTGGGCGTGCTGGCGCGGGATTTAGTCACCGATCACGATATCCTGCAGGTGGATATGCGTAACCACGGTCAGTCGCCTCGTTCCTCTGAAATGACCTACGCCGCTATGGCTCAGGATCTGCTGGATACGCTGGATGCGCACAACATTGAGAAAGCCGTATTGATTGGCCACTCGATGGGCGGCAAAGCGGTGATGGCGCTGACGGCGCTGGCCCCGGAACGCATTGCAGGGCTGGTAGTCATTGATGTGGCGCCGGTTGATTATCAAGTCCGGCGTCATGATGAGATCTTTGCTGCTATCAATGCGGTCACGGACGCAGCGGTGACGACACGCCAGCAGGCCGCTGCGATTATGCGCCAGCATCTCGATGAAGAGGGGGTGGTGCAGTTCTTGCTGAAATCCTTTATTGATGGCGCCTGGCGCTTCGATGTTCCTGTGTTGTGGGATCAATATGCCAATATTGTGGGCTGGCAGACCGTTCCGGTCTGGCCGCATCCGACGCTCTTTATTTGCGGTGGCAACTCACCTTACGTTACCGAGGCTTACCGTGAAGCACTTCTGGCGCAATTCCCTCAGGCCCGGGCGCATATCATTGCGGGGGCAGGACACTGGGTTCATGCTGAAAAACCTGATGCCGTGCTACGTGCCATCCGTCGTTACCTCGCTGAAGGCGAGAATTGATTAAAAAATTGATTAAAAAGAAAGCGACTGGTCGTCTGGGGGCGACCAGTCGTTGGCGTGCTGTTTTCGGTGATGTATGATGGCGCGCTTATCGCCCGGGCTTTAGCAGGGCGTCTTTGTTTCCCCCGAAGTCTCAAAATCATGGCCAAAGAACAAACGGACCGCACGACACTAGATCTGTTCGCGAATGAGCGTCGCCCGGGACGACCGAAAACCAATCCGCTTTCGCGCGATGAACAGCTGCGCATCAATAAGCGCAACCAACTTAAACGCGATAAAAGTCGTGGGCTTAAACGCGTCGAGTTAAAATTGAACGCTGACGCCGTAGACGCCCTGAACGAACTGGCCGCGGCCCGGGAGATGAGCCGTAGCGAACTTATCGAAGAGATGCTGATGCTGCAGCTGGAACAGCTGCACGGCAAAGCCTAAGTCAGAAAAATCCCCTTCTTCTTGTTTTCATGTAGCACAGAGTGCAGTCCTGCGCGATAGCAGTTTCCGCAGGCTTCTCTGTTCTGCTATGATTGCCCTTATCCGTGGACAATTTGCGCCACCATACTATTAAGTTTCAAGAGGTTATTTTACTCATGGCTATCATCGGCATTTTTTTCGGCAGCGACACCGGTAACACGGAAAACATCGCAAAAAACATTCAAAAACAGTTGGGTAAAGACGTTGCCGATGTTCATGACATAGCTAAAAGCAGCAAAGAAGATCTGGAAGGCTACGATATTCTGCTGCTGGGCATCCCAACCTGGTACTACGGCGAAGCGCAGTGCGACTGGGATGACTTCTTCCCGTCCCTCGAAGAGGTAGATTTCACCGGTAAGCTGGTTGCCCTCTTCGGCTGTGGCGACCAGGAAGACTACGCAGAGTACTTCTGTGATGCCCTGGGTACGATTCGCGACATCATCGAACCACGCGGCGCCGTGATCGTGGGCCACTGGCCAACGGCGGGCTATCACTTCGAAGCCTCTAAAGGTCTGGCGGATGATAATAACTTTGTGGGCCTGGCCATCGATGAAGATCGTCAGCCAGAGCTGACCGCAGAGCGCGTTGATAAGTGGGTTAAGCAGATTCGTGAAGAGCTGCAGCTCGACGCCATTATCAATGCCTGATTGCAATACAGCGCAGCGATGACGCTGCGCTGTATTGATAGATAATATCAATCAAAATAATTGCTACAAATTTTTAACTTTTGCTTTCATACCTGTACAATGATCCAGGTCAAACGGGGTAGCTTGATAACAACTTTGTTGGCAGCACCACGTTTTTATAAGCATACTTTGCTTGAGGCTTGCAGTTTTCATTTAAGCATGGCAGTTCTATAATGAGACGCATTATCTCAACTGCATTTTCTGTCACTTCTTTGTTTGAAGTGAATCGTTTAGCAACAGGACAGATTCCGCATGACTGACAACAATACCGCATTAAAGAAGGCCGGGCTGAAAGTCACGCTTCCTCGTCTTAAAATTTTGGAAGTACTTCAGGAACCGGTAAACCATCATGTCAGTGCGGAAGACTTATATAAACGTCTTATCGACATGGGCGAAGAGATTGGTCTGGCTACCGTTTATCGTGTTCTGAACCAGTTTGATGACGCCGGCATTGTAACCCGTCACAATTTCGAAGGCGGCAAGTCTGTTTTCGAACTGACTCAGCAGCACCATCACGATCACCTGATTTGCCTGGATTGCGGCAAAGTGATCGAATTCAGTGATGATTCCATCGAATTACGTCAGCGCGAAATCGCCGCTCGTCATGGCATTCGTCTGACCAACCACAGCCTCTACTTGTATGGTCACTGTGCTGAAGGCGATTGCCGCGAAGACGATCACGCGCACGACGCCCGTTAATCACTTCTCATACTCTGAGCCAACCTGACGGTTGGCTTTTTTTTGCCCATCAGAAGGCAAAAAAAACCGGTGCCGCAGATGAATGCGCCACCGGACATGATAACAACCACTTACTGTGCGTTGTTGTTACGTATTTCCTGCCAGATTTTATCGCAGCGTTTTGCCACTTCCTGATCGTTACCTGTTTTACGCGCCTGAATACAGGCCTGATAATCCATTACGCGAACGTTCTCCTGCGTGGCAAACTGTTCATGTGCTTTCTCTTTCTTTAGCACGTTCAGCACGCTCTGGCAGGCCTCCAGTTTTTCCGGGGAGCCTTGCGCCGTGTTAATACAGGCGCTGTAAGCCTCTTTCAGGCGTGAATCCTCTTTCTGTGCCGGAGAGTGGGCGCAAGCCGCTAGCCCCGAGGCCAGCACGGCCACAAGAACCATTTTTCTCAACATACTCTATGCTCCTGTCTGCGGGATGCGCATCAGAAAATGGTGAACGGTGCGATAACCATAAACTTCACGTCACGCTCATCCTGGAAGATGTTGCCATAGCCGCCAGCGTAGCTCGGAATGTCGGAGTGGTTGTCGTACTGGGTGAAGTGCAGTTTAAACATGGTGCCTTTCGCACGCCCATCCTGCAGGGTATAAATCGCATCCAGACTGTAAGCAGACTCTTTCAGACGGTAGTTAGGATCGTAATAGGCGTCTGGGGTCGCCATATCGCCCGGTTTTGCATCCCAGGCGTAAGCATAAGATGCCCCCACCGCCCAGCCTGGCAGGTTCCAGTTTTTCAGATCATACATAGCGCCAAAGAAGATTGCTTTTTCGCCATCGGCGTTGAAGTCAGAGCGGTTATCCCACCATACGTCCAGTCGACCATTAGAGGAGGCGTAGGTTGGCGTCATACGCTGCAGGAAGTAACCCTGCTGCCCGTCGGCCTTCACATAGGTTCCTTCGAGGCGTAAATCCACCTGCCCTACTTTGTAGCCGAAGGTGAGCGCCTGCAGCCATGCGGTGCCATCATAAATATCGTTAACGCTGCCGTCGCTGACTTTATCGCGCGTACCGTAGAACTGATAAGTGGTGGTCAGTGGGCCGCCGATAATATCCAGTTTGTAGCTGGCTTTGGCGAAGTACTGATCGATATAGCCTTCCGCCTGGCCAAATGCCGCTTCCAGCACCAGGTTATTTTTGAAGTCATATTTCGCGCCGAAGGAGTGGAGATAATCCACTTTGGTGGTTTTATCATTTTGATAAAACTTATCCATTTCGATGTGCCACGGCGATTTATATTCGTTCGTCCACATGTAAGAGAAGCTCAACGCACCGGCATCACCGTAATCAAAGTTGGCTCCGGCCTCGGCACCCTGATAGGTACCGGGCATAAAGCTCCAGTGCGGGGCTAATAGTGTCTGACCGGTTGGCTGAATATAACCGCCACGCGCCCAGACCGGGCCATATTTAAATTTCGCCGCGGCTTTATAGAGGCTGATCCCGCTCTTATCGCCGGACCAGTCTTCAGAATAGGCTTTATTACTTTTTGAGAAGGCAATTTCGTTTGGATGGGCGCTGTCGCCATTCTCTGCCATTTCAATAGCGGTGAACGCTGCAATATCCAGACCAAACATATCGGCCGCATAACCCGACTGGAAATCGAGATTGGCGTTCCAGGTCGAATGAGAAAGGTTGGTTTTATATTTATCCGCATCGGTAACATCTTTACGGTCGCGCTCGCGCTGCCAGTAATAGATGCCGCCCGTCAGAGTAGAGTCATCGATAAAACCGGCGGCCTGCACCTGAGGGGCGACCACAAAACCTGACATGGCTGTGATACCGGCGATAGCCAGCGACAGCGCACTACGTTTGCCATTAAACGTACGCATAATGTATTCCTCATTGACGATTTAAAAACGCCTTAAGCGGCGTAAAATAAAAAAGACCTGCGGTCACGGTGGCTGGAAATATCCCCGAAATTGCCACCGCCTTTAGACTATTTTTCGCGACGCGAATTATCAATGCTTTTCAGAGAGGAAAATGCAGGATTATGACGAAGTGCACATAATCAGTAGTGTTTTGAAACATTCAACAGAAGCCAGATATTTTCATAATAAATTCAAGTAAAAATCTATATTTAAGAATAATTATCATCTTTAATCTTTCTAACAGTACATTTTTTAGGGAATGAGTAAGTTTATTTTATAAAAAAAGTAGCAGCTCCTTGACCACTAATTTCGCGAGGGGTTAAAGCGGCTAATAAATAAAATCCTGATCGATAAGCAAAAAAAAACGCCGCAGAAGCGGCGTTTGTTTGTGGTTGACCTGATTACTCGCCGATTTTGGCCCAGGTATCACGCAGTCCCACGGTACGGTTAAAGACCAAATGGTCTGCCGTTGCGTAGCGGCTGTCGAGGCAGAAGTAACCTTCACGCTCAAACTGGTAGGCTTTGCCAGCTTCAGCATGCGCCAGAGAAGGCTCCGCATAACCCTGTCTGATGACCAGCGATTCCGGGTTGATGGTTGCCAGGAAGTCATCCGCAGCGCCTGGGTTAGGTACGCTGAACAGACGGTCATAAAGGCGAATTTCTACCGGTAGCGCATGGGCAGCGCTCACCCAGTGGATAACACCCTTCACTTTACGGCCATCGGCAGGATCCTTGCTCAGGGTCTCTGCATCGTAGCTGCAGTAAATGGTGGTAATGGTACCCTGTTCGTCTTTCTCAACGCGTTCTGCTTTGATTACGTAGGCGTTACGCAGGCGCACTTCTTTACCCAGCACCAGGCGTTTGTATTGCTTGTTCGCTTCTTCACGGAAATCTGCACGATCGATCCAGATCTCACCGCTGAACGGCACATCACGGCTGCCCATCTCAGGTTTGTTTGGATGGTTAGGCATGGTGACCTGCTCGCTCTCACCCTGAGGGTAGTTTTCGATCACCAGCTTCACGGGATCGATAACGGCCATTGCGCGCGGTGCGTTGTCGTTAAGATCTTCACGAATACAGGACTCCAGAGAGGCCATCTCAATGGTGTTGTCCTGCTTAGTTACCCCAATGCGTTTACAGAATTCGCGAATAGAAGCCGCGGTATAACCACGACGACGCAGACCGGAAATGGTCGGCATACGTGGGTCATCCCAGCCTTCAACATGCTTGTCGGTAACCAGCAGGTTCAGTTTACGCTTGGACATCACGGTGTATTCCAGATTCAGACGAGAAAACTCGTACTGACGCGGATGCACAGGGATGGTGATGTTATCCAGCACCCAGTCATACAGACGACGGTTGTCCTGGAACTCCAGCGTACACAGGGAATGCGTAATGCCTTCCAGCGCATCGCTGATGCAGTGGGTGAAGTCATACATCGGGTAGATGCACCACTTGTTCCCGGTCTGGTGGTGTTCCGCGAACTTAATGCGGTACAGCACCGGGTCACGCATGACGATAAACGGCGAGGCCATATCGATTTTGGCACGCAGACAGGCTTTACCCTCTTCGAAGCCACCGGCGCGCATTTTTTCAAACAGGGCCAGGTTCTCTTCCACGCTACGATCGCGGAACGGGCTGTTTTTACCCGGAGCGGTCAGGGAGCCACGGTATTCGCGGATTTCGTCAGCAGAGAGTTCGTCAACGTAGGCGAGGCCTTTATTGATCAGCTCAACCGCGTAGGCATAAAGCTGATCAAAATAGTTAGAGGAGTAGCAGATGTCGCCAGACCAGTTGAAGCCCAACCATTGTACGTCGTTCTTAATGGATTCTACGTACTCGATATCTTCTTTCGCCGGGTTGGTGTCATCGAAACGCAGATTGCATTGACCCTGGTAGTCCTGCGCGATGCCAAAGTTCAGGCAGATAGATTTCGCATGACCAATATGCAGGTAGCCGTTCGGCTCCGGCGGGAAACGGGTGTGAACAGTGGTGTGCTTACCAGTAGCCAGATCTTCATCAATGATCTGACGAATAAAGTTACTCGGGCGGGCTTCAGCCTCACTCATCGTGGATTCCTCAAAGCGTAAACGACATATAACGGCGTATGATCTTATAAGCTGGTCGCAGTGACAACCTCTAAAAACGCCCTGGATGTAAATAATGGGGGCAAGTGCTGCAAAAAAAAGCGGCGGGGATATCCCCGCCGCTCAGGCATCAACGCTAACTCAGGAGCACTTACTTGCCTTTAATTTCATACAGTGGAGTTTGACCGGCAACCACCTGACCCTGCGCCTGAATAACCAGACCGCTGAAGTCGTCGATGTTGCTACAAACCACCGGGCTGATCATAGAGCGTGCGTTGGCGTTCAGGAAATCCAGATCCATTTCCAGAATCGGCTGGCCTGCAACCACTTCAGCCCCTTCTTCTACCAGGCGAGTGAAGCCCTGGCCGCCCAGCGCAACGGTATCAATACCCATGTGGACAACGATTTCCGCGCCTTTGTCGGTTTCGAGGCAGAACGCGTGGTTGGTATTAAAGATTTTCACCACGGTACCGGCTGCTGGAGAAACCACGGTTTTTTCAGTGGGTTTCACGGCAACGCCGTCGCCTACCGCTTTGCTGGCAAAGGCTTCGTCAGGCACCTGCTCCAGCGCTACCACTTCGCCGGTAACCGGAGAGACCAGCGCCGCGATGGTGACGGCGTTAGGTACAGCCTGCGGTTTTGCAACCGGTGCGGCTGTTGGCGCCGGCGCGGTTTCTGCCGCTGCTACCGGGCCAGTGGTTTTCATCGCGTTAGCAATTTTCTCAGCCACAAAGCCAACGATAATCTGCACGCTGGTTTTGTTCAGGCGAATAACGCCAGAGGCACCCAGACGTTTTGCCAGCGCTTCATTCACCAGCGAGGAGTCTTTCACGTTCAGGCGCAGACGGGTGATGCAGGCATCGATACCGGTCAGGTTGTCAGAACCGCCGACTGCGGCGATGTACTGACGCGCCAGACCTGCAACGTCCTGGTCTTTATCTGCGCTAACATTCACATCTTCACCATCAGCTTCGCTACCGGCAACAGCCAGCTCACGGCCCGGCGTCATCAGATTGAATTTGGTGATAGTGAAACGGAACACCACGTAGTAGATAGCGAAGAACACCAGACCCTGCAGGATCAGCATGTACCAGTGAACCGCCAGCGGGTTACGGGAGGAGAGCACCATATCCACCAGACCGGCACTGAAACCGAAGCCTGCAATCCACTGCATGCTGGCAGCGATAAAGACAGAGATACCGGTCAGCACCGCGTGGATCACATACAGTACCGGTGCTACGAACATGAAGGAGAATTCCAGCGGCTCGGTGATACCGGTGAAGAAGGCCGCGAACGCCCCCGCCATCATAATACCCAGCACTTTTGCTTTGTTCTCTGGACGCGCGCAATGGTAGATAGCCAGCGCCGCACCCGGCAGACCGAACATCATAATCGGGAAGAAGCCCGCCTGATAACGACCGGTGATACCCACTACCGCTTTACCGGCTTCGATGGACTGTGCCCCGCCGAGGAAGTTAGGAATATCGTTAATGCCTGCCACGTCAAACCAGAACACGGAGTTCAGAGCGTGATGCAGCCCCACCGGGATCAGCAGACGGTTGAAGAACGCATAGACGCCCGCACCGACGGAACCCAGCTTCTGGATATGTTCACCAAAGTTCACCAGGCCATCGAAGATCACCGGCCAGATGTACATCATGATGAAGGCAACCACGATCATCACGAAGGAGGTCAGGATCGGTACCAGACGACGGCCGCTGAAGAAGGAGAGCGCTTTCGGCAGCTCAACACCGCTGAAGCGGTTGTACAGCTCAGCAGAGATGATACCCACCAGAATACCCACGAACTGGTTGCTGATCTTACCGAACGCCGCCGGAACCTGTTCCGCCGGGATTTTCTGAATCATTGCAACCGCAGCAGGCGAGCAGAGCGTGGTCAGCACCAGGAAGCCCACAAAACCGGTTAGTGCCGCAGCACCGTCTTTATCTTTGGACATGCCGTACGCCACGCCGATGGCGAACAGAACGGACATATTATCGATAATGGCAGAACCGGATTTAATGAAGAACGCCGCTACCGCGCTGTCTCCACCCCAACCCACCGGGTCAATCCAGTAACCGACACCCATTAATATCGCTGCGGCCGGCAGCGTGGCGACCGGTACCATTAAGGCACGGCCAACCTTTTGTAAATAACCTAGAATACTCACTTTCTTCCCCCTATGAGACCCCGTTAAGGCGCGTTCTCAGCTGTGTTTTTATTGTGTCACTAACTTATAAATACAGTTGATGATTCACTGGCTGATTGAGTGTGTGAAAAATTAATTCGTATCGCAAATTAAACGCGTACTTTTTGTGATTTTTGTCACCAAATATCGTTAATTACTCCTCCCTGCACTGGCAAACAGCGAAAACTTATTTTATGATTCAAAAAATCAAGACGAATTGACCCCTCACGGCAAGAACCAGGTTAGGCTTAGATCGTGCCCAGGCGCTCAATCCGCCAACTTTTTATTTTCAAACTCAGAGGTGAATAATGAGACTGATCCCCCTGGCTACAGCAGAACAGGTCGGTAAATGGGCTGCACGCCACATCGTAAACCGTATCAACGCGTTCAAACCTACCGCCGATCGTCCTTTCGTACTCGGTCTGCCGACCGGAGGCACGCCTCTTACTGCGTATAAAGCTCTGGTTGAGATGCACAAAGCGGGCCAGGTCAGCTTCAAGCATGTGGTGACCTTCAACATGGATGAATACGTTGGCCTGCCGAAGGAGCATCCGGAAAGCTACCATAGCTTTATGCACCGTAATTTCTTTGACCACGTTGATATCCCGGCTGAAAACATCAACCTGCTGGATGGTAACGCGCCTGATATTGACGCAGAGTGCCGCCAATACGAAGAAAAAATCCGTGCTTACGGTAAAATTCACCTGTTTATGGGTGGCGTGGGCAACGATGGCCATATCGCGTTTAACGAGCCCGCCTCTTCCCTGGCCTCACGCACCCGTATTAAAACCCTGACCCATGACACCCGCGTGGCAAACTCCCGTTTCTTTGACGGCGACGTAAATCAGGTACCAAAATACGCCCTGACCGTTGGCGTGGGTACGCTGCTGGACGCAGAAGAGGTAATGATTCTGGTGCTGGGCAACGTGAAAGCGCAGGCGCTGCAGGCGGCCGTTGAAGGCAACGTTAACCATATGTGGACCATCAGCTGTCTGCAGCTGCATCCGAAGGCCGTTGTGGTGTGTGATGAGCCATCTACGATGGAACTGAAAGTCAAAACGCTGAAATACTTCAACGAGTTAGAAGCAGAAAACATCAAAGGTCTGTAATATAGCCCCGCCTCTTTCATTTGGGGCGGGCAGTTTTTTTAATACCGGGGGTCGTTATGTACGCTTTAACCCACGGTCGGATTTATACCGGCCATGAAATTCTGGATGACCATGCGATTGTTGTCGCAAATGGCCTGATTGAACGTATCTGCCCGCTGAGCGAACTGCCGGCGGACATCGAGCAACGCGCGCTGAATGGTGCCATCATCTCCCCCGGTTTTATCGACGTGCAGCTTAACGGCTGCGGCGGCGTGCAGTTTAACGACACGGCTGAAGCGGTCACGGTGGAAACGCTGGAGATCATGCAGAAAGCGAATGAGAAATCCGGCTGCACCAGCTATTTACCGACGCTGATTACCACCAGCGATGAGCTGATGAAACAGGGTATTGCGGTCATGCGCGACTACCTGAGCCAACACCCAAATCAGGCTCTGGGTCTGCATCTTGAAGGGCCGTGGCTCAATATCGTTAAAAAAGGCACCCATAACCCGGACTACGTACGTAAACCGGATAGCGAACTGGTGGATTACCTGTGCGCTAACGCCGACGTGATTACTAAAGTGACCCTGGCACCTGAAATGGCCGGGCCTGAGGTCATCAGCAAATTGTCTGCCGCGGGTATCGTGGTCTCTGCGGGCCACTCCAACGCTACCCTCAAAGAAGCCAAAATCGGTTTCCGCGCGGGCATTACTTTTGCGACGCATCTCTATAACGCAATGCCCTATATTACCGGGCGTGAACCAGGGCTGGTTGGTGCGATTTTCGATGAGCCAGACGTTTATTGCGGCATCATCGCGGATGGTCTGCACGTAGATTATGCCAATATCCGCAATGCCAAACGCATCAAAGGCGACAAGCTCTGTCTGGTTACAGATGCGACCGCGCCCGCAGGTGCAAATATTGAGCAGTTCATTTTTGCTGGTAAAACAATATACTACCGGAATGGACTGTGCGTGGATGAGAACGGCACCCTCAGCGGCTCTGCGCTGACGATGATCGAAGGTGTCCGCAATCTGGTTGAACACTGTGGTATTGCGCTGGATGAAGTCCTGCGTATGGCAACGCTCTACCCGGCGCGCGCGATGGGTGTCGCGACCAGGCTGGGCAGCATTGCGCCAGGCATGGTGGCAAACCTGACCGCATTCACGCACGATTTTAAAATCATCAAGACCATCGTTAACGGTAACGAGGTCGTCACTGAGTAAGTAAAAGTATGACATCAGGCGGACAAGCTCAAATTGGTAATGTTGATCTCGTAAAACAGCTGAACAGTGCGGCGGTTTACCGCCTGATTGACCAGCATGGGCCCATCTCCCGAATTCAGATCGCGGAACAGAGCCAGCTTGCCCCCGCCAGCGTCACGAAAATTACCCGCCAGTTGATTGAGCGCGGCCTGATCAAAGAAGTGGATCAGCAGGCCTCCACCGGAGGCCGTCGCGCCATCTCGATCATTACCGAAACCCGTCATTTCCATGCCATCGGGGTGCGTCTGGGTCGCCACGACACTACGCTGACCCTGTATGACATGAGCAGTAAAGCCGTTGCCGAAGAGCACTACCCCCTACCAGAACGGACTCAGGAGACGCTGGAACACGCCCTGCTGAATACCATCGCCCTCTTTATTGAGACCCACCAGCGTAAAATTCGCGAACTGATTGCCATCTCCGTGATTCTGCCCGGCCTTGTCGACCCGGAAAGCGGCGTGATTCGCTACATGCCTCATATTCAGGTTGAAAACTGGGGACTGGTTAAGGCGCTGGAAAAACGTTTTAACGTCACCTGCTTTGTCGGCCACGATATTCGCAGCCTGGCGCTGGCTGAGCACTACTTTGGTGCGAGTCAGGATTGTGAAGACTCAATACTGGTGCGTGTTCACCGTGGAACGGGCGCCGGGATCATCTCGAATGGCCGCATTTTTATCGGCCGTAATGGCAACGTGGGCGAAATTGGCCATATTCAGGTAGAGCCGCTGGGCGAGCGCTGTCACTGCGGCAACTTTGGCTGCCTGGAAACCATCGCCGCCAATGCCGCTATTGAACAGCGGGTGCGCCACCTACTCGAGCAGGGCTACCAGAGCCGCCTGACCCTGGAAGAGTGTAAAATTGGCGCGATCTGCAAAGCCGCCAACAAAGGCGATGCGCTGGCCTGTGAAGTGATTGAGCAGGTTGGACGCCACCTGGGTAAGACCATCGCCATTGCTATTAACTTGTTCAACCCGCAGAAAGTAGTGATTGCCGGTGAGATCACTGAAGCCGAAAAGGTGCTGTTACCGGCCGTTGAAGGCTGCATTAATACCCAGGCGTTAAAAGCATTTCGCCAGAACCTGCCGGTAGTGCGCTCGACGCTGGATCACCGCTCTGCCATTGGTGCCTTTGCGCTGGTGAAACGCGCCATGCTTAACGGGATCCTGCTGCAACGTTTGCTGGAAAGCTAACGGGGTTTTATAGTGACGCCTTCTTTTTCAGATGTCGGACAGTCCATGACCATTAAGAATGTAATTTGTGATATCGACGGCGTGCTGATGCACGACAACGTTGCCGTGCCGGGCGCAGCGGAATTTCTTAACGCCATCATGGAAAAAGGGATGCCGCTGGTACTGCTGACCAATTTTCCTTCGCAGACCGGGCAAGATCTGGCGAACCGTTTTGCCACCGCCGGCGTAGATGTGCCAGAGAGCGTGTTTTATACTTCTGCCATGGCCACCGCCGATTTCCTGAAGCGTCAGGAGGGTAAGAAAGCCTATGTGGTGGGCGAAGGTGCGCTAATTCATGAACTCTATAAAGCCGGCTTCACTATTACTGATGTGAATCCGGATTTTGTCATCGTGGGTGAAACCCGCTCCTATAACTGGGAGATGATGCACAAGGCCGCTTATTTCGTGGCAAACGGCGCTCGCTTCATCGCCACCAATCCCGATACCCACGGTCGCGGTTTCTACCCGGCTTGCGGCGCACTCTGCGCGGGCATTGAGAAAATTTCGGGCCGCACGCCATTCTATGTGGGCAAACCCAGCCCCTGGATTATTCGTGCGGCGCTCAACAAGATGCAGGCCCATTCTGAAGATACGGTGATTGTGGGCGATAACCTGCGTACCGATATTCTCGCCGGCTTCCAGGCGGGGCTGGAGACCATCCTTGTTCTCTCAGGCGTTTCGACCCTCGACGATATTGACTCCATGCCGTTCCGCCCGAGCTGGATTTACCCCTCGGTCGCCGAAATCGATGTTCTGTAAGCTGAAACCACGTCCTGCGACGTGGTTTTTTCATTTTATTGCCAGCAAAAAGTTATCACATCTAATAAAAACCCCTCTTCACTAACAATTCATCAAAGAATAAGGTTAAGACATACGCATTTTTCAACATTCAGCAATGCCCATTGCGTTATTTTCGTTTTAACCGGCAAAACCCTTGCCGCCTCTCACCTTTTGCGGCATTTTCATAAGCAAGCAACATCACACTGCAACAGGTTAACGGAGAAGGTTATGTGTTCAATTTTTGGCGTACTGGATATCAAAACTGACGCGGGCGAGCTGCGTAAAAAAGCACTGGAACTCTCTCGTCTGATGCGCCATCGCGGCCCGGACTGGTCCGGTGTCTATGCCAGCGACAAGGCCATCCTGGCCCATGAACGTCTGTCGATTGTCGACGTCAACGCGGGCGCCCAGCCGCTGTATAACGAGAAAAAAACCCACGCGCTGGCCGTTAACGGTGAAATCTACAACCATCAGGCGCTGCGTGCTGAGTACAGCGACCGTTACACCTTCCAGACCGGCTCTGACTGCGAAGTCATTCTGGCGCTGTATCAGGAGAAAGGACCTGAATTCCTCGACGACCTGCAGGGGATGTTTGCCTTTGCCCTGTACGACAGCGAAAAAGATGCGTACCTGATTGGCCGTGACCACCTCGGTATTATCCCGCTGTACATGGGGCACGATGAGCACGGCAACTTCTATGTCGCCTCTGAAATGAAAGCCCTGGTACCAGTTTGCCGCACCATTAAAGAGTTCCCGGCGGGCAGCTACCTGTGGAGCCAGGACGGTGAGATCCGCCCGTACTACCAACGCGACTGGTTTGATTACGACGCCGTTAAAGACAACGTTACCGACAAAGCCGAGCTGCGTCAGGCGCTGGAAGAGTCCGTAAAAAGCCATCTGATGTCAGACGTGCCCTATGGCGTACTGCTCTCCGGCGGGCTGGACTCCTCGGTGATCTCTGCAATCACCAAGAAATTTGCCGCGCGTCGTGTAGAAGATCAGGAACGTTCAGAGGCCTGGTGGCCGCAGCTGCACTCCTTCGCCGTGGGTCTGGAAGGGGCGCCGGATCTGAAAGCCGCCCAGGAAGTGGCAAACCATCTTGGCACCGTACACCATGAAATTCATTTCACCGTGCAGGAAGGTCTGGATGCGATCCGCGATGTGATCTACCACATTGAAACCTACGATGTGACCACCATCCGCGCCTCCACGCCGATGTACTTGATGTCACGTAAGATCAAAGCGATGGGCATCAAAATGGTGCTCTCTGGCGAGGGTTCTGACGAAGTCTTTGGTGGTTACCTTTACTTCCATAAAGCGCCAAACGCCAAAGAGTTGCACGAAGAGACCGTGCGTAAACTTCAGGCGCTGCACATGTTTGACTGCGCGCGAGCCAACAAAGCGATGTCGGCCTGGGGCGTGGAAGCGCGCGTGCCGTTCCTTGATAAAAAGTTCCTCGATGTGGCAATGCGCATCAACCCGCAGGACAAGATGTGCGGCAACGGCAAAATGGAAAAACATATCCTGCGTGAATGTTTTGAATCCTATCTGCCGGCGAGCGTGGCATGGCGTCAGAAAGAGCAGTTCTCTGATGGCGTAGGTTACAGCTGGATCGACACCCTGAAAGAGGTGGCGGCAAAACAGATTTCCGATCAACAACTGGAGACCGCCAGCTTCCGTTTCCCGTACAACACGCCAGGCTCGAAAGAGGCGTATCTGTATCGTGAAATCTTTGAAGAGCTCTTCCCTGTGCCAAGCGCCGCAGAGTGTGTACCGGGTGGTCCATCCGTGGCGTGTTCCTCTGCGAAAGCCATTGAATGGGATGAATCGTTCAAATCCATGAACGATCCGTCAGGGCGTGCGGTAGGCGTTCACCAGTCTGCTTATCAATAATCTGAGCGACCGATCTGCACGATCGAAAAAGGCCCTCTGGGGCCTTTTTTTTATTCTGAATTAAAGGCTGTAAAATCGATTAATAACCAATAATTGCCGAATATTCGGCCACGCTGTTCGCAACCTAACCAAACAGTCACATTCCGGCCATTTTCGTTGAAAAAGGTGTTGACGCTGCAAGGGTCTATACGCATAATGCGCCCCGCAACGCCGATAAGGTAACGCGAAAAAAAGATGGCTACGTAGCTCAGTTGGTTAGAGCACATCACTCATAATGATGGGGTCACAGGTTCGAATCCCGTCGTAGCCACCATCTTTTTTGCGGGAGTGGCGAAATTGGTAGACGCACCAGATTTAGGTTCTGGCGCCGCAAGGTGTGCGAGTTCAAGTCTCGCCTCCCGCACCATTCCCAGGTAAGCGTTGCACGGATGGGGTATCGCCAAGCGGTAAGGCACCGGTTTTTGATACCGGCATTCCCTGGTTCGAATCCAGGTACCCCAGCCATATTTC
Organism: Leclercia sp. UBA7405; assembly: GCF_037152215.1. Lineage (NCBI taxonomy): Bacteria > Pseudomonadati > Pseudomonadota > Gammaproteobacteria > Enterobacterales > Enterobacteriaceae > Leclercia > Leclercia sp. UBA7405. The sequence goes on along the minus strand of NZ_JBBCMR010000001.1, from coordinate 426,410 downwards.
TTCGATTTGCGGTTCTCCGCGGTATTGGGGTATCGCCAAGCGGTAAGGCACCGGTTTTTGATACCGGCATTCCCTGGTTCGAATCCAGGTACCCCAGCCATCGAAGATTGCAGTACTGGCTACGTAGCTCAGTTGGTTAGAGCACATCACTCATAATGATGGGGTCACAGGTTCGAATCCCGTCGTAGCCACCAAATTAGTCATCTGTCGATTTATTCGGTAGACTAGAAAAAATTGTTGGGGTATCGCCAAGCGGTAAGGCTCTGGTTTCTGATACCAGCATTCCGAGGTTCGAATCCTCGTACCCCAGCCATTTTAAAAAGTCGTTAAGCAGTTTGTTTAACGCAATTGGGGTGTCGCCAAGCGGTAAGGCACTGGTTTCTGATACCAGCATTCCGGGGTTCGAATCCCTGCACCCCAGCCATTTAAAAACAAATAAGCCCGCTCTGCGGGCTTTTTTGTTTTTGTCTTCAGCGCGGTCTGAGCCCCCACCCACAGGGGTGAGGGAATCGTCAGTGTAATGCTTACAGACCTAACGCATATTTCAGGGCCTGACGTTTCAGGCCACCGGCGCGTTCCGCCGCCATCAAACCAATATTGCGCAGGATCCGCACCGGCCCCAGGTCGTTACTGAACCCGGCATAAAAGAGATCCATCCCTGACTGCATGATGAAGTTATCTGCCATCCGTCGCATCTGGTAACGCTTCAATACCTGCTCGCTCGCCCAGGCTTCGCCGTGAGCGCGCGCATTACCCACTACGTCCAGTAAGGCTTCAACGTCACGATATCCCAGGTTCACGCCCTGCCCCGCCAGCGGATGGATGGTATGCGCCGCATCGCCCACCAACGCCAATCCTTCGCGCGCATAGTCCAGCGCATGACGCCGGGCCAGCGGGAAGGCACCCGCTGCCACTGGTGTGACCTTGCCGAGGCGCTGCGGGAAATGGTGCGCAATTTCACGCCCCAGCTGTTCCATCGTCATCCCTTGCAGCTGGCGAATGCGTGCGGGCGTGTCGTACCACACCAGCGAGGCCCAGTTGTCGAACAACGGCAGGAAAGCATGGGGCCCCGTCGGCGTAAAGTGTTGCCAGGTGCAATCACCCGGTTCGCTCTCGCATTGCACTGTAATCAGCATGCAGGATTGCGGATACGCCCACGCATGAATGCCAATTCCGGCCATCTCCCGGACCCTGGAATTCGCCCCGTCCGCGCCAATCACCAGTTTTACCGCCAGCTCATCACCTTCGCTCAACGCCAGCACATGATGATCGTTATGGCGATGGAGAGCCTTAATCGACGCCGGCACCCGCAGGCTCACGCCGGGATGCGCTTCCAGCGCCTGCCAGAGCGCCTGCTGTAGAACCGTATTTTCAACCATATAGCCCAGCAGGGGCAGCTTAAGCTCTGCAGCATCAAACTGGACGCGGGCAGTTTCCCACTCCCATGTTTCAAGGCGATGCCAGGGATGAGCGCGCATGGCCAGCACCGCCTCCCATACACCCAGCCCGCGCAGCAGATCCACCGAGGCGGCGCTAATCGCAGAGATACGCACGTCCGGCTTCCCGGCGGGGTCATATGCAGGCGGCGCAGCCTGTTCAATTACGGTAACGTCGAACCCTTGTTGCGCCAGCCCCAGCGCCAGCGCCCCGCCGACCATACCGCCGCCGACGACGGCGACTCCGGCTTGTTGGATAGTCATGGTCATTTGTCCTTATTGGAGAATCCCTTAAGTTTACCGGATTTTTTTCCCCATGAGGCCGACAACCTTCATACTGGTCACAACCGGACCAAAGCATTACAATACGCGCCCTGCAATCCTGAGCATGAGCATGTCGATGACTAAAAAACTCCATATAAAAACCTGGGGCTGTCAGATGAACGAGTACGATTCATCAAAGATGGCCGATCTGCTGGATGCTACCCACGGATACCAGCTGACTGAAAATGCGAAAGAAGCCGATGTGCTGCTGCTGAATACCTGTTCAATTCGTGAAAAAGCGCAGGAAAAAGTCTTTCACCTCTTAGGTCGCTGGAAGCTTCTGAAACGAAAAAATCCGGAGCTGATTATCGGCGTGGGCGGCTGCGTTGCGTCGCAGGAAGGGAAATTGATTCGCCAGCGAGCCCCCTACGTGGATATCGTCTTTGGCCCTCAGACCCTGCACCGCCTGCCGGAGATGATCAATAAGGTTCGCGGCGATCGTAGCCCGGTCGTCGATGTCAGCTTCCCGGAAATCGAAAAATTTGACCGTCTGCCGGAACCGCGCGCAGATGGCCCGACAGCCTTTGTCTCCATTATGGAAGGCTGCAATAAATATTGTACCTACTGCGTGGTGCCTTATACCCGCGGCGAAGAAGTGAGCCGTCCGTGCGATGACATCCTGTATGAGATCGCCCAACTGGCGGCCCAGGGCGTACGTGAAGTGAACCTGCTCGGCCAGAACGTGAACGCCTGGCGCGGCGAGAATTTTGACGGCAGCACCGGCAGCTTTGCTGAACTGCTGCGTCTGGTGGCGGCCATTGACGGTATCGACCGTATCCGCTTTACCACCAGCCATCCGATTGAATTCACCGATGACATCATTGATGTCTATCGCGATACGCCTGAGCTGGTGAGCTTCCTGCACCTGCCGATTCAATGTGGTTCTGACCGCGTACTGAATCTGATGGGCCGTACCCACACCGCGCTGGAGTATAAAGCGATTATCCGCAAACTGCGTGAAGCGCGCCCGGACATTCAAATCAGTTCTGACTTTATCGTCGGTTTCCCTGGCGAAACCAATGAAGACTTTGAACGGACGATGAAGGTGATCGGCGATGTGAATTTCGACGTGAGTTATAGCTTCATCTTCTCTGCCCGTCCGGGTACGCCAGCCGCCGACATGGTGGACGACGTGCCAGAAGAGGTGAAGAAGCAGCGTCTTTATATTCTGCAAGAGCGTATTAACCAGCAGGCCAACGCCTGGAGCCGTCGTATGATCGGCACCGTTCAGCGCGTACTGGTTGAAGGTACTTCACGTAAGAGCATCATGCAGCTGTCCGGTCGTACCGAGAACAACCGCGTGGTGAACTTCGAAGGTACGCCAGATATGATCGGCAAGTTCGTGGATATCGAAATTCAGGAAGTGCTGACGAACTCCCTGCGCGGCAAAGTGGTACGGACTGAAGATGAGATGGGTCTGCGCGTAGCGCAAACGCCTGAGTCCGTAATGGCACGTACCCGTAAAGAGAACGACCTGGGCGTAGGTGTTTATCAGCCCTGACCTCAACAGGCCTGCCAATTCTGGCAGGCCTTGTATTTCCTGCTTCCGCCCCCAATATCCTTCGCAATGCTTGCGCCTTTATTCTGTGGCGTAAATAATTCCATCAAAGCCCCCTTTTTCGGGGATGCGAGACATCAAGAGGAACGGTTTGAATATAGATACGCGTGAAATTACCCTTGAGCCTGCAGACAACGCTCGCCTGCTGAGCCTCTGTGGGCCGTTTGATGACAACATCAAACAACTGGAGCGACGTCTGGGTATCGAGATCAATCGTCGCGATAATCACTTCAAACTCACCGGCCGCACACTTTGCGTTAATGCCGCTGCGGATATTCTGCACACGCTTTATGTCGACACCGCGCCGATGCGCGGTCAAACGCAGGATATCGAACCCGAACAGATTCATCTGGCCATTAAAGAAGCCCGCGTGCTGGAACAGAGCGCCGAAAGCGTGCCGGACTATGGCAAAGCTATCCATATCAAGACCAAGCGGGGTGTGATTAAGCCGCGTACGCCTAACCAGGCACAGTACATCGCGAACATCCTTGATCATGACATCACCTTCGGCGTCGGCCCGGCAGGTACGGGTAAAACCTATCTGGCGGTGGCTGCTGCGGTAGATGCCCTGGAACGTCAGGAGATCCGCCGTATTCTGCTTACCCGTCCTGCTGTGGAAGCCGGTGAAAAACTGGGCTTCCTGCCGGGCGATTTAAGCCAGAAGGTCGACCCCTATCTGCGTCCTCTTTACGATGCTCTGTTCGAGATGCTCGGCTTTGAAAAGGTCGAGAAGCTGATTGAACGTAACGTGATTGAAGTTGCCCCGCTGGCCTATATGCGCGGCCGCACGCTGAACGATGCGTTTATCATTCTTGATGAAAGCCAGAACACCACCATCGAACAGATGAAGATGTTCCTGACGCGTATCGGCTTTAACTCGAAAGCCGTCATCACAGGGGACATCACGCAGATTGACCTGCCGCGCAGCACTAAATCTGGCCTGCGCCACGCCATCGAAGTGCTGGCAGAAGTCGATGAAATCAGTTTTAACTTCTTCCACAGTGAAGATGTGGTGCGCCACCCGGTGGTTGCCCGCATCGTTAACGCTTATGAGGCCTGGGAAGAGGCCGATCAGAAGCGCAAGGCCGAACTGGCCGCAGAACGTAAGCGCGAAGCGCAGGAGCAAGAACATAAATGAGTCAGGTGATCCTCGATTTACAGCTGGCCTGTGAAGATAATTCCGGCATGCCAGAAGAGGCACAATTTCAGAAATGGCTGGATGCCGTTGTCCCTCAGTTTCAGGAAGAATCAGAAGTGACGATTCGCCTGGTGGATGAAGCAGAAAGCCATGAGCTTAACCTGACCTACCGCGGGAAAGATAAGCCGACTAACGTGCTCTCTTTCCCCTTCGAAGCCCCTCCGGGTATTGAAATGCCGCTGCTGGGCGATCTGATCATCTGCCGTCAGGTGGTTGAGCAGGAAGCACAAGAGCAGCAGAAGCCGCTCGAGGCCCACTGGGCACATATGGTAGTGCACGGCAGCCTGCATCTGCTGGGGTACGATCATATTGAAGATGAGGAAGCGGAAGAGATGGAGTCCCTCGAGACAGAGATAATGCTTGCTCTGGGCTATGAGGATCCGTACATTGCCGAGAAAGAGTAGTCGGTCTCAGGCTGACTATCATGCCGCCGCGTAAGGAGATAGCGCGGCGGTTATTATTTAACTAACAAGAGAACCCTTAACAAACGCCATGAGCGACGACAATTCACACAGTAGCGACACGACAAACAGCAAAAAGGGATTTTTCTCCCTTATTCTGAGCCAGCTGTTCCACGGCGAACCCAAAAACCGTGATGAACTTCTGGAGCTGATCCGTGATTCCGGGCAGAACGACCTTATCGACGAAGATACGCGCGAAATGCTCGAAGGGGTAATGGACATCGCCGACCAGCGCGTTCGCGATATTATGATCCCCCGCTCGCAGATGATTACCCTGAAACGCAACCAGCCTCTGGACGAGTGCCTCGATGTGATCATCGAATCGGCACACTCGCGCTTCCCGGTCATCAGCGAGGACAAAGATCACATCGAAGGGATTTTGATGGCGAAAGATCTGCTGCCATTTATGCGCAGCGATGCCGAAGCCTTTAGCATGGATAAAGTGTTACGTCAGGCGGTGGTTGTTCCGGAGAGTAAGCGGGTTGACCGCATGCTGAAAGAGTTCCGCTCTCAGCGTTACCACATGGCGATTGTTATCGATGAATTTGGCGGCGTGTCTGGCCTGGTGACCATTGAAGATATTCTGGAGCTTATCGTCGGCGAAATCGAAGACGAATATGACGAAGAAGAGGATATCGATTTCCGTCAGCTGAGCCGCCACACCTGGACCGTCCGCGCGCTGGCGCCAATCGAAGACTTTAACGATACCTTCGGCACGCGTTTCAGTGATGAAGAGGTGGATACCATCGGCGGTCTGGTGATGCAGGCGTTTGGCCATCTCCCGGCTCGCGGTGAGACGGTTGAAATAGACGGTTACCAGTTTAAGGTCGCCATGGCCGACAGTCGTCGTATTATTCAGGTTCATGTCAGAATGCCGGACGATGCTCCGCAACCCACAATGGAAGAATGATTTAAATGGCATTTGCCCCATTGCTTGAACGCCAGCGCGTACGTCTGCTGCTGGCGCTAATTCTCGGAGCCAGCGGAACGCTGGCTTTTTCTCCTTATGACATCTGGCCCGCGGCCCTGCTCTCTTTGATGGGGCTACAGGGGCTTACCCTGAACCGACGTCCGGTACAGGCCGCAGCCATTGGCTACGCCTGGGGCATGGGGCTATTTGGCACCGGTATAAACTGGGTATATGTCAGTATCGCCACCTTTGGCGGCATGCCTGGCCCGGTCAACGTTTTCCTGGTTGTGCTGCTGGCCGCGTATTTGTCGCTCTATACCGGGCTGTTTGCCGGGGTGCTGGCGCGCCTGTGGCCAAAGACCAACGTTTGGCGCGTGGCGATTGCGGCACCGGTCGTCTGGCAACTGACCGAGTTCTTACGCGGCTGGGTGCTGACGGGCTTCCCATGGCTGCAGTTTGGCTATAGCCAGATTGACGGCCCGTTAAAGGGGCTGGCACCGGTGATGGGCGTTGAGGCCATCAACTTCCTGCTGATGGTAGTAAGCGGCCTGCTGGTGCTGGCGATGGTGCAGCGCAACTGGCGCCCGCTGGTTGCCGCCGTGGTGCTATTCGCGCTCCCCTTCCCGCTACGTTTTATTCAGTGGTTCACCCCGGAACCCGAGCGCACCATGCAGGTCTCTATGGTGCAGGGTGATATTCCCCAGGCACTGAAATGGGATGAAAACCAGCTGCTTAATACCCTCAAAATCTATCTCGAGGCCTCTGAGCCAGAGATGGGCAAATCGCAGCTGATCATCTGGCCGGAATCTGCCATCCCCGATCTGGAGATTAATCAGCAGCAGTTCCTGCGCCGGGTCGATGACCTGATGCGCGAGCATAACAGCACCCTTATCACCGGTATCGTCGATGCGCGACTGAATAAACAGAACCGCTACGACACCTATAACACCATCATCACGCTGGGCAAAGATAACGCCTACAACTACGAATCGGCCAACCGCTACAACAAGAACCATCTGGTGCCGTTTGGTGAGTTCGTGCCGCTGGAGTCAATTTTGCGGCCGCTGGCACCGTTCTTCGATCTGCCGATGTCATCATTCAGCCGTGGCCCGTACGTGCAGCCTCAGCTGAATGCGCACGGCATGTTGCTGACGCCTGCCATCTGCTACGAAATCATCCTGGGTGAACAGGTGCGGGATAATTTCCGTGCAAATACGGATTATCTGCTGACTATCTCAAACGATGCGTGGTTCGGTAAGTCTATCGGCCCGTGGCAGCACTTCCAGATGGCGCGCATGCGCTCGCTGGAACTGGCCCGCCCGCTTCTGCGTAGCACCAACAATGGCATCACCGCTGTTATTGGCCCGCAGGGCGAGATTCAGGCGATGATCCCGCAGTTTACCCGCCAGGTGCTGACCGCCAGCGTTACGCCAACGACGGGCTTGACGCCATATGCGCGTACCGGCAACTGGCCAGTATGGATTATCACCGCTCTGTTTGGCTTTGGTGCGGTGCTGATGAGCTTGCGTCAGCGTCGTAAGTAAGCCTGAAGGCCTCTCTCCTCACCGGGGAGAGAGGCTGTTTCCGCCCCCCTTTCTCCCCTAGTCTTCGCTATTTATCTCTCTGACCGTAAACCTGCCAATTCTGGCACGGCTATTGCTTTGTTTATTCAAGCAAACGCAATCTGGCTTGATGTACAACCTGGTCGCACCACCGTAGTTCAGCGGTAGCACCGAAACGGTGCAAGGAGGGATTTTTGCCTCTGAATGGTGCGGCGCGCTTCGCAAAAATAAACAATAACGCAGCAAAATCTTTACATTAAGCCAGACTAAATGTTAACAAGCTTGCATAACACTGCACTCGCATAGCGCGAGATATAACAACATCACAATGGGTATCAATGCGTCTCTGGCGCTGATAAGAAAGGAGTTGGGTATGCAATTACGTAAACTGGCCACAGCAATGCTGGTGATGGGAATGTCCGCAGGCGTGGTGCACGCTGAAGACGCTGCGCCGGCAGCGGGCAGCACGCTCGACAAGATTGCCAAAAACGGCGTCATCGTGGTCGGCCACCGTGAATCCTCTGTCCCGTTCTCATACTACGACAACACGCAAAAAGTCGTGGGTTACTCACAGGACTATTCCAACGCCATCGTTGAAGCGGTGAAGAAGAAGCTGAACAAGCCTGACCTGGCGGTGAAGCTGATTCCAATCACCTCCCAGAACCGTATTCCGCTGCTGCAGAACGGGACTTTCGACTTTGAGTGTGGGTCCACCACCAACAACCTGGAGCGCCAGAAACAAGCCGCCTTCTCTGACACTATTTTTGTCGTAGGTACACGCCTGCTGACCAAAAAAGGCGGTGAGATCAAAGACTTCGCTGACCTGAAAGGGAAAGCGGTTGTCGTGACGTCCGGTACCACGTCCGAAGTTCTGCTGCACAAGCTGAACGACGAGAAAAAAATGGATATGCGTATCATCAGCGCCAAAGACCATGGCGACTCTTTCCGTACGCTGGAGAGCGGCCGCGCGGTGGCGTTCATGATGGATGATGCCCTGCTGGCGGGCGAACGTGCGAAGGCGAAGAAACCAGACAACTGGGAAATCGTCGGCACGGCGCAGTCGAAAGAGGCCTACGGCTGTATGCTGCGCAAAGATGACGCGGACTTTAAGAAACTGATCGATGACACCATCGCTCAGGTGCAGACGTCCGGCGAAGCGGAAAAATGGTTCGATAAGTGGTTCAAGAACCCTATCCCACCAAAAAATCTGAATATGAACTTTGAACTGTCTGACGACATGAAAGCACTGTTCAAATCACCAAACGACAAGGCTCTTAACTAATTAGAACAACAGGGGCGGGATCTCCTGCCCTCTCGATTGTCGGGAAGCATGGACAGACTATACGTTGAGTGGTCGTTCCCCACTCAGCGCGAAAAATGAGCTTCTCACCAATCTTCGAGGGTAGCGCTGCTACCCTTTTTTTTCTGGAGTTTATTATGTCAATAGACTGGAACTGGGGCATTTTTCTGCAACAAGCCCCGTTCGGCAACACCACCTATCTTGGCTGGCTGTGGAGCGGCTTTCAGGTTACCGTCGCGTTGTCGATTACGGCCTGGATCATCGCTTTCTTCGTTGGCTCCCTGTTCGGTATTTTACGCACCGTACCGAATCGCTTTCTCTCATCAATCGGCACGCTCTACGTGGAGCTGTTCCGAAATGTCCCATTAATCGTTCAGTTCTTTACCTGGTACCTGGTGGTGCCAGAACTGCTGCCGGAAGATATCGGCATGTGGTTCAAGGCGGAACTGGATCCTAACATTCAGTTCTTTGTCTCCTCGATGCTCTGTCTGGGGCTGTTTACCGCTGCGCGCGTGTGCGAGCAGGTACGCGCCGCCATTCAGTCGCTGCCCCGTGGGCAGAAAAACGCCGCGCTGGCGATGGGGCTAACGTTGCCGCAAGCGTACCGCTACGTACTGCTGCCGAATGCCTATCGGGTGATTGTTCCACCGATGACCTCGGAGATGATGAACCTGGTGAAAAACTCGGCCATCGCCTCAACCATTGGTCTGGTGGATATGGCGGCACAGGCCGGGAAACTGCTGGATTACTCCGCGCACGCCTGGGAATCCTTCACCGCGATTACGCTGGCCTATGTGCTGATTAACGCCATCATCATGCTGGTGATGAACCTGGTCGAACGTAAAGTACGCCTGCCGGGCAACCTGGGGGGCAAATAATGTACGAGTTTGACTGGAGTTCTATTGTTCCCTCCATGCCCTACCTGCTGGACGGTCTGGTCATTACCCTGAAGATTACCATCACGGCGGTGATCGTCGGGATTATCTGGGGCACCCTGCTGGCAGTCATGCGTCTGTCGAGCTTTAAGCCAGTCGCCTGGTTCGCGACCGCATACGTAAACGTGTTCCGCTCCATTCCGCTGGTGATGGTGCTGCTGTGGTTTTATCTGATCGTTCCTGGATTCTTGCAGGATGTTCTGGGGCTGTCGCCGAAGTCCGATATTCGCCTGATCTCGGCGATGGTGGCCTTCTCGATGTTTGAAGCGGCCTACTACTCCGAGATTATCCGCGCCGGGATCCAGAGTATTTCACGCGGGCAGTCCAGTGCGGCATTGGCGTTAGGGATGACCCACTGGCAGTCGATGAAGCTGATCATTCTGCCGCAGGCATTTCGCGCCATGGTTCCGTTGCTGCTCACACAGGGTATCGTTCTCTTCCAGGATACCTCGCTGGTGTATGTACTCAGTCTGGCGGACTTCTTCCGTACCGCCTCCACGATTGGTGAGCGTGACGGTACGCAGGTCGAGATGATCCTGTTTGCAGGTGCGGTCTATTTTGTCATTAGTTTAAGCGCGTCGCTGTTGGTCAGCTGGCTGAAGAAAAGGACAGTGTAATGATTTCCCTGAAAAATGTTTCTAAATGGTATGGGCACTTTCAGGTGCTGACCGACTGCTCTACGGAAGTGAAGAAAGGCGAAGTGGTGGTGGTTTGTGGTCCATCGGGTTCCGGTAAATCCACCCTTATCAAAACGGTGAACGGCCTTGAACCCGTGCAGCAGGGTGAGATCACGGTCAATGGTACCGTGGTAAATAGCAAGAAAACCGATCTGGCGAAGCTGCGTTCGAAGGTGGGCATGGTGTTCCAGCACTTTGAGCTGTTCCCTCACCTGTCGATCATTGAGAACCTGACCCTGGCGCAGGTGAAAGTTCTCAAGCGCGATAAAGCGGCAGCTCGTGACAAAGGGTTGAAGCTGCTGGAGCGCGTTGGGCTTTCGGCGCATGCTGATAAATTCCCGGCGCAGCTTTCCGGCGGCCAGCAGCAGCGCGTCGCCATTGCTCGCGCCCTGTGCATGGATCCGGTCGCTATGCTGTTTGATGAACCGACCTCCGCGCTCGACCCTGAGATGATCAACGAGGTGCTGGACGTAATGGTTGAGCTGGCCAACGAAGGCATGACCATGATGGTGGTTACCCACGAAATGGGCTTTGCCCGCAAGGTGGCTAACCGCGTCATCTTTATGGATGAAGGGAAGATCGTCGAAGACTCCGCCAAAGAAGAGTTCTTTGCTAATCCACAGTCTGACCGCGCGAAAGACTTCCTCGCCAAAATTCTGCACTAAACCCAGGGTGCGCAATCGCAGGATTGCGCACCTCCTCACGCTTTTACTCTCTTGTTCTCGTCTGCTCATGGCGTAAGCGTTAGCCTTGTCACAAAACTACACTGAGAAATGGAGAGTCCTATGGCACAGCCAATAATCCTCGACTGCGATCCGGGTCATGATGACGCGATAGCGCTTGTTCTTGCCCTCGCCTCCCCCGAACTGGATGTCAAAGCGGTGACCTCTTCCGCCGGAAACCAGACCCCGGATAAAACGCTGCGCAATGTCTTGCGGATGCTCACCCTGCTACAGCGCACCGATATTCCGGTTGCCGGCGGCGCGCAAAAACCGCTGATGCGTGAGTTGATTATTGCCGACAACGTCCATGGCGAAAGTGGACTGGATGGCCCGGCGCTGCCGGAACCCAGCTTTGCGCCACAAAGTTGCACCGCGGTTGAGCTGATGGCGAAGGTGCTACGTGAAAGCAGCGAGCCCGTCCCCCTGGTTGCCACAGGCCCGCAGACTAACGTGGCGCTGCTGCTTAACAGCCACCCTGAATTGCATGACAGGATCGCGAAAATCGTGATCATGGGCGGCGCGATGACGCTCGGCAACTGGACGCCCAGCGCGGAATTCAACATTTTCGTCGATCCTGAAGCGGCCGAAATTGTCTTCCAGTCCGGAATTCCGGTGGTGATGGCCGGCCTTGATGTTACTCATCGGGCGCAAATTATGGCCGCTGATATCGAACGTTTTCGCAGCATTGGCAACCCCGTCGCCACCACGGTCGCCGCGCTTCTCGACTTCTTTATGGAATATCATAAAACCGAGAAATGGGGCTTTAACGGAGCGCCGTTGCACGACCCTTGTACCATCGCCTGGCTGTTGAAGCCGGAGATCTTCACTACCGTAACACGTTGGGTCGGCGTTGAGACGCAGGGCAAATATACGCAAGGCATGACCGTGGTCGATTACTACTTCCTCAGTGGCAACGCGCCGAATACTGAAGTGATGCTGGATATTGATCGTCAGGCGTTTGTCGATCTGCTGGCAGAACGACTGGCTTTTTATCAGCAATAACCCTGCGCGGCCGGGTTAGTCAATCCGGCCCTGATTCGTCCCCGACATAATTAGCGCTTCTTAAATCAGACATTATTTGCTTTGTTTCACCATTACGACAAAGCTATAACCTCGCGAGAAGGGATCTTGCGATGTGACGATCGTCGTTATACCTCAGTGAATGAATCAAAATGGATGTCGCTTCATGACAATGATTTTCAATGGCCTGTTCACCGGCCTGCTGTTTCTCTTATTTGGTTGTCAATTTGCTCACGCCAGCGTTGCCAACAGCATCCCGGATCTCCACGGACAAAGTCATAACCGAAAGCAGACTTTCAGCTGGGACAGGCCTAAATATGCCCCAGCGCCTCCTCAGCGACGCCCGAACCGGATCCTTTTTCCCCACGAGACCACGTGCAGAAAAATTACTCACGTAACATTTGATACGGATAACCCACAGCTGGCGTATACGCTCTTGGGCGGGATTATTCAGCAGGCCGTCAATAAATGTCTTGGGGTTGAAGGGGTACGGCTCTTTTCACGCACGCTACAGAATGCGCTTATTGCCAGGGGATATATTACGTCGTTGATCGATATTCCACCGCAGCCTTCAGATTCTCCTGTGCTGCAGCTCATTCTGGTGTGGGACACCCCCGAGACATCGCTCTCATTCCGCAGATTCAGCGCGCCGACTCAGGGCTGAGGGAACGTCACGTCCCCTCTCACTCGTTCACAAAACGGTTACGGCTCGAAGGGGCGGCGCTGGAACTGATCGTGACCGCATTTCGGGCAGACCGGCAACACATCCGGGGTATAAACCGCCAGATGGTAGTGGCAGTTTTCGCAAACCAGATTCCCCAGCCCTACCACTTCGCCGCTGTGATAGACCCCATGATGGTTGAGATCCTGAAACACCTCGCGCCATTCGAGCTGCGTTTTATCGGTGATATCCGCCAGCTCTTGCCAGAGACTCTCTTTAATTACCCGCATAAATACGCTGTCTGCCACCTCGCCCTGGCTCTCTTCATAGCTACGGGCAAACTCTTCTAAATCGCGGCGCACAGCCCGGGTCAGCTCTTCAACCTCTGTCCGCGTTAACTCCCCCGTCTGGATTACCCTCAGACGCGCCTGCTCTACCAACGCATCGATATCGCGCTCGCCGTTACGCAGACGTTCAGTCAACGTGGCGACCAGTTCACGGTAAAATTGAGCAACCTTGTTCATCTTTTTGCCTCCTGGGTGAGTAACTGTCTCTAATAATAGACCTTATTTATTCAGCGCTTTGTCAGTTCTGCCACAGATAGCGTAAATTCATGTCCGCCGCTTTTATGCTAAAGGCTGTTTTGACGCGGGCGTTTGGGCTATGCTATGCGGATCTGGAATACCACTTACATTGGCTACATTTGTAGCTGTATTGAACACAGGACCACTGGCTGCCATGCAAGAGCAATACCGCCCGGAAGAGATAGAATCCCACGTCCAGCAACACTGGGACGAGAAGCGCACCTTTGAAGTCACCGAAGACGAGAGCAAAGAGAAGTATTACTGCCTGTCGATGCTTCCCTATCCTTCTGGTCGACTACACATGGGCCACGTGCGTAACTACACCATCGGTGATGTGATCGCCCGCTACCAACGCATGTTGGGCAAAAACGTGCTGCAGCCAATTGGTTGGGATGCGTTCGGTCTGCCGGCTGAAGGGGCGGCGGTGAAAAACAACACGGCCCCTGCGCCGTGGACCTATGACAACATCGCTTACATGAAAAACCAGCTTAAAATGCTGGGCTTTGGCTATGACTGGAGCCGCGAGCTGGCCACCTGTACCCCGGAATATTACCGTTGGGAGCAGAAGTTCTTCACCGAGCTCTACAAAAAAGGGCTGGTCTATAAAAAGACCTCTGCCGTTAACTGGTGCCCGAACGACCAGACCGTACTGGCGAACGAACAGGTTATCGATGGCTGCTGCTGGCGCTGCGACACTAAAGTTGAGCGTAAAGAGATCCCGCAGTGGTTTATTAAAATTACCGCTTACGCTGACGAGCTGCTGAACGATCTGGATAATCTGGATCATTGGCCAGATACCGTGAAGACCATGCAGCGTAACTGGATCGGTCGTTCTGAAGGGGTGGAAATCACCTTTAACGTAGAAAACTACGATCAGACCCTGACCGTTTACACCACGCGTCCGGACACCTTTATGGGTGCGACCTACCTGGCCGTAGCCGCAGGGCACCCGCTGGCGCAGAAAGCCGCCGAAAACAATCCAGAGCTGGCTGCCTTCATTGATGAATGCCGTAACACCAAAGTGGCCGAAGCCGACATGGCGACCATGGAGAAAAAAGGTGTTGCGACCGGTTTCAACGCTATCCACCCGCTGACGGGCGAAGCCGTGCCGGTCTGGGCAGCTAACTTCGTACTGATGGAGTACGGCACCGGCGCCGTGATGGCGGTTCCTGGCCACGATCAGCGCGATTACGAGTTTGCTAAGAAATACGGCCTGACCATCAAGCCGGTTATCCTGGCGGCAGATGGCGCTGAGCCTGACCTGTCCGAACAGGCGCTGACCGAAAAAGGCACCCTGTTCAACTCCGGCGAATTCAGCGGTCTGAGCTTCGAAGAGGGCTTTAACGCTATCGCCGACAAGCTGGCTGCCATGGGCGTTGGCGAGCGTAAAGTGAACTACCGTCTGCGCGACTGGGGCGTTTCCCGTCAGCGTTACTGGGGTGCGCCAATCCCTATGGTGACGCTGGAAGATGGCACCGTAATGCCAACGCCAGAAGACCAGTTGCCGGTGATCCTGCCGGAAGACGTCGTCATGGACGGTATCACCAGCCCAATCAAAGCCGATCCGGAGTGGGCAAAAACCACCGTGAACGGTCAGCCTGCGCTGCGTGAAACTGACACCTTCGACACCTTTATGGAGTCCTCCTGGTACTACGCACGCTATACCTGCCCGCAGTATCAGGAAGGCATGCTGGATTCCGAAGCAGCAAACTACTGGCTGCCGGTCGATATCTACATTGGTGGTATCGAACACGCCATCATGCACCTGCTCTATTTCCGCTTCTTCCACAAATTAATGCGTGACGCAGGCCTGGTTAACTCTGACGAGCCAGCCAAACAGCTGCTGTGTCAGGGTATGGTGCTGGCAGATGCCTTCTACTACGTGGGCGCGAACGGCGAGCGTAACTGGGTTTCCCCGGTAGATGCGATTGTTGAGCGCGACGAGAAAGGCCGTATTGTTAAGGCGAAAGACGCCGCAGGTCATGAACTGGTTTATACCGGCATGAGCAAGATGTCCAAGTCGAAAAACAACGGCATCGACCCGCAGGTGATGGTTGAGCGTTACGGCGCGGATACCGTGCGTCTGTTTATGATGTTTGCTTCACCGGCAGATATGACGCTGGAGTGGCAGGAATCAGGCGTTGAAGGGGCTAACCGCTTCCTGAAACGCGTCTGGAAACTGGTTTATGAACACCTTGCACAGGGCGATGTCGCGGATCTTAAGGTTGACGCTCTGACTGAAGATCAGCAGGCACTGCGCCGTGATGTGCATAAAACGATTGCCAAAGTTACGGACGATATTGGTCGCCGTCAGACCTTCAATACCGCAATTGCGGCTATTATGGAACTGATGAACAAACTGGCGAAAGCCCCGCAGGAGGGCGAGCAGGATCGTGCCGTCATGCGCGAAGCGCTGCTGGCTGTTGTTCGTATGCTGAACCCGTTCACCCCGCACGCCAGCTTTACCCTGTGGAAAGAGCTCAACGGCGAAGGCGATATCGACAACGCGCCGTGGCCAGTTGCCGACGAGGCAGCCATGGTTGAAAACACCACGCTGGTGGTGGTGCAGGTTAACGGCAAAGTGCGTGGCAAAATTACCGTGGCAGTGGATGCTTCTGAAGAGCAGGTACGTGAACGTGCAGCTCAGGAGCCTCTGGTGGCGAAGTACCTTGACGGCGTTACCGTACGTAAAGTGATCTACGTACCCGGTAAACTGCTGAATCTGGTCGTTGGCTAAGCGCAGGAGGAAGCGTGCGACAACTGGCAACATTACTGTTATCTCTGGCGGTGCTTGTCACCGCTGGCTGTGGCTGGCACCTGCGTAATACCACCGCGGTGCCGGATCAGATGAAAACCATGATCTTCGATTCCGGGGATCCGAATGGCCCGCTTAGCCGTGCCATCCGTAACCAATTGCGCCTTAACGGCGTTGAACTGATCGAAAAAGGTTCTCTGCGTCAGGATGTGCCATCGTTCCGTGTCTTGCGCTCATCCCTGAGCCAGGATACCGCTTCCATCTTCCAGGATGGTCGTACCGCGGAATACCAGATGGTCATGCAGGTGAGCGCAGCAGTACTGATTCCGGGCCATGATATCTATCCGATCAGTACTAAAGTGTACCGTTCGTTCTTCGATAACCCGCAGGCAGCGCTGGCAAAAGATGCTGAACGCACCATTATCGTCAACGAAATGTACGACAAAGCGGCTGAACAGTTGATCCGTAAGCTGCCGAGTATCCAGGCTGCGGATAAAAAAGAGACGGCAGAAGCGACGCCCGTTACGACCACGCCTCGCGTCTCCACGACGCTGGGTAACTGATGATCAGGTTGTACCCTGAGCAACTCCGCGCGCAGCTCAAAGAGGGGCTGCGCGCGGCGTATCTGTTACTCGGAAACGATCCGCTGCTGTTACAAGAGAGCCATGACGCGGTGCGTCAGATAGCCGCGACCCAGGGTTTTGACGAACACCACAGCTTTACGCTGGATAACAGCACCGACTGGCAGGAGATTTTTTCGCTTTGCCAGGCGATGAGCCTGTTCGCCACGCGACAGACGTTGTCGATCCAGCTACCCGAAAACGGCCCTAACGCCGCCATCAACGAGCAACTCGCTACGTTGGTAAGCCTGCTGCACAGCGATCTGCTGCTGATAGTGCGAGGCAATAAGCTCACTAAAGCACAAGAAAATGCCGCCTGGATCGCCGCGTTAGCAAACCAGTCCGTGCTGGTCACCTGCCAGACACCGGAACAGGCGCAGCTACCCAAATGGGTGGCCGCCCGCGCCCGGCAGAACAACCTTCAGCTCGACGATGCCGCCAACCAGCTGCTCTGTTACTGTTACGAAGGGAATTTGCTGGCCCTCGCCCAGGCGCTGGAGCGTCTTTCTCTGCTCTGGCCGGATGGCAAACTGACCCTGCCCCGCGTGGAGCAGGCGGTGAACGATGCCGCTCACTTTACCCCGTTTCACTGGGTAGATGCCCTGCTGGCCGCCAAAAGCAAACGTGCCCTGCACATTTTGCAGCAGCTGCGTCTTGAGGGCAGCGAGCCGGTGATCCTACTCAGAACCCTGCAGCGCGAACTCTTGCTGCTGGTTAATCTGAAACGTCAGTCAGCCCACACGCCGCTGCGCGCGCTGTTCGATAAGCACCGCGTCTGGCAAAACCGCCGGGGGATGACCACCGAGGCGCTGAACCGCCTCAGCCCGGAGCAATTGCGCCAGGCCGTGCAACTGTTGACCCGCGCTGAACTCACGCTGAAACAGGATTACGGCCAGTCGATATGGTCAGAGCTGGAGAGCTTGTCGTTATTGCTGTGCCATAAAGCACTGGCTGATGTTTTTATCGAAGGCTGATATGAAAACGCTACAGGCGCTGTATGGCGGCACTTTCGACCCAGTTCACTATGGGCACCTGAAGCCGGTAGAGGTACTGGCAAACCTGATTGGGCTGCAGCGGGTTATCATCATGCCCAATAATGTGCCCCCTCATCGCCCTCAGCCGGAGGCGACCAGCGAACAGCGTAAAACTATGCTTGAGCTGGCGATTGCTGATAAACCCCTTTTTCGCCTCGATGAGCGCGAGCTCCGTCGGGATACCCCCTCCTGGACTGCGCAAACCTTGCAGGCATGGCGAGAAGAGCAAGGCCCGGACGCACCGCTGGCCTTTATTATTGGGCAGGATTCGTTACTCAGCTTTCCCTCCTGGTATCAGTACGACACCATCCTCAATAACAGCCATCTTATTGTCTGCCGTCGCCCGGGCTATCCTTTAACGATGAAAGAAGAGGTGCACCAGCAGTGGCTGGAAGCGCACCTTACGCCCCACGTTGACGACCTGCATACCTTGCCTGCCGGTAAAATCTATCTGGCTGAAACGCCGTGGTTTGATATCTCTGCCACCCAGATTCGTCAGCGCCTGCAGAACGGTCAATCCTGCGCAGAAATGTTACCCGAAGCGGTACTTCGTTACATTCAGCAGCAGGGTCTGTACCAGAAAACCGACAACGACGCGCTGAAAGGCTGAAAAAGCCGTCCATTCACGCTCTCGCCATTGACAGCCCCATCCAGGCTGATATCCTCCGCAGCCAGGCGATGCCAGGCATGCTTTTACAAAAACTGTTTTACAAAAATGGCGATGCAATCTCTGACCGGGGGTGGGATGATACCCGCCTCCAAACGCCCGTCCGGTGACAATTGTCCCGACGCCGCCGTCAGTTCAGGTATACTGTCTGGCTACGAATTTAATGTTGCTCAATCTCACTCACCCCAGGGGGAACACTTGCAGGGTAAAGCACTCCAGGATTTTGTTATCGACAAAATTGATGACCTGAAAGGTCAGGACATCATTGCCATTGACGTTCAGGGCAAATCAAGCATCACCGACTGCATGATCATCTGCACCGGTACCTCCACGCGCCATGTCGCGTCTATTGCTGACCATGTGGTTCAGGCGTCTCGCGCGGCAGGTATGTTACCGCTGGGCGTGGAAGGCGAAGCGACCGCTGACTGGGTCGTTGTTGACTTAGGCGATGTTATTGTCCACGTCATGCAGGAAGAGAGTCGTCGCCTGTATGAGCTGGAAAAGCTCTGGGGTTAATGCGTGAAGCTGCAGCTGGTCGCCGTTGGCACCAAAATGCCCGACTGGGTACAAACCGGTTTCACTGAATATCTGCGCCGTTTTCCTAAGGATATGCCGTTTGAACTGGTCGAAATTCCGGCGGGTAAGCGTGGCAAAAACGCGGATATCAAACGCATTCTGGATAAAGAGGGTGAGATGATGCTGGCTGCAGCAGGTAAAAACCGCATCGTCACTCTCGATATTCCGGGGAAACCCTGGGATACGCCCCAACTGGCGCACGAGCTCGAACGCTGGAAGCAGGATGGTCGCGACGTCAGCCTGTTGATTGGCGGCCCGGAGGGGTTATCCCCTGCCTGCAAAGCGGCAGCAGAACAGAGTTGGTCTCTCTCCGCGCTGACACTTCCCCACCCTCTGGTGCGGGTGCTGGTTGCCGAGAGCCTCTACCGCGCGTGGAGTATCACAACCAACCATCCTTATCACCGTGAGTAATGATTACGTTCTGGATAAATTAAGCAGCGGATGAAACTACAGAATTCTTTTCGCGACTATTCGGCTGAGTCCGCGCTGTTTGTGCGTCGGGCGTTGGTCGCCTTTTTGGGGATTTTGCTGCTTACTGGCGTGCTAATTGCCAACCTCTATAATCTGCAGGTCGTCCGTTTTACCGACTACCAGACGCGTTCTAACGAAAACCGTATCAAACTGGTTCCCATCGCGCCGAGTCGCGGCATTATCTACGATCGTAACGGCACGCCGCTGGCGCTGAACCGCACGATCTACCAAATCGAAATGATGCCTGAGAAGGTCGATAATGTTCAGCAGACGCTGGAAGCCCTGCGCAGCGTGGTGGACCTGAATGACGAGGATATCGCGACCTTTAAAAAAGAGCGCTCACGCTCGCACCGCTTTACCTCCATTCCGGTGAAAACGAACCTGACCGAAGTCCAGGTCGCCCGCTTTGCTGTTAACCAGTACCGCTTCCCGGGCGTTGAGGTGAAAGGCTATAAACGCCGCTTCTACCCTTATGGCTCGGCCCTGACCCACGTTATTGGCTACGTCTCTAAAATCAACGATAAAGACGTCGAACGCCTGGATAAAGATGGCAAACTCGCTAACTACGCGGCGACCCATGATATCGGCAAGCTGGGGATTGAGCGTTACTATGAAGACGTGTTGCATGGCCAGACGGGCTATGAAGAGGTTGAAGTTAACAACCGTGGCCGCGTCATCCGCCAGTTAAAAGAGGTGCCGCCGCAGGCAGGGCATGATATCTACCTCACCCTCGATCTGAAGCTGCAGCAATATATCGAAACCCTGCTGGCTGGCAGCCGTGCGGCGGTGATTGTTACCGACCCGCGTACCGGCAGCATTCTGTCGCTGGTCTCAACGCCAAGCTATGATCCGAACCTCTTTGTGGATGGGATCTCCAGCAAGGATTACTCCGGCCTGCTGAACGACCCGAACACCCCGCTAATTAACCGCGCCACCCAGGGCGTCTACCCGCCGGCGTCCACCGTGAAGCCATATGTGGCCGTTTCTGCCCTCAGTTCTGGGGTGATCACCCGCAACACCAGCCTCTTTGACCCCGGCTGGTGGCAGCTGCCAGGTTCTGAAAAGCGGTACCGTGACTGGAAAAAATGGGGTCACGGTCATCTGAATGTCACCAAATCGCTTGAAGAGTCTGCCGATACCTTCTTCTATCAGGTCGCTTACGACATGGGTATCGATCGGCTGTCCGAGTGGATGGGGAAATTTGGCTATGGCCACTACACCGGTATCGATCTTTCGGAAGAACGCTCCGGTAACATGCCAACCCGCGAATGGAAGCTAAAACGCTTCAAAAAACCCTGGTATCAGGGCGATACCATCCCGGTAGGCATCGGTCAGGGGTACTGGACCGCTACGCCGATCCAGATGAACAAAGCGCTGATGACGCTGATTAACGACGGGGTGGTAAAAGTGCCGCACCTGCTGATGAGCACCGTTGAAAATGGCAAGAAAGTCCCCTGGATTCAGCCGCACGAGCCGCCGGTGGGCGATATTCATTCCGGTTATTGGGAAATTGCCAAAGACGGGATGTTTGGCGTTGCGAACCGTGCGAACGGTACGGCGCATAAATACTTTGCGGGCGCACCTTATAAAATTGCGGCGAAATCCGGTACTGCGCAGGTCTTCGGCCTGAAGGCTAACGAAACCTATAACGCGCATAAAATTGCCGAACGTCTGCGTGACCACAAACTGATGATCGGCTTCGCCCCTTATGACAACCCGCAGGTTGCCGTCTCGATTATTCTGGAAAACGGCGGCGCCGGCCCGGCGGTTGGTACCATCATGCGCCAGATCCTCGATCACATCATGCTGGGTGATAACAACACCGAATTGCCAAATGAAAACCCGGCTACCGCCGCCGCGGAGGACCAATAATCGTGACGGATAATCCGAATAAAAAATCGCTGTGGGACAAAATCCATATCGATCCGGCCATGCTGCTGATTTTGCTGGCGCTGCTGGTTTATAGCGCGCTGGTTATCTGGAGCGCCAGCGGCCAGGACCTGGGTATGACGGAGCGCAAGATCGGCCAGATTACCATGGGCCTGGTGGTGATGGTGGTGATGGCGCAGATCCCGCCTCGTGTCTATGAAGGCTGGGCCCCCTATCTCTATATTTTTTGTATCATTCTGCTGGTCGCTGTCGATGCGTTTGGCGCCATTTCCAAGGGTGCACAGCGTTGGCTTGATCTGGGGATAGTGCGTTTTCAGCCCTCAGAGATTGCAAAAATTGCGGTGCCGCTGATGGTGGCGCGCTTTATCAACCGCGACGTCTGCCCCCCCTCACTGAAGAATACGGCTATCGCACTGGTGCTGATCTTCCTGCCTACCCTGCTGGTGGCGGCACAGCCTGACCTGGGAACCTCGATTCTTATCGCCCTTTCCGGTCTGTTTGTCCTGTTCCTTTCCGGCCTGAGCTGGCGTCTGATTGGCATCGCGGTGGTGCTGGTGGCAGCCTTTATTCCCATCCTGTGGTTCTTCCTGATGCACGACTATCAACGTCAACGCGTCATGATGCTGCTGGATCCAGAGAGCGATCCACTGGGGGCGGGCTATCATATTATACAGTCGAAGATTGCTATTGGTTCCGGTGGCCTGCGCGGAAAGGGTTGGCTCCATGGTACCCAGTCGCAGCTGGAGTTCTTACCTGAACGTCATACCGACTTTATCTTTGCGGTACTGGCAGAAGAGCTGGGGCTGGTTGGCATCTTAATCCTGCTGGCGCTTTATCTGCTGCTTATCATGCGTGGGCTGTGGATTGCGGCGCGGGCGCAAACCACCTTTGGTCGTGTAATGGCCGGTGGCTTGATGTTGATTTTATTCGTTTATGTTTTCGTAAATATTGGTATGGTGAGCGGTATTCTGCCGGTGGTTGGCGTACCGCTGCCGCTGGTAAGTTACGGAGGGTCGGCACTGATCGTGCTGATGGCCGGGTTTGGTATCGTCATGTCGATCCATACCCACAGAAAAATGTTGTCGAAGAGCGTATAAGGGGAGCGCAATGCGCAAGCAGTGGCCTGGGATCTGCATCGCAGTAAGTTTACTGGCAGCCTGTACAAGTGACGATGGTCAGCAGCAAGCGACCGTCGCACCCGCGCAGCCAGCGGTCTGTAATGGTCCGATTGTTGAGATTAGTGGTGCCGATCCACGCTTTGAACCACTGAGCGCTACCGCCAATCAGGATTACGAGCGTGACGGCAAAAGCTATAAAATTGTGCAGGATGCTTCGCGCTTCAGTCAGGCTGGCCTGGCTGCGATTTATGATGCCGAGCCCGGCAGTAACCTGACGGCTTCTGGCGAAGCGTTCGACCCTATGCAGCTTACTGCCGCCCATCCAACGCTGCCGATCCCGAGCTATGCCCGTATCACTAACCTGGCCAATGGCCGGATGATTGTGGTGCGCATTAACGATCGCGGCCCGTACGGTAATGATCGCGTTATTTCGCTCTCCCGCGCGGCGGCAGACCGACTGAACACCTCAAACAATACCAAAGTGCGCATCGATCCTATCATCGTGGCGCAGGACGGTTCGCTTTCAGGTCCGGGTATGGCCTGCACTACGGTCGCTAAACAGACCTACGCTCTGCCTGCTCGCCCCGATTTAAGCGGCGGAATGGGTAGCGTCTCCTCCCCGGCTGAGCCTGCGGTTCCCCAGGGTGATGTACGTGCTATCAGCAACGATACGCTGAAAAGTGAAGACAGCATGGGCGCGCCAGTCAGCAGCAGTGGCTTCCTCGGTGCGCCAACCACGCTGGCTTCTGGCGTGCTGGAAGGTAGCGAGCCGCCAGCACCGCAGCCGGTTGCAGCGCCGCAAAACACAGCACCGGTCACGGCGCCAGGCGCTACCCAGGGTGCCGTTGCCGCCTCCCCTGCTGCTGCGGGTAACTTTGTCGTACAGGTTGGTGCAGTCAGCGATCAGGCTCGCGCCCAGCAGTATCAGCAGGGGCTCAGCCAGAAGTTTGGTGTACCGGGTCGTCTGGAACAAAATGGCGCCGTCTGGCGTATCCAGTTAGGTCCGTTTGCCAGCAAAAGTGAAGCCGCAGCGCTGCAACAACGTTTACAAAATGAAGCGCAACTGCAGTCCTTTATCGCTGTTGCAAAATGATTAATCGGCGGTGTCCGAATTGTCAGTTTTTGTCAGAGTGGTTAACACTCTCACGCTGAAAGTCGGATGCCTGCCTGTATAGCTTTTGCTATAGTAAGGCACTTTTTTTAATTTCATCACGGACGTCGTTGTTCTGACCATGAAGACCACTTTCTCCGCTCGTTTTGTGCAGCGCATGGCGCTCACCACGGCACTTTGCGCAGCCACACTGTCTGCCGCTTACGCCGATGACCTTAACATCAAGACCATGATCCCTGGCGTTCCGCAGATTGACGCGGAATCTTATATCCTGATCGACTACAACTCCGGCAAAGTGCTGGCGGAACAGAACGCTGACGCGCGCCGTGATCCGGCCAGCCTGACCAAAATGATGACCAGCTATGTCATCGGCCAGGCGATGAAAGCGGGTAAATTTAAAGAGACGGATCTGGTCACCATCGGTAACGATGCCTGGGCGACGGGCAACCCGGTCTTTAAAGGCTCGTCTCTGATGTTCCTGAAACCAGGCATGCAGGTTCCGGTATCCCAGCTGATTCGTGGCATTAACCTGCAATCCGGTAATGACGCCTGCGTGGCGATGGCCGATTTTGCTGCCGGTAGCCAGGATGCCTTCGTCGGTCTGATGAACAGCTATGTGAACGCGCTGGGCCTGAAGAACAGCCATTTCCAGACGGTACACGGCCTGGATGCAGAGGGGCAGTACAGCTCCGCACGGGATATGGCGCTGATTGGTCAGGCGCTGATTCGTGATGTGCCGAACGAATACTCTATCTACAAAGAGAAAGAGTTCACCTTTAACGGCATCCGCCAGATGAACCGTAACGGCCTGCTGTGGGATAACAGCCTGAAGGTAGACGGCATCAAAACCGGCCATACCGATAAAGCCGGCTATAACCTGGTTGCTTCCGCCACCGAAGGTCAGATGCGCCTGATCTCTGCCGTAATGGGCGGTCGTACTTATAAAGGTCGCGAAACCGAGAGTAAAAAACTGCTGACCTGGGGCTTCCGTTTCTTCGAAACCGTGAACCCACTGAAAGCCGGTAAAGAGTTTGCTTCCGAGCCCGTCTGGTTTGGCAGCAACGATCGCGCCTCTTTAGGTGTGGATAAAGATCTTTATCTCACCATTCCCCGTGGCCGTATGAAAGACCTGAAAGCCAGCTATGTGCTGACTTCCAGCGAGCTGCATGCACCGTTGCAGAAAAATCAGGTTGTCGGCACCATCAATTTCCAGCTTGATGGCAAAACCATCGATCAGCGTCCGCTGGTGGTGCTGGAAGAAATTCCGGAAGGCAATTTCTTTGGCAAAATCATTGATTACATTAAATTGATGTTCCACCACTGGTTTGGTTGAAATCTGAACACTTGAAAGTGTGATTTCCGTCCCCATATACTATGTAACCTGATAACTCCCACCCGCGTGGGAGTTATTCTTTTTTTGATGCAATACCGGAGCTGACATGAAAACCAAACTTAACGAACTGCTTGAATTCCCTACCCCTTTTACTTACAAAGTAATGGGTCTGGCGAAACCTGAGTTGGTTGATCAGGTGGTGGAAGTGGTACAGCGCCATGCGCCGGGTGACTATTCTCCGTCGGTCAAACCGAGCAGCAAAGGTAACTACCACTCGGTTTCAATCACCATCACCGCGACGCACATTGAGCAAGTGGAAACCCTGTACGAAGAGCTCGGTAACATCGAAATCGTACGTATGGTGCTCTAATCCTCTCGGTTACCCGGTTTGCCGGGTAACCCGTTTTCCCCCTGTGATATACTCCCCGCTACACTTTTCCTCTCGTTTTCGGAGATGTTGTTTTGCATCAGGATAAAATTCTTGTCCGCCATCTGGGGCTACAGCCCTATGAACCAGTCTCCATTGCTATGCACGAATTCACTGATACCCGCGATGAAAACACCCCGGATGAAATCTGGTTGGTTGAACATCCGCCCGTCTTCACTCAGGGCCAGGCAGGTAAAGCCGAGCATCTGCTGATGCCGGGTGACATTCCAGTGATCCAGAGCGACCGCGGCGGTCAGGTCACCTACCACGGCCCGGGCCAGCAGGTGATGTATGTGTTACTCAACCTGAAGCGCAGAAAGCTGGGCGTGCGGGAGCTGGTCACACTGCTTGAGGAGACGGTGGTCAATACGCTGGCGGAATTCGATATTGAAGCCCATCCACGTGCCGATGCGCCGGGCGTCTACGTGGGCGAGATGAAAATTTGCTCACTGGGTTTACGCATCCGCAAAGGCTGTTCATTTCACGGGCTGGCCCTGAATATCGATATGGATCTTTCGCCTTTCCATCGAATCAATCCATGCGGTTACGCAGGGATGGAAATGACCCAAATGCGTCAGTTCAGCGATAATATAGCGATTGATAATGTTCGCCCTCGTTTAGTTAATGCTTTTTTAGCACTGCTAAACTATCCACCCCATGAATATATGGATGCTTAAAATTATTCCTTTTTGGCCCACTTATTTGGCGGGCCATCCTTATTTCCCCGCATTTTGACTTTACAATAAACACGAGTTTCTATATTTTCAAAAAGCCTGCAAAGCCCCTGCCAATAAGCGCTAAATAATAGCCTGTGCCGGCACGGCCATCCGAGTGGCAAGTCACTACCTGCGCAGCAGTCAAGCAACCGTTTGATTCCTAACAGCAAGTAACTACGGCAAAACTGTTCAATCAGAACAATAAGCATAATATTTAATTTCAACTATTATTTATATTGCGAACAAGAATGGAGCGAAAGCGTGGATTATAATAATCGTCCAGAAAAACGCCTTAGTGAGCCGAGCGGAGATGCGAAACCGCAAATTTTTCGGACTTTACGCAATATTGACCTCAACTTATTGACAATATTCGAGGCAGTATATGTCCACAAAGGAATCGTTAATGCTGCGAAAATTCTTAATCTCACGCCGTCAGCTATAAGCCAGTCTATCCAGAAGTTACGCGCCATATTTCCCGATCCGCTTTTCATTCGTAAAGGCCAGGGGGTTACGCCTACCGCGTATGCCACGCATCTGCACGAATATATTAGTCAGGGGCTTGAGTCGATCCTTGGGGCACTGGACCTGACTGGCAGCTATGACAAACAGCGTACTATTACCATCGGTACCACGCCTTCCATCGGCGCACTGTTGATGCCACAGATCTACCACGCCGTCAAAACTCACGCACCGCAACTGCTGCTGCGCAACATTCCGATTACCGATGCGGAAGCCCAGCTTGCCCAATTTCAGACCGACCTGATTATTGATGCTAATACGCTCAATGCACGCGCGCTCAGCCATACCGTGCTGTTTACCGACACCTTGTTATTGGTGTGTCGTAAGCATCACCCGGCGCTGAGCCAGCCAGCCACGATTGAAAATCTGCGCCATTACGAGCAAACGCTGCTAATTACCGAAGGGCAAAGTATGAACGGCCTGCGTCAGCGGGTGAATGAGATCTTCCCGGAGCGTCCGGTGAGCTTTAGTAGTTACAATATGTTTACGATTGCCGCCCTGATCGGTAGCAGCGATTTGATTGGTATCATGCCGACGCGCATGTTCAGTCTGCTTCGCAACTGCTGGCCGCTAGAGCAGATCCCTCTGGCGCAACTCAACGCAGAAACGGCTGAGATATCGCTGTATTACAACAAGCTGAGCCTGCGCGATCCGGTACTGGAAAACGTCATCAACGTGATCCGTCAGACGTTTTGAGTCATCACACTACCCCTGACGCCTGTCGCGGGTAGGTCAAATCGCACAATCCAACAACTATTTTACAAATTGGCGACCGCTCAGGCTGCTTTATCGTCCGTATCAATGATATACTGCCTGTCGTTCGTTCAAATATAGTTGATAATTGCAACATTCCCTTGAATAGAAACGCTTTCCCTCGAATTTCGCAACTGGAACACGCACGCTATGAGTAAACCCATTGTGATGGAACGCGGTGTTAAATACCGCGATGCCGATAAAATGGCCCTTATCCCGGTTAAAAACGTGGCTACGGAGCGCGAAGCGCTGTTAAGAAAACCGGAATGGATGAAAATCAAACTTCCGGCCGACTCGTCGCGTATCCAGGGAATCAAAGCGGCGATGCGTAAAAACGGCCTTCACTCCGTTTGTGAAGAGGCCTCTTGTCCTAACCTGGCCGAGTGTTTCAACCACGGTACAGCGACCTTCATGATCCTGGGTGCCATCTGTACCCGTCGTTGCCCGTTCTGTGACGTTGCCCATGGCCGCCCTGTCGCGCCGGATGCGAATGAGCCGCAGAAACTGGGGCAGACAATTGCCGACATGGCGCTGCGCTATGTGGTTATCACCTCCGTTGACCGCGACGATCTGCGTGACGGCGGTGCACAGCACTTTGCCGACTGCATTACCGCGATTCGCGAGAAAAGTCCGAACATCAAAATTGAAACGCTGGTGCCTGACTTCCGTGGCCGTATGGACCGCGCTCTGGAGATCCTGAACGCGACGCCGCCAGACGTGTTTAACCACAACCTGGAAAACGTGCCACGCCTGTATCGTCAGGTACGTCCTGGTGCAGACTACAACTGGTCTCTGAAGCTGCTGGAGCGCTTTAAAGAGGCGCATCCAGATATCCCAACGAAATCGGGTCTGATGGTGGGTCTGGGCGAAACTAACGAAGAGATCATTGAAGTGATGCGCGACCTGCGTCGTCACGGCGTGACCATGCTGACACTGGGCCAGTATCTCCAGCCAAGCCGTCACCACCTGCCGGTTCAGCGCTACGTCAGCCCGGAAGAGTTTGATGAAATGAAAGCTGAAGCCATGGCAATGGGCTTTACCCATGCAGCCTGTGGTCCGTTTGTCCGCTCTTCTTACCACGCCGATATGCAGGCGAAAGGGGAAGAGGTGAAATAAGCGGATCACACCCGCTTACATTTCCCCCATAAAAAAACCGGCCTGAGCCGGTTTTTTTGTTTACTGCGAGCCTATTACTCTTTGTGAGAGAGCTTCTCAGCGGTGATGTCTGCATCGGCGGTTTTCTTTGCCGTTACATCATCGTCGTTCATCGCTTTTTTGAAGCCTTTAATGGCTGCACCCAGATCTCCGCCCAGCGTGCGTAACTTTTTAGTACCAAACAGCAGGACCACCAGTGCGGCAACCACCAGCAGTTTGGTAATACTAATCTCACCCATAGATACCTTCTTGACTTGAAACAGGCTGCGTAATGCGCCCTTAAAACCCGAGTTTATTAACGGTCATTTGGCGCGCTGACACAATAGCAATCTGTAACAAGGTGAATCAAGCCTTGTTGAAAAAAACGTCATAATAATTGCGGTGGCGCAAAACGGCGGTTACGTAACACCGGTAATTGTTGCCGGGCATAGGCGATACGTTGTGGGTTGATTTCAGCGATTAACAGCGCAGGTGCCTCCGCCGCAGCGGCAACGGTCACGCCCAACGGATCGATGACACGGCTTTGCCCGATATTTTTGTTCCCACACTCGCCTGCCGCCACGACATAACAGGTCGTATCCAGCGCCCGGGCCGCCAGCAACGTCGACCAGTGATGCTCCTTCAGGGGGCCCCGGACCCAGGCCGCAGGGAGTACCAGTACCTGTGCGCCCGCCAGCGCCAGATTGATCGCCATCTCCGGGAAACGAAGATCGTAACAGGTCATCAACCCAAGCTGGATCCCCTCGATCTCGATAAGCGGCGGCACGATCGTTCCGGCATCCACCAGCCTCGACTCCTGAATACTGAACGCATCGTAGAGATGCAGTTTGGCGTACTGCTCAACGATTTTGCCGCTCCGCAATGCAACCAGCGTATTCACCGCCCTGCCCGCAGTGGAAGGCACATGCAGCGTCAAGACGGTTGTCATAGTATTGCGTGCGCTCTCAGCCAGTAGCAATGTGAGAAAACCGCCGTCGAGCGGCTGAGCCGATTTCACAGACAGATCCGGGTCGTTATCATTACGCGCTAGCAGCGCTTCGGGTAACACCAGCAGCGAGGCCCCCTGCTCCGCGGCCTGCTCCATCAGCGATACACAAGTTTCTGCATTTTTTTGCCATTCCGGCGTTACTGCAAACTGCCCTACCGCGACATACATAT
The DNA here is from genome assembly GCF_037152215.1 of Leclercia sp. UBA7405. Classification (NCBI taxonomy): domain Bacteria; kingdom Pseudomonadati; phylum Pseudomonadota; class Gammaproteobacteria; order Enterobacterales; family Enterobacteriaceae; genus Leclercia; species Leclercia sp. UBA7405. The sequence goes on along the minus strand of NZ_JBBCMR010000001.1, from coordinate 396,759 downwards.
TTTCCCCCTGCCATAAACGGCGTTACACTCATAACCTCTACACATCAAATAGCAGGTATTGTTCGTGTTTCAACTACTTTTAGCCGTATTTATTGGCGGCGGAACGGGCAGCGTTGCGCGTTGGTTGTTAAGCATGCGCTTCAACCCACTGCATCAGATCATTCCCCTGGGCACGCTGGCCGCCAACCTGATCGGTGCGTTTATCATTGGTATGGGTCTGGCCTGGTTCAACCGCATGACGCACATTGACCCTGTCTGGAAGCTTCTGATCACCACCGGCTTTTGTGGTGGCCTGACAACGTTTTCAACGTTTTCGGCGGAAGTCATCTTTTTGCTGCAGGAAGGCCGTGTTTCGTGGGCATTATTGAATATCGCGTTAAACCTGCTGGGGTCGCTGATGATGACCGCGATCGCATTCTGGCTTTTTTCTGGCGCAAACGCGCAATAGAAACCGCGCGTTAATGTTGTCTTAATTTTTCTCTGGCACCCTGAGCCCAACTAGTGAGAAGGGGTGCCGGGATGAAAGAGAGCATGATGTGCGCGGGGATGGTGATGCTGAGTTTGCTTATCGTCGCCAGCTTTCTGAATTTATATCTGTTTAGCTAAGCTGAAACGAAAAAAACCCGCTCAGTGAGCGGGTTTTGAAATTCTTGCTGTCTCGTCTGGATTACAGAGCGATTACGTTAGCAGCAGAAGGGCCTTTGGCACCGTTAGTGATTTCAAACTCAACGCGCTGACCTTCAGCCAGAGTTTTGAAACCATTGCTCTGGATTGCAGAGAAGTGTACGAACACGTCTTTGCTGCCATCTTCCGGAGTAATGAAACCGAATCCTTTGGACTCATTAAACCACTTAACGTTACCTTTAATCTTAGACATCAAAATTACCTTTACATGAAAAAAAGACACTAATGCTGTGTCGGGTATCAGTACATCAATTGTGAGACGTTTTGTCCAGCGGAGATTTTATAAAAAGTGACAAAAGTCGCGTTAATCTTTGCCACTTCCTTTTTATCCTTTGCGATTCAATGACTGACTGTTTTTTCACCAAAATGTAAAGTTATCTCAGTTAAAACTGGAAGCGCATCCAGGCAAAATAGACGTTACCGTTATTATACGTTCCGGGTATATAGGTCATCTGGAAAGTTGCCGGACCGTAACCCACGGAAGCCAGGGGTAGCAATACAGGTACGGGGATGTACTTCCAGTTATCACGTGCGGTGACGCCAGCGGTATAGCCCAATCCGACGTGGAAATTGTCATCTGCCAGCGGTCGCCAGGTCTTTTCCCAGCCATAACCCCCGATCGGCTCCCATTTGTTATAGGAGTCTTTAAACGCCATCAGATAGATACCGTTCCAGTTACCTTTCTCATCCCAGCGTGACTGACCAAAGCCAGCACCCCATGGGCGCTCGTTATAGCGGTCGGTCTTATCTTTATCATAGGCAAAACGGGCATGCCAGGTGATGGCCGGTACGTAGAGGTCATAATGTTCGGGTTCATTCCATGTTTGCGCAACGTTATCCTTAAACGTTGAAAACCACCCTTTGTCGCTTCCATTTTCAGCGGATAACGCGGCGGAAGAGAGTGTAAGCTGACCAAAAATAAACAAAAAAACCAGGGCAAATTTATTAATTACTGTCACGATTCTATTACCATGCTATGTATTCAACGCTTATCTTCGCATAGCTTAATTGAATGAACCCTTAACAACATTAGCGCTACTCTTAATTATTAATCGCTACTAATAAGATTTCTCCTGGATAACCCTGTCCATTAAGCTAATAATCCTCTACATACAGCTAAAAAAGACTCAAAAGGTGGCAAGGCACGCTGTACGCCACTCCCACGCTGAGTCTGCTAATGACTGGCTAAAAAAATAATATGCTATCTGCATAATTATTAACTCAGCGATAATAATTATTTACCCCACTTACCAGCCGGTAAAAATATATTTCTACAATGAATAAAAGCGAGTGGAAAATAACACCTCCAACCGAACCTCGCGAATAAATATAACACCTTGCTCCGCAAAGAAATTTTTAGCTTACGATGTTTGCGCAGCACCTTGACGGCGGTGCGTAACCGACGTGAAGGTGGAGGCGTAGGCCTTACACGGACGGCTTTCGTTACCAGGCCTGCTAAATATCGCTGATCTCCCCTTTAGTAGTAGATTTATTGATTTTGGTCAGCAATATTGGGCCATTATTTCGGCACATTTTTACACCTTATGATTCTTACTACTTTTATCCATACGCTCTGGGCGTCGGGGACAGGGGAAAACATGCTTACCGTTATTGAGCTTCTTATCGGCGTGGCCGTCATTGTTGGCGTCGCGCGCTATATCATCAAAGGCTACTCAGCCACCGGCGTGTTGTTCGTGGGGGGCCTGGGCCTGCTGATCGTCAGCGCGCTGATGGGCCATCAGGTTTTACCTGCCAGTGCGGAAAGCACCGGTTACACCGCGACTGATATTGTTGAGTACATCAAAATCCTGCTGATGAGTCGCGGCGGCGACCTCGGCATGATGATCATGATGTTATGCGGTTTTGCCGCTTACATGACGCACATCGGTGCCAACGACATGGTCGTGAAGCTGGCCTCGAAACCGCTTCAATACATCAACTCTCCTTATATGTTGATGATTGCCGCCTATTTCGTGGCTTGCCTGATGTCGCTGGCAGTTTCATCGGCCACCGGTTTGGGCGTGCTACTGATGGCAACGCTGTTCCCGGTCATGGTAAACGTGGGGATCAGTCGTGGCGCCGCCGCGGCGATTTGCGCCTCCCCCGCAGCCATTATTCTCTCCCCTACTTCCGGAGATGTGGTGCTCGCAGCGAAAGCCGCAGAAATGCCGCTGATTGATTTTGCCTTTAAAACGACCCTGCCCATCTCCATTGCGGCCATTATTGGTATGGCTATCGCGCACTTCTTCTGGCAGCGCTATCTCGATAAAAAAGAGAACATCTCTCACGAAATGATGGATGTGAACGAGATCACCACCACGGCACCGTCGTTTTATGCCATCCTGCCGTTTACACCCATTGTGGGCGTCCTGATTTTCGACGGCAAATGGGGCCCACAGCTGCATATCATCACCATCCTGGTTATCTGTATGCTGGTGGCCGCCGTGCTGGAATTCGTACGGGGTTTTAATATCCAGAAAGTCTTTAGCGGTCTCGACGTTGCGTGGCGCGGTATGGCCGATGCCTTTGCCAACGTGGTGATGCTGCTGGTCGCAGCCGGGGTCTTCGCCCAGGGGCTGAGCACCATAGGCTTTATTCAGAGCCTGATCTCTATCGCCACCTCGTTTGGCTCGGCAAGCATTATCCTGATGCTGGTGCTGGTGGTACTGACCATGCTGGCCGCGATGACCACTGGCTCCGGCAATGCTCCGTTTTATGCGTTTGTCGAAATGATTCCAAAACTGGCGCACTCATCGGGGATTAACCCAGCCTATCTCTCGATCCCGATGTTGCAGGCCTCCAATCTTGGCCGTACCATCTCTCCCGTCTCTGGTGTGGTGGTTGCCGTTGCCGGCATGGCAAAAATTTCGCCTTTCGAAGTGGTAAAACGCACCTCAGTTCCGGTACTGGTGGGGCTAGTGATTGTGATTGTCGCCACCGAGATTCTGGTGCCCGGCACCGCAGCAGGTTAACCTGCCGCTCAGCAAAAAGCGCCGTCTGGCGCTTTTTGTGTTTTAATTACGGCAAGTAATTATTTGCTTTCAACTATCAGGAATTGACATGTTCAGGAAGGATTTCGTTTACCGTCTCAGCGCCGCCGCCGTGGCGATGTTTGCCTGCACCGCACAAGCTACGCCACTGAAGGCAACCCAGTACGGGGATTTTGACCGCTACGTGCTGGCATTGTCGTGGCAGTCGGGATTCTGTCAGAGCCTGCACGACAGAAAGAGCGCCGAGCCGGACGAGTGTCGCCTGCAAAAAGAGAGCCCGGACAAAACTGCGGTCCTGACGATCCATGGCCTGTGGCCGGGTCTGCCGAAGTCGGTTGCTGCGCGTGGTGTGGATGAACGCCGCTGGATGCGCTTCGGCTGCGCGACTCGCCCCATTCCTAACATGCCGGAAGCCAAAGCGGGGATGAAATGCGCCGCGGCAGAAACGGGCTTATCACTGACTGGGGCCGCAAAGCTGAGCGAGTCCATGCCGGGCGCAGGAGGGAACTCCTGCCTTGAACGGTATGAATATGCGAAGCACGGCGTCTGTTTTGGATTCGATCCTGACGCCTATTTTGGCACGATGGTGCGGATGAATCAGGAGGTCAAAAGCAGCCCTCTGGGACAGTTCCTCGCCGCCAATTATGGCAAAACCATCAGCCGCAGCGCTTTTGATGCGGCCGTGGCCCAAAGCTTTGGCAAGCCAGCGGTAAAAGCCGTAAAGCTGACCTGTAACGGCAACCCTGCCTATCTCACCGAAATGCAAATCTCGCTGCAGGCCAGCCAGATTAACGCGCCGCTTGCGGCCTCCTCCTTTGCCCCACAGCCGCATCCGGGCAACTGTGGGAAAAAGTTTGTTCTCGATAAAGTAGGATATTAAGCGCTTACTTACGCGCGTCCGGGCGCACCAGGTCAAAACGCTGGTCTTCGCTTATTGCAAAGTAAGCACTCGGTCCACCGGCGCGGAGCACAGGCTCCGCCCGTGCCGTCTGATAAATACCGTCCTGCAGTAGCACTTCATCGATATGAATCCCCACCACCTCCCCCAGTACCAGCCAGGTGTCAATGGCTTCGCCATTCGCGGCGGTGAGTTGAATACATTGTGACAAGCGACATTCGAAGTTCACCGGGCTTTCAGCCACTCGTGGTACCTGTACAACCCGGCTTTCAGCCTTGGTTAGCCCGGCACGAATAAACTCATCCTCACCGTGCGGCAGGCTGGCGGATGTTTCGTTCATCGCGCTGGCCAGCGTGCGGGTCGTAAGATTCCAGACAAACTCGCCGGTCTCAACGATGTTACGCACGCTGTCCTTCCAGCCACTGCTGGCAAAGCCAATAATGGGCGGATGGTAGTTAAAGCAGTTAAAGAAGCTGTAGGGTGCCAGGTTGTGTTGCCCTGACGCATTACGAGAGGCGATCCAGCCAATCGGACGCGGGCCAATGATGGCATTCAGCGGGTCATGCGGCAGGCCGTGTCCCTGTGAAGGTTGGTAAAAGTACATAGCGCTCTCTGAACAGTATGGAGACTGGCAGGGCGTAAATTGCGCTTCGCTCATTCCCCTGCCCCCAGGAGAATCAGCGTAACGCAATCTGTTAGATTTTACGACGTTATCACCCGGGCAGGCCGTCTTCTGTCTGCCTGAGTCGCCCCATCCGGGCGCTTAAAAACTATAATGCAAAACGGCGAAGGATCACGCGCCGGGGCCTAAAATCATACAAACGACTCAGGGAGACGGGTTATGAACAATCACCTCTGTGAATGTGCGCTTGATCACTTCAAACATGGCGCCAGAGTCAGTATTATCATCAGACGATAAACCCTCGCTGCCAGACGGCGAGGGTTTTCTTTTGGGATCTTTTCTGCGGTTGTCGCAGCATTAACGACATGGAGTAAATTATGTCACGACCAACAATCATCATTAATGAACTCGATGCTGAACGTATCGACCGCCTGTTAGAGCAGCCGGCGTTTGCTTCTCTGCCCGTTGCTGATGCCCTCAATGCCGAGCTGGATCGCGCCCAGATGTGCACGCCGCAAAATATGCCGCATGATGTGGTGACGATGAACAGCAAGGTAAAGTTTCGCGATTTGACCACCGGTGAAGTGCGTGTCCGCACCCTGGTCTATCCCGCGCAGATGACCGACAGCGCGACCCAGCTTTCGGTGCTGGCTCCGGTTGGCGCAGCGCTGATTGGTTTACGCGCCGGAGATACCATCAACTGGGCGTTACCTGGTGGCACATCGACGCATCTGGAGGTGCTGGAACTGCTCTGGCAACCTGAAGCGGCCGGTGAATACCTACGTTAACCTTTCTGAATAAGCGTCCCGACGCTTTGCACAGAGGATGCCCGCGCATCCTCTTTCCGCAAAATCATACTTTCGTGCTATTGAGCGTAAATTCCCGTTAATCCAGGCTTAATTTGTTTCAGTGCCGCGGGGACGGTCATGAACGAAGGGCTTGTTATCTCACTCTTTTTCCTGGTGTTAATGGCAGTCATTATTATGGCTGTGCTTTATCTTGAACGGCACTGGTAACCTATCACCGTAAATTCCCCGCTCCCGGTTAACTCTTTTTTCCGCCTCTTTTCTGCCTGAAAGATTTATTCAGACGATATTAAAAGTGCCACCCGCCTGGCAGAAACGAACATTCTCTTGTGATTGAATGGATAGTGCGTTAATTAACAGGGAGAAAGTCGCATGTATCAGACAATTATTATGCCGGTGGATGTTTTTGAAATGGAACTGAGTGATAAAGCGATTCGCCACGCCGAATTCCTGGCACAACAGGATGGCATCATTCATTTACTGCATGTCCTGCCCGGATCATCCAGCTTCGGCCTGCATCGTTTCGCCGCGGACATTCGCCGCTTCGAAGAGCACATTGAGCACGAAGCACAAACGCGCCTGAAAACCATGGTCAGTCATTTCAGCATTGACCCGTCCAGGATCAGAACGCACGTCTGTTTTGGTAATGTGCGCGATGTGGTTAATGAAGTCGCCAGCGAACTCAATGCCGATGTGGTGGTGATTGGCTCGCGCAACCCCTCAATTTCCACCCACCTGCTGGGTTCGAACGCGTCAAGCGTCATCCGCCACGCCTTTATTCCGGTGTTGGTCGTCAGGTAAAAAAAGAGGCTACCCTGGGGGTAGCCTCTTCACTTTGCAGGTGTAGTCTTACTTTTTTTTATGCCGTCCTGGTGCGAATCAGATAATCAAAGGAACTCAGTGACGCCTTCGCCCCTTCGCCGGTAGCGATGATGATCTGTTTGTACGGTACGGTGGTGCAGTCGCCCGCTGCGAACACGCCCTTCACGCTGGTTTCGCATTTCGCGTCAATGATGATTTCGCCCATGCGATTACGCTCAATGGCGCCTTCCAGCCAGTTAGTGTTTGGCAACAGCCCAATCTGCACGAAGATCCCCGACAGCTGTACGCCGTGCACATCACCGCTCACGCGGTCGCGGTATTCCAGACCTGTCACTTTGCTACCGTCGCCCTTCACTTCCGTCGTCTGCGCATTCAGAACGATATCGACGTTTTTCAGGCTACGCACTTTATCCTGCAGGACCTGGTCCGCTTTCATTTCAGGGGCAAACTCCAGCAGCGTAACGTGTTCAACGATACCCGCCAGGTCGATAGCCGCTTCCACGCCGGAGTTACCGCCGCCGATCACCGCCACGCGTTTACCTTTAAACAGCGGGCCGTCGCAGTGTGGGCAATAGGTCACGCCTTTGGTGCGATAGTGATCTTCACCCGGCACGTTCATGTTGCGCCATTTGGCACCGGTTGCAATGATGATGCTGCGTGCTTTAAGCACCGCGCCGGAGGCGGTTTCAATCTGGTGTAACCCGCCTTCAACCGCTGCCGGAACCAGTTTGCTGGCGCTCTGGCTGTCAATCACATCCACTTCGTAATCGCTAACGTGCGCCTTCAGGGCACCGGCCAGCTTCTGGCCTTCGGTTTTCGGCACAGAGATATAGTTTTCAATATCTACGGTGTCGAGCACCTGGCCGCCAAAACGCTCGCCCATCAGACCGGTACGAATACCTTTACGTGCCGAGTAGACCGCCGCTGCCGCACCTGCCGGGCCAGAGCCCACGATCAGTACGTCGTAAGCATCGCGTTTGTTCAGCTCGTCTGCTGCGCGTTTTTCCGCGCCGGTATCCACTTTCGCCACGATTTCAGCCAGCGTCATACGGCCCTGACCAAACTCTTTACCGTTCATAAAGACCGCGGGAACGCCCATTACGTTACGTTCGGTGATCTCATTCTGATACACGCCGCCGTCGATAGCCGTGTGTTTGATACGCGGATTCAGCACCGACATCAGGTTCAGCGCCTGCACAACGTCAGGGCAGTTATGGCAAGAGAGCGAGTAATAGGTTTCGAACTCGAAATCACCGTCGATATCGCGGATCTGCTCCAGCAGCGCCTGCGCCTCTTTGGACGGATGCCCACCGGTCCACAGCAACGCCAGTACCAGGGAGGTAAATTCGTGGCCCAGCGGAGAACCGGCGAAGCGCGGTCCCTGCACCGAGCCAGGGTTAGTAATCAGGAAAGAGGGCTTACGCACAGGCAGCGCGTTATCTTCCTTAAAGGTCACTTTCGGTGACAGTTCGGCAATCTCTGCCAGCAGTTCCTTGATCTCTGCCGATTTAGCGCTGTCATCCAGCGTGGCAATCAGCTCAACAGGTTTGGTCAGTTTTTCAAGGTAAGCCTTGAGCTGGGTTTTCATATTTGTGTCGAGCATTGTTCTTCCCTCTCTTAAAACGTCATCATGCAAGCCGCCTTATTTGGGCCGCCTGAATGCAACTTGCATCATGGTGCTGAAATTAATGGGCGCGGGCGCGCCCATTGATGAACGGGTAGTAAAACTTAGATTTTACCAACCAGATCTAAAGATGGAGCCAGGGTCGCTTCGCCTTCTTTCCATTTCGCCGGGCATACTTCGCCTGGGTGAGAAGCAACGTACTGAGCCGCTTTCACTTTACGCAGCAGGTCAGACGCATCACGGCCGATACCTTCAGCGGTAACTTCGATTGCCTGGATGATGCCCTGCGGGTCAACAACGAAGGTTGCACGATCTGCCAGGCCTTCGTCTTCACGCATGTTGTCGAAGTTACGGGTCAGGGCGCCAGTCGGGTCACCGATCATCGCGTATTTGATTTTCGCGATGGTTTCAGAGCTACCGTGCCATGCTTTGTGGGTGAAGTGGGTGTCAGTAGAGACAGAGTAAACATCCACGCCCAGTTTCTGCAGCTCTTCATAGTGGTCTGCAACGTCGCCCAGTTCGGTCGGGCAAACGAAAGTAAAGTCAGCCGGGTAGAAGAAGAAGACGCTCCAGCGACCTTCGGTATCTTTCTCGGTTACTTCAATGAACTCACCGTTTTTGAACGCCTGGTTTTTGAAAGGTTTAATTTTAGTGTTAATCAAAGACATCTGTACTTCCTCCGTGTTTTCGTTGAGGTGTAAGGTAACCAACTTTGCTCATCGGGGCTAATGGGTAGGCGTTATCAAATCAATCAGCCATACCTAACAACCCACCTGAAACCGGTTATCAACCCTTAAACGTAAAAAGGCCGCCTTTACGGGCGGCCCTGATACCTGAAATACCCGTGGGTAACTTCAGTGCCAGCCGAAGCTGGCGATGTGTTGCGCTCTACATTACCTTTAGCAAGGTCGTAACAGCGCTATGGATTACACCATCCTGTATGATAAAGGACAATTACCCGGCACCGCACTTGTGCCTATGGTTGCGATAGGTTTTGTCGAATCAGATGCCTGGCCTCTGATATATAAGGATTTTTATGTTGAAACGTACCCTTTTACTCTCTCTCATTCCCGCTCTGGTGCAGGCAGAGGAGTTACCCGCCCCTGTTAAAGCTATTGAAAAACAGGGTATCACCATTATCAAACCCTTCGAGGCACCCGGCGGCGTAAAAGGCTGGCTGGGCAAATATCAGGATATGGGGGTCACCATCTACCTGACCCCAGACGGCAAGCATGCTATCTCCGGGTACATGTACGATGATAAAGGGACCAACCTTAGCGAAAAGGTGATTCAGAAAGAGATCTATGCGCCCGCCGGCCGCGAGCTGTGGCAGCGCATGGAGAAAGCACAATGGCTCCTGGAGGGGGATAAAGCGGCACCGCGCGTTATCTATGTCTTCGCCGATCCGTTCTGCCCTTACTGCAAACAGTTCTGGCAGCAAGCACAGCCCTGGGTGAAGGCAGGAAAAGTACAACTTCGTACGTTGCTGGTAGGCGTCATCAAACCCGAGAGCAAAGCCACTGCTGCGGCCATTCTGGCGGCGAAAGATCCGGCCAAAGTCTGGCATGAGTATGAAAGCTCAGGCGGCAAATTGTCGTTAGATGTCCCCTCTTCCCCCTCTGCTGAACATCTTAAAACGCTGAAGGATCATGAGGCCATTATGGATGCCCTCGGGGCAAACGCCACCCCCGCCATTTATTACATGAACAGCGACAACGAATTACAACAAGTGACCGGGCTGCCCGAAAAAGAACAATTGGATATGATGATGGGTAAACAATAATGTTACCCGGTGGCGGCCATTTCTCTCCGCCACCACCCCTTTCGTGGATAATTTAATAAAAATCTTCGTCTCGAATAAATCCACAGGCATGATATATTTAGTTCACGTTCAAACGTAATTAAGCTAGTCATTGAAATGGATTGTAAATGGCTAAATTAAATCTATAGCTATCATTTATACGAAAAGCGCTATCGGCACAGCTACATCAGGAAGAAACATGGCTAACCTTTATGATCTGAAGAAATTTGACCTTAACCTGCTGGTGATATTTGAGTGCATTTATCAGCATCTGAGTATAAGCAAAGCGGCAGAAACGCTTTTTATTACCCCTTCGGCGGTCAGTCAGTCATTACAGCGGTTGCGCAATCAGCTCAACGATCCGCTTTTTATTCGCTCGGGTAAAGGTATTACGCCCACGACGGTTGGCACCAATTTGCATATCCATCTGGAACAGAATCTAAACCAGCTGGAGCAGACCATTAATATCATGCACAACAGTAAGTTGAAGAAAAACTTCATCATCTACTGTCCGCAAATAATTACCACTAAAGTGATTATGGAGCCGCTAAAGCTGCTGATAGGCGAACATAATTATGAAATTGAACTGCATGACATGATGGTGACGCGTGAGTCGGCTGAAGATTTACTGGCCTACCGAAAAGCCGACCTGATCTTCTCCTTCACGCCGTTACAAAACCGGTCGATTACCTGTACCGATTTCAGAGAGATACCCTTCGTTCTGTTCTGCCGAAAAGACCATCCGCGTATTGGGGAGGCCCCGGATCGCGAAAGCTTGCTGCAGGAGAAATTCACCGCCTTTTTAAGTGAGGAGCCAGGGGTTAAAAACTTCCAGTCAACCATTGCGGAAGCGCTCCCGGATCGCAATGTCGCTTTTCGTAGCGACTCCTACATGACAATACTCTCTATGGTTAGCACTTCGGATATGATTGGCATCGCCCCGGAAATTGTTTTCCAGCGATATGCCGATTTTCTTGAATTGAAAGCGATCAATTCGGATGTTGAGCTGCCGCGAATGAAAATACATATGATGTATAACCGTTCCGCATTGAACAGCAACAGCTTCTCCCATTTTATTGCGCAAATTAGTCCATAAAAATAATCGATTCTGATCGAGTATTACACCGGGATCAGAATCGCATTATTTTATCTACGTTTCACAACGTATTTAATCGTTCTGCGGCGGCCAGAAGCGTTGACTCCTGCTTGGCAAAACAGAGTCGAATAAGCTTATGTGGGAAAGGTCCGGCACAAAATACTGAGAGCGGAATGGCGGCCACGCCCACCTCTTTCGTCAGCCACTGACAGAAACTCACGTCATCAAGATCGGAGATGGCGCTATAGTCAGCGAGCAAGAAATAGGTACCCTCGCAGGGCAATAGCTTCAGACGGCTATTGCCGAGGGCGTTAACAAAGCAGTCCCGACGGGTCCGGTAAAACGCCGGTAACTCACGATAATGACCCGGTTCGGCGCGCAGCATATCCGCCAGCGCCAACTGAGCCGGGGTATTAACCGAAAAGGTCAGGTACTGATGCACCTTGCGCAACTCGGCGGTGATGGCCGTCGGCGCCACACAGTAACCTACTTTCCAGCCAGTCATATGATAGGTTTTGCCAAAGGACGATACCGCAATGGCGCGCTGGCGCAGCTGCGGATGGCACAGCACGCTGGCATGCCCCTCTTCGGCGAAGCAGATATGCTCATAGACTTCATCGCTCAGCACGTAGATTTCACGGTCGGCAATCGCCTGCCACAGGGCGGCGAAATCGGCCTTGCGCCATACCGTCGCTGACGGGTTATGCGGCGTATTCAGGATCACTAAACGTGTTTTGTCACTCAACAGGGCAGCAAAGGCCTGCCAGTCCGGGCGAAAGTGTGGCGGCTGCAGCGCAATGCGTTTCACGACCCCACCAGCCAGTTCAATCGCGGGCGCGTAGCTGTCGTAGCTCGGGTCAAAGCAGATCACCTCATCACCGGCGCGTACCAGCGCAGTAATGGCCGCATATAACGCTTCGGTCGCGCCGGCGGTAACCGTCACTTCTGTATTCGCATCTGGTGTGTAGCCGTAGAGCTCGGCCGTTTTATCGGCAATGGCTTCGCGCAGAGGCTGAACGCCGGTCATCGGCGCATATTGATTTGCACCGGCGGCAACGTGATGCGCCAGCCTAGCCTGCAAATAGCCCGGGCCATCGAAATCCGGAAACCCCTGCGAAAGATTAATGGCGTTGTGCTGCTGAGCCAGAGCGCTCATTTGCGTGAAGATGGTGGTGCCAAGATTGGGTAGTTTGCTCTCTGGAATCAATGGGTTATCGTTCATTGTGTTATGCCTGCTTGTAATACTTATGTTGCTGCCACTATAACACGATGTTAGTCTTTAGCAATCAAGACGCTTAGACGTCTATATAAGATAACGCTTCCTGACTGACAGACAGAGGTAGAACGGACATGACAGAAAACCTGCAACTTACTCAACTGGTCGACGCCTGCCGCTGGATTGGCGCCAAAGGCTGGGCGCCTGCCACGGGTGGCAATATGTCTGTCCGTCAGGACGCGCAGTTTTGCTGGCTTAGCGAATCGGGCAAAGATAAAGGCAGCCTGACCGAACAAGACTTTCTGCAAGTAGAGATCGCGACGAACCGTGCCCCTTCCGGGCGTAAGCCGTCGGCGGAAACAGGTCTGCATACCTTAATCTACCGTCTGTTTCCTGATGCCAACGCCGTGCTACATGTCCATACGGTGAATGCCACCGTGCTGTCACGTCTCGTCAAAACGGCAGAGCTGAAGATCAGCGGTTTTGAAATGCAGAAATCCCTGACCGGCCAGACCACGCATCTGGATACGCTGGCCATCGCCGTATTCGATAACGATCAGGATATTGATGCCCTCGCCTCGCGAATCGCCCACTACGCACAAGAGCGCCCCCTTAATTATGGTTTTCTTCTGCGCGGCCATGGCTTAACCTGCTGGGGACGCGACGTGGCTGAGGCCCGTCGTCACCTGGAAGGTCTTGAATTCTTATTTGAATGTGAAATGCGTTTACGCCAACTGGAGAGAGTATGATTCGCGCGATTGTGACGGATATTGAAGGGACGACCACTGATATTCGTTTTGTCCATAATGTGTTATTCCCCTACGCGCGTGAGCGGTTGGCAGCGTTTGTCGCAGCCCAGCAATACGCCGAGCCGGTGAAATCCATTCTGGATAATCTACGCGATGAAATCGGCGCACCGCAGGCCAGCGCCAGCGCGCTAACGGACGCGCTGTTGCAGTTTATGGATGAAGACCGCAAATCCACCGCGTTAAAAGCGTTGCAAGGGATCATCTGGCACGACGGCTACGTTAACGGTGATTTTACCGGCCACCTCTACCCCGACGTGCTGCCGTCGCTGGAGAAATGGAAAGCTCAGGGCATTGATCTCTATGTCTATTCCTCAGGCTCTGTTGCTGCGCAAAAACTGTTATTTGGCTACAGCGATGAGGGCGATATTACGCATCTCTTCAGCGGCTATTTTGATACCCATGTGGGCGCTAAGCGCGACGTTCAGTCTTATCAGAACATCGCGGCGCAGATTAGCGTTGCACCGTCGCAAATCCTTTTCCTGTCCGATATACATCAGGAGCTGGACGCCGCTGAGCAGGCCGGTTTTCGCACCCTGCAACTGATTCGCGGCGATGACGACGGCGCGAGCCATCACCATCAGGTGCACCAGTTTGACGACATTAACCCGGAGCAGATCCCTTCATGAGCGCATTAACGATTTATTCTGATAAAGACGCCAGCCAGCCGCAGTGGCACAGCACCGATGCCGCCGAAATTGCCGAACAGCTCAACGCCAAAGGTGTGCGGTTTGAACGCTGGGCGGCGGATCGTGATTTAGGCCAGGATCCGGCACCGGAGGCGGTGATCAACGCCTACCAGCATGCGATCGATAAACTGGTGGCAGAGAAAGGCTACCAGAGCTGGGATGTGATCAGCCTGCGCGCCGACAACCCGCAAAAAGAGGCGCTGCGTGCGAAGTTCCTCAACGAACACACCCATGGCGAAGACGAAGTGCGTTTCTTCGTCGAGGGCGCAGGGCTGTTCTGCCTGCACATCGGGGATCAGGTGTATCAGGTGTTGTGTGAGAAAAACGATCTGATCTCGGTGCCTGCCGGCACGCCGCACTGGTTTGATATGGGTTCGGAGCCGAACTTTACCGCCATTCGTATTTTCGATAATCCCGAAGGCTGGATCGCACAGTTTACGGGCGATGCGATTGCTGACGGCTATCCACGCCTCGCATGATATCTCCCCCTCTCCCTTCCGGGGAGAGGGGGTCTAAAAGCACTACCGCTTCAGTTCCTTCGAAGACTCAGGAAAATTTCCCTTCTGCTACCTGCAGCGGCGTAACCACGCCCGTATCCAGCACCCAACCGCTAATCAAGGCTGCTGGCGTCACGTCAAACGCCGGGTTGTAAACCTGCGCATCCGCGGGGGCCCACTGGACTTCGCCAAAGCTCCCCGCCACGCCCGTGACTTCGCTGGCGGCGCGCTGTTCAATCGGGATCGCGTCGCCGTTTGGGCAGTGCGGATCCAGCGTCGTTTGCGGCGCGGCAACGTAAAATGGAATCCCATGAAACTTCGCCAGTACCGCCAGAGAGTAAGTGCCGATTTTATTCGCCACGTCGCCATTGGCGGCAATGCGGTCAGCCCCCACCCAGACGGCATCCACCTGCCCTTTCGCCATCAGACTGGCGGCCATTGAATCGGTGATCAGTTGGTAAGGCACCCCTAATTCACCCAGTTCCCACGCCGTCAGTCTGCCGCCCTGCAATAATGGACGGGTCTCATCCACCCAGACGTTACGTACATTGCCCTGCTGATGCGCCAGCGCAATCACGCCCAGCGCCGTGCCTACGCCCGCCGTTGCCAGCCCGCCGGTATTACAGTGGGTCAACAGACGGCTACCCGGCTTCACAAGTTGACTGCCTGCGCGGGCAATGGCATCGCACAGCTGTTTATCTTCGTCGATCAGGCGTAACGCCTCGGTCACCAGCGCTGGCACAAAATTCTCCTGCTGCAACGCCTGCTTCATGCGATCCAGATTATTCATCAGGTTCACCGCCGTCGGCCGCGAGGCGCGCAGCGTCTCAAGCGCCTGCGCCAGCTCGTCGCGGTTTTTACCCGCTTCTGCCAGCAGGGCCAACAGCAGGCTGGCTGACAGACCAATCAGCGGCGCGCCGCGTACACGTAAGGCATGAATATGGCCGACCAGCGCCTCTACGCTGGAGGCATCCAGCCAGCGTTTCTCCTGCGGAAGCGCCTGTTGATCGAGAATAAATAACTGATTTTCCACCACCCGCAGGCTGGTCGTCTGTAATGTCTGCATGTCGTTAATTCTCTGTTGCGTTGTTGTATAACATTGTGTCAGGATAAAATTCAGATGTATAGACGTCTAAATGTCTTAATTACCAGAATCAGTGAGGAACAGGCAATGTCGCAATACCGTACCTTTACCGCTCAGGACGCCGTGGCGTACGCACAACAGTTTGGCGGCCTCGATAACCCGTCATCGCTGGTGGAGGCGAAAGAGGTGGGCGACGGCAATCTCAATCTGGTCTTTAAAATTTTTGATACCGAGGGCGTCAGTCGCATCATCGTGAAACAGGCGCTTCCATACGTACGCTGCGTGGGCGAATCCTGGCCATTAACCCTGGATCGCGCGCGTCTTGAGGCAGAAACCCTGGTTGCCCACTATCAACATAGCCCGCAGCACACGGTAAAGATTCACCATTACGATCCGCAACTGGCGGTGATGGTCATGGAAGATCTCTCCAGCCACCGTATCTGGCGCGGTGAATTGATAAAAAATGTGGACTACCCGCAAGCCGCCCGCCAGCTTGGGGAGTACCTGGCGCATACCCTGTTCCATACCAGCGATTTCTACCTCCACCCGCACGCTAAAAAAGCGCAGGTGGCGAAATTCATCAACCCGGAAATGTGCGAGATCACTGAAGATCTGTTCTTTAACGATCCGTATCAGGTGCACGAGCGCAACAACTATCCGGCTGAGCTGGAAAATGATGTTGCCGCCCTGCGTAATGATGGACAGCTAAAAACTGCCGTAGCCTCCCTGAAACACCGCTTCTTCTCGCAGGCCGAAGCGCTGCTGCATGGGGATATTCACAGCGGCTCGATTTTTGTCGCCGAAGAGAGCCTGAAGGCAATCGATGCCGAGTTTGGCTACTTTGGTCCAATCGGTTTTGACGTGGGCACCGCCATCGGCAACCTGCTGCTGAACTTCTGCGGCCTGCCGGGGCATCTGGGCATTCGCGATGCCGCCGCCGCCCGCGAACAGCGTCTGAGGGATATTCAGACACTGTGGAATACCTTCTCAGAGCGTTTCCAGGCGCTGGCAAGCGAAAAAACCCGCGATGCCGCCCTGCGTGAACCCGGCTATGCGTCGGAATTTCTCAAAAAGGTCTGGAAGGATGCCATTGGCTTCTGCGGCACCGAACTGATTCGCCGTAGCGTCGGCCTGTCGCACGTGGCGGATATCGACACCATTCAGGATGAGGCGATGCGCCATGAATGCCTGCGCCATGCCATTCAATTAGGTAAAGCGCTGATTGTCATTGCCGATCGCATCGACAGCGCAGAAGAACTGGTGGCGCGGGTGCGCCAGTACAGCTGACTCCTCCCTCTCCCTGTAGAAGAGAGGCCGGTATTTTCTCCCTCTCCCTGTGGGAGAGGGCCGGGGTGAGGGCAGCAACCCGCACTTACCCCAAATACTCAATCACCGACAGCCCACCGTTATAATCGGTGCTGTAGATAATCCCCTGCGCGTCCACAAACACATCACACGACTGGATCACCTGCGGGCGATTTGGTCGTGTATCCATCATCCTCTCAGGCGCCGCCGGAACCAGCGCCCCGGTCTCCACCGGACGATACGGATTCGAGATATCGTACGCGCGCACCCCAGCGTTCTGGTAGGTGGCAAAAATCAGCGTCGAGCTAACAAAGCTACCAGGCCGGTTCTCGTGCAGGTTGTGTGGACCGAAGTGCGCCCCTTTCGCTACGTAATCTCTCTCATCCGGCTGCGGGAAGGTGGCAATACTGACCGGGTTCGACGGCTCGCGGATATCAAAAAGCCAGATGAGCTTCTCACCATCCTCCTGATTGTCGAGTACCGCTTCGTCCAACACCACCAGCAGATCCCGGTCCGGCAACGGCAACGCCGTGTGCGTACCGCCGCCAAACGGCGGACTCCAGTTGCGATGGCTGATCAGCTTCGGCTGGGTTTTGTCTTTCACATCCAGTAGCGTCAGTCCGCCGTCGCGCCAGCTTCCGTAGGCGGTATCGCCGGCGATAATCGCGTGGTGTAGCGCATAGCGCTTACCGTCCGGCCACGTTGGCTTCTCGCCTTCAGCCTGGTTCATGCCCGGCAACCACCAGCGCCCCGCCACCTCTGGCCTGCGCGGATCCGCCAGATCGATGGTGAGAAATATGTAATCGGTAAAACCGTCTATCAGCGCCGAAACATAAGCCCAGCGTCCACCCACATACCAGATGCGGTGAATACCGATACCGTTCAGCGACAAAAAGCCAATTTCACGCGGTTTGTCAGGGGTCGAAATATCAAACACACGCAGCCCGGCGCTCCAGCCTTTGTCCTGCACGTCACTAACGGTCTCCCCCACCTGTCGGGTGTAGTAGACTTTCTCGTCTGCGAAGCGGGCATCGGCAAAGAGATCCCGGGCATTGATCACCAGCAGCAGATCGTCATGCGCCTGCAGGTGGACATTCCAGGTGCCGGGTGGTGCGGGCACATACCCGGCCGCGCGAGGATTTTTGGGATCGCGCACATCCACAATCGAAAAACCCTGCGACACCATATGTCCAATATAGGCAAAGCCACGGTGCACCATCAGCTGCACCCCGTCCGGGCGACCGCCCTGATCGCTATGGCCAATCAGCCGCATATTGCGGCTGTATTCAGGCGTGGGAAGCGTACTCATTTATTTTTGGCTTCGAGCGTAGCAAACCACGGGGCGATGAAGTCCTGGGTCTGGCCCCAGCCTGGAATGATTTTACCAAGCGATGCCACGTTAACTGCCCCAGGCTGCGCCGTCAGCAGCGCCTGAGGGATGGCGGCCGCTTTAAAGTCATAGGTTGCTGGCGTGGTTTCCCCGGCAATCTTGTTGGCAATCAACCGCACGTTGGTAGCACCAATCAGCTTCGGATCCACCGCCACGCTCACTTTCCACGGGCTGCCGGATTCACGCATCAATTGCAGATCCTGGTTGGAGATATCAATGCTATAGAGTTTGATCTCCGTGCGACCGTTCTCTTTCAGGGCTTTGTAGGCTCCCTGACTAAAGGCGTCCCAGGTGCCCCAGATAGCGTCGATCTGCCCTTTCGGGTATTTCGCCAGCACGGCGCCGACTTTGTTGGCGGTGTCGCCCTGCACGTCAGACGAGACCGCGCCAATAGATTCGAGCTCTTTAATGCCTGGATACTGCTTCTGTAATTCCTGGTACGCCGCCTGACGACGCTCCATCGGCGGGAAGCCAGCGACCCACAGCTTAATGATATTGGCTTTGCCGTTAAAATCTTTCGCCAGCTGGCCGAAGGAGAGATGGGTCAGGGAGGCATCATCCTGCTGCGTGACGGTCACGCCCGGGATATCGCCCTTTACGGCGGTGTCGAACACCGACACTTTTATGCCAGCATCTACCGCTTTTTTCACCAGCGCCGTGGAGTACGGGTCACGCCCCTGGGAGAGAATAATGCCGTCATATTTCTGGCTGATGGCCTGGTTAACGAAGTCCTGGAATTTGGCATCGTCACCGTTACTTAAAAAGGTGCTGACTTTGAAGCCGAGCTTTTTCCCTTCCTGAATCGCACCGGAGACAAACTGGGTGGTGTTGTCGTCCGAACCGAGATTACGGATCACCGCGATGCGGATCTGCCCGTCATGGTTAGCAATCGCCGCCGGAACCGGAGCCGGCGTGGCTGCAAAGCCGGGTAAGGCTGCAAGTAATCCCAGTGCCACCAAAGAGCGCGCCATTTTTTTCATTCTGTTATCCCGTTGTGTTGTTGTGAATTATTAGCGTTTTTGTATGTAGGTGATCGCCAGCGCCGCTGCCAGCACCAGCCCTTTTATAATGTCCATGGCGTAATAGGGGACCGAAAGCATCACCAGTCCGTTGGAGAGTACGCCGAGGATCACCGCCCCCACCAGCGTACCCAGTGCGTTGGGTTTACCCGAGCCGGCCAGTGAGAAACCGATCCACGCCGCCGCCACCGCATCCATCAAATAGCCGCTCCCGGCGTTCACCTGTGACGAGCCAATGCGCGAGGCCAGCAGAATACCCCCCAGTCCGGCCAGCAATGAGGCGATGACGTAGGCAGCAACCTTATAGCGGGTCGTACGAATCCCGGATAAACGCGCCGCCTCCGGATTGCCGCCAATGGCGTACATGCGACGGCCGTGGGTCGTGAGTGACAACGCCAGCTGCGCCACCAGGGTCACCACCAGCATGATGATCACGATCGTGGGTACCTGCCCCAGCGCGCCAAAAGCTGCCGGAATCGTCCCTTCCGCCATATCTCCGCTCGGCAGCACCATATTTTCGGTAATCGATCCGCCGTAACTGTATGTCATCGCTACCCCCTGGATCACAAACAGGCTCGCAAGGGTGGCAAGCATGTCCGGAATGCGCAGGATGACGATCAGAAAGGCGTTAAACAGCCCTACCAGCGTACAGAGCGCCAGGGTGATCAGAATCGATTCCGTGGTGCCGAAGCCATGCCAGACAAAGAGCGAAATGACCAGCGCGTTGGCAAGCGAGGCCGTCGAGCCCACCGACAAGTCAAAACCGCCCACGGTCAGGGAGATGGAGACGCCAATGGCAATCACCGTCACAATGGCGATAGATCGTAGGATATTGATAATGTTAAAGGGATCGAGGAAGTTGTCTGATGCGATA
Source organism: Leclercia sp. UBA7405 (assembly GCF_037152215.1). Taxonomy (NCBI): domain Bacteria; kingdom Pseudomonadati; phylum Pseudomonadota; class Gammaproteobacteria; order Enterobacterales; family Enterobacteriaceae; genus Leclercia; species Leclercia sp. UBA7405. Next base: position 376,536 of record NZ_JBBCMR010000001.1, on the reverse strand, counting down.
CCAAATATCGCAATCAAGGCGACAACGGTCAGCAACATGCCCCATTTGTAGAGAAAATCGAATATTTGCTGACGGCCAGACGCCGCCGCATTCACTGAAAGGGCCTTGCTCACGACGCGGTTCCTCCGGTTGAATAGTAAAGTAATGTCTCTTCCCGGGCCTCGGCCCCGGCAATCTCTGCCACGATGCGCCCATCCCATAAGACGCAGATGCGGTCACAAAGCCCGACCAGCTCGGCAAATTCGCCAGAGGCGTAGATCACCCCTTTGCCTTCGCGCGCCAGGCCGTCAATCAGCTGGAAGAGATCGGTTTTGGCTTTCACGTCCACCCCTTTGGTGGGTTCGTCAAAAATGAGCACCTGCGCGTTGCCACGTAACCATTTGCCGATCGCCACCTTCTGCTGGTTGCCACCCGAGAGTCGCCGCAGCACCTGTCCTGGCCCGCGCGCTCGCACACCCACACGGGCGATCACCTCTTCCGCCCAGCGCCATGCCTGACGATGGCCAAACAGACTCCAGCGAGAGAAGGTGTTATCGGCGCTGACCGCCAGGTTCATGCTCACCGGCTCATCGATAAAGATGCCCTCTTTGCGCCGCTCTTCCGGCACCAGCGCCAGCCCGCGCAGGACCGAATCGGCGGGATCGCGGGGGCGCCAGGCCCGGTTATTCAGTTCACCGCGGTCAACCCGGCTTTTACTGGCGCCGAACAGCGCCTTGCAGAGTTCCGTTTTGCCTGCGCCCGCGAGCCCGGCGATACCTAAAATCTCGCCTTTGCGCAGATGCAGAGAGATATCTTTTAGCAGCGCGTCATCATGCAGCCCCTCAATGCGCAGCAAGGTTTCGTCGCTGACGCGCGGGCGCGGAGGCGGGTAAATGTCGCTCAACTCATGGCCGAGCATCTTCTCGACGATCGCTTCGCCGCTCAGGGCCGCCATCGGGCCTGACTCAATCAGCTTGCCGTCACGCAGCACGGTTAAGGTATCGCAAATCGCCTTCAGCTCATGAATGCGGTGGGAGATAAACACCACGCCGATCCCCTGCTGCTGTAAACGGCGCACCACGTTAAAGAGACGCTCGCTTTCATGCGCATCCAGCGGAGCGGTAGGTTCATCCAGGATCAGGAAACGACAGTGATGCGAGAGGGCGCGCGCCAGCAAGATTTGCTGTTTTTCCGCCAGCGTACAGCTGTCGATAGGGCGGCGTACGTCCAGCTGAACATCCAACTGGGCCAGCGCCGCTTCCGCCTGTTGGCGCACACTCCGCCAGCGAAAGCGGTGCCCTGGCTGCGCCAGATGATCGAGCATGATATTTTCAGCAATGCTTAAGCCCGGGATCAGCGCGACATCCACCTCCTGCTGTACCAGATGGATCCCCAGCCGTTTGGCATCCAGGGGTTCGCGAATGGTCACCGCCTGGTTATTAATGCTGATTTCGCCCTCGTAATGGTCGTGGGTGCCGCAAAGCACCGCCATCAGCGTGGACTTCCCCGCACCGTTGGCGCCCGTCAGGGCATGCACAGAGCCGCCCATCAGGGTGAAATCGACACGCGACAGCGCCTGAAAGCCCGCAAAGGCCAGGCTGATGCCACGCATCTCCAGGCGACTTGAAACCATCGGCGTTAAATCCTTCTTTAATATTATGATTTATGGAATTTTTCACAGCTACGGTTGACTGACAACGACGGAAAAGGCATAAGATAAAGCAAAATATTATTAGCCATCCAGATGTCCAGACATAACATCAGGTTAGCATTTCGCAAAAAGGATAACAACATGAGCAACACCGATATTCGCGTCGTTCCGGGTCCGGCCAATTACTTCTCTCACAACGGCAGCCTGCAACGCCTGCACGACTTTTTCACTCCAGAACAGCTCTCCCGGGCGGTCTGGATTTATGGCGAACGTGCCATCGAAGGCGCACGCCCGTTCTTGCCAGAGAGCTTTAACGCTGAGGGGGCAAAGCAGATTCTGTTTAAAGGCCACTGCAGTGAGCGCGACGTTGCAGATCTTGTGAAACAGTCCGGCGACGATCGCAGCGTGGTGATTGGCATTGGCGGCGGTGCGCTGCTGGATACGGTGAAAGCCGTGGCACGACGTCTGGGTCTACCGGTGGTTGCCATTCCCACCATCGCCGCCACCTGTGCCGCCTGGACACCGCTCTCGGTCTGGTACAACGACGCGGGTTCCGCCCTGCACTTTGAGATTTTCGACGACGCCAACTTCCTGGTGCTGGTCGAGCCTGACATTATCCTTCACGCCCCGGCGGAGTATCTGCTGGCGGGCATCGGCGACACGCTGGCGAAATGGTACGAGGCGGTGGTGCTGGCCCCGCAGCCTGAAACCCTGCCGTTAACCGTGCGGCTGGGCATCAACGGCGCCCTGGCGATCCGCGATGTGTTACTGGAAAGCAGCGAACAGGCACTGGCGGACCAGGCGCGCGGTGAGCAGACGCAACGTTTTCGCGATGTGGTTGATGCCATCATTGCGGGTGGTGGGATGGTGGGCGGCCTGGGCGAGCGTTATACCCGCGTCGCAGCAGCGCATGCGGTGCATAACGGGCTGACCGTGCTGCCGCAAACAGACAAATATCTGCACGGCACAAAAGTGGCTTACGGTATTCTGGTGCAAAGCGCCCTGCTCGGCCAGGATGATGTTCTGGCACAGCTGGTGGCGGCCTATCAGCGTTTCAATCTGCCTACCACGCTGCGTGAGCTGGACGTCGATATCAACGATACCGCCGCGCTGGACAAGGTGATCGCCCACACCCTGCGTCCGGTAGAGTCGATTCATTATCTGTCGGTAGCGCTAACCCCTGCGGTTCTGCGCGCGGCGTTTGAGAAGGTCGAATCCTTCCACCGATAGTTGCACAGATTGACTATAACTAATGATGGCTATCACCACTCTCGCAACGAGGTCATCATGCAGATCGATTTAACAGGTAAGAAGGCGCTGGTTACCGGCGCCAGCCGTGGATTGGGTCGTGCCATCGCACTCTCTCTGGCACGCGCCGGCGCCGATGTGGTTATCACATACGAAAAATCCGCCGATAAAGCGCAGGCCGTGGCGGATGAGATTAAGGGGCTGGGTCGGCACAGCGAGGCGATTCAGGCCGACAGCGCCAACGCGCAGGCGATCCAGGAAGCCGTTACTCAGGCAGCACGTTCCCTTGGCGGGCTGGATATCCTGGTCAACAATGCCGGTATTGCGCGCGGCGGCCCGCTGGAATCGATGACCCTGGCGGATATCGACGCCCTGATCAACGTGAATATTCGCGGCGTGGTGATTGCCATCCAGGAAGCCCTTGTCCATATGTCTGAGGGCGGGCGCATTATCAATATCGGCAGTTGCCTGGCAAACCGCGTCGCCCAGCCGGGCATTGCCGTCTATTCAATGACCAAATCTGCGCTCAACTCCCTGACCCGCGGGCTGGCGCGCGATTTAGGGCCACGCGGCATCACCGTGAATCTTGTCCATCCTGGCCCGACAAACAGTGATATGAACCCGGAGCATGGCGAGCAGGCCGCATCGCAGCGCCAGCTCATTGCGCTGGGTCACTATGGCCAACCGGAGGATGTCGCCGCCGCGGTCACCTTCCTGGCAAGCCCTGCCGCCGGGCAGATCTCCGGAACGGGTCTGGACGTGGATGGAGGGTTGAACGCCTGATCGCACAAGTGATGTAAGCCTCTGTCGCCCGACAGAGGCGCTTGCGAGCCGCTTCGACGTTTCACTTTTTGCCGCTTTTTCTGCTCTCTTCCTCGCCTTACGATGCCCCATAAGGGATTCGGAATTTATCTAATAGTCTAATTATTCCCTTATATTTTATGTGGGCGTACAGTGGAGGTACGGATGAAGATTGTCTGGTCTAAAGCGGCACAACGCGCATGCAGAAGAATTGATACCCGTTATCAGGTTCGGATAGAAAATAAACTGGCGAAACTGGATGATCGTTCTGCTCCTCAACCTGACATTCGTAAAATAACAGCGGCAGAGGATCACTTTCGGTTACGCGTTGGTGACTATCGCGTCATCTTTGCGCTTCGCGGAACACCTGATAAGCACTGCTATGTGATTGCCGTAAAGCGTCGTACAACGACCACTTATTTACACGAGGAGAATATGCCCTATGGCTGTTCAACTGATTAAGGACGATGAAGGAAACGCTCAGTACGCAGTTATTCCCTATGACGAATACTTCCGTATGTGCTTACAAATGGCAGAGATCGACGATGAAACCGACGACGATCTGGAAGAAATAGAAATTGAACATGACGGTTATGATGACGTTGAACTGCCCGGAGAGGTATGCAGTATCATGACTTATCAGGATGTCAGTCTGCAGGCCGCCTGGCGTATTCTGCGTGGGTTATCCCAACAGGAGGTGGCCGACAAACTGGGCATCAGCCAGTCTGCCGTCTCACAGCTTGAATCACCTGATTCCCGCCCGCAAAAACGCACCCGCGAAAAACTGGCCGCAATTTATGGCTGCAAACAAGAGCAGATAAGCCTCTACTTTCCGAAAGAGGGTTAACAGCACTTCGCCCCGCCCTTGCCCCCGTAGCGCGCATCCTGGCGATCGCGGAAAAAGGCCTCGTAGGTCATTGGAGTCTGATCGGGATGATTGACGCGCATATGCTCGACGTAGTTGTCGTAGTCCGGGACGCCGATCATCATTTTGGCGGCCTGGCCTAAATATTTACCTGCTTTGGAGAGGGTGTCGAACATGCCATATCTCTTCTGTTAACCCCTCTCCCCGGCGGAGAGAGGGGGAGGTTCGTTTAATGCGCCCCTTTTGCCTGGGTGACGATCTCATCCAGGTTTTCAGGCATCGGCTCATACGGCGTCTCTTTTGCCGTTGGGGTATCCACCTTCAGCGCCGCCAGGGCGGTCTTCAGAGAGAACCACGCCAGAACGACCACGACCACCATAAAGAAGATGGTCAGCCCGGCATCCAGACGATTATTAAACACCAGCTGTGACAGCTGCGACTGGGTGTACTGAGCAGGAATATTACCACTGTCGATCATTGCCTGGAACTTATTGGCAATCGCCAGGAAACCGATCTTCGTATCCGGGCTGAAGGCTTTCTGCCAGCCGGCGGTCAGGGTACAAATCAGCAGCCAGGCGGTCGGCACCAGCGCGACCCAGGCGTAACGCTGACGTTTCATCTTAAACAGGACGACTGCGCAAAGCATCAGCGCCATCCCCGCCAGCATCTGGTTAGCGATACCGAACAGCGGCCACAGCGTGTTAATGCCGCCGAGCGGATCCACCACCCCCTGATGCAGGAAGTAGCCCCACGCCAGTACGCACAGCGCCGTAGCCAGCAGGTTCGCCGGCAGCGAATCGGTGCGCTTCAGGCCGGGTGAGATCACCCCCAGCAGATCCTGCAGCATAAAGCGTGCCGCACGGGTACCCGCGTCCACCGCCGTCAGAATAAACAGCGCTTCAAAGAGAATGGCGAAGTGATACCAGAACGACACATCCATCAGCCCACCCAGCGCACCGTGCAGGATGTAAGCCATCCCCACCGCCAGGGTCGGTGCCCCGCCCGCGCGGGAGATGATGGACTGCTCCCCTACTTCATTAGCGATATGGGTTAAGGTTTCTGGCGTGATCGCAAAGCCCCAGCCGCTTACCACCTGCGCCGCAGAGGCTACCACGTCTGCCGTACCGGCCGGGGCCAGCACCGCCATCGGGCTATTCATCGCGAAGTAGACGCCGGGATCGATAATGCAGGCAGAGACCAGGGCCATAATCGCCACGAAGGACTCCATCAGCATCCCACCGTAGCCGATAAAGCAGGCCTGGTTCTCATTGGCCAGCATCTTCGGTGTGGTACCGGAGGCGATCAGGGCATGGAACCCCGACACCGCCCCGCAGGCGATAGTGATAAACAGGAACGGGAAGAGGTTACCCGTCCATACCGGGCCGGTGCCATCGATAAACTTGGTGAGCGCTGGCATGGTCAGGGTCGGGCGCATAATCAGAATGCCAATCGCCAGCCCAACGATGGTGCCGATTTTCAGGAAGGTCGAGAGATAATCGCGCGGCGCCAGCAGCAGCCACACCGGCAGTACCGCCGCCACGAAACCGTAGCCCACCAGCATCCAGGTCAGCTGTACGCCGGTAAAGTCAAAGTACGGTGCCCAGGTCGGGCTCTCCGCCACCCAGCCACCAGAGATAATGGCGAACACCAGGAAGAACAGACCGATGATCGACACTTCGCCAATACGTCCAGGACGCAGATAGCGAATATAGATCCCCATAAACAGCGCCAGCGGGATGGTGAAGGCGACGGTATACGTTCCCCACGGGCTGTGGGTTAAGGCTTTCACCACGATCATTGCCAGCACCGCCAGAATGATCACCATGATCATAAAGGTGGCGATCAACGCGATCACCCCGGCGGTGGCCCCCATCTCCTCTTTAACCAGCTCACCGAGCGAGCGTCCGTCGCGACGGGTGGAGACGAAGAGCACCATAAAATCCTGCACCGCACCGGCCAGTACCACGCCGGCGAGGATCCAGATCATGCCAGGTAAATACCCCATCTGTGCGGCCAGTACCGGCCCCACCAGCGGCCCCGCCCCGGCGATAGCGGCAAAGTGGTGACCAAACAACACTTTTTTGTCGGTTGGCACATAGTCCAGACCGTCGTTGTGCCGCACCGCAGGCGTCATGCGCGTGCTGTCTACTGAGAGCACATTGCGGGCGATAAACTTGCCATAAAAGCGATAAGCAATCAGATAGATACAGACTGAGGCAACTACAATCCACAGCGCATTTATCTGTTCACCACGGTTGAGGGCGATGTAGCCCAGCGCGAATGCTCCCACTACGGAGAGCATGGCCCAGACGAGGTATTTCCCTGAGTTGTTCATAGTTGATGTCCGTTAGCGTGAAACAGGAGGTGTTACATTTTGTTTCTAGATCACAGGGACATTTTTAACAACTTTGAAACGTAGAAATGGGGGGTAAAACCAGGTATTTACAACACATTGTTAACCCGATCACTTTCGGGTGCAGCAGCCCCCCTCACCCGTAGGATAAGGGGGCAACAATTATCCCAGCACCATGGTGCTTAGCCGACAGGTGCAGCAACGCCGCCCCTGCTCGTCATAGACCACAATCTCCCAGCTCTGGCTGGTGCGCCCCAGATGTAACGGCTGGCACACGCCGCGCACCTTACCCTGCGACACTGCCCGGTGATGCGTGGCATTAAGCTCAGTACCCACCACGCTCTGCCCATCACGGGTCATCAGATAGCCGGCCATTGAGCCAAGCGTCTCCGCCAGCGCAGCCGATGCCCCACCGTGCAGCAAACCAAAGGGTTGATGGGTGCGGGTATCTACCGGCATTTCAGCTTCCAGCGTCTCATCACCGATGCGGGTATAGAGGATGCCGAGGTGGGCCACCATCGTGTTCTGGCTGGTGGCATTCAGCGCGTCGAGTGATAAGTGACGTTTCCAGATCATTCAGGCCCCCAGGGTTGAACCGCCATCCACCACAATATCCTGCAGGGTGATATGGCTGGCGGCATCGGAGGCCAGGAATAATACGGTGCTGGCAATCTCCTGCGGACGGGCGATTTTGCCCAGCGGAATACCCAGCTTAAACTGCTCGCCAAAGCCGCGGATGCGCTGCTGCTCGGCATCATCGCTCACCCAAAGGGTGCGCTGCATATCGGTGTCCGTTGACCCCGGTGAGACCAGATTACACCGCACGCCGCTGCTCGCCAGCTCCAGCCCGACGGTCAGCGCCAGGCTTTTTAACGCCGCTTTCGAGGCACCATAGGCGCTCATGCCGATACGGGGGGTATGTGCCGCATCCGAAGCCACGGTGACTATCGCCCCACCCTGCTGACGACGAAACTGGCCCATCGTCTGCTGAAACAGGTTAAACGCACCGCCGACGTTCACCGCGAACGTCTCTTGCCACGCCTCTTGCGTGAGGGCATCGGTGGCCCCCATGCGCAGAATACCGGCCGCGTTGACCAGCACATCAAGGCGGTTCTGAGCGGCAAGGAGGGGAGCACAGACCGTGCTCACCTGGGCGGCATCCGCCACGTTCAGCACTTCAGTGGCAAAGGGGTAATCCTGCGCCGGAAACGCCAGGTCAAAGCCGGTTACGTTCGCCCCCGCCTCAACGAAGGCCAGCGCCGTCGCATAGCCAATCCCCTTACCCGCCCCCGTCACCCAGACGGTTTTGCCGGTAAAATCGAATCCGGCCATTACTTCACCTCGCGGGAGAGCAGCGCCCACCAGGCGTCGAGGGTCGGATTTTTCGCCAGCATCACGAAGTCGATATCACTGTGTACTTTGCGCCAGCGGGCAGCCAGCGCCATCATGCGTACGGAATCGAGGCCGTAATCGATCAGGTTTTCGTCATCCATCGGCTCGTCGGATTCGTCCAGCAGCGGCAGGATCACTTCGCGCAGCGCTGCCTTTGATGCCGGAATAGAGGGCAGCAGTTCATCGGTCATCACCACGCGGCCGGAGCGACCCGCCACGTACTTAAGTGACATCAGGTGCTCGTCACGGGTAAAGTCAGCCAGCGCATCGGCGACGAAGAAAGGCTTAATGTCTCGCATGAAAGCGTCGGTGGCGGTGGTCATGCAGCCAATGTGCGCATAGACACCGGTAATGATCAGTTGGTTACGGCCAGTATCTTTCAACATCTGCTCCAGCGGGGAGCGATGGAAGGCGCTATAACGCCACTTGACCAGCACGGTATCCGCTTCGTCCGGCGTCAGCCCGGCCACAATGCGCTGTTGCTCCGGGGAGCGGGTCAGCCCCGGCCCCCACATATCGTTCAGCAGGGCACGGTCTTCATCGCTCTGCTCTTTCGGCTGGGCGGTGTAATAGACCGGAATGTTGTGGGCTTTGCAGAAGTCACGAAGGCGAGCAATATTTGCCACGACCTGCTGCATCATCGCGCTGTTTTCGCCCCAGAAATTGAGGAAATACTCCTGCATATCATGGATTAGCAGCGCGGCGCGTTCGGGTTCAAACGCCCAGTTCACTTTGTTATCAGGCAGATCTGCCACGGTCGGCAGCGCGTAAGCGGTTAATTTTGGAATGGCCATCTTCTGTTCCTCAGCCCTGGGCGCGTTCAGCCAGCCACAGGCGCAACTGTTTCTTGTCTACTTTTCCCACCGGCGTCAGCGGCAGCGCATCCACGCTCTCGACGCGATCCGGCAGCTTAAATTCTGCGACGCCCTGTTCACGCAGGAAGCGGCGAACCTCTACGGCACGCAAGGGCTGTTTCACCACCAGATACGCGCAGCTCTTCTCGCCCAGCAGGCTATCTTCCATGCTGACCAGTGCCGCATGGATCACCGCCTCGTGGCGTAATAGCAGGTTCTCAATCTCTTCTGCGGCAATCTTTTCGCCGCCGCGGTTGATCTGATCTTTCTCACGCCCCTGAACGGTGATATAGCCCTGCTCGTCGATTGCGATCAGGTCGCCGGAACAGTAAAAACCGTTGGCATCGAAGGCGCTGGCGTTGTGTTCCGGGCTTTTGTAATAGCCACGGAAGGTATAGGGCCCGCGGGTCATCAGGCGCCCCACTTCCCCACGCGGCAGCGGATTGCCGTTTTCATCGGCCACCCAGACTTCGTCGTCCGGACACATCGGGCGGCCCTGGGTATTCATGATCTTCTCCGGCGCGTCGTCGAGCGCGGTGTAATTCACCAGCCCTTCCGCCATACCAAATACCTGCTGCAGCTGGCAGCCGATCTCAGCAGGAATGCGTGCGGCGAGGGTCGCAGAGAGCCGTGCGCCGCCAACCTGCAACAGCGTGAGAGAGGCGAGCTGGCTTTTATCTGCCCCATCGGCAATGGCCTGTAACCACAGGCTAACCGCCGGCGGCACCAGCGAGGCCATGTTCAGCTGATGCTGAGCAATCAGCGGGAAGCAGTGGGTGGCGCTGGGATCGTGCGCCAGCGCGACACAACCGCCCGCCATAAACACTCCCAGCGAACCCGGCGAGCTCATCGCAAAGTTATGGGCGGCAGGCAGCGCGTTCAGATAGCGTGTGTCGGCAGTGATAGCGCAAATCTCGTTGCTGCGCAGAATGCTGTAGTAGTAGTCGTTATGGGTGCGGGGGATCAGCTTCGGCGTACCGGTACTGCCGCCCGATAGCTGGAAGAAAGCCACCTCATCGGCCGGGGTCGGCGAGGCGATAAAGTGAGGATCCTGGCGGGTCATCGCCGTCTCCAGCGCGTGTTCACCGTTATCACCACGCAGCATGACTACGCGCACCGAACGGTGCTCATCGACGAAGGTGTTAAGGAAATCATCGCCGGTAAACAGGGCATGCCCGCGATCGGCAATCAGCACCACCGGTTCGATCTGGCTGGCGTAGGCATTAAGCTCGCTGCGCTGATGGCTGAAAAGCGCATTAACCGGCGCCACGCCCAACTGCAGCAGCGCAAAGAAAGTGATGTAGAACTCGGCCACGTTGCCCAGTTGTACCAGCGCCGTCTCACCGCGCTTGATGCCCTGCGCCTGTAGCGAAGCGGCCAGATTGTTCACCGCCTGGTGGAACTGGCGATAGCTGTACTGGCGGTCACCGTCGATGATGGCCGTCGCGTCGCTGCTGGCGTGGCGGGTCAGAATGTCAGTCAGCGGCAGATCCTGCCAGTAACCTTTTTCGCGATAGCGCCGGGCAAAATCCTCAGGCCAACGGGTAAAGGGAATGGTCATGATTGTTCCTTAGTGCAAACCAAAAACGTTCAGCATGGTGGAGAGTTTGACGCCGGTTTCGCGCCATTCACCGACCGGAGAGGAGGCCGGCACAATGCCCGCGCCGGCGAACAGTCGCACGGTGTTCGCCTGCAGGCGTGCGCAGCGGATAGTGACCACCCACTCGCCGTTGCCTTCGCTGTCGCACCAGCCAACAATGCCGCCAAACAGCTCGCGGTCGAAGGGCTCCAGTTCGGCAATCAGGGCTTTCGCGGCCAGATGTGGGAAGCCACTCAGCGCCGGCGTCGGGTGCAGTAAACAGGCCAGCGTCAGGGCGTTTTCATCGGCACGCGCCTCGCCCTCTACCGGCGTTGCCAGGTGCCATAGTGTTGGGGTGGTGATCAATTGCGGCGAGGCGGGCATGGTCAGCTGATGGCTACGGGTTTCCAGGACGCTTTTCATCGCCTGGGTCACCAGGTCGTGCTCGTGACGGTCTTTCTGAGAGGCCAGCAGCTTGTTACCCGCTTCGCGGTCGAGCATGTCATCGGGCTGACGACGCGCCGATCCCGCCAGCGGCAGGGAGCTGAAATGGCTGCCCTCTTTGCGCAGTAACAATTCAGGGCTGGCACCCAACAGTACGCCGCCATCTTCCAGGGGGACGTGGAAGTTAAAGCTCGCCGGGTTCTGCGCAATCAGACGCTCCAGCAGCGCGCCGCTGTCGATCTGCTCCTCGGTGACGATATCAATCAGTCGCGACAGCACCACCTTGTTGACGCGAGGCGTCGCGGTCAGCGCGGCGGCACGGGCAACCATCTCTTCGAACACCGGCTGGCCGGGGATCTCGCTGCGCTGGGCGACGGTCAGCGTCTGCGTTGGGCTGGCATAGCGCGCAGCCTGCTGACGTGCCGGACGGGCAAAGCTCTGCCAGCGTTGCGGAATAAACAGTGAAGAGGGTTTACGGGTATCAAAGGGGATCGCGCCTACCATGATGGGGTTCGCGATGCCGCTGGCTTTCGCCTGCGCAAAGGCCTGCGCCAGTTTTTGCTGGAAAGCGCTCGAGAGATGTTCGCCATTTTCAGCGGGTTCGTTGAAGCGGGCAAAACAGCCGGACGTGGTAAAGCTGCGATAAGGCGACATAAAGAAGAAACTGTCTGATTGCAGCGTGGCCGGGTTCTGTTGGACTTCCTCGGCCAATGACGTATCCATATCATCCTCCTGAAATGATAAAAGCAGTAAGAATTATTATCATTTATATTTTGGTGGCTAACCTAATCGCTCATCGCAAGGGTGTCAACCGCAGACAGCGCATCTTGTGCGACTATCGCTTGCATCCCCGTGACGCTTTCATGAAAATGAGAAGCATTAACCTCAGCAAATACAGGATGCCGCTTTGTGAAATTCCCCGCCGTTTGCCGTCATGCCCTGCTCCTGGGCGCCATTTTCGTTTTAGGAGTAACCTCAGCCACCGCCGCCGACTGGCCCCGTCAGGTGACCGACAGCCACGGCACGCACACCCTTGAAAGCAAACCCATGCGCATCGTCTCGACCAGCGTGACCCTTACCGGCTCTCTGCTGGCAATCGACGCGCCGGTGGTAGCCAGCGGGGCAACCACGCCGAACAACCGCGTGGCAGACGACCAGGGCTTTTTGCGCCAGTGGGGTGACATTGCCAAACAGCGCAAACTCACACGTCTCTATATTGGTGAGGCGAGCGCCGAAGCGGTGGCTGCCCAGATGCCCGATCTGATTCTGATCAGCGCCACCGGCGGCGACTCGGCCCTGGCCCTTTACGATCAGCTGTCGGCCATTGCGCCTACGCTTGTGATCAATTACGACGATAAAAGCTGGCAGACGCTGCTGACGCAGTTGGGCACGATCACCGGTCAGGAAAAGCAGGCTGCGGAGCGTATCCATGAGTTCGATAAACAGCTGGCCCAGGTTAAGCAGCAGATGAAACTGCCACCGCAGCCGGTAAATGCGCTGGTCTACACTGCGGCGGCACACAGCGCGAACCTCTGGACTGCCGATTCTGCGCAGGGGCAACTGTTGCAACAGCTGGGCTTTAGCCTGGCCACGCTGCCCGCCGGGCTATCCACCTCCCAAAGCCAGGGTAAACGCCATGACATTATTCAACTGGGTGGTGAAAATCTGGCGACGGGTCTGAACGGCGAAGGGCTGTTCCTGTTCGCCGGGGATCAAAAAGACGTCGACGCGATTTATGCCAACCCGCTACTGGCCCACCTGCCCGCGGTGCAGAACAAACGCGTCTGGGCGCTGGGAACCGAGACCTTCCGCCTGGATTACTACAGTGCGATGCGGGTGTTAACCCGATTGCAGTCGCTGTTTCATTAAACCTGCGAGGCGGCCGGTTCGTTTCTGAACCGGCGCAGCTTCACCAGTCCTACCAGTAAAATCGCCCCCACTATCGCCAGCACACATCCACTGCTGCTGGCTGAGGCCACCGGCGTCATGATTGCGCCCAGGCCGCCCAGAATAGCCGCGCCGATGGCATCGCCGGTCACGTTCTGCGCCGTCCACAGGCCGTTAATCCGTCCGAGCATATTTTCCGGCGTCTGGGTCTGAATCAGCGTGTATTGCAGCAGAGAGCTCACCGCACTCAGCCAGCCAAACAGCGCCAGGCAGACCACACCCAGCGCCCAGACAGGCATCAGGCTAAAGAGCGCGATGGCAATAAACGACACGAAGGTCGCCACCAGCATGATTAACCCCGGGCGCGCACTCTGGGCCAGGTTGCCGCTGGTGAGCGCGCCGATCGCCGCGCCGAGGGGGATCGCCGCATAGAGCAGGCCAATCTGCGAGGCACTCATCTGCCACTCACCCGCCAGCGCCGGATAGAGCACGCGCACTGCGCTGGCCATGGTCAGCAGCCCGCCCAGCAGGGCAATGCCGCCAATCAGCGGATTGGTAAAGAGGAAGCGAATCGCCGCCAGCAGGGATTTCAGCGGATGCTCACGCTGCTGAGGGGGCGGCGGGAGCAGCGGTAAACGCAGTAAGGTCAGCGTGGTGATAAAGGTGCCTGCCGCCGCCAGGCCGTAGTTCCAGGCCACGTTACCGGTAGCCAGCAACAAGCCGCCCACCATCGGCGAAATCACGGAGCCCAGACGCACGGTGAGCATGGTGATCGCCCCCGCCTGCATCAGGTTTTCACGCCCCACCAGCGCTGGCGTTGCTGCCAGCAGTGCCGTCACCCCTAAAGAGGCAAAGAAGCCGTCCCAGAGTCCGAGCGCATAGATGGCAATCAACGACGGCTCCGGCAGCAGCGCGTTCAGACACAGCCCGACGAAGCCGACGCCGCAGGTTCCCCGCGCCAGCAGAATCAGTTTTTTTCGCTCAAAGCGGTCGGCCAGTACCCCGCCCACCATCAGGCCGATAAACATCGCCCCGCCGGTCAGCGTGACCGAGAGCCCTACCAGCCAGCTGGAGTGCGTCATAGCCTGGATCTGTACCGGCACGGCAACGCCCAGCAGGCCAAGGGACAAAATAGAGATAAAGCGGGCGATAAAGACGGCGCGATACGCCGGGTGAGTCTTCAGCAGGCTGAGGTTGAGCAGCCAGGATTTTTGGGTCATTACAACGCCTTAATGGTTTCTTTTTTTACCAATTCCATGGCCGCACATGCTAACATAGCCAAATAAGATAGATAACGATAATTACTATCATTATCAAGTCATGGACGTTGCTATGTCGTTTTCACCTTCTACCGGGCGTGCCCTTGCCGTGCCCGGTTTGTTGCTCCTGTTAATTATTGCCGCTGCACTCAGCCTGCTGGTTGGCGCAAAACCTTTGCCCGCCGCCGTGATTGTCGATGCCCTGTCCGGTACCTGTCAAAGCGCGGACTGTACTATTGTGCTGGATGCCCGCCTGCCCCGTACCCTTGCTGGCCTGCTGGCCGGTGCGGCGCTGGGGCTGGCCGGTGCCCTCATGCAGACCCTGACCCGTAATCCGCTGGCCGACCCCGGCATCCTGGGGGTGAATTCCGGGGCCAGTTTTGCCATCGTGCTGGGCGCCGCGCTGTTTGGATTCTCCTCCCCCGTAGAACAACTGATGATGGCCTTTTGCGGCGCGCTGGCGGCCTCGTTGCTGGTGGCCTTTACCGGCAGTCAGGGGGGCGGGCAGCTCAGCCCGGTGCGCTTAACCCTGGCGGGAGTGGCGCTGGGCGCCGTGCTGGAAGGCTTATCCAACGGCATCGCCCTGCTCAATCCGGACGTGTGGGATCAGCTGCGTTTCTGGCAGGCGGGCTCGCTGGATATCCGCACCCTGCAGACGCTTAAAGTGGTGACGTTACCGGTGATCATCGCCGCCGTGGTGGCACTGATGTTAAGCCGGGCCCTGAACAGTCTTAGCCTGGGCGCAGACACGGCCACCGCGCTGGGCAGCCGGGTGGCACGCACTCAACTTATCGGCCTGCTGGCCATCACCGTCCTGTGCGGCAGCGCGACGGCGGTCGTTGGCCCCATTGCCTTTATTGGCCTGATGATGCCGCACATGGCACGCTGGCTGGTGGGGGCCGATCACCGTTGGTCGTTGCCGGTCACGCTGCTCGCCACCCCTGCCCTGCTGCTGTATGCCGACGTTATTGGCCGTCTGCTGGTGCCGGGCGAGCTGCGGGTCTCGGTGGTCAGCGCCTTTATCGGCGCGCCGGTGCTTATTTTCCTGGTACGACGTAAACGCGGAGGTGGCCTGTGAACACCCCGTCACCACGTTTACTGCTGAGCTGTTTCCTGCTGATCGCCGCCAGTCTGCTGGTGGCCCTCTGGAGCCTGTGCAGCGGCGCCGTTACCCTCGATATACATCAGGTCATCGATGCCCTGCTTGGCAGCGCGCCGCGCAACGTCACCCTGGTGGTCACCGAGTGGCGCCTGCCGCGCGTGATGATGGCGATACTGGTGGGCGCAGCCCTTGGCGTCAGCGGTGCCATATTCCAGTCGTTGCTGCGTAACCCATTAGGCAGCCCGGATGTGATGGGCTTCAACACCGGGGCCTGGAGCGGCGTGCTGGTGGCCATGGTGCTCTTTGGTCAGCATCTGACGGCGATAGCCCTGGCGGCGATGCTGGGCGGGATCCTGACCTCGCTGGTGGTCTGGACCCTGGCATGGCGTAACGGGATCGAAACCTTCCGTCTTATTATTATCGGCATTGGCGTTCGGGCTATGCTGATGGCTTTCAATACCTGGCTTTTGCTGCGTGCTTCGCTGGAAACCTCCCTCTCCGCCGGGCTGTGGAACGCGGGTTCGCTAAATGGCCTGACGTGGGCGAAAACCTTGCCTGCCACCCCCATTATCGGCCTGATGCTGCTGTGTGCCTGGCTGCTGGTGAAGCGTATGCGATTGCTGGAGATGGGCGATGACAGCGCCTGTGCCCTCGGCGTGGGCGTGGAGCGTTCGCGCTTAATGCTGATGCTGGTGGCGGTGGTGCTGACGGCAGCCGCCACCGCCATCGCCGGGCCGATTTCATTCATTGCGCTGGTCGCACCGCATATCGCCCGCCGTCTGAGCGGCACCGCGCGCTGGGGCTTAACCCAGGCCGCGCTTTGCGGTTCGCTGCTGCTTCTGGCAGCCGATCTCTGTGCCCAGCATCTGTTTATGCCTTATCAACTTCCGGTCGGGGTAGTTACCGTCAGTCTTGGCGGTATCTATCTCATCGTCTTGCTTGTTCAGGAGTCACGCAAGAAATGAGCACAATACCCACCCGCTTGCGCGGCGAAAATCTTACCCTTGGCTATGGCAAAAAAACCGTGGCGCAGGATCTGAATGTCTCCATTCCCGACGGGCACTTTACGGCGATTATCGGCCCCAACGGCTGCGGGAAATCGACCCTGCTGCGCACCCTGAGCCGCCTGATGACGCCGCTGGCCGGGAACGTGTATCTCGACGGCGAGCAGATCCAGCGCTACGCCAGCAAAGAGGTGGCTCGCCGTATTGGTCTGCTGGCGCAGAACGCCACCACCCCGGGAGATATCACCGTACAGGAGCTGGTGGCGCGTGGCCGTTACCCACATCAGCCGCTGTTTACTCGCTGGCGTAAAGAGGATGAAGCCGCGGTAACCCGCGCAATGCAGGCCACGGGCATCACCGATCTGGCCGCTCAAAGCGTGGATACCCTTTCTGGTGGACAACGACAGCGGGCGTGGATTGCCATGGTGCTGGCGCAAGAGACCGCCATCATGCTGCTGGACGAACCGACCACCTGGCTCGATATCAGCCATCAAATTGATCTGCTGGAGCTGCTGAGTGAGCTGAACCGCACTCAGGGCTATACGCTGGCGGCGGTATTACACGATCTTAATCAGGCCTGCCGCTATGCCACCCACCTGATTGCCCTGCGCGACGGGAAGATCGTGGCGGAAGGCGCACCGAAAGCGATCGTAACGCCGGATCTGATCGAACAGATCTACGGCATGCGCTGCATGATTATTGACGATCCGGTAGCCGGGACGCCGCTGGTGGTTCCATTAGGAAAAGGGGCGGCTTAGGCCGTCCGCTTTCGTACTCACCCGCCCTATCTTTCAGATTTAACTGCTTTTTAAGAATTACGCCCCTTTATCTGCCCGGCAAAAACATTAACATTCCTGACCTGACTGCTTCTTTTTCAATCACAGCATGGAATGCTTATGATGCCTCGTGCGCTACAAGGGATATGTGCGGCGTTTGCCTGCCTTACGCTCGGCCAGCCGCTCTTTGCCGCTGAGTCTGACAATCAGTTTATCATCCAGCAACAGCGTCAGAAGGCGCTTGAACAACAGCTCACCCCACCCACTCCGGACGTGCGCCTCTCCGGTAGCGACGATCGTTCCAGCCAGCTTATTTTTTCCACGGAAACCCCCTGCTTCCTCATTGCGCGCGTCACGCTCAGCGGGCAAGAGGCCCTGCCCCACTGGCTGCCGCTGCAGCGCATTGCGAATCAGGCGCAAGGGAGGTGCCTCGGCGGTAAAGGGGTGAACATGCTGATGAGCGCCCTACAAAATCGGCTGGTTGATCACGGCTGGATCACCACCCGGGTGCTGGCGCCTGCGCAGGATTTACGTCAGGGTACACTGGCGCTCAGGGTAGTGCCTGGCGATATCCGCCACGTCACCCTGACGCCGGAAAGTAGCACTTATATCCAGCTTTACAGCGCCTTCCCTGCCCGTGAGGGCAACCTGCTGGATCTGCGCGATAATAAGCCAACTCTGATAAACGATGTTATACAGACTAAACTTGACAAACGGCCTAAAAGGAGTCTGCCTAACGCAAATATGGGGACTGCTCACGCTGAGATCGGTATGATCCAGCAAGCCTTTGATAAAGGGATGACTAAAGGCAAAAATATGTTGATGTCGGTGAGTGGCGAGCGTGTTGGTTCTTATTGCAGCACTGATATAGTAAAAATGGCCGATAAATCAGGTCTTAAATCACTGACAATATATTAAGAAAGAAATGGTGATTTTCTATACTGGGAAGCCGGTATGAAAAAATTCATCAGGAAATAGAATTAATGAAAACTGAATTGGAAGCAGAGTTTTATCTATCAGGTAGAAGCTCTTTTACTAGAGTACGTAGGCCCGAATGGACTGACGTTGAAGAATTATTGGAAAAATTAAAGGATAAGCAGGGATCGATGAGACTCGTTATCCTCCCTGAATCTGATATTGGCCCTGTAAATATAGATGTTTCAACAGAAAATGGCTTCTATCTAATCACTCTGTTGGAATACTCGGAAAATAGCTCAGATGTTCGTTCATACTGGGATACGTCAAAGGGCAATAACAAAATTATTGTTCTCGGTAATTATTGGCCTGAATGCCAGCTAACAAAAGACTTTTCCCTTGTTGTCAGTATATTCAAAGAGTTCTTCGAAACTGGCAATGTATCAATGGATCTTCTGAATTAACATATAAATCCCGGCCAGAATGATCTGGTCGGGATCGTCCTATCAGCCGTTACCCACAATGCCCATCCCCGCGCCTGTACACCGGCGGATCGCCGGTGTCGTTCGGCCCCCGGAAACGTCCCGATCCACTCTTCTTGTTGACGTAAGCCACGCTCCGGCCCTCGGCACAACCGTACAGTTCACAGGAGTTCCAGGCGGTGATAACGACACAGTCCGGCATCCACCGGATTGTGATCATCATCCCGCTGGTAAATCCCCCCTGCGCTATCCATTTGGCGCACAATAATTCGCTTTCTACTCGCAACAGGCTGAGTCCTTTATGTTAGTAACTCTGACAACATTTTTGCCCTGAACCAGGCAGCCTTAGTGCATTAGCTAATGATGTTACCCCTCTTTTTCTTTATGGTGTTGATAATGTGGAGCGTTTATCTGGCAGGGCGGTAGCATGGGCATGCCGGCAGCGAAGGCCGCGGCACCACCCGCTCCGCCATCAGCGACGGGGAGATTATCCTGCGCAACCCGGAAGGCCAGACGCAGGACATTGCCGGGCTCAGCCGGGATACGGAGAACACGCACGACGGCGTGGATATCCGCGGGGATATTCAGAAGGTGAAGGATGACCTCGCGGTACAGAGCGAAGCCGCAGCCCTGGGTACCACGGTACTGGATGCCTACAGCAAATACGCCCAGAAGCAGGCGGCAGAGTCCAATGCCGCACTGGAAGCGAAGCTGGCATCGGAAGGGAAGCTTGATGGCCTGACTACCGCCCAGCGAGAGGCGGTTATCCGCAGCCAGCCGGAGTACAACAGCACCGACTACGGTCCGGGGAGCGCCTTCTGGACGAAGGGCAGTGCGGCGGCAGGTCTGCTGGCTGGCGCGCTCGGCGGCAACATGCAGGCCGGGGCCGCGGCGGGAGCGGCTCCCCTGCTCGCCTCACTGGTGAAAAACGTTGAAAACGATGCTGCCCGCGCAGCACTGCACGGCATCGTAGCGGCCGCCCTCACCCAGCTTGCAGGCGGCAGCGGCGCAGACGGCATGAAGGCCGGGGCCGCAGGGGCAGTGACGGCCTCCCTGCTCTCCGAACGGCTGGTCAGCGCGCTGTACGGCAAGGATGTCAGCCAGCTGACCGCGGATGAGAAAAGCCTGGTAAGTAACCTTGTCACCCTCGCCGGAGCCGGTGTAGGGTATGCTGCGGGCGGCGGGGATGTGTCGCTGGCTGCCGTGGGGGCGAACACGGCGCGGGTGGAGGTTGAGAATAACTCGATGGCCGGGGATAAGGGCCGCGAGTCACTGAAAGAAAGTAAGGAATGGTGGAAAGAACAGATCAGGGAACAACTGGGTGAGAACACCGTCTCCCAGATTGCAAATGGTCTGGTCAATGCCGCTGCTGAAACCGGCGACTTCGCGATGCTGAGCGGTGATACGGCGTTTGATATAGTGGCAGCGTTAACAACCTGTGCAACAGAGGGGAGCTACTGTAGTCAGGCGCAAAGTGATATCGCTAAAAAAGATGCGGCGGCAGCGAAAGTGTTGAATAGCATCGTAAATGGCGATGCGTGGGAAGGTATTAAAACTACAGTTGTGAAGGCCTGGAATGGTGACCAGAAAGCGCTGGAGAATGTTGCAGGGACAATATCAGGGGCTTTAGCACAGGCGAAGACCCTGCCGGGAGGGAAATCGACTGCTACAACTCCAGCAGGGAAAGGAACCACCGCCAAACTATCATATGTAGAAGAGCCTCCATTTAATCCTTCAGGAACAGCAGGTGCAGCACAGCCGTGGTCAATCAAAGGGCGAATCAATTATGTGCAACTACCGAATGAAGGAAAGATCCGTTATGTGCCACCCGAAGGCTACTCTGCATCGCAGCCTTTACCGAGAGGGCCGAATAATGGATATATTGATAGATTTGGTAATGAGTGGGTAAAAGGTCCGTCTCGTACAGCAGGGCAAGCGTTTGAATGGGATGTACAGTTATCTCGAACAGGTAAAGCGCAATTGGGTTGGGCAACAAGGGATGGTTCTCACTTGAATATTTCTCTCGATGGCAGAATTACTCATAAGTGATATATATATGAAAATTGATTTTTACCAAGAAGTTGAGGTTGTTCCTGAAGCAAAGCACAAGAAATATGTTGGTTGTAAAGGCGTTGTTCTTGGCATCAGTGAAGAGAATGAGATTATTTATGGGTACTCTGTAATCTTACATGGGAAAGAGACTACGGTTTATTTTGAGAAAGATGATCTGGAACCTACGGGTATAGTTTTTAAAAGAGAAGACTTTTACTAACCCCAAAAGATCCCGGCCATTAGCCGGGATAATGTTATCAGCCGTTAGGCTCACCCTAAATGCCTGTCCCCGCGCTTATACACCGGCAGATCGCCGGTGTCGTTCAGCGCTCCCGGAAACGCCCCGATCCACTGTTCCATCTTCTTCTTGTTGACGTAAGTCACGTTCAGCCCTTCGGCGCAGCCCACAACTCGCGGGTGTTCTGGGCGGTGATAACGATGCAGTCCGGCATCACCCGGATCTTGATCGGCATCCCGCTGATAAATCCTGCCTGCGCGATCCACTCGCCGCGCAAAAAGATCGCGTTACGCTCGCACCAGGTTATAGCCCATATAACCAGTCACCCTGAATAAAAATCTGCCATAAATCATGCCGCTTTGGTACCCCGCTAATACTGTCACCCCTCGTTTATACTACAGAGCATTTTTAACCAGCAGAGCGTAACATTGCCCTCTCCTTCAGCGGCAGCGGCCTGCTGCCCCGCAGTCGCCTTCCCGCCTCGAAAGACAAAATATCATCATCACACTCAAAGCCCGCCCACCTATTCAAAGCAGCCCTCGCCTTCGTTTATCACATCAACTGGCAATAACACCCATTACAGCATAAGGCTAAATAGATTCTGAATTTAGCATCTAATTCACTGAAATAAATACAATTATGGGCTTTACCCCTTCAAAATAGCGTCGCCCTTCAGGCAAAGTTTTCTGCCTCGAAAAGGTAACCTTCATATTACTACGCCGCATTCACGGGCGTGTTTCACAGTAAAAATAAGGATGTTAATCAATGAAAAAATTGTCTTTGGCGCTGCTGGTAGCAAGTACCCTGATGAGCGGCACTGCGCTGGCAAATAACCATACTGTCTCGATTGGTTATGCACAAAGTGACTTTGAAAATCTGGGTGATATCCGTGGCGTGAACGTTCAGTATCGCTATGAATGGGACTCCCCTTTTAGCGTGATGGGCTCTTTCACCTATCTGACCGGGGATAGCAGTGAAGTCGATGATGATGGTACAAGTGATGTTTTGAAGTTTAAAGATGAAGTGAAATATTATTCGTTTCTGGCTGGCCCGGCTTATCGCATTAATGACTATGTATCTGTTTATGCGCTGGGCGGAGTTTCTTATATCAAAGTTGATGAAGATACAACCTGGATTAGTAGCCGGGGTCCTTTCCTTAATGAAAAAGAAAGCGTTAACTCAACCCAGTTCGCCTGGGGCGCTGGGGTACAGTTTAACCCAACGGATGATTTTTCTATCGGCATCGGCTACGAAGGTACCACAGCAAAATATTACGAATCTTACTCCGTTAACGGCTTTAACCTCTCGGTCGGCTACCGCTTCTAATATCTACCCACCCTGCTGAAAAAAAATCCCGGCACAGGCCGGGATAGTCATGCTAAAGGGAGTCATTATCCCAGAATTCTCTGTAATACCGGTCCAATGGTCTCAAACGCCTGCGGCGAAATAATATCGACGTGAGCGCAATCCTGACGGTATACCTCCAGTTCTCCCACCCAGGGTGCCCATGCCTGATGCGGATCCTGCGTGCGTGTGCGCTCGGCGACAAACAGCGTCGCTTTGCCGTCAAACTTCGCGCTGTGAGCGGTGGTGAGCAGGCGCACGGCATCAGCGTAGTTGCCCTCTATCGCTTCAAACAGTTTGCCAGACGCCTGCCCCTGCTGGGCGGCGATAAAGGCGTCGCGCTCGCGGGCAATCTCGGCCAGCACTTCGGGATCAAGTCCGTTTGCCTCTTTTTCTGCCCAGTTTTGCGTCTCTGGTGGCCAGGTATCCAGCAGTCCGAGGAAAGCGACCTCTTCGCCCTGCTGACGCAGACGTGCGGCGATACCTTGCGCCAGCGTACCGCCGAGTGAGTAACCGAACAAATAGTAGGGCCCGTGCGGTTGTTGGGCTTGTAGTGTCGCCAGATGATGGTCGATCACCGCATCCAGATTGTCACCCTGCTGCATCGGTCCCTCGGGCCGCGGCGATTGGATCCCCGTTATCGACCAGCGCGGGCTCAGATAGCGCGCCAGCACGCTGAACTGCCAGGCAAAACCCGAAGCCGGATGGACGCAGAACAGCGTAGGCCCCTCGCTTTTACGCAGAGGCAACAGGGTTTCGTACCCCATTCGCTGTGCTTCATCATCGTTCCACGACGCCAGCAGCGTGCTGAGCGCCCCCACCGTTGAGGCTACCATCACCTGTCCCGGGGTTACCTTGCGGGCAAACGTATTGCTAAGCTGTGCCGCCAGACGCATCGCCAGTAGCGAGTGGCCACCCAGAGCAAAGAAATCGGCCTCAATGTCATTCACTTCGCAACCCAACAGCATTGAGAAGGCCTGAGCAACAGCGATTTCAGTGTCGGATCCCGGTGCGCGACCGCTGGTTTTGTTGGACACGGCAGGCAACGGCAGCGCCTTGCGGTCAAGCTTGCCATTGGCAGACAGCGGCAACTCACTGATTTGCAGCAGTACCACCGGCACCATGTGGGCGGGTAACTGCGCTTTCAGCCTCTCGCGTAGCGCGTCGCGATCCAGCGGCAGGCCGGACTCAGATACGACATATCCCACCAGCTGACGCGCATCTCCGCCCGTCGCCACCGCCTGGTTGAAGACGCAGGCATGGGCCACGGCCTGCGCCACGTCAGGCAGACTCAGCATCGCCCGGTCAATTTCACCCAGCTCAATGCGTTGACCGCGTATTTTTAGCTGATCGTCACTGCGCCCTAAATACTCCACCGCGCCGTTATCCAGCCAGCGCGCCACGTCGCCGGTGCGATACATCCGTTCGCCGGGGGCAAAGGGATCGGCAATAAAGCGGCTGGCCGTCAGATCCGGACGGCCCAGATAGCCCTGTGCCAGCTGGATACCGGTGAGATAGAGATCGCCCGCGACGCCAAACGGCACCGGACGCATCATGGCATCCAGAATACGCAGGCCGGTATTCCACGTCGGGAAACCAATCGGCACGCTGTTGCCCTGCACGGCCGCCAGCTCCGGCCCAAACGCCGGATACCAGCTGACATCTACCGCCGCCTCGGTCGGGCCATACAGATTATGCAGCGGCACGCGCGTAAGCTGCTCCCACTCGCGGCAAAGCTCGGTCGGCAGCGCTTCACCGCTACAGAACACCTGCTTCAGGCTGCGGGTACAGGCCACGTTGTCCGGGGTCAGGGTCGCCACAAAGGCGGCCAGCATGGAAGGCACGAAATGGGTCGTCGTGATGCCGTACCGGGCAAAGAACTGCTGCATAGTCAGCGGATCGCGATGGGCCTCCGGCTCGGCCATCACCAGCTTCGCTCCGGCGATAAATGGCCACCAGAACTCCCATACCGACACATCAAAGCTGCACGGGGTTTTCTGCGCGACGACGTCTGTAGCAGTCAGCGGGTAGTGATCCTGCATCCATAACAGGCGGTTAACGATGGCGGTCTGTCCCACCATCACCCCTTTCGGCCGTCCTGTTGAGCCCGAGGTGAAGATGATGTAGGCAGTTTGCTGCGGCGCGCACAGGTTCAGCGGTTCGCTGCCCGCGGCAGGTAATAGTGTGTTGTAACTAAAAGTCGGTATCGCCAGCTGGCTGAAGCGCGCGCGCTGGTCGTCGGTCGTGATCAGCAACGAGGGCTGCGCGTCCTCGAGCATCATGTGCAGGCGATCGTCCGGATAACCGGTATCCAGCGGTAGCCAGGCGGCCCCCGCCTCCACAATGGCATGTAACGCCAGGGTCAGGAATACCGAGCGAGGTAACGCCACCGCGACGCTGTCGCCTGGCTGTACGCCCCGTTCGCGCAATAGCGTGGCAAGGGCAACCACCTGCTCGCGCATCTGGCGGTAGCTTAGTTCGTGCTGTGCATCGGCGAGCGCCGGGGCATCGGGCGTGCGGGCAGCCTGCTCTGCCACCAGCGTGCTCAGGGTGGTAGCGGGTAGCGCCACCGCGGTATCGTTGATCTGCGCCAGCTGTTGATATTCGGCGGGCGAAACGGTCTCTACCGCGCCACAGGTCAGCGCCGGATTTTCAGCGAACTGAGCCAGCAGGGCATGCAGACGTTCTACGTGCCGGCTCAGCGTCGCTTCGTCGTAACGCTGCTGGTTAGCGAGGATCTCAATGGTCAATCCGCCCTGCTCATCCGGAAACAGCGCCATCTCCAGATCGTTTACCGGGCCCGTCGCCAGGGTGTGAGTCGTGGCCGTTACGCCGTTCAGGTCGAGCTGATAGTCAAAGACTTTAACATTGAAGACCGGGCCGAAGAGCGCTTCGTCACTGGCGGTACGCCCGCTGTCACGAACGATCTGCTCAGCATCGTAACGCTGATGACGACGCATTTTTTTAAGCTGTCCGGCTAAGCGCTGCGCCAGTGCGGGCAGTGTCTCCGCAGGCTGAAGGGTGACCGCCAGCGGCAGCACGTTCAGCACCGGGCCGGTGGCGGTAAGGGCCGCAGAGCCCATACGACGCATAAAAATAAACCCGGCGGCATACTCCATCCGTCCGGTCAGACGTCCCAGCCATAAGGCCACCAGCGCCAGCGCAAGATCGGTGCGCTGCACCTGCCCGGCGTTTGCCAACTTACTGAAGGCGCGGGCATCAGCGCTTAGCTTCATGCGCAGAATATCGGTGGTCGCGGCCCGGCCTGGCAGCGGCGTAGCGGAAAGCGACACCGGCGGGGGTAGCTGTTTACGCTGCTCAGCCCAGAAAGCACCATCGCGGGCATACGCATCGCTCTCCCGATAGCGTTGATACTCCTCCACCACCTCCGCAAAAGGGGTAAAGGGCGATGCGGGGGTCTCGTCTCCCCTCGACCAGGCACGATAAATAGCGACGATTTGCCGGGTAATGGCCGGGAAGCTAAAGCCATCCACCACCAGATGGTGATAGCGCTGATACCAGTACCAGCGGTTGTCCTCCACCTGAATCAGTTGATGGCAGGCCAACGGCTGGCCGGTATCCACTCGCAGGTTTTGGTGTAAATCTGCCTGCATCTGCGCCATGGCGGCGGCATGCGGATCGGCTTCATTGCGGCAGTCAACAATAGGGGGTTCAGCTAGCGGCAGGGTCTCATCAACCCACTGCCACACCTCGCCGTTATCCTCCGCAAAACGGGTGCGCAGGGTATCGGCCTGCATCATGCCCGCGACGATGGCTTTTGCCAGCAGCGGCGCGCTGATTTCACCCTCAAGTTCTACGTAGTGCGCCACGCTCCAGGCATTGGGTAAGGTAGAGAGCTGCTCTGCCATCCAGATACCCGGCTGAGCCGCGACAAGGGGAAGACGCGTGCTCATGCCTGCTCCTCAGCGAAATGGGCGGGGGTCAGGGTGCGCCAGTTTGCCGCCAGCCACTGCTGACAGGCCTCGCTGGATTGCGGCTCGCTCACCACCTGCCACCCCGCAGGCAACGCGCACTGCTGCGGCCAGAGGCTGAACTGCTGCTGTGCGTTTTGCAAAAGGATGAACTGACCCTGCGGATTGTCGAAGGGATTAGTAAATTCCATACCAGACTCCGTTATTGAATAAGCGGCTGCCAGAGCGTCATCAGCCCCTGCGTCAGCCCTCCGCGCCAGCAAAGTGCATCATGTCCGCCGTCAACCTGACGCCAGAAAACCGGCAACTGCGTGCGTTGTAGCTCGGCATAAAGTGCCTGTCCGGCACGCAGGATCAGCGGCTCGCGGATCCCCGCTTCAATGACGATGCGCAATCCCTGCGGCGTGATTTCATGGTTTTTTAGTTGGGTAATCAATTGCCCGTCCTGCTGAGCGCCGCGATGGGGCCACCAGAACGACCCCGACTGGCTGAGCACGCAGCCAAAGCGTTCAGGCCAGTTAAGTCCGGCATAGAGCGCGGAGAGGCCGCCAAAACTCTGCCCGGCCACCACCGTTCGGTCGGCCCGGTCGCTGAAGGGGGCGATGTCCTGCACTTGCGGCAGTAATTCGTCCTGCACTGCCAGCCAGAAATCGGGGTTGCAGGGCAGCTCGCGGCTGCGATGGGCGGTATCGATCACATCGATTAACAGATAAACCGCCGGCGGCAGTTTTCCCGCCTGAGTCAGGGCCGTGAGCGGCGACCAGACGGGCATACTCTCGGCCCAGAACTGCCCGTCCAGCAGCACTGCCAGAGGGCGTTCTGCGGGGGCGTCATCGCCGGTGGTGAATATCCAGACCCGACGGCTATTGCCCAGCCTGTCGCTTTGCCAGGTGATGCAGCGTGGTTGCGCATGGCTACACGTCGTCATCTCCCAGCCCGGCTGCACCGGCGCACCGGGCATCTCCAGCGCCGAGACGGGATGCCCACGTCCACCGCGCCAGCTCCAGGCGTTGAGCGGATCGGCAATGGCCTGCGGCAGCAGCTTACGCCACCCTTCACGCAGGGCCATACGATCCGGCGGATCGGCGGCAAACACGGTATCGGCAAAATCGTTGTCATTCACGGAGGGAATAAAGCAATAGCTGCCGCGCCAGTGCGGGCTGAAGGTGCCCTGCCACTGCCAGACATCGGTGCCAGGCAGGCGCGTCAGAGATTGTGGGCGGGCATTGTGGTGATGGTCGGTGACGCCGGTGATATAGAGCCAGACTCGCTTTAACCGCGACGTCTGCTCGGTGCCGGCCGGATCGCGCCAGTAAAACGTGACCCGATAGTGATCCCCTTCCTGCACCTTCTGCGGGCCATTTACCGCCCGCCACCAGGCGTCGCTTCCTGTCTCCAGCGTTGTCACTGAATTAACCCCATGTTTACAGGCCTGTTTTTGATCAACGATAATTTATATCGATAATATTATTGATAACTATTTGCATTTGCAATAGCGTATGGTCGCGCTATGGGAAGCGTGACCATTTATTAACCATGCCTGGCGTTGTGTACTGATCAGGAACGAGCAGTTTACACAGCCTTGCGGGCGACATCCTGCCGCCTCCCTGCCCTTTCGGGAACGGAGCCAGGGGAACGCGGCAACGAAAAGCAGGACACACAATGAACAACAAGATTCACTCACTGGCCGTACTGGTCAACCTGGGGATTTTCGGCACGGCCCTGCCCGCCATGGCCGCTGAGACGCCCGCGCATGAAGACACCATGGTTATCACCGCCGCCGAGCAGAACCTGCAGGCACCGGGGGTGTCGAAGATTACCGCCGATCAGATCCGCAAAAATCCTCCTGCACGCGATGTGGCAGAGATCATCCGTACCATGCCTGGCGTCAACCTGACCGGTAACTCCACCAGCGGCCAGCGCGGTAACAATCGCCAGATCGATATTCGTGGTATGGGGCCAGAAAACACCCTGATTCTGATTGATGGCAAACCGGTGACCAGCCGCAACTCTATCCGTCTGGGCTGGCGCGGCGAGCGTGATACGCGTGGTGATACCGGCTGGGTACCGCCAGAGATGATTGAGAGCATTGAAGTTATTCGTGGTCCTGCGGCTGCGCGTTACGGCAACGGCGCGGCGGGCGGCGTGGTGAACATTATCACCAAAAAATTCGACGACCAGTGGCACGGCTCCTGGAACACCTATCTCAACGCGCCAGAGCACAAAGAAGAGGGTTCAACCAAACGCACCAACTTCAGCCTGAGCGGGCCGCTGGGGGGTGATTTCAGCTTCCGCATGTATGGCAATCTGGATAAAACCCAGGCCGATGCCTGGGACATCAACGACGGTCATCAGTCTGAACGTACCGGCGCCTACGCCGACACCCTGCCAGCAGGCCGTGAAGGGGTCGAGAACAAAGACATTAACGGCGTGGTTCGCTGGGACTTCGCGCCAATGCAGTCGCTGGAGTTCGAAGCGGGCTACAGTCGTCAGAACAACCTCTACGCCGGTGATACGCAAAACACCAATAACGACAATGCGAAAGAGGGTCTGGTTAAGAAAAATTACGGTAAAGAGACGAACCGTATTTATCGCCAGAACTTTGCCGTCACCTGGAACGGTGGCTGGGATAACGGCGTTACCACCAGCAACTGGGCGCAATACGAGCATACCCGTAACTCCCGTCTTGGCGAAGGGCTGGCAGGCGGTCTGGAAGGGTTGTTTAACAGCAATCAGTTCACCGATACCGACCTGGCAGACGTCATGTTGCACAGCGAAGTGAATATTCCGATCGATTTCCTGGTCAATCAGAACCTGACTCTGGGCACCGAGTGGAACCAGCAGCGGATGAAGGACTCCACCTCGAACACGCAACCCCTGCAAGGCGGCGCGATCCCGGGCATGAGCGACGATCGCAGCCCGTATTCGCAGGCCGAAATCTTCTCTGTCTTTGCAGAGAACAACATGGAGCTGACCGACAGCACCATGCTGACCCCGGCGCTGCGTTTCGATCACCACACCATTGTAGGAAACAACTGGAGCCCCTCCCTGAACCTGTCGCAAGGTCTGGGGGATGACTTTACCCTGAAAATGGGTATTGCCCGGGCCTATAAAGCCCCAAGCCTGTATCAGACCAACCCGAACTACCTGCTGTACAGTAAAGGCCAGGGTTGCTACGCAAGCTCCGACGGCGTGGGCTGCTACATGATGGGCAATGACGACCTGAAGGCCGAAACCAGCATTAACAAAGAGATTGGGCTGGAGTGGAAACACGATGGCTGGCTGGCCGGCGTGACCTGGTTCCGTAACGACTATCGCGACAAGATCGAAGCGGGTTACGCGCCAATCGGTCATACCTCAACCAGCAAGGTCTCTACCGATATCTATCAGTGGGAGAACGTCCCGAAAGCCGTGGTAGAAGGTCTGGAAGGTTCGCTCAATATCCCGGTTAGCGATACGGTAAACTGGTCCAATAACCTCACCTATATGCTGCAAAGTAAAAACAAAGAGACCGGTGACCGACTGTCGATCATCCCTGAGTACACGCTGAACTCGACCCTGAGCTGGCAGGTACATCAGGATGTGTCGCTGCAGTCGACCTTCACCTGGTACGGCAAGCAGCAGCCGAAGAAATACAACTACAAAGGCGAACCGGCAACCGGCTCTGAGAAAGACGAAGTGAGCCCATATAGCATTGTTGGCCTGAGCGCGACCTGGGATGTCACCAAAAACGTGAGTTTGACCGGCGGCGTGGATAACCTGTTTGATAAACGCGTGTGGCGTGCGGGTAACGCGCAAACCACGGGTAATGACCAGACCGGGGCCTATATGTACGGCGCAGGGGCTTATACGTTTAACGAACCGGGACGCACCTGGTACATGAGCGTGAATACGCACTTCTAAGTCAACCTGATAACGGCAACCTGGATGGGTTGCCGTTTTATCGCCTCCCGTGCGATAACATGGGTTTTAAACCCGTGCGAGATCCCGGACGCCATGTATTACACCACATCCACTTTTCAGCTCGCCGGCACCACCGTCCACACTGTGACCTTCGATCCCGCCACCTTTACGGAGGACGATCTCCTCTGGCTCCCCCATCATACGCAGCTGGCTAACGCCGGGCGTAAGCGTAAAACAGAGCACCTGGCCGGGCGGATCGCCGCGGTCTCGGCCCTCTCATCGCGGGGGGTATCGACCGTGCCGGGCGTAGGTGAAAACGGCGAACCGCTCTGGCCGACGGGCCTGAATGGCAGCATCAGCCACAGCGGCCATATCGCGATGGCTATCGTTAGCGAAAATTCGTTAGTGGGGATTGATTATGAAGCGATCCTCGACGAAAAAGAGGCTTTCGACATTAAAGAGGGCATTGTTAACGACGTGGAAAGCAGCCTGCTGCTCAACAGCGGCTTGCCCTTTCCTCTCGCCTTAACGCTGGCCTTTAGCGCCAAGGAGAGCCTGTTCAAGGCGCTCTTTCCCAGAGTGAAGGCGTATATGGGTTTTGAAACCACCCGCGTCAGCGCCATTACTGACCATAGTCTGCAACTTACGCTGTGCCAGCCGCTGGCGGGATTCCAGGAAAACCATGCTTTTACTCTGTTCTGGCGCCGCTTCAATCACGCGCTAGTCACGCTCATCGACTGAGCCCTTCGCCTTCAGGTGACGCTTCTCTTTCAGAACCGCAATAGCCCGGGCTGATACGATTAACGCTCAAGCGCAGCGATAATGTCGGCTTCTATATTTACCGGTTTGGTGAACGGGGCATAACGCTTGAGGGGTTTGCCGTCCCGACCAATCAGGAACTTGGTAAAGTTCCACTTTATCCGCCCGCCCAGCACGCCGGGCAACGCCTCTTTCAGGTAGCGAAACAGCGGGTGCGCGGCGGGGCCGTTAACTTCCACTTTCTCGAACATCGGAAAGCTCACACCGTAGTTGATGTGACAGGTCTGCTCGATATCATCGGCTCCGCCGGGCTCCTGCTTGCCAAACTGGTTGCAGGGAAAACCAAGCACCACCAGCCCCTGGGCCGCATACTTTTGGTAGAGCGCTTCAAGGCCGGCATACTGAGGCGTGAAACCACAATGGCTGGCGGTATTTACTACCAGAATCACTTTGCCAGCATAGTCGGCCATCGGGATGGGCTCGCCACGCAGTGTACGGGCAGAAAAAGGGTAAAAGTTGGTCATATTGCGGTCCTCAGCGCTCACTCCGTTCGTCAGCATATTGCTGTTATGGCTTATCGCGTATGTCATAGCCCAGATTCGGCGGTGTTGTTCGGTGGGTCGTTTTGCCGGGTAGGCTATGTGCGGGTCATAGTTGCAGAGATGCGGAATAATAACAATGGAGCCTTTGGGATCTGGGCGCTTATGCTGGCCCAGGCTCGCAGAATGTCAGATTGGTGACGCGCGAAAAGCGAGGCTCCCCGAGAATGAACTGAGACAGCCCTGCTTTATCTCACGCGCAATATCTGACTGACTTACAGGCCGAGGTCAGAGAGGCTCGGGTGATCGTCAGGGCGACGGCCCAGCGGCCAGAAGAACTTACGCTCGCTCTCTTTGATAGGCATGTCATTGATACATGCGAAGCGACGTTTCATCAGGCCATCAGCCTCGAACTCCCAGTTTTCGTTGCCATAAGAGCGGAACCAGTTGCCTGAGTCATCACGCCATTCGTAAGCATAACGCACGGCAATACGGTTCCCGCCAAACGCCCACAGCTCTTTAATCAGGCGGTATTCGAGCTCTTTTTTCCACTTACGGGCGAGGAAACCTTCCGCCTCTTCGCGGTTATTGGCGAATTCGGCACGGTTACGCCATTTGGTATCCAGCGAGTAAGCCAGCGCGACTTTGGCCGCATCGCGCGTGTTCCAGCCATCTTCAGCCAGACGGACTTTCTCAATGGCGGTTTCCAGCGTAAATGGCGGAAGCGGCGGACGGACTTGTGTATCGGTCATGGTAATATTCCTGTTAACTTGATTTAAAGGTAATAAAAGATTCGTTGCTCAGGCCCCGGCTGAGAGCCGTTCCAGTAAAACTTTTGCCATTTCCCGTGCGTCGTCAGCGGCGTTCCGGTCACCCATTACGTATGTCATGGTGATAGCCCCCTCGATCAGCAGCAGTAGTTGTCTGGCCAGCGCAACAGCGTGCTCAGGGTTCAACTGCTCGCTGAGTTCGAGCGCGTAATCCAGCAATTTTTGCTTATGCATTTTCGCTATCTGGCGGACGGGATCCTCCGGGTCCCCCACTTCTCCGGCCGTGTTGATAAAGGCACATCCCCGGAACCCCTCGGACTCAAACCAGCTTTTCAGAACGGTGAACATATTCAGAATGCGGTCCCTGGGCGTTTCGCCTTTATCAGACTCGGTTCTGAACCACTGCATCCACCGTTCGTCACGCTCGTTTAACGCGGCTGATGCCACGTCCTCCTTGTTCGCGAAATGGCGATAAATACTTTTCCTGGCGACGCCCGAGGTCTTCACCAGAAGGTCCATGCCCATGGCGTGGATCCCGTTCTGATAGATAAGTTGCTCAGCGGTCGTGAGGATTTTTTCTCGTGTATCAGTTGGCTTCTTGTTCATGCCTTAAAGGTAGAACGATCGTTCTACCTGGTCAAGCATTTGTTATTATTTCTTTTTTCAGAAGGGATAAATCACGAAGGGGAAGTCACATAAGCAGTTGAATAAAATGTGATTTTATATTCAGCGTTGTAACGGGGGTTCGCTTGAACAGATACGCATTCAGAAATAAATCGGGCGTGGAGGAAGAAATTTGGGGCTGGGTCAGATGACGATAAACGTAAAAATGCGGGGATAGTGCTGCGCGCCGATCAACGCAGTTTGTTGGATTGAGTGCGAGATTTGCCTGGCAGGCCCAGGCTCTCTTTAACCGCCCGACGCATTTGTACTCTGTCGAGAATGATACTGGTCCGCTCGCCAGGTATGGTCAGCCTGAACTCACCATTTAATGGCATCGGGGATATCAGATACCATCGTCCATTAAAGATAATCCAGTTCACTTCATACCCAATCAATACGCGAAAAGCTTTGCCGCCCGGAGCGCCGGGCACCGTATGTTTTTAACTGTTAGTTCACGCCGCACTTTTACAGGTGCGGCCTGAACGACTATGAACTTTTCCTGTTTCGAAACGCGGCCACTTTCATGCGATTACCGCAGGTGGCCATACTGCACCAGCGACGGCGGTGCGATTTACTCAAATCGTGAAAAAGTAAAACACAGTTATGCGCCTCACACTGGCGTACATATTCGAATTTTTCATCCGTGACGAGTTTTACCAGGGCGTCGGCGATGGGCCAGAGCAGGCTGGCAGGACTCTCAACGCCGCAATGTACATCGACACGATAGCGCTGTGTATCCTGCGCCCATTTTAGCCTGACCTCAGGCCGCCCTTTTTCAAGAATCCGGTTGATGACCGTCAGCTCTGCCTCACGGGACTGCATCGCGGCATGCACGACGGCTCTGGCAGCTTCACGGAGCTGGCGGGCCTCCGTCAGTAATTCAGGCGGAGCCTGCGTTCCTTCAGGCACCAGGCCCGCCCTCTCCAGCCAGTCAATAACGCTGAGCGCATCCTCAAAGCAATCGTGTCGCTCGTCACCCATCCCATATTCACTGTTGATGAAATCCAGCGCGAGGTTATCAGCCAGGAAGAGCGGCGGAGAAGAAAGCTTTTCGATGTTCATAGGCACCTGTAACCCATTAAATAATTTTGACAGGTTACCAAAAATATGTGTAACCTTCAATTAAGCACTTTAACGGTTACAAGGGGGTTTACTATGACGTCTCCATATTCAGGATCTTCATCCGCCGATAACGCATCTACCGCGCAGGTTCACTACCGCTATCAACAGGCGGGCAAGGTTAACGTTTTTTACCGTGAGGCAGGCGATCCGGCGTCGCCTGTTCTGCTGATGCTGCACGGTTTTGCAGGCTCATCCTTTATGTTCCGCGACCTTATTGCCCAACTGGCCGATCGTTACCGTCTGATAGCCCCAGATTTACCGGCCTTTGGTTTTACCGAGGCGCCAGCGCGCGGCGACTACGCGTATACCTTTGACCAGCTGGCTGAAACCATTGACCAGTTCACTGAAGCGCTCGGCCTCGACGCCTATGCTCTGATGGTTCACGACTATGGCGCCCCCGTCGGGTGGCGTCTTGCCCTCGCGCATCCACAGCGGGTTACCGCCATCATTTCCCAGAATGGCAACGCTTACGAAGAGGGGCTGGGTGAGGCCTGGGCACCTATTCAACGATACTGGCGCGACCCGACTCCCGAGAACCGCAGCGCGCTGCGTGAATTTCCGACGCCCGCCTCAATCAAATGGCAGTATCTGGAAGGGGTAAGCGATGCGAGTCTGGTCTCTCCGGATGGCTACTCGCTGGAAGGAATGCAGGTATTACGGCCGGGCAATGCGGAGATCCAGCTCGATTTATTACTGGATTACGCTTCGAATGTACGGATGTATCCGCAGTTTCAGCAGTATTTCAGGGACTACCAGCCCCCGCTGCTGGCGGTCTGGGGTAAACATGATCCGTTCTTCATGACCGCAGGTGCCGAAGCCTGGAAGCGTGATATCCCGAACGCGCAGATAAATTCCTATGATACCGGCCACTTTGCGCTTGAGACCCATGCGAATGAGATAGGCGCTGACATTCGCGACTTCCTCGACAGGCATCTCGTTCAGTAATCTTCACGCCCCTCACCGGCAAGAATAACCGGCGGAGGGAAAAGTACAACCTCAGACGAAAGGCGTCGGTACAGGCATTTGTGCCGACGTGACCAGGCTGCATCTTACCAACGCTTTAACGTACCGCGATTCAGAAGCGGGTAAGCATCGTTCCATAAAGGATTATTTCATATGTCATTGACTACAGGTGTACATCACATTGGTCTGGCGGTATCAAAGCTTGAAGAGAGCGCCGGGTTCTTTACTAAACTGCTGGGCTGGGAAGAGGTAAAACAACGTGAGGATTATCCGGCCATCTTTGTCAGGGACGGAGCAATAATGATTACGCTCTGGAAAACGCAGACCGAAGAGCCCGTTAACTTTGACCGTAAAAAGAATGTCGGTCTCCACCACCTGGCGCTACGGGTTAAAACTAAAGCGGCGCTGTTTGAGATCCTTGAGGTGCTCAAGGCGAACAATATTGAGATTGAATTTGAACCGGCATTAATCAGAGAAGGGCCGTCTATGCACATGATGTGCTACGACCCGAGCGGAATACGCATTGAATTTCATTATTCAGAGTGAAGGAAGATACGACGCATTGAGTTGAGAAAAAGCCAGGTTGAAATATTCATATTACTGGTAAAGAAATCAGTTTAAGCGCGGCTGCGGCGGTATTTATTGATGACCGCTTCGAGCGAATACGGACTTTCAAAGAGGATGACTGTAATATTATTTAGGAAAAGCTACAGCTAACAGGTTTGTTCATTACACGGAAAACGTTCATGCGCGAAGATTTTAATGATTATCTTGCGTTCCTTGCTGTCGCGCAGGAACGGAGTTTTACCAGAGCTGCTGCCCGGCTGAATATTTCTCAGTCCACTTTGTCTCACATTATACGACGTCTTGAAGAAAGGCTCGGAATGCGGTTACTGATGCGTACAACACGTAAAGTGGCACCCACCGATATCGGTGAAAAACTAATGGCCGCGCTTGAACCGCGCCTCAACGCCATAGAAACAGATATCTCTGACCTGCTTCGTTTTCGCGACACACCGGCGGGAACGGTAAGGCTCACGGTTTCAGATCACATGCTGCATGAGTACATCTGGCCGGCTCTGGCCCCAATCCTTAAACACTATCCTGATATTCAGGTCGAACTGTCTCAGCAAAACGGCTTTATTGATATTGTTGAGGGGCGCTTTGATGCGGGAGTTCGGTTAGGCGATGATGTGGTCAAGGATATGATAGCTGTCAGGATTGGGGCTGACTGGCGGCCTGCCGTAATTGGATCTCCGGACTACCTTGCCAGGGCCGGTAAACCTTCACACCCTTCAGAACTGGCTGGTCATAACTGCATCAATGTCAGACACTCCGGTGCCGGACAGCTGTACGCATGGGAGTTTGAAAAAGGGGATGAGAAACTGAACATGAAAGTTCAGGGTCAGCTGATATACAGCAGTGTTTATCCGATGCTCACGTCCGTTGAAGCTGGATATGGACTGGCATATGTTCCGGATAATCTGGCTGAACCCGGGATAAAGCAGGGGAAGTGGGAGAGAGTGCTTGAGGACTGGAGCCCTGTTTTCAAGGGCTATCATCTTTATTATCCCAGCCGGCGACAGATGTCGCCGGCACTGAAAGTTATTATTGATGCCTTACGCATCCCTTCGGCGGGTTAGGTGGCCTGTCTGGCATTCATTTTCCTGCCAGTGAGCGACGCCCGGGCAGGACGGCAATAATGGCAGAGGCTACCAGCAGGGCGGTGGCAAGCATGAAGGTGCTGACCCAGCCCCGGTGATCAAATAATTCGCCGCCAGTGAACGCGCCCATTGTAATAGCGAATTGAATCAGGGCGACCATCAGGGCACCGCCAGCCTCCAGTTCATCAGGAATAATCCGGGTCATCCAGGTATTCCATACGACAGGAATGGGAGTCACAAGTATGCCCCATATCAGAAGCAATGCTCCTGTGGCGGCGGGTATGTGTCCCAGCCCCGTTAACAAACCTGCGACGATCGCCAGGCCCGCTGGTAAACCGGTGAGGGCTGGCAGCAGATTATCCCTGACAAAAAAACCTGAAATCAGCGTTCCCGTCAGCCCTGCAACGCCTACGCCCAACAGGAACAGGGAAATCATGTTGATGCCCAGTCCAGTGACGCTTTCGAGGAAAGGACGCAGGTAAGTGGACAGCGAGAACTGTCCCATGAAGGCAAGCGTTACGGCAATCATGCCCAGGGCGAATGTCCGGCTGCGTAACAGGGATGCTATCTGTCTTATGCCGGTATCACGTTGCGGCGGCAGTTTCGGTATGACGACCATCTGCCATATCAGGCAGATCACACCCGCAGGTACCACGGTAAAGAATGCACCCCGCCAGCCGATGAGGCTGCCCAGAAAGCTTCCCAGCGGTGGCGCCACCACGAACGCCAGTGCGGTCCCGCCCTGCAGAATGGCGATAGCTTTAGGGACACTCACGGGACGCACAATCCGTACCAGAATGGCCGTAGAAAGCGACCAGAATCCCCCAATGGATATACCAATCAACGCACGCCCGAACATAAACATGCCGTAGCCGTGAGCAGACGTGACGATGACCCCGGACATCACCATCACAAGGGTATAGAAAATCACTGCTGTACGCCGGTCGAAGCGGGCAAGCAATGTGTTACCAAACAGGCTTGTAATCACCGCAAATAGCCCGGAAAAGGCAATGGCCTGACCCGCCTGGCCTTCCGTGACCGACAGATCATTTGCAATCGGTGTCAGCAGACTGACCGGCATAAATTCTGATGAAACGAGGACGAAGCACAGCAGAGCCATGCTGATGACTGCACTCCAGGCAGACGTCATTTCGGGCGCACTGAAGCCGCCCGCATTAAGCGGTTTATTCATAGATAATTTCTAATGATGATGGTGAACAGTTACCACAGGCTTACAACCTGCAGTCAGATAAAAAAGCAGGATGACGGCGGAGCAGCGATTTCAATCTGCCCCGCCTGAACAAAGGTTAAAAACGTATCTGCATTGTGATCAGCGTAAAGGTGACTCTACCTGCCCCTGGGCTATCAGTGCCTGAACGGACTCATGGATCGCTTCCAGGCTGCTGTAACGGGGCTGGTAACCCAGCCTGACGCGGGCTTTCTCAATGGAATGTGAAGAACTTCGCACCACATGCCCTCTGGAGTTTTCAGCAAACTCAGGTTCAAGCCCGGCAAGCCATTCGTCAAAAGGCTGGAACTTCAGGGACGGCTCCCTGCCAAACCAGCGGAAAACAGCTTCAGCGTAACCCCTGAGCGTGATGGCCTGGCCGGATACCGCATTGAAAATTTCACCTACTGAAGCAGAACGGTTTTCAATGGCCTTAATGATAAGCTGTGCGACATCAACTGCATGAACATGATGTACCGTTTCACTTCCGAGATTAGGCAGTGCCAGCGTTTCACCACGGGCAATACGCGAATACACTTCAGGATTCGAATTCCCCTGAGGCGTAGTTGGTACCCATCCTTCACCGACAATATGTCCCGGACGGAAACAAGTAGCCGGGAAGCCAGACAGCCGCGCTTCACGCATCAGCCAGGCTTCGCTTTCCGCTTTACCCTGTCCGTAAGCATCAATCGGGCTGACAGGATCTGTCTCCAGAGAGGGGACTGACACATAGCGACCGTAAACCCAGATTGAACTGCAGAAAAGATAATGCTCAATCCTGCCGCGAAGCGCTTCAACAATCTGCTGCGTACTGTCGAGATCAAATGCAATCATGTCGATGACAATATCGGCCTGAAGCTCAGCAATACGTTGACCAAAGGTTCCTTTCTTTTCTTCTTCCAGCCGGTCAATAACAACATTTTCGATGAGAGACCATGCGTAATGAGGGCGATAAGGCTTTGCTGCACCCCGGCTGACATTTACCACCTGGTGACCCAATTCAA
This sequence comes from Leclercia sp. UBA7405, assembly GCF_037152215.1. NCBI lineage: Bacteria > Pseudomonadati > Pseudomonadota > Gammaproteobacteria > Enterobacterales > Enterobacteriaceae > Leclercia > Leclercia sp. UBA7405. The sequence continues at coordinate 337,764 of NZ_JBBCMR010000001.1, read as the reverse complement.
CCAGCATTGGAACAAGATAAGAGCCCACGTGACCACTGCCACCAATAACAACGATACGAGACATAGCTTTCTCCTTAATGTATTTCCGCAACGGCTTCTGAAGCTATCCCTGCCGGGAAGAGCTCAGTTAGAAAGGCTTAGCCTGAATGCTTGTATCAATAAGAGAGGTATTGTAGTGCGCACTATCATGTTTGACTTTAACCCAATTCAGAATGCTTTTATGGCGAAATAGCAATAATCATTAGAAATTGATTTGCAGAAGCATAAATACCAGAGCTGTTATGAAATTACCCTGAAAGCGATCAATGTCCACTTATGGCATGAAGCGGACGAATTGTCTGGACTGCAGGTTCTTTTTGAGCCAGTAGCGGACACTGAGTAATCCTTTCCTATGCCAACGTTTTATGTTTTCTTTTACGTAAGCAACGGAACAAGGACATCACCGTGAAAATCTACTGGACCCTTAAAAGTATCAGCGAACTAAAAGACTTACCTTATAAGGAGCGCGGAAGACTGTGGCGGAGCGCGTATAAATCGGCCTTTCGGCACTGGCAAACCTGGGGCGGCCTCGCCCTCTGCGGGGCCTTCGGCGGCGCAGGAGCGTACTTAGGCGGCATGGCTGGCACCGTAGTATTTGCTGGGCTGGGTGGCTTTATTTACGGCCAGATCGTGACACAAGTTGTCCTGAAACATTATCGGCACCGGCTGCAGGGCGAAGCCAACTGACGGGTAAGGTCTGGAAGATTTCCAGACTCGGCCCTCAATGCGTCAAACGCCTGCGCCACGACCTGCGCATGGTGAACAACATAATACAGTGCCAGGAACGTCCGCGCCTGGCACGAAACTGACCACCTGAAGCGTCGTGCAGTCTGCCTCGAGCAAGGCGCGGACGCTATTTCCAGAAAGGGTTTTATATAACGGCGTTAAAAACTGAAGAGTTGATCTTATCCGGTTATGAAATATGAATTAGAGGCCGAATATCGCCTCAATTTCTATCGAGAGGTCAGGTGAAAAGAGGCGGCTGACTTCTACGAGCGAGCTCGCTGGCAAGTGATCACCGTAATTTCGGTACAACACTTTGCGTAGTTCGTCGATCTCCGCAAAAGAGGTAATAAATATCGTCACTTTGATCAGGGCTGAAAAATCAGCGCCTTCCAGAGTAATAATTTTTCTCATTTGACTGAATATCTCTTCAGCCTGCTCAGCCATGCCTTTCTGTTGAGCGGCGGTGCCAAATGCGGTCAATCCTGAAATGTAGAGCGTATTGCCATGTTTTACGGAATGAACAAAAGGAGCCTTTACTTCACCTAACTCAGGATAATTCTTGCGTAACAGGTTGTTCATACTGAGATCCTTCTGGAAGCGAGCAAACAACGACCTTACCATCTTCCTTAAAATGCTCCACCCTGATTTTTGATGATGAAACGCGCAACGTCCCCAAAACTTTGCACGCTGATGTTGGACTTGAGAGACTGTTTCCAACACCAGCAAGCGCGCCGCCATCAGGAGGTTAACTTGCCCTGACCTTTTGCCTGCAGCTCTTTCGCTATCCCTATAAATGCAAGGCCAACGGGCACTAAAGAACCCCACAAGACCGCATTCCAGCCGTAGAGGCTGAGCAGCGCGCCGGAAGAAAACGACCCGACAATCATCACCCCAAATACGACAAAGTCATTCAGAGACTGAACCTGGGTTTTCTCTTCGGGACGATGATAGTCAATGATTTTCGCCGATGCGCCAGTGAAGCCAAAATTCCAGCCAAGCCCCAGCAAAATCAGCGACAGCCAGTAATGGAAAATATCGGTTCCACCGAGACCAGCCAGCACAGAGCATGCGGTGATAAGCAGACCCATAGCGGCAATACGCATCGCACCAAAGCGGTTAATTAATTTGCCGGTGAAAAATCCTGGTCCGTACATTGCAATAACATGCCACTGGATCCCCAGGTTGGAGGCCTGCTGAGAAATGCCGTGCATGTGCATTGAGAGCGGTGCTGCCGTCATCAAAAAGTTCATCACCATGTAGGTGACCGCACCGCTAAATACGGTTCTGGTAAATCCCGGCTGGCGGATAATTTCGCGCAAAGGCCGCCCTGCAGCTTTCGCTGCGCTGGCTGGCTCTGTTGTTTTCACGCCGTTGAGGATAAATGCCGATATGACCGCCACAAAAGCCTGGGCGAGAAAGGTGACGGCGAAGGTATGAGGCGGCCAAAGGTGCATGGTGCCGGAAACCAGCATGGGGCCAACCACGCCAGCGATCACCCCGCCTCCCATCACCAGCGATAAAGCCCGTGCCCGGCGCTCCGGCGTGACACCATCGGTTGCAGCAAAACGAAAGCTCAGGGCAACGGCGGCATAAGCACCACCCAGAAAAGCAGCAATACAGAACAGCAAAAATGAGCCAATCACGACGGCCAGGGCCGCAGTCAGCCCGGTAATGACGCCCGCCCCAGTGCCAACCATAAAGGCGGCGTTCCGGCCATTTTTTCGTGCCAGTGAGCCTAACGGCAGGATGCAGGCGGCCATTCCCAGAACAAACATGGTAATGGGCAGCGTCGCCAGAGCACTACTGGGCGCGATTGCGTTTCCGACAATGGCCCCGGTGGCATAAAAAACGACCGAGTTAGCACCAGCAAGAGCCTGCGCGGCGGAGAGGCGAATAATATTCTTTTTCTGATCTGCGACAGGCAGGAACTGTTCTGTGGACATGTGATTAATTATCCTGATTCATTGTGAGCACCATCCGGTAACGTACCTTGCCCATTTTGAGTCTGCTGAGCGCCTCGTTTGCCCGTTCAAACGGCAACTGTTCGGTGACAGGCAACGTCTGAAAGAGATGGCTGAAATGCAGCGCACGTTCGGTTTGAGCCGGTGTGCTGACGAATGACCCGGCCAGCGAGCGTTCAGCACCAATCATCATACCCGGCATAATCTGCAGGGGCGTGCGTCCGGTACCCAGCAGGACGACTTTTCCCCGGGGCGCCAGAGCAGGCAGCAGGGCTGAAAGCGTTTCAGAATCCGCCGCTGTAGCCAGAATAAGATCCACGCTGCCATCTTCTTTAAGGCACGCTGCGGCATCTTCGCTGAGCGCATCGATGTAGTGATGCGCGCCCAGCTGAAAGGCTGTACGCTCTTTCTCACGACCACGCGCTATCACCGTCACCTCAAAACCCATGTGACGAGCGTACTGAACAGCCATGTGCCCCAGCCCCCCCATCCCGAGAACAGCCACTCTGTCGCCCGCCCTGGCACCGGCGTGACGCAGCGCATTAAAGGTGGCAGTACCGGCGCAGAGGATCGGCGCGGCATGCACGGAAGAGAGCTCTGCGGGAATAGCGATCAGCGCGGTATGGCGCATAACAACATACTCTGCGTAGCCGCCATCGCAGCTGAGACCCGGCGTTAACTGATTTTCACACAGATGAAAAAGTCCGTTACGGCAGGGCTTACATTGTTGACAGTAGCCCCCTAAACGCCCGACCCCGACCCGCTGGCCGGTTTGCCAGATATCGGGCACCCTGCCCCCCTTCCGGGTGATGTATCCAATAATTTCATGACCCGGAATTCGCCCGGGCTGGCCTGCCTGCGGCGCTTTTTCCGTATCCCGGAGATCGGCACCACATACGCCGCATGCTTCAATTTTGATGAGTACTTCATCAGGAGCGGGAGCAGGTATCGGCCGCTCTGTCATTTCCAGCACGCCGGGGGCGACAACCTGCATAGCGCGATATTTTTTATTCATAAGTTGCACCGGTTAAATAGCGGGGCCGCGTCAGATAAGGATTAAATCACCCTCTATCGTCATGTTCTGAGCCAGTAACCACCGGTTAAGGGAGGCGTTAATGACCCGCTGATGGACGCATTCAAATTGATGGGCCGTTCCATTCCCGCTGACGTGAATGACGTACTGCAGCCTGCCAGGAGAGAGTTCTGTCGTTTTGTCACAGAGTTGGGTGATTTCCGTCAGGAGTTCGCCGCGGGTCTCGATATCGAGATGGGTGAGCGTAAGGTCCGCCCCTCTGGCTTCCTGAACAAAAGCGGCCGTCATGCAGGCGTTAAAAGCGGCCAGCATCAGGTCCTGAGGAGCGGGGGCTCGCCCTTCGCCACCCAGCGCGACAGGTTCATCGGAATCGATAACGTGGCTTTGACTTCTGTTACCCGTAATGGACCGGCAACGCGTTCGGCTCGCCATTCCCCCCTGCCATGTGGTGACAAGGTCATAGTTTGCGGTCTGGATTTGCATAGGTACTCCAGTGCCGCACGCGGTCGCCCGCGTGCGGCAGAGTCATCAGGCGTTACGGCCAGCCATCACGCCACCATCGATATCCCAGATGGCGCCGGTGACCCAGCCAGTCTTGTCAGAAAGCAGGAAGGCGACGGTCTCCGCGATATCCACCGGCGTACCCACGCGGCCAATCGGGTGGAAGCTGTCGAAGCTGTTCATCACCTCTTTCACGTCGTCTTTCGGAATGAAGCCTTCGTAGATCGGCGTGTGAACGACGGCCGGAGAAACCGCATTGACGCGGATCCCTTTTTCGCCCAGCTCAATCGCCAGGTTTTTGGTCAGTGCGTGCAGACCGGCTTTCGCCATGGAGTAGGCTGAAGACGGTGTGGCACCAATGGCCTGCTGCGCCCACATGGAGCCGATGTTAACAATAGAGCCTTTAATGCCGGCCTCAACCATGTTGCGCACTACGTCGCGGGTAATGAAGAAGGTCGCGCGGTTGATGTTCATGTACATGTCGTAATCAGACATTTCGTGTTCGGTGAAAGGTTTCGGGAAGAATACACCCGCCGCATTCACCAGCAGGCTGATGTCTTTATGCTCAGCGTTGATGGTGTTCACCACGTGCTGCATGCCTTCTTCTTTCATCAGGTCAGCCACGATGATGGATACCTGGCCGTCAGCAGCCAGCGCCTGGCGTGCCTGCTCGGCTTTGTCCTGACGATTACCAACCAGTACGACACTACCGCCGTTTTTCAGAACCAGCTTCGCTGTTTCAAAGCCCATTCCACTGGTACCACCAACCACTAACAGTTTTTTACCGGCAAAAGATGCGTTCATCGCTAACCTCTTTAAATTCATTTGGTTGTCATTGATGAAAAGCCCTGCTCCTCATCGTGTGAAGCCAGAATGCCACCCTGAAGCCGGATTGACGACTGAGAAGAAATTGCGACACAGGAAAGAAAATCTTTCTCGCTCAGGTATACTGAAAAAAAACACTGAATCAGGATACCTGCAATGCGATCGCTAAACCGACTGAAGTGGCTGCATGCCTTTGAGGCCACTGCCCGGCACGGCAGCTTTACCGGCGCCGCCCAGGAGCTGGGCGTTACGCCAGCCGCGGTGGGCCAGCTAGTCCGCTCGCTGGAGGACTGGGTAGGACACCCGTTGCTCCACCGCACCCGCTCCGGGAAAGAGCGTCTGACCCTCGTGGATGAAGCGCAGGAAGCCCTGCAGGACATCACCCAGGGGCTGGATAAACTGGAAACCGGGTTAAATAAACTGCGCGGCCGTCGGGCACGCTCTGTTGTGATCGTGACCGCCTCGCAGGTTTTGATGATGAACTGGCTGATGGATCGCCTGAACCGATTCTCAGAAACGCATGAAACGATCGACCTGCGGCTTAACGTGACGGAAAAGCTGATGGATGTGTCGCACGGTGAGGCGGATATCGGCATCCGCTGCGGTCAGGGGGACTGGCCCGGCGTGAATAAGACCTGGCTAATGGATGAAGAGGCGGTGCTGGTCTGCAGTCCGCGGCTGGTCCCGGCAGAGAAAATCACCTGTGCTGAGTGGCTCGCCACGCAAAAGTTGATCCATGATGACACGCCGCATCCGGGGGCGAATTTTCCCTCATGGGACGATGTCCTGAGCGCCGTCGGTGCGCCTGAAGCGCAGGAAAGCGGCCTGCATATTAACTCCACCTCTGCCGTTATCCTCTCCGCCCTGAGTGGACGGGGGGTGGCCGTGGTGCGTTACGCCCTGGTGAAGCAGCTGATTGAAACGGGCCAGCTGGTTCAGCTGCACTCCGCCCATCGCTGGCCACTGACCTGGGCTTACTACCTGGTCACTCCGCAGCAGAACGTCATGCGTGAAGAAGTCAAAGTCTTCCACGACTGGCTTGTGCAGGACGTCCTCTCTGAAAATACGCCTCAAGCATGAGGCGTTAATTCCATAACAGGCGCGACATAGAATTTCTTCTCCGCTTCGCAAGATTATCTGATTTGTTGGCGCTCGCGAGCTTTCCGATAATCCCTCTCAACGAACGGCAGTGGCCCTGACGGCATTGCTTTAACCTGAGCGAAGGAGAGAACGATGGCTTATCTGCAAATCACCCTTGATATCAGCAATGAAAACCGTGCGGCAGCCGCGGGTATCTATCAGAAGTACAAAACCCCGTTTCTGACCACCATCGACGGTGCCACCTCGAAAGAACTGCTTATCCGCGACCAGGACGTGCAGGTGTTGCACGGTTTTGCGACCACAGCCCAGGCGCAGGGGTATCTCAACAGCCCACTTTTCACCCAGGATGTTGTTGCAGGCCTGAAACCTTACCTGAACAGCGACCCTGATGTACGCATCTACGACGTTATGTAATTAACGTTTTTCTGAGACAAAAAACCGGAGTTTTCAATGTCCTTAAACTGGAATGAATATCGCAGCGGCCTGCTCGCCACCATTGGCAAATTTGCCAAACTGCAGCCTGAGTTTATGAAAGGCTTTCAGCAAATGGATAAAGGCGCGTCTGAAAACAAGCACCTTGATCCTAAAACCCATGAACTGATCGCGCTGGCCGTGGCTGTCACCACCCGCTGCGACGGATGCCTGGCGGTGCACGTGGATGCTGCGGTTAAACACGGTGCCACACGGGAAGAGATTGCCGAAGCGCTTGCCGTCGCCATCAATCTGAATACCGGTGCGGCACTGACTTATACCGCGCGTGCTCTGGATGTTTACGATAACCTGCCGAATAAATAAACCCGCAAACGGCACCCCACTGGGTGCCGTCAACTGACTGATTATGATGTTACTGAATTCTGATTTCTCGCAAAGAGCCATCATCACGCCGGATGATTATCGTTGGATCACCTCTCCGCAGCCGGGCGTGGAACGCGTCATGCTCGATCGGATAGGCCGTGAGCAGGCCCGGGCCACCAGCCTTGTCCGTTATGCGCCGGCATCGCTCTTCCCCGAGCACAGCCACCCTGGTGGCGAAGAGATACTGGTGCTGAGCGGCACGTTTACGGAAAACGGGATGGATTACCCTGCAGGCTGGTATCTGCGTAGTCCGGACGGATCGTCCCATCAGCCCTCCAGCCGCGACGGCACAACGATTTTCGTCAAACTGCGCCAGATGACCGATGATGAACGCCAGCCCGTCAGAATCAATACACATGATGATCATAACTGGCACGGCCAGCCGCAACGAAGAATTTGCCCCCTGTTTTCTGACTCGCGAGAGACGGTACTACTCCAGAAACTGGCGCCGGGCGAACGCATCTTCTGTGCGCCACTCATCGGCGGTGCTGAACTGCTGCTTCTGGAAGGGGCATTAATGGCACCGGAAGGCCGCTACGAACAGGGGAGCTGGTTACGGTTTCCGCCTGGCGACATGCCCGCCCTGACAGCCACCGCCAGTGGCGCACTTTTTTATCTGAAAACCGGGCACCTCAGCCCTGCCACCCTGACCGGAGCCACACCATGAGAAGCAGCGTTATTATTATCGGGGCAGGCGTTAGCGGGCTCTATGCCGCCACGCTACTGGAAAAAGCAGGCGTGGATTATGTGATTCTGGAAGCGCGGGACAGGACAGGCGGCCGAGTGCTGTCCGGCGAAGTTGCAGGGCTGCATGTGGATATGGGGGCAGCCTGGTTCTGGCCGCAGATCCAGCCTGAATTCGCGCAACTCATCGGGCAACTGGGACTCACCGTCATCCCACAGGGGCGACCAGGCGATATATTGTATGAGCGCCATCCCTCCTCCCCGGCGCAGCGTTATCCTGCCTATGAAACCGCACCGCCATCATTCAGGCTGAAGGATGGAATGCAGGCCCTGACGGCCGCACTCAGGCATCAGGTTTCGGCGAACAAAATTAAGCTGAATCAGCAGGTGAAATCCATTATTCGCACCGAAGAGGGAATGCAGGTCCTGGCCAAAACCGGGGCGGGAGAGGAAACCCTTTTTACCTGCGAGCACATTTTTCTTGCCCTGCCGCCCGCGCTGGCTGCAAACATTGCTTTTAGCCCGGCGTTGCCTGAGGCGCTGCTTTCAAACTGGCGCACTACGCCAACCTGGATGGCACCCCATGCAAAGTATGTCGCCGTCTACAACACCGATTTTTTGCAAGCTCAGCGGCTTTCCGGCGATGCCAGCAGCCAGGCTGGCCCGATGGTTGAAATTCACGATGTCTCCGAGCCTGACTCAGGGAAAACGGTGCTCTTTGGCTTTATCGGCGTACCGGCTAAATCAAGATGGACGGTCAGCGAAGAGATGCTCATACAACTTTGTCGTGAGCAGCTGGCGCGCCTGTTTGGACCGGATGCGGCCGCTCCTGAAGCGGAGTTCCTGAAAGACTGGGCAGCCGATCCGTTTACGGCCACGGAATTCGACCTGCTGCAGGAAGCAGGACATGCGCTGCCTGAGTCAGTCCCGGATCGTGGCGAGTGGACAGGAAAAATAACGGGTATTGCCAGTGAATGGTCACCACAGTTTTCAGGCTACCTCGCCGGCGCAATCGACTCCGCATCCATGGGTATTCAGGGCTGGCTACGGCAGCGATAACCTTTTTTGCCTGTTCGTCGGTAAGCCCTATTCAAGCATAAGCACTTAGCGTGATGACCCATCACAGCTCATTCAAGCCACCCCTGCAGGTGGCTTCGTCGTTAATGGGCATTCAGAGAAGGATTATTCAGCAAAGCAGCGAATTGCATGTTCTTCAACAAAGGTCGTAACGGTCTCCGCTGCCTCCAGCGGCGGGAAGTGATTGACCCCCTTAAGCACCTTTAGCTCTGCCCCACCGCCCAGCAGTTGCTGCAGCGCGGTGGCAAACGGAAGCGGATTAGGCGCATCGTTTTCACCCTGCAGGATGAGTGCCGGTGCGGTAATGGCGCAATAGCGATCGGCCATTTCATGGTTCAGGAATGCAGCGGCATTCGCCTGCAGGGCGTGCGTCGCCCATTTTGCGGCCTCGGCACCCACGCTTTCCGGGACGCCAAAGGGTTGATAAAAGGCCACCGCACCGGAAGGCGTGGCAACCGCTTCGCTAACTCCCTCCACGGACATACCCGCGTCGCGCATCTGCTTGCCGTCTACGTAGCAGGCGGTATAGACCAGTCCGGCCACCCGCTGCGGAGAGTTGGCTGCAAAGGTGGAGATGATATTGCAGCCGATCGAATGAGAAACCAGAACCACAGGCCCGTTGATGCCAGCCGCATCAATAACTGCTTTTAAATCCTCTGCGTGACGTGGAATGCTGTATGCCTCTGCCTGCAGGGGTTTAGCGGAACGGCCATAGCCGCGGCTGTCATAAGAGACCGTGCGGAATGTCCTGGACAACACCTCGGTCTGTGCCTGCCAGATATCGCTGATGCCAAAATAGCCGGAAACAAAAACGATCGGCAGGCCCTGACCCTTCGCTTCGTAGTAAATTTCGATGCCGTCATCGGTGAGTGCGTATGCCATAGTATTACCTCGGATGTGAACAGTCCGAAAAGTATAAAAAGCGCCCCGCAACGGCGTGAGAGGTCAGAAAGTCAAAATGCGATGATATTGGGCCAACGTCGTTTCCACAGGAGACAGTCCGGTCGCCAACGGGAAAGGGATAATGCTTTGAGCGCAATGGCATCGCTTTTTGACCCTTTTTCATCGAAGAATGACCTGCGCGCGCCTCACCCCTCTTCCGCAGCTTTTTTATACTGCGCTCTCCATGCACAGACCGCATCGCTGCGGTGTACCTGACGGAGTAAAAAATGCAGCTGACTCAAATACGAAACGCCACACTGAAGCTTGACTATGCCGGGGTTCGCTTCCTGATCGACCCGATGCTCGCGGATAAAGAGGCCTGGCCCGGCTTTCCCGGAACGGCGCGTTCTCACCTGCGTAACCCGCTGGTGGCGCTGCCGGTTTCCGTTGATACCTTGCTGGACGTAGACGTGATTATCGTGACGCATACGCATCAGGATCACTGGGACGAAGCGGCTCAGAAGCTCATCCCCAAAGACAAGGTGATTTACACTCAGAATGAAAGCGATGCGTCACTTATCCGCTCTCAGGGCTTTACCGCAGTCAGCGTGCTGGCTGACACCAACGTCATTGCCGGCATTAACGTCGTAAAAACCGATGGACAGCACGGCAGCGATGAAGCCTATGCCATTCCTGAAGTGGCCGAACGCCTGGGCGATGCGTGCGGGCTGGTCTTTTCCGCTGAGGGTGAAAAGACGCTCTATATTGCCGGCGACACCATCTGGGTACCGCCGTACGTGAACAGCCTGAAGAAATACGCGCCGGACGTCGTCGTCCTCAATATCGGATGTGCGACGGTCGACGGGATTGGCGCCATTATTATGGGTAAAGAGGATGCCCTGCGCACGCTGGAGATTCTGCCGGCAGCGACCCTGGTGGCCTCACATATGGAAGCCGTAAACCATTGCCTGCTCAGCCGCGCTGAGTTGCGTGCATACACCGCAGAAAACGGTCTGCAACAAAAGGTGCGGGTGCCTGAAGACGGCGAGACGCTCAGTCTCTGACGCACAACCTGTCTGCAGGCGGCTAAAATCTGATTGCCGCCTGCCGGCAAAACGTCGGCCATACCCGATTTAATCAGTAAAAGGTCTCTATTATGTCCGCTCTGCACGTTGCCGTTATTGCCACGCCGGGTTTTAGCCCGTTTCACTTCTCCGTTCCGTCCATGGTCTTTGATAAGGCCATGCCGGAGCCGGGGCTGTTCGACGTGACGATCTGTGCTGAGCAGCCTGGCACAGTGGAATCTGATATCGGGATTTCCATTAACGTGGAGCATGGCGCTGAGCAACTCGAGATTGCAGACATTATTATCGTCCCCTTCTGGGAGCATCCCGGGGTGCGTCCCTCCCCAGCCCTGCTTGATGCCCTGCGAGCGGCCTGGCAACGCGGGGCTGAGGTGGTGGGACTCTGCCTTGGGGCTTACGTACTCGCCTATGCCGGACTATTGGATAACCGCCGGGCCTCGACGCACTGGGAGTTTGAGCAGGATTTTGCCGGGCGCTTTCCGCAGGTCAGGCTGGACGGTAATGCGCTCTATACCAGCGATGAGCGCCTGATCACCTCTGCGGGTACGGCCGCAGGCATAGACTGCTGCCTGAATATCGTGCGGGAACATTACGGATCTGCACTTGCGAACCGCGTGGCCCGGCGAATGGTCATTCCTCCGTACCGTGAAGGGGGACAGGCGCAGTTTATTGAGCACGTGGTGCCGGAGACGACGCGTGACGAGCAGATTAATGACCTTATTAACTACCTGCGCCGCAACCTGGACAAGCGCCACGATATTGACTCTCTGGCCGGTTTTTCCGGCATGAGCCGGCGCACGCTGACGCGCCATTTTGTCAAGGCAACCGGTATGACCGTCAAAGACTGGCTCAGCGCCCAGCGTCTGCAGCGCAGCCAGGAGCTGCTCGAAACCACGGATCACAGCATTGACGTAGTATCGTCCCTGGTGGGATACCAGTCCCCGGTCTCTTTTCGCCAGAGTTTCAAGGCGCGCTTTAATGTCAGCCCCAGCGAATGGCGGCGCACCTTCAGGGGACCGGGACTGTTTTAAAGAGCGTGCCCACGCAGGATCGTTGGCATTTTCTGAGACAGCCAGCCCGGCTCAACGAATGAGGTCCAGCTACTTAATCCGCTGACCGGTCTCATCAATCACTTTTTCGCCATCCTCTTTCGTGAAAGCGCCCTTCTGACCTTCAGGGAGGATCTCCAGCACCACTTCTGAAGGCCGGCAAAGCCTTGTCCCAAGCGGCGTGACCACCACTGGTCGATTGATCAGGATGGGATGCTGAAGCATAAAATCAAGCAACTGCGCATCAGAAAATATCTCCTCTGCAAGACCCAGTTGCGCATAAGGTTCAACGTTCTGACGCAGCAACGCCCGCACCGGGATCCCCATATCGTTGATCAGCTGCACAAGCTCATCGCGGGTGGGGGGTGTATCGAGATAATAGATAATGTTCGGTTCGTTGCCGCTGTTACGGATCATCTCCAGCGTGTTACGGGAGGTGCCACAGGCCGGGTTGTGATAGATGGTGATGTTGCTCATATCAGTATCTCATTACAAAGTGACAGAGAGCCGCCACGCCAGCGCGGCCAGAGTGACAAAGAGCACGGGCAGGGTCATGATGATGCCGGTGCGGAAGTAATATCCCCATGTGATGGTCATGTTTTTCTGTGCCAGCACATGCAGCCACAGCAGCGTGGCCAGGCTACCTATCGGGGTGATTTTCGGGCCTAAATCGCAGCCAATGACGTTGGCGTAAATCATCGCCTCTTTAATGACACCGGTTGCTGTACTCCCGTCAATAGAGAGGGCGCCAATCAACACCGTCGGCATGTTGTTCATCACCGACGAGAGGAAGGCGGTCAGGAAGCCGGTGCCGAACGTGGCTGCCCATAACCCCTTATCCGCCAGCAGATTCAGCACGTCCGAGAGCGACTCCGTGAGTCCGGCATTACGCAGGCCATAAACCACCAGGTACATGCCGAGCGAGAAGATCACGATCTGCCATGGCGCCCCACGCAGCACCTTTCCTGTATTGATGGCATGACCTCGCTTCGCCACCACCAGCAGCACAGCCGCGCCAGCTGCGGCTATTGCGCTGACCGGGATCCCCTGCGGCTCCAGAACAAAGAACCCGCTCAACAAGAGCAGCAGCACAACCCAGCCCGCCCTGAAGGTCGCCGGATCCTTTATCGCGCTGGCAGGCGTTTTCAGAAGCGAGACGTCATAGGTCGCCGGGATATCGCGGCGGAAGAAAAGATGCAGCATGACCAGCGTGGCCGCAATGGCCGCCAGGTTTACGGGGACCATGACCGAGGCGTACTGCGTAAAGCCCAGGTTGAAGAAATCCGCCGAGACGATATTCACCAGGTTGGAGACGATCAGCGGCAAACTGGCGGTATCGGCGATAAACCCTGCCGCCATGACAAAGGCCAGCGTCGTCCCCTCGCTGAACCCCAGTGCGAGCAGCATCGCAATCACGATTGGCGTCAATATCAGCGCTGCGCCGTCGTTGGCAAACAGCGCAGCCACCGCAGCGCCAAGCAAAACTATCCAGGTAAAGAGCAGGCGACCCCGTCCGTTCCCCCAGCGTGAAACATGCAGCGCGGCCCATTCAAAGAAACCGGACTCATCAAGCAAAAGGCTAATGATGATCACCGCAATAAAAGCGGCCGTGGCATTCCAGACGATGTCCCAGACGACGGGAATATCCTCGACATGAATAACTCCCGTAACCAACGCCAGCCCGGCTCCGATGCTTGCGCTCCAGCCGATGCTAAGTCCTCTGGGCTGCCAGATGACCAGAACCAGCGTCAGGATAAAGATACTCCCTGCCAGAAACATCTCAGGCTCCTTTATATATGATTATACGTATATGATTACACTACTCAGCAGGAGGTACAGGCGGATTTTTTTAACCATTCACCCACCTCTTCGCGCAGGCACTGCCATGACATCGTTATTGTTTCACTGGCCCATGCCGGCATGTGGGGAGAAAGCCGATAGTGGATCCATTTGCCTTCCCGACGATCGAGCACCAGCCCTGCTTCACGCAGGATAGCCATATGCCGGGAAATTTTGGGCTGTGACTCCGAGGTAGCCGCGCAAATATCGCAGACGCACAGCTCCCCCGAATGCCGGAGAAGCATGACAATGGCAAGGCGGGTCTCATCCGCCAGGATTTTAAAAAGCTGCACAGGCTGTAGCATTTTTTGCTCCGTTCCCTTTATCTTTCATATATGGTAAATCATATGTGTATTTTTTGAAATCATCATCTCCCGGAGTAAACAATGGAACAGTTCCCTGCCCTGAACGCTGAATGCTTTGACCAAAAGATTGCTGAACGCCTGCAGCTTCAGGAGCCGCCACGTATTCTGATTTTGTACGGCTCGGTAAGGGAGCGTTCGTACAGCCGTTTCGCAGCGGAAGAAGCGGGTCGCCTGCTGACGGCAATGGGGGCAGAGGTGAGACTGTTTAACCCTTCCGGTTTACCCCTGCCGGATGACGCCCCGGATACGCACCCAAAAGTGGCCGAACTGCGCGGGCTGGTCAGATGGTGTGACGGCATGGTGTGGAGTTCCCCGGAGCGGCATGGGGCCATGAGCGCAGTGATGAAAGCCCAGATTGACTGGATACCCTTAAGCGAAGGCGCCCTTCGCCCCTCCCAGGGGAAAACTCTGGCGGTGATGCAGGTCTGCGGCGGCTCGCAATCTTTCAATGCCGTGAACCAAATGCGTATTCTGGGCCGCTGGATGCGGATGTTCACCATTCCCAACCAGTCCTCAGTCGCCAAAGCCTGGCAGGAATTTGATGAAAATGGACGAATGCGACCCTCTTCCTGGTACGATCGTATTGTCGATGTGACCGAAGAGTTATTTAAAATCACGCTGCTGCTGAAGGGCCAAACAGATTATCTCGCCGATCGTTATAGCGAACGAAAAGAGAGCCACCAGGCGCTCTCCGTCCGCGTTAATCAGGAAAAAATTTAACGTTTATCTCTTCGATAAGAGAGACTGCGTAGAGTTGGCAACGTCCGCTTCTGGCAAAAGCGGACAACAGATCTGCACTACGCAAGCTGTTGTCTTTTCGCCCATAACGTCTGATTTTTAGTCTTTCATTAAACGCATGAACAAACCTCATCAAGGAAAAGGGACTACGCTTTTTTAAGAGCGTTCAATTACCTGACTGGAGGATAGAGATGGAACATGAAACGACTCGTGCTGTTACCCGCGGTATCAACCATATCGGATTAACCGTGCCCGATCTGCAACAGGCAACGGAATTTCTGCAGAAGGCGCTGGATGCAAAATATGTTTATGACGGCCTGACGGACAAGGACACACCGCTGAAAGGGGCTGATGCCGAGAAACAACTGGGCTTAACCTCTGGCTCAATGATGATCAAGCAACGGCTACTGCGCATTGGTAATGGGCCAAACCTGGAACTTTTTGAAATTATCAGTGAAGATCAAACGAAGCCGGTAAGAGTGCAGGATTTTGGCTGGAACCATATTTCTTTATACGTAGACGATATCAATTACGCCATTGAAAGAGTGAAGGCTGCGGGAGGCAAGTTTCTTTCAGAGCCCCACGGAAACTCGCGTCATGAAGACACTGAAAATAATGCCGGCGTATACTTTTATACCCCCTGGGGAAGTCTTGTCGAGTTGCAATCGATACCCAATGGCTATTACTACCCTGACGATAGCGAAGCGAAAATTTGGGTACCGGAACCGTAATCAAAGGGTTAGGTGGCGGGCAACGCGCTCAGCGTAAGCAATTAGCGTAGAGCCGCTCCTTTAAGGATTCAGTGCCGATGCTACGGCGCAGAATAAAGGTTAACGCATGCGCAAGATTGAAGCTGAATGATTTATCCCGTCGCCAGATGCCCCGCTTAATTTTCGTCCCATTCGCAAAGCGCCTCAGAATTTTTTCTGAGGCCAAAAAACGATTTCCGCTTTGTATATCGCCAGAAAGATCCGATCATTGCTGCATCACGAGCTGAAAACAAAGAAAGGAAGCGCTTTATGAAACTGAATTTATACTGGGCAGTACCGCTGGCCATCCTGTTTATCGGGCCAATATTTTCATTGCAGTTCCCCAGCACCCCAGAGCTAACCTCGCCGCGCTTCTTGTTCCTGTATGGCTCTATGCTGCTGGCTGCCTGTGCCCTAATCGTATTTTCACTGAATGGTCGTCTCCCCTTGCCGGTGTGGACAACGAGTCTGGTCATGCTGATCGTTTTAATCGGGTCGCCGACGGTTAAAATGCTATTTGAAAATTAATACCCCCGAGGGTGAAGTTAAGCAGCGCAACGACAATCCTGTGGGTGCGCTGATTGAATTCTAATTCACAAAGAGAACAACAGAATGAAGATGGATGCGTTTGCTTTTGGTACAACGAACTGGGATGACGTCGAAAGAACAGAGCATCCAGGAGAGACTGGCACCGCCTACTGGCGCACCCAGTTCTTTGGTAACGCGCTCAATCAAATCCGTGTGCGGATGGTTGAATATACGCCGGGCTACCTTGCGGACCATTGGTGTAAGAAAGGCCATATCCTGTTCTGCATGGAAGGCGAGTTAGAAACAGTGCTCGATGATGGGCGGAAATTCATCCTGAAGCCAGGCATGAGCTATCAGGTTGGCGATAATGCAGAGCAACATCAGTCGAAAACGAGTACGGGTGCAAAACTGTTTATTGTTGACTGACTCTCTTGCAACCCAGCCCTGTAAACCACGACTTATGGCCCAGAGCGATGGAAGTTCAGCATGACGGTACTGGCGTGGCAGGAATGCGTGAGACGCCAGAGGAAGGGCGAAATCAGCCTGCTGAAAGGCCATGACAATACCAGTAACGAGAAAGATAACTGAAAAACATTAACAAGTTATGAATTTTGTAATGTAGAGTAAGTTGCTCACATTATATACAGGGGTAATCCTTCTGTCGGGTTAGTATGACATTCCGGTTACCTGTATAAATGTTTATGAAACTTATAAGTATTAAATTAGTTATTCTTTTAGTCGTTGCGATTATTTCCGGTTGCAGTGAGAAAAAAGTTCATAAAGTAAAAAATAATGACGGCAAATCTCTTGTCAAATCTAACAGTCATTATTCCCCGGACTTAATTCCTGTCGTGGCTGCGCTGCACGATCAGCTGAACACCTGGCGTACGGCTCCCTATCAGTGGGGAGGGACTGATATTGATGGTGTCGATTGTTCTGGGTTTGTATGGAGAACCCTTAAAGACAGATTTAACCTTCCTATGAAACGTGTTACCACTCATGATCTTATTCATATGGGGGTAAAGGTTGATAAAAAAAATCTTCGTGCGGGAGATCTTGTTTTCTTCAAAATTAAAAATGGCTTCCATGTTGGTTTTTATGATACCAACAATAAGTTTATTCACGCGTCAGTCAGTAAGGGTGTCACCCGTTCGTCTTTAAGGAATGTATACTGGAAGAGAATGTATATTGGCGCTCGTCGATTGCCGAATAACATCAGCGAAGTTATTACGATGAATCATAAATTGCCAAAATATGTAAATGACAATCCTCTTTAATCAGGTAATTTTAAGTCCAAACAGCCGATACATGGCGACCTTGCCTGAATCGGTTAGATTCACTTCACGATATCCCGGTGTACGCGTTATCCACTCTTTTTCAAGAAAAAGCGTAAGCAGTGCCGAGCCAGCATTACCGCCGAGGTGGGAACGTCTTTCACTCCAGTCCAGACAGGGGCAACAGTGCTTGCGGCGCGAACGTGAATTCAGTACGACGCCCATTTTCTCAAAATGTATTTTGCCGGCTGACGTCAGTGCCGAGCCGTCGGCTTCCAGCCATTTTTCCCGCAGCATACACTCATAAATGTTGACAGCAAGCTCGCCTGCCAGATGGTCATAGCAGGTGCGTGCATAACGAAGAGAGTGCGGTGTACTACAGGCAGGAGCCTTACGAGTACGCATGGACACACCCATCAGGTTTTCCAGCAGTCCGGCGATATGATGTCCCGCAAGGCTGTAATAGCGATGACGCCCCTGCGTCAGGCAAATAACCAGACCGTTGGTAAGAAGCCGGTTTAGGTGCCCGCTGGTTGTCGAGGCTGCTATATCAGCCACTACGCTAAGTTCGGTGGCTGTCCATGCGCGCCCGTCCATCAGGGCGCACAGGATGCTGACCCTGGACGGGTCAGACAACGCAGAAGCCACCATTGCCATGGATGTTTCAAGGACATCATCTGACTCACTGTCGTGCTTTGTTTTAACGAGGTTCATTCAGAAGGTATTGCCCATTTTTGGGTTACTTCAGCTGCCCGGGCATCATCATCCGTAATGAGGATGAGCCGGTTACTATGGTCACTGTACTGTACCAGAATATTGATCCCGTTCCGGGCAATTGTATTCGCTATTTCTCCCAGCTCTCCGGGCCGTTCCTGAGGTAACTTTCTTACCAGAGGACGACACAGGTTGCGGACTTCAAAACCGGCTTCAGTCAGCACCCTGCGGGCTTTTTCACCGTCTTCAACCAGGAAATGTGCGTGCCCGCCTTCTGCTCCTGTAAATACGCCACCGCCTTCAAGTCCCACTCCGTTTTCGCCCAATACCCTCCCCAGTGAACCAAGGGAACCCGGGCTATTTTTGAGAATAACGTGAATGTCATACATGCTGATTTGTTCCCTTATCTGAAGAGTAATCACGGAGTACGCTGGCTACCCGTATTCTGTAGAATGAAAAAATCGACTGCTTCCCTTCTGTCTGAGCAGCCTGATGCATCACATTTCGCTTCCATCCCGCTACAGATTCCTCATCTTCCCACCACGACAGCGAAAGAATTTTTCCGGGTGTAGTCAGGCTCTGGAAACGCTCAATTGAAATAAAGCCGGGCGTGTCGGATAAGAGAGGCTTCAGCTCTGAAGCGAGCTGAAGATATCTTTCCTGCGCTTCTGGCAGGGCATCTGCCTCAAAAAGTACGGCAATCATGTTTCGCTCCATCGTCAAATTTCGGACAGATTAATGATGACAGAGGCATGTTGCTTCGGTGGGCGCCGAAATATGCCAGTGCGTTAGCGAAGCTTTGATCATGATAAAGCAAAGTACATTGCAAGGCCTGCGCAGGCTGTCAGGGAGGCCACTAAGGAATAAGAAAGGGGCCACGCGATGTAGCCTGGATTTTAGCTACTGGTGACCGGAACAGCTGTAACATAAGCCCGGGGAGGGGTATCAACGTTATTGACAAGCGTGTCCGCTACTATGCGTGTGGTCACTGATATACAGGTTCACGCAGCGCCTCCCGCCAGAGGAGTAAGCACAATAATGTCCGACGTTTCGATATACTGAGAAATAACGCTTAACAAATGCGTGATATGCGGGGCGCTGAGATGACGCTCCAGTAGTGCCTTACTCTCCCACTCTTCTGTCCAGATAAATCGGCGCGGATTACCGGTATCACGATTGAGCTGATAGCTTATGCAGCCATCCTCTTCCAGCGTAGTGTCAATGACCGAGCGGAACAGTTGTTCAACAAGTGCTTCAGTGCCGGGTTTTGCAAGAAAGATAGCAACGACAGGTACGGACATAGTGTGCTCCTTAAATTTACGATAATTTTCGTGTTTAAATAAATTACAGATCACTTGAAAACTAAGGGCAAAGGGCCGTCATGGTGATTGTTTTAATGTATTCCCCCTTCTTTATCGCTCTGTTCATTTCATTCCAGAGTGGGTCTTTATCTTCCGCCACTCTGTGGATAATCAATAATGCCTTCGCATGCAGCGGACTCACGGCCGCGCGCTCAGAGTAAATCCAAGCTTCCTCCCGTCGCACGCGCCCGGCCCCTTAGAGCTACAATCTGTCATCCAGCACAGCCCCACCCCTGCAAAACCGCCGCCGCCCCGACCCCAAAGGCCGAAACAGCATCGCTTTACGAGGGATGTTGTAACTAGATTAGGTGTCACTGCAGGAAATCGCGGTGGGTTTTACGTACACGCTCTTAAGCGCCTGACGGCGCTTACGCGGAGATACAGTCCGACGGCGGCCAAAGGCCTTGCCGGGCTAACTCCGGACGCGCACATAACATAAACGGATAGCGGTAAGCGGGTATGGCTTAACAGGGTGAGGGGCTGGTAAGGCAGAAACTATCAATGCGCAGCGGCTTACGCCGGTCCCCGCGACCCTTACCCGCAGAGCCAGGCGTAACAGAGTCTGTCGCCTTTATGCCCTCACGGGCATCCAGACGCTGAGCAGAAGCCCTGCCAGTAACAGGTGACCGGTATAGGCGATGTAAAAGAAATGACGGGGCATGAAGCGCTGGCCATCGTCTTTGGTGTACTGCTGAACCAACCTTATGGCCAGCACGGGCAGAAACAGCGTCGGTAGCGTGGCAAACAAGAGGGTTTCCACCGGCAACGCTATCAGATGTGAAATGCCGTTGAGACAGACCAGCGAGATGACGGCCAGAAATCCGGCGAACCGACGCCAGCCAGGGGAAACGGGCGCACTGGCGACGGCCAGTGAACAGGCCAGCATCAGTCCCGGCAGACCGAAGCTTCCGGGCGTCAGCGGAACGACCAGGACGGCCAGTAATAACAGGCCCGTCAGCAGGCCTTTTCTTCCGTAACGGTGATGGAGTGCCAGCAGCTGCGTCACGCCGGCAAACACGAACAGAATGTTCAGGGCATACACGGGCAGCTGGTGACGGAACGCCAGCATGAACGCGGGCTGCGTTACCATCTCCCACATCCACAGGCGATTTGCGCGTTGCTGCAGGCGTCCGGGACTGCCGTGCACGTTCATCGCCCAGATAAGCGTGAACAGGGGGAAGGCCATCCGGCCAAGCGCATTCATCAGGGGACTGAGCGGGTTTATGAACAGCTTATTGATGTGATCGACGAACATGGCCAAAAGTGCCAGTACCTTCACCCAGTCCAGGGCTGCAGGGCTGAGTCGGGCCGGGAACAGATACAGATGACGCTCCGGGATGGACAGAATCACGATCTTTTGTCTCCTGACGGCAGGTACTGAGAAGCCAAGTCTGTACCCAGAGCCAGAACGCCTTGCCGGTCCGGTTAGTGACGCTGACTTTCAGCTTCTCGATTATTTTGCGTGCCGCAAATTCAGATTTATCACGGAAAATCCGCATGCAGCCCGCTGAGTCTTTATTCTGAATGCAGATACTTAAAATATGAAAATCGTTCATAACCATTCCTTACTGACATTATTATTATCGGCAGCAAGGTGGATTTATTTAGGTTAGGCATTAATTTAATTTTGCTGCTGAATGAGCGTACCGCCCGGTTATACGTTAACTAAAGAGTATATACATCCGTCCTGATGAATAATATTTACAGCAAAAATAACCAGGATTAATCCAGCAGGGCGCAGCAAGGAAGCCCGGACCAGATGAGGGTCGTAAGGCTAAGCCGAAAGGCATATGTCATCCATACAGGAGGCGCTGACACTGCGTGTTCTGGCAACTCTCAGCAACGTAAACAACAGTGAACATAGAATTTCCAGACTGACGGGAGCGGAGAATTTTCGTTCAAACGGCCTACCCAACAGACTGTTATTTTCACAAACCATCAATATTCATTACACGCTATTGATAACAGGATAGTTATTATATCAACACACTGCTGGCATAACATATATTTTCATCCAACAGACTGGACTTTATTTTCACACTGAAGCAATCTTACAGCTAAACTGATATTTAGCCCCGTCATATTGGTATTCAGCTCTTTCATCATTCCCGCGCTCGTCACACATATCTCACAGTTCAGTTCTCCACGCCACGCAATTCATCGTCGTCTAGTGATGTCACTGAGTGGCTGAGCTAGTGCAGAAAAAAGCACCTTTCGGTGCCTAGCGGGTTCAGAACATGTGGAACTGACGGCTCTTCACCATCTGTTCGAGCCCGTTAAGGTCGAACGGCTGGTTACTGCGGATATTCTGGTACGCCTCAAGCATGACGGCGTACTTATCTGTCAGAACCCTGTCATTGCGCAGACCGTAATCATCGATGCGGTGGTCACCTTGTCCCTTATCAATCCAGTTAAGCAGCGACCACATGTCAATCTGCAGCGCACAGTCTTATGTGTCAGGATACCCCAGAAAAGTTAACGGCAGTCCGTTGTCTTTTACGTAGCCCTGAATGCGGGCCAGCGCGTCTCGGGTCTTCTGATCATTCCAATCGATCACTGTTTTCTCGGCCGCGGTAAGTACCATGCTGATATTCGAGAACATATCACGAAGCGCTATCACGCTATCAGGGTATTACAGATCACCGGACTGGCTGCGGATTCATCAGGGATACAAGCATGTCCTGATTATCCGGATAACAGCGTTTCAGCCAACCGGCGATCTGTTCCGGCGACCAGTCTTGATGCATCTTCTCTGCAATGATTTTACAAAATGTGGGGCTTTCAATTAGCTTGCAAGGTTTTGGTCTCAGAGCATTTTCCCACGCAGTAGCATCGGCTTTTGCTGCACGGTATTGCTTGGCTCCTCCGTGCCTCCTGACCTCGCGGCTAATCGTTGAGGGTGCTCTTGATAAGTTGGCAGCAATGTCCCTGATACTGAGTTTAGCTACCAGTCCTTTGGATATCTCCTCTCTTTCATCAAGCGTAAGAGCTAATCGATGCCGCTTTCGAACGGGAGGACGGTAGCCCCCTGTCTGGTGGATTGTGGGCATGATAGAAAAATGAAATCTGTCGAACATTCTGGCGATATCATGCAGGGAATCACCTTGCTTATATCTGTCCCAGATAATCGCCTTCTGCTCTGGCGTGCAGTTAATCCGAGTTCTTCGTTTCATGGCAACGTCCCCCCCCCCCTTGATTAAGGATAGCGTTGCATCGAGCCATTGAACTCACAGCGAAGAGCGGACGTAATGGCAGCATACATTAGGCAAGCCCTTTCAGAATTCCCTCTAATAAGTGCACAATTTGCCCGGCTGTAAGATTGAGGCGGTCTCGTAATTATGGGTATCCATATTGATAATTGGTCTTTTTTTTAACATTCGCAAATCAAATAAGCTACACTAGCGCGCACATAGTCATGACCAGGTAACATTTTGTACGGGCGCAATCGTTTCTTCTTCATTGCAGCATGTATGGCATTGCTCTCAGTAGCCATGTTGTTCATTGCGCCTGTCATATCTAAATCTTTAATTCACCATTCCGACTGTGTGAATTCAGCGATTACGACGGCCATGCCTGAGCATCATGGGATGACTATGTCAGGAATGCACCACGACATGGCTATGCCGGAACACTGCGAACAAAATCTCACCATGGTTCATCCCATGATGGCGGGACACGCTATGTCCCCAGTGGAAGAAATTGCCTGTGGGTACTGCCAGCTACTGATTCATCTGCCTTTCGTCCAGTTCGTGCTGACGGTAATGCTCTGGCTGATGTTACTCTGCGTTCGTCTGTCTCTTCCTCTGCAGGCCATTTTCTCACCAATTTTCCGCGCCTGGGCACCTCAGCGCGCTCGCGCCCCTCCTGCTGTTTTTCTTTCTGCGAATTAACGACTCACAAAAATAGACGTAATTTGCTGCCTGCCTCAGGTCAGGCAAGCTTGCTTACGTCAGAAAAACAGTAAGGCAAATAATGAAAACTCAACGTCTTGTACGTACCCCTCTTGCAGTTCTGATTATGATGACATTCCAGACGAATGCCATTGCTGCCCAAGAGAGCCACGATCACGCAACGATGGAGAATGATTCCGTTATGGTTGTTACGGCTCCCGCCTCATCGCCGCTGGAGGTTGTCACGTCCCCAAAAAGACCTCGTCAGCCTGTCCCGGCAAGTGATGGTTCCGATTATCTAAAAACCATCCCCGGTTTTACACAGATACGGGCCGGTGGTACGAATGGCGATCCGGTATACCGCGGAATGTTCGGATCGCGTCTGCGTATCCTGACCAATAATGGCGAAATGCTGGGGGCATGTCCGGCGCGAATGGATGCCCCCAGCTCTTATATCTCCCCGGAAAGTTTTGACCTTCTGACGTTGACCAAAGGACCGCAAACGGTCCTTTGGGGGCCAGGTAACTCTGCAGGGACAATTCGTTTCGATCGCGAGCAGCCGCGTTTTGATAAACCCGGCGTACAGGGAAATGCCAGCCTGCTTGCAGCCTCGAACAATCGCTGGGATGAGAATGCGGATATCAGCCTGGGTAGCGAAGATGGATATTTACGCCTGATGGGTAATAAATCACGTTCCGATGACTATAAGGATGGCAATGGCGATCGTGTCCCCTCAAAATGGGATAAATGGAACGGTGATATGGCGCTTGGCTGGACGCCTGATAAAGATACCCTGATTGAACTGACGGCAGGGAGAGGTGACGGGGAATCGCGGTATGCGGGGCGCAGTATGGACGGCTCCCAGTTCAGGAGAGAAAGCCTGGGTGCCAGGTTCGAAAAATCAAATATCGGGGAGTTATTCCAGAAATTTGAAGCGAATGTCTATTACAACTACGCCGACCACATTATGGATAACTATTCACTGCGTTCACCCGACGGTGGGATGTCAGAGGGTATGTCGGAAGGAATGACAGACGGTGGCATGGCTGACGCAATGGATGCTGGCATGTCAATGGACATGAATATGCCAATGGCAATGGAAGTCGACAGACGTACTATTGGCGGTCGTATGATGGGCACGTGGGAGTGGGCGGATGTGGAGCTGAAAAGCGGCGCCGATACCCAGCTGAATATCCATCGTAATAAAATGGATAACAACTGGGTCAAAGATGCCCGTTTCCATGATTATGGTCTCTTCAGTGAACTCACCTGGAATACCACTGATTCAAGCAAGGTTGTGGGGGGGGCTCGCCTTGACCGTGTCCTAGTGGATAATTTTTCCGGTAAAGGCTCCTCAGAGCGAACGGACACTCTTCCTGCCGGGTTTGTACGTTTCGAGCATACCCTCGCAGAAATGCCGCTAATGTTTTATACCGGGGTTGGGTATACAGAACGCTTCCCGGATTACTGGGAACTGTTTTCCCCCACCTACGGGCCTGACGGCACCTCAGACGCGTTTGATAAAGTGAAAACCGAAAAAACGACCCAGCTTGATATTGGCGCACAGTATTCCGGCAAACGTACTAACGCCTGGGTTTCTGCTTATGTTGGTCGCGTAAATGATTTTATCCTTTTCCGTTACGATCCCAACGATGCGTATATCAGCCAGGTCGATAACATCAACTCCACTATCATGGGAGGCGAGGCCGGTGTCAGCTATAAGCTGACCGACAGCTGGAAAACCGACGCCAGCCTGGCCTATTCCTGGGGCAGGAACTCGGAAGATGGTAAACCCCTTCCGCAAATGCCTCCTCTCGAAGCCCGCCTGGGATTGTCCTGGAAAAGTGGCAACTGGAGCAGTACCGGGCTGTTACGCCTGGTCAGTAGCCAGCATCGGGTGGCGATTAATGAAGGTAACGTGGTGGGCAAAGATTTTGACAGCAGCGCCGGTTTTGCTGTGGTTTCCGCCAATGCCGCTTACCGCGTGAACAAGTACTTTAAAGTGAGCGCCGGTGTCGATAATCTTCTGAACAAGGATTACAGCGAACATCTCAACCTCGCGGGTAACAGTAGCTTTGGCTACTCCGCCAATACCTCCGTTAACGAACCAGGAAGAACATTCTGGGGCAAAATTAATGTGACATTCTGACCGATCCCGGTTCGAAAGGGCCGGGTTGTTTATTCAGAAAATATGAGGAAATCGATATGTTGAAAATTCTTAAAACCCCGGAAGGAAAAAAGTTTCTTATTGCTGTGGCTTGTGTGTTTATCATTGCGGTATGCGTGGTGTCAAAAGCCGCGTTCCAGGGCGTGGAAGACCAGTACAATCTGCCGATGGAAACCTGGGACACATCTCTGTTTATCATCCAGGGCGCATGGGTGGCCATTTACAGCCTAATGTTCACGATAGTGGGCTCACTACCCTTTGGTTTTTATTTCCTGGGGCCCAGGGATGAAAAGGGCTAGCAGAGCTTTAACCTCATAACCTTAAGCCGATACTTTAAGAGCCTTAACCGGTATGTGCCAGGGCTGTTCGCACTGGCACATACAGATAGAAATTGTTCTGATTTACTTTGGCGTATAGTCAGAGCGTCAGACTTGATAAACTCATGACCTCGGCTTTCATTCATTAACCACATTCCCCAGCGTTTTCGTTTCGCCGTTGCGTATCCATGCCATAAATTCCCGGTCAAATCTAAACTTGATTAAATACACTTCATTTCATCATTATTCCTTAAAGGTATTGATCTTTTTCTTGCATCTTTTTCAGACCGCTTTCTTTTTACATTGCCACTTAATAAGTGAGCAACCACCCTTGTATTAAGGATTTATATTGGGCCAGATTTAGATGAATTCAGGTCATAAATAATTGCTCAATATTATTAATGTTGATGGTTGTCACAAATGCACATGTACCGATTTGTTTCGGGGTCAAAAATAAATGCAAAATTGTAATGATATGTCACGAAAACCACTTTATCTCATGACCAATTATAACAACTGCATGTTTTGAGGGCATCAATGAAACTGAACCACAGGACTAATAAATACAAAATTCTGGCAGCTTTAATCGCCTCACTGGCGATATCCGTTAACGCACAGCAAATTACCCAGCCCGCGTTGGGTTCCCACGACCAGTCCTTTATTTATAAGAATGGGCTCAAATTCAGAGATCTGAACCATGACGGCAAACTCAACGAGTATGAAGACTGGCGTCTGTCATCCGTAGAACGCGCAGCCGATTTGATGCACCGAATGACGCTTGCAGAAAAAGCTGGCCTGATGATGCACGGCACAGCACCGGTGAAAGGGAGTGTTATCGGCAGTGGCGCCGTTTATGACCGCGATGCTTCGCAGAAAATGATACTTGAAGCCCATGTAACGAGCCTGCTTACGCGCCTTAACGGAGACGACCCTGCTCTGCTGGCCACCCAGAATAACCTCCTGCAGGAAATTGCAGAAAGTGGACGTCTCGGGATTCCCGTGACTGTCAGTACCGACCCCCGAAATTCTTATCAGGATCTGGTAGGTATCAGCAACCCTGCAGGAAAATTCAGCCAGTGGCCAGAAGCAATTGGCATTGGTGCTGCCGGAAGCGAGAGTCTTGCCAGAGATTATGCAGCTCATATCCGTGAAGAATACCGTGCCGTAGGTATAACGCAGGCCTTATCTCCGCAGGCAGATATTGCCAGTGAACCCCGTTGGGCCAGAATCAGTGGCACGTTCGGTGAAGACCCCGAACAGACCCGAAAACTGGTCAGAGGTTATATTACCGGTATGCAGGATGGAAGCGATGGACTCAGCTCGCGTAGCGTGGCTGCCGTGGTTAAGCACTGGGTAGGATACGGTGCGGCGGAGGACGGTTGGGATGGGCACAATGCCTATGGTAAGAACATCGTATTCAAAACCAATAATCTGCAGCAACATATTATCCCCTTTAAAGGCGCTTTCGAATCACAGGTTGCAGCCGTAATGCCCACGTATTCAGTTCTCCAGGGTGTTAACTGGAACGGGAAACACCCTGAACCGGTTGCTGCCGGTTACAGCCGATTCTTGCTGACCGATCTTCTTCGTAACGAATATAAGTTTAGGGGTGTCATTATCAGCGACTGGTTGATTACTGCTGATTGTGATGCAGAGTGCGTGAATGGTACAACCGGCGATAAAAAACCGGTTCCTGGCGGAATGCCCTGGGGTGTCGAACATCTCAGCAAAGAACAGCGTTTTGTTAAAGCGGTAAATGCCGGGATCGATCAGTTCGGTGGCGTCACTGACTCCGCTATCCTGGTCGATGCGGTCAGGAAAGGCCGTTTATCTCAGGACCGCATAGACGAGTCTGCCAAACGTATTCTTTTGCAAAAGTTTGAGCTGGGGCTGTTCGAACAACCCTATGTGAGCCCGGAGAATGCAAAAGAAGTTGTTGGACGTAAAGCCACCCAGCACGAAGCGGATAAGGCGCAGCTGCGTTCTCTGGTACTGCTTCAAAATAAGAACATCCTTCCGCTGAAAAAGGCCACGCGCGTCTGGCTATACGGTATTAAGTCATCTGAAGCTGTGAGGGCCGGTTTTGAAGTGGTGGAGCATCCGGAAGACGCCGAGGTCGCAATAATGAGAACCTCTGCGCCGTTCGAGCAGCCTCACTATGGCTATTTCTTCGGCCGCCGACATCACGAAGGTTCGCTGGCTTTCAAACCTGAAGATGATGTGATGAAAACTCTGGATAAGGTCAGTGCCATTGTTCCCGTGATTATGACGATGTATATGGAAAGACCTGCGGAACTTACTGATATCACCAGTAAGACACGCGCTTTTATTGCCAATTTTGGGTTGAGTGATGAAGTCTTATTTACTCGTCTGATGTCAGTTGCGCCCTACTCAGGCCGCCTGCCTTTTGCGCTTCCTTCCACAATGAAGTCAGTGCTTGAACAGGATCCCTCAGTACCTGGCGATATTAAATCTCCACTTTATCCGACTGGATTTGGGCTTGCTCATTAACGCCAGTTAATTCGGTAGCATGAGACTCTCATGCTACTTTTTTATATTATCCCAAGTCGGCAGCCATATGTTAAACAGCTGCCCGGCACAGCTTTGCCTGCAATAAGTGAAATAAATGAAAACCAAGTACTTTAAAAATAAAAGAGTTTTTTTATTTATATTTTCCGCTCTGATACCACATATTATTTACGCTTCACCATTAACTCTTGAGCAGAGAATGGAAATCCTTGAAAAAGAACTTATACGCAACCAGAAAGAGCTCACAGAGGCACGCAGACAGATCACCGCTCTGCAAAAAATAAATAACCAGCCCTATACCTCTTCAGTGAGTAACAAAGAACAGTGGAATATTAAGCCGGAAATACTGTCAGGAGGACCCGCTAAGCAGTCAGGGGCAGAGAGAATCGATAACGATCAGATCAATGATAGCGCACTAAAACAGATAAGTTCGTATCTGAAAGATGATGCAGGTCTGATTACTCAAGGGTATTTTCGTTCAGGCTGGGGTACCGGAAACAGAGGCGCGCCCAGGTCCTGGGCCATAGGCTCTCTGGGGCGATTTGGTAATGAATATTCCGGCTGGTTTGATTTCATTGTTAATAAACGGCTTTACCGTGACGACACGCATTCTGTTAATGCAATTTTCAAACTGGACGGTAATACCAGTCAGCAATACGCCAACAGCTGGTTTGGAGATGACACGCGCAATGACAGCAAACTGCAGTTCCAGGACTTCTATGTCTCTACTCGGGGCTATCTGCCGTTCGCGCCGGGAGCTGATTTCTGGGTAGGTCGCCATGGTCTGAAGGGGTATGAAATCCAGATGCTTGACTGGAAGGTTCACTCCGCAAATGCAGGAGCTGGTCTCGGTATTGATAATATCAGTGTCGGGAAAGGCAGAATGGATATAGCCCTGATGCGTGAAGATTACGATCTGTGGAATAAAACACGCACCAGTTCAAAGCAAATCAATACAAATCAACTCGAGATCAGGCTTAAACAGTTTCCAGTAACACAGCAAACTGAGATGGGCGTATCAGCCAGGTTTGCGCAACCTAATCACGCAAATGGCAGCGGTGCCAATGCCGACGAGTTTTATACGGTTAAAAACGCATGGCTGGTCACGGCAATGTTAAAGCATAGGTTCAGCAATGGGGGGTTCAATGATGTTGCGCTGCAGGTGGCTGATAATTCATTTGCCACGAGCTTCTCTAGCTATGACTCAGCCACCGCTCTCTTTGGTGTGGGAAAATATTACTATGGCGAACATAGTGATGGAAAAGCCTATCGGCTTATTACGCAGGGTGAAAACTATCTGAGCGATCGCATCATTATGGCCAATGCTCTGGTTTATTCCTGGGGCAAGGACATTTATAGCCCGGACACAGGTCCGCATACACGGTTCACCAGTCTGCGGGCGGTAGTGCGCCCCGCGTGGATCTGGGATAAGTATAATCAGACAGGATTTGAAGCAGGCTGGTTCAGCCAG
Organism: Leclercia sp. UBA7405; assembly: GCF_037152215.1. Lineage (NCBI taxonomy): Bacteria > Pseudomonadati > Pseudomonadota > Gammaproteobacteria > Enterobacterales > Enterobacteriaceae > Leclercia > Leclercia sp. UBA7405. The sequence goes on along the minus strand of NZ_JBBCMR010000001.1, from coordinate 308,004 downwards.
GTTAACAAAGACAGAGCCAAAAACCGGTTTACGGAGTCAGGACTTAAAACAACCCTCTTCCACACCTTCAAAATTGATACCAGCATGCTTACTTCACGGCCTGAGCTGAGGCTCTACGGAACGTGGCTCAAGGTCCTTGATAATGAGCTGGATAATTTTACTTTTGATGACCGTAAACAGGATCAGTTTACCGTGGGTGCCCAGGCGGAAGTATGGTGGTAATGTTCAGCACTCACTGTTTTCCGGCTCTGTCCGATGCGCGAACCTGCATTGCGTGACTGCAATGCACATAACAGGTGGCGGGTGATATTCGCTCCCCCCTCCTAAGGCAATGAGCGATGATACCGCGTCATTTTAGCCCGTTTAGCATCAGTACCGTCGTGCGTACTATTTACCGGGAGTAGGATGACGCAACAGCTCTCAGTAAGGTCTTCAACGTCGGCCGGAGTTAACCTCTGCCTTTCATTCCGGCAGCTTAATGGTAACAGGCCGTATCCCTGCTCGGCATTAATAATAGAGGATTTAATGACTTACAGAATAGCCACACCACAGGAGATAAAATCACTGACTGGCAAAAATATCACGGTGATGGATATCAGGAGTCGGGAAGACTGGGCGCGTGAACACATTGACAATGCGTTGTCGTTTCCCATGAATGAGGAGGGTATTGCACTGCCATTGGCTTACGGACAAGGTAAACCCGATATTATAGTGTTTCACTGCCAGAGTGGCATGAGAACGAAGCAGCATGCCGATTCCCTGGCGTCTCTGGCGAGCCCCACCACTGTTCTCATCATGGAAGGCGGAATAAATGCCTGGAAAAAGGCAGGATATCCCACCCGCCTCAATCGCAGCCAACCGATCCCCCTGATGAGGCAGGTTCAGATCGTAGCCGGGACATTAACCCTGGCCGGGACGCTTGCTGGCAGTCTGCTCTCACCCTGGTTTTATGTTATTCCGGGTTTAGTCGGCACCGGACTGACGTTCGCCGGCATAAGCGGCTGGTGCGGTATGGCAAAACTACTGTCAGCCATGCCCTGGAATAACAGGGGCTAGCCCGATGCACATGATTGCGTCTCGGGCCACCACGATTTTAAATCTGATAATGTGGCCCGTATTCATCGGTCATTGACCATGCAGCTACTCACTGCCCACAGCCTTTCGCCATATACTTTCCGGACCTTATCGCATGCGGGTTAGCACCGAGCCGCATCGCTGACTGCCACTTTGTAATGAGGGAATTGCGATGGAAATTACTCAGGTACGTAATGCAACATTAACGCTGGGATATGCCGGCATGACGTTTCTTATTGACCCTATGCTGGCGGCAAAAGAAAGCTTCCCGGGTTTTGCCGGAACTGCACGGTCTCATTTGCGAAATCCTCTGGTCGAATTACCTTTCACCGCTGAGCATTTAATGAATGTGGATGCTGTAATTATTACCCATACGCACCCCGATCACTGGGACGAAGCCGCTCAGCAGGCGGTGCCTAAAGCGATGAAAATTTTTACCCAGAACGATAGCGATGCAGCCATCCTGCGCGCTCAGGGGTTTCTTGATGTAAATGTACTGCATGAACAAAATTCGCTGAACGGGATAATTATTAACAAAACTGATGGGCAGCATGGCAGCGACGAGGCCTATGCCGATCCCGCTATGGCCGCTTTTCTTGGGGATGCCTGCGGGCTTGTTTTCCAGCATCCGGATGAGAAAACGCTCTACATTGCAGGGGATACCATCTGGGTTAAACCTTATGCTGACAGCCTTCGGACCTGGCAACCGGAGGTGATTGTTCTTAACACCGGCTTTGCACAGGTCGATGGTGTGGGTGCCATTATTATGGGCAAAGACGACGTGCTGCGTACTCACCAGTTTTTACCGTCGTCACTAATCGTTGCTTCCCATATGGAAGCCGTGAATCACTGTATTCTGAGTCGTCAGGAATTGCGTTCTTATACGATAGAACACAATATCCAGGATAATGTCTTCATACCGGAAGACGGTGAAACGATGGTGTTCTGAACATTCCTGCCAACTGCATTCCAGCCTATACAGGACGCCTATGTAAAAGCTGGGATACCCGGCTCAATTCAGATGTTAACGCGGCCGACGCCCCTCATACCGCTCAGAAGGAGAAAGTCATGTCTGCCCGCTCCGTAGTCGTTATCGCCACGCCAGGCTTTAGCCCGTTTCATGTCTCCGTACCCTGCATCATTTTCGGGACCATTCTGGCCGGCGAGGCGCTATTCGATGTAAAAATCTGCGCAGAACAGCCAGGAGCGATCGCCTCCGATATCGGCGTGAGTATGAACGTTGAGCACGGTCTCGGTGTGCTCGATTCTGCCGATATCATCATTGTCCCGTTCTGGAACCATCCAGAAAAAAGCCCCTCGCAGAATTTAATGGAAGCACTCAGCGAAGCCTGGCTACGGGGTGCGGAAATAGTCGGGCTGTGCCTCGGAACCTATGTCCTTGCCTATGCTGGTTTGCTTGATAACAGGCGTGCTGCCACGCACTGGGAATGTGAGCGTGACTTTAGAACACGTTTTCCGGCCGTCAGGCTGGATACTAATTCGCTGTATGTCAGCGATGAACGTCTAATCACCTCGGCAGGAACAGCTGCCGGTATCGACTGCTGTCTGAACATTGTCCGCCAGCACTATGGCAGTCAGCTTGCCAACCGTGCTGCCCGCAGGATGGTTATTCCTCCATACCGGGAGGGTGGTCAGGCGCAGTTTATCGAGCGGCCGGTACCTGAAACCACCAGTGACCTGAAGATTAACGATCTTCTGGCATATCTGCGACGTAACCTTGCCCAGCCTCACGATCTCGATTCGCTGGCACACTTTACTGGAATGAGTCGGCGTACGTTCACCCGACATTTCTTTAAAGCAACCGGTATGTCTCCGGGAGACTGGCTGACTTATGAACGGCTGCAGTTTAGTCAGCAGTTGCTTGAAACCACCGATCACACGGTTGAGACGATCGCTGGGCTTTGCGGATTTCAGGCACCAGTATCGTTCAGACAAAGTTTCCGATCCCGGTTTGATGTAAGCCCTACAGAATGGCGGCGAAGGTTCAGGGGCACCAGGGCTCCTTTGTGAAAAGTGCCGTTCGGCAGGTGAACATCTGTATGAAAAAACACTTTTAACACTGCTTTTTACCCCCTTCTTAAAGGATAACCGGCATTACGACGGGCCGGTTTCGTTCATCAATTTTGTTCTGAACTCTGCCAGCTTTTCGAGGCAGAAATCATGTTTTTTATCGTATCGACCCTGAGGCATGAGCATCGACACGGAGAACTGACCGATGCGGGTTTCCAGCCCGATGGCCATCGTATTCACTCCCTCTATCATTTCACCAAAATCATACGAAATTCCTGTGCGACGGATGTCATCCAGCACGGCGATTAGATCGCGGGTTGTCTGGATCGAGAAATCCGGCGCCGGGCTGAAATCACTCTCAAACAGCGCTATGACTTCCGCGTTAGATTTCAGTGACAATAATACCCGGCCGGCAGAGGTGCTGTAGAGCGGTCGCGCAAAACCCAGACGCGGAACAACCTGTAGTTCGCCGTCGGCTACGGCACAGTGGATCACTGTGAGATTCCTGCCGGTGGGTCTGCTCAGCGCCACCGTTTCACCGGTTTGTTCCGCAAGTGCTTCGAGACGCGGCCTCATGGTGTTTATGACATCGGTATGAGTGTTACTGACCAGCCGGAGAAAGGCGGGACCAAGTGAAACCCCGGCTTTAGCCGACGTTCGCGTCAGCTCCACGTCGGCAAGCGCGCCGACTATCCTCTGTACCGTCGAGCGAGGGAGTCCTGATGCCTGCGCAATTTTCCCCAGGCTCAGTCCTTCAGGATGTTCACTTAGAAGATTTAGAATGGTTGCGGCACGGGAGATAACCTGCACTCCCCCGGTTTTTTCCTGTTCATCGGCTGTATTCATCTTTTCCTCCGTTCCCGCTCTCACATCATTTTGAGAGTAAATAAAACCCTGCCTGAAGAAGGGTTGAAAAGCATCAAACTGAGCGCTAGGATACATTTCAAGTTACCACATTGCAGTATAGTGTACCGAATAACGATACAGCAATCAAGTAGATTATATAGCTGTACCACATTGTGGAAAATTGTATCGCTGATGGTAAATATTCTGCTTTTTTAATGGTCTTCTATGAGTATGTTGAAAATTCTTGAGAGTGGCATGCTGCATGAATATGCCTTTGCCGGGCTGTTATTCAGTCCGATTGCGTTGTGCTCCGTGCTGGCCATTGCGGGCACACTCGCAACACGTAGATTCCTCGCTGCGATGGGATTACGGCGGCTCATCTGGGCAGGTGCCTGGTTCGATCTCTCCCTTTTTGTTCTCATTCTCACCGCCGCACTTTTTCTAACTGGAGTCTGAAATAAATGGTTCGTACAGTCATCAGGGTTTCGATCACTGTTTTGTTCGTTGCCGCAGCGGCAATTAGCGGGGAATGGGTCTGGAAGCATTATCTGTATTCTCCCTGGACCCGAGACGGAAGGATCAGGGCTGAGGTCATCACCGTGGCGCCTGATATTGCCGGATGGGTGAGTGAGGTGAACTTTCAGGATAATCAGGAAGTGAAAAAAGGTCAGATGTTGTTCACCATTGATGCCACTCGTTTTCGTAACGCTGCAGAAGAAGCAAAGGCAAAGATGGATAAAGCGCAGTACGCCCTTGAGCACGCGAAAGAACAATACGCCAGAAGATTGCGCCTCGGCCAAAGTGCGATTATCAGCAAAGATGATTTAAGCACCTACAAAACTAACAGTAACCTTGCCCGTGCAGATTATGAGCTGGCCAGAAGTGCCTATGAGAAAACCCTGATCGATCTCAAACGGACAGAGATCCTCGCCCCGGCAGACGGCACGATCATGAATCTCAGTTTACGGTCCGGTAATTACGCGGTACAGGGTAAAGCCGTCCTCTCGCTGGTCAAAAAAAACTCCATGTACGTAACCGGGTACTTTGAAGAAACAAAATTGCCCCTCATCGCACCCGGCGACACAGCACACATACAGCTGATGAGCGGCGGTGCACCACTGACCGGCAGGGTCATTAGTATTGCCAGCGCGATTGCGAATAACAATACGGCAACTGACAGCCAACTGCTGCCATCCACCCAGCAGACCTTTAACTGGGTGAGGCTGGCACAGCGTATACCCGTGGACATTCAGCTGACGAACGTTCCGGCGAATATCCGGCTCAGCGCGGGCATGACGGCATCCGTTGAAATCGACAAAAAAGGGTGACGAGATGATACTTTCTCCTGTTATCAGCCACTTCCTCACACCCAACAGGAATACGTTGATCTTCGCGGTAAAGGGGGTGATTTCGATGGCGGCCGCGCTGTTCATCTCCATGCACCTTGAGCTGGACCGGCCTTACTGGGCTGTCGTGGCATCAATGCTGCTGCAGGCCAGGCCAGAAAGCGGGCTGGTGACTGAAAAGGCTTTATATCTTGTAGCAGGCTCCTGGCTGGGCGGGCTCTACGCGGTACTGACCATCGGCGCCTTCTCTGAAATACCGTTTGTCGCGATTGCGTTACTGACGGCTTGGGTGGGAGGAACTTCATTTCTTTCTGCCAAAGTACAGCACGTCAATTACAACTACTTTCTGGGTCTGACGGGCGTGACTGCGCCGCTGATTGCCCTACTCGCTATGTCGGACGCTTCAACAGTCAGCTCGCTACACGTGTTCGAAATTGCGCGAGCGCGTATCAGCGAAGGAATGGTGGGCGCATTCTGTGCCGCGGCCGTGAGCATTTTTTTCGTTCCCTTTCGTCTCAGGGATCTGCTGCAGAAACATGCGGAACAGACGTTCAGCAGGCTTACCGGGCTTATCCTCGCCGAGCTGAATGCTGAGACCTCAAAAACGTTACGGTATAAAAATTCAGGCGCTCTCCTGGCGGCCGTATCACAGCTGAACCATGATGCCCGGGCCTCCTCCTATGATGGTCCTGACGGCAGGCGCCGTGCCCGGGCCTGTTATGAAATAAGTAACCTCAGTATTGTCGCATCCTCTGTCACCCAGACGCTGGGGTATCAGATTAGCGCTGATGCAAATACGTTTGGGGAGAATATGCGTCACCTCCTTGGATTTTCACGCCAGGTTCTGAGCAAACTGGCAGAGGAAAAAACCTATGCCAAACGTCAGGCGCTGCTGTCCGATCTGCAAAAAGCATTACGTAACCACAAGCTAAAAGGTTATCTGAAAACCGCCCCGGATGTGGTGGCTTTCAGGATGTTATGCAGGATCACCAGCATGCTGCTGAGTATCACGCGTATCGTCAGCGCGATAAAAAATCACCGTAACATGCCGCTTAAGGCCAGGCGACTACCCGCTTTCCAGGACAATCTGGTCGCCGGCATCGGAGCCGTGCGCAGTATGGTGGTTTTTCTGAGCTGTGTTGCGCTCTGGATTGGCACAGGTTCGCCGCCTGCGGTTCTGATGATGATGATCCTGCCGCCGTTCTTTTCCATGGCTTTTGCACCGGCCCCCGTACCGGAAATGATTGTACGAAAGGTGATAATAGGGGCCGTGGTGGCCATACCGGCCTCCGCCTTTATTGAGCTGTTCCTGCTGTCTGCCGGTAGCGGAAACTTTGAGCTGCTGATTATGGTGATGGGCGCGCCGTTATTCATTGCACTCATGGCCGTTGCCTGGGCACCGACAATGCCCTACGGTCTCGGCTTCTGCCTGCCATTCGTGCTGCTGACCCAACCGGGTAATGAAATGTCCTTCTCCGCCGATGTTTCCGTGACGACCGGGCTCGCGCTCTTGACTGGTCTCGGGATTCTGTGGGCAGTTTTCTCTCTGATGAAAACACCAGATAACCTATTTATCAAAAACAGGATCATGCGTTCCTTTTCCCGGGAGCTTAAAGTTATTTCCGTGCGAAATATAAAGGAAGACGATTTCGTTTATAAGACGGGCGGCAAGGTAATAAAACTTTTCTCGTTAAAAAGTGCCGAAGCGCATCTTGCAGGACTGCAGGCCCTGCGTAACCTGCATATTACTTTTACTCTGTTTAAACTGCTTCAAGATAATCAGTCTCTGGTTCAAGAGGAAATTTATTTATGGCTGCGTGACTATCGACAGATTATAGCAGGCATTTATCAAGGAAATCATGAGGATTTTTGCACTCGCGGACAACTGATTTGCGACCGATTAAAGGGAATATATCCAGAGGGTCTTACGGCCACCACAGCAAATACCGAGGCGAGGGTATTGCTCGGTTTCGCCCTTGAAATAGCAGACGATCACTTTCAACTGGTTAAATAAAACATCCTGAATTTGACATCATCCTTGAAGAACCCTTCTGCAAAGGAGAATCTAATGGTTTATAAAAATCATATCACACCCCTGCTGGAATGGATTAATGACAATATTCATCTGAACCTCAAAATTGATGACGTGGCTGAAAAGTCAGGTTATTCAAAATGGCATCTGCAGCGTATATTTACACTGTACACCGGCATGACGCTTGGCGAGTACATTCGGACCAGGAGATTAATCAGCGCCGCTGAAGATCTGGCAAACGGCTACGATTCAATCCTTGAAATCACACTCAAATATGGATATGAATCTCAGCAGTCGTTCACGCGCACGTTCAGTCGCTATTTCAATTCTCCTCCGGCCTCATACCGGCGCCAGTTACGTGCAATAAAAAAATAGCTCATTGCTGACCAGAAAAACTCACAGAAAAGGCAACAAGTAACTATCAAAAGGGAATGGCAGAAATGCTTTCCCTTTTCTCATACTGCAAAGATAAAAAAAGGTGACTCACACGGACGGGCGAGTCACCGAAGAAGATCAATGAGGGTTAAGATGTGACAGTGTGCGGAAGACGTGAGAGAGACTGCCTCCCGAACCTTTTTTATTATATTCATAAGCGAATTATTTTATTATCACGATGTGCTAAAATACTCGCAACATCCATTTGCAGACAGAAATCATGCTTTTTCATAGAGATTTCACAGGCAAAGCAAAAATATTTATTAAGTTGTGAAAGAGGTTCTGCTCGATACGTTTTTGATATGTGCTAAATATGTTGCTGACCACTTTGATAAGTGACCTTAATGAAATGTGCAAAATAATTTTTTTTAAATGATTTTATGGTGCTCATTTTAATATTGTTTTGGAATTGAGGCATATACCGATTGTTAATCTATAGGGATTTCATGATTTACTACTCTAATAAATGAGTTGTTAATCAGTAAGGTGAATTTTGCGGAGTGTTTATATGCTTGTCAAATTTACTGAAGAACGCATGAATAAATCTAGTTAATGAGGAGGGATACAATTTATTTTGTTAATGACGCACATTGGTAACGCACATGAGTGTGATGTACTTTTTCACTTAAAAATGTAATTGCTATGATCTTTTATCAGAAGATTTTACGCCTGAATACTGGGTAAAGTATGCGAGTTATTGATGCACGTTTTCACATCTAAAAAATGCGAATTTGGGTCAAAGGTGATTATTAAGTGATTAATTTCACCCATAACGCGATACAGTTAACGCTTTGGGTTATATAAATTTCCGCAATGCGATGCAGCAATAAAAAATTTCTCATTAGCTATAGTTAGTGATATATTTCAATATGAGGCAATCAATTATGGTTATTGCCTTCGTAGTATATTATTATTTTTCATACCCTGTTTTACAATACAAGTAATAGGGTGAGCTTATTGCTTTAACGGAGCTGAACATATGTATGATATGAAGAAAATAAGTAAATTAAACGAGATAAAAAAATATGCACCGGAGGCGGTTGATAGTTTTAAGGCCTTTACTGATGCTGCCTTAAAAGATGGAGAAATTCCAGCCAAGTACAAAGAGCTTATAGCAATTGCCGTAGCATTAACAACACAGTGCCCGTATTGTATAGAAGACCATAGTCAACGTGCTCGTAAAGCCGGTGCAACGGAAACTGAATTAGCAGAAGTGACGATGGTAGCTGCCGCAATGCGTGCTGGTGCTGGGGTAGCACATGGATTACATTTATTTTAAATTTGCCCGCTGTTATCATTATCTGAAATAGATTAAATTATCAGAATAAATCTGGTTAGAAGCTTTTGGCCAGATTTATTCTTTAATTCGTTCTAACACGCTAAATTGAATATACTGTATATCGAGTAACACGCCCATTAATTTCATGCCAGCGCCTCACCTCAAATTGCTGCCACAGACCGAAACTTTCCAGTCTGCGCAGACTGGGTAACAGCGGTAAGGTACAAAGTCCGCTCTGCACGCGCTGGCAGGATCTAATGGCTTAGGCCAGTACACTCCGGTAATAGCTCATGGTGTACTGAAAGCCGGGGGAAGTCAGCCACGGCCCGCACTATCCTCAGAATATCCTAGGACTGAGCAGGCTCCAGCCTGTCCAGATCGTCAATCATCACGACAATATTTATCCCGGGCGCGGCATCTGCTGTTCAATCGGTGTCCGCAGCTCTGCGCCCGTTTTCTCACGGCTTTCCCACCCATCACCTCTCCTCGATGCCTATCACCGTGCTGACGTTCATATCCAGCATGCTGATGCTACGACCCAGCCCTTCAGCAATCGCCGTGACCCCATCGCTGTCCTCATCAGGTGCCATCACCTGCCCGGGAAATTTGGTCTCTACGGACATTCAAATGTCTCCGTAGAGGCTGCGCAGTTCCGTCAGCGCCGCTGCAAGCGCACCTTCCCGACAGGCCAGCGTTAGCCGGCTGACCATGGTCTCAAAGGCCTTCGCCGGCAGGAAGATACGCAGCCCGTCAATGCCGAAAAAGCCTTCTTTGATTACGTGCCCGGGGGGGGAAAACATCACATGTTCTCCCTGATGACCATGCTGAAGGGCCTCAGGGTATCGTGCGTAGAGATCAAGCAGACCCAGCAGCTCTGAAAAATGCGCCCAAGCACAGGGGACCACAAATTCCTGCCCGGTGATGAGTACATGAAGCCGAGGTGTCTCATACCAGGCGCCGGGGCGCTGGCCGGCCGGCTGGCCGTCTATACGCAGATCCACACGCAGTGTACCGGCCTCAATGGTATGGACTTGGGCTGCAATGAGAGGACGCATCTCACGCGCCAGAGATTCTGCCTTTTCATCCGTCCAGCCCAGTCCGCGTAGTATCAAAGGGAAAATTGCCTTCAGCCGCGGCAGGGTAAAGATATCCACCAGCACCGTATCCGGGAAGTCCGTCAGTCTGAAGCACCCGCTGATGAGCGGGCGCAACAGATTTTCAGCATAGACCTGATCGATGACCGGTCGCAGCTCCGTCAGAAACGCGTCAAATTCCTCCGTCAGGTTTTCACCTGTCAACCGGAATATGCCTTTCAGGTAGTGACTATCCACCGGTTGTGCATGTGCTTCCTGCCAGGCAAGCAGATCTCGCGTGATCTGCAGCAATGTGCTGAATGCTGGCAGCGAGGCCACCCGGTTACGCCCAGGCAGAAAGCCCTCACGAGCATACGTGAGCATGAAACGAAGTTCATCCCGGGAAACGGGGGCCAGACCAAAGGCCTGTCCGAGCACGATCCGGCGATAGAGCTGCCGCGCCGTTGATTCCGGATCGGTCAGCAGCTGAAAAAAACCATCGCCCGCGGTGGCTGTGGCGAGACCGTCATCCAGAAAGCGCTCAGCAAGTGCATTGACGGACGTACTTTCCTGCCTAGCGCGGACCTTGAGCGCCTCAATCAGCTTTTTGGGGAAACGCAGGTTCAACTGGCTAAGCATGGTCATTCCTTCATTATTTATAAGCAACCACATGCTAGCATAGCATCTCGATGTTATAGAACTGCCATGATTATGTGTTTTATTCGTTTAGTGATTACATATAATTTTTATAATGTGATGAACGTGATGCTTCGATTCCTTTTGCCTCTCTTTTTTTACGGCAGATCCGAAAAAAGCTAGACCCGGAGGTTAAGTAACGCAGCGGCTAAAAATATTCCTCTCCTGCGTTACCGACATTTCCGGAGTGGCCACACATAATGGCCGTGACTGAAAATTGATGAGGAAGAGACATGGACTACACCCGTTCCCGCACAGGTGCTGATGTGCTGAATATACTCAAAGCATACCGTGATGAGTTGCATGAACTCGATCTCAGGAAGCCGCACTGGCCTGTGCTGGAAAGGCTTATTAACCGTGAGCTGGAAATGACACCGGTCTGGAATGATATTGCCGGATATGCGCTGACCCCCGAGCAGTGCCGCACTCTCCTCGAGCAGCTGTTCTTTGCCGGTGCTTACGGCTCTGAAGAAGAGAACAGCCGTCTGAAAAAAGATTATGCAAAACTCTCAGCCCTGAATGCGGGTATAGCCAGAAAGGCTGTCGATCTCGCCAGAATGTGGGCTGAGCGGGAAGATATCCTTAACCACCATGCCATTAATCTTGACCATCCCTCCCATATCGTTGATTTGATCGACAAGGCCTGCTCACAGAATGGTCATTATCACTCTTATCTTCGTGATCCTCTTGAGGCCCTTCGTGGACGTTATGGTGACAAATACTGGCCTTCGCTGCAGCAGATCCTAGATGTGGTGGCGAATGAATCTCCCGTGGCAGCGTTCAGGGACCGGAGTGATGAAGCTATCGTGCAGGCACGAGGGGCGGCGGTGCCGGATCTCCTGCGTCGGCTGTTCAGCAATCTCCATGATGCCAGGGTCAAAAAAAATGACTGGCGCTCGGCACACATATTTTTGCCGACAGATTTACGTCTTTCCGACGCCAGCCTGGCGACACTGGCCACGGTTTTACTTGACCTTGATGAACCTGTCTCAGTCGACAGTATCAAGATACGGCGTAATGCTCTGTATAAGGATGGTTTTCCGGGTGCTTGGGCGCCCCCCAGAGAGATCTCTCCTGGGGGAGCCATATAGTACGAGATATGGGCTTTCAGCCTCTTAAAAAGTCCGTAGCAGCTCAGCCATCAGTGGTTGCGGGATCTGGTTTTTATGCTTACCTGGCAATAACATCTTTCTCTTTCTTCTGCGATTCGAGAAAAGGTTGTTCCGGAACTAAACTGACTACTAACAGAGGAATTAGGAGATACAGCAGGAAAAATAGCGAAGCAAATGCGGCAGGGATCTGAAGGTCCGCTCTGAGAAAAAGCGGACGTTAACATTTATCAAAGAACGCAAACGTGCATATCGGCATCGTGGCGACTCAACTCTCTTTATTCTCAGGAACTATGAGAAATCCCAATTAAGAATGATAGCGTTGCAGTGTTTACACGAGAATTTATAAACCCCCTGATCTCCTCCGGGTTGATACCCGCTCATAAAGGTATCCCAGTCATTCCGGCTTTGGTCGTATCTTTCCATCCAGATTTGGATAGTTTTTTCATCTGCTTTAATTATATCCTGAGCAGTAGCATCGCCATGATATTCACACGCATCATTACAATGCGTAGCCCACTCCTGATCTTGCCAGGTAAAGATGCCCGGTGTGCGGCAAGAAATTTCACTCGAGACGTTCTCATCGACACACTCAGGATCTATTTCATTAAAAAAATCGACTAAGCCGGATTGAACAGCCTCACCAGTTTGAATGCAATCCGGGCACAGGCTGGCATCATTATCCGCCGTAGAATATTGGGGGCCGATATATTTAGCATTGCTAATTTTTTTACAGCAATCACAAGTAAATGACTCATCGGCAAATACTGTCGATAAGTAGTCGTCACTCATATAATTAAATCGGGACATATCTCATCCTTAATTTACCCATGCACTTATTGGCACAATAACACAGGGAAAGCGTTATACCTACGGACACGAAGGTGTCGTATACCCTCTCTGATAAGTGCTATAGGCAAGTCGATTACTGGCATTTCTGAACGCCCCGCCTATTCAAAATGACCGGTTTCTGGGACAGATACGCAAACAAAGCCTTAACGCAATGATTCACCTTTCGACAGTTGGGGTAAATGAACTTCCGCTTCTGGCGCAAAGCGAGCCAGGTTGTGAGCCAACGTCCGCTGTGAGCAAAAAGCGGATACTGCATTCGCAAGCGATCCCCCACATGCCCCATGCAGACTTAACAGGTCTCATCCTCGTCCCGAAAAAGCGTTTCGGCCATAAAGTCGATGAACACGCGTATTTTGGGTGAGAGAAACTTACTTGAGGGCCATAACAATCTGAACGTACCCTGATGCGCGATATGCTGATCAAGGACGAGCTGAAGTTGGCCTGTCGCCAGAGAGCGCCGAATCATGAAATCCGGCAGGCAGGCTATGCCCAGCCCTGCCAGGGCAACGTCCATCAGTGCGGCCGAGGTGTTGCATATCATCGTTACGGGTGGGCTTACGACCGGGGTCTCAGGGGATGTTTTCAGCGGCCAGGGTTCAAGCCTGCCCGTACTGGGAAATCTGTGGTGCAGGCAGAAATGCTGGACCAGATCGTTAGGAATTTCGGGTACGCCGGACGCTTCCAGATAGCCCGGTGAAGCAACCAGCTTTAGTTGATAGTTGCCCAGCGTGCGTGACATAAGGCGTGAATCAGCCGGTTCACCGGTACGCATCACTACATCGAATCCCTCTTCAATCACATCTACCATGCGATCCGAAAAATCCACATCCAGCTCGACCTCGGGATAACGATGCATGAAGGCGGTTATGGCAGGCATCACCAGCATACCAACAAGAGGCATACTGATACGCAAGCGCCCGCGGGGTTTCAGTCTGGTTTCAGAAAGCTCCAGCTCGGCGGCTTCCACTTCGCTCAGAATGCGGCGGCATCGTTCAAGGAACAGACTGCCCTCAGCGGTGAGCCTTATGCTTCGCGTGCTGCGGTGAAACAGGCGGACGCCCAACCGCTCTTCCAGCCGGGAGACGCTTTTGCCTACCGTTGATGAAGAAACGCCAAGGTTTCGCCCGGCCCCGGAGAAGCTCAACGCTTCTGCTGCCTGCACGAAAAAGGTGATACCACTCAGTGATTCCATCATTAACAACACTTAAGAATATTTGTCCGATATGTTTTGAACATTAGCATTATTGTCCTGAATAAGTAACACCCGCATTATGGCTGCTACCCACTTCCTCTGGCGGCCCCGGGTAACAAAGACGGGGTTCCGCCGTGCAGCAAGGCACAACTATGACTGATTCAACTCTCACTCAGCGTCAAAATGCTGAACATGATCGGCTCCCCATTGCCGCGCTTTTGGCGCTCGCCCTCGCAGGGTTCATTACCATTGTGACAGAAGCTCTCCCTGCGGGATTGTTGCCGCAGATTAGTGCTGGCATGAATATTTCGGGCGCGCTGGCCGGACAGTTCGTTACGCTTTACGCTGTCGGATCGCTGGTGGCTGCTATCCCTTTGATTACCGCCACGCAGGGCATGCGTCGCCGCCCGTTATTACTGCTCGCGCTGGCAGGATTTGTTGTCGCAAATACCGTCACAGCGTTCTCTGGTAATTATGTCATTACGATGGCGGCAAGGTTCCTGGCCGGCGTTTCAGCCGGGCTCGTTTGGGCATTGCTGGCTGGCTATGCCGCACGTATGGTGCCAGACGAAAAGAAAGGCCGGGCTATTGCCATAGCGATGGTCGGCACTCCACTTGCTCTGTCGCTTGGCGTGCCTGCCGGCACTCTTCTTGGCAGCCTGATCGGGTGGCGCATGTGCTTCGGTATCATGAGCGTGATGGCGGTGGGGTTGATGGTATGGGTGCGTATCCGTGTGCCTGATTTTGCGGGGCTGGCTGCGGGTAAACGCCTGCCGCTGAGGCAGATTTTGACGCTTGCAGGCGTCCGCCCGGTGTTATTTGTGGTATTGACGTTCGTCCTGGCGCACAACATCTTTTATACCTACATTGCGCCGTTTCTGGCATCCGTTAACATGGCTGACCGAACTGACCTGATATTGCTGGTTTTTGGTGTCGCGTCGTTACCTGGCATTGGGGTTATCGGCGTATTCGTTGACCGATATCTGCGCCTGCTGACGCTGATCAGTACGGTACTGTTCGCCCTGTCTGCGTTTGTACTGGGAGTGATGAATGATATGCCGGCTGCGGTTTATATGGCAGTTGCCGTCTGGGGCTTATCCTTTGGTGGCGCTGCAACCTTATTCCAGACCGCCATTGCCAGAAACGCGGGTGACGCCGCTGACGTGGCACAATCCATGCTGGTCACAGCCTGGAATCTGGCGATTGCCGGCGGCGGTATTGTCGGGGGTATATTGCTTGATTCCTTAGGGTCTACCGCTTTCTCACCTGCGGTCGTTTTACTGCTGCTCTCAGCACTGGCGGTGATCTGGGCTGCCAGGCTGCATGGTTTTCCGACAAAGTCGGCATAAAGGCACGCCCTGCGTCAAAATGGCATTTTCGCTTCCCCCTGCAGGACCCGCAGGGGGAACTGAAATTGGGTAAAGCGAGAGACAAACACATGGCTTGATGGCTTAAGGGGCGCGCCACGTCAGAGAATCTATTTATGAGGCTCCTCAACAAAGCGGCGTTGTCACATTCCTCTGTTAGTTTTTACTGGTGTCGCTCACTCAGGCGGACCGGCTAATCAACTTCAGGTAGGCTTTAACACTTTCACTGGTTTCTTGCTCACGACTGATAAGCACCAGATTAGCGGTTAAATTGGGTTCAATCAGACGACGATAAACCAGGCCCGGAATATGCACCTGCTGCAAAGGCGCTGGAATGAATGCCAGACCCAAGCCGGTAGCAGCCATAGCAAGTATGCTCAGCGTGCTACCCGATCGATAAGCAATGTGACAATCTTCCCCAAGCCGCTGGGTGAGAGTGATAAAAAGATGCTCATGTGCGTCGTGAGCGTCATAAATAATGAGGGGTTGCCCGGCAAGCATGTCTATCGTTAGGCATTCATGCTGCGTAAGCGGATGATCCTCAGTAAGTGCAACCCGTATTTCCCAGTCGCCAATAGGTCTGACAGCCAGATCTGATGCCGTAATTTTGCTGTGCACGGGCGTATACCCTATGTCCAGTTGCCCGGCTAAAATGGCCTCAACCTGTTCTTGCGGACCGACCTCATGGATCATTAGTTCTGCATCAGGAAAGCATTGATGAAACAGACGTAGATCGGCTATCAGTTTGCCACTAAAGATGGCATTTCCGGCAAATCCCACCCGTACCCGACCCGTCTCCCCCCGAATCGCGCGTTCCACGGTAAGTCGGGCACGCTCGGTCTGCTCAAATATTCGCTTTGCTTCAGCCTGCATTAACAGCCCCGCTTCTGTAAGCACAACCCGACGGCTGGTACGGACGAAGAGGGCCCCTCCCAGTTCGGCCTCAAGAGCCTTGATTTGCATACTCAGGGCGGGCTGAACAATGTTAAGCCTCTTCGCGGCACGACCAAAATGGCCCTCTTCCGCGACGGCTAAAAAGTAACGCAGATGACGTAAATCCATGGCTGCCCCTATCAATAAATAAAAATGATTGATTAGTAAAATCAATATATTTCATTTTATCTCTTATGTTGGGCAAACTGAATCCTGTCAACGTACCGGAGCAAACGCAATGAACAATCAACTGCAAGACCGTCAACAACTTAACGATTTAGTGAATGGCTGGATGCACAGAGATCTTGGCGAATGGGCACAATTACGAAACCTTTTCCATCCTGATGGCACCATTGAAATCACCTGGTTTGAAGGGCTGGCGAGTGATTTTGTAGAGGGTTCAATGCGGATGGGGGCGTCGGATTTGCGGACTAAGCACCTGATCGCCTCTCCCGCTGTGACATTCAATGACGCGGGTAATAAAGCCATTCTGGAAACCAATGCGATCATAATTGCTGAAAACGTGAAGTTAAATATTGGCTGTGAATGCCACAATCGCTTTTATGATCTGGCAGAAAAAAGAGAGGGGGTCTGGAAACTCTTTCATCGTCAGAGTATTTACGACATCGGCACATTTACCTTCCCGTTAGGTCCTGTCGAAATTGATCGGAATATTGCCCTGAAATATCCACGAGAATATGCAGCGCTGGCTTACTTACTGGAGTGCAGCGGGTTTCCACTCGGGCGCGTATTTGCCACCCGGGGCAGCGAACTTGAAACAGCAATGAAAGCCGAAGGTCAGCGCTGGCTAACAGCCTGATGGAGAAGAGTTCATTTTGTGCCGTAGCGGAATGGATAAAATTTTGTCCAGTTGTAACTTATCCTCGCTAATATCAATTCTCCGGCGACATCGCCGTAATCATTATTCTGACGTTCTAAGAAAAACTGACGCACCGCAGCAGGTAAATAAGCAGCGTGGTAGCGCAGAATCGTGCTGTGCCAGAACGGAGCGGGTAATGGCGTGTTGCTGTGGCGCATCAGTAACTCCTCTTTCCAGCGAGACGCCAGAATCTCTTCGCATAACGACTGGCGCATCGTTACCGCCGCTTCCTCTGGGATCCCAGCCAGTAACAACTGGCTGGGTAATGCGACTAAGCGAAGGTGTCTGATAACAATTTTTTTCGAATCGTATCCCGTCCAGATAGTCGTCAATTGCTGAACTTTGTCAGGCAATGGCTCGTTGACCTGATATAGCGGCAGAGTCAGAGGTAAGAAAGTGAAATGAAAACTCTCTGTCGGCAGAATATCGGCGAGGGGATCGTTACTTATAACGGCGTTTAATTCATTAACCAGGCGTGACACAGGTGATGGCATAGCGGGTTTTATGCCCGTTGCCAGAGCAAGTTTTACCGGGTCGTAGTAGCTATCTTCTCTGATCTCCCCGATCCCAGCATTTTCCTTCCATATCGCTAACGTGTTTAAATTTGTTGAACGATAAATGTCTGGCAGA
Source organism: Leclercia sp. UBA7405 (assembly GCF_037152215.1). Lineage (NCBI taxonomy): Bacteria > Pseudomonadati > Pseudomonadota > Gammaproteobacteria > Enterobacterales > Enterobacteriaceae > Leclercia > Leclercia sp. UBA7405. The sequence continues at coordinate 290,229 of NZ_JBBCMR010000001.1, read as the reverse complement.
CGTAATGATTTCATGAGTGACCCAATGCCGCAGAGATGAACAAAACCATAAGGTGCGATTTCCCCCCGTACGTCAACCCAAAAGATGGTCGTAGTGATCCCTGGCTTAATCGCGTTAGTCTGCCACTACCTAAAAGGCCACAGGGAATAAACGCGGTATGGAAATTATTTTGATGCGTCATGGAAAGCCTGCTTATAAAGGCTCTTCAAAGGTAACGAGTCATGAAATGGCAAACTGGATAACGGAATATGATCTCTCTGACACGGGGGATGATATGCCGCCTGAATCCAGTAAACGCTTAGCCTCCAGCGCATTGCAAATCATAAGTAGCCCGCTTCCCAGAACGCTTTCTTCCCTCAGAGCATTAGGGTGCGAACCGGATGTCGTCGATGAGGCCTTCAGGGAGGCTGACCTGCCGGTATTCGCCATCCCCGGCATCAGATTATCCCCATCCCTCTGGGCTGCTCTCTTCCGCATCATCTGGATCTGCGGCTTTTCCCGTAAAGTGGAGTCGATGAGAACAGCAAAGCGACGCGCTAAACACGCTGCGAATATTCTCGTCAGGTGTGCAAAAATATCCGACGGGCCTGTGCTGCTCATGGGGCATGGCGTGATGAATCGACTCATTGCAAGAGAACTGAGGTCGTTGGGTTTGAAGGAGCATCGTTGTCAGGGGAACGGTTACTGGAACGCAAGGCGTTACAGATTTCATTAATGGAATATATATCTCCCGCAACCGAGGGCAGCAGGAAAATTTGGGTCACTGTTATCAGAATAAAACATAAAAATAACCGCCATCCTTAGTCAGCAAAATAGAGAAGGTGACTGATTTTTCAGTACCGTCTGTATCGACAGTTAATGCGCCTATTATTTTGTTCCTGTGTCAGCATACCTGATTGCGTTGACGCGAAGCGAATAGGTATGCAAATCCCTGCGTGATATGCCCTGTAAAAATGGCGCACCGGGCTCTTTTCAGGCCAGCTCAATCTCCAGCCTGCGTCATTTCCTGCCGCCCTCCGACCAGGAATATAGCTTAATCTGCTATCCCTCCTCGCCTGTCCACTATACTGACCATTGCAGTTGTCGATTTTGCAGGATAAGACGCACGATTCAGTCTCTGACATCAACCCTATCCATGACCATCAGGAGAGCAACATGCAAAAGTGTAAGACCTTGAAAGGACTGCTGATTGCATCATCCGTCGCCGCAATGTTCAGCACTGTCGGTGTGCATGCCCAGGCGACGAGCGCCGCGCAGAGTGACGCCTCAGCCCAGACCAGCTCGACCGGATCGATGGCTAAGCTCAGTTCCGGCGATGAAAAAGCGCTGAAGGACATGGCGCAGGCCAATATCAACGAAGTTGCCGCCGCCAAAATCGCGCTGGACAAAGCCCAGAGCAGCGAGGTAAAAGCCTTTGCGCAGAAGATGGTCGATGACCACGGCAATGCCCTGACCAAAGTGCAGACGGTCGCTAAGCAAAAGGACGTAACGCTGCCGACCGAGCCGGACGCTCAGCATAAGGCGATGGCCGACAAGCTGGAAAAAGAGAGCGGTGACGCATTCGATAAGATGTATATGGAAAACGCCGGTACCAAAGACCATAAAATGGTGCTGTCTAAACTGCAGAGCGATGCCAAAAATATCAAGGACCCGGATGTGAAGGCCCTGGCCGACGAGCACACCCCGGTCGTTGAGATGCACCTGAAGGCTGCCGAGCAGATGAAGATGCCAGCAGATAAGTAAGCGGATCGTTTGCCAGGCGCAGGGCGCTGCGCCTGGACTCGTACCCGGCAGCATGGCGCAAACCAGGCGAAGGAGCGCTTCTGGCTACGGCCAGGCCCAGGGGTTATGCTGCCTTTGATACGCCCTGCCCTCCTCTCCCAACGAAGGTATTTCAACGTGTTAGCGCTGTCGGCATGACGCGTTAAACCCGGCACATTCTCAAAAAATCCTCTCCGAAAGCGCGATATCCATCACATTATGCCAGGCTTTATAGGGTTCACCACAACGTGACGACAACGCGGCCCGCTGCACCAGACATAAGGGATGACTCATTTGAAAAATGCTAAATACACGATGCCGTTACGCGAGGAGGGGTTCATTGGCCTGGGGGATTATGCCGCGATCGGCGAAGGCCGATCCGTGGCGCTTATCGCTCCGGATGGTTCAATTGACTGGTGGAGCGCGCCGAATCTCGACTCGCCGCCCCTTTTTGATCGTCTGCTTGACCCGACCATCGGCGGTTTTTTTAGCCTGACGCCCGCGGTTGAATATACCGTCACCCGCGCTTACCGCGAGGACAGCAACGTGCTGGAGACCCGTTTTGAGACGGAGGATGGCACGGCGTTGTTAACCGAGTCGATTAACAGCACCCTGGCGGGACGCCTGCCCTGGAGTGAACTGGCGCGGCGGCTTGAAGGTGTGCGCGGTACGGTTCCTTTCCGGCTCCAGCTGCGGTTCGGCACCATGATCGAAACGCGATCGCCCTGGCGGTCAGACACCTTCAAGGGCAGCGTTTACCATATCGGCGATCTGATGGCGATGCTACACACCAGTGAAAACGTCGTCATCACCCATGCCGATGACGAGGAGATCGAAGCGGAAATCACCCTGAAAAAGGGAAGCCGCGAGGTGGTCGCCCTGCTCGTGACCCAGAGCGAACCGCTGGCGGTGCCGGATATTCAGGCGATAGATAATCGCATCGAAACCAGCCACACCGCCTGGCAGGACTGGGTGAAGGGGCTGAAATATGATGGCCTGTATAAAGATCACGTTATCCGCTCTGCGCTGGCGCTGAAGTTTCTCTGGTATTCACCAACCGGCGCGCTGGCCGCGGCGGCTACCACCTCCCTGCCGGAAGGGATCGGCGGCGAGAAAAACTATGATTACCGCTTTGCCTGGGTAAGAGATGCCTGTCTGATCATCAAAGCCTTTACCTATCTGGGTACCCTGGAAGAGTGTAAGGCAGCGTTTTCCTGGCTGTCGAAAACCATTATTAAACACGGTCCGGAGATGCGGGCCTGTTATACCCTGGAAGGCGATCTGGTCCCGGAAGAGTGGTATGCCGAACTCCAGGGTTACCAAAATTCGCAGCCGGTACGCATTGGTAATAATGCCCGCAACCAGCGCCAGCTGAGCATGTATGCCGATATGCTTGGGGTGGCAAAGCTGTTTGTGGAAGCAGGCCACATTCTGGATACGGGCACGTCACGCTTTCTCGGGCATCTTGCCAATCAGTGCGCTGACCGCTGGCGCATGAAAGACTCCGGCATCTGGGAACTACCGGACGAGCATCACTATACCCATTCCAAAATGTCCTGCTGGCTGGCGCTGGACTGCGCCGTGGTACTGGCGGAGGCTAGCCATATTGAACCCACATGGAAGGCGCGCTGGGAGCGCGAGCGAGATCGGATCCGCGACTGGGTGGAAGAGCACTGCTGGTCCGATGCCCATCAATCCTACTGCTTTTACGTCGGAGATGGCGGCAAGCTGGATGCCTCGCTCGCCCTGGTTTCACGCTACGGTGTGAAGGTCAATCCGAAACGCATGAAGCTGACCTATCAGGCTATCCAGCGCGAGCTGGGTCACAATAGCGCGATGGTCTACCGCTACAGCGGGGTTGAACAGGAGGAGAGCACCTTCATTGCCTGCTCATTCTGGCTTGCAGAGGCCTGGGCCTCGATGGGCGATCCGAAGATTGCCGGGGAGCTCATGGAGGAGATTCTGGAGACGCTATGCCACCGCGGCAATGTTGAAACGTTCAATGAGATGTTTGATACCCGCACCGGCGAGTGGGTGGGTAATATGCCCCAGGGACTGAGTCATCTTGCGCTTATCTGCGCAGCGCAGGCCATCAGTGAGCATCACGGGCACGAATAAACCTGAAACGCCGGGCAGTTCAACGCCTCTTAGTGCGGCAAGGTGTTGCATTCACCTTGCCGCCCCGCCGTTAGCGGACTAATACAACCTTGCCATCAATCATTGAGAACAAGGGATTCCATGTATAAATCACTTTCCCTTTGGCATCCTGGAACATCAGCGGAGAGTTCTGGAAGAACCCGACGCCAAGCCGGAAAAGACGCCCGTCGCGATAGCGTAGCAGGTGATATTTTTCCCAGTCGATTTCCACGGGTGTGAGTTCTGGCGCAGCAACATAGGCGGGTAAATCATTCGAGACAAATATCATCTCCGGCGTGGTGGCTTCGGCCCTGGCCATTTCCGCTGACGACACTTTTGCGGTACGTTTCAGGCCATCGATATCGCGACGTTTTATCTGTGCCCAAATCTCTTCATAGGCCTTACGAATTTTGGGGAGATCGTTCTCCGTGACTGGCGTTGCGTTCACCCATGACCAGACAGGCACGTGCTGCAGGGAGAGTGCGCCCTGCATTTTATATAACCCGTAATCGCCCTCTAATTTGCTATAGCCCTCGGTGAATTTCTCCCCGCGTGTAGCGTCGACCGAATAAAGAGCAGTGATGGCTTTTTTATCGTTCACCGCCAGGCGATAGTCGGCCAGCCTGACGCTCTTCTTTTCCGTTTCATACCTAATGGTGACCTGGCACGAGGAGTCGGCAAAGAGCGTTTGCGGATCTTCAGCATCCTGCGGCCCCATCAAAAGCTCAATCTGGTTGCTGCCGTTCTCCAGAAAGGCGGTCATATTTAACCCGGCAGAAAGGGTGCCGTCATCATCCGTCGTATTATCAAACGCGGGGAGATCGTTCACGCGCAAGAGGCAGGTGCTTTTGGTCGAGGTAAACGCAAAAAGATATTTTCCTTCTACATTCTGCTGAGCACTGGCTATAAAGGCGGGCAGCAACAGCAATATTGCAAAAAGAGCAGTGCGACGCTTTCCGTTATGTTCGTTTTTTCTTGTTATGTTTCTCATAAAAATCCGTTTCACTCTGGTCGCTGAATATCTTTTATAAGCGCAGGCTGGAAGAGAGGATACCTTAACGCAAATATATGCCGCCATGTATTTAGGTTAGAAAATCCCGAGGAATATCGGGATGATAGAGTAGCAGTTATCCTGTAGTGATAAAAGATAAGGCTTATATTCCGAAAGGTGAAGTGAGTATCCCGTCATTCAAAATGAGGGCGAGTAAAGAGGCCAGAGCACTCTCCCGCGCTCCGATTGTTTCTGACTTCAGACGGAGGATATCTATAATATCGGGTGAAGGCGCGGGTAAATGGCTGTAATGACTCAAAGCCATACTTATTCGCGATATCAGTGAGGGTGTTTTATTTATCGATATATCAGGGTATGCAAATTTAAGTTTTCTGCGGTTGATAAACAGATCGAGAGGAATACCTGTATTTTTCTTAAATAATCGCTGGAGATGCCATCTGGAAGTACTGCCAGACAGTCATGGCGGTTTTCCGCCATGACCTCTTCTGTTAAAGGTAGGTATGTAAATATTCGGCCAGACAAAGTACGGCCATGGCCTGCCCGTAGGGCATAGGCGTGAGAGGGATTTGACGGTAATAGTCTAAATTCGGCCCCATTTCAGTACCAAATGAGGATTGTGTTAATTCCCCCTCGTCATTGATGCAGTTCACCACACCTCGAATCGCTTTTTCCCCGACTACGGCATATTCAGAACTGATGTAGCGCTTGCGCACCGCTTTCAAAATTCCATAGGCAAAGCCCGCCGTGGCCGAACTCTCAAGGTAGGCATCCCGGTCGTCCAACAGCGTATGCCACAGGCCGCTCTCATCCTGCAGCTCTGCCAGTGCGCTCACCTGGCTGTTTAATACCTCGAGTAAAAAACGGCGTGTGGCATCGTATTCGGGTAAGTCCAACAGCTCGATAAAGTCCGGGATTGCGACTGTCAGCCAGCTGTTTCCGCGTGCCCAGCGGGCGCGAGAAAAATTGTGGTTGCCTTCAAAGGTCCAGCCGTGGAACCAGAGCCCGGTTTCGCGATCCATCAGATACTGGATGTGGGTCAGGAACTGAAATTTAGCTTCCTCGATGTATGCCTGGCGCCCCAGCAGCTTGCCAATTTTAGCCAGCGGCATAACTGTCATCATCAGGGTGTCATCCCATAGCTGCTGATTGTTCTCTTTATGGATGACAACATGCTGAATGCCCCCTTTCTCGGTGCGCGGCATTTCGTGCATGATCCACTCCGCCCAACGTTCAAGCAGGGGCAGCCAGGCAGGATTACGCGTCTCTTCATAACGGTAGGCCAGGGTTAACAGCGGACAGACTGTATTTACGTTTTTGGTAGGGACGCCTTCTGCCAGTCGGGCGCTAAACCAGTCGTCAATGATGGCAAGCACTTCCGGCTCGCCCGTCTGCTGATAGAACTGCAAAATGCCATACAACCCCACGCCATGCGTCCATTCCCAGCCTGCTCTCCAGCCCTTCGCATCGATAATCCGGCCATCATCCAAATGCAGAGCAAACTCACCTGTACTGTCTTCGATTGCAATCAGGTTTTGCGTGACCTTACGGATGAGCGCCTTTAGCGCGTCACGCGAAATAAAGTGCTCTGGCTGGCGCAGTAAGGCGCTGTGTTTCACGGGATAAATTGTCATGGTGTCACCCTGTATATTTGTCATTTTCGGAAGGAATATAAGCCCTGTGCGAAATGTCGGCTTTAACCGGTGCGGCCTTCATGCGGTTGAGATAGCCAATATTGTTATTGCCCCACAGTGATTCGTATTTCATGCCCGTCAGCATTTCTATCGTCGTACGGGTTTCTGACGACACGCTCTCCGGCAGCGGGCCGTTGGCGAGGCGCATACGCTGATTTTCCTGTTGAAGTTGCTGGTGCGTTTGCAGATTAAGCTTGAATTTCAGAGAGATGATAAAGCCTATAGCCAGCACGCCCAGCGTACCAAAACTGAGAAGATGTAAAATTGTATGGCTAACCTGCGGGTCCTGAACGCTCTGCCCCGAGACAAAACCGGACATCTGCATGACGCCCCCCACCAGCATGACGGCACCAGCCTGCGAGGCTTTACGTGTCATCGTCATAACCCCTGCAAAGATCCCCTCGCGGCGCTGCGCGGTTACCGCTTCATCGACATCAGAAATGTAGGTATAGATGTTCCAGGGGATGTAATTAATCCCGCCGCGGCCAAGCCCGGCCACCGCTGAGATAAAGAGTAAAAGCGAGTAGATATCGCTCAGCCCCATGTAATAAACCAGCGCGAACGACGCCGACGCCAGGCCAAATAGCACAACCACAAAACGGTAGCTTGGCGCAGGCCCAAAGCGAATGCAGAGCGGGATCATCCCTATCACAGCGACAAATTGCAGGATTGCCATCACGCCCATTAAGTTTGAGGCGGTCTGGGCGGTTTGCATCAGTACAAACACCACGTAATAAGTGAATACCGCATTGAAGACATCCTGTGCGATATAGCCTCCCAGGTATAACCCCAGATGCTGACGGAAAATTTTAATGCGAAACGTCGAGGTCAACTCAATGCGCAGACGATTCAGCCGCTGCCCTGCGCTGAGTACCTCCTCGTCTGACTGCCGTTCAGCCTCAGACTTCAGTTCAGCGGGCCGCTCCCATGTAAAGCAGTAAACCAGGGTCAACACCACCGCACAAATGGTGGCAAGGACAAGGCTGGCGTAAAAGAATGAGAGGGGATTGTCTTTGCCGAAATAGCCAAGAAAAACACCGGGCAGGAAGGCCGCGAGAATGGCCGATAATTGCCCCATGGCAATGCGTGCGCCAGAGAACCGGGATTTGTGTTTAAAGTCGTCCGTCATTTCCGGCACCAGCGTTTCATAAGGCACCAGAATCATGGTGTAGACGATATCGAAGATCAGATAGGTGAGCAGGTAGTACCAGAAATCCATCCCACCCACCCACATGACGGCGTAGCTGAAGATGCAGGGGATCCCCAGAAGAATGAAAAACTTACGGCGTCCAAATCGTTTTCCAAACCAGTTTCCGCCAAAGTTATCGCTGAGATACCCCATCAACGGACTCACCACCGCATCCAGCACGCGTGCGCAGGCGAAGATGAGCGTTGCTTCGACAGGCGTCAGCCCGCAGAAACTGGTGTAAAAATAGAGCAGCCAGGCAGAGGTCAGCACTGCGGTGCCAGCGCCAAGAAAATCACCTGAACCGTAAGCCAGATAGTGGTGGAGCCGGATTTTGCGTTCTTTCATTTTTATTATGCCCCGAAGCGTAGAGTACAGGCTGAGCAGGCTGGCGTCCGAAGCCGCCAGCACCGGAGGTTGAACGTGATGCGTTACTCCGCGTGAGGCACCAGGAGTACTTTTACCGCCTCTGCCGTACCGAAGGTATCAAACGCGTGTTCCCACTGGTCGAGCGGGAATTTATGCGTGACAATGCCTTCAGCAGTGAACAGTTTGCGGCTGAAGAGATCGATAACGGTTTCGTAACAGCCGGGACTTAAATGCGCGCCGCGAATATCCAACTCTTTACGATCGCCAATGATGGACCAGTCCACGGTGGTTTCGCGGCTAAAGACGCTAAATTCAACGAAGCGGCCCAGTTTACGAATCATCTGTAACCCCTGAGTTACTGCGGCGGGATTACCAGACGCCTCGATATACACATCGCAGCCGTAGCCGTCAGTGAGCGCTTTAACCTCGGCGATAACATCTTCTTCAAGCGGGTTCAGCACCACGTCCGCTCCCAGCGTCTTCGCCAGTGCCAGACGATAAGGCATGGTGTCTATGACGATCAGCTTTTTCGGCGTCTTTAGTTTAATGGCCTGGATCATGCCCAATCCAAGCGTTCCCGCCCCGGCCAACACCACCACATCATTAAACTGAATATCCCCACGATTAACGGCATGCACCGAACAGGAGAACGGTTCGATCAATGCACACTCCTCCAGCGAGAGTGATGGGGGAATTTTGTGTACCCGGCTCGTGGGTTTGAACAGCATGTATTCGGTCATGCCGCCGTCGGCATCCTCTTTCTGGAAGCCATAAATATCGTGCTTTTCGCACATCCAGTACTGTCCGTTCCGGCAGAACCGGCACTTATCGCAGGGAACGATCTGTTCAGCGATCACCCGGTCTCCCACCTCGACGTTAAAGTGTTCCAGCGCGTTAGGCCCTGCCGCTACGACCGTGCCAAAAAATTCATGGCCGCTCACGACCGGGGTTTTGACATACGCCGGGAAGGTCTCGTTTCCCCAGAACATAGGGGCACCGTGATAGCAGTGAAAATCAGAGGCGCAAATACCGCATGCTCCAACCTTTACCAGCAGCTCATTGTGCTGCGGTTTTTGCAAAGGCGAAGTGACTAAGCGGTAATCGTGAGGACCAAAATTGACCAATTGCTTGATGACGGTAGGTTGAATGTTCACAGCAGCGTTCCTGAAATGAAAGATGATGGATCAACCTTATAATGTTTTCGTGAACATTTATAAGCCAGGCGCTCTCATTTGTGATCAACATTACACTAATCTTAAAATATTATTATTTATCAATACATTAAAATTATTCAGTTGATATTGAGGGATAGAACGTTCAAAAAATAACACTTAAAACAGCCTTAAAATGTTTATGTGAACATTTTGAAACCAACAACCAGGCTACGGATTCGAAGTTCAACGGGCGTTCTTTAAAAAACCATTGATAACGGTGCGAGGTTGCCAGGGACGGCCTTCAATGGCGGCAACCAGGTTTTCCGCCACGATGGTGGCCCACTGTTTGTAATCGTGAACAACGGAGGGATAAAAAAAGCCAAAGGCTTCAGCATGAGGGATGTCGTCGATAGACAGGAAATCCACGTCAGTGAGCGACCATGTCGTGGCGACACTGCGAGCGGCAAGGGAGATGGCACCGTTGACACCCACAATCGCGTCATAGTGCCTGGCACCTGCTGCAAAATGAGCGGTAATCATCTCATTTGCGTTGTCGTAGCGATAATCCGCATACAAATGCGTGATTTTTGTTGTGGCTGAAACATTATCGCAGATGCTCCGCACACGTGCTTGCGTGATGCGAGACTGCTCCTGGCCACCAATCACGAGCACATGCCGATACTGCTTTTGTTTAATCACCGAGGCAATCAACTCCCCTGCCCGTTCATCATTGACGTAGACGGCAGGAAGCGTTGTATCAAACTGGCGGTCAAACTGGATAAGCTTGGTCGCTGAATGGTAGAGCATTTTCAAGTGGCTAGTGTCATAGTCTGGCGTATCGTTAATAACCGATAACACAATACCTGCCGCTTTATAGCCGACCAGAGTATTCACGGCCTTCACCTCTGACTCCCGACTGCCACCCGTAGTAAATATCATCACCGAGTAGCCTTTCGCTTCCGCGTGCTGGCATAGCTCCTGAATCACATACGCATAACTCTGGTTAAAGGTATCGTCGGTCACTATCCCGATGATTGGACTTTGTGCCGTCTTGATATTTTGCGCAAAAACGTTGGGAACATACTTAACTTCGCGGGCTATTTGCAGGATTTTCTCCCGCGTTTTCGGTTTTACTTTGTCCGGATCGGTAAAGGTTCTCGACACGGTAATACTGCTGACGCCAGCAAGACGGGCGATGTCAGTGATGGTAGGTGCTTTATTACCGGCCTTTTTCATATTGCGACACTTATTCTGCTGAAAAAAAGGAATATACCATCAAAAAACTGGGTGTACCCCTGCATTTAACGCCGACCTTGCCCCCGCTCCTCCGCTGTTTCAAATCCGGATTAGCGAATACCCCGAGCGCCTGGCGGATCTGGTTCAGGTATATCAATCATGCCGCTATGTACGATAAGCGGACATATTACGTTTATATTGCTTCATAACTTATATGCTAGAAATCGTTGTCTGGTTGACAACGACCCGCTCGTCGGTTTAAAAGCATTAGCACTAATGCTTTTTGACATGACAGGATGACCGTGGCTTACATTCATGGGATAGGTGAGATGTTGCGATACCTCACCGAACTTTTCGACAGCGGCTCGGAGAAAACTTACCCCGAGCTGTCCGTGCATTACCGCCCCCGCTATACCCCCGTCATGCGGGCCATTGTTGCCGGAGCAACGACGGTTAGCGAAATAACTTCAGTCACCTTCCTCACTCAGGGGGCCGTCAGCCAGACAGTTTCCCTGATGGAGAAAGATGGCCTCCTCAGGCGGGAAGCCTTACCGGACGCAAGAAAAAACGCGTTGCGACTCACACCTTTAGGTCGCTCTGTACAACGCGATCTTGAAGTGCACTGGCAATCCATTTTTCTGGCCGTCGACAGGCTTGAGAAAGAGACGGGCCTGCCGATCATGAAGACACTCGAGCAAACGATAAAGGCGCTTGATGAACGCTCGGCTGAAGGACGTATAGAAGAGGCGAAGGCCGACATTTTAAAGGGGGAGCAGCGCAATGACGAACACGAAACATGATGAAGCAAACTGGTTTTCGCAGGGAGGGCAAAAGTATTCGCAATATCGTCCGGAATACCCTCCTGAGCTCGCCAGATTTCTGGCGGAAATTTCTCCGCGTACGCATAAAGCCCTGGATGTTGGCTGCGGTACGGGACAGTTGACCCGTACGCTGTCGGCCTATTTTGCATCCGTCACCGGCATCGACCCAAGCGAGGACCAGTTAAAAAACGTCTCCCCGGAGCCCGGAATTACTTACCTCCATTCTACTGCTGAGAGCCTGCCCGGTAACTTGTGTGATTATGATTTGATTACGGTTGCTCAGGCCGCACACTGGTTCCATCTGGAGGAGTTCTATCGCGAAGTCCGACGCGTGGCCTCGCCTGACGCTATCATCGTACTGATAAGTTACGGTGTACTGAATATTGAGGGAGAGGTGGGTACGCGCTTCCAAAAATTGTATTACGAGGAAATCGCCCATCTCTGGCCTCCTGAACGAAAGCTCGTTGATTCAGGTTACAGGGAGCTTTACTTCCCGTTCCAGGAGTTGGAGGTTCCCGATTTAAAGATTGAAGCCGAATGGAATTTACAGGCTCTGCTGGGTTACATCTCGACATGGTCTGCTGTCCGGCAGGCTCAGCAGAAAGGACAGGCGCATCTTTTTGCGCGCTTTGCTGATGAACTGGCCAAGATATGGGGCGACCCTGAAAGCTGTAGAAAAATGTCGTGGCCACTCAATATCCGTATCGGAAAAGTGAAGTAGCCGGTACGGCACAATGACCTGAAGATTAATCCGTTTAGTCAGCGTAGACAGGCACTTATGCTTCTATTTAGCCGACACTGACGAAGGGTGAGCTACAGTGCCTTTATCATGTTCATCGGGAAACTTGCCATGCAAAACTTTGCGGACGTTGTCTCTTTTCGCTATGCGTCAGAACGATGCGGACTATTATGCGTGGTGAATTAATTGTATCCCGCCCGCCAGAACATACGAAGAAAGCCGAATAGCTTTATCAAGTCCGCTTCTGGTCTTACTCAAGTACGATTAACCCCCTTCATGTGACAAATATGACATTTCTGCCAGGCTTATATGCCTCTGATATCTATTTAATGAAAAGCATCGAATGGAGGTTTTTATGATTCGCGGGATTGAACACATTGGCATTACGGTTTCAAACCTTGAACAAGCTGAAGCATTTTTCTGTCAGGCGCTGGGGGCTTCCGTCCTTTATCGTTTAGTGCCGCCTGACAATCCGGATCAGACCATAACAGGAGATAAAATGTCCCCTCTGAATGGTTTTCCCGCTGAAATGAACCTTACAGGGTTAGCCATGTTACGTCTGGCTAACGGTTGTAACGTTGAACTGTTTCAGACCTCCCCCACTGTTCAGGAACATTCTGCCAATCCTGGCCAGCCGGGAATTAATCACTTCTCGCTGTATACTGATGATATCCATAAGACTGCTGCCAACATGCGTTTACACGGAGCGCAAATGTTCGACGGGCCGTCAGACTGTTTCGCACAGGAAGAGGGTAAAGGTAACCAGACGTGGTTCGGCATGACGCCGTTTGGCATATTAATTGAGCTAATATCCCTTCCAGCCGGTGTACGTTACGATGAAGAAGCGACAGAACAACGTTGGATACCTGAGGGCTGATTTACCTGAGGGACTGCGTTCTCTGTAATCGGTTTGACCACTGAGTACGCATTCCGAATTATTATTGAAACATAGGCATGGTTAACCCTTATCGATAAGTCTTTTGCTGGCAACGATATGATCAAAGCGGAATGCTTTGACAAAGTTGCCACTCTGGCAATCCCGGAAACTTATGATAAGAAATTAGCGGCCACTGACTGACTGTGCCCCGAAAGTCCGCTTCTGGCACAGATTAGCCATTCATCCCTAACCCCAAACACATACCCTTTTTCGTGGTGCCTGGCGCTTACGCCAAAAAAAACGGCACCACACTTACGCGTGGCACCGCTCTCAATTTAACACTCCAGCTTACACATCCGGGAACATCACACTGTTCCCCGGCGCTTCCCTGTGCAGGTGGATAAAGTTCAGGTGCCGTTCATACTGGTCCAGAATATCCGTAATGACCTGCTCCTTGCTATAATCCATCAGGTCATTGCCCTGGCTGCCCTCCAGCAGGAACGTCTCAAGCCGGTAGTAGGTTGATTTCCCGCTGCGGGCCCGATAGGTAAAGCCGGGCACGGAATACTGCTGCGGCCAGATCTGGTAAACAAAGTTCTGCTCGTCGCCCATATCCACCAGCAGATCCAGGTGCCCCAGGGTTTCGCCCTCCTCCGGCGGCAGGCTTTTCAGCTCGACGCGCGCGCCGCGTAACTTCAGCTCCTGAGCCACCTCTTCCATTGCCGGGAAGCAGACCGTCTCCATCATCTGTTTGGTGTAACGCGTGCCCGGGTAGTTCATTAGGCGCGACAGACGTTTCTTCCAGCTCAGGCGGTCCTGCGAGCCCATCGGGCGCGGGGCGGTGTCGCGATTGGCACTTTCGCGGCGGTAGTCTTCCACCTTCAGCGATTTGTACAGCCCGGCCATCACGAAGAAGATCACAAAGCTGAACGGTAGCCCCATGATCACCGTGGTGTTCTGCAGGGCGGAAATGCCGTTGGTCATGAGCATGCCGAGCGTCAGCAGGCCAATGGCGACCGACCAGAAGATGCGGATCCAGTTTGGCGCGTCGCTGTTGATGTCCTTCAGCTTCGAGGTGAAGTTCCCCAGCACCAGCGCGCCGGAATCCGCCGAGGTGACGTAGAACAGCAGGCCGGTAATGGTCGCCACGGAGGCGCTAAAGGTGAACGCCGGATACTGCGCCAGCAGGCTGTAGAAACCGCGCTCCGGGTGCGCCATCGCCTCCTGAGCAAAGGTCGCATTGCCATGGATAATCTCGTGCAGGGCGCTGTTGCCGAACACCGAGAGCCACAGCAGGGTAAAGGTGAACGGGATAATCAGCGTCCCCAGCACGAACTGGCGAATGGTGCGTCCGCGCGAAATACGCGCCAGGAACAGGCCAACAAACGGCGACCAGGCCACCCACCACGCCCAGAAGAAAAGCGTCCAGCTGTTCATCCACTCCACCGGACGGTCAAAGGCGAAGCTGTTCAGCGTCATGCCCATAAAGCGGTTCACGTAGTCGCCAACGTTCAGCACCAGCGCGTTAAGCAGGAACGAGGTGTCGCCCATAAACAGCACGAACAGAATCAGCCCCAACGCCAGCGCGACGTTCAGCTCGGAGAGCACGCGGATCCCTTTATCCACGCCGGAGGTGACCGAAATGGTGGCGATAATCACCGACAGCGCAATCAGCGCCGCCTTGGCCGCCATCGAATCCGGGATATCAAACAGCACGCTCAGCCCGTAGTTAAGCTGCACCACACCGATACCCAGCGTGGTAGCGATGCCGAAGATGGTACCGATCACCGCCGCAATATCTACGCTGTGCCCAATGGGCCCGTTGATTTTTTTACCGAAAATCGGATAGAGGGCAGAGCGGATGGTCAGGGGCAAATTATAACGATAGCTGAAGTATCCGAGCGCCATCCCCATCAGGGCGTACATCGACCAGCCGGTCAGGCCGTAGTGGAACAGCGTCCAGACCATCGCCTGGCGCGCAGCCTCCATGGTCTGCCCCGCCCCTTCCGGCGGCTGCATATACTGCGTGACCGGCTCGGCCACCGAGAAGAACATCAAATCGATGCCGATGCCTGCGGCAAACAGCATCGCGGCCCAGCTCAGCAGGCTGAACTCGGGCTTTGACTGCTCCGGCCCGAGCTTCACCGAACCGAAGCGCGAGCAGGCAATGCACACCACGAAGACGATATAGAGCGTCGCCGCCAGCAGATAGTACCAGCCAAAGGTTTTCGACACCCAGTTGAGGGTGCGCCCAATCCACTCGGCAGAAAAATCACGAAAGAAGATCGTCGTCAGGGAAAACAACAAAATCAGCCCGGCGGAAGTATAAAAAACGACCGGGTTGATTTTGTCTTTTTCTCTGTCTTGTGAAAGGTCTGTCATCCAGTATCCCCACTGTTTTTGTAACTATTGAAATCCAAATCCGCAACAATTAAGACACATTTTATATTGAACGTCCAATCAAAAACCGCTTTAATGTATTACCAACGCTGATGAATGGAGTGGCAAAAATGCCCAAAGTGGGGATGCAGCCAATCCGGCGCAGGCAACTGATCGACGCCACGCTGGAAGCAATAAATGAGGTGGGCATGCACGACGCGACCATCGCGCAGATCGCCCGTCGGGCGGGCGTGTCCACGGGGATCATCAGTCACTATTTCAAAGACAAAAACGGTCTGCTGGAAGCGACCATGCGCGACATTACCGGCCAGCTGCGCGATGCGGTATTAAGCCGTTTACATGCATTGCCCAACGGCAGCGCGGAGCAGCGATTACAGGCGATTGTCGGCGGCAACTTTGATGAAACCCAGGTAAGCAGCGCGGCGATGAAAGCCTGGCTGGCCTTCTGGGCGAGCAGTATGCACCAGCCGATGCTTTATCGATTGCAGCAGGTGAGCAGCCGCCGCCTGCTGTCGAATCTGGTGTACGAGTTTCGTCGTGAACTGCCGCGTGACCAGGCGCAGGAGGCAGGATACGGACTGGCGGCCCTGATCGACGGGCTGTGGCTACGCGCCGCACTGAGCGGCAAACCGCTGGACAAAAACCTGGCCCAGTCGCTCACCAGCCACTTTATTAGCCAGCATTTACCGACCGATTAACCGAGGAGAAATTATGTCCCGAATGGCAGAACAGCAGCTTTATATCAATGGTGGTTATACATCGGCCACCAGCGGTCGCACCTTCGAGACCATCAACCCGGCCAACGGCGAAGTTCTGGCGACCGTACAGGCCGCCGGGCGCGAGGATGTCGACCGCGCGGTTGAAAGCGCACAGCGCGGGCAAAAAATCTGGGCAGCGATGACCGCCATGGAGCGTTCGCGCATTCTGCGCCGCGCCGTGGAGATCCTGCGCGAACGTAACGACGAACTGGCGAAGCTAGAAACCCTCGATACCGGTAAAGCGTTTTCTGAAACCAGCACCGTCGACATCGTCACCGGCGCGGACGTACTGGAGTACTACGCGGGCCTGATCCCGGCGCTGGAAGGGAGCCAGATCCCGCTGCGCGATACCTCGTTTGTCTACACCCGCCGCGAGCCGCTGGGCGTAGTGGCGGGGATCGGTGCGTGGAACTACCCCATTCAGATCGCCCTGTGGAAATCTGCCCCGGCGCTGGCGGCGGGCAACGCAATGATCTTCAAACCGAGTGAGGTTACTCCGCTCACCGCCCTGAAACTTGCCGAAATTTATACCGAGGCGGGTCTGCCGGACGGCGTGTTTAACGTCCTGCCGGGCGTGGGCGCGGAAACCGGCCAGTTCCTGACCGAACATCCGGGCATCGAGAAAGTCTCCTTTACCGGCGGCGTCGCCAGCGGCAAAAAGGTGATGGCGAACTCTGCTGCCTCGTCCCTGAAAGAGGTGACGATGGAGTTGGGCGGCAAATCACCGCTGATTATTTTCGATGATGCGGATCTCGATCTTGCGGCAGACATCGCCATGATGGCCAACTTCTTCAGTTCCGGCCAGGTGTGCACTAACGGCACCCGCGTGTTTGTGCCTGCGAAATACAAAGCCGCATTTGAGCAGAAAATTGTCGAGCGCGTGGGTCGCATCCGTGCGGGCGATCTGTTCGATGAAAACACCAACTTCGGCCCGCTGGTCAGCTTCCCGCACCGCGACAACGTGCTGCGCTACATCGCCAAAGGCAAAGAGGAAGGCGCGCGCGTGCTGTGCGGCGGCGACGTGCTGAAAGGTGAAGGCTTTGACAACGGTGCGTGGGTGGCCCCGACCGTGTTCACCGACTGCACCGACGAGATGACTATCGTGCGCGAGGAGATCTTCGGGCCGGTGATGTCCATCCTCACCTATGAAACCGACGAGGAAGCGATTCGTCGCGCCAACGACACCGACTACGGGCTGGCGGCGGGCATCGTCACCGCCGATTTGAACCGCGCCCACGGCGCCATTCATCAGCTCGAAGCGGGCATCTGCTGGATCAACACCTGGGGTGAATCCGCCGCAGAGATGCCGGTCGGCGGCTATAAACACTCCGGCATTGGCCGCGAGAACGGAGTGATGACGCTCCAGAGCTATACCCAGGTGAAGTCCATCCAGGTTGAGATGGCTAAATTCCAGTCCATATTTTAACCGGGAGGTTTATTTGCAATTTGACTACATCATTATCGGAGCCGGCTCTGCCGGCAACGTGCTGGCAACACGACTGACTGAAGATCCCAACACCACCGTATTGCTGCTTGAAGCAGGCGGTCCGGATTACCGCTTTGACTTCCGTACCCAGATGCCCGCCGCGCTGGCGTTTCCGCTGCAGGGCAAGCGCTACAACTGGGCGTATGAAACCGAACCAGAGCCGTATATGAACAACCGTCGCATGGAGTGCGGACGCGGTAAAGGGCTGGGCGGCTCATCGCTAATCAACGGCATGTGCTACGTGCGCGGTAACGCCATGGATCTGGATAACTGGGCGAAGGAAACCGGGCTGGAGCACTGGAGCTATCTCAACTGCCTGCCCTACTACCGCAAGGCGGAGACCCGCGACGTGGGTCCGAATGACTACCACGGCGGCGACGGTCCGGTGAGCGTTACCACCTCTAAACCGGGCGTGAACCCGCTGTTCGAGGCGATGGTAGAAGCGGGCGTGCAGGCGGGTTATCCGCGCACCGACGATCTCAATGGCTACCAGCAGGAAGGCTTCGGGCCGATGGATCGCACGGTCACGCCGCAGGGTCGACGCGCCAGCACCGCGCGCGGCTATCTGGACCAGGCGAAGCCGCGCCCGAACCTGACCATCCGCACTCACGCCATGACCGATCATATTATCTTTGACGGCAAACGCGCGGTGGGCGTCGAGTGGCTGGAGGGCGAAAGCACTATTCCGTCGAAAGCAACGGCGAACAAAGAAGTGCTGCTGTGCGCGGGGGCGATTGCCTCTCCACAGATCCTTCAACGCTCCGGCGTGGGCAGCGCTGAACTGCTGAAGCAGTTCGACATTCCGCTGGTGCATGACTTACCCGGCGTGGGTGAGAACTTGCAGGATCACCTGGAGATGTATCTCCAGTACGAATGCAAAGAGCCGGTCTCCCTCTACCCTGCCCTGCAGTGGTGGAACCAGCCGAAGATTGGCGCGGAGTGGCTGTTTGGCGGCACCGGCGTGGGCGCAAGCAACCACTTCGAAGCGGGCGGGTTTATCCGCAGCCGCGAGGAGTTCGAGTGGCCGAACATTCAGTACCACTTCCTGCCGGTAGCGATTAACTACAACGGCTCGAACGCGGTGAAAGAGCATGGCTTCCAGTGTCACGTCGGCTCCATGCGCTCGCCGAGCCGCGGGCACGTGCGGATCAAATCCCGCGACCCGCATCAGCATCCGGCGATCCTGTTCAACTACATGTCCCACGAACAGGACTGGCAGGAGTTCCGCGACGCGATCCGCATCACCCGCGAGATCATGCACCAGCCCGCGCTGGACAAATACCGTGGCCGGGAAATCAGCCCGGGCGTGGAGTGCCAGACCGACGAGCAGTTGGACGAGTTCGTGCGTAACCACGCTGAAACCGCCTTCCACCCGTGCGGCACCTGCAAGATGGGCTACGACGAGATGGCGGTGGTAGACGGCGAAGGCCGTGTTCACGGGCTGGAAGGGTTACGCGTGGTGGATGCGTCGATCATGCCGCAAATCATCACCGGCAACCTGAACGCCACCACCATTATGATTGGCGAGAAAATTGCTGACGCGATCCGCGGGCGCGAGCCGCTGGCGAAAAGCACAGCAGCCTATTATGTGGCGAACGGCGCACCGGTTCGCAGTTAAGTCGCCCTTCACCTCTCCTCCTCTCCTCACTGGAGAGGGGGATTATTCGCGAAACGCTTCCAGTTTTTTAATCTGCCGCCCTTCCCCGTCAAAATTCTTCGCCGCCAGCCAGGCACACAGCGCCGCCTCTTTTTCTGGCCACTCACCATCGATAATCGAAAGCATATCGCTGTCGCGCGTTCGGCCCTTGCGCACAATTTTTTGTCGCAACCGCCCTTCCCAGGTGAACCCCAGCCGTTCGGCGGCCCGGCGCGAGGCCACGTTCATTGAGTCGCACTTCCACTCCAGCCGGCGATATCCGTGCGCGAAAGCATTTTTCAGCAGCAGCCAGATGGCTTCGGTACCCATCGGGCTGTGACGCATTTTGCGCGACCAGGTCACGTGACCAATTTCTACCGTTCCCATCTGGCGGTCGATCGCCATGTAACACACTACCCCCACGGCCTGGTCCGTGCGGGTATCAATCACCGCATAGGGCACCAGGGCATCGTCCATGACTTTGCCCAGCAGCCAGTGTCGGGTGACCTCCACGCTTTCCGGCAGGTTACTGGCCATCCACGTCCAGTCGCTGCCATCACCCAGCGCAAAAGCCTCAAACAGATCGACGGCGTGGCGGGCGGCATCCAGCGGCTCCAGTCGGCAGAAGCGTCCTGACAGAAGCGAGCGGGGTAAAACGCGTGCGCCATTCCAGCCGGGAACGATGTCATTAACAGTCTGACCAAATTCATTAATTTCCGGCACGGTGCCCCTCCTTTGAAATGTAAACACTTTGTTATATCAGGATGAAAAGCAGGCGAACAGAGGATTTTTACGCCTGGATCCCGACATTCTGGAAAGCGCCTCGCAAATCGAAAAGTTAGCGGGTGCATTTCGCGGTTTTGACTGTTATTTGCCAGGGCGGGGCCGTAAAGTGCCTGAGTTGCGGGCGCTCTGCAACCGGGTGTAGGAACCCAGACAGGATGACACGACAGTCACTTTGCCACGCCGTTAAAATCGCGGTAGCGCTGGCGGAGCAGCCGGTTGGCTGGCCGTTTTGTCGTGTACGGTATTCCTACCTCCGTCAGTGCTACCCCTCACGAGCACAGAAAATTTCGCTGTCAGGAGCTTTTATAGAGAAGGAACACGACATGACAACAAAATCGACATACGTTTACGCCTCATCCACTAACGCGTTAGTTCAGCAACTGATCGATACGCCGCTTGCCACAACGGCAGAACTTCCTGAACTGGCTGATATCAGCGCGGCACTGGTTAGCGTGCTGCAGGAGACCGACGCGCACGACACGCGCAAAGCCCTCTGCGAAAAGCTGCTGCAAACCCTTGGGCAGATGCGGGAGTGCGACACGAGCGAGCCTTCCCCGGAACTGATTGCGCAGTTGATCGAAGGTGAAAGATTCAGCACCAGCGTGCCGGCGTGCTGGCAGGAGATAACCGTTCAGGTGGATTATGCCCTGGCGTTGACGCAGGCCGTTCTGGGCGGAACGTTGCCAGCCAGCGTGGAGAGTTCACTTACGGGGCTACTGCATGACATGGTGTGGATGCTGGCGGAATTTGTGAAGGAGTCGTCCGGCGCGGCACAGTAAGTGCAGAGACAACCTATAAAGCCGAAATTCTGCTTCTCATTGCTGCAGAATTTCGGCACAGGATCACTTCAGCAGCTTCACCGTGGCATCGATGTCGATCTCATCTTCGGTGAAGATCAGCGTTGTGTTCTGGAAAGTGGTAATGGCCAGCTTCTTCACGGCGCGCATTTCGCCTGGCTTCTTATCCGCTTTTGGCCTGATATTGCTCATCAGGATCCCTACCGACAGTACCGCGTTCTCTTTATCGATCCCGGTCTCAACAGGTTCATCCTCGCTAAAGACTACGAAAGATTTGATCGAGGTAAGCTTCACACGCTCGCCCGCAATAAAGAGGTATTTGCTTTCGGGGATCACCTTCACGGCATATGCCGAGAGGCCTTTGTTATTGGTGGTCGGTTCAAAGGTCACCGCCGCATCTTTCTTGATCAGATCAGGGTTAGCGACCTTAATCACATGAAAATAGCGGTTGTCACCGTTCTCATCTTTGATAAATCCAAAGCCTTTATCTTTAAACCACGTTGTGATTGTTCCGTTCATCGCTTTTACCGCCTGTCTGATCGTTCATAACTCAATTTTTGCAGCGCGCAGTGTAAAGCACAATGGGTTTTGAGGCTATGGGGAGACAAGGAGAGAAAAAATCGGCAATAACGATAAGTGAAGATCAAGGCGGGATGAAACGCGCCCCGGTAACACGCGGTGAGTTGTCGGAGCGTGCCGATACCGGCAACTGACCAGCGAGGGCGAACCGCCTGCGTTGTCTATACTGAAATGATACCTGACAACGGAGTGTGCCATGCCTTTACCTGACTTCCACGCCTCTGAACCCTTCACGCTTGGCATTGAACTGGAGCTACAGGTGGTCAACCCACCGGGCTATGACCTTAGCCAGGACTCCTCCGCGCTGATTGCCGCGGTTGAAAACGAGATCCAGGCCGGTGAAGTCAAACACGATATCACCGAAAGCATGCTCGAAATTGCCACCGGCGTGTGCCAGAGCATTGACCAGGCCGCCGCACAGTTTTCGGCTATCCAGCAGGCCATTCTGCGCGCAGCCAGCGAGCATCATGTGCAGATCTGCGGCGGTGGTACCCACCCCTTCCAGAAATGGCAACGCCAGGAAGTGTGCGACGACGAGCGTTATAACGTCACCCTGGAGCGCTTTGGCTACCTGATTTTACAGGCGACGGTCTTCGGGCAGCATGTGCACGTGGGGTGCCGCACCGGTGACGACGCTATCTATCTGCTGCACGGTTTATCCCGCTTTGTGCCGCACTTTATTGCGCTGGCGGCCTCCTCGCCCTATATGCAGGGCACCGACACCCAGTTTGCTTCATCACGGCTGAATATCTTTTCAGGCTTCCCGGATAACGGGCTGATGCCCTGGGTACCTAACTGGCAGGCGTTCGAAGGGCTTTTCCGCCGGCTTAGCTCCACCAGCATGATCGACAGCATCAAAGATCTGCACTGGGATATCCGCCCCAGCCCCCATTTCGGCACCGTGGAGGTGCGGGTAATGGACACCCCCCTGACGCTGGGCCATGCCATTAATATCGCGGGTCTGATTCAGGCCACCTCACACTGGCTGCTGACCACCCGGCCTTACAAACATCAGGAGCAGGATTTTCTACTGTATCGGTTCAACCGTTTCCAGGCTTGCCGCTACGGTCTGGCGGGCATTTTGACGGATGTTCACAGCGGTGATCAGAAGACCATCGCAGAGGATATCGCATGGTTGCTGGAGCGCGTCGCCCCGTCAGCCGAAAAGCTGGGGGCGACAAGCGCGATTCAGGAGATTGGCCGGATGTTGAAACAGGGTAAAAGCGAGGCGCAGCGCATGCGTGATTTCGTCGCCGACGGCGGGTCGCTGATCACTCTGGTGCAGAAACATGCTGAGCTGTGGGCGACGAGTCCGTAACGCTTACGGACAGGCATGATGGCCTAAAGGCGCGTGATCTCCTCCCGCCCTCTCCCCGTTGAGGAGAGGGCGGGAGGAACCATTTATCTTATGCCGCCTTACGGAACCTGCGGGTCAATCGTTTCTCAATTTCGACAACGAAGAACATTGCGCCAGCCACCGCCAGGGTGACGAACCAGTAACGCAGTGGCAACGCCTCAGTACCGAACAACATCTGCATAAATGGCAGGTAGATAATCGCCAGCTGCAGCAGAAGCAGTACACCCGTTACCAGCCAGATACCTTTGTTAGCCAGCAGGCCGCGGTTGAGGGAGAAGCCCTCGGTGTTGCGGCAGTTAATCATATAAACCCACTGGGCGCAGACCAGCATCTGCAGAAGCACAGTGCGGGTAAATTCGGCGCTGTGCCCACGCGGCGCCAGCCAGGCTTCCAGCGCAAAGGCGGCGATGGCAATCATGGTGCCAACGAACGCCACGCGCCATACGGCATAGGCATCCATCACATGCTGCGCAGTCTGGCGCGGCGGACGCTTCATGATGTTGCGCTCGGCGGCTTCGAAAGCCAGGCCGAAAGAGAGCGTGGCGGAGGTTGCCATGTTCATCCACAAAATCAGTACCGGCGTCAGCGGAATGACGTTCCCCGCCAGCAGGGCGATGATAATCAATAGACCCTGCGCGAGGTTGGTCGGCATAATGAAGAGAATGGTCTTCTTCAGATTGTCGTAAACGCGGCGCCCCTCTTTTACCGCGCTGGCGATAGTGGCGAAGTTGTCATCGGTCAAGACCATATCGGCCGCCTCTTTAGTCACTTCGGTGCCTTTAATACCCATCGCAATGCCCACATCCGCCTGACGCAGCGCGGGCGCATCGTTCACCCCGTCACCCGTCATGCCGACAATCTCGCCCTTCTCCTGCAAGGCTTTCACCAGGCGCAGCTTATGCTCCGGGCTGGTACGGGCGAAAATGTCATACTGCACCGCCGCGGTCGCCAACGCCGCATCGTCCATATGCTCCAGCTGATAGCCGGTTATCGCCTGGCTGCTATTAGCAATTCCCAGCATCTGACCGATGCTCATGGCCGTCTGCGGGTGGTCACCGGTGATCATCTTCACTCGGATCCCCGCCTGCTGACAGGCGTGGATGGCATCGATCGCTTCCGGGCGCGGTGGATCCATCATGCCGGCGATCCCCAGCATGATCAGCCCGCTGCTGAGATCCTCGTGACACAATGCTGGCTTGTCGGCGGCAGCCGGCTTAAAGGCGGCGGCAACCATGCGCAGCCCCTGCC
This sequence comes from Leclercia sp. UBA7405, assembly GCF_037152215.1. Classification (NCBI taxonomy): domain Bacteria; kingdom Pseudomonadati; phylum Pseudomonadota; class Gammaproteobacteria; order Enterobacterales; family Enterobacteriaceae; genus Leclercia; species Leclercia sp. UBA7405. The sequence continues at coordinate 266,200 of NZ_JBBCMR010000001.1, read as the reverse complement.
GGGCAAAGCGCGCCATCTCGTCTTCCCAGTACGCGCGGTTGAAGGGCTCGGCGCCGTTGCGGGTCTGCTGCTGCTCGCAAAGGGCGAAAATCACGTCCGGCGCGCCGGTAATTAAAATCTGCGCGTCGTTGCCCACCTGGTAGTGCGTGCTCATGTACTTGTACTGGGAGTCGAACGGGATTTTGCTAATAAGCGTGGTCGCCACGGGGCTTAGCTTCGCTTTAGCGGCCAGCACCTTCAGCGCCCCTTCGGTCGGCCCGCCGGTAATGCCCCACAGGCCGCGCTCGTCCTTAATCAACTGGCTGTCATTGCAGAGGTCAATCGTGCGCAGATACTGCTCCAGCACGGTGCCTGGCTGGATTTGTACCGGCTCGTCGCTGCCCTCAAGGCAGATCTTCCCCTCCGGCTCGTAGCTATTACCGTCCACGCTGTAGCAACTTTCGGCGGTGATGATTGCCTTCGCGGTCATCTCGTTCATGGTCAGGGTGCCGGTTTTATCCGAACAGACCACGGTCATTGCCCCCAGCGTTTCCACGGTAGGGAGTTTGCGGATGATCGCCCGCTTAAGCGCCATCGCCTGCACGCCCAGCGACAAGATAATCGAAATAATGGCCGGCAAACCTTCCGGCACGGCGGCGACCGCCAGGCTTATCAGGGAGAGAAGCAGTTCACCCAGCGGGATATCGCGCAACAGGATGCTAAAGACAAACAGCGCCGCCATCATCGCCAGGATAATGGCGAAAATCGCTTTGCCCAGCTTATCCATCTGTACCAGCAGCGGTGTGCGGTGCTTCTCTATACCGGCCATCATCTGGTTGATGTGCCCAAGTTCAGTCTCTTTCCCGGTGGCGATGACCACGCCCACGCCACCGCCCGCGCTGACGGTCGTGCCTGAAAAGACGAGATTGGTGCGATCGCCCAGCGGCAGTTCGCCGTGCAGCACATCGGTATGTTTATCCACCACCGTGGATTCCCCGGTCAGTATCGCCTCTTCCACGCGTAAATTATGCGCTTCAATCAGACGCATATCCGCCGGAATACGATCCCCTGCGCGCAAGACAATAATATCGCCCGGAACGATTTCAGTGGTTGGAATGGTTTCGTGCTCGCCGTGACGAATAACACGTGCATCGCTAGAGAGCATATTTCGAATACTTTGCAGCGATTTCTCAGCGTTGCTTTCCTGAACATGACCAATTAAGGCGTTAATGACCGCCACGCCAAGAATAACCAGCGTATCGACCCAATGTCCCATTACCGCCGTTAATACCGCTGCCGCCAGCAGTACATAAATCAGGACATCATTAAAATGAGCCAGAAAACGCAGCCAGGCAGGTTTCGCTTTTTTCTCTGGCAACGCATTCGGGCCATATTTATTTAAGCGTTCATCCGCCTCGGCGCGGCTCAGACCGTTAGTGTGGGTTTGCAGCGCGGCCAGAGTCTGCTCTACGGTCTGCTGGTACGCCAGACCAGAAGCCTTGTTGTCAGTGGATGGCGAAGACGGCGGGTTAGGCATTTTCGTCATAGTCAGTTCCTTTAATTTCATGTGAATGGCAGCCGGAATTCCTTTCTGGCTTATTAAAATGGGCGTGAAATAAAATAATAAGTTGTGGCAAAAATTGATTTATCGCAATATATTCTAAAAAGATAACGGCAAAACTCAGCACAACTTATTTCATATAATGATTTTCACAAAATATTTCTAAACCAACCTTAAACAAGGGGGAAGCATGTTTGGTATTTATCGCGGCCGCCGTCTGGCGTTATATATTGTCGCTGCCATTGTTATCGCCACGTTAATTGGATATAGCACCTACACTTTCGTTAAATTATTTTCCGTGGGATGACATTAATTTACACGGATAAGGATTACTTGAATATTCGCCACTAAAATAATGCAATTCCGGCGCACATCGGCGGATTATTATCCGCCCTCGCGGCCAGAGGTTTATATTGCTTTACGTTGCGCTATCCCGGACAATGCTATTTTTAACTGACGATTAACATTACTATGAAACACCCGTTAGAATCGCTGTTAACGGCAGGCGGCATTTTGCTGATGGCCTTTCTCTCCGTGCTGCTGTTGCCCGCGCCCTCGCTGGGTCTGTGGCTGGCGCAAAAGCTAATGACCACCTTCCATATGGTCGATTTGAATCAGCTTTACACTATTCTGTTCTGCCTGTGGTTTCTGCTGTTGGGCGCCATTGAATTTTTCATCCTGCGTTTCATCTGGCGCCGCTGGTTCTCACGGGCGTCGTAAACCGGTGAAATCGCGCATCCCCTGGACCAGCGCTTCGCACCACGCCGTGTAATCGTGACCGCTGGACCACGGGTGAAAACTCACCCGATACCCTTTCTCTTTTAGCACCTGCTCAAACTCCAGGGTATTCCGGTAGATACCGCCATCCGGACCACTGCTTTCAAACCTGCCGGCCTGCAGCCAGAAGCGAATCGGGTAGCGCGGGGCATGCTGATACTGACGTGTTAACCAGCTTGCCTCTTCGCCTTCAGGCGCCCACCAGTAAGAGCCGGACAAACTCAGCACATTGCCAAACAGGCGTGGATAGCGTAAAGCCACCCACGAGGCGGCAAGGCCACCGTAGCTGGAGCCCGCCAGCACCGTTTTTTGCCGCTGTAAAGCCACGCCCTGACCCCGTAGCCAGGGCAGAAACTCGTGGGCCATGGCATTGGCGAAGCGCGGATTAGGCGGCAACTCCTGACTACGGCGGGCGTGATCGAGGCTATCGATAAAGACCACATTTATCGGCGGCAGAACATGCCGCGCAATTAAGCTATCGAAGATATTGGCGACGTGATAGTCGCGCTGATAGATCTGCCCGTCGAAGAGAATGAGCGTCCAGCGCGCTGGCTGCCCGCTGCGCGGCCGGTAGAGCAACACGTCGCGGCTGTTGCCAAGCTGGGTGCTGGTAAAGGTGTGACGGGTAAGCGAGCCATTCACAATGGGCGTGGCGGCGGCCTGCGCGGAACAGTAGCGGGTCGGGCTGAGATCAAGCAGTGAATAACGATTCCAGCGATCCTGCTTACCCTGCACGGCAGTCTGGGGGTTGAGCGGATCGGCCTGTGCGCTGACCAGGATCGCCCGACGTTGATCGCGTGGGGAGCCGGTGATAACCGGCACATCCGGCGCCAGCTTGTACTGCATCAGGGTATCGGCAGGCACCACATAGCTGCGAAACCAGACGTCGCTTTGCCCTAACCGGAACAGGGGGTCATGGTCGCCCGCCGGTGATCCAAGAATAAAGACGTTCTCCCGCGCGCCGCGCCAGAGAAAGGTCACCCGCTTGTGGTCGGCGTCCACCGGCTCCACCATCGGCGTTCCCTGCCGACGCTGCGCCTGCCAGAACGCCTCAGTACTCCCACCAGCAGCAACCGTTTTTGCCAGCGCATTCAGGGTCGGACTTTCAGGCTCAAGCATCTGCACGCGCGGTAATGCGGAGGTTTCTCTTATTCGCCACTGAAAATGCCAGGGTTGACCCGGTTCGCCGTGCAGCACCAGGGAGGTGTTCTGGCGCACCGGCAAAGCGAAGAGTAGCGAGTGTTCGCCGTCCGCCGGGCCATTCTCAATCAGGGTGCGAACCCGGCTATTTTGCCCATCCAGCAGGCGGGCGTCGGTTACCCCTTTTAGCGTGGCCGAGACATAGTTTTCATTCAGTTTCGGCAGCGTAAAACAGACTTCGCCGCTGGTATCAAATTTCCCCTGCACATCCCCCTGAAGGGAAGAGTGTTCACAGGTCGCCGCCATGGCTGGCAGTGTACTTATTCCTAACAGCAACCCACTCCACACCCTTTTCATTTACACCCTTTCCTCGCAAAATTTGTCAGTAACGCTAATGCAAATGGTAATTGTTTGCAATATCATTTAAACCGTTTTTACCGGTGTTTTTATGGCGATAGCAACCAAGGACAGATAATAAAAATGTTTAAAAAGAATAAAGTAATGCGCCTCTGGCTTATGAGCCTGGCGACAGTCAGCATGGTGGCTCAGGCCGCAAACAATGAAGAAACGCTTGTGGTTACGCAGGGTGTGAGTCAGGAGCCCACGGCCCCGGTCACCGGCATTGTGGCCACCAAAACGCTCTCCGCGACGAAAACCAGCGCAGAAATTGTGAAGACGCCGCAGTCGGTCTCGGTGATCACCCGCGACCAGATGGCAATGCAGGATGTCACCTCCGTATCGCAGGCGCTGCGCTACTCCGCTGGGGTCTTTACAGAATACCGCGGATCATCCAACCGTAACGACGAGGTCTTTGTGCGCGGCTTTAGCTATGTGCCAAAGTTCCTCGACGAGCTGAGCTTTGGCGCAACCGCCTCTTCCCAGACGGGGACGATCGATCCATGGTTACTGGAACGGGTGGAGCTGATACGGGGTCCGGCATCCGTTCTGTTCGGTCAGGTGAACCCTGGTGGTTTAATCAGCATGACCAGCAAACGCCCCACCGCAGAGGCTATCCATAATGTGCAGTTTCGCACCGGCAATCATGATCTGGCAGAAGGCGCATTTGATTTCGGCGGCAAGCTTAGCGACGATGGTCGCGTACTGTATCGTGTGAACGGCATTGCTCGCACCCAGCACAACCAGGTGGACGATTATAAAGAGACGCGTATGGCGATAGCCCCGGCGATCACCTGGTATCCAAACGATCAGACGCGCTTTACGCTCCTCACCAGCTACCAGAAAGATCCCGATGCAGGTTACCGCAATTTCCTGCCCGCCTACGGCACGGTAAAGAGCGCTAACGGCCAGTACATTCCCTACGATTTTAACGTGAGCGATCCCAGTTACGACCAGTCCTGGCGCGAGCAGACCCTTATCGGCTACGAGCTGGAGCACCAGTTCACCGATAATATGACCTTCCGCCAGAACGCGCGTTACGCCACTATCAAGCAGAAGTATCGCTACCTTGTTTATGCCAATAGCGCCGCCAACAGCACGCTGCTGACCCGCCGGGCGCAGCGTGAAGTGCGCACCACCAACGAGTTTGGTCTGGATAATCAGCTGGAGTATCTGGCCAATACTGGCGAAGTCAGCCACATTCTGCTGGGTGGCGTCGACTACAAGGCCAGCAAAGATAAACAGCTGCTGGCGCGCGGCGCCGGCACGCAGTACGACCTCGACTGGACCCGCCCGGTCTACGGCGTGAATGTCGATGAAAGCACGTTCAGCACCGCAACGGATGAACAGCAAAATCTCGACCAGATGGGCCTCTATCTGCAGGATCAGATGAGCTGGAAAAACTGGGAGTGGCTGGTTTCCGGGCGCTACGACTGGAGCGAAGTTCGCACCAAAGACTTCACGGACAGCAGCGTCACCCAGCAAAACGACAGCAAATTCACCTGGCGTACCGGCCTGCTGTACGCCTTTGATTTTGGCCTGTCGCCCTATATTAGCTACAGCACCTCCTTCGAACCGAACCTGCAAACCAACCGCGCGCCGGGCGTCGGGCCTTTTAAACCGACCACCGGCGAGCAGACGGAGATTGGCCTGAAGTATCAGCCAGTGGACACCACCCTGATGACCCTGGCGCTGTACGATTTAACCCAGGAGAACGTCGCAACGTACAACAGCGCCGAAGGCTGGTTTGAGAACGCCGGCAAAGTTCGCTCGAAAGGGGTTGAAGCAGAGATCCACGCCACGCTGATGGAGAACATCAACCTGATTGGCTCCTATACCTGGACGGATGCAGAAACCAAAAGCACCACGGTGGCAGGGACGGAGGGCAAAACGCCGGCGCGTATACCTGCTCATATGGCCTCTGCCTTTGCCAGCTACACCATTCCCGGAGGCGCGCTAAAGAGCCTGACCGCAGGCGTGGGCATGCGCTACATCGGCACCAGCTACGGCGATGCGAAGAATACGTTCAAGGTGCCCTCGGTCGATCTGTATGACGCCATGGTGAGCTACGATCTCGGCGAGCTGAACAGCACGCTGAAAGGCGCCAGCGTGCAGTTCAACGTGAATAACGTGGCGGATACCCGGTATGTGGCTTCGTGTGCAAGCGATACGGCATGCTTCTATGGCATTGGCCGGACGATGACCGCCACCGTGAACTATCGTTGGTAAGAGGAATGTCTCCCCTCTCCCCTGGCGGGAGAGGTCAACCTTCAGTGCGCCCGATAGTGGTTCTCTTTGCGATACGCGCCGGGCGGCTGATTGAAGGTGCGGGTAAAGACCCGGGTAAAGGTCTGCTGGGAATCAAAGCCGTAACGCAGGCAGATGTCATAGACCTTTTCATCTGACTCGCGCAGATCGCGCGCCGCCAGCAAGAGTTTGCGCTCGCGGATATAGCGTCCCAGACTCTCTCCTTTGTACTGCATAAAAAGCCGCTGCAAATGCCATTTCGAATATCCCGCGTGACGGGCGATATCATCAATGCGTAACGGCTGATGGAGGTTGTCGTCGATCCACTCGACAATCGTATCAATGACCTGAGCGGAAATAGTCATACTGCTCTCCCCTTCTCTTCCTCGGGTTAACATTATTTCCACCACTCGCGAAAGTGCTGCGTGGCGCTACTAACATCTACCGGCTCGCCGGGTTCTGGCGTTAACAGCCGATAATTTTTATCTTTACTGGCGCGGGTGAGCTGGATCAACGGGTCGTCCCAGGTGTGCTTAGCCAGCACGAAGCGTCCGTTATGCCCCGGCACCACCGCTTTGGCCTTAATATCCACCGCGGCCTGTGCCGTTTCGTCCGGCTGCATGTGAATGTATTTCCAGTCCTGGTCGTACTGACCGTTTTCCATGATGGCCAGATCCACCTCGCCAAACTGCTCGCCAATAGCGCTGAAGTGCGGCCCGTAGCCAGAGTCCCCGCTGTAGTAAACCTTGCGCTGCGGGGTGACGAACATAAAGCTGCCCCACAATGTCTGGTTACGCTTCAGGCCGCGCCCGGAGAAGTGGCGAGCGGGCAGAACGTGAACGGTGAGTGCATCGCTCACCGGCACCGACTGGTTCCAGTCGCGTTCGTCAATAATGTCCGGGTTCATGCCCCAATAACGCAGGTGTGAGCCCACGCCCAGCGGCGTAATGACACGCTTCACCTTTGGCATCAGTGCCTTGATGGTGGCGTAATCGAGATGATCGTAATGATCGTGAGAGATGATCAGCAGATCGATCTCCGGCATCGCCTCTGCCCGCCACGGGTAGTCCCCGGTAAAGGCTTTATTCAGAAACGAGAAAGGCGCCGCGTAGTTACTGAACACCGGATCAATCAGGATGCGCTTGCCCGCCAACTGCAGATACCAGGAAGAGTGACCCAGCCAGACCAGGGTTTCCTGCTCCAGCGGCAGGCTGGCCAGATCGGTGTTGACCATTGGCAGCGGCGCCGCCGGACGCGCATTTTCGGTTTTGGTCATCAAAAAGCCCCACCATGCCGCCAGCATATTTTTCTGACCGGTATAGCCCGGCGTTGGCAGGGTGTTGTGGAACTGGCCGTCGCGGTAGTGAGGAGAGGCCTCCACTTCGCTTAGCTGTGCGCCCTGAGGCGGTTGTCCAAAACCCGCATTGAAGACAAAAGGCAAACTCGCCGCTGACGCAAGAATCATGACCAACACCACGCTTACAATGAGAGGTTTCTTCATATCCCGACCCGATTTCGCGCTCCATCCGATGGTATGCGCGGGCAAAACTTGATTATGAGTGAGTAAGCACTCATTATAGGAGTGAATAGAATGTCGTCAAGACGTTTTCAATCTTTGACATTCCGCGTTGCAGCCATATGAAACGCATGCTTCAATACGCTTTTTTACAATTGACACGGGAGGATATTTAGTGGCACGTCCGAAAAGCGAAGATAAGAAACTGGCGTTACTGGAGGCGGCAACGGCTGCATTTGCCCAGTCTGGCATTGCCGCCTCGACGGCATTAATTGCCCGTAACGCGGGGGTCGCTGAAGGGACTCTGTTTCGCTACTTTGCTACCAAAGACGATCTGCTGAATGCCCTCTATCTGCACCTGAAGCAGGATCTCTGCCAGTCGATGCTGGCGAACCTTGATCGCACCATCACGCTGCCAAAAGAATATACGCGTAATATCTGGAACAGCTACGTTGAATGGGGTATCCGCAATCCGGTCTCCCACGCGGCCATTCGCCAGTTGGGCGTCAGCGAGAAAATCAACAATGAGACCGAGCAGGCCGTAAAAGATATGTTCCCGGAGCTGCATGAGCTTTGCCGCCGCTCTATCCGCCAGGTCTTTATGTCTGACGAGTTCCGCACCTTTGGCGATGCCATTTTCTTATCCCTGGCCGAGACCACGATGGAATTTGCCACCCGCGATCCCTCTCGCGCCGTGGAATTTAAATCGCTGGGCTTTGAGGTGATGTGGCGCGGCCTCGCCTCGGAGGAGGACAATGGATAGTCGTACCTTGCAGGAGCAGGCCAAAAAAGTGGCGCTGGAGCTCCCCTTTACGGAACACTGCTGGCCGTTTGGTCCGGAGTATGATGTTTTTAAGGTGGGCGGGAAAATATTTATGCTGATGGGCGTGGCGCGCGGGCGGGCGCACGTGAGCCTGAAAGCCGATCCAGAAAAATCCCTGCTCAACCAGGCCATCTACCGCAGCCTGGAGCCGGGGTATCACCTGAACAAAAAACACTGGATCTCCCTCTATGCCGGCGATGATATTACCCCTGAGCTGGTTACCGATCTGGTGCTGGACTCCTGGCATCTGGTCGTGGATAAACTGCCCAAACGTGACCAGAAGCGTATTCGCCCTCAGTGATTGTTCGCCTCAGGCGAACAGTTTAAGCGCATTTAACGCACTTATCATTTCACGTTTCCCCTGGTAATCTGCTCAGCTTACGCCTCGCTGAGGGGCGGATCTTATTCACCAGGAGCTGTTATGGATATTATTTCTGTTGCTTTGAAACGCCACTCCACCAAAGCCTTTGACCCGAGCAAAACCCTGACAGACGAGCAGGTAGAGAAGGTGAAAACCTTGCTGCAGTACAGCCCGTCCAGCACCAATTCCCAGCCGTGGCACTTTATCGTTGCCCGTACGCCAGAGGGCAAAGCCCGCGTGGCAAAATCGGCCGCGGGCGGTTTTGTTTTTAACGAACGCAAAATGCTGGACGCGTCGCTGGTGGTGGTGTTCTGCGCCAAAACTGCGATGGACGACGCCTGGCTGGAGCGCGTAGTAAACCAGGAAGAGGCCGATGGCCGCTTCGCCACCCCAGAGGCCAAAGCCGCCAACCATAAAGGCCGCACCTTCTTTGCCGATATGCACCGCAAAGATCTGAAAGATGACAACCACTGGATGGAGAAACAAGTCTACCTGAACGTGGGTAACTTCCTGCTGGGCGTGGCGGCGCTCGGACTGGACGCCGTGCCAATCGAAGGCTTTGATGCCGCGGTACTGGACGAAGAGTTTGGCCTGAAAGCGCAGGGCTTCACCAGCATCGTGGTGGTGCCGGTGGGCTATCACAGCGTGGAAGATTTCAACGCCTCCCTGCCGAAATCTCGCCTGCCGTTAAGCACTATCGTGACCGAGTGCTAAAAGCAAACGGGCCGCACTCTGCGGCCCGTTACAATTTTACCTTACTGATCACCAGCCTGCGATGTGGATGCACATTTTTATCGTCACCCCATGCAAAGGTAATCCACCGCGCCTCCAGTTCAGCGTAAGATGCTACGGGCGTTAATTGCCAGACCTCCCCGACTGTGCCGTCTGCTACGCTAATCTGATACTGCATGCTGTACGCCCAGTCGATCATCCGCAACCAAAAACGCTGGCCATCGCCGGTCTGTTCGCTGTCTGATACCACAATGTCGTACTCATTTAAGAGCCACTGGAAAAAAAGCTGCGGAAACCCGCTAATGACAGGCTGATGAACCGTACGCGGGGTACGCCAGACCATAACCTGAGTGGCTGCCCCGTGGGGAAAGGTGATCTCATTTTGAAATTGCAACTTAACGGCATAGGCCGTATAGGGCTGCCCCTCATCCGTTGTCACTATCCGGTATTCGTCCCCATAAAGGGATTTTAAGAGGCGATAGCCGACAGGCAGGACAAAACCCGGCAGCGCGAAGGCTGCGGTACCGCGGGCCAGAAAGGCTTCCGTATGTTCGATATTACGGGCGATAAGCCCCAGCTTCTGGCTGAATTCAGCAGATTCAATCATCAGTGGCGACATGGGGGTTGTTGCTCATTTCGTCATTATAGGCCACTTTACTTTCCATCGAAATGACGGAAGTTCAGTGAGTTATTTTGTTAACGCAATGAACAATACGCAATTTTTACCGCGCCACCTCAACTCGAATTGATTCCCGGAAAGCGACTCGCAAAAAATTAATTACCGGGTTCGGTGGCGTGCCAAATCCTCTCCGCATAACGCCCCAGCATCGCCAACGACACCGCCAGAATCAGGAAGAACAGCACCTTGTGCATGCCGTCCCAGAAGTATTCGAAATAGCGGGTGTAGAGATTAATCGCGAGGAAGGTCAGGCCGAATCCGCGTAGCATGCCGTCGTCGGTTTTCAGACTGATGTAAATAGCCACCACCGCGGCCACGGCAAAGAGTAACGCCCAGGGGAGTAACGCCGCGCGTGTCACGCCATACCAGTTATCAATATCGTAATTACCGAAAATCGACATGATCCACAGCGCGACGAAGAGATACGTCAGCCCCATCGCCTTACTGGTGGTGTAGAGATGACGCTGGATAAGGGTCTTACGCAGCAGCCAGCAGAGCGCCAGTAATGCCCCACCGAAGAAGATAAACCGCACCGGATAGTTCATGCCCAGCCAGTAAGCTCCCCAGCCGGATACATACCCCGTCTCGGCGCCAAACCAGTTACCCAGCGACAGCAAAAAGAAGAGCCACACCAGCCCGGAACGCCCGAAAAAGCCCACCAGCCCATAGACCGCACACCCCACCAGGAAGAGGGGGGCAAGATGCCCGCTGCCGTTATCCAGCCGTTCGCCCAGCTGCCAGAGGGCGATTGCCGTAAAAAGCACGCCCAGAAAGAGCAGACCTTCAGTGGTGTAGTGCCACTGGGTTTCGTGTCGCTGGCGGGCAAACCCCCACAGGTAAAACCCTACCGCCAGCGCGGCCGGGAGGCCGATGCGGGCCAACGAGGAGAAGGAGAGAAAATCGATTATCCAGGCCATCAGTTCGCTGTCGGCAAACAGGCTGCCGAGGGCGATAATTGCGCAGGCCAGCGCCGTCCAGATGGCGTAGCGGCTCAACCGCTGCCAGTCCAGCACGGTACGTTTTAAGGTTGCAGCCAGCCGCTGATGATCGCTGGCGCTGAGCGCCCCTTCCTGCTCCCACTGGGCCAGCGCCCGGCGTAGCAGACGCTCTTGTTTACGCGTTACCTGCATGTTCAATCCCTGAAGCCGATAGAGTTAACTGAGTATAACAGCCTGTTGAGCCAGCCACGTTAGTGCATGCTCACCCTGCTCATCCACCGGCAGATAGACCAGCAGCCGGGATCCGTTTCGCGGCGCTGAGTACCAGTACATCTGCTGCAGATGAAAATCACCCAGTTCCGGATGGGAAAACAGCTTCAACTGGTTTTCTACGCCACGCACGTCGTAGCGCTGGTGCCACAAGGCTTCGAACTCCGCCGAGACCGCAAAAAAGCGCGCCAGCTGAGCTTCCCAGGCGGGATCGCCGCGATGCTCGGCCATCGCCGCGCGGAAATAAGAGACAAAAATCGCCAGCACGTCATCACGCCTGCCGAGGCGGGCCTGCCATGTGGGATGGGTCAGGTAGAGGTAAATACAGTTGCGATCCTCCGGCGGGATAGTATTGAAATCCACCCCCATCAGATGCCCAAAACTGTCGTTCCAGGCCACGATGTCAAAGTTCGGTTTCTGGATGCTGGCCGGTTTCGGCATCAGGGTATCCAGCAGGCGCCTCGTGCCCTCGCTTATCCCCTCGCACGGCAGCGTTTGCGGCGCTTCCCCCGGCGGCAGTCCGGCCAGCACAAACAGATGACGCGTCTCGGTAGGGGTACATTGTAGCGCCTTTGCCACCGCCGCCATCACCACGCCTGAGGGGTTGACGTCCCTACCCTGCTCCAGCCAGGTGTACCAGGTCACGCCCACGTCTGCCAGCATCGCCACCTCTTCCCGGCGTAGCCCTGGGGTACGCCGGCGGCCACTGCGCGGCAGCCCCAGCCGCTGCGGATCGAGGCTTTCGCGGCGGGAACGTAAAAACGCGCCAAGCTGTTTACGGTTCTCTTCCTGTAACGAAGGGAGGGGGTCTGCTATCAACGCCATACATCACTCCTGCGTGGTAGTGCCAGTACCAGTATAAGCAGGAACTGGTACCCGTTTATCAGATCGTTGATGCTACGTCCCTCAGCTGTTACATGCAATGGAGTTACCATGAAAACCTCTGCCGTTTCACCGGGGCGCGCCGGCCTCATTTTACTGCTCACCGGCCAGATGTTGCCGCTGATTGACACCTCGATCACGAACGTCGCGCTGGACTCCATCACGCATTCGCTGCACGCCAGCGCGACCGAACTGGAGTTAATCGTCGCCCTGTATGGGGTCGCTTTCGCCGTCTGCCTGGCGCTCGGTAGCAAACTGGGGGATAACCTTGGTCGCCGTCGTCTGTTTATGACCGGGGTGGCGATATTCGGCCTGGCCTCACTGCTTTGCGGTATAGCAGGCAGCGTGTCGCAACTGCTGGCCGCCCGGGTGGTGCAGGGTGCTGGCGCGGCGCTGATCATGCCGCAGATCCTGGCCACCCTGCACGTCACGCTAAAAGGCAGCGCCCACGCGAAGGCCATTAGCCTGTTTGGCGGCATAGGGGGGATTGCTTTTATTGTCGGCCAGATGGGTGGCGGCTGGCTGGTATCAGCAGATATTGCCGGGCTGGGCTGGCGTAACGCCTTCTTTATCAACGTGCCCATCTGCCTGCTGGTGCTGACATTAAGCCGTCAGTACATTCCGGAGACGCATCGTGATACCCCGTCGCGCATCGACTGGCAAGGGACGGTGTTGCTGGCCGCGATCCTCTGTTGCCTGCTGTTCCCGATGGCGCTCGGCCCTCAGTGGCACTGGGCATGGCCGCTTAAGGCCGCGCTTATCGCCATCATCCCGCTTGCGGGGCTGATGATTATCAGCGCCCGGAAAAAAGAGCGTGATCAGGCGCATCCGCTCATCCCCCCGCGCCTGATGCAGCTTCACAGTATCCGTTTTGGTGTACTGATTGCGATGCTGTTTTTCAGCGTCTGGTCCGGATTTATGTTCTGCATGGCGCTGACCATGCAGACCGGGCTGGGGATGGCGCCCTGGCAGTCGGGCAACAGCTTTATCGCCCTCGGGGTGACCTATTTTGTCTCGGCGTGGTTTGCCCCGCGCCTGATCGCCCGCTACAGCACAAGCACCATTCTGCTGATGGGGCTGGGGATTCAGATGGTCGGCCTGCTGGCCCTGATCGCGACCTTCCGTTACTGGGGGCTGCACAATACTGCCCTGACGCTGGCCCCCGCCACCGGGCTGGTGGGCTACGGCCAGGCGCTGATTGTGAACAGCTTTTATCGCATGGGGATGCGTGATATCGGACCGGACGACGCCGGCGCGGCCAGCGCCATTCTTAGCACCTTGCAACAGGCCGCGCTGGGGCTGGGCCCCGCTATATTTGGCGCGATCTTGTTGCACGCGCTGCAGACGCATGGGGGCGATTATGCCAGGGCAATTAACGTCTTCCTGCTGGTGGAAACGGCCATGATGGGAATACTTGCCGCGGCCACGCTCCGCCTGCGCCATCGCCTGAGTGCGACAGTCCCGGCGGGCTGCACCGCCGTGAAATAACCCTCTCCTGCATAACGTCGCGGTTTGCATAATAAATTCGCAGCCGTCATCATGTAGCCGCATCAATACAGGAGACGTTATGCAGGAATTCATTGCTCAGGTCGAAGAGTTAGGCATTGAAATTAATCACACCACCTCGCTGGTGATTATTTTTGGCATTATTTTTCTTACCGCCCTCATTATTCATCTTATTTTACACAAGCTGGTGCTGCGCATTTTCGAAAAACGGGCGCAGGCCAGCAGCCATTTATGGCTGCAGATTATTACCCAGAATAAATTATTTCACCGCTTAGCCTTTACCCTGCAGGGGATTATCGTCAACGTGCAGGCGGTGTTATGGCTGCAGCGTGGCAGCGAAGCGGCTGAAATACTCACCACCTGCGCAAAACTGTGGGTGATGGTATACGCCCTGCTCGCCTTCTTCTCCCTGCTGGATGTGATTTTCAACCTGTCGCAAAAGCTGGCGACCGCCTCGCAACTGCCGCTGAAAGGGATCTTCCAGGGTATAAAGTTAGTGAGCGCAATCCTGGTGGGGATCTTAATTATCTCGCTGCTGATTGGTCAGTCCCCCGCGATACTGATAAGCGGTCTGGGCGCGATGGCCGCCGTGCTGATGTTGGTCTTTAAAGATCCGATTCTGGGGTTGGTCGCCGGGATCCAGCTCTCTGCCAACGACATGCTTAAGCTGGGCGACTGGCTGGAGATGCCGAAATATGGCGCGAATGGCACGGTCACCGACATTGGGCTGACCACCGTAAAAGTGCGCAATTTTGATAATACCATCACCACCATTCCGACCTGGGCCATGGTCTCCGATGCCTTTATCAACTGGAGCGGGATGTCCGCCTCCGGGGGGCGGCGTATTAAGCGCAGCCTGAACATTGATACCACCAGCATCCATTTTCTGGATGCCGGGGAGCAGCAGCAACTGATACAGGCGAAGTTACTGAAGCCCTATATGGCCGCACGCCATGAAGAGATTACGCTGTGGAATCAGGAGAACGGTGAGGGTGAATCGGTACTGAATCTGCGAAAGATGACCAATATTGGCACCTTCCGCGCCTATCTGAATGAATATCTGCGCAACCACCCGCGCATTCGCCAGGATATGACTTTAATGGTGCGTCAACTGGCACCGGAGGCGAACGGTCTGCCCATCGAGATATATGCGTTTACCAATACGGTGATTTGGGCAGAATACGAAGCTATTCAGGCCGATATTTTCGATCATATCTATGCCGTGATTGAGGAGTTTGGGCTGCGTATTCATCAGGCCCCTACCGGTAACGATATTCGTTCGCTGGCAGGCGCCCTGACAAAATAACGATTAGGTACTGGCACGCTCAATATAGTGCCAGTCCATCATCACCCGCTCCGTGGGCGCATCGGGGTTGTCAATCTTGTTCAGCAGCAGTTCCACCGCCTTGCGCCCGATATCCCGCGAGGGTTGTTCGATGGTGCTGAGCGGTGGTGAGACCAGCCCGGCAAGCTCGGTGCCGTCGAAGCCGGCCACGGCGATATCGTCAGGTACCCGTAAACCCGCCTGCTCAATGGCGCGCAGCGCCCCGGCGGCAAGGGTATCGGAAACGGCAAAGACCGCATCCGGTCGGGTGGGTGCTGCCAGCAGCGCTTCCATCGCCGCCATGCCTGCCGCCGAACTCAGCTCGCTGGCATACTCCACCGCCTGATACTCCAGATCCCGCAGATGCAGCACGCTCTTATAACCGCGCTCGCGCAGGCGGGCATACTTGTAGCTGAGATCGTGGTTAATCAGGGCTATGCGCTGCCGGCCGGCGTCAGCCAGACGGCTGACCACGTGCTGTGACGCATCCACATCGTTAATACCGACGCAGGAGACCGCCCCGGCATCGGCATATTCGGCGCATTGCACCCAGGGTGCCTCGCCAATCAGCGCCGCCAGTTCGTTCAGGCGTGAGAACGCATCCATAGTAATGACCCCGTCGACCATCTTGCCCGACAGCAGGCTCAGGCCCGAGCGTGAACGTTCGATATCCGAGCCGGAGTTACAGAGCAGAATGCGAAAACCATTCTTTTCCGCCTCCTCTTCGATGCCCTTTACCACCTCGGCACAGAAAGGGTTTGCGATGTTCGAGACCATGACCAAAATCATGTAGCTGCGCGCAGTACGCAGCTGGCGCGCCAGCAGGTTGGGCTGGTAATTGGCCTCTTTTATCGCCTGCAAGACGCGGTCGCGGTTTTTGGCTTTGACGGTATCGCTGTTATTAAGCACGCGCGAGACCGTCGCGACCGACACGCCCGCCAGCCGGGCGATTTTCTGAATGGACATAACAACGAGTGATCCTGCAGTTGAGATTCCCGGCAGGCTATCATAAATTCGCGGCCCGGCGTACCGGGCTGCGTGTTACACGGCGACTTTCACCCAGCGTTGCTGCTGATGGCTCTGCACAATGGCATCAATGATGTGCATCACATTGGCGCCGTCGTGGAAGGTGGCAAACAGCGGCTGCGCAGGCATTGCCCCGGCCTGAACGGCGCGATAGAACTGCGCCATCATGTTCTTAAAGGCATCCGGCCAGCCTTCAATGTGCCCGCCAGGGAAGTGGGCGCTGTCGGCGGCGTCCGGGTGCATAAGGCCTGGGTCGTCGGTCAGCAGCTGGTTGGCCTCGGCGCGACGACCAATCCATAGCTGCTGCGGCACCTCCTGGTCCCAGGCCAGCGCGCATTCGCTGCCATTAATTTCGACGCTGAGGCGGTTTTTGCGCCCTGCGCTCACCTGCGAGACGCTGAAAGAGCCTTTACTGCCGTCGTCAAAGCGGAACAGCACCGAACCAAAATCCTCCGTGGTAACGGGTTTATCTTCATACTCCGCCTCGGCTGTGTGGCTGAAGGTCTGATTGCCGGCAACGTTCGCCTTACGGGTTGGCCAGACGATGGCGAGATCGGCCATCACCTCGGTAATGCGGCGGCCAGTGATAAACTGCACCGTATCGCACCAGTGAGAGCCGATATCCGCCACCGCGCGCGACGCGCCGCCGAGCGCGGCATCCACCCGCCAGTTGTAGTCGGTTTCCAGCAGCATCCAGTCCTGCAGATAGCTACCGTGGGCGGCAAAAAGCCGCCCGACAGTGCCGTCGCGCACCATGCTGGCCGCCTGGCGTACCATCGCAAACTGGCGATAGACAAAGCTCACCCCGTGGAGCACCCCGGCCTGCTCGGCCAGCGTCACCAGCTCGCGGGCCTCTTCCGGGGTCATGCACAGCGGCTTTTCTGAGAAGACGTGTTTACCCGCGCGCAGGATCTGGCGGTTAATCTCCGCATGCAGATGGTTCGGCGTGCAGTTATGCACCACGTGCAGATCCGGATGGGCCAGGAGCGCCTCCACGCTGGCGTAGGCGTGGGGAATATTCAGCGCCTGTGCTTTCTCCTGGGCCTGCGCAAACGACCCGTCGCAAAGCGCCACCACCTGCACGCAGCCGAGGCGGCGCAGCGCTTCAATGTGTGCCGGGCCGATAAAGCCGCTGCCGATAATGCCAACGTTAATCATCACTCTCTCCTGCCGCGAAATCATCAAAGGCGCGCGCCGAAACGGGGATGATATGTCGGGAGATAAACTCGCGGCCTTCCCGGGCGCCGGTGTCGCCATCCTTCAGGCAGCACTCCCACTCCAGCACCGCCCAGCCGTCATAATCGTACTGGGTCAGCTTGCTGAAGATGCCCTTGAAATCCACCTGCCCATCTCCCGGCGAGCGGAAGCGCCCGGCACGGTTGATCCAGCTTTGATACCCGCCATAGACGCCGCTGCGTCCGTTCGGGCGGTACTCCGCATCCTTCACGTGGAACGCCTTGATGCGGGTATGGTAGTGATCGATAAAGGCCAGATAGTCCATCTGCTGCAACAACAGGTGGCTGGGATCGTAGAGCATGTTGCAGCGCGGGTGGTTATCCACCAGCGCCAGGAAGCGTTCAAAGGTCACCCCATCATGCAGATCTTCCCCTGGGTGGATCTCGTAGCAGACATTGACCCCCTGCTCATCAAACGCATCCAGAATGGGACGCCAGCGTCGCGCCAGTTCGCTGAAGGCATCGCGGAAGCGCGCTTCGTTGTGGGGCGGCCAGGGGTACATCCACGGCCAGGCCAGCGAGCCGGAAAAGGTGGCGTGGGCGGTAAGCCCGAGTCTGGCCGACGCCACCGCCGCCTGTTTTAGCGTTTGGGTCGCCCACGCCTGACGCGCTCCGGCATTCCCCCGCACGGCCTGTGGTGCAAAGTGATCAAAGGCGTCATCGTAGACGGGATTAACGGCAATCAATTGCCCTTCCAGATGCGTGGACAGCTCGCTGACCTCCAGCCCAAACTCGGCCAGCTTTCCGCGGATTTCATCGCAGTAAGTCTGGCTGGCTGCCGCCTGCGCCACATCAAATATCGCCGGATGATTACAGGGGATTTGCAGCGCTTTGTAGCCCTTCTCCGCCGCCCAGCCTGCCAGCCCGTCCAGGGTGTTAAAGGGGGGGTGCCCCCCGATGAACTGCGACAGAAAAATACCCGGTCCTTTAATTGTCCTCATACCCCCTCCCGTTATTACGCCTTGTCATCTTCATATTTGAATGAGACAAGGAAAATCAGTGCGATCGCGGCAGCGGCTACCGCCGGGATCCACCAGAATGTGACCCACGCCGCTGGCACGGGTTCACCCGCCACCAGGCGGTTATAGAGCGCGCCAGAAATCTGCGAGCCGAGCAGCATGCCGATACCGTAAGTGAACATCACGATCATGCTCTGCGCCTGCCCTTTTACCTTTTCACCCGCCACGCGGTCGGTGTAGATAAAGCCCACCACGAAGAAGAAGTCGTAACAGACACCGTGCAGAAGAATGCCGAGATAGAGCAGGATCCGCCCCTCTTCACTGACCCCCAGCGCAAACATGGCATAGCGGACAAACCAGGCCAGCATGCCGATCAGCAGCATGTACTTCACCCCAAGACGACGGAACAGCAGCGGGATCACCAGCATGAAGAAGATTTCGGACATCTGTCCGAAGGACATGGCGGTACTGACGTCGGCAATACCGGCGTCGGCCAGGTACGACGCGGTGTAGGCGTAGTAGGTCCCAAGGGGTACAGAGATCAGCATTGCGCACAGGGAGAAAATAAAGAAGTGACGCGTTTTCAGAAGCGCAAACGCATCGGCGCAGAAGAGGTCGCGCACCTTGACCGGCAGCCCTTTGGCGGGCGCAGGCGTATGCGGCAGCGTCAGGCTATAGAGCGCCAGCAGCACGGAGCTTACCGCCGCCACCTGGAAGATGGTGACGCTGGAGGCGACGCCCGTCACCCCGATAAAGATCCCCGCCACAATCCAGCCGATGGTGCCAAACACGCGTACCACCGGGAAGGTTTTATCGACGTTCGCCAGGCTATGGAAAGCAATGTTATTGGTTAAGGCAAGCGTAGGCATATAGCAAAGCGTGTAGCCGAACAGCAGGCCAATTAACAGCGCGCCGTTTTCCGCCACCAGTGCCCCGGGGACGAACATCAGGATCACCGCCCCGGCGAGGTGCATCACCGCCATCACTTTTTGCGAGGCGAAGAAGCGGTCAACTAACATGCCGAGCACAAACGGCGACAAGATTGACGCGATAGGCCCCGCCGAGAATGCGTCACCGATGAGCAGTGACATATTGTGCTGGGTCATTACCAGGCCGAGCGTAACTGACCAGCTCCCCCAGATAAAAAATTGTAAGAACATCATCAGCGACAGGCGCGGCACCAGCATGCGGTGCTGGACTATCGCCTTTCCACGACTTTCAGTTGTTGACACCATGATCTGCCTCACCCTCAAAAGTAATCGATTACAAATTACATCAATTGAAAAGTAATCGATTACAAAAGAAAGATCATGGGGATCGAAACAGAATTGGGAGAGGGGTCACGATAAAGATTCTTATGCGCTGGTGGGGGTTGTGTGCATCCGGAGAAGAGACAAAAAACGGCGATCAGTTAAGCTCAGTAGAATTGTTTCGTTCACCGCATGTTCAGCGGGGATTCAACACCCGTGCCCTGTTCAGGCCGCAGAGTAGCCGGAGGGGGGGACCAGTCCGGCAGAAAATCGCCGAGGCGTTGACCGCAGGCCGGGGCGAGGCGCAGGGATGCGCCGAGAGGGCGCGACCTACAGGGATGTAGGATCGCGCCCGACCCGACAGCCGGAGGGAGAAAGCCGAGGACAAAATTGCCGGGAGCAATTTTGGACAGCACCTGTGCTGGCCCCGAAGGGGTGAGCCCCAGGGATGGGGCGAACAATCCGCGAAGCGGCGATTTTCATTGCCGGGAGCCGGGGTAGCCAGGGGGGAGGCGGCGAGCCCCCCTGGCACGTTCACCGCAGAGGTACCGGCATAAAGCAGAGATGCCTTAGTGAACGGAACCTTTCCACTTGAGTGACATAGAAATACCGAATTGCTTAACTGCCCGGCATGACACTCTACGTTGCCATTCCCCTTAACCCCCTGCCGTTACTTTTTACGCGACAGCTTAAACGCCACAAACAAAAACACCACCCACACCGGTAACAAAATGGCTGAAGTACGCATACCATCCATGGTGCACATCAGCACCAGGATCATCGCCAGGAAAGCGATACAGAGGTAGTTACCCGCCGGGTAAAGCAGGGCCTTAAACTGCGTTTCACGCCCTTTACGGCGCATCGCCGCGCGAAAACGCAGGTGTGCCAGGCAGATCATCACCCAGTTCAGCAGCAGCGTAGCGACCACCAGTGCCATCAGCAGGCCAAAGGCATCATGCGGCAACAGGTAGTTAACCAGCACCACCAATGACGTAATCGCCCCGGAGAGGATCAGCGAATTCACCGGCACGCCGCGACGGCTGACCCGGGTCAGGAATTTCGGCGCATTGCCCTGCACGGAGAGACCAAACAACATCCGGCTATTGGAGTAAACGCCGCTGTTATAGACCGACAGCGAGGCGACCAGGATAATAAAGTTCAGCGCAGAGGCCACAACGTTGCTGTTCAGATCGTGGAAAATCATCACGAACGGGCTACTGTCCGATTTCACCTCTACCCACGGATAGAGCGCCAACAGCACCACCAGCGAACCGATATAAAACAGCAGAATACGGTAGACCACCTGGTTTACGGCTTTAGGGATGCTCTTGTGCGGATCCTGCGCTTCAGCGGCGGTGATACCAATCAGCTCCAGCCCGCCAAAGGAGAACATAATGACCGCCAGCGACAGAATCAGCCCTTTCCAGCCGGTCGCCAGGAAGCCCCCGTGCTGCCACAGGTTGTCGATCGATGCCCGTTCCCCGCCATGACCAGAGAACAGCAGCCAGATGCCAAAGCCGATCATGCCGACGATCGCCAACACCTTGATCAGCGCAAACCAGAACTCGGTTTCGCCATACAGGCGCACGTTCACCAGATTGACGGCATTGATGATGATGAAGAAGCCCGCGGCCCAGATCCAGGTCGGCACGTCCGGCAGCCAGTACTGCATATAGATGCCAGCCGCAGTGAGCTCAGCCATGCCCACCAGCACAAACATCACCCAGTAGTTCCAGCCGGAGAGGAAGCCGGCGAACGGGCCCCAGTATTTATAAGCAAAGTGGGCAAAGGAACCGGATACCGGCTCTTCCACCACCATCTCGCCGAGCTGGCGCATGATCAGAAAGGCGATAATCCCGGCGATAGCGTAGCCCAGCAGTACGGCTGGCCCGGCCATTTGAATTGCAGGTCCGATACCGAGAAAAAGGCCGGTACCGATAGCGCCCCCAAGGGCAATGAGTTGAATATGGCGATTTTGCAAACCACGATGCAGCGTCGGAGCCTGTTCCGACGAGGCTTCAGCAGCACCAGTGGCTGAAGCGGATGACGCGTCTTTCACGTCCTACCCCTGTCTCTTTCTAATAGAAGGGGCACCTTTTAACACTTCAGGCAGATGGGAGCAAGTGAATCGCCGGGCAGCGGACGCCGCCCGGCATGCAGAGGTTAAGATCCGATAATGCCGCCGTCCGCTTTGGTGATCACCACCGTCGAGGCGCGCGGGCGTCCGTTCGGATTGGCATCGGGCCAGTTAGAGACGGCGCGCGGGTTAGCCGGATCGGTAATATCATCCCCGCCCTCTCCCGGATGCTGAATATTGATAAACAGCGTGCGGTTATCTGGCGTAAAGGCGATACCGGTGATCTCACAGCCACGCGGTCCCGTCAGGAAACGTCGATAATCATTGGTGCCAGGAATGGTCGCCACCATCTGGTTGTTGCCCATCCCTTCGTACGCTTTCTTATTGATGGTACTGGAGGAGACATCGGTCTGGATCCAGAGCACTCCCTGATGATCGAAGGAGAGGCCGTCGGGGCTGCCGAACTCGGCCCCTTTCATCGTCCCTTTCGCGCGCGGATCGTCGCTCTGGGCGCGCCCCGCCAGCACCAGGATATCCCAGGCAAAACCCTGGGCGGCAGGATCGTTCCCGGCTTCCAGCCAGTGCATAATATGACCGTACTGGTTATTCGCCCGCGGATTCGCCGCATCCGGTGCCGCCTTGCCCTCTTTCCCGCGATCGCTGTTATTGGTCAGCGTGCAATAGACGCTACCGCTGCTGTGTGGATCCACCGCGATCCACTCAGGACGATCCATTTTCGTTGCCCCTACCGCATCGGCGGCCAGTCGGGTTTTGATTAACAGATCGCCCTGGCTTTCAAAGCCCTTGTGCGCATCCAGACCGTTCTGCCCGTAGATCAGCGGGAGCCATTCGCCGCTGCCATCGTCGTTAAAGCGGGCCACGTAGAGCGTGCCCGTTTCCAGCAGACGCATGTTGGCATCGCGGTTCGCCGGGTCGTATTTGTTCTCTGAGATAAATTTATAGATATATTCGAATTTCTGATCGTCACCCATATAGACGACCGCCCGTCCGTCGGCCGCCAGCGTTACCGCGGCCCCCTCGTGCTTAAAGCGGCCCAGCGCGGTGTGTTTACGCGGCGTCGAGGTGGGATTATAGGGATCGATCTCGACCACCCAGCCAAAGCGGTTGGGTTCGTTTGGCGTTTTATCGACGTTGAAACGATCGTCCACTTCATTCCAGCGGTAGGATTCATCGCTATCGCTAATGCCGTAGCGCTTTTCCAGCGCGTTATGATCGCCTTTTTTGACGAAAATATCTGACCAGTTCTCTTCACAGGTGAGATAGGTGCCCCAGGGCGTATGGCCGTTGGCGCAGTTTTGCATGGTGCCCAGCACCTGCTCACCCTGCGGATCGGCTGCCGTTTTCATCAACGGCTGGTGGCACGCCGGGCCGGTAAGCTGCATCGGTGTATTGACCGTGATGCGACGGGCGTAGCCGGAGGGGCGAACGACCTCCCAGCCGCTGTCACCTTTTTTCACTTCGATGACCGACACGCCCATAGCGTTCTGCCCTTTGCGCGCTTTCTCAAGATTCCAGTTCGCCGCGCCGTCGGGGAACAGCATGCCGTTATCGATATACTCGTGGTTCATTGCCAGCAGGCCGTGAGCGGGGTTGTCTTGATTCTGCGGCAGACTGAACCACGCCATGCCGTCGTGGTGCATACCGGCCTGTACCGCCTGCTCCTCTGCCGTGTTACTGGCATCCAGTTTAAAGGCAGGCATATTCCCCTGAATGCCGGTGGCGTCGCCCCAGCGGTAGAATGGCCGCGCAAGATACCCTTCGGGGACCCTGACGCTATCCTCTGTGGACACGGCGATGCTGGTAAAGCCGAGTGAGACCGCCTTCGCCAGCGGTGAGGGCGTAGCAACTGCGGCAAAGGCTTGCTCAGGTTTAATCAGCAGGGGAAACGCGGCTGCGGCTCCGGCAACGGCACCCAACTGCAGAAGACGTCGGCGGGAGAGAAATATCTCCGCTACGCTGGAAAAGGCCGGGTTGGTAGAGGGATTACTGACATCGTCGCGATGTTCTTTTTTAAATACGGACTTAAGAGGTTTACCCACGATGGCTTCCTGTCATTGGCTCGAAAATAGCACGGTGGGAACACTATAAAAACTCCGCATGACAGTTTTATAACAGACGCAAGAATGGGGCATCCCTGCCCCGGATAACGAAGGTAAAACTTAGAACTCGTAGCCAACAGAGACTTTAAAGGTGCGCGGCTCACCCTGGTAGATATAGGTGCCGCTGTCGTCCGCACCCGCCCAGTAATTTTCGTCGGTAACGTTTTCCACGCCGGCACGTACCGTCATCTGATTCTGATTGTTGTTCAGCGCTACGCGGTAACGCACGCCCAGATCCAGTGTGGTGTAGCTATCCAGCTTTTTGGTGTTGGCGAGGTTGGCATACTGCGAGCCGGAGTGGTTGACGCGCGCGATAGCGGTAAGCCCCTCGACCGGCTTGATGTCATATTCCGCGCCCAGCACGGCGTAGAAGTTTGGCACGCCGATGGCATCGTTGCCCTGGTTCACACCGCCGTTGGTTTTGGTCAGCTCTGCCTGTAGCCAGGTCGCACCGCCGTTCAGGCGCAGGCCCAGCATCGGCTCGCCAAAGACGCTCAGCTCTACGCCACGGTTACGCTGTTCGGCGTCCAGACCGTAGTGTTGGGTTACGCTGTCGAGCGTTGGGGTCGGCATTTTGATCTCAAACAGCGACAGGGAGCCGCCGATACGTCCGAAATCGGCTTTAACCCCCACTTCGTTCTGCTTAGAGTGCACGATGCCGGTGCTTTGCCCGTAGTTGCTGGCGGTGTTAGGTGCCGTTTTGCCCGGCTGCAGCGCTTCGGTGTGGTTGGCATAGAACGACAGCTCTTTCCACGGTTTATAGACCACCCCGTAAGTCGGCATCCAGCGGCTGCCGTCGAAGCCGTCGGCGGCGTTCTCCTGCCCGGTGATTTTATCGTAGCCGCGAATCACCACTTTCTGATGACGCGCCCCCACGGTGAAGAGCAGCGTATCATCCAGTACGCTCAGGGTGTCGCTCAGCAACCAGCCCTGCAGACGGGTACGTCCGCTTATACGCGGATCGGTGTAATTCCCCCCCTTTCCACCGGAGTCCGTGCTGACTGGAGGATTAACCGCATAAGGATGGTAAATATTGACGATCGGGTTATCCGCCAGCGCCGACATTTTCCAGGCGGTTTTGTCCGTTTTCGTCTGCGCCGAATAGCCCAGGTTCACGCTGTGTGAAACAAAGCCTGTGTCAAACTGACCGCGAATCCCCGCCATCCCGCTCACGGAGTCGATGATGCGGTTCGTATCAAGGCGGCTGGCCTTCGCGGTGCCGTCTGCATCCAGCAGTCTTGGCGCGCTGTAGAGCCCCTGCTCGTGGGCATGCTGCGCCCCCAGGCCGGTGTAAGCCGTCCAGTTGTCGTTAATATCGTATTCGCTGCGCCACATGCCGAATTCATTCTCGATATCACTCCAGGCCCATTTCTGCGAATAGCTGCGATCGTTTTTCGGCAGCGAGGGGACAAAATCGACCACTGAAATGTTTAGACCGGTTGTGCCACCGTGGAACGTTTTCTTTTGGTAACCCATATCGACGGAGGTGCGGAAGCTGTCGCCCTTGTAGTCCAGGCCCAGCGAGGCCAGGGTGGTACGGCGGCGATCGTTGTCGACGGGGCTATCCCCTTCACGGTGGACCAGATTAACGCGGGCGCCGAACTGATCGCTGTCGCCAAAGCGACGGCCCGCATCCAGGGTGGTGCCAATCTGCGCATCAGAGGTGTAATCCATCCCCAGTTTTACCTGCGGGATGTCACCGGCGTGTTTGGGTTCAAGGTTGATCATCCCGCCCACGCCCGAACTGGCCGCGCCGTTCATCAGGGCATTAGCCCCTTTGAAGATCTCGATACGATCGACCATCTGCGCGTCTACCACCTGGCGCGGCAGAACGCCAGAGAGGCCACCGAAGGTCATGTCATCGCCATCAAACTTCAGGCCACGAATGCGGAAGCTTTCCGCATAGTTGCCATAGCCCTGCAGCGGCTGCACGCCCGCGTCGTTAGAAACTACATCGCCGATGGTGCGCGCCTGCTGATCTTCCACCAGCTTGGAGGTGTAGCTGATGATGTTAAAAGGCACGTCCATGGCGTTTTGCTGGCCGAGCATCCCCAGGCGTCCGCCGTTGGCGACCTGCCCATCCAGGAAGGCCGGCACCAGCTGATCGCCGCCGGGCTTGAACTCACCGGTTGGCGCGGCTTGCACCACAATGGTCTCTTCTTTGGGGTCAACGGCGGCCCAGGCGGAGTGGGTGACGGCGCCAATAGCCAGCGCCAGCAACGTTTTATTTAATTTTCTGGTGTTGTTCATGGTTAACTCGTTCAAATACGCGCAAAAAGGCCCGTTGCCGGGCCTGACTATTTTTATTTAAGAGAGATTCTGACGACGCTATCCGGCCCGCTGGTAGAGTGATCTTTGTTGAACGGCTGTTTGACGGTAACGTACAGGGTCTGGCCATCTTCAGAGAGCAGGAGGCTGTTCGGGTTCGGCGGCAGATCCCAGCTCTGCTTCACCGCATAGGTGGTCGCATCCAGGCTTAGCACTTTTCCTGCCTCACGCTGGGAGATGTAGAGCTCATTACGTTTGGCGTTAAATTTCACCGCCAGCGAATCGCCGACATCCAGTTGCTTAATCACCTTGCCGCTGTGGATATCCAGCACCAGCGTGGTTTTCGCTTTCGAGTTATCGGTGACAAAGAGACGGCCTGTGGCCTTGTCTTCAGCGAAGTTCAGCAGCAACGCCGGTTTATCGCCCAGCGGTTTCCAGCGTTTTTCGATACGGTTGGTGTGCGGGTTAAGCACCAGGATCTCACCGCCGCCGTTAGCCACATAGATACGGTCGGTTTGCTCAGACCACAGCAGGCCTGTCACCCACTGACCGGCGTTCTTGATGGTCTTTTTCAGCTTCAGCGTTTTTGCATCCACAACCCAGACTACTGCCGGATCGGCGACACCGCCGATATAGAGGGTGCCTTCATGCAGCAAGACCTGACGCGCACCGTACGGATACCCCTCTTTATTGCGTTCGCTAAAGAGCAGGCGCTGTTTCACTTTGCCGTCGGCCGTGTCGATAGCGCTGATGCCGCCATCCAGCGAATTGGTGGTATAGACCGTTTTGCCATCGTCAGAGATCGCCAGCGCAAAGTTTTTCAGGTCGGTATGGCTGCGGCCGAGGGTTTTCAGCGTGGTGGGATCGAGCTTGTACACCACCCCACCCTGCACGTCTTTAAAGCCTTCAGCGCTGGCTACGTAGAGCGCATCGCCTTTCGGGCTGAGCACCATTTCATACAGCCCCTCTGCCAGCTCGCGTTTTACCACGCCGGTCTGGGCGGGCGCTGTCGCAGCGTCGGGAGTTTGTGCTACCGGTTTGGTGACGGCGGATTGCTGTGTGGCGCAGCCCGTCAGGGAGAGGGCAACGAATAGCGCCAGGGCGGAAAGTTTTTGGGTCATCAGGAACATCCTTTACCGTACAAATCGAATTTGAGGCGGATGTCTGCGTCGCATGAAAATGCGTTTATGGTTGTGATGTTGGGCTTACGCCCCTGCAGACTCCACCGTAACACTCAGTGTTCCTTGTGAGATCTGCGCTCACTCCTGCTGCGGAAAGATCCCTGTCACCCGCAAACACTAAAGAGAATGAGAACTATACTTATTATCCTTTCGTAATCAAGTGTAAATATGGACATCTCCCGACATAAAAGCCGAAGGGGGACATAAAGAGGGGAAGTGATTGGACACCACCCCGGTCTCCCGGGGCGGTGGAAGGGTTATTTTTTCTTGTAGATGTCGGCGGTGCCGTGGATTTTTTTATCGGTATTGCCGGAGGTCAGCACCAGCACATCAGCACCTTTCTCATCGGCTTTTTTGATCAGCTCTTCTTTTGCATCCGAAACCGCCGTTTCACCCGAGGTATTAACCGTACCGATTTTCTCGTATTGAGACTCGACCTTAGAGAAATCCTCTTTCGTCATAAGTTCTGCAGCAAAGGTGTTGGTGGTAAAGAAAAAAGCGGTTCCTAACAAAATAGCAGTCGTCTTTCTCATAACCTGATTCCTTTTGATTAATACAAGATCTACCTGACCTTGCGACAGTGCGCAAAGTTTAAACAGCATGGGTGAGAAAGCGTACAAATTCCATGAGCTGGAACGCATTATTTATGACAGTGCGGAATGCAGGCTCTGTTTCTTTAATGGTAAGCGGCAGTTGCGTTCGGGCGAGCAGAGGTTAACGGTCTCAATCAGCCCGTACCGTGCAACGGGCACTTTGTATAACGGGCGGCTGTTCATCACTTTAACGACGCGAATTAAAGAAGCGAAAGTAACGAAAACATTCCAGGCGGCGACTCTGCAGAGCTATAAGAAATTGGGGGCAACGCCAAACTTCGGCGTCTTAATATTCGCTGCCCACACTTTAATGTCATTCTGTAAGACGAGCGTAAAGTCTGATTTCAGGTTTTGAACCATCCCATTTACCCGCTCCGCGTCAGTCACCGCAAAGTGTTCAATTTTTTGATGGTGTCCGATATTCACACATTTATAAGTTGCGGGAACTTCGTGTCCACTCACCTCGAAAGGCTTTTCAGGCGTATCACACCCACCTTCAGCGATATAGGAAACAACCATGTTGGCGCCCGGATGGCCCTGCTGTGAGATGCTCACCATAACCGGCAGCTCATTCGAGGTTTGCGTCATGCCGTAAAGTACCACCCCATCCGAATACCATGTGTTGTATTCCCGCTGGAGAGACGCAGCCGAAGCACTTGAACTGATTACAGCCAGAAATGAAAGGATACCAAGCCAGATTCTCATAAGCGTTTTCCATAACACGTTTGCGTCCATTATTCAGAATGAACTTTCAACCGCAACTCATTAGGATTATTCCTACCAGTTCTGGCGGTGCTGTTTTACCCTAACCTTATGTTTCAGATTGATTAAACGCATAGTAACCGTATGAAGGCGTTTATTTCAGACGTTGCTTTTTGATTTTGACGGCTGATGTCCCAACTCTGTCTCAGCATGACATTTGTGACGCGGGAGGAGTGAGGTGAGTCTCTGATGGGAAATGGCACGCCCTGTAGGATTCGAACCTACGACCTACGGCTTAGAAGGCCGTTGCTCTATCCAACTGAGCTAAGGGCGCACTGAATGCGGGTACTACGCAGTGGTGAAACGCGTGGAATTATACGGTCAATAGCAGGTGAGTCAATGCCTTTCGGCGCGTTTGCCGCGCATCTCAGCAGATGTCTCTTTCCCCCTTAACAATACGTTTAAAATTTCAACATTTACTGGCGGATCAGCCAACTACGAAATAGCTTAGTCGACATTAAGTAACGCCCAGTTTTATCCCCCTCCGCCACCCGACACACTGTTCTGCGGTAACCCGGCACCCTGGAAGCCGGTATAAAGGACAGTGAAGTGAGCTTAACCTCGTTTTTGGCCTCCCCTCCGCTAAAGAGTCCGTTGCAGTCTCTCCCCTGCGGCATCGTCGGCATGAAGCTGGAACCCATCGTCAACCTCGCCACATTTCACACTGTCGGTGTGGAAGTGCTGAGCCTTTTGTCGCCGACCCTGCAAAGCGAGCTGTGGTTTCAACAACTCTCTGCGGAACACGCACTCGCCTTGCTACAAGTACAGTGCGAGACGCTCAAAAATCACTTTCCC
Source organism: Leclercia sp. UBA7405 (assembly GCF_037152215.1). Taxonomy (NCBI): domain Bacteria; kingdom Pseudomonadati; phylum Pseudomonadota; class Gammaproteobacteria; order Enterobacterales; family Enterobacteriaceae; genus Leclercia; species Leclercia sp. UBA7405. Next base: position 236,803 of record NZ_JBBCMR010000001.1, on the reverse strand, counting down.
TGGCACAACCTTTTCATCAACTTGCCGATAACCCTGCTAACAGAGGTGGATTTATTTCACCAGTTGCTGTCGCTACCCGGTCCGGGTGCGAATATTGAGATCGTTGAACCCGCTCAGCTTCTCTCCCTGCCCTGCACCTCACGCATCCTGGCGATAGAACATCTGCATCTTTTGTCCGGGCGTGGCTGCCGTATATGGCTCGATGACGTTGATGAAGCGCAAATCCACGGTTTCATCGACGCGCATTTACCTTTGAGCGGGATCAAGATCGATAAGATGGCGTTCTGGCGTCTGAAGACGACTCCCGCATTTTCATCCCTGGTAAACCTCTGCGCAACGCTTGCGCGAAACGTCCTTGTTGAAGGAATCGAATCACAAGAGGATTTAGCGCTTGCGCGTCAGGCGGGGGCCGGATTCGGCCAGGGATATTTATGGCCCTCCGTCGGCAGACGGCATGGCTAAAAGGAGGCTTGCCTGAGGGAACAACTATGCGCATGACCGTACGCCGTTACCGGCGACGTCGCACGGGAAGTGATTCGTTAGGCTTCGCACAGTCCCGTTTTAGCGCGCCTTTCTTTGATCGGCTGGTCTATCTCAGCCAGGCTATAAATCAAACGCGCAAACCTGAAGTTCCCTGGATGATCCTGGTCTCCCGCGATAACTATCTCTGCGCGGGGCTACAACGCAGCCCCTCACCGGTGAAGCATTGCCGCAGTTATGACACTCTGGACGACGCCCTGGGCGCCAGTCAGCTCTGGCCCTCCGCCCGGCTGGTGATCGATATTGAAAGCGACATCGCGCCGTGGCTTGAACTCCTCGACGCCCTACGCCGGTTAACGCTCTACCCTCCCTATACCCCGGTCACTTTGCTGGTACGCGCTGATAACTACCCGGGCCGCCTGTTTTGCAAAACGGCGGGCCCGTTTCACGTCGTCGAACGCCAGCTTTGCGCTACCGCCTTGCCAGCGGCGTTGAATCCGCACGATATACCGAAAGAGGGGTGGTTTTCAGCCAACGAGTGGAAACTGCTGTTCCCGTTATCGTGTGGACAATCCCTGAAGGAGATAGCACAGGAGAATAGCCAGCCCTATAGCCGCGTCGTTTACCGGCTTAGCCGCATCCTGAATAAGCTGGGGCTGAGTCATCGTCAGGAGCTCTTTCATCTACTGAGCCAGCTTCCAGCCTCGTCCAGTACGTTCGACCGCCCCTCTCTTCCTGGAGAATGTTAAGAAATGACGTAGTTTACTTGGTTAAATTTTTGTTAAATAAAAACAAAACAACAACAAATATAACTATTCCTAACGGCACCGCTCTGACGATGCTAAACACCAGAAACACGGCCAAAAAAGAATATTCGTCTGGTTACGATTACGGGCTGTTTTGCGTAATTAATGTAATAGCAATGTAAACAAGGATTGGTTGTAGACAAGACGCTGGCTGCCGGGCAGGCGCGCAGCAGATATGGCTTTTGGTAGAAAAATTTTCTCTGAATGTTTCATATGAAGGTACAGCGCGGGCTGCACACCCTCTTCGCTGACGATGCCGGGAATTTCAGCTACGGAAGCCGTCGCTCGATTATTAACATTTTGCCAACAATTGGCGAGATGTATTATTTTTTCCTGATACATTCACATGTTTCGCTGCCGTTCTTCTGATAAGCAGGTTATTAACCCAATTTTAAAATAATAGTTTTTCCTCTCCAGAACATCATATTAGGCAAGCCATTAACAATCATTTACCTGCTTTTCGGATAAAACGTAGCGGGTATAATAAGACTTATAAGATTAATTTCCTGAATAATATCTCACGCTGTGGTGAGCTTGTATTTTATTCACAATAAAGAGGTGCCCTGAACATCACTATGTCAATAAGGCAGTGATGACTTTTTAACGACGAACCCCGCATAAGGATGTGCAAAATATCCTTCCGACTTACCCACGCTTTAACCATCTGAGGCATAACAATGAAACCGGCATCCGTAATCATTATGGACGAACATCCTATCGTCAGAATGTCGATAGAGGTCCTGCTACAGAAAAATAAAAATATTGAGATTACACTCAAGTCAGGGGATTGCCATGAGACGCTTGAGTATCTTCGGAATCACCCTGTCGATCTTGTCATCCTCGACATTGAACTTCCCGGCGCGGATGGCTTTTCTTTACTGAAAAGAATCAAAGACATAAATAAAGATATAAAGGTACTTTTTTTATCTTCAAAATCAGAGGCGTTCTACGCCGGGCGAGCTTTAGCTGCCGGCGCCAACGGTTTTGTGAGTAAACGTAAGGATTTAAATGATATCTATAACGCCGTAGAAATGATTTTATCGGGTTACTCCTTTTTCCCGGCGGAGACGTTAAATTTTATAAATCATTTCAAGTCCAGACGGGGCAAATTCAGCGACATGCCTTTATCCAATCGCGAGGTAACCGTTTTACGCTACCTTGCCAATGGTATGACTAATAAAGAAATTGCCGAACAAATGATGTTAAGCAACAAAACCATCAGCGCCCACAAATCGAATATTTACGCTAAACTCGGCGTGCAGAGCATTGTCGAATTAATTGATTACGCAAAAATGCACGAATTGCTGTAATTACTGTTGCGCTCTGCCGCGAAGAGACGGCAGGGCCTGGCAACGGTATTAGTAATAATTGATAACAAAAGTCGCATCGGCATCGGCACGCCCCGGCTGCGGGTCATTGGCCGTGGCAATGTAATTAGCATAAAACTGCAAAACGGCATGCCCCTGCGCATCGACTTTCACATCCTGGCTGGCCTGCTGCAATGGCAAACGCGTTTTATCCTGATTGCGGATCTCAATGGCAACATTGCTGGCATGACTAGCCTCATTGAGTGCGAGCAGTTCGCTATCTTGTGCATTGGCTTTGCCGGTGAAGGTTAACGATGCCGCGCCCGGCGGACAGCCCTCCAGTTTCAAACTAAAGGGTACCGCCGGGGTTCGGCTGCCCGTCGTACTCAGCTGTTTAGTCGACCAGCGCCCCAGCGGCACGGATTTGACGCTGTCGCCCACCTCTGCCACGCAGGTAAAATCCACGATGGTGCCAGAGAGTTTGATATTCACCTGCCCCAGGGAGTTACTGGCACTGGCGAAACCCTGCGTTAATAATGTGACCAGAACGATCAGAGGTTTTATCTTATTCATAATCCACGCGTAGATAGCCCAACGAGGTAAATTTCCCTTCCGCCGGTTTAATGCCGGTAATGCTCACCGGCCAGGCGCGAATAGCCACTGACGCCTCGGCGTTATCATCCAGGCGGAACGGGATCTTGCTTGCCAGCGTATTTGGCGTAAGCGGCGTGCCGCCCTCCGTCGCCACGACAAATCCCAGATCCGGGTTGTCGGAGACCAGCGCATTGCCCGCCACCTTATCCGCTTCAATACGCATGGTCAGCGCGGCTTGCGCCTCGACGTTAGTGCATTTGATGGCAATGGTTTTACTCTGGGGCGAAATTTTCTGCGGACGATTTCCTGCCCCCGCCTCGCTAAAGAGGGAGGCCGCCATCTCTTTGAAATCAAACTCCACAATCGAGCCGGCGTTCAACATACAGCTTTGCGGCACTTGTATGGTTCCGCTGTAGCTAATGGTATACACCGGCGTGGTTAAGGGATCGCCCTTCGCGGTGGTGACGTAAACCCGAAACATGGTCTGACGTGGGATGACCACCAGGTTAATGAACCGCCGGGTCACCTTCAGACGAAAAATCAGCTTCGAGTCCGTCACCGGGAAGGCTTTCTGTTTTGGCACGTTGGGGTGCTGTCCCATCTGGATGAAATTAGCGGGCGGATAGAAGGTGCCGGCAAAATCATCGTGTATCTGCATGGCCCCCTCCAGATAATCGTTCAGTTTTACGTACTGGTAATTATCCTCCACGCTGGTGACAGGCAGATCGGTCACATAACTTCGCATTGTCGATTTACCGGTGGTGCCCTTCGGGCAGATAGCATTCACTCCCACCAGACCGGATTTTTGGGAAAGCGTGATGATCTGGCCTGGTTTGTTATTGGCGCTGTTAAAGACATCCGAGAGGTCATACGAGATATCTTTCGCCCCGCCGTCCACGTTTTGACACACGGTTGCCCTGGCCGAGAGGGCACTCAGCGCCAGTAGGCCACTTAACACCGCCCCGGCAATGGCGCGCCGAGATTGCCCTTTATGGTTCACACTCCACCTCCGCCAGAGTGATATTCCTTTCCTGACTATCGTCAGGCAGCCGGTACTGTGCCCGGCACTGAGACTGCGCATCGCGACCCCACTGAATCATTAACTCTCCCGCCAGCGGCAATCCGCTAAGGTAAATTTGTCCATCATCACCCACCACGCTGGTGATACCGCTTTGGTTCTCACGCACCAGCGCGCCGAAGGGCACCGGTTTGCCGGATCGCGTTACGGTCATTAACGCGCGTACGCCAATGCGGGTATCAAAGGTGGCCCGCACCAGTGCCCCCCGGGTCGGCACTACGCTGCTTACGTTGTTTTCAATATCGATGCTGTTACCCATAGAATTGGTGTCCAGCGCGACGCGGTTATAGCGATACACGGTGGCGTAAGGCATAACGGCGTAGCCACGCCAGTCGGTTTTTACCCCGGTCTGGTTTTCAATGCTGACGCCCGATGCGCCCGGCGCTTTGATCAGAACGTTGGTGTCCCCCAGCGGCTGGCTCAGGGTAATACCGTCGGCATGACCCACCACGCCGCCCGCCAGTTGCCAGTTCCAGTCGCGTTTTTCGCGGTTGGTGTTATACCCCGCGCCCAGGTTCCCCCAGGCTGCCTGCCAGTTCGCGCTGGCACTTCCGCTTACGCCTCCACTGCTGGAGTGCCCCTGAATCACGCTGTAATTCAGGTTCTTATCCTTAAGCAACGTGCCGCTCACGCCCGTTTGCCAGCTGCTTTGCCCGTCGCTGTTGCGGCTGGCCGAGGCGGTCGCCCACGCGCGCTCAAGAGCGTTATCGCGACGGTAGCCTCTGCCCATAAAGATCGAGAAAGGCACGCTGACGTTAAAAGAGGCAATCCTGTCGGTGCCTTCAATGCCCGCCGCCCGGCTCCAGGCCCAGGTAAAGGCGTAGCTGATCCCCTGCATCCCACCCGCGTAGCCGAGTTGATACCAGGTGTTAGTTTCTGAGGTGTCCCAGTAGCTTTGCTCGCTGCCGGACAGATAGACCGACCCCCACTCCCCCAGTGACTGGGAGATATTGAGCTGGATACGCCCCTTTTTGCTCCATGCCAGGTTGTGATAGCTCTGCACATCCGGCACGCCGTCCTTCGTCAGGCTTTCGCCATACTGGTAACCCTCCATCGATTTCCATGCGGTATCATCCAGGGTGTAAAACCCTTTAGTGGAGTAACGATAGCCCAGCAGCTGGAAATTTGTGCCATAGCCGTTCAATGATTTGGCATAGAGAAAGCGCAGGGACTGGCCCTGATGATGACTCTCGTCGGCAAGCTGGCTACGGGCATGCGTAACATCGATCGAGACCGCTCCCCACTCCCCCAGATTCTTGCCCGCCCCCAGCGCCAGAGCGCTATAACGTGCGGCAACCTGCGCGCCACCGTAGAGGGTATAACCGTCGCGCAGACCTGCGAGCAGCGTGCCCTGCGCAAATACCGGCGTATCCTGCCCCTGATTACCGCTGCGGTAGGCGCCGGCGACCAGGTCAAACTTTCGTCTCCCTTCGCGTTGCAACAGAGGGACCGTGGAATAGGGCACGCTATAGCGTTGGACGCTTCCCGCCTTTTCCTCCACCGTCACCTCCAGATCGCCGCTCGATGAGGTGGGATTGAGATCGGTAATGGCAAAGGCGCCGGGCTGAACGTAACTTTGATAAATGACATATCCGTTCTGACGGATGACAACTTTGGCCGGGGTCCTGGCGATACCGCGCACGGTGGGGGCGTAGCCCTGCATACTGTCCGGATACATGCTGTCTGCAGCGTAAAGTCGTCCCCCACGAAAACCGATACTGTCGAATACGTCGTTACCCGTATTGCTGTCTCCCAGCACCAGCTCGCTTTTTAGCGGCACCAGCGTACGCTGCGCCCAGGTTCCAATATTTTGCCATTCGCTGTGCCGCGTTCCGTTGCTGCGGGTATAGCGCCACGCCCCGGTATTACGTAATCGCCAGGCCCCATAGTTCAGCCCGCTTTGTAGATTGAGGTAATAGCTGTCGTCGTCGCTACCGCGATTGCCACTGAAGCTGTAATTCAACAATGCCGCCGGAATACCGTTATCCCACTGCTCAGGAGAGATGTATCCCCGCGCGCTGTTTTGCATTGCCACCTGCGGCAGGCTTACGTCCAGCCGCTGCGCGGCGAAATTAAAGATGATCTGACTTCCCGCAATCACCTGGGTCAGCGGAACACAGTGTTCTCCTTCCGCGCCGGCGAGTGTCGGAAATGCCGCAAGGTTTACACCAAACCGCTCCAGCAGCGCGCGCGTGATACAGGGCGCCAGCCCTCCCGCCACGGTGGGAACCGGTTCAGACGCGCTCTCAAAGCGGATATCCTGCGTCCCAATAAAGGCCTCATTGAGCCAAATATCGACCCGATAGAGGCCCGGAGCCTGCTGATAACCTTGCTCAAAGCGCGATAAATCGGCGACGTCTGCCGCGCTATCGGATAAAAATGCCGGGTTAAAGTAGCTCTCACCCCGCCCCGTCTGCGGCCAGTTGACGATTAAGGCCAGTGCGATGAGACCAGGCAGCCCTCGCTGAGTGTGCATGATTCGAACCAGGCTCAAAGATTGACGCTACGCGCGGGAGTTATCGCGCCATAATCATTCACGCTTTGCCAGCTCAGCATGTTGCCGGCACCGGACGGAAGGTGCTGTTGTGCCGACTGCCCTGGCGCAATCATCAGATTCTCTACTCTCTGTTCGCCGAGGCGTAGATTGACCAGCGTGATGTAATAGGGTGAGGCATTACTGACTTTGAGTTGGTTACCCACCCGTTCAAAGCGCAAATGTGACAGTGCCTCATCAGGCTGCATGGCGAGATTGCCCGGCCTGACAAAGACCTTGATGCGAGACAGCACCGCCAGTTGCAGGACGTTTTTTCCCTCAATGCTGGCTTTATCAACCGACGGAATCGCCTTCACGTTCAGATAAAACAGCGACTCACGATCCTTCGCAAGCGCAGGGCCCGCATAGATTATGCGCAAGGTATTTTCGCTATCCGGCTCGCTGACGAACAGCGGAGGCGTGACGGCAAACGATTTTTCTTTTATTCCCTGCTCATTTTCAATCCAGGCATTAATTAAATAACGTTCCTGTTTGTGGCTGTTGGTAATAGCCAGTGAAGTCTGTTTCGCTTCGGCAGGATAAATAACCCGAGTCGCACCCAGTGCAATTCCACCTGCAGCGTATGTCGGCAGCGATACCAGTAGACAGAATAAAAATACGATGAACCCTGGTTTAAAAAATACATATTTCACAGCGGAGCCTATAATTATTTATTCGCAGGTATGTCAGGCACGAGTGGCTGCAGTCGGAGCTAAAAATAGCCAGCCCCACGCCACTGCACTCAATAGTAAGGAGCAACCCAAATCATGCTCCTTAGCGTTCATTCTGATACTCAATCCAGACAGTCGGGCCTCCTCCCTGAGACCTTCATCCTCCCTGCTGTCAGGCTTATTCGTATTTAACGACGAAGGTCGCGTCAGCGTTGGCCTGACCCGGCTCGGTAGTTGCCGCCGTGGCTTTATAGCGCGCGGCAAAGTTCAGGGTATTGGTCCCTTTGATCAGTGCCTGGGTTGCCGAGAAGCTGGCGCCATCCGGTGGCAGCGTGGTGGATTGACTGTCGAGAATTTCAATCCCAACCCCTTTTGCAGCGGTGTCATTACTGCCGGAGGAGACGGCCAGCAGGGTTTTATCGGTGGCATCAACCTGGCCGGTAAAGGCCACGGCGGCCGTCGTCGCTACGGTCGGATCGCAATCATTCAGCTCAATAGTGAAGGGAACATTGCTGGTGGTATCACCGACTTTGGTGAACTTCGCCGTACGATACTGGCCCAGGTTGACCGTCTGGTTTGACGATTCGGTATTCACTGCACAGGCGGCATTCACTAATTCACCCGTAAAATGAACAGTGCCACCATTTACGGATACTGGTGTTTTCGTCTCTTCTGCCTGAACAGTTCCAGCAAAAAAGGTCAGCGAAGCAATTACAACAGATGCAGCATAGGTTATTTTCATGTCTATTCCTTTAAAATATAAAATACCCTTCCCAACAGATAGCGGGAATAAATGAGGCATTCAATGTGAGGATTGAACGCTTATTTTTGGCAACGCTAAAGTAGCCTCTGGCGAAATATTTAAATATGCCCAAAAGCTGTAAATGGCCCAGGTCTGGTCTTAATCATCCCTAAGAAAAAAACCGTACAAAACGCAGGGACTGAATGGCTCAGCCGGGAGGCGATCAGGAAATCTCGCAATGGGTGACTGACAGCAGCGCTCGCTTCTGACAAAATATAGGCAATCCCCCCTTTAAACCTTACAGATGGAATCCTCTCTCTGATGGCAGCACAGATTATTGACGGTAAAACGATTGCGCAGCAGGTGCGCTCTGAGGTCGCGGAAAAAGTGAAGGCGCGTACAGCGGCCGGAAAACGCGCCCCCGGACTGGCTGTTGTGCTGGTCGGCAGTAACCCGGCATCCCAGATTTATGTCGGCAGCAAACGCAAGGCGTGTGAAGAGGTGGGCTTTGTCTCCCGCTCTTATGATCTGCCGGAAACCACCAGCGAAGCAGAGCTGCTGGAGCTGATCGACACCCTGAACGCTGATAAAGAGATCGACGGCATTCTGGTTCAGCTGCCGCTGCCTGCAGGCATCGACAACGTGAAGGTTCTGGAGCGTATCGCACCCGATAAAGACGTGGACGGTTTCCATCCGTATAACGTTGGTCGCCTGTGCCAGCGCGCGCCGCGTCTGCGTCCTTGCACGCCACGCGGTATCGTTACCCTGCTTGAGCGCTATAACATTGATACCTACGGTCTGAACGCCGTGGTGATTGGCGCCTCGAATATCGTTGGCCGCCCGATGAGCATGGAGCTGCTGCTGGCTGGCTGTACCACGACCGTCACCCACCGCTTTACCAAAAATCTGCGTCAACACGTTGAAAACGCGGATCTGCTGATCGTCGCCGTCGGCAAGCCTGGCTTCATTCCCGGTGAGTGGATTAAAGAAGGTGCGATTGTGGTGGACGTAGGCATTAACCGTCTCGAGAGCGGCAAAGTCGTGGGCGATGTGGTTTATGAGGATGCCGCCGCGCGCGCCTCTTACATCACCCCGGTGCCGGGCGGCGTAGGCCCGATGACGGTAGCAACACTGATTCAAAATACTTTGCAAGCATGCGAAGAGTATCACGACGTAGAGGAAGCGTAAGATGGCCACTTTTTCATTAGGTAAACACCCACACGTAGAGCTGTGCGATCTCCTGAAGCTGGAGGGCTGGAGCGAGAGCGGCGCGCAGGCCAAGATCGTCATTGCTGAAGGTCTGGTTACGGTAGATGGTGCGGTGGAAACCCGCAAACGCTGCAAGATTGTTGCGGGACAGACCGTGAGTTTTGCAGGCCATAGCGTGACTGTTACCGCCTGAGGCGTGTGATGCCCGGTGGCGCGACGCTTACCGGGCCTAAATACTGAGTGTATATTTCCCCTCACCCCGGCCCTCTCCCCAAAGGGGCGAGGGAGAAAACCGCACCTGGCCGTCCCCTCTTCCCACAGGGGCGAGGGAGAACACCGCACCTGGCCGTCCCCTCTCCCCACAGGGGCGAGGGAGAAGACCGCACCGGGCAGTCCCCTCTCCCAACAGGGGCGAGGGAGAAGACCGCACCGGGCCGTCCCCTCTCCCCTATGGGGAGAGAGTTAGGGTGAGGGGAACAAACCGCTCTCCTCTCACTTTATCCCCCATCCCCATCACGGTTAATTATCGATCGACTTCAAAGAATCACTATTTCGTTTGTTGAAATGTGAAAATTTAGTTGCGCGTAATTCCACCTTTCCTCACGATAAGTAGAACGTTCTACTAAAACGTTATACTTACTATAACAGCGCGAAAAAAGCGCTTCTCGGGGGAGATTTCAGCATGAGTCTGATATCAGGGTTTGTTAAATCGTTGTCTAAGTTATCGATGATTGGCCGCGCCTTAATGCTGCCAATTTCACTGCTTCCCGCTGCCGGCCTGCTGCTGGCGTTCGGAGATAAATTCCATCTGCCGCTGATGATGAATGCGGGCGGGGTTATTTTCGATAACCTGCCCATGCTCTTCGCTATCGGTTCCGCGGTGGGTCTGGCGTCAGAATCAGGCATCGCTGCGCTCTCTGCGGCAGTGTCGGTATTTGTTACTAACATTACCATTGGCACGCTACTGAGCATCACGCCGGAGATGGCCTCTCAGGGCGGTAAATACGCCATGGTGGTCGGCATTCCTACCCTGCAGATGGGCGTCTTTGGCGGCCTGATCTGCGGTATTCTTGCCGCCTGGTGCTATAACCGCTTCCATACCATGCAGTTGCCGGAGTTCCTCGGCTTCTTCTCCGGTAAGCGATTTGTGGCGATTGCGACGGCATTTCTGTCGTTCCTGCTCGGCCTGCTGCTGCCGTACATCTGGCAGCATATCCAGTCCGGCATCGACGCGCTTTCGGTGGTGGTAAACGGCGATAATCAGGCGGCCTCGACCTTTATCTTCGGGCTGGTGGAGCGCGCGCTGATCCCGCTCGGCCTGCACCACATCTGGTACCCGTCGTTCTGGTACTCCTTCGGTGATTACACCACCCAGGCGGGCCAGGTGATCCACGGCGACCAGACCATCTGGTTCAAGATGCTGGAAGAAGGGACTAAATCCTTCAGCAGCGACACTTACCAGAATGCCGGTAAGTTCATGCAGGGCGAGTTCCCGCTGATGCTGTTCGCGCTGCCTGCGGCGTGTCTGGCGATGTATCACGAAGCGCACACCAAGAATAAGAAAATCGCGGCCGGTATTCTCTTCTCTGCCGCACTGACCTGCTTCCTGACGGGGATTACGGAGCCGGTTGAGTTTACCTTTATCTTCGTGGCACCGATTCTGTACGTCTTCAACGCCATCATGGCGGGTCTGGCCTATATGACCATGTACCTGATGCATGCACATATCGCCAAATCGTTCTCTGCGGGCTTTATCGATTATCTGTCGTTCGGGATCCTGCCGTCGTTTAACGGCTACCAGACCAACTTCCTGAACGCGGTGATTATCGGTATTCCGATGGCGCTGATTTACTACTTCACCTTCCGCTTTGTGATCCGTCGTTTTGACGTGAAAACACCGGGCCGTACTGACGTGAGCGCGACAACCGATGACAAGACCGATACTGAGCTTGCCACCGAAATCATTGCGCTGCTGGGCGGGGCGAACAATATTGACTCCGTCGGCTCCTGTATCACCCGTCTGCGTCTGGAAGTGGCCAAAGGCGATGAGGTAGATAAAGACGGGCTTAACGGCCTGGGCGCACGCGGTGTGGTCTTCGTTGGCGATAAGGGAATTCAGGTGATCTTTGGTGCCAGGGCACAGTTTATCGCCCAGACTATGAGCACGCTGATCGGAAAATAATAAGATGCCTGGCTGACACGTCTCCTGTAATCTGGGAGGCGTTGTCTGAACAGGCTGATAATGTGGAAATTTCAGGGAGCGAGTTTGAAGAAAGTCAGCATTATTGATGTCGCCAGAGAGGCAGGCGTTTCGGTATCCACCGTCTCGCTGGTGCTACGCCAGAAAGGGAAAATCTCAGAGGCAACGATTGAGAAAGTCCATGCTGCCATCAATACGCTCGGCTATGTTCATAATGTCGCCGCTGCTAACCTTCGCGCCAACACCTCCAACCTGATCGGCCTGATTCTGCGTGATTTTAGCGACAGCTTTTCTATCAAAGTGATGGCAAGCGTCGTGCAAGAGCTGGAAAAACAGGGCTATATGGTCTTTCTTGGGCAGCCGCAAAACGATGGCGAACATCTTGAGCGCTGCCTGCTTTCATTTAAACAGCAGGGCGTGGCGGGGGTGATCTATTTATCTTCCGATACGCAGCATGCCCATTTACCCGAACAGATTCGTCAATGCCCCCTTCCGCTGGTCGCCGTCTCGCAATCTTTTCTGGATGAACCCTGTAATCTGGTGCTGCGGGATAATCGCCAGGCGGCGAATCTTGCAACGCGTTACCTGATTGAGCGGGGACACCGTAATATTGCCTATATCGGCGGGCAGGAAAACTGCCTGATTCGCGAGCAGCGCCTGCTCGGTTTTCGCAGCGCCATGAGCCAGTATGGGCTAATTAATCGTGACGAGTTTGCCCCGGCCTGTAGCGACGACACCCGCGCCGCCGGGCTCGCCACCCGCCATTTGCTGGAAAAAAACAATACCATCACCGCCCTGCTCTGCCATTCGCCCGATGCGATGATTGGCTCGATCTCCGGTATTCATCAGGTGGGGCGCACGGTGGGCAAAGATGTCTTTCTGACTCAGCAGGTCGCCCTTGTCGGCTTTGAAGATATGCTGCACGTTAATCTCACCTCGCCGTCGTTTACCTATGTCTCCTCCGCCAGTGAAGAGACCGGACGTCAGGCCGCGGGCTTAATGATGCGCAAGCTGAAGGAGCCGGATCTGCAAACTCAGCGTATTACGCTCTCAGGCCAGCTTATTGCCCGGGAATCGGCCTGAATTCAGAATTCGTTTCGGTTGGCGGCGGGTAAAGCCTGCTATATTCCCATGATTTACCGTGGGAAATGACCATGCCAACGATTATCACTCATGCTGCTGTACCTCTCTGCCTGGGCTTAGGGCTCGGCACCCGCGTTATTCCTCCTCGCCTCCTGTTTGCCGGTGTGGTGCTGGCCATGCTGCCAGACGCCGACGTGCTCTCTTTTAAGTTCGGCGTGGCCTACGGCAATATTTTTGGTCATCGCGGCTTTACGCACTCCCTGCTGTTTGCATTTGTGGTTCCGCTCCTCTGCGTCTGGGCGGGTCGACGATGGTTCAGGGCCGGGCTGATTCGCTGCTGGCTGTTTTTAACCGTATCGCTGCTATCGCACAGTCTGCTGGATTCGATCACGACCGGAGGCAAAGGGGTTGGCTGGCTGTGGCCCTGGTCGGATGAACGCTTTTTCGCCCCCTGGCAGGTGATTAAGGTCGCGCCGTTTGCGCTGTCGCGCTATACCACCCCGTACGGGCATCAGGTGATCATTTCGGAACTGCTGTGGGTGTGGCTGCCTGGGGTGGTGTTAATGGGGGTATTGTGGTGGAAGCGTGCGCGCTGAGGCCCTCACCCCGGCCCTCTCCCCCAGGGAGAGGGAGAAAAGCGGACGATGCCCGCTGGCACGGAGTGAGGGAGAAAACCGGTCAATCCCCTCTCCCTGAGGGAGAGGGTTAGGGTGAGGGGGAGAACTTACTTACGACGCCAGGTCGTCCCCTGAGGACCATCTTCCAGAATGATACCCATCTCGGTCAGACGATTACGCGCTGCATCTGCTGCCGCCCAGTCTTTCGCCTGACGCGCTTCCAGACGAGCCGTAATCAACGCCTCGATCTCCGCCACTTCGCCGTCGTCCGCCTGCGCGCTACTCTGCAGGAAGGTTTCCGGCTCTTGCTCCAGCAGGCCAAGCACCGCGGAGAGCTTACGCAGATGGGCAGCCAGCGCATTGGCGGCCGCGGCATCTTCCGTTTTCAGGCGGTTTACTTCACGCGCCATATCGAACAGCACGGAGTAGGCTTCCGGGGTATTGAAGTCGTCGTTCATCACCTCAACAAAGCGGGCTTCAAACGCCTCGCCGCCGGCCGGTGCGACAGATTTATCGGTACCGCGCAGCGCGGTGTACAGACGCTCCAGCGCCGAACGTGCCTGCTTCAGGTTCTCTTCGCTGTAGTTCAGCTGGCTGCGGTAGTGGCCAGACATCAGGAAGTAGCGCACGGTCTCCGCATCGTAATACTTCAGTACGTCGCGCACGGTGAAGAAGTTGCCCAGTGATTTGGACATCTTTTCACGATCGACCATCACCATCCCGGAGTGCATCCAGTAGTTGACGTACTCGCCGCCGTGGGCGCAGGTGGACTGGGCAATTTCGTTCTCATGGTGCGGGAACATCAGATCCGATCCGCCGCCGTGGATATCAAAATGGTTACCCAGCTGTTTGCAGTTCATGGCGGAACACTCGATGTGCCATCCCGGACGGCCTTCGCCCCATGGCGACGGCCAGCTTGGTTCACCCGCTTTGGACATCTTCCACAGGACGAAGTCCATCGGATTACGCTTCACATCCACCACGTCTACGCGCGCACCGGCCTGCAGTTGCTCCAGATCCTGGCGAGAGAGCTGGCCATATGCCGGGTCAGTCGGCACGGAGAACATCACGTCGCCGTTGTCAGCCACATAGGCATGACCGCGCTCGATCAGTTTCTCGGTGATCTCGATGATCTCGTGGATATGGTGGGTGGCGCGCGGCTCGTTGTCCGGGCGCAGGATATTCAGGGCATCAAAATCTTTGTGCATTTCGGCGATCATTCGATCGACCAGCGCGACAAAGTTCTCGCCGTTTTCATTAGCACGCTTAATGATTTTATCGTCAATGTCGGTAATGTTACGCACGTACTTCAGGTTGTAGCCCAAAAAACGCAGGTAACGCGAAACCACGTCAAACGCAACAAAGGTACGGCCATGGCCAATATGACAGAGATCGTAAACCGTAATACCACACACGTACATGCCGACTTCCCCGGCATGGATAGGCTTAAATTCCTCTTTTTGGCGCGTCATTGTATTAAAAATTTTTAACATCGAAGGTTCCATATGAGACGTGTGTGGATAGAAACTTTCTTATCATACCTATTATTCATCATCGAAGCAGCACACAATGCAAGGTGATCGCGTCCAGTGGTTATGCTATAACAAGCCCCTATATGTGGCCCGAACCGGGGTCGAAGCACTGCAATAACAGAACAGGATGCAAAAATGGTTACTTTCCACACTAATCATGGCGATATCGTAATCAAAACCTTTGATGACAAAGCGCCTGAAACAGTTAAAAACTTCCTGGACTACTGCCGCGAAGGTTTCTACAACAACACCATTTTCCACCGTGTGATCAACGGCTTTATGATCCAGGGCGGCGGTTTTGAACCTGGCATGCAGCAGAAAGAGACCAAAGAAGCGATCAAAAACGAAGCGAACAACGGTCTGAAAAACACCCGTGGTACGCTGGCGATGGCCCGTACTCAGGCTCCTCACTCTGCCACTGCTCAGTTCTTCATCAACGTAGCAGACAATGACTTCCTGAACTTCTCCGGTGAGAGCCTGCAAGGTTGGGGTTACTGCGTGTTCGCTGAAGTGGTAGAAGGGATGGACGTGGTTGATAAAATCAAAGCTGTCTCTACTGGCCGTAGCGGCATGCATCAGGACGTTCCAAAAGAAGACGTTGTGATTACAAGCGTGACCGTCAGCGAATAATTCGTGGCGACACTCTTTATTGCAGATCTCCATCTGCAAACAGAAGAACCGGCGATCACCGCCGGTTTTCTGCGTTTTTTACGCGGTGAAGCGAAAAGCGCCGATGCGCTTTATATTCTGGGTGACCTGTTCGAAGCCTGGATTGGCGACGACGATCCTAACCCGCTGCACCGCGAAATCGCTGCCGCCATCAGAGCGCTGGTCGATGCCGGTACGCCCTGCTTCTTTATTCACGGCAATCGTGATTTCCTGATTGGTCAACGCTTTGCCCGCGAAAGCGGTATGACCCTGCTGCCCGAAGAGCAAGTGCTGGACCTCTATGGCCGCAAGGTGCTGATCATGCACGGTGATACGCTGTGCACCGACGATACCGGGTACCTGGCGTTTCGCGCTAAAGTTCATACCCCCTGGATCCAGGCCCTCTTCCTCGCCCTGCCGCTGTTTATCCGCAATCGCATCGCCGCCAAAATGCGTGCGGGCAGTAAAGCCGCTAACAGCAGCAAATCCATGACCATCATGGATGTGAACCCCCAGGCGGTTGTCCGCGTGATGGAAAAGCACCAGGTTCACTGGCTGATTCACGGCCATACCCATCGTCCTGACGTGCATAACCTTATGGTCCACGGCGAGCCAGCCCACCGTGTAGTATTAGGTGCCTGGCATACGGAAGGCTCGATGGTCAAAGTGACCCCGGACGGCGTCAAACTCATCGCGTTTCCGTTCTAAAATCCCCGCCTAAAAATCATTCAAATATTTTGAATTGCACGCGCAAATTGTTTTGATTTTAATCACACTCTGGTCGGCCTATCATTATTCACATCAGGGCAACAACGCCCTACCCCAAACAAAACAGCTTAAGGATCACGACCATGAAATCCATCAAAACTTTCGTTGCAGTTGCCGCTCTTTCACTGATCTCTTTCGGTTCTTTTGCGCAGAGCGTGAGCACTACCGCCTCCACGATTGACCGTGCAGAAGCCAAAATCGCCGCTCAGGCCGCCCGCGAAGGTGCTTCATATAAAATCACCAGCGCTCAGTTCGACAACCGCGTGCACATGACCGCAGAACTGACCAAATAATTAACCTGATTGCCGTGCCGCCAGTGAGATGCCCAGCGACAGCGACAATATGATGAGCAAGGAACAGAACATGAAAAAAATGACCCTCGTCAGCGCCCTGCTGCTGGCCGCTTCACTGTCATCTGGCGCTATGGCTGCAGAAAACCGCTTCTCCATGCCGGAGGCGGGCTCTAATATGGACACGGTGATTCATGAGAATCATATCAATGTCAGCCACGCCTTCGACGAAGAGAGCCTGACCGCAGGTACTCTGCTGTAAATGAGCCTGAATTTATGACTAAAAAGACCGCCAAAAGGCGGTCTTTTTGTTGCTGCTTCCCCGCAATAAACGGGGAAGTTTTAGCCGCGCAACCGTTTTCCTTGCCTGTATTCCGTGCTATTCTCTGTGCCCTCGAAAGCAGAGTGTTCCGCACCACAGGAGTTTTAAGACGCATGTCTTCCCGCAATAATCCGGCGCGTGTCGCCATCGTGATGGGGTCCAAAAGCGACTGGGCTACCATGCAGTTCGCCGCCGACATCTTTGACATCCTGAATGTTCCTCACCACGTAGAAGTGGTCTCCGCACACCGCACCCCCGATAAACTGTTTAGCTTCGCCGAAAGTGCAGAAGAGAACGGCTATCAGGTGATTATTGCCGGTGCGGGCGGTGCAGCACACCTGCCGGGTATGATTGCCGCCAAAACGCTGGTGCCGGTGCTTGGCGTACCGGTACAGAGCGCGGCGCTGAGCGGCGTCGATAGCCTCTACTCTATTGTGCAAATGCCGCGCGGTATTCCTGTCGGCACCCTGGCGATTGGTAAAGCTGGCGCGGCTAACGCTGCGCTACTGGCGGCGCAAATCCTGGCGACCCATGATAAAGACCTTCACCAGCGTCTGGATGCCTGGCGTAAAGCCCAGACAGACGAGGTGCTGGAAAACCCGGATCCGCGGGGTGCGGCATGAAGCAGGTTTGCGTCCTGGGTAACGGTCAGCTAGGCCGCATGCTGCGCCAGGCCGGTGAACCGCTGGGGATTGCCGTCTGGCCGGTTGGTCTGGATGCGGAACCCGAAGCGGTTCCCTTTCAGCAGAGCGTAATTACTGCCGAAATCGAACGCTGGCCAGAGACCGCGTTGACCCGCGAACTGGCGCGCCATAACGCCTTTGTCAACCGTGATGTCTTCCCCATCATCGCCGATCGTTTTACCCAGAAACAGCTGTTCGACAAGCTGCACCTCGCCACCGCGCCGTGGCAGTTGCTGGCCGATAAAGGCGAATGGCCCGCCATCTTTGCGACCCTTGGCGAACTGGCGATTGTTAAGCGCCGCGTCGGTGGTTACGACGGACGCGGCCAGTGGCGTTTACGCGCACACGAAACCGCCGAACTTCCGGACGACTGCTACGGTGAGTGCATCGTTGAACAGGGTATCAACTTCAGCGGCGAAGTCTCGCTGGTGGGCGCCCGGGCTCATGATGGCAGCACCGTCTTTTATCCGCTGACCCACAACCTGCATCAGGACGGCATCCTGCGTACCAGCGTCGCTTTCCCGTTGGCCAATGCCGAACAGCAAGCGCAGGCAGAGAGCATGCTCAGCGCCATTATGCAGGAGCTGGGCTACGTGGGTGTGATGGCGATGGAGTGTTTTGTCACCCCTGGCGGCCTGCTGATCAACGAGCTGGCGCCCCGCGTCCACAACAGCGGCCACTGGACGCAAAACGGCGCCTCCATCAGCCAGTTTGAGTTGCACCTGCGCGCCATTACCGGCCTGCCGTTGCCGCAGCCGGTGGTCAATAGCCCGTCGGTGATGATCAACCTGATCGGCACCGATCTCAACGACGACTGGCTGAAACTGCCGCTGGTGCATCTGCACTGGTACGACAAAGAGGTGCGTCCGGGTCGTAAGGTGGGTCACCTCAACCTGAACGATACCGATACGGGCCGCCTGAGCGCCACGCTTGAAGCCCTGGTTCCGCTGCTGCCGGCAGAGTACGCCAGCGGTATCGCCTGGGCGCAGGCAAAGCTGCAGTAATCCCTTCCGTCGGGGAGTTGACCTTCCCCCTCCCCGGCGTACAATCCCGCCCATTGCTTTCGCTTCTCCTGGAATGATCATGAACAATGGAACGGATTACCGCGCCATTCTGGCTGCCGGAACGCCCCTGCTTGACGTACGCGCCCCTGTCGAATTTGCCCAGGGCAGTATGCCTACTGCCCTGAATCTGCCCTTGATGAATGATGATGAGCGCGCCGCGGTGGGCACCTGCTATAAACGTCAGGGCGCCGACGCCGCACTGGCGCTGGGCCATCGGCTGGTCAGTGGCGTAACCCGTGAAGCGCGTATTCACGCCTGGCGCGACGCCTGTCTGGCCCATCCTGAGGGCTACCTCTGCTGCGCTCGTGGTGGGCAGCGTTCACACATTGCGCAGGCATGGCTAAAAGAGACGGGCGTGGAGTATCCGCTGATTATCGGGGGCTACAAAGCGCTGCGTCAGGCCGCGATACAGGCTACCGACGAGCAGGTTAAAAAAACGCTGGTGCTGGTGGGCGGCTGTACGGGCAGCGGCAAAACGCTACTGGTGAAACAGCATCCTGACGGGATCGACCTGGAAGGGCTGGCGCGCCACCGCGGCTCCTCTTTTGGCCGTACGCTCAGGCCGCAGCTTTCACAGGCGAGCTTTGAAAACGCTCTTGCCGTTGCGTTACTGCAAAAGGCCGCACCGCGCTGGGTGCTGGAGGATGAGGGGCGGATGATTGGTTCGAATCATCTTCCTGAAAGCCTGCGTGAGCGCATGACTAACGCTCCCATTGCAGTCGTAGAAGATCCCTTTGATGTTCGTCTGGATCGCCTGCGCGAGGAGTATTTTGTCCAGATGTGGCAGGCATTTCTCGGCGCATACGGGGAAATGCGCGGCTGGCAGGAGTACAGTGACTATCTGCACCAGGGTCTGTACGCTATCCGCCGTCGCCTGGGTTTACAGCGCTTTGCTGAACTCACGGCCTTGCTGGAGCGCGCGCTCATTGCGCAGCAGCGCACCGGCGGCACGGAGGCCCACGACGCCTGGCTTGCGCCGCTGCTCAATGACTATTACGACCCTATGTACCGCTATCAGCTTGAAAAGAAGGCTGACAACGTGGTCTTTCGGGGCACCTGGCACGACGTGGCCGCCTGGCTGGCGGCTTAATTTAGCGGCGATCGTGGTTGTCGGCGCGTTTTGCCAGGCACCGAATACTTACACAATCTCCCCCAGCGGCGACAGTGCCTCGCTGCTACCCCGGTGGCCAGGCCACCGGGGCACACAACTTAGAAGTCGTAACGCAGACGTACCAGGTTCATGTCGCCCAGGTCGTCGGTGCTGGAGGTGAACACGTGCTCGTAATCCACGCGGAAACCGTAATCCAGCTGGAAGCTAATCCCCACGCCGTTGTCGATGCGCTGGTAGTTGCGACCATTCATGTACTCGATACGATCGCCCATGAAGTAAGGCTGGATGGATTTCACCGCATACTGACCGATCGGGAATTTATAACCGGCAAAGTACTCAATACCCCAGGCATCACCCGCGAAGTAGTGGTTCACGTCGGTTTTCTTGGTGGTCATGAAGTTCTGATACCAGCCGCCGCCCAGGGAGAAGGTCCACTGTTCTGGCGTCCAGCTCAGCGCCGTACCCAGGATGTTTTGATCGTAGGCTTTGCTGTCGCCGTTGCCCGGGTTACGCATTTCTGCGCGGGTGTAGTTCCATGCCGCACCCCAGGTGAGGTCGGTGGTCAGGTTGTAATCCACGCCCAGCGAGCCGCCGCCTTTACGCTTATAACGCATGCCGTCGTTCGCCAGATAGGTGCTATCCGCAAACAGGTAAGAGGCATAAATATTGGCATCGCCGATGGTTTTCTTATATTTCAGCATTTTGCGTGAACGGTAAGAGCCATCGTAATCGCCGTTAATACCGTTGCCCGATGCCTGGCCGATCATGTCGTAATCCCAGATATCGGTTTTCGCGCCCACCACATCGTAGTAAACACTGTTCTGCTGACCGAAGGTCAGGGTGCCCCAGGTGTCGCTCTTCAGACCGGTATAGAGCATACGACGCGAAGTATCGTGCGCGCCGTCAGCATAGTGGTTATCCCAGTTAAACTGAGCCGGAATATTCACGCCCAGCTCGTAGTAGCTCACCCAACTGATGTCATCAAACAGGTAGTAATCTGCCGCGAAACGGAAACGGGTACCGCCATCAAAGCCGTTACGCTTGTAGCCGTTTTTACCGTCATCGCCGGTCATGTTCTGGAATTGCGGACGGATACTGCCGCCTACGGTGAAGTTTAAACGGCTCAGCGGATTACCCGCCTGCGGATCTTGCTTCAGAATGGTAATCTCTGCCTGGGATGCGAAAGACGTCAATGCCACTGCCGCGCCGATGGCCACTGCCAGCGCTGTTTTATTTTTAGACATTATTATTCCTTGATAGACACTCTGCTATTTATTTAGCAGGCGAATATTAACCGGGATTTATCGCGCCGTGTTGTCCGGTTTTTAATGTTTTGTGCTGCTAACTATCAAGGAGTTATCTTTGTGTGCTACTAAAGAGGCACGTACCGGCATATCAACCGGTACGTGATGTTCACGAAGGGGAATTAACCGACAAACTGACGGAATAACGCTTTACCTTTCAGCAAGCGCGCTCCCAGCCAGCCGCCGCAAAGCGAGAGGAGAACCGCACCGCAGACAGGCAGCGTGATCCACAGGCGCCAGTCCGGCTCCCACGGGAAGTCAAAGACCCGGGTCTGCAATAGTGCCAGCGCCGTTTCGGCACCAATAGCGGCCACCAGCCCGGAGACCATCCCCAGCAGCGCAAACTCACACCACAGCGTGGTGCGCAGCAGTGATTTGCCGGCACCCAAAGTGCGGTAGACCACCAGCTCCTGATGACGCTGGCGCATGCCCACCTGCACCTGAGCCAGCAGCAGCAACAGCCCGCAGATTGTGACCAGCACCACCATCACTTCCAGCGCGCGGCTTACCTGCTCCAGCACCTGCCCGACCTGTTTCAGGATCGCGCCGATATCCAGCAGACTGATAGTGGGGAATTCCCGGTTGAGCTGCGTGAGCATGCCATTGCCGTTTTCCCAGCGGAAGCTGGTCAGCCAGCTTTGCGGCTGCCCGTCCAGCGCTCCGGGCGGGAAGATAAAGAAGAAGTTAGGCCGCAGGCTCTCCCAGTCCACTTTACGCAGGCTGGTCACTTTCGCACTGAAGTCCTGCGTATCGCCGGTAAAGGTCACCGTATCCCCGAGCTTGACGTTCAGACGTTTCGCCAGCCCCTCTTCCATCGACACTTCACCGGCCCCAGGCGGCCAGCTTCCCGCCGTGATCGGGTTGTGATCCGGACGTTTCTCCTGCCAGGTAAGGTTCAGTTCGCGGTTGAGCGCTTCGTCCTGATTACCTTCGGTCGCCTTGCCGTCAATTTGCGTCAGACGCGCCCGCACAATGGGGTAGAAGGAGTCCGGGACAATCTGGTGCTCTGAGAGAAACGCCTTCAGGGGCGTGATCTGTTCCGGCGCAATATTGATCAGGAAATAGTTCGGACTCTCCGGTGGAAGTTGCTGTTGCCAGCGATCCAGCAGATCGCCGCGCAGCACCAACAGCAGCGCCAGCAGCATAAACGAGAGCGAAAACGCGGAAAGCTGACTGAGCGTTGACCAGGGCTGACGCAGCAGGCGATTGATGGCCAGACGCACCGGCAGAGATTTAACGGTTAACCCTTTCAGCACGCTCAGCAGCATCCAGCCCAGCAGGCCACAGAGCAAGGCCAGCACAACTGCCCCCGCCAGTACCGCCCACAGCAGCATACTGCCGCCCATCAGCCAGGCGAGCAGCGCCACGACCACTGCCGTCATCGCTGGCAGATAGATTTTCAACGGCCAGACGCGCGCCACCGCATCACGGCGCAGTACCCGCAGCGGCTGGGTGGCCAACAACAGCCGGTAGGGACGCAGCCCCACCAGCAGCGAGATCACCCCCATCGCACCCATCGCCCAAAGCCATGGCCAGAGGCTGGCTGGCGGCAGCGCTGCAGGTAGCACCGGTTTGAGCAGCACCATCAGCACTTTTTCGAACAGCAGCCCCATTACACCGCCGGTGAGGGCTGACAAAGCCAATACCATCAGCCACTGACCGACAATCAGTTTACGCAGTTGCGCCCGACCCGCGCCGAGGGTTTTGAGGATTGCCACCAGATCGTAGCGACTGCGGCAGTAGTGGCTCATCGCTACCGCCACCGCCGCCACCGCCAGCAGCAGGGTTAACAGCGCCGAGAGCAGCAGGAATTGTTGAGAGCGCTCCAGCGATTTGCCCAGCGCCCCCTCATCCTGCTCTAGCCCATACCAGCGATGTTCGGGCTTGAGCTGTGGCAGGAGCCATTTCTCATAGGACTCGAGTTGAGCCGGGGTACCGGCAAATTTATAGCGCCAGGTGACGCGGCTGCCGGGCTGCACGGCGCCGGTTTTTTCCACGTCGGCCGTATTCATCAACAGGCGCGGGGCCATCTGAAAGGGGTTAAACCCGGAGTCGGGCTCCTGCACCACTTCACCTGCGATCCGGAGAGTGGCATCACCCACATCAATGCTATCGCCCGCTTTCAGGTTTAGCAGCGCCATCAAACGCGGTGCCAGCAGCACCGTCCCGGCGGCAGGCTTCATCCCCGGTGGCTGCGTCTGTAGCTCACCGTACATCGGGTAGCGATCGTCAACGGCTTTGACGCTGGCAAGCTGCGGGGTATCGGCGGCAAAGGTCATGGTCTGGAAGCTGAGCTGTTCGCTCACTTTCAATCCCTGCCGGCGGGCTTCATCAAGCCAGGCCTGCGGTACCTCGCGCGAGCTGCGCAACGCCCGATCCCCCGCCATAAATTCGCGGCTTTGCTGACTCAGGCCTTTCTCCATGCGATCGCTGACGCTCCCCAGCGCCAGTACGCAGGCCACCGCTAAGCTTAGCGCCATCCAGACTATCAGCAGCGAGGGGGAGCGCCATTCGCGCCAGAACCAGCGGGCAATCATGCTTCCTCCTGCAGTACGCCATTCACCAGACGCAGACGCCGATCGCAGCGGGCCGCCAGTTGAGGATCATGGGTCACCAGAATCAGCGTGGTACCGTGCTCACGGTTCAGGGAGAAGAGCAGATCGGCAATTTTATCACCGGTCTGGCGATCGAGGTTGCCGGTGGGTTCATCGGCAAAGAGCACCTCCGGGCGACCGTTAAAGGCGCGGGCCAGCGCCACGCGCTGCTGCTCGCCGCCGGAGAGCTGCGCCGGGAGGTGATCAAGGCGCTTGCCCAAACCCAGCTGTTCCAGTAAGGCTTTGGCGCTACGCCGGCTCTGGCTGCTGTTCTCGCCGCGCAGCAACCCTGGCAGTTCGACGTTTTCCAGTGCATTAAGCGTCGAGATCAACATAAATGACTGAAAGACAAAGCCAATATGTTTTGCCCGCAGCGCTGCACGCGCCTCTTCATCCATGCTGTGCAGCGGCTGGCCCACCAGCTTCACCTCTCCGCTGCTGCCATCATCCAGCCCGGCGAGGATCGCCAGCAGCGTGGATTTACCGGAACCGGATTCGCCAATCAGCGCGATGCTCTGCGCGCGTTTGACAATGAGTTCAACTCCGGTAAGGATGGAAAGCTCGTGCTCACCCTGACCCACGGACTTCTTAAGATGATGAACTTCAACAATGTTTTCCGCTGGCATTTGCCCTTCCTGTTTCTGATTCTGATGACATTCCGCGCCGCGGCGGCGGACACGTTATTAATTTTGGGCGACAGCCTGAGCGCGGGCTACCGGATGGCGGCGAATGCCGCCTGGCCCGCGCTCCTTAATGATAAATGGCAGACGCAAACTTCGGTGATCAACGGCAGTATCAGCGGCGATACCTCGCAGCAGGGGCTTGCCCGACTGCCCGCTCTGCTGAAACAACATCAGCCGCGCTGGGTACTGGTGGAACTGGGCGGCAACGATGGCCTGCGCGGTTTTCAGCCGCAGCAAACCGAGCAGACGCTGCGTAAAATTTTGCAGGATATCCGCGCCGCCAACGCGCAGCCGCTGTTAATGCAAATTCGCCTGCCCGCAAACTATGGACGTCGCTATAATGAGTCCTTCAGCGCGATCTATCCTCGTCTTGCCAAAGAGTTTGATATTCCTCTCCTGCCCTTTTTCATGGAAGAGGTTTATCTGAAACCACAATGGATGCAGGACGATGGTATCCATCCTAATCGCGATGCTCAGCCGTTTATTGCCGACTGGATGGCAACACGGCTGGCTCCTTTAGTTAAACATGACTCGTAATTCAGCGGAGATCCTGACAGGTAAAGTTATGCAAAAATCGGTCTTAATTACAGGATGTTCCAGCGGAATTGGTCTTGAAAGCGCCCTTGAGTTGAAGCGCCAGGGGTTTTGGGTGTTAGCCGCCTGTCGAAAACCGGAAGATGTCGAACGGATGAACGGCAAAGGGCTTACCGGCGTGCTGCTGGATCTGGACAGCCCGGAAAGTATCGACCACGCGGCCGAAGAGGTGATTGCTCTGACCAACGGCAAGCTATACGGCTTGTTCAATAATGCCGGATTTGGCCTCTATGGCGCGCTGCAGACCATCTCTCGCGAGCAACTCGAGCAGCAGTTTTCTGCCAACTTTTTCGGCGCGCATCAGTTAACCATGAAATTGCTGCCCGCCATGCTCCCTCACGGAGAGGGACGCATTGTGATGACCTCGTCGGTCATGGGACTTATTTCAACGCCGGGCCGTGGCGCCTATGCCGCCAGTAAATACGCCCTTGAAGCCTGGTCTGATGCGCTGCGCATGGAACTGCGTCACAGCGGTATCAAAGTGAGCCTGATTGAGCCAGGCCCAATCCGCACCCGCTTTACCGAAAATGTGAATCAGACCCAATCGGATAACCCGGTGGAAAATCCCGGTATCGCCGCACGTTTTACCCTCGGTCCGGAGGCGGTTGTCGCCAAAGTGCGCCATGCTTTTGAGAGCAATCGTCCAAAGATGCGCTATCCGGTCACGCTGGTGACCCATGCCGTTATCCTGCTGAAACGGCTGTTGCCTGGCCGGATAATGGACAAATTTTTACAGGGCTGAGTTGAAGCTAACCGCCCCGCCCCCATGTAAATAAAAACGCATAAAAGAGAAGGCCGCATGTCAGTTCAGAATATCGTTAACATTACCGAAGCGAACCTGCATCAGACCCTTGAACAGTCGATGGCGAAGCCCGTGCTGTTCTACTTCTGGTCTGAGCGTAGCCAGCACTGCCTGGAACTCACCCCGGTGCTCGAAAAACTGGCCGCCCAGTATAACGGCCAGTTTATTCTGGCGAAGGTGGATTGCGACGCCGAACAGATGGTCGCCTCCCAGTTTGGCCTGCGCGCCATTCCTACGGTGTACCTGTTCCAGAATGGCCAGCCCGTCGATGGTTTCCAGGGCCCACAGCCGGAAGAGGCCATCCGCGCCCTGCTGGAAAAAGTACTGCCTCGCGAAGATGAGTTAAAGGCGCAAGAGGCGCTGGCGCTGATTCAGGAAGGGAAGCACGACGAGGCGCTGCCGCTGCTAAAAGAGGCGTGGCAGTTGTCGAACCAGGATAGCCAGATTGGCCTGCTGCTGGCTGAAACCCAGCTGGTGCTGAACCGCCCGGACGATGCCGAAGCGGTGCTGAAAACCGTGCCGATGCAGGATCAAGATACCCGCTATCAGGGGCTGATCGCCCAGATTGACCTGCTGAAGCAGGCGGCAGACACCCCAGAAATTCAGCAGCTGCAACAGCAAGTCGCCGATAACCCTAACGATGCCGCACTGGCCAGCCAGCTGGCGCTGCAACTGCATCAGGTTGGCCGCAATGAAGAGGCGCTGGAGCTGCTGTTTGGTCACCTGAAAACGGATCTGGCTGCCGCTGACGGCCAGGCGCGCAAGATGTTCCAGGAGATCCTGGCTGCGCTGGGTACCGGTGATGCGCTGGCGTCGAAATATCGTCGTCAGTTGTATGCGCTGCTGTACTGATCCGCATCTCCTTCCTGTCGCCCCGCGCCGTTAGCGGGGCTTTTTTATATCTGAATCTTGCGTTGCCCTCGCTTTCAGGGCGAATTCTCCTGTGATAGCCGATATACTCATGAGCAACAAACGAACAGTTGTTCTCGAAACATGGAAGGCAAAACAGGAGGTTTCTTTATGCTTATCGTTATACCCGTCTTGATCTTTGTGGTGCTGGTCGTTGTCGGCGCCGGGGTCAAAATCGTCCCTCAGGGCTATCAGTGGACCGTTGAGCGTTTTGGGCGTTATACCACGACGTTGCAGCCCGGCCTGAGTCTTATTGTTCCGTTTATGGACAGAATTGGCCGTAAGATCAACATGATGGAACAGGTTCTTGATATCCCCTCTCAGGAGGTCATCTCCCGGGATAACGCCAACGTCACCATCGATGCCGTCTGCTTTATTCAGGTGATTGACGCGCCGAAGGCGGCCTATGAGGTCAGCAACCTTGAGCTGGCGATCATCAATTTAACCATGACCAATATTCGTACCGTGCTGGGGTCGATGGAGCTGGATGAGATGCTCTCCCAGCGCGACAGCATCAATACTCGCCTGCTGCATATTGTGGATGAAGCCACGAACCCCTGGGGCATTAAGGTTACGCGTATCGAAATTCGCGACGTACGCCCGCCGGCAGAACTGATCTCCTCCATGAACGCGCAGATGAAAGCCGAGCGAACCAAGCGCGCCTATATTCTTGAGGCCGAAGGGGTGCGTCAGGCTGAAATCCTTAAGGCCGAGGGGGAGAAGCAGTCGCAAATCCTGAAAGCCGAGGGGGAACGTCAGTCTGCCTTCTTACAGGCTGAAGCGCGCGAACGTTCCGCAGAAGCAGAAGCCCGGGCAACGCAGATGGTCTCTGAGGCGATTGCCGCCGGGGATATTCAGGCGATTAACTACTTTGTAGCGCAAAAATACACTGAGGCGCTGCAGAACATCGGTGCCGCGAACAACAGCAAAGTGGTGATGATGCCTCTGGATGCCAGCAGCCTGATGGGCTCGATTGGCGGTATTGCCGAGCTCATTAAAGAGAGCGGTAACGAGCGCAAATCATGATCGCGCTGATCCTCGCCCATCCACATGTTTTTTGGCTCAGCCTCGGCGGCCTGCTTCTGGCGGCCGAGATGCTTGGCGGCAACGGGTATTTACTCTGGAGCGGCGTGGCGGCAGTGGTCACTGGGCTGGCGGTGTGGCTTATGCCGTTCGGCTGGGAGTGGCAGGGCATCCTGTTCGCGGCGCTGACCCTGCTGGCTGCCTGGCTGTGGTGGCGCTGGCTGTCGCGTCAGGTGCGGGAACAAAAACCGGCCGATGCAACGCTCAATCAGCGTGGTCAACAGCTGGTGGGTAAACGCTTTACCCTCGAGACCGCCCTGGTAAACGGGCGCGGCCATATGCGGGTTGGCGACAGCTCCTGGCCAGTGCTGGCCGACGAGGACCTCCAGGCAGGAACCCGGGTTGAGGTGGTGGCGGTCGAAGGGATCACCCTGCGTGTGAGATCCTGTTAAGCACCCGACTTACGATGGCAGCAGCCGGAAAGATTGTCGATGATCGGGCAATCGGCGCTGTCATCGCCCGGGCAGGCTTCGGCCAGCGCCAGCAGCTGCGTCCGCATCGCCTGCAGTTCAACAATATGGCGTTCTATTTCCGCCACCTTCTCCAGGGTTCTGCGTTTCACATCCGCGCTGTGTCGCTCGGGATCGTTAAACAGCATCACCAGATTGCCGCACTCCTCCAGGTTAAATCCCACCTGCCGGGCCTGGCGCAGCAGCGTAAGCTCATCGAGATGTTTTTGCGTATAACTGCGGTAACCATTTTCACTGCGCAGCGGCGGCGTCACCAGCCCCTTCTCTTCATAGAAGCGAATCGCTTTGCTGGTTAAACCGGTTTTTTTTGCCACATCACTGATATTCACCTTTCCCCCTTGACCTTCCCCTTGATGGAAGGTTTAACCTTCATAATAGTTAGCAGAGAACAGTATGACGGTTATTATCTGACCGGGTCATTATAAAGGAGTTTACTATGTCTCACACCATCGACCTGACACTGGACGGCCTCTCCTGCGGCCACTGTGTCAAACGCGTTAAAGAGAGTCTGGAGCAACGCGCCGACGTGGAAACGGCGGACGTCACTATCGATCACGCCGCCGTCACCGGCAGCGCCAGCGCGGAAGCCCTGATCGACACCATCAAACAAGCCGGCTACGGGGCGGAGTTAAGCCACCCAAAGGCTGATCCGCTGACAGCGTCATCAATCCCGTCGGAAGCACTGACAGCGGCCCCTTCTGAGCTTCCGGCAGCCGATGACATTGACGACAGCCAGCAGCTGTTGATCAACGGCATGAGCTGCGCCAGCTGCGTATCCCGGGTACAGAGTGCACTGCAAACGGTGCCGGGGGTAGTACAGGCACGGGTCAACCTGGCGGAGCGCACTGCCCTTGTGATGGGCAACGCCTCCGCCGCTGATTTAGTGCAGGCTGTCGAAAAAGCAGGCTACGGCGCGGAGGCGATTGAAGACGATGCTGAACGCCGCGCCCGCCAGCAAGAGACCGCCGTTGCCACCATGAAACGCTTCCGCTGGCAGGCGATAGTCGCGCTGCTGGTGGGGATCCCGGTCATGGGCTGGGGGATGCTCGGCGATAACATGATGGTCACCGCCGAAAACCGCAGCCTGTGGCTGGCCATTGGCCTGCTTACCCTGGGGGTGATGGTCTTTGCCGGGGGCCACTTCTATACCAGCGCCTGGAAGAGCCTGAAGAACCGCACCGCTACCATGGATACGCTGGTGGCGCTGGGTACGGGCGCGGCATGGCTCTATTCCATGAGCGTCAACCTCTGGCCTCAGTGGTTCCCGATGGAAGCCCGCCATCTTTATTATGAAGCCAGCGCGATGATCATTGGTTTGATCAATCTTGGCCATATGCTGGAGGCGCGCGCGCGTCAGCGCTCCTCGAAAGCGCTGGAGCGGTTACTGGATCTGACGCCCCCTACCGCGCGTGTCATCACGGAAGAGGGTGAAAAGAGCCTCTCACTGGCGGATGTCCAGCCTGGCATGATTCTGCGTCTGACCACCGGCGACCGCGTTCCGGTCGATGGGGAGATCACCGAAGGTGAAGCCTGGTTCGATGAAGCGATGCTGACCGGTGAGCCTGTCCCGCAGCAAAAGAGCGGCGGTGAAAACGTGCACGCCGGCACCCTGGTACAGGACGGCAGCGTGCTGTTCCGTGCCAGCGCGGTGGGAAGCCATACCACACTGTCGCGAATTATCCGTATGGTGCGCCAGGCACAAAGCAGCAAGCCTGAAATCGGTCAGCTGGCCGATCGCATCTCCGCCATTTTTGTCCCCGTGGTCGTCCTGATTGCGCTGTTCAGCGCTGGGATCTGGTATCTCTTTGGCCCGGCACCGCAGATTGTTTACACCCTGGTGATCGCCACCACGGTGCTGATTATCGCCTGTCCGTGCGCCCTGGGGCTGGCAACGCCCATGTCGATTATCTCAGGCGTAGGCCGTGCCGCGGAATTTGGTGTGCTGGTGCGCGATGCCGATGCTCTGCAACGCGCCAGTACTTTGGATACGCTGGTCTTTGATAAAACCGGCACCCTGACAGAAGGCAAACCGCAGGTGGTTGCCGTCAAGACGATAGGCATTGAGGCCGATGATGCGCTGCGCCTCGCCGCCGCGCTGGAGCGGGGCTCAAGCCATCCGCTGGCCCGCGCCATCATCGAAAAAGCTGGAGAGGCGAACTTGCCGCAGGTGGTCAATTTCCGCACCCTGCGCGGCTTGGGCGTTAGCGGCGAAGCAGACCAGCGTCCCCTGCTGCTGGGGAACGAAGCGCTGTTGAATGAGAACGGCATTGATACCGCCGCGATGGCCGATGAGCTGAACGCGCAGGCATCACAAGGGGCTACGCCGGTGCTGCTGGCCGTGGAGGGTAAAGTGGCCGCGCTGTTCGCCATTCGCGATCCGCTGCGCCAGGATAGCGTCGAGGCACTGCAAAGACTGCACCGCGCCGGGTATCGGCTGGTGATGCTGACCGGTGACAATCCCACCACCGCGGCAGCCATTGCAAAAGAGGCGGGTATTGATGAAGTTATTGCCGGGGTGCTGCCGGATGGCAAAGCCGACGCCATTAAAAATCTGCAGCGCCAGGGGCGCCAGGTGGCCATGGTGGGCGATGGCATTAACGATGCCCCGGCGCTGGCCCAGGCAGAGGTGGGGATTGCCATGGGCAGCGGTAGCGATGTAGCAATTGAAACCGCCGCTATCACCCTGATGCGTCATAGCCTGACGGGCGTAGCGGACGCGCTGGCCATTGCAAAGGCGACGTTGCGCAACATGAAGCAAAACCTGATGGGGGCCTTCGTCTATAACGCGCTGGGCATACCAATTGCGGCGGGGATTTTATGGCCGCTAACCGGGACTCTGCTTAATCCGGTCGTGGCCGGAGCGGCAATGGCGCTCTCTTCCATTACCGTGGTGAGTAACGCGAACCGTTTGCTGCGCTTCAAACCTAAAGCCTGACGTAACAGCCCTTCCCGCCTGCCGGGAGGGGCTAAAATTTGCACCTTTCCCTGCTGCGCGCTAGCATGAACCTTTCGCTACAGGGAGCGCGTATGAGTCTGTTTAGCCGTATAAAATCTGCATTGAGCGCGCACTTCCCACGCCGTTATCCCTGGCCGGGGCTGGATATCGTATTGCCCGGCGGGCAACATCTGCACCTGTTAGGCAGTATTCATATGGGCACGCAAGATATGTCGCCGCTACCTGCCGGACTGATCCGCCTGGTGCAAAAAGCCGATGCGTTAATCGTTGAAGCCGATATTTCGGGCAACGACTCACCCTTCGCCGATCTGGCGATCCCCCCTCCTCTGGCGGAACGCCTCAGCCCTGAACAGCTCACCGAGCTGGAACGGCTGGCCGGCGAGCTGAGCTTACCGCTGTCGATGCTCGAAACTCAGCCGTTGTGGCAAATTGCCATGGTGTTGCAGGCCACACAGGCGCAGCGTCTGGGGCTTCGGGGCGATTACGGCATTGATTATCAGTTGCTGCATCTGGCGCGTGAACGCGCCATTCCGGTGATAGAGCTGGAAGGGGCTGACAGCCAGATAGCGTTGCTGCG
Source organism: Leclercia sp. UBA7405 (assembly GCF_037152215.1). Classification (NCBI taxonomy): domain Bacteria; kingdom Pseudomonadati; phylum Pseudomonadota; class Gammaproteobacteria; order Enterobacterales; family Enterobacteriaceae; genus Leclercia; species Leclercia sp. UBA7405. The sequence goes on along the minus strand of NZ_JBBCMR010000001.1, from coordinate 205,093 downwards.
TCAGTTGCCAAATGACGGAATACTGTTGCTGGAAGATACGCTGACCCACTGGCACACCAACGCCCGGCTGCTACAGACGATGATTAGCTGGTGGCTGGATGCGCCGCCCGCCGCCAGCCCGCAGGCGCTGCCAGCCACCTTTAGTGAATCGCTCTACGACGTATTAATGCACGCCCGAAACCAGGCCTGGTGTGAGAAGCTCCACGCCCTACCGCCGGGACGTTATGTCGTGGCCGTGGGGGCGCTGCATTTGTATGGCGAGGGAAATTTGCCCGCATTGCTGCGTTAAAAAAATGGCCAATATCGCTATTGGCCCGTCAAAGAGGAATTTCATTATTTTAGTTATGCCGGAGGAAGCCTCCGGATCTCTCGATTGTCGCTCAAAGTGCCCATCACTGCCAACACTATTGCGCAAGATGGTGCTATTTTTTAAGCAACATCCGGACGTATGCTGAGCACATACACTGTCTTTGGTAAGAAGGATTGTTATGACACCCGCCGTTAAATTACTCGAAAAAAACAAGGTTTCTTTCCGTATCCACGCCTACGATCATGACCCTAACGAAACGAACTTCGGCGATGAAGTCGTGCAAAAACTTGGGCTCAATGCCGATCAGGTTTATAAGACGCTATTAGTGGCGATTAATGGCGATATGAAGCACCTGGCGGTGGCGGTTACCCCGGTGGCCGGGCAGTTAGATTTAAAAAAGGTGGCAAAGGCGCTGGGGGCGAAGAAAGTGGATATGGCTGACCCGATGGTTGCGCAACGTATCACGGGTTACCTGGTGGGGGGGATAAGCCCGCTGGGGCAGAAAAAACGCCTGCCAACGGTCATTGATGCCCCGGCACAGACGTTTGACACTATCTATATTTCTGGTGGCAAACGCGGCCTGGATATTGAGCTGGCCGCGGCGGATCTGGCGAAAATGCTGGATGCGCAGTTTGCGGATATCGCTCGCCGGGATTAAACGCCGTACCGGCCTGCTGCCAGGCCGGTACTGTGAATCGTTACTGCCAGCTCACTTCACCTTTCGGTTCATAGCTATTCACATCCAGGGGAGAATTCTGCTGGATATATTGCTTCAGCACTTCAGCATCAATAAAGCCAGTATTCACATACCCCGGTTTCTCATCCAGACGCGGATAACCATCGCCGCCGGTGGCGTTAAAACTCAGGGTTGCCATGCGATAGGTTTTTGCCGGATCGACGGGCTCGCCTTTGATCTTCAGATCGTTGAGCACACCCTCTTTTGCGACAAAGCTGACATTGGCAAATTGAGGATAGGCGCCGGAATCGGGTTTCATCTTCGCTACGGCGGTAAGATATTCGGTCACCTCTTTACCGGTCATGTCGGCATAGACCACCAGGTTGCCAAATGGCTGTACCTTCAGCACATCTTTGTAGGTGATGTCGCCCCCTTCGATAGAGTCACGTACCCCACCACCGCTCATCACCGCAAAATCGGCATTGGTGCGCGCCATCTGCGCCGCCAGGATCAGATGCCCCATATTGGTCTGCACAAAGCGTACCTTGCTGCGATCGCCCTCAAGACGGCCATTGAGCGTACCAATTTTCACCTCCAGCTGCGCTTTGCCTTTATTCTGGAAAGGGGTGAGCATGGAGAGCATCTGCTGGTTTTCGGCAATTTCGGGGGTGAAGAGCACACGCTCACTCTCACCGTTGTCATAGGTCACTTTCTTCTTCAGATTGACCGGAATCAGTTGATAACGAACCATCTTCATTTCGCCATTGCGGAACTCAAAATCGGCGCGACCGACATATTTGCCCCACTCATGTGCCTGTACAATCCAGATCCCGTTCTGCTGATCGGGGGCGCACGGCGTCCCTGGCACGTAATCAACCTGTTTTTTGTTTTCAGAGGCCATGCACACCGGATCTTGTGAGTGACCACCCACAATCATTGCCAGCGAGCCGGCAGGCAGGCTGCGCGCCATCTCCACATCGCCCGGCGCATTAGAACCGTGTTCACCATTATCGTAATGGCCCATATGGGTGGTAGCGATCAGGACATCCGGTTTTTCGTTCTGTTGTAACTCCTGGATGACCAGCTTCGCCTCTTCAGCGGGTTTGCGAAATTCGATGTCGGTAAAAAATTCCGGATTACCGATTTTCGCCGTATCGTCTGTCGTCAGACCAATCACCGCGATTTTAATATCCTGACGTTTAAAGATGGCCCACGGCTTAAATAAACGTTCGCCGGTGCTTTTCTGATAAATATTGGCAGAGAGGAACGGGAATTTGGCCCATTTTTCCTGCTGGCGTAATACCGTAAGCGGATTATCGAATTCATGGTTACCCACGGCCATCGCGTCATAGCCGATTAAATTCATGCCACGGAAATCAGGCTCCGCATCCTGCAAATCTGACTCCGGTACCCCGGTATTGATATCGCCGCCGGAAAGCAGTAATACGCTGCCGCCCCCGGCTGCCACCTCTTTACGAATGCCGTCTACCAGCGTTTTTTGCGCGGACAGACCGTATTCGCCGTATTCGCTGCGCCAGAAGTGACCATGGTGATCGTTGGTGTGCAGGATGGTGATTTTGTAAGTTTTATCTTTTTCATATGCCTGGGCAGGCAGGCTTGCCACGCTCCCGGCCACCAGCAACGCCAACGCGACGCCTCGCTTCACAAACTTCATATTCTCTCTCCCTGACCTTTAGACAAACGCAAAAATTACAATGAGTAATCAGAATAGACAAATAAGTTTTCAGAATTGCGACTTCCTTCAAATGTCGCTGAAAGGTATGTTAGTTGAATAATAATTACACCCTGCATTTCTAATAACATCCGACGTGGTATTTATGGCAATCAGTGAAACAACCCAGCCGGCCTCCGGCGCTCCGCCATCGTCATCGAAGGCGCGCACTTCTTTTGGCATTCTCGGTGCCATCAGCCTCTCGCATCTGCTTAACGATATGATTCAGTCGCTGATTCTGGCGATCTATCCGCTGCTGCAGAGCGAATTCTCACTCACTTTCGTGCAGATAGGCATGATTACCCTCACCTTCCAGCTGGCCTCATCACTGTTGCAGCCGGTGGTGGGTTACTGGACAGATAAGTATCCGATGCCCTGGTCGCTACCGATTGGCATGTGCTTTACCCTAAGCGGGCTAGTTCTGCTGGCGATGGCGGGCAGCTTTGAAGCCGTGCTGGTCGCGGCGGCGCTAGTGGGTACGGGCTCTTCCGTATTTCATCCTGAGTCATCGCGCGTGGCGCGGATGGCCTCCGGTGGCCGTCACGGTCTGGCGCAATCCTTGTTCCAGGTGGGCGGTAACTTTGGGAGCTCACTGGGGCCACTGCTGGCAGCAGTAATTATCGCCCCTTACGGTAAAGGGAATGTCGCGTGGTTTGTATTGGCAGCGCTTCTGGCCATCGTGGTCCTGGCGCAAATCAGCCGCTGGTATGCTGCTCAACATCGTGTCAACAAGGGCAAACCTAAGGCACCTGTAGTTAACCCGCTGCCCCGGGATAAGGTGATCCTGGCCATCAGCATTCTGTTAATGCTGATTTTCTCGAAATACTTCTATATGGCCAGCATTAGCAGCTATTACACCTTTTATTTGATGGAAAAATTCGGCTTATCGGTGCAGAACGCCCAGTTCCACCTGTTTGCGTTCTTGTTTGCGGTTGCTGCCGGGACCTTTATTGGCGGGCCACTGGGCGACAAGATTGGGCGTAAATATGTGATTTGGGGCTCTATCCTTGGCGTTGCCCCTTTCACCCTTGTTTTACCCTATGCCAGCCTCTGGTGGACGGGCGTTTTAACGGTGATAATTGGGTTTATCCTCGCTTCGGCATTTTCCGCCATTCTTGTGTACGCTCAGGAGCTGCTTCCGGGCCGTATCGGTATGGTTTCAGGGCTCTTTTTCGGCTTTGCCTTCGGGATGGGAGGCCTTGGGGCAGCGGTTCTGGGGCTGATTGCCGACCATACCAGTATCTTTTTGGTCTACAAAATATGCGCTTTCCTGCCTCTTCTGGGGATGTTGACCATATTCCTGCCTGATAACCGGCAAAAAGACTGATTTACCCGCGGCCAAACTCAAACTTTGGCCGCGTCCTCCCCTTATGGCACAAGCCTCTCCTCTCTCTCCTCGGGTTAATTTGTCCGAATCTGCTTTTTTTCACGCTTATTGCTCTTTTATTCAAATTTCAACAATTATTCATAAACATAATCATTAATTTTGTCATAAACTATTACCAGGTTTTTTGGTTAACCACCAAAAATGGATCAACACAGCTACGAAAGGAGACGGAATGCACCACGCCACACCGCTTATCACCACCATTGTTGGTGGTCTTGTGCTCGCTTTTATTCTTGGCATGATTGCCAACAAACTTCGTATATCTCCTCTGGTCGGTTATTTATTAGCGGGTGTGCTGGCAGGGCCATTTACTCCGGGTTTCGTTGCTGATACTAAACTTGCGCCTGAACTGGCAGAACTGGGCGTGATCCTGCTGATGTTTGGTGTGGGTCTTCATTTTTCTCTGAAGGACTTAATGGCGGTAAAGTCGATCGCCATACCCGGCGCAATCGCCCAGATAGGGGTGGCGACGCTTTTGGGAATGGCGCTTTCAGCACTGCTGGGCTGGTCGCTGATGACCGGTATCGTCTTTGGGCTCTGCCTCTCTACCGCCAGTACCGTAGTGCTGCTGCGTGCGCTTGAAGAGAGACAGTTAATAGACAGCCAGCGCGGGCAGATCGCTATCGGCTGGCTCATTGTGGAAGATTTAGTGATGGTGTTGACGTTGGTCTTGTTGCCAGCCGTCGCAGGGATGATCGAGAAAGATAACGTCGGCCTGGCCACGCTGGCGCTGGATATGAGTATCACCATCGGTAAGGTAGTGGCGTTTATCGCTATCATGATGCTGGTGGGCCGCCGTCTGGTCCCCTGGATTATGGCCCGCAGCGCTGCTACCGGTTCACGCGAACTGTTTACCCTCTCCGTACTGGCCCTGGCGCTGGGCATTGCCTTCGGTGCCGTTGAACTCTTCGACGTCTCCTTCGCGCTGGGAGCGTTCTTCGCCGGTATGGTGCTGAATGAATCCGAGCTGAGCCATCGTGCCGCCCACGACACGCTGCCGCTGCGTGATGCTTTTGCGGTGCTGTTCTTTGTCTCGGTGGGGATGTTGTTCGATCCGCTCATTCTGATCGATCAGCCGCTGGCTGTGCTGGGTACGCTGGCCATCATTATCTTCGGCAAGTCGCTTATTGCCTTCTTCCTGGTGCGTATGTTCGGCCACTCGCCGCGCACCGCCCTGACCATCGCCGCCAGTCTGGCGCAGATTGGTGAGTTTGCCTTCATTCTTGCGGGTCTGGGGATGGCGCTGAATCTGCTGCCGCAGGCCGGACAGAACCTGGTGCTGGCGGGGGCGATCCTCTCCATTATGCTGAATCCGGTGCTGTTTGCCCTGCTGGAGAAGTATCTCGACAAGACCGAGACCCTGGATGAGCAGACGCTGGAAGAGGCCATTGAAGATGAGAAACAGATCCCGGTCGATATCTGCAACCACGCGCTGCTGGTGGGCTTCGGCCGCGTCGGCAGCCTGCTGGGTGAGAAATTAATGGCACAGGGCGTACCGCTGGTGGTAATTGAGACCTCACGCACCCGCGTGGATGAGCTGCGAGAGCGCGGAATACGTGCGGTGCTGGGTAATGCGGCCAACGAAGAGATCATGAATCTGGCCCATCTGGATTGCGCCCGCTGGCTGTTGCTGACTATTCCGAATGGCTATGAAGCGGGAGAAATTGTGGCGACCGCCCGCGAAAAGTGCCCGAATATCGAGATTATCGCCCGCGCCCATTATGACGATGAGGTGGATTACATTACTGAACGTGGTGCCAATCAGGTGGTGATGGGCGAACGCGAGATTGCCAATACGATGCTGACGCTGCTGACGAAGCCGCCAGCAAATGAGACGGTAACAGCGGGCTGATGCCCTCACCCCGGCCCTCTCCCACAGGGAGAGGAAGCCCATATAAAAAGGCAACTGACGTTGCCTTTTTGCTTTTAGCGATCCCAGTACGCCTCTTCGAGGCTATCTTCCCGTTCCGGCAGGCCACGCGTTAAGCGCGGGGAGTGCTGGTTGAGCACCTGATAACTTACGCGGTTCGCGTACTTACACACCTGTGCCAGCGACGAATAGGTCAGCCAGCTGAACTTGTGCTTACTGGAGTTCGGCACGTTGGTTTTATGGTAGGCATTGGCGGTAATGTCGTGGAGCAGCGCCGCCAGCGCACCGTCGCCTGCGCCGTTGGTGTTCATGATTTTCTCCGGTCCGCCCATATATGGCGCGATGTGGGAGAAAATCCGCAGCGGGTTAACACAGTCTTTGTGGCGCATTGCGCGGCTAAATTCGTACTGGTTGAACTCGGCAATCGCCCCCGGCAGCAGCGGATGCTGGGTTTTACGCTTGCTCTCTTCTTCCGTAAAGCCCGCCATATACAGCCCAACCGGCCCGGCGGTACAGAGCACCAGATCCACCCAGTCCAGCGCTTTATCCGACGCCAGCAGCGGATCGCTTTCGCCGGTCAGCGCTTCGGCCTCTTCTTCGTTCATCGCCAGAATCGAGACGTGCTCTTTCAGAAACGCCTGCCACCACTCTGGGTTATCGGCGATAACAAATTTGGTGCCCAGCGTCAGAACGACCGGCACGTTGTATTTTTTGGCGTACTCGATCGCCTTCATGGTCGCTTCCGGCATCGGTTCGCCGGGCTTGCAGCGCACCAGATAGGAGGTAAGCACCAGCGCGGACGCGCCCGCAATCACCGCCTCCGGGATGCTCTCCGCGCGCAGTTTGTTCATGTGCCCCGGGCTGATGGCGAACGTACGCTCGCCGGAGTCGCTAATCAGCGTGAAGCAGCGGCCAATCGGCCCATCTACACCCTGCAGATAGTTCAGGTCGGTACGGCTGGAGGTGTTGCACAGGTAGCGGTAGGCGTAGCCACCGATTTCGATGTTGCTGCACATCACGCCCAACAGCACCGAGCGGTCGTCGGCCAGCACGGAGTAGTTGTGCATGGTGTTGCCGATGGTGCCCCCGGCAAACTGGTGGGTGATGAGGTTTTCACGCACCAGCTCCTGGTACAGCGCTTCGGCGACGTCATCTTCAATGACCAGCGAGTGGCCGGCGCTCAGACCGTAACGCGCGACAAACGCATCATCCACTTTGGCTTCGATATCCACCAGCGTCTGATCGATACCGACCACCCAGGCTGCGCTGGTCTCGGTTTCCGGCTGAATTTGCTGCAAAAGCGGATCGCGGGCGTTGACGGGAAAGTAGTGTTTGGATTTACGTTTACCGGGAAATTTCATGGTCTGAACTGTGCAAGGATTATGGGCCGGGAATGGTAGCACAAACCCGGCCTTGAGCGCGATCAGCGGCTGTTCGTCACCAGCGAGGCCATCATCTCAATGTGCTCCGGCGAGTCGTTAAGTGCCGGAATGTACTCGTACTTTGTGCCCCCGGCTTCAAGGAAGAATTCGCGGTTTTGTACCGCAATTTCCTCAAGCGTTTCCAGACAGTCCGCCGCAAAGCCCGGCGACATCACCTGAATATGCTTCACGCCTTTCTCACCGAGCATTTTGAGGGTTTCGTCAGTGTACGGTGTCAGCCACGGCTCGCGGCCAAAGCGCGACTGGAAGGTCATCATCACCTTCTCGGGCGGCAGACCAAGCGCAGAGACCAGCTCGCGCGTGGTATCGCGGCAACGCTGCGGGTAGTCGTCCCCTTCGTTGGCAAAACGCTGGGGAATCCCGTGGTAGGAGAGCAGCAGCAGGTCCGGCTCGCCATGCTTTTCAAACGACGCGCGCGCGCTGCTGGCGAGCGCCTGGATGTAAAGTTCATTATCGGCGTAGTCGCGAATAAAGGTCACGGCCGGAATGCGGCGGCGGGTCGCCAGAATGCGCGCCAGCTCATCCCAGACGGCGGCTACCGTGGAACAGGAGTATTGCGGATAGAGTGCCAGTACCACAATGTGCTCAACCCCCTGTGCCAGCAGCGCTTCGACGGCGCTTTTCAGGGAGGGTTTGCCGTAGCTCATCCCCAGCTCAACGGGCATATCCGGTAACCGGGCGGCCAGGGCCTTCTCCTGACGACGGCTATAGACCATCAGCGGCGAGCCCTCTTCCATCCAGACGGATTGATAGAGCTTTGCGACGCGCGGGGAACGAATCGGCAGAATGACACCGCGCAGCAGCGGCCACCAGAGTAATCTCGGGGTATCCACGACGCGCGTATCGCTTAAAAACTGACGCAGGTAGCGTTTTACCGCCGCAGGGGTGGGGGCTTCTGGGGTACCCAGATTGGCAAGCAGGATGCCTGTTTTCGCCTGACTCATTCACGCCTCTTAACCATTTGAATAGGGGTCAATTGTAGCGGAAATGTGGGTAAACGAAACCCATTGCTGTAATAGGTGGGATGAGAATTTTTCTCACCCGGAGATCCGGGTGAGAAACGTGCACTTAGCCGAGGATCTTTTCCAGCTCTGCACGGACATCAGCAACGGCCTGGGTGCCGTCAACTTTCGCGTATTTGGTGTTACCCGCTTCCGCTTCTTTAGAGTAGTAGCCGATCAGCGGCGCGGTCATCTGATGATATTCCACCAGGCGTTTACGCACGGTCTCTTCCTGATCGTCTTTACGGGTGGTCAGCTCTTCGCCGGTCACATCGTCTTTACCTTCAACCTTCGGCGGGTTGAATTTGATGTGGTAAACGCGACCAGAGGCAGCGTGCACGCGACGACCAACGATACGGTCAACGATCAGCTCGTCTGGAACGTCGAACTCCAGAACGTAGTCCACGTTGATGCCCGCTTCTTTCATGGCATCAGCCTGCGGAATGGTGCGTGGGAAGCCGTCCAGCAGGAAACCGTTACGGCAGTCTTCCTGCGCAATGCGCTCTTTCACCAGGGCGATAACCAGCTCGTCGGTGACCAGCTTGCCTGCGTCCATGATGTCTTTCGCCTGTTTGCCCAGCTCGGAGCCAGATTTAACAGCGGCACGCAGCATGTCACCGGTAGAGATTTGCGGAATACCGTATTTCTCCATGATGAACTGAGCCTGAGTTCCTTTACCCGCGCCCGGAGCGCCAAGCAGAATAATACGCATTGCGAAAATCCCCTCAAAAGTTGGTTCAATTTTTCAAAAGCGCTAAACAATACCATCAGAACGGATGTGGCTCAAGGAAGGCGGGACGGCTGAAACGGTTAATGGGGGAGATTATTTGGCGGAGTGCAGGAGGTTTCCCCTCACCCTAACCCTCTCCCCAAAGGGGAGAGGGAAATTGAACACCCTCTCCCCTTTGGGGAGAGGGCTGGGTAAGGGGTAAGGGTTAATTACGCCAGCAGAAGCGCATTCACACGTTTAATGAACAGGTTAGGATCTTCCAGCGTGCCGCGTTCGGCCAGCAGGGACTGATCCAGCAGAAGCTCAACCCACTCGGCAAAGCGTGCTTCGTCCTGGGTATCCGCCGCGCGTTTCACCAGCGGGTGATCCGGGTTCAGCTCGAAGATATATTTCACTTCCGGCATCGCCTGGCCCGCCGCCGCGAACAGTTTCGCCATCTGAGTGCCCATTTCATCGGCATCGGTGGTCACAATCGCCGGGGTATCGGTCAGACGGTGGGTGAAGCGCACCTCTTTCACGCGATCGCCCAGGAAGGTTTTCACACGCTCAACGAACGGCTCCAGCGCTTTCTCGGCTTCTTTCGCGCTTTCATCCACTTCGTCTGCCAGCTTATCGATAGACTCGTCAGCTTTTGCAACGGACTGGAAGGATTTACCGTCGAACTCGGTCAGGTAGTTCATCATCCATTCGTCGATGCGGTCAGACAGCAGCAGCACTTCGATGCCTTTCTTACGCAGCAGTTCCAGGTGCGGGCTGCTCTTCGCCGCGGCGTAGCTGTCGGCGGTGATGTAGTAGATCTTCTCCTGCCCTTCCTTCATGCGGGAGACGTACTCTTCCAGCGACACGGTCTGCGCGGAGGAGTCGTTATGCGTGGAGGCAAAGCGCAGCAGTTTAGCGATCGCTTCAACGTTAGCGGTATCTTCCGCCGGGCCTTCTTTCAGCACCAGGCCGAACTGTTTCCAGAAGGTCTGGTATTTTTCTGCGTCGTCTTTCGCCAGTTTTTCCAGCATCTGCAGCGTACGTTTGGTCAGCGCGTTACGCAGGTTGCGGGTCACGGTGCTGTCCTGCAGGATCTCACGGGAGACGTTCAGCGGCAGGTCGTTGGAGTCAATCAGACCACGGGTGAAGCGCAGGTAGTTCGGCATGAACTGCTCGGCGTCGTCCATAATGAACACGCGCTGCACATACAGCTTCAGGCCGTGCTTGTGATCGCGGTTCCACATATCCCACGGTGCCTGCGCCGGGATGTACAGCAGGCTGGTGTACTCCTGCTTCCCTTCCACGCGGTTGTGGCTCCAGGTCAGCGGATCGGTAAAGTCGTGGGCGATGTGCTTGTAAAACTCGTTGTACTCGTCGTCTTTGATCTCAGACTTATTACGCGTCCACAGCGCCTGCGCCTTGTTGATTTTTTCCCAGGAGACGACGGTTTCACCGTCTTGCTCTTCCTGTTTTTCGATCTCAACCGGCAGCGCGATGTGGTCGGAATATTTACCGATGATTGAGCGCACGCGCCAGTCGTTCAGGAAGTCATCTTCGCCTTCACGCAGGTGCAGGGTGATTTCGGTCCCGCGATCCGCTTTGGTGATATCGGCAACGGTGTATTCGCCTTCGCCTTGAGATTCCCAGAACACGCCATTTTCAGCGCTTTCGCCTGCCGCACGGGTACGCACGGTAACTTTGTCCGCCACGATGAACGCCGAGTAGAAGCCCACGCCGAACTGGCCGATCAACTGGCTGTCTTTCGCCTGATCGGTGCCCATGGACTCGAGAAACGCTTTGGTACCGGATTTAGCGATGGTACCGAGATGGTCGATCACTTCATCGCGAGTCATACCGATGCCGTTATCGGCGATGGTCAGGGTGCGATTTTCTTTATTAAACGAGACGCGTACGCGCAGATCGCCGTCACCTTCATACAGATCCGGGCTTGAGAGCGCACGGAAACGCAGCTTGTCCGCCGCATCCGAGGCGTTGGAAATCAGCTCGCGCAGGAAGATCTCTTTATTGGAATACAGGGAATGGATCATCAGGTGCAGAAGCTGTTTTACTTCTGACTGGAAACCGCGGGTTTCTTGTCCTTTCATCTAAGTCGACCTCAACAATGCCATTTAATGGGGTGGTAAAAACGTTGAGTGAGAGATGGGGATAAGGGGGGGAGTTTTCAAGCGGAGGCGGTGAACGCCGCCTCCGTTTGGTCAGAAAATAATCTTGTGTCGTCCGGCCAGGGAGTGTGACAGCGTGGTGCCGTCCACCATTTCCAGCTCGCCGCCCACCGGCACGCCGTGGGCGATGCGGCTGGCGTCAACGCCATATTGCCCACACAGCTCGGCAATATAGTTGGCGGTGGCTTCCCCCTCCACCGTTGGGTTGGTGGCGAGGATCACCTCTTTGATGGTCTCGGACTCAAGTCGCTGCTCAAGCCGATCAAGGCCAATATCGCCCGGACCGATACCGTCAAGCGGCGACAGATGCCCCATCAGCACGAAATAGCGACCAGAGAACTGCCCGGTTTGCTCAATGGCGTAGATGTCCGCAGGACTCTCCACCACGCAAATCTGGCCGTTTTCCTGGCGACGCGGGTTCGTACAGATATTGCACACCTCCTGCTCGGTAAAGGTACGGCAGTCTGCACAGTGACCAATTTCTGACATGGCGCGGGTCAGTGCCTGCGCCAGACGCATCCCGCCGCTACGATCGCGCTGCAAGAGCGTAAACGCCATGCGCTGCGCTGACTTCGGGCCTACACCCGGCAGGCAGCGCAAGGCTTCCATTAACTGCGTGAGCAGCGGACTGGTTTGCATCAGAACGGCATCTTAAAGCCTGGCGGCAACTGCATTCCGGAGGAGACAGAGGCCATTTTCTCTTTCTGGGTTTCGTCGATACGACGAGCAGCATCGTTGAAAGCTGCCGCAACCAGATCTTCCAGCATATCTTTGTCATCTTCGAGCAGGCTTGGGTCGATTTCAACGCGACGGCAGTTATGCGCACCGTTGATGGTCACTTTCACCAGACCGGCACCTGATTCGCCCGTGACTTCCATCTGCGCGATCTCTTCCTGCATCTTCTGCATTTTTTCCTGCATCTGCTGGGCTTGCTTCATCAGACCACCCAGACCGCCTTTACCACCAAACATAGGCTTCTCTCTTCTTTCACGTTAAACAGGACAACCGTAAGCCAAACTCACGATCAAATGGGGCGAATACTCTCTTCATCCAGCTCAGCATCAAAGAAGCGCTGCAGAGTCTGAATGTTATTATCCGCGATAATTGACTCACGCGCCTGCGCGAGTTTCTCTTCATAAATCGCCTGACGCCACTCCAGCGGCGTGCGCACCGCCGGATTATCATCTTCAACGATGGTCAATTCAACCGGCGCACCCCGTAATGTGCTGAGCGCCTCAGTCAATACCTGCTGCGCGCTGGCAGAATTGAGGTGTCGCTGACCCGGGCGCAGATGCAGACAGATGCGATTCTCTTCCTGTTCACGCCAGGCGTTGAGGGCCACCTGCTCCACCAGCTTGGGCAGCTTCAGTTTGTTGACCTCTGCGGCCCATTCATCGCGTGCCAGCGACTCCTCGGCCAGCTTCGCCGAAAGCTCCGGTGTCTTTTCATGCTCCAGCGCTTTTTTCAGCGCCTTCGGGGTCGCGACCTGAACCTTCACCTCTTCGGTTATGGTCGTCGCCTTCCAGCGGTAAGCCTCCGGCTTCGCCGGCGCTTTTTGCTCAGCATTGGCTGCAGATGGCTGCTTTTGCACGCGCTCGGTAACCGATGCCAGGCGTTCCAGCGTGGCGTTATTCACCGGCCGCGCTCTGCCTGGCGCTGCCGGTTCACTCTTTTTTGGTTTAGATGCTCCCTGAGCACGTTGCAACTGGCTACGGGCAGCCAGCACCGAACTGGTGGCATCCGACAGCGGCACCTCCTGGCGTGGCGCAGGCGGAGCCGAGGGTTGCGGTGCGGTCTGCGTCGGCGTTAGTACCGCAGTGGGCGCGACCGGGGCGAACGACTGCTGGGGCACTTCGGGTTCAGGCAGCGGCATGCGCGGGTGGAATGCCAGCGCACGCAGTAACGTCATTTCAATGCCCATCCGACGATCCGGCGCGAACGGCAACTCTTTGCGGCCAATCAGCAGCGTCTGATAGTAGAGCTGCACATCCGCTGGCGGGACGGTACGGGCCAGTTCTCGCATGCGCTGCTCAATAGCAGCCATATCGCTGCCGAGCGCGGCGGGTGAAAGCTGAACCATCGCAATACGGTGCAGCAGCGCCAGCATCTCAACCAACAAGGCTTCCCATTCGACGCCGCGGGCCGCAGAGGCATTCACCAGCGACATCACGCGTTCGCCATCCGCCGCAACCACGGCTTCGATCAGCGACAGCGCTTGATCGTCGTCGAGAGCGCCCAGCATGGAGGTGACCGCCTCGGTGGAGAGTTTGCCATCACCGCTGGCAATGGCCTGATCGGTCAGGCTCAGCGCATCGCGAAGGCTGCCGTCGGCGGCGCGAGCCAGCAGTTGCAGGGCACGTGGCTCATGCTCAACCTGTTCGGCAGTAAGAATGCGCTCCAGCTGATCGCGGATTTGCGTAACATCCAGCGCCTTCAGGTGGAACTGCAGGCAGCGGGAAAGGATCGTTACCGGCAGCTTTTGCGGATCGGTAGTCGCCAGCAGGAATTTCACGTGCGCAGGCGGCTCTTCCAGCGTCTTTAACAGCGCATTGAAGCTGTGGCGCGAAAGCATGTGCACTTCATCGATCAGATAGACCTTGAAGCGACCACGGGCCGGGGCGTACTGAACGTTATCCAGCAGATCGCGGGTATCTTCGACTTTGGTACGCGAAGCGGCATCGATCTCGATCAGATCGACAAACCGCCCCTGCTCGATCTCGCGGCAGTTGTCACATACACCGCACGGCGTGGCGGTGATGCCGGTTTCGCAGTTGAGACCTTTCGCCAGCAAGCGGGCGATGGACGTTTTCCCCACGCCGCGCGTGCCGGAGAAGAGCCAGGCGTGATGAATGCGTCCTAGCGATAAACCATTCGCAAGGGCGGTGAGCACATGTTCTTGGCCGACAACGTCAGCAAAGGTTTGGGGTCGCCATTTTCGGGCTAACACCTGATAACTCATGGGCAGGCTCTGCAACGCTGGAAGGTGGATAAACAGGGAGGTAATGCTAACACAACCTCACCCAATGGGCGAGGTTGTGGGAGAGGGATTAGTGACCCGGGAATGGCACCAGGCTGTAGCTGGTGATGCCCTGTTTTTCGAGGCGCTGCTCACCACCCAAATCGAACAGGTTGATGATGAACGCAGCATCGGTCACTTCGCCACCCAGGCGACGGATCAGCTTCACGGTCGCTTCAATGGTACCGCCGGTTGCCAGCAGATCGTCCACAACCAGGACTTTGTCACCCGGTTTAATGGCATCCACGTGGATTTCCAGCTGATCGGTGCCATATTCCAGCTCGTAGCTTTCAGCAATGGTTTCGCGCGGCAGTTTGCGCGGTTTACGTACCGGCACAAAACCGACGCCCAGCGCCAGCGCAACCGGAGCGCCAAACAGGAAACCGCGTGCTTCGGTGCCAACCACTTTCGTGATCCCGGCGTCTTTAAAACGCTCTACCAGCAGTTCAATGCTGAGGGCGTACGCTTTCGGGTCTTCCAGCATGCTGGTGACGTCGCGGAAAAGAATGCCAGGCTTTGGGTAGTCCTGGATACTTTTGATACTGTTTTTGAGAAATTCAAGCTGCTGCGCAGTTGCGGTCATAAGTTTATGCCTGATAAAAAACGGTGTTACTCACGGCGCGCGTCGAAACGGCTAAAGGAGAGTTTGTTTATCCTTTAACCAGGCGTGCCTGTGCTCGAAAACGGTCGAATTTACTGGCTGCGCGCGAGAATTGCAACTGCCATCGCAGACCATTATTGCTTTTGTTGCTTTTCGTCAATCACCGGGATCCGCCACATAAATATCAGCAGGCAGCTCAATATCACCAGCAACAGGATCCGCACCCACATCATTTTCACTAACCACAATGAAATGGCGAACGTAATAAGTATCACGGCGATGGCCCGGGGTTTGGCGCCCGGCGGCATAGCATGGTATTGCTGCCAGTGGCGCAAATAGCCACCAAACCACGAGCGCCAGAGCAGCCAGTGGTGAAAACGCGGCGACGAGCGGGCGAAACACCAGGCCGCCAGCAGGATAAAGGGGGTCGTCGGTAATAAAGGTAATACGACACCCAGGGTGCCGAGCACTACCGCAAGCCAGCCAATGATGATTAGAATAGTACGCTGCATAATGCGAATCGTTATCAAACTGAATGGCTACTGTACCACTGGAGAGCGGATTGAAAACAGCCTTGCTTTTACAGACGCTGCAAAAGCAGCTGACGGCCCTGCACGAGCAGGCCAGGCCGCTGATGCAGCACGCCACACTCAAACCGCGTTTTGACAGGCAACTGTTTCGTAGCCGCAGCACAGTGATGAAGGATTATCTGGCCGAGGCGCAGCACAATCTGGATGAGCTGCGTCATGCGGTAGAAAAAGAGCAGACCGCCCAGGTGGCCTGGCTGGCTGAACACCTGGCAGAACAGATAGCCGCCCTGCATCGGGAAATTGCCGCCTGGCCGCTAAGGGCATGGGATAGCCCCGGCCATGGCCGCGAGAAATGGCAGCGTAAGCGGCTGGAACATCAGGAGTTTGAACGCCGTCTGCATGACATGAAACGCGATCGCGAAGCGCGCCTGAACGCGGCGCAAACTCTGGAAGAGCAGCAGCGTTTGCTGCGCGAAATCACCGCACTGGATGGACGCCTGCTGCGCTGTCGCCAGGCGCTGGACGAAATTGAGCGCGTCATCGCGCAATTAACCCGATAACAGGAGAGATCTATGTCGCTCGACAGTGCACCGGATGAAGTCAAACTAGCTGTGGATTTAATTATGCTGCTGGAAAACCATGCCATCCCGGCCGAGACAGTATTGAAAGCGCTGGATATTGTCAGACGGGATTTTGAGGGGAAATTACCCTCCCCCGGAGCGGGAGAGGGTTAAGTTTTATGCTTGCGCGGGGGTAGGATCGTCTCCCTTAACGTCGCGCTTAACTTCCGTATGCTCCTCACCCTTCTCATTTCGCAGGTGAACTTCAAGCTGGTTAAAGGCGATATTGATGTCGTTTTCACGGCACAGACGGTCGATCGTGCGGTTCAGCTCATCCACGGTGTAGCTTCGGTCACGCAGCTCACGGACATATAAACGCAGCTCATGATCGAGCGTACTTGGCCCGAAGGTGGTGAAGAAGACCGACGGTTCGGGATCGTGCATCACTTTCGGATGATCCATCGCCGCTTTCAGCAGCACTTTTTTCACCTTATCGAGATCCGAACCGTAAGCGACACCGAGGCGAATCACAACGCGCGTAATGGTGTCAGAGAGCGACCAGTTGATCAGACGCTCAGTCACGAAGGCCTTGTTCGGGATGATCACCTCTTTGCGATCGAAATCGGTAATGGTCGTAGCACGAATACGGATCTTACTGACGGTGCCTGAGAAGGTGCCGATGGTCACGGTATCGCCAATGCGCACCGGGCGTTCGAACAGAATAATCAGGCCGGAGACGAAGTTACCGAAGATCTCCTGCAGACCAAAACCCAGACCTACCGACAAGGCCGCTGCCAGCCACTGGAGTTTATCCCAAGAGACCCCCAGCGAGCCGAAGACGGTCATCGCCCCCGCCACCAGAATCACATAATTGAGAATGGTGGTGATAGCGTACGACGCCCCCTGGCGCATATTCAGGCGCGAGAGCACCAGCACCTCGAGCAGGCCCGGAAGGTTGCGAATTAGCGCCCAGGCCACCATCGACGAGACCAGCGCAAAGAGCAGGCTACCCAGGGTGACATTTTTCACCACCGCCGCGCCCGCTTCGGTACCGTTGTAGTGCCACAGGGTTATGCTATCGAGGTAAGCAAAGACGGTGATTAAGTCAGACCAGATTGCCCAGAACAGGACGGCAAACAGAGCGATCATCACCAGCATAGTAATACGCAATGTCTGCTGGTTAACCTGCTCCAGCGCGATGGTCGGCTCTTCCTGCGGCTCGGCCCCTTCCGCCCCCTCTTTCACCATGTTCTGGCGGCGCGCCAGTGCGCGGCGATACGCAATACGACGCGCAGCAACGCTCAGGCCGCGGAGCACGGTCTGGTAGAGCAGATTCCAGAGGATGACCAGATAGACGGTTTCAATCCAGCGCCCGGAGAGGCGCAGCGTGGTATAGAAATAGCCCGTCGCGGTCAGCACCATTAACGCCAGCGGGATGATCGACAGTATGGTCACCGTGACCAGGCGAATCGTGTGCGACTCTTTATCGCGCCAACTGTCGCGGCACATCGGCCACATGAGTACGGCGATCAACAGCAGGTTGAGCAGAATCACAAACTGGCCTAAGACATCATCCATCAGGTGTAATGGCGAAAGCTCCGCCACTACTGACCAGAAGTGCAGCGGCAGCAGCGCCAGGCTGATGCGAACAATCTGACGACGCCAGTGGCTGGTCAGTTTCTCCGGCATATTGAAGTGGCACACCGCCACGCCGTCTTTTTCCAGTACCTTCCAGCACAGGCCAAAGACCAGCCAGAACAGCGCCAGTTTCTTGCTAAAGGCCCACAGCAGATCGCTAATATTCAACTGCATAGTGAGCAGAATCAGCCCTACCGCCAGAATCACCAGGCAGATGGGCAAGGCACGTAGCAAATCAATCAGAATCGCTTTCGGCGTGTGCATCTGGCTATCGTTACGCAACTGCCCGACCTCATGCGCCAGCTTCGACTGGTAATTTTTCAGCCAGTTCAGACGCCAGCGAATCAGGCCCGCAATCAGCAACAGCGGCAGTCCGGCCAGGAAAGCAATCGCGGCGGCAGGCCATGCTTTTTCCCAGTTCACGGTGATTTTCATCGCCTTGATCTGGTCTTTCAGGGTGGCGGGGAAGGATTTGATCCACTCCCAGTCCATGGGTTTATTGCTATTCACCCAGAAGATTTGCTGGGTCAGGATCTCCTGCAGGCTCTTCGATACGCTCACCAGCTGTTGCTGATTGATCTGCAAGTTGATCGCCATCATCAGTTGATTCCCCAGCTGTTTGTTCAGCTGGTCAAGCAACTCGCGGCGCATATCCACTACCTGCAGCAGCGCATCGTGCACTTCATCGTTCACTTCGCTGGTATGCCCCTCTTCCACTTTGGCGACAAAACTGTCGCTCTGGAAGAGCGCATCGCGCTGCTGATTCACCTCAAACTGTTCAAGACGCAGGTCGGCGATGCGGTTGGTCATATCCTCCAGTTCATCGGCTGAAGGCAATGTTTGCTGTTGCTGGTAGAGAATACGGGAGAGCAGCAGACTGCCCTTCAGAACCGCAATCTGCTCTTTAATATTGCGTTCCGACTGCAGGGCGCGATCCAGCCAGTTTTTAACTTTGATGTTCTGCTGAACCAGGGCGTTGCCGTTTTCGGTAGCATTGATCAAACGCTGGCTGAGCTGATGGTTCACCTCCAGCTCCTGCTTCACCAACGGGTTTTCCTGTATACGGGCGGTCTCGTCCGGCGTGACGGCTTCTTGTGCTGTCTTCTCGGTCAGGGTCAGGCGTTTACTGTTAACCGCCTCCTGCAGCAGTTGCAGTTGGTGTTCCAGACGGTTGATGTTGGCATTGACGTAATCACGTTGTTTTTGCAACGTATCCTGCAGGATGGTATTCCCTTCCAGGCTCTTACGTTGCTGGTCGATTTGCGCGTTCAATAGCGTTTGCTGTGCCAGCAGCAAAGTCTGCTGGGTTGGTCGTAACGCAGTTTCTCCCACCGCCGTGCCGTTCAGACGATTGCGGATCTCCTGCAGCTGCTGGGAGGCGGTATACATGGCGTTTTGCACGCGCTCTGGCTGTGTCTGCAGTGAAACCAGTTGGCTATTGTACGTCGAGAGATCGCTCTGGGCGGTTTGCAGATCATCCAGCAGTTGGGCCACGCGTGATTCAAGCTGGCGCAGAGAGAGCGTCGCCAGGGTTTTGCGTGTTTCAGCGTCGTTATCTACATCACTCAGGGCGTTTAACCCTTCGGTCGCCTTACGCATGTTTTCAGGTGCCTGAAGCACTTTCTGACGCAACTGGGTGGTTTCGGCTTTAATACGCTCGATTTTATCGAGCGTTTCCAGCGTCTCGGTCAGATCTTGCTGAACAAGTTTATCTTGCGGCGAAAGGTCTTTCTGCTTACTTAACGCATCCAGTTGGCTTTGCAGATCTGCCCGGGTTGGCGTGTCGGTGCCATTAGCGGCTCGGGCAAACGCCGTGTGTGAAGTTATAAAGAAGAACAGTATGAACAAAACCAAAGCAAAAAACGGATTTTGCCTGCGAGTGAAGTGCGACATAGTGGTTGGTATGCTGTGCAATGGATGGCCAAATTGGTTAGGCGTGAAGAATATCACGGCAACCGGAAGCGGAATAGCGCCAACGCTTTCGACCAGGAAAATTCCTGGCTACTCAGGCGGATAAGATATCGGGGCTGGATCGCAGCGTGGGGCAGAGCTGGTACATCTCCAGCAGAATCTCTACATAGTCCCTCGCTTCGCGTTTTAAATCGAACGACTGGGGGGCAAAGAGCCAGTTCTCCATTATGCCGGAGATATAACTGCGCATCAGAATTGCGGCACGGCGGGTAAGTAAATTGGCGGGGAGCATTTTCGCATTAATACAGTGCACAAGTGACTGTTCTATACGATCGTAGCTCTCAAGGCAAAGGCGTCGCTGCGCTTGTTGCACAACGGCCATTTCGCCGACAAATTCACATTTATGAAAGATAATTTCCATCATTAATCGGCGACGCTCTTCATTAACTGTCGCCTCAAGAACATAGACCAGAATTTCTCTGAGAACGGACAGTGGATCGTCAGGGAATTTTGCCCGATACTCAGTCTCTAGATCGCCAATACTGGATTCTGAAAGCTCCCAAATTTCACCGAATAAATCTGACTTATTTTTGAAATGCCAGTAAATCGCGCCCCGTGTCACGCCCGCCGCTTGCGCAATCTGCGCCAGCGAGGTGGAAGAGACACCCTGTTGCGAGAACAAGCGCATAGCAACATCAAGAATGTGTTGTCGCGTCTCAAGTGCTTGTTGTTTGGTTTTTCGTGCCATACCTTGGTGAATTAACAGGAGTCAGATTTACATACATTTATGAATGTATGTACCATAGCACGACGATAATATAAACGCAGCAATGGGTTTGTGGACGTTTGATCCATTGATCAATTTGAAATCGGACACTCGAGGTTTACATATGAACAAAAACAGAGGGTTAACGCCTCTGGCGGTCGTTCTGATGCTTTCAGGCAGCTTAGCGCTTACAGGATGTGACGACAAACAGGCTCAACAAGGAGCGCAACAGATGCCAGAAGTTGGCGTTGTGACGCTCAAAACTGAACCTCTTCAGATAACCACTGAATTGCCCGGTCGTACCAGCGCTTACCGTATTGCGGAAGTTCGTCCTCAGGTGAATGGCATTATCCTGAAACGTAATTTCACCGAAGGTGGCGATGTTAAAGCGGGTGACTCTCTGTATCAGATTGATCCAGCAACCTATCAGGCCTCTTACGAAAGCGCGAAAGGCGATCTGGCCAAAGCACAGGCAGCGGCGAAGATCGCACAGCTGACGGTTAACCGTTATCAGAAACTGTTGGGTACCCAGTACATTAGCCAACAAGAATATGATAGCGCTCTGGCAGATGCCCAGCAGGCGAGTGCGGCGGTTGTCGCGGCAAAAGCCGCCGTTGAGACTGCACGTATTAACCTGGCCTATACTAAGGTCACCTCACCTATCAGCGGCCGTATCGGTAAATCGTCCGTCACCGAAGGGGCGTTGGTGCAGAACGGTCAAACCACCGCGCTGGCCACCGTGCAACAGCTCGACCCGATTTATGTGGACGTCACCCAATCCAGCAACGATTTCCTGCGCCTGAAGCAAGAGCTGGAAAACGGCACGCTGAAACAAGAGAACGGCAAAGCGAAAGTGGAACTGGTGACCAGTGACGGCATTAAATTCCCTGAAGCGGGAACGCTGGAATTCTCGGACGTCACCGTTGACCAGACCACTGGCTCTATTACCCTGCGTGCCATCTTCCCGAACCCGAACCATACGCTGCTGCCAGGTATGTTCGTGCGTGCGAACCTGGAAGAAGGGACAAACCCAACAGCGCTGCTGGTACCTCAGCAGGGTGTCACTCGTACACCGCGCGGTGATGCGAGCGTACTGGTTGTTGGCGCAGAAGATAAAGTCGAAACCCGCAACATCACTGCCACTCAGGCAATTGGTGATAAATGGCTGGTAACGAAAGGTCTGAAAGATGGCGATCGCGTCATTGTGACCGGCTTGCAGAAAGTACGTCCAGGCGCACAAGTTAAAGCGCAGGAAGTTGCCTCTGACGAAAAACAACAAGCTTCGGCCGCTGGCCAGTCAGAACAGTCCAAGTCTTAACTTAAACAGGAGCCGTTAAGACATGCCTAATTTCTTTATCGATCGCCCCATATTCGCATGGGTGATCGCCATTATTATCATGCTAGCTGGGGGACTTGCGATCCTGAAGCTGCCTGTCGCGCAATATCCAACGATTGCGCCGCCGGCGGTGACGGTCTCCGCAACCTACCCAGGGGCTGATGCGAAAACGGTGCAGGACACCGTAACGCAGGTTATCGAACAGAACATGAACGGTATCGATAACCTGATGTACATGTCCTCCAACTCTGACTCCACCGGTACGGTTCAGATCACCCTGACCTTCGAATCCGGTACCGATGCGGATATCGCGCAGGTACAGGTGCAGAACAAACTGCAGCTGGCGATGCCACTGCTGCCGCAGGAAGTACAACAGCAGGGCGTGAGCGTCGAGAAATCGTCCAGTAGCTTCCTGATGGTTGTCGGCGTAATCAACACCAACGGCACCATGACCCAGGAGGATATCTCCGACTACGTGGGCGCCAACATGAAGGACGCCATCAGCCGTACTTCGGGTGTGGGTGACGTACAGCTGTTCGGTTCCCAGTACGCGATGCGCATCTGGATGGATCCGAACAAACTGAACAACTTCCAGTTGACGCCGGTTGACGTAATCAACGCGATTAAAGCGCAGAACGCCCAGGTTGCAGCCGGTCAGTTAGGCGGTACACCGCCGGTGAAAGGCCAGCAACTGAACGCCTCAATCATCGCGCAAACGCGTCTGACCTCTGCCGATGAGTTCAGCAAAATTCTGCTGAAAGTGAACCAGGACGGTTCTCAGGTTCGCCTGCGCGATGTGGCGAAGGTTGAGCTGGGCGGCGAGAACTACGACGTCATTGCTAAGTTTAACGGCCAGCCGGCATCCGGTCTGGGTATTAAACTGGCGACCGGTGCGAACGCCCTTGATACTGCGACTGCCATCCGTGAAGAACTGAAGAAAATGGAACCGTTCTTCCCGTCTGGCCTGAAAATTGTTTATCCATACGACACCACCCCGTTCGTTAAGATCTCGATTCACGAAGTTGTGAAAACCCTGGTCGAGGCGATCATCCTGGTGTTCCTGGTAATGTATCTGTTCCTGCAGAACTTCCGTGCGACGCTGATTCCAACCATCGCCGTTCCGGTCGTACTGCTGGGTACCTTTGCGATACTGTCAGCCTTCGGCTTCTCGATAAACACGTTAACGATGTTCGGGATGGTACTTGCCATCGGCCTGTTGGTGGATGACGCCATCGTGGTGGTTGAGAACGTTGAGCGCGTGATGTCCGAAGAGGGCCTTCCGCCGAAAGAAGCCACGCGTAAATCAATGGGCCAGATCCAGGGCGCACTGGTCGGTATCGCGATGGTACTGTCCGCTGTATTTATCCCGATGGCCTTCTTTGGCGGTTCGACCGGTGCCATTTACCGTCAGTTCTCTATCACTATCGTGTCAGCGATGGCGCTGTCGGTGCTGGTGGCATTAATCCTGACGCCAGCGCTTTGTGCCACCATGCTGAAACCGATTCAGAAAGGTGGACACGGCGAGCATAAAGGCTTCTTCGGTTGGTTTAACCGCATGTTCGATAAGAGCACGCACCACTACACCGACAGCGTAGGTAACATTCTGCGCAGCACCGGTCGTTATCTGCTGCTCTATATCATTATTGTGGTCGGTATGGCCTACCTGTTCGTTCGTCTGCCAAGTTCGTTCCTGCCAGAAGAAGACCAGGGCGTGTTCCTGACCATGGCGCAGTTGCCTGCGGGTGCTACGCAAGAACGTACCCAGAAAGTGCTGGATGAGGTTACGGATTACTACCTCACCAAAGAGAAAGCCAACGTTGAATCCGTGTTTGCGGTAAACGGCTTCGGCTTTGCGGGTCGTGGTCAGAACACCGGTATCGCCTTCGTCTCTCTGAAAGACTGGGCTGACCGTCCGGGCGATGAGAACAAGGTCGAAGCCATTACTGGCCGTGCGATGGGCACCTTCTCGCAGATTAAAGATGCGATGGTCTTCGCCTTCAACCTGCCAGCGATTGTGGATCTGGGTACGGCAACCGGCTTCGACTTCCAGCTGATTGACCAGGGTAACCTGGGCCATGACAAACTGACTCAGGCGCGTAACCAGCTGTTTGGCGAAGTCGCGAAACATCCTGACCTTCTGGTAGGCGTGCGTCCTAACGGCCTGGAAGATACTCCGCAGTACAAGATCGATATTGACCAGGAAAAAGCACAAGCCCTGGGCGTGTCTATCAGCGACATCAATACAACTCTGGGCGCAGCCTGGGGCGGTAGCTACGTTAACGACTTCATCGACCGTGGTCGCGTGAAGAAAGTGTACGTGATGTCCGAAGCGGAATACCGTATGTTGCCGAACGACATCAACAACTGGTACGTTCGTGGTAGCAATGGCCAGATGGTACCGTTCTCTGCCTTCTCCACTTCCCACTGGGAATATGGTTCGCCACGTCTGGAGCGTTATAACGGTCTGCCGTCGATGGAAATCCTCGGTCAGGCAGCACCAGGCAGAAGTACCGGTGAAGCCATGGACATGATGGAAGAGCTGGCAAGTAAACTGCCTGCGGGTATCGGTTACGACTGGACGGGGATGTCCTATCAGGAACGCCTCTCCGGTAACCAGGCCCCTGCCCTGTATGCCATCTCGCTGATTGTGGTCTTCCTCTGTCTGGCTGCACTGTACGAGAGCTGGTCCATTCCGTTCTCGGTCATGCTCGTTGTCCCACTGGGGGTTATCGGTGCGCTACTTGCCGCAACCTTCCGCAGTTTGAACAACGACGTATACTTCCAGGTGGGCCTGCTGACAACCATTGGCTTGTCGGCGAAGAACGCGATACTTATCGTCGAATTCGCCAAAGATCTGATGGATAAAGAGGGCAAAGGGCTGATTGAAGCGACTCTGGAAGCGGTACGTATGCGTCTGCGTCCAATCCTGATGACCTCCCTGGCATTTATCCTCGGGGTTATGCCGCTGGTTATTAGCTCTGGCGCAGGCTCCGGTGCGCAGAACGCCGTAGGGACGGGCGTAATGGGTGGGATGGTTACTGCAACCATTCTGGCTATCTTCTTCGTTCCGGTGTTCTTCGTGGTGGTACGTCGCCGCTTCAGCCGTAAGAACGACGATATTGAGCATAACCACCCGGTTTAAGTGACCGATACCGGTTTCACTTGATAAAAAGGCCGCATTTGCGGCCTTTTTTATCTCTAATGAAAATCATAAAATACGCTTATTGCGAATTATTTATTTAATGCCATTCTCTGAGGGCATATCATATTTAAACGAAATCTTTTACATAAATTCTCAAATTTATGGAAAGGCCCCACTATAATAAGATTATTCCTGGCGATTGCCCTTAATGTTCTTAAGTTATGTCTGTTTCCATACTGGGTTCGCCAGTAACATCATGATTGCTATAGATGTAAGATAATTTTCCCTTTAACTCATCGGATTAGATGGCGACATCCTGCGTTCGCGCTGCGTAATTGTAATTTTTCGTAATAGCGCGGTGAAATCCGAATCAGAGTGTCTTATAGTTAAAGAGAAGAGGAAAAAGCGCCGTTTGAAAGGTTTTTAGTAAGTTGTATCCATCCCGAAATCGATGTTCGGTGAGTAAAAAATCACTCAGAAGGGGATGCGCTATGGACGAATACTCTCCAAAAAGGCATGATATTGCGCAGTTGAAATTTCTCTGTGAATCCTTGTACCATGATTGCCTCGCCAACCTTGATGACAGCAACCATGGCTGGGTTAATGACCCAACCTCTGCCATCAATTTGCAGTTAAACGAGCTCATTGAACATATAGCGACCTTCGCTCTTAATTATAAAATTAAGTACAACGAAGATAATAAGTTGATCGAGCAAATTGACGAGTACCTGGACGATACATTTATGCTGTTCAGTAGCTATGGCATTAACTCACAAGATTTGCAGAAATGGCGTAAATCTGGCAATCGCCTCTTTCGCTGTTTTGTGAATGCAAGCAGAGCAAATCCTTTAGGCTCGTATGTTAAAACTATTACAAACAATTAGGTGGATTTATGTCTGAAAAACCATTAACTAAAACAGATTATTTGATGCGTCTGCGACGTTGTCAGTCAATTGATACGCTGGAGCGCGTTATTGAAAAAAATAAATATGAGCTTTCGGATAATGAGCTGGCGGTATTTTATTCAGCAGCCGATCATCGCCTTGCAGAACTGACGATGAATAAGCTGTACGATAAAATCCCTACATCTGTGTGGAAATTTGTACGTTAATCATTTGCCTGATTTAATGAGACAGCGAAACCCCGTTTGTCGTTAACTTCTCGTTTTTATGTCACTATGGCGGTTCGCCGCTTCCGGCACGTGCGGGCGAAACTCATCGCCCCGGGATACCCTGCTTCGCCTTAAGCCGCCCTTTAATGTTGACCACCGTCCACGCCACTGCAACTGTTATGTTTTTTCGCGGTGAAACTGTTACTTTTTTCGAACAATAGGGTCACTTAAAATGTACAGGTTCCCCTGTGTGTACCGACTTTTAAAGGCAGAAGATGACCGAAATACAGCGCCTGCTCACCGAAACCATCGACGATCTCAACGCGCGTGAAAAGCGCGACAACAAGCCGCGTTTTAGCATCAGCTTTATTCGTAAACACCCTGGGTTATTCGTTGCCATGTACGCCGCCTGGCTGGCGACATTGGTGGTGATGTTACAGTCGGAGACTCTGGTGGGATCCGTGTGGTTGTTGGTGATTCTGTTTATCGTCTTTAACGCATTCTTTTTCTTCGATGTGAATCCCCGCTACCGCTATGAAGATATCGATGTGCTTGATTTCCGCGTGTGCTACAACGGGGAGTGGTACAACACCCGCTATGTGCCGGGCCAGCTGATCGACGATATCCTGCACTCACCGCAGGTCGAAGAAGAACAAAAAGCTAAGCTGCAAAAAATGATCGCCACCAAAGGCGAGCTCTCTTTCTACGACGTGTTTACCCTCTCCCGCACGCCTGCCTGATGTTGCGCCTGACTTGCCGCCGACATCCCGTCGGCAGCAAGCAGCCCTTCCCCGATAAACAGACGCTACGCTTAACGTCTCTTTTTACGCCCCTGCACCGCCTTAAAGCGCGGGTTTGATTTGCAGATAACATAAAGTCGCCCTTTACGCTTTACGATCTGACAATCAGGGTGGCGCTGTTTTGCACTGCGTAATGAGTTCAGAACCTGCATGTTTAACCTCTTTTAACATCGATAAAACGGCCAAAGCGCTGACGGAAACGCGCTGTGCTGCCCTCGTTGGAGAACGATTTCTGTTTGCCGGTATAAAACGGATGCGATTGCGACGATACCTCGATGGTCACATAGGGCCATGTCTGCCCGTCGAGCTCGATTTCACGATCGGTTTTAATGGTTGAGCCGACTTTGAAGAACGCATTGGCGCTGGTGTCGTGAAACACGACAGTACGGTAGTGGGGGTGAATATTCTGTTTCATCTTTATCTCGTCATGTTTTGTTATAACATAACAATTAGCTTATCTGAGGCAGATGATAAAAACAACCGCCTTCAACCTTCGCTCTCTTTTCACAGCGTGATTGTGCTGAATGAAATCAACGTCAGCCGCGTGCTATAACACTATTATTAAGCCACTCTCTCTATTCCGTCATTCGCTTGCGCGCCACAGGTACTGGCGTGGCAAAAAGGAAACTGGAGCATGACAACCCGACACCTGGTCAAGCTGGTGACCTGCGTACTGATTCTTGCCGTGCTTGCACCGCTGGGCCTGAGCGTATGGCTCGCTCACCGCCATGCCGAAGAGAAGTTTTATACAGACCTGGATAATTACGCGTCCCGCATACTGCTTCGTACGAATCGGGTACTGGAACAGGGAAAATCTGCTCTGATGCACATGCAGCAGTTTAAGGGGCCGATCTGTGGCCCAGAGCATGCGCTGGAAATGCGTCGGGTCTCTTTCTCTCATCGCTATCTGCAGGAAGTGATTTACGTCGATAACCTGAAACCGCTCTGCTCATCGCTGGAACGTACCAGCCACGGGCAGCCTTTTCCCCGGGCAATGCGGATAACCCCGGACGGCTATCGCGCCTGGCTTACCGCACAAAACGATATCGGCGTTGACCGTTATATGGCGGCGCTTGGCACGCACAATTATATCGTGATGATGGATCCGGCATCGCTCATCGATGTTCTCCCCTTCGGCTCCTGGCCCATTGAGGTTGCGCTGGTTGGATTACGCCGCAATATCGTCTTCGCGAGCAGTAGCCATCTCGAGATATCTCTTCTGAATCGGCTTCAGCAAGCCGAAGATAATCATCTGCAGTACGACGGTACCCTCTATAACATTCACAACGTACCCGACCTCGGTATCGCAATCGTGACATGGTCCTCCCTGCGCCCGCTACAAGAAAACTGGCTCAATCAGCTCTATTTTTGGCTCCCTTTTGGTATCTTGCTTAGCGTGTTAACGACCGGGTTCGTGTTGAGAATTTTAAAGCGTCTGCAATCTCCCCGGCATCGCCTGCTGGATGCCATTAACGCCCGCGAGATCGTTGTGCACTATCAGCCCATCGTTGAACTCAGTAGCGGTCGCATCATCGGTGCAGAAGCACTTGCCCGCTGGCCGCAGCAAGATAAGAGCTATCTTTCGCCGGACATTTTTGTCCCGCTGGCGGAACAGACCGGTCTTATCACAAATCTGACGGCGTTGATCATTGAGCAGGTCTTTGAGGATCTGGGTGAGTGGCTACACCAGCATCCGCACCTGCATGTCTCTATCAATCTGGCTCCCGCCGATCTGCTTTGCCGATCGCTGCCTGCACTATTAAGCCGCTTACTGAACCAGTGGCAGATCCCGCCTGCGCAAATAGCGCTGGAGCTCACCGAGCGGGGATTTGCCGACCCTGCCGTCAGCGCCCCCGCCATTGCGGGTTTTCGGCGTGCCGGCCACGCGATCTATATTGATGATTTCGGAACAGGTTACTCCAGCCTCAGCTATTTGCAGGATCTGGACGTAGACACGCTCAAGATCGATAAATCTTTCGTTGATGCGCTGGAGTATAAAAACGTGACGCCCCATATCATTGAAATGGCGAAGTCATTGAAACTGGCCATGGTGGCAGAAGGGGTAGAAACCGAAGGCCAGCTGGAGTGGTTGCGTCGCCACGGTGTGCAATATGGCCAGGGTTGGCTGTACAGCAAGGCACTACCGAAGGAGGCCTTTATCACCTGGGCCGAACACAACCTGGATCCCGAGTAATTCGAACCTGACAGAAAGCCCGGCGGGTGCCGGGCGACAGGATTACTCGTCAAGCAGCGGAGAAAAACCTCCGTAGATCATCCGTTTGCCATCGAAAGGCATGGAATCACCCATCTCTTTCATGCGGGGATCGTTCATCATCTTCTGGTTCGCCGCATCACGCACCTCCTTCGAGGGATATTCGATCCAGCTAAAGACAACTTCTTCCCCCTCTTCCGCTTTCACCGCCATGCGAAAATCGGTCAGTTTGCCATCCGGCACGTCGTCAGCCCAACACTCGACAATGCGAAGCGCGCCAAATTCTTTAAAGAGTGGCGCAGCCTTCGCCGCCAGCTCGCGATACGCCTCTTTACTGCCTGCAGGAACGGCGAGGACAAAACCATCGACATACTTCATCAGTAAAACCTCCGAAGTGACTGTACGGCTACGTGGTGTAGCCGTATCTGCCGATCAAGTTTAGTTCTGCTGCCAGCTAAACGCGTAGCGCACCCGTTTCTGTTGCAGGATAAACTCCGGGGATACGCTCGGACTCCAGGAGTCATCGCCGCCGACGCCCATATGGAATCCATCAAGATGCAGCCAGCAGCCCGCCTCTTCCTTCAGGAGATGATGATGCGACGTTTCGCGCAGCTGCGTCTGGCTGTAGCGGCTCACGGCAAAATGGAAGGCCCCACGTAGGTGATGAGCGCCTAACCGGAGTTCGCGGGTATCACAGCGCAGGCCGTTATCCGTAGGGAAAATATAGGGCGTATGCATTTCTGCCAGCGGCAAGGTCCAGCGGCCCTGGCGCGCGGCCAGTTTGCGGTCCGGATAGTTTTCATATGGCCCAAGCCCACTCCAGCTCACGGTATGCGGTACAGAGGCCAGTTGGCAGCTCAGCCCGATACGTGCCGGCTCAGGAATATCATTCGCCACCTGCACCTCGACATCCCCCATCAGCACGCCCTGATCGGTGATACGCCAGTTCTTGCGGCTGATAAACAGCAGTTTGCTTTCACTCTCCCAGGCGTGCACCGTGGTGATCTTCACGTCACGGGTATGCTGTTCACCTTCGCACTGCAGCAGGTGCGGGGTCAGATTATACATACCTGCCGCTTTCCAGCGCTCAACCCAGGCGTTGGGATCGATGCGGGTCACTTCGCTGACGCCGATATCATTATCGAGCGGCGCACGGGTAAAGCTATCGCAAAGGGGAGCCAGCAGCGTGGCGTCACCCGCCTTCCACCACTGGGTCAGATCCCCACTCTGCCGACTGAATTGCCAGCGCTGCTCGCCGTGGGTGACCACCAGCGCATCATCTTCAACGATTAAGCAGGGTTTTTCCCCTGCCGCCACGGCCGGGGCGATAAACAGCGGAACAGGAAGCTGCCACTGATCCCATGCGCAAAGGTGATTTTCTGGCGACCAGGCGGTCGCCGCAGGCTGAATAACCTCCACGTTCAACCAGACCTCACCCGGTGCTGCCTTCAGCTCTGGCAGTTCTAGCACGATGCGCTGCGTTCCTTGCGGAGCAATATTCAACGTCACCTCGCCAGAGGCCAGCACTTCACCGTCGCGCGCCACTGACCAGCGCAGCAGCTCGTTATCTGTCGTGCGGAACAGATAATCGCTCTGCACCTCAATCTCCAGCGGGGAGCAACTGATGCGGGTGAAGGTGAAGAACTGCTGCGCGCGCTGGGCTTCGTAAAGCGCGGGATGCGGCGTGCGGTCCGGGAATACCAGCCCATTCAGGCAGAACTGACGGTCGTTAGGCTTATCACCAAAATCGCCGCCATACGCCCAGTAAGCCCTGCCCTCATCGTCATGTCGGGTTAGCGCCTGATCAACCCAGTCCCAGACGAATCCCCCCTGCAGGCGTGGATAGCTGCGAAACGCCTCCCAGTATTTGGCGAACCCGCCGAAGCTGTTGCCCATCGCATGGGCATATTCACAGAGGATGAGCGGACGCGTTTCATCTGGCATCCCTATCCACTTTTTGATTGACCACTTTGGCACGGCCGGGAAAGGCTGGTCCTGATCGACACGGGCGTACATAGGGCAGACAATATCGGTTGCCGCCGTGTTTGCTCCACCGCCCTCATACTGTACCGGACGGGTGGGATCGGTGGTTTTTATCCAACGGTAGAGGGCGTCGTGATTAGCGCCATGTCCGGACTCATTGCCCAGGGACCAGATAATAATCGACGGATGGTTACGATCGCGCTGTACCATCCGGGTGACACGTTCGCTCATCGCAGGCAGCCAGCGTGGATCGTCGGCCAGTCGGCTCATCGGCACCATGCCATGGGTTTCGATATTGGCCTCATCGACCACGTACAGCCCGTAGCGATCGCACAGACGGTACCAGAGAGGATGATTAGGGTAGTGTGAGCAGCGTACAGCGTTAAAGTTGTGCTGTTTCATCAGCTCAATGTCGCGACGCATGGTCGCTTCATCCATAACCTGGCCGCGCTCAGGGTGATGCTCATGACGGTTCACCCCGCGAATCAGCAGCGGTTTGCCGTTGACTTTCAACAATCCGTTGCTGATTTCCACGTGGCGGAAGCCAACGTCACAGGCTTCCGTCTCCAGAACCTTGCCTTGCGCATCGTGGAGCGCAATGGTCAGACGGTAAAGCTCGGGTGACTCCGCACTCCAGAGGGCCGGTTCCGCCACGGGCAGGGTCGCCACCACTCGCTCTTGCCAGTTACCCCGCTCATCTATGACCGCGGTACCCGCTCTGCCGCTGACATTGCCCACCCGCACATCATCACGCCAAAGCGTGAACCGCACTTCGCAATCCGCATAATCTGGCCCTTCCAGCTTCACCTCCAGCTGTAACGTCGCCCGGTCAAATTCCGCGTTCAGGGCGGTGACCACCTGGTAGTCAGCAATGCGTGTGTCTGGTTTATGCAGCAGCGTGACATCACGGAAGATGCCACTCATGCGCCACATGTCCTGATCTTCCAGATAGCTCCCGTCACACCAGCGCAGCACCATCACCGCCAGGCGATTACTCCCCACGCGCAGTACATTCGTCAGATCAAACTCAGCGGGTAGACGGCTATCCTGGGAATACCCCACCCACTGGCCATTACACCAGAGGTAAAAGGCCGAGTTCACTCCATCAAAGACGATGCGCGTCTGACCGCTTTGCAGAGACGCGCTATCCATCTCAAATGTGAGCGAGTAACAGCCGGTAGGATTTTCCGCGGGTACGAAAGGGGGATTAACCGCAATGGGATAGGTAACGTTAGTATAGATGGGGGTATCGAAACCCTGCATTTGCCAGTTTGAAGGCACCGGCATACCGGCAGCATCCGGGCAATCACTGTGTATCCAGCTCTCCGGAACCTGTTCTGGTGCACTGAAAAAGCTGAATTGCCACTCACCGTTCAAAGAACGCAATGCCGACGAGGGCTGCTCGTCACGCGCGCTGTTCTCCTCTGGCCAGCCGCTGAGGGGGGCATGGGCAGGAAGTCGATTCCATTGAGTGACGCCGGGATTTTCCCAGTCACGGCGGGCAAGGATAGCGCTGAGAGTCAGCGGAGCAGGACAGGACATAATTACCTCTTTGCGAAGCGCTCACAATTTTAGCTAACATGCCCTGGAGAAAGGATGGGGTAAAGCAGGAGCGCCTCGTGAAGCGAGGCAGATCACAAAAGTCTTATCGACGTGCCAGTTGGCCAGCCAGGATCGCCAGCGATTTCAACTGTTGAGCAAGTTCCTCGTTACCTTGCTGTTGCGCGCCCTGCCGCGCCGTTGAATGGCGCTCGACCAGGCTTACGGGCAGTTGCGTTTGCCCGGCCTCTTTTTCTGTTGGTGGCGACAGGAGCCACTCGACGCTACGCTGCCCGGCCTCGCGGAAGGCCTGACGTATCGTGGTCAGCGGCGGGGTAAACCAGGCGCTGTCTGCAGTATCGTCAAAGCCCACCACCGAGATCTGTCCGGGCACCGCCACGCCTTTTTCAGCGCAGGCACGCAGCACCCCCAGCGCCATCTGATCGTTGGCGACCAGAATCGCCTGCGGCAGGGCGGGTCCAGCCAACAATTGATGCGCCTTTTCATAGCCCGATGCGGCGCTCCAGTCTCCCCAGGCCATCGCGCAGGGTTCGATTCCAGCCTGAGCCAGCGCCTCTCGCCATCCGCTCAGCCTTGCGCGGGAGGAGACCGAACTATCCGGCCCGCTCAGCAGAGCGATCTGCCGGTGTCCCAGCGCGAGAAGATGTTCGACGCCCAGTCGTGCCCCCTGTTCCGCATCGAAGACCAGACTCTGCACTGGCGCATCGGGCGAAACATCCAGGAAAAGCACCGGGACCGGCGCGGCCTGGGCCTGCAACTGCTCCGCCTGCGCGTTTTCCAGCGGAACGTTAACCAGCAGCCCTTCAACCCGCTGGGCAAGAAGATCCTGAAGCGCGGCCAGACACTGCTGCGGTTGCTCCACCATCGAAATCAAGACACTGGCGCCTCGCTCCCCGGCGCGGGATTTCACCGCCGAGGCGATCTGGGAAGGCGCATGTAGTGCCAGATCGGTGGTAATCAGCCCGAGCGTATGGGTTCGTTTTCCCGCCAGCTGCTGTGCGCCACGGTTCGGGACATAGTGCAGCTCGGCCATCGCCTGCTGCACCTTTTCCCGCGTACGGGTGGAAACGTGTTCCGCGTCGTTAATGACGCGGGAGACAGTTTGATAAGAGACGCCCGCGAGGCGAGCGACGTCATATAACGTGATCGATTTCATGCGCATTGCGTGGTGAGGAGAGAGGCGTCCATTCTGTCACAATGCACAAGACAAAGCTTGTGAGCGCTTCGCAAAATTAGACAGAGCGCTCAGCCTGGCCGGTAACAATACGCGCCGGCGTATGACGAAACCAGGGCAGACAGAGCTGAATCAGCGGGCCGATGCAGAGTGCGTAAAGTACGGTCCCCACGCCAAGGTTGCCCCCCAGCGCCCAGCCGATAAGCAGAACGGAGACTTCAATCGCCGTACGCACGCTGCGCACCGACCAGCCGGTGCGGGCATGGATGCCGGTCATCAGCCCATCGCGCGGTCCGGCGCCGAAGCCTGCGCCAATATACATACCCGTTGCCAGCGCATTGACGATCACCGCACTCGCCAGTAAGGCACTGCGGACTACCAGCGAGTCGATAGGGAGGATAAGTGCCAATGACGCATCCGCTGCAAGGCCAATCACAATCACGTTACTGATAGTCCCTAACCCAGGGCGCTGGCGCAGCGGGATCCAGAACAGCAGCACGGCCGCACCGGTCAGGATCATTACGGTACCAATGTCCATCGCCAGTAATTTTGTCACCCCCAGGTGAAAGACGTTCCAGGGATCTGCGCCGAGGCTGGCGCGCACAAACATAGCGGTAGAGAGCCCGTATAAACTCAATCCCACATACAGCTGAAGTAAACGACGTAACATGATTTCTCTCCGAATATCCCGGCTTTCATCATTACCTGAAATGGCATTATGATTAATATCCAGTTTTAAAAAAGTGGACTGCATATGTCATCTCGTCGCTTTGGAACTCAGTCATTAATGCGGCTGCTGGGGCACTGGCAGCAAGAGCACTCTCGCACGCCGATCTGGCGCCAGCTAGCCGACGCGCTGCGTCTGCTGATCCTGGATGGACGGCTGGCGCTCGATACGCGCCTGCCGGGGGAGCGTGAACTGGCAACCTCGCTGGGGGTGAGTCGCACCACGATCAGCAGCGCCCTCGCCCATCTGCGCGACGCGGGTTATCTTGAAAGCCGACTCGGTAGCGGTTCCCGCATAACCCTCCCCGATAGTCGCGCCATTCCCACCCGCGCAGTTGCCAGCGAAGCGCTGGATCTCTCCACCGCCGCCCTCGGCGCCGGGCCGGAGATCTTTCAGGCCTACACGCATGCACTTACGGCACTTAGCCAGTATCTGACCCATACCGGTTATGACCAGGCTGGCCTCCAGCCGCTGCGGGCGGCCATCGCCTCACGTTACACCGCCCGGGGGTTACCGACCCGGCCAGAAGAGATCATGGTGGTGAACGGTGCCGTCAGCGGCCTGGCCCTCGTATTGCGGATGCTAACCGGTCCGGGCGATCGGGTGGTGGTGGATCACCCTACCTACCCGTTAGCCATTGCGGCCATTCAGGGAGCGGCTTGTCGCCCGGTCGGGGTTTCGCTTCCCCAGACAGGCTGGGACATCGACGGTTTTGCCGCCACGCTGGCCCAGACCGCGCCGCGGCTTGCGTACCTGATGCCAGATTTTCATAACCCGACCGGACGCTGCATGGACAGCAATACGCGAGAAGCCATCGCCGCCATCGCCGCCCGCACCCGCACGACGCTGGTGGTGGATGAGACCATGGTTGACCTCTGGTACGACGCCCCGCCCCCGCCGCCCCTCGCCGCGTTCGATAA
Organism: Leclercia sp. UBA7405; assembly: GCF_037152215.1. Lineage (NCBI taxonomy): Bacteria > Pseudomonadati > Pseudomonadota > Gammaproteobacteria > Enterobacterales > Enterobacteriaceae > Leclercia > Leclercia sp. UBA7405. Next base: position 169,796 of record NZ_JBBCMR010000001.1, on the reverse strand, counting down.
GCAGGCCAACGTCATTACGCTTGGGTCCGCAGGAAAAAGTTTCTGGGGCGGCCTGCGGCTGGGGTGGATCCGCGCCTCTTCCCGTACCATCGCCTCCCTGACTCAAACGCGAGATACGCTTGACCTGGGTTCGCCGCTGCTGGAGCAACTGGCGACGCTATGGCTGATTGAACGGAGCAACGAATTTCTGCCTGCCCGGCGAGAGATGCTTAACGCACGGCGGCGACGCTGTAGCGAGCTGATGCAGGCGCACTTCCCCGACTGGCGTTTCCAGCAGCCGCAGGGAGGCTTATCGTTCTGGGTGGAGCTGCCAGATCTGCTGGCAACGCAACTGGCCGCGCGCGCCGAAACGGTCGGTATTCATCTGGGCACCGGCACAAGGTTCGGCCTGTCGGGTGCCTTCGATCGCTATCTGCGTATGCCTTTTTCGCTGGAACCGGCCGAGCTGGAGAGCGCACTTTTACGAATAAAACCGCTGTGGCAGCCCCTTAATAATGGTGGGTCGGCAATAAAACGAAATATTGTGTAGCCTGAATATAAAAAAAAGCAAACGGCACGCGCTTGCTTTATTCGGCAGAAAAGTGATGCCGTGCACAATTATGATTTTCAGGTTCAAAGTAAAAAGCGTCTGACTGTAACTGATACAGTCAGACGCTTTCTGGCGACGCCTGTTCAGTGCTGCGGAGGAATGGGGAAACCTTTTAGCGAAATAACAAAATCATCGCCCTCTTTCTTTATTTTTGCACCGGTATCGCACCAGTCTGACGCAATTCGAAAGAATTCATCACTACCTACATTCCAGCCCAGGCGGACATGTTTGACATAGCCAGATCGCAGGAGTGAACAGGCTTCCTGATAGTCACTGGCAGTAGATTGTTGTGAATGTTTCATTTTTTCTTCTTCAGAATTTTACGCAATGCCTTGATTTCTTTAGGAGTAAATGGCGTAACGTTCTCTTCTTCCGTATGCTGATTGTCGATATCCTCTTCCGTTACTCCCGCCTCTTCTACTGCTTCGAACGCCAGCAGCAGCAGTTTTTCTGTCGTAACACTGAGATTCTCGTTATTAGCTTCTGCGTACTCACGGAGTCTCTCTTTTAAGGTTCCGTCAATTTTCACATTCAGTACAGCTGTTGTCATGGTGCGGCGTCCTTTGTCATAATTTCTTAATTTAATACACGAAGTTATCATTATTATCCAGATATATATTCATAGCTTATATATCTACTGATAAATCATAATTAACCTGCCTGTCCTTTATGACAAAATAATGACAATTACATTTCAGTTGAATGACAGCTTAAGTATAGTCAGGTGAAACTTTTATTACCCATAAATTAATTAAGCCTTCGCGCTATCGTAAAAAAATTTGCCTGACGGGGGTCACATCAGCTAAAAAATCATGTTCATCAATAAGATAATCAGTTTCCATCCGGGAAGGCCACAAGGAGTGGTGCATGAGCACCTTTAGCGACAAGATTGATCAGCTGGCAGACGAACTTAACATCCCCCGCCACACCATTGCGTATCAGTTCATCATCAATAACACCCTGGCGTCCGATCGCGGTAGTAAAGCCCGACGCTCACTCGGCACGCTTTATGCGCTTTACGTGCTCTGTAATGCCTGGAACAACAATCAGCGTGAAGGCACCACCTTCACCGCGCTAATGGAGGAGATGCGTCGCCTGCCGTTTGGCTCCAAATTACAAAACCATGCGCTGGACAACCGCCTGAACGATAAAATTCGCCGCGGTTTTGGCGCCAGTGATGCGTTACTTCCGGTTAGCGCCGTGCCAGAAAAGAAGCGCAAAATCTCCGCAGAATTTCTGACCCAGCATGGTATGAACGCCGACTCGGCGGCGCTGTTTATCACCCGTGCTATCGATCTCTATGTCGCCGAAATTACGGAAAATCAGAACGCCTTTCTCAAAGAGATCGAAGGCGCCACCAGCGCACAGGAGATACTGAGCTTTGTTGAAAAATCATGGCACCCGAAAGCCGATGCCCGACTGTTTGAAGTGGTTTCCTATTCAGTGCTTAAGCTGCACTACGCCAGGATGACGGTCAAAATTAATGACGTGGTTAAGCCCTACGAGCTTTTCAAGACCGGGCGCACCAACGCCAACGATGGCGGAATTGATTTCGTGTTACGTCCTGAAGGCCGCTTCTTCCAGGTCACTGAGGTGCTGGATTTTAAGAAGTACTTTCTCGACTTTGATAAGACCAACAAATTCCCGATCAGCTTTGTTATCAAAACGCTGAAGACGTCCGACGAGGCCTTTACCGCCATTCGCAACAAGGCGCTAAAATCGATGGAACAGGCGGTGGCAGACGGTTATATGTCGCTGTTTGAAGAGATTATCACCGTGCCGACGCTGCAAGCTATCCTTGGCACGGTGGCGAAGTCGGAGGCGCAGATCCAGCAGCTAAAAGCGGTGATCTGCGAAAACTTCAAACTGGAATATGGTCTTCTGGATTAGTCGGCCCGTCGTGAGGGGTATTGGTGCCCCTTACGTTTTTAGAGAGGTTTTTGGTTTTGCGCTTTTTCACCTTTTCGAGCTCTTGCTCTGTGAAGTGCGAGGCCACCGCCAGGCGACGGATCCCCATCTTCACATACTCTTCGTTGATCTCAATTCCCACAAACTGACGCCCACACTCAATGGCGACCGCACCAGTGGTAAAGCTGCCCGCAAAGGGATCGAGCACCACATCGCCCGGATTAGAGGACGCCAGAATAATTCTTTTCAGCAGCGCGGTCGGCTTTTGCGTCGGATGGTTTTCATATTCATCCATCAAAAAACGCACGCGAGGAAACTCCCAGACGTTACCCGGCACCTTTTGGGTGTTATAGGGCTGCGGCGGGTTTTTTCGGTAATCAATGAGGGCGCGTTTCGCACCGGTAGGCGCTTCGACCAGGATAGCATCGCTATTAAAGGTGTACTTCTTCGCGTTTTTAACCATCATCAGGATCGGTTCATACATTGAGCCGAAGAAACGCTTTGCCTGCACGCCAGAGCTGTCGTAAGCCCAGACGATGCGACTTTTAATCTCAAACAGCTCGCGACATTTGATGTCGATATAGGGCATGTTCTCAGTGCTGTTCATGATGTACATAGTGCCCGTCTCTTTCAGGACGCGGTGACACTCATCAATGCACTCAAACAGCCAGGCGTGAAATTCCTTTTCGTCCCACAGTTCACGCAGGCCATCGAAATCCTTGCCAATATTGTAGGGAGGATCGGCAAAAACCAGATCGACACTGGCATCTGGCAGCTTTTTAAGCTCTGTCAGCGCATCGCCATGGACGATTTTAGTGCTGTTATCTCCGTAATATTTTGCGTTGATGTCAATTTTCATGCGCCATCTCACCAGGAACTTTTATCGTCAATATTAACTGTATAAATAACCATACTCAAGCTATCTGCCAGAGGGTTATTGTAGCCTGAATGGGGAAAAAGAGAATTTACGGCGGGGGAATTGGGTGGGGGCCCTGCCAGCTACATCCCGGCACACACGTCGTCTGCCCTGGCTGCTTCCTTCCGGACCTGACCTGGTGAACAGAGTAGCGTTGCGGGAGAACCAACAGAGCCCCCATTGAGAGCGTTGATAACCAACGCGCTGGCGCATTATCCCTGCACAGGATCGCAATTGCAAGTTAACCGCGACCGGATGATGGTTTATTGCGCAGCATGGCCCGTGATTGCGCTATTATTCTCCGTTATTTCGCTCAGTCAGCAGGAGTATTCATGGAACAGCACGACGGATTCCCGCAGCGGGTATGGCAAATTGTCGCCTCCATCCCCGAGGGAACGGTTACCACCTATGGCGATGTGGCACGTCTGGCGGGTTCGCCACGAGCCGCACGACAGGTTGGCGGCGTGCTTAAACGGATCCCGGAAGGCAGCACCCTGCCATGGCATCGGGTGGTTAACCGCCACGGGCAAATTTCCCTTACCGGCCCGGATTTACAACGCCAGCGTCAGGCACTGCTGGCTGAAGGGGTACAGGTGTCGGGAAAGGGTGAAATTGATTTGCAGCACTATCGGTGGATTTACTAAACCCCCTCCCGGGCGGGAGGGGATAGGGTCTTAGTACTGCGTTGGTGCAGGCACTGCGGAAGATGGCGTAACCTGCGTCGGTGAGGTTGATGGCACGGTCGTCGTCGCGCCACCGCTCTGCTGGAGCGGTACTGCCATTTGCTGTACAGGCACCAGCACCAGATCGGCTTTGGTACCGCCCTGGTTGATTACTGGTTTCACCGTATCGGTGACAAACACCAGCTTATCGTCGACCGTGATTGCTGCACTTAACAAAATCCGGGCGTTGGGCTGCACATCAGACGGATTGAAAGGCAGGACGAAGCTAAATGGCGCCTGTTTGCCCTCGGTACGCACCGCTTTCTGTGCCAAAACTTTTGACGGGGAGTCGGCCAGCGAGGCATCAGACAGGGTGACGGTCAACACCGCGTCAGGCGGTAACGCCACTTTCTGACGGATCCAGACTGAACCGGTTACTGATGGCTGCTGAATGGTTGGCTGTGTCGCTACGCCGGAGGTATTTGGATTAGGCGCTGGCGTCTGAATGTCTGCACTTTTGTCTGCACAGGCGGTCAGAGCAACCGCTACCGCTAAACCACTTAACGCGTGCACGAGTTTCATTGAGTTCTCCTTATCTTCAATGCACCAGCGGGATCGATACCGCCAGAAGAGTGGTTAAACAAAGTTAACGTGAGTAAGTGTGGCACACATCACTTATTTATGCCTGGATTCGCCTCGTTATTCAGACTATTGCACCCATCGGACCACTTGTATTTCTGCGTTATACTCTGGCTATCTTTCGCCACGGCGTATTTATTGAGGACGATTATGAGTCAGGCACTAAACAATCTGCTGACATTACTTAACCTGGAAAAAATAGAGGAAGGACTCTTTCGGGGGCAAAGCGAAGATCTGGGTTTACGCCAGGTCTTTGGCGGTCAGGTTGTGGGGCAGGCTCTCTATGCGGCTAAAGAGACCGTACCCGCAGAACGCCTGGTCCACTCCTTCCACAGCTACTTTTTACGCCCGGGCGACAGTCAAAAACCTATCGTTTATGACGTCGAGGTGCTGCGCGACGGCAACAGCTTTAGTGCCCGTCGCGTTGCCGCGGTGCAAAATGGTAAACCCATCTTTTATATGACCGCCTCTTTCCAGGCCCCAGAGCCGGGCTACGAACATCAGAAAACCATGCCCCCTGCCCCGGCACCGGATGATCTCCGTTCTGAAACCGAAATCGCCCGCGACCTTTCACATCTGTTGCCACCACAGGTCAAAGAGAAGTTTCTTTGCGATAAGCCGCTGGAGATCCGCCCGGTGGAATTTCATAACCCGATGAAAGGTCACACCGCAGAGCCTGCGCGCCAGGTGTGGATCCGTGCCAACGGTACGGTGCCGGAAGATTTTCGCGTGCATCAATACCTGCTGGGCTACGCCTCTGATTTCAACTTCCTGCCTGTTGCGCTGCAACCGCACGGAGTAGGCTTCCTGGAAAAAGGGATGCAGGTAGCCACCATCGATCACTCTATGTGGTTCCACCGTCCGTTTAATATGAACGAGTGGCTGCTGTATAGCGTGGAGAGCACCTCGGCATCCAGCGCGCGTGGGTTTGTGCGGGGTGAGTTTTATACGCAGGATGGCGTGCTGGTGGCATCGACGGTACAGGAAGGGGTCATGCGCAACCGCGGCTAACCCAGACAGGGGGATGCTCATAAAAGCAAAACGGCAACCCAGGGTTGCCGTTTCGTTATTGACTATGCGTTGTAAGCATTCTCGCCGTGGCTGTTGACGTCCAGCCCTTCGCGCTCCTGCTCTTCCGGTACGCGCAGACCCACGGTCATGTCAGCCAGCTTGTAACCGATAAAGGCCACCACGCCAGACCACACTACCGTAATCGCGATGCTCTCGAGCTGCACCAGCACCTGATGAGTCATGGTTACACCTTCTGCGTAACCGACGCCGCCGAGCGAGGTGGCTGCGAAGATACCGGTCATGATGCAGCCGACGATACCGCAAACGCCGTGCACGCCGAACACATCGCAAGGGTCATCCACACGCAGAATACGTTTCAGTGCCGTTACGCCCCACAGACCCGCCAGACCCGCGACGATACCGATGATCAGCGCGCCGCCGACGCCAACGAAACCACAGGCGGGGGTGATACCGACCAGACCCGCAATGGCACCGGAACAGGCGCCCAGCAGAGAGGGTTTGCCTCGTACGGCCCACTCACCAAATACCCAGGAGAGAATCGCACCGGCGGTCGCTACCACGGTGTTGACGAAAGCCAGCGCCGCGATTTCGTTTGCTGAGCTTGCTGAACCGGCGTTAAAGCCAAACCAGCCGAAATAGAGGATCGCGGTGCCGGTGAAGACCATCGGCAGGTTGTGCGGTTTAAAGGCTTCTTTGCCAAAACCAACGCGTTTGCCAATCAGGTACGCCCCAACCAGACCCGCAACGGCGGCGTTGATGTGCACCACCGTCCCGCCGGCAAAGTCCAGCGCGCCGTGAGAAGCCAGCAGACCACCACCCCAAACCATATGCGCCACGGGCACATAAGAGAGCGTCAGCCAGACCACGACAAAAATGAGCACCGCAGAGAAACGAATACGTTCCGCCAGCGCCCCCACAATCAACCCGACGGTGATGCAGGCGAAAGAGCCCTGGAATGCTACGTGGATATACTGATAGAAGCTGCCCATTACCGCGGTCAGTTCGATATTTTTCAGCATCGCCCAGTTGAAGCTGCCAAAGAAGGCGTTACCCTCGCCAAACGCCAGCGAGTAGCCGTATACCACCCATAACACGCAGACCAGCGCAAAAGTTACCGCAACCTGAGTGAGCATAGAGAGGACGTTTTTACCGCGAATCAGGCCGCCGTAGAACAGCGCAATCCCGGGAATAGTCATGAACAGCACCAGTGCGGTGCAAATCATCATAAAAGCGTTATCCGCTTTGTCGGCGACCGCCGGCGCAGCCATTGCCAGGCCTGGCAACAACGCCAACGATCCCAGAGCCGCGTTAAGAGTTGTTTTCTTCATTATCTTGATCCCTATCACTGTGTGCCCGGTGTTTTACAGCGCTGCTTCGTCGGCTTCGCCCGTACGAATACGAATGACGCGTTGCAGTTCGGCAACGAAAATTTTGCCGTCGCCAATTTTGCCGGTGTAGGCCGCTTTGCTGATGATATCTATCACCTCTTCCAGCTGATCGTCGGCAATCGCCACATCAATTTTTACCTTTGGCAGGAAGTTGACGCTGTATTCCGCCCCGCGGTAGAGCTCTGCATGGCCTTTCTGACGACCAAAGCCTTTCACTTCGGTGACAGTCAGCCCCTGAATACCAATGGAAGACAGCGCTTCGCGAACGTCTTCGAGTTTGAACGGTTTGATTACCACGGTAACCAGCTTCATAAATCCCCTCCAGTCAGAATTCGGTAGTGGCTTCAGCTAACACGTAAGAGATATTGCAAGCGCTGTGCCAGAATTCTTAAAAGAGGAAAATTTGCTGGCCGACGCCGCGTAATCAGGAGGGATTGGCTAAGGGTAAGGCGTAACGAGGCGGGAGAGTGAGTGGCGCGAAAAAAAACGCACCATGACAGTGCAGGGTGCGTTTCATTTTTGCACCAGCAGTTTTACCTGTTAGTGCATTGCCTGTTTTTGGTGCATCAGGCGCTGAGCGACTCCTCGCGAGTGCTGGCCTCCAGCTCCTCACCCGCCAGCTGCAGCTGATACATCTGCCAGTAACGGCCTTTCGCCTCAAGCAGTTGCCGGTGCGTACCCCGCTCTACGGCCTGTCCGCGGTGCAGCACCAGAATGGTATCGGCTTCAACGATGGTGGAGAGTCGGTGAGCGATCACCACCAGCGTGGTCTGCTCACGAACCGCCGCCAGGGCCTGCTGGATAGCCTGCTCGGTGCCGGAGTCGATACTTGCGGTGGCTTCATCAAGGATCAGCACCTGCGGCGTCTCAATCAACACCCGCGCCAGCGCCAACAGCTGTTTTTGGCCCACCGACAAATTATTGCCCTGCTCTCCCAGCCGCGTATGGATGCCGTCATGTAAGCCCCGCGCCAGTTCAGCCAGTTGCACCTGCTCCAGCACGGCCCACACCTGCTCTTCGCTGTAATCACGCCCCAGCGTAACGTTGGCGAAGAAGGTGTCTGCCAGCACCACCGGATCTTGTTGCACCATCGCCACCCCTTTGCGCAGCGTGCTGTGGCTCAGAGTCGCCAGCGGACGACCATCAAGACGGATCTCCCCCTGCGTCAGCGGATAGTAGCCCATCAGCAGGCTGGCTAAGGTACTTTTACCGCTCCCGGTATGGCCCACCAGCGCCACAAAGCTGCGGGACGGAACGTGAAGAGTGATGTCCTGCAATACCAGACGATCGTCGCGATACGCAAAAGAGAGATTATCAATGGCGATATCGCCGCTTTGCAGCTCCCGGGTGTCCTGGCCGTACATCTGACGCGGCCTGTCCATCAGTTCAAACACCCGCTCGCCCGCGACAACCGCCTGTTGCAGCATTGATTGCTGCGTGGTGAGTTCGATTAGCGGTTCGTTTAAACGCCCAAGATAACTAATGAAGGCGTAGAGAACCCCCACCTGAATAGTGCCGTTGGCCCCCAGACCAAATTGCAGGAGCAAACCACAGAGGATCAGGGCCGAAAAGAGGCTCAGCAACGGGCGCAGCAGGAAGCCATCCAGCCGCAGGGTCTGCATGCGCGCCATATAATGTGAACGGCTCGCTTCCCCCATCCGCTCACCAAAGCGCGCCTGCTGGCGGAACTGCTGGATCACACTCATACCATTAATAACTTCATTAAAGCCGTCGTTAATGTCTGCCAGGTAGGCACGCACACGACGGACGATAGGCGTGCTGTAACGCTGGTAGATCATCATGACAATAAAGACGGCAGGGAAGATCGCGATCGCCACCAGCGCCATGCGCCATTCAAGGCTGAACATCGCCACCAGCATTGCCCCAATCAGCGCCGCGCTGCGCAGCACCGTGGAGACCACGGTGACGTAGAGATCGCGGATCACTTCCGTATCATTGGTTACGCGAGAGATAATCTGCCCCACCGGCTGGGTATCAAACTCGCTCAACGGCTGGCGCAGCGCAGCATCCATGACGTCGGTACGCAGTTGCTGGACCACGCCTACGGCGGCCTGGTTAAAGAGCAGCGATTGGGCATAGTGCAAACCGGCAGCTAACAGCTGCAGACCGACGTAAGCCACCCCCAGCCCGGCCACCAGGCCCAGCGGCAGGTAACTTTTGGCTACCATGTTGTCGATAAAATAGCTGATAAGCAGTGGCCCGCTCACTTCAGCGATCGCGGCGATCCACAGCATCACCACCGCCAGCGACAGCGGTTTTCGCCACGGCGAGCCGTAGGCCAGCAGCCGCTTCAGGATAGGCCACAACTGTCCAAAACTACGCATCGCTGGCCTCCTCATTCACTTCCGGCGCATCATCCAGCGCGGCTTCTAGCTGTTGATAGCGATACATATCGCGATACCATCCAGGTTGTTCTGACAACAGCTCGTGCTGCCCGCGCTGGGCAATATGCCCATGCTGCATCACCAGGATCTCACTCGCTTCAGTCAGGGCTGACAGGCGATGGGCGCTGATGATCACCGTGCGGCCTTCGCCCCACTGACGCAGGTTATGCAGGATCTGATGCTCGGTACGCCCATCTACGGCCGATAGCGCATCATCCAGAATCAGGATTTCAGCATTTAACAACAGGGCACGGGCAATCGAAATGCGCTGTTTTTGGCCGCCAGAGAGCATCACGCCCCGCTCGCCTACCTCAGTTTCATAGCCCTGCGGCAGACGTAAAATATCTTCATGCACGCTCGCCAGACGGGCGACATGTTCAATCTCCTGCTGGGTGGCCTCAGGGCAGCCAAGCGCAATATTACTGGCAACCGTATCGGAGAAGAGGAACGGCGTCTGGCTCACCACGGCCAGCCGGCTGCGCCAGCTATCCAGCTGCAGGCGGGTCAGGGGAATGTCGTGAAAACGAATATCCCCCTGGTCGATATCAAAATGGCGCTGAATCAACGATAGCAGGGTACTCTTGCCTGCGCCGGTCGGGCCGCAAATCCCCAGCATCTGTCCAGGACGCAGGGCGAAATGAACATTCTCAAGGGAGACCCGTTCGGCGTGCGGATAGCTGAACGAACGGATGGCGACCTTCAGCTCGCCACGCCCTTCCGGCACCGGCTCGCTCCCGTCATTTACCACCGGGGCCTCGGCGAGCATGTCGCGAATACGGCTATAGGCCGCGCTACCGCGCTCAACAATGTTGAACATCCATGCCAGCGCCAGCATCGGCCAGATCATCAGGCCAAGATACATGGCAAAGCTGGTGAGCTGACCGAGCGTTAACGAGCCCTGAACCACCATCCAGCTTCCGCCACCAATCGCCAGCATGTTCGCCATGCCGATAGCGATATAGATAGTGGGATCAAACCGGGCATCGATGCGGGCTACCCGCATATTTTTTGCGCCCGTATCGGCGGCATCGGCAGCGAAGAGCGACGATTGCCGGTCTTCCAGGCCAAAGGCTTTAATCATTCGAATACTGGTCAGGCTTTCCTGGGTGCGATCGTTCAGCGAGGAGAAGGCTGCCTGCGCCAGCTTAAAGCGCTCATGTAGTTGATCGCCATAACGTTTGATCGCCAGCGCCATGACGGGCATCGGCAACAGAGCCAGCAGCGTTAACTGCCAGCTGATCTGGGTCGACATCACTATCAACACCGCGCACCCCATCACCAGCGAGTCAACCAGGGTTAAGACCCCTTCTCCGGCGGCAAATACCACGCGGTCTACATCGTTAGTGGCCCGGGCAATGAGATCCCCGGTGCGGTGACGCAGATAGAATTCCGGATGCTGACGGCTAAGCTGACGATAAAAATCTTCACGCAGTTCCACTGCTAATTGGTAGGACGCGCCGAATAACAGGACACGCCAGACATAGCGCAGCAGATAGACCACCACCGCCGTCAGCACCAGCGTGCCGATCCACATCAACACCCGTGCGGTGGTGTAATGCTGTTCCGTAACGCCATCCACCACGTACCCCACCACCTTAGGCGGAATAAGTTGCAGAATGGCAATGATAATAAGCAGGGCAACTGCGCCGAGGTAGCGTTGCCACTCCCGACGAAAATACCAGCTTAACTGAGCAAATAATCGCACGCGGTCTTTTCCTGAAGGTCTTGTTCCGGCCAGGCCGGGAGGTTATTCAATGGGTAACGCTGTGGTGTATTTAATCTGTTCCATGGCGAAGCTGGAGGTGACATCCGACAGGCCAGGCACGCTGTTGACCAGCCGTTTGTAAAAGTCATCATACCGTTTCATGTCCGCCACCTGAACGCGCATCAGGTAGTCGTACTCCCCCGCCATGCGCCAGAAACCGAGCACTTCCGGCATGCCGGTCACCTCGCTCACGAACCGGCAATACCAGTCGCTACTGTGGTGCTGCGTTTTTATCAGCACAAAGGCGGTTAAACCAAGCCCCAGTTTTTCGGGATCAAGCAGCGCTACGCGGCCCAGCAAAATGCCCTCATCTTCCAGGCGTTTAAGGCGCTTCCAGCAGGGCGTGGTGGTCAGATTAACGGCATCCGCCAGCGCCTGCAAAGAGAGGGTGCAGTCACTTTGCAGTAATGAGAGTAGCTTACGGTCAATTTTATCTAGCATAGCGCCCCCATAGAGAAAATTTTTCTCCTTACATTCTATTTTAAAGGCCAGATAGCAACAATTTTTTCTGTGCTTTTCGCTATGCTGGGCACAAAATGACAAACGGATAATTACGATGAATAGCACCTGGGTTAAACATGCCATCAGCGAAATCAACGCCGACTATCAGCGCTCGGCAGATACCCATCTCATTCGCCTTCCGCTGCCGGGGTTTGCCGGAATTCAGCTCTACCTGAAAGATGAAAGCACTCATCCGACCGGCAGCCTGAAGCATCGCCTCGCCCGCTCGCTGTTTTTATATGGCTTGTGTAACGGCTGGATAAAAGAGGGGACTCCCATTATTGAGTCCTCGTCGGGATCTACCGCCGTGTCAGAGGCGTATTTCGCCCGCCTGCTGGGCCTGCCGTTTATCGCCGTGATGCCCGCCTGTACCGCAAAGCGTAAAATTGAACAGATCGAATTTTATGGCGGCCGCTGCCACTTTGTTGAGAGCGCCTGTGAAATCTATGCGGCCTCAGAGATGCTGGCCCACGAGCTGCACGGCCATTATATGGATCAGTTCACGTATGCTGAACGTGCCACCGACTGGCGCGGTAATAACAACATTGCCGACAGTATATTCCGCCAGATGCAGTGCGAGCCGAACCCGGTGCCGACCCACATCGTGATGAGCGCCGGTACCGGCGGTACCTCGGCAACGATTGGTCGCTATATTCGCTGCCAGGGCTATGACACCCGCCTGATGGTGGTGGACCCGCAAAACTCCGTGTTCCTTGATTACTGGCAGAGCCGGGATAGCAGCCTGCGCAGCCCGGTGGGCAGTAAAATCGAAGGGATTGGCCGCCCGCGCGTCGAGCCTTCCTTTATTCCCGATGTGGTAGACGAGATGCTGCGCGTGCCGGACGCCGCCAGCGTAGCCACTGCCCATTGGCTGGAATCTCAGCTGGGGCGTAAGGTCGGTGCCTCAACCGGCACCAACATGTGGGGCGCGTTACAGCTGGCAGCCCGGATGCGCGACGCGGGCCAGACCGGTTCCATAGTGACTCTGCTGTGTGACAGCGGCGAGCGCTATCTCGACACCTATTATAATGCGGAGTGGGTTGCCGCGAACATTGGCGATATTTCAGCCTGGCAGCAAGAGATTGCCCGGCTCGTGAAATAAAAAAAGCCAGACGGACGTCTGGCTTGCTGGAAGGGTCTCACTATTCGGGGGAATAAGGAAGATTTGGTGTGTCCAGCCAATGGGTTAAATAGTGGGACACGGCTTCGTTGCGGCAGTGTCCAATGATCGGGAGGTGCGAAAGCTCAGCAATCAGCTGCGGCATCGCATTGCCCATAATCAATCCGCGACCAACGCTGCCCAGCATCTCGCGGTCATTCATGGCATCGCCAAACGCCATACACTCCTGCAGGGTAAAGCCCAGGTGATCGCTCAGCACCGCCAGGGCAGAGCCTTTGTTACACCCCACCGGCAGCACCTCGAGACAATATTCTGCCGAGAAGGTGAGATGCGCCCTCTCGCCCAACGCCTCGTTCAACTGAATGCGCAACCGACACAGATCCTCATGATCGCCGCAGAAACAGATCTTCGTCACGGCATAGGCGGGAAGACGACGCAGGTCAGTTAGCTGATAATGAAAACCGCTGTAAGCATGAGCGTGCAGCAGTTCGGGGATTTCCCTGTTGGTAAACCAGCCATCATCATTAAAAACGTGAATACTGGCCTGGGTATCCCAGGTGCTATGCAGAACGATATCCGCCACCTGCGGATCAAGATCCTGACGGTGGAGTTCGTCCCCTTCCAGCGAGTGAATACGCGTCCCGTTGCCGGTGATCAGAAACGCATCCAGCGAAAGTTTACCCAACAGATGGCGCATCTCCAGCGCGTGGCGGCCTGTGGCAAACGTAAGAGTAATATCACGCTCACGCAGGCGCTTAAGTGCGCTCAGGGTTTTTTCACCTAAACGGTGATCCGGCATTAATAGCGTACCGTCCATATCGAATGCAGCCAGGCGAGCCATGCGTACTCCCGAAAGTGTGATGCGTTTAACTTGTGGATCAGTATCACCTGAGATATACGGAAGTAATACTGAATAGTTAAATAATATTGTTCCGGGTTTTCTATGCGCCTTCTTAACCGTCTTAATCAGTATCAACGGCTCTGGCAGCCTTCAGCCGGGGCGCCGCAGCAAGTGAGCGTGGCTGAGCTGGCCGGCCGCTGTTTTTGCAGTGAAAGGCATGTGCGTACGCTATTGCGACAGGCGCAGGAGGCGGGCTGGTTGAGCTGGACGGCACGGCCAGGGCGCGGTAAACGCGGCGATCTGCTGTTCCATGTTACCCCCGACGCGTTACGCAACGCGATGATGGAAGAGGCGCTTCAACGTGGTCATCAACAGACGGCTCTGGAATTGGCGCAGCTGGCGCCGCAGGATCTACACACACTGCTGCAGCCCTTTATGGGCGGTCAGTGGCAGAACGATACCCCAACGCTGCGTATCCCTTACTACCGCCCACTGGAGCCGCTGCAGCCGGGCTTTTTACCGGGGCGTGCAGAGCAGCATCTGGTGGGACAGATCTTTTCCGGTATCACCCGGTTTGACGACACGAGCAGCGAGCCGGTTGGCGATCTGGCACACCACTGGGAGATCGCCCCCGATGGCCTGCGCTGGCATTTTTACATCCGCTCAACCCTGCACTGGCATAACGGCGATAAGGTCGAGACCGCGCAACTGCAAAACCGCCTGGCGCTGCTGCTTGCCCTGCCCGCGCTACGTAAGCTGTTTAACAGCGTATCGCGCATTGAGGTCACCCATCCTCAATGCCTGACCTTTATTCTGCATCAGCCCGATTACTGGCTGGCGCATCGGCTGGCGAGCTACTGCAGTCGGCTGGCCCACCCCAGCATGCCGCTCATCGGCTGCGGTCCGTTTCGACTGGCGATCTTCGGGCCTGAGCTGGTGCGAATTGAAAGCCATGAGCAGTACCATCTTAGCCACCCTCTGCTGAAAGCGATCGAGTACTGGATTACCCCGCAACTCTTTGAGCAGGATCTGGGCACCAGCTGTCGCCATCCCGTACAGATCGCGATTGGCGAACCCGATGAACTTGCCAGCCTGCGGCTGGTGAGCAACAGCATTAGCCTGGGATTTTGTTATCTGACCTTGCGCCAGAGTTCGCGGCTGAGCGAACTGCAGGCCCGTCGTCTTATTCAAATCATTCATCACACCGCGCTTTTGCATACGTTACCGCTGGAAGAAAATTTGATTACACCGGCAAACGAGCTCTTGCCGGGCTGGGCCATTCCCGAGTGGCCCGACGCGCAACAGACGGCATTACCAGAAACGCTGACCCTCGCCTACCACCTGCCCGTGGAGTTACACACTATGGCAGAGCAGCTCAGGCGCTATCTGGCACAGCAGGGTTGTCAGTTGCACATTATCTTTCACGATGCCAAAACCTGGGATGGCTGCGGCGTACTGCCCCAGGCCGACATCATGATGGGCGACAGGCTTATTGGCGAGGCACCAGAATACACGCTTGAGCAGTGGCTACGCTGCGATGTGCTGTGGCCGCAATTACTGAGTCCGGCCCAATATTCCCATCTTCTGGCTACGCTGGATGCAGTACAGGCGCAGCCCGCCGCCAGCGCTCGTCACTCAGCGCTAAAAGCGGTCTTCGCGGGTCTGATGGAGAGCGCCGTGCTGACCCCTCTCTTCAATTATCACTACCAGGTAAGCGCGCCGCCGGGCGTAAACGGTATTCGACTCAACCCGCGCGGCTGGTTTGAATTTACCGAAGCCTGGCTGCCAGCACCGGGAACGTGAAGAAGCTGGTCGCCGCAGCCTGCCCGCGTTACCATTGCGTTTTACACCGTTAACGTTGGGAAGAGATATGAAACGTGCCGTCGTCGTTTTTAGCGGAGGACAAGATTCCACTACCTGCCTGGTTCAGGCGCTACAGCAATATGATGAGGTTCACTGCGTCACCTTCGATTATGGTCAACGCCACCGCGCTGAAATCGATGTCGCCCGTGAACTGGCCATCAAGCTTGGCGCACGTGCGCACAAGGTGCTGGACGTCACTTTGCTGAACGAACTGGCGGTCAGTAGCCTCACGCGCGATAGCATCCCGGTGCCAGACTACGAACCCGATGCCAGTGGCATTCCCAATACCTTCGTCCCGGGGCGTAATATTCTCTTTCTGACCCTGACCGCGATTTATGCTTATCAGGTTCAGGCCGAAGCGGTGATTACCGGCGTGTGTGAAACCGATTTTTCTGGCTACCCCGACTGCCGCGATGAATTTGTTAAGGCCCTCAACCATGCGGTGAGCCTGGGCATGGCGAAAGAGATCCGCTTTGAAACGCCGCTTATGTGGCTCGACAAAGCCGAAACCTGGGCGCTGGCAGACCACTGGGGCAAGCTGGAGATGGTGCGCAATGAAACCCTCACCTGCTATAACGGCATTAAGGGAGATGGCTGTGGCCAGTGTGCGGCCTGTAACCTCCGGGCAAACGGCCTGAATCAGTACCTGGCGAACAAAGCCGGCGTGATGGCTTCGCTGAAAGCGAAAACCGGGCTGCAGTAGTTCCGGACTCGCCGGGTGAAATCCCTCACCCGGCAGGTTTCCACTTTATTTGATCAGCTTTTCCAGTTTTTCCCGCAACTCCCCTTCCAGCGGCAGCGCTTTTTGTGTCTTCAAATCGATACAGACGAAAGTAATCAGCGCATCCGCTACGTTTTGCCCTTCGGGCTCCAGCGTCACGACCTGGCCCAGGACTCCGCTTTTGCCGTTGAGTTGCTGCACCTGACTGGTTACGGTAAGTAGATCGCCCAGTACGGCCGGGCGGCGATAATTGATGTTAATATTCACCACTACAAAGGCGATGTTGTGCGCCGTTAGCCACTGAAAGCTTTCGCTGTTTTCCAGCCCATCCCACCGCGCCTCTTCCAGAAATTCGAGATAGCGGGCGTTATTAACGTGCTGATAAACGTCCAGATGAAAACCACGTACTTTGATTTGAGTCTGCATAGCGCAATAGCCTTTATTGTCTATTTATAGGATCAGAGGTCATAACTGGTATGACCTCTTTATCCTGGCAAACTTTTGCCACCGTGCAAGAAAAAACTCAGAGTTTTAGGTTCGCCAGATTACGCTCAACCAGCGCGCTTCCCATGCCGGGTACCTGCTTCAGGTCATCGACGGTTTTGAAGGGGCCGTACTCTTCCCGGTAGCTTACAATCGCCTGCGCCTTCTTCAGACCAACGCCATTGAGAATCCGGGCCAGCTCTTCAGCCGGGGCGCTATTGATACTGACTTGTCCATCTGCACTCTCCGTCGCTTTTGCCGGGGCCGCTGCGGCTGGTGCAGTCTTACTCTGCGGTGAGGCGACGGGGGCCGCCTGCAGAGAGACGCTAGTGGATAGACCGGCGAAAGCCAGGGCAATACAGAGAGCTTTGATTCCACGTTTCATACTGTTTCTCCTTGTTTGTTAACAGCCAGGCCACGATAGCCGGACGCTAACAAACGAACAAACAGCAGATGGCAGAAATGGAAAAGGCCGCGAAAGCGGCCTTTGAGAGTTGCGATGCGTTGCGTAAATTTGCGAGCAACGCTGAAATTATTGCTGCTGAGTTATGACATCGCCCAGCTTAATTTTGGCTTCTTTGCGCAGGTTGCTCATCAGCGCTTCGAAAGTGATCTGGGCATTGTTCTGGGTGATCCCCTGAACCATCGCCTTTTTCTGCGCTTCCGGCAGGGTGCCAGACTTCACTTCATCCAGAGCCAGAATAACCACGTTGCCCTGCATATCGCTTGCAATACCAAAGCTCGGTTTATCTTTCGCCGGCTGGCTCAGCGCAAAGGCTGCCTGGCTAACAGGATCCTGACCGGTACGGCTCAGGGTTTTGGCTTCACCGAAGCTCAGACCAGCCGCCTTCAGCGCCTCGTCGCCTTTCCCTGCTTTCAGCTCAACCAGCAGTTTCTCAGCATCCAGTTTGGCCTGCTGCTCTGCTTTGTTGTGCTGAACTATTGCCGTGATCTGATCTTTCACTTCCGCCAGCGGTTTAATCGCCTCTGGTTTATGCTCAGCCACGCGTAAAACGAAGGCACGATCGCCGTCAACGGTGATGATGTCGGAGTTGCTGCCCGGCGTGCCGTTCTCACCCACCAGGCCACCGTTGAAGATAGCGTCTGATACAGGTTTGAAGTTCAGCTCTTCTGGCAGATTGTTACGACCAAACCAGCCCGTGGTCACCGCTTTGGCACCGGCAGCCTGCTCCGCGCCCGCCAGCGACTCGTTATCGTTGCTTGCGGCATCGCTCACTTTCTGCTGCAGCGCGTAGAAGGCATCCAGCGCTTTTTCTTGCTTCACTTTGGCGGCGATATCATCACGCACTTCGGTCAGCGGTTTCGTTTTAGCAGGCTCAATGTCGTCCAGGCGGGCGACCAGGAAGCCTACAGAAGATTTGATCACCCCTGAAAGTTGGCCTTTCTCTTTCAGACCGGCGTTTTTCAGCTCTTCTGGGGTGGTGCCCTCTTCCAGCCAGCCCATATCGCCGCCGTTTTTCGCAGAGATGATGTCGGTGGATTTTTCTTTGGCAATGGCGGCAAAGTCTGCGCCTTTGTTCAGTTCGTCCAGCACGGCTTTCGCATCTGCTTCCGTTTTAGTCTGGATCACGCTGTAACGGTTACGCTGAGGCTGAGTGAACTGATCCTGATGCTGATCGTAGTAAGACTGAATATCGGCATCCGACGCATTTTCCTGCATCGCCGCGGCGTCCAGCTTAATGTAGCTGATGCGGAACTGCTCAGGTGCGGTGAAGTTATTTTTGTTCTGCTCGTAGTAAGCGTTAACTTCCTGCTCGCTCACCTTTTGCTTCGCGGCCAGAGCGTTAACGTCGAAAGTGGCTTCGCGAACAATTCGCTGTTGTGCAACAAGTGCCGCCAGCTCGTCGGTTTCGCCCTTCAGCATGAAATCGCTACCCACGATGGCGTTGATTAGCTGCTGCGTCGTCAGCTGATTGCGAAGCGCTTGTGCGTATTGGTCGGCTGACATGCCCATCTGGCCAATAATGGCGTTGTAGCGGGTGTTATCAAATTTGCCGTCGGTCTGGAAAGCAGGGGTTGTGAAAATCACTTTTTTCACTTGATCATCACTGATACCCAGGCCGAGATTGTGGGCGTACTGGTCAAGCAGCGCTTCGTCGATAAGACGGTTCAGCGTCTGCTCACGCAGCGTTTTCATATAACCTTCGTTTGCTGCCAGTTCAGAGAACTGATCGCCCAGTTGCTGCTGCATACGGTTACGTTCATTGGCAAAAGCGTTCTCAAACTGCCCACGGCTAATTTCCTGGTCATTCACTTTTGCGGCATAGTTTGCGCTACCGCCAATCAGATATCCGCTTACGCCGGTCAAAATGAACGACAAAATAATGATACCGAAAATAATCTTGAGCACGAGACTGTTAGCAGCCGTGCGTAAGTTGTCCATCATGGTGTGACCACACTCCGCTGTAGGTGACTGGTGACCTGACGCTGGCGGAAATCCTGACCGCAGCGCGTAAAAATGTATTGTGACAAGAAAACAGGGCGATTGTCAGCCCACAACTCGCAGAAACTCGCAGAAAACAGTCCTGGACAAACAAAAAAGGCACATCAAATGATGCGCCCTTGGAGATGTCGACTTCCCTGAAGCAAAAAAGCAATCAGTTTACTGCGTCTTTCAGCGCTTTACCTGCACGGAAACCTGGAACTTTAGCGGCAGCGATGGTGATTTCTTTGCCGGTCTGAGGGTTGCGGCCAGTACGGGCAGCACGCTCTTTAACAGCAAAAGTACCAAAGCCTACCAGCGCTACGTCGTCTCCGGCCTGCAGAGATTCGGTAACAGAAGCAATCAGAGCATCTAACGCACGTCCAGCCGCAGCTTTAGAGATATCGGCACCCGCAGCAATTTTGTCAATCAGTTGAGATTTATTCACTCTTCTCTTCCTCTCTTTATAATTTATATCGCGCCTGAATCCTTCACAACGCGACCGCGCAGCAGTTATATCAGGCCTGCCATAACCTTACAACACCCGTTGTTGATGGCTGACCTAATCAGCAATCTAAATTAGCTATACAAAAAAAGGCTGGCAAGCCCGAAATGGCTCACCAGCCTTGTTTTTATTGACGCTCTTTGCGCGAGGTCACTATTTTGCCGTTACAACCTGCATTCCGGAGGGCTCATTCTGCAGTGCTAATGTCAGAACCTCTTCAATGCGTTTCACCGGATGGATATCCAGATCGGCAATAACGTTATCTGGAATTTCTTCCAGATCGCGCTTGTTCTCGTAAGGAATAAGCACAGTTTTAATACCACCGCGGTGGGCTGCCAGCAGTTTTTCTTTCAAACCACCAATCGGCAGAACCTGGCCACGCAAAGTGATCTCACCGGTCATGGCCACATCAGCACGTACCGGGTTACCGGTCAGGCAGGAGACCAGAGCGGTACACATCGCGATACCGGCGCTTGGACCGTCTTTCGGCGTTGCCCCTTCCGGTACGTGAACGTGGATATCGCGTTTTTCGTAGAAGTCCGGATTAATACCCAGTTTTTCCGCGCGCGCGCGCACCACGGTCAGCGCCGCCTGGATGGATTCCTGCATCACTTCACCCAGAGAACCGGTATAAGTGAGCTTACCTTTGCCAGGCACGCAGGCGGTTTCGATGGTCAGCAGATCGCCGCCCACTTCCGTCCACGCCAGACCGGTGACCTGGCCCACGCGGTTTTCGCTATCCGCGCGACCGTAGTCGTAGCGCTGAACGCCAAGAAACTCATGCAGGTTTTCACCGTTAATCTCAATCTGCTTCGCGGTTTTATCCAGCAGCAGTTGTTTGACCGCTTTACGGCACAGTTTTGAGATTTCACGCTCCAGGCTACGGACACCCGCTTCACGGGTATAGTAACGAATGATGCCAATAATGGCGCTATCGTCGACCGTCAGTTCGCCTTTTTTCAGGGCGTTGCGCTCAATCTGCTTCGGCAGCAGGTGGCGTTTGGCAATATTCAGCTTCTCATCTTCGGTATAACCCGAGAGACGGATCACTTCCATACGATCCAGCAGCGGTGCCGGAATGTTCATGGAGTTGGAGGTCGCCACGAACATCACATCGCTCAGGTCGTAGTCCACTTCCAGGTAGTGATCGCTGAAGGCCACGTTCTGTTCTGGATCAAGCACTTCCAGCAGAGCGGACGCCGGATCGCCACGCATGTCCGAAGACATTTTGTCGATCTCATCAAGCAGGAACAGTGGGTTTTTCACCCCCACTTTTGCCATCTTCTGAATCAGTTTGCCTGGCATGGAGCCGATATAGGTACGACGGTGACCGCGGATTTCCGCTTCATCACGTACCCCACCCAGCGCCATTCGCACATACTTGCGCCCGGTTGCCTGGGCGATGGACTGGCCCAGAGAGGTTTTACCCACCCCCGGCGGCCCTACCAGACAGAGAATTGGCCCTTTGATTTTATTCACACGGCTCTGGACCGCGAGATATTCAAGGATGCGATCTTTGACACGTTCGAGGCCATAGTGGTCGGTATCAAGGATTTCTTGCGCCTGGCGCAGATCTTTCTTGACCTTGCTACGGGTATTCCATGGCACCTGAACCATCCACTCAATGTAGCCGCGCACCACAGTGGCCTCGGCGGACATTGGAGACATCATTTTCAGCTTCTGCAGCTCGGCTTCCGCTTTCTCTTTTGCCTCTTTCGGCATTTTCGCGGCGTCGATTTTACGCTTCAGGGCTTCGTTTTCGTCCGGCGCGTCGTCCATCTCGCCAAGCTCTTTCTGAATAGCCTTCATCTGCTCATTCAGGTAGTACTCACGCTGAGATTTCTCCATCTGCTTTTTCACGCGGTTGCGAATACGCTTTTCCACCTGCAGCAGATCGATCTCGGACTCCATCATCGCCATCAGATATTCCAGACGTTCATTAACGTCGGACATCTCCAGCACGGACTGTTTGTCAGCCAGCTTCAGCGGCATGTGCGCAGCGATGGTATCCGCCAGACGCGCAGGATCGTCGATGCTGTTCAGCGACGTCAGCACTTCTGGTGGGATTTTTTTGTTCAGCTTGATATAGCCTTCGAACTGGCTAATGGCGGTGCGTACCAGCACCTCCTGCTCACGCTCGTCAAGCTGCGGTGAGTCAAGATACTCTGCCTTAGCAGAGAAGTGTTCGCCATCATCAGACAAAGTGGTAATACGCGCACGCTGCAGGCCTTCGACCAGCACCTTGACGGTGCCGTCAGGCAGCTTCAGCATCTGCAAAATAGAGGCCACGGTCCCGACGGTGAAAAGATCATTTACACCCGGCTCATCCGTTGATGCTTCTTTCTGCGCAACCAGCATGATTTTTTTATCATGATCCATGGCGGCTTCAAGGCAACGGATAGATTTTTCCCGCCCTACAAATAAGGGTATGACCATGTGCGGATAAACCACCACATCGCGCAGCGGCAATACGGGGATTTCAATGCGTTCAGAACGCTCAGGATTCATAGAGCTCTCTCTTAGTTTAGTGTCCGCCAGGTAATCAGGCTGCGTGACTGTGCTTCACCCAACCATTAACATGTAAACCAGTATATGGGGATGTTTCCCACACATTCAACGTCATGAATACGGAAAAATAAAAGGGGGGATAAAATCCCCCCTTTTTGATTAACTGATTGTATGAGTTGGTGAATTATTCGCCAGAAGCCTGCTGCGCTTCTGGTTTGCCATAAATCAGCAGCGGCTTAGTTTGGCCTGCAATCACGGACTCATCGATAACCACTTTCTCGACCTCTTCCATAGAAGGAAGGTCGTACATGGTATCGAGCAGCGCGGCTTCAACGATTGAACGCAGACCACGGGCACCGGTTTTACGGGCCATGGCTTTCTTGGCAATCGCATCCAGCGCTTCGTCACGGAACTCCAGGTCAACACCTTCAAGGTTGAACAACGCCTGATACTGTTTCGTCAGGGCGTTTTTCGGCTCTTTCAGGATCTGAATCAGAGCGTCTTCGCTCAGCTCGCTCAGTGTCGCCACAACCGGCAGACGACCAATGAACTCAGGGATCAGACCAAATTTGATCAGATCTTCTGGCTCAACCTGCGCTAACAGCTCACCTTCGTTCGCTTTTTCAGATTTTCCTTTCACCGTGGCGCCAAAACCAATACCCGAGCCAGTTTCTACACGGTGGGAGATCACTTTGTCCAGACCGGCAAACGCACCACCACAGATGAACAGGATCTTGGAGGTATCAACCTGCAGGAACTCCTGCTGCGGATGTTTACGGCCACCCTGCGGCGGAACCGCAGCCACGGTACCTTCAATCAGTTTCAACAGAGCCTGCTGAACCCCTTCACCGGACACATCGCGGGTGATGGACGGGTTATCGGATTTACGCGAGATTTTGTCGATCTCATCGATATAAACGATACCGCGCTGGGCTTTCTGCACGTCGTAATCGCACTTCTGCAGCAGTTTCTGAATGATATTTTCAACGTCTTCACCCACGTAACCGGCTTCGGTCAGCGTGGTGGCGTCCGCCATGGTGAACGGAACATCCAGCAGGCGCGCCAGCGTCTCTGCCAGCAACGTTTTACCGGAACCCGTTGGTCCAATCAGCAGAATGTTACTTTTACCAAGCTCAACACCATTGCTGGTGTCGCCATTACGGAGACGTTTGTAGTGGTTATACACCGCCACAGCCAGGACTTTCTTGGCCTGTTCCTGACCGATGACATAGTCATCAAGGTGATGACGGATCTCATGCGGTGTCGGCAACGCGCTGCGTTCACGATGCGGAGCAACTTCTTTAATCTCTTCGCGAATGATGTCGTTACATAAATCGACACATTCATCGCAGATATACACGGACGGCCCGGCAATCAGTTTGCGCACTTCATGCTGGCTTTTGCCGCAAAAAGAGCAGTACAGCAGTTTGCCCGAACCATCTTTGCGTTTATCTGTCATGAGTCAAAACCTCTTTTTAAGTTCTTTGTGCCGCACATGACGACGCAAATGCCATTCTGAGACGCATGCTTCTAATGAAGCAAAATGCCGCCCTACCTTAGTATAGCGGCACACGCGCGCCGTGGGCATCAATTACGATGGGTCAAAATGGAGTCGACTAAGCCGTACTCAACTGCCTCTGATGCGGAGAGGAAGCGATCGCGCTCGGTGTCACGCTCGATCTGCTCTAAAGATTGACCCGTGTGGTGCGCCATAAGTTCATTCATGCGCCCTTTTACTTTCAGGATTTCACGGGCGTGGATTTCAATATCCGTCGCCTGACCCTGGTAGCCGCCCAGCGGCTGGTGAATCATCACGCGGGAGTTCGGCAGGCAGAAGCGCTTGCCTTTAGCGCCAGCCGTCAGCAGGAAAGCACCCATTGATGCCGCCTGGCCCATACAGATGGTGCTAACGTCCGGTTTGATGAACTGCATGGTGTCATAGATGGACATGCCAGCAGTAATGACACCGCCTGGGGAATTAATATACAGGTAAATGTCTTTTTCCGGGTTTTCCGCTTCCAGAAACAGCATCTGCGCTACGATCAGGTTAGCCATATGGTCTTCCACCTGGCCGGTCAAGAAAATAACGCGTTCTTTCAGCAGACGGGAATAGATATCAAATGAACGTTCACCGCGCGATGTCTGTTCAATAACCATTGGCACCAACGCCATGTGGGGTGCAAAGTTATCTCGTTCGCCACTGTATGACATGTCCGTCTCCTGGATAAAAAATGAAAATACCTGCTGTACTGATTGTAACCTTGTGGACGGATTATCAGCCAGTCTCTTTAATACTACTTTCCCACAAATGGGGGTGGCATCGCCCTATTTCAAGCATAACAATCTTTTGCTGTTACGCTAACACTGAAAGGGCGTTTTAGCACTCTTCCTGGGCTATTAGTGTGATAAAAAAAACCCGCCGCCGGAAGGCAACGGGTTTTTGTACAAACTTTAAACAAACGCGGCGGAATTACGCCTGCTGGTTCATCAGTTCGTTGAAAGAAGTGGCTTTTTCAGTCACTTTAGCTTTTGCCAGAACGGCTTCTACAGCCTGCTCTTCCAGAGCAACATTGCGCATGTTGTCCATCAGCTCTTTGTTCTTGCCGTAGAACTCAACCACTTCTGCCGGATCTTCGTAAGCGGAAGCCATCTCTTCGATCAGGCCTTTTACGCGCTCTTCGTCAGCTTTCAGTTCGTGGGTACGAATCACTTCGCCCAGCAGCAGGCCAACAACAACGCGACGTTTCGCTTGCTCTTCGAACAGTTCACGTGGCAGTTCCAGCGCTTGTTTCTCGTTACCACCGAAACGCTGAGCAGCCTGGCGACGCAGAACGTCGATTTCGCTGTCGATCAGGGCTGCAGGGATATCGATTTCGTTCGCTTTAACCAGACCGTCGATCGCCTGAGACTTAACGCGGTTACGCACGGCGCCTTTCAGCTCGCGCTCCATGTTTTTACGCACTTCAGCACGCAGACCCGCTACGGAACCATCTTCAACGCCGAAACGTTTGATGAACTCTTCAGTCAGCTCTGGCAGTTCACGCTCTTCCACTTTCTTCAGGTTGATCGCGAACTTCGCTGCTTTACCTTTCAGGTTTTCAGCGTGGTACTCTTCCGGGAAGGTCACGTCGATGGTGAACTCTTCACCAGCTTTATGGCCTTTGATACCGTCTTCAAAGCCTGGGATCATACGACCCTGGCCCATAGCCAGTACGAAGTCAGACGCTTTACCGCCTTCGAACTCTTCGCCGTCGACAGAACCGCTGAAGTCTACAGTGACGCGGTCTTCTGCATCAGCAGCGCCGTCTTTGTCTTTCCAGGTTGCCTGCTGCTTACGCAGGGTGTCCAGCATGCCGTCAACGTCGGTATCGGTCACTTCAACAACCGGTTTTTCAACTTCGATGGATTCCAGACCTTTCAGCTCAACTTCCGGGTAAACTTCGAACTCTACAGAGTAGGTGAAGTCTTCGCCCAGCTTGTATTCGCCCGGAACATAGTTCGGTGCGCCAGCTGGATTGATTTTTTCTTTGATGATGGCGTCGATAAAGTTACGGCTCATCAGCTCGCCCAGCACGTCCTGACGTACAGAAGCGCCATAACGCTGAGCAACAACATTCATTGGGACTTTGCCCTTACGGAAGCCGTCAATACGGACTTTTTTCGCGACGTTGACCAGCTCGCTCTTAACAGCGTTTTCGATGCTGTCAGCAGCGATAGTAATCGTTACACGGCGGCCAAGGCCTTGAGTGGTTTCAACTGAAACTTGCATCTTGTTACCTCAAAAAAATCACAGTGCTCGGTCAACTCTGAATCTGTCAGTTTGCCGGGATGCTCTCTTAGTGCAGATTCACATTCCCTGTCGCCAGAATCATCCCGAAGACATACATTAAGACGCGGCATTATAGCGGCATCACTTAGGTGAGTCGAGAACGGTTGCCGCATGTTGCTGCGGCTTTTTTCACAATTTCTGGCTATTTTTCGCCTAAAAATCGCGTCACCGGTTCAAAACCCGGACAAAACAAAACGGCCCGCAGGCCGTTTTGACGTAATCTTTATGCAACATACTGGAAAAGCTCCCGCTGTTGCAAACGGGATTTACTACGCGATAGTCCCGGCTCCGCGGCACGGTGGCGACGCGAAGATGGTATCCTGCAGGCCCTTCCACTCCTTAATAGTGTAAGTGTGCAGCGCCAGCGCATGTACGGTAGATGAAAGCTCCTCCGTCAACGTACCGTAGATCATACGATGGCGATTAAGGAACCGCTCACCGGCAAAACGATCGCTCACCAGCACCACTTTGAAATGGCTTTCGGAGCCTGCCGGTACGTTATGACGATAGCTCTCGTCGACGACTTCGAGGAACACGGGTTCGAACGCTGCCCTTAATTTATCTTCGATCTGTTCACGTATCATCATGAAATTACTCCTCCGACAACGCTGAGATGTCACCCATCCCTTTAAATGTTAGCCGCTTTTACCGCTTGCATAACAAGAAGACAACAAAAATTTAGCTTTCGTCTGATTTTCTCATTCAAAGGGATGAAGTCCTATAAGAGACTCATGCGTTTTGCCCCAGGGGCATAAGGAATTGTGTTCAGGTGGTCAGATTTCAGTCAAGACGATGAATTTACATGCGTTGACCACTTCCCCTCGCCGTTGGCGATGTTATGATGGCGGCAATTTTTGTCTATTTATGATTACGATCCGTAGAGACCCCGAACATGTTAAAAAAACTCCTTTTCCCGCTTGTTGCACTTTTCATGCTGGCCGGCTGCGCCACACCGCCAACCACCATTGACGTTTCGCCAAAAATTTCCCTGCCGCAGCAGGATCCAAGCCTGATGGGCGTGACCGTAAGCATCAATGGTGCTGACCAGCGCCGCGACCAGGCTCTGGCGAAAGTGACCCGCGATAACCAGCTGGTTACCCTGACCGCATCCCGCGACCTGCGCTTCTTGCTGCAGGAAGTGCTTGAGAAGCAAATGACCTCCCGCGGCTACATGATTGGCCCAAGCGGTGCGGTTGATCTGCAGATTATCGTCAACAATCTGTATGCCGATGTCTCTCAGGGCAACGTACGCTACAACATCTCCACCAAAGCAGATATCGCCATCATCGCAACCGCGAAGAACGGCAATAAGATGAACAAAAACTACCGTGCAAGCTATTCCGTTGAAGGCGCCTTCCAGGCCACCAACAAGAATATTGCCAATGCGGTTAACAGCGTGCTGACTGATACCATCGCCGATATGGCGCAGGACACCAGCATTCATGAATTCATCAAACAGAACGCGCGTTAATTCTGTTCACTGACCCGGCACTTCGCCGGGTCAGTTCTCATTGCATACATGTCCAGCCAATACTTACGTATTTTCCAGCAACCTAAATCAGCGATTTTGCTGATCCTCGGCTTCGCCTCCGGTTTGCCCCTCGCTTTGACCTCCGGCACCCTGCAAGCCTGGATGACGGTTGAGAACATCGATCTTAAGACCATTGGCTTCTTCTCTCTGGTCGGCCAGGCTTACGTCTTTAAATTCCTCTGGTCGCCGGTGATGGACCGCTACACGCCGCCGTTGCTCGGCCGTCGCCGGGGCTGGCTGTTGATAACGCAGGCGCTGCTCTTACTGGCCATCGCCGGGATGGGTTTCCTTGATCCCTCTTCACAGCTACGCTGGATGGCGGCGCTGGCGGTGGTCATCGCCTTCTGCTCGGCGTCGCAAGATATTGTCTTTGATGCCTGGAAAACCGACGTGCTGCCTGCAGAAGAGCGCGGGGCAGGCGCGGCGATCAGCGTTCTGGGCTATCGGCTGGGAATGTTGGTATCTGGCGGACTGGCGCTCTGGCTGGCTGACCGTTATCTCGGCTGGCACGGTATGTATTGGCTTATGGCCGCGTTAATCATCCCCTGCATGATCGCCACCCTACTCGCGCCCGAACCAGACGATATTATTCCGGTGCCGCGCACGCTCGAGCAGGCCGTGGCCGAGCCGCTACGTGACTTCTTTGCCCGTAATAACGCCTGGCTGATCCTGCTGTTGATTGTGCTCTACAAACTGGGCGATGCGTTTGCCATGAGCCTCACCACCACCTTTCTTATTCGTGGCGTCGGATTTGATGCCGGCGAAGTGGGCGTGGTGAATAAAACCCTGGGGCTGATCGCCACGATTGTGGGTGCGCTGTACGGCGGAGTGTTGATGCAGCGTTTAACGCTATTCCGTGCACTGCTGATCTTTGGCATTCTACAGGGCATCTCCAACGCGGGTTACTGGTTACTGTCAGTGACCGATAAGCAGATGATGAGCATGGCAGCCGCGGTCTTCTTTGAAAATCTGTGCGGGGGTATGGGCACAGCTGCCTTTGTGGCCCTGCTGATGACGCTGTGCAACAAATCCTTTTCAGCCACCCAGTTTGCGCTGCTCTCTGCCCTTTCGGCGGTTGGCCGGGTGTACGTCGGCCCGCTGGCAGGCTGGTTCGTTGAAGCGCACGGCTGGCCTCAGTTCTATCTGTTCTCGGTTATCGCCGCCGTTCCCGGGTTGATCCTTTTACTAATTTGCCGCCGCTCACTGGAATATACCCAGCAAACGGAGCAATTCATGCCGAGAAGTGACTTCCCTTCCGCGTACCGTTTTGCTCTGCGCATGCTGATGGCCGGCTGTGCGTTACTCGGCGTTTGGCTGCTGGTGTTGATCGTTAATGCACTCACCGCGCTCGCCTTGCCGATGGCCGATCTTCTGCTCGACGTAGGTGCCCTACTGGCGGTGACGGGTATCCTTATCGGTGCGGTGCTGGATTACCTGGCGCTGCGCAGACATCAGATGGCCTAATCCAGAAGAAAAGGTTATTTGCCGTTGTAATAACAGTGTGAAATTATAACGGCAAATAACCCTGGTGAATGAAAAATTATATTTGTTGTTTCGTGCGCAATAGAAATTTGGAAATTACTGGAAGCGATAATAAACTCTATTTTCCATTAAACGATTCAGCTGATGAAAGTTTAATTTATCGTTTTTTAAATGTCCTTTTATTGATAATCATTTGTTAATTATTTGTGTATTTTTTGCAATGGTTATACCAATTCCCCGCCTGGCACCGGTTTCAGAAACTGTTTCGTTATAACGCCCATAACACGCGACTTTTGTCTTAAAATTAGACACGTTTTGCAACACATGTGACATGTGCGGCAGAACCCGGTAACACCTTCCTGACACAGGGCTAATGATGTTTACAGTAATGTAACCTTCCCGTAAAATGCCCCCACACTTTAAACGCCACCAGGTCCCCGTGGAATTGAGGTCGTTAAATGACACTTAGGAAATACAATAAAGGTTTGGGATGGTTGTCGTTAATTGCAGGCACTGTTTTACTTAGTGGCTGTGATTCTGCACTTCTAGACCCCAAAGGACAGATTGGACTGGAACAACGTTCCCTGATTCTGACGGCTTTCGGCCTGATGATGATCGTCGTTATTCCTGCCATTTTGATGGCAGTTGGTTTCGCCTGGAAGTACCGTGCGAGCAATAAAGATGCGAAGTATAGCCCTAACTGGTCACACTCCAACAAAGTTGAAGCTGTGGTCTGGACGGTTCCTATCCTGATCATCCTGTTCCTCGCTGTGCTGACATGGAAAACCACTCACGCACTCGAGCCAAGCAAACCGCTGGTTCACGATGAGAAACCTATTACCATTGAAGTGGTCTCCATGGACTGGAAATGGTTCTTCATCTACCCGGAACAGGGCATTGCTACCGTGAATGAAATCGCCTTCCCGGCGAACACTCCGGTGGAATTCAAAGTGACCTCGAACTCCGTGATGAACTCCTTCTTTATTCCGCGTCTGGGTAGCCAGATTTACGCGATGGCCGGTATGCAGACTAACCTGCATCTGATCGCGAATGAAGCAGGCACCTACGATGGTATCTCCGCCAGCTACAGTGGCCCAGGCTTCTCTGGTATGAAGTTCAAAGCCATTGCCACTCCTGACCGCGCCGCCTTCGACCAGTGGGTTGAAAAAGCGAAGCAGTCTACGAACACCATGTCTGACATGGCGGCATTCGAAAAAGTGGCAACACCTAGCGAATATAACAAGGTGGAGTACTTCTCTGACGTGAAACCGAATTTGTTCAAAGATGTGATTGGCAAATTTATGGATCATGGCAAGAGCATGGACGTGACCCAGCCTGAAGGTGAGCATAGCTCGCACGAAGGGATGGAAGGCATGGACATGAGCCACGCGGAAACCGCTCACTAAGGGGCCGAGGAAGAAAATGTTCGGAAAATTGACACTGGATGCAGTGCCGTACCATGAACCCATTATCATGGTTACGATTGCTGCAATTATCATTGGTGGTGCGGCCTTAGTTGGCCTGATCACTTACTTCGGTAAGTGGAGCTACCTGTGGAATGAGTGGCTGACTTCGGTTGACCACAAAAAACTCGGTATCATGTACTGCATCGTCGGTATCGTCATGTTAATTCGTGGCTTTGCGGATGCGATCATGATGCGTAGCCAGCAGGCGCTTGCCTCGGCTGGTGAAGCTGGCTTCCTGCCACCGCACCACTACGATCAGATCTTTACCGCTCACGGCGTTATCATGATCTTCTTCGTGGCGATGCCGCTGGTAATCGGTCTGATGAACGTTGTAGTACCGCTGCAAATCGGTGCGCGCGACGTTGCTTACCCGTTCCTGAACAACCTGAGCTTCTGGTTCACCGTTGTTGGCGTAATCCTGGTAAACCTGTCACTGGGTGTGGGCGAATTCGCGCAGACCGGCTGGCTGGCCTACCCGCCGCTTTCGGGAATTGAGTACAGTCCTGGTGTCGGTGTTGATTACTGGATTTGGGCGCTTCAGCTCTCCGGTGTCGGTACGACCCTGACCGGTATTAACTTCTTTGTGACGATTATCAAGATGCGTGCCCCTGGCATGACCATGTTCAAGATGCCGGTATTTACCTGGGCATCTCTGTGCGCCAACATCCTGATTATTGCCTCCTTCCCAATTCTGACTGTCACCGTCGCGCTGCTGACCCTGGATCGTTATCTGGGCACCCATTTCTTCACGAACGATATGGGTGGCAACATGATGATGTACATCAACCTGATTTGGGCCTGGGGTCACCCGGAAGTGTACATCCTGGTTCTGCCAGTGTTCGGTGTCTTCTCCGAAATCGCAGCAACCTTCTCCCGTAAACGCCTGTTTGGTTACACCTCGCTGGTGTGGGCAACCGTGTGTATTACCGTTCTGTCGTTCATCGTTTGGCTGCACCACTTCTTCACCATGGGTGCGGGCGCGAACGTAAACGCCTTCTTCGGTATTACCACAATGATTATCGCCATCCCGACCGGGGTGAAGATCTTCAACTGGCTGTTCACCATGTACCAGGGCCGTATCCAGTTCCACTCAGCAATGCTGTGGACTATCGGCTTCATCGTGACCTTCTCCGTTGGTGGGATGACCGGCGTACTGCTGGCGGTACCGGGTGCAGACTTCGTACTGCACAACAGTCTGTTCCTGATTGCCCACTTCCATAACGTTATCATCGGCGGTGTGGTCTTCGGTTGCTTCGCAGGTGTGACTTACTGGTGGCCAAAAGCGTTCGGTTTCACCCTGAACGAAAAATGGGGTAAACGCGCCTTCTGGTTCTGGATCATCGGCTTCTTCGTTGCATTTATGCCGCTGTACGTGCTGGGCTTCATGGGTATGACCCGTCGTCTTAGCCAGCAGATTGATCCACAGTTCCACCCAATGCTGATGATTGCAGCAGGCGGTGCGGTACTGATTGCCTGTGGTATTGCTTCTCAGCTGATTCAGTTCTACGTCTCTATTCGCGACCGCGACCAGAACCGTGACCTGACCGGTGACCCATGGGGTGGCCGTACGCTGGAGTGGGCAACCTCTTCTCCACCTCCGTTCTATAACTTCGCCATTGTGCCGCAGATTCATGAGCGCGACGCATTCTGGGAAATGAAAGAAAAAGGTGAAGCGTACAAGCAACCAGCACATTACGAAGAGATCCACATGCCGAAAAACAGCGGTGCGGGCATTGTGATTGCCGCCTTCGCTACGGTATTTGGTTTCGCAATGATCTGGCACATCTGGTGGCTGGCGATTGTTGGCTTTGCTGGCATCGTAATTAGCTGGATTGTGAAGAGCTTTGACGAGGACGTGGACTACTACGTACCAGTCCGTGAAGTTGAAAAACTGGAAAACCAGCATTTCGACGAGATTGCTAAAGCGGGGCTGAAAAATGGCAACTGATACTCTGGCGCACTCAACTGCCCATGCGCATGAACACGCGCACCACGATACAGGACCGATGAAAGTTTTCGGTTTCTGGATCTACCTGATGAGCGACTGCATTCTGTTCTGCTGTCTGTTCGCAACCTATGCCGTTCTGGTGAACGGCACAGCGGGCGGTCCGACCGGTAAGGACATCTTTGAACTGCCGTTCGTTCTGGTTGAAACCGCACTGCTGCTGTTCAGCTCCATCACCTACGGCATGGCCGCTATTGCCATGTATAAAAACAACAAGAGCCAGGTTGTCTCCTGGCTGGCGTTGACCTGGTTGTTTGGTGCGGGCTTCATCGGGATGGAAATCTATGAATTCCATCACCTGATTGCTGAAGGTTTCGGCCCGGATCGTAGTGGCTTCCTGTCCGCGTTCTTCGCGCTGGTGGGTACCCACGGTCTGCACGTAACCTCAGGCCTGATCTGGATGGCGGTACTGATGTTCCAGGTATCCCGTCGTGGCCTGACGAGCACCAACCGCACCCGTATTATGTGCCTGAGCCTGTTCTGGCACTTCCTGGATGTGGTTTGGATCTGTGTGTTCTCTGTTGTGTATCTGATGGGGGCGATGTAATGAGTCATTCTAACGATCATGGCGCTTCCCATGGCAGCGTAAAAACCTATATGACAGGTTTCATCCTGTCGATCATCCTGACGGTTATCCCCTTCTGGATGGTGATGAGCGGTTCTGCTTCTAAGCCGGTTATTCTGGGTGCAATCCTGGTGACCGCGGTGATTCAGATTCTGGTGCATCTGGTTTGCTTCCTGCACATGAACACCAAGTCTGATGAAGGCTGGAACATGACGGCCTTCGTCTTTACTGTGATTATCATCGCAATCCTGGTAGTCGGCTCCATCTGGATCATGTGGAACCTCAACTACAACATGATGGTTCACTAAGAGCGGCGAGTATGTTTAAGCAATACCTGCAAGTTACGAAACCAGGCATCATCTTTGGCAACCTGATCTCCGTGATCGGAGGGTTCCTGCTGGCCTCTAAGGGCAGCATTGATTACACCCTCTTTATCAATACGCTGGTTGGGGTGTCGCTGGTGGTTGCGTCCGGTTGTGTATTTAATAACTACATCGACATGGATATCGACAGGAAGATGGAAAGGACTAAGAACCGGGTGCTGGTAAAAGGCCTGATGTCCCCTTCCGTCTCGCTGGTGTACGCCACCTTGCTGGGTATTGCTGGCTTTATGCTGCTGTGGTTCGGTGCTAATCCTCTGGCCTGCTGGCTGGGGGTGATGGGTTTCGTGGTTTATGTGGGCATCTACAGCCTGTATATGAAACGTCACTCCGTCTACGGTACGCTGATTGGTTCACTCTCCGGCGCTGCGCCGCCGGTGATTGGCTACTGCGCGGTCACTAACGAGTTCGACAGCGGTGCGCTCATCCTACTGGCTATCTTTAGCCTGTGGCAGATGCCGCACTCCTATGCCATTGCGATTTTCCGCTTTAAGGATTATCAGGCTGCGAACATCCCGGTTCTGCCGGTCGTGAAAGGCATTTCGGTCGCCAAGAACCACATCACGCTTTATATCATTGCCTTCGCTATCGCCACGCTGATGCTCTCTTTGGGCGGTTACGCTGGGTATAAATATCTGGTTGTCGCTGCCGCCGTGAGCGTTTGGTGGCTGGGCATGGCACTGCGCGGTTATAAAGTGGAAGATGATAAGGTCTGGGCGCGTAAGCTGTTCGGCTTCTCTATCATTGCTATTACCGCATTGAGCGTGATGATGTCCGTCGATTTTATGGTACCGGATTCACACAGCCTGCTCACTTACGTCTGGTAAGTTCAGGATGCTGTTAAAAAAGCCTCGGGCCTGCGCCCGGGGCTTTTTTTTTGCGTAAGGTTCTGACAAGGATGTCACGGTCATATGCCAGGCTAAGAGTATGCAAGGTGACCCCTCTATATTTACTAATTCTTAGTTTTGAAGACGCTATAGCTTAACGCTATCGACAGTGTTAGCCTCCCGAAATGGATACATAACTGATGTATTCAGGATTATTTATTAAGGGAATAAACATGAAAGAATTATCTATAATTGAAATGGAATATGTCTCAGGGGGCTTCGATCTCTTTGGCGCCGTCACCGGGTTTTCCAGCTTTGTTTTTAATTCAGGCATCGGTTTTGCCTCGTTTGTCTGGACGTCTGGTACGGCATTTACGCATTTTGTCGCCGATAGCGCACTGGAGTTCGGTAAGTATGTGATTGGCCAGTCCAGCTGGACATCTGTCGTTTCGACTGGCTCCAGTAACTGGAATAACTTTACCAGTACCGCTGGAGACAGTTGGTCTAACTTCGTCAGTAATGCCGGAAATGACTGGAATAAATTTATTGATGCTGCCTCTGCCTGACGCAGAGTGAAATTTCTGGCAGGTAAAGCTGCCTGCCAGAAAAAATTAGCGGTTTTATTCACTTTACTCTCTGAACTAACGCATCAGCAAGGATACCTCAGTCGTTATCTCAGGCAGACTACTCTGGCGTTGCTGGCAAGCCCGGCATCATAACCTGCACCTACGAGACGCCGGGGAATGTAGCATACTGCCCCTCACCTGTTATAAGCAGCGTTTTATATCACTACATGATCGCCGTGGATAAGAGCGGACATGCAATAATGACGTTTTAATACTCAGGTACCGGGATTATAGCTGGTAACTTAAATTCATATTAACGGTATATTTATCCACATCCAGGTTCTTAGGATAAAGGAATGGGCTGGTCATTGAGAAATCATATTGAAGAGATTTGATATCCCCCTTGATACCGACAACGCCCCCCATCATTTTTTTACCTCCAGCGTCCTGCGTTGAGTCGCTACTGACGATCTGTCCATAATCCGTGCCTATGTACGCAACGCTATCTTTAAAGCCCGTAAACACATTCAGCGTGTTCTGTAACCAGAAGCCTCTGTTACCATCAATTCCGCCACTGTTCTCAAAACCGCGAACGCTCCAGCGATCGCCGATAGTAAGTCTATCCTGCAAGGTCAGGTTATCAGGTGAGTACTGTCCGCCCACATTGAGCTCGTAGTACGCGGCCACAGGTAAGAAAGTCATTGATTTAACGTAGCTGGCGTTGAAATTCACTATCTGACTACGGGAACTGACGTCACCATAGCGCATATCGGGGGTTTTCTCTCCTCCCAACCAGGGGACGAATCGCTGCCATGTTAATGTGGTATCCAGGGTTGCACCGGTGAAGTTTTGCTTATAGTTCACCCCTAAACGCAAGTTCGTCATGTTGCGCTTTTGCAGCTCAAGCTCCGTATCTGCCAGCGTATAGTTGTATTTACGCCGTATGATTTCAGCCGTTGCAGCCAGTTTAGAATCTGCATCACGACGTAACATCCGATACCCTTTAAGGTTGAGATATTCAGTCTTGCCTATATAGTCGAAAACGTAGCCTGCCAAACCAATGCCTTGACGAGATTTACTGGTACTATAATAGGCGCTAAGCTCGGTGTAACCCACAGGGAAGCTATAGTAAGTACTGAGGTTTTTATATCCCCCAGTCTGGCTACTTGTCCCAGCCAAATAAAAGAGATCACTTATTTTGGCTATATTATACAAATAGCCCGTCATCCCCAAAAGCTGTCGACCTGTGCTTTCATCGCCAAAATTGCTATAAGACGTTCGAATATTCCAGCGTGAACTCCGCTGGGGATCGATAAGAACTTTGCTCATCCCATTTTGGTCACCTGGTAGAATTTGTATTTTAACATCGACGCCAGGTGTGCGTTGTATATTCTCTAAACCTTGCTCAATATCGCGTAGATTGAGCACGTCGCCTTTACCGAAAGGAAGAAGTGACTTAATGACATCATCATTGATAACAATGATCTCTTCAATCAAGCCAGGAGTAATTTTTAAAATAAGTTTTTTAGTGGCAAGATCTTGTGAAGGTGTCTCAACGCGCGTTGTAACAAAACCTGCATTGATATAATAATCTTGAACAAGGATAGCCGCTTTCTCGATACCTTTTATACCTAAGCATTTCCCTGCTATTTTTTCTTTAATTTGGTTTAAACCACGCTTCTTAAGAAAATCATTTTCCAGTATCAGCTCATCAATCTGAAAACATTGAGCTTCATACGGAAAATCACTCACTTCGAAAGATTGTTGTGGCGCTTTGGCAAAGACGTCTTTCTTTTCAACCTTATTTTCTTGTTGAACCGCGTTATCCTGACTTTGCTGTTCTTTGACAAGCCGCCCCAACTGCACTTCAGCTACGGATTCAACACTAACCAGAAAAAAAACTACGGCAAGACCAATAAACGAGCGAGTATCCATTCTCATCCTTAAGAGGATGGAAGCAGAAAAGAACTCTGCTTCCATCTATTAATTAACTACAGACCAACTACCCTACCGCCTTCGCCACCGATTGTAGCAGGGGTAACGTCCAGACCACGGGTCCCCCCCATGACAGCCGATGAACCAGAGTTAAAGATAGATTGAGCATGAATAACCGCATTCCCTGCAGTAAACATACTGTCGTAGTTATACACATTTTTATTAGCTGTAACATTCAGGCGCGAACCCGCTTCTAACTTACCCCGATTAGAAACATTTTCAGCGTTAACCCGTGTGGTCAAACCCGAAATTCTACTATTGGCATTGTTCGTCACATCATAAGTAGCATTGATATTAAGAGTTCTTCCCGCCGTAATATCTTTGTTATTAGTTAATGACTTAGCCGTAATAGCAATATCCTTTTCGGAGTTAATAGTGCCATGGTTGGTCATATAACCTGTACTTGTTAAAGTAACGCCCTCTTTACCGCTTATCCATCCGGAATTACTGAAATTACCATTAACGCTCAATAAAACATTGCGATCAGAATTTATCACGCCTGTTCTATTATTACTCTCAACGCTACCTGCCCCATTTAAAGACAGACCCGTCGTATTGATGCGCAGGTCGCCTGAACTATAGAGCGTTGAATAATCGGCATATACACGTTCTGAATTAATCAGCATGCTGCCAGCATTTGCGGCAATCTGTGCACGACTGCTCAGCAGCGCATTGCTGGTCGTAATATTTACATTCCCTCTCTGGGCAAGGATACGGCTGTCATCAACATTCAATTTACGAGAAGTGATTGTGACGCCCTGGCCGCCTACTAAACCGCCTTTTTGTTTTTCGAGGTTAAATTGCTTTCCAGCATTATCATTAAATTTGTCTGCAGAACTTGAATCGATAGTTCCACCCGCTTTCAGATTCAGCCTTTCGGTAGCCGCGATCAGAGAATACTTACTGCTTATGTCTACAGCGGACTCAATGGTGACATTTTTACCCGCGATGTATGACCCTACGCTGTTCATGTTGGTTGCTTTCATAACCACATTGCCTGCGGTGGAACGAATCATACCACGCTGGTTATCAAGAACATTTTTGCTTTCCAGCGTAATATCATTAGTTGACGATATCGTCCCTGTATAGTTGTTAACGGAGGAGTTTTTTGCCCTCACCGTGCCGCCGCTAATTTGACCATTGATATTGCTCATGTAGCCTGTCTCAAGCGCAACAACTGCACCCTCAATACCTGCAGTAGGGCCTTTGCCGGTGTTAGTCAGGTTCTTATCATTGGTATTGACAGCTAAGGTCGCGCCCGAAGCTAACTTACCGTTGGAGTTATCGAGTGCACCGCTGCTGATATTGACATTTGAGACGCCATAAACGCGTCCACCGCGAATGTTTGTGAAGGCTTGTCCATGGGAGTCGATCGAAATCATTCTGTCACCCAGGATACTGCCAGCGGTGTTATCAATTTTACCGTTATTCGCTATTTCGATATTTCCGTTGGACGTGAGTGTTCCGCGGCTATTAACCAGCTTGCCGGTATTTGTAATCTTGACGCCACCCGCGCCGCCGCCAATGGTGCCTTCGTTACGCACACCGGTACCCTTTTCTGTGCTTATCAGGCTGATTTTGTTTGCATACATGCCCCCTAAACGGGAAACATCCACACTAAAGCCCGATATTTTTGTGAGCGGCACTGACGTCGCCGTCACGACACCTTGCGTGTTAATTTTGTTGGTGCCTGCAATAACCTTCAGTTCACCCGTCTGGATAGTGCCTGTTATTTTGGCGTGACGCGCCAGGATTTCCGTAGGAGATGTGCTCTGCAAACCTCCAACCGTGATAAGACCGTCGCTCACGATGTAGCCTTTCAGCTCGCCATCTTTAATCTCTGGCGTCCCGGTGGTCAGGGTTGCTTTTGAGGCGTTGATGAAACCGCTATCCTTGGTCGTAATACCGTTAGGGTTAGCGATAATTACATGAGCAGCATCGCCTGCGACCTCTATCATGCCATTCAGTGCACTCGGTTTACGTGAGGTCACTTCGTTCAATATTACGCGTGCAGTACTCCCTCCCGCCAGGTTCGGGTTGCTGTCGATCTGGCCACCCAAAGTCGTCGTGACTTTTCCCGCTACCGTCGTTCCAGGATTACTGGTCGCCGGAGAAAGGCCC
This sequence comes from Leclercia sp. UBA7405, assembly GCF_037152215.1. Taxonomy (NCBI): domain Bacteria; kingdom Pseudomonadati; phylum Pseudomonadota; class Gammaproteobacteria; order Enterobacterales; family Enterobacteriaceae; genus Leclercia; species Leclercia sp. UBA7405. Next base: position 130,740 of record NZ_JBBCMR010000001.1, on the reverse strand, counting down.
AACTTTTCAAAGATAGATATTGAGCCCGGAGAGGGTTGCGACGTTGTGGTGTTACCGGCGTTATTTAAGATCAGCCCCTCTTTATTGACATTCAGAGTCTGATAAATGTTATGAGAAATGCCTTTGCTGTTTGGCGCTTTGATATTGACAATAGTCGTACCGTTAGCTGCTCTGGTTACATTGCCATCAACCATTGTAATATCGGCCGCCTGCGCCATTACTGGCATCAGCATTAACAGTGAAGCAGCAATAGGATTTAATCTGATTGCCTTACATTTGTTTTCGCTATTTTTCATATAAACCTATCAAGTAAAGATTATGTTGTTAATACCCAGACCAAAGGAAACCCGAACACTGAACTTTAATTCAAAATCGTCTCCCTTTTGGCCATTTCATGCCGCAGGTACATTCAATTATATGTTAATAAACTATGCTACAAGGTCATGCTATGCCGACCTCATTAACTCAAAAAGATCAGGCAAAATAATGAATTTAAATCCGCCTTTAATGAAACTAATTTCATGGCGCAACAATTAACACCACCCAATAGCTTCACCACAAAGTAAATATGTCTGAGAACTCACGCCTCCCTGTTCAGGATTCGTGTAGTTACTGAGCAAAATTTCGATGCAGATCTTCTTTGTTAGATGTTCAAATCGAACATCTAAATAAAGTCACCCAACCTCTTTGACAGCAGAATTTTAATCGTAACGAGATTAATACAATAGTGAATAAGCCCTGAATTCTGTGACAAAAACGTGAATCAACACTTTTCTTAATGAATTATATAAAAAAATGAGAGTGAATTTATTCGCAACTTTTTAGCAATGGGTAAATGCAAAATAAATCTATACTTTTCAGTAATATACAAACACAATGAACCATTAATGAAGTAAATCATGTTTTATCTAAAACTTCCATCGCCGTATATTCACACCTATTTCACATACTGAAGAGACAAAAACAACATGGTTCATATTATGTTTATATTCGATTAGTCTGCTTTTCGCACCATCAATACATGTTGTTATTTTAAAAAGTTACTCATTAAAATCGTTGCTTTAGCGTCAAAACTGTTTCGGCGCCCCACTCTTTTAAACCCAAAATAAATATCCTTTTAACAGCCACCGATAAATACAATGCAAGATAACATTAAATACCTTCAATAGTTTTGTAGTTTAAATACCCTGCTTATATTAAACCCACTCTATTAAAACAGGCCAAAAGAATACATTCGAAATAAAAATGATAGCATCAGACTTATAAATTGGATAAATATATTGCATTCCAGTCAATGCGGATTGTCAGTGCGATCACCTGCATGGCAGCATCACTATGCTCATGACTTTGCGTTGGTAGCAGATAGCCGCCATAAACTTTTAAATAACTTATAACGGGTAAAGAAATCATTAAACCCCTTCATTTACGACGCAGGTAGCCAAACTTATTATTGTTATGAACTTTTGGGCGAACAAGATAATGCCTGAACAAAACCGCATTCGGTTGGAAGAGATTTGATTCAAACACATCAAGAGAGATAAAGGTTAACAAGACGGAAGCCTTTCTTGACTCTGCTAACGTTACAATTTTGCATTTCGTGCCTCAATGCCCACATTTATCTGGCTGAAAAACGCTAACATTAACGTTTACTTAATATATTTTAACAAACATCTATTTACCGCACTTATCACCCCACCTAAACTATGGCCTGCTTTTAGGTTGAGGTGGTAATGAACGATTATAAAATGACGCCGGGCGAGTTGCGCGCCACCTGGGGTTTAGGGACTGTTTTCTCACTGCGTATGCTCGGCATGTTTATGGTCCTGCCCGTTCTGACTACGTATGGTATGGCGCTGCAGGGTGCCAGCGAAGCATTGATTGGTCTGGCGATTGGCATCTATGGCCTGGCCCAGGCCATCTTCCAGATCCCCTTCGGTCTGCTCTCTGACCGCGTAGGTCGCAAGCCGTTAATTGTGGGCGGATTGCTGGTCTTCGTGCTGGGTAGCATTATCGCCGCCCTCTCCCACTCTATCTGGGGTATTATTCTTGGCCGCGCGCTGCAAGGTTCCGGGGCGATAGCCGCCGCCGTGATGGCGCTGTTGTCAGACTTAACGCGCGAACAAAACCGCACCAAAGCAATGGCCTTTATTGGCGTGAGTTTCGGGGTGACCTTTGCCATAGCGATGGTGCTCGGCCCGGTTATTACGCATAAGCTGGGTCTGCATGCCCTGTTCTGGATGATTGCCATACTGGCGACTATCGGTATTGCTTTAACGCTGTGGGTAGTGCCGGACAGTAAAAATCACGTCCTTAACCGTGAGTCGGGGATGGTGAAAGGCTGCTTCAGCAAAGTGCTCGTGGAGCCGCGCCTGCTCAAGCTTAACTTCGGCATTATGTGCCTGCATATTCTGCTGATGTCGACCTTTGTCGCCCTGCCAGGACAGCTTGCAGCGGCAGGTTTTCCGGCGGCAGAGCACTGGAAGATTTACCTCGTGACGATGCTGATTTCGTTCGTCTCGGTGGTGCCATTTATTATCTATGCCGAAGTGAAGCGTAAGATGAAGCGCGTCTTTATCGGTTGCGTGGCGATATTGCTCATTGCCGAGATCGTGCTTTGGGGCTCCGGCCCGCACTTTTGGGAGCTGGTAGCCGGCGTACAACTCTTTTTCCTCGCTTTTAACCTGATGGAAGCGCTGCTGCCGTCGCTGATCAGCAAAGAGTCTCCGGCCGGTTATAAAGGGACGGCGATGGGCATTTACTCCACCAGCCAGTTTCTTGGAGTGGCCATTGGCGGCTCGCTTGGGGGCTGGGTAGATGGTCTGTTTGACTCACAAACGGTCTTCCTCGCGGGCGCACTGCTGGCCATGGTCTGGCTGTTTGTTGCCACCACCATGAAAGAGCCCCGTTACGTAAGCAGCCTGCGGATCGAAATTCCTGATGGCGTTGAGATAAGTGAAGCGCTGAAACAGCGTCTTGAATCCACTGAAGGCGTAAGTGAAGTTCTTATTGCCGCGGAAGAGCGCAGTGCCTACGTCAAAATTGACAGCAAGGTGACTAACCGTTTCGAAGTGGAGCAGGCAGTGAAAGCCTAAAAAAAAGCCCGGTCCGACCGGGCTTATTTATTAATCACGGAAGTTTTTAAACTGGAACGGCTGCCCCAGATCGCCGCCTCGCACCAGAGCCATCACGGACTGCAGATCGTCACGGGATTTACCGGTTACGCGAATCTCTTCACCCTGGATTTGCGCCTGCACTTTCAGCTTGCTGTCTTTGATGAGCTTAACGATTTTCTTCTGCACCGCGCTCTCAATGCCCTGCTTCAGTTTGGCTTCAACAAACCAGGTTTTACCACTGTGGACGAACTCTTCCGGAACATCCAGTGAGGTACCTTCAATGCCGCGTTTCAGCAGCTTGGCACGCAAAATATCCAGCAACTGGTTTACCTGGAAATCGGACTCGCTGAGCACCTTAATGGTCTTATTTGCGTCATTCAGCTCGAAAGTGGCCTCAACGCCCCGAAAATCGAAACGTGACTCGACTTCACGGCTAGCGTTATCCACGCCGTTACGCACTTCCTGAATATCCACTTCAGAAACAATATCGAAAGATGGCATCTTTTCTTCTCCCTTCATATTTGTTGCGTTGCATAATACCCGCTACGAGGCATAACTCAACAGAAGCTTAGCTGACGGCGCTATACTTAGGCCGTAACACCTGGCGCAGTTGCAGGTGAGGAGGAACAATGAAAATTACTGTGCTTGGATGCGGAGCCCTGGGCCAGCTTTGGCTTACTGCGCTGCGTAAGCATGGTCACGATGTTCAGGGTTGGTTGCGCGTGCCCCAGCCTTATTGCAGTGTGAACCTGATTGAAGAGGACGGGACGATTTTTAATGAATCGCTTACCGCCAACGATCCCGATTTTCTCGCCCAGAGCGATATGCTGCTGGTGACCCTGAAGGCCTGGCAAGTTTCCGATGCCGTTAAAGCGCTGGCCGCCACGCTACCCGCCTCATCCCCTGTGTTGTTGCTACATAACGGTATGGGCACCATTGATGAGCTAAAAAGTATCCACCAGCCGCTTTTGATGGCCACCACCACGCACGCGGCGCGGCGCGATGGCAATATCATTGTTCACGTCGCTGGCGGCGTCACCCATATTGGCCCGGCCCGGGCGCAGGATGGGGATTACAGCTACCTGGCCGATACGCTGCAGGACGTTTTACCCGATGTGGCCTGGCATAATCATATTCGTCCACAGCTCTGGCGTAAGCTGGCGGTAAACTGCGTGATCAATCCCCTGACGGCGCTCTGGAATTGTCCAAACGGCGAATTAAAAAATCATCAGCAACTGGTGGCCACGCTCTGCGCGGAGGTCGCGTCGGTGGTGGAGCGGGAAGGCTTACACACCTCCGCTGACGATCTCCGTTATTACGTCGATCAGGTTATTGAAAGTACAGCAGAAAATATCTCTTCAATGCTGCAGGACGTGCGTGCCCAGCGTCACACTGAGATCGATTATATTACCGGGTATTTACTTAAACGGGCGCGAGCCCACGGCATTAGCGTGCCGGAAAACGCCCGTCTGTATGACATGGTTAAACGTAAGGAGAGTGAGTATGAGCGCGTCGGCACTGGTATGCCTCGCCCCTGGTAGCGAAGAGACCGAAGCAGTCACGACCATTGATTTACTGGTGCGCGGCGGCATTAACGTTACCACCGCCAGCGTAGCCAGCGATGGTAACCTGGCAATTGTCTGTTCACGCGGCGTGAAGCTCCTCGCCGATGCCCCGCTGGTAGAGGTGGCGGATGGTGATTACGACATCATCGTGTTACCGGGTGGTCTGAAAGGGGCAGAGTGTTTTCGGGACAGCCCCCTGCTGGTAGAGACTGTGCGTCAGTTCCATCTTTCTGGGCGTATCGTCGCGGCCATTTGCGCCGCAGCGGGCACGGTGCTTGTGCCTCATAACCTGTTTCCTGTCGGCAACATGACGGGTTTCCCGACGCTTAAAGATCGTATCCCCGAAGAGCAATGGGTGGATAAACGCGTGGTCTGGGATCCGCGCGTCAATCTGTTAACCAGCCAGGGGCCAGGTACATCGATTGATTTTGCGCTGAAGATTATTCAGCTACTGGCTGGACGCGAGAAAGCTCATGAAGTGGCATCTCAACTGGTTATGGCGGCGGGCATTTATAATTACTACGAATAAAAAAACGGCAACCCTGGGGTTGCCGTTATCGTATTACGGGCGATACACCTTCACGTTGGCAAAGCCCTGCTCGCGGAGATAGAGCGCCTGCAGGCGGCTCATCACCCCACGCTCACACCACAGCAAATACGTTTTGTTCTGGTCGAGGTCACCAAACTTCGTGCTCAGTTTGTAGAATGGCAGTGAAACTACCTCCACACCCTCAACCTGCAGTGGTTTGTCATCCTGTTCATCAATAGAGCGGATATCCAGAATCGCATCGTTAGCGCTGAAACCTTTCACGGTTTCCACTTCCACAACGTCCTGCTCGGTCTGCTGAGCAATCTCGCGAATATCGATATTGGACGCTTCGGCGACCACTTTATCCAGGATACTGAAGTCGAAGTTTTCTTCTTCCGCTTCGATTTTTCCCTTCACCGCTTTCACCGTTGGGCTTTTTGAAATCACGCCACAATATTCCGGCATGGTGCGGGCGAAGTCAGCGGTACCGATTTCACGCGCCAGGTCGATGATATGCTCTTTATCGTGAGAGATCAGCGGGCGGAGGATCAGAGTATCAGAGACGTTGTCGATCAGGCGCAGGTTGGTCAGCGTCTGGCTGGAAACCTGTCCCAGCGCTTCGCCGGTGACCAGCGCCTGCACGCCGTAGCGCTCAGCAACCTGGGAGGCCGCACGCACCATCATGCGCTTCAGTATCACCCCCATCTGGCCATCTTCCACTTTCTCGAGGATCTCGCCGACCACGGGTTCGAAGTTTATCGCCACAAAACGCACGCGGTGGGAGCTACCAAAGCGGTTCCATAGATAGTGTGCAACCTGACGAACGCCGATTTCATGCGCGGCGCCACCCAGATTAAAGAAACAGTAGTGCACACGACAGCCGCGACGCATAAGCATATAGCTGGATACGCCGGAGTCGAACCCACCGGAGATAAGCGACAGCACATCTTCCTGGGTACCGATGGGGAAACCGCCAATCCCTTCGTAGCGCCCTTTCACCAGTAACAGGCGATCATTTTCGATCTCAAGGTGAACGGTCACATCCGGGTCGGTCAGCTTCACGCGCGCCGATTCAACGTGCTGGTTCAGCCCGCCGCCCACATAGCGTTCAGCTTCAATTGAGCTAAATTCATGTTTACCGCGGCGCTTTACGCGAACGCAGAAGGTTTTGCCTTCGATCTGGTCGCGGTACTGCGCCAGCGCCTTCTCGAAGATGTCATGCAGAGACGTGAACGGCACGTCCTCGACTTCCAGAATATGGTGGATGCCCGGAATACGGGTGAGCGCATCGCGAATATCAATACGCTTATTTTCATCTTTGGCGCGCACTTCAACGTGGTCCCAGTGGCGAACCACAGCGAGGGTTTCGTCATAGTGCTTTAATACGTTACGAATGTTCCCGGTCAGAATTTTAATAAAGCGCAAACGCACAGATTGGCTTTTGATGGTGATTTCAGGGAACAATTTAATGATAAACTTCATGGCGGCAATGGTTCTTTGGCAAGCCCTGAGAGGCTTGTGATGGAAAAGTACAGCAGCCCCTATACCGAAGACTGCATCCAGGCGCGCAAGTATACCACCATCGCGCGGCTCCTGTGCATATTGCGCGTTATTTGCTTATCAGCCTGAGTCCGTTACCATGAACAGGCAAAAACAGTAGAGTCAATTCACTATGCCAAAGAAAAATGACGCACCCGCCAGTTTCGAAACTGCGCTGGGTGAACTAGAGCAAATCGTTACCCGTCTGGAAAGTGGCGATCTGCCGCTGGAAGAGGCGCTGAATGAGTTCGAGCGCGGCGTGCAGCTGGCGCGTCAGGGCCAAGTTAAGCTGCAGCAAGCTGAACAGCGCGTGCAGATCCTGCTTACTAATAGCGAAGATGCTGCCCCCACCCCTTTTACACCGGACGCTGAGTAAATGGATTTTGCGAATCAGCTTCAGACGTGCGTCGAGCGTGCTAACGACGCGCTTCGCCGTTTCATTGAGCCACAGCCTTTTCAGAACACTCCGCTGGTCGGCGCCATGCACTATGGCGCACTGTTGGGCGGCAAACGTCTGCGCCCGTTCCTGGTCTATGCCACCGGCAACATGTTTGGTATCAGCACCGGAACGCTGGACGCCCCCGCGGCCGCCGTTGAGTGTATTCATGCTTACTCATTAATGCACGACGATTTACCGGCGATGGATGATGACGATCTGCGCCGCGGCCAGCCAACCTGCCACATTAAGTTTGGCGAAGCGAATGCCATTCTGGCGGGCGATGCGCTACAAACCCTGGCGTTTGCTATTCTGAGTGATGCGCCGATGGCAGAGGTGGCCGATCGTGACCGCCTGGCCATGATCTCCGAACTGGCGCAGGCCAGCGGCGTGGCGGGTATGTGCGGCGGTCAGGCACTGGATCTGGAAGCCGAAGGGCGCCAGGTGACGCTGGAACAGCTGGAGCGCATTCATCGCCACAAGACCGGGGCACTGATTCGCGCCGCCGTTCGTCTGGGCGCATTGAGCGCGGGCGAACAAGGGCGTAACGCCCTGCCGATCCTGGATCGCTACGCAGAAAGTATCGGTCTGGCTTTCCAGGTTCAGGATGACATTCTGGATGTCGTGGGCGATACTGCAATATTGGGTAAACGTCAGGGTGCCGATCAGCAGCTTGGCAAAAGTACCTACCCCGCCCTGTTGGGTCTTGAGCAAGCCCAACGTAAAGCCCGGGATCTGATTGATGATGCCCGCCAGTCGCTAAATGAACTGGCCGCGCAGTCACTGGACACCTCGGCACTGGAAGCGCTAGCGGACTACATAATCCAGCGTGATAAATAAACTATATATCTCGATGAGCCTTTGATGAGTTTTGATATTGCCAAATACCCGACACTGGCGTTGGTTGACTCCACCCAGGAGTTGCGTCTGTTGCCGAAAGAGAGCCTGCCGAAGCTGTGCGATGAGTTACGTCGCTATCTGCTCGACAGCGTAAGTCGTTCCAGCGGCCACTTCGCCTCCGGGCTTGGCACGGTGGAGCTCACCGTAGCGCTGCACTACGTCTACAATACCCCCTTCGATCAGCTGATTTGGGATGTTGGCCATCAGGCTTATCCGCATAAAATTCTTACTGGCCGTCGCGATAAAATTGGCACCATTCGCCAGAAAGGGGGGCTGCATCCGTTCCCCTGGCGCGGTGAGAGCGAATACGACGTCTTAAGCGTCGGTCACTCCTCCACCTCGATTTCCGCCGGTATCGGCATTGCCGTCGCGGCAGAGAAAGAGAACAAGCAGCGCCGTACCGTCTGCGTAATTGGTGACGGGGCGATCACCGCGGGTATGGCCTTCGAGGCAATGAACCATGCGGGCGATATCAAACCGGATATGCTGGTGGTGCTGAACGACAACGAAATGTCGATCTCCGAGAATGTCGGCGCGCTCAATAATCATCTGGCGCAACTGCTCTCCGGTAAGCTCTATTCCACCCTGCGTGAAGGCGGTAAAAAAGTCTTCTCCGGTGTACCGCCGATCAAAGAGCTGCTCAAGCGTACGGAAGAACATATCAAAGGCATGGTCGTGCCAGGCACGCTGTTTGAAGAGCTGGGCTTTAACTATATCGGTCCGGTCGATGGCCACGATGTGCTGGGGCTGGTCACTACGCTCAAGAACATGCGAGACCTTAAAGGCCCGCAGTTCCTGCATATCATGACCAAAAAAGGTCGCGGATACGAACCGGCGGAAAAAGATCCGATCACTTTCCACGCGGTACCGAAGTTCGACCCTACCAGCGGCTGTCTGCCGAAAAGCAGCGGCGGCATGCCGAGCTACTCCAAAATCTTTGGTGACTGGCTGTGTGAAACCGCAGCGAAAGATAACAAGCTGATGGCCGTTACGCCCGCCATGCGCGAAGGCTCCGGCATGGTTGAGTTCTCTAAAAAATATCCGGATCAATATTTTGACGTGGCGATCGCCGAGCAACACGCGGTGACCTTCGCGGCTGGTCTGGCGATTGGCGGCTATAAGCCGATCGTGGCGATCTACTCCACCTTCCTGCAGCGCGCCTACGATCAGGTGATCCACGACGTGGCTATCCAGAAGCTGCCGGTGCTGTTTGCTATCGACCGCGCAGGCATTGTCGGTGCCGACGGCCAGACCCATCAGGGCGCATTCGATCTGTCGTTCCTGCGCTGTATTCCTGACATGGTGATCATGACCCCGTCTGATGAAAACGAATGTCGTCAGATGCTGTATACCGGCTATCACTATCAGGACGGTCCAAGTGCGGTTCGCTATCCACGCGGTAACGCCCTGGGCGTTGAGCTTGAACCTCTGCAAAAAATGGCGATTGGCAAAGGCGTCATCAGGCGTCGCGGTGAAAAGGTCGCGATCCTGAACTTCGGCACGCTGATGCCGGAAGCCGCTCAGGCCGCCGACGCGCTAAACGCGACTCTGGTTGATATGCGCTTTGTGAAGCCGCTCGACGAGGCGCTTATCCTTGAAATGGCCGCCAGTCACGAGATGCTGGTCACGCTGGAAGAGAACGCGATTATGGGCGGCGCGGGCAGCGGCGTGAACGAAGTGCTGATGGCGAACCGCAAGCCAGTACCGGTGTTGAACCTTGGTCTGCCGGATCACTTCATTGCCCAGGGCACCCAGGATGAAGCCCGCGCAGAAATTGGACTTGATGCCGCTGGTATCGAAGCCAGAATTCGCAGCTGGCTGGCCTGACCCCACCTCCCCCCTTTCCGCTCCTGCTATGCTTAAACCTCATGTTTAAAACAGCAGGAGTGGAACCATGCAATATACAACATTAGGAAAAACAGACCTTAAGGTTTCCCGTCTTTGTCTGGGCTGTATGACATTTGGCGAGCCGGATCGGGGTAAACACGCCTGGACGCTGCCGGAAGAGAGCAGTCGCCTGCTCATCAAGCACGCCCTTGATGGCGGCATTACCTTTTTTGATACCGCAAACAGCTATTCCGACGGCAGCAGCGAAGAGATTGTCGGTCGCGCCCTGCGCGACTTTGCACGTCGGGACGAGGTGGTCGTCGCCACTAAGGTTTACCATCAGGTAGGCGACCTGCCGGAAGGGCTCTCCCGCGCACAGATTCTGCGATCGATTGACGACAGCCTGCGTCGGCTGAATATGGATTATGTGGATCTGCTGCAAATCCATCGCTGGGATTACAACACCCCTATCGAAGAGACGCTCGAAGCGCTGAACGACGTGGTTAAAGCCGGGAAAGCACGTTTTATCGGCGCATCCTCCATGCACGCCTCGCAGTTTGCCCAGGCGCTGGATTTACAGGCACAACATGGCTGGGCGCGCTTCGTGACAATGCAGAATCACTATAACCTCATCTATCGGGAAGAGGAGCGCGAGATGCTGCCGCTCTGCTATCAGGAAGGCGTTGCGGTGATCCCCTGGAGCCCGCTGGCGCGCGGCAGGTTAACCCGTCCCTGGGGCGAGACCACGGCCCGCTCGGTTTCGGATGAGTTTGGCAAAACCCTCTATTCAGAAAGTGACGCCAACGATGCGCAGATCGCCGAACGTCTGGCCGCCATTGCAGAAGAGACCCATGCAACCCGCGCGCAGGTGGCGCTGACATGGTTGCTGAGTAAACGTGGGGTAGCGGCACCGATTATTGGTGCTTCACGCGAGGATCAGCTGGATGAGTTGCTGCGTGCGGTTGAGCTAACACTTACGCCGGAGCAGATCGCCGAACTCGAGACGCCCTATCAGCAGCATCCGGTCGTGGGGTTTAAATAACCCCGAATCCCCTCTCCCGCAAGGAGAGGGGACGCACTATTTACTGCGCGAAGTGATCGTAGCCTTTCCAGTCCAGCGTGACAGGTTCTCCGTCACGCAAAAACTGCATCCCTTCGCTTTCCGGCAGGATCTGGCCGATACAGGTAAAGGGAACGCCCAGATGGCCAAGCGCTACGTCCAGCGTACCGCGATTCAGTTCAGGCACGGTGAAACACAGCTCGTAGTCTTCACCCCCCGAGAGCGCCCAGCGTAGAGCCTGTTCAGGCTCAGCATGGCGGCGCAGCGGCGCCGAAAGCGGGAAGGTATCGAGATCGACACGCGCTCCTACGCCGCTGGCCTTAAGTATGTGGCCAAGATCGGAAATCAAGCCATCAGAGAGATCGATTGCCGCACTGGCACGATCCCGTAGCGCCTGCCCATGAAGAATGCGTGGCGTCGGACGCAGATGACGCTTTATCAGGTAGTCGGCATCAGCAGCCTCTTTAACCACCAGACGGTCTTGTAAAATCGCCAGCCCGGCCGCACTGTCGCCAGGGGTTCCGGTCACATAGATCCCGTCTCCTGGCTTCGCGCCTGAGCGCTTCAGAGCCCGTCCAGCCGGGACATAGCCGTGGATCGCCAGGGTCATCGACAGCGGGCCCGCTGTGGTATCGCCGCCAATCAGCTGCATATCGTAGTAGTTAAGCTGCTCGAAAAGGGCATCGCTGAACGTTTCCAGCCACGCTTCATCTACCTTCGGCAGGGTGAGCGCCAGCGTTAACCACGCCGGGTCGGCCCCCATCGCCGCCAGATCGCTGACGTTCACCGCCAGCGCTTTGTACGCCAGATCGGCAGGATCGATGTCCGCCAGAAAATGGTTGCCACACACCAGCGTATCGGTGCTGATGGCCAGCGTCTGTTTTTCCGGAATATTGAGCAGTGCGCAGTCGTCACCGATGCCGGTTTCAACATCACGACGAGAAGATCTGACGCGGTCAAAATAACGGGCAATCAGGGAGAATTCGCCGCATGCCATACGTTATGCCTCGCTAAGAAAAGAAAAAACCGGAGACTACACCGCACGAAGGCAGCACAGTACTCCGGTTTGCGGATCACTTTTTGTGGGGACGGATCGCAGGAGCGGCTTTATCCAGCACGCCATTGACGAATTTATGGCTGTCTTCAGCACCGAAGGTTTTCGCCAGTTCGATCGCTTCGTTGATGGCCACTTTGTACGGCACATCGTCACGTTTGGACAGTTCGAACAGGGCGATACGCAGTACGGCTTTTTCAACCTGGCCCAGCTCTTCGAGCAGACGGGACAGGTATGGCTTCATCAGTCCGTCGAGATACGCGCTATTAGTCGCCACTCCCGACAGCAGTTCACGGAAGTACAGGACATCAACGCCTTTGACGTCTTGTTCCGCCAGGAACTGGTATTCAACATCAGCGATGTCGTTCTGGGACAACTGCCAGGAGTAAAGTGCCTGGACGGCACATTCACGGGCGCGGCGACGAGCAGCAGGTTTCACGGAATTCCCCTTACAAAAATCAGGCCTTGATGGCTTTCAATACATTAATCATTTCAAGCGCGGTCAGTGCAGCTTCTGCACCTTTGTTACCGGCTTTGGTGCCAGCGCGTTCGATAGCTTGTTCAATACTTTCAGTGGTGAGCACGCCAAACGCGACAGGAATTTCAGCATCCTGCGCAACGTGCAGCAGACCATTGCTGGCACCGCCTGCTACATATTCAAAGTGCGCGGTACCGCCACGAATAACCGTACCCAGCGCAATTACCGCATCATACTTGCCGGTTTTCGCCAGCGCGCCTGCTGCCAGCGGCAGTTCATAAGCGCCTGGAACCCAGACAACGGTAATATTTTCGTCTTTCACCTGACCGATACGTTTCAGGGCGTCTACCGCACCTTCCAGCAGGCTGTCGTTGATGAAGTTGTTAAAACGCGCAATGGTGATGGCGACGCGAGCGTCCGGGGTAGCAACAGCGGCTTCAATAATGTTCATACTCTTCCTTAACGGGTTCATTTGGCCCCGCAGGGGGGCGGATTTTATCATAATAATTTGCGTACTGCTTCCCTATTTCAGTAAGCCTTACGCGGGAATTAAATGCAGGCAAATATCGGGTCCAATCGGGCGTATCTCGCTGAACTTAAGCTGCGGTGCATCGGCCAGTTTTTCAAGGCCCGGCAGGACAAACAGACCACGCGCGTCGTTGCCTAACAGTTTAGGGGCAACGTAAACAATGAGTTCATCCACCAGCCCCGCCTGCAGTAGCGCCCCGGCAAGGGTCGGCCCTGCTTCAACCCAGATGCTGTTCACCTGCTGTCTGCCGAGCTGCATCATAAGTACCACCAGATCGAGGTGGCCATTATGTTCGGGTACAATCAGCGTTCGAACGCCCTCCGGCCATGCGCGGCTATCTTCCCCGGTGCGGACAAAAAGCGTTTCACCTGGTTGCTGAACAATACGATGCTCTGGCGTGACGCGGTTTTGGCGGTCCAGCACGATGCGAAGCGGCTGACGCAGGTCATCCTGGGAATAGCAGGACTGCGTATCGGCAGAAAGATCGTCCCAGCGCACGGTCATTGACGGGTTATCCGCCAGCACGGTGTCACTGGTGGTGAGAATAGCATGGCTTTGCGCGCGCAGACGTTGCACATCGCGCCTTGATTGCGCAGAAGTGATCCACTGGCTCTCGCCGTTGGCCATCGCCGTACGGCCATCAAGGGAGGCGCCGAGCTTTAACTGAATAAAGGGAAAGCCCGTCCGCATGCGCTTCAGGAAACCTTTATTAATGGCTTCGGCGTCCTGCATCATCAGGCCATGACTCACCTCAATCCCTTCCTGCTGCAGGCGGAACAATCCACGGCCGGCTACCTGCGGATTAGGATCCTGCATCGCTGCCACCACGCGCGTCACCCCTGCGTTAATCAGCGCTTCACAGCAGGGTGGCGTGCGCCCATGATGGCTGCAAGGCTCAAGCGTCACGTAAGCCGTCGCCCCACGCGCCTTCTCGCCGGCCATCCGCAGGGCGTGTACTTCGGCATGCGGCTCGCCGGCGCGAAAGTGAAAACCTTCTCCGACGATTTCGCCCTCTTTCACAATTACACAGCCAACGTTGGGATTGGGATGGGTAGTAAAACGTCCGCGCTGCGCCAGCTTTAAGGCTCGCGCCATGTACATTTCATCCTGCATGGGCTTAATCCTGTAGGCGGGCGATCTCTTCGCCAAATTCTTTAATATCTTCGAAGCTGCGGTAGACAGAAGCGAAGCGGATATAGGCCACTTTATCGAGCTTTTTCAGCTGCTCCATCACCAGGTTGCCGATCATCTTGCTCGGCACTTCGCGCTCGCCGGTACCGCGCAGATGGGATTTGATGTGGTTAAGTGCCGTTTCGACGTCATCTGCGCTGACGGGGCGTTTTTCCAGCGCTTTCAGCATTCCACTTCGCAGCTTCTCTTCATTGAAGGGTTCGCGAATATCGTTGCTTTTCACTACCCGCGGCATAACCAGCTCTGCCACTTCAAAGGTAGTAAAACGTTCGTTGCATACCAGGCATTGCCGGCGGCGGCGTACGGAGGAGCCTTCCCCCACCAGACGGGAGTCGATTACTTTGGTATCCACGGCGAGACAGAATGGGCAATGCATACGGTGTCCTGACTTTCGGGTTAACTGAGTTCCATTTTACCCTGAACTGGGCTGACAACAAAGGAAGAGCGTTTTTGAGATAATGGATCTATACCCTGCCTTGCTTCGTTGGCTACGCTTATCACCATCCGTTATTTCAAGGAATTAAACGCAATGACAAGACGTTACCTGAAAATTCTCCTGGTGGGGAGCCTCTTTAGCCTTAGCGCCTGTGCACAGCAAAGCGAAGTTCGCCAGATGAACCAGAGCGTGAGCGCGCTAAACCAAACCATGAGCGAGCTCAACCAGGAAACCGTAAAGATCACCCAGCAGAACGCGCTGAATGTGAAATCGACCAGCGGTGTTTATCTGCTACCGGGCGCTAACACTCCGGCGCGGCTGAAAAGCCAGATCGGCACGCTGCGAATGTCGTTGGTAGACGTGGCGCCCAATGCTGACGGTACCCGTGCGACACTGCGCATTCAGGGCGAGTCTAACGATCCCTTACCCGCTTTTAGCGGCACCGTGGAGTGGGGCCAGATCCAGGGCACCACAGATAATTTCCAGGAGGTGAATGTGCAAAGCCAGCTGATTAATGCGCCGGCCAGCGTACTCGCCCCGAGCGATGTGGATATCCCACTGCAGTTGAATGGCGTTACCCCAGAACAGCTCGGTTTTGTCCGCATCCACGATATCCAGCCCGTCGCGCAGTAATCTCTTCAGCGGAACGTAACCACGTTCCGCTTTCATTTAAATTCCGCAAAGATTGGCAACATAAATGTTTGCCAGTACAATCCGCTCCGTTTAAAGTACGCAAACGTGAACGCAATCGATTACGTATGTGAGAGATATGTGAAACAACACATATTTTTGTGAGCACGGATTCCTATAATAGGCTCGCAGAAACACGAAATATTTAGAAACGCTATTCGCGCATTTTTCACTCCCGTAAGGGATTTCAAATCAGTGGCATCATTATGAAAAAAACATTACTGGCAGCTGGCGCAGTTCTGGCGCTCTCAACCACTTTCTCTGTTAACGCAGCGGAAAACGATAAACCTGAATATGTCTCCGACTGGTGGCACCAGAGCGTGAACGTGGTTGGTAGCTACCACACCCGCTTCGGACCTCAGATCCGTAACGATACCTACCTTGAATACGAAGCGTTTGCCAAGAAAGACTGGTTTGATTTCTATGGTTACCTGGATGCGCCGGTATTCTTCGGTGGTAACACTGATGCGAAAGGTATCTGGAACCACGGCTCTCCGCTGTTCATGGAGATCGAGCCGCGTTTCTCTATCGATAAGCTGACCGGCACCGATCTGAGCTTTGGTCCATTCAAAGAGTGGTACATCGCGAACAACTACATCTACGACATGGGTCGCAATAAAGATGGCCGCCAGAGCACCTGGTATATGGGTCTGGGTACCGACATCGATACCGGTCTGCCGATGAGCCTCTCCCTGAACGTGTACGCGAAATACCAGTGGCAGAACTACGGTGCAGCGAACGAAAACGAGTGGGATGGCTACCGTTTCAAAGTGAAATACTTCGTGCCGATTACCCAGCTGTGGGGCGGTAACCTGAGCTACATCGGCTTCACCAACTTTGACTGGGGTTCCGATTTAGGCGATGACAGCGCCAACGATCTGAACGGCAATAAATCCCGTACCAACGACTCTATCGCCTCCAGCCACATTCTGGCGCTGAACTACGATCACTGGCATTACTCTGTTGTTGCGCGTTACTGGCACAACGGTGGTCAGTGGAACGACGATGCTGAGCTAAACTTTGGCAATGGCAACTTCAACACACGTACTACCGGCTGGGGTGGTTATCTGGTTGTCGGTTACAACTTCTAAGCATCGCTTCAATGTATGAAAGCCAGCCTCCGGGCTGGCTTTTTTATTGCTTCACTTTACGCAAAAAGTCGGCCAGAGAACGTTCTGCACTTTCGCTGAAGCGTCGCCCGGTCAGGGTAATGGTCAGGCAACGGTCGAGGCGAAAACAGCGGTAGTCATTGCGTCGCTCACACCAGGCTGCGAGTAGCCAGTGCTCTCCCCAGAAGAACAGCCCTAACGGCTGCACCTCCCGCCAGGAGAGCTGCCCGGCCTCATCCCGATAATGTAACGCGAGCACCTGCTGGGAAGATATCGCCTGATGAATGACATCAAAGCCGCTTCTCGAATGGGGTTGCAGGGCAATATCCGGCGCGTAAATGCGCGTCTGCTCGGCCTTGCGACGGCTCTCTTCGGGCAAAATAGCGAGCACTTTCTCCTGCGCCGACTCCAGTTCTTTTGAGAGCGACTCACCTCCCCAGGTTTTGAGCAGGCGAATGGCAACGATCAGCGCTTCGGACTCGCGATTAGTCAGCATCAACGGTGGCAAATCAAAGCCCGATAGCAGTCGATAACCACTTCCGGCTTCGCCCTCTATCGGCACGCCCGACAGCGACAGATCGCGGATATCGCGATACACCGTGCGCGCCGACACGCCCAGTCGTTCAGCGAGCAGCGCGGCGGTGGTCAGCCGCCTGCCCCGCAGAATCTGTACGATCTGAAACAGGCGGTCAGCGCGTCGGGTCATCGATTTTCACCTTCACTCGTTATCAGGCGGGCTGATGGAGCCCTACCCGGTTGCCTTCGCTGTCCGTAAACAGCGCGATAGTGCCAATGCCGCGCGGCAGGACCAGCGGGCCGAAAACACATTCTCCCCCGGCTGAGGCCACGCGATCGAGCGTTGCCGCAAGGTTTGGGGTATGAAGATAGATAATCGCCCCCTGCTGCGACGGCGCAATGCCGTCAAATTTTGCCAGCGCACCGCCGACGGCCGGATCATCGTGCGGGAACACGGCCAGTTCCGCGCAGTCCATTGCTTCACGTTTTAGCGAGACCTGCATCACCGGCTCATAAAAGGCGATGGCCCGTTCCATATCCGTCACTGCAATTTCAAACCAGTTAATGACGTTATTCATACATCCTCCTGCCTGTTGAGTAAGTTCAGAAGGAGTGTACGCCTGGCCTCCTGACAGCATACTGTCAGCAGAGTGGCTCACTCAGTAAAAATCAGGGCAAGCGATTGATTTAGCAGCCACGGGCGCAGATAACCGACGGTATTTGAAAGCGGTAAAACCTGCTCGGGCAGCCTGATGCCCAGCTGCGTCTGAATATAGGCCCGGCGCGTACAAATACGCTGCCAGAGCGCGGGCCAGGCGGTCTGAATCTCGTGGCGAAGCGCCTCGTCCGCCAGCGCCACGGTATCTTCAATGCTGGCGCCAGCGTATCCTGCGCGGGAGGGAATGATATCGATTTGCAGGAGCATGCCGCTTTGTAATGTTGCCGCCGAATTCGGTCCAATGGGCGAGCAGAGCCACTCCTCATCCGCCACCAGATGTCCCGGATTAAGGTGCCAGTGGTAGTCTGCTTTCGGCAACACCCGTTCGACCAGGTCATACATCTCACCGCCACGCAGGCCGATACGCAGGTGCTGCAGCCAACTGACCACCGCATTGAAATAGGGTTTGGCGACCACCTCGAGGTAGTCTGCTACCGCCGGTGTTAGCTCATTTTCATCTGCCACCACATAAGCCGCACGGCTGCTTAAGCCGCCTTTATAACCGGTCGTCAGCGAGAATTTATCCCCGCGCTGAATGATTTTATCGCCCGGATAGAGCCTCGCATCAGCAAAACGCTCCCCGGTGGCGGCAATCATCACCACGTTATTGGCCTGCCCCTCTGCCGCCAGCAGCGCGCCGATCTGCTTCTCGGTTTTGCCGGGCGCGATGGCATTCAGCGCCGTGAGAATTGCCGTGGAGGCGAGATTGGCACCGTATTCGTAGTGCGCCAGTTCGTTTGCATTATTGGTGATGCGGGCGCCGCTCTCGGGCGAGATAAAGATCCCCGTTGCATTGCATAACCGCGCCTGAGGTGCCGCCAGGCGCAGGGCATCGACAATAAACGCGGGGAGATCGAACATCTGCAAACTGTCGTCGCGCGCGCCAGTAAATAGCTTCCAGCCCGCCAGCCCAACGGTGTTCGCGCCTGAGAGCCCCGCCTCACGAAGCAACTCCGGGAAGGAGTGCTGATTATCCATCGGCTGGTTTGGCAGTGAAAACCACGGCGCATGGATAACGCGGTTCGCCAGTCGGGCATGCGCCGCCAGCTTCAGGTTTTCATTACCCAGCACCAGGGCCGCCTCCCCCGTCTGTTGCAGTATCAGGAGCGCCTCTTCAAAGCGCGGGATAAACCCGGTGAGATATTCAAAATTGCCGCCGTGCTCTTTGTCGGCATAGATAACCAGCGTATCCAGCCCCTGCTGTACCATGCGGCTAAGGACTTTCGCCTTGCGCTGCTGCAGAGTTTCATCGCTTAGCGTTACAGATGGCACATCGTGCCAGAGGGTCGGTTGGGGAACAGATGAGAGGGTGATGACGGCCATCGGTATTGCTCCATGTCATTTCGCATTCACACTGGAGAGTACCCAAATCCGTGCGCGATGTACCCAAAAAAATCCCGGCCTTGCGACCGGGATTCTGTTTTAACGCGCTGTTGCCTTTACGGCAGAATGGACGGCTGATCCGCCCCTTCTTTTTCGACCTTCTGCTGGATCAGGTGCTCACGCTTCATGCCGAGTTTCAGTGCCAGTGCGGACGCCACGTAAATGGACGACGCCGTACCGATAGAGACACCAATCAGCATGGTCAGCGAGAAGCCTTCCAGTACCGGGCCACCGAAGAGATACAGCATCAGGATCACCATCAAGGTGGTCCCGGAGGTGATCAAGGTACGGTGCAGCGTCTGGGTCAACGACACGTTAAAGATTTCGTACGGCGTACCGCGACGGATCTTACGGAAGTTTTCACGGATACGGTCAGATACCACGATACTGTCGTTCAGTGAGTAACCGATAACGGACATCAGGGATGCCACAATCGTCAGGTCAATCTCAATGTGGAACAGCGACAGTACGCCCATGGTGATCACCACGTCGTGCGCCAGAGCAATAACCACCCCGGCCGCCAGGCGCCACTCGAAGCGGAAGCCAACATAAACGAGGATGGAGATCAGCGCCACCAGCAGCGCCATGGCACCTGTCTGGGCCAGGTCTGCACCCACGCTCGGGCCAACAAACTCAATACGCTTAACCGTTGCATTCTGGCTGGTCGATTCATTGATAACCTGAACGACCTTGCTGCCCAGCTCCTGGCTGCCGTTGGCATCGTGTACCGGTGGCATACGCACCATGATGTCGCGGCTGCTGCCGAAGTTCTGCAGCAGCGGCTCTTCAAAGCCCGCTTTCTGCAGCGATTCGCGCATCTGGTCCATATCGACCGGTTTTTCCAGGGTGATTTCAATCACCGTACCACCGGTGAAGTCCAGACCCCAGTTGAAGCCTTTCACGCCCATAATGACGATGGACAGAATCAGCAGAAAACCTGATATGCCGAAGGCCCAGTAGTCCCAGCGCATAAAGTCCCAGACTTTACGGCCGTGGTTTAATTGTTCAACAGTATATTCCTGTGCCACAACGCACTCCTCAGATAGACAGCTTTTTAACGCGCTTGCCGCCGTACAGCAGGTTCACGATGGCACGGGTGCCGACAATAGCGGTAAACATTGACGTTGCTACACCGATACCGGTAGTAATCGCAAAGCCTTTGATAGCGCCAGTACCCACTGCATACAGGATAAGAACCTTAATCAGTGTTGTTACGTTCGCATCGAAGATGGAGCTGAACGCCCCTTTGTAGCCCTCTTCAATCGCCTGCTGCACAGAACGACCGTTGCTTAGCTCTTCTTTGATACGTTCGTTTATCAGTACGTTGGCGTCGACCGCCACCGCAAGGGTAAGAACGATACCCGCAATACCCGGCATGGTCAGCGTCGCCCCCGGAAGCAGAGACATGATGCCGATAATCAGGACCAGGTTCGCCACCAGCGCACTTGTCGCGATCAGACCAAACTTCTTATAGAAGAAGATCATGAAGATGATGGAGACCACCAGACCGGCCAGACAGGCTTCCAGACCCTGTTTGATGTTCTGCATACCCAGGGTTGGACCAATGGTACGCTCTTCAACAATCTGGATTGGCGCAATCAGCGCACCGGCACGCAGCAGCAGCGACAGCTGACGTGCTTCGTTCGGGTTGTTGATACCGGTGATACGGAAGCTGTTACCCAGTCGGGACTGGATATTGGCGATGTTAATCACCTCTTCCTCTTTCACCAGCACCGAGCGACCGTTCGCATCTTTCTTACCGCTGTCTTTATACTCCACGAACAGGGTTGCCATCGGTTTACCGATGTTGTCCTTAGTGAAGTTAGACATGATGTTGCCACCTGCGCTATCAAGCGAGATGTTCACCTGCGGCTGGTTGTATTCATCCTGGCTGGAAGTGGAGTCGGTAATGTGGTCACCGGTCAGGATCACACGTTTGTACATCACCACCGGCTGACCTTCACGGGTCTGCTTCACTTCAGAGTCGCCCGGTACGCGGCCAGAGGCGGCTGCGGACTGGTCAACGTTGGTGTTTACCAGACGGAACTCCAGGGTCGCGGTCGCGCCCAGAATCTCCTTCGCACGCGCGGTATCCTGGATACCTGGCAGTTCAACCACGATACGGTCAGCACCCTGACGCTGTACCAGCGGCTCGGCTACCCCCAGCTGGTTTACACGGTTACGCAGAATGTTGATGTTCTGCTGAACGGCGTATTCACGCGCTTCGCTCAGACGGGCATCGGTCATCACGGCGCGCAGCTGGTTGCTGCCCTGCGAGGTGATCACCAGATCGCGGTGACGCGACGTCAGGTAAGTGACCGCCTGGTCGCGTGCAGAGCCGTCGCGGAACGCGATGCTCATGCCGTAGTTCTCTTCCTTACGCACGGTGGTGTAAGGGATGCCTTTATCACGCAGATCGCTGCGCAGGCTGTCGATGTTCTGTTCCTGCAGCTTGCCCAGCGCGGTATCCATATCCACTTCCATCAGGAAGTGCACACCGCCACGCAGGTCGAGACCGAGTTTCATTGGCTCTGCGTTTAGCGCAGCCAGCCAACGCGGAGTTGCAGGAGCAAGGTTCAGCGCCACGACATATTTATCACCCATCACGCCCATCAGCGCTTCACGAGCGCGGAGCTGCGTATCGGTGGAGTCGAAGCGAGCAAGGATAGCGCCCTCTTCCAGTGCCACAGACTTAGCGGTAATTTTTTCTTCTTGTAACGTTTTCTGGACCTGGATCAGCGTTTGCTCACTGGCGGCGACACCGCGCGCGCCAGTGATTTGAACAGCCGGATCCTCACCATACAGGTTGGGAAGCGCGTACAGCAGGCCGACGATAATCACGACGACCAGCATGATGTACTTCCACAAAGGATAACGGTTTAACACGGCAGTTCCCTTTGGGAAATGGTTGGATTACAGCGCCTTCATGGTGCCTTTCGGCAGAACGGCAGCTACGAAGTCACGTTTGATAACCACTTCAGTGGTGTCGTTCAGGGCGATAGCAATGTAGCCGTTTTCCGCTACTTTGGTCACGCGACCCACCAGGCCACCGTTGGTCAGCACTTCATCGCCTTTCGCAATGGAGTTCATCAGGTTTTTGTGCTCTTTGGTGCGTTTCTGCTGTGGACGCAGGATCATGAAGTAGAAGATCAGACCGAACACAACCAGCATCAGGATCAGAGACATTGGGCTGCCCTGCGCCGGAGCGCCAGTTGCTGCTACCGCATCAGAAATAAAAAAGCTCATTTAAATTCCCTCATTATTAAAATTAATCAACGTTCAAAGGTGGTACAGCACGGCCCTGACGTTGGTAGAAATCGGTCACGAAGCTCTCTAATTTACCCTCTTCAATGGCCTTACGTAAACCAGCCATTAAGCGCTGATAATAACGAAGATTGTGAATGGTATTGAGACGCGCGCCCAGAATCTCGTTGCAACGATCAAGATGATGCAGGTACGCGCGAGAATAATTGCGACAGGTATAGCAATCGCACTCGGCATCGAGTGGGCTGGTGTCGCTTTTATGCTTCGCATTACGAATTTTTACCACGCCATCGGTCACGAACAGGTGACCATTACGGGCATTGCGGGTTGGCATCACGCAGTCAAACATATCAATACCGCGACGAACGCCTTCAACCAGATCTTCTGGTTTACCCACACCCATCAGGTATCGCGGTTTATCAGCCGGGATTTGCGGGCAGACGTGCTCCAGGATACGGTGCATGTCTTCCTTCGGCTCACCCACAGCCAAACCGCCGACAGCGTAGCCATCAAAACCTATCTCTACCAGACCTTTAACCGAGATATCACGTAAATCTTCGTAAACACTGCCCTGGATAATGCCGAACAGCGCATTTTTGTTGCCGAGCGAGTCAAAACGGTCGCGGCTACGCTGCGCCCAGCGCAGTGACATCTCCATGGAACGCTTCGCGTAATCCCAGTCTGCCGGGTATGGCGTACATTCATCGAAGATCATCACGATATCGGAGCCGAGATCGTACTGAATTTCCATCGATTTTTCAGGATCAAGGAAGATCGGATCGCCGTTGATGGGGTTACGGAAGTGCACACCCTTTTCGGTAATTTTGCGGATATCGCCGAGGCTGAAGACCTGGAAACCGCCGGAATCGGTAAGAATGGGGCCTTTCCACTGCATGAAGTCGTGCAGATCGCCGTGCAGCTTCATGATCTCCTGGCCAGGACGCAGCCAGAGGTGGAAGGTGTTACCGAGGATGATTTGTGCGCCAGTGGCTTCAACTTCTTCCGGCGTCATCCCTTTTACGGTGCCGTAGGTGCCCACAGGCATGAACGCGGGGGTTTCTACCACGCCGCGATCAAACACCAGGCGACCGCGGCGTGCGCGACCGTCGGTGGTATCGAGTTCAAATTTCATTTTTTTTCCTCTGTGTCAGAAAAACAGTCCAACACATTATTCCGGTGCCGCGGACTTATTCCCCGACACGCTCATTCAAAGCCTGCGGATTGTACGTGATAAACATCGCGTCCCCGTAGCTAAAAAAGCGATAATTTTGTTCTACCGCAGCCTTATAGGCATTCATCGTATGCTGATAACCCGCAAAGGCGGAAACCAACATAATCAGCGTCGATTCAGGCAGGTGGAAATTGGTCACCAGCGCATCAATCACTTTGTACTGATAGCCCGGGTAGATAAAGATTTGCGTATCGCCAAAGAAGGGTTCAATCAGTTCGCTTTTGGCCGCCTGCGCCGCGCTCTCAAGCGAGCGTACAGAAGTGGTCCCCACCGCGATAACGCGGTTGCCACGCGCTTTGGTCGCCATTACCGCATCTACAACCTCTTGCGGGACCTCTGCGTATTCCGAGTGCATGATGTGGTCTTCGATAGAGTCCACGCGCACGGGCTGGAAGGTGCCCGCGCCGACGTGCAGCGTTACAAAGGCCATCTCAACACCTTTATCGCGCAGTTTTGCCAGCAGGGGTTCGTCAAAATGCAGGCCGGCCGTCGGCGCAGCAACTGCGCCTGGCTTCTGGCTATAGACGGTCTGGTACAGCTCGCGGTCGGCCTCTTCGTCCGGGCGTTCAATATAGGGCGGCAGCGGCATATGGCCAATGGCATTCAGAATATCCAGCACCGGACGTTCGTCGTTGAACTGCACTTCAAACAGGGCACCATGGCGCGCAACCATGGTCGCGTTGATGCTCTCGTCATCGCCCAGCAGCAGTTCCGCGCCCGGCTTTGGCGCTTTGGATGCGCGAATATGTGCCAGAATACGTTTATCATCCAGCATGCGCTCAACCAGCACTTCAATCTTTCCGCCGCTGGCTTTACGACCAAACAGGCGGGCCGGGATCACACGGGTATTGTTAAAGACCAGCAGATCGCCCGCGTTGAGCTTATCGAGCAGATCGGTGAAAGTACCGTGCGTCAGCGCGCCCGTTGGCCCGTCCAGAGAGAGTAAGCGACAGCTACTGCGCTCAGGCATTGGATAGTGAGCGATCAGGGAATCAGGTAATTCAAAGGAGAAATCGGCGACGCGCATGACTTATACTCGTGACTTAAAAACAGGCGGCTTAGTCTAGTGCTCACACCACTTTGCTGCAACAACTAGCCGACTCCGGATACCGAATCGCATGAATTTTCTCGCTCACCTGCACCTGGCTCACCTGGCCGATAGCTCGCTTTCTGGTAATTTGCTGGCCGATTTCGTCCGCGGCAACCCGGCAGAAGAGTACCCTCCCGAGGTTGTAGAGGGTATTTTTATGCACCGGCGTATCGACGTGTTGACCGATAACCTGCCCGAAGTGACCGAAGCGAAAGGCTGGTTCCGTCCTCACACCCGCCGCGTCGCGCCGATTACCCTGGACGTCATGTGGGATCACTTTCTCTCTCGGCACTGGGCACAGCTCTCACCCGAGATGCCGCTGTCAGAATTTGTTCGCTATGCCCAGACGCAGATAGCAACCATCCTGCCCGACTCTCCCCCACGCTTTGTGAATCTGAATCATTACTTATGGTCAGAGCGCTGGATGGAACGTTATCGCGATATGGATTTTATTCAGAACGTGCTTAATGGCATGGCCAGCCGCCGCCCGCGTCTGGATGCCCTGCGCGACTCCTGGCAAGATCTGGACGACCATTATGACGCACTCGAAACCCGTTTCTGGCAGTTCTATCCACGCATGATGGCGCAGGCAAAAAGCAGACAGCTGTAACCGGTGCGTCATTGATAGGCAAAAGCTCATCGAACGATTGTTAGGGCCTCTTTGAGTTAAGGCGCCACACTCTCTATACTGGCCGGCGTTGCGTTCCAAATAACCTTAGTAAATACAGGAGAATCATATGGTTCTGGTAACTCGTCCGGCTCCGGATTTTACAGCAGCAGCTGTACTGGGTAACGGTGAAATCGTTGAGAACTTCAACTTCAAACAGCACACCAACGGTAAAGCGACCGTTCTGTTCTTCTGGCCGATGGATTTCACCTTCGTTTGCCCGTCTGAGCTGATCGCGTTCGACAAACGTTATGAAGAATTCCAGAAGCGTGGCGTGGAAGTGGTTGGCGTCTCCTTCGACTCTGAGTTTGTACACAACGCATGGCGTAACACCCCTGTCGACAACGGCGGCATCGGTCCTGTGAAATACGCGATGGTTGCGGACATCAAACGTGAAATTCAGCAGGCTTACGGTATCGAACATCCGGACGCGGGCGTTGCGCTGCGTGGTTCTTTCCTGATCGACGCAAACGGCATCGTTCGTCACCAGGTTGTGAACGATCTGCCGCTGGGTCGTAACATCGACGAAATGCTGCGCATGGTTGACGCGCTGCAGTTCCACGAAGAGCACGGTGAAGTGTGCCCGGCTCAGTGGGAAAAAGGTAAAGAAGGTATGAACGCCTCTCCAGACGGCGTTGCAAAATACCTGTCCGAGAACGTATCCAGCCTGTAACTGGCAAGGTTTACGCAAAAGGCCCGCGCATGCGGGCCTTTTTGTTATTAATGGTTGCCTGCCCAGACGGTGGCCGATATCGCCGGCAGAGAGAGCACGCCATCCTGCACGCTGCCTTTCCCCTCTTTCAGAAGCCACGTCTTCACGCTCAATAACGGCGTGTCGTCCAGTACCACTTCGCAGGCCTCACCGCGATTTATCGCCACCAGCACCCGCTGCTGGTTATAGACGCGTATAAACACCACCACGTTATCGTGCGCATAGATCACCTGACAACCGCCGTAGCGCAGGGCCTGGCTCTGTTTGCGCAGCTTCGCCATCCGCTGATAGAGCGCCAGCAGGTGTTTATCCTGCTTCTCTGGCTCCCACGGGAAGGTTTTGCGGCAGAAGGGGTCATTATTGCCATCCAGCCCGACTTCATCGCCATAATAGATGCACGGCACGCCCGGCCAGCTAAAGAGCCAGATGACCGCCAGCGGTAACCGCGCCACATCTTTGCCCAGCAGCGTTTTAAAGCGTGCGGTATCGTGGCTATCCAGCTGGTTGAACATCCGGAGCTGCTGCTGATGCGACAGACTGGCGCGGTAGTTATCCATCCACGCCATGCAGGTTTCAGCGTCGATACGCTGCGGATCGTAAGAGATATCCGTATTCGCCAAAAAGCCCCAGAGCGGGAAAGTAAAACCGCGATAGTTCATCGCCGAATCTTCCGCATCGGCCTGCAGCCACTGACGGGCATCACCGAAATGCTCGCCAAAGACAAAGGCATCTGGCCGGGCGGCTTTCGCCGAACGGGTGATACCGGCGACGTGCTGCAAATTATTCCGCGCGCCGCCCGCTTCGCCAAGCATATGCACGACATCCAGCCGCCAGCCGTCCATGTTCCAGGGGGCTTTCAGCCAGTGGCGGACAATACTCTCCTCGCCGCCATAAATCTCCTGCACCAGCGCATCCGAGGCATAGTCCAGCTTCGGCAGGCTGGGGTAACCCAGCCAGTCAAGCGCGTAGCCCTCGTCGTTGAAGCTATACCAGTCACGCTGGGCCGATTGCGGATTATGACAGGCGCCGCCCATTGTCTGGTTGTGGCGATCAAACCAGGCATGAGAGTCGCCGCTGTGGTTAAAGACGCCATCCAGAATCAGACGCATCCCCTCACGGTGAGTATTTTCACGCAGGCGCAGCAATGCTCCATCGCCACCGAACTGCTCATCTACCCGACGATAATCCTCGGTATCGTATTTGTGCACGCTGGGCGCGGCAAAGACCGGATTCAGGTAGAGCGCCGTGACGCCGAGTTTTTTCAGATAGGGTAACTTTTCGCTGATACCGTCCAGATCCCCGCCATAGAAGGTGGAGCCGCCCGCCTGCGCGGTGACGGGCTCATCCCACTGGCGGAAGATAACCTCCTGCCCGGCGGCGTGGTGATAATAGCGTTGATCCTGCAATGCCGTACGCTGCTGGCTGCGGGCGAAGCGATCCGGGAAGATTTGGTAGAAGACCTGCTCCACCACCCACTGAGGGCCATTATCGGGATAATCGACGGCAAATTGCTCCAGACGGGCCGGTGGAAAACGGCTGAAGCCCTGGGGGGTAAACCACAGCTGGCGGTCGTGCCAGAGCAATTTAAAACTGTAGCGTCGACGCGGCTGGCCGCTGTTTAGATCGATCGTGGCCCGCCATGCCGTGATCCCCGGCTGCGGCTGGCTACGCTGTTTGTGCATTTTCAGCGTCGTCTCTTCATTGTCCACTTCGGCGCGAAGCGTCACCCGCTCAGGCTGATTGTCGCCTGCCAGCCAGAGCGTAATCACGAGCTTGTCTTTGTTTTGCTTAACAAATGGGGCAACCGCGAGGTGCCATGCCTTCAACATTTCGTATCCCCTTTCCCATAATTGAGGCCACCTTGCCATAGGGTAGAGGATGTTCACTCATCGCGGAGACAATTATTAGGGGAGGAGATCGGGGGAGGAGAAAAAATGCCCGGCAGGTGCCGGGCATTCTGATTACTGTACCTTGGCGATCTGACGTTCGTGGCGACGTTTGAAGACCCAGCCCACCAGCAGCAGAGCGATCCACGCGAAGCCTACGTACAACGAAATGCGGGTATCCGGATGGTAACCGATCAGCGCGATAATAAAGACCAGGAAGATCAGCCCAACGACCGTCGTCGCTACCCCACCCGGCACTTTAAACTTCAGCGCTTTCGAGGCTTCTGGCCCCAGACGGCGGCGGAAGGCGATCTGCGACAACAGGATCATAATCCACACCCATACGGTGGCGAAGGTGGCCAGCGAAGCAATCACCAGGAAGACGCGCTCCGGCATGATGTAGTTCAGGTAGACCGACAGCAGCAGCGCGACCGTCATCACCATCACCGTCACCCATGGCGTACCACGACGGGAGGTTTTGGCGAAGATCTTCGGCGCACTGCCCTGCTCGGCCATGCCGTGCAGCATACGACCCACGCCAAATACGTCGGCATTGATGGCCGAGAGCGAAGCGGTCAGCACCACAAAGTTAAGAATGCTGGCGGCAAAGGCAATCCCCAAATGCTGGAAGGTAAGGACAAACGGGCTGCCGTTGGTGCCGACCTGATTCCACGGGTAGATGGACATAATGACGAACAGCGTGCCCACATAGAAGACCAGGATACGCATTGGCACTGAGTTAATCGCACGAGGAATAGATTTTTCAGGATCTTTCGCTTCGCCCGCGGTAATACCGATGATTTCGATCCCGCCGTAGGCGAACATCACCATCTGCAGCGACATCACCATTCCAATCCAGCCGTTGCTGAAGAAGCCGCCGTTGCTCCAGAGATTATGAATTCCGGTCGCTTCGCCGCCGTTGCCAATACCCCAGATAATGATGCCAAAGCCGGCAGCAATCATCACAATGATGGTGGCGACTTTAAAGAACGAGAACCAGAACTCCAGTTCACCGAACACTTTTACGCTCATCAGGTTAACGGCGCAGATGATCATCACGACGCTTAAGACCCAGATCCAGTGCGGCACCGTGGGGAACCAGACGCCCATATAAATTCCGAACGCGGTCACATCGGCGATGGCCACAATCAGAATTTCAAAGCAGTAGGTCCAGCCGGTGATATACCCGGCCAGTGGCCCGAGGTTTTCCTGGGCATAGCGTGAGAACGAGCTGGCTGAGGGGTTATGAACCGACATCTCCCCAAGGGCACGCATGATGATATAGGCCGCGGCGCCGCCAATAATATAGGCCAGCAATACGCTGGGACCGGCCATTTTTATGGCATCTGCCGAGCCATAAAAAAGGCCCGTGCCTATTGCAGAACCCAGTGCCATAAAGCGAATGTGACGGGCGGTGAGACCCCGCTTGAGTTTGTTAGAGCTTTCCATTTATGTCTTGCCATTCAACACAAAAAAACAAAAAACCACGGGGCCATAAGCCCCGTGGTTGTACATTCTGCCGTTGATTAATGCGCGTTCGATGTAACCTGGCGTCCTGCAGCACGATCCCAGATAACAGCCAATACCAGTGCAACAACGGTAGGCATCAGCCAGGCCAGCCCCTGCTCAGACAGCGGCAGACGCTGTGTCCAGGCAGGCAGTACGTCGCCAATAGCGGATGCTTTAATCCCGTCAAGGATACCAAAAATCAGGCTGATAAACATGGCCGGGGCAATAATTCGTGAGGAGTTGTGCCACCACGGGCGGGTAAAGCTCAGCACAACCAGTACAATACACGGCGGGTAAATGGCCGTCAGTACCGGAATGGACACCTGAATCAGGTGGCTCAGTCCCAGATTCGAGACCGCCATTGAGAAGATGCCGAGGATAAACACCAGCGTGCGGTAAGAGAGCGGCAGATACTGCGCAAAGAACTCTGCACAGGCGCAGGTCAGCCCTACCGCCGTCACCAGACAGGCCAGGAAGATCAATACCGCCAGCAGGAAGCTACCTGCACCACCAAAGGTATGCTGCACGTAAGCATGCAGGATCGCCGCACCGTTAGCGCTCTGATCCACCAGCGTGGCGCTATCGGAACCCAGACGGAACAATGCCAGATAGAGCAGCGTCAGGCCCACGCCGGCCATCAGACCCGCCCAGATGGTGTAACGGGTCAGCAGACGCGCTTCCGTTACGCCACGGGAACGCGCAGCGTTGACAATAACGATACCAAATACCATGGCGCCCAGCGTATCCATCGTCAGATAGCCATTCACGAAGCCGTTAGAGAAGGCAGCGTTTTTATAGGCATCCATCGCATCGCTGATGGGGCCTGCAGGCCACATCACGGCGGCCACGGCCAGAACGATCAGCGCCACGATTTTCAGCGGAGCCAGGAAGTTACCTACCGTATCCAGCAGTTTGCCCGGATAGAGAGAAACCAGAATCACAAGCGCGAAGTAGACCAGGCTGTAGATAAACAGCGGCATCGCGCCGTCGCCCGTCAGGGGCGCGATCCCCACTTCGAATGAGACGGTCGCGGTACGTGGCGTGGCAAACAGCGGGCCCACGGCCAGATAACAGACGGTCGCCAGCAGAATGCCAGCCACTTTACCAATCGGGGTGCTGAGGCTGTCCACGCCGCCGCCCACTTTCGCCAGCGCGATAACGGTTAGCACCGGCAGACCCACGGCAGTGATCAGGAAGCCAATGGCTGCCGTCCAGACGTGTTCACCCGCCTGCAAGCCAACCATGGGAGGAAAGATGATGTTGCCTGCGCCAACGAACAGCGCAAATGTCATAAAGCCCAGCGCAACGATGTCGCGCGATTTCAGATGATGGGTCATAAAACCTTACTGCCTGTGGATGTGGTGTTGAAAACGATGAATTTTTCGCCATCCCTGCCGGGACAAAACAGCGGAAAAAATACTCAATTTCAGTGGGATATACTCCCGTACTGGCGTGGAGAAGAATAGTTTTTCGATTTACCACGCAAATATAGTCGGTATGACGATATCTGGGGCGCAATTTAAACGCTTATAACGTTTAAAGGCAATATAGGATCTCAAAACCAGAACATTATGCCGGAATGAAAAGAGTGATTGGAACAATGAACCATGTATAAGAAAAACTCATGGCTAATCATGCGAACAAAAAAGCAACAGCAGTATGAAAATCATGCTCGCTTCGCCTGACTGCAAAGTAAACAGGCCAGCTTTCGCTGGCCTGTGGCAACTTCCGATTACAGCACTCCTCTCAGCCCTTTCAACTGGCAAGCAAACGTTCCGGAATAACGAAGCTGAAACGCGTGCTTACGCCGGGCTGGCTGGAGATATCGAGCCGGCTTTCATGGTGATTAATGGCATGCTTCACAATCGCCAGCCCCAGGCCACTGCCCCCGGTCTGCCGGGATCGGGCTTTATCCACCCGGTAGAAGCGTTCAGTCAAACGCGGAATGTGTTCTGGTGCCACCCCGGGTCCATCATCATCAACGCTAAACTCCGCGCCGGAAGCGACACGCTGCCAGCGCACCTTAATCGAGGTGCCCTCAGGGGTATGATTCACCGCGTTATAAACCAGGTTCGAGATGGCGCTGCGCAGTTCATCTTCACTGCCGCGCACTTTTAACGTGTTGTCCACGTCGAAGCTCAACTGGTGTCTACCGTGGCTTAAGGTCTGGGCTTCACGTTCGAGCAGGCGCAGCATCATCGGCACATCAATGGTATCGTTCAGCGCTAGCGTTGGTGCGGCTTCGATACGCGAAAGCGTCAATAACTGGCGAACCAGCCCCTCCATCCGGTGGGTCTGTTCACGCATGGTGTGCAACGCTTTCTCGCGCGGTGCCCCCTCCAGCGTCTGCTCCTGCATCATCTCCAGATAGCCCTGCAACACCGTTAACGGCGTACGCAACTCATGGCTGACGTTAGCAAAGAAGTTTCTACGCGCCCCTTCCAGCTGGTGCATCTGGGTCACGTCACGCGCCACCATCAACCACTGTTGATCGCTGTAAGGCATGACGCGGATCTCAAGATGACGGCTATTGTTCAGTACCAGATTGTGCGGGCGGGTAAAATCGCGCGCTTTCAGGTAACGGGCGAATTCCGGATAACGCAGCAAGTTAAGGATATTCTGGCCGTTATCGTCCGGCCAGCGCAGGCCAAGAAGCTGCTGCGCCAGGCCATTACACCAGAAGATCGCCCCCTCTTCGGTGGTCAACACCACCGCGTCCGGCAACGATTCGGCGCCGCTGCGAAAGCGCTTAATCAGGCTACCCAGCTCGCGTCGACGCTTTTTATTACGCATCTGCATCTGTTGCAGGCCATACAGGAGCGGCTCCCAACTGCCGCTACCCGGCGGCGGGGTCATGCTTCTGTCTACCCATAGCCACCAGGAGAGACGCAATAAATTCCAGAAGTGCCAGATAAGCAGGCCGGTCACTGCCGCAAGTAAAAACCACGGAAGATAACCCAACACGGCCCCCAGAATCAGGGCCGGAATGCAGCATAAGATCAGTTCAAATAAAAGCCTTTTCCATGACAGACGTTCCAGCACGCGTCACACTCCTGTCATTGTTCAGTAACGGGTCGAGAATCGATAACCCGTGCCGCGGACCGTCTGCACCATACGATCGTGCCCGCTGAGTTCCAGCGCTTTGCGAAGGCGCCTGATATGGACATCCACCGTCCGGTCTTCGACATAGACGTTAGTTCCCCAGACATTGTTGAGCAACTGTTCGCGGCTGTAGACACGCTCCGGGTGGGTCATAAAGAAGTGCAATAATTTGAATTCGGTGGGGCCCATATCGAGTGGGTTTTCGCCGGTCATGACGCGATGAGAGGTAGGATCCAGGCTAAGCCCCTGCATCTCAATCACCTCTTCCACCGCCATCGGCGAGATGCGGCGCATCACGGCTTTGATACGCGCCACCAGCTCTTTTGGCGAGAAGGGCTTGGTGATGTAATCATCCGCGCCGGTTTCCAGACCGCGGACACGATCCTCCTCTTCACCACGCGCGGTCAGCATCACCACCGGGATATCCCGGGTCAGGGCTTCACGTTTAATGTGTTTGATAAATTGCAGACCCGAGCCGCCAGGCAGCATCCAGTCCAGCAGAATAAGATCGGGCCAGGGTTCGTTGAGCTGGTTCACCGCACTGTCATAATCCTCGGCTTCAACGGGCTGAAAGCCATTTTGCTCAAGCACGAAACAGACCATTTCACGGATAGGTGCTTCATCTTCTACGACCAGAATACGTCTCGCCATACATTGCCCTGTCTTAATTAGGTTACATGATTGTAATGCGGCGTCATTATGCGTCAGATTTGTGACAGATTTATGAAAAACTGTTCCGGCTCAGATGGCAAGCTGTTGTTTTCTGGCAACCGTGATTTTCCTGCCTTTAGACGTTTATAATCCCCTTCCCCTCTTTTTGCCACGGATCTGTTATGCGCATACTTCACACCTCAGACTGGCACCTGGGTCAGAATTTTTACAGTAAGAGCCGCGCCAATGAACATGAAGCCTTCCTCAACTGGCTGCTGGAGGTTGCGCAAGCGCAGCAGGTAGATGCCATTGTCGTCGCCGGAGATATCTTCGATACCGGATCGCCCCCCAGCTATGCGCGTGAGCTTTATAACCGCTTTGTGGTGAACCTGCAGCAGACCGGCTGCCATCTGGTGATTGTCGCAGGCAATCATGATTCCGTGGCGACCCTGAACGAATCCCGCGATCTGTTGGCGTTTCTGAATACTACCGTCATCGCCAGCACCGGACACACACCGCAGGTGTTAAAAAAACGCGACGGCACCCCGGGTGCCATACTCTGCCCGGTACCGTTTTTACGCCCTCGCGATGTGGTGCAGAGCCAGGCGGGGATGTCCGGTGCAGAGAAGCAGCAGCATCTCCTGCAGGCCATTACCGATTATTACGCCAGACAATATGCCGACGCCTGTGCCCTGCGGAGCGATAGCGCCCTGCCGGTGATCGCCACGGGCCATCTGACGACCGTTGGCGCCAGTAAAAGCGATGCGGTCCGCGACATCTATATCGGCACGCTGGACGCGTTCCCGGCGCAGAACTTCCCGGCGGCGGACTATATCGCGCTGGGCCATATTCATCGGGCGCAGGTCATCGGCGGCTGTGAGCATATCCGCTACTGCGGCTCCCCTATCGCCCTTAGCTTTGACGAGACGGGGAAAAACAAAAGCGTGCATCTGGTCAGCTTCCATGACGGCAAGCTGAGCGCCGTCGAGACGCTGGAGGTGCCGGTAACCCAGCAACTGGCCGTCCTGAAAGGCGACCTGGCGTCAATTACCCAGCAGCTTGAACAGTGGCGCGGCGTCGCGCAAACCCCGCCAGTATGGCTCGATATTGAGATCACTACCGACGAATACCTGCACAATATGCAGCGCAAAATTCAGGCGCTCACCGAGGGTCTGCCGGTAGAGGTGTTACTGGTGCGCCGCAGCCGGGAACAGCGCCAGAAAAGTCTGCTCGCCGCCCAGCGCGAGACATTGAGTGAACTGAAGGTGGAAGAGGTCTTCGAACGGCGACTGGCCCAGGAAGAGCTGGATGAAACACGGCGCGCGCGGCTGAATGAGCTGTTTAACGATGCGCTAAATACCCTGAATGACGAGGAGTCGCACCCATGAAAATTTTGAGTCTGCGCCTGAAGAACCTCAATTCATTAAAGGGTGAGTGGAAAATCGACTTCACCGCCGAGCCCTTTCTCAGCAACGGTCTGTTTGCCATTACCGGGCCGACCGGTGCGGGGAAAACCACCCTGCTGGACGCCATCTGCCTCGCGCTGTACCACGAAACACCGCGCCTGAACACGCTCTCACAGTCACAAAACGATCTCATGACCCGGGACACCGCCGAGTGTCTTGCCGAAGTGGAATTTGAGGTCAAAGAGGTGGCCTATCGCGCCTTCTGGAGCCAGAACCGCGCCCGCAACCAGCCTGATGGCAATCTGCAGGCGCCGCGCGTTGAGCTGGCCCGCTGTGAAGATGGCAAAATCCTCGCCGACAAAGTGAAAGATAAACTGGAGCTGACCGCCTCCCTGACCGGGCTGGATTACGACCGGTTTACCCGCTCAATGTTGCTCTCGCAGGGTCAGTTTGCCGCCTTTCTCAATGCAAAACCGAAAGAGCGTGCGGAGCTGTTAGAGGAGCTGACGGGAACGGAGATCTACGGCCAGATTTCGGCGAAGGTATTTGAAAAACACAAAGCCGCTCGCCAACAGCTTGAAATGCGCGAAGCGCAAGCCGCCGGGGTGGTGCTGTTAAGCGAAGAACAACAGCAGCAGTTAGTTCAAGGTTTGCAGGCACTTACTGACGAAGAAACCTCACTGCTGGCCGAACAGCAGCGCCAGCAGCGCTGGCATCAGTGGTGGGTGCGCAGTGATGAGCTGGCCCGCGCCCAGCAACAGGCGCAGGCTGCACATCAGCAAGCGCTTCACGCGCAAACGGATGCCCAGCCGCAACTGGCGAGGCTGCAACTGGCCCTTCCTGCACAGGCGCTGCGCCCGCTATGGACGCGCGAGCAAGAGCAGAGTGCCTCTCTCACCCGTACCCGCCAGCAAATTTCAGAAGTGAATGCTCGCTTACGTGACCGGATGGCACAGCGGGGGCGCGTCCGTAACGGTGCAGCGAGCAGCATGGGGCAGCTTGAGGCGCAACAGAAGCAGATGACCCTCTGGATGGAAGCGCATCGTCAGTTTGGTCTCTGGAGTTCGCACATTGCCGGTTGGCGGGCCCTTTTCAGCCAGCAGCAACGCGATAAACAGCAGTATGATGGCCTCAACAAACGGCTTGCGGAGTTTCAGCAAAAACGCGCTGCGTTGCCGCAGCCTGCTCTGACGCTGTCGCCAGAGGAGACCGCCGCCGCCATTGAGCGACAGGTGCAACTGCGCCCGGTGCGCCAGCGCCTCGCCACCCTGCAGGCTCGCTACCAGCCGCTGCAAAAACAACTGGCTGATAATCGCGACGGTCAGCAGAAAGGAGAAGCAGAGAAAACCCGTCTGGAAGAGACCCTGACGGCGCGCCGCCTGCAGTATAAAGAGAAGCAGCAACACTATCTGGATATCAAAACGCTCTGCGAGCAGGAAGAACTGATTAAATCGCTGGAAAGTTATCGCGCCACGCTGGAGGCCGGCAAAGCCTGCCCGCTCTGCGGCTCGACCCACCATCCTGCGGTTTCGCAATACCAGGCGCTGGAGTTAACGGAAAATCAGCGACGCCGTGATGAGCTTGAGCGTGCGGTTAAGCAGCTTGAGGAAGAGGGTCTGCTGCTGCGCGGGCAACTGAACGCGCGTATTGAGCAGTTGCAACGCGAGGCGAAGCTGATCCAGACGCTCTCAGAAGATGAGCAAGCACTTACTAAAGCGTGGCAGGAGAGCTGCGCCCAGCTAGCTATCAACCACTCGATTCAGGACGACATCACATACTGGTTGAACGAGCAGGAGCAGTACGAGCAACAGCTTTACCAGCTTAGCCAGCACCACGCACTACAGGTTCAGTTAAACGACCTGGAACAGCAGCGACACCAGAGCAAACAACAACTCGACGCCCAGCAACAGTCGCTGCAGAGCGCGCTAGAGGCGCTGGCACTCACCGCCCCCGCCGAGGGCGAAGCTGCGGCCTGGCTCGCCGAACGTGAAGCCGAGGCGAATAGCTGGCAAGCGCAACAGACGCAGCTTGCGGCCATCCAGGAGCGTATCCAGGCCCTGAAACCCCTGCTTGATACCCTGCCGCCTTCAGAGCAGGAAGATGAAGAGCCGGTGCCCGAAAACTGGCAGGCGATCCACACCGAGTGCATCTCGCTGCAGAGCCAACTGAATACGCTGCAGGCGCAAGAGAGAGTGGACGCCGACAGGCTGGCGGAATTACAAGAGCAGTTTGCGGCAGCCCTGTCCGCCAGCTGTTTTACCGATCAGCAGGCCTTCCTGGCCGCCGTGCTGGATGATGAGAGCGTGAGCAAGCTGGAGCAGCTGAAACAGACGCTGGAGCAGCAGATCCAGCAATCACGCGCCCTGGCTCACCAGGCAGAGCAGCAGTGTAAAGCGCATGCGGCACAACGCCCCGCAGATCTTCCTGATGAGATCGCGATGCAGACCCTGCAGGAGCAGTTACACCACCTGGCGCTGAAACTGCGTGAAAACACCACACGTCAGGGTGAAATACGCCAGCAGCTAAAACAGGACGCCGACAATCGCCAGCACCAGCAGGTGCTGATGCAGCAAATTGAAGAGGCCGCACGTCTGGCGGAGGACTGGGGATATTTGAATGCGCTGATTGGCTCAAAAGAGGGCGATCGCTTCCGTAAATTTGCGCAGGGGCTGACCCTGGATAACCTGGTCTGGCTGGCAAACCAGCAGCTTATCCGCCTGCACGGCCGCTATCTCCTGCAACGGAAAATCAGCGACGCGCTGGAGCTGGAGGTGGTCGATACCTGGCAGGCCGATGCCGTACGCGATACCCGCACCCTTTCAGGCGGTGAGAGCTTCCTGGTGAGCCTGGCGCTGGCGCTGGCGCTTTCCGACCTGGTGAGTCATAAAACGCGTATCGACTCGCTGTTCCTCGATGAAGGTTTTGGCACCCTGGACAGCGAGACGCTGGACACAGCCCTGGATGCGCTGGATGCCCTGAACGCCAGCGGCAAGACCATCGGGGTGATCAGTCACGTCGAGGCGATGAAGGAGCGCATTCCGGTGCAGATTAAGGTTAAGAAGATCAACGGGCTGGGCTTCAGCAAGCTAGACCGCGCGTTTGCGGTCGAATAAGGCTGCGCCCTCTTGCGCTGCAAGAGGGCGACATCGTCACTGCGGCCAGAGCCAGGCGGCGCCGCGCACCCCGCTGGAGTCCCCGTGCACCGCTTTGCGAATCGGGGTCTCGCACTCGCCGCCGAACACCCACTGCTTCACCAGCTGAGGCACGGTGGCATAAAGACGATCCACATTGCTCATGCCGCCCCCCAGCACGATCACATCCGGATCCAGAATATTGATCACGTGCGCCAGAGATTTCGCCAGCCGCGTTTCGTAGCGGCTGAGGGCCAGTTCAGCGAGGGGATCTTGCGCATCAACCAGACGGATGATCTCATTCCCCTTCAGCGGCTTGCCGCTCAGTCGGTGGTAATCGGTGGCAAAGCCCGTGCCGGAGATAAAGGTTTCAATACACCCCTGCTTGCCGCAATAGCAGGGCACTTCCGCGCGGTATTTCAGCTCGTCTTCGTCCATCCACGGCAAAGGGTTGTGCCCCCACTCGCCCGCCGTGCCGTTGCCGCCGATATGAGAGCGACCGCCAAAGGCCACGCCCGCGCCGCAACCGGTGCCGATTATGACCGCAAAAACGGTCTGTGCCCCCGCTGCCGCCCCATCGATAGCCTCGGATACCGCCAGGCAGTTGGCATCGTTTGCCAGCCGCACTTCACGATTCAGGCGCTGGCTCAGATCTTTGTCAAACGGCTGGCCATTGAGCCAGGTTGAGTTAGCGTTTTTCACCACGCCGGTATAGGGCGAAATCGAACCCGGGATCCCCATACCCACGCTACCACTCTGGCCTGTGGCCTGCTCCGCCATCTCCACCAGCGTGGCAATGGTTTCTATGGTTTGCTGATAATCATCACGAGGGGTGGGCAGACGGTGGCGAAACAGCTGCTCCCCCTGCTCACTCAGCGCAATCACTTCGGTTTTCGTGCCGCCTAAATCGATACCAATTCGCACAGGACGTTCCTCATTTTTTTGATTATCAACAGAGTAGAAGTCGGCATCCCGATTAGCAATGCAAGCGATGCGACAATTCGTTATCATGCCCGCTGCATTTAACGACAAGGCCGTGGAAATTATCATGCTGTGGTTCAAAAATTTGATGGTTTACCGTCTCAGCCGCGATGTCCCGCTGCGCGCTGACGAGATGGAAAAACAGTTAGCCCTTTATACGTTTAGCCCTTGCGGCAGCCAGGATATGGCCAAAACCGGTTGGGTTCCACCGATGGGCTCTCAGAGCGATGCGCTGACCCACACCACCAATGGTCAAATCATCATTTGCGCCCGCAAAGAAGAGAAAATTCTGCCCGCGCCGGTCGTGAAACAGGCGCTGGAAGCGAAGATCTTTAAGCTGGAGGCAGAACAGGGCCGCAAGCTGAAAAAAACCGAGAAAGACTCGCTGAAAGATGAAGTGCTGCACTCGCTACTGCCGCGTGCCTTTAGTCGCTTCAGCCAGACGATGATGTGGATCGACACCGTTAACGGCCTGATTATTGTCGACTGTGCCAGCGCTAAAAAAGCGGAAGATACCCTGGCGCTGCTGCGTAAGAGCCTGGGCTCCCTTCCGGTCGTGCCGCTGACCATGGAAAACCCCATTGAGCTGACGCTCACCGAATGGGTTCGCGGCGGTACCGTACCGCAGGGCTTCCAGCTGCTGGATGAAGCAGAACTGAAGGCGATCCTGGAAGATGGCGGTGTGATCCGCGCGAAAAAACAGGATCTGGTGAGCGATGAAATTGCCGTGCACATTGAAGCGGGCAAACTGGTGACCAAGCTGGCGCTCGACTGGCAGCAACGGATCCAGTTCATGATCTGCGACGATGGCTCCGTAAAACGGCTGAAGTTCTCTGACGAACTGCGCGATCAGAACGACGACATCGACCGTGACGATCCGGCGCAGCGTTTTGATGCCGACTTTATTCTGATGACGGGCGAGTTAGCCGCACTGATACAAAGCCTGGTAGAGGGTCTCGGCGGAGAAGCACAGCGCTAATCGGCCATGCTGTTTACCCTCTCCCGACCGGGAGAGGGTAAAAAAAATTACAGATAACGGCAGAGATAAGAGGCCGGCTCAGCCACCTGCAGGTGGAACTCGCTATGGCCCGGAACGTTAAAGATCTGACCCGCAGTAAACAATTTCCACTCCGTCTCACCCGGTAACAATACCTTCAGAGAGCCACTGACGACGGTCATCTCTTCAGGCTGAGCGGTACCAAAAGTATATTCCCCTTCAGCCATCACGCCGACACTGGCATTGCCAGTGATGCTGCTGGTAAAACCGATGGACTTCACTTTACCGGAAAAGTACTCATTACTTTGAAGCATGAACTGGCCCTTTTTGTTGTTGGATGTCAATCCAATATAGGGGGCACACTCCCTGCCTGTCACGCAAAATCATTACCCCAGCAGCTCCGAGGCAAGCCGCGCCACCAGTACGTTTGATAACAAAACGGGCACATCGAGCGCTTTTTGTAACAGATCGCGATGACGCTGATGAAAACCGAGGCAATCCAGCATCAATACATCAGCTCCCTGCGCCAGCAGATCGCGCCCGGCCTCGATCAATTTGGCCTCGCTATCCCAGATAGGGTTCGCCAGCGAGTAGAGCGGCGGACGTTCTAACGCCTGCCATTTTCGGGACTGATTTTGCATCAATTCGGGGATCGGCACGATCACCCCCACCTGATGACCATCCACAATCGAGGCCACCAGCGGCGGGATAATCCGCATCGGCTCAAGCAGGATCGCATTACGGGCCACCAGCCCGGATACCGGGGCGGTACTCATCAGCAGGATGACGTCATACCCCTGATTATCAAGCACTTCAATAACGGCCTGCAGATCGCGTTCGATCTTTTGCCGGGATACCGTCGCCATTTTACCGTCGCTTAACAGTGTCGGCAGGGAATCATCTCCCGGCGCAACGCCGTAGGTCTCCATGACCGCCTCACGGCTTAGACTACCCAGCAAGCTATGATGGGTGATCTGTTGTTCCGAAATATGCTCGGTCAAGAGCGGTAACACTTCGCTTACTGGGACTACCCCAATCGTGAGGATCGCCAAGGTGGCCTTCATCTTTCTCGCCTTTCTCCACTACCACTAGGTAAAACAGGCACAGGCTCACAACGCTGCGCGGCTCGCTGTTCTGGTATGAACAGCACAATAGCGTAGCAGCGTATGTGCCTGCCGGAATGTAAAGATCCGGACGCCTGGCAGAAGGTATCTGTAATAACTAGATATTAACCTCTGCTTAACTTATTCAATGAGTGATAAATGTGATTTAGGCGTGGTATTTCCCGCTTTCAGATTTTTTTTAAGTCTTATCGGGATCTTCGTAGCGGACCTTGGCGTCGAGCGCTTCCTGCTCCGTTTCATGCTCGCTAATGAGCGAATCGGGTTTTGGATGGTCGGCACGCAGCTGATACCAGGTGACGGTCTGGCCCGTAGCGCCTTTCTCAACGGCAACGACACGGGCTTCACGCGGATAGGGAGGTCTTGTTGGCATAGTTCATCCTTTTTATCTTTATCTGGGGTGAACTATCAGTATAGACATCAGTTAGCTAACACAAGCCAGACGCAGCGCAGTAGCAATATTTTGTACCACTTCTGACGGGGAGAGCGAGGCATCAACCACATGGTGAGCCGCTTCGCGATAGAGGGCGTCGCGTTCTGCCAGTACTTCGCTCACCTCTTCGCTGATCGGTTTGCCGGTAAGCGTAGGGCGTTGCCCCTCTTCTGGAAATGCCACAAGGCGCTCAACCAGCACCGGCACGGGCGCAGAGAGATAAATAACAGTGCCTTTCTCGCGCATAAACTGCCGGTTATAAGGTGCCAGAATAATGCCGCCGCCGGTGGCAATGACGCCTGAGACCGCCGTCACCGCTTCCAGAGCTGCGGTCTCGCGAGCGCGAAAGCTTTCCCACCCTTCCTGCTCAACAATTTCAGCAATACTTTTTTGCGCGTGGGTTTGCAGCCAGCGATCGGTATCGATGCACTCACAGCCGCACAGACGCGCCAGCTCATGCCCCACCGTCGTTTTGCCGCAGCCGCGGGGGCCGATCAAGAATATAGGCTGGGTCATAACCTGGTGTTCCCCTTAAGGTCGCAAAGATGCGGAGCGTAACGTCGAAAAGTGGCCAATGATACCATTTAACTAGTACAGAAGTCAGTGTAAATTTATTTTTACAAATGTAGATTTATCCCCTGATAATTAGGGATAGCGACTGTAAAGAAATGATTGCATACCTGATGCCGCACACCATACCTGATTGCGGCAGGGGCTGACAACCCCAGTGGCATAACGGGAGCACAATCCGACGACAATGCTGGGCTCATCCCTGACGACGTTTCAC
The DNA here is from genome assembly GCF_037152215.1 of Leclercia sp. UBA7405. Lineage (NCBI taxonomy): Bacteria > Pseudomonadati > Pseudomonadota > Gammaproteobacteria > Enterobacterales > Enterobacteriaceae > Leclercia > Leclercia sp. UBA7405. Next base: position 88,699 of record NZ_JBBCMR010000001.1, on the reverse strand, counting down.
CTCGAGAAGCCATTTATCCAGCTCAGCAGCAAAGAGCTGTCGGTCGCGCTGAGATAAACTATCCGGCCCCCCGGTTTGTACGCCGCTGGCGCGCAGGGTGTCCATAAAATCACGCATCGTCAGTTTTTCACGAATGGTGGCCGGAGAGTAACGCTCACCTCTTGGATTTAGCGCGGCGGCGCCCTTTTCCAGCACCTCAGCCGCCAGCGGAATATCGGCGGTGATAACCAGATCCTCCGCGCTGCACAGACGCACTATTTCGTTATCCGCTACGTCAAAGCCGGCCGGTACGCGCATGGCGCGAATAAACCGTGACGGTGGGACTCGCAGGTTCTGGTTAGCCACCAGCGTCAGGGGCATTTGCACGCGCTCGGCGGCGCGAAACAGAATCTCTTTAATCACATTTGGACACGCATCGGCATCCACCCAAATCGCCATGTTCTCTCCTTTCGATAACTGCCCCATTGTCGCTTGCTTTTCTTCTCAGGCAAAGCAGCGGATGAGGCAGAAGCTTTAGCGCTGCGTAACAATCCGCGCTAAGCTAGCCTTCCATACACATAACAAGGCATAAAAGAGGGAGACGTGATGGAGAAGAAAATCGGTTTTATCGGCTGCGGTAACATGGGTAAAGCCATCCTGGGTGGCCTGATTGCCAGCGGCCAGGTGCAGCCTGGCCAGATTTGGGTCTATACCCCGTCGCCAGATAAAGTCGCTGCCCTGCACGATCAGTATGGTATCAATGCGGCGCAGAGCGCCCAGGAAGTGGCCCAGGTAGCGGATATCCTCTTCGGTGCCGTAAAGCCTAATATCATGGTCAAAGTGCTGAGCGACGTCACCTCAAGCCTGAACAAGGATACCGTTGTCGTATCGATTGCTGCCGGCGTCACTCTGGATCAGCTGGCTCGTGCCATGGGCCACGATCGCAAAATCGTGCGCGCGATGCCAAACACCCCTTCGCTGGTCAACGCAGGCATGACCTCCATCACCCCTAATGCGCTGGTCACCACGGAAGATGTGGCCGACGTGGTGAATATCTTCCGCTGCTTCGGCGAAGCGGAAGTGATTGCGGAAGCGATGATCCATCCGGTAGTGGGCGTGAGCGGCTCGGCGCCTGCGTATGTCTTTATGTTCATCGAAGCGATGGCGGATGCCGCCGTGCTGGGTGGAATGCCAAGGGCGCAGGCATATAAATTTGCAGCTCAGGCGGTGATGGGCTCGGCCAAAATGGTGCTGGAAACCGGTAAGCATCCGGGTGAACTGAAAGATATGGTCTGCTCGCCAGGCGGGACGACCATTGAAGCTGTACGGGTGCTGGAAGAGCGAGGGTTCCGCTCGGCGGTTATTGAAGCCATGAATAAGTGTATGGAAAAATCAGAACAGCTGAGTAAGTCCTGATCGCATGCCGGGCGTCAGGCCGCCACTTCGGTGCGGTTTCGTCCGGCGTTCTTCGCTTTGTACAGGGCAACATCTGCCGCCTTTAGCCACTCACGATAGTGCCCCATCGGCGGCGTGAGCGGTGCCACCCCTACGCTAATACAGAGCTTCACCAGCGGTGCGCCCGGCAGGCTTAGCTGCGCCAGCCGCTCATGGACTCGCGACATCGCGGCGATAGCGCTTTCCGCCGCGGTGTTACTCATGATCACCGCAAATTCGTCCCCGCCAAACCGGCCTATGATATCGCTTCCGCGCAGCGTGAGTTGTAGCTGGTGCGTAATGGCGATAATGGCTTCATCGCCAATATCATGCCCCCAGGTGTCGTTGATGGTTTTGAAATGGTCAATATCGATAAGGAGCATGGTGGCGTCACGGTGATGACGGCGGCAGCTATCAAACTCATTGCGCAGCAGGTCTTCCCAGTGCCGCCGGTTAAAGACGCCCGTCATGCCGTCGCGGGTACTCATTAATTCCAGCCGTCGCTTGTGTTCCGCCAGCCGGATTGCGGTCTGGTAACTGACCCACGCAAAGAGCACCGGATAGAAAATTAACACCGGTAGCGTGAGCCACCCCTGCAGCGCTGAGCTCACAAAGAGGGGGGGAATGCTGGCCATCTGCAGTGTCGCCAGGGCGGCAAGGGTCGTCAGCAGCGTGCCAGCAGTAAACAGCCGTAGCCCGCCAGCCCCCATCATGTTCATGCTGGTCATCATCAATAGCGCAGCGGTAGGAAACGCATTAACGCCCATCAGGCCAATCCAGATCCCGGCAATAATGGCGTCAGCCTTCAGGTTATAGAGTTCATTGCTGTGAGGATCGGCAGAGCGTGACGCCAACTGCCACGCGAGATGTGGCCAGACGAACGCCCAGCCAACCAGCAGCAGCCACCAGCCGCCGGCCACAGGTTGCGTCACCAGAACGCCAGCAATGGGGAAAAACATCGTCGCAAGGCCAGCCATCCGCGGCAGGCGAACCCGCCGGGCGAAGCGTATGCCGGAACGATGATGGTCATCCGAGGGAAAAGGATAATCCCACTCTTCGCGCGTCAGCCCTTTCTGGTAAAAGTTTTCGTCATTCATTATCTTTTGGGAACATTCTGAAACAATTTCCCAAATTATAGAGAGGGGGTCCAACGGGGGAGTATGAGATTTTGGGTGAGCCGGGAAGCCCGCTCACCCGTTAGCACTAGACAGGTTTCTTCAGACAGGCACTCATAAACTTATTACGGTCATCGCCTTTAAGAGACTGCTCTGTCGCCTTAACGTTACATTCACGCATCTTTTGCTGCTGTGGCGTCAGGCTCTTTTCGCCCGGTTTCGAGGCTCCATTTTTGAGGCAGTCGCTCATGTAAGTTTTTCGCGCATCGCCTTTCAACGCATCAGCCGTCGCCTGCTGGTTGCAGGTGGTCATACGTTGCTGTTGCGGCGTGAGGGGCTTCTCTTGCGCACCCACCGTGGCGATGAAAAACAGGCCGAAGATCAAAGTAACAAGTAATGTGATTTTCATAGCACTATCCTTCTGTGAATGATCACATTAAGTCTGGTCGTTTGCGGTAAAAAAACCACCCGGCAGAGAAGATTCCCGCCGGGCGCTCGTTTTACTTCATACCCAGAGCCGCTTTCATGGTGTAGAAGAGATCGGTCTGATCCGTCAGTCCCACCACGTTTGCGGCATGTGGACCATAGGCAGCAATGCGCAGCTGGCTACCGGTATGTTCCATCGACTCCTCTTCGGAGTTGCCATAGCTAATGGCCATCACGGCGCCATCTTTGGTGTTCAGCGCCTGGGTCAGACCCGGAGCTTTGGTATCCGGCGCCACAATCTGGCTGGAGTGAGCGTGGTCAGCCGTCACGATCACCAGCGTATTGCCATCTTTCTTCGCGAAGGCCATCGCTTTCTGCACGGCTTCATCCAGATCGACGGTTTCGCCAATCTGGCCGCAAGGGTTAGCGGCGTGATCCTGCTTGTCGATGGATGCACCTTCAACCTGCAGGAAGAACCCTTTTTCGCTCTTATCCAGCAGCGCGATCGCTTTTTCGGTCATCGCTGCCAGTGTCGGTACGCTTTCATTGCGTTTCTGGTTAGGCGCACAGGTGACGGCAGGCTTATCGAGATTACCGTGATAGCTGGCTTTCGGCCCTTCCCAGCGCACAGGCATATTGCCCTCGGAGAAGAGGCCCAGCAGCGGTTTATCCTGGTTGGCTTCGGTAATGGCCGCCAGTGAGGCCGCATCGTTAACCAGCTGATAGCCGCGCGCCTGGGCCTGTTCGCGCAGAGTTTTGCCCTGCCATTCACCGCTGGTTGCGGTCTCCATAAAGGTTTTGGCGCCACCGCCAAGCGTGACGTCGGCACGGGCGTTTAACAGCTGCTCCGTAATAGAGCCTTTACCGCCTTTTTCCAGCGCATTGGTAGCGCATTTTTCGGTGGTGACGCTCGGGCCGTAGCATTTACGTGACGTCACATGCGCCACCAGAGCCGCCGGGGTCGCGTCCTGCAATTCCGCCGTCGAGACGTTACCCGTCATGAGGCCTGCCGCTTTTGCCATTTCGAGAATGGTTTGGTGATCTTTTTCGTGAATATCCACGCCCAGCGCGCCGTTATAGGTTTTTACGCCGGTTGACCAGGCCGTGGCAGACGCGGCGGAATCCGTGACGTAATCCGGCTTACCGGTTTTTTTATCCAGCGCATAGTGGGTGTACTGGCCGGTAAGCGGCAGCGAATCAATCCCTTTAAAATATCCGCCCGCGCCTTCAGCATAATTTCGTGCAGCAGTAATTTCTGAATCACCCATTCCGTCGCCAATCAGCAGGATAATATTCTTTGCTGGCTTATCATTTAAGGAGGCGCGCAATGCGGCGGTCTGGTCTTCCGACAAGCGACGCGCACCGCCGGGCTGGGTGATATCACCCTGAGCTGCGCGATTTTCAAGAACGGGGAATGATGTTACCGTTTCTGCATAAATTGTAGGAGTGAACATCAGGGGAAGTAATGCAATAGCAAGTGCGCTCTGTTTCACTTATTTTCTCCATGTAAAAATACATAAAAAATAAAACAGAGCGACTATAGGCAACCGACGTGACAGATCGATGACAGCGTTTTAGATACGCAAACCAATCAGCTCCGCGGGTGCCGCAACAGCTTCTTTACGTATTGTTGTAGCATTTCGCTATCCTGCTCCGGCACCAGTGAATCTGGCCGTACCGCATCCAGCGCCCCTTCAACGCTTCGGATCAACGCCTGCTGATCGGACTGAGCCATCTGGCGTAATAACGCGGTGACGACAATTTCCAGCGCTTCAACCTGGGCTACCAGTTCTTTTGACTCTTCTTCCTTTTGGGCGAGCTTCACTAACAACTCAGCAATGAGATTTTTCATCGTGCTATTTCCTTATCAGATTTGCTCTGAACTTAGCACTAAGGATGGGGGTTGCAAAGAGGGAAAAGTATTATCTTTAGACAAATAAAATCCATTATTTTAAATAAATGCGATCCAGGTTCAGCGAAACGTTTTTATATTAGCGCCAAAGCTTGAATTGCTTTGCGTCATTAAAAAAACAGAAAGCCATTTTAGTTATTACCGTCAGGTTTAAGTATAAGAATATATAATACAGCAGCGTTATCTTCTGTTACCGACGCTTCTATTAGCCTCCTGCTGACGGCGCCGGCGTAATACCACCGCCAGATACAGAATATTCAGCAACACCACTACCGCCGTGGCAGCAAAGACCCAACGGAATCCTGCCATAGCCGAAACCGACGCCCCAATCAGCGGCCCGGCAACGTTACCGAGATACATGAAAGACTGGTTATAGCCGAAGATGCGTCCGGTCACCTGGTCGCTGGAGTATTTAACCAGCAGGGTCTGTACGGCTGGCAACATCGCGCCGTCGGCAAAGCCCAGTAAAAAGCGCAACACACCAAGCTGGAATGGGGTGGTGACAAACGACATTGCGAAGAAGAGCACCACGGCCACCACCAGCGTCGCCATTAAAATGCGTGCGGTGCCGATACGGTCGCCCAGCTTGCCCAGTCGCGGTGCAGCGATAAGGGCAGAAACACCCGGTACGGCGGCAATCATGCCGCTCAGAAAAGCGATATTGTTGCTGTCTGGCTCCATCGATTTGATAAACAGCGCCAGAATAGGCCCCACCGAGCCGTTACAGAGCTGGATCACCATCGTGGTGACGAAGAGAGCGATCATCAGCCCCGGATAAGGCAGTGAGGCAAAGACCGCTTTCCCGCTCAGGCGCTGCGCTTTACTAACGGTGGGACGCGCCCCCTCTTTAATAAGAAACAGCGTGACCAGAAAACTGACCATCAGCAGGATAGCGGTAATAATAAAGACCGCCCGCAGCCCTACGTGATCGGCCAGGAAACCGCCCATCAGTGGCCCGCCAATTACGCCGCTAATTTGCGCCGTTGAGAGCGTACTCAACGCCCAGCCGCTGCGTTCGCGTGGTACCTGCGACGCCACCAGCGCCATGGCGTTAGGAATATAACCGGAGGTCAGCCCCATCAGCGCTCGTAGCAGAAAAAGCTGCCAGACGTTGGAGGCGAAGGCCTGCAACAGAATAGCAATGGCCATTCCCAGGGAGGCACGCAGCAGCATAAGCTTCCGCCCTTTGCGATCGGCAAGGCTTCCCCACATAGGCGAGACGATGGCAGAGACCAGAAACGTCACGCTGAAGGTAAGCCCGGACCACATCGAAAGCGCCTCGTGGGAGGAGACCCCCAGCTGAGACACATACAGCGGCAGAAAAGGTAAGATCTGACTGATGGCAAGCCCGGTGAAGAAACAACCGAACCAGACCGATATAAGGTTAACCTTCCAGGATTCCATAGCGCGACACATTCATTATTTTGAGCGAATTCGCTCATAGATTAGCAAGTTACGCCTCATCACAAAGCGCAGCTGATGCTGTCGGGATGAATTTTAGTGTTTTATCTTCCCAGTCATCAAAAATGTGAAACAAATCACACTCTATCCTCTTTTAGCGGTGGGTTTATGCTTACGGGCAGTAACCATATCCCCGCATACCCAGATGAAAATGGTTAGCATGCGCCTTGTTGTACTCTGGCCCAAGCCCATTACCAAAATAGCCGCAGCTGGCGCTAAGCATCGCCTTTAACCAGGGCTGCGTTCGGGCGTTTTTCCAGCCTTGCAGCACCGTAATCTTCTGCCCGTCCGCCAGCTGAAAGCCGCTAATATCGAGCGCCTGGGCGCTGGCATGCTCGCTGCGTCGCGCATCCTGTCGATGATAGATATTTCGGCAAGCAAAGCTGCCAAAATGGTCAACGCGGGTCAGGCGGCTCCCCATCATGCGCTGTGTCAGCGGTTGTGCCTGCTGGTGAATATAGAGGGCAGCACTGAGCGCCAGGGGACAACTGGCCAGGAAACTGCTGCTCAGCCCTACGCGGCCAAAGTCACGCACCCGCACCACATCCACCAGGGGACACTCGCCCCCACTGTCGGCAACCGTCTGGGTACGGATCAGCTTTGAATCGTTCGCCTGGCTGAGCAAGGTTTCGCAGTGCTCGGGCGTGAGTCGCCGCAGCTTAAACTGGGTGATTTTCCCGGGAGGATCGTCAAGCGAGAGAGGCGCAAAAGGGTTGTAATAAGACGGCAACCAGCGATACCCCACCGCTGCCGCGCCGATAATAACAAGACAGATAATTAGACCTTTTCCTCGCACTTTCCCCCTCCGTTGCTTGCTAAAACATTATGGCAGAAGGCGGCGAATCCCGCCGGGCATCGTGGTAAGGTATGGGTTTTGAGTCAGACTGGATGAGTGAGAGTAATGGCAAAGCTGCGTGTGGGTATTGTATTTGGGGGAAAATCAGCAGAACACGAAGTGTCGCTGCAATCGGCCAAAAACATCGTCAATGCGATTGATAAGAGCCGGTTCGACGTTGTGCTGCTGGGTATCGATAAGCAGGGACAGTGGCATGTTAATGACGCCAACAGTTACCTGCTTAATGCTGACGATCCGGCACACATCGCCCTGAATCCTTCTGACATGAGCGTCGCGGTTGTGCCGGGCGTGGCACAGTATCAACTGATTAACGCCAGCAACGCTCAGGCCCTTCTGCAACTCGACGTCATCTTCCCGATCGTGCACGGTACGCTGGGCGAAGATGGGTCGCTGCAGGGCATGCTGCGCATGGCAAACCTGCCGTTTGTCGGCTCCGACGTACTGGGTTCCGCCGCCTGCATGGATAAAGATGTCACCAAACGTCTGTTGCGCGACGCCGGTCTGAACGTAGCGCCTTTCGTTACCCTCACCCGCGCCAATCGCGACAAACACAGCTTTAGCGCTCTACAGGCAGAGCTTGGCCTGCCGCTCTTTGTGAAGCCGGCAAATCAGGGGTCGTCCGTTGGGGTGAGTAAAGTCAGCAGCGAGGCGCAATTCAACGAGGCCGTACGTCTGGCATTTACCTTTGACCATAAAGTGGTGGTTGAACAGGGTATCAAAGGACGTGAAATCGAGTGTGCGGTGCTGGGCAATGACTTCCCCCAGGCCAGTACCTGTGGCGAAGTGGTACTGAACAGCGATTTCTATTCGTATGACACCAAATACATTGATGACAAAGGCGCACAGGTCGTCGTGCCGGCAGCCCTGGACTCGGCGGTAAACGACCGCATCCGGGCCATCGCGATTGAGGCTTATCAGGCGCTGGGCTGTCGTGGAATGGCCAGGGTCGATGTCTTTTTAACCGCTAAAAATGACGTCATCATCAATGAAATTAACACTTTGCCTGGCTTTACCAATATCAGCATGTACCCGAAATTGTGGCAGGCGAGCGGCATCAGCTATCCAGAGCTGATTACCCGCCTGATTGAGCTGGCGCTGGAGCAGCATGCCGCCGATAGCGCGCTAAATATTACGGTAAACGGTTAATCGACATTATTCGCCGTCGGCTCTTCCGGGCGACGGCGAATAATCAATCCTGCCAGCCAGAAGCTAATGACCCATGTCACCAGACCTACCGCATAGGTTTGCCAACCCTTCGCTTCAAATCCCAGTAACCCCACAACCCCATTAAGAATAAAGATCAGCCCAATGGCAAAGGCGTAGTAATGCCAGTCACGGCGAATTTTGGCAGGCAGTTTCATGGTCGCTCCTGAATAAAAAAAACATCCTCGCATAGTTTCCGCGTCAGGTCTGTGTCCAATACGGAAATTCTTAAATGTTAATGAATTTAACTTAAGGTTACGAAATTGTGAGTTGGTGCAGAAATCGGCGATCCAGGAGAAATCCATGCTGCAAATTACCACGATTCCGATATTGACAAATGCGATGACCTGTCAAACTTCGCTTATATCACTGGTGTATGGCCAGAACGAACTATACGGAGGTCTTTATGGCAGACTTTACTATGTCGAAGCCGATCTTTAATGGTAAACACCCGAAAACCTCCACGTCAGGTAATATCGCCTATGCCCTGTTTGTACTGTTCTGCTTCTGGGCGGGTTCGCAGTTTTTGAACATGTTGGTGCATGCACCTGGCGTCTATGAACATTTGATGCAGGTAGAGGACAGCGGCCGCCCGCGCGTTGAAATCGGACTGGGCGTGGGAACCATCTTTGGACTGATTCCCTTCCTGGTGGGCTGCGTCATCCTGGGTGTTGTCGCGCTAGTTAACCGCTGGCGTCGCTACCACTAATTCATTGCCATACAGCGAGCCCGACGATCGTCGACACGCTTCGCAAACCAGGCTGTGGTCAGGTTGCGCGTGATCTTCGGGCTCTCAAGCTGAATGCCTGGCAACATCTCTCGCGGCAACGTCTTTCCACTCTTCTGCTCCGCTAACGCATAAACTTGCTGATAAAGTTTCGTTTTCTCGAAGCTCTGGCTATCACTCTTCTCCAGCTGGTGTCGAATCTCGCTCTCGCTCATATCCAGCTTCCCGGCCAGCTTGCGAACCGCCATCTCGGTTTTGCCCGCCGTGCGGCTACCATAAGCAATTAAATCGCCATCCAGCGCCAGCTTCACACCGCTGGCGCGGCTGACGGCATTCTGAAATGCCGCGTTACGGCTCGCGTACCAGCCTGCATTGAAGTCGGCAAAGCGGTACAGCGGCGCACTGTAGCTGGCAGGGTAATTGAGCAGATGATAAGTCCCAAACCACAAACCTCCGCGCAGGGAAAAGACCTCCTGACGCACGGTACCGTCATACTTCCACGGGTAACCGTCGGTGTGTTTCTCGGCAAAGGCGATACTGACCTGCATCGGCCCGCCGGTATGTACCGGGTTAAGCGAGCCGAAGAGCTTTTGCCCCATCGGCACCATGCTGATCATATCGTCGAAGATTTCACTCAACTGCTTCTCGGTTTTCACCGTGTCCAGCCGCTCGCTATAACTCTTGCCATCAGGAGAGGTGATTTTGAGGGCGGTATGGACCAGAAACGCCGGTATATGCATCGATTCTGCCCGTCGGTCGATCTCCTTCCAGGCGATCTTGTTCAGCCCGGGCACCTTAGGGTCGGATTGATACATTGACTCCTGCTGCGCTACCGCCAGTACCGAACAGATATTCTCTTCGGTCGGGGCTATCTTCTGGCTATCGAAGGTCTTTGCCAGCGCGCTGGCCCACTGGTCGCGATCTTTCACGCTGGCGGGCATTTTCTGCCGCACCACGCTCGCGACATCGACGGGTTTCTCGCCCTTTTTAAGCGGGGCTGCACCTTGCTCAGCACAGCCTGCCAGCACCAGGGCGGCAAGGAGCGATAACGGTAAGGCGCGTGATACGGCAAAAGGCATAACGACTCCCTGTATTAGCTTAACGTGTTGGTCACTTCCTGCAGTGGCTGGTTATCCAGCTCGCGTTCAAAGCTGCGTAAACGTTTATAGATAGACATCAACTCTACCAGCGTAGTCCAGGAGCTGATGAGATACTGGAACGAGCCCCTAACCTGGCCGAAGACGTTGGTGATCTGAGTCATCAGACCGAGGGTAATGGTACCGGCAACGATCGACGGGAACAGCAGGAATAAGCCGAATACGTTATCGACCTGCAGATAGAGAATGCGCGCAATGTTGAAGTACATGTAGTGGAAATAGAGGCGGAAATAGTTTTGACGTACCGCGCTAAACAGCTGACGCACAGTAGGCGGCGAGGCCCGGTTAGCGTCATCTTCACCGTAAACCAGCTCTTTACGGTAGGCGGCTTCAACGCGCTGGTTTTTGAACTCCAGCCCCGGCAGTTTGATCCCCACCACCGCCAGTAAACCGGTGCCCATCAGCGACCAGATAATCGCGGCGATCACCAGACCGTACGGGACATGGCCGATAATGGGCAGATCCGGCACGTGAGCCGACAGGGTAACCAGCACCGGCAGGAAAGCGATCAGGGTCATGATGGCGTTGAGAAAGCTCACCCCCATATCCTCCAGCGTAGAGGCGAAACGCATCGTGTCTTCTTGCACACGCTGGGCGGCACCTTCGATATGACGTAACTGCTGCCAGTGGGCCATATAGTGCTCGTTCATGGCGGTACGCCAGCGGAACACATAGTGGCTAACAAAGAAGTTATTCATCACGCCAATGATCACGGCGATCAGCGCGATGCCGAGGAAGACCCCTACTTCATGATAAAACTGGTCGATAGAGACCTTGTGCGGGGAACTGAGAGCCTTCTGGATCAGATCATAGAAGGGAGCATACCAGGCGTTGACCGCGACCCCGACTTCCACCAAAAACCAGGTGACAAAAATAATTAATGCCGTTCCCAGCACGGACCAGTACTGCCAGCGATGGGGTGAAAAGGTAAACCAAAAAAGGGCAAACAGCCCAACGCAGAGGGCGTAATAGGCGTAGAACAACAGATAGCTACGCGCCCAGAAACGTGCGGCACTAAGGGGTACGTCGCCGGAGGCACCAATAAGGCGCTCAAGCCAGGCGCCGCCCCCGGCCTGCCAGAAAATAACGGCGATAAGGCCCCATATAAATGCCGAGAGGAAAAAGGGCCCCGGCTTTGGGAAAAATGACTTAAACATAAAACTTCCTTCTTGTAATTATGGCTGTTGCTGTGTTCAACACATCACCACACGACATTGCATCCACCAGCCGGTCTCCGGCCGGTGCAAAAAAATCAGACCTGACGGGTAATTATTGGTTCGCTTTCCAGTGGGCGAGAATTGTTTCGGTGAGTTTCACACCCGGCGGATTGCCGGGAGCAATCAGATCGCGCCAGACATCGTTATAGTGGTTTATCAGCGTTTCTGCCCGGGCGGCAGGACGGTGGGCGGTGGTGTGCGCATCACCGGCGACGGTGATATGGTATCCCCGGCTAACGCCATTTTTAAGGGTAGTATCCACGCAGTAGTCGGTAGCACAGCCGCAAAGCACAAAATGATGAATATCCAGTTCGCTTAATAACGCGGCGAGCGAGGTGCGGTAAAACGCATCGCACGCCGTTTTGGTCACGTAGTGCGCCCCTTCCGGCTGGTGCAGTTCAGGTAACAACGCAAACCCCTCGCTCCCCTCTTCCAGCCCACCGGCTTCGGTATGCTGGATAAAAATGACCGTATCGGCGGCCTGGGTTAACTGATTGATACGTGAAACGCATTGTTCGCGCTGAATACGAGGGGTCGCAAAAACACCTTGCTGCATATCGACAACCATCACCACACGCTTTTCTGACATCACCTTCTCCGGGTCGCTGAGCTACGTAGGGGTCTATCATAAGCCCGATGTCACAAAATGGGAGATGGCACGTAATGAAATTGTTTTTATTTACTCGCGGTTACGTTTTTCCCGCTATCGTTAGGCTATTCAGCCCATTGCACCGGGCACGTTAGTAGTATAAATACGCTTAATTATCTTCATTTCTCTTATGGATGCTTTTCGTTGAAATCTTGTCTGCTATCTATTGCCGCGCTGTGTGCGGTGAGCCTTTCGACGGTTCAGGCTGCCCAACCGCTGACCACCCCGGCACTTGCCTCTGATATTGCCGACCGTTACGCAAACCTGATCTATTACGGCAGCGGCGCAACCGGTATGGCACTGGTTGTTATTGATGGTAATCAGCGCGTGTTTCGGAGCTTTGGCGAAACGCGTCCAGGCAATAATATTCATCCGCAGCTGGACTCCGTGGTTCGTATTGCGTCCTTAACCAAATTAATGACCAGCGAGATGCTGGTGAAATTACTCGATCAGGGGGTCGTGAAGCTTAACGACCCGCTGAGCAAATATGCGCCACCGGGTGCACGGGTGCCAACCTATCAGGGCACCCCTATCACCCTGGTTAATCTGGCGACGCACACCAGCGCCCTGCCGCGTGAACAACCGGGCGGTGCGGCGCATCGGCCGGTCTTCGTCTGGCCAACCCGCGAACAGCGCTGGAACTATCTGAGCACCGCGAACCTGAAAACCACGCCGGGCTCCCAGGCAGCCTACTCAAACCTGGCATTCGATTTACTGGCTGATGCCCTGGCTACCGCCTCGGGTAAACCTTATACCCAGCTGTTTGAAGAGCAGATTACGCGCCCGTTGGGCATGAAAGACACCACCTTTACCCCCTCACCGGATCAGTGCAAACGCCTGATGGTGGCAGAGAAAGGGGCCAGCCCATGTAACAACACGCTGGCAGCCATTGGCAGCGGCGGTGTCTATTCCACACCCGGCGATATGATGCGCTGGATGCAGCAGTTCCTCTCTTCCGATTTCTATTCACGCAGCACTCAGGCTGACCGGATGCAGACGCTGATATATCAGCGCAGCCAGTTCCAGCGCGTCATTGGCATGGATGTACCGGGCAAAGCGGACGCGCTGGGTCTGGGCTGGGTGTATATGGCGCCAAAGAACGGACATCCGGGAATTATTCAGAAAACAGGCGGCGGCGGTGGCTTTATTACCTATATGGCGATGATCCCACAATCGAACGTTGGCGCCTTTGTGGTTGTTACTCGCTCCCCCAATACCCGTTTCGTCAACATGAGCGATGGTATTAATAAACTGGTCACGGAACTCAGTGACAACAAAGCTCAGGTTGTTCCTGCTTCCTGATCGCGTTAATACTCTGCGGGTAAACGGTTGATACTGACCAGTTTACCCCGAACCATATTGATGTAATTCCCCTGACGCAACGCGGCCAGCACCTCGGCTACCACAGAGCGCGAAATCCGCGTGCGTCGCTGGATGTAATTCATTACCCCCACGCGCATACGCAGCGTCTCATCCCACTGGGCCATATCCAGCAGTGTCGAGCGGATCTGGCTATAGGAGTTGTTTCCTACTAGCTGTTTATCGCGTATTTCCATGACCCGATGATGCCAGGAGAGCCAGCAAAAGGCCTCCCGCCACAGGCCGGCTTGTTGTATGAGGGTGCGGGCCGTGGCCGCTGGAAGGTAAAAACCCGTGCAGGGTGAATGGGTGATAAGTTTGTATTCGGTACTACAGCCCATCATTCCGGCATTAATGCCAAAGATATAGGGTGCGGTCACTATTTCCATCAACAAGTCATCTTGCTGCCGATGAATTGCCAGCGTGCCGGTTTGCAGCAATAACGCAAACTGCTCCTCTTCGAAGACTTCCCCAAATACAGAGTGTTGTCCTGCCAGTTTGAACGTTTTGCTATGGTCAAAAAGGCACTTTTCAAGCCGGGAGAATTCAGGAACCGGCTTTGCGTAACGGTTCATGCAGACCTCAAATCATCCTTGAAAATACAATGGGGAGGCAAAGCCTCCCCATTTTACAACGACTACCAGGTGTATCTCACACCCAGGTTAGCACCCCAGTTCTGCTCAACGTCGCCGCCGCCCAGGTAGGTGGCGTCAGTATAAGCGCTGAAGTTTTTGGTGAAGCTGAACTGCGTTCCCAGACCTGCACGTACCGCAGAGCCTTTCACGCCGTTATCAATGCTATCGCCGTTAACATCAGCATTCTCGCTGGCATCGTCATAGACATAAGCCAGTTTGAAGTATGGCGTTAACGCCTGATCGTCACCGTAACCGAAGGTGTAACCCGCATCTAAACCGAGTTCATAACGCATGCTGTTATAAGACTGCGAACCCACCTGCAGGTCATTGCTTAGACGATAGTCATCACCCGACTGGAACAGGCCAGAAACCGCGGCATATGGCGTTAAGTAGCCTGCGTCGTTCGGCATCCAGTCGTAACCAAGCTTCAGGCCAAAGCCCCAGGCATCGGTATTCGTGCTGCCGTCAACGTACTCGCCGTTGCTCATGGTCGCGCTCAGATCATTGTTGAAGCGGGTATAGCTCATGCTGCCATCGAGGAACATATCGTTGGCAAATTTAGCAGCGGAGTAGATCATCGCCGTCTGGCTATCCTGATCCACCTGACCTGAACGGTCATTCATGTCGCCTTTAGCGAAGGCTGCAGCTGCACCGACGGTCCATTTCGCGCTATTGCCATCAATCTGGGTATCTACACCCACCATGATACCGCTCACGTCCTGATCGTACTTGATGACATCGTTGTCGCCATCGACGTTACCGCCAAAGAAGCTAACCCAGGCGCCGCCCTGATCCGTCAGGCCATGACGCCCATTGGTCAGGCGGGTGCCTACGGTATCCTGCTGCAGATTCCAGATATTGGTATTCGCAGAAGGAATGCTCAGCGCTATATTGGCGTAATCCGTTAAGCGTTCCTGATTCAGAACAACAGTATCGCCCTTCTGCTGTGCCTGGTAGGTATATGCACCCAGATCGGCGCGGTTAGCCGCCGTGAAGGAAACGCGGGTATCAGCGTTGTTATCATAAACACGGATAAGTTCTTTGTTGCGATAATCTGCAACGCCGCCTTTACCGGTCGCGTTATCAAGACGCACTTTGTAGTTACCTGAGGTTTCACCATTAACGGCCAGATGACCATCTGCGTTGATGGCAATCACACCGTAATCGTACCCACTCTTCGTGCTGTCATTAGTGATGTAACGCGCGTTGTTCAGATCGGAATTGAACACATAATCGCGGCTGGCAACGTTCAGCACGCCGCCGTCGGTCAGCACCAGTTTATGGGTATCAACCTGGCCCAGACCCAGCGCCAGCTCAGAACGGTTATCGACGGTGATGGTGTTCGCATACAGGTCGGCAAGCTCCTGAGTCAGGGTTGCCTGGCTGCTGCTGTCGAGGTTCAAGCTGTTAGTTGCCACACTACCAGCATCACCGATATTCAGGGTAGAGGCGTTAGTCAGCGTAATGCTGTCGGCCAGCAGGCCGGAGTTTTCGACATTAACCTGAGAATGGTTCTTCACGGTCAACGCATCGATGTTCGACTCTTTACGCGTGTCCCACTCTGAACCGTTATCCAGTGTAACGTTGAAAATACCACTCTGATAAACCTGGGTACCCACCAGATGGTTGTTACTGTTGAAGGTTGAATCAGGCCAGATGCTGTTTGGTAACAGGGTAGTCAAATCAACGCTGCTATACCCCAGACCATACATCTGAGACGGGGCGATCATCTCCACGCTGGAGGTCGCCGCACCGACCCACTTGCTGCCATTGGTTAAGGTCAGATCCAGTTTATCGGTACCGTCCCAGCCATTGGTGGTTGGGTTGTAAACACCGTCGGCAGTGGTATCGGTCGCCGGGTCACCATTGACAAAGAAGTTATTATCAAAGGTGCTGGAGAACAACACATCGCCTGTCAGGGTCGAGTGGTCAAAGCTTGCCACCGTCTGCATGGCGTTATCTGCCGCGCCAGCCGCAACGATGAGCGCAGCATCATCCT
This sequence comes from Leclercia sp. UBA7405, assembly GCF_037152215.1. NCBI lineage: Bacteria > Pseudomonadati > Pseudomonadota > Gammaproteobacteria > Enterobacterales > Enterobacteriaceae > Leclercia > Leclercia sp. UBA7405. The sequence continues at coordinate 72,570 of NZ_JBBCMR010000001.1, read as the reverse complement.
GTGAGGTGGCACCCGGATTGCCGTAGTCGCTCGGCTTCGCTGACTGACCATAAAAACCGGTGGTTCCCAGGTCGCTGTAGGCACCGGATGTGACAGCAGAATCGGTCACTTTGAGGGTGTTATTGAAGACATGCGCGCTGTTTTCGATGCCAACGGTGTTGTCGTAAGGGGTATTATCCGGGTAGTTATAACCCTGAGTCAGGGTTATACCCGCGATGCGGGAGTTGTTTTCGATAACGATATCAGACTCAACATCCAGACTGATAGCATTGCCGAGCGCGTAGGTATCCCAGTAGTTGGTGGTGGTGGTGCCGCCTGTTACCACGTCGTAGGCGTAATGCTCATAGGTGTCGTTAATGGTGGTATTATTCACCGTCAATGCGAAGCGGTCGTACTGGTAGTGGGTAGAACCGTCGCGATTCACGCCGCCCGCACACTCCGTGGTGATACATTCAGAGGTGACCATACCATTAATGGTACTGTTGCTGATGGAGAGCGAGTTGCTTTTACCGCCGACTGCATCATCAAGGTAGTAACCAGAGATCACCCCGTTTACGACAGATTTGTTGATAACCGGATAGATATCGCCATCAACCGTGGCACTGGCATTGCGCCAGTCAGTGTAACCGTTATACAGCGTAGAGGCGGCGGTACCATCGTAGCCAAAGGTATTATAGGTTGTACCAGAAATATCTTTTGCATTTGCCTGAGAAGCGATAGCCATCGTGCAGGCTAATGCAATTTGAGATACAACAAGTTTCTTTTTCCATTTTTGCATTGGGTCATCCCTCCTCAGGGACGTAAGCAAGTTTGTCCATAAATACACAGCAAATAAATTGCGCAATGAATTATGCCGCCTCAAAACAAAATGGTTCAATGAATCGATGAATTATGTCCGAAAACAGACAGAATTAATAAACACTTTTTAATCGACAAAAATAAATTAAAAAATAATTTAAAAACAATATCTTATATTAAAACAAAAGATACAGCGCAAAAAACGAAAGATCAGAAAAATAAATCAACAAAGCGAAACAAACAATTATCATGAATATTAAAATGAAACATGAAAGATAAATTGCCCGTTAATCACAAGGCGTTAGATAAGAAATAACATCAAGAAAACACTTTTGAGGATGACGATATTATTGCCCTACTTATTTCCTGACATTAATCAGGTTCATAAACCCGCGGGTACCGTACCGATCCGGGGCTTAAGGCTAAACGACAACTTTAGTAAAACAGTCCGGCAGCAGTTCAGGTAAACTGGTGCTCCTTATTTTCGCAAACGTCAGGCATACCATGACCGATTTAATTGCACGTCCCCGTCGCCTGCGCAAGTCACCCGCACTGCGCGCTATGTTTGAAGAGACAACACTGAGCTTAAACGATCTGGTGTTGCCGATTTTTGTTGAAGAAGAGATCGATGACTACAAAGCCATTGATGCTATGCCGGGCGTGATGCGCATTCCGGAAAAGCATCTGGCACGTGAGATCGAGCGTATCGCCAACGCCGGGATCCGCTCGGTGATGACCTTTGGTATCTCCCATCACACCGATGCCACCGGCAGCGATGCGTGGAAAGAGGATGGCCTCGTCGCCCGCATGTCCCGGATCTGCAAAGAGGCCGTGCCGGAGATGATCGTCATGTCCGATACCTGCTTCTGCGAATATACCTCTCACGGCCACTGCGGCGTGCTGTGCGATCACGGCGTAGACAATGACACCACTCTGCTTAATCTCGGCAAACAGGCGGTTGTCGCCGCTGCCGCAGGGGCTGATTTCATCGCGCCATCGGCGGCAATGGATGGCCAGGTGCAGGCGATTCGCCAGGCGCTGGATGCAGCGGGTTTTACCGACACCGCCATCATGTCCTACTCCACTAAATTTGCCTCCTCTTTCTACGGCCCGTTCCGTGAAGCCGCAGGAACTGCGCTGAAAGGCGACCGCAAAACTTATCAGATGAACCCGCTGAACCGCCGCGAAGCGATCCGTGAATCCCTTCTCGACGAAGCTCAGGGTGCCGACTGCCTGATGGTGAAGCCGGCGGGGGCCTATCTGGATATTCTGCGCGACATCCGCGAGCGTACCGAGCTGCCATTAGGTGCTTATCAGGTGAGCGGTGAATACGCGATGATCAAATTCGCCGCACAGGCGGGCGCCATTGACGAAGAGAAAGTGATCCTGGAGAGCCTGGGCGCGATCAAACGCGCGGGCGCGGATCTGATCTTCAGCTACTTCGCGCTGGATCTGGCTGAGAAGAAAATTCTGCGCTAATTCCCCACTCGACCGGGTAGCGGCTTTGCCCTGCCCGGCCTGAACCTCCCCGCACGAATCTTCACTAATCTGCAATAGAAACGACATCTGGCCCTACTACTGTCTCGGCAGGACAGGAGGAGAAGCCACCATGTTTAGTCTCGACAGCGTTCTCGATGACCTTTGGCCTCAGGCGAGGCCTGCGCCCTGGCAAAAAAGCCTGTTAAAAAAGCTATTTTATGAAGAAGAGTTTCAGCAGTTCGCCGCTACTCACCGCCACCTGAAAGGACTCGATATGGTGGAGCAGGTTCTGGAGCACCTGGATATTCATTGCACCGTCTCCGCCCGCGATCTCGAACAAATCCCCGAACACGGCCCGCTGGTCATCATGGCAAATCACCCCACAGGGACTCTCGACGGGCTGGCGCTCATGTACGCCGTCTCGCGCGTTCGCCGCGATGTCAAAGTGGTAACCAATCGTATGCTGACGCACCTTGAGCCGTTAAGTTCGCTGTTTATCCCGGTGGATAACCTGGGCGGTAAAACGGCGAAAACGTCGTTGATACAGATGGAACAGCATCTGCAAAACGCCGGTGTGCTTATCTTCTTCCCGGCGGGCGAGGTGTCGCGCCCCACCCGCAAAGGGATCCGCGATAAAAAGTGGCATTCCGGCTTTATTAAACTCGCCGGTAAACTTCGGGCCCCCTTGCTGCCGGTGCACATTCAGGCACATAACAGCCTGCTGTTTTACGCCACCACGCTGATCTCCCCTACCCTTCCCCTGCTGTTATTGATGCAGCAAATGTTCCGCCGTCGCCACAGCACGTTACCGATAAAGATCGGCGAGCAGATTACCTGGCACAGCTGGTTTAGCCCCCCCTTATCGCCCCGTGAGATGGCAGAGCAGTGCCGCCGGCACGTAATACGCCTGGGGAAAGGACTGCCCGGTATCTTTAAAACTGTCTCTGCGATTGCCCGCCCCGAAGATCGGGCGCTGCTCAAACGAGAGCTGGCGCTGGCGGAGTGTCTCGGGAAAACCGGCGACGGGAAAATCATCTATTTATGGCAACGCAACGGGCAGGAAGAGGCCCCGCTTCTGCGCGAACTGGGGCGTTTGCGGGAAATTTCGTTCCGGGCCGTGGGCGAAGGTAGCGGCAGACGACGCGATACCGACAGCTATGACGATGACTACCTGCACCTGATCCTGTGGGATGAAGAGGAGCTGGAGATCGTTGGCGCCTACCGCTTTATGCCCACGGCCGCTCAGGTCGAAAAACGTGGCGTGGAGGGGCTGTACAGCTACAGCCTGTTCCAGTACGACGACAAAATGGAAGAGGTGCTGGCGCATGGCATTGAGCTGGGACGCAGCTTCATTCAGCCACGCTACTGGGGGCGTCGCGGGCTGGATTATCTCTGGTCTGGTATTGGCGCCTGGCTGGCTCGCTATCCGCAGTATCGTTATCTGTTTGGCCCGGTCTCTATTTCAGGGGGACTACCGCCCGATGCCCGGGATTTACTGGTGGCCTTTTACCGCCTCTGGTTCCCGGCGAGCCACCCGTTGGCGGCCTCTCGCCAGCCTTATCCCGCGTCGCTGCCTGACGTGCTGGCGCAGTTTGGTGGGGTAGATTATGTTGATGACCTGACCCGGCTGAAATCACTGCTGGGTAATATGGGCTGCGGCATTCCGCCGCTCTATAAACAGTACTCTGAACTGTGCGAACCCGGCGGCGTGCAATTTATCGATTTTGGCAGCGATCCGGCCTTCAACAACTGCGTTGATGGACTGGTGCTGGTGGATTTGTGTTATCTGAAGGCGAACCGCTATCAGCGGTATATTGAGGCGCATTTACCTCCCTCACCCTAAAAGGGAAAAGCTGAACACCGTACTACCCCATCTCCTCGCCCCAAAGGGGCGAGGAGATGGTAAAGGGAATCAGCTCGCACGATAAAACGGCTTATCCCCCAAAATTGTCGCTCGCTGCATAATCCGGCGCTGCGGCAGGTAATCCGCATTGGCATAGTGCTGCGTCACGCGGTTATCCCAGATCGCCAGATCGTTCTCCTGCCAGCGCCAGCGCACCTGAAACTCCGGTTTGGTAATATGCGCGAAGAGGAAATGTAACAGCGCCTCGCTCTCTTTTTCGGTGACGTCCACAATACGGGTGGTAAACCCTTCGTTCACAAACAGCGCCTGTTTGCCCGTCACCGGATGGGTACGCACCACCGGATGCAGCAGCGGAGGATGCTTCGCCACCGCCTCTTGCCAGCGCTGGTGCTCCTCTTCGGTCTTACGGTACTTATACTCCTGGAACGATTTCTTAAAATCGTGCTCCGCTCGCAGTCCGCTCAGTAGCGTCTGGAAGGGTGCCGATAACGCCTCAAAGGCCGCAATACCGCTGGCCCACAGCGTGTCTCCGCCCGTTTCGGGTAACTGTTTCGCCGCCAGAATCGCCCCGGCAGGTGGCGTATCGATAAAGGTCACATCGGTGTGCCAGTTGTCATTATCCGGCGGGTTATTGTTATGGGTATCCAGCACAATTATCTCCTCCACCCCTTCCGCATGGGGATAGACAGGGTGGATATGCAGATCGCCAAAACGCAGTGCCAGCGCACGCTGCTGCTGTGGCGTGATGGCCTGCTCGCGCAGGAAGACCACCTGATGGCGCAGCACCGCATGGTACAGCTGCTCAAACTGGTTATCGCTCAGCGGGCGGCTGACATCCAGGCCCGAGACTTGCGCGCCAATGTACGGCCCCAGCGGGGTAATGGTCAGACGTTCACTCATTGAATCTCTCCATGCCAGGGCGTCAGACGACGCTGTAACGCGCGCAATCCCAGTTCTAATCCGAAGGCAATCACGGCAATCACCGCAATACCTGCCAGCACCACGTCAGTCGCCAGGAACTCTCCTGCCGACTGCACCATAAATCCCAACCCACGCGTGGCGGCGATAAGCTCGGCCGCCACCAGCGTCGACCAGCCCACGCCAAGACCAATACGCAGCCCGGTTAAAATTTCCGGCAAAGCACCGGGCAAAATCACAAAAAGCAGCACCTGCACGCGGCTGGCGCCAAGCGACTGCGCGGCACGAATCCGCACCTGCTGAGCACTTTTCACCCCCGCCAGGGCAGACATCGCCACAGGAGCAAAAATTGCCAGATAGATCAGCAAGATTTTTGAGGTTTCACCGATCCCAAACCAGATAACCATCAGCGGCAGATAGGCCAGCGGCGGCACCGGCCGGTAAAGCTCTATCAGCGGATCCAGAATGCCGCGCAGCGTTGGGCTTAACCCCATCGCGATCCCCACCGGGATGCCGACGACCACTGCCGCCAGCAGCGCCACCAGAATACGCGCCAGGCTGGCCCCTAAGTGCTGCCAGAGCGTGGCGTCCATAAAGCCTTGTGGGCCAGCGATGCTGATCAGTTTTTCCAGCACCTGACCCGGCGGGGGGAGAAAGAGCGGGCTGATCCACTGCTGGGCCGCAACGGCCCACCACACGGCCAGCAGCGCCACCAGCGTACTCACGCTCAACGTGATTTGACGGGAGAAGGGCCAGCGTAATGCGAAGCGCGAGCGCCGCGTTTTTTCACCGAAGACAATGCTCACGAGAATGCCTCCCGTTGTTCAAACACGCGACTCAGCACATATTCGCGCTGCTCGATAAACTGCGGATCGGATTTGATACTGCGCACCGGCTCACCCGCCACGTAGCGACGGGCAAAGTCGAGCGACAAGCGCTCCTGCACGCGTCCAGGCCCGGGCGATAACAACACCAGTTCCGTGGCCATAAATATCGCTTCTTCAATATCGTGCGTAATCAACAGCACCTGTTTTCCGGTCTCATGCCACAGACGCAGCAGCAGGGTTTGCATCTGTTCACGGGTGAAGGCGTCGAGCGCCCCAAAGGGCTCATCCAGCAGCAGAAGCTGCGGATTCGCCGCCAGCGCGCGGGCAATCCCCACCCGCTGGCGCTGGCCTCCAGAAAGCTGCCAGATATAGCGTTTTTCCGCCCCTTCGAGCCCCACTTTTTTTAGCATCTCCCGGGCAACGGTCAGGCGTTGCTCACGCCCAAGGCCCGCCAACTGCAGGCCAAAGGCCACGTTCTCCTGCACGTTACGCCAGGGCAACAGCCCCTCGTTCTGAAACACCACGCCACGTTCCGCGCCTGGCCCCTGGACCTTTTTTCCCTCCAGCTGGATGCTGCCATGCTGATAAGGAAGAAACCCGGCAATCAGATTCAACAGCGTGGTTTTACCGCAGCCAGACGGCCCCAACACGACCAGCAGCTCACCGCGGTCGAGCGTCAGATTGATCTCTTCCAGTGCGGGCTTTCCAGCGTAATCCGCAGACAGATGGGTAATATTCAGCATCGCGGGCAACCTTATTTGACAAAGCGGTCGGTAACGTACTGGCTGTAATCTGCCGCTACCGCCGGCACTTTGCCTTGTTCTTTCAGGAAGCCTGCGGTATCCACAATCGCTTTATTCACCGGCCCGGCCAGCTGCTGAGCCTGCTGGGCAGGGGTCAGGTAGGTGTTGCCCTTCACCAGCCCCGGCACGTCCGCCTTCGGTACGCCGCTCAGACGAGAGAGTTTTTCCAGATTATCGGGTTGTTTCAGCCATTCATCCGGATTGGCAATGTAGGGCTGCTGGGCGTCGATGGCGCTTTTGGCAAAGGCTTTGACGACCTCGGGATGTTTTTCAGCAAAGTCTTTGCGCACAACCCATACGTCGAGCGTTGGCGCCCCCCACTGCCCTACTTTTTCGGAGTCGGTGAGCACGGTACCCTCTTTTTCCAGCTCATTTACGGCAGGTGCCCAGACGTAGGCACCATCGATATCGCCGCGCTGCCAGGCGGCAATAATTGCCGGGGGTTGCAGGTTAAGAATTTGGACCTGCCCCGGCTTGATGCCCCAGTGTTTGAGCGCTGCCAGCAGGCTGTAATGGGTGGTGGAGATAAAGGGAACGGCGATGCGCTTGCCGATAAGATCGGCGGGCTTCGTGATACTTTTCTTTACGACCAGCGCTTCAGACTGGCCAAGCTGGGACGCCAGCAGGAAAACTTCAATTGGTACCTGCTGGCTGGCCGCCACCGCCAGCGGGCTGGAGCCGAGGTTACCAATCTGTACATCGCCGGAAGCCAGCGCCCGCACGATAGCAGCCCCGCTGTCGAATTTGCGCCAGTCCACGTTGGCGCCGCTCGCCTTGGCAAAGGTGTTATCCGCCTGGGCCACTTTCGCCGGCTCGGCAGAGGTTTGGTACGCGACGGTGACATCCACCGCCTGCGCCTGAAATGCCCACAGCGCCAACGCGCCGAGTAACGTCATTCTCGATGAAATCGCCATAGTCTCTGTCCCCCTTGTTGTTATGGGAGCAGTATTTCCGGCGAGGTCATTTTCATAAAGGAACAAAATCGCATCGCTCATTCCGATTCGTTTTTAGAAAAAAAGCGGCAAAAGATAGTTAAAAACTGACAGAACGCTTTATTGCAATTCTGTTACATCCGTTACATAACCGCAGCCACAGCATTGCCAGCCCGGCGGCAACGGGCATCATAGAGTTACTCTTGTGCAATGGGTGCTGAAATGATCAAAGTCGTGCTGGTAGACGATCACGTGGTGGTCCGTTCCGGGTTCGCCCAGCTATTAAATCTGGAAGATGATCTGGTGGTCGAAGGCCAATACAGCAGCGCCGCTGAGGCCTGGCCGGCCCTCTCACGGGACGCGATTGACGTCGCCGTGATGGATGTCGCCATGCCCGATGAGAACGGACTGAGCCTGCTTAAGCGGTTGCGTCAGCTACGCCCTCAGTTTCGCGCCATTATTCTGAGCATCTATGACACGCCGGCGTTTGTTCAAAGCGCGCTTGATGCGGGTGCCAGCGGCTATTTGACCAAACGCTGTGGCCCGGAAGAGCTGGTACAGGCGGTACGTTCCGTCGGCATGGGTGGTCACTATTTATGTGCCGATGCAGTAAAAGCGCTGCGCGGCGGCGAGCCGACGTCCAGCGTGCTCAACGTGCTCACCCCACGCGAACGGGAGGTGTTTGAGCTGCTGGTCAAAGGCGAGAGCGTCAAAGAGATTGCCTTTAAACTGGCCCTGAGCCACAAAACCGTACACGTCCATCGCGCCAACGTGCTTGGCAAATTACAGTGCAACAGCACCATTGAGCTGGTGCATTTTGCCCTCGACAACCAGTTACTCACGGGCCACTGATGCGGCGCCCCCTGCGACATCTTATTCTTTCGTTGTTTATTATGCTGGCCTGGGGCACCGGCTGGCTGATGCTATGGACGCTCAGTTTTTACCTCACCCACAATGGCCAGCAGGCGGCGCTTTTTCTGCCACAGGGCGTTTATCTGGCCCTGCTGATTCTGCTCGCACGCCGCTACTGGCCGGCGCTGATCCTGCCCGTGCTGGCGGCGCTGTTGTGGCTGCACGAGGAGCAATTACTTACCCACCACCTCATGCTCGCGGTGCCGCTAACCGGCCTGCTCAGCGCCTGGTTAGCCCAGCGCTACTGGCACGCGTTTCCCCTCTACTGGCAACGTCTCTCGATGCTGATTGCGGCCGTAACGGTTAATGCCCAGCTGCAAACCCTGCTGTTGTCACCGTTTCTGGAAAGCCCCGCTACCCTGCTATTACTGGCCTCGTTTACCGGTGGGGTGTTGCTTACTCCGTTTGTCTATCTGGTGTTTGAATTTTTGCGCCAGCAGCATCGCTATCATTTGCTGGGGCTGGATACCAGCAACCCGCCGCTGCGGACGTCCCTTATTATCTGGTGCAGCCTCTTTTTCATTATCGGCATCGGCACCCAGATGGTGCTCTCCCCATCGCTGGAGCGGTTACTGCTAATTGTGGTATTCCTGCCCAACGTGGTGATGGCGTGGAAATTTGGCTGGCAGGGTGGCGTACTCTCCGGGTTACTCGGCAGCATGATGATCACCATTGCCCGCCAGGTCGGGATCGGATTTAGCGATCTGCTGGAGCTAGAGATTTTCCTCGCCACCCAGTCTCTGCTGGGGATGGGTCTGGGGATCGCCATCAGCCGCCAGCAGCATCTGGCGATGAACCTTGACCGCTACCGCCGTCGGCTGGAAGCGGAGTTACAGGCCCGGCGAGAGCTGACAGAAAAGCTGATCCATACTGAAGAAGATACCCGCAAGCACCTTGCGCGCGAACTGCATGATGAGATTGGCCAGAACATCACCGCTATCCAGATCCAGTCTCAGCTGGTGAAACGGGCGGGCGATACGCCGCTGGCCGTGGAAGCCGCCGGTCAGATTAACGAACTGGCACGTCGTATTCATCACTCCACCCGTCAGCTACTGCGCCAGCTCCGCCCACCGGTGCTGGATGAGCTCTCCCTGAAGGAGGCGCTACATCATCTGGTGAATGAGTTTGCCTTTACCGAGCGCGGCATCACCTGCCGGTTTGACTACCAGCTCCCCGCCCCGCCGCAGAGTGAAACCGTCATTTTCACCCTCTACCGCCTGCTGCAAGAGTTGCTGAATAACGTAAGCAAGCACGCCGACGCCAGCGAGGTGTCAATCTTGCTCTGTCAGCGCCATGATCAGCTGCATCTTGAGGTGCGTGATAACGGCAGCGGGATGGGTTCACAGCAGCCAGCAGGGTTTGGTATTCAGGGGATGCGTGAGCGCGTCTCTGCCCTGGGTGGCGATTTGACGCTGGAATCCCACGCGGGGACGCGCGTAATTGTTAACCTGCCCACAAATTTGCAACAAACACCGCATTAACCAGGAAAAAGTCTTAGTCACTCCAGACTTTCTCTCATCCCATTTCAGTCGCGCTTAACTAGAGTCAGCTCAAACGGAGAAGATCATGCACGTCCTGTCTGCCGAACAGGTTTCACAACGTTATCGGGCGCTTCGCCCCAGGCTGCTGCTGTGTATGGTGATTGGCTACGCCGCGTTCTACCTGACGCGTAAAAGCCTTAACTATGTGTTACCCGCGCTGCAGATGGATTTGGGGCTGAGTAAGAGTGATATCGGGCTGATTGGCTCGCTCTTCTACCTGAGCTACGGGCTGTCGAAATTTGCCGCCGGACTCTGGCACGACAGCCACGGCCAGCGGGCATTTATGGGCATCGGGCTGCTGGCGACAGGGGTGTTGAACGTGTTGTTCACCTTTAGCGATGCCTTCCCGCTGCTGCTGTTTATCTGGACGTTGAACGGCTTCTTCCAGGGATGGGGATGGCCGCCCTGCGCCAGATTGTTGACCCACTGGTACTCGCGCAATGAGCGCGGCTTCTGGTGGGGATGCTGGAATACCTCCATCAATATTGGTGGTGCAATTATTCCACTGATTTGTGCCGCTGCCGCCCACTGGTGGGGCTGGCAGGCGGCGATGCTGACACCGGGGATAATCAGCATCGTGCTTGGCCTGTGGCTGACCACACAACTGCGGGGCACACCGCAGGAAGAGGGTCTGCCGACGGTCGGCGAATGGCGTAACGATCCGCTCGAGTTACGCCAGCAACAGCAGAGCCCGCCGATGGGTTTGTGGCAGATGTTACGCAGCACCATGCTGCAAAACCCGATGATCTGGCTGCTCGGGGCGTCGTATGTGCTGGTGTATCTCATCCGCATCGCCCTGAACGACTGGGGGAATATCTGGCTGGCAGAGAGCCACGGGGTAAACCTGCTGAGCGCTAACGCTACGGTGATGCTCTTTGAAGTGGGCGGACTGCTGGGGGCGCTCTTTGCCGGGTGGGGATCGGATCTGCTGTTCAGTGGTCAGCGTGCGCCGATGATTTTGCTGTTCACGCTGGGGTTGATGGTGTCGGTGGCCGCCCTGTGGCTGGCGCCGGTCCACCATTACGCCCTGCTGGCGATGTGTTTTTTTACGGTGGGATTTTTTGTCTTTGGTCCGCAAATGCTCATTGGCCTTGCCGCCGTGGAGTGTGGACATAAACAGGCTGCAGGGTCGATTACCGGTTTTCTTGGCGTGTTCGCTTATCTGGGGGCCGCGCTAGCCGGGTGGCCGCTGTCGCAGGTTATCGAACGCTACGGCTGGTCGGGAATGTTCAGTTTGCTCTCGATCGCCGCCGTGCTGATGGGTTTGTTACTGATGCCATTGCTGATGGCGGGCATCACCGCTTCTCGCAGTCACATAACGTCATAAAAGGCTGAATAATGAAAACGACTCTTCTCTCTACCCTCATTGCTTCCGGGATCGCGCTGGCTACCTTAACGGGTGCCGCACAGGCCAAAGGCCGCCTGGTGGTTTACTGCAGCGCAACCAACGAAATGTGCGAAGCCGAGACCAAAGCGTTCGGCGATAAGTACGATGTCAAAACCTCGTTTATCCGCAACGGTTCCGGCAGCACGCTGGCGAAGGTGGATGCCGAGAAGAAAAACCCGCAGGCCGACGTCTGGTATGGCGGCACCCTGGATCCGCAGTCTCAGGCGGGCGAAATGGGGCTGCTGCAGCCGTACAAATCGAAGAATCTTGAGCAGATCATGGAGAAATTCCGCGATCCGGCCAAAGTGAAGGGCAACCTCTCTTCGGCGGTCTACGTCGGGATCCTCGGCTTTGGTGTGAACACCCAGCGTCTGAAAGAGAAGAACCTGCCGGTGCCTCAGTGCTGGAAAGATCTGACCAAACCGGAATACAAAGGCGAGATCCAGATTGCCGATCCGCAAAGTTCCGGCACTGCCTACACGGCGCTGGCAACCTTTGTCCAGCTGTGGGGTGAAGATCAGGCCTTCGACTACCTGAAGCAGCTTAACGGTAACGTCTCTCAGTACACCAAATCCGGCATCGCCCCGGCGCGTAACGCCGCCCGCGGCGAAACGGCCATCGGCATCGGGTTCTTGCACGACTACTCCCTGGAAAAAGAGCAAGGGGCGCCGCTGGAGCTGCTCTCCCCGTGCGAAGGCACCGGGTATGAAATTGGCGGCGTGAGCATTCTGAAAGGGGCGCGTAACGAAGAGAACGCGAAGCTGTTCGTCGACTGGGTGTTGTCGAAAGAGGCTCAGGAGCTGGCATGGAAGAAAGGTAAATCCTATCAGATCCTGACCAACACCACGGCGGAAACTTCGCCGAACTCCCTCAAGCTCGACGATCTGAAGTTGATCAGTTACGACATGGATAAGTATGGCTCCACGGATGTGCGAAAAGCGTTGATCAACAAATGGGTCAGCGACGTGAAGATGGGTAAATAAGCCCGCAAACAGTGGTTATCACCCGGCGCCATTTTGCCGCCGGGTCTCCAACACCTGGAAAACTTATGTCACACACACTCGCTCTCCATCCCGTCAAAAAACGGGATGCGGTATTCCTTTGGGTTTTACTCGGCTGGCTGGCCTTTGCCCTGCTGCCGAGCTGGAGCCTTGATTACGGCCTGCTGGAGTCCACCAGCGACGAGATCCTCGATGCCTACAGCTGGTCGCAGGTTAATATCAGCTGGCTGTGGTACGTGCTGCCAAGCCTGCTGCTGGTGCGTCCGTTTAACGAAGCGAAACGCGAACAGCGCAGCCGCCATTATCTGGACGCCGGCTGGGCGCTACTGTGCATGGCGTTTGTGGTCATAAGCGCTACCCTGGAAGGGCGCGGTTTAGGCTATGCCACCATCGTGCTGTTCGTGGCGCTGGGTGCCATCATGACTCTAGCCCTCACCCGCCTGGAGTGGCTGGGCGGTGACCGCTTTGTCATTGGATCCCTTATCACCATTGTTGCCCTGATCGGCATTTTCATCGTCTGGCCCAGCATCGCCATCTTTATTCCGATGTTTACCAACGATGCCGGCGAGTTTGCTCCGCTGGCGTTTATGAATGTGCTCTCGCAGGCGCACATCATTCAGGTGATCATTAACTCCATTCTGTTGTCGATTGCCGTCGGTATCGGCTGCACCTTCTTCGGGCTGGTGCTGGCCATTTACACCACTCGCATCGCCAAACGCAGCGCGATCATCGGCCGCATCTTCTCCATTCTGCCCATTGTGACCCCGCCGTTTGTGGTGGGCTTAGGCGTAACGCTGATGATGGGGCGCTCCGGCTATGTGACCGAATTTATGGTGGAATGGTTCGGTTTAACCAATACCAACTGGCTGTACGGCTTTACCGGCATCTGGCTGGCGCAGGTGCTGGCCTTTACGCCGATGGCCTTTATGATCCTCGACGGGGCCATTAAGACTATTCATCCGTCGCTGGAAGAGGCCTCCTATACGCTGCGCGCCAGCCGCTGGCAGACCTTTAACGGCGTCTTCGTGCCGCTGCTGAAACCGGCGCTGGCCAACGCCTTTTTAATTGTCATTGTCCAGTCGCTGGCGGACTTCAGTAACCCGCTGGTGCTGGGCGGCAACTTCGACGTGCTGGCGACGCAAATCTACTTCTATATCACCGGTTCGCAGCTGGACTATCAGGCGGCCAGTACGCTGGGTGCCTTCCTGCTGCTCTTCTCGCTGCTGGTGTTCTGTATCCAGTACATGTGGATCGGCAAACGCTCCTACGTGACCGTCTCCGGTAAATCCTACCGCGGTGATGTGCAGCCGCTACCGGTGACGCTGGTGTGGAGCGTGATCGTGCTGTTGGCGGTGTGGGTCGCCTTCAACGCCCTGCTTTACGGCAGCATTTTCTACGGCAGCTTCACCGTCAACTGGGGGGTGGATTACACCCTGACGTTGGATAACTTTATCAAGTTGTTCGGCCAGGGCATGAGCGACGGCGCATGGCCTTCGCTGCTCGACACGCTGCTCTACGCCGGGATCGCCGCGCCGATCACCGCCGCCTTCGGTCTGCTGATTGCGTGGGTGGTTGTGCGCCAGCAGTTTAAAGGGAAAAAGACTATCGAGTTCACCACCATGCTCTGCTTCGCCGTACCGGGCACCGTGGCTGGCGTCTCCTATATTCTGGCCTTTAACAGCGCGCCGGTGTACCTGACCGGCACCGCCGCCATCGTCATTATTTCCATGGTGATGCGTAACGTGCCGGTGGGCATTCGCGCCGGGATCGCCGGGCTGGGTCAGATCGACAAGTCGCTGGATGAAGCCTCACTCAGTCTGCGTGCCGGGAGCTTGCGAACCATTACCCACATCCTGCTGCCACTGCTGCGCCCCGCCATTTTGTCGGCGCTGATCTACAGCTTTGTGCGCGCTATTACCACCGTCAGCGCCATTGTGTTCCTCGTCACGCCGGATACCCGCGTGGCAACGGCCTACATTCTGAACCGCGTGGAAGACGGCGAATATGGCGTGGCGATTGCCTACGGCTCGATCCTGATTGTGGTCATGCTGGCGATCATTTTCCTCTTTGACTGGCTGATCGGTGAGGCACGTATCTCCCGTTCAAAAGCCAAAAACCAGGCGTAACACTATGACTCAGAAACATTTTGTTGAACTGCGTAACGTGACCAAGCGCTTTGGCGCTAACACGGTGATTGAGAATATCAACCTGGCGATTCCGCAAGGACAAATGGTGACGCTGCTCGGCCCATCTGGCTGCGGCAAAACGACCGTCCTGCGTCTGGTGGCCGGACTGGAGAAGCCGACCGAAGGGCAGATTTATATCGACGGTGAAGATGTGACACACCGCTCCATTCAGCAGCGTGATATCTGCATGGTGTTCCAGTCCTACGCCCTCTTCCCGCATATGTCGCTGGGGGAGAACGTCGGCTACGGCCTGAAGATGCTGGGCGTCTCGCGCGCGGAGATTAAAACCCGCGTCCAGGAGGCGCTGGCGATGGTGGACCTGGAGGGATTTGAAGATCGCTATGTGGATCAGATCTCCGGCGGGCAGCAGCAGCGCGTGGCGCTGGCCCGTGCGCTGATCCTCAAACCCAAAGTTCTGCTCTTTGATGAGCCGCTGAGTAACCTCGACGCCAACCTCAGACGCAGCATGCGCGATAAAATTCGCGAGCTGCAGAAGCAGTTCAATATCACCTCGCTGTATGTGACCCACGATCAGAGCGAGGCGTTTGCGGTCTCTGACACCGTACTGGTGATGAACAAGGGCAATATTATGCAGATTGGCTCCCCGCAGGATCTCTACCGTCAGCCCGCGTCGCGCTTTATGGCGAGCTTTATGGGGGATGCCAACCTCTTTCCGGCGAACTTCAGTGAAGAGGCGGTGGAAATCCACGGCTACCGACTGCCCCGTCCGCTGCATTTCGCCGCGCAGGGAACAGGCACCGTTGGGGTACGCCCGGAGGCCATCACCTTGAGTCAGCACGGCGAGGCAAGCCAGCGCTGCGTGATTCGCCACGTGGCCTATATGGGACCGCAGTATGAAGTGATTGTGGAGTGGCACGGGCAGGAAATTTTGTTGCAGGTGAATGCCACGCGGCTACAGCCGGACCTGGGGGAGTCGTATTACCTGGAGATTCATCCGTACGGGATGTTTGTGCTGGCAGACGTGGCGTGAGGTTGTGCGCGCGTCTCCCCCCTCACCCTAACCCTCTCCCTCAAGGGAGAGGGGACCGTTCAGTTTTCGTCTTTTCACGGTTTTCTCCCTCTCCCTGTGGGAGAGGGGACCGTTCAGTTTTCGTCTTTTCGCGGTTTTCTCCCTCTCCCTGTAGGAGAGGGGGCCGTTCAGTTTTCGTCTTTTCGCGATTTTCTCCCTCTCCCTGTGGGAGAGGGCCGGGGTGAGGGCATCAGGCTGCACAAAACTCAGCGCAGCGCATATAACTCAGCAATATCCTTCGGTGTCGTCCGACAACACCCGCCAATTAACTTCGCTCCGGCCGACTGCCATTGCGGCAAATACCCCGCCAGCGTCTCGCACGCTTCACCGTGGTGATGCCAGGTCTTGCTCACCGCATCATAGTGCTCGCCCGAGTTCGGATAGACCACCAGCGGCAATGCCGTCAGGCCTTGCAGATGTTGCAGCGCCGCCGTGGTGTTCTCCAGGGCGATACAGTTGATACCCAACGCCACAATCTGTGGGAAGTTATCCAGCACAGCAATGACTTCACGCAGCGGCGTGCCGTCGCTCAGGTGCTCGCTGTCGCGCAGGGTAAACGAGAACCATGCCCGGGCGCGGGGGTATTCTGTCAGCAACGCGGCCAGCGCTTTAATTTCAGGGAATGACGGCAGGGTTTCGCAGGCCAGCAGATCGGCCCCCGCGTCCAGCAGCGCCTCTACCCGTGGGCGGTGGAACGCGGTAAATTCTTCCGCGCTGCGCACGTAGTCGCCGCGGTATTCGGAGCCATCCGCCAGGTAAGCACCATAGGGCCCGACGGAGCCCGCCACCAGCAGCGTGCCCGCCTGGGCGTTCTCGGCCAGATATGCCTCGCGCGCTTTGCGCGCCAGCTCCACGCTTTTACCAATCAGCGCCCGGGATTGCGCCTCGTCCAGCCCGCGTGCCGCAAAGCCTGCAGGCGTCGCCTGATAGCTGGCGGTGATCGCCACCTGCGCGCCAGCACGATAGTAATCAAGGTGCACTTCACGGATAAGATCCGGGTTTTCCACCAGCACTTTGGCAGACCAGAGGCCGTCTGCAAGATTACAGCCGCGCGCTTCCAGCTCCGTTGCCATCGCGCCATCCAGCACCACAAAGGGTTGTTTCTCGAGGATGGCGGTAAGCGGATTATTCTGCGACATGTTGATGCTCCTGCGTTGTCAGATTTCGGGTCAGGTAGTACGCACCATAACACAGGGCGACGAAGGGGAGTCCGCAATAAAGGGCAATGCGCTGGCTGGGGTCAAACCACAGGCCGACGCAGGCCACTACGCAGAGGATAAAACCAAGCACCGGCACTAACGGATACCACGGCGCCCGATAGTGCAGGTCAGAGAGCGGCAGGCCAGCCTGCACATGACGGCGGCGGAAGACAAAGTGCGAAGCGCAAATGCTGATCCACACCGCCACCACCGCGAAACCGGAAATGGCAGAAAGCGCGACGAATACCGTATCCGGGGCCACCACGCTTGAGAACAGCGCCAGTACGCCGCCCAGCATCGATACCGACAGCGCCGTCAGCGGCACGCCATTTTTGTTAACCCGGGCAAAGCAACGCGGCAACGTTTTCTCGTTCGAGAGCGACCACAGCATCCGGCCAGAGGCATATAACCCCGAGTTCGCCGCCGAAAGGATTGCCGTCAGAATCACAAAGTTAAAGATATCCGCCGCGTAAGGAATACCCACTTTCTCAAAGACCAGCACGAATGGGCTTTTCTCTACCCCGGCCTGCTGCATCGGGATCAGGGCCGCCAGCACAAAGACGGTGCCGATAAAGAAAATGATCAGCCGGGCAATGGTGGTACGGATCGCTACCGGAATCACCTTGTGCGGGTTTTCGGTCTCCCCCGCCGCAATGCCGATCAGCTCCGTTCCCGAGAAGGCGAAGTTCACCGCCACCATGGTCATCAGGATCGGCAGACCGCCGTGCGGGAACCAGCCTTCAGCGGTGATATTGCTCAGGCCCGGCGCGGGAGAGCCGTCCTGCATCGGGATAAACCCAAAGATCGCCGCGCCGCCGAGAATGATAAAGGCAATGATGGTGATAACTTTCACCAGCGAGAACCAGAACTCCCCTTCGGCAAAGAACCGGGTAGAGATGACGTTCAGAGCAAAAATCACGACGCAGAACACCACGCACCACACCCAGACGGGCACCTGCGGGAACCAGTACTGCATGCAGAATCCGGCGGCGGTAAAGCTCGACCCGAGCGCGACCGTCCAGGTGAGCCAGTAAAGCCAGGCGACGGTGTACCCGGTCGCCGGGCCCAGATAGCGGGCGGCATAGACGTGGAATGCGCCAGTCTCCGGCATCGCGACGGAAAGTTCACCCAGACACTGCATCACCAGCCACACAACCAGTGCGCCAATCAGGTACGCCAGCAGCGTACCCGCCGCGCCGGTGGTCGAAATAATGTATCCGGTATTGAAGAATAACCCTGTGCCAATGACCCCACCCAGCGAGAGCATAATCAGGTGGCGTGTTTTCATGGTGCGCTTTAGCTGCCCATTTTCGTGTTCTGTTTGCATATTACCTTCTAAACGTATGGACATCTAAACATCCAAAGAAGGTGTGTTATACCGCGATTGTTAACAAAAAGCTAGCCAACCAGCCGCAGCCGGGCACGTCGTGCGCTGAGTCTGGGGTGGGCTGTGAGGATCACGTAGAGTATTGGTCGCCAGGCCATAATGTCCTCCGCAAGAAGATACTTACAGCATGGCGCGGGGGGCAAACTTTCTCGGTCAGGCGAAAGTGGTATCTGTTTTCTGTTTGCTAAACCTTTGTATGCCTTACGCAGTCTTTAGAGGCCATCACTGGACCCGGGCCCCCGCCCGCCCGCTTATCTGATGAAGCACGCGCGCAATTATTGGTAAATCCGTTAAAGGGTTCTATAGTCGTCACAGTTACTTAGTTATCAGGATTCACTATGCGATTTAACGGACTGACCAAAGGTTTCTTCATCTTTATTCTCGCCCTTGTCACCTGGGCTTTTTTTGATGTGCTCTCCCCCTACTTCTCTGCCATTTTGTGGGCGGCCATCCTGACCATCATTTTCAACCCGGTGAAAAACAAACTGCGCACCCTGCTGGGCGAGCGCAACGGCCTGGCGTCGTTTTTGACCCTGTGCATTATCTGCCTGATCGTCTTTATTCCGTTGATGGTGATCCTCTCGTCGCTCGCCATTGAGCTGAACGTGGTGTACACCAAGCTTCAGCAAAACAATACCCAGTTCCCGGAAGTGGTGGCCGGTATCCTTAACCGCCTGCCCGGCTGGGCGAGCGGCTTTCTTGCCGATCATAACCTGGCGAATGCGGCGGAGATTCAGAAAAAACTCTCTGAAGCCGCGCTGCGGGGTGGGCAGTACCTGGCTGGCAGCGCATTCCTGATCGGCAAAGGCACATTTGGCTTCGCCATCAGCTTTGGCATTATGCTCTATCTGCTCTTCTTCCTGCTGAAGGATGGGCCTTACCTGGTGCGTCAGATCCTGGATTCGCTGCCGTTGAGCAACTTTGCGAAAGAGCACCTGTTTGCCAAATTCGTCGGCGTCTCACGGGCAACGGTGAAAGGTACGGCGGTAGTGGCGGTCGTTCAGGGCACGCTTGGCGGGATTGCATTCGCGATTGTCGGCATCGACGGCAGCATATTGTGGGGCGCGCTGATGGCGTTCCTCTCGCTCGTCCCGGCCGTCGGCTCGGCTATCGTCTGGGTGCCTGCCGCCATCTTCCTTTTCGCTACGCACCAGCTGTGGCAAGGGCTGTTTATTGTCGGCTTCTTTGTGATTATCGTTGGGCTGGTGGATAACATTCTGCGTCCGTTGCTGGTGGGCAAGGACACCAAAATGCCAGACTATCTGATCCTTATCTCCACCCTCGGCGGCATGGAGTTGTACGGGATCAACGGCTTTGTGATTGGCCCGCTGATTGCGGCGCTGTTTATCGCCTGCTGGAATCTCTTCTCCGGACGTGACCATGCTGGCAACACCGAAGAGCTGGATGCCGATTTCCTTGAAGAGGGGAAAACTCCGCCCGATTTGTGAAGGGGCATCGGTAAACGATAAACCAGGCGGCACTGTGCCGCCTTTTTTATTAGCTGAAATCAAACATTTTCTATAATTTGAAAGAACGCCACCCCACTTTCGTCGTAAAAGGATCCAACAGGTGCGAATCGCTACGATTACCAACTGGGCCTACGGCGCCACCGTCTGTCTGACTATCGCCTCAGGCATTGTGATGCTAATGGCTTCTCATGCTGACAACGTTGAGCGTCAGGCCGTGAAACAGCGGCAGATGTTTGATCAATTCAGCGAAGAGATCGAAACAGATGCCTGGAGGCTGTCTGACTTAGCCCGCCTG
Organism: Leclercia sp. UBA7405; assembly: GCF_037152215.1. Lineage (NCBI taxonomy): Bacteria > Pseudomonadati > Pseudomonadota > Gammaproteobacteria > Enterobacterales > Enterobacteriaceae > Leclercia > Leclercia sp. UBA7405. The sequence continues at coordinate 52,542 of NZ_JBBCMR010000001.1, read as the reverse complement.
TTCGTCATCAAAAAAGATCCCTCCGCACTGGAAGCGTACCGGCAGGAGGCCCGCGAACTGAAGAACGTGGAAGTTAGGCTGACGCAGCTGAAGGATAATGGCGCCTCTATTGAAGAGCTCTCCCTGCTGCGTGACGGATTACAAATTATCGATGAGTTGCAGGACGAACAGCAGGCGGCACTGGCGGGTATGGCCAGGGGGGAAGAGCAACAGGCCGTGGACCTGCTTTATGGCTCACCTTATGAACAAGAGCTTGAACGCGCCCAGCGACAAATTGACCATTTTCGCCAGATGCTGGACAAACGGATCATCGCCGACGTTCACGCCGCCACCAACAAATCAAAAACGTTGCGCACCGCTTCGGAAGTGATGGTGGGCCTCACTGCCCTGCTCTTCTTGTTCGTGCTGGGCTTTATTCTTAAACGCCGCGTCCTGCACCCGGTGGTGCGCCTGAGCGACGTGGTGCACCGGCTGGCTTCACAGGATTACGCCGTTGAAACGCCGAACTTCAATCAGATCGATGAAATTGGCGATATGGCGCAGGCCATCCGTATCTTCCGTGAAAACGGCCTGGCCCGACAGCGGCTGGAAAAAGAGCGCGATGCCGACTGGGCCATCCGCGAACTGCTGGCACGGATGACGCAGCGCCTGCAGGGATGCGAGAACTTTGCGGATGTCATTAACGTGGCGAAGCTGTTTGCCCCCAATATCGCGCCTGGCGTTTCCGGGCGCTTATATATTCTCGATCGCGAACTCTGGGAGATGCGCTGCGCCGCGGAATGGCTGGCACCAGAGGGGGACAAAACGGCGTTCCATCCGGATGCATGCTGGGCGGTACGGCGCGGGCAGAGCCACCCTCCGAGGAGCGGTGAGCCGGATATCACCTGCTATCACTTGCCAGCATCCTGCGCACATCAATCCTTATGCGTGCCCCTTATCGCCCAGGGAGAAGCCATTGGGCTGCTCTCTTTCCAGAACCTTACCCCTGAAAACGCTCCGTCGCGTGCTTATCTGGAGTTAATGGCAGAGGCGCTGGGCCTGGCGCTGGCTAACCAGAGATTGCGCGATGCCTTGCTGGAAAAAGCCCTGTTCGATCCGCTGACCGGCCTGCGCAACCGCCATCATCTGGAAGATACCCTGCGAACCCAAATGGCGCAGGCCGTACGTAATAAGGAGCCGGTGAGCTGTCTGATGATCGACATCGATCACTTCAAGAGCATTAATGACCGTTTTGGTCACGAGGCGGGCGATCTGGTCATTAAAAGCGTGGCGACGATTGTGCAGCGCGCCGTGCATGAATCCGGCCTTGCTTTCCGCTATGGCGGCGAGGAGTTTCTGGCGCTGCTCGCCGGGGCAGATGAAGCTGCCGCCCACGCCTGCGCAACGGAAATTTATGACGGGGTACGGGGATTGTCGCTGCGCTATGGCCTGGCTGAACTCGGCCCGGTTGATGTCTCTATCGGCATCGCCAGCTACCCGGAACATGCTCAGAGCGATACCCTGCTGCGCGCGGCCGACGTAGCGCTATACCGCGCGAAGGAGCTGGGCCGTTCGCGGATTGTTAGTTTCGGCATGCTGGAGGCGGGTTAACGACCCGCGCTAAAAAAGTCAGGGCCGATAACGCTGTCCGTTTTTTCGCTTACAGGAGCACACAATGCTGGAATTACGTCCCAACTGTGAATGGTGCGATGACGATTTGCCGCCTGAATCAACGGCGGCAAGAATCTGCTCTTTTGAATGCACCTATTGCGCAGAGTGCGCTGAACACGCGCTGGACCATCGCTGCCCAAATTGCGGAGGCGAACTGGTGAGACGGCCGATTCGCCCGGCCAACAAACTTGAGAAATTCCCCGCTTCTCTTACCCGGGTGCATGCGAAGCGGCCAGCGTAATGCTAGCGCTTACTGATGGCCAGTTTGGCGGCAAACAGCAAAAAGACGCAGCCCGTTGTGCGATCCATCCATTTCACCACGGCGGGCTTTTTTAGCACTCCGGCGGCGTAGCGCGTCGCCACAATCAAGGTCAGCGACCAGAGGGTGCCAATCAGCACGTGGATACCCACCAACAAAAACGTCCAGAGCAGCGGCGAGTGACCGTTCGGGATAAATTGCGGTAAAAACGAGACGTAAAATACGCCCATTTTTGGGTTAAGCACGTTGCCCAGCATCCCGCGTACAAACCAGTTACCCGATGCATGGGTTGCAGCCTGATTAAGGGTAAATTGCTGACGCGGGCGCAGTAAGAGTTGAATGCCTAACCAGCAAAGGTAGGCTGCCCCAAACCATTTCAGTAGCGTATAGGCGAATTCAGACACTGCCAGCAGCGCCCCCAGCCCAAAAGCCACCATTGCTCCCCATATAAAACAGCCCACATCTATCCCCAGTGCTGCATGGAAGGCTTTTTTGCCACCTTCCGCAGTGGCGGTGCGCAGGATCAAGGCGGTATCAAGGCCGGGAGTCAGTGTCAGTAGCGTGGCAGCGAGAGTAAAGGCCAGCAGGGCATCGGTAACGGTCATTCAAGAGCTCCGAAAACGCAGAGGTTAACGTTAAGCCGTCGAAGGGGCAATCCTGAATATTGAGGGGATGCCCTTTCTGAATCGTTCGATTATCGACGGGTCAGCGCCAGACGAATACCCAGGGTGATAAAGGTCGCGCCAACAACGCGATCCAACAGCGTTTGCAGCGTTTTATTTTGCGATACCGCTCCTGCGGCGCTGCCCGCCAGAACGGCAAAAGTCACGTCGGTGAGAAACGCAATGAGCGCATAAACCAGCCCCAGCAGCAGGAATGAGACCGCCTGATGCTCGCCGCCCGGGGAGACAAATTGCGGGAAGAAGGAGATGAAAAACAGCAGTACCTTCGGATTGGTGAGGGTAGTAATAAAGCCTTTCGACAGTAAACTGTAAGGGTGCAGTAGCGGCTTAATGGTCGGCCGCGCTGTATCCTTGGCCTTCTTCTTGCTTAGCGTGCCCAGAATCATCTTGCTGCCCAGATACATCAGATAGGCTGCACCTAAATATTTAATCACGGTGAACATCAGCGGAGAGGCGGCGATTAACGCGGTGAGACCTACCGCGCTGGCAACCGCATGGGTACAACTTCCTAACGCCACTCCCGCCGCAGAGATCACCCCGGCCCGGCGCCCATTGGCCACGCTCTGCCCGACAACGTAGGCGATATCTGGCCCCGGCGTGATGGAAAGAAGAAGAACAGACAGAGCAAACAGTCCAAAATGCGTGATATCCAGCATGGCGACCTCCTGAGAATCGGCTAACTACGGTACCATTATCAGGGGGGTGACATCCATTACCCACTCGAATATAAATGCAATTTATCGGCATAAATAACAATAAAGAGTTCGCGAACATGATCACGATTGAAGAATCCGACCCACGCAGTGCTGATTCGCAGCGACTTATTGAATATCTATCGGCTGAGTTATCCCACATTACGGGCTCCAGCGGGGAAAGCAATTTCAAGCTGGACGATGTCATGGTGCCGGGGGCACGGTGGGTTATCGCCAGAGATGCCAGCCAAACGCCAGTCGGCTGCGGCGCGTTTCGTCCGGTGTCGGCTACCACTGCCGAACTAAAAAGAATGTTTTCGAGCAGAACACAACCCGGTATTGGCACAGCCATTCTGACCTGGCTGGAGCAGGCCGCGCGCGAGCTCGGGTATCAGGAGCTCTGTTTAGAAACCCGTGTCGTAAATACCCGGGCGGTAGATTTTTACTTAAATCAGGGATATCAAAAGATTCCCAATTACGGGGTGTATGTGGGGCGCGATGATGCGGTCTGTTTTGCTAAGCGGATTGGTTGAAAGGGGGATGGTGCGATAATAGGAGTCGAACCTACGACCTTCGCATTACGAATCCGAATAATTGCCTTTTAGCACAGTCACTTACCTCATTATTTCGCGCTCACACCTCCTATAATGTGTAAAGTTGGAAAGCCATATAAACTCTCTTAAATCCTTTCTCGTCTCAGTTACGTCTCACCTACGTCCCACACGAAACGCCGCCTTGTGCTGGCTCTCTTCGCCGTCAGTGGCGCAAGCAGAAAGCAACGCTATAGCGCATCCTGATCATTACGCCTCAATCAGGGTGACAAAATAGGCAATATCTCCGAGGGATGCTCGCCGGAATGGCGAAAGCTACGCTATCAGGCGTTGTAACTATACGGCGGGCGATGTGGGGCGTGTGGTGTGACGGCTCAACATGGGTTCGTGATGCACGTTGACCACATCAAGCCACGCTCGAAATTTCCGCATCTGGCGCTTGAGATTATTAACTTGCAGGTTCTTTGTGAGGATTGTAATAAGGCGAAATCTAACACTGAAAATATTAAGTGGCGGCAATAGCGACAAAATAGCTCAGGTTGATAATTTTCTTCCCCTCACCTTATTAAAATACGCCTCGATTTAAAGCGTTGAGGCTGTTTGATACTGATTAAATCCGCCTTGATAGACAAAGCGGATTCTAAGGATTTTATATGTCTCCTCGTTTCGCCTGGTATTCTGTGTTTGCTATTGGTTTTATTTTTTGGGCTTTAGTGTGTTACTTCATTTTCTTTTAACATACTTAACCAGCCTTTGGAACTAAGGTCTATTTGAGCGCCAGTCATTAACCTGGTCTTTATTGTCTCAAAAAGTTCAGGATATGCTTTGATTGTTCGTCTAAATTGCGTCGGCGTACAGTTAAAGTATTTCCTGAACATCCTTGTTAGTATTTGCTGTGTTGGGAATCCATAGTCACACGCGATATGTGTTATTTTGTAAGTTGAACTAGCCAACTCCTCTGTAACCTTAACTAACCTCATTGCTCGTATATAGTGGGATAATGTACACCCCGTAAATCCTCTAAAAACCCTCTGAAAATGCCAGGATGAATAACCACTCATCTTAGCCACTTCCTCAGCCTTTATATTTTCTTGTATATTCTTACCAATCCATTTTATAACGTCGCTAACGACGCACTCCCTCACATTGCATCTGTGATCGTTCATATTGCCCTCTGTTGCGTTGAGGGCAATATTTATAAAAGATCTCTATGTTAGTGACAATAGTAGCAGCAATGATACTTATTTATGATTTATTAGCAAAGCTAATACATTACGCACAATAATAGTGCAACGCTTACGTACTGTGTGCCTCCTCGCCGCTTGTGTCGGCTATAGCTAGAGCCGTCAGCTAGCGTAAGCGTTCCTGCTGGCATCTTGTGACCTGTTAATGGGTTAGTTGTTTTTAGCGAGAAAGTCACTGAGATCGGCGCTGATGGGGAATTCAGGCCACAAAAAAACCCGCCGAGGCGGGTTGCTGTTGTTGGCTTGCGGCCTTGATCGGGCGCGTATCAGCCTTTTTTATTATCGCTAAGGTTGATTAGCGGGTATTCCCAAACCTGAGCGATTGCGTTGATCTCCCGGTAAAGGGCGGTAGTATCGCCCTTGCAGTTGAAGTAATTCACAAAGTGAACAAACGGGCGTTTCTCGTCAGTGTAAGGATGTGCGCTGGCGCTGTTTGAAATGAAAGTCCATTCACCTATGGCGTGCTGATAAAGCGCTACAGGCACGCAAAGCGGGTCTAAGCCGTTCCGCTCGTTTTCTGTCCATGCGACCACTTTGTAAACGTGTAGCCCGTTATCGACCGACACGGAAAAGTATTGCCCCGCCTCTGCTGTGATGATGCTCATTTTTTACCTCGACTTAAGCTCGCGGAATTACCCGGAGTGGTGCGGCTACGTGCGGGCCGTCGTTCTCACATCCTGGCTGGCTCTGATCAATGACCAGGTTGCCCTCTACGCGAAAACCTATTTCACCGACGATGAAAGCATGATTAAGCTGAGTAACAACAGCGTCGGTAAGCGCTACGGCGCATTTGTCATTCTCAATAGCGCGATCTGTTGCGGTCTTAACGTTAGGAATCCCAAACGGGAACAACACTACTGGGTAAGTATCCTCGCCTTTCACGCGAGCACCTTTAACAAAGCGGTTTGAGTTCAGGTTATAGTTTTTTGTGCTTGCTACGGTCAGGTCTGCCACTCGAACCGTACATCCTGACAACATGACCGCGCCGAGCGCCAATGCGACTAATTTTTTCACTACTACCCTCTCTTTTGGTTTTACTTACAGCGGTGTATTCACTTTCGATAAGCCGACGCGAACCCCTCGAGCGAGAATTTCACAATGTCCGGCCCGTGGTCTGTGATGAATCTGACCTCAAGTGAACCCCCATCAAGCATGAAATCTCTGAGGTGAATCCCTCGCGGCGGGGAGAGATTGGCGCTGTGCTTCTCCCTCATAACTTTCCATTCGGAGGAAAAGAGAAACAGCTCTTTGTCGGACGCCTTACCGGCTCTCACATCTACGGTGTTGTTTGCGATCTGCCTGTCGAAAATGATTAGCGCGTCAGAAATAGTGATCGCATCAGATTTCGGGTTGGAACAACGAACAACATAGGCCGCTGCATCGTCAGTTGAGCGAGCCTGAATCTCCCCGCTTGAGACGTTTGATGATTTCCCACCGGGCGAGACATACCACGGCTCAGATAGAGCCGGGGTTGATACCGTTATTAAGAAAGCTAAAGCGATTTTTTTCATGGTTTGTCAAAGACGATATGAGCTGACGCATTCTTGATAGGCGCATTCGGCTTGAATCGCCACCGATAAATAGACGTCTTAACCTGGGTGTCAAAAATGAATTTCGCAGAGCTAGAGACAATGCGTACGTTTTCCGCTTTCCCAGAGTTATTCACGTCATACAGAGCGGTAACCTCACCCTTAACATCTAATACTCATGCTCGCTTTGAGTAGCTAACTGAGTGCTCGTTAGGGGTTATGTTGGCTTGTGCACAGCCAGCCAGTAAACATACAGCTAACAACCCTGAAAGGCGTTTCACTCTCTAATTTCCTCACCTTAATATGTTGGTGAGATCTTACCAGGCTGGATTAATTAAAGGTTTCAAAACAAGCGAATTGGGTTTAAGGATTCAGCTCAATAACCAAGCGGCTGCTTGTAATATTGATCGTAAATTAGGATTTCGATGTACATGCAAACCTGAGAGACGTTCCCCGGAATAATAATCGAACCCTCGATACCCTCATAAGACACTCCGTACGCTCTCACCGTTAGCGATGAGGCTACAAATGTCCTCCGCTACCTCCGGCAAGTAGTCAGAGGGGCGACCTACTTTCTTTTCGGTCGTCATTTGGAATTTTCTCTGTGTAGTTTTGTATCTCTGCGGGGATCGACGTAACCGCCGACGGTGGGAACTTACATAAAACCCGGTTTGAGGTTCTTTTCAGAGCATCAAGCGTAATTTTATAAACTCACTTCACCTACCATCGCGCGAGCTGGCAACACGGCAGTATTCGAGAAAGTTTCAATTCGAGCGGTTTGAGGCGGGGGCTGTTTGCTGCGCTCGGCAAGGCTGCTACCCTGTTTTGCCCGTCCGGCTAACAGTTAATAACCATGACTCAAGAATTTTATATCCCTACCGTCAAGCCAAAGCCTGTGCGCCCATTTAGCGAGGTTCATGATGAGCTTATGGAGACAAACCCCGAATATCGCGCGGCGTGGCTCGCTGAGCACCGAAAAGGCGACAACCTCGGCTATCTGCATCACGAGTATATGAATGATTCTGTTTTCAACGTCGCTTTCGAGTGTAAAAACCAATATCGCAAAGAGTGTCTTATCAAACAGCTAGAGGAGTGGCGTAACGTTGCTGGCGTATCTACGGCGGTAATATCGTCCCGGATGGGGATTGATATAAAATCAGTTCGTCGAATAGAGAAAAACCCTCTCAATGTAACGACTAACACCATCGCACGTTACGCCCACGCTTGCGGGGTAAAGGTAAGTATCGAGATGATATAGAGCCACTTAGCAATGGCTCGAATTGATACTTATTGCACGCTGTATCGCTTCTAATAACGCTCTCACTAACTCATCGGAATAGAAAAATGAGAGCATTAATCGCAGTGGCTGTAATGGCTGTTTCTGTCGGCGCGTTCGCCCGTGGTCATAGGGGGCATTCTCACTCACACTACAGCTACCACGCCCCGGCACATCACAGCGCCCCAACCTATCACCCGCCAGTGCATCACAAGATAGCGCATCATGTAGCTCGAACAGCGGCGACCACTGCAACACGAAACGTTGTTAACAAGGCTATGAAGCCATCGAGAAACACTCCAGCGCCGATGTATAACAACTACTCTCGCTCGGTTCCTATGTCTCAACCATTCCCGCCCGTACCCGCTACGCTCGTTCAGTGTAAAGCGTTTGCTAAAGGCAGCCGGGATCAGTTTCAACGTTGTGAAACTGCAAACGGTCGAGGGCTGGCGCAATGACAACAGCCGCAGATTTCCCGCCACACAGCACCTTCGATAACATCGCTGGATTCATCACCGGGATTACCTTATCTGCGATGGGAATTGCCACGCTTGGTAGCTCAGGGTTAATCACAGGTGGGGCGGCAGGGATGGCGCTGTTACTTTCTTACGTTGTTCCCTACAGCCCGGCTCAGCTCGTGCCGATGATCAACCTCCCTTTCATCCTGTTTAGCGTCTTTACGATGGGGAGAGCCTTTGCAGGTAAAACGCTGGTCGTTTCGCTTGTGCTCGGCTATGCCGTCCACGCTTGCGGCCTAATGCTATTACCGCACGTTAACCCGATCACTGGCGGTATCGCGGGAGCTGTGCTCTTGGGTATGGGGGTACTCGCCTTTGCGAGACACTCGGCCTCAATCGGCGGAACCGGGATCGTGTGCCTTTGGCTTTACAAGGTTAAGCGCTGGAATGCTGGTCGGTGTCAGATGGTGTTTGATCTGGCTCTGTTTACCGTGGCTGCTTTCGTGCAACCGTGGCACACGCTGTTAATCAGCCTCTTTAGCACGGCGATCATGAATTCAATGTTGATGCTCTGGCATCGCGAGGGGCGCTACAGAGGTTAACTCAAGCCGCCTACGGGCGGTTTTTCATTTGGTCACTGGGTCAGCCTTCACCCTCTCCGCGTCAATCTTCCTGATCCCCGCCTTATCCAGGTTGCACTGTCCAATAGTTGAGAACGCCTTAACGTTTAGCGTTAGGCTGTCGCCCCACATCATCGGATCTGGTATCGCCGGGTAAGGCGTATCAGCCTCTCACTCAGCGGGGAGCGGAACGGCTGGAGGTTGCACGTAAACTACTCGCGTAGTCGCACAAGCGCTTAACAGAAAGGCTGTCCACATCAGGATTTGCGCATAAATCGGGCGAAAATCGCCCTCGGATGTAAACAACGCTCGATAGGGTGCAACGTTATGCGCACTTATCGACAAGGCATTTACAGGAATAGGCGAGCCAAAATTGATTCGATTTTTGGGGGGTTACGTCCAAAATACTTCTCCCCTCTAAATGGAGGAGCAATAAAAATAGAGTAACTTACTGAGTTTGTTGGTGCCGATAATAGGAGTCGAACCTACGACCTTCGCATTACGAATGCGCTGCTCTACCAACTGAGCTATATCGGCTTTTCAGGCCTGCCACGAACGTGACAACGGTTTGCAAGGTTAAGAAAAAGCGCTTTCCCCGTCAACACCTTCGCCTTCCAGTTGATGTTTTTTGCATCAAGCCCTGAATAATCAGCACAAAATGTATGGGTAACCCTAACTAAAACGCAGTCCCTCCTGCCTTCACATTTATCATTAAAAGACCCGCTCGCGGCCACTCCCTCCCCTCTTTCCTTTCGAAATCAGCTATCTTCAATTTTATCTCTCTACAATAAAGCCCCGTGAGCGCAGGTCGATACTTCCCAGACCGCTGCAATAAAATCGGGAGTGGGTATCGGATGCAGAAACTTTTTGTCAATGATGAGACGACCGGGCCGGTTCTGGAGCATAAAAGTACGGCCTCCTTTATCAAACGCGCCCTGATGCTCATGGTGTCACTGCTATCGGCCCTGTTTGTCATCGCCATCATTGTGCTGCTGATTATCGTGCACAATATCAACCAGGAAACCGATAAACATAGCGCCCTGCTGCTGGAAAAAGCGATCCATAACCGCATTGATATCCTAACCACCCATATCAAAGACTATGCCTGGTGGGGCGAGGCCTATCAGCACCTTCACCCCTACGTGGACGTTGAATGGGCTTATACCCGGCAAAATATGGGCGCCACGCTCTGGCGTGATTTTGAGTACGAGGGGATATTCGTACTCGATGGTGCCGGCCAGACACGCTATAGCGTGATCGACGGCGCGCTGGTCACGCGGCCTCTGCAAGCGTGGCTGGGGGATAACCCTGTTCCGGAGCTATTGCATAAAATCGACAGGCCGGACGGGGAACCGCTGGCCAGCACCATCGTCATGAAAGCTGGACATCCCGCCCTGGTGTCAGCGGCGCGCATTACCCCTGGCGATGACTCACGCATAACACGTATTCCCGGCCCGGCGCCTGTACTGGTGTTTGTGGACGTGCTGGATGACAAAAAGTTGATGGCGATGGGGGAAGAGTACGGCATCGCCCAGGCCCGCGTGCAACGTAGCAATGCGCCGGCGTTAGCGGGGCGTCGCGGCGTTGCCACCCTGCCTATCGACGGGCAGCAGATCGCTTTTGAGTGGAAAAGTGAAAACCCCGGTCGGGAACTGATGCGCTATATCCTGCCGCTGCTGATTTTACTGGCGCTCTGTACCGGCTTTGCCGGGGTGATTCTGGGGCGCAACGCGCTAAAAAAAGCCCGGATGTTTGATGAAAACACCTTCCTGCTGACCCAAAGTCGTCTTGCCCTCACCGCCAGCGAAAGGCGCTTTCGCGACGTGGCCGAGGCCACCACGGACTGGATCTGGGAAACGGACCCCGACCTGCGTTTTACGTGGCTTTCGGACCGCTTTCCCGGCATTACCGGGCACAGCATATCGGCATGGATTGGCCGTCCGGTGACTGAATTTTTAGAGGCTGAGGGTCAACCGCTGGCGGAGTGGATCACCCTGCCGGGCCAGACGGGCCATCGCCGGCTGCTTCACTGCCGCTATCTTTCGGCAATGGGCCACCAGCGCTATTGTCATATCGCCCTGAAGCCTGTTATCACGCCGGAGGGGATTACCGGCTACCGGGGCACCGCCACGGACGTCACGCTCGAAGTTGAAGCCCAGGCGCGCGTACAGTATCTCTCGCGCCATGACGAACTGACCGGCCTGCCTAACCGGGTAAGAATGCGCGAGTTTCTGGAGGGTAAGCTGCAAGCGCAGCCTACGCAGGCGCATCCGCTGGCAATGATCAGCCTCGATCTGGATAAGTTCAAGCCGGTGAATGATCTGTTCGGTCACGGTGCTGGCGATACCGTGCTGCATGAGGTCTCGGCCCGTCTACGCCACTGCGTGCGCGACTACGATCTGGTGGCACGCCAGGGGGGAGACGAATTTATCCTGATTATCTCTGACATTCTCGATCGTCAGGATATCGAACATCTGTGTGAACGTATTCTCGCCGAGCTGGCGCGGCCATTCTTTATCAACGGCAATGAGATATTTATCGGCGCCAGTATCGGGATTGCGATGGCCCCGCAGGATGCCGTCGACGCGGGCGAACTGCTGCGCTTCTCAGACATCGCGCTTTATAAAGCCAAAAGCAGCGGGCGCAACAAATGGCTCTTTTACACTGCGGAAATGGCCGAGCAGATGGTGCAACGCCGCGAGATGGAAAACGGCCTGCGCGAGGCCATCAAGAAAGAGCAGTTCCGCCTGGTGTATCAGCCGCGCTATGGACACAACTCATCGCGGATTATCGCCGTGGAGGCCCTTATTCGCTGGGAACATCCTGAGCTTGGCCTGCTCATGCCCGATCAGTTTATCTCGCTGGCAGAAGAGACCGGCCTTATCGTTGCGCTCAGCGACTGGGTACTTAAGACCGCCTGTCACGATGCGCAGCAATCTCTGAATGGCCTCTCGGTGTCGGTCAACATCTCCGCCGTGGAGTTCCAGTCCTGGAGCCTGGTAGAGCGCATCCGTGACGCATTAACCCTCTCCGGGCTCGACCCGGCGCGGCTGGAGATTGAGATCACTGAAAACGCCACGCTATGGAACCCGGAAAATAGCCTTGAGCTGATGCTGGCGCTTAAGAAGCTGGGGGTGAAATTGCTGATGGACGATTTTGGCACCGGCTACTCCTCCCTCAGCTATCTGCGCAACTTCCCGTTCGATGGGATCAAGCTCGATAAGTCCTTTATCTCCGGCATGCCGGAGAGCGACAGTGCCAACACCATAGTTGAAAATATTATCGGCCTCGGCAAAGCTTTTTCGCTGAGCATCACGGCGGAGGGGGTTGAGACGGAAGGACAGCTGCAAAAACTGATGATGATGGAGTGCGATGAAACCCAGGGGTACTTGATTGGGCGGCCGCTCAGTCTGGCAGCGCTGCAGGAGCAGATGGCCGCGCTCGACTCGGCGGCGCAAGAGCGCACAGGGCAGCGGCTGGAAGAGTAACGCGGGCGGCCCTACAAGCCACCCGCGTGCATCAGCGTCGTTAGCGACGCACCGTGTCGTCGCCGAAGCCGACCCACTTGTAGGTAGTTAAGGCTTCAAGCCCCATTGGGCCACGCGCATGCAGCTTCTGGGTGCTTACTGCCACTTCCGCGCCCAGGCCAAACTGGCCGCCGTCGGTGAAGCGGGTAGAGGCATTGACGTACACCGCCGATGAGTCCACTTCATTGATAAAGCGGTCGGCGTGGCGCAGCGTGCGGGTCAGGATAGCATCAGAGTGCTGCGTGCCATGTTCACGGATGTGCGCAATGGCCTCATCCAGATCGGCCACCAGTTTGACGTTCAGATCCAGTGACAGGTATTCGTCGTCATACTGTTCCGCTTTCACCGCCTCAACCTTCGCCGGGCCGTTTTGCAGCAGTGCCAGCGCATCCGGTTCTGCATGGAGGGTGACGCCGCTTTCCGCCATCTGCTTACTCAGCGCCGGCAGGAAGGCGCTGGCGATGCTCCGGTGTACCAGCAGCGTTTCAACGGTGTTACAGGTGCTGGGACGCTGGGTTTTAGCGTTAACGATGATCTTCAGCGCCGGGTCGATCTCGGCGCTCTCATCGACCAGGATGTGACACACCCCGATCCCTCCGGTGATCACCGGGATCGTTGACTGCTCGCGGCACAGTTTGTGCAGGCCAGCGCCACCGCGCGGGATCAACATGTCGATGTACTTATCCATGCGCAGCATTTCGGTTACCAGCGCGCGATCCGGACTTTCGATCGCCTGTACAGCACCGGCTGGCAGGCCGCACTCTTCCAGCGCTTGCTGAATCACTTTCACGGTCGCGGCGTTGGTACGCCAGGTCTCTTTCCCGCCGCGCAGGATCGCGGCGTTGCCGGTTTTCAGGCACAGGGAGGCTACATCCACCGTCACGTTCGGGCGGGCTTCATAAATCACGCCGATTACGCCCAGCGGTACGCGGCGACGTTCAATGCGCAGGCCGCTGTCCAGCAGACCGCCGTCAATAATTTGTCCAACCGGGTCGGCCAGATTGCAGACCTGACGCACATCGTCGGCGATGCTTTTCAGACGCGCCGGATTCAGGGCCAGGCGGTCGAGCATCGCCTCGCTCAGACCATTGCGACGGGCTTCCAGCAGATCCTGTTCGTTGGCGAGCAGAATCTCAGCGGACTGTGCTTCCAGATAATCAGCGATTTTTTCCAGCACGCGGTTTTTCTCGCGGCTGGAGAGGAGCGCCAGCTTGTACGAGGCGGCTTTGGCGGCGGCGCCCATTTGTTCCAACATTTTCTGGCTCCTTAGCGAATGATCATATCGTCACGATGAACAGCAACCGGGCCATATTCATACCCGAGAATCGCGTCAATCTGCTGGGAGTGATGGCCTGCGATACGGCGCAGCGCATCGCTGTTATAGCGAGAAACGCCGTGGGCAATATCGCGCCCTTCCTGATTGCAGATGCGGATCACTTCACCACGGGAGAAGTTACCTGTCACGTTTTTAATGCCTTTTGGAAGCAATGAGCTCCCACGTTCCAGAATTGCCGCGGTCGCGCCTTCGTCCACGGTGAGCTGCCCCGCCGGGGGGGCACCGAAGATCCAGCGTTTACGGTTCTCCAGCGGCGTCGCTTCGGCATGGAAACGCGTGCCGACAGAGATACCCTCCATCACATCGCCAATCACGCCAGGACGGCTGCCCGCCGCAATAATGGTATCGATACCCGCGCGGCAAGCCACGTCCGCAGCCTGCAGTTTTGTGCCCATGCCGCCCGTCCCCAGGCCCGAAACACTGTCGCCGGCAATCGCGCGCAGCGCATCGTCGATCCCTTTCACATCGGTGATCAGTTCAGCCTGTGGGTTGGTACGCGGATCGGCGGTGAACAGCCCTTGCTGGTCGGTCAGCAGCAGCAGTTTATCGGCTCCCGCCAGAATAGCCGCCAGTGCAGAGAGGTTATCGTTATCGCCGACTTTGATTTCGGCGGTGGCCACCGCATCGTTTTCGTTGATGACCGGCACAATGTTGTTATCCAGAAGCGCGCGCAGGGTATCCCGCGCGTTCAGGAAACGCTCGCGGTCTTCCATGTCTGCGCGGGTCAGCAACATCTGGCCTACGTGAATGCCGTAAATGGAGAAGAGCTGCTCCCAAAGCTGAATCAGACGGCTTTGGCCCACGGCGGCGAGCAGCTGCTTGGAGGCAATCGTTGCGGGGAGTTCAGGGTAGCCCAGATGTTCGCGCCCGGCGGCAATCGCGCCGGAGGTAACAATAACAATGCGATGCCCTGCGGCATGCAGCTGCGCGCACTGGCGCACCAGCTCAACGATATGGGCGCGATTAAGGCGGCGCGATCCGCCTGTTAATACACTGGTACCGAGTTTTACGACCAGCGTCTGGCTATCACTCATGATTCTCTGCCGTTCAACAATAAGGGAAAATGATGTTAATCAGACGTTTTAGCAGGACTGAGCCGCGTTGCCAACAGGCTTTGCGCAGAGGGGAACACTTTATTGCGCGGGATCAGGAAGCGTAGCGGCAGATTTTTACATTTTTATTACTGAAATAATAAATCAGCGCTTTTTGAAATTATTTTGAAATTGTCATAAAACGTTCACCCGCGGACGTTAAAACCCTTCCTGTTTTTCACGGGGTAATAAGTCGATTCTTATTGCTCAGCGAATATTAGCGCGTTTACAAAACACTCAGGATTGAAAATGAAAAAGAGTACTCTGGCATTAGTGGTAATGAGCGTTGTTGCTTCCGCATCTGTTCACGCAGCAGAAGTTTTTAATAAAAACGGAAATAAACTGGATGTGTACGGTAAAGTAAAAGCCATGCACTACCTCAGTGATGACGACGCCAAAGATGGTGACCAGACCTACGTCCGTTTCGGCTTTAAAGGCGAAACTCAAATTAACGATCAGCTGACCGGTTACGGTCGCTGGGAAGCAGAATTCTCTGGCAACAAAGCCGAGAGCGACGCTACGCAAAAGACCCGTCTGGCCTTCGCCGGTCTTAAAATTAAAGATATTGGTTCTTTCGACTATGGCCGTAACCTGGGCGCACTGTACGACGTCGAAGCCTGGACCGATATGTTCCCTGAATTCGGCGGCGACTCCTCTGGTCAGACCGATAACTTCATGACCAAACGCTCCAGCGGCCTGGCGACGTATCGCAACACCGACTTCTTCGGTGCGGTAGACGGCCTGGACCTGACTCTGCAATATCAGGGTAAAAACGAAGATCGCGACGCCAAGAAACAGAACGGCGACGGCTTCGGTACCTCTTTAAGCTATGACTTCGGCGGCAGCGCGTTTGCGGTGAGCGGCGCGTATACCAACTCCGATCGTACTAACGATCAGAACTTGCTGGCACGTGGTAACGGCGACAAAGCCGAAGCCTGGGGTACCGGTCTGAAATATGACGCTAACGATATCTACCTGGCGGCTATGTATACCGAAACCCGCAATATGACCCCTATTTCCGGTGGCTTTGCGAATAAAGCACAGAACTTTGAAGTAGTGGCACAATATCAATTTGACTTTGGTCTGCGCCCATCCCTGGGTTATGTCCAGTCTAAAGGCAAAAATATTGAAGGGATCGGCAGCGAAGATCTCGTGAAATATATCGATGTGGGCGCGACCTATTATTTCAACAAAAACATGTCCGCGTTTGTTGATTATAAAATCAACCAGATCGACGACGATAATGCGCTGGGCGTGAGCAGCGACGACATCGTTGCCGTGGGTATGACCTATCAGTTCTAATTCAGACTAAAAAAAAGCCCGGCTGCCAGAGCGCCGGGCTTTTTTATTTTGTATGGGTGACCCCGCAATCAGGCGGTAAGTTTCACCGGTTGATTGGTGAAATCATCGGCAGGTTCCAGTTTCAGTTCAAAACTTGCCAGCAGAGTGCGTGCTTTTTCATGGAATTCACGCAGGGTGTGTTCCAGACGCTGCACCACCTCGGGATCTTTAATGGCGACCGCCTGCCAGTGCCCATCTTTATCAAACAGACCAAACTGGTAGCTGTAAGTAAATCGGCTCTCTTCTGCTTCCATCTCCATCCACCAGCCCCAGAATTCGCGCTTTTCCGGCGCGGGCTTAACATTGACGCAAACTGCCAGGCAATCGAAAAAAAAGCGTGCCCCTTCGCACTGCTCTTCCCGGATATACGGGCCAAGAGCCATGAACTTTTTGATCATTCTACTTTTCGGATGTCCACTCGGTAACGTCATTGCGATCTCCTTTTGTGAAGCCACTGTTTTACCAAACCACAAAAAATTAGCAATCAATCAACACAATCTCTGATGGATCCAACGCGAGATTTGCTGCAGTGCTTTGTCAAAATTCTGGTAAACCGGGCTAAACGGCACCTCCAGCAGCTTGCCATCGACAGATGACGAGGTGATTAAACGTGACTCCTCTTCCGGGCTGAATGGATCGTTCTTCCAGTAGCCCGAGAGCATCGGCGTTGGGCAGCGTCGCCCCAGCAAGCCCTGCGTTTTTAACGAATAACGGTTGAGCTCGATGCGCAGCGCCTCGTCGGAGGCTTGCTGCATGCCCAGGCGGCTGGCGAGCACGTCCAGATACATCTCTGGCACGCCCCCCTGCCGGGCGGGTTCACTAAGCAGGGCGTGGACGACCGGACCGAGACAGGCCACCGCCTTCAGGCGCGACGACTCCAGATAGGCCAGACGCACCGCCACGTTCGCACCAAAACGGAAACCAAATGCCGCGACGCGGGTATGATCGACCCAGGGATTTTTTTCCAGCGATCTCAGGGCGTGCTGATGGAGCAAGCTAGAATCCTGGGTCAGCTTCCATTTCGAAGAGAAGCCAATAGAGGGCATATCCAGGGTGAGCATCGCGACGCCCTGCGGGGCGAAATAGCGTTCATAAAGGCTGTAATAATCGGTCTGCAGAGAATCGAGGCCGCCGCACATCATTACCGTCGGGAAGGGACCCTCGCCTGCGGGCATATGCAGGAACCCGGTCACGGAGGGGCCGCCGGGAATGGTGAATTCGATTTCACGTATCCGCCCAGGCAGATGCTGCGCGGCCTCCTGATAGGCGCGATTCGCCAGCGCCTGCGCCTGCTCTGCCAGCTCATCGCCCTTCAGATGCGGATACGCCGCGATACTGTAAAGGTCGGCGGCGTGCAGCCAGTGCTGGCCGCTGAGGGCCGGGTCTGGCTCCTGCGTGGCTTTCTGCTGCCAGAGCATCGCCTGTTTTGCCCACTCATAGATCCAGTTGCCGCCACGATATCCCACCACCGTGTCGTACAGTTCCGGATCGGTACGCTCGGCATCACTCATCACAATGCGCGCCTGCACCTCCAGAATTTCACGCGGATCGATCCCGCGCCAAATCCACATCAGGCGGTTAATCATGCGATACCAGTGAGGAATATTTTTGCCATCCAGCGCGGACTGCACCTGCTGCTCTGTGCCACTGTTGAAGCGGCGAACCAGGGTCGAGGTTTCCGGATGTTTGAATTTGGGTTTGAAGAGAATTTCGCTGAGATTCGCCTGGGTCATTTCGCGCTGCCTCTAGAGATACGTCAGAGAAGGCTATTGTAACGTGCTACAGGCAAAAACAATAACGCCCGGCGTCACCGGGCGTTAAAAAGAGGATTTAGCGGCCTGAAATAGGCGGTACGAAGACCACGCCCATATCCCATGGCTGCTCAATCCAGGTATCTTGCGGGATATCAATCACATAATCATCAACCAGTGGTTTACCCGCCGGTTTTGCGAAGATAGTGACGAAATGCGCTTTTGGATACATTTCGCGAATAGCGACCGCGGTGCCACCGGTATCGACCAGATCGTCAATAACGATAAAGCCTTCGCCATCACCTTCGGCGCGCTTGAGTACTGTCAGCTCACGCTGGTTGTCATGGTCGTAGCTTGAGATGCAGACGGTATCGACATGACGAATACCCAGCTCACGTGCCAGCAGCGCCCCCGGTACCAAACCGCCACGGCTAACGGCGATAATGCCTTTCCACTGTTCGGAAGGCATCAGGCGCGCAGCCAGTTTGCGTGCGTGAATCTGCAACATGTCCCAGGTGACGACGTATTTTTCGCTCATGTGAAGTGTCCCAGCCTGTTTGTATACGGCTTAAAAAAATGAGGGGTGAACCAGGTTGCGCGAGATTATAGAGATCTGACGCACTAAAAACCAGTGTTAAGCGGCATGGGGTGGAGTTTTTGCATGCTTAATACTATGCGTCGCCAGAGAAAGTGGTATTCTCAACCGCATCTCGCAAGTCTGACTTGTGGTGACTCTAAACCTGCTAACCCCGTGTCCTGCATCCCTGTTGCAGGATATCGACAAGGAGACTCATAGTGTCTGAACTGTCTCAACTATCTCCACAACCGCTGTGGGATATTTTTGCCAAAATCTGCTCCATTCCTCACCCTTCCTATCACGAAGAACAGCTTGCCGAACACATCATGGGCTGGGCGAAGGAAAAAGGGCTGCACGCCGAGCGCGACCAGGTTGGTAACATTCTGATCCGTAAACCTGCCACCAAAGGCATGGAAAACCGCAAAGCAGTTGTACTGCAAGCGCACCTGGACATGGTTCCACAGAAAAACAACGACACCGTCCACGACTTCACTAAAGATCCGATTCAGCCGTACATCGACGGCGAGTGGGTTAAAGCGCGCGGCACCACGCTGGGCGCGGATAACGGTATCGGCATGGCCTCTGCCCTGGCCGTACTGGCTGATGACAGCGTTGAGCATGGCCCGCTGGAAGTGTTGCTGACCATGACGGAAGAAGCGGGTATGGACGGCGCATTTGGTCTGCAGGCGAACTGGCTGCAGGCAGATATCCTGATCAACACCGACTCCGAAGAAGAGGGTGAGATCTACATGGGTTGCGCTGGCGGTATCGATTTCATCGCCACCCTGCCGCTGACCCGTGAAGCGGTACCCGCCAATTTCCAGACCTTTAAGCTGACCCTGAAAGGGCTGAAAGGTGGCCACTCCGGCGGCGATATTCACCTGGGCCTGGGCAATGCGAACAAACTGCTGGCACGCTTCCTGGCAGGCCACGCGGCCGAACTGGATCTGCGCCTTGTCGATTTCAATGGCGGCACCCTGCGTAACGCCATCCCGCGCGAAGCCTTCGCCACCGTCGCCGTTGCGGCTGACAAAGCCGACGCGCTGAAAAACCAGGCGAACGTTTATCTGGATATCCTGAAAAACGAACTCTCGGTGAAAGAGAAGAACCTGACCGTGGTGCTCGAAGCCGTCTCCAGCGACAAAGCGGCGCTGACTACCGCATCCCGTGACGCCTTTGTTCAGTTGCTGAATGCCACACCAAACGGCGTGATCCGTAACTCCGACGTCGCGAAAGGGGTGGTGGAAACCTCCCTGAACGTGGGCGTGGTGACCATGAGCGACGACAGCGCAGAAATCATCTGCCTGATCCGTTCACTTATCGACAGCGGTAAAGAGTACGTTGTGAGTATGCTGGAGTCGCTGGGCGCCCTGGCCGGAGCGAAAACATCCGCAAAAGGCAGCTATCCAGGCTGGCAGCCGGACGCAAGCTCGCCGGTAATGGCCCTGGTTCGTGAAACCTACCAGCGTCTGTTCAACAGCACCCCGAACATTCAGGTGATTCACGCCGGTCTGGAGTGCGGTCTGTTTAAAAAACCGTACCCGGATATGGACATGGTGTCTATCGGCCCAACCATTACGGGTCCGCACTCGCCAGACGAGCAAGTTCATATTGAAAGCGTGGGCCACTACTGGACCCTGCTGACAGAACTGCTGAAAGCCATCCCGGCGAAGTAAGCATTTCTGCTCGCCATCCAGCCCGGCTCCGCCGGGCTTTTTTATAACCCCAGCAACAGCTGCCGCTCTAATTGCGGATCCAATAGCGTGACGTGTAAACCCACCAGCCGTACGCCCCGCCCTGCCCGACGCTCTGCCCAGGTTTTCTTCGCGGTGGCGACAAGGTCGTCTTTGTTGAGACGCGGCCAGACGTGCTCCTGGGTCGTCTGCTGAAAATCGTTAAATTTAAGTTTGACCCCCTGACGGGCAATCAACAGGTCTGGCTTCACTTTCGCCAGTCGCCGCTCTAGCTCGGGATAGAGCTGTTCGGTAATGATTTTTTCACACTCCGCCCAGTCATGAATGTCATCAATCAAGGTGCGCTCCACACCAACCGATTTTCGCAGCCGCTCGCTGTTAACGTCGCGATCGTCAATCCCCTGGCTTCGCTCCCACAACACCCGGCCAAATTTACCGAACCGCTTAAGGAGCATAGCAAGATCGCTATTTTGCACATCTTCGCAGGTGCGAAGCCCCATGCTCTCCAGCTTTGCCGCAGAGACTTTGCCCACCCCGGGGATTTTACTGAGCGACAGGGTTTTTAAGAACACCGGGACGTCATCGGGCGTGATCACATACTGACCGTTGGGCTTATTAAGATCGGACGCGATCTTGGCCAGAAATTTTACCGGCGCCACCCCCGCCGAGGCGGTGAGGTTGAGTTCGTTGGAGATGGTTTGGCGAATCTCCTGCGCCATCAACGTTGCCGAGCCGTGGCAATGCAGGCTTTCCGTAACGTCGAGATAGGCTTCGTCAAGCGACAGGGGCTCAATGAGAGAGGTGTAGCGGGAGAAGATATCGCGAATATGCAGCGACGCTTCTTTGTAGGCCTCAAAGCGACCCGGCAACAGGGTTAAGTGGGGGCATAGCTTCAGGGCCATCGCCGTAGGCATGGCGCTGCGCACGCCAAATTTGCGCGCCGGGTAATTTGCCGTGCTGATGACGCCCCGCTTTACGCGGCTGCCGCCGATAGCGATGGGGATATCCCGCAGCGCCGGATTGTCCCGCATCTCTACCGCAGCAAAAAAGCAGTCCATATCGACATGAATGATTTTGCGCATTCCATTCACCATACCTGTAATTGCATACAGTATAACAAACAACATTTAATGCGACAGCCGTTTTAGCGTCTCATTACCGTCATACGGCTATGTTAAAAAGAGAATCCTATAAAAACCTTATAATTCATTACGTTAAAAAATCTCTGGAGATCGTTTCATGAACAAACGGATTGCCGCCTCGCTGCTGTTTCTCAGCACCTCGCTCTGGGCCAGCCCAGAAATCATTGCGCATCGTGGCGGCACGGGCGACGCGCCAGAAAATACCCTGCCGGCCATTAAGCTGGCGCTGCAAAATCAGGCTCAGGCCATCTGGATAACCGTACAGCTTAGCCGTGACGGCGTGCCGGTGCTTTATCGTCCCAGCGACCTGCAGGCGTTAACGTCAATGAAGGGAAAAGTTTCTGCCTACACCGCTGCCGAGCTTACGACCTTTAATGCCGGTACCAAATGGAAAGAGACGATTGCAAATGCCACCATCCCGACGCTAAAAGCCGTACTGGAACAGTGGCCAGAGACCCGGTTCTTTATTGATATTAAATCGCCGGATGCGGCGCCGGAGGAGATGGCGAAACAGTTGACGGCCACCCTGCAAGAGACGAACAGCTTACAGCGGGTTCGCGTTTATTCCACGGAAGATCGTTACCTGGACGCATTGCCGCCTACGGTACCGCGCTTTGTGACCCGCAGTGAAACCCGGACTCGTCTGGCAAACATTTCGCTGAATCATCTGTGCGATGCCCCAGCCAAAACCATGGATGAATACTGGTATGGCCTGGAGCTTAACCGTAAGGTTGAGATAGTCGAAAAATTCACGCTTGGCGAAGGCATTTCGCCGGCGACGCTGACGTGGGACAAAGAGGCGATGACCTGTTTCCGTTCGCAGGGGAATGCGCACATTATTTTACTGGGCATCAACGCCAGCAAAGATTTCCAGACTGCAAAAATGCTGGGTGCCGACGGTGTCGTGGTCGATTCCCCTGCGCAGGCCAGCCAGTGGCATTAATCGTTAATCAGGCCGCGAGCGCGGCCTGATGATTTTAGAGTATTCTGCCCTGCTGACGCCGGGCATCACGTTCCATCCGTTTTTTCCGCGCATCGCACGGTTCCGGGCAGTCGCACACTTTCTCCATGCCCAGGGAGGAGATCCCACCGCAGCTGCCCTGCAGGCTTTTACGCTTGATGATCCAGCCGAGCGACATGGCAAAGATAACCAGCACAAATACCGCAAAGGTGGCGATAAAAACAAACATATCAGCCTCCGAAGTCGTCCAGCATGATGTTCTCATCCTCCACGCCAAGATCTTTCAGCATCCTGATAACCGCCGCGTTCATCACCGGTGGACCGCACATGTAGAACTCGCAGTCTTCCGGCGCGGCATGGTTCTTGAGGTAGTTCTCATACAGCACGTTGTGAATGAAGCCGGTATAGCCCGTCCAGTTATCTTCCGGCTGCGGATCGGAGAGCGCAACGTGGAAGCTGAAGTTAGGATTTTCTCGCGCCAGCTGTTCAAACTCGTCATCGTAGAACATCTCACGCCGCGAACGGGCACCGTACCAGAAGCTGATTTTACGCTTACTGCCAAGACGCTTTAGCTGATCGAAGATATGTGAGCGCATCGGCGCCATGCCTGCACCGCCGCCGATAAAGACCATTTCGGCCTCGCTCTCTTTGGCAAAGAACTCGCCAAACGGACCGGAAATCGTGACGTTATCGCCCGCTTTCAGCGACCAGATATAGGAGGACATAATTCCCGGCGGCGCATCAGGCACGCCCGGGGGCGGCGTGGCGATACGCACATTGAGCATGATGATGCCCTTCTCGTCCGGATAGTTGGCCATGGAGTACGCCCGCAGCGTGGGCTCTTTGACCTCAGAGACGAAGCGGAAAAGATTAAATTTATCCCAGTCCGCACGGTACTCGTCAGGCACATCAAAATCGGCGTAAGCCACGGTGTGTTCGGGACATTCGATTTGAATATAACCCCCTGCACGGAAGGGAACATCTTCGCCTTCCGGTACCCGTAGCTTCAGCTCCTTGATAAAGGTGGCTTTGTTATCGTTGGAGATCACTTCACACTGCCACTTCTTAACGCCGAAAATCTCTTCAGGCAGTTCGATTTTCATGTTCTGGCGCACCGCCACCTGGCAGGCCAGACGACATCCCTCTTTCGCCTCGCGCTTACTGATATGCGCAAGCTCGGTGGGGAGGATGTCACCGCCCCCCTCTTTCACGACAACCCGGCACTGTCCGCAGGAGCCGCCGCCGCCGCAGGCGGAGGAGACAAAAATGCCGTTGCCGGAGAGCGTATTGAGCAGCTTATCACCCGCCGCGGTGCGAATCTGTTTGTCCGCTTCATCGTTAATATCGATCGTGACATCACCGGCATTAACCAGCTTCGCACGCGCCACCAGAATCAACCCGGACAGCATCAGAACGATGAGCGTAAACATCACGACGCCAAGAATAATTTCCATTTATTAAGCCCTTATAGCTGCACACCGGAGAAGGACATAAAGCCCAGCGCCATTAAACCGGTGGTGATAAAGGTGATCCCTAAGCCGCGCAGACCGGCCGGCACGTTAGCGTATTTCATTTTTTCGCGGATCCCTGCCATGGTGACAATCGCCAGCATCCAGCCAATACCCGAGCCAAATCCGTACACGACCGACTCGGTGAAGTTGTAATCACGCTGAACCATAAATGACACCCCGCCAAAGATGGCGCAGTTCACCGCAATCAACGGCAGGAAGATCCCCAGCGCGTTGTAAAGGGATGGAAAGTATTTATCGAGGATCATCTCCAGAATCTGCACCAGCGCAGCAATCACGCCAATAAAGGTAATAAAGTTGAGGAAGCTGAGATCCACCCCTTCCACCAGCGCACCGTCGCGCAGCACCAGGTTGAAGACCAGATTGTTAATCGGGACCGACAACCCCAGCACCACCGTCACGGCCACGCCAAGACCAAACGCGGTCGATACCTTTTTGGAGACGGCAAGAAAGGTACACATCCCGAGGAAGAACGCGAGCGCCATGTTTTCGACAAACACCGCGCGCACAAACAAACTAAGGTAATGAGCCATTGTCGGTTACTCCTTTTCCTGCTGCTCCGGGCGCCAGGTTCTCACCGCCCAGATCAACAAACCGATAATGAAGAAGGCGCTTGGCGCCAGCAAAAACAGGCCATTCGGCAGGTACCAGCCACCGTTTTGCACGGTATCCAGTACCGTAATCCCAAACAGTTTTCCGCTGCCAATCAGCTCTCGCAGGAAGCCCACGGTCAGCAGAATCACCCCGTAACCGAGGCCGTTGCCAATGCCATCCATAAAGCTTGCCAACGGCGGCATTTTCATGGCGTAGGCTTCAGCCCGGCCCATCACAATACAGTTGGTGATGATCAAGCCGACAAACACCGACAGCTGTTTCGAGGTTTCATAGGCGAAGGCGCGTAACAGTTGATCCACCACGATCACCAGCGAGGCGATGATCGCCATCTGCACAATAATGCGTACGCTGTTGGGGATATGGTGGCGAATCATCGAGATAAACATGCTGGAGAACGCCGTCACCAGCGTCACCGCCAGAGTCATGACCACCGCCGTTTCCAGTTTTGTGGTCACCGCCAGCGCCGAGCAGACCCCCAGCACCTGCAGGGTGATAGGGTTATTGGCAATCAACGGCCCAATCAAAACCCGTTTGACTTCTTTCAGCTCGCCCGCGTCAGCCATGATTCAGCTCTCCTTCACGTACTTTTTTAAGAAAGGGCCCAAAACCCAGTTCGCCCATCCAGAAATCGAAACTGTGTTGTACGCCGTTCGAGGTGAGCGTGGCGCCAGAAAGGCCATCTACCGCGTACTCGTCGCCTTGCCGCGCAGCGCCTTTCATCACTTTCAGCGCCGGCTGCCCGTTATCGTCCAGCACTTTTTTGCCAATAAATTGCGCACGCCAGCCCGGGTTTTCGACTTCACCGCCCAGCCCCGGGGTTTCTCCCTGGTCGTACCAGGTGATGCCTTTAACGGTGCGACCATCGGTATCAAGGGCCACAAAGGCATACATCATTGACCACAGGCCGTTGCCATAGACCGGCAGAACCAGCTGCTGCACACGTTGTTGTTCATCGCGCACCAGGTAGATTTCAGCAACGTTGCTGCGACGCTTAATACCCGCCGGATCTTCGCTGGCCTCCAGTACCGTACTCATTTTGGGATCCTTTAGCGCCAGCCCCTGGTTATAGTTGTTTGGATCCTTGTCGAGTATCGCGCCGGTTTTTAGCTCCACCAGCTTCGGCGTGATACGCTCGGCAAAGGTCTGTGCGACCTCTTCAGCGCTCATCTCACCCTGCATGAGTCCCGTTACCGCCAGGATATTGCGCTGTTTGTCCAGGGCTCGCTGCTCCTGCTGGCGCGACTTCAGCCCTACGGCAGAGCCCGCCACCACAATGGAGCACACCAGGCACAGCACCAGCACCACCATCAAGGTCTTGCCGATGCTATCGTTATTTTTGTTCTCAGCCACGCGCCTTCCTCCGTCTGATGTTGGCCTGCGCCACCAGGTAGTCGAACAGCGGCGCGAACAGGTTGGCAAACAGGATCGCCAGCATCATCCCTTCCGGATAAGCCGGGTTGACCACGCGGATCAATACGCACATGGCACCGATCAGGATGCCGTAGCACCACTTCCCTTTGTCGGTAAATGAAGCCGAAACCGGATCGGTTGCCATAAACATCATGCCGAAGGCAAAACCGCCCAGTACCAGGTGCCAGTACCATGGCATAGAGAACATCGGGTTGGTGTCGGAACCTATCAGGTTAAAGAGCGAGGCGATGGCAATCATGCCGATCATGACCCCGGCCACGATGCGCCAGGAGGCGACGCGACCAAACAGAATGATGGCGCCGCCAATCAGGATCATCAGCGTTGATACTTCACCTATCGACCCCGGAATGGTGCCGATAAAGGCATCAAACCAGCTAACGGGCTGGCCGGTGGCGTTATTGACCAGCGTCTCACCGCCGTGTGCCGCCCACTGCGAAAGCGGCGTTGCGCCCGAGAAGCCGTCAGCCGCCGTCCAGACCAGGTCGCCAGAAATTTGGGCCGGATAGGCAAAGAAGAGAAAAGCACGGCCGGCCAGGGCCGGATTGAGGAAGTTACGTCCGGTGCCGCCGAAAAGTTCTTTCGCCATCACCACGCCAAAACTGATGCCCATCGCCGCCTGCCACAAAGGAAGCGTGGGGGGCACAATCAGGGCAAACAGAATTGAGGTGACGAAGAATCCCTCGTTAATCTCGTGCTTACGCACGATGGCAAACAGCACTTCCCAGAAGCCACCGACCAGGAAAACCGTCATATAAACAGGCAGGAAGTAGACGGCCCCCAGGGTCATCATGCTTATCCAGCCGGCATCGGCAGCAAAGCTCACGCCGAGCATCTGCGCCACGCGGTAGTGCCAGTCGCCCTGAATAACTTGCTGGAGTTGCTGGACGTCGTACAGATGGTGCAACGCCGGGATGGTTTGCAGGCCCACGTTGTACATGCCCCAGAACATCGCAGGGAAGACGGCAAACCAGACGAGGATCATCATCCTTTTGAGATCGATGGCATCGCGTACGTGCGCAGCCTCCTTCGTCACCTGACCCGGGGTGTAAAACACCGTTGTGGTCGCTTCAAACAGCGGGTAATACTTTTCCAGTTTGCCGCCATGCGTAAAGTGCGGCTCCAGTTTTTCAATGAGATGTTTCAGGCCCATCGGTTATCCTTCCTGCTCAATGCGGGTTAATACCTCGCGCAACACCGGTCCATATTCGTATTTTCCTGGGCAAACGTAGGTACAGAGCGCCAGATCTTCTTCATCCAGCTCCAGGCAGCCCAGCGCCTGCGCGCCGTCGGTATCACCGGCCAGCAAATCGCGCAGCAGCAGAGTGGGCAAAATATCGAGCGGCATTACTCGCTCGTAGTTGCCGATGGGAACCATGGCACGTTCGCCACCATGGGTAGACGTCGAGAAATTAAACAGCTTTTTACGCAGGAAATGGCCCAGGGTGGTGCGGGTGACGGAATGCTTCTCCGCGCCCGGCATCACCCAACCGAAAAGCTCTTTTTCACGCCCTTCCAGCACGACGCTGACCTGCAGATGAAAACGCCCGAGGTATGCCTGCGCACCTGTGGCATTTCTGCCGCTCAGCACCGAACCGGAGATGTGACGGTTTTCCCCATCCAGGGTCTCCTGGGCCAGCAGTTCGTTAAGATCGGCCCCCAGTTCGGTACGCACCAGTCGCGGCGTTTTCAGCTGTGGGCCGCCAAGCGCGATCACGCGTTCGCTGGAGAGCACCCCGGTGGTAAAGAGCTTACCGATGGCGATGACATCCTGATAATTGAGATGCCAGACCTGTTTTGTCAGGCTCACCGGCTCAAGGAAATGGATATGCGTACCCACCAGCCCGGCCGGATGCGGGCCAGCAAACGCATTAAAGGTCACTTGCCCCTGTGCATGACCGCCCAGCTTCCCGCCGCTGGCCTGGCAGACATGTACCCGCCCGTCGGTCAGACGCGTCAGTACCGTTAGCCCGGCATCAAAGTCCTGACGCTGGGCCAGAATAATCGGCTGCGGGTCAGCACTCAGGGGATGGGTGTCGATAGCGGTCACGAAAATGGCTGCCGGGACCGTATCGGGAACCGGCGTTTTACTGTAAGGACGCGTGCGTAGCGCCGTCCAGAGACCAGAAGCCAACAGTTGCGCTTGCACTGCCGAACGACTGAGCGTTGGCAGCTCAGCGAGCGGGTAGTGGGCGAACTCACGCTGGCTGTCGCCCTCAATGCGAATCACCACCGATTGCAGAACGCGCCGCTCGCCGCGATGAATAGCCACCACGGTGCCGCTGGCCGGGGCGGTAAAGAGCACGCCCGGGTTCTTTTTATCTTCGAACAGCGCCTGTCCTTTTACAACGCTGTCCCCCTCCTGTACCAGCATGGCAGGCCGCATCCCCACGTAGTCATCCCCCAGAACAGCGACATGATGCGGGCGCGAGCCTGGAGAGATCTGCTGCACTGGAATGCCGGAGATCGGCAAATCAAGTCCTTTTTTGATTCTTATCATAGTGTTAGCAATACCCATAAACGACCTGACCGGCCAACAAGCCAGACGGGTCAATAATCGATACACAGGAAGAAAGGGAGGGTTGAGGCACCCGGATAAGCGGCGGAGTTGAGCCAACTCCTGAGAAAAGCATCCTTTCTAATCCTTCGGTCTTAAGGCTGCCGAAGTGTACCATTTCCCGGGTTCAGGCGGCAGGAATTGCGGCGTCCCGGGCACTAAAATGCGAGCTAATGCGCAAAGTTTTCACAGCCATCGCAGACGAGATGGGCTATAACGTAAAACTATTTTGTAAACCCGCGCCCTGGATCTTGCGAAAAACTCCAGTGGTGCTAATGTGAGCGCTCCTAAATGCAGATAAATCTGATTTCGGGTCTCTTTTGCCGTCCTGGCAAGTTGGTTTAGTTTTATCAAGGAACATGTAGTATGCGCAAAATCGCATTGTTCATTGCGATGCTTCTGATTCCGTGCGTGTCATTTGCCGGGCTGCTTAGCAGCGATAGCTCGACAACGCCGGTCAGCAAAGAGTATAAGCAGCAGTTGATGGGGTCCCCTGTCTATATCCAGATCTTTAAAGAGGAGCGGACGCTCGATCTTTACGTGAAGATGGGTGAGACGTATCAGCTGCTCGACAGCTACAAAATCTGTAACTATTCCGGCGGTCTTGGTCCGAAACAGCGTCAGGGCGATTTTAAGAGTCCGGAAGGGTTCTATACCGTGCAGCGCAGCCAGCTCAAACCCGATAGCCGCTTCTATAAAGCGATCAATATCGGCTTCCCGAATCAGTACGACCGTGCGCATGGTTATGACGGCAAATACCTGATGATCCACGGTGCCTGCGTCTCAGTTGGCTGCTACGCCATGACCGACAGCGGAATTGATGAGATCTTCCAGTTTGTGACCGGCGCACTGGTGTTTGGCCAGCCTGGCGTTCAGGTGAGTATCTATCCGTTCCGCATGACCGATGCCAATATGCAGCGTCATAAATACTCTTATTACGCCGATTTCTGGAAACAGCTCAAACCGGGCTATGACTACTTCCAGCAAACGCGTAAGCCGCCGACCGTATCAGTCGTGGATGGCCGCTATGTGGTCAGCAAGCCGCTTAGCCACGAAGTGGTTCATCCACAGCTGGCGTCAAACTACGCGGTCCCCGAGGCAAAATAAGACCCACTCTCCTGGCATGATCTTTTGCCAGGACTCATTGCCCGTCAGCGGCTGAGTGGCGATCACCGTGACCACATCGTTGGGTGTGGTCTCGGTCTGAAAATCAATTTCCACATCCTGATCCAGCAGCTTTGCCACACCGAACGGCGCCCGACGGGTGATCCAGAAGAGGTTGGTAGAGCAAAACGCCATGACGTAACGCCCGTCCGACAGCAGCATATTAAATACCCCTTTCTCACGTAGCTCGGTGGCCAGCGAGGCGATGTATTTGAATACCGCGGTCATATTGCCTGGCGTGCGCGGGTAGCGCTCGGTCAGTTTGTGCAATAACCAGCAAAAAGCCTTTTCGCTGTCGGTTTCGCCCACCGGGCGGAAGTTGCCGGTTTCCAGCGATTTATAGCCCGACAGTTGCCCGTTATGCGCGTAAGTCCAGTTGCGTCCCCAGAGCTCGCGGGTAAAGGGGTGGGTATTTTCCAGCGCCACTTCGCCGCGATTTGCCTGGCGAATGTGGGCAATCACTGAGCAGGATTTTATCGGATAATCCTGCACCAGACGGGCTATAGGTGAGTTAAAGCTGGGTTGTGGATCCTTGAAGGTGCGACAGCCTTTGCCTTCATAGAAGGTAATACCCCAGCCGTCTTTATGCGGCCCGGTCCCTCCTCCGCGCTGCACCAGCCCGGTAAAACTAAAGCAGATATCGGTTGGCACATTGGCGCTCATCCCGAGCAGTTCGCACATACATGACCTCCACAACAGCGGGGACAATGATGCCCCCGGCGAAGATTTACTTAACCATCTCTTTTTCGATCAACTGAATCAGGATATGAATCACTTTAATGTGAATTTCCTGGATGCGGTCAGCATAGCCAAAGTGAGGAACGCGGATCTCGATGTCCGCCGTGCCGGCCATTTTGCCGCCATCTTTACCGGTCAGGGTGATGACTTTCATCCCTTTCGCCCGGGCCGCTTCAATCGCTTTGATGATGTTACCGGAGTTACCAGACGTGGAAATGCCCAACAGAACATCCCCTTCACGCCCCACCGCTTCAACATAGCGAGAGAAGACATAGTCGTAACCAAAGTCGTTGCTCACGCAGGAGATGTGGCTCACGTCGGAGATCGCAATCGCCGGGTAGCCCGGACGGTTTTCACGATAACGACCGGTCAGCTCTTCGGCGAAGTGCATGGCGTCACAATGTGAGCCACCGTTGCCGCAAGAGAGCACCTTACCGCCGTCTTTAAAGCTGTCGGCAAGCAGGACCGCCGCGCGCTGAATAGCGTGGATATTGGCTTCATCTTTCAGAAAGTTGGCCAGCGTTTCCGCCGCTTCGTTCAGTTCGTTACGAATAAGATCCTGGTACATGAGGATAATCCTTCAGTATTGATGAAATAACAGTGCGAGTGTAACGGATAGCGCGAAAAGCGAGAAGCTAAAGCCACACGATTCGTCGGCGGTTTTGATTTTTTGTGCCGGGTAAAACATGAACAATGTGAACCAGGTTGTAATTACTTTGTAAACACATTGCTAAAAGAAGTGACATCCACTACAACCATATCATCACAAGTGGTCAGACCTCCTACAAGCAAGGGAGCTTTTCTTTATGATGATTTTGAGTCTTATCGCAACCGTTGTTCTGATCGGTGCGCTCTTTTATCACCGCGTCAATTTGCTGCTGAGCAGCCTGATTTTACTGGCCTGGACTGCAGCGCTGGGGTTAGCTGGCCTGTGGAATATCTGGGTAGTACTGCCGCTGGCCATCATCCTGTTGCCATTCAATTTACCGTCGATGCGTAAGTCGATGATCTCTGCCCCGGTATTCCGCGGTTTCCGTAAAGTGATGCCGCCGATGTCCCGTACAGAGAAAGAGGCAATCGACGCCGGCACCACCTGGTGGGAAGGTGACCTCTTCCAGGGCAAGCCGGACTGGAAAAAACTGCACAACTATCCTCAGCCGCGTCTGACCGCAGAAGAGCAGGCCTTTATCGATGGCCCGGTAGAAGAAGCGTGCCGCATGGCAAACGACTTTGCTATCACCCATGAGATGGCCGATTTACCGCCTGAGCTGTGGGCATATCTGAAAGAACATCGCTTCTTCGCGATGATCATCAAAAAAGAGTACGGCGGTCTGGAGTTCTCGGCTTACGCGCAAGCCCGCGTGCTGCAAAAGCTGGCCGGGGTTTCGGGCATCCTGGCGATCACCGTCGGGGTACCTA
Organism: Leclercia sp. UBA7405; assembly: GCF_037152215.1. NCBI lineage: Bacteria > Pseudomonadati > Pseudomonadota > Gammaproteobacteria > Enterobacterales > Enterobacteriaceae > Leclercia > Leclercia sp. UBA7405. The sequence goes on along the minus strand of NZ_JBBCMR010000001.1, from coordinate 20,710 downwards.
ACTCATTAGGCCCGGGTGAGCTGCTGCAACATTACGGTACGGAAGAGCAGAAAAATCACTATCTGCCGCGACTGGCCCGTGGCCAGGAGATCCCTTGCTTCGCATTGACCAGTCCGGAAGCGGGCTCCGATGCGGGCGCCATTCCGGATACCGGCGTGGTCTGCATGGGTGAGTGGCAGGGTGAGCAGGTGCTGGGTATGCGCCTGACCTGGAACAAGCGCTACATCACGCTGGCACCTATCGCCACCGTGCTGGGGCTGGCCTTTAAACTCTCTGACCCGGACAAACTGCTGGGCGGTGATGAAGAGCTGGGCATTACCTGTGCGCTGATCCCGACCTCCACGCCTGGCGTTGAAATTGGCCGCCGCCACTTCCCGCTGAACGTGCCGTTCCAGAACGGGCCGACGCGCGGGCAGGATATCTTTGTCCCGATTGATTACATTATTGGCGGTCCGAAAATGGCCGGTCAGGGCTGGCGTATGCTGGTGGAGTGTCTGTCGGTCGGGCGTGGTATTACCCTGCCGTCGAACTCTACCGGTGGCCTGAAATCGGTGGCGATGGGGATTGGTGCTTATGCGCATATCCGCCGTCAGTTCAAAATTGCCATCGGCAAGATGGAAGGTATCGAAGAGCCTCTGGCGCGTATCGCAGGCAATGCCTACGTGATGGACGCCGCGGCATCATTAATTACCTACGGCATCATGCTCGGCGAAAAACCGGCGGTGCTGTCGGCGATTGTGAAGTATCACTGTACCCACCGTGCGCAGCAGTCGATTATTGATGCGATGGATATCGCAGGCGGTAAAGGCATTATGCTCGGCGAAGGCAACTTCCTGGCGCGAGGCTATCAGGGTGCGCCTATTGCCATCACCGTAGAAGGGGCAAACATTCTGACCCGTAGCATGATGATCTTCGGCCAGGGGGCGATTCGTTGCCATCCTTATGTGCTGGAAGAGATGGCGGCGGCGCAGAACAACGATCTCGACGCGTTCGATAAGCTCTTCTTTAAACATATTGGTCACGTGGGAAGCAACGAAATGCGTAGCTTCTGGCTGGGTCTGACGCGCGGTCTCACCAGTGCCACCCCAACCGGCGATGCCACTAAACGTTACTACCAGCACCTTAACCGCCTGAGTGCTAACCTGGCGCTGCTCTCGGACGTCTCCATGGCCGTGCTGGGCGGAAGCCTGAAGCGTCGTGAACGCATCTCAGCCCGTCTGGGCGATGTGCTGAGCCAGATCTTCCTCGCCTCGGCGGTACTGAAACGCTACGACGATGAAGGCCGTCATGAAGCGGATCTGCCGCTGGTGCACTGGGGCGTACAGGATGCGCTTTATCAGGCAGAACAGGCCATTGATGATCTGCTGGCGAACTTCCCGAACCGCTTTGTGGCCGGTGCCCTGCGCGTGGTGATCTTCCCGACCGGACGTCACTACCTGGCGCCGAGCGATAAGCTGGATCATAAAGTGGCGAAGATCCTGCAAATACCGAGCGCAACCCGCTCCCGTATCGGCCGCGGTCAGTATCTGGCCCCGACGGAGCATAACCCGGTCGGTCTGCTGGAACAGGCGCTGCTGGATGTCATGGCGGCCGACCCGATTCACCAGAAAATCTGTAAACAGCTGGGCAAAAACCTGCCGTTTACCCGTCTGGATGAACTGGCTCAGCAGGCGATGGCGGGTGGGATCATCACCCCGGATGAAGCGGCTGTGCTGGTGAAAGCGGAAGAGAGTCGTCTGCGCAGTATCAACGTTGATGATTTCGATGCTGAAGAGCTGGCGACCCAGCCGGTAAAGCTGCCGGAGAAGGTCCGCAAGCCTGAAGCGGCGTAAGCCAAATCGGACCGACAAACCCCGCCCCGTGCGGGGTTTTTTATTGCCCCCATTTCGCCGGACCTCGTGCTACAGTGTTTTGATGCGGTCCTGTGAGGAGTCTTAACTGTGCCTGGTTTGAAAATTACGCTGTTACAACAACCCTTAGTCTGGATGGATGGCCCTGCCAACCTGCGTCATTTTGATCGTCAGCTGGAGGCGATTTCCGGTCGCGATATTATTGTGTTGCCGGAGATGTTTACCACCGGCTTTGCCATGGAAGCCGCGACAAAATCGCTGGCACAGGAAGAGGTCTTGGCCTGGATGCAGGCAAAGGCACAGCAAGCCAACGCGTTGATCGCAGGCAGCGCTGCCCTGCAAACTGAACGTGGCCCGGTAAACCGCTTCCTGCTGGTGGAGCCGGAAGGTCAGGTGCATTTCTACGACAAGCGCCACCTCTTCAGAATGGCCGATGAGCATCAGCATTACGAGGCGGGTAACGTGCGCGTGGTGTTTGAGTGGCGCGGCTGGCGTATTCTGCCGCTGGTCTGTTACGACCTGCGCTTCCCGGTCTGGTCACGTAACCGCGACGATTATGACCTTGCGCTGTATGTTGCCAACTGGCCCGCTCCGCGCTCGCTGCACTGGCAGGCTCTGCTGACCGCGCGGGCCATTGAAAACCAGGCCTGGGTCGCGGGATGTAACCGGGTAGGCACCGACGGCAATGGTCACCATTATCGTGGTGATAGCCGGGTGTTGAGCCCGCAGGGCGAGATCATTGCCACCGCCGAGCCACATCAGGCGACGCGCATTGACGCTGAGCTCTCGCTAACGGCGTTAAAAGAGTATCGGGAGAAGTTCCCTGCCTGGCAGGATGCGGATCCGTTTCGTATTGAGTGAGTTCTCCTCACCCTGACCCTCTCTCCAAAGGGGGGAGGGAACCGTGCAATGCCGTTCCTTCCCCCCCTAAGGACAGTCACTAACTCACTAACGCCTGCCCATCTTTGCGGCTCTCCGTCGCGGCAACATAGTGCCCCTCCGGCAGGCGATAGATCACCTGTGCGCCGCCAAAGTTGTACTCTTGCAGCGGATCCTCCACCACAATCTGATGCCCACGCGCACGCAGCGCGGCGATGGTATTGCGATCGAAGGTGGATTCGACGATCACCTCCCTGCCCTGCACTACGCGCCAGCGCGGCGCATCGATCGCGGCCTGCGGGTTCTGGCCGTGCAGCATAATTCGCAGCGCCATCTGCATATGCCCTTGCGCCTGCATCGGCCCGCCCATCACGCCAAAGGACATCAGCGGTTTCCCGTTGCCGTCCATCGCAAAGCCAGGAATGATGGTGTGGAACGGACGTTTGCTGCCCGCCAGCGTGTTCGGGTGTTTAGGATCCAGCACAAAGCCGCAACCGCGGTTTTGCAGGCTGATACCGGTATCTGGCACTACTACACCTGAGCCAAAGCCCATAAAGTTAGACTGGATGAACGAGACCATCATTCCGCTGGCGTCGGCCGTAGAAAGATAGACCGTGCCGCTCTGGGTCGGTGAACCGTAGACAAAGTCAGAGGCGTTATCCGGGTCGATTAGCGCGGCGCGTGATTTCAGATAATGGTCACTCAGCAGCTCTTTGGCGGCAAATTCCATATGCGCTTCATCGGCCACATAGCGGTCAAGATCCGCCAGTGCCAGCTTCATGGCCTCGATGGAGAGGTGCAGCGACTGCACGGAGTCCGGGTGATGCTTCTCAATGCCGCACTGCTCCAGAATGCCCAGCGCGATCAGCGTCGCAATGCCCTGCCCGTTAGGCGGTAACTCCTGAACGGAACCGCCGGCAAAATCACGTGACAGCAGCTCCACCCAATCCACGCGATGGTTGGCAAGATCGTCTTTCGTCAGGTGTGCGCCATGCTCGGTTGCAAAGGCGGCAATTTTCTCTGCCAGCTCGCCCCGGTAAAAGGCCTCGCCATTGGTTTTGGCAATCAGCTCCAGCGACTCCGCCTGCGCTGGATTGCGGAAGATCTCCCCCACGCGCGGCGCGCGGCCTTCCGGCGCGAAGCAGGCGCTAAAGCCGGGCTGATCTTTTAGTTTGTTGTAACCGCGCTGCCAGAGATGGCCAATCAGCGGCGATACCGGGAAGCCATTCCGCGCATATTCAATGGCAGGCTGTGCCAGCGTGGTGAGGGGCAGCGTGCCGAAACGCTCTGCCAGAGCGACCCAGCCGGAGACCGCGCCAGGCACGGTTACTGCATCCCAGCCCAGCTCGGGCATGGCGGTTTTCCCGGCAAAGAGATCCGCATGCCAGCTGGCCGGCGAGCGCCCGGAGGCGTTCAGACCATGCAGCTTTTCGCCATCCCAGATGATGGCGAAGGCGTCGCTGCCGATGCCGCAACCCGTTGGCTCCACCACGGTCAGCGCCATGGCGGTGGCGACCGCGGCATCGACCGCATTACCGCCCAGTTGCAGCATACGCATACCTGCCTGCGCCGCCAGCGGCTGTGACGTAGCCACCGCGTTATGTCCCATCATGGCCGGACGGCGAGAATCGTAACCGGTCGTAAAATCAAGCGCTTTGGTCATCATGACTCCTTAGTCGTGGCGCGGGTCGAGCGCATCGCGCAGGCCGTCACCGAGTAAATTAAAGCCCTGCACCGCCAGGAATATGGCGATCCCGGGAAAAACAGACATCCAGGGCGCCTGTTCAAGAAAACCTTTTGCCGTATTCAACATCGAGCCCCAGGAGGGGTTTGGCGGCTGCTGGCCCAACCCCAAAAACGAAAGGCTGGCTTCGGCAATAATCGCTGAAGCAATCGCCAGCGTGGCCTGCACCAGAATCGGCGACATCACGTTTGGCAGCACGTATTTGATGATGATCCAACGGTCCGGCAGGCCGATTGCCCGCGCGCCGTCGATGTACTCTTCGTTGCGAATAGCGATCACCTGGCCACGCGTCAGGCGAGCAAAAATCGGCATCGCCGAAAGACCGATGGCGATCATGGCGTTGGTCAGGCTCGGGCCTAAAAACGCCCCCAGCGCGATAGCCATGATCAGGAACGGGCAGGCCAGCAGCGCCTCGATAAAACGGGAGATGACGCCATCCCAGATCCCCTGAAAGTAGCCCGCCACCAGCCCCAGCGGGACGCCGATAACCACCGCAATCACCACCGAGACACAGCCCGCCATCAGCGAGGTACGCGCGCCCCAGATGATGCGTGACAGAATGTCGCGCCCCAGTTCGTCGGAGCCAAACCAGAACAGCTCCGACGGCGGCTTACGGACCGCGAGGAAGTTCGCTTTCACCGGATCGAACGGGGCAATCCAGGGTGCCAGCAGCGCAATCAGGACAAAGATCCCGACAACCACTGCCCCTATCACCGCACTTTTGTTGGCGAGAAATTTTTTCAGCACCCGGTTCTGCGCGCGGGGGGTGACGGCCGCAACGGATTGAGTAGTCAGTTCCGCCATAATTAACCTCGCATTTTCGGGTTGATAAGCACGTAGAGGACGTCCGCCAGCAGGTTCAGCATCAGGAAGCCGATAGCCACAATTAGCACCACGCCCTGCACTACCGCGTAGTCGCGGTTAAAGACAGAATCGACGATCATTTTGCCGAAGCCTGGAATAGTGAAGACCTGTTCGGTCAGGACCGCCCCGCCCAGCAACTCGCCAAACAACAGCGTGGTAAGGGTGATCACCGGCACTAGCGCGTTGCGGAATGCGTGCTTGAGGATCACCGCGTTGGGCAGCAGCCCTTTGGCCCGCGCGGTACGGATATAATCTGCCTTCAATACCGCGATCATCGAGGCTCGGGTATGGCGCATGAGCGTCGCCGCCAGGCCGGTACCCAGCACCGATGCAGGCAGCAGCAGCGTGCGCAGGTTCTGCAGGGGATCTTCGCTAAAGGGCACATAGCCTGAGGCGGGAAGCCACTGCAGATTGACCGAGAAGACCAGAATCAGCAGGATCCCCAGCCAGAAGTGCGGTATCGAGATCCCGGAGATCGCCACGAAGTTAGCCCCATGATCCACCCAGCTATTTTTATTCACCGCGGCAAGGATCCCCATGCTGATGCCAAACACCAGCGCGATGATCATCGCCAGCAGCGACAGCTCAAGAGTTACCGGCAACTTGCTGGCAATCAGCGTGGTAACCGGTTCATGGGTACGTAAGGAGACACCGAGGTCGCCCTGCAGCGCGCGGGTCAGCCAGTCGTAATACTGCACCGGTAGCGGTGCGTCGAGGTTTAACTCCGCGCGCAGTTGAGCGATGACCGCCGGGTCACGCTCCTCTCCCGCCATCGCAATCAGCGGGTCACCGGGCAGCAACTTTTGCAGCCCGAAGACCATCATGCTCACGAGCAGCAAGGTCGGTATGGCCAGCAGCAGGCGTTTGCAAATCAGTTCCAGCATGGTTTCTCCTCACGCCCTCAGTTATTTGGCCAGCGACAGGCCCGCCAGACGCACGATACCGTCCGGATAGGGCTTGAACCCCTGCACGTTCTTATTCAGACCGAAAATACGCGGTTCGAAATAGAGGTAGGCAATAGGCATATCGGTTTGCAGTTGCTTCACGACGTTGTTGTAGAGCGGCTGGCGTACTGCCGGGTCGTTGCTCAGACGTGCCTGCGCCAGCCACTCGTCTACCTGCGCGTTGCTGTAGCGCCCATCGTTGAGGTTGCCTTTGCTGTTGATGAAGCCATAAATGCTGCCATCGGGATCAGGACGGCCTGACCAGCCGGAGAAGCTCAGCTGATAATCGCCGCTCTGCTGGCGATCCAGTAACGTGGCGAACTCGGTCATTTGCAGATTGAGGTTAAAGCCCGCTTCCGCCACCATTGCCTGCAATACCTGGCCTACCTGCTGCGAGGTGGGGTTATTCGGCACCAGCAGATTGACGTTCAGCGGCGTGGTCACACCCGCGGCTTTCAGCAGCGCTTTGGCTTTTTCAACGTCGCGCGGCGGCACCGGCACCTTCACATGGTAAGGGCTGACTGGCGAGAACGCCTGGTTTGCTGGTGTGTAGAGTCCCTCGAACACCACCTGGTTCAGCGCATCGCGGTCAATCGCCTGTGAGAAGGCTTCACGCACGCGGGCATCCTGGAACGGATCGTTTTTCGGCACCTTGCCGTTATTGATGTTAAAAGTGATCCCCTGGTAGCCGAGGCCAGTGACCTTCGCCAGCGCCAGTTTGCTGTCGGCCTCAACGGTTTTTACATCGCTTGCGGCCACGCCTTCCGTAAGATCCAGATCGCCCGCGCGCAGGTTCGCCAGACGCACCGACGCATCCGGGATCGGCAGATAGATGATTTTGTCGAAGTGGTAGGCCTCTTTGTTCCAGTAATTATCGAAACGGCTCAGCACGATGCGATCCTGCGAGACGCGGCTGTCAAATTTATAGGGGCCAGAACAGACCGGATGCGCGGCGAAGTCGGGTTTCGCCGCGGCTTGCGGCGCCATCATTGCGCCGGCACGGTCGGTAAGCTGCATCAGCAGCGCCGCGTCCGGGGTCTTCAGGTGGATAGCAATCTGGGTTGGGCTTTTCACTTCCACCGACTCGATGGAGGAGATTTCGCTTTTGCGCAGAGAACCTTTCAGCGTGAGGGCGCGATCGAGGTTATATTTCGCCGCAGCCGCATCAAAATTTTCGCCATCGTGGAAGGTGACCCCTTCGCGCAGATTCATGGTCAGGGTTTTACCGTCTTCGCTCCATGTCCAGTCTTTTGCCAGCCCTGGCACCACTTTCAGGTGCTCGTCCACGTCCACCAGCCTGTCGCACAGCGAGGCGAAGACAAAGCGGCCATAATAGGTGCGCGCCAGGTGAGGATCGAGCATATCGGGATCGGCCCCGAGGCCGATGCGCAGCACGGTTTCAGACTGCGCAGGCAGCGCCGCGCCCAACAACATAACACTTCCCAGTACGGTCAAAAGAGAATTTCGCATTGTCATTATCATGAGTTCCTGGCTGAAAGGGAGGAGTGGGTTGCCGCGTGTTCGAACAGCGCGCGGCGTCGCAAAAAGGCTGCCGATGGCGGTGCTATCTGGATAACACTGCGATCGCGGTTGATCTCCTGCCAGCGATGGCAGGCCACCTGACGTCCACCTTCCAGAACCTGATCGATCGGCTCTACCTGGCGGCATTCATCCGTGACGTAAGGACAGCGAGTGTGGAAACGACATCCGCTGGGGGGATCCGCCGGATTCGGCAAATCGCCCTGTAGCAAGGGGGTATCGCGCTGGGCACCCGGCTGCATCTGCGGAGCAGAGGCAATCAACGCCTGGGTATAGGGATGCAGCGGCGCGTCAAAAATTTCATCTACCGTCGCCAGCTCTACGATCTGCCCGAGGTACATGACGGCTACGCGGTCGCTCATGTGGCGGATCACCGCCAGGCCGTGCGCCACGATGACCATGGTCAGACCCAGCTGATGTTTTAGACTTTCCAGCAGGTTGACCACCTGCGCCTGAACCGAGACATCCAGCGCCGAGACAGGCTCATCCCCCAGCAGCAGCTTTGGCCCCGAAGCCAGTGCGCGTGCGATCCCGATACGTTGACGCTGCCCACCGGAAAATTCGTGGGGATAGCGCTCCGCCCAGGCGGCCGGTAATCCAACGGTTTTTAATAGCTCCACCACCCGGTGTTGACGATCGGCTTTTTTCATATCCTGATGCAGCCACAGCGGCTCACCGACGATCTGCTCCACCGTCATGCGCGGGTTTAGCGAGGCAAAGGGATCCTGAAAGATAATTTGCAACTCACGACGCAGCTGGTTCAGACGGGAACCCGAAGCATGGGTGATCTCCTCGCCCTGATAAAAAACGCGCCCTTCACTCGCCGCCAGCAGACGTAGCAATAGACGGCCCAGGGTCGATTTACCCGAGCCCGACTCGCCGACTATCGCCAGCGTTTCGCCAGGCATAACCGAGAGCGAGACCCGATCCACCGCGGTGACAAAGCGCTGTGGGGCAAAGAGCTTTTTCGGCCCGGGGAAGAGTTTGCTCAGATCGCGAGCTTCCAGAATGGGTGTGGTCATGCAATTTCTCCCAGGGCGATGTGCTGCTCAAGCGGTACGCGGAAACAGGCAACCTGATGGCCCGCGCCCTGCGTACTGAGCTGCGGTTTTTCGTTATGGCAGCGAGTCTGCGCAAACGGACAGCGCGTGGCGAAACGACAGCCCACAGGCATGGATTGGGGCAAAGGTACCGCACCAGGAATGGTCGAGAGCTGGCCTTTGCGGGCCCCCATCGAAGGGATAGAGCCCATCAGTCCGATGGTATACGGGTGTTGCGGGTCGGCAAAAATCGCCTCAACGCTCCCCTGCTCGACCACCTGCCCGGCATACATTACGGCCACCTGCTGCGCGACCTCCGCCACCACGCCAAGATCGTGGGTGATCATCAGCACGGCGGTGCCGGTCTCGTCTTTAAGGGTGTTTAGCAGCGTGAGGATCTGGGCCTGAATAGTCACGTCCAGCGCGGTCGTTGGTTCATCGGCAATCAGCAGACGCGGATGGTTGATCAACGCCATCGCAATCATCACGCGCTGGCGCATGCCACCCGAGAGCTGATGCGGATACGATTTCAGGCGCATTTCTGCCGCCGGGATCTGCACCTTTTCGAGAATCTGCCGTGCAACGGCCATCGCATCAGACTTAGAAACCTTCTGATGACGCATGACCGCCTCGCTAAGCTGATCGCCCAGGGTAAAGGCCGGGTTGAGCGAGGTCATCGGCTCCTGGAAGATCATCGCCATTTCGCTGCCGCGCAGGTCGGCGTATTCACGCGCCGAGAGTTGGCGCAGATCATGGCGTCGAAACTGCATCTCACCGCTAACAATTTGCGCGCTTGAGGGGAGCAGCCCCATTAGCGCCAGCGACGTAATGCTCTTTCCGCAGCCTGATTCACCCACCAGCGCCAGGGTTTCCCCCGCTTTAACGCTGAGTGAAATACCGTCCAGCACGCTGACCGGCGAGCCGGCGAACTTGACGTTGAGATTATGCAGACGCAGTACTGGCGCGGTCTCCTTAAAAGGGATTGTCGTCATAGCAGGGGAGCATCCTCAAAGTTGATCGCCTGGATCAGGGCGGTTTGCAGACTCAGCAGATGCTCGCGCATAGCGGCAGCAGCTTCGTTGGGCTGGCGATGAATGATCGCCGTGATGATTTTGTGGTGATGGTCGTTATAAACGTCGACGCGCTCCGGCGTACGCGCCATTTCACGCAGATGCTGCCAGGCAGGATCGCGTCTGACGGCATCGATGGCGTCAAAGAGGCCAAGCATCAGGCGATTACCTGCGGCTTCGGCGATGGCGCGGTGAAAGGCGCTGTCCCACAGTTCATTCAGATCGCGGTCGTCCGGGCTGACCTTGTCGATACGTTCAAGCATGCGCTGCATCAGCGCGAGGTTTTCCCTGGTGGCACGCAGTGCCGCAAGACGGGCTAAGCCGGGTTCGAGCTGCAGACGGGCTTCCATGACCTCCAGCAAATTGGTCTGCTGAACCAGCCCCTGCAAGGCTAAGGGTTCAACGGGTGCAGCGGGGCCAATAAACGTGCCCTTGCCCTGCTTGCGCCAGATACGCCCTTCCTCTTCCAGCACATCCAGCGCACGACGAACTTCCCGTCGCCCTACGCCGAGTTTTTCCGACAGCTCACGCTCAGTGGGCAGCGGAATGCCTGGTGTTGACTCATGCTGGTTGATAAGCCCGCGCAGTTGCTCAAGCGCGGTACTGGAATTTGCCAGAAATCCGGACGTTTTTTCCATATTGGTTCGCCTGCTTTCATCAATACTTTATTTTTATTAACAATAAGTTATTGATATAGATTTTTACTTATTGCCTTAATGATTAAGCAATTAACGAACCAATTACGTATTGGTTCAGGAAATTTCTGGGATCGCTCAGATAAGATGATGATAAAAAAAGGGTTATTTCTTTACAGAAATGTTACATCGAGAAACGAATAAAAAGCCCGCAGACGATAAAACGCACAATAACAGTGCAAATATTGCACCAAAAAGCTGCAATTGTTAATAAATTGCACCATTTAAATTAATTAAATGTTAACAAAAAGGAATAGTGAGATAAGAAAGAGAGGGGATAGAAAGGACAGACAGAGTAGAAACGACGAAGGCCTGAATCATTTCTGATTCAGGCCTTCTGAATGTGGCGGAACGGACGGGACTCGAACCCGCGACCCCCTGCGTGACAGGCAGGTATTCTAACCGACTGAACTACCGCTCCGCGTTGTTCCCTTGGGAACGAGGCGAATATTACGGTCTGTCTCAGAACCCGTCAATGCTTTTTCTCTTGTTTTTAATCGTTTGCTGCAAAAATCGCCCACCCGATGATATTAACAGCAAAAAAGCAGGTTTTATGCCCGCCAGAGGCAGCTCCCACCCTTCTTTTGCACCAGATCGAGACGTGATTCGTGATTTACCAGCTCCTCATCACCTGCCCGTATAACCCGCAGATTGCTCGCCTGACGAACAAGACGCTGAATGCCGCCTTCGTTTTGCTGCTGCTGTGCGTCATTATCGCTGCCAAACTTTAACAGCGTTTGGCCACCGGTCATCGTTAGCCAGACGTCGGCCAGGATCTGGGCATCGAGCAGTGCGCCGTGCAGCGTTCGCTTGGTGTTATCGATTTCGTAGCGCGAGCACAACGCATCCAGGCTGTTACGCTTACCCGGGAACATTCTTCGTGCCAGCGCCAGGCTGTCGGTCACCTTACAGAAGGTATCCGTTTTAGGAATGCCGCGATTAAGCTTACTGAACTCATAGTCCATAAAGCCGATATCGAACGATGCGTTATGAATGATCAGCTCTGCGCCGGTGATGTATTCTAGAAAGTCGTCGGCGACGTCAGCAAAGGTGGGCTTATCGAGCAGAAACTCATCGGCGATACCGTGAACGCCAAAGGCTTCAGGATCAACCAGCCGGTCTGGCTTGAGGTAGACATGGAAATTGTTGCCGGTAAGACGACGGTTGATGACCTCGACCGCCCCGATCTCGATTATCTTGTGGCCTTCATAGTGCGCCCCGATTTGGTTCATACCGGTGGTTTCAGTATCGAGGACGATCTGTCGTGTAATTGCAGTGCTCATAGCGGTCATTTATGTCAGACTTGTCGTTTACCGATCGTTTCAAAACAGGAAGTCTACCAGAGATGCGTAAACAGGTAGAAATTTTCACCGATGGATCTTGCCTTGGCAATCCCGGCCCTGGCGGCTATGGCGCGATTCTCCGGTATCGCGAGCATGAAAAAACTTTCAGTGAAGGCTACCGGCTCACCACCAATAACCGCATGGAGATGATGGCGGCTATCGTGGCGCTGGAGGCCTTAAAAGAGCATTGCGATGTGGTGCTCAGCACCGACAGCCAGTATGTGCGCCAGGGGATCACCCAGTGGATCCATAACTGGAAAAAACGCGGCTGGAAGACAGCAGATAAAAAACCCGTTAAGAACGTCGATCTGTGGAAACGTCTTGATGCCGCATTAAGCCAGCACCAGATTACCTGGGAATGGGTTAAAGGCCATGCGGGACATCCAGAGAACGAACGCTGTGATGAGCTGGCGCGGGCAGCGGCAATGAATCCGGTTCATGAAGATGTGGGTTATCAGCCGGAGGCGTGATCAAGGCTTCCGGTATTGCCGGGTGGCACCCACGGCCTGACGCAGCGGCGTTTTGCTTTTGCTCTGTTTCATCGGATTAAGCGTGAGCGGGATAGTCCGCTTGCGCGCCACAATGACCTGCATGCAGCCCAGCGCCGGGAAATGCGTGCTAAGTAACTTCCCGCCCCGCCGCGTCCAGGGTAAAACCTGAAAACCGCTGTGATACATCACTTCAAAGTTGAGTAATGAGAGCCAGTCCAGCTGGCGCATCATCGTAAACATGCGGCTGTTATAGGGCGGTGTGCGACGCAATACGGGCACCAGCTTGCGCAGCCCCATCAGACTCATCGGGTTAAAACTGCTTAAAATCAGCCAGCCATCATCGATAAGCACCCGATCGGCTTCCCGCAGAAGACGGTGAGGATCGCCACACCAGGGTAAGGTATGCGCCAGCAGACAAGCATCGACAGACTTTTCGGCAAAAGGCAGGTGCAATGGATTGGCTTTGACTTGTAGCGGCTGACCAGCCAGAGAGACATTCACCTGGTGCGAGATAGCACAGGATTCCGAGTTGATTTCCGCGCTTAAATTGCCAATCTTAAGCAGGTGAAAACCATACATTTTTGCAAACCAGGGTTTGAGTTGCTGCTCGAGCGCTTCGCGGTAGTATTCACCCCAGGGCAAATCGGCCCATCGCTCCGGTGGTGAGACTGTCTGAGGTATCCTTGCCGGTTTCATCAACACACCCGCTACGTAGTCAGAGGTAATAAATGAATCTTATCAGTATTCCCGCGTTTCAGGACAACTACATCTGGGTTTTGACCGATGATACAAACCATTGTGTGATCGTTGATCCCGGCGAAGCCGCGCCAGTTCTGCAGGCGATTGAGGAGAACCAGTGGCAGCCTGACGCCATTCTGTTAACGCATCATCACCATGACCACGTGGGCGGCGTGACGGCGCTGCGCGCTAAATTCCCGCATCTTGTGGTATATGGCCCCGCTGAAACGCAAGATAAGGGTACGACACGCGTAGTAGAAGATGGCGATAAGATCCTCATACTGGGGTCGGAGTTTTCCGTAATTGCTACACCAGGTCACACTTTGGGACATGTTTCTTTCTTCAGTTTCCCTTATGTTTTTTGCGGTGACACGATGTTCTCTGGCGGCTGCGGAAGACTTTTTGAAGGTACGCCATCCCAGATGTATCAATCATTCCAAAAAATAAATGCGCTTCCTGACGAGACGTTAATTTGTTGTGCGCATGAATATACATTAGCAAATATGAAGTTTGCCCGACACATTCTGCCTGAGGATCAAGCGATAAACGATTACTACCATAAAGTTAATGAGTTACGTGCAAAAAACCAAAAAACACTCCCTGTTATTCTGAAAAATGAACGTAAAGTTAATGTTTTTCTACGAACGGATGATCCTGTTTTAATTGATAAAATCAACAAAGAAACAACTATGCAACACCCTGAGGCCTGTTTCGCATGGTTGAGGGCTAAGAAAGACAACTTTTAACAATTGCGGGTTGCCTTTTCAAAAATTGGTCGTTATCATCGCTCGTCTTTTAAGCAACTATTGACACACACATGAAGGCAAAAGCGATTTTACTCGCCTCTGTCCTGCTTGTGGGTTGCCAGGCGTCTCAGAACACTGGCAACGTACAACAGCACGCACAGAGCCTTTCTGCAGCTGGTCAAGGGGAAGCAGGGAAGTTTACAAGTTCGGCGCGATGGATGGACGATGGGACGTCATTTGCGCAGGAACAGGACTTGTGGGCCTCTATTGGCGACGAGCTAAAGATGGGAATTCCGGAAAACAGCCGGATACGCGAACAGAAACAGAAGTATTTAAGAAATAAGAGCTATCTCCACGATGTAACTTTACGGGCAGAGCCGTATATGTACTGGATAGCCGGGCAAGTTAAGAAACGTAACATGCCGATGGAGCTGGTACTCCTACCCATAGTGGAGAGCGCTTTTGACCCACACGCAACGTCTGGTGCCAATGCCGCAGGTATTTGGCAGATCATACCGAGCACAGGGCGCAATTATGGTTTAAAACAGACTCGCAGCTACGATGCGCGTCGTGATGTGGTCGCCTCAACTACGGCCGCTCTCGATATGATGCAGCGTCTGAACAAGATGTTTGACGGTGACTGGCTGCTAACTGTCGCGGCTTACAACAGCGGTGAAGGTCGTGTACTGAAGGCAATGAAAGCGAATAAAGCGCGTGGCAAACCCACGGACTTTTGGTCGCTTCCACTGCCACGGGAAACCAAACTGTATGTCCCAAAAATGCTGGCTTTGAGCGATATTCTCAAAAACAGCAAGCGTTATGGGGTGCAGTTACCGACTTCCGACGAGAGTCGGGCACTGGCGAGAGTGCGTCTGAGCAATCCTGTAGAACTTAAGCAGGTTGCCGATATGGCGGGCATCTCGGTGACGAAACTGAAAGCCTTTAACGCTGGCGTGAAGGGTTCGACGTTAGGTAACAGTGGTCCGAAATACGTGCTGGTGCCGCAGAAGCATGCAGAACAGTTACGTAACTCGCTGGCGTCTGGTGAAATCGCTGCGGTGCAGTCAACCCTGCTCGCCGATAACTCACCGGTCAGCAGCCGTAGCTATAAGGTTCGTTCAGGCGATACGCTTTCGGGCATCGCTTCACGACTCGGCGTGAGCAGCAAAGATTTGCAGCAGTGGAACAATCTGCGTGGTTCAAACCTGAAGGTAGGTCAGAACCTGACCGTTGGGGCGGGTACTAGCGCGCAGCGTCTTGCCCGCAACAGCGATAGCATTACCTATCGTGTTCGCAAAGGTGATTCGCTCTCCAGTATCGCGAAAACGCACGGCGTAAATATCAAAGATGTGATGCGCTGGAATGATGATACTGACAACCTGCAGCCAGGCGACCAGTTGACGTTGTTTGTAAAAAACAACGCAACGCCAGACTCCTGATAACAGGCGCAGAAAGAAAAAGGCACCGATTCCCCTCGGTGCCTTTTTTTATTTAGCTGGCCTTTTGCGCCTCAGCAAAAAGGGTATCGCTGGTAAAAGAGCCGTCACTCTGCAGTTCGAAGTACGCTTTCACTTCAGCGGATGCGCTCTGCTGATAGAGTCGAATCGCCTGGCTCAGAGCTTCTGGCGTGCGCATTCTGGCGATCCAGGAGCTGAACTCCAGCGGTAAGCGATCGGTCACCATCGTGCGAGCTATTAATCCCGCTTCGGTCATCCACGTTAACCATTCGCCGCTACTGTAGTTACGTACGTGCGAGGTATCGCGCAGCGCTTCGACGGTCTGTAACCAGATATCACGTACCGGGTGGCCTGGCGCCATCACGTCCATAATGATGAAAATACCGCCAGGTTTCAGTACCCGCTTAACCTCGCGCAGCGCCTGTCCGACGTCATGCCAGTGGTGTGCTGAATAGCGGCTGATCACCACGTCGAAGCTCCACTCGGCAAACGGCAATGATTCTGCATACCCTTGTCGGGTAGTCACATTGGTCAGCCCTTTTTCCTTTGCTGCCGCGTTAACCACATCGAGCATCTGGCTGGATAAGTCATACGCGGTCACCCCTGCAACCTGCCCGGCGGCAATAAAGCTGGCGTGCCCTGCCCCACAGCCTAAATCCAGTACCTGGGCGTCTGGAAATGAGGCGAGACGCTCGCCCAGACGCACTAAATCGCGTCCCGACGCGTGTACTGCACTTGTCAGATAAGCGCTTGCCTGTGAACCGAACTGTTTTTCTACGTTGTCATGATGGGATTGTGTTGTCATCGTACTGTCCTTTGTTGTTAGAAAAAAGAAAGGGCAGCACCTCACCAGCACAGGTCTGCCCCACGGCAGACCTGACGAACCATTACTTCTCAGGTTTGCCGGGACTGAATTCAACTAGTAGAGGATTATGGTCGGAAGCGCGCGTAACCAGTACAGAGGCTTCGTGCACGTTCAAACCACGATAGAAGACGAAATCGAGAGGACGACCGAACGCTTTGCGGCGCTGATCATCGGTAAAACGCACTTCGCGCAGTGACATTTCACGGGCAAAGCGATACAGCGCATTCATCCGCGGGCGGCTCCAGGCATTGAAATCCCCGGCCATGATAATCGGCCCGCTATGGTGAGCAATTTGATCGCCTATTGGGAGTAACTGCTTACTGTAGACATCGACGCCCAGACTGAAATTCACGGCGTGTATGTTTACGACCATCAGTAAACGGGTGTCAGGCAATGGGTAGACCGTGACCAGTGCCGATTTGGCCAGCCGCAAAATCGGCTCTCGCTCGCGAAGCGGACAACAGTAGACCGGGTGTGCAGCAGAAAGCGTCATCACGCCGGAGGGATGCTGCGGCAGGACAAAGGCCGGAACCTGATCGGCAGCCAGGTAGTTTGTGGTAGCGAATCTGACCAGCTCAGGGGTCGTTTGCGCCTCCTGCAGTAACACCAGATGCGCATCCTTACCGAAGTTCTTCAGAACAGATAACCATTCGGCGCGTTGCTGCTTAAAAATGTTCCAAACCAGCACGCGAATTTTTTCGTCGCTGCTTAACGGCGCACCGGCTGGCAATGCCTGGCCGATAGTCGCAAACGAGCCCGGAGGTAAAATTCTCTCCGCTGGCTGTCCGGCTACATAGCGCATGGCATAGGTATTCTTTCGCACTGTTGAAAACGGCCTCAGTCTCATGGACCGCCCAAAAAACGGGCGGGTACTATTGTTATAAGGTTTTCAGGTCACACTTTCAATGCAATGGGTGAGAAACATTTAATGGGTTTATGAAAGCTGCCGCATAACCGTTGATAGTCCTGATGCCTCATCAGGACTATCACTTCGCTAAACCAAAAGGATCAAATGATTGACTAGCCTTCAGACGCATTTTTCAGAACAGGGCTGACGGTCTTATCCAGACGGCCGCTGATGCCAACCAGCACCAATGCAGCCAGAACAATAAGGGAACCTATCCATGGCGTTTGCGCCAACCCAGCATGCTGTACCGTTTGTCCGCCCACGATCGACCCCAGAGCGATACCAATATTGAATGCCGCGATATTCAGGCCAGATGCCACGTCTACTGCGTTCGGGGCATACTGCTCCGCTTTCTGCACGACATAGACCTGTAGGCCCGGAACATTACCAAAGGCAAAAATCCCCATGACCAGAACGGTTGCCAGCGCGGCATATTGAATCGACGCAGTAAACTGGAACACCATCAGTAAAATCACCAGGGCTGCAAAAATAATCTTCAACGCTGGCACGGCCCCCTGTTTATCCGCAAGTTTACCGCCCCAAATATTGCCTATCGCGACAGAGACACCATAGCCCAGCAGGATCCAGCTCACTGCGCTGGGGGAAAAGCCAGCCAGGTTCTGCATCATAGGCGCCAGGAAGGTAAACGCCGTAAACACGCCACCATAACCGAGGGCGGTAATGACATAAATGATCAACAGTCGCGGGTGTGTGAGCACTTGCAGTTGCTCGCGCAGTGTCGCCGCTGTACGACCCGGAATATTTGATGGGATCAATAACACACTGCTGATTAACGCAATGACGCCCAGTAAAGAGACCGCAAGAAACGTCTCACGCCAGCCGAAGTGCTGCCCAATAAAGGTCCCCAGCGGTACTCCCGTTACCAGCGCGACCGTTAATCCGCCAAACATAATGGCAATAGCCGATGCGGCTTTCTCTTTCGGCACTAAGCTTGTCGCTATGGTCGAACCAATCGAGAAGAACACCCCATGAGCCAGGCCGGTAAGCAAGCGCGCAATCACCAGCGTCGTATAATCTGGCGCCTGCCAGGCAAGTATGTTCCCGGCGGTGAAAAGTACCATCAGCCCTATGAGTAACTGCTTTCTCGGCAAACGGCTTGTGAGCGCGGTCAGGACTGGCGCGCCGATGGCGACGCCGAGCGCATAGATGGAAACCAACAACCCCGCTGAAGGCAGCGTAATAGCAAGTTGTTCGGCGATGGTAGGGACTAAACCTACGATAACAAATTCGGTCGTGCCAATTGCAAAGGCACTGATCGTCAGGGCAAGTAATGCCAGTGGCATAATAACTCCGTCTCATCAGGATTAAGATGACACGTAGTATGCGTTAGTGCTTAAATAACAAAAATGGTCAAAGTATCAATATAATTTTGCGGAAATAGCAACAATGAAAGCAACCTCAGAAGAGCTGGCAATCTTTGTCGCCGTGGTCGAAAGCGGAAGCTTTAGTCGTGCTGCGGAGCAGCTGGGGCAAGCCAACTCAGCAGTAAGTCGGTCAGTGAAGAAGCTTGAGATGAAGCTTGGCGTCAGCTTGTTAAACCGCACGACGCGGCAACTCAGCCTGACGGAAGAGGGAGAGCGCTATTTCCGCCGGGTGCAGTCCATACTGCAGGAGATGGCAGCGGCAGAAACCGAGATCATCGAGAGCCGTAACACACCGCGCGGGTTATTACGCATTGATGCCGCCACGCCGGTCGTGCTGCATTTCCTGATGCCGCTAATCAAACCTTTCCGTGAACGTTATCCTGAAATGACGCTTTCGCTGGTCTCCTCAGAGACATTTATTAATCTTATTGAAAGAAAGGTTGATGTCGCCATTAGGGCGGGTACATTAACCGACTCCAGCCTCCGCGCTCGCCCTCTGTTTAAAAGTTATCGTAAGATTATTGCTTCTCCGGCCTATCTTGAAGAATTTGGCGAACCCGCAACGGTGAACGATCTCAAACAACATATGTGCCTGGGTTTTACCGAGCCTTTGTCCCTGAATACGTGGCCGCTAGCCTGCCATGACGGGCAGCTACATGAAATTGAGTGTGGATTGTCTTCCAACAGCGGAGAGACGCTAAAACAGCTCTGTCTGGAGGGAAATGGGATCGCTTGTCTGTCTGACTACATGATTGATAAAGAAATAGCCCGAGGCGAGCTGGTAGAGTTGATGGCAGATAAACGTCTGCCCGTTGAGATGCCTTTCAGTGCCGTGTACTACAGCGACAGAGCGGTAAGCACGCGGATCCGCGCCTTCATTGATTTTCTGAGTGAACGTATAAAAGCAGCTCCCGAAGGAGCTGAGTAAAGGTTCAGAGCCAGACAGCATCAATCCCAGTCTGGCGCTAATCCTTCCGGACTCACCAGACGATCGTTGCACTCTAGCGCCGCGATCGCTTTTCTATCTTCATCATCCAACTTAAGATCCTGCGCCAGCAGGTTGCTCGCCAGATTCTCACGTTTAGTCGAGGAAGGGATCACCGCGAATCCTTCTCCTAATGCCCATGCCAGAATGATCTGAGCTGGTGTCGCATTATGTTTGTCGGCGATACGAACAATAACGTCATCTTTTAGCGCTTTACCGTAAGCCAGGGTCATATAAGAGGTGATATGGATACCGTGCTCTTTTGCCCAGCTCACTACTTTACGATTCTGCAGATAGGGCGATAACTCAATCTGATTCGTTGCAATATTCTCCGCGCCCACGGCTGCGATGGCTTTTTCCATCAGTGGAATGGTGAAGTTAGAGATCCCGATCTGGCGGGTCAAGCCCTGCTCTTTCGCTTCCAGCAGTGCCTGCATGAACGTTTCGACAGAGACCGCATCGTTTGGCGAAGGCCAATGGATTAGGGTCAAATCAACGTATTCAGTACGCAGCTTCTTCAGACTCTCTATGAGGCTTGGGATAAGCTTTTCTTTGCTGAGATTCTCGGTCCAGATTTTGGTGGTGATAAAAAGTGCGTCACGCGGTATACCGCTCTCTTCAATGGCCTGGCCAATGGCCGCTTCATTATCATAAATCTGCGCCGTATCAATGGTGCGATAGCCCAGTTCAAGAGCAGTTTTTACCGACGCGATAACAACGTTGTCTTTCAGACGGAAAGTGCCCAGACCAAGTGCAGGGATAGTCATGTCATTCCTCATAAATCATTTTGTTATTAAGTGAGGAAGATTATCGCTGCTGTCGTTATGCAGAAAAAGATCGTGAAACGCAGAGGATTTTTGCTGTTCAAGCAATAATAATAGCGCGGACGAAAAAAAAGCCCTGAGCAGATGCTCAGGGCTTTCAATAAGTGGCGGAACGGACGGGACTCGAACCCGCGACCCCCTGCGTGACAGGCAGGTATTCTAACCGACTGAACTACCGCTCCACCGTATTCTTTTTGTAACCACCGGGTTAGTGCACCGGCTTACTACTTAATTTGATGCCTGGCAGTTCCCTACTCTCGCATGGGGAGACCCCACACTACCATCGGCGCTACGGCGTTTCACTTCTGAGTTCGGCATGGGGTCAGGTGGGACCACCGCGCTAA